>NZ_CP045424.1:0-230000 GCF_014076555.1 Pectinatus frisingensis
ATGGAGACCGCACAATTACATGCTACTTGGGAAGAAATTCTAAAAAAATTAGAAAACTCACTCTCTCAAATGGTATGCGATACATGGCTAAGACCTATAAAACCAATAAACCTCACTACTACTTCATTAGAATTAGGAACTCCAACAGATTTTTCCAAAGACTGGATAGAAAAACATTATATGCAGCTCATAATAGATGCCAGTTATGAAGTAACAAAAGCTAAATTAGACATAATAATAACCAGTTTTCATTTTCAAGATGAAACCCCTGAAGAAGCTGAACCTCAAATACCGCTTATATATCCCACAAATTCTCCTGCCCATAAGGAAGAAACTTCCACAATAAATTCACGACCAAATATATCTCCTCTGCCAATAACTCCTGGTGATTCATCCTCTTTAAATCCCAAATATACCTTTGAAACATTTGTCACCGGCAACTCAAATAGATTTGCACACGCAGCCGCCTTGGCAGTCGCGGAATCACCAGCTAAAGTCTATAACCCATTTTTTATGTACGGCGGTGTTGGTCTGGGAAAAACTCACTTAATGCATGCTATCGGACACAAAATATTAAAAAATAATCCTGATATGCGCGTTTTATATATTTCCAGCGAAAAATTTACCAACGAACTGATAAATTCCATTCGCGACGGAAAACCAGAAGCTTTCCGACAAAAATATAGAAATATCGATGTTCTGCTCGTTGATGATATACAATTTTTATCAAAAAAAGAACATACACAAGAAGAGTTTTTTCATACTTTCAATACACTGCATGATGCTAATAAGCAAATAATAATATCAAGCGATCGTCATCCACGTGAAATCCAAACACTTGAAGATCGTCTGCGCTCACGTTTTGAATGGGGACTTATCACCGATATTCAAGCACCGGATCTTGAAACTCGAATCGCAATATTAAAGAAAAAAGCCTTATTGGAAAACTTAACCGTACCAAACGACGTAATGGTATACATAGCCAGCCGCATTGACAATAATATTAGAGAACTTGAAGGCGCACTTACTCGTGTAATGGCTTTTGCTTCACTAAATAAACAAGTAATAACCAAAGAACTCGCAGCAGAAGCCCTAAAAAATGTTTTCACCAATAATGAAAACCGTACTGTAACTTTAGAATTAGTACAAGAAATCGTGTCATCATATTTCAAAATCGACATATCTGAATTAGTAGCTAAAAAAAGAACCAGAAATCTGGCTTTTCCACGTCAAATAGCTATGTATTTATGCCGTGAATTAACCGATGCATCCCTGCCGCGCATTGGTGAAATATTCGGTGGCAGAGATCATACCACAGTTATACATGCCAATGATAAAATAAGCCAGGAAAGAAAAACTAATCACAAATTAGATAATACCATCAAAGAATTAATAAGCCGTATACAAAATATATAAGCTTAATTATCCACAAAATGTGAATAATTCATGTATAAGATGTAAAATAAATGTGGATAAAAATAATAATCCCCATAATTTGTTAATATGTGGATTACCTATATCAACTTATCCACACATTATGAACAACAAAAAATCTTACTACTCAACAACAAACTATACTTATCAACATTATCACAGCCCCTATGACTATTACTACTAACCTTATATATGTATATAATAATAATAAATAAGGAGAACAAAATGAAATTTACCTGCCCTAAAAATGAAATCACCAAAGCTATACAAATCAACACAAAAGCCATATCAAACAAACCACAAATGCCAATATTATCAGGCATATATATTCACGCAGAAAACAATACCCTAAGCATAGAAACAACTGATTATGATATAGGCATCATTTGTAAAATAACAGCAAATGTACAAGAAGAAGGAGCCATTGTCGTTCCTGGCCGATACTTTTCTGATGTAATAAAAACACTTCCAGGAGATACAATTGAATTATCATCAAACAATGAACAAAATACTATAACAATAAAGTCTAACACTGCTAAATTTAACTTATTAAGTATGTCTGCCACTGATTTTCCCAAGATACAAAAACTTGAAAGTGACAACAATATAACCATCAGAAGTAATATTCTTACAGATTTGATAAGAAAAACATCTTTTGCCTGTTCTTCAGAAATGGTACGCCCAATATTTACCGGTTGTCTATTGGAATTAAACAATATTGAATTAACAATGGCAGCAACTAATACCCATCGTTTAGCGGTCAAAAAAGAAATAATGGACAATAATGATATTACAGTTTCTTCAAAATTAATCATTCCAGCAAAAATATTAAATGATTTATCATCATTATTAAATGCTGACATTCCAATAAATATTGATATTACTTATTCACATAATCAAATCAGTTTTACTTACGAAAATATTTATATTGTCTCCCGCTTAATAGAAGGACAATTTCCTGATTATACCAATGTAATCCCTCCAAGTTTTGATACTGTAGCTACAATTCGAACACATGATTTGCAAGAAGCTATTGATCGAGTATCATTAATATCCCGATCCAATCAATATAATATAATAAACCTTGATTTTACAGCAGAAAATCTTCTATTATCATCAAATAACCCAGAAATCGGCAAAGCTGAAGAAAATATATCAATCAAATTAAATGGACAGCCAATAAATATATCTTTTAATGCTAAATATATACTTGATGTGTTAAAATATATAGATACAGATGAATTGAATTTTTCTTTTAATCAACCAACTACTCCGGCATCAATAAAATCAATAAATGATGATATGTTCATTTATGTAGTTACACCTGTACGACAGAATAAATAAAAAAATTGCTTTTTGTGTAATTTTTGTTATTAAACATCTTTACACAAAAAGCAATTTTTTATAATTTTATTAGGAAATAACAATGCTTATAAATACTTTATTATTGAAAAATTTTCGTAATTATAAAGATCTTAAATTAGATTTATCACCATCATTAAATATATTTACTGGTGATAATGCTCAGGGAAAGACAAACATAATCGAATCAATTTATTATGCTGCCCTGGGAACATCGTATAGATTAAAAAATGATAACGATTTAATACATTGGCAGGAAGAAAAGGCCGCAATAAATATATGTTTTTCCAGGATAGACATAAAGAACAATATAAAATTTTTATTGACAAGGGGAAAAAGGAAACAAATCATATTAAATGGCGGAGTTATTCGTCAAAAAGATTTACCTGGGACGATAATGATAGTTTTATTTTCACCGGAAGATTTGATGTTAATAAAAGGATCACCAGCTTTACGCCGTAGATTTTTGGATATAGAATTATCACAGACAAATATATTTTATTATACTAACTTGGTAAAATATAATAGAGTAGTCACCCAACGAAATAATTTATTAAAAAAGATAAGGGAAGATCGACGGCTGTTGAATCAGCTCGATATGTGGGACAATCAGTTAATAGACAGCGCCGTTTTTATATGGAAAAGTCGATTTACTGCCATAAAAAAAATAGCTGTATATGCTGCTGAAATGCAGCAGGTTATATCTGATAATAAAGAGGAACTTAAGATTAATTATAAGATAAATAATATAAATAAATATAATGTATCAGACGATTTAAAAACTATTTTTAAAAATAATTTAATAAAAAACAAAGGTATTGATATAAAAAGAGGAACTACAAGTATTGGACCACATCATGATGATTTAGAATTAGAAATAAACAGCATCGATTTAAAAAATTTCGGTTCGCAAGGTCAGCAAAGGACAGCTGTTCTTGCATTAAAGTTAGCTGAATTAGAATATATGAAAAATATATCAGGACAGTATCCGATATTACTGTTAGATGATGTAATGAGTGAACTTGATGAAAAACGTCGTGAAAAAATGGTCAAATTTTTCCAAAATAAAAACATTCAGACATTTATTACAGGCACTGATGCAGTGATGTTTAGTAAAACAGCGGCTGTAAAACTTTATAATGTATCGGCGGGACAAGTAGAGGTGTTATAAATGATAAGAAGAAATAGTAAATCATTTGATTTTAAATCCGTAGGTCAAATAATTCCCAGGGCTATAAAACATCTTTCCAAAGCACCGGAGTATAAATTTTATCTTATTAAATTTTATTGGGAAAATATTGTTGGCAAAGAAATAGCAGCACATGCAATACCAAAAAATTTTGCCTTTGGTGTATTGTATATTGGGACATCCAGCAGTGTATGGGCTAATAATCTTTTATATATGAAATATGATATTTTGAATAAAATAAATACTATATTAAAATATAAAATAATAAAAGATATAAAATTTACTTATGGTAAAGCAGGAAGTAATAAAGAAATACCAGTTAAAATACTGCAAAAAAATGATATGAAAAAATTGCTTTCGGAAATTAATTTAACACTAGCCGAACAAGATAGTATAGATAAATGTTGTCGAAATATCAGGGATGAAGAGCTGGCAAAAAGAATAAAAAAAATTATGTCTACTCATAAAAAAATTGATAAAATAAAACTTATGCATGACTGGCATGAATGCAAGAAATGCCGGTCTTTATGTCCTGCACAGGAAGAATATTGTGATAATTGTAAGAGAATAAGAAAATCGCAAGAGGCTGTGCAGATACGTAAAATATTGATGACAAAACCGTGGGCTCGATATGCGGAAATAAATAGATATGTAAATTGCTCCAGAGAAATGGTAAATGATGCCAGAACGAGCTTAGTACAAAAATTGGCAGCGGATTTAAATATATCATCATATGATGATATACAGGTAAAAACATTGGTAATGCTTTATCGGGCTTTACCACCGGAACAAATTAATAATAAATTGGTGAAGGAAAATATAAATAAATTGAAATATGATTTAAAATATGATGAAATGAGAAAAATAACAAAAAAAGGGAGAATTAAGTGATGTTTTTGCATATTGGTTGTAATATATCCATACCTTTAAAAAATATAATTGTCATATATGATATAAAGAATAATGAAAATAATGAATTCATCGCTGCGATGAGAGATAAACATAAAGTGGTGGACGTATCACAAAGTTCTCCTAA
Source organism: Pectinatus frisingensis (assembly GCF_014076555.1). Classification (NCBI taxonomy): domain Bacteria; kingdom Bacillati; phylum Bacillota; class Negativicutes; order Selenomonadales; family Selenomonadaceae; genus Pectinatus; species Pectinatus frisingensis. The sequence continues at coordinate 5,022 of NZ_CP045424.1, forward strand.
ATCATGTATTGTGACAGAAAAAAATATATATTTGTCATCAATTTCCTCAATAACGCTTTATAATCGTTCTTTTATTAATGAATTTTCAAAGGAAAACGGAGATTTTTCTTAGATGGTTAATAATGAAATAATACATATAGCACTGGGGGTCGATGATAAATATTTTGCTTATGCTGGTATTTTAATGACTTCTATTTTATTGAATTCATTTGATAATGAAATAATTTTTCATGTTGCAGTCAATGGTATGCTGTCTGATGAAAATATTAACAGGAAAAATAAATTTAATAATATTTATAAAAAAGCACAAATAAAAATATATGATTTATCACAGCAGATAAAAGACTTGCCAAATTTGTCCGCATATACAGATAAAAGATTTAATAAATCAATATTATTGCGGATATTCATCCCGAAAATATTACCTGATACTATAAAAAGAGTAATTTATCTCGATGCTGATATGCTTTGTATTGATAATATTAATTTTTTGTGGAAACTTGATATACCATATGAGTATATAATAGCAGCATGCCCATATAAAGAAAAAAATGGACAGGAACAAATAAAAAGATTAGGATTGCAGACTGATAAATATTTTAATTCTGGAATGATGATGATAAATTTACTGGCTTGGAAAAAATATAATATAACAGAAATAATCAGTGATTGTTATAAAAAGTTTTATGAATTTTTTCTTTTGCCTGACCAAGATGCTATAAATGTTGTTTTACAAAATAAAATTTATACTATTTCATATAAATTTAATCGTATGATTGCAGCAAATGATCCAACTCTGGATTTACGGGAAAAAGGTGATATTTTGTTGCATTTTGTAAATGACAGTAAACCTTGGATAAAGGGAAATACACCTGAAATGGAAAGATTATACAAATATTATGTAGCAAAATCACTTTGGTCTGATATTAAATTTATTGAACCGGAAACTTTAGAAATGATGCTTTTGGCTGGAAGAAACTATGAAGAGAAAAGAGATTTTGAAAGAGCGGCATATTATTATGGAAATACAGCAAAAAAACTGATGATAGAGCACTTGAAATATAAATATGAATAATAGTAATATAGAGTTACATTTATTTTATACATCTATTTAATTGTGTTATAATGATAAGAAATAAATTATAACAATATATATTTGGTAAGAATGCTGCCGATTAATTGAATTGGAAAGATCCTTTTAATTAAAAGTTTTTAAAATATAGTGTTTTATTATAGACTCTTTGAGTATTTACTATTTTGATAATAGTCAGATAATTTTTTTTGTTATTTGATTAATTAAATTTTATAGATTGGGGTGTTTAAATGAATATTCATGAATATCAGGGGAAAGAAATTCTTCGCTCCTACGGTGTTTCTGTTCCTGTAGGAAAGCCGGCTTTTTCGGTTGAAGAGGCAGCAAATGTAGCCAAAGAACTTGATTCAAAGGTAATTGTTGTTAAGGCACAAATTCATGCTGGAGGACGCGGTAAGGCTGGTGGTGTAAAAATTGCCAAATCAATTGATGAAGTAAAAAATTATGCCAAGGAATTATTGGGAAAAGTTCTTGTAACAAAGCAGACAGGACCTGAAGGAAAAAAAGTAAATCGTCTATTGGTCGAAACCGGCTGTAAAATAAAAAAAGAATTATATTTGAGTTTTACAGTTGATCGCACCACAGCTCAGACTGTTATGATAGGTTCTGAAGCAGGCGGAATGGAAATAGAAGAAGTAGCTTCATCTACTCCAGAAAAGATATTAAAAGAATATATTGATCCATTTATTGGTTTAGCACCTTTTCAGGCGCGCCGTATGGCGTTCAGACTTAATATAGAACCTGCTCTTGTTAATAAAGCGGCTGCTTTAATGATGGGATTATATAGAGTTTTCGTTGATAAAGATTGTTCCTTGGCAGAAACAAATCCGTTTGTTTTAACTGAGGACGGTAATGTTATGGCACTTGATATTAAGCTTAATTTTGATGATAGCGCTTTGTATCGGCATAAGGATATAACAGAATTAAGAGATGAAAGCGAAGAAGACTCCAAAGAAAGAGAAGCTGCTGCTTTAGGCCTTAATTATGTAAATTTAGGTGGCAATGTGGCTTGTATGGTAAACGGTGCCGGATTGGCTATGGCAACCGTAGATATAATTAAACATTATGGTGGAGAACCAGCTAACTTTTTGGATGTCGGCGGGCAGGGTTCAGCTGAAGATGATGCTAAAGCTTTTAAGATAATGACCGAAGACGGTCAGGCAAAGGGAATTTTTGTTAATATATTTGGTGGTATTAATAAATGTGACATAATTGCTGAAGGGATAATAGAAGCAAATAAAATGCTTGATTTAAAGATTCCTATAGTTGTTCGTCTTGATGGAACGAATGTAAAAGAAGGACGGGAAATTCTCAGAAAAGCTAATATTCCTAATGTTATAATGGTAGAATCAATGACTGAAGGCGCAAAAAAAGTAGTAGAATTAGTAAAAGATGCATAATTGACGGAGGTGGAATTTTTAATGGGAATTTTTATTGATAAAAATACTAAAGTTATAGTACAGGGAATAACAGGTAAGCAGGCCTTATTTCATACTGATAATATGCTTAAATATGGAACTAAGATAGTTGCTGGCGTAACACCAGGTAAAGGCGGTCAGGTAGTAGAAGGTGTTCCGGTTTTTAATACGGTAGCTGAAGCTAAGAAAAAAACTGGCGCTAATGCTTCGGTAATTTTTGTGCCGGCTAAATTTGCGGCTGATAGTATACTTGAAGCTATAAATGCTGAATTGGATACAGTTGTATGTATAACAGAACATATTCCTGTTCAGGATATGATTAAAGTACGTCATTATTTAAAAGGTAAGAAAACTCGCATGATAGGACCTAACTGTCCTGGTATAATGACCACTGATGAATGTAATATCGGCATAATACCTGGATCTATCCATAAAAAAGGACATGTAGGAATTATTTCGCGCTCTGGTACTTTGACTTATGAAGCAATGTATCAGATGACTAATGCTGGAATAGGACAGACTACAATAATCGGTATAGGCGGTGACCCGGTAAAGGGAACGGACTTTATCGATGCATTGGAGGCTTTTAATAAAGATAATGAAACTGAAGCTGTATTAATGATCGGGGAAATTGGCGGTAATGCTGAAGAAGATGCAGCTGCCTGGATACATGCTAATATGAAAAAACCTGTGGCTGCTTTTATCAGTGGCCGTCAGGCTCCTCCGGGAAAACGCATGGGACATGCCGGTGCTATTATTTCTGGCGGCAAGGGATCTGCTGCCGATAAAATAAAAGCGCTGAATGCCGCTGGTATAGAAGTTGCTGATACAGTGGCTCATATGGGCGAAACTATGGTTAAGACTTTAAAAAAAGCCGGCATTTATGATGAATGTCACAATTGCTGACAGTTTATTATAAGTTAGTATAGATAATAATTAAGGCACAATAATTTTACTATAAATCTATAAAACTGTATTTAATACCAACTTTATAGATTTAGTTTAATTTTATTGTGTCTTTTTATATGATTAGGTGTAATGCAGTGCTTTTGTTATTTATTTATGATAAAATAGTAAAGTAAAATTTTAATAGGGAATATAAAAATGTTATATGAGTACAAAGGGAGATAGTAATGAAAGAGTTGCAAGATGAGATAAAGAAGCGCCGTACATTTGCAATAATATCGCATCCGGATGCTGGTAAGACAACACTTACAGAAAAATTATTGCTGTATGGGGGTGCTATTCATCTGGCAGGTTCAATAAAGTCAAGGAAAGCACAGCGTCACGCGGTGTCAGACTGGATGGAAATAGAAAAGCAGCGTGGTATTTCAGTAACATCCAGTGTGTTACAGTTTGATTATGGCGGATGTCGCATAAATATATTAGATACGCCTGGTCATCAGGATTTCAGTGAGGATACCTATCGTACTTTGATGGCGGTAGATAGTGCTGTAATGGTGATGGATGCAGCTAAAGGGATTGAAACTCAAACTAAGAAATTATTTAAAGTATGTAAGCAGCGCAATATACCAATATTTACTTTTGTTAATAAGTTGGATAGATTTGGTAAGGCACCGCTTGATTTGATGGATGAGATCGAAAATGTACTGGGGATAAGAGCTTACCCTATGAATTGGCCAATTGGGATTGACGGCAGGTATTGCGGTGTATATAATCGTATAAAAAATAATGTGGAATTATTTGCATCAGATGATAGTCATGGACAAAAAGAACGTGATTCGGTTGTATATTCGCTTGATGATGAAAAATTAATCGAAAATGTTGATACAGATATATATGAATCACTTATTGATGATATAGATTTGTTAAATGCTGCCGGTGAGAAATGGAATGACGAAAAGGTGGCTAAGGGTGAACTCACACCAATGTTTTTTGGCAGTGCCATGACTAATTTTGGGGTAAAAAATTTTTTGGAAGAATATTTGCGGTTAGCACCGTCACCTCAGCCTCATGAATCAACTAATGGCCTTATAATGCCTGATGATGATAAATTTTCAGCATTTGTATTTAAAATTCAGGCTAATATGAATCCGGCACATCATGACAGATTAGCCTTTATTCGTATTTGTTCAGGAAAATTTGAACGCAATATGCAGGTTTTGCAGGTAAGAAATGATAAGGTTATTAAACTTTCTCAGCCACAGCAGTTTTTGGCTCAAGACAGGCAAATAATTGATAACGCTTATCCTGGGGATATAGTCGGACTATTTGATCCTGGAATTTTTAGAATAGGTGATACTATTTGTGATGTAAAAAAGAAGTTTAGGTTTGCTGATTTTCCGGTATTTCCGCCAGAAAGATTTGCCCGCGTCGAAGCTAAAGATACGATGAAAAGAAAACAGTTTATCAAAGGAATTGCGCAGCTTACGCAAGAAGGGGCTGTACAATTATTTGAGCAGCCTGGTGCTGGTATGGAAAGTTATATAGTTGGAACTGTCGGTCAGTTGCAGTTTGATGTTTTGGAATATCGTTTGAAAAATGAATATAATGTTGATATAAATATTACGATGCAGCCGTTTGAAGTTGCCAGATGGTTAGAATTAAAAAATGGTATGGAAGTTACTCCAGAGTCGCTGCGTGGGGCCGATAGGGGCATGTTTGTTTATGATATGAAGAAACAGCCGGTTTTATTGGTCAGTAATGAATGGGCATTGGGCTGGATTATTGATAATAATCCGGATTTGCTGCTGCATAATGTTCCACCGGATAAACAAGAGGTATAGTTTTTGTATAATAATGGTATTTGAAAAATAAAGAACAAAGCTGTGAAGAGTTTTTCTGCAGCTTTGTTCTTTATTTTTAAAGATTTATTTCTATTTCATATTGTGTCGAAAAAGTACTGCCACCGGGTAAAGCATTACTAAAATCACGATCTTTTAGTTCCCCGGCAAAATTTTCCGCATCACAGCGTCCATACCATGGTTCCAGACAAATAAATGGGGCATTTTTATGAGCAGGTGACCATATACCTACTACAGGAGATTGAAAATGAATTGTCAAATATGGATCATTATCTTTATTGAGAAGTGCTATGGAATTTATTTGATAATTTTCTAAAATGTAAGCATCTTTATTAAATACATCTTTAGTAAATTGCCAGATACTGTCTTGTAAAATTAATGGATGAAATTCATCAGCTAATAAAGAATCCTTATTGACTAAACGATATGATAAAGATTTGTCAGTATTGAATTTTAAACGGCAAGTTTTTTCATTATCTGAAAAAGGACAGATAAATGCAGGATGGGCGCCAATTGAAAAATATAATAATTTTTTATCAGTATTGGTAACTTTCCAGGAAACAATTAATTTATTTTCTTGTAGTTCATATTCCTGGGTTAAATTAAATTTAAATGGATATATTGCATAAGATTGTTTGTCTTCGGTAAGCAAAAAAGAAAGTTTATTGTCCTTTTTTTCGATTAACTGAAATTCTTTGTCCCTGGCAAAACCGTGTTGGCTCATTTTATAAGTTTTACCATTATAACGATATTGCTGTTTATTTAAACGGCCAACAAAAGGGAAGAGTATGGGAGCGCTTCTTTTCCAGTAATCAGGATTACCAGACCATAAATATTCTTTGTTGTTGTGCAGTGAATAAAGAGATTTTAGTTCGGCACCTAAAGTATTTACTTTAATTTTTATATATTTATTTTGTAATTCATATAGCATTAATAAATGGCCTCCTATCATGAAAAATATAATTATAATATAAATTTATTATAATTATAGCATAATAGTAGTTAGAATAAAAAAAAGAGGCTGTATAATATGCTATTTTCTTTATCCGGCCTTGGGATGGCAGAAAATCGTGCGGCAGTGGCAGAGTGCAGCTTTATGAGGCTAATGTTGTTTAGGCGACAGTTTTTTTCTTTCTTGAATTTTCATAAAATCATCGATTGTAAAATTGATTTATCAAGTTTTCCACGATCATTTAGAGGGATTTTTTCTAAAAAATATATTTTTCCCGGAACTTCTACAGGATTAAAATTTTTCTGTATATATTGACGTATATGGTTTTTATTTATGTTTTTCCGGGGGATAATAAATGCTGCCAATTCAGCACCGCGTAATGAGTCTTTATATGGCAGAACAACTGCATCTTTGACTCCGAAAATTTTACGCAGATTTAATTGAATCTTGATACAGCTGATTTTGAAACCACCCTTATTAATCCAATTTTGCCGGCGTCCTTGAAATATCAGTTCTCCGTTTTTATTAATATAACCAAGATCATTTACAGTGTATGGCATTTTTAAACCAGTTACGTGATATTTCGTATTGACATAGATAATATTGTTTTTAGTGTAAATTTCCACACCTGGAAATGGTCGGCCAAGATTGCGGGAATCTCTATCTAAACTACGACATTCTGCATAGGTGATATAATTGAGCTCACTTGCTCCATAATAAAGAATAATTTGGGCATTAGTAAAATACTGATGCAAATTGTATAAATCTTTTTTATCTAATAATTGAGAACCGGTAAATATTAGATTTACGGTTACAATTTCCTTTTTACAAACCTGTAACAATAAACGTAATTTGCTGGGAACAAGATATAATACACTCACTTTACTGTCTGAAATAAGTTGAAGCCAACTGCGGCAATGAATAAAATTGCTGGTAATTATTTGCCCGCCTTCATATAAAACTGATAAGAAAGTATTCAGGTTTCCTGTAAAACTAAGGCTGCCTTGCAGAAAAACACGACTGTTTTTTTTTATTTTAAAAATGATATTTTGAATTGGGAAAAAATCAGCCCAGCTTGCATATGTCCTATACATTACCTTAGGCAATCCGCTGGAACCAGAGCTTAATACACCGAGGCAACAATCAATTTTTGGAATGATATTATCAAATATGAGAAAATTTTTTTCTAATCCTTTTGAGCCAAATTGTAAAATTCCCTGTAGATGATTTTTATTTATAATTCCTTGTATTTCTGATGATGATAAGCCTTTATGTAGTAATATAGGTATGTATCCTGCTGCTTGCACTGCAAAGAAAGAAATCACCTGCTGATAGAAATTTTGCGAAGAAATGAGCAGACGACTGCCAGATTTTAGTCCTGTGAATTTTATTTGTTGAAATAAAGTATCTGATTGTTGTTTTATTTGTCTATAAGTGTAACTTTCGTTGTCGATCTGGATAAAAATATCCGTTGGATGATTTATGTTTTTTTGTACTAGAAGCTGATAATAATCCATTTTATCTCCTACATTGTTCTATTAAAAAAGCTGCCCCCGTACCGCCTGCACCTGCTATAGCGGCAAGTCCGTACTTCCCTTGTGATATACATAGGCTGCGCATTAAATGTAATGCCAATATTGCACCGGATGCTCCATATGGGTGTCCATAAGCTAAAGCTCCGCCCAATTGATTATAATGTCCGGTAAGCTTTGGAAAACGTCGGGCAAATAATACATCAATGACGGCAAAGGCTTCGTTGAATTCGATGGAATCCATGTCATAATAAGATAAACTGTTATAAGTTAGAAGTGCGTCAGCGGCTCGCATAGCTCCGCGAGGACTTTCTTTTGGAGGTCCGGCTTTCTCTAGGGCATCTAAAAGACGAAAATTTGGTTTGATATTATTTTTTTTGCAATAATTTTCAGAACATAGAATAATAAAAGCCGCTCCATCATTGGTGTGGCAGGTATTTGCTGCTGTTATTGATGTGCCAGGTCCTAAAATAGGCGGCAGCCGATTCAATAACCGTTGGTTTATTTTGTCGTGCAGACCATTGTCTATTGACCAACCATTAATGGGCACGATATAGGATTCCAGTAATTTTTTGTCGCGCGCCAGACAGGCACGTTGATGGCTTTTAAGTACCCAATAGTCAAGCTCAGTTTTTTTTATCTGTTCAATTTGTACAACTCTTTCTGCCCCTTCCAGCATAACCATGGGTGAAAGTTCACCTGGTGAAAATTGAGCAGTTTTATAGCAACCGCCTGGTATCTGCATATAACGGTCGTCTTTTGTATCATAAATACGCAGTGGTTGTAGGGATGAACTTTCCATACCTCCGGCCAGAAATAAATCTCCATTTCCACAGGTGATTTTCATTCGAGCAATATCTATTGCAGCGGCAGAAGAAGCACATTGCATATCAATTGTACAGGCAGGCACATTATCAGAAATGCCAGCCTCCAATGACATGAGACGTGCTATATTGCCACCGGTACCGACTGCATTTCCGGCAAATATACCATCAATATTTTTAAGTTGGTATTTTTCAATTAGTTTTTGTAATACTTTTGCACCAAAATGTTCTGGTCGTATGTTGCGGAATTTTCCATTTTTAACTACTATAGGTGTACGAAGACCACCTAATATATATACATTTTTCATTTTAAATGTCCTTGGTAAATATTCTGTTGAGTTTTATACCAATCCAGGCAGCGGCAAAAGATTTTATGATATCACCAGGAATAAATGGAAATACCGCCATGACAAGTGCCTGCCAGATATTTATATGTAAAGACAGCATCATTCCTACAACTCCGCCAATATAAGTAATAGGGATACCAATGCATACTGCTGCAAGGAAGTAACGACGCAGTGAAATTAGATTGCCTTTTAATGAGCTGACTATTGGATATGCGACAGCGAATGCTAAAATAAATCCTCCTGTTGGACCTAAAATTTTTCCCAGACCGGCTGTACCACCTACAAAGACAGGTAATCCTACGATTCCAAGCAGAATATATCCTGAAATGACGATAAAAGTTTGTTTTGGTGTCAGCAGAAAAGCTGTTAAATTCATGACCAACGTAAGTGCTGTGACCATACCAGGGGTAAAAGGCAATGGAAAAGATATATATGCGGATACGCAGCATAGTGCAATACATACAGCCATTTTTGTTAAATTTCTTATAGAAAATAATGTCATTTTATCCATCAATGTCTCTCCTGTTTTTTGCTGGTTTGCCCATTATTAAATCAAAAACTTTCCTTTTTTTTGAGTATACTTCTACATGTTTTTTGTTTAATTGGTTCCAATAAAGCGACTGCCCGGCTAAAGCTGCATTATAAAAACGCATGGTAAGATCTTCAGAATCTATTACTGTATTTAATACTTCTGATAATAATAAAATACCTGGTATAATAGCATCAGGACCTTTATGTATAGGATTTTTGTCACCCATAGTTTGTACAAAATCAGTTATTTCTGTTGGTGAAAAAATTCGCCAGAATATGGCTGAAGCGGGGATATCGGTATTATTTAAGACAGTTCTTTGAGGTATGCAATGCAAAATAAGTGATGTTTCCAAACGTGCCTGCATGTTTCCTTTTTTCATGGTGCATGCGGTTTTTATAAAATGATGTCGTTTTTTTAGTATTGAAAGACCAGTTTCATTATATTTATTTTTTCCATATTGCCAATGCAGTTTTGCTATAGAAGAATTACTATATTGTTCTCCTTGCAATATAGTAAGTTGTTTGGCTAAGTCCATTAACATACGTATTCCTCCCTTAAAAATTTATTATACGAGTGAAAAACATTATAGTCAACCGTTTTACATTAACTGGTTTACTTAATATAAAAGCTGTTATTTGGGCAGACTTTTATAATATAAGGGGAAAATCGCATGAAATAAAAAACAGCCTATCAAGGTGATGCAATGATAGGTTGTTTTTGTAGGTATTTAAAATTGACAAATATGTGTTTAGTTAGATTTCAGGCAAGGAAAAATATTTGCTGCATCTTAGGCTGGGCTCCAGTTTGTGGGTCCATTTCCATAAGCATTACATCTTTCATATATTCATTCCATTTATCTACAATTGGACTGTCAGCTTGATATTTTTCAGCATAAGCGATACCTTTTTCGCATTCAAAATAACCAAAGACTTCATTACCGGTATTCCAGATGGTATAATTATTTATTCCTGCGTCTTTTAAAACTTGTTTCATTTCTGGCCAGATATTGGCGTGGCGTTTTTTGTATTCTGCCAGTTTACCGTTTTTTATTGTGGCTTTCCAAGCAAATCGTTCCATTTTTATATACTTCCTTTTTAATGACAGGTTATTGTACTTCATGTCCATAGCGTTCAATTTCAATCTGTTTAAGTGTTTTACCATTTGTATCAGGTGCCCATATAGTACCTACCAGCCAGCTGATAAAAGCAAAAGCGACCATAAGCATAGCTGCATATCTAAAGCCGAGAGAATTCATTATTACAGGTACACAAAAACCCCAGACGGCAGCTGCAATACGGGTGATGAAGAAAGTTAAACCTTGGGCTGTGGCACGATATTTGGTAGGAAAAAGTTCGGAACACCACAATTGATAAAAAGCCTGCTGTCCTGAACCGTTGTTTATACCGGCAAATATTGTAAACATAATGAGCATCCACATGCTGAGCATATCTGGCGGTAATACCCATACTCCCCAGCCAATGACATAGATACCGCCGATTATTGTGTATAAAAGACGGCGGCTTACTTTATCACCTAACTGCATAAAAATGAAATAAGTGCCTACAAATGAAATTACAAACGATCCGACTGACATTAGTTGGGACATACTGTTAGATAAATTACCTACATGTTCATATATATAGGGCATGAAAAATCCCCAGGTACTGGCACATAGATTCCATACTGAATACACTCCGCACAGAAATAAAACAGTTTTTAAATTTATACCGGATAATAGCGTGGAGTAAGATATTTTTTCTACTTTACCTTCGGCAAGAAGTTTTTCTTCGGCTAATTTGGCAGCACGCCAATCTTTTGATTCTGGCATTTTTAGACGTTGATACCATACCCAGGCTGCGACAATAATCAAATGACCAAATACGATTCGGCTGCCTATCATGCCATATTGATTTATCCAGGCTGAAATAAGTAAGACTACTGCCGGACCGAGGGCCCAGGCAAATTGAGCGGAACCGCAGTGTTTAGCCCGATTTTTGGCTGGGGCTTCTTCCGCAATTAAGGTCCAGGAAGCGACTATATCGGCACCTACACCAAGTCCTACGATAACATATCCGATTAGCAACATAGGATAATTAATACCGAAAACTATGAGAAGCATACCAATGATATAAATTAATAAATCGTAGGTATAGACGAATTTTCTGCCGTATTTATCACAAATTCTTCCGCCGATTAAGGCACCGACTGCTGCAGAACCAGCGTTTGAAGAAAGTGCCGCTAAAAGCCCCATCTGGTAGCCATCCATACCAAGATAGGCTTGCCATAAGCTTAACCCGGCAGCTCCGGCAACAATGGAACCGGCATCAATATAGCTGGTCATGGCAGCTAATATTGTTTTTTTCCAGGCAGAGGGTTCTTTATTGTCCATTATTAATCCCCATTTCTTTTATGAAATTATTAATATTTACTAAAATTATGAAAATAGAATAGTTAATAAATGCTGTGTTTATTTATATGGCTGTATGCAAAAATTATTTGATACAGTCATATAAATATTATTAAATGTTTAACTTAAAAAATTTTCATTGAGATGAATCTTAAAGGCTTCAGCTAAATCGCAAAAATTTTGGTTGCTGATAGTTTGTTTTTTTCCACCCATAGAGTGTACTTTAACTGATATTTCAGAAGCTTTTTCTATTGTATCCATAAAGCCGAAAGCTTCATCAAAATTATTACCGGCGCAAAATGTACCATGATGTGCCCAAATTACGGCATTATATTTTTTCATTAATTTGCCTGTAATATCGGCTATGGCTTTTCCACCGGGAACCATCCAGGGAATCACGCCTATACCTTCGGGAAATATAACAGGTACTTCTGTCATCATTTCCCATAATTCATGGGTAAATGTTTTACTATCCAAAGGTAAAATAAAAGTCAAAGCGATGGCATTTACCGGATGTGCATGATAAATAACTCTGTTTTTATCATTAGTTACAGTTTTTTTTATTCCATGGTTCATAAGGTGTGTAGGTAATTCACTGGTAGGTACGCCGCCATGTTCCAATCCCCAAATAATACTGTAATTTTTTCCTTTATCATCTATTTTTATGATTGCTATATTATCAGCCGGGCATAAAATCACATTTCTCATGTATTTTCCACTGCCGGTAACGAGAAAGTATTCTCCTGCTATATTAGGAACTTCGGTGCCAATAGGCTGCCAATTGGTTGCTGATTTTAATTCAGGCAATATTTTATTTATTTCATCATTTTTTATTCGATAACTGAGATTACCGCCATTCCTTTCGTGCCAGCCTTTTTTGAAAGCGTCATCTGTCAGGCGGATAAAATCTTGTATAAATTTTGCATCTGTAATAGGCATAGGTTGCTCCCTCTTTAATATGTGGTATAGTGATCAGCGATGGGAAAGAATATCATTTTCGTAACGTTTTATTTCTTTAAACCAGGATTTTTTCTGGGGAACATTTTGTATTTTACAATAATGATCCCAAACATCACCAAATGGATAGGTTTTGATTTCTTCCATTGAGGCCATAAGTTCTGTAAAATTACTTTCATCCTGCATTTTTTTCAAAGTTTTATGCGGCATTAAAAGAGCAAATAAAAGTGCTTTTTCCATGTTGCGCATTCCTATGACCCAGGCAGCGATACGATTAATGCTGGCATCAAAGAAATCAAGGCCAATAAATGTTCTGCCGAGAGCATCGCAGCGGACTAATTCCTTAGCTATTTCTTTTAATTCGTCATCAAATAAAATAACGTGGTCACTGTCCCAGCGTACCGGTCGGCTGACATGTAAAGCCAAGTATTTATTGAAGAGAAGCATTGTGGAAATTTTATCGGATACGGTTTCAGTAGGATGGAAATGACCGGTATCGAGCAGGCAAATTTTATTATTTTGTGCAGCATAGTTCATGTAGAATTCATGTGAACCTACAGTATAGGATTCTACACCAATGCCAAATACCTTACCTTCAATACTATCGACCATATATTTTTCATCATAATCAAGTTTAAATATTTCATCTAAAGAATTTTTCAAACGACTGCGTGGCCCCATTCTGTCGGCCGGTATGTCTTTATAACCATCAGGAATCCAGATATTGTTTAATGATGGCATTGATAATTCTTTGCCAAAATATGCAGCAATTTTACGGCTGGCTTTACAATGTTCTATCCAAAAATCACGAATAGATTTGTCAGGATTTGACAATGTAAGATTGTCAGATGCTTTAGGATGGGAAAATAATGTGGGGTTAAAATCCAGCCCAAGATGGTTTTCTTTGGCAAAATCTACCCAGGCTGCAAAATGCTTCGGTTCTAATTTGTCACGATCAATTTTTTCGTCAGTTATGGCATAAGAAGCATGGAGATTTAGTTTGTGGTTGCCGGGAATAAGTGATAAAGCTTCTTTGATATCACTCATTAATTCTTCAGGATTGCGGGCTCTGCCGGGATAATTACCGGTAGCTGATATTCCTCCGGTGAGTTGCGTAGAATCAAAACCGAGAACATCATCTCCCTGCCAGCAGTGCATGGATATGCGTACTTTTTTTAAAGTATCTATAGCCTTGTCTGCATCAACACCAATTTGTCCATAAGTTTCTTTTGCTGCATCAAAATTTGTCATTTTATACACTCTCCTGGTTATTAATTTTCAAAAGAAAATTCATCATTATTTACTTTCTTTACTTCAAAGGAACGCGCTATTATCATGCGAGCCTGAGGTAAATCAGAAAATTCTTTTGTTTTGAGCATTTGAACGGTAATATTACCAATTGCTGTAGCTTCTATAGGACCTGCATAAATGTTTTTTTTCGTATAATGAGCTGTAAGACGATTTAAAAATCTATCCTGGCAGCCTCCACCGACAACATATATAGATTTATAGGAATTATTGGTAATATCTTCGATTTGCTTAACTACAGTGCCATAGTATTTAGCCAGACTGTTGTAAATACAAAATAATAATTCACACTGTGTTTGTGGCTCTGGTTGATTGGTTCTGTGGCAATAATTGCTGACTGCTTTGATCATACTTTCAGGTGCCAGAAAAGAAGTGTCATTGACATCTACTATAGATTTAAAATAACGACCGATATATGCTAATGTAAAAAGTTCTTCATAGGTATATTTATGTTGAAATTCTTTCCTTATTGACTGCATCATCCATAATCCCATGATATTTTTAAGATAGCGATAGCGGTAATGATAACCACCTTCATTAGTGAAATTCAGCAGGCGGCTTTTTTCTGTGCAATCAGGAATAAGACGTTCAATTCCCATTAATGACCATGTACCAGAACTTATATAAATTGATTGATCGTTATTAGTGGGAACAGATATAACGGCTGAACCGGTATCATGAGTGGCCGGCAGGACAACTTCGCTGTTAAAGCCAATAAGTTTAGCAATATTGTCTTTGAACATGCCAACAGATTCTTTTGGTAAATGGAGCTTGCCAAAAATTTTTTTAGGGAATCCCAGCATATCAATCATTTTCCAATCCCAGTCTCGTTTATTGGCATTAACAAGTTGGGTTGTTGTTGCATTGGTGTATTCATTTTTTATTTGTCCTGTTAAAAGATAATTCAAATATTCCGGGATCATTAAAAAATGTTCGGCCTTTTTTAAAATTGATGATTGGTTTAATTTAATATAATATAAATGATAGATTGTATTTATCATCATTTTTTGTATACCGCTGCGTTTATATAATTCTTGTTCACTTATTATTTTATATACTTGATTATCCATGCCGTCAGTTCTGCTGTCGCGATAAGCAACGGCATCACCCAGCATGGATTTATTTTTATCCAAAAGAATAAAATCTACACCCCAGGTGTCAATGCCGATGCTTTTAGGTATTCGATTGAGTTCGCCGCATTTTTTTATGCCGGTCAAAACTTCATTGAATAATTTTTCTAAATCCCAGCAAAGATGACCGTTTTTATTTTTTAGATGGTTTTCAAAACGATAAATTTCTTCTATGCGTAATTTATCATTATCCATCCAGCCCAGAATATGGCGGCCGCTGGAAGCGCCAATATCAATAGCCAAATAGTATGATTTCACTAATAATACCTCATTCCGTTTGTTTATTTAATAAAATTAATATTTTCACATAATTTGAAATGATTTAATAGTAATATTATCTGTTATTTTGTTTGATTTTCTTTATTGATTAAATATTAATATTAAAATAACTATTTGTCAATATATTTATGTTGTTTTTTCTTCTTTTTTATTTGAAAATGTATTTTATCTAATGATTCAGTATTTGTGGCGCATTATATAATGATGTATAATGAAATAAATTGTTTAAAGCTATATTCATTGTATTTTTTATGTTGTTTTTTGTTTGATTTATCATATGAAATGAGGAGTATAATATGTTAGGGATAGAACGCCGTCAAAAGATACTTAGTAAAATACAACAAGAACGGAAAGTATATGTTAATGAATTAGCAGGCATATTTAACGTAACAGAAGAAACTGTAAGACGTGATTTGGAAAAATTGGAAAAACAAAAATTCTTACATCGTAGTTATGGCGGTGCGGTACTAAATGAGCATACTTATGATGATATTTCTTTTTCAAAACGGATAAATCTTAATCTTGGTGAAAAACAGAGGATCGCGCAAAAAGCCAGTGTTCTTATCAATGAAAAGGATTCTATAATGGTAGATGCCAGTACTACTTGTTTGGAAGTAGTGGAGCTGTTAAAAAATGAAAAAGATATAACGTGGATAACTAATTCGATAAAAATAGTTTATACATTGATTCATAGCAGCGCCAAAGTGATTGCCTGCGGGGGTACTTTGCGTAATCATTCTTATTCTTTGACCGGTGCAGATGCAATAGATATACTTAATAAGTATTGTGTTGACATTGCGCTTATTGGCTGCAAGGGAATATCAATGCAGCAGGGAATTACTGAATCTAATGAAGCAGAAAGTGTGGTAAAAAATAAAATGGTCGAACAAGCCAGAATAACGATTCTGCTTGCCGACCATTCAAAATTTGATAATAACGGTTTTGCTAAAACACTTGATTTTAAACAAATAGATTATTTGGTGACCGATGTGGAACCTTCGGATAAATGGGTAGATTTTTTAAAAAAGAAAGATATAAAACTTATATATTGATGATTTAAAATCTTTTAGGATAATCAGGTTTTTTGCTCTGCTTTTTTCTTAGCATTTTTTCTTATTTGAGCGAAAACGAAACGATTGATCTTTTCTCTGACTGGAAAAGCAATATCGATGAATTCTGTTCCAATAGAGTATAGATCCTTGGAATTTTTTACTTTTGAACAACGCATGACTTTGGCTTTTTGTCTGCATTTGTCGTTATCCAAAGAAATGAAATCAAGATTGATAATGATATAAGCTCCCGGTTTTATATAGGAATTGCTGTAAAAAGCCAGGCCACCGCCGCTTATATCAATAGTTTTAAAGGTATTTATCTGGATGGAAAAATTATTGGCAGTAAGTTCGGCGATTGTCTTTTTTTCATTTTTTTCAACTGTAAAAATAGTTATTGGGCGTTCCAATGATGCCCTGACAAATTTTCTGTTTTGTTCTCGCAGCAGTCTGTGAGGTGAACGGACACTCAGCGTAATTAAGTGTCCGTTTTTTATATAAGTGCACTTTTCCTGAAATACATAGCAGCATTCTTCAGTTTTCAATTTTACAGTGATGTCGTCATCTTTTTGGAAATGAAGGCTGGTTTTGTCATATTCTTCTGACAGACTAAAGTCAATCTCACTATTCATAATGAGTTTGATATTTGCCTTATAAAATATACTCTCATTATTACGGCTTAATTCAACGCTTAAGACTTTGTCCAAGACAGCTTTTATTTTATCAACCATGATAATCTCTCTCATCCATAAGAAATTTTTATTTAATACAATAATATAATAACATAAATTAAGGATGATTGACGAGTAGCAACGGAGAGATTGTATTATGATGCGGTAAAATATTCAATGAATTTTTCGGCTAAAAGAGATAAATATCTATCTTTCATCCAAATAGCGGTTATTTGTGTAGTTAAACTTTTTTCTTTGATAATTTTTATCCGTAGGTTTTCATGTGCAGCCAGGGTAACGGCAGAATGAGGTACAATAGCTACGCCATGTCCGGCGTTAGCCCAGAGTATGCTCGTCCGTGCATCGTCGTTTTTGCAAAAAATCAATGGTTTAAAACCATATTTTTCACAAGTATCATTGATAAGTTTTTCGAAACGACGGTAAATTATTAATGGTCGATTTTTTAATTCATCAATAGTAATGTTTGCTGAATTATTATTCCAATCATAGTTTTTATTCATGACAGCAGCCATGGGTTCTGCGGTGGAATATTTGCAGTTGAACAGAGAATTTTTGAATGGCGTGCGAACGATGCCGACTTCTATTATTCCTTTCATTAGAAGATCAATGAGAGTGTAAGTATTTCCTTCATGTATTTCGAATTTTACATCATTATATTCCTGATGAAATCGTGTCATACCTTTATTAAGCAGAATATTACCAGATGAAGATACTGTTCCAATGGTGAGTGTTCCACGGAAGCCATGTTTGAAATCATCAATTTCTTTTATCGTGGAATCAGTGAGATCAAGTATTTGTCTGGAACGGGCTGCCAGGATTTTTCCGGCATCAGTTAAAGTAATTTGCCGAGGTCCTCTTTTAAAAAGTTTGACGCCTAATTCATTTTCTAGAAGTTTTATTTGATGGCTTAAAGGTGGCTGGGACATGCAGAGTTTTTTTGCGGCAGCTGTAATTTGTCCCTCTTCGACTATTGTAAGAAAATAGTTCAATTGTCGTATATCCATTTTTTCTCCCATACTTTTAAAGTATAAAATACAGATAAAACAAATATTTTTAATATGGATTAGCTAATGATATAATCATACTAATAAAAGATGATATTGGCAATATATTAATGATTAAGGATCTGATGATGTGTTTAAATTGGCAGTTTTTCTTAAAGCGTATAAAAAGGAATGTATTGTGGGTCCTATTTTCAAGTTGTTTGAAGCCATATTAGAACTTATGCTGCCGACAATGATGGTGTTTGTTATAAATAATGGCGTGGCCAAACATGATCTTATATATGTACTTCATATGGGAGAATGGATGCTGGGAATGTCCGTTTTGGGTTTTTGCTGTTCTATGGTATGTCAATATTTTGCTGCACGTGCTTCGCAGGGGTTTGGGACTACCCTGCGAAATACGGTGTTCAATCACATTCAATCACTGTCTAATGCCGAGATTGATGGATTTGGTACGGCATCATTGATAAATAGAATTACCAATGACATTAATCAACTGCAGCTGGCAGTGGCGATGATGATCAGGCTGGTGGTAAGAACGCCTTTTATCTGCATTGGTGCAATAGTAATGTCGATGCTGCTGGATCTGCGATTATCTCTATTACTTTGGGGTGCAGCACCCATATTTGCGGCAATTCTTTATTATGTGGTAAAAAAATCATCTGTTCTTTATAGTTCTTATCAGAAAAAATTGGATCGTACAGCATCGGTAATAAGAGAAAATTTAGCAGGTGTGCGGGTAATAAGAGCTTTTTCCAATGTCAAACGAGAGAAAAAAAGGTTTTACAAAACAAATGATGACTTGATGGATAATGCTCTTTCCATCGGTAAGGTTTCAGCTCTTTTAAATCCTTTGACAACATTTGTTATGAATATGGTAATAATACTGATATTATGGATAGGAAGTTATCATATTGATACCGGTAATCTGGCTAAGGGTGAAATTATCGCGTTTGCCAATTATGTTACGCAGATTTTATTGGCGTTGATTGTTATTTCTAATTTAGTGGTGATTTTTACTAAGGCTTTTGCTTCGTCAAAACGGGTATGCCAGGTTCTTGATGCAGTATCATCTTTACCAAAGACGGATAACGGGTTACCAGAAAAAGATTCAATAATCAAAAATTGTGATTTTATTGAAATAAAGAATATGTTTTTTAAATATAGCAGTACAGGTGATATGGCTTTATCCAATATAAATGTGACGATAAAATGTGGTGAAACAGTCGGTATTATAGGCAGCACCGGTTCGGGTAAATCCACATTTGTTAATTTATTGCCGCGTTTTTATGATGTTTCTGAAGGGCAGATTTTTATTGAAGGCCGTGATGTACGTAAATGGCCATTATATAAATTGCGTAAAAAATTTGGTATTGTACCGCAAAAAGCAGTGCTTTTTACAGGAACTATTGAAGATAACCTGCGCTGGGGCAATGAAAATATAACAGATGAGAAATTGTCTGAAATCATTCGCACAGCTCAAGCCGCAGAATTTATTGATGAATTGCCGTTGGGGTTGAAAACTATGGTAGAACGAGGCGGAATGAATTTTTCTGGTGGACAGAAACAAAGACTGACCATTGCCCGGGCTTTGGCAGGTAATCCGGAAATACTTATTCTTGATGATTCAACGAGTGCACTTGATTTTGCTACAGATGCTGCTGTACGATCGGAAATAAGAAAGAATTATCAGAACACAACAGTATTTATAGTGTCGCAGCGAGCCAGTTCAATAAAATATGCTGATAAAATATTAGTGTTTGATGATGGAACTTTAACCGGATGTGGAAAACATGCCGAACTCATGCAGCAATGTCCTGTTTATCGTGAAATTTGCCTATCCCAGCTTTCTTCTGAGGAGGCATATGCATGAATAGATTAAATTCTGTTGCAATAAAGCGTTGTGTAGCTTATGTTGGCTATTATAAAAAATATTTTCTATTTTCTTTGTTGTCGGCTGTAATAAGCGTTATTGCCAGCCTGCTGGGGCCATTATACATAGGCCGTGCCATTGATGCAATGGTTGGTACGGGGACTGTTGAATTTTCAATTGTTTTTTCGATATTGAAACTGTTATTGATAATATATTTTTTAAATAGTTTTTTTACTTGGACACTTACTTATTTTACTAATGCAATATCTTATCGAACAGCTAATAGATTGCGTCATCAGATTTTTTCCAAGATAAATAGGCTGCCGATAAGTTTTTATGATAAAAATTCACATGGTGATATAGTAAGTCGTTTTGTAAATGATGTTGATGCTGTTTCTGATGGGATGGTACAGGGAATGGCAAATATGCTGACCGGTATTGTCACTATATTTGGTGCAGTGGGATTTATGGTATATATTAGTCCTAAAATGACGATTGTTGTAGTTTTTTCGGCTATGGGCACGTATTTCATGGCAAGGTTCATAACGAAGAAAACGCAAAGTTTATTCAAAGAACAGGCCCGTTATTTAGGACTGCTGAATGGTTATGCTGAAGAAGCTATTGCCGGACAGTATATAATAAAGGCCTTTGTTTATGAAAAGAAATCTTTGGATAAATTTGCCAAATTAAACCAACATTTATATGAAAAGGGTGTACGGGCACAATTTTTTGGTTCATTAACTAATCCGTCGACCCGATTGGTCAATAATATAACGTATACGATTATAGGTGTTATTGGCAGTGTTTTGGCTATCATTGGACAAATAACTGTGGGGGATATCGCCAGTTTTTTGATTTACTCTAGTTTATTTGCCAAACCATTCAATGATATTACGGCAGTATTCACTCAATTACAAAGTGCTGCCGCATCGGCCAAACGAATATTTTATATTTTAGATTTACATGAAGAAGAAGACAGGGCGTATAGTAAGTCAATGCGAATTTTTAATGGACAGGTGACTTTTGATCATGTAAGTTTTTCTTATAATGTTAAACAGCCATTAATAAATGATTTTAATTTGAATGTATCCCCAGGCAAACGAATAGCAATTGTTGGACATACCGGAGCCGGTAAGACTACTTTAGTAAACTTGTTGATGCGATTTTATGAATTAAATAAAGGTAGAATATTAATCGATAATGTGGATATAACAACTATGCCTAGAGATGAACTGCGTCATAATTTTGGTATGGTTTTGCAGGATACATGGCTGTTTACTGGCACAATACGGGAAAATATAGCTTATGGTATGCCTGACGCTGATAATAAACGGATAATAGAGGCTGCTAAGGCATCTGATGCACATAGTTTTATTCGTCGCTTACCTAATGGATATAGTACTTTTATTACGGATGCCGGTGCTAATTTGTCACAGGGGCAAAAGCAGCTTTTAACGATAGCGCGGATTATGCTTATTGATCCGCCAATGTTGATTTTAGATGAAGCGACGAGTAATATTGATACACGTACAGAATTGCGTATACAAAAAGCTTTTGTAAAAATGATGCGAGGACGGACGAGTTTTGTTATTGCTCATCGTTTATCAACAATTCGTGAGGCCGATGAAATTATAGTTATGGATAAAGGTCATATAGTTGAGTGCGGGACACATGATGAATTATTAAATATGAATGGAAAATATTCACAATTATATTATAGTCAATTTGTTCAACAAAATTAATTAGTCTATTTTCATATAATTTTCATATAAAGAAGGTAAAATGTAATAAATAAATTTTCAAAAGGAGTCTTAAATTGAACCTTTTACAAACCTTTATTTTAGCGATAGTCCAGGGAATCACGGAATTATTTCCTATAAGCAGTTTGGCACATAGCGTATTAACACCTTATGTGTTCGGGTGGAATTTAAATGAAGAATTTTTGAAACAGAACTTTTTACCGTTTATGGTGATGCTGCATTTAGGGACGGCACTTTCGTTGTTCTTGTTTTTTAATAATGAATGGAAGGATATTCTAAATAAGCTTTATCATCATAAATATCATGATAATAGATTACTGTATTTAATAATAGTAGGAAGCATTCCGGCGGTAATCATTGGTTTTTCGTTTGAAAAAATATTGCGGTTCATGTTTAGCAACGTGACAAATGCTTCATTTTTTCTCATTATGAATGGTTTTTTATTATATGCCGGAGAGAAATTCCGTAAAAGAGGTACAAAAACTCTTAATGAAATGACGTTTAAGGAAGCATTTTTTATTGGAATATGTCAATGCATAGCTTTTATACCTGGTTTTTCCCGTTCCGGTGCAACAATAACAGGTGGATTTATTGCCGGGTTGAAGCATAGTGAATCATTGCGATTTTCAATGCTTTTGGCCGCACCAATAATTTTAGGGGCTGCTGTAGTGGAAATTCCTCATCTTGTGGAAAGCAACATTACAAATACGCTGTCAATATCTATTGCTGGTGGTGTAATATCGGCTGTAATGGCTTTTTTATCAGTTTGGTTGATGACAAAATGGTTTCATAAAAATGAGTATACAGCAATGTTTCCGTTTGCTGTATATTGCTGGTTAGTTGGCGGGGGAATATTAATAAGCCGGTTTATGTAATGATAATTGAAAAGGATTTATAAAAAGCCATAAAAAACCACATGCAGGTAAAATGCATGTGGTTTTTTATGGTTTTTATTTAGATGAAGATAAAGGGGAAAATTTATTTCAAGGGGAGAAAATTATTTGTTAAAATAACGTTTAAGTAAACCATTGAAACCACAGCCATGACGGGCTTCGTCTTTAGCCATTTCATGAACAGTGTCATGAATAGCATCAAGGTTTAATTCCTTGGCTAATTTGGCAAGATCAAGCTTGCCTTGACAAGCTCCATGTTCAGCTGCGACACGCATTTCAAGATTTTTCTTAGTGCTGTCAGTAACGACTTCACCCAGAAGTTCTGCAAATTTGGAAGCATGTTCGGCTTCTTCAAGACCATAACGTTTATAAGCTTCAGCGATTTCCGGATAGCCTTCACGTTCAGCTACACGGCTCATTGCCAAGTACATGCCAACTTCAGAGCATTCACCGTTAAAGTTTTGACGTAATCCTTCCAGTATACGTTCGTCAACGCCTTTGGCAATACCAACACGATGTTCGTCAGCAAAGACTAATTCCCCGGCTTGTTCAATAAATTTAGAAGCAGGTGCTTTGCAGATAGGACATTGTTCAGGAGGTTTTTCTCCTTCATAAACGTAACCGCAAACGCTGCAAACCCATTTTTTCATAATAAATATTCCTCCAATTATATGTAATATTATCCAGCAGATATGCACTGTCTTTCTTTTAACACTATTTATTATAACAATAATATAAAAAAAATAAATGCTTATATTTTGCTAAAATAATAGATTTTTATCACTTATAATTAAGAATTCAACGATTTTCAATTTCAAACGCAAATATTTGTTTTTTTATAATTATTTATAGTAATGAATAACTAATATTATTTATGCCAAGAAAATATGATTTTAGATGACCAACAATTAAAAAAAGTTATTAACAGTTATATTTTCAGTATATTAGTCTTTATTATTATAATATATTATTAATAATGTTTTAATATTACAAAAGCTATAACTATTATAAATTAAGTAATGTTATTATGTTACAGTTTATTTATGTGATGATTATAAAATAAGATTGATTTTGAATATGATTATTTTTATCGTAATTTATACACAGCATTATGTTAAAAAAAAGATAATTGTTGATAAAGTGTCTTAGTAAATAAATTAGTAATTTTGCGGTATTTTAGCAAAAAGAAATGAAGTTAATATATTTTAGTCACAGGCTGTGACTAAAAATGTGGATAACTAAATTGACATTAAATTATACTTATAATAGAAATAAGGAAAAAATTTGAGTATAATTTTTGAATGATTTATACAAATACTAATAATATTATAGCAAGTTTATACACATATTTATTCAGTTATTAACAGATAATGAAAAGGTAATAGTATGGGTAATATTATTTTGAACATATATCATGAAGAAATATTTATTGTTACAGAAAAATATATTGAAAACTATTATCAATTATAATATAATTCAAGTATAGTTGATAATGATTTTCAATATGGAGGCGGTTAAGTGGAACCATTAAAGGATTTTGAAATGCTGTTATCATTTCATTGTGCACCGACACTGGCTGGTATTAAGTCGGGAAGTTTGATTTCGATCAATAAAAATAAAGTACATAATTTTACACAGGTTCAAAAAAAATATAGGAATTGCCTTAAATGCAATAATATATATATGTTTACATTATCTGAGTCATTGAATTATTATTTGGTTTTTATTTACAATAAAGAGATACTACATAAAATATTGATGGAAAAGGAAAATCAAAAATTTTTAATTAATTACGGTTATCAAGGTTTTGGTAATGTAGCGCGATGTCTGCATTATTTAAAAATACGTATGCATTTACAAAAAGGATTTCCGCATGAGATAGGTCTTTTTTTGAACTATCCGTTACAAGATGTACAGGGATTTATTAAAAACAATGGGCAGAATTTTAAATATAGCGGACAGTGGAAAGTTTATTCCAATATTGATGAAGCTGAAAAATTATTTTTTCAATATGCTAAGTGTTGTAAACGGTTTTGTTCTTGTATTGCTGCGGGACAAAGCCTTACAGATCTTATGGAGAAGGCTGTTTAAGAAGGGAATGGTATAAATGGGAAAAATTGCAATTGTTTATTGGAGCGCATCCGGAAATACAAAACAAATGGCTGATGCTATAGCTGATGGGATTAATCGAACTGGGGAAGTAGTTGAAATTTTTTCGGCGGCTGATTTTCCGACAGAACGTGTGGTAGAATTTGAAAAAATAGCTTTTGGCTGTCCTGCTATGGGTGTAGAAGAATTGGAACAAGATGAGTTTGAACCGGTTTTTACTGAGCTGGAAATGCATCTTACAGGGAAAATAATAGCCTTATTTGGGTCATACGATTGGGGAGATGGTGAATGGATGCGTACATGGCAGCATCGGATAAATGATGACAAGGCGGTTCTGTTTGAGGGAAAAGGAATTATCGTACATGGCACTCCGAATAAGGATGATAAACAATTGTGCAGAGCTTTTGGTCAGCGATTGGCACAAGAGATGATTAATAAGAGATAATATTGATTGTTATTGTAAGGTAAATATATGTAATATAGATACTTTTATTATTATTTTTATCTAAAAACAATAAAATTTGTCATAAAATTAGATGTTTTTATGGACAAGTTATATTTTATGTATTATCCTAATTTATAGAAATGAAATTTATGTTCTGTCAATGAAGACTTGGACGAATATGTCCGAGTTTTTTTATTACAATGGATTGGTGGGGACGAATGATGAATCTAGAAAAAAAATTAACGGTTATATTTTCTGTGTTGATGACTGCAATTATAGTAGTAATTTCTTGTGTGGCATATTTTTATGCCGAACGGGCTTTAAAAAATCAGATAGAAGGAAAAGCAGCAGCAACGATGGATTCTTATAGTAACAAACTTAATGGTTGGCTGACTAACAAAGCTGCGATATTAAGGACAAAAGCAGCAACAATACATCAATTGACTGGTAACGAGTCGGTGACATTTCCAATGGTAAGCGGAATTAAGGAAGCAGATGAGGATATTAGCGATTTTTATTTTGGCACGGCGGCGGATGGGGCAATAATTGATGGCTCGGGATGGACACCACCGGCTGGTTTTGATGCGCGTACTCGTTCATGGTATAAAGATGCGATGACAGCGGGAAATCTGACATTTAGTGAACCCTACTCAGATGCAATTACTAAAAAAATTGCCATATCGATAAGCATGCCGATAAAAAATAATGCAGGACAAGTAAATGGTGTTTTGTCGGAAGACGTGTTAATTGATACGTTACTGAAAAACGTCAGCGAAATACATCCGTTTAAGGACAGCAATGCCTTTTTGCTCAATGATAAG
Organism: Pectinatus frisingensis; assembly: GCF_014076555.1. NCBI lineage: Bacteria > Bacillati > Bacillota > Negativicutes > Selenomonadales > Selenomonadaceae > Pectinatus > Pectinatus frisingensis. The sequence continues at coordinate 31,212 of NZ_CP045424.1, forward strand.
GGTACAATAATGGCTTATCCGAACAAAGATTTTGTAGATAAAGACATCAAACAAGTTGACGAATTAGCACCGCTTAATACAGCTCTTGGTAATGCGAATATTGATAACCAAAATAGTGGTATTGTTACATACTCTATGAATGGACAAGAAAATTTGTTGGTATATGAAAAGATACCTGCGACAAAATGGCTGTTAGGAGTAAATATACCTACAGCTGTAATTTATGCACCACTTATTGCACTCAGATGGATATTTATTATTGGCACAGTATTGGCTTTGTTGATAGTATTGGTAGTAACACGGATGGTCGCTAAGCGTATAACCTTGCCATTACAGGTATTATCCGGACATGTAGAAAAAATAGCTGCAGGTGATTTTACTCAAAAAATAGAGATAACCGGACATGATGAAATAGCTATTTTGGGAAAAGATTTTAATAAGATGCGTAATGAATTGTATTCTTTGATTAAAAAGGTTCAAGAAAAATCTGATACTATAGCAGCGTCAAGCGAAGAACTTACGGCAAGTGCGGCCCAGACTACGCAGGCGGCTAACCAGGTGGCAGTATCGATAACAAAAGTCGCTGATGGAACCAATAGGCAGACCGAGTCTACCAATGAAGTGGCTGCTACAGTTGCTCATGTAAATAAAACAATTGAGGAAATTGTAAACAATAGTGTTGAGGTTGCGAATGAATCTACTCAAGTAGCAGAACATGCTGATAAAGGCAGCCGTGATGTTGATTCTATGGTTAGGAATATGGAAGAAATAGAAAAAGCTGTACAAAATTCAACCAGTGTAATAGTAAAACTTGGTGAACAATCAAAACATATTGGTCAGATAACCGATACTATTTCAGGTATAGCATCACAAACTAATTTATTGGCGTTAAATGCCGCTATTGAAGCAGCTCGCGCTGGAGAACAGGGGCGGGGATTTGCTGTAGTTGCTGAAGAAGTACGTAAGCTGGCAGAAGAAGTGCAGCAGGCAGCACAGAAAATTGCTGAAGAAATCAATATGGTTCAAAAAGACACTGAATCGGCTGTACAGGCCATGATGACCGGGAACGAAAAGGTAAAAGATGGTGTGGCAAGTGTTGGGATTGTGGGCAATAGTTTGAAATCGATAGCCGATTTAATCCATACCAGCAGCAAGGGAATAAAAAATATTCATACTTCATTGCAACAGATTGCCGATAACAGTGAAAAACTTAATATGTCAATAAAATCAATTGACAATATAAGCAAGACAAATTCTGATGAATCACAAATGGTTTCAGCAGCGGCGCAGCAGCAGCTGGCATCTATGGATGAGATAACTTCAGCAAGTCAGAGTCTGGCTCAAATGGCTCAGGAATTACAATCGGCTACTAATGTATTTAAAGTCAATATGTAAGAAAATGGGGCTGTCGTATGCAAACATTTTCATTCATAAATATTGTAATATCATATCCCCTTATATGCGGACGGAAGACCGTTACAGTGGTGATAAATTGCATTTTTATGAGATCGATGTCGTTTGTGCGACAGCTCCATTTTTTATTAAAAGTTTCATGAACGGGTTGTTAATTCCTGGTTGTGTTTTTTGGCATATTCTACTAAACAATTGTATATTTTTTCCTCATCACTGCCTAAAATTATATCCTGCCATATGCTGCGGTTGATGGTACCAATCAACATACCGTTAGCATCGAAAAATGAAATATTGCCTTGGAATAATTTTTTATTTTTCTTATCATATTGGTAGTGTCCAACAGAATAGGAAAGTGTGGACCAGTCTGTATGATTATCGATCTGCTGTAATGTTTTAACCATATCCTGTGGATTCCAATAAATTTTTTGAGCATTAAAATCTATTATGTTTCGGTCTGTTTTTATATCATCTCGTTCGTTTTTAGGAACGGTTTTACCATATGAAATAGTCAATGTATCAAAATAATATCTATATTGATCTGTGGTTATTATTTTTTGCCAGCGCGGTTCTGCTGAAGCAAAAGCTGTTAATGAAAAAACAAAAATAAATACAGCGGCCAGGAATTTTTTATTCATATACTGTTTCCCCACTCTCACTAATTGGATTATTTTATTGCTTAGGGGTAGTATAGCACAAATAAATTGGCAATTCACCTGCATACTGCAAAGTTTGCTGGAGGGATTCAATAGTAGAGAAAATATTAGATTTGAAATTGTTTTACTTTGTCGGTAAGCTCTTCGGTTATGGCAGCAAGAGAATTACTTGCTGAACTTATTGCTTCCAGTGATGATGATTGCTGCTGAATTGAATTTGAAGCGGATTGTACTTGTAAATTGACATCATTTATTTCTTCATGCATATGGTTTACTTTTTTGATCACATGGTGGGAGGAATCGGTTAACTCAGTTATGTTCTGGGCAATCAGTTTTATTTGTGAAGACATTTCGCTGCTTATGGACAGCAATTTTTGAAAAGATTTTCCTGAATTATTGACATCAGCACTGCCAATGTTGATTTCTTTGCTGTTCAACATCATTAATTCAGTGGTTTTATCGGTCATTTCACATATAGAGAGTATTATTCTTTCAATTCGCTGGGCAGCTGTCTTTGATTGTTCGGCTAAATCCCTGATTTCACTGGCTACTACGGTAAAGCCGGTACCATATTCACCGGCATGGGTGGCTTCAATCGCTGCATTAAGTGCCAAAAGATCGGTTTGCTTTGCAATATTGGCTATTGTGTCGATTATTTTGACTATTTGTGACAAATTCTCATTGAGATTATTTATTCGGCAGACTAATTTTTCATTGGTGGTGGAAATGGAAGACATTTGCTGTACCGTCTGCCTGATGGAATTGTCACCGATATTGGCGATTTGGGCAGATTCTTCTGCTTTAGCCACCGATTGTTCAGTTTGATTTGATATTTGAGCCATATTTTTAACCATCTTATTGACAACTTGTACGGTGTTGGTGACATTGATTGTCTGTTCTTTGATGGAGCCAGCAGTTGTTACGGAAGAGTTTACAAACTGATTTATCATTTGTGCTGATTGAGAGGCAATAACTGTTATCTGGCTGGAAATATCTGATACTTTTAACGTTATTTGCTGTATGTTTTTTATTAATATACATATTTTGTTTAACATGATATTATATGATGCAGCTATCATTGAAAATTCATCTTTACCGGTGATGTCTAAATGTTCACGAAGGTTACCGGAAGCATTTTGATTGCTGACATAAAGAAAACTATTGACAAATTTATTAAAATAACGACCGAATGAAGCTGCGATGACTATTGTTACGAGTATAGATAGCAGCACTGAAACAATTACGGCAGTAATTGCTTCTTTATATTTGATATTGCTGTCATTTACGGCTATGTTTACATAGCCCTCATTAAGTTGTTTGAATTCTTCTGCCTGTGTCAATAAACTACTGTAATATTTACCAATACTACCTGTATTGGATAGTTCTTTTTCGGCAGAATCATCGATTTTATTGTTGATTATTGCCGTGGCAGTGGTTGTTTTATAATTTTGCCAGGTAGCTGCCATGTCACTGATGTTTGCCAACTGACTTTCATTGGGAAAATTTTTCATTTTAGTTATTTTGTCATCTATTTCTTGAGAATATTCATTTAGATCTTTAATGATATAGTTTTCATTTTGCTGTGAGAAATGGCTGCTTTTTCGATACCAAAGCAGTTTATATGTGGTTGCGTGATAGGCTTCAATTAAACGCACAGTTTCTTGCATTGCAGTCATACGCGGCAGGTTGGAATTGGCCATAGTCTGTAAATAATTATTAACTGTTTTTAGGCAAAAACCAGCATAGATACCGACAAAAGCGGTAAATAAGATAATTATGGCAAAAGTTATTGTCAAACGGAGCTTTATTTTCAATATATTCACCTGCTATTTAAGGGCTGGATTTAAATTCCCTTATTACGCTAACATAAATGCAGCTGATTTTTTTTAAGAAAAAGTAAAATCCGTGTAAACTTTTTTGATTTTGCTATTATCCACAAATAATGGGTTACTTTTAATCTCTATAAAATATAGGTGAGTTTTGCTATAATAGTATATAAGGTGTTGTTAAAAATGTGGAAATACTATTATTTATAATTATAATAGTCATTGTCTGGCATGAATTTTATAAAAGTATCTGGATGGTTAAAATAAAAGGTAAGTTATGAGGTGCTGTATGGATAAGTTCGATGAATTGATCAATATATTACGTGGTTATGGAAAATTAGTCATTGCTTTTTCCGGTGGGGTAGATAGTTCATTGCTTACCCAGGCTGCCTATCTGGCATTGGGGAATAATGCTGTGGCCATTACGGCTGATTCACCACTGCTGCAGGATAGTGAGAAGCAGGATGCTGTTAAGGTGGCGGGCATGATAGGAATAAAACACATTTTGATGAATAGTGATGATGTTGGTGTACCGGAGATTGCAGCTAATGACAAATATCGTTGTTACTACTGTAAGAAATTCAGGTTTACTAATATGTGCAGCTGGGCCAGGGCAAATGGGTTTAGGTATGTAATTGAAGGGTCAAATTTAGATGATAGGGGCGATTATCGCCCTGGTATGAAAGCTGTTGAGGAATTGTCGGATATGGTGAAATCACCATATTTAGAAGTTGGTATGGGGAAAAGAGAGATCCGTGCATTAGCTAAGAAGTTTGCCCTGCCTGTTTGGAATAAGCCAAGCCAGGCATGTCTTGCTTCCCGTTTATCATATGGGTTGAAATTGACACCTGAGCGTCTTGATCAAGTGGAACAGGCAGAAAAATTTCTTCATAAGTATGTGGAAGGACAATTACGGGTGCGCCATCATGGCGATTTAGCACGTATTGAAGTCATGCCGGACGAAATGCCTAAGTTAATGTCAAAAAAACTGCGTTCTGAAATATATAAGGAATTAAGTGAACTAGGGTTTACATTTGTAACCTTTGACATTAATGGTTATAAAATGGGCAGCCAAAATGCGGGAATTAGCATAGAATAAGTTTTATGGAATTTTGATGTACCTTGTAATTTTACTGTTGTTGTGGCAGAATGAATAAGGTGAATATGTTAATTTTATAATAAGAATGCCTTGGGATAAGTGATTTACCGCTCACTCCAGGGCAATTGTATTGTAATAAGGTAATTTATCTGTAATTCACCAATAAAACTTTATAAAGGATGTAGGAAGATGAAAAAGTATTATGATGTCGAAGAGCGGGTGCCTTTATTGGAAGGGATACCGCTCAGCCTGCAGCATTTATTTGCTATGTTTGGTTCGACTGTACTGGTTCCATTTTTGCTTAAGGTAAATCCGGCTACGGCATTATTTATGAACGGCGTAGGGACTATTTTATATTTGGTAATTTGTAAAGGTCGGCTGCCGGCTTATTTGGGATCAAGTTTCGCATTTATTTCACCGGTTTTAGCAGTAATCGGAACAGCCGGCATGAGTTATGGTGATGCGCAGGGTGGATTTATTGCTTTTGGGATATCATTTATCATTTTATCATTAATTATCGGCAAGGTTGGCACAAAATGGATTGATTTTGTTTTACCGCCGGCAGCAATGGGATCTGTGGTAAGTGTAATAGGCTTGGAGCTTGCACCGCTTGCACTCACTATGGCAGGATTTATGGGAAATTCATCATCTGCATCTAATATTCCTAATCATTTGGCAATGATTGCATCAGGACTCACCTTGATAATTACTATTTTGGCTTCAGTTTTGGGGCGTGGTTTTATTGGGATAATTCCGGTTCTCATTGGTGTTGTAGCCGGTTATATAATTTCATTTTTCCTTGGAATTGTCGATTGGTCAGGAGTACAAAGTGCGCCATGGTTTTGTGTTCCTACATTTTATGAACCACATTTTAATCTCAGCGCAATAATGATGATATTACCGGCATTATTCGTCGTTTTTGCAGAACATATCGGACATTTATTTGTGACCGGCAGCATTGTGCATCGTGATTTAATAAAAGATCCCGGTCTGCATCGATCTTTATTTGCTGACGGACTTTCTAATATAATTTCTGGGTTTGTTGGATCTACACCAAATACTACATATGGAGAAAATATGGGAGTGATGGCGATAACTCGTGTCTATAGTGTATGGGTGATCGGTGGAGCGGCAATATTTGCTATTGTGTTTTCTTTTATTGGGAAAATTGCCGCGATTATTCATGCCATTCCTGTTCCGGTGATGGGGGGAGTGAGCATATTATTATTTGGTATAATTGCCTGCTCGGGAATTCGTATATTGATTGAAAAAAAGGTGGATTATACTAAATCAAAAAATATGATATTGACGGCAGTTACCCTGATAAGCGGATTGAGCGGAGCAACGCTTATTATCGGACCTGTGCAACTTAAAGGCATGGGATTGGCAACAGTCACTGCCATTGTTTTAAGTATGTGCTTTGGAATATTTGAAAAGCTTAATATAGATAATAAAAATTAATGATGTTTATATAGTATAAACAGGTATATAGAAATATCCCGGTCATTACATTAATGAATAATGTAATGACCGGGATATTTTATATCAGGTTTGAACTTTTACAGTAAAGTAGTTTATTTAAATGAAGTTTATGATCTGCACAAGTTAATTATATGATTTTTAGGGATAACCTATGCAAGATCATCACCACCGCCGACATAATCCTGTAATGCCAGAGTGTAGACAAGACGACGTTCCCGCATAAAAGAAAGTACGCGTAATACCTGCCATGCCGTATCAAGTGCAGTTAAACAGGCAATACCGTGTTCGACAGTGGAACGACGTATTTTAAATCCGTCTTTGGCAAAGGTTTTACCTGGTGTCAGTGTATTTATTACCATATTTATTTTTCCGTCTTTTATCATTTCTAAAATATCACCTTTGCTTTCATGGACCTTGCCAACTACATCGACGTCAATGCCAACATTTTTTATAGATTGTGCGGTACCCTTTGTTGCTACCAATTTAAAACCAAGTTCACTGAAAGCTTTGGCAAGCTGCTGTCCTTCTTCTTTATCTTTATCGGCAACGGTAAATAATATTGTTCCGTGAGTGGGAATGTTCATGCCAGCTCCGGTTATGGCTTTATATAATGCCCGTGAATAGTGATAATCGATGCCCATTACTTCTCCGGTGGATTTCATTTCAGGCCCCAGAGAAATATCGACATCCTGCATCTTAGCGAAAGAGAATACAGGAGCTTTTAATGCTACATAAGGCTTTGGTGCGATAAGACCAGAATGATAACCCATTTCAGCCAGGGTGTGACCTAAGGCTGCCCGTGTAGCTACATAGACCATATTGACATTGGTAACTTTACTGAGAAATGGAATGGTACGGCTGGAACGCGGATTTACTTCAATTACATAAACATGCTCGTTTAAAATTACATATTGTACGTTCATTAATCCTTTGACATTGAGTCCTAAAGCCAATCGTCTGGTGTAATCCACAATAGTGTAAATAACTCTGGCAGATAATGTTTGCGGCGGATATACAGCGATACTGTCACCGGAATGAATCCCAGCGCGTTCGATATGTTCCATTATGCCGGGAATGACTACATCGGTACCATCGCAAATAGCGTCAACTTCGACTTCACGGCCTTCCATATAATGATCGATCAGTACTGGGTGCTGTGGTGATACTTTTACGGCACGAGCCATGTAATCGCGTAATTCTTCTTCATTATAAACTATTTCCATAGCGCGTCCGCCCAATACATATGAAGGCCGGATAACGCAGGGATAACTGATATCTTCGGCAGCTTTTACGGCACCTTCCACAGTGGTGACACTTTCACCGCGAGGCCGTAATATATGTGTTGTTTCCAGCAATTCATCGAACCTCTCCCTGTCTTCAGCGCGATCAATATTATCTACTGATGTCCCGAGTATTTTTACACCGGCTTTTTGCAGTGCACCAGCCAAATTTATGGCGGTTTGACCGCCAAACTGAACAATTACACCCTCCGGTTTTTCCTTATCGATAATGTTGAGTACATCTTCCGGGGTCAATGGTTCAAAATAGAGTCGGTCGGATATATCAAAGTCAGTACTTACTGTTTCCGGATTGTTGTTTATTATTATTGCTTCAATGCCCATTTTTCGTAAAGCCCACACAGAGTGAACTGAGCAATAATCAAATTCTACTCCCTGACCAATTCGGATCGGACCTGATCCTAGTACTATTACCTTCCTTTTGTTGGAAATAGTCACTTCATCTTCCTGGGCATGGAAAGTTGAATAGTAGTAAGGTGTGGCTGCTTCAAATTCAGCTGCACAGGTATCAACCATTTTATAACATGGGAAGATATTAGCATTTTTTCGCATGAATCTTATCTGTGGCATTGTTTTACCGGTCAGTTCGGCTATTGAGCGATCGGCAAGACCAACATTTTTGGCAGCTGCTAATAGTTCCTTGGTTAGTTCTTCATGCAGGATACGATTTTCGATAGTAGTGATGTTTTTTATCTTTTCGATAAACCATTTATCTATTTTGGTTATGGCGTTTATCTGGTTTACATCGGCTATATCGCGTCGCAGTGCTTCAGCAATGACAAAAATACGTTCGTCATTAATGAGTGACAGACTTTTGAGGACGGTGTTGTCATCCCAATGTGCTATATGTTCCATAGAGAGACGATGAACGCCTATTTCCAGTGAACGAATGGCTTTTAATATAGCACCTTCAAAATTGCGGTCGATGGACATCACTTCGCCCGTTGCTTTCATCTGGGTGCCGAGAGTATGATCTGCTAAGACAAATTTGTCAAATGGCCAGCGGGGAAATTTGACTACGCAATAATCAAGAGCCGGTTCAAAGCAGGCTTTGGTTTTTTGGGTTACGGCATTGGTGATTTCATCGAGATTGTAGCCGATTGCTATTTTTGCCGAGACTTTTGCTATTGGGTATCCGGTGGCTTTTGAGGCTAGCGCAGAAGATCTGCTGACACGGGGATTTACTTCTATTACATAATAATTGTTTGTTTTGCTGTCGAGTGCGTATTGTGCGTTGCAGCCGCCTTCAATACCAAGTTCACGGATTATGCGTAGTGAAGCTGACCGGAGCATTTGATATTCGTGATCGGTCAGGGTTTGTGAGGGGGCTACGACAATACTGTCGCCCGTATGCACGCCGACTGGGTCAAAATTTTCCATATTGCAGACAGTAATACAGTTATCATTACCATCACGTATTACTTCATATTCTATTTCTTTCCAACCGGCAACAGAACGTTCAATCAGTACTTGACTAATCATGCTGTATTTGAGACCGCGGATAACGATTTCCTTAAGATCGGTTTCTTTATCGGCAATGCCGCCTCCGGTACCGCCCATTGTATATGCTGGACGGACAATTATAGGATAACCAATTTTATTAGCAAATTTTATCGCATCATCTACATTGTCGACTATAGTACTTTCTGGTATTGGCTCGCCGAGTTTTTGCATAGTTTCTTTAAATAGTTCGCGATCTTCTGCTTTTTTTATGGCGTTCAGCGGTGTACCGAGCAATTCTACTTTATATTTTTCTAAAATACCGTGTTCAGATAATTGAACGGCAAGATTAAGGCCTGCTTGACCGCCTAATGTGGCTAAAAGCCCATCAGGACGTTCCTTACTGATTATTTCTTCTAAAAAATCTACGGTAAGTGGTTCTATATAGACACGGTCAGCAATATGTGTATCGGTCATTATAGTTGCCGGGTTGCTGTTGACTAAAACTACTTCAAGGCCTTCTTCTTTAAGTGCACGACAGGCTTGTGAACCGGCATAATCAAATTCTGCAGCCTGTCCTATTATTATTGGGCCGGAGCCGATTACCATTACTTTTTTTAGATATTTTTTTTTCGGCACGATTATATTGCCCCCTTCTTCATCATTGTGCAAAATTCATCGAATAGGTAGGTATTATCATCGGGTCCGGGAGAAGCTTCCGGGTGGTACTGCACAGAAAACAGCGGCAGAGTGTTGTGCTGCATTCCCTCTACTGTACCGTCATTCATTGATATATGAGTGATACTGAAGGGCAGATTTTGCAGTGAAGCTTCATCTACGGCATAACCGTGGTTTTGTGAAGAAATATATACGCGGCCGGTGCGCAAATCTTTTACCGGTTGATTGGAACCGCGGTGGCCAAATTTTAATTTATAAGTGTCGGCACCGCAGGCTAAAGCTATAAGCTGATGTCCCAGACATATGCCAAAAATGGGTTTTTTACCGATAAGCTGCTTTATTACGGCAATTATTTCCGGCACATCTTTAGGGTCGCCGGGACCATTTGAAAGAAATATTCCATCAGGGTTAAGATCAAGGATAGCTTTGGCACTGGTGTGCGCAGGAACAACAGTTACTTTGCAGCCCCGGGCATGTAGTGACTCCAACATGTTCCTTTTAACACCGAAATCCATTGCTGTAATGTGCAGACCATTACCTTCCAACACATATTTTTCCGGCGTAGTTACTTTGGTCACTGTTTGTCTATCAAAAGGAACAGCCATAAGTTTTTTGCATTCTTCTGCTGAAGCATTTTCAGCAACTATTATACCTTTCATTGTTCCAGCGGAGCGCAAACGTCGGGTCAGTGCCCGTGTGTCTACATTATATAAACAAGAAATACCGTTATCATTAAGAAAATCACTTAGTTCATTTTCTTTTTGCCAATTACTGCCACTTTCGCAAAGTTCTCCGATTATGAAACCACGGGCAAAACATTTACGGCTTTGGTTAAATTTATTGGCTGTGCCGTAATTGCCAATAAGTGGATAGGTCAATGTTATTATTTGTGAACAATAGGATGGATCTGTCAGTATTTCCTGGTAACCAGTCATTCCTGTATTAAATACAACTTCACCGGTAGCCGTTTTTTCACTAAGCAGGTCACCAGTAAATACACTACCGTCTTCCAGTATTAATTTACCCTTCAAATAAAAGCACCTCCGAAGATTATCAGTATGCATATTCTCATATCACAGCCTTTTGACGAAATAAATATTATCGAAAGGCGATGCATGAATTAGCTTATTTATATTATAATATATTTTAATCTATAATTATACCATTTTGCATAATTATTCTTCCAGAAACTATGGTCATGATGGCTTTACCCTTAAGTTTTCTGCCGACAAATGGGGAGTGGGTGCCTCTTGTATAAAACTTAGTATTATCAACTGTCCATTCTTTTTGGGTATCGATTACGGTGATATCCGCCGTTGAATTTTTACTTAACGTGCCTTTATTTAACTTGAAAAGTTTGGCGGGTCCTGCCGTCATTTTTTCAATAAGCAATGGTAGAGTAATTTTACCGGTGTGGTAAAGATCGGTCAGAAGAACCCCTAAAGCGGTTTCAAGTCCGGGAAAACCGCTTGGGGCGTATTGATATTCTTTATCTTTTTCTTCCTCAGCATGAGGTGAATGATCTGTTACGATAGCATCAATTGTACCATCAAGTAGCCCGGTTACAGCAGCATCAGTGTCTTCTGTTGTGCGCAGCGGCGGATTTACTTTTGTGCATGAATCGGTGATATCGACCATATCTTCAGTCATGGTGAGATGATGCGGAGTGACTTCTGCAGACACCTTTATGCCGCGCTGTTTAGCCTGACGGACGAGTTCAATGGCGTGCCGGGTACTGATATGGGCGATATGGATTGGGGCATCAGCATATTCAGCCAGCAGAATATCACGCATTACGGCAATGTCTTCAGCTACTGTTGGACGACCATTTAAACCGAGCATAGCGCTTTTTTTGCCTTCATTCATTACACCGTCTTCTACGAGGGATGTTTCTTCGGCATGTGAGATGATTATTTTATCGAAAGGACGCAGATAGTCGAGACCATTTAATAGGACTTTAGAGTTTTGTACATAGTGACCGTCATCGGAAAAAGCAACAGCTCCAGCCTGGCTCATGTCACCGATTTCAGCTAATTCCATACCTTTTTGCCCTTTGGTCAGTGCACCGATGATTTCAATATTAACAATGGCATCTGTTGCGGCACGTTGTTTAAGTCCTTTTATTATAATGGAACTGTCCACAACCGGTTTGGTGTTGGGCATAGAGGCTATAGTAGTATAGCCTCCGGCTGCTGCAGCACGTGATCCTGAGACAAAATCTTCCTTGGCTTCCTGACCAGGTTCACGCATATGGGTATGCATGTCAATTAAACCGGGAACGACGATTTTGTCGGTTACATCAATTGTTTTACCGTCATCTATAGATAAATTTTCTCTTATATCAGTGATTTTACCATTTTCTATAAGAACGTCGGCAATTTTATTTATGTTGTTGGCTGGGTCGATAACTTTGCCGCCTTTAAGCAATAATTTCATCATGTTTTCCTCCTGTTAAAACAAGGGCTAAAAGTGCCATGCGCACAGCTACACCGTTTTTTACCTGTTCTTGGATGGCCGAATGAGTACTGTAGGCGATCTGGGGAGAAATTTCCCAGCCTTTATTCATAGGACCGGGGTGCATTACTAGGACATCTTTTTTGGCTAATGATAATCTTTGTTCGTTGAGGCCGAAGATGCGGGCATATTCACGGGTCGATGGGAAAAGACCGGATTTTTGCCGTTCTGTCTGTATGCGCAATACATTTATGACGTCAGCATTTTTAATAGCATCTTCAATATGATCATGAATAAAGATGCCTTTTTCTTTGTACAAGAAGCGTGGTATCAAAGTACGTGGTCCTGCCAGATGTACTTCTATACCCATTTTTCGCATCCCCCATATATCACTTCTAGCTACACGGCTATGAGAAATGTCACCGAGTATAGCGTATTTTAATCCTTTAAAATCACCTTTATACTGGCGGATAGTAAATAAATTTAAGAGCCCTTGCGAAGGATGGGCATGTGCTCCGTCGCCGGCATTGATTATTACGGGTTTTACAATTTTTGCTGCGTATTCGGCAGCACCTTCTGCTTTATGCCTCATAACGATGGCATCAATGCCCATATCTTCTATGGTGAGCAATGTATCCCGTAAGCTTTCTCCTTTGACGATGCTGCTGGAACCGGCAGTTATGTTTATTACGTCTGCCCCTAAATATTTTCCGGCTAGTTCAAATGATGTGCGTGTTCGTGTACTTGGTTCGTAAAATAAATTTACGATTGCTTTGCCGCGCAGGGTAGGAACTTTTTTGATATCGCGATGAATAATGTTTTTCATTTCCACTGCCGTTTGAAGGACTAATTCGATTTCTTCCCGGGAAAAATATTCCAGACCCAGAATATTCTTTCCACATAATGAAGCCGTTTTGTTTTCCACCATAGTTGCTCCTTTTAAATTTATATATAAAAAAAGCTTTCTTATGCGCAAGGCATAAAAAAGCACAGCTATCTTGATGATATACTTTTGATTTCCCTTTCAACCTCGCTGGATTATATTAAAGGGCCATATTGCATTTTTCAAATCATAGCACATAGATATTAGGTTGTCAAATATTAAAATTCTTTATCGCGATATAATTTTTGATAGGATTTCTTGTTATTTAACACTTTCTGGACATAATCACGTGTTTCTTTAAACGGAATTTTATTATAGTCGTCAAAGCTGCTGTTCCAGCTGTATGTATTGCGCCATTGCTCTATTTGTCCGTGTCCGGCATTATAGGCAGCAATCGTTAAAATTTCATTGCGGTTAAATTCTTTCATTAAAAAAGATAGGTACCATACGCCATAGTGAATGTTAGTTTCAGGATCATAGAGTTTGTTGTCGTTATAAGTTTTATCATCAATATTGCTGGCTATCCATCGGCCCGTTTCCGGCATTATCTGCATTAAACCAATAGCGCCGCGATGCGATTTTGCATCCGGGATAAAACGGCTTTCTGCCAATACTATTCCTGCAACTAGGGAATCATCAATATTGTATTGTCTGGCATATTTTTCAATAGTAATTTCATAAGGATAAGGATAAAGATATTTTTTTTCTACTTTTTCGATTACATGTGTTTGCAGTCCTTCGTAAATACCAGCAAAAACCACTGATAAAAATATCATAATTATAAGAAAGCCTTGTGCTGTTTTTAGTATATAATCGAGTGTCGATTTGTGATTATTGCTGTTCATTTATTTTCTCCAGCTTTTGCTGTAGAGCTGTCCATAATTTATAAGTATTTTTTTTATTTATAAGTAACGGATTGCCCGTATTGATTACCTTGTCGGCATATTTTATTTTGCGTGATAAAGGCATTTGAGACTGTATACGATGCCTGGCTTCAGCAAAGGTGTAACTGTTGCGTTGCCGTAGACGGTTAAGCTGAGTTTTTTTGTCAACATAGACAACCCATGTTTCGTCGACAAATCTATCCCAGCCAATTTCATATAATAAAGGCACATCTAAAATGACAATTTTTATGCCCAAATCGGTTAGTCTGGTGATTCTTTTTTTTACTTCAGCTAAAATAAGCGGATGGCTGGTTTTGTTTAACCAATTTTTTTCCGTAGAATTTGAAAAAACGATATTACCGATGAGGCGGCGATTCAAGGTTTTATCATTAAGTAATATTTTCTCGCCAAAATGAGCATAGTACGCTTGCCATAGTGAATTTTCAGGACAAGCTAATTCATGGGCTATTTTATCAGTATCAATTATGCTGGCACCAAATTCTTGTAAGAATGAGCATATAGTTGTTTTTCCGCAGGCAATGCCGCCTGTCAGACCAATTTTATACATATGATGCACCTACGTTTATTATCGTAATTTTTGGCATTTTGGGCAGTAACAGGTACCACGCCCGCCAACCTTAATTTTTTCTATTATTGTACCACATTTTTGACAGGCCATTTTGTCACGACCATAAACAAATAAATTATTTTGATGGGTACCCTTGTTGCCGTCACCGTTCACATAGTCACGAAAGGTAGTGCCGCCGTCGCGAATACCATCGCCGATTACTTTATTTATAGCTGTATGCAGCAGCTTTATTTGATTGAGAGAGACTGTATTACAATTTTGTTTGGGATTTATACCAGACAGAAACAAAGATTCATCAACATAAATATTGCCAAGTCCGGCAATATTTTTTTGGTTTAACAAAAAAGGTTTAATTTTTCCGTGAGAGTTTTTTAATTTTTCACGCAGATACTTTAGTGTAAACTCTTTGGATAAAGGTTCGCAGCCCAATGTATATAAACCGCTGATTTTATTTATTTCTTCTGGTTTTATAGCATATAGTGTTCCTAAGGTACGTGTATCGGCATAAATCAATTTATCATTATTATCCAGATTAAAAATTATCCGTTTGTATTTGTCTTCTGAAGTGCCTTTTTTTACATAGCATAGACGTCCGGTCATCCGCAGATGGAAAATAGCCATTACTCCATTATCCAGATGCATGATTAGATATTTACCGCGCCGTGTCAGATTATTTATTTTATTGCCAGTCACCCGATGCTTATAAATATCAGGATCGGGAAATTTTATCAATCGTGGTAATAAAATATTGATACTTTTAATATTTTTGTCTCGAATATTTTTATTTAATGTGCGTCGTATACTTTCTACTTCAGGCATTTCAGGCATGATAGTCGTCACCTCGTTGATTTTTAAATAAATAATAAAAGCCGCAAATTACGCGGCTTAGTATATGTTTATTGGTCGCTGGAAAAACTGTCGAGAGCAAATTTTTGAAATTTATAAACCAATGGTGGTAATATTCTGCTGGTATCCCAAGCTATGCCGATAGTTCTGCGGCAATGTGGTGATGATAGCTTTAGAAATTTGAGATTTAGTCTGTCCAATCCGGGAATCATCGGAATAAGTGAGACACCAAGATCGGCTGCAACTAAATTAGCTACTGTTACTATCTCATCACCTTCGAATTCGATGTGCGGTATGACACCGGCCATATCAAAAAGTTGATTTGCCAAAAGGCGAAGTCCATAAAATGGTTTTAAAGTTATAAAAGATTCCTCGGCAATTTCTTTTAAAGTAACGGTAGTTCGTTTGGCTAAAGGATGATTCAAAGGAACAATGACAAATAGTTCTTCAGAGCATAAAGGCAGCCAGCCAACTGTTTCGCTCATTAGTATATTAGAACATATACATAAATCGGTTTTTCCCTTTATCAGTTGTTCGGTCAGTATGGTTGAATTGTCCTGATTAAGTCTGAATCGGCATTGAGGATAGGTTTTTCTGAATTGGCTTATAAGCCGTGGAACGATGTAGCTTCCCAATGAATGAAGAAATGATAGATTTATTGTTTGACGATCTGAATTGTCAATTTCCATTTTTGCGGCTGTTTCTTCTTTGACTATCCGCTCTGCATGAGTCAGCAGCATTTCACCGTAGTTGGTCAAAGTTACTTCTTTGGCGTTGCGGTTCAACAGTTGGACACCAAGTTCTTTTTCTAATCGTATAATAGAACGACTTAAAGCCGATTGCGTTATTGATACCGATTTAGCGGCTTTGGTAAAGTTACCGATATGAGCAATGGCCAAAAAATATTCTAACTGTTGAAATTCCATTTATATCCCCTCAGGTTATGATATTTAATCATAATAATAATTACTGTATGCATCTGTGATGAAAAATTAAATCAATATAAATTATAACATAAATTAGCAGATTATATATATTATATTAATAGTAAATATTTTTATTACATTTAGGAATATTATAATATAAATTATTATGGTAAATTGAAATTACTGTTAAATATGTGTAAGATAATATATATGAGATACCATAGAACAGGGGACAGTGGAAGTTTTAATTATTGTATTATGTATTATGGGTATTATTACGATAATTATAAATCATATAAATTTAGTTGAAAAAAAATATATACCTCCATATAATAAAATTCGGTTGATAAATATATAATGGCGATTAATACACAATATATATAAAATAAAATGTGTTTATGATTTCATATAAAGGTTTTGTTTCATTATGTATATATTATACAAAATACATTATTAGAGGAATGATAGTATGGTAAATAGATTGGATGTAAATGATCCATATTTTGCAATAGATAAGAAATTGGCACTTATTTTGAAAACAGGGCAAATATTGATGGAGAATGCTGCTGATACGAATCGTATTACACGCACTATGAAGCGGGTGGCAGCTTTTATGAGAATTAATCTCGATGCGTTCCATATTCATATCACATATACAACTATAATGGTGAATATAAATGGTGATAACCAATCGGTTACTAAGTTTCAAAAATGTATAAAACATGGTGTAGACATGACAAAAATATCCGCAGTCAGCAAATTATCATGGCGTGCTATAAAGAAAAATTATACATTGGAAGATTATGAACGAGATTTAAAAGCAATAATGTATGCAAAAAAACAATATTCGCGGGTATTTATTGCTTTGGGGGCAGGATTAGCATGTGGTGGTTTTTGTAAATTATTTGGTGGGGATTGGGCAGCATTTTTGTACACGGCCGTTTGTGCCTCATTGGGGTTTGAAGTTCGCCGATATTGCCGTAAGTTTTCGATAAATCCTTATGCCTCAATAGCAATTGCATCATTTGCGTCTACAGTATTAGCATATTTTGTTCATTTTCTGCCAGGGTCTGTGACACCATGGCATCCACTTTTAGCATGTGCCCTGTTTATTGTTCCGGGGATACCATTGATAAATTCAGTAGAGGATATGCTGGACAATTATATTGTCTCCGGTATGACCAGAGCGGTAAATACAATATTGATGGTGTTCAGTATGAGTTTTGGCATAGTATTTGCCATTAGGTTATGTCAGGTAGAAGATTTTACGATGATAAATACACAACCGAGTGGTCCATATTTAGTTTATGGTATTGCAGCGGCAATTGCCTCAGTAGGTTTTTCAACGATTTTCAACGTACCAAAACGTTTATTATGGGTGGTTGCTTTGGGGGGAATGATTTCGGTTTGTACAAGGAATTTTATAAATATTGGATTGGGAATGGGATTACCTACAGGATCATTTGCCGGAGCAATGATAGTCAGCTTTATAGCTATAAAAGCAGTTCATTATGTCCATACGCCCATTCATGTAATAACGCTTCCCTCAGTAATTCCGATGATTCCTGGAGTTTTTATGTATCGATTGATGTTCGGTATTATTAATATAAATATCATAGATGTAAATTCTTTTATAAAGGTGTTTCAAAGTGGTATTACAGCCAATCTTACTATATTAGCAATAGCTGTAGGGGTAGCTATTCCGCATATGTTTGCCAGGAGTTATCTGGGCAGAGGGAAAAATGAACATTTTAAAAGAGTTCTGCGCAGAAGAAGCAGGTAATTTTATATTATTAATATAAAATTAGAAGGGACAAATGTTTTGTAATTTGTCCCTTCTAATTTTAACAATCTCCAATTATGATAATTTTACACTTTCGTGTGCGAGGTCTGGTCCTGTCAAAATCGACAAAATAAATATATCCTGTAACGCCTACACCTAATGTACCACTATCTACATCAAATATTTGACTTGAACCAATTAATGTAGCTTTTAAATGGGCATCACAATTTAATAACGCATTACGGTCCCCTCCGGGTAAATAAGAGTCTGCATCGGGCCATGCTTCTACTGCTTGATAGTGCTTTTTACCGGGATAGTTATATTGGCCTTGAGATGTATTATCAGGAATTATCTTTTTTAAGGTGTTATTTAAATCTATCTGTAAAAATTCATCACCATTTTTATCATAATCGTGCACAAACTCTTCAAAAAAAACAGCACATGTTGTATGTGGTGATATTATGGTACAAATTCCATTTTGGATTTGGCTTTTTTTAATGCTTTCTTTTACGGACGATGTAATATTTATAAATGTAGGTCGTTCGCCATGTGATTGTAAAGCAATGGTTTCCTTGTAAACAGTCATTTTAATCTCCTATTCATTTTCTGTTTTTAAAATGGCATCAACCATTTCCTGTACTCTGAGTACAGGATTAGGAGCTTTTAAAATACCACTTGTTCCTCCTGTACCATCGGCTCCTAGTTTGATTACGTTGTAGACATCTTGTGCAGTAGTTATACCAGAAGCAATCATGACGGAAATATTAGAATTGATAGATTTGATTTGCGAAGTGGTTTTCAATACATAGTTATTATCAGCTATGTGCCCAGTCCCAATTAAATCAGTAGGTTCACATAACAGTATATCTGGATTTAATTTAGCTATAGAGGTGGCTTCAATCAGTGAGTCTGCACATGCTATTGATATTATGCCAAGTTCTCTTGCGCGAATAATTGAATTTGAAAGATGTGAAATTGTCAGGGAATTTTCGGCATGATTGAGGAATACGGCTTCTGCACCGGCGTCTTGCAGTGATTCAGGAAGTACATGTCCCATTCCACGACCAGGTTTCAGATCATCCATGTGTTGTGCGGTTATGATAAGATGGTGAGTATGTTCTTTTATATAACGGATGTCGGTAAAAGAACACGTAAAAAAGATTTGTATATTGCTTTTAGCGGCAATATTGTCTATTGATTCGGCAAATTTTAATGATCTTAAACCGTAAAGATATGATTTGGGATTGACCACTAGGAAAGGGTGTCTAATTTTTTTCATTCGTAAATCCTCCAAACAAAATTACTGATATCATGATAAAGACTGTGTGTGAAAAATCTTGTAATAATGAGCTAAAGTATCGCTCATACTCTGCGATAGAGAGTTTTTTACATCGAAATAGTTATTAGTGTCAGTTTTTTTCAAATAGGTGTATGCATTTGCTATAAAATCGGTATATATATTTATTTTGGTTATACCATTAAGGGCACACTTTTCAAGATTGTTGTCACCTGAAGATGAACCACCATGCAAAACTAATGGAATAGATATATTTTGGGATAGTTCTTTTAAACGATCGAAATTGATTTTAGGTATTCCTTTATAAAGGCCATGCGCTGTTCCTATCGATACAGCCAAGCTGTCAATTCCGCTTCCTTCAACCAATTGTTTTGCTTCTGTTACTGTTGTGTAAATACTATTATCATCAACATCTGTTTCGCCTTGACCAATATTCATGCCGGTTCCCACATGACCAATTTCCGCTTCTACTGCGACATTTCTCTTATGGGCAAAATCAACTATTTCTTTGGTTATCGCTATGTTGTCAGAGAGATTTTTTTGTGAAGCATCTATCATAACGGATGTAAAACCAAGTTGGATAGCTTTTTTTATAAATTGAAAATCCATGCCATGATCCAAATGTAATGCAATTGGAACATTAGAATTTTTTATATAAAAATGTCCCAGCATAGCAGCTTCTTCAATGCTTTGATATACTGAATGTGCTTGTGCATATGATAAAATTAATGGTAAATTCATTTTCTCGGCCGTTTTTATGTGTGATATAACTGATATTTGATCAATAAAATTTGCTGAAGGGATGGCAAACCCTTTATTCTTTGCATTTGATAACATTTTTTTTGTTGAGACTAGCATTTTTTATTCCACCTTTTATCTTTTATCTTGTCCATAATGATTAAAAACTTCGATAGCTTCATATATTTGTTTTCTGGTAAGTTGAGATATACTGTCACTAGCTGATTTGGCTATCATATATGTTTTGGCAGCTTCCTCTAAATATACACATGAATAAAGGGCTTGTTTTAAGCTGTTGCCTATTGTTATAACACCATGATTTTTTAAAATTACAGCTAATCTATTATCTATATTTTCAACTGTTTCAATACCCATTTGCTCACTGGCAGCTGAGCTGAATGGACAAACTTTTACGTTTCCTCTGGTAGCATTGGCTAAAGTGGTAAGAACACATGGAAGCTCATCAGCTATCAAACTGACAGCCGTTGCATATGGTTGATGTGTGTGGATAACAGCATTAACTTCCGGCATATGACTGTAGATGTATAATAATGCGGTAGTGTCCACAGATGGGCGTCGTGTGCCTTCTAAAATATGACCATTTATATCCATAACAATAATATCGTTTCTATTTAGTTCTTCGTAGATCATACCTGAAGGTGTGACTAGAATTTCTCCAGAGGGCATACGTTGACTTACATTACCGCCGGAAAGTGCAATTAGGCCATATTTGTCAATTTTTAAACCAGTATTGATAATTTTTTGTTTTTCATTTTCAAACAATGTTTTTACCTCTTTTATATAATTTTATTGCGAGCAATGCTTTTTAATGAATTTGGGTGTATTTTATATTCTAAATTTATTATATATTCATATAAGTCATTTCCATTGTGGAAACTGCGGGTGTTTATCCAAAATCGACCTTTGCCGAATAAGGGGCGATTTATTCTAAGAAACATATTTTTTGAGTATTGTGAGTCTCTTACTTTAAAGTATTTTATTTCATTATATTTATAATATTGGATTTTTCCCATGCATGAAAATGCAATGTAATTATTAGTTATAATAACTTTATCAGGATAACTTCCAGTTAAAAAGGTGTTATAAATAGTGTATAGACAAATTATACCTATTAATATGGCCGGGAGACTGTATTCAATGTGAGTGAAAAATACTGCAATACAAGTAAATAGACCGCAGGCAGATATTACTGATGGAATTATGATTTGAAAGATACGTTCCTGTGAAGAACAAATATATATTTTCATAGTTTTATATACCAGTGTCATCTTTTAGAGAATGTATTTCTTTAGCTTCTTTTATTATGCGTGTTCTATTTAATATTAATAAGATAATGGCTATTACAGTCAATAAGCTTACTCCAATTACACCTAAATCATTTAGATGTACAATAAGCCATGTGAGAGGGTTAGCTCCGTCACATATACTAGAAATGGCCATTGCACCTTCAGGCATTTTAAATTTGGCATTAACTGCTGCAGTTGTTATCAACGGAGAAAGGTTGGTAGCTATTAAAAGTCCTGTAGCAATCGTGATTATACCGGTTATTAAAGCCCTAAATCCATTTCCGTTTACCATAGGAATAATCAAAACAAACATGAATGGAATTACAGCTAAATCAGCAAAAGGAAGAACTTTGTTTCCTGGCAATATAACGGCCATGAATACAGTTAATGGCACTAGGATTAAGGAAACGGCTAATGTGACAGGATGGCCTATCCCTATTGCAGAATCAAGACCGATATATATTTTCCCTCTATTTTTGAACCTTTTTTCAATAAATTCAGATGCGGCATCTGATATTGGCAGTAGTCCTTCCATAAGCATAGCGGCCATCTTAGGAATTAATACAAGTACGCCTCCCAGGGTTATGCCTAAAGTTAGAACACCACCGATTTGATAACCGGCTACAATGCCAATCATTATTCCAAGTACGGTTCCTACCAGAATTGGTTCGCCGAAAACGCCAAAGCGGTTCTGTATTTTATTTAAATCAATATTTATATTTCTTACACCGGGAATACAATCAAATACTTTATTTATTACCCAGGCAATAGGAACATAAGCACCGGTAAATCCATGGGGAAGCGATATTCCGGTTAGACCGTTTGTTTTTTCCAATGCTGGTGCCGTATAATCGGCAATAACCATTATTATTATCATATTTAATATAGCCGCAATAATACCAAATATTTGGCTGTCTGTAATAATAGCAACCAAGGCTCCGGTAAATGCAAAATGCCAATAGTCCCATATATCTACATCAACAGTTTGTGTAGTGTTGGTAAAAAGCATGATTATATTTATCAATAAACATAAGGGGATGATTATTGTGCCTAATGTTGAAGCAAAGGCTATTGCAGCAGCTGCCGGCCAGCCGACGTCTATAACTGAAAGACTTAATCCGTATCGTTCTACCATTTGCTGAACAGCTGGTCCGAGACTGGAACTCATCAGGCCGATAACTAAATTAAGTCCAATAAATCCAATACCGACAGTTAAACCGGCTCTTATTGATTTCCCAATACCGGCTTTAAGTATTACTCCTAAAATGAATATAATTATGGGCATCATTACAGAAGGTCCCAGTCCTTGTATGAATTTAAAAGCAGATAATACTGTATCCATAAAGTTCACCTCACAAAATTAATTATTTTTCCAATTCTTCTAATATTTTTTTTATGACATCATCTAATCCTCGCCCCGTTAAAAATGGAATTCCCATTATAAATGGACATTTAACTTCTGAAACGGTTGTAGTGGCTATACATAGGTCATAGCCAGATGATTTGGCCGGAACTTCTGCTACTTTACATTGGGATAATTCATATTTTCCCTTAAAACCACGATCATCCAATATACTCTTTAATTTATTTAAAACTGCGGTTGAAGTACAGACACCTGCTCCACATGCTACAAGAATTTTTTTCATGATATTAGTTCTCCTTATTAAATAATGATTTAAAATTATTTATTAATAATTTTTTAGAAGTGCTATTTATTAAATTATGCAAAATTACTTTGTTTTGTAATTGATTCATCAATGTTTGCAAAAATTTGATATGCCCATGGGCAGTTTTTATTGCAAGCATAAAAATTATTTCGACATTTACCTTGCTATCGGGCATGCCCATCGCCTGAAAAGTGACAGGTTTTTTTAAAATGGCAATACTAATGGCTGATGAGTTGATATGTTGAGTATCGGTGTGAGGGATAGCTATACCAGTTTCATCAAATTGTAACCCGGTAGAAAAAATGCGCTCTCTTTCTAAAACTGCCGGGATAAAGCTATTTTTTACAACACCTTGCTTAGCTAAATTCACAGCCATTTGCTTTATAGCATCCATGTTGTCAGCGGCATCTAAATGTATAAATAAATATTCGGGTTTTATATTCATGTCAAAAATTGACGTTATAGTATTTTTCATTAAAACACATCCTGATTTTAGTATTTTAATTCATTGATTAATGTGGTGAATGATCGTGTCTTTAATAAAATTTCACCACTGCTGCCTTCAATGAAATTATTATAGATTTTTTTAAATATACTTTCCCACACACTATAAAGATTTTGGGGAATACTAAGTAAAAATATAATTTGCACTTTTTCTTTATTCCATATTATTGGGTTTTTTAATACTGCAACTGCTATTGCCGGATTTTTCATTTGATTTGTTAAAGGATGGGGGATAGCTATAAAATTGGAAAATTCGGTAGAAGCAAGTTTTTCCCTATCAAAGATAGATTTTTTGACATTTTTATCAATAAAACCAAGTTGTAGCATTTTGTTAGTAATTTTTTCTATCACTTCTTTAGATGAATTTGCTTTTAATAATGGGATAAATAAATCTTTTTTAAAAAAATTATTCAGTGGTATTTCATCACCAGTGCAAATTTCGTTTATTTTTTGTTCAACTCTAGTAAGATCATATTCTGTCATTATAGGTTCTACGCGGATGATTTTTTTTGAAATTATATGGGTTATAGGTACGGTAGTGAATATAAAATCTGTTTCTTTTATTATTTTTTCATCAAGTTCATAACAACTCATTACTTTTTTTATTTGCAAAATATTGCCAAATCTTCTTTGTAATTTGCTTTTAAGTAAAAGTGCAGTGGAAAGTCCTGCACCACAGACGATAACAGCAGTTTTTCCCATTTCATCATTTAGTTTATTTCTTTCTAAGGCAGCTCCAAAATGAATGGCAAGAAAACCTATTTCATTTTCGTTAGTTTGTACTTTTTCTTCTTGAGCTATTATTTCACTTGCTATGACTGCCATATCGAAAGCAAGCGGATAATTGGTTTTAATAGATTTTAAGATATCATTTCGAATATTCATATTAAAACGAAGTCTGCTTATTGCCGCTATCAGATGGATGGTTATTCCGGATACTAATTCGCTGTCATCGGATAAATCTATACCAGTATGCTTATAGATTTTATTTAAAATATCTGTTAATAATTTTTTAAAATCAGATCTTTTTTTTGCTGATACTATAAATTTTTGACTGGCAATGAAATGTTGTGTAAGATAAAAAATTTCATTACGGATATCTATTCCCAATTGTTTTTCAACTGTATTGAGTATTTCAGATGCAGGTTTATAGTATTGAGATGCTTGAAGTTTGCTGCGTTCATTTTTAGTGTATTCTACAGTATTTCCCTTGCCAGAACGGCGCAAAGTAATAACAATATGGACTAATAAGTTTTTAAAGGCGATGTCTGTTAGATGAATATTATATTTTAAAATAATTTTTAATAATATGTGCTTTATTGTTTCTATTTCTTGATGTGGGAATATGTCATTGAAAAATTGATTGTTGGATAGATTTAATAGATCATCCCGGTTGAAAACATACTCGGATATGCAATATCTTATTTTGGTTTCATCGCCCATTATTTTTATGCCATTTTTTCTGTCGGTAGTTAAATTGAGATTAAAACGAGCTATACTTTTTTTTATATCACCTAGATATTTTTTTAATGTGGATAGACTTATAAATAACTCTTCTGCTAAATCTTCTTGTTTTACAATTTTATTGTGTAAAGAGTTTAATAAGATTCGAGCTATAATAAAAGAAATACGATCATTATAATCTGCCGGAACAATATTTGTTCCCCTATACTCTCTTGATGTGTTAATGGCATGAGTGTTGATGAAAATGTCATATTTATCGTTATCATCAATCGACAATTTGTAACCACTACCAGGTTCGGCAATGATATGGGCACCATTATTTTTTAAAAAATATTCGACTTCTTTTATATCATTTCTTATAGTTCTGGTACTCACTCCTATTGAATCTGCCAGATATTTACCAGTAATGGTTTTGTCATTCTTATTAAGCAAATTTAATATCTGTAAAATTCTTTTATTTTGAATAACCATTTTTTTATCCTCCATCTGAATGTATTATATAAACATTATTCTGATAATTCCAGTTATTAAATTTCCTCAGACTGCGGCAATAAAAGATTTATTTTTAGCTGGGTTATATAATACAGATTTATTATTAAGTTGTAGACTGATATGATTTTCTTTGAAATCCGATAAAGATTGGGAGATGGTAAAACGTTGATTTTATTAATGTATTCTATTATACTAAATTACATAATAATACCTTGTCGATAGGGAGTTGTCGGCAAGGTATTTCATTCTTGCACATGGAGAGGTAATTAATGATTTTATCTGATGGTAGTATTAATGCAAGTTATGTCGTTAAAAATATAAATTTGGCCAACAATATTGAACGACGTTTAGAAATGCTGGGAATGACGACTGGTGTAAAAGTGGTCATTTTAAATAAAAAACATAATGGGGCGATTATTTTAAAGGTGCGTGGTACGCGATTTGCTTTGGGAAGGGAAATTACTGATGGAATAGAGATTGGAGAATACGAAAATGAGTGAGGATATTCATGTAGCTTTTATCGGTAATCCTAATTGTGGGAAAACTACTTTATTTAATGCATATACCGGAGCACATTTGAAAGTCGCTAATTGGCCTGGGGTTACTGTAGAAAAAAAGGAAGGAGCGTTGAAATATCATAATAACCATTATAAATTGGTCGATTTACCGGGCATTTATAGTCTTACTTCTTATACCATGGAAGAAAAATTATCCCGTCAATATATATTGGAAGATGAAGTTGATATTATAGTTGACGTAGTTGACGCATCGTCATTGGAACGCAATTTATATTTGGCTTTGCAGCTTATTGAGTTAGGAAAACCATTGATAATAGCACTTAATATGATGGATGTTGTTGAAGAACGCGGAATGGACATAGATCTACATCGATTACCGGAAATGCTGGGGGTTCCTGTTATACCTGTTTCAGCTCGTAAGAAAAGGGGGCTGGAAATTTTGCTTCATGCTGTAGCACATCATAACAGACGGCATGGCATGGATAAAATTGAGCATCAGCATAAAAATGAGCGCGAAAAAAAAAGCAGTCATCAGCATCGACATCACAGAAATATTGTAGTAGTTTATGATGATTGGTTAGAAGATAAGATCGATATAGTAGAAACTGCTTTAAAGGAAAAATATGGACCAATAAATAATTTGCGTTGGTATGCTTTGAAAGTACTGGCGCATGATGAAGAAATAATGAATAAATACCCGCTTGATATAGCAACTGTAGCGGAAAAAAGTTATGAAAAAGAAATTATCAAGCAAAAATATGATTTTATCGAGGAAGTAATTGAAGAAGTTCTTGTTCACAAAGATAAAGAATCAAAGAATACTGACAAAATAGATACCATATTGACACATCGTTATTGGGGAATACCGATATTTTTATTGATAATGGCATTCATTTTCTTTTTAACATTTACAATTGGTGATTTTTTCCAGGATTGGATCGTTTTGGGAATTGATAAAGTATCTGATATAATAAAAAATTTTCTGACCTATATTAATGTCAGTCCTGTCTTAACATCACTTTTGGTTGATGGGGCAATCACCGGTGTTGGCAGTATATTATCATTTCTGCCCAATATTTTTATATTATTTTTGGCATTGGCCGTTCTTGAAGACAGTGGTTATATGTCACGAGTAGCTTATGTGATGGATGGAATAATGGGTAAAGTAGGGTTGTCCGGCAGGGCTTTTATTCCATTGCTGCTTGGATTTGGCTGCAGTGTACCGGCAATAATGGCTTCAAGGGCACTGGAAAATCCACGGGATAGATTGAAAACAATATTGATTACACCATTTATGTCATGCAGCGCGCGATTACCTATTTATATACTGATAGCAGGAATGTTTTTTGGGGATAATGCGATGTATGCAGCATTTTCTATGTATGTTTTGGGAATTGTAGTCGCAATAGCTTTGGCGTTAATTTTTTCTCGCATTGATAAAAATAAAAATACCAATACGCTTTTAATTGAATTGCCGGAATATAAATCACCTAATGCAGCATCAATATTCATCTACGCCTGGGAAAAAGTGAAATCATACCTTTCAAAGGCGGGAACTACTATTTTTGTGGCATCATTACTGATATGGTTTATTTTACATTTTAATATGTCCGGTATGGTAAGTGATATAGGACAAAGTTTTGGCGGTTTTATCGGCAGAGTTATAGCACCAATTTTAGCACCGGCGGGGCTTGATGTATGGCAGATCGCAGTGGCTTTATTATCTGGTGTGGCTGCAAAAGAGGTTGTGGTTTCAAGCATGAGTATCCTTTATGGTGTGAGTGATATAAGTTCACAGATGGGTATGACCAATGTTGTCAGTAAGCTGTCACAAATTGGTTTTTCACAGCTGAATGCATATGCTTTAATGGTATTTTGTTTGCTATATACTCCTTGTGTGGCAACTTTAGTAACGATAAGAAAAGAAACAGGTAGGGCGAGATGGGCATTGTTCTCTGTATTTTTTCAATTATTTGTTGCATGGGTTGCAGCAACAATTGTATATCAGGTGGGTAGCATATTTTTTAGGTAGGTATGTAATTATATATTAAAAAACCAAAGTCATTATAAATATTAAGATGATTTCCGAAGGTTAGACTTTTGTATCGAGATAGGTTTCGGCTATCTCGATATTTTTATGCTGTGGAAAGCTTCAGCCTGTACTGTACAGGCCTTAACAAGCTAAGTTTCTCTTTTCAACACTTAACAGGACCAGATCCCGACATATCATTTGCTTTTGCTAAACTTCCATATCCACCTTTTCCATTCAAGTACTCTTGTACGATACATTTTTTGAATTCATAAATATATTTTACCATGAAAATACCGACCTCCCCAAAGTTAGATTTTTAGGTCTGACTTTGGGGAGGTCGGTAGGTATGCTGCGGTTCTTTTTGTCCTTTTGTATGTAATTATAAATAACTGAGAATTACCATGTAGATAGGAATAGTAATTATTGAAAATATAGTGGTTATAGAGACAATGACAGTAGCATATTCAATATCAGTCTTATATAAACTGGATAAGACTACCGTTTGGATCATTGCCGGCAATGATGCCATGATGATAAAATCTTTAAACATAAGTTCTGGGATAGGAAAAAATGAACCTACTATGTAAGTTATAATTGGTGCTATTATAAAGCGCCCTGTAAGTACACCGTTAAGATCACGGTCAAATTTAAGTTGTTTGAAATTCATGGAGTATAGAGTTGATCCAATAAAGATTAAAGCGACAGGAGTCGTCATATAACCGAGATATTTGGCAGTATCCATTAAAAAAGGCGGCAGCGTTATATCAAATAAAATTAATAAAACAGAGATTAAAAAGCCGCATATTGGTGCCGAAAAAACTTTTTTTAAAGTAGACAGTGTCATGTAATCCCGCCATGATGCCGATTTGTTAGCGTCGGATTGAATTGAAGCATTGCCTATTGTCCAAAAAAAAGTGGTATTGGCGAAAAAAAATAATAAAGCGTAGGGCAGAGCTTTTTCACCGAAAAGAGCCAAGGTGACGGGGACACCAACAAAAATGGAATTGGAATTAGTGAAAGAAGCACTGAAAGTTCCACGATGTCCGTGTCGTATATGAAGAAGGCGGACGAATAATAAGCTGAGAAAATAACAAATAATCATTGAAATGAACGGGACAGCAGCTCCGGAAATTAAATGTTCTAATTGATCTTTGCTGAAAGTGGTGGTGAGATTATAGATAAAAAAAAGCGGCAGCGAAATATAATTTACCAATTTGGGTAGAAGCGATTTATTATTTTTATCTATCCAGCCTTTATAAGCCATATACCAACCGGCAAGTCCCATTAATAAAAGTGTTATAACACCTTCTATAGCGTGAAGAAAAACAGACAATATAAACGCCCCCTATAGTAAATTTAAAAATTAATCAGAATAAAAATACCGGTCATTAAATTGACCGGCACGTCAAACAGTAAATAAATCTGTTATGCTGTCATATAAAACATAATATAATGATTTGAAACTAAAGCCCCTATTGCTGGATCTGTCAGCGAGCATAGGAACTTCTCCTACTTTTTGATTGTTGTATAAAATATCGACGGTGCCAACTTTATCACCGGTCTTAATCGGAGCATTTACATATTTAGGAATATCAAGCTTAACAGAATAAGCTGAGCTGTCTTCATCATTGATCAATGGATAATATATGTCGTTTGCAGGGGTTATATTAATTTGGGCAACTTGTCCGTCATGTACATGGATTGAACGTTTTAAATCGGCTTTTTTATAAGCTGAATGGGATCGAACTTTTTTGAAACCATAGTCGAGAAGCTGACGGGCTTCGGTAAACCTTTCTTCTCCATCATCGGTGTGCATGACAACAGCGATTAAAGTGACGCCATTGCGGGTGGCAGAAGCGGTCAGGCAACCACCGGCTTCATCTGTATAACCGGTTTTTATACCATTGGCACCTGGGTAGTCCCATAAAAGATGATTAGTGTTATCAAAAACCATTTTTTTGTTGGGGGTCAGCCAGTGAATCTCTTGTTCTTGGACTGTGACTATCTTACGAAATTCTTTATTGCGATAAGCATATTGGGCAATTTTAGCCATGTCGCGGGCTGTAGAATAATGATTGGGATCGGGTAATCCATTGGGATTAGCAAAATGACTGTTAATAGCACCAATCTGTTTGGCCTTTTGATTCATGACTGCAGCGAAAGCCGTAGTGTTACCGCTTATTGCATCAGCAATAGCTACTGCAGCATCGTTACCTGATACCAGCATCATTCCTTGACGAAGTTCATCCATTCGCATGATGTCGCCTTTTTCCAGATATAATGAGGAGCCATCTACATCAGCGGCTTCATCTGCTATGTGAACTATATCATCGGGGCTGGACATTTCCAGTGACAAAATAGCTGTAAGTATTTTAGTCATACTGGCTGGATATTCACGGGCATCAGCGTTTTTTTCAAATATTACGCGTCCGGTAGAAGCTTCAATTAATATGGCGGATTTAGCAGTAAGACCATATTCCGGTGCGGCTGCTGTATTGAATTCTGTCGGCAGGCCGTCTGCCGAAACGAAAGAAATTGTCGATAGAGAAAATATTATTGTAAAAATAAAATAGCGTAAAAATTGCACATGAATGCTCCTTTGCTTTTATTTCTGCAATTGTCCGACAACAAACATTGTAGCACGGCTTTTGCAGCATAACTTATTGGTTTCATCGAAAATGGAACATTCTGCAACGACTGTCTGCTTACCATTATGGATAATTTCTGTTTGGGTTTTTATTGTATGCCCCTCTGGTACAGCTCTTAATAGGTTTATACTGAAGTCGAGTGTAACGACACGTTTGTTGAGGCTTAAACATGCAGCGCCTATCGCAGCATCTGATAATGACATCAAGACACCGCCGTGAGTTATTTGATAAATATTGGTATGGCGATGTTCTACCTTGAGGCTTATATCAATGCGGCCATAGTCAATTTTGTCGATTACTACGCCTAAATCCTTAGTAAAAGGGTTATCATCATAGAAAGAACGAATAGCGCTTTCTAAGGATTCATTTAAATGAAAATTAAATTTTGACATGTAGATGAGTGCTCCTTCGATTTTGAAATAAAATACTGTGAAAAGTGGGTGAATTAAGTATATTGATATGCTTACAGAAATAATTTAATATTATACACCATTGTAATTTAAACCTCAATCGGCGAACCGATAAATGCGCTTAATTGCGATATATAATATCAGTACTATAAAAGATGAATATCTTTAAAAGAAAAAGTAAAAGTTGCGCCTTTATTTAAGATACTATCTATTTTTATTTCAATATCATGGTGTAAGGCTATTTGTTTGGCAATGGCCAAACCCAGGCCGGTACCTTTTTTATTGCGCTCGTCATTGGTTTTGTGAAAACGATCGAAAATATGCGGCAGGACAGCCGGGTCTATACCACAGCCATTGTCACTTATGGAAAGAAAGGCGGTAGATTTTTTTTCTGGTTTATTATAAAGATGGATGGTAATAAAATCATTTTTTTGCGAAAATTTTATAGCATTATCGATTACGATCATCAACATTTGCCGTAGTCGTCCATAATCACCGATTAATTGGGCAGGTGGTAATTCGATGTTGGTGTTTATGTGTATTTGCTTGGCTGCGGCAAAAGGCCGCATTGATCTTGAGGCATCATTTACCAAATCATTGAGAATAAATTTTGTCATTTCTATTTTAAAATCAGGATTTTGTAATTTTGAAAGTTCCAGCATATCGTTGACCAGCCGCTCGAGATAAATAGTTTCATTAAGCATTTGTTGATGATATTCTTTTTGCTGGACATCATCTTTTATAAGACCATTGGTCAATGCCTCGAGTGAGGCACGCAAAACAGTAACAGGTGTCCTCAATTCATGCGATACATTGGCAATGAAAATACGGCGGGCTTTATCAAGCCGTCCACTTTCTTTTGCGGCAGCATCAAGCCGCACAGCCATTTGATCAAGTGATGAGGCGAGATCGCCAATTTCATCAGATTGATGGACGTGTGCTCTTGTAGCATAATTTCCCTCGGCAATGGAAAGAGCCATTGTTTTCATTTTCCGCAAGGGTTCTGTGCAATAATAAGATACCAGTAATGAGGCCGGCAGGGAAATAACCATGGCAAAAAGTGAACTTATAATGAGAAGCCTTATAGCATAAAAAATGGAATTATTGACTTCATTTAAGGGGACATGCATTAATACGGCACCAACGTAACTGCCATCGGCACCACGTATGGGAGCTGCCGCTGTAGTAGCCGGTGTACCCAAAACTCCGCTGAAACTGTCAGCAACGACAATATTTCCTTGTAAAGCTTCATTTATTACATCAACACCACCTGTAGGCAGTTCATTGTATTGTACGGGATGATGATGTCGGTTATTGCTGATTAAAAACTGGTGATTATCGTTTATCAGCCAAATATCTGACATATCCATACGATTCAATAGTTTTATATAGTAAACTAATGCCCGGTAATAAGGCATAGCTGTGCCGGACATACCCATATGCATGTGCATATTTTCATGCGGCGGAACTGTTTGTACCGATGGAGATGGCTGTTGGTCATCTGTCGGGGCGTCATTTTGCAAAAACATACTTATTGTGTTGGCGATTGTTCCAACTTTTTCCCGAAGATCGTTGCGGCGCAGCTCAACGGTCTGTTTGTTGAAAAAAAAGTAGAAAAAACCGTTTAAAATAAGCATGAAGATAAACAATACTGCCGTAAAAAAAGCAAATAATTTATAAACAATTTTAATCTTCATTTTCGGCGGCTTCAAATTTATATCCCACTCCCCATACCGTTTTTATCATTTTACCATAGTCACTTTTGGTATTCAATTTGGCACGCAGTCTTTTTATATGTGAATCTACTGTTCTGGTGTCACCAAAATAGTCATATCCCCAGATACTGTCCAAAAGATTATCACGGGAAAAAACTTTGCCATAGTTAGAGGCTAATAACCATAGCAGTTCGATTTCTTTTTTTGTTAAAGAAACATCTCTTCCGTTAATAGAGACAGTATAGCTGTTAAGATCGATGGACATATCATTATATTTTAAAAGCCGTTTTTGATCGCTGGAAGTGACTTCCATGCGGCGTAAGACAGCTCTGACTCTGGCCATTACTTCTCCTGGGGAAAACGGTTTTACAATATAATCATCGGCACCGATATCAAGGCCCATTATTCGTTCAAAATCTTCACCACGTGCGGTTATCATTATGACCGGAACATTAGAGGTTTGACGAATTTCACGACAAACGGCAAACCCATCTTTTTTTGGCATCATTATATCAAGGAGAATAATATCGAGGCTTTCTTTATTAAAAATATCAATGGCTACTGTACCATCTGAAGCAAAAAAAACATTAAAATTTTCCTGTTTGGCGTATTCTCCTAAAACTGTGGCAATTTGTTTATTGTCTTCAGCAATGAGCATATTTTTCATAGTATATCCCTCTTTTTATAACAGTTTTGAATTTATTTAAAGTATTTAATATATTTCAGTATATAAATTTATTGTTATAATAACAAATAAATTTGTTTTTTTTATGGAAAAAAATAAATTGAGAAAAATATCTGTGATATATTTTTCATACGATAATATAAATATGAAGTGACATAAATTTGCCATATTTTAATGATAATATAATATAAATGATAAATATGGTATTGGTTGATAAGTGAAATTATTTATACGAAGGAGACGTTATAATGTCAAATAAAAAAATGAATATTATTACTGCAACAATATTTGCTATAGGATTGGCATCGATTACAGCGTTTTCGGCAACAGCCAGTGAAGCTGGAACAGCAAAAATTGTTGCGGATTTGACTGATAGAAGTGTGAATAGTGTAATGGAAGAAAGCTATAAACAGCACAAATCATTTGCACAAATTGCTGATGAGGCCGGTAAACTTGATGATTATAAGATGCATGTAATGGTTGATGGTAAGAAAACAGGACAATATAGCAGTAATAAAAAAATTACAGAACTAAAGATAGATTAAAATCAATATTATTTAATAAATATTATTGCGATAAAATACTATAAATACTTGACAATTTCCAGGGGATAAAATATTATATAGTTAATCGGATATATATAAATGAGAGGAGGATCTGCAATGGCTATAATACATGCAGACAAGGAGCTATTTAATAAAATGATAGCGGAAAAGAAAACATTTATGGTTGATTTTTTTGCTACGTGGTGTGGCCCGTGTAAGATGTTGGGGCGTGTTTTTGAAACAATAGAAGGCAAGAATGAAGTAGATATAGATATTGTTAAGGTGGATATAGATCAGGAACCAGAATTAGCACAAAAATATAATGTAACAGTTGTACCTACACTTTATTTTATCGTTAATGGTGAAGCTGAAAATAGTATGAGTGGTTTTATTCCTGAAAATGTCTTACTTCCTAAACTTAAAGAATTGGCAGCTAAAAAGGTTGGCTGACATTATGGAAAACAATGTTGTTTATGATGTAGCTATAATTGGTGCAGGACCTGCCGGGATGACAGCAGCCGTATATGCCTGCCGTGCGGGATTAAAAGCGCTTATTTTGGAAGCTGATGCACCAGGGGGCAAGTTAGTCAAGACATTCGCAATTGAAAATTGGCCGGGAACAAAATCAGTAAATGGTGCTGATTTGGCCTGGTCCATGTATGAACAGACAACTTCATTCGGGCCGGAATTTGTTTTTGCTGAAGCAGCAGATATTGTTGATGAAGGAAAAGTGAAAACAGTTATATGTAAAGATGGCAAGAGATTTCAAGCTTACAGCGTGGTAATTGCATCAGGGACAGTCGAACGTTTGATGCATATTCCGGGTGAGCAGGAAATGATTGGCAAGGGAATAAGTTTCTGTGCTGTTTGCGATGCCGGTTTTTATAAAGATAGAGATGTTATAATCGTTGGCGGCGGCAATTCTGCCTTAGAGGAAGCTATTTATTTAACAAGAGTGGTAAATAAGGTAACAATTGTTATCCGGCGTGATGTGTTCAGAGCGGATGAAGTTGTTCAGAAAAAAGTTTTGACTAATAATAAAATCGAGATTATTAGAAATAAATTACCGCAACAAGTGCTTATTGAAAATGATAGAGTATCCGGTTTGACTGTGAAGGATGCAAAAAGCGATGCACTCATGCAGATTCATGCCAGTGGAATTTTTCCCTATATTGGCAGTGATCCGGTAACTGGGTTTGCTAAAAAATTAGGAATCACCGATAAAGACGGTTATATTATAGTAGATGAAAATATGCAAACGAAAGTTAAGGGCATATATGGTGCCGGTGATGTTTGTAAGAAGTTTTTGCGCCAAATAGTAACAGCCGTTAATGATGGTGCAATTGCGGTTCAAGTTGCTGGAAAATATATAGAAGAGTTTCATGATTAATATGCCTGTGTAAAGTTAATCCCCCTTTAGTAGAAAATTCTATTAAGGGGGGATTAATTTATAATGGCGTTTTATTTATTCGATAAGCCGAGTCGTTCGAGTATTTCCAAATCATCATGTATCGTTGTACCGGAGGTGGTCAGCATATTGCCTGTAATAGAGGCTGATGCACCGCTGATAAAGGCTGTTTCACCATTATCGGGCAGTAGTTTCCTTCCTGCAGCAAGCCGAATATTAGCTTCTGGGTTGATAAATCGGAAGAAAGCAATTGTCCGAAGAATGTCCTTATCGGCGAGCCGGGGCAGATTTGCCAGCTTAGTGCCTTTTATTGGCATTAATGCATTTATTGGTATTGATTGAATACCAAGTTCAGCTAAACTGACCGCCATATCAAGCCGGTCATTCCAATTTTCTCCCATTCCGATAATTCCACCCGAGCAGACGCATAATCCCTCATCCTGAGCTAATTTTATTGTGTGGATTTTGTCATCGTAAGTGTGCGTGGTGCAGATACTGGGGAAAAAACGACGGGAAGTTTCAATATTATGGTGGTAGCTTGTTACACCGGCTTCATGCAGCTGATGAAATTGTTCAGCGGTCAAAAAACCATGTGATGCGCAAAGTTCTATATTTAGAGTTTGTTTCATTTTTCGATATGTTTCTAAGGCACGTGAAAAATCTTTTCCGGTTAATGCCCGTCCGGAAGTGACGATGGCAAAACGATTCACACCGGCTTTTTCATTGGCACGGGCATTATTGATGATCTCATTTTGTGGCAGCAGATCGTATTCCTCGATACCGGTGTGATGGCAAGATGCTTGGGCGCAATACTTGCAATCTTCACCGCAGCGACCGCTGCGGCCATTTATTATGGTACAAAGATCTACATGATTACCACAAAAATGTTTTTGTAAAATGTAGGCATTTTTTTGCAGTTCATCAAGCGGAGCATCTAGAAAAATCGAAAGATCGTCGCCACGCATAATACGATCTCCCTGGATAATTTTTTCGGTAAGTTCGGCAAGGGTTGTACCAATATGCATTATTATAGCCTCTTTATCATTCTGCCCAGCTGTGATCTGAATAGATGCCGGCAGAGTAGTTTTCCTTAAGTATATTAATTAATGCATATATTGTCAACTGGTATTAGCAATAAAGTTAACTATATTTAATGATTGATAACTGCTGTTAATTTTTAATCTAATGTTTTGTTTAATGCAGTTTTTAAGCGATTTAAAGTACTTTCCAGGATCGATGTCGGGCAAGCCAGATTTATTCGTTCGAATCCGTCACCTGAGTGCCCGAAAATATAACCTTCATCACCAAATATTAAAGCCTGCTGTGTCATAAAAGTTTCCAATTCATTTTTTGTCATACCAAGAGCACGACAGTCCCACCATTGCAGATAAGTACCTTCCATGTTTGTTATCTTTATTTGTGGAATGTTTTCTCTTATAAAGTCTTCACAAAGGGTTTTGTTTTTAGCAATAAGCAATATAAATTGATCCAGCCACGCAGAACATTCAGTATAAGCTATTTCACATGCTTTATAACCAATTATATTGAGAGCACCATAGCCTGCTTTTACCGCTGTGCTGATAAACTGACGGCGCAACAGATCATTTTTGATGATGATATTTGATACCTGCAGACCAGCCAGGTTGAAAGTTTTGGAAGGGGCAGTACATATTATACAATTTTCAGCTATGGTATCATTCAATGAAGCCAGTACGGTGTGCCGATAACCAGGCAAAACTATATCGGAGTGTATTTCATCAGAGACGATGTTAACGTTATTGGACAAACATATATCGGCAATCTTTTGCAGTTCTTTTTTTGTCCATACACGTCCCACCGGATTATGCGGACTACAGAGAATTAATAATTTGTTTTTTGGATTATGAGCTTTTTTTTCAAGATCGTCAAAATCAATATAGTAATCAGTACCCTTCTTTAATAGAGAATTTTCTATTATACGGCGATTGTTTTTGGTGATGGCACGGGAAAATGGATGATAAACAGGAGGCATGATTATAACACCGTCGCCTTCTTCAGTAAAAGCCCGGACAGCATTAAACAATGCCGGAACCACACCTGGAGATGGAACTATCCAGCTGTGGTCAATTGTCCAGTTGTGACGCTGCTGCATCCAGTTGGATATGGCATGCAGATATCCTTTTGTCGGAATAGTATAACCGAGAACTGTGTGCGAGAGAAAAGCCTGCAGGCCGGAAATGATTTCCGGCGGTGTCATGAGTTCCATATCAGCTATTGAAAGAGGGACTATTTTTGATGGGACTTGTGGGTTTATTTTTTTCATGGCTGACCATTTAACCGATCCCGAATCGGCTCGATCGGGGTTTACAGAAAAATTATACATGTTAATTACCTTCCTTTTAGAGGATATAAATGATATGTTAATTTTGCAATAACCTTACATTCGATTATGAATATAAGAGTTAAATAAAATAGTAATTATATATGACTATATAATTTCAGAGTGTAGACAATAACCCCAAATTCCTCCCCAATATGGTAAAATTATATTGGGGAGGAATTTTTTATGTATGAAAAGAAAAATAGACAATCACAAAAACAAATACAATTTGTAGCACTGGACGATTTAGTTCCCAAAGATCACATACTTCGTGCTATAGATGAAGCAATAGATTTTAGTTTTATTTATGATGAAGTGGAAGGAATGTACTCAACTTCACAAAAAGGCAATTTAGGAGTAGATCCTGTATCCTTATTTAAAATAGTATTTATTCAATATTTGTTTGGAATAAGAAGCATGCGTCAAACAATAAGAGAAATAGATGTTAATGTTGCATACCGCTGGTTTATAGGCTACGGATTAATGGAGTCAGTCCCCCATTTTACAACGTTTGGTAAAAATTACAAACGAAGATTTGAAGGTACAGATATATTTGAACGAGTGTTTTATAGGATTTTAGATGAAGCACAAAAAGCAGGTTTCGTAGATACCAGTGCAATTTTTATAGATGGAACTCACATAAAGGCCAATGCTAACCGTAATAAAAAAGAACGTGTAAAAGTTGATCAAACAATAAAAAATTACCAGCAAGAATTGGAAAAAGAAATAGATGCTGATCGAAAAAAGCATGGTAAAAAACCTACAAAAAAAGGGCCTAAGCCACCATCAGGGAAAAGCATCTGCAAAAGTAAGACAGATCCAGAAAGTGGATTATTTGTAAAAGGAGAACATGAACGTTGCTTTGCCTATGTAGCTAATACAGCTTGTGATAAAAATAATTTCATATTGGATTTTGTTGTTGGAGCCGGCAATATCCATGACAGTCAAATGTTTCATGGCGTATATAAAAAACTAGATAAATACAATGACACAAATGAAGTAGTTGCGCTAGATGCCGGCTATAAAACCCCTGCTATTATGAGAGAGATTATAAAAAATGGAAAAATACCATCAGTTCCTTATAAACGACCAATGACTAAGCAGGGATTTTTTCGTAAGTACGAGTATGTATATGATGAATATTATGACTGTATGATTTGTCCAGCAAACCAAGTTTTAAAGTACTCAACCACCAATAAAGAAGGCTACCGTGAATACAAAAGTGATGCTAAAACATGTAAAAACTGTTCACTTTTAAGTCAGTGTACTAATAGTAAAAATTGTGTAAAAGTCATAACCTCGCATGTATGGTCAAAATATATGGAGCTTGCAGAAGAATACCGGTATGTTCCTAAATACAGGGATATTTATAAATTAAGAAGCCAAACAATAGAGCGCGTTTTTGCTGATGCAAAAGAAAAACATGCAATGCGTTATACAAGAATGAGCGGCCTAGAAAAAATTAAACTACAGGTAACGCTCACTTTCGCATGCATGAATTTAAAGAAGCTGGCAATGTGGAAGAAAAAGAAGAGGAAACTACCACCAGCAGTTTCCTCTTCTTTGACATTTTTAATGAAAAAATTCATTTTAAGATTAAATTTTGTGGATAAATATGATGAAAGCACCTGCTGTGGATAAATGCAGGTGCTTTCGTCTTTAGCCTGTAATTATATATGACTATATAATTTGTTTTTATTGATAATATCAATGCTGTTTTGATAACTTTAATCAAATAAGTTTATTTACAATTATATAATATTTTTTGGAAAAATAACAATTATTTAAAATATCGGTGAGAAGCAAAAAAATCGGCAAGATAAAAATAGTAATATTTATGTTAAATGATAATATGGTTATGTAAATTTTTGCTGGTAATTTTACTGTGTATTCG
Organism: Pectinatus frisingensis; assembly: GCF_014076555.1. Classification (NCBI taxonomy): domain Bacteria; kingdom Bacillati; phylum Bacillota; class Negativicutes; order Selenomonadales; family Selenomonadaceae; genus Pectinatus; species Pectinatus frisingensis. The sequence goes on from NZ_CP045424.1 coordinate 71,149, forward strand.
GTATAATTTAAGAAGTGCAGTGTAACTGCTAGAGAATTAATTTTTTATAAAAGGGGATATAACTCATGGAAAAAACATTAACTATTGAAAACAAAACAGGTCTGCATGCTCGTCCGGCCTCGATGTTTGTTCAGACAGCAAACAAATTTAAATCAAAAATCAAATTAACAGCTAAGGGCAAGACCATTGATGCTAAAAGTATTCTTATGATCATGAGCCTTGGTTTGCAGCAAGGTACAGATGTTACAATCAGTGCTGAAGGTGAAGATGACCAGGCAGCTATTACTGCATTGTCAGATCTTATAAAATCTAAATTTGGTGAAGAATAATAAAATGATCTTTTAGTATGAAAATGGCTCCAAGGGGGGACTATCTATGTCAGTTAAATTGCGTGGCAAGGGTGTCATTACCGGTATTGCTATAGCCAAGGTTCTGCTCGTTGGGCAGGATTTTGAAAAATACATGGATTTATATACACCGGAGAATGTTGAATCAGAAATCAGCAAGGTAGAAAAAGCATTTGCTGCTGTTGCTGATGACCTCGCAGAAAATGTTAAAACCTTGAAAAGTAAGGGAATGACCGAACAGGCGGGCATTATGGAAGCACATCGTACGATGGTGCAGGATCCAATGTTTAAAAATAATGCCATTGCCAAAGTAGGAGAAGTTAAGTCTGCCCCAAGGGCTGTTTTATTGGCATCGGAAGAAACGGCTGCTATTTTCGAAAATATGGCTGATGAATATTTTCGTGAACGTGCTGTTGATATTCGTGATGTTGGTAAACGTGTCGTAAGTCGTATTTTAGGGTTAAAAGGTCCGGATATAGGTAATGATCCGATTATTCTATGCGGACATGAAATTGAACCATCCGTCATTGCTAACATTCCTACAGAACAGATCGCTGGTGTAATTTTAGGGCAGGGAAGCACGACATGTCATGCCGTTATTATTGCCAAAGCACGCGCTATTCCGACTGTTGTTGGTTTGGAAAAGAGCATTGATGAGATTAAAAATGGCGATGAAGTGATTGTAAATGGGGAAACTGGGGAAATATTTGTCAATCCTACTGAAGAATTGATGGAATCGTTTGAAAAGCTTATTGATGAACAAAATAAGCTGAAGCAGCATTATGCGGAGCTTACTTCGCTGCCGGCAGAAACCACTGATGGGCATAGGGTAATGCTTGTGGCTAATATTAGCACGCATCTTGATGTAGAAACTGCCGTCACTGACTTTGGTGCTGAGGGTGTTGGGCTTTTCCGCTCAGAATTTTTATTTATGGGAAAAGATGAACCCCCTGATGAAGAAACTCAATTTGAAGCTTATAGGGATGCTGTTGAAAAGTGTAATGGTAAGTTGTGTGTAATCCGTACAATGGATATTGGCGGTGATAAACCTCTGCCTTATCTTAATGTACCTAAGGAAGAAAATCCGTTTTTAGGCTGGCGGGCATTGCGTATTTGTCTGGCACGCCGTGATATATTCATGCCGCAAGTGAAGGCGATATTGCGTGCTGGAGTGTATGGCAAAGCTGCAATGATGCTTCCGATGGTCATAAGGCTCAGTGAAATTGATAAGGTTAAGCAGATCATTGGAGAGGCTAAGACTATGCTAAAGCAGGAAGATAAAGTCTTTTCTGATAATGTACAGCTTGGTATAATGGTGGAAACACCAGCAGCGGCGGTTATGACACCAATATTTGCCAAACATGTGGATTTCTTTAGTATCGGGACAAATGATCTTATTCAGTATACCCTGGCAGTTGACCGCGTCAATAGTAATGTAAGTTATTTATATGATCCGTTTAACCCTGGTGTGCTTGCGCTTATTAAGCGGACTATTGATTCTGCCAATGAACATAAAATATGGGCAGGAATGTGTGGCGAAATGGCCAGTGATCCGTATGCAGCAGTTATTTTAATGGCTATGGGAATCACTGAACTTTCAATGAGTGCACCTTCCATACCGCGTGTCAAAGAATTGATTCGCAGTGTTAGTATGGCTGAAGCCAAAGAAGCCATGAATAAGGTAATGTCCATGGAACATGCTGCGGATATTAAGGAATATCTGCAGGGAAAATTTGGTAAGAGAAATAATCTTTGATGCAGCGTGTGAATAATGAATAATAAATTTATTGAACCGGCATATGGTAAAGATCAAAATATAAAAATGGATATCATGAAGATGATTAATGAGGGAAAAAATCCTTATGAAATAATTTATTATATTGTTGATTATTTAGAAAAAGTGTCGGGTGAGAAGGGCTATGCCGCAAATGTGCGTGAGTGTATAGATTCTATTTATGGTATAGGACTGGGTGCAAAGCAGCCATTGACTGATGAGCTTTTTGCAGTACAGCAGCGCTGTCATAAAATGGAAGAAGCGTTGAATGATATTGATGATGAAGATGTAAAAAAACGCATCGGTTTCGCTATTGGTCAGCATAAAAAATTTGCTGCCTTTCTTGAAGAAAAAATAAAAAAAGCAAAAAAATAAAATCGGTAGTAATAGATATCAATTGCACAGCTATTGATTTTGTTATATATATTATTGACACGTATTGGGGCTTATATATTATTAGTAGTATAATTTATTTTATATAATGTATATTGTAGGGGCTGTGACAAAATGAGAAATCATTTTGTCACAGCTCCTTTTTGTATCCATTTTGAAATTTTCACAAGATAAATCCAAAAAAAGAGTATACTTCCCCTTTCCCCATAAGAACTGCAATTTTTCAGCTTATGCAGCTTTTTTGATTCTCAATCTTTTATTGTAATATTTATATAGATTGTAACCGATAGAAACTAGGAAAATCTCTAAACGTACCTGTTCCATGCCTTTTCGAACTATTCTTTTGTACCAGCGGTTGTTTTTCATGATACCAAAAGTACCTTCAGATTGAATGGAGCGATTCATACGAAGAAGCGCTCCTTGAATGCTTTCTAGGTTGTTCACTACTTCTTGATGCATAGAGGTTAGTTCTTGATTAAGACGAATCGTCCTGTTTTTATCCGTCTTTTTACATTCGGCAGCATAAGGACAATCTGTACAATTTTCGCACTGATAAACCTCTTCCTGACGTCCGTATCGATTCCCGTTTACATTTTGTCTGTATTGCAGATGAAATGCTTGTCCAGCCGGACAACGCAGAGTGCCTTCTTCATCAATCTTGAAATTTACTGGGCGAAACGGATTATCTCGATACTTTGCATTCGTGGTTTCTTTCTTGTACATTGTAAATTTCATGTATTTTTCCATACCGTGTTGCTCACAGTAAATATAATTGTTGTATGAACCATACCCTGCATCTGCAACAGGATACTTTGGATAAAATCCGTAGGTATTATGAAATTTCTCCAGTAAAGGAACAAAACAATCCATATCTGAGCGGTATTGATTTACATCAGTTACAGCTATGTACTCATCCGCAATACCAAATTGAACATTGTAGGCTGGCAGAAGCTGGTCGTTGCCCATATAATCTGTCTTAATCCTCATGAATGTAGCGCAATGGTCTGTTTTGGAATAACTGTTCCGGTCTGGACCACAAACTTTTATCTTTTCAACATATTCTTTAAGTTTGGCTGTATATTTCTGAAGACATTCATAATAGCGCTGCTGAGGTGTTTTTCGATGGCCTTTTCCATATACAAATTTTGTTTCATCTATTTCATAGATTTTGGCATACCGATCCGTTATTTCATCCAAATATTCAGGAACGTATTCGGAATTCGTATCAATTTTAATGCCAAAACTAGCAAGATCGTCGTTGATTTCATCGAGTAAAACCGTGACTTTTTCAAAAAGCCTATATCTGGATTTTTCCGTTGCTTTCTTCCATACCCAGCTATATTTATTGGCATTTGCCTCAAATTTGGAACCATCGATATACAGATGGCTTAAATCCACATGATCTTTGGCAAAAATTTTATTGTTGATCTCACTGAACAATTCCTCAACGGATGGTTTGAGCATAGTTTCGATAAAATAACCAAATGTGCGATAAGATGGAGTCTCATGTTCCATGAGATACATAAAGCGAAGATTGACTTTACAGGAATCTTCGAGCTCTCGGAGCGATATATATCCATTTGTCATAAATCCAAATAAGATTGTTTTCAACATGCTGGTTGGGTTGTATCTGATGCGTCCGATAACGTGTTCCGGAACATTTTTCAGGTACTTCTCCAAGTCGATTTCCTCCATAAATCTGTCAAAAACCAGCACAGGATCACAAATATCTAGAAAATCCGAAATGAATAGTGGCAAAAATGCCTGTTTTACTTTAAAATGATTAGGGGTAATGTTTTTCATTCGTACGTAAAATTTTACCACAAAAAGAGGTCCATCGGCTCTTCCGAGCTGACGGACCTCTTTTTTATTTGTCAGGGCGTTATTTCACAGCCCCTTTTTATTTTATGATATTTTGGTTCAAAATTATGTGATTTATGGCGTAAGAAAATGGGAAGGAATATAGCTGAATAACAGCGTATACTATATATAGAATAGTCTTATTATAAAGAGGATTTTAATTATTAATTAATAATAGATTGCATTTTATGCTGTAAAAAATTATACTATAAGAAGAATTTATAATTTAATTTTGGAGAGGAAGGGTGCAGATATGGACGTTATCACATTGTCGCGCCTGCAATTTGCTGTAACGACAATATACCATTTTTTATTTGTTCCATTATCACTTGGATTGTCGTTCTTAGTCGCTGTATTATCGACAATATATTTAAAAAATGGGAAAATTGTTTATAAACAGTTGGCGAAGTTATTTGGCAAATTATTTGTAATTTCATTTGCTATGGGCGTAGTCACAGGCATTGTACAAGAATTTCATTTTGGGATGAATTGGTCGGAGTACTCAAGATTTATGGGAGACATCTTTGGTGCACCGTTGGCACTGGAAGCATTGTCAGCATTTTTTCTGGAGTCAGTTTTTCTTGGGGTATGGATTTTTGGTGAAAATCGTTTACCAGCTAAAGTACATTGTTTATCCATATGGTTGGTAGCATTTGGCAGTAACTTGTCGGCATTTTGGATTTTGGTGGCGAATTCTTTTATGCAGCATCCGGTCGGTTATGTAATTAATAATGGCCGAGCTGAAATGACTGACTTTGGAGCATTACTTACTAATCCGTATGTATTTGGGCAATTTGCTCATGTATTGACTTCAGGGATAGTGACAGCAGGGATATTGGTTGTATCAGTGAGTGCCTATAAACTGCTGCGTCGTGAAAATGTTGCTATTTTTAAGACTGGTATTAAAATAGGGGCTATATATGCAATTATTGGAATTTTTTCAGTTATGGGCAGCGGACACTTGCACACACAGTATGTGGGACATAATCAACCGATGAAGCTGGCTTCAATGGAAGCTCTTTGGAACAATGCAGATCCCGCACCATTTACGATATATGCGAATATAGATATGAATAAGGAAAAAAATACCAATGTCATAGATATACCGTATGCATTGTCATTTATGCTCAATAATTCACCAACAGGAGAAGTTAAAGGAATAAAAGCATTGCAGTCTGAAGAACAGCAGCAGTACGGATATGATAATTACATACCAAATGTAGAACTTTTGTTTTGGAGTTTTCGTATTATGCTGGCTTGCGGCGGCATCATGCTGTTGTTGATGCTTGTAACTTTGTATATGAGTTATACAAATCGTCTTTCTGAATATAATACGGGCTGGCTTCGCCTATTGTCGCTCGCTATATTTTTACCGTTTATAGCTAATACGGTTGGCTGGATTATTGCTGAATGTGGACGTCAGCCATGGATGGTTACCGGATTGCAAAAGGTCGGCGATGCTGTTTCACAAAATATAACTTCATTGGAAGTTTGGATATCGTTGATTGGTTTTACTGCAGTATATGCTTTACTGGCAATAGCTGCGATATTTGTAGCTGTGAAGATTGTCAGAAAGGATGTAACTGAAGAAGGGAGCGGTTTATAATGGATTTGCAGGTGTTGTGGTTTATTCTTGTTGTTGTCTTATTTACCGGCTTCTTCTTTTTAGAAGGATTTGATTATGGCGTTGGCATATTATTGCCTTTTGCCGCTAAGAATGATATTGAGCGTCGTATGTTTATAAACAGCATCGGACCTGTATGGGATGGTAATGAAGTGTGGATGATTACAGCTGGAGGAGCAATGTTTGCAGCTTTTCCGCATGTGTATGCCACGATGTTCAGTGCATTTTATATGGCATTGTTTCTGATGCTCATAGGTTTAATTGTACGCGGGGTGGCTTTTGAATTTCGGAGTAAGCATGATACATCCTGTTGGCGCAGCCTGTGGGATTGGATGATTTTTATCGGCAGCTTTTTACCAGCCTTTTTATGGGGAGTAGCAGTGACTAATCTCATGAAAGGTTTTATGATAAATAGTGATAAGATTTATATGGGAACATTTTGGGATTTATTGTCAATATATACTATTGTCGGTGGAATAACATTTGTTCTTGTATTTGCTTTTCATGGCGTGACTTATTTATCTTTGAAACTTGATGCAAAGTCGCATCTTATGCCGCGGCTGCGTTTAGTCGGCACATGTCTGGGTGGTACAGCAGCAATTTTTTATGTATTATGCATGGCATTGACTTATGCTAATACGGATATGTTCAAATCTTCGTTATGTCTTGGTTTAATGATACTGGCGGCAATTGTTTTTGTACTGGCAATTATTGCTCGTCGCCAGGGCAGATGCGGTGCAGCATTTATTGGCAGTGCTTTAGCAGTTGTGTTCACTACTATAAGTGTTTTTGTCGGTCTTTTCCCGCGGATATTGATTTCTACGATGAATCCGGACTGGAGCCTCACAATAACTAATGCATCATCTTCTCCTTACACATTATCTATTATGACGGTTGCTGCGGTGATTTTTGTGCCGCTTGTATTAATTTATCAGGCATGGTCGTATTGGATATTCAGGAAACGTGTAACGGCTAAAGACTTGGAATATTAATAGTAAAATTATAAAGTGATAAGGAATTTCATTTATGTTTGATAAGAATTTGCTAAGTGAGTTACAGCCGTATAGATGCAAAATATATGCTATTATTTTAGCGGATATTGTTTTAGCAGGTGTAATTATCGCACGGTGTTATTATCTGGCAGATATAATCAATGGGATGTTATTCTTTCAATTAAGTTTACAAACAGCAGTACCACAGTTAGTACTGCTGTTTGTGCTTTTTTTGGCGGAAACGGGATTAGGATATGGGATACATGCTGTAACACATTCAATTTCTGTCGGCATTCGCAGACGCATACGTCGGGCGTTGGTGTACAAATTGAGTGAAAGCAGTCCACTTTCTTCTATATACGATAATACGGATTTGTTACCATTGCTAACCAGAGGAATTGATTCATTAGATGCATATTTTGCCCAGTTTTTACCGCAAATGATAGTCACTGTCGTGATACCGCTTGTTATACTTCCCGCAGCTTTTTATTGTGATTGGATATCTGGATTTATATTTCTATTGACAATGCCACTTATTCCATTTTTTATGATACTTATAGGTAAAAAGGCTCAAGTTGAAAATAATCGTCAATGGACAGCTTTATCGCGGCTTAGTGAGTTGTTTATGAATCTTTTGTCAGGAATGTCAGTTATTAAAGTTTATAATCAGACGAAAAATCAGTTAAAAAAAGCTGTAGATACCGGAGAACTATTTTCCCAAGCAGTTTTAAGAGTTTTGCGTATAGCTTTTTTGTCAGCATTTTTTTTGGAGTTGATTGCGACGCTGAGTATTGCAATAATAGCGGTAAACATCGGTTTTAGGTTATTATCAGGGCAAACGATTTTTTTAGCGGCATTTTTTATTTTATTATTGGCTCCGGAATTTTATAAACCACTGCGTCAAACTGGTAGTATGTTTCATCAGGCGATGGATGCTTTGACAAATTCACCTAAAATATATAATTTACTTGATGATAAGATTACCAGAGAACAGTTTTGTAAGAAAAAAATACATTTAGACTCTGCACCTTGTATTGTTTTTACCGGAGTGGGGTTTAATTATAATGCAAATCGGGAAAATGTTCTTCGTGATATCAACATGGAGTTTGCTGCCGGAAAAGTTACGGCGTTGATCGGTAGGAGTGGTGCTGGAAAATCAACTGTTTTCTCATTACTGATGAAATTTGCTAAGCCTGATAAAGGTAAAATATTGATAAATGGAGAGGATATAGGAACTATTGCAACTGATTCATTGCGGGAAAATATAGCATATGTAGCGCAGCGGGCATATATATTTAACGCAAGTATAAGGGAAAATATCTGTCTTGGCAGAAAAGTTAATGCTGAGAGATTGCAAAAAGCGATTAGCGCAGCAGGATTAACAAAGGTTATTGCGGCGATGCCACAGCAGCTTGATACCATTATCGGTGATGATAGTAGAAAATTGAGCAGTGGGCAGATGAGACGATTGTCTTTGGCACGGGCTTTTTTATCTGATGCTCCACTTTTACTACTTGATGAACCACTTGAAAGTCTTGATTCAATAACAGAAAAAGTGGTAAAAGAGGGAATTCGGCAACTGTCAGAAGGTAAAACGGTAGTAATTATTGCGCATCGTTTGGCATCAATAAAGCAGGCTGATGCCATATATGTGATGGACCGTGGAAAAATAGTTGAACATGGATCTGACAGTGAGTTGAAACGTAATAAGGCATTGTATTATAAAATGGTTAACAGTACAATGGGGGGAAGCCTGATTTGAAAGAAAAATTATGGCAGATGACAAGGCCGCTTTTGCCCATTATATTGTTGTCAGTATTGCTGGGATTTTTATGTGATATGAGTATAGTAGGTTTGATGGCGGCATCAGCATATTTGGTGACTAATGCAGCATTGCATACTCCTCTTTACATGCTTTCTTTGGCGATAACCGGTGTCAGGACCTGTGGTATTTTTCGTGCTGTATTTCGTTATGCTGAACGCTATATTTCCCATAATGCAGCTTTTTTAGTCTGGCAGCGACTCAGACAGGTAATATATATAAACGTGGCAAATGCTTTGCCATTCAGCAAGGAAGTTTTAAATAATGGTGACGTATTTACTATAGTGATAGAGTCCCTTGATGAGTTGCGTGATGCTGTTTTAAGATTAGTTTTACCACCAGTGGGTGGAATGTTGCTGACTGTTGCATTATTTTTATTCATACTGCCTTATAGTCTGGGGGCGGCGGTTGTTTTGGCTGCGGCATTTTTATCAATAGGGTTGTTGCTGCCTTATATTTTCTGCCCGCATAGGGAAAAACAAATTTCTTTGGAAGGAGAAATTTGTGAATATATTAATGGTGTAAGAGACATGGCTGCGTTTAATTACGGAAGGGTAAGAAGACAAATTACTAATGATAAAATTGACTTCTTGATCGGACAGGAAGAAAAAAGTTTTCATTTAGAAATTTTAGCAGGTACTATGGCTCAGGTCATAGCAGCAGCGGCAGTGGTTAGTATTTTGGCAATTTTTATAACGATATTACCGTATATCACTGCGGTAAAGGCAGCAGTATTGCTGCTGGCGGTACTGGCCGCTTTGGAAATATTGGTACCATTGTCCGGAATGGGAAAACAATGGAATAAGGCTGCATCAGCCATTGAACGACTTGATTCATTACTGCAGGTTCGCAATACAATGTTACCCATCCAACAGACAAAACGCATTCCAGATAAAAATTTGCTGACAGTTGAAAATATATCGTTTGGATATGATGAAAAAAATTTGTTTGACGGATTAAATTTTCATCTGCAGGTTGGAGAAAAAGTAGCGCTTGTGGGTGGCAGTGGAACTGGGAAGAGTACACTGGTAAATCTTTTAGTACGGCTTTTACCGTATAATGATGGGACTGTTTACTGGCATAACGATCCTTATAATGATATTCCTGTAGAAAAAATCAGAGAAAATATAAAAGTAGCCTTACAGGAACAGTATATTTTTGCGGCCAGCATCCGTGAAAATTTTCGGATACTTTATCCGTCAATAACTGATGAAGAGATATATAAGGCATTGATGGCAGCAGGTTTAAATGATTTTGTAACAAATACGCCACAAAAATTGGCAACTAAAACAGGACGCTCTGGCATGTTCTTGTCGGGAGGACAGCGTAAACGATTGATAATTGCTATAGCACTTGCCGGTAAAAGCGATATGCTTATTCTTGACGAACCGACAGCCGGGCTCGATGCTATAACAGCTCAGGAAATAATTGATACAATAGTGAATATTGGCAGACAACGTACAATTTTAGTAATAACACATGATTTGGCAGCCATTGAAAGATTTGATAAAGTATTAGTATTGGCAAATGGGCGCATCGTGCAAACTGGCCCACCGATGCAGCTCGCAACGGTTAAAGGACCGTTTGCTGCTATGCTGGCATATCGCAATGCAGTTTGATTATGTGTGTAATGAATGATATGACAGGATGATACAATAATAGAAGATGATGAACTGGGGATAATCTATGGAAAATAAAATAAGAATAAAAGTCTTGACGAGTATGTCAATGCTGATTGCCATATCTTTAGTATTAGTAGCTGCTGTTAATTTTCCGCTCATACCGGCTGCCCCTTATTTGAAGTACGATCCGGCGGATATTCCTATTTTGATAGGTACTTTTTTGTTTGGAACGTCGGCAGGAATTATATTAACAGCTTTTACTGCATTGCTGCAGGGAATATTGATTAGTACGGATGGCGGACCTATTGGCATTTTAATGCATTTTGCAGCAACGGGAAGTTTTGTCGTGATGGCAGGACTTTTGTATAATCATACTAGGACTAAACGTGCTGCTAAAGTTGCTCTGATCTGTGGTACAATAACGATGACCGTTGTAATGGTTGTGTTTAATTTGCTCATTACGCCATTTTTTCTTGGGGCATCAATAAAACAAGTAATTGAAATGCTGTTGCCGATAATAATCCCATTTAACTTGCTCAAGGCCGGTATTAATTCCATATTGGTATGGATTATTTATAAACCGGTCAGTCGGTTTATAAATAAAATATAATAATTATAATAAAAATAGACTTTTGCCATCAAGACAAAAGTCTATTTTTATTATAATTATTTTTAAAAGAGATACATGACCTTTTTTATGTGAATTTTATGTAATATATTTGGTAATGTAGATATTATAAAAATTCGTAAAAAGAGGTAAAAATTATGTTTTTTATAATAAACTGTTTCGATATAGTTATTTTTATGGCAATAGCAGTGTTATTTTCTAAGAAGAAAAAGTGTATTAATTGGCGCTCAGTCGGTATATTATTTGTGTTAAATATATTTGTAGCATGGTTTTTGACGCAATTTTCCGTAGGACGTCAGATTGTCAGTGCCGCTGCCGCTGGTTTTGTATAGCTGGTTGGAGCAACTTATAAAGAAATTGGATATTTTTTTATAGTCAGTGTAAAATAGCTTTTATCATACGGTAAGTGTTGGTCAATAAGATAATGCAAAAGTTTTTGTTTACCGGACATGAATTTAATAGTACCATTATTATTAGAGCTGGGGTACATTTTTGTGGCAACCAGCTGAGCCATCAGCAGTGAAAAGGAAGTATCACTTTCCAGCCAGTGCCAAAAAGTGGAAGTGGGCATGGATAAAGTGGTGCAAGGGGTAACAGCCTGCACATTTGCAGCATAAATGGGCTGTTCAGCCAAGCTTTCTACTTCGCCAATAAAACTGGGAGCTCCGAATTGGGCAAAAGTATACGTTGACCATTTTTGAATTTGCTGCTGACACTGACTATTCCTTTGATGAGAATATAAACATGCTGGACATCCTCACCTTTATAAAGGATTGTTTCACCAGCAGAGATATTTCTTTTAATCAGCTTACCTTGTATAGATTCGGGAATAGCATCTATAAGTTTGTACAACTGTTGCATGAAATCACTTCACTTAAAAAGATAACTATATTTTAACAACTATAAATTAATAAAACAATTTATTTAGAAGAGGAGACTTATCATGAGTACACATATTGAAGCTAAAAGTAATGAAATTGCCGAAAGAGTTTTATTACCAGGAGATCCATTGCGGGCTAAGTACATTGCCGAAACATTTTTAGATGATGTAAAGTGTTACAATAAGATACGAAATGCATTTGGCTATACAGGGCTGTATAAAGGGACGCCGGTTTCAGTACAGGGGACAGGCATGGGAATGCCCTCAATTTCAATATATACAAATGAGCTTATTAATGATTATGGTGTAAAAAAACTTATTCGTGTGGGTACTTGCGGTGCGGTAAACAATTCTATACGGGTACGTGATGTAGTAATTGCCCAAGGAACCACTACTGATTCAGGAATAGTGCTAAATACATTTGGAGCAGGAATAAATTACGCACCATTAGCCGATTTTTCACTTTTATATAAAGCCTACGAAGTGGCTGAAAATAATAAAATGCCAGTAAAAGTCGGTAATGTTCTTTCTGAAGATAGATTTTATAATGACGAGATAGATATTCCCAAATTGGCATCTTATGGGATATTGGCTGTGGAGATGGAAGCAGCAGCCTTGTACATGCTGGCAGCAAAATATCATGTGCAGGCATTAGCTGTTCTGACAGTCAGTAATCATTTGATTACGGGGGAAGAAACCACTGCTGAAGAACGAGAAAAATCATTTAATGATATGATAAAAATTGCTTTGGAAACGGTGAAAAAATAAAAGGAAGATAAGTGTTGACAACTATTGGAAATAAAAATAGAACAGATTTAAAGACAGAAATTATAGCGGGGACTACAGCATTTTTTGCTATATCATATATTATTATGGTGAATCCGCTTATTATGGCTGATGCAGGTGTTCCGATACAGCTTGGTGTATTTGCTACTGTCTTTGTTTCTATCATAGGTTGTTTAATGGCAGGAATATGGGCGGATGCACCGATTGTATTAGCACCAGGGATGGGAGTCAATGCGTTTTTTTCTTATACAGTAGTATTGAATATGGGATTCAGCTGGCGGGCAGCTTTGGGAATATCATTGACTTCCGGAGTGATTTTTACCATTATAGCCTGCACACCTTTGGCTGAAATTATTGCTGAAGCTGTACCACAGTCATTGAAACACGCTATTACCGCTGGTATAGGGATGTTTTTAGTTGAGATAGGACTGGAAAAAGGTGAATTAATAGAAACCGGAAAAAATTCGATTATTCAATTGGCATCACTGCAAAATTCGGCAGCAATACTAACGCTTTTAGGATTGGTATTGAGCATAATATTATATTTGCGTAAGGTAAGAGGTAATTTTTTCATTGCCATTGCAGTAGTCAGCATTATTGGTACTGCTATGGGAATTGGAACTGCTTCACCAATATCAGTCAGTTTAAACGATTTATGGTCATATAAGGATATTGTATGGCAGATGGATTTTACAAATATTTTTAGCCTTCGTTTTTGGTTGGCCGTTTTTTCAATGACGATGATATTAGTTTTCGATACAATTGGAATATTAGAAGGTATATTGCCGGATAATAAAAATTTTGGCAGAGCCTTTTCAATATCATCGATAGTAGTTGTATTTTCAAGCATGCTGGGAAGTTGTCCTACAGTCGTGGCAGCTGAAAGTGCAGCAGGAATTGCCAGTGGAGGGCGCAATGGCAAGATGGCAGTTACAGCAGGGATGCTATTTATTGCAGCGTTATTTTTTATACCGTTTTTAGGTTACATACCACCAAGTGCTATAGCACCGGTTATTATAATAACCGGCACGATGATGATGTGTCAGCTGCAATATGTAAAGTTTAATGATTTTACTGAATGGTTTCCGGTGCTTTTGTTAGTGATGATGATTACTTTTTCCGGCAGTATTTCTACAGGTCTGGCTTTTGGATTTATTATGTATCCGCTGATGAAGGTTTTTGCAGGTAAGGCAAGGCAGGTTCATCCTTTGGTATACGCATTAGGTTTGTTATTTCTTGTTGATTTATTTTCTGATTTTCAATAATCAATGATGGCAGTATTTTGTGTAGGAGGCAGTAAATGATGAAAGTGAAACGTGTATTTTTGATTGTTTTGGACAGCTGTGGTATCGGGGCAGAACCTGATGCCGCACAGTTTGGTGACAGTGATGATTGTAATACGCTGCACTCTATTACGACATCTCCATATTACGCAACACCAAATATGAAAAAAATAGGTTTATTTAATATCGATGGTATCGATTATATGGATAAAGAAGAAGGTCCAAGTGGTTCATTTGCCCGATTGAGAGAAAGATCAATGGGCAAGGATACAACTATTGGACATTGGGAAATCGCTGGAATAGTTTCATCGGAGCCATTGCCAACGTATCCCAATGGATTTCCAAATGAAGTTATAGATGAATTAGAAAATGCTTTTGGCAGGAAAATTCTGTGTAATAAGCCTTATTCAGGAACGCAGGTAATTCATGATTATGGGAAAGAACATGAGCAGACTGGTTCTTTAATCATCTATACATCAGCTGATAGTGTATTGCAGATTGCGGCTCATGAATCGATAGTGCCCTTGGAAAAATTGTATGAATATTGCCGAATTGCAAGGAAAATAATGCAGGGAGATCATTGTGTCGGACGCATTATAGCCAGACCTTTTGTTGGCAGGTTTCCCAATTATGAACGAACACCGCATCGTCATGATTTTTCTTTGCTTCCGCCGGCTGATACTATGCTGGATGTCCTGCAGAAAAATAATCTGGCTACTGTCTGTGTGGGGAAGATATCTGACATATTCGCCGCCCGGGGTGTAGGTCGTCATATCCCCATTGAGGGTAATGAGGACGGAATGAATAAGACGATAGCATTGCTGGATGATGATTTTCAGGGACTTTGTTTTGTTAATTTAGTGGATTTTGATATGAAATATGGACATCGGCGCGATGTTGACGGTTATGCCAGAGCGGCAACAGTGTTTGATAGACAATTGGGCAGTTTTATAAATAAAATGCATAATGACGATGTTTTGATGATAACAGCTGATCATGGTTGTGATCCTAAGGCTCCTGGAACTGATCACACGAGAGAATATGTACCGCTGCTCATTTATGGCAGGCCGATAAAAGCAGGGGTCAATTTGGGGACAAGGCCGACGTTTGCTGATGTTGCAGCGACAGTGACAGATTTTTTTGACGTTGAACTTATGACACAGGGTAAAAGTCTGACTGACAAAATATGGAATAGATGATTTATCTGTATGAGGTGAGTAATTATGCGAATATTTGATATTATTACCAAAAAAAAGCATGGTAATGTTTTAACTGATGCGGAAATTGAATATATGATCAATAAATTTGTTGGCGGAGAAATTGCTGATTATCAGATGGCAGCAATGTTGATGGCTATCTGGTTCGAGGGCATGAATGATCATGAGTTATCGGTTTTGACACAAGTGATGGCAAAATCAGGAGATACGATAGATCTATCAGCGATACAAGGGAAAAAAGTGGATAAACACAGTACAGGTGGTGTAGGTGATAAAACTACTTTGGTAATTGTACCGATTGTTGCTGCCTGTGGAGGTAAAGTCGCTAAAATGTCCGGCCGCGGCTTGGGACATACTGGTGGGACAATAGATAAAATGGAAGCAATTCCCGGTATGAGGACGGCACTTACTCAAAAGGAATTTTTTGCTGTTGTCAACAAAATCGGTGCAGCAGTAATTGGACAAACGGGTAATCTGGCTCCGGCTGATAAGAAAATATATGCACTACGTGACGTGACAGCAACTGTGGATAGCATTCCGTTGATTGCATCATCGATTATGAGCAAAAAATTGGCTGCAGGCAGTGATTGTATATTGCTTGATGTAAAAACAGGCAGCGGTGCTTTCATGAAAACTTTGGACGATTCTATTGAACTGGCACAAAAGATGGTTGCAATTGGTGAACATGCCGGACGGAAGATGGCGGCTGTTATCACTGATATGGATGTTCCATTAGGACATGCAGTTGGTAATTCATTAGAAATAATAGAAGTGATTGATACACTGCGGGGTAATGGTCCGGAAGATTTGACTGAAATATGTTTACAGTTGGCAGCCAATATGCTTTATCTTGTGGATAAAGGCAGTTTGGCTGAATGCCGGATAATGGCAGAAAAATCTATTGCTGATGGCAGCGCATTGGAAAAATTTATTGAAATGGTCGCGGCCCAAGGCGGTGATACCAGTGTGCTGAAAAATACGGATAAGTTTGCCAAGGCGCCGTATAGTAAAGAAGTGTTGGCTGATAAAACAGGATATATTACCAAAATGGATGCTGAAAAATGTGGCGTAGCTTCAGTTGTACTGGGAGCTGGACGTGAAATTAAGGATGCTCCTATTGACTTTTCAGCAGGTATAATAATCAAAAAGAAATATGGACAATATGTGCGGAAAGAAGAAAGTCTGGCGACACTTTACACATCTCAAAAAAATACATTGGAACAAGCAGAAAATATGTATGAGGAAGCAATACAAATAGGTAATGAAAAACCACCGGCAATACCATTGATATTTGCACGTATTGAAAAGGATAAGGTTGAAAAATTGTAAATGGGCGAGAGATATATGCAGACTGATAATTTAATTGAGGCTGCAAAAAAGGCGCGGGAATTTTCTTATAGTCCGTATTCTAAATTTAAAGTCGGCGCAGCGGTGCTGGCTAAAAGCGGAAAGATTTATAGTGGCTGTAATATTGAAAATGCATCATATGGCATTACTAATTGTGCGGAACGGACGGCAATATTTAAGGCTGTTTCGGCAGGCGAAAGAGAATTCACAGCGTTGGCGGTGATTGCTGATGCAGATGGGCCGGTAGCACCATGCGGTGCATGTCGTCAGGTGATAGCTGAGTTTAATATTGGGCAGATAATCATGGCAAATTTAAAAGGGAATATTAAGATAGTAACTTTGGAGGAACTGCTGCCATTTTCTTTTTCTGCTAGTGATTTTGCAGATGCTTAAACCAAAAGGGGCGTCGTATGTAACTGAGCCCATTCATAAATATGCAATAACTCACTTCCTTTATCTGCCCTTAAAAAGGACAGGAAACCGCATCACGGCAGTGAACTGCATCTTTATGACAGACAAGTCCATGCGATACCCCTTTTGCATAATCTGAGTCAATCAGCGGGTAGTATAACCACCATTGGCAAATATAGTCTGGCCATTTATCCACCAGCCATCACCAGTTAAAAATAATATAATTGGAACAATGTCTTCGACTTTAGTCAGATTGTTTCCTAGTGCCTGCGATTTATGAAAAGCAACTCGTTCAGGAGTTTCCTGACCATAGAAGAATGGCGTATCCATTGGCCCAGGGGCTATGGTGTTTACGGATATTCCACGTGCCATAAATTCTTTCGAAGCGGCTCGGGTATAATGTTCGAGTGGAGCTTTATTGCCGGCATAAGTGGAGTATCCATCTGTATAAGCAGCTAATAACGAGGTGGTTATACTGATGATTTTCCCATTATCATTCATATGTTTTTCGGCTTCTTTGATGAAAAAATAAGCTATTTTGTTATTTACATTATCCATTTGGTCAAATTCTTTTTCTGTTGTATCAGCAATTGGTTTTCGCAGTACTTTGCCAATGGTATTTATGGCAATATCAATTTTCCCATAAGTTTTTTCAGCAAAATCAAATAAATTTTTAAGATCGTCAGCACTTTTTAAATCTGCTTGGTAAAGGACTGCTTTTCCGTTCAGTGACTGTATTTTAGCCAAAAGCTGATCAGCCAGGGGCTGATCAGTAATACTATGATAATGGATTACAACTTTGGCACCTTGTTTGATAAATGCCTGGGCCGAAAGCCCGCCTAAATTTTTGATACCACCTGTTATTACAACGACTTTATTTTTAAATGAGAGAAACTTAGCCATTTACATCATCTCCTGTTGGTGTAATAATTATTTTGGAAATATTATAAACTTCCTGATTCAATACTACTACCTAGAGTTGACTGGAGGTCAAGTGAAAAAGTATGTATTTTAAAATAGGTGAAGCAGCAAGACGTACGGGATTATCAATATATACAATCCGCTATTATGATAAAGAAAAATTACTTAGTTTTTTAAAACGTGATAAAAATGGACAAAGAATTTTCGATGAAGATGGATTACTTTATCTGGGGATGATTTGCTGTCTAAAGGATACAGGGATGCCGATAAAAGATATTCGGCATTTTATTGAATGGAGTATGGCTGGGGAAACGACAATTGATAAACGGGAATGTTTACTGCGGGAACATAAACAAAAAATTCTTGAAAAAATTGTCAAGATGAATGGACAATTATTACAAGTGGAAAACAAGTTAAAAATGTACGCAAGACAGAAGAAAAGTATAAATGATGACTAAAATAAAAATCGACTTTCTAAATGATTATAGAAGGTCGATTTTTATTAATAGTTTTCGTTAAATCGCAGTCAGTAAGAAATTATTTATTTGTTATGACAGCCTTTTTTACACCTGGGCCATAAATAGTTTTAAAATCATTCTTCATTGAAATTACTGTCCAGCCATTGTCCTTAGCACTTTTAGCCATAGCATCAGCTTTCTGTTGATTGCCAAACTCGCGGCTGGTATCATCACAAAGTAAAGTAAAAGCAGCACTCTTGTATTTGTTATTTGTGATAGTGTACTGGTACATACTAAAATCACCGCTGCTGTTGCCGAAGGCTAATATTGGCTGTTTGCCTATTTCTCTGGCAATATTAGAAACCTTGTTCATTTTAACATTTTTAAGTATGAAATCACCGCGAACTAATTGATCATCCTTAGAATAGACATAATCGAGACCGTCTTTGCCATTTTGATGAGAAGCTAGGATAGCGGTATCGGTACCGATGATATTGTTGGGAGCAATTTTTAAAACTCCGTCAACAAGTACACGCAAAGCAGGTCTGTCAGTACCAGATACGATATAGACAGTAAAGTCGTTTGATTGTAAGTAGGAGACTACTTCAACCATTGGCATATAGAATGATTCACCGCGTTTAAGATTAATCATTCCTTCTGCAGGAGTCTGCATAAAATCACGGACGTATTTGGTATATTCAGGGAAAGTCATATTGGAAAACGCTTTCGCTTGAGAAATAGCTTCATCCCGTTCCATTTCCGGCGGCATATGACCCTCTTTGATAGCGTCTTTAACTGCGAGAGCTTCAGTACGAACATCTGCTGGTGGTGTATATGTGGGATCATCCAGAACACGATGCAGATACATCATCCATTCAAAATAAGATGGAGTCGTTTCACAAATTAATGTACCATCCAGGTCAAAAACTGCGATACGATCTTGCACAGGGACGAAATCAGGACTTTTCTTGTTGGTAATGTCTTTGACATAATTGACTAGTATCTGCTTGGCAGGGGAATTGTCCGTCCAATATTTGAAATCACCTGCTTGGGAGACATGAATACTAGACAGTTCTTCTCTGGATGCTGCTTGTGTGTAAACTGTGATGCCAATTATCATTGTAATTGCAATGATAAAAGAACACAGTTTTCTCAAATTTTTCATTTCCTTCCTCCTCTAAATATTATGAATATATTGTATATTATAACATAATAAGCAATAAAAAATCAAAAAACAACATAATAAGGATATACATTTGATAAATTTTAGGATAAAAAAATCAGAAAATAGCAGCGAGGTTTATATCAAAGGAAAATATGCATTGAATAAGTTAACCATTTATAATATAGTAAAATTAATTAAATAAATATGGGAGAGTTTTATATGTTGATAAATATTGACAGGCATATAATGGAAACACTGTCAAAAACTGAAGTCTCTATTATTCAATACATAAATGACAATGAAAAAGAATTGTCCAGTATGTCGATTGTGGACATTGCATTTGAGACTTTTACTTCACCGGCAACTGTTTCCAGGGCTATCAGAAAATGTGGTATAAATGGATTCAACGAATTGCGATATAAACTGAATTTGCCAAAAGATAATAAAGATTTAATAAGTATAAATGAAATAATGAAAAAAACATTAGTAGAGGCAAATGAAGTTTTACAAAGGATATCATTAAAAGACGTATTGGATGTGGTAAATGAAATAACGGGAGCTGTTGATAAACAAATTTATGTTTTTGGCAGAGGACCTACAGAACAGGTAGTGCGTGAATTTGCTTTGCGGCTGCAATTGCTGGGATATAATGTGCTGGCCACGGAAGACCCTACGATTATGGTTAAATTAAGCCAACGTTCCAATAATCAGCTGGTTATATTATTTTCGTTAAAGGGAGAAACCCGGGAACTTATAAAAGTGGCAGAAAATTGTTATTTGAACAAGGTAAATCTGGTGGTTATAACTTGTGCCTCCAGCAGTCCACTGCTAAAATATGCATCACATTACCTGCTGGGATATTATCATAAGAAAATTGCTATTAAAGAATTTGATGTTACCTCGCGTATTCCATTGTCGATGATTTCACGTATAATAATTGATTATTTAGTAGAAAAAAATAATGATAAAGTATAAAAAAAGAAAAGTGTTATAAGCGTTATATTAATTACTTATGCTGTAATTAATATAACGCTTTTTTCGTTTTTCAAATTGCGAAAAGATTTTCATAATTAATTATTTTATAATGACACCATAAGATGAAATGAATAGGAGTGGTAATAGTGATATTATCAACAAAACAGATGCTCATTGATGCACAGGAAAAAAATTATGCTGTTCCTGCCTTTAACATTCATAATATGGAAACATTGCAGGTTGTTGTAAACGTGGCGGCTAGAATGAAGTCACCGTTGATTATTGCTGCTACACCGTCAACTGTAGAATATGCAGGTGCTGCGTATTTGGTAGCAATGGCTCAAGTAGCTGCTGCGGAAACAACCATACCTGTTGCTGTTCATTTGGATCATTTTGAAGATATAGGAAAAATAAAGCAATCAATTGATGCGGGGGTTAGATCTTGTATGATAGATGCTTCAAAATTACCATTTGAGGAAAATATAATTAAAACTAAAGAAGTAGTAAAATATGCACATCGTTATGATACTACTGTTGAAGCAGAATTAGGTAAGCTTGTAGGAATCGAAGACGATGTGGTGGTAGATGAAAAAAATGCTGTTTATACCGATCCGGATAACGCAGTTGAATTTGTAAAAGCCACTAAAGTAGATTCACTGGCTGTAGCGATAGGTACGGCTCATGGATTATATAAGGGAAAACCTAAACTTGATTTTATCCGGCTCAAAGCTATTAAGAGTAAGATTGCCATTCCCTTGGTATTACATGGAGCATCAGATGTACCTGATGAATTAGTGGAAAAAGCTATTGGGCTGGGAATATGCAAAGTAAATATAGCAACTGATTTGAAAATACCTTTTTCACAGGCGGTAAAAGAATATTTTATCAATAATCCGGAAGCAAATGATCCACGCAAATACATGACACCGGGGAAAAAGGCAATGGAAAAAGTAGTAGAACATAAAATTAATGTTTGTAAAAGTGCAGGTAGATATTGATTTAAGGAGAATGATGAATGATTTATACCTTGACGATGAACCCTGCTATTGACTTCAACATGACAGGAGAAAATATTAAGAAGAATTATGTAAATAGAACATGGAACCCAGTATATACTCCAAATGGCAAAGGGGTGAATGTATCGATTGTATTAAAACATTTTAATTATAAATCAATTGTCATGGGATTTTTCGGTGGATTCAGCGGCAGATATATTGTGGATGCATTAGAAAATATCGGTATTGCAGTAAATCCGGTATGGATTGATGATATTACAAGAATAAATGTTTTTTTAAATGACGGAACTGATGAGTATAAGTTTGTCAATAAAGGGCCGTTTATTAAACCGACGAAGCAGATGGAGATGTTAAATGAGATAAAAAATCTTTGCGATTGTGAATACCTGTTGATAAGCGGCAGCCTGCCACCTGGGATAAAAGATGTATATTATGAACAAATAGCTCAAATATGTCGAGAAAAAGAAATAAGACTGATATTAGATATAAGCTCTCCTAAGATGAAAGATTTGCTGAAATACAGACCTTTTCTAATAAAACCGAATGATGATGAAGTCAAGGAAATCTTTGGTTATGAACTTGACACGAATAAAAAAATCATTGTCGCATTGCAGAATCTTATTGCCCAAGGGGCGCAGAATATTTTGCTTACGATGGGAGACAAAGGAGCCTATTTTACAGATGGAAGCCAAATATATTATTCAACAGCACAAAAAATAAAATTACTCAGTTCTGCCTGTGCTGGTGATTCGGCTTTGGCAGCATTCTTGAGTGAATTTTTGCAGGGGGGTGAAGTCGAACTGGCATTGAAGAAATCTGCGGCGACAGGTGCTAATGTTGCTGAAAGTAATGCTTTAGGAGATTTTTCTAATGTGGAAAAATATATAAATAATATAAATGTGATAAAATTGTAAATAATTTGAAAGGGAGGTCATATAATTGATTGGTATTTTATTGGTAACGCATGGTGGTTTTGCCGACGGATTAAAAAGTGCTGTTGAATTGATTGCCGGCAAGCAAGAACAATTTCAAACGGTAGGACTTTATTACGGAGACAGCATGGAGAAATTTACTGATAAGATTTTGGAAACGATAAATAATCTTAATTGTGATAAGGGTGTTTTAGTGTTTGTGGATATCTTAGGAGGTTCACCATCTAATGTAATTTTGAAACTGTTGAAAGATAATAATTTTAAAGCTATTGCCGGTGTTAATATGCCTATGGTATGTCATGCTGTATTATCGAGAAAATCAGATATAGAGCTGGAGGAACTTTTTAAAGATTGTCTTTTAGTTGGGAAAGATGCATTGATTTCATTAAATAATGTATTTTCTGATATGCAGGAAGATATTAAAAATGATTTTTAGGGGGAGTTTATAGTGAAAAATGTGGTATTGATCAGAATAGATGATCGACTTATTCATGGACAAGTTATGACATCGTGGCTCAATTTTACCCAAGCAACCAAAATAATGGTAATTGATGATGAAGTGGCAGCAGATCCATTTATGAAAAATATTTTAAAAAATGCAGTGCCAGGGAATATTGGATTAGGTGTTTTTTCAGTTGATAGGGCGGCTGAACGATTAATAAAAGGATTCAAGGATGGGGATAACGTTATTATTCTGGTTAAATTTCCAAAGACAGTATCGAAGCTGATTGAAAAAGGAATTAAATTTGATTGTATAAATATAGGTGGTATGGGAGCTAATATAAATAGGCATCAATTTTATAAAAATATATCAGCATCAGATGAGGAGCGTGAGATATTTAAAAAAATACTGGATAGTGGCTGCAAATTAGAAATACAGATTATTGCTGAAGATAAAAAAATTAATGTCGCAAAATATTTGTAAATTTCAAATTTTTATTAAAAGGAGAGAAGTTAGTATGGAAATTTCTGTATTACAGGCATTTTTGATTGGTATAGTTTATTATTTGGGTATTAATGGGACACCTTGGTTGACGTGCATGGGAAGCACTATTATACAAAAACCACTTGTTTCAGGGCTTATTGTTGGAATAATTTTAGGTGATCCATTGGCAGGAGCAATAATTGGTGCAGCAATAAATTTACCATTTATTGCTTATATTTCAGCAGGTGGTGCTCCACCAACTGATCCTGGGTTGGCCGGAACTTTAGGAACTGCACTGGCATTGGCAGCAGGAGTAAGTCCTGCTGTTGCAATAACTATAGCTGTTCCATTAGGTTTATTGGGCACAATAATTTGGGTGGTGCATATGACTGTAGATGTATTTTTTGTTCATATGATTGATAAATGCGCACTGAATGGAGATATGAAAAAAGCTTGTTTTCTGCACGTCGTACCTCCACAGATAATAGCTTTTATAATAGGGGTAATTCCTGTTGCACTTGGTTGTTATTATGGTGCTGGTGTAGTGTCGAATATTATTGCAACACTAGATGGAACACCTCTCAAAGTACTTGAAGTAATAGGTGGAATTCTTCCTGCTATTGGTATTGCGATGAATTTACGGGCTATAAGTAAACCAGGTATTCTTTTATGGTTTATTTTAGGATTTGTGGTTACAGTATATTTAGGACTTACAACTATGCCTGTTGCCATTATTGCTGGGATAGTTGCTTATTTATACACAGGATTAACAGCAAATGCTGCCACAGTATCTGCAGCTGATGATGACTTTTAATAATAAGGGAGAAAATATTAATATGGAAAATAAAGTCAGTCTTAGTAAAAAGGATGTTCTCAGTGCTTTTTGGAAATGGACGTTTTTTTCTCATGCCAATTATAACTATGAACGTTTGCAGGCAAGTGGTGTTTTGTTTTCTATGTCACATTTGCCTAAGAAATTGTATCCTGGTGATGAAAAAGCCCAGAAAGCTTTTATGCAACGTCATATGCAATTTTATAATACAGAACCACATTTTGGCGGTATAATAAACGGCATGGTTTTATCTATGGAAGAAGCTAGAGCTAACGGAGCTGATATTCCAGATGACGCTATCAATAGTGTGAAGACAGGACTGATGGGACCATTTGCTGGAATTGGTGATACTTTATGGCAGGGAACATTACAACCAATATTACTTGCAGTTGGTATAGGTATTGCTTCAGCAGGAAATATGCTTGGTGCAGCAGTATTTGGAGTGACAGAAGCTATAATAATGCTTACGATTGCCTATATTATGTACATGCGTGGTTATAAAACTGGTAAAGAAGGTGTACAGGCAATTTTAAGCGGAGGGAAAATGAAACAACTTATAGCAGCAGCTTCTATAATGGGGGCGACTGTGTTGGGATCATTGACCGCTAGTTATGTAAAAGCACAGTCAACGATGAATATACCTTTGGGGCAAGCTCAATTGTCTTTGCAAACAGATATATTGGATAAATTATTTAAAGGCATGATTCCTTTGGGAATTACTTTGCTGACATTATATCTGTTAAAGGATAAACAGTTAAAATCAACTACAGTTATGGGAATATTAGTTATAATAGGAATTATATTGGGTGTAACGGGAATTGTTGGTTAAAGGAGTAAGATGGTAATGAAAACAGCGGTATTTACGGGAATTAGAAAAGTGGAGTTACAAGAATGCGAAACTCCGCATGTAAGTGGTAATAAAGTTTTAGTTAAGGTCAATTCCTGTGCAATATGTACATGGGAGCAAAGAGTTTATACAGGGGTAAATAAGGTTGAATTTCCTTTTATTGGGGGGCATGAAATCGCTGGTGAAATTGCGGCACTTGGTGAAAATGTCAATAAAATTGAGTGGGGTGTTGGTGATAAAGTAGTTGTAGGTGCTACATTGCAGTGTCGTAATTGTTATTATTGTAAAACGGGGAATTCGCAAAGTTGTGAGCATTTTGACCATAGTGCTCATTTGGAAGGATTACCATATAAAGGAATGGGCGGATTAAGTGAGTATTTATTGGTATCACCTGATTGTATATTTAAATATAAAAATGTAACTCCAAATGAGGCTTGTATCATAGAACCGCTGTCATGCGTAATTCATAGTGTAGAAACAGCAAATGTGCAAATGGGTGATTTTGTATTGATCATTGGTTGCGGAATTATGGGATTGATTCACACGATATTGTGTCAAAAACGAGGAGCCGCGGTAATAGTTTCAGATGTGAATGAAGCAAGATTAGAATTGGCTAAGAAATTGGGTGCAATATGTACGATTAATCCGGCAAAAATCGATTTGAGTGAAGCGGTAAAAGATATCACGGGAGGAATAAAAGCACAGGTGGTTTTTGATACAACACCTATTCCTACAGTGGTGCAGGATACTTTTGGATGTGTCAGCAATGCGGGAAAGATTGTCTTGTACAGTTCTATTCATCCAGCAGAACCGGTTTTGTTCGATCCTAATTGGGTGCATGGAAAATCAATACAAATATTGGGAACAGCTAATTCCAATGATCGCGATTTTATGCGGGCAGCGCAAATGGTATCAGAACATGTAATTGATTTAAAACCATTCATAAGTGAAATATATCCGATAGAAAAGATAGAGAAAGCATTTGAATCAGCGGCTAAAGCGGATAAATTCAGAGTAGTAGTAAATTTTTCGTGAATTGAAATAAAATTTATTTCCTAAAGGATGATGGAATATATATGCCAATAAAAAATAAATCAGTGGTAATAACAGGTGCTGGCAGTGGTATAGGAGCTTTTATAGCAAAAGCATTTTCACAAAAAGGGGCTAATGTATCATTACTAGACATAAACGAAGAGGGGCTCAATAACAGTTATGATGAAATAAATAAAATGGGAAGGATATGTTTAAAACAAAAAATAGATATAACATCTAAAAATGATGTATTTGGTGCAGGAAATACAATTATTAATAAATTTGGTAAAATCGATGTTTGGATAAATTGCGCGGGAATTTCAATTATTATTCCTTTTTTGGAGTGTACTGAAGAGATATGGGATAAGACACTGGCGGTAAATTTAAAGGGAATGTATTTAGGATGTCAATGTGCTGTGTCCAAAATGCTTAAAAATGGGGGAGGTAGTATTATTAATTTTTCGTCGCAATCGGGCAAAAAAGGTGGTGCAAGATATCAGGCATATTGTGCAAGTAAGGCAGGGGTTATTGGTTTAACACAATCAGTGGCTGTGGAGTTTGCCAAGCAAAACATTAGAGTAAATGCTATTTGCCCAGGTGTTGTTAAGACACCTATGTGGGATAGACAAATAGGTGATTATGCCCAAAAACGGAAGTTGAAACCAGAAGAGGTTATGCCTTATTTTTGCGGGACTATTCCTATGGGACGGGTTTGTGAATATCAAGAAGTCGCTGATTTGGCATTTTATCTGGCGGGAGAAAAATCATCATATATCACGGGACAAGCAATAAATCTTACTGGTGGAAGTCTAATGAGTTAATCATAATCATTGCAAGTATATTGTTATTAAATAGCGGAATATAAACAAATGGACTGTATGCACTTTTTCTGTGCGACAGTCCATTTGTTTTTGATAATAGTATATAAAGAATTTATATATCAGGTAGGTTATTTGTAATTGAGTCGATATATTTACCGGCTGTTATTGCTGCAGTGGCACCATCACCTATGGCTGTGGCTATTTGTCTCACTGTTTTTTCGCGTATGTCACCAGCGGCAAATATACCGGGCCTGCTTGTCTGCATTTGTTCATTTGTTTTAATATAACCGGCAGAAGAGCAATTTATCTGATGGGCAAATATTTCACTGTCAGGAGTGTAGCCAATAAATAAAAAACAGCGATCAATCGGCAGCGTTTCTTCGCTGCCGGTAAGTGTATCTTTTAAAGAAACAGAATCTAAGTAAGTGTCTCCGTTAAAAGAACTAACGGATTTGTTCCAAATGAAGCTAAGTTTGGGATTGTTTTTGGCTTCAGATTGGATTGCTTTGCCGGCTTTTAATTGTGATTCATCTTTACGAACTGCGATAAAAATTTTCTTTGCGAATTTGCTTAAGAATATGGCCTCTTCCAAAGCGGCATTACCACTGCCGACGACCAAAATTGTTTTATTTTCACAGGCTGCGGCATCACAGGTGGCACAAAAGGAAATGCCCTTATCAAAAAGGAATTTTTCCTCGTTTTTTGCATTGGTAAGACGGGGAATTCCTCCAGCGGTGATGATTATTGACTTGGCATGGTAAATGGTGCGGAAGGTATCTACGGTATAGTCGTTTTGAGTGGAGAAATTTACTTTTTTAGCAGCAGTAAGTTTAAATTCTGCACCGAGTAACTTGGCTTGTTCATGAAATAATTTTGTGAGAGCCAGTCCGGTTATTCCCGATGGGAATCCGGGGTAATTGATAATTTCACTGCTGGATGAAGCTGATCCTCCGATAAATGATTTTTCCAAGACCAATGTTTTTAATTTTGCTCTTCCTGTATAAATGGCAGCAGTTAAACCGGCCGGTCCGCCACCGATAATTATGATATCATAGTATGCATGTTTTTTCTTCATTAAGGAACCTCACAATAAAAAATGGTTAAGTATTTTAGATAAAGTATTTTGTCAGTAATTTGCTGCCAATAATAGCGCCGATGAAAATGAAGAGCATGAATACCCAGCCATGCAGGGACATGGAAGCTGTTCCGCTGAAAAGTGCTCCGATATTACAGCCAAAAGCTATGCGGGCACCATATCCCATTAAGAGGCCGCCGAGGATGGCACCAAAGATTTGTTTTTTAGATTTGATTTTTTTTATTTTAAATTGTGATGCGAGCAATGTCGCTAAAAAAGCACCAAAAATTATACCAATATTGGAAACTGAATGACCGTTATTCCAAAAACCGGCGGTAATAGCTGCGGCATGTGTTTTTTGCGAGAAATAAAACCATGTATCGGGTTGTCCACCTAAAATTTGATAAAACCATGCACCCCAGTATGAAAATGGCGTTGTGACACCCCAGGCACTGCCGGTAATGCTGAGCATGGTAATATTTGCCATACCTAAAATAATTGCACCTGTCGTGTAACTCCAGGGATTTTTGAGTAATTTTGCATATAAAGAAGTGTTGTCCATACGGGTCTCCTTATTTTTCTATATATATTTCCCATTCTCCATCGTTTATTTCTTCTATTTCCACATTGTGGCCCTCTTTTCTAGCCCATTCAGGAATGTTTTTCATAGCACAACTATGGTCAATGGATACGATGAGAATATCATTTTTGTTTAATGCAGCTAATTTCTTTTGTGTTTTTATTAAAGGAACAGGACATATTTCTCCAAGACAATCCAGTGTATATTCTGACATATTAATTATCTCCTTAAATTTTATCTGATCTTTTACCATATTTGTTTGCTAAAACATATAATCCTATTAAGAATCCGAACTGAATTACTAAAGCAGGAATCCAGCCAATAAGCGTCGGTAAGAATATTTTGGTTTTAGGAATGATATTGGCTGTCCACCAGCCGAAATCATGTGCGCCCCAAAGTGAACCGATGATAAAAAAAATTAAAGTTATTATCTGAATTAAGAACCCTTCTCCTACACGCATTAATGTGCCGGAAGCGCACCCTCCGGCAATGACCATGCCAATACCGAACATAGCAGCGCCAATAGCTGTGTTCGGACCTACCGGCGAAATATTACCTGGAATTGGCAAACCACTGACAGCAGCAGAATGTTGAATATAAGCAAAGCCAATGGAAGCTACACCAATTGCCAATAACACTGCTTTGGTCAAAGATGTGCTGCCGGTTAAGACTGGATCTCGCATGGATGCGGTAAAACAAAAGCGGGATCTTTGCAATGTAAATCCGATGATTATGCCAAATGCCCACATAATTGCAGCTTGGGGAACATTTGCAAATAAGAAGAAAGCGATACCGATAATTGCAGCTAATACGACTATTCCCCAAGGAAGCTGATTGTGCTTTGTTTTATGATTCCTTCTGGCAGCAGCCAGTGATGATAATGATTGATTCATTTTGTACCTCCTTGATATGCTTGAAAACAAAAAAGGCTTGGAAAAGCAGAAAATATCTGCCTTTCCAAGCCTTTAGTCTTCTAATGAGCTTGTCATTAGTTGATAATATATCATTATATTCATTTATTGTCAATAATTAGTACAATAAAAATTGGATATTTATATTATCAATCTTATATTATCAATCATTTTTGATTTTGGTCGGAAGTATTATTATATTGAATTAAACCAGCTGTATTTGATAATACTGCCGGAGTATCATCGGAAGGATCAACATGCTCCTGCTATTCCGCTGAGGAACTAGTTTGGGTCACTGTCTGAGCTGTTGAATTTAGAGTGTTATTGGAAGAGGTACTGTTGGCCGGAGTACCATAAAGAGTAATATCTGATTTTGTTTGGATAAATAATTCGGTGCCGGCAGGAAGATTTATATTTTTCCCTTTGACAAAAACACCGCCAACGATACCTATAGGGCCTAATAATACCATACCGGCAACACTGGCACCGGCGGCCATGGCCTCCGATTTCATTTCTTTTTTTGCTTTCTCACCCAGAATGGTGTCTACTATTGTTCCGTCAAAAGCCTGCGTTTTGGCAAAGTCTATACCGATTTTTCCATCGCGGCCAAAATTTTTAGCAGAGCTTACGCTGGTCACAGTACCTTCACCAAGTCCACCAGCGGCAAAAACCATGCTGCCATTATAAATAACATCTTCAGCTACTTGATATTTTACTTCATCTCCGGCTTTCATCGTTTCAGAATTGAGTGGAGTGACGAGTTTGATCTTTATGAGTGTATTAGCGGGGACAAGTGTATGTGAAAGTGGAATAGCTTGTTGTGAACTGCCAAAAGCAGCGTTGCCTAATGACAACATACGGCTATAATATGTACCACTCTTGGGTTTCCCATAAAGCATGGTTTCAAGATCGGATAAACGTTGTCCTATAGGATGCATTGAGACCTGATGCATTAACGACCATTCAATACCATTCATTTGGGCTATTGCTGAAGGAGAATAGGTATTAGTGAAGATTTGTGCATATATGTTATTGATGCGGTCGAACAAGTTACCGTTTTTAGATGTCCCATAATAATCTTGTTCTAATTTATTAATACGATCAATTATGGCCCCCGTCTGGGTGGTCCCATACACGGCTTTTTCTACAGAGGCTAATTTGTCCTGCACGGCATTGCTGTCAGAAATATCACTGGCTGTTGACAATGTAGTGCCTGTGGTTATGGTGCTATCGGCAAATGTAATGGAAGTAGTGGAAAAAGTAAGTGTTATACATAAAACAGTAGAAAGAATTTTTACATTCTTTTTAGAGATAAAATTCATTATAGTCACCCTTTCAAAATGATTTTAAATATATTTAAAGCATGGGAATGAGTTGGTGATTTTTGAAATATACAGGTACTAAGCCGCATTTTTTTAGAAAAATGCAGGCTTTTTTTAGTCCCGAACCTAAAGAGGCAGGTACATGGGCATCAGAACCAATTGTTGCATATTTACCACCTAATTCATGATATCTTCTATAGACGGGAATTAAAGTCTTTATAGAAATGTCATTTGAAAAACGACGTGTGTTTATTTCGGGAATCACATTATTGACTAAGGCTGTTTGCCAAATCTTGTCAATATAGGGGGCAAAGTCATTATAATATAATTCTTTGTCATCGTAAGGTGCTTTGCGGCAAATGTAATCTATATGCCCTAAAACGTCACCGAAAGAATGTAATGAAATCATATTGGCAATAGCCTGTAAGTATATGCGGTAAGCAGTCAGCTTATCTTTACCGTAAAAATACTCAGGATAATAAATATCATAACCATCGATGATATGTTGTGATATTATGATCATGTCAAAAGGTGATTGTTGTGAAAATATTTTACTGCGGACGGCAGTTTGTTTTTGCATGCCTATTTCAACACCCAGCAGCAATGAATTATTATATTGATATTTCCGATAGTGATCGAAGTACTCGATTGGATCAAATTCATATATGTCAGAACCGGGAAAATCAAAATCGATGTGTTCAGTTGTAATAAGTCCAATATTGAGCTTTTGAGCAATATCAAGAGCATCAGTGAGCTTCATTACAGAATCAGCAGAAAATTCAGTATGGGTATGACAATCGAATAAAATGGTAATCACCCCTTTTGGCAAAATATTAAATTAATGCCAGTAAATTATCGTTTATTTAAAGCTTCCTGAAGGGCTTTGGCCAGCTGATCAGGACATGAAGTCTGACGTGAACCGCATTTAATACCGCTAAAATTATTTATTATATCATGAGCATCCTGGCCTTGGACCAGCTTGGTGATTCCCTGTAAATTACCGTTGCAGCCGCCGATAAAAGAGATGTTTTTTATTATATTACCATTTAGTTCAATGTTTATTTGTTGAGAACATGTTCCTGCTGTTTTATATGAATACATACTCATTTACACCTCATATTATAATTTACAATCAATATTATCATTATAATCTAATGAAGGATTTTTTTAAAGCCCTTGTAAATTTCCTACAAATATAGGAGAATATAGATTAAAAGATTTATTTTTGCAAAAGAATAGACAATCCAAGGAGAAGATTATTTTGAAGATAGCGATGATTGGTACGGGTTATGTGGGTTTAGTGACGGGTACATGTTTCGCAGAAACCGGCAATGATGTTATTTGTGTCGATATAAACGAAAAAAAAATAAAAGAATTAGTCAGCGGTCATATTCCAATTTATGAACCAGGTCTTTCTGACATGGTGAAAAATAATTATATAAAGGGTAATTTGTCATTTACTACCAATATAAAGGAAGCATTGCAAAAAGCAAATATTTGTTTTATTGCAGTTGGTACACCAATGGGAGAAGACGGTAGTGCCGATCTTCAGTATGTTTTAGCCGCGGCGCGTGATATTGGCAGATATATGATACACGATATGTATGTTGTTGACAAATCTACTGTGCCGGTCGGCACAGGAGCAAAGGTAAGAGAAACCATTGCAATTGAATTGAAAAAACGGAATAGTAATCTTAAATTTGATATAATTTCTAACCCGGAATTTTTGAAAGAAGGAAATGCCTGCGCCGATTTTATGACGCCGGACAGAGTAATAATTGGTTCGGAAGAACCTGCGTCTATTGAAATGATGAAGGAATTATACGAACCGTTTATTCGTTCACGGGAAGTATTTATAATAATGGATGTCAAGAGTGCCGAACTGACCAAATATGCTGCGAATGCTATGTTGGCGACAAAAATCTCCTTTATTAATGAAATAGCTAATATAGCTGAACGTACCGGTGCCGATGTGAATAAGGTCCGTCGGGGCATAGGCAGCGACAGGCGCATAGGCTATAGTTTCATCAGTCCTGGCTGTGGTTATGGGGGCAGTTGCTTTCCTAAAGATGTGCAGGCATTGATAAAAACCAGCAGTGAGTATGGTTATGAGGCAAAATTATTGCAGTCGGTAGAAAAAGTTAACATGGAACAGAAAAAAGTATTGGGGAAAAAAGTAGTAAATATTTTTGGCGAAAATCTATCAGGAAAAACATTTGCCGTGTGGGGACTGGCATTTAAACCGGAAACTGACGATATGCGCGAGGCACCGGCAATTTTTCTTATTAAAGAACTTGTCAGGCGCGGTGCGGCTGTAAAAGCTTATGATCCAAAGGCAATAGCAACGGCACGTGATTTCTATCTCAATACTGTTGATAATATAACATATAGTGAAAATAAATATGACGCTCTTGATGATGCTGATGCTCTTATAGTTGTCACAGAGTGGAAGGAGTTTCAAAGTCCGGATTTTTTGGAAATCAAAAAAAGAATGCGCGGAAAATATGTTTTTGATGGGCGGAACCAGTATAAAACTAAGATTTTGGCAAAATTTGATTTGTCATATATACAGATAGGCGTAAAACAGGAGAAATAGATTATGCAAAAGGGAATTATTCTGGCTGGCGGAGCGGGAACACGGTTATATCCGCTGACCAGAGTTGTAAGTAAGCAGCTGATGCCTGTCTATGATAAACCAATGATATATTATCCGCTTAGTACATTTATGCTGGCAGGTATAACAGAAATACTTATTATCACTACACCACATGATACAGAGCTTTTTCAGGCACTGTTGGGTGATGGCAGTCAATGGGGAATTTCTCTTCACTATGCAGTGCAGCCAAGTCCTGATGGATTGGCGCAGGCGTTTATAATTGGCAGGGACTTTATTGACGGACAGAGTTGTTCATTGATTCTCGGTGATAATATTTTTTACGGACACGATTTATCATTAACGGTAAAACATGCTGCGCAAAGACAAAGTGGAGCTACTGTATTCGCTTATTATGTTAAGGAGCCGCAGCGCTATGGCATTATTGAGTTTGATGCAGCCGGTAATGCTGTTAGTTTAGAAGAAAAACCGTCAGAACCAAAATCAAATTATGCAGTAACCGGGCTTTACTGCTATGATAATAATGTAGTTGATTATGCCAAAAGTTTGAAACCGTCGGCACGTGGCGAATTGGAAATTACTGATCTGAATCGTCTTTATTTAAATGAGAAAACACTGCATGTTGAGATTATGGGACGTGGTTATGCCTGGCTTGATACGGGGACACATGAATCGTTATTGCAGGCGGCTTCGTTTGTTGAAACGGTGCAGGATAGGCAAGGTCTTAAAATAGCCTGTCCAGAGGAAATTGCTTATCGGCTTGGATACATAAGTGCTGAGGATGTAGTGAAGTTAGCGGCACCATTAGTGAAAAATGAATATGGCTGCTATCTCATGAATATGTTAAAAGATAATAACCTGAATAGGGAGATTTGGTAAAGTGGATGTGATACAGACACAAGTAAAAGATGTATATATCATTGAGCCAAAAGTTTTTGGCGATAATCGTGGTTGGTTCATGGAAACCTATTCTGCCCGCGTTTTGAGGAAATATGGTGTGAAAGCTGATTTTGTCCAGGATAATCAATCTTATTCGGCACCAAGGGGGACATTGAGGGGGCTGCATTTTCAAAAACCACCAATGACACAGGCAAAACTTGTTCGCTGCACGCATGGTACGATGATGGATATTGCAGTAGATATAAGAAAGGGTTCACCCACTTATAAGAGATGGCTGGCTGTTGAATTGTCAGATAAAAATAAGCGTCAATTATATGTGCCGCGTGGTTTTGCACATGGATTTGTGACTTTAAGCAATGATGTTGAAGTTCAGTATAAGGCAGATAATTATTACGCACCGGAGACGGAAGGAAGCATTATCTACAATGATCCGGATATTGGTATCACCTGGGATAAGTGGCAGCAAGGCCGATATACTTTTTCGGCGAAGGATAAACAGGCACCGCTTTTCAAAGATTTTGTCACGCCGTTTGTTTATGGTGAAATTTAAATGGAATTGCTGCGATTGAGTGAAAAAACAGAAAACCATGTACCTGTGACAGTGAAAGTGCCAGGTTCCTGTGGTGAATTGGTACAAGGTGTAATAGATGGTGAACCGTTTTTAATAACCTGTCCGATCAATATGTTTTCTACAGCGATAATTATTGACAATGGGGTTAAAAATGTTTTGAAAAGCAAGGCTTCCAAAGCACTAAAAATATTTTGCACAGAATTTGGTCTGGATGCGGAGTTATTGAATGTAAAGTTGCAGACACAATTGATAAAAAGTAAAGGCATGTCATCGAGCAGTGCTGATATAGCAGCTGTGTGCAAAGCAGCTGCTATTGCCTTCGGAATAGACATAACTGCTGAAAAAATTGCTCAAATAGCAGCACGTGTTGAACCCACTGATGGTGTTTTTTGTGATGGAATAGTCAAGTTTAATCATATAACTGGGGAAGTGCTGCAATATCTGGGAACGCCACCGCCGTTGAAAATACTTGTATTTGATTGCGGAGGCAGTGTCGATACAATTGTGTTTAATCAACGTGGTGAACTGCCATATCTTAATGAGAAAAAAGAAGAACAGGTGAAACAAGCCCTGGAATTGGTTGAATATGGTGTAAAGTATAAAAATGCGGCAGCGATAGGTAAAGGAGCAACAATAAGTGCATTGGCTAATCAGGATATTTTGTGCAAAGAAGATTTGGAAGTGATCATAGATATAGCTGAAAAATGTAATGCGGTTGGAGTCAATATAGCTCACAGCGGTACTTTGATAGGTGTATTGTTTTCCATTACAGTTAGTGAAAACAAGTTGCTGGAATGTGTACATGCTGTTCATGAAATGTGTCCGTATATGAGGTATTTATTTACCGCTGAGCTGATAGCCGGTGGTTTTTTTACTGTATAATTAAGATATGTAATATTATTAATAGCGTGAACAAAACCGGAAAGGAAGTATTTTTATGCCGGAAAAATTTGAACACGGCGGTGCCGTTTATGCGGCAGCTGCAAAAACAGGTGACAATGCTTTAATCGATTTTAGTGCCAACATCAATCCATTGGGATTGAGTAAAATTGTCAGGCAGGCAATAATGGACAATGTAGATAATGTTATACATTATCCAGATACGGCAATGACTGAGTTAAAGAATAAAATTGGTACAGTTTACGATATAGCACCGCAAAATATAATAATGGGAAATGGTGCCGTGGAACTGTTATATGTTTTGTGTCATGTACTGCAGCCCAAAAATGTTTTGCTGATCGCACCGACTTTCAGTGAATATGAAAGGGCCGCCAGAAGTGTCGATGCCACAATAAATTATTGCTTTTTATCGGAACAGCATGAGTTTGAACTGCCACTGCAAAAATTGATTATTTCATTGAAAAATAAAGATATGTTGTTTTTATGTAATCCCAATAATCCCACTGGAACATTATATTCTGCTGAAGATATTGCAATTGTTGTAGAACATGCGGAAGCCAATAATTGTTTTGTTGTTGTTGATGAATCATTCATGGATTTTATCAGTAATAGCGGAGATTTTTCTGTAAAATCTCTATTAAATGGATGTCATAATCTGTTGATAATTCATTCAATGACAAAATTTTTTGCTTTGCCGGGGCTGCGACTGGGATTTGCTGCTTGTTCCGATGCCGAGGTAATACGGCGCATGAATTTGGATAAAGATCCCTGGAATGTTAATTGTCTGGCACAAAAGGCAGGTTTGGCAGCATTGGATGATAAAATATATCGTCGGCGCAGCCGCAGTTATACGCGCAGTGAGATAAATTATTTATATGAAGAACTCTCTCAGCTGCCACTGCTTAAAGTCTATAAACCATCAGTTAATTATATACTTTTAAATATACATAAATTGGGAATGGATTCGGCTCGGTTTTATCAAATAATGTTGGAGAAGGGTATTATTGTCAGGGACTGCGCTAATTATCCTGGATTGTCCGGTGACTTTGTCCGCATAGCCGTTAAGCGTCGGGAGGAAAATGATAAATTGCTTGATGCTGTGGAAAGTATTATGGAATAAGAAATTGGTGGGAAAGGATGATGAGGCATGAATATATTGGTCACTGGCGGTGCCGGGTTTATAGGCAGCAATTTTATTTATTATGAATTGGCTGCACATGAGGATAAAGTAATTTGCCTTGATTTGTTGACTTATGCCGGAAATGTATCAACGCTGAGTACAGCGATGCAGAATGAAAAGTTTAAATTTATTAAAGGTGACATAACCGACAGAGTATTTGTATATGATTTATTTAAACGGGAAAAACCGGACATTGTTGTTAATTTTGCGGCTGAAAGCCATGTGGACAGATCTATTGAAACACCAGAGATTTTTTTGCAGACTAATATAATTGGGACTGGTGTATTGCTGGATGCCTGCAGGAAATATGGAATAAAGCGTTACCATCAAGTATCTACCGATGAAGTTTATGGTGACTTACCGCTTGACAGGCCGGATTTGTTTTTCACAGAGGATACTCCTTTACGTACATCAAGTCCATATTCAGCATCAAAAGCGGCTGCTGATTTATTGGTACAGGCATATCATCGTACATACGGATTGCCTGTGAGTATATCGCGTTGTTCCAATAATTATGGACCGTATCATTTCCCAGAAAAACTCATACCGTTAATGATAATAAATGCGCTTAATGATAAACAATTACCAATTTATGGTACGGGCAGAAATGTACGGGATTGGCTTTATGTGGAAGATCATTGCCAGGCTATAGATTTAATTGTAAGAAAAGGGCAAGAAGGAGAAATATATAATGTCGGCGGGCATAATGAAAAAACAAACCTTCAAGTTGTGGAAATGATTCTGAAATATTTACACAAACCATATGAACTTATAAAGTTTGTCACTGACAGACCGGGACACGACCGACGTTATGCTATTAATCCGGCTAAAATAAACGATGAACTGGACTGGCAGCCAAAAACCAGGTTTAATGAAGGAATGAAAAAAACAATAAAATGGTATCTAGCGCATCGTGACTGGTGGCAAAAAATAATCGATGGTTCGTATAAGGATTATTATGCCAAAATGTACGAAGATAAATAACGATAAATCACAATATAAAAAGAAGCTGCCACACGTAGCATTTCTATTCATAAATATGCAATATGCCAAATCTCTTGTCCGCTCTTAAAAAGAGGATGGTAGCTGCATATTTATATGAAGTCAATGTCATTCGTGCGACAGCTCTTGTAATATGTTTGGGAATTATTTATTTAATGGCTATAGCTTCTATTTCAATTAGCAGGTCTTTAGGCAGACGAGCCACTTCTATACAGGAGCGGGCCGGATAAGTATTGGTAAAATATTGACCATAAATTTCATTTACCTTAGAAAAATCATTCATATCCTTGATAAAAACAGTGGTTTTAACCACTTTATCCATAGAAGATCCAGCTTCTTTTAAAATAGCTTTCAAATTAGTTAGGACTTGATTAGCCTGAGCTTCAATGCCTTGAGCGGGTTTGCCGGTTTGTGGCATGACACCGATTTGTCCTGAGATAAAAATTAATTTATCAAAAACAGCTATTGCCTGTGAATATGGACCAAGGGCAGCAGGCGCATTATCAGTATAGATGATTTGTTTCATAAAAAATAACCTCTTTTATTGATACATTTTGCAGTGATCAAGTTTGATAAACAGCAAGTTATTGTTGACGAGATGCCCAATGGCATAAAGAACCAGTGTATTTATTGAGTTTAAATGAATTTTCTACAGCTTTTTGCATAAATTTCTGTGTGGTTTTAAAAGCAGTATGGATGTCAAGTCCCTTAGCAAGACAGGCTGTGATCGCTGCAGAGAAGCTGCAGCCGGCTCCGCTGTTGTAGACATTGTCAAGTTTGGTTTTTTCTTCAATGGTAAAGGCAGTTCCATCAAATAAAACATCAACCATATTACCACCCGTGAAACGGCTGCCGGATTTTATTACGATATTTTTGGCGCCCAATTTGTGAATACGCTGGCAGGCTTCCTTTATATCGTCAACCGTTTCGACTTTGTCCATATCGGCCAAGTAAGCTGCTTCTAAAGTATTTGGTGTTATTACATCAGCATATTTTACAAGTTTGGTTTTTATAGCTGCGGCCGCTTCCGGCACCATTATAGTGTCAATGCCCTTGCAGACCATTACCGGGTCAATGACAATATTTTTTAAATGATATTTTTGAATTGATGCTGCGACCATTTCAACTAAGGCAGCTGAACCGAGCATACCGGTTTTCATCGCATCGGTGCCAATACCGCTGCCAACAGTGGCAATTTGGCGTTCGATAGTATGAAGATCGATGGGAAATATGTCGTGCGCCCAATTAGCAGGATTTTGGGCAACGATAACAGTGAGAGCAACCATGCCATAGACGCCCATTTCTTCGAATGTTTTTAAATCAGCTTCCATACCAGCACTGCCGGAAGTGTCAGAACCGGCAATCGATAGCGCTTTAAATTTTTTTGACATGAAAATCATCCTCATTAGTTTATTATCCATATATATGGGATTG
The DNA here is from genome assembly GCF_014076555.1 of Pectinatus frisingensis. NCBI lineage: Bacteria > Bacillati > Bacillota > Negativicutes > Selenomonadales > Selenomonadaceae > Pectinatus > Pectinatus frisingensis. The sequence goes on from NZ_CP045424.1 coordinate 110,548, forward strand.
AATAAAATTATAGAGACAATAGGTCGGAAAGTCAATAATTGAGCTTGCTGAGAAACTGTAATCGTGTATAAAATGGGTTTTATCGTTGGGATGACTTGACAGGAGAGAAAAATAAACTTATAATACATCTGTTCGGGACGTGGCTCAGTTTGGTAGAGCACTACCTTGGGGTGGTAGGGGTCGTGGGTTCAAATCCCGCCGTTCCGACCATTATATTGACATTAGTTTGTGTAAACAATATGCTTAAGGCCATTCATCAGATTGTGGTGGATGGCTTTGTTTTTATGTATGTGGTTTTTATTTGAAAAATATTATCAGAAAACACAAAATGCTCTATTATATTTTCCAATAGGGTTATGCTATAATATCATTGATATGTAAAAATAATACATAAGCTTGGCGCGGTTATAGGAAATTTTATGAAAGAGGTGAAATCCGCGATTATGCGGTTTATAATATGAGGACGAAAAAGGCTGCATGGCATATGTCTAACAGAAAAACAGATGTAGTGGACAATAAAAAACTAAATGATGAAAATACTGTCTTTGCCCTTGATATAGGTACACGCAGTGTAATTGGCATTGTGGCAGAAAAAAATGAGGATAATCTTAAAATTATTACAACAAAACGGCAGGAGCATAAGACTCGTTCAATGCTCGATGGGCAGATACATGATGTTCCTCAGGTAGCACAAGTGATTTGTGCAGTAAAGGAAGGCCTTGAGGAATCTGTCGGGCCACTGAAAAAAGTCTCGGTGGCAGCGGCGGGACGTGCATTATATACGATGACGGCTCAGGCAAAATTGGAAGTTGATGGTGTTATAGATGACGAACAAGAAAAGCACCTTGATTTTATAGCAGTGCAAGCGGCACAGAAAAAATTGGCAGAGTCAAATATGGCAGAAGACATGTCTCTTTATTATTGTGTAGGATATAGTACAGTATCTTATGCTCTTGATGGAGTTAAATTAAAAAGTTTGGTGGGGCAGCGTGGTAAAACAGCTGTCGCTGATGTAATCGCTACGTTTTTACCGCGACAGGTTGTAGATTCTATGCAGTCAGCCTTAAAGGCGGCAGGGTTAGAAATGCATGCCTTGACATTAGAACCAATTGCAGCAATAAGTGTTTTAATACCTACAACGATGCGCCATTTAAATTTGGTACTTGTTGATATAGGTGCAGGAACATCTGATGTCGCTATAACCAGGGATGGTTCAGTAGTCGCTTATGGTATGGTGCCGATGGCTGGCGATGAGATAACAGAAGCAATATCAAAGCAATATTTATTGGATTTTAATGTGGCGGAAGCAGTAAAGAGACAATTATCGATGGATGGTGTTAACGAAGTAAAATTTACGGATATATTAGGAATGGATTATGCATTGTCTGGAGATGAAATAGTCGATAGTGTGATGGAAAATGTAACCGAGCTTGCTCAAGCAATAGCCAATCAAATATTAGAACTCAACGCAGCAGCGCCACAAGCTGTGATGCTGGTGGGAGGCGGAGCATTGACACCGCGTTTGTCTGAGAAAGTAGCTGAAAAGCTTAGCATGCCGGTATCACGTGTAGCGGTCAGAATGCCGGATAAAGTAGATGATATAACGGACATACCTGATACGTTAAAAGCGCCGGATGCGGTGACTCCATTGGGAATATTAAAAACGGCCTGTATTCAAACGCTCAATCTTATTGCAATGTATGTAAATGATGCAGAATATAATATGTTTAATTTTAAGGAACTTACCATTGCCGATGTGCTTTTGAATGCAGGGATAAATTTACATAAATATAATGGTAAACCTGGTTTGGGTATTGGGATCAATATAAACGGTGAACAAAAAATGATTAGCGGAACAATGGGAACATTGGCCAAACTGAAACTTAATGGACAACCAGCCTCATTGAGTGACAAGGTGGAAGCTAAGGCGCATATTGTAATAGAGCATGGTGAAAATGGTGCACCGCCACAGATGCATCTGTGTGATGTGATTAAAGCGGGGAAATCGGTAAATGTGTATATAAATGGTGAATTAACAGTCGTACAGCCGCGCTATTTATTAAACGGACAATTATGTACAGATACAGCTGTGTTCCTTAAGGATAAGGACGAAATAACCTATTGTGAACATGTTACTATTGCAGATGCATTGGAAAATACTGGCTATGATATAAGTAATGCTGTTTATAATTATACGCTTAATGGCATTAGTAAAGTATATGAATCTGCACCGCAAATTCAATTAAATGGACAAACCGCATACTTATCTGATGAAGTTCAGAAAAATGATGAAATAGATTTTAAGGAACCGCAGCGAGTTCCCTTGAAAAATATTTTACATGATATGAGCGTTTCTTCTGATATAACGGTACTCTTTAATGATAAACCGTGTGTCGTACATACGGCTTCCAATGGGCAGATTTCTGTTAATGATAATGCGGCTGCTTCAGATTATTTGCTTAATAATGGCGATGAAATAACTTGTACTGCGGGAAAACAGCATCAAGCTATAATTGGTGATGTGCTGCTGGCTGCTGATTACACACCGCCGAAACCTGGCAGTCAGGTTTCTTTTGAATTATTAAGAAATAATGCTCCGGCTGAATTTACTACGCTAGTTAATGAAAATGATAATATAAAAGTGGTATTGAAACCGTTTGATGTAAAAACGGTGCCAGAAAACGGTAAGAATTAGAATAATATTACAGTATTATATAATTTATATTATTTCTTAGATGGTTAATATTATAATGAGACCCCGAATTTCTTGAATGTGTTGGGAAATTCGGGGTCTCATTGTTTTTTATAACTGTTCAAAATAATCCACCGGCTCAGCCGGCGGAATCGAAGGTTTTGACTTTAGTCGAAAAAAAGTCCCTGTTATAATAAATGCAGGTCTAGCCAACCGCATAAAAATAACAGGGAGGACTTTATCATGAAAGATAAAGATATACAAAGTTTAGAACATACAAAGTGGAGATGTCAATATCATATAGTATTTTCACCAAAATATCGTCGAATGGAAATTTATGGAGAATTGAAAAAAGATATAGGATGGATATTAAGAAAACTGTGTGAGGATAAAGGTGTTGAAATTATAGAAGCAGAAGCTTGTCCAGATCATATACATTTATTGTTGAGTATTCCCCCAAAGTATAGTGTTTCAAGTTTTATGGGATATTTAAAGGGGAAAAGCAGTTTGATGATATTTGATAGGCACGCAAATTTAAAATATAAGTATGGAAGCAGAACCTTTTGGTCAAGAGGATATTTTGTAGATACAGTAGGAAGAAATAAGAAGCAGATAGAGAATTACATTAGAAATCAGTTACAACAAGATCAAATAACAGATCAGATAAGTTTAAGGGAATTTGTAGACCCGTTTACGGGTAGCAAGAAGTAAAAGGCAAAAAAAAACCCCTTTAGGGGTCGCTCGAAAAAGAAAAACGTTGGTTAGACCTTTCGGACGCCCCTTGAGGGGCTTATGTTAGTAATATGCCCTTCCAGGGCTAGAACAAGCCTCCAGTTTACTGGAGGTCATGACTAAAAAATTATATTTGATTTGCTGTAAATTGTTAATTATAGTATTATTTTACTTTTCCGTTATAACTAGTTTAGTAAATTTTTTTAATTCATTAGCAGTTTTAGGGTTGATGTCGATATCGGTTATTAAATAATCAATATCACTCCACAATGCATATTCAACTAGTGCAGTCGAGCGTGATTTATTACTGTCGGCTAAAACAATAGTGATACTAGTTAATTTGCACGATTTCACTATTATGAAATAGATATAGATATTTTTCCTTAACAGGTTTATTTAAGATAGACTGGACAGCTTCGCTGTAAAGGTTGATTTGTATATTATACTTGTCCTTGGCTTCAGTAGGATTGCAATTGTCAGTTTTATAATCGATTAATACTAATCCATCGGGCTCATCGAATAAGAGATCTACTACACCTTGAATAAATATTTTACTGCCCGTTGGACTGGTATTGTAAAATCTGACAGCATCCAGCATACGGGAAAACTGCATCTCACGCCGTATTTTATTTGAAATAAGCATTCTTTGACCCAGTTTTGAATAGATAAAATTATAGATAGAAAGTTGATTTACTTGAGGAATATTTTCCGGTGCAATTATTTCAGTTCGTGCCATTTGGTTCAGCTGCATTTTTATACCACTTTTACTTAAGTCGTCTGTTAGGTCAAGATGCTGCATGACAGTGTGCATCAAAGTTCCGTATTCAATACCTGTTAAGGTTGACTTTTTTTGTAGGAAACGCGGGCGAGTATATTCATTGTTAACAAAGATATTAACAGCATTTTCATCCTCAGAGGAAAAACGACGTTTTATTTCTGTAACAGATAACTTGGAAGGGATATGGCTGTCGGGGAGGTGTGGATAATGCCAGGCAAGGCGTTTATCAACCCAGCTTTTATTAACAGTAGTGGCAAGCGGTGCGTGCTTTTTCAATTTATTGAAGATGGCGGTCAATTCGACGGGTTTTTCTTTTGTACTGTCCGCATTGGCGGAATGAATGGTTATATTCCATTGAGAATCGTCGTAGTCAAGATGTGGCATATCATCCACCATTTGGCCATTCCAGAGTCGGTATAATGCGGTACCGGCACTGTGTCGGGACAATGCAGGACAGATCCAGTCTAGATAAGAGCCGGCAGAAAGAATTTGGTAACTTGACAATGTTGGTTTATTGTCATTGTTTTGATGGCACCATTTTTCAGCCTGTCTGGGTAAATTTCTCACAGTACCAGTTAAAATTAGCTTTTCCCGGGCACGGGTCATTGCAACATAAAGAATGCGCAGTTCTTCAGCCTTGCTTTCTTTCATTATTTGCCTGGCAATAGCCTGTCGGGCAAGAGTCGGATAGCGGGAGTTGTATTGCAGGTTATAAATATATGGTCCTAATCCATAATTTTTGTGTATCAATAAAGCTTGCCTGCTGTCGGTGAGATTCATTTTTTTACCGAGATCTGCAATAATGACAACGGGAAATTCCAGGCCTTTGCTTTTGTGAATACTCATAATGCGGACGACATTTTCGTTTTCACCAAGTGTGCGGGCCACTGACAGATCGTTACCGCTTTTTTTCATTTTTCCAATAAATTGCAGAAAACGGAATAGACCGCGGTAATCTGTTTCTTCATAAGCTGCCGCACGGTCATATAACATTCGTAGGTTGGCCTGTCTTAAAAGGCCACCGGGCATACCACCACAATAATCATAATAACCGGTTTCATCATATAGCTGCCAGATAAGTTCAGGAACACTGCGCTGCCTGGATAAGGATCGCCAATGTGTTAATTTACTCAGAAAGGAAATTGTTTTTTCTTTGAGCGGTTCGTCAAGGCCGCTTTGCGGATTGCAGGATTGCATTAAAGCCTCAAAAAGATTGCCGGTCGGCTGGCATAGTCTTATTTGGGCCAGCTCTTGTGTGCTGAAATTAACTATTGGTGAGTATAATACGGCTGCAAGAGGGATATCCTGACGTGGATTATCGAGTATTTGCAGTAAGGCAAGCATTATTTTTATTTCCGTTTCGGCAAAATAACCGCCATTTGCTGATGCATATGAGGGAATATCATTATTGCGCAGTGTTTCAAGCATGACATCAGCTTTGCCGGTCATTGAACGCAGGAGAATAACAATATCACGATAAATAAGCGGTCGGTAAAGATTACTTTGCTTATCGTATATAGTATGATTTTGTTGCATGAGCTGTTTAATCCGCTTAGCGATACAATCAGCCTCAGCGGCAAAACCGGTAAGAGTTTCTTTATTATTGATAACATCGTTATCGGTTATGGCTTTCTCATCAGGTACTGAACTGCCATTATCAATCAGCAGTAGTTCGACTTTTTCATCCAATGAATTTTTGTCAACCGGATATTCTATACCCGGGGAAAAAGCTTCTTTTTTTCCATAGTCCAGTTCAGTAGCTTGCTGTGTCATGGTTTGGGCAAAGATAAAATTTATCGATTGCAATATATTGGAACGGCTACGGAAGTTTTGTGATAAATCAATGCGTATACACTGATCTGACTTTTGGGGATAAGTAAGATATTTTTCCATGAATAGACCAGGATCAGCCATCCTGAAACGATAAATGCTCTGTTTTACATCACCAACGAGAAATTTATTGAAATTTTTACCGGAGACTAAATTAATTATAGCTTCTTGGACACCATTGGTATCTTGATATTCATCCACCATCACTTCTCTGTATTTTTTGCTTATGTTAATTGCTGTATTGGTAGGAATCAGGTGTTTTTCTGTTGAACCAGCCGCTGCTAATATTTGCAAAGTGAAATGTTCTAAGTCATTGAAATCAACAATTATGTGTTCATGCTTAGCTTTATCGTAGGCAGTCATGAATTTTATTGTAAAATCAGCAATAAAGGAGATAATATTTTTTTGATTTCGTATATCATCCAGCATTTTATCCGGTGGCATTAGAAAAAAATCATCACGAAGTGTATTTACAATAGTCTTTATTGTTTGCCGTGTTTCTTTAAGATGATTTTTTGTTGTTTCATCCATGTCAGCGGGAAGGCGCATTGTTGAAAAGTTAAGGGTATTCATGACAGTATATAAAGTATGCCAGTTTGCTGTTACAGCAGTACGGATTGTCTCTAATAAAACTTCATCAGCAGTAATTGCTTTTATGACGTAGTCAGTTTGACCAGCCGTTTTTTGCATTTCCGAATTGAGTCGGGTGCATTCATCAATACTGCTTTGTATTTCTGAGCGAATAATAGTTATCCATTTGGTATCATCAATGGTTTTATCCTGTGGGATAGTGAAAAAATCAGGCAGACTGTTTAACCACTGATAGGGAAAAGGTTGACTCATAGCATATTCGTAAATATTTAAAATTATTTGGCAGACTGCTTCATCACCGCGTTCGTTGCCGTAAGAATCAGCAAATTGTAAAAAAAGGTCATTATTTTCCTGTTCATATTGAGTTTTTATTAAATCAGTTAGAACATCTTGTTTTAATAAAGTTGTTTCCTGTTCACCGGCGAGGCGGAATTTGGGATCAATGTCTATTTCGTGAAAATGACGACGAAGAATATTCTGGCAAAAAGCGTGCAGTGTTGATATTGACGCAGCATTAAGCAGGACAAGCTGGCGTTCAAGTTTTTTCATCATATCTGCGTCATTATGCTGAGCTGCTTGTGAGAGATGACCTTCCAATTGTCGGCCGATACGTTCGCGCATTTCAGATGCTGCGGCATTAGTAAAAGTTACGACTAATATTTCACTGATATCAACATTATTATTCAAGATGAGCTGTATTATACGTTCAACAAGTACGGCTGTTTTTCCTGAACCGGCAGCTGCTGCAACCAAAATATTTTTTCCGTGGGTGTGAATTGCTGTTTCTTGCTCTTTTGACCAGGACATAATAGTACCTCTTTGTAAAATTTAAATAACTGTATCGGTATTAGCGGGATAGGCAGTAGAATGAAACTATAAAACAAAACTGCAAAATATTAATTTATTAATATCAATTATATCACCCAGAGAATATTTTTAGAATATCTATTAATGTCAGGTATTAATAACAACATAGAAATAAAACGTTGTATTATTTTTGTACTTTTTATCAGCTCTTATTGTAAATAATCTTAAATTTATATATAATTTTTATATGTAAAACGTTTTACTATAAGTGTCTGGAATATATTAGGTATATTATTGAATGGAAGGTGATTTTTGTGAAATTGGCAATAATTGGAACAGGCGGTATTGTGGAAACATGTCTTGATGCTTTGACGAAGGCTGATTTCGTGATGCCGGCAGCTATTTGTGCACGGCCTAAAAGCGAAACAAAGGCGCATGCATTGGCACGAAAATATAATATTGCAACGGTCTATACTGATTATGAACAATTGCTTAATGATCAAACTATTGATTTCGTTTATATTGGCATTGTTAATAATATGCATTATGAATATGCTAAAATGGCACTTGAACATGGTAAAAATGTAATTTGTGAAAAACCGGTGACTTCAAATATTGATGAATTTGTTGAATTGGAAATTCTTGCCCAAAAAGGTAAGCTATTCTTTTTTGAAGCAATAACACTTTTACACTCCCCCAATTTTGCTTTTATGCGCCAGCATTTACCTGATATTGGCCGCTTACGTATGATTCAGGCAAACTATTTTCAGTATTCCAGTCGTTATGATAAATTTTTGCAAGGAATTGTTTTACCAGTGTTTGATCCTGCTTTTTCAGGTGGCTGTCTGTATGATTTGAATGTATATAACATTCATTTGGTAATGGGACTTTTGGGTATGCCGCAGGCAGTTCAATATTATGCTAATATTGCAGCCAATGGAATTGATACATCAGGGGCAGCTGTTTTAGTATATGATGGCAGTGTGGCAACCTGCAGCGCGGCCAAAGATTCTGAAAGCACCAGTGGGGCTGTTTTTATAGGAGAAAAGGGTTATATTCAACTACAGGGTTCTCCTAATGTCTGTGGCAGTGTTACATTGAAAACAGAGGATAAACTAATAAAATATGCTGGTGAGCAATATGAAAATCGCATGGTGGATGAATTTATTGCTTTTGAAAAATTATACCGGGAAAATAATCTGAGTGCATGTTATAAGCTGCTGGAACATTCGCATAACGTTATGGACGTGCTGACACAGCTGCGTCATAGTGCAGGAATAAAATTTAAATAATGCGGGGAATATATTTTATATAAGCATGTATCTCCGCTAAAAAAAGCACTAAATGATTATTGTTATGCATCATGATACAAATTATTACTGTTGATGAGACATATTATGGTATAATATCTTGGTGAATAATCAACGGATGTGTTTATTTTTACTAATATTGGTGTTAATAATGTTAATGATATTATTAACTTGACTTATGAAATTATGTGGTATAGAATTAGGTTTATTCGATAAAGATTTAATTTACCATCAATACAGAAAATTATTCTATGGTATGACAAAATTTTATTCTCATACTTATTATTGTACTAATACAAAATAGAAAATAAACCTTATGGGTATCAAATCTGGCTAATATTAGTCATTGTGTCAGAATGTAAAAGGCATTTCGGGGCAATATCAGAGGAGATGGTCACAGCAGTCCGTAAATGAAGAACATGTGTATTTGATTAAGTTTTGTTTTTCACAAACTTTTAGATGTTGCAAATTAGGAGTGATATTTTTGTTTAAGCGTATTTTAATAGCTAACCGCGGTGAAATTGCCGTTCGTATTATCAGAGCCTGTAAAGAAATGGGAATACAGTCGGTTGCTGTATATTCTGATGAGGATAAAGAAGCAATGCATGTTAAATTAGCTGATTTAGCGTACAATATAGGCCCGGCTGATGCAGCATTGTCATATCTCAACTATAATGCATTAATGCAGGCGGCACTTGATACAGAAGCTGATGCAGTACATCCTGGTTACGGCTTTTTATCAGAAGATGCAGATTTCGCAGAACGTGTTACTAAAGCCGGGATGACATGGATTGGACCTCATCCGGAAACTATTCGTCAGGTTGGCGACAAAGATATTGCCCGTGCAGCGATGATACCATCAGGTATTCCTATGGCGAAAGGCAGTGACCCCCTTGTCGATGAAGATGATGCCGTAAAAAAGGCCGGTGAGGTAGGGTATCCGGTTATTTTAAAACCGGTTTCCGGCGGAGGCGGCAAGGGCATGATTGTCGTCAAATCAGAAGATGAATTGAAAAAAATACTGCATATTGTTGACATAAAAAATATTGCCTATTACTTTGAACATTATATTGATCATTCACGTCATATTGAAGTTCAAATTGTTGCGGATAATTATGGGACTGTACTTCAGTTGGGAGAAAGAGAATGTTCACTGCAAAGACGTAATCAAAAATTGTTGGAGGAATCTCCATCTATAGCTCTTACACCAGATATGCGCAAGCGGGTTGGAGATTTGGCAATAAAAGCTGCTAAAAGTGTGCACTACAGTAATATTGGCACGGTGGAATTTTTATTGAATCTTCATGATAATGATTTTTATTTTATGGAAATAAATCCGCGTGTACAGGTTGAACATGGCATAACGGAAGCTGTTACTGGTATTGATTTAGTAAAAACACAGATTCGTATTGCGGCAGATGAACCGCTTGATATAAAACAGGAAGATATAAAATTTAGCGGACATGCGATTGAATGCCGGATAAATGCTGAAGATCCGGAAAATAATTTTCTGCCTTCACCAGGTAAAGTAGAATTTTTTATCGAACCTGGTGGACCGCGTGTTCGGGTTGATACCGGAGTATGTGCCGGTCTTAATATTTCACCATATTATGATTCAATGATTGCCAAGATTATTGTACATGGGAAAACACGTGGTGAGGCAATAAAAATTATGCAGCGGGCTCTTGAAGAGTTTACTATTGAAGGGATTAAGACAACTATTCCATTACACAAAAAAATATTGCGTGATGAATATTTTAGAACGGGTAATATTGACACACGCTTTATAAAAGATCATTTCTCCAGATATCATTATACAAAACCAACCGCTGCTGATTCTTCAAAGCCTAATGAAAGATTTATACCGATGCATCAGATTAAGGAAGAAGAGAAAAAGAATGATCAGGAATGGTCACAGGAAAAGGTTGATGAAGATATGCGTGTGGCAATATTGTCAGGATTGTATTATATGTGACAGGTGATATCAATATAATAAAAAGACCTATGATTGATGATATATTTGGTTGAATAAATATATCAAAATCACAGGCCTTTTTTGCAGTTAATTATAAATTGTTCATCGGATATATACATCAATTGCTGCGGGAATAGTTTCTATTTTTAATGGTAATTTCGGACCGGGTTCTCCGTCAATATCACTTTGGACTGTTTCACTGCAATTTATTTCAAAAGATGATGCCTGAATATAGGCAATATTTTTATTGTTACAGGCCGGTTTGCCGGCTACTGTTTCAGCGGCGAAAGTAACGAGCTCCGGGATGCTACATTGTTTAAGCAAAATTAAATCGAGTTTACCGTCATTTAACCGGGCATTTACTGAAACATTTTTTAAACCAGCAACAACACTGCTGTTAACAATCAACACAAAAAAGGCGCTGACTCTTTCTGTTTTTCCATCAGCCCCTATAGTCATATCTAAAGCCCGGAATTTTGGCAGTTCACCAATTCCTCTGAGATAATAGGCTAACTTACCAAAGGTGCTTTTTAATCTTCGGTCAACATTGTGGGCAACACAGGTCAGCATGCCGGCGCTGGCGACATTTATGAAATAATTATTGCCGGTGTAACCAATATCGACAGGTGTAGTTTTACCATTAACTATTGAGTCGATATAAGATTCAATGGTATGGGCGTTTAAGGTTAGGCAGGAGGCAAAGTCATTTGAAGTTCCACTGGGTAATATAGCTATGGGAAGGGTTATTTTGTTTTTTAGCAGTATGTTTACTATTTCGTTTAAAGTTCCATCGCCGCCTGCTATAATTATGCCACATGGTTTGATAGTACGGATAAATTCCACAAAATCAGTATTTTGCGGACTGGTTCGGTAAGGAATTAGTATGCAGTATCTAGCCTGAAACATTGCCACTAGAAGATCGAGTTTTTTCTTAAACATATTGTTCCCGGATACAGGATTATAAGCAAGGACGAATTTTTTCATTTTTATAGCTCCTGAGAAATTTCTTTAAATACGCCTAATTTGCGCAGTCCCCTGATAGTAATTTTACCGATTACCGGGACAGCAGCTAAATCATCTTCTAGTAAACCTTTCACGGCGATGAGAACAATTATATAAATAATGGCACCAATCAATACTGAACTTAAAGTGGCAATAGCATTACTGCCAAATCTTGTCAATATAAGATGGTATGACAGATAAAGTGTCGCTGCCATTATCAATGCAGCGATTATATTTTTCATTACCTGTGTTAATTCCATTTTATAGCCGATGTATCTGTAAAGAAAGTATAAATTAATAAAAGCAGCTATTCCTATATCGGCAGCAGTTGCCCATGCGGCTCCCATAATACCGAGTGATGGCTGAGCCGTAAGAATCCAATTTAAAATTACCTTGGCAATAGCGGCAATAATCATATTTATCATTGGAACAGTGGGATGCCCTAATCCCTGTAAAACAGCCGTAGTTATCTGATGCAGTCCTAATAGTACAATGGAAAAAGCCGATACCCACACTGCCGGGCCGGCACCAGGGGCATTATAAATAAGAGTAGAAATGGGCACTGCTAAAATGAGGACAACGACAAATGCCGGAAAGCATATAAAGTTAGAAATACGTATGGCTCCGGCAGTCTGTCTCAGGTAGCTGTCGTGGTTTTTTAGAATACGGGCTTCTGATATGGCAGGAACGATGCTGACGGCGAGTGCTGCAGTTAATATAGTGGATAAGTTTACCAAGGGAACAGCCATCCCGGTTAAATAGCCGAATAATTTAGTGGCTTCGTTTACTGAATAACCGGCTACTTCCAGTCGCTGCGGGACTATCATAAGATCGAGATTAGCTACGATTGGTAACATTATACTGGTGGCCGATACAGGCAGGGACAGTTTAAAAATTCGTTTCATTATGTGGGCAACAGACTGTCGCGGAACATTAGCCGGCGGTTCAAGATGCGTGCCATAAGTCGCATCAATATCCTTATTGAGACGCCAGTGGAAATAGACCAGTACAAGCAGCCCTGCTACAGCACCAGCCAGAGCGCCAAGACTTGCCCCGGCTGCAGCAAATTCTAGGCCATAAGGCAGCAGCAGCTGGGCAAAAAGAATCATTGTTATGACACGAAAAATCTGTTCAACAATTTGCGATACACCGGTTGGAGTCATTCGCTGCCAGCCTTGTAAATAGCCGCGTGAACTGGCTAAAATGGTCACAAAAAATATAGCCGGAGCTAATGCAACCACGGCATAATAGGCTCGCGGATCACGAATAAACTGCCAGTCGATAAGCCATTGGGCACCAAAATAAGTGAGAAGACTGCATAAAATACCAGTAAAAAACATTAATGTCATTGATATGTGAAAGACACGTTTGGCACCCCATATGTCTTTTAAGGCTACATGCTCAGCTGTTATAATAGATATGGCAATGGGAACACCGGCAGTGGAAATATTAAAAGCCAGAAAATATATAGGAAAAGCCATTTGATAAAGGCCGATTCCTTCACCGCCGAGAATACGGGATACAAATATCCAATTAAGTGAACCGATTACTTTAACAACGATACCGGCTATCGTCAATATCAGTGTACCTTTTAGAAAGGAAGCACTTTTATCAGCCTTTTTCTCAGGAATAGTTTGAGTAGTTATAGTTAGCACCTGCTTTATTTTGAACAAACTTGTATTTTCTTTTTTGCTGGGATTATATATAATATATCTGATAGGGAACAGTATTATCAATTAAATATTGACTTAAAAAATTATAGCATTTATCTTTAAACTATGCCAGTATAATTTAAGGGCAAGCTTTAATGCTGTGATATTACAAATTAATTATCGAAGGTTTTAGTATGAGAAAAAATATTATAGGATTCAATATTACGGTAGGTAGGAAAAAACCAGAAACCATAGTTAACAAAGATGCGGCTTGTCCATTTTGTGAGTATGATCACTTAGAAAATATTATTGCCAGACGCGGCGAGATGACATTACTGGAAAATAAATATAATGTTTTGGAAGACTCATTTCAGACAGTATTGATTGAAACTCGCTACTGTGGCAGTGACATACCCGATTACAGTAAAGCACATATGCATGAGCTTATCCATTTCGGCGTTGAATATTGGTTTAGTCTTCTCGACTCTGGCAGATATAAATCAGTCCTGTTTTTTAAGAATTATGGACCTTTGTCAGGCGGAACTATCCTTCATCCGCATATGCAGATAGTTGGATTAAGACATGTTGACAGTTCACTGATGTATGATAAAAGTGACTTTATAGGTATGACAATCAGCCAGACAAAAAATGTTGAGTTAAATGTGTCAACGATGCCTCGCCTGGGGTTTTGCGAGCTTAATATACTGACTAAAAATAACAATGAACTGGATACAATAGCCGATTTTATTCAGATTACCGTTGATTATATAATGAAGTATTTTAATAAACGATGCAAGAGTTATAATATATTTTTTTATCGTATTGATGGATTGATTGCAGTAAAAGTCATGCCGCGTTTTCCGACATCTCCATTATTCATTGGTTACAATTTACGGTTGCGTCCTAATAATCTTAATATTATAGTAGATGAAATGCAAAAATTGTATTTTAATAAAAGTTAGACAGTTTTTCAGCTGTTTAGCTTGCATTTAAAATTCAGAATATTATATAAATTATGTAAGGAGTTTGCCTATGCCTATGTATAGAAAACAGCTGATAGTTTTGTTAACGATAATTGCTATTGTAGCAGCAATTACGTATTATGTGGATGAATCTGGAAAAAGCGTTGAATTAGAGGCTGCATCGACCAATGAAAATATGACAGTATCGCCAAGGACAGTAGAAAACGGGAATAAATTGGTAGTGTATGTTACAGGAGCAGTAAATAGTCCAGGTGTAATAGAACTGCCAGAAGGTTCACGGATAGTTGATGCTGTGAACAAATGCGGCGGTATGAATGAATCGGCCGATACTGAAAATATTAATTTAGCACAAAAAATAACTGATGCTGCTCAGATAAAAATACCGATAAGAAGTGAAAATACCAATACAGTAAGTTTATCGGATGGCAAGTCGAGTTCAATTGATAATAACAGGGTAAATATTAACACAGCTGATGAATCTGTACTTGATACATTACCAGGAATAGGACCGGCTATGGCTAAACGCATTGTTGAGTATCGGCAAAACCAAGGGAATTTTCAAAGCATTGATGATTTAAAAAAAGTGCGTGGTATCGGTGAGGCCAAGTATATAAAATTAAAGGATAAAATAACCATATGAGTTATGGACAACAGCCGCTTACTTTTATCAACGGTATTTTGTTGTGCTGTTTGGCGGGAATATATGTAGCAGATAAAATAGTGTTCGATTTAAATTATGCCGGTTGTGTGCTGATATTTCTGTTGCTATTTTCTGTTGGATCAGTGATAAAAAAGTCCCGCTATGCATTTTTGTTTATAGCTGCACTGCTTTTTGTTCTGGGGATTTATCGTTATACAATGGTCAATACAGTTGCAGATGATGATATAGTCAATTTTATCGGACAGCAAAGAACTGTGACAGGAATATTACAAAATGAACCGCTTGTTCACGAGGATGCTCAGGGAATTTTTCATATACGTTATGAAATGAAAGCTGTGACATCCAGAAATCAGAAAATTACAGGTGGTTACTATATCAATATTCGGCAGAATAATTATCGGAAAGTACAGACAGGTGACAGGATAACTGTTGTTGGTACAATAAAAAAAATCAATTCATATAAAAACCCTGGCCGTATTGACAATGTGCTCCAGGCAAAGCAGCAGGGGGTATCAGCTTACATATCTGCGGAAAAATCTAGTTTAAAGATAGAAGAACGGCCAAATGACAAGCTTTTTGCTAAAAGAATTAATGCATTGCGGACATCTATAAGAACAGCGATGGAAAAAGTAATGCCCAAGACAGACGCAGGGGCAGTTTTTGCCATGCTGTTCGGTGGATATGCTGATATTGATCCTGAGCTTTTAGATAACTTTACGACTACGGGAATAGTACATATACTGTCCGTTTCTGGTTCCCATATAACATTATTAGCCGGCAGCATTGTTGCCTTGGGCAAAGCGCTGCGGCTGCGGCAATGGCTGATATTTTTGATTTTGAATGTTACCATAATAATGTATGCAATTTTGTCCGGATTGGTTCCGCCGGTTGTTCGTTCAGCATCAATGGGACTGCTTTCCTATGCTGCTCTGGCCTATAATAAAGAAAATCAGTCTTGTTATTTATTGTCGTTAGTAGGTATGATAATGATAATTATTTCACCGGGACTGATTTTTAATATAAGTTTTCAATTATCCTTTGCAGCTACAGCCGGACTTTTATATGCTGCACCATATTTTCGCAGAATATTGTATTTTTTGCCGCAGGTTTTAACGGTGCCATTATCAATAACAATATCGGCCCAGTTGTTTTGTTTGCCGTTTTTGGCATGGTATTTTCATACAGTATCATTAAGTTCACTTATAGCTAATGTTATTGCCGTTCCGATTATCGATGTTATTATAATGATGGCTTTGACGGCTGTGCTTGCAAATACATTGTTTCCTTTTATTTCTTCACTGGTCTTTGTCTTGTGCAGTTTGCTGCTTGGCTGTGTATCTGAAATAACACGTTTGCTGGCATTGCTGCCGGCTAGTATGGTATATGTACCGTATTTTTCATTTATCGGCAGTATTTTTTACTATATAATCTGGTTGATGATCTTGCAAAAAAGCTGCCGCATTTATTGTTTAACCGAAATCAGGCGGCATCAACAGTTTTTTTGTATGCTTTTTTGCATATCGGTACTGATCTTGGGCTGGAATATGTTTAGAACGCAAGATTTATCAGTGCATTTTATTGATGTTGGACAAGGGGATGCTGCGCTCATTATAACGCCGCATGGTAAATCGGCAATGATTGATACTGGCGGAATTCGTGATAGTGATTATGATATTGGCAGGCAGGTTGACGTGCCTTATTTATACCATTATGGTGTTACTCATTTGAACTATATTTTTTTAAGTCATGCTCACGATGATCATGCCGGTGGGGTCAGTGGTATTGTAAACCGGATACCAGTAGATAATATTTTTGTTGGAAGGGAAAAACGCAGCGAATATGCCTCTGTGTGGCATATTTCACAGCAAAGCGATATAATGGATAAAGTAATCTCACTAGACGAAAGTGAAAGCTTTGATCTTGACGGGGTTAAGTTTAGCGTGATTTATTTGGGAAAAGGCAGCGGAGCTAATGAGACGTCGGCAGTTATCAAGGTCAGTTACCAGAATTTTACTGCAATGTTTACCGGGGACTTACCAGCTCAGGAAGAACAAGAAATGATACAAAAAAATGATGCGAATAAATTGAAATGTACATTATTAAAAGTTGCCCATCACGGTTCTAAAACATCATCTACAGAGGCATTTTTGCGAAAAAGTGCACCGCGTTGGGCGGTTATATCAGTTGGAGCCAATAACAGCTATGGACATCCGGCAGAAGATGTATTAAAGCGTTTTGAGACTATTGGAACAAAAGTATATAGAACCGATAAAAACGGTGCGATAGTATTTTATACAGATGGTAAAAAATGTCGTATTGAACCCTACATTGAATAAGGAGGCAGCGGTTTGCAGTACAGTGAAGCTGTGGCAGAATTACGTAATAATAATTTAAGAAAACTGTATTTTGTTGCCGGTGAGGAAAAATATTTAGCGGAAAAATTTATTCGGCTGTTATTGAAAAGGCTATTACCGGATGGTGATGATACAGCCCTAATAAAGATGGATGAGCAGATCTCATTCAATGACATCATTGAAGCTTGCACGACACTGCCTTTTTTTAGTAAAAAAAATGTTGTTTATGTACGAAATAATAATTTTCTAAAAGAAAAAAAGGGCAAAACGGCACAGCAGGCGGAACGGCAGTTTGCCGAATTAATAGCTGATATGCCGGATTTTACTGTACTCATCATAGAAACGGATGAGAAGCCGGATAAGCGGCGTAAATTATATAAGATTATAGATAAGTATGGTTTGGTAGTAGAAACAGATATAGTCAGAGCTTATAACATCGGTGGCTGGCTAAAAGGGAAATTCCATGAAATAGGAAAAGCACCTGATGCTGAAGCCTATGCTTATTTATTGTCAACGATAAATGTGATGCAAAAGGTGTCATTGGGATTTCTTGATAAAGAGATTGATAAATTAGCCTTATACACTGATCGGCGTGATATAAATAAAGCTGATTTGATTGCAGTACTGTCAGGCTTACCCGAAATATCGGTGTTCGCTATGGCTGAGGCAGTGGGTGAAAAAGATATAAAAAGGGCTTTGTCATTATTGGAGCAACAAAAAAAAGACGGCGTTCATCCGCTCAGTATGCTGGCAATATTAACACGTCATATTCGTCAGCTGTGGAAGATAAAATTTTATCTGATGCAAGGTCAGTCCGGTCGAACTATTGCCAAAACGGTTGGTTTAGTTCCGTTTGTTGCAGAAAAATTAATAAAGCAAGCCCGTCATTTTAAATTGCAGGTCTTGCGCCAGGCAATTGTCGATTTTGCTGAGGCGGATTATAAACTTAAAACAGGACGGGATAATCCAGCTATGCTGGAAGATATTATGATACGGTTATGCCGTTGATGAAGATGCTATTTTCCATAAACATGTTTTTCTATAAAGTATGAAAGTTAATATGGTATAAACTTTATATATTTTCTCCTAATGTACTTTGTAGTATAATTTATATATCATTTGTAATGATTGGATCACAATCGTGATAATTGATTGATAAAGCGAAGGACATATGGAAAGTAAATATGTTCCCGAAGGAGTAAGAAATTTTGAATAACGCATTAGATATGATAGAAGCAAAGGTGCTTTCTGGTCAACGCCTTACCAGGGAAGACGGGATAGCCTTATATGACTCGAATGATTTAGCGAGAATTGGTTATCTTGCTGATACAGTACGCAGGAGGATTAGTGGGGATTATGTTTATTATGATGTCAATCTGCATATAAATCTTACTAATGTCTGTATAGGGCAATGTAAATTTTGTGCTTTTGGTTGCAAGGCAACTAGTGATAGAGCGTATAGTCTGACTAAACAAAGTGTTTTGGACCGCATTGCCAAGGCGGCGTCAGACCCGGATATGAAAAATCTGCATATTGTCAGTGGACTGCACCCGGACTGGCCATATGAATATTATCTTGATATTATAAAAACGATAAAACATACATTCCCGGATATGCATTTAAAAGGATTTACCGGTGTGGAAATAATGCATTTTGTCAAAATCAGCGGCAAATCGATACGGGAAGTTTTAAGTGAATTGATGGAAGCTGGCTTGGAAACGATGCCGGGTGGCGGGGCGGAGATTCTTGATGATGATTTAAGGAAAAAACTTTGTCCCAATAAGGCCACCAGTGCAGAATGGCTGGAAGTGGCACGTACTGCCCATAAATTAGGGATGAAAACCAATGCCAGTATGCTTTATGGGCATATTGAGACAGTGGAACAGCGTATTGATCATTTACTGACACTGCGAAATCTTCAGGATGAGACGGGCGGCTTGCAGACATTTATTTGTTTTCCTTTTGAACCTAAAAATACACAATTGGAAAGCTGTATAACCAGGACAAGTGTTTGGGATGATTTAAAGACCATGGCAATTAGCCGTTTGATGTTGGACAATGTGCATAATATCAAGGCATACTGGGTAATGCTGACTCTGCCAATTGCAATGCTGGCCTTAGGTTTCGGAGCTAATGATATCGATGGAACAGTTGGCGGTGAAAAAATAATGCATGCTGCCGGAGTAAGTTCACAAAAATCGCTTACCAAAAACAGCCTGATTGCGGCAATAAAAGAATCAGGACGCATACCAGCCGAATGTGATTGTAATTTTAATGTCGTTCGTACATTCTAAGATGTTGCGAGGTAATATTATGAATGAATTTTTGAATGCACAGCAAAAAGCCCGGGCAGGGCGGAGGCTATCTTTTGATGAAGCGTTGCTGCTGTATGAAAAAGCACCTATTTTGTTTTTGGCTGAATGGGCCAGAGCAGCAAAGAAACGCCATAGTAAAAATGAAGTATATTATAATATCAACCGTCATATAAATTTGAGTAATACCTGTACAGCTAATTGTCCATTGTGTGCTTTTTCCGTGGAAAAGGGTGATAAAAACGGTTATATATTATCCTTGGCTAATGTCGCTGATATAGTGAGAAAAGCAGCTAGGGAAGTGCCTGGAATAACTGAAATACATATAGTTAGTTCATTATGCCCCAATGTCGAATTTTCTTATTATATTGATGTTGTGAAAACGGTAAAAAGTATATTACCACAAGTTAATATACAAGCATTTACACCCGTAGAAATTGTTCATTTTGCTAAAATAAGCGGACTGAGTATAAAAAAAGTACTGCAGCTGTTAATAGAAGCCGGTTTATCAGCTTTACCGGGTGGCGGGGCGGAGATTCTTGATGATGCGGTACGTAAGATAATTTGTCCTGATAAGGCAACATCTGCAGAGTGGATAGATGTGGTAAGAACAGCACATTTATTGAAAATACCCACAAATGCTTCAATTTTGTATGGGCATATTGAAACTATAGAACAACGTTTGCAGCATTTATTTACACTGCGGGATATTCAAGATGAAACGGGAGGTTTTAATGCATTTATTCCCTTTCCATTTTATCCACATAATACAAAACTTGCTCAAAAATATAAAATAAAACCACTGACAGCGTGGGAAAATCTAAAATTTATCGCAATAGCCAGGTTGATTTTAGACAATATTGCCCATCTAAAGTCATTTTGGATAATGCTTAGTGAGGAAATTGCCCAACTGTCATTGGCATTCGGAGCTGATGATTTAGATGGTACAGTGGGTGAAGAAAAAATAATCCATGCTGCCGGTGCTAAAGCGGGCAGTCTGATGACCAGAACACGTTTGTCTGAGATGATAACACAAGCTGGTTATATACCTGTAGAGCGTGATTCATTGTATCATTCTGTAGATAATTTTCAGAATCAAAAACATTTATAGGCTGTTATTTATATATAAAATCAAGGAGTACAATATATGGAACGATTGACAGACAGCCAAGCTGTCTCTTTGCTGAAGGACGGTGACATTATTGACATGGCTCAGCAGGCAGACAAAGTACGGCAGCAAATGCATCCTGGTAATATAGTAACTTTTATAATTGATCGAAATATAAATTATACTAATATATGTGTAAATGAATGCAATTTTTGTGCTTTTTACCGCCGCTCATCAGAAAAGGGTGCTTACCTTTTATCCATAGATGACGTCTTGAAAAAAGTAGATGAAACGGTTGCTGCCGGAGGAACTCAGATAATGTTGCAGGGAGGACTGCACCCAGACGTTGATTTTCAATATTATATTGATATGCTCACCGCCATAAAGAAAAAATATGATATTACAATTCATTCCTTCACTGCAACTGAAATACTTCATTTCAGCAAAATCACCGGTTATTCAGTAACTGAAGTTTTAAAAAGACTGCAGGCAGCGGGATTATCTTCATTGCCTGGTGGTGGTGCGGAAATTCTTGTTGACAGAGTGCGCAAAATAGTGAGTCCTAAAAAAATTATGACCTCGGATTGGCTCAACATTATGCGTTGTGCCCATAATATAGGTATGAAAACAACAGCTACCATGGTTTTAGGACTCGGAGAAACTATTCAGGAACGCATAGAACATATGAATCTGATTCGCTCACTACAAGAAGAAACAGGTGGATTTCGTGCCTTTATTATGTGGACTTTTCAGCCCGGTAATACAAAACTTGGCGGTAAAAAACTATCTTCATGGGACTACCTGAAAACATTGGCTGTTTCTCGATTGTATCTTGACAATATCAGTCATATCCAAGGCTCATGGGTTACACAGGGAAAAAACATCGGACAAATGACATTGGCTTTCGGTGCCGATGATCTAGGCAGTATAATGCTGGAAGAAAATGTCGTAAGAGCTGCCGGAACTTCACACCAAATGTCCGTAAATACTATGTCCGATATAATAAAAAAAGCAGATAAAATACCGGCTCAACGGGATACTGCTTACAACATTCTGCGGTATTGTAATTGATAACTGCTGCGACTAGATAGTTACTTTTAAATTAAATATGAAGCTGTTGTTATGTGTATGATGTTGAATGGAGGAATTTGATTGACTGAACAAAATATTCCCAAAGCTGAGTTTGCCGTAATAGGCGGTTCGGGTACGTTGTCGAGCAATTTTCCCACAAGGGTGACAGATAGTGATGTAAAAATATTGGCTGATCATCTGGTCTTTGATACACCTTATGGTAAAACGGCTGAATTACGCTTGTTTGAGGTAGCCGGAAAGAAAGTAATAACCTGTAAAATGCATTCCTGGCGCAGTGGTGTAAGTCGTGCCGATGCATCAAGACAGCTTTTTTGGACTTTTCGTGAAGCAGGTGTCAAAAGAATCATATCAGAAGGCGGTGTCGGTACGGTAAATAAATTGCTTGATATCCGTGATTTTTTGATTCCTGATGATTATCTTGATCTTTCTGTCAGAAAGGATGTCGGTCTGGAAGGAAAGTATCTGCTTATAATGCGTGATGCGCTTTGCGCGCAAATACGCAAGGTGCTCATTGAATCGACCAGAAAATATTTTAGCGGACGTATATTTACACGCGGCACTTATGCCAATACAGACGGACGACATTTTGAAAGTCCTGCCGAAATAGCCATGATGAACGGACATGCTGATATTGTTGGGCAAAGTATTTGTCCTGAAGTTTATTTAGCTCGTGAAATTGGGGCTTGTTATGCCGGCCTTTACTATGTTGTTAATTATGGGGAAGGCATTCGAAAATCATGGTCGCACGAGGAGCTTGAAGATATATTTTATGATGATGCACCAATGATTGGCAGTATTATTTTAGATACGATTCGTTCACTGAGTGAAGAACGGACTTGTGAATGTGAATCTTTGCGTAAAGAGACACTTTTAAAAGGAATTTATGATGATTGATAAGGTTGTAGGTTCGAATGACAGTATTATTTGTCGTATAGGTGTTTTTATGTTATACTTATGAACGTTATTATTGATGTGGATGAGACGGATTGATGCATGGGGGATTTTTGATGCCAAGCGATAAAAAGCAATCTCGTGAATATATGATAAAGCTTATTCCCAGTGATGGGGGTACTATACATAGTATTCGCTTAACAAGTAAGCTGGTAAAGTATGGACTGGCTTCACTTATAGGTGGGGCGTTATTGTTGATAGTGGGGGTTTGTTTTGCCGGATACAGCTTTTTTTCTAATAGGGTTGATCAGCAGACAGTTGAAAATTTGCAAAAGGCTAATACTATTCAGCAAGAAAAACTGACGGAATTAGCACAGAAGGCCAGTCAGCTGCAAAGTGATTTGGATAAATTGAATGCTACAGAAAAAGAGTTAAAATCTTTGTCCAATATAGATGTACAAACAACGGATGATTCTTCGGCAAATCATTCTTCAGACGGAACTGGGGGTCAGGGCGGGCCTTTGATAGCACCGGATGTCCAAAATCTTTCCGAGGTAATGGATGATTTGGAAAAACGAGTGGCGATCCATCAGGAAAACATGGAAGTCTTGCGGCAGGCACTCATATCTCAGAGAAAACAACAGGAAATGATTACGCAAAAATCTATTACCACTCCTATGGGCTGGCCGGCACAAGGGTCGATAAGTTCACCGTACGGTTTTAGATGGAATGGCACTGATTTTCATCCGGGGATAGATATTGCGGCTGACTATGGTACGCCAATTCGTGCTACAGCTGATGGTGTTGTAACCACGGCTGGATGGAATTCCGGTGGGTATGGCAATATGGTTGATATTGATCATGGTAATGGGATTATGACTCGCTATGGACATGCATCAAGTGTTATAGTGGCTGTGGGGCAGCATGTCAAACGCGGACAAGTAATAGCGTATATGGGCAGTACTGGATTTAGTACAGGGCCACATGTTCATTATGAAGTGCGGATCAACGGTCGTCCGGTGGATCCGGCAGGTTATTTATAATGATAAAAAACAGTCGGTGATTTAACAGTCACCGACTGTTTTTTTGGTACACCCGATATGGTCGCACCATAACGGGCGAAAATCCGTTGATAGGGAAGTCATTTCAATTAGTGAATGACCTTCTACTCGATTGAAATTTACAAAACTAAAAAAACGATAACAACTGGGAAAAAGAAAATTTATTTTGTAATCAATTGTGTAATTTGTAAATGCAATAGTATTTTGTATACTGCAATACAATTCAATACATACTTAAAAACAATGATATAAGTGTTCCCTATAAATTGCTATTATGATTACAAATGTACAACATAAATAGTAAATGATAATCTGTTTTCAATATGAATAAAAATACACTTAAGTAATATTATGCAATGATAAATCTATTTTAAAGAATCAATTATTAGTTATTATTTACAAAGAATACAATATTTTTCTAATTTAAAAAAGAAATTTTTGTTGACAGTATAAGAATACATTTATATAATTATATATGCATCTATTTCTTGACTGCAGTTATTGTATGTAATTATATCGTCATAGATGTTTAGTGATGGTGGAATTGCGAACTATCACTTATGTAAGATTAATCAGCATTGTTGCTGAAGCATCATATATTGGTAGCGAACCAATATATGATTTTTTAGTCTATAAATTAATGTTTTTGCTGTGCTGATATTGTGTATTATTGGGGGCAGACTATATGTGTAGAATTGGTTCAATAAAAAGTAAAGTAGCTTTTAGCCCGTCAAAGGCGTTATATCTTATGTTGCCGCAGCAGGAGGGGCATGATAATTCGGGATTTGCCATGGTCATGCAGGACCTGTACGGTATTTTTACACCGTATAAGGATAAACCGTTATTATCATTGGCCTGCACACAACGTGGGGCACAGATGGTTGAAGATTTTATGGACAGTCATAATTTCGAACAATTGGCGGAATGGATTCCTGTGCCTAATAATCAGCCGGGTCTTGATATAAAGGCAATGCCATATTATATATTTCGTAATTATGATTACCCGGAATATTATCGCGATAAACCAATGGCAGAAAAAGAGGAATTATTGCTGGATATTCGTCTTAAATTGCGAAAAATATTGGAAGATGCCGATGAAGGTTACGTTTATTCATTTTGGCCGGATGTGCTGACACTTAAGGAAATAGGCGATCCGCGTGATATTGCGACATATTTCAGACTTTGGGACGATAATGGCTGTCTCATGGCTAAAAGTATAGTAGTGCAATGCCGGCAAAATACTAACTATGATATAGTCCGCTATGCGGCTCATCCATTTTTTTTGCAGGGATATACACTTTGTGCCAACGGTGAAAATACCTTTTATACAAAAAATAAAGAATTTCAAAAGTCTTTACATAGAGGATATGTAGGTTTTGAATCTGATTCGCAAAATTTTCTTTATACATTGCATTATGTTCTGCATGAATTGAAGTGGCCGATTAAATATTATAAACATGTGATAACACCACTGCCGTTTGCGGAAATTGAACAGCGTGAGGACAAGGAAGTTTTGAAGGCAATTCGCCAATCATTAGCTAATTTGGAAATAAATGGACCTAATACGATTATTGCCAATTTACCTGATGGTAGAATGATTACTTGCTGTGATTCCAAAAAACTGCGTCCGGTAGTAGTGGGACAGACTGAAGATACGGTTGCTATTGCTTCAGAAGTATGCGGCCTTAATGAAATAATGCCTGAGAGGGATATGACAAAGGATATTTATCCCAATGAACGTGAGGTCGTGGTTATCGACAATGACTTGGAGGTACAAAGATGGAAGCAATAAAATCACAGGATATTGGTAAGGCCGATTTAAAATGGAATATAGAATACTTGCCGGAACGTTGTACAATGTGTGGCAGCTGTATAGCAACATGTACACTGGGGGCCATTGAAGCCGGTGTGGTTCGTGTGGATAAGACTTATTCGGAAGATTTTCAGCCGACACCATTGCGTACACATAGAACTATTCCTGTTATAAAACAAGTTAAATCTATCGCCAATGCCTGTGTCGGCTGCGGTATGTGCGAAAAAGTCTGTCCTAATAATGCTATTCATCCTGTGAGAAACCGTGATAATCGCCAGACTTTATTGTCACGTGATGCAGGACCAATAAAGCGTGGCGGGCGGACAAACTTGAATGCACAGCGTACCTTGGATCATATAATCGTCGGACGAATCAGTCAAATGACAGATCCATCACTTGATTCAATAAGACATACATTTGATATCCGCGCACCATTTGGACGGGTATTGCCGGCTGAAAAATTACCGTTTGTTTTAAAAGATGGTAAATTGGTTATGGCACATAAGGCTCCCCCAGTACGGTGGATTTATCCGTTGATCTTTTCTGATATGTCAATCGGTGCATTATCCACACGGGCATGGGAAGCAGTGTCAATGGCAGTAGCTTATTTGAATGAAAAGTGTGGACTGCCGGTACGTATGAGTTCAGGTGAGGGCGGTATGCCAAGTAAGCTGTTGGAATCAGAACAGCTGAAGTATATGATTTTGCAAATAGCATCAGGTCATTTTGGCTGGAATAGAATTATAAAGGCAATGCCACGGATGAAAGTTGATCCGGCAGGTGTATTGATTAAAATTGGGCAAGGGGCAAAACCCGGTGACGGTGGGCTTTTACAGGCGGCCAAAGTCGCTGAACATGTACAGGCAATACGGGGTGTGCCAAAAGCAACACTTTCTTCTCCACCGAATCATCAGGGACTATATTCAATCGAAGAATCTGTGCAAAAAATGCATTTGTCGTTAAATGCCGCTTTTGGTTTCAGAGTGCCGGTGGCTATAAAATGTGCGGCTTCTGCTACATCAGTATCTGTTTATAATAATTTGTTACGGGATCCTTATCAGATATGCGGTGGATTTTTTATTGATGGGATACAAGGCGGTACTGGTGCTGCTAATGAAATTTCTTTAGATCATACAGGTCATCCAATTGTATCTAAAATACGTGACTGCTATTTGGCCGCAGTAAAACAAGGTCTGCAGGGACAAATTCCACTTTATGGCGGCGGTGGTATGGGCATGACCGGTAACGCTGCAGCCGATGCTTTTAAAATGATATGTCTGGGAGCAAATGGTGTATTTGTTGGTAAAATGCTTATTCAGCTGCTAGGATGTGTAGGTAATGAAGAAGGTCATTGCAACGCCTGCAATACCGGTAAATGCCCAACCGGTATTTGTACACAAGACCCGCGTCTGGTAAAACGGCTTGATATTGATCGCGGTGCTCAAAAAATTGTTGATTATGTGCTTACTTTTGATAAGGAATTGCGTAAGCTGATGGCTCCTATTGGTAACAGCTCACTTCCTGTAGGCCGCAGCGATGCCTTGGTTTCAACAGACAAGGCGATTGCTGAACAATTAGGTATTCAATACGTATGCTGATAAAGGAGGAAGTGTGATTTATGTTTACTATAGATACAATAAAGGGACATGATCGTATGTCCACACAGGATTTGCTGCTGGCTATCAGTGAAGCAGTGGCAAATGGTGAAACTAATTTTGAAATAGCGGCTTCCGGTCAGCATGATATTGGCGGACCTTTATGGCATCCTGAAGGGAAGACGCTGTATTTTCATGTTGCTAATGCCGGACAACGTTTGGGTTCAATGTGTTTGGCCAATACAGAAATAATTGCTGATGGTTCTGTTTCAGCAGATGTAGGCTGGCTTAATGCCGGCGGTAAAATAACGGTAAAAGGTGATGCCGGTGATACGGCAGGGCATTGTTCAGCCGGTGGTAAAATTTATATCGGCGGGCGAGGCGGAACTCGCACAGGTTCTTTGATGAAACATGATCCGCTTTATGAAGAACCGCAGCTTTGGATATTGAAAAATGTCGGCAGTTTTTCTTTTGAATTTATGGGTGGCGGCCGCGCTGTGGTTTGTGGGATCGATAGTGAAGAATTTGATTCTGTACTTGGGGAACGACCTTGTGTCGGAATGGTCGGGGGTATCGTTTATTTTCGCGGCCATTCGCATGATCATCCGGCGGATATATTGTTGGAAGAACTTAATGATGATGATAAGGCTTTTTTGTCAGGTGGTATGGACGAATTTTTACGGGCAATAGAAAAAGAAGATCTTCATACAGAACTTACTGATTGGAAACAATGGCATAAATTGCGTCCATTAAGTTTTGAGGAAAAACAAAAGACAAATATAAAACATACCGATATGAAATCATTCCGCCTGAATGAATGGATAAAGGGCGGGTTGTTCAGTGATGTGGCGATGGATGATTTCGCAGTTAAGAATCTTGTGGAAAAGGGAATATATCGTCAGCGGGTACCGCAATGGAATAATGCCAAATATGCGGCACCATGTGAATTTGCTTGTCCGGCAAATATTCCTACACAATTGCGTTATAATATGCTGCGTAAAGATAAACAGGAAGAAGCCGTTAAACTGGTGCTTGAATATACACCTTTTCCGGGGTCTGTATGTGCATCGGTATGTCCGAATCCATGTATGGATGCATGTACTCGTGCAAAAGTTGATCAGGCAGTTCAGATTGGACCACTTGGTTTTCAGTCAGTGTATGCTGAATTAGATATGCCAACGAAAAAAACCGGGAAAAAGATAGCTGTTATCGGTGGTGGTGTGGCAGGACTCAGTGCCGCATGGCAGCTAATTAGATTAGGACATGCGGTAACTGTTTACGATGATGCTGATATTGGCGGAAAGTTGGAACAAGTGATTCCGCGCGCCCGCCTGCCGCATGAGTTACTGCAAGCTGAACTCAAACGTATCGAAACGGCTGGTGTCAAATTTGTCCCCAGATGTAAAGTCGACGCTGATAAATTCATTGAGTTAAGAAAAACAAATGATGCGGTAATTTTAGCTACAGGTGGACATAAATCAAGGTTTTTCCCTTGGGAAGGTGTTGAAAAATTGACCATGGGACTGGATTTCTTGAAAGCGGTAAATCGTGGAGAACATCCGGCTGTGGGGAAAAATGTTATCGTTATCGGCTGTGGCAATTCCGGTATGGATACGGCTCGCGGTGCCTATGATATGGGAGCTGAGACAGTTACCTGCATTGATGTGCAGAAGCCGGCGGCATTCCAAGATGAAATAGAATATATTGAGCAATTAGGCGGCAAACTTGTATGGCCGTTCATGACAACAAAAATAACTGATGATGGTATTTATGATAATAAGGGACGTTTTGTAAAGGGCGATATGGTAATTGTTTCTATTGGTGAAGCCCCTATTCTTGACTATTTACCGCAGAACGAAAATATTAAGAAATTCCGAGATTGGCTTGTACCACAGGCAGATAATTCCATTTTAGAAGGTATATTTATTGCCGGTGATGTAATAAAACCAGGACGTTTGGTTGATGCTATAGGCTCCGGTAATAAGACAGCCTACTATGCCGATGCTTATGTTATGGATAAAACAGTACCGGCTTTTCCTGAAAAGCAAAAAGTACCGGAAAAATCATTGGATAGAGAATACTTTACCAAGTGTCATCACTGTGATTTACCTGAACCGGTTGGCGATGTCAATCGTTGTGTCAGCTGCGGTACCTGTCGTGACTGTAAGACTTGTCTTGAATCTTGTCCCGAAAAGGCGATTGATCGTATTGACCATGGCATGGGAATAGTAGAATATATCTCTGATCCTGATAAATGTATTGGCTGTGGTATTTGTGCTGGCGTGTGCCCTTGCGGTATTTGGGAAATGACGGCTAATCCGGAACCAATAAAAATGTATCGCACCGGAGAAGCAGAGTAATAAAAAATTAAATAATTGAACCAATAAAACAATGGCAGATAAAAATATCAATTATTTTTATCTGCCATTGTTTTATTGAATAAGATGAAGAAAGTTTTGCGGTTCATATATTTTTTCTGGATTCCGGTAATGCAGAGTAATAGTCCAATGCTCATTACGATGAACTCCTAAGACCAAAATAAAATTGTTTTTAGTATAAGCGAAAAAGGGCATACCATAACCAACATTGTATTTTATGCGCAGCCAGCCGTTTTGCGTCAAATAATTGTCATAATAGCGTATAATATCATTGCTTTTCATTTGTGGATATACATAATCACTGTTTATCCAGTAATTTTGATTTTGCCGCAGGATCGTGCAGGTGATTTGCTGAGCTTGAGATGGCTGCTTAATGAGATCATATTCATGGCACAGATTTTCCCTGTCAGCTGTATTGTATGATCCGACGGCGGCAAATGCTGCCAGGGCAATAAGTACTATCAAGAAGATACTTTCGTAAATTATTAATTTTCGCATAATATTATATTACATCTCTTGTCAATAAATAATTCGAATAAAACTTCAAGAACACCTGTTAATGAAAAATACAATGAGATATTAAGAATAATCTCATTATATGTATTGACGGTAATAATGGGGAAATTCCTCATGAATAACAGTTTTCAATGTTGTTATTTATAATCAGTGGAAATTTTTATGTCGTTAAGTTCAAATATATGTTTTATGGTTACATTTAATTATTTATTATTACTTATGAAAAACAAATAAGATAAGTAAAATAACCAAACGTTGACAAACAATTTTTAAAGAAGTACACTAAAAAAATAAAATACAAGTACGGTATGATACAGATAAAATGTAAAGCTTATATTGAAAGGAGAAGTGTATACTATGTTATTAGGAGAGTGTGGACAAAATGATAAGCGCGCTAAGCTGGTTTTATTGGGATGCTGGCTGGGCTGGTTTCTTAATTTTGCGGATAGATCATTATTATCGCCATTGCTGCCATTGATTAAAGATGAAATGAATTTGGGGTATTTGGGAATAGGTTTTTTAACGACGGCATTTTTTATTGGATACACTATTACACCTGTTCCGGGTGGATATTTAGCTGATAAATTCGGGGCAAAGAAGGTTATTATACCAAGCGTAATCGGATTTGGGATCGTTACTGTTTTTACAGCTTTTGTAAAAAATCCGGTAAGTTTAGCAATAACACGAGGTGTAACAGGATTGTTCGAAGGGTCATTTTATTCAACAGCTGTGGGGTATGTATCAGCTGTATTTCCTAAAAAAAATCGTGGCAGGGCAGTTGCCGTTTATGAAACAGGGTGGACACTAGGCAGCATGGTCGGTATATTTTTTGCCACTTTTATGGGGGCTGAATATGGCTGGCGTAGTCCGTGGATATTTATGATTATTCCTACGTTGCTTGTTGCAGCTTGGTTTTGGAAATATGTACCTCAGATAAAAAAGGAAGATATGCCGGCATATCAGGAAACGTTAGATGCTGGTGGAAAAGAACAGGGCGTATTTAAAGATATTTTGAAAATTAGAAATGCATGGATAATTTTTTTCCTGCAATTTATTGCTAATTTTGGATATTGGTCTATTAATACATTTACACCATTATATTTTAAAGAAGTCAAGGGTTATTCATTTATAGCATCAGGTTCTTTATTGGCCGTCATGCTGATAGCCGGTACGTTAGGTTCATTATTATCAGGTGTAATTTCTGATAAATTCGGCAGACGTACCGGAATTTCCTTGTTTTATGCTGCCGCCGGAATTACATGGTATGGTGTGCTTAATTCTGTTACTGTTACGCAGACACTGTGCTGGGCAGCTATATCGGGATTTTTCATAACAGGACTGTATCCAACAATATTATCATGGATGACCGATTGTGTACCGCCTAATTTAACATCTGCGGCCAGTGGCTTTGGCATTATGGGTGCTGAAGTAGGTGCTTTTGTTACACCTATTATCGCAGGAATAGTAGCCAACTCCATGGGGCTGGGGATGGCAATGAATATTTATATCGGTTCATATATACTGGGAGCAATCATTGTATGGATTGGCAGGGAAATGACTGGTGGTATAGTCCAGCACACATGATATAATCAGGAAGTGTAATTATGTTGCATATAGATTATAAAAGTCCAGCTGATTTGGCTGAATTTCAAGGGAAAAAAGCTTATAAAATAATACAGGAAAATTATATTGAAAAGATAGTGGATAAAAACTGGAGAGAATATATACAGCTGTTTTTGACAATGACTAAACCGAAAAGCTCCTATAAATATAATTTTTTAGCAAGGTGGGATTTTTCTGTTGCTCCGGGTTCAGGGGCGCATCAAGCTCATTTTGGTGGATTGGCGGTGCATGTATTGCAGGATTTGGAGTATGCAGATGCACTTGCCAGGGTATACGAAAAACGAGGTATATGTATAGATTATGATTTATTGTATACAACAATAGTGTTGCATGACACAATGAAACGATTTATTTACAAATTTGATGATAATTATGTGTTGGAGAAAAGTGAAGATGATTTTATTGCTAAGGCAGCTGATCATCATTCTTTAGTGCTGCAGGAAATGAAGAGGCAGGGCTGCGATAAAAAACTTATTCTTTCGGTTGCGGCCATTCACGGAATTGATGATGTATCATTGCAGGGAATAAAAAAATTTGCTGTGGTGAATCATTATCTTGCAATTGGACAAACGGGGTTAAAATACACGGCAGACAGTATAAGACCGGAACATACAATCGCTTTTTTATCAGACAGTGACTGGTATTGGAGCGGACAAATGCAAAGACAAACCGAGTCGCTGGCGGGAATGCTGGTAAAAGATGATATGAGAATGAAGAATTATTTAAGAGTGTATCTGGGTTCACGTTTTACTTATGAAAAAGTTGGCACAATTATAGCTGAAAAGGGATATCAAGCCGCTGCTAAATATTTTTTGCCGCAAATGTAGAAAATCGTATATAATATAAATAACATTTTATATTTGCTTATGACTGGTAAATGATAGTTTATGCTTGTCAGAAATTGATTATATGTATGATAATCGATTTTCTGGGAAAGTGGATTTTATCTGCTAATAAAAAGTTTTGGGAAGTGGAAATTGTGCCATCGGAATGGGAAGCTTGCCTGCGCCTTGTCTTATCGGCAGTATTGGGTGGAATAATCGGATATGAAAGGCAGTATAAACATAAGTCAGCAGGACTGAGAACGAATATTCTGGTTTGTGTTGGTTCATGTCTTATTATGCTTTTATCTCAGGTCTTATATGGCAGTGTAGAAGGACGAACGAATGCAGATCCGGCCAGACTAGCGGCGCAAGTTGTCAGCGGTATTGGATTTTTAGGTGCCGGTGCAATAATAAAGGAAGGCGTAAATATCATAGGACTTACCACGGCGGCCTGTATTTGGGTTGTTTCGGGGGTGGGGCTGGCTGTTGGTGCCGGATATTATCTGGGAGCAGCGGTTACGTCGGCCATTGTGTTTTTGGTATTGGTTTCATTATCTCATATGGAATTGATAACACATTATGATAATTTGATAGTCTCTATAATTACCGAAGACAGGCCAGGGCAGGTTTTGAGCATTCACAGATGCTTACAGCTGAACCATATTATAATTAAAAACATTCAGATTACAGCTGTAGCCAGTGGTATGATAAAAATGGAATTTATAGTATATAATGAAAATAAACTTAAACGTGCTGATATAGTAAATAAGCTATCTCAGATAAATAATGTTGTGGATGTAGAGGTAAACTGAATAAGAACGATTTCATCTTTTTGATTAAAACGCATTGTAGTTTTTATCATAAAGAATGACTGGTGCGGAATATGGAATTGATAAATATTTTTTAGACCAAGGGGAAAGCGTATTTATTATAATTTGTAGTGATATTTGGTAATAATACAAAAAAGATACGTCGATATAGTAGGAATTTTTAGTAAAAGGATTATCGTTGAAGATAAGAGAATAAATTCAGCGATAATCCTTTTCATTTTACATCACCGTCATTTTTATACAGGAGCGATACCGGGTCAGCGATTTATTGATTGAGTCATATTGCGATAAGTATGGCGGACACCTCTTATGGTTATTGAATAAGCCATGATATTTTCAGGCAGGGCCATGCCTGCATAACCAGAGTCTCCAATATGATGTATATCGGTACCGGCCATTTTACATAAAAGAGCAATACGGCGGATGGTATCCCGGTCGGCACCTTCTTGTGAAGTGCCGATTGTTGTCATAGCTAAGGCACGTGATTTATGAATATGTTTAATTAAACTGTGAACATAGTCCAAAGTAAGTCCCGGGACAGTTCCCGGTGCCGGTAGTAATATTATATCGGCACCGGCGGAGATGAATGCATCAATATCTCGTGTTGTGGTTATAGATTCACCCGATTCGGTAAGTACACCGGCTGCATGCATTTTTCCAGCCGCCAAAATAATTTTACTGCCTGATTCCTGAGAAATAGATTTTAGCGATTGAAAAATAGCTTCATTTTTAATGCCATTTCCCGGATTGCCAGTCAATATAATCATGTCTGCGCCCATGGTGCTTAAAGTGCGGGCATTTTGGGCAGTGGCAATGCGTCCATCAGTCAGAGGCCAGCCTTCATTCTGAAGAATAGACGAACTATATTCAACCGGTTCTAGGTTAACAGCAATGATTTTTCCTGTCAAACGCTTTAGTTCACGAATAGTATCTTGTTTATCAACATTTGGCAATGCCTGAATATCCGGATTGTTAACATCAAACATGTTTAAGACAAGAATATCAGCCCCCATGCCAGCGGCAAATTCCGCATTGGTAACGGTTTCAAGATAAGGTGCAACGGCACCAATGGTTTCACAGGCCATAACACGGCCTTCACTACGGGCGATGGCTTCCAATAGAGAAAGCTTGTCCATTGCCGCGATATCACTGGCAGTACAGTTTAATAGACGTTTTATCATGGAAGATCATCTCATTTACGGTAAATTTAATATTTATTTGATGTCTAATCGTAATACAGTTTTGGAAACAGATAGATTTTTTTCGATTTTCTTTATTTTTTCGTCCATATTGGTGAGGACTAACATGGTAGTCAAAGGTTTGCCTTGATTTTTGATGTAATCGCGATCGAATGTAATTAGTTTGTCACCTCTTTTTACTCCAGCGCCCTGTTCTACATATGCGGTAAATCCCCTGCCATTGAGCTCAACGGTATCAAGACCAATGTGAATTAGAATTTGTACGCCTTCTTTTGATTGTATAGCTATGGCGTGCTTGGTTTTTGCCAGCACGGCTATAACACCATCGCATGGTGCGGTTATAGTATCGTTTTCCGGTTCGACAGCAAAGCCGTCGCCCATCATTTTAGAAGAAAAAACTTCATCGGGCACTTTGTCTATATCGAATATTTTTCCTTGAACAGGAGCGTCAATATGGAGTTCTTTTTTCCCAAATAAATTAAACATAAAATTTCTCGCTTTCAATAATTGCTGATAATATACAGTGAATATTTTATTTAGTCAGATGAATTATTTTTATGATGTGTATATACACAATGCCCATTGACTAATACGGTTTTAATTTTTATGGTATCATCAAAAATCGTTATATCAGCTTGCTTGCCTTTTTCTATTGAGCCGATTTGCTGGTAGATACCAAGTTCTTTTGCCGGATTTTTTGTAACCATTTCAATTATTTCCGGTAATTTTGCACCGCTGGCATTCATAAAATTGGCAATAGCACGATCCATGGTCAAGACGCTGCCGGCTATAGTACCATCCGATAATGTCGCTGTCTGGCCCTTGACATAAACTTTCTGGCCGCCAAGTTCGGATATTCCGTCACCAAGTAGGCAGGCACGCATAGAATCGGT
Organism: Pectinatus frisingensis; assembly: GCF_014076555.1. Taxonomy (NCBI): domain Bacteria; kingdom Bacillati; phylum Bacillota; class Negativicutes; order Selenomonadales; family Selenomonadaceae; genus Pectinatus; species Pectinatus frisingensis. The sequence goes on from NZ_CP045424.1 coordinate 146,050, forward strand.
TATCAATATAATATATCCGCGGTTTTTTAACCGATATACCATTCGCTGGACTACAGGATGAACATGAACATTGTCTGTTATTAATTCACAAAAAACGTCACTATCTAGGGCTGCGCCTACAATTCCAGGATGGCGATGGTGAAACGGCGGCATACCATTGAATAAATGAGTTATGTGGGTTATATGGTGGTTTTTGATGGCATCTTGAGCTACAGAATATTTGGCTGAGCTATGACCAATAGATACGGTTATATTATTCTTTTGACATTGTTCGACAAAGCTGTAATTACCGGACAATGTTTCAGGAGCCAGTGTAATGAGACGAATAATATCTTTGTATTTTTCTATCAGAGAAAAATCAGCATTAATAATGTTTTGTGACGATTGCGCACCTTTGCGGGCGGCATTGATAAAAGGTCCTTCCATATGGCAGCCTAATATAGCAGCACCTTCTTGTGTCTGTCGGGCAGCACGAATTCGTTCCAATGCCCGGTAAATACGAGGTAAATCATATGTCATGGTTGTGGGCAGGAAGGAAGTGACGCCGGTTTTTGCTTGATAAATCCTGATAGTGCTTAGGGATTGCAGATTATCATCCATTGTATCGGCGCCACCGCAGCCATGAATATGGATATTGATGAAACCCGGTGCTACATAACAGCCTTTGGCATCAATGATATCAGCAGCAATATATGAATCGTCCATTGGCAGTATATCTTGTATATAGTTATCAAAAATGAGCATATGATTATTTAATGTTTTAAAATTACCATTAATATCAGGAACGATAATTCTGCCATTTATAATTGCTTTCATTTTTCCTCCTGTGTATATAGTAAACTTTAATTGTGATTTTTCATTAATCGATTCATTTCATCAGCGATAAATTCAGCATGTGTGCCAACGACTACCTGAACGGAAGAGCCTTTTTTTATAACACCCTTTACGCCTAAAGCTTTTAGTGCCGCATCATCGACTTTATCAGGATCTTTTACGGTAAGTCTGAGACGGGTAATACAGGAACTGACATCATTAAGATTGACAATGCCGCCTAATTTTTCAGTTATTGAAATAGTATACTCGCTCATGTCGGTATCTTCCGGTAAAGCTATTTCTTCATCATAACGGCCAATGGTAGGAATATCAAAGTGACGTATGGACCAACTGAATATAACATAATAAATTACAGCAAATACTAAACCTATAGGTATTATTAAAATAGGTTTGGTAGCGAGACCCCAATTTAAAACATAATCAATGAAACCAGCTGAAAATCCAAATCCGTGCAATATGCCGAAACCATAGGCTACCGATAAAGCTAAACCAGTGAGAATAGCATGTACAAAATAAAGTGCCGGAGCCAAAAACATAAACATAAATTCTATTGGTTCAGTAATACCGGTTAAGAATGAAGTAAAGGCAACTGAGAAAAGAGCACCGCCGATTTTGGCACGATTTTCTGGTTTGGCACAGCGATACATTGCCAGGGCTACTGCAGGCATACCAAACATCATCATTATATAAAAACCGGCCATGAACATGCCGGCGTGTGGATCTCCGGCAAAGAATCTGTTTAAATCACCGGTAGCAACTACACCGCTTGGTGTGGTGTAACTGCCAAATACGAACCAGATAAAACTGTTTAAAATATGATGAAGACCAAAAGGAATGAGCAGGCGGTTGAGTACACCATATACAAAAGTACCGACAACACCAGCACCGATAATCCATTCACCAACTGCTAAGATGACAGCTTGGCATGGTCCCCATATTACACCAAAGATTCCGGCTAAAATGATTGATACCACTGCAGTTATAATAGGGACAAAACGTCTGCCACCGAAAAATCCTAAAAATTCCGGGAGTTTTGTGTTATGAAAATGATTGTAGAGATAACCGGCTTCAATTCCGCTGATAATCCCGGCAAGAACACTCATGTTCAAATCAGGATTAATAGTTTTTAGACCGGCGGTCAAGATGAGATAACCGATTGCACCGGCAAGTCCGGCAGCTCCATTGTTGTCACGAGCCAGACCAACGGCAATACCAATGGCAAATATTAAAGCCAGATTGTCAAAGACGGCACCACCGGCTTTAGTAATAAACGGAATGTTGAGTAAATCCGGTGCACCGAAACGCAGTAATAATGCTGCAGCGGGTAGTACAGCTATTGGCAGCATCAGTGCTTTACCAATACTTTGTAATTTTTCGAACCAATTATTCATTGTTGTAACCCTCCATAAAAATAAATTATTTTTGTACTTATACTGTCTACGGCTATAGAATAAGAAAACATTCTAAAGATAATTTAAAGTAGATAATTGCTGCTGCAGCAGTACAAGATTTTAGCAACATATGCTGTTTAATTTTCTACATGTGGCAGCATTGCTCCTGCTTCTTTGTCGACGATAACTATAACATCTTGATGCAGTTGCAGAATAGAAGCAGGAGCTGCCGGGCTTATTTTACCAGTGACAGCCTTGAATACTGCTTCAGCCTTATTTTTACCGTTTGCCAGTAAAATTATTTTCTTAGCGAACATGATTGTTTTTATACCCATACTTATGGCATAACGCGGTACCTGCTTTGCATCGGCAAAAAAACGGGAGTTTGCTTCAATAGTTTCATCATCAAGTTTTACCTTGTGAGTTGTAGTTTCAAATTTTATATCGGGTTCATTAAAACCAATGTGGGCATTTTTACCAATCCCCAACACTTGTAGATCTATACCACCGTTATTTTTTATTAATTGATCATAGTCATGGCATTCTTTATTAATATCTGCAGCCATACCATCGGGAATATAAATATTTTTCGGCATGATATTAATATATTTGAAAAAATTATTGTACATGAAATAATGATAACTTTCCGGATTTTCCGGGCTGATACCAATGTATTCATCTAAATTAAATGAAGTAACAGCGGAAAAATCGAGTCCTATAGATTTGTGTATATCGATAAGTTTTTTATACATTAAAAGCGGTGTGCTGCCAGTAGCAAGTCCTAAGGTACTGTTTGGTTTGAGATAGATTTGCCCTGCAATAATTTTAGCAGCGGTCATGCTCATAGCATCATAGGATTTTGTAACAATAATACGCATATTAAGATTTTCTCCCTTCAATTGTGCAGCAATTGGATAGCTTTAGTAGTCTTTTGTTTATTAGTGACTGCCTTTTCATCCATTTCTTTCACTACTTGAGTGTAAAGCAAATCCATGACGAAAAATTGAGCCATTTTTACAACAATTGAGCCAGTTTCCAGTAATGATTCTTTAGCCTCGTAAGTGATAATAAAGTCGGCTAAATATTTGGTTTGTTTTTCTTTGTTTGAAGTTATTAGAATTACCGTAACGGCGTTCTTTTTAGCCAGCCTGATGGTCTGGATTATTTCAGGAGAATAGCCGGCATGTGAGATAGCAACCAATACATCACCTTTCTGGGCAAGAGATGCTGTTATTATCATGGTATGGCTGTTATCAAAACCACTGCTTTGGAAACCGATACGATAAAATTTGTAGGCGGAATCGAGTGCGGTAAAACCGGAGTTGCCTAAACCAATGAAATATAAATGTTTTGCCTGCCTTATAACAGCCGAACATTTTTCAATTAATGTATCAGGCATTGAATTTAATGTTTTCTCTAAAGTACCAATAGCTATATCAATTAATTTTCGTCCTGTGGTTAAAGCAGATTCATTACGATTTATATGATTGTTTATAATATATTGATTACATTTTTCTTTTAGTTCACCGGCTAAGGTTAATTTAAATTCCTGGAGGCTGGAAAATCCCATTTTTTTGACGAATCGTGTAATAGTAGCTTCACCGATTCCTGATTCATCCGCTAATTTGGCAATAGCGGTATGGGAAATATTGGCTATATTTTTTTTTATATAATCCATAAATTTTTTGTCGGATTTGGATAATTTAAAATTTGGATTTTCTAATTGCTCTAATAATTTCATAGGATATTCACTCCTAAAAATTGTAGATATGATAAAATCATAAATTTAATGTTTCCTCTAATTCATTTTTTATAACTGTAACCTGTGGCCCGTAAATAACCTGCACAGCATTGCCACTTTTTAAGACACCGCGGGCCCCGCTTTTCTTTAATAAACTTTCTCTTACTAGATTACCATCTTTTACTGTAATTCGCAGACGTGTGGCGCAACAGTCAAGTTCGATGATATTGGTTTTGCCGCCAAGTCCGTTAATAATGCAGTCGACACGATTTTGGTTTGCTGAAGCAGGTGTGTTATTTTGGGTTAAAATAGAAATTTCATCCGTCTCGTCTTCCCTGCCGGGTGTTTTTAAATTGAATTTTAAAATACAAAATTTGAAGGAAAAATAATAAAGGAAAAACCAAGGAATACCTACCATAGGAATATAAATCCAATTTGTTTTAGAAACACCTTGAAGCACTCCAAATAAAATAAAATCAATGAATCCACCGGAAAAAGTCTGGCCCACGGTTATCTGCAGCATATGGGCAATCATAAAAGCGCAGCCGTCAAAAAAGGCGTGAAGAACGTATAAAGCAGGAGCAACAAATAGAAATGAAAATTCTATGGGTTCGGTAATGCCTGTCAGGAATGATGTTAGGGCAGCTGATAATAATAATCCACCGACAATTTTTTTCTTTTCCGGGCGGGCTGTTTGGTACATTGCAAGACAAGCTCCGATTAAACCAAACATCATGGTTATGAATCTGCCAGACATGAAACGAGATATGCCAATATAATAATGAGTAGTTGAAGGATCACCTAATTGGGCAAAAAATATTCGTTGAGTCCCTTCGACGAGCTGACCATTTATTATGGCACTGCCTCCCAAGGCAGTTGTCCAGAAAGGCAGATAAAAGATATGATGAAGACCAAATGGTCCAAGCATGCGCAGTATAAAACCGTAAATTAATGTGCCAATATAACCTGTACTACCGACAATGGAACCTATGCTAAAAATAATCTTTTGAAAATGTGGCCAGATTACAAACATTATTGCCCCAAGAAATATTGCAGCAAATGAAGATATGATGGGGATAAAACGTGATCCACCAAAGAATCCCAAAAACTGTGGCAGTTCAATTTTATTATATTTATTATGCAGGTAGTAGGTCATAATACCAACAACAATACCGCCAAAAACACCAGTTTCTAATGTTTGTATTCCTAAACTCATCCCCTGGCCTGCTTGTGCCAGATTATTTTTTGCTAAGGTGTCAGTGATTTTTAACAGGGAATGAATAGTAGAATTCATGACCAGAAATGCTAATAGAGAAGCTAATCCGGCCGTACCCCGATCAGAGCGCGCCAGACCGACAGCTATACCGACTGCAAATAAAATGGCCAGATTAGCAAACACTATACTGCCGGCATCAGCCATAATTGTAAAAATATTTTGCAGCCAGGTAATATTTAAAAAAGGATAAGCTTTTATAGTATTTGGATTTGAAAAGGCACCGCCTATTCCTAGTAGTAAACCGGCAGCCGGTAGGACAGCTATTGGCAGCATAAACGATTTACCAAAGCGTTGAGCCTTTTCAAAAAAAGTCCCTTTGGATGTGGTATTGTCAAAAATACTCATTTTATCCTTCCTTTTTTAATTACATTTTATAATTATTAACACAATGCGGCAGTAAATTTTGCTGTTATAAGCTGAGGCCTGGTGATTGCAGATCCGACGATTGGGGCAAAAGCACCGGCAGCCATCACTTTTTTTATATCATCCGGGGTATTGATTTTACCTTCAGCAAACACGGGAATAGAAGCATTAGCAGATAATTCCTCTATTAATCCGATATCAGGACCGGATAATTGTCTGGAATACTGTGTATAACCAGACATTGTAGTTGAGATAGCATCAACACCTAAAGCTTGTGCTGCTATACCTTCATCATAGGTGGAAATGTCGGCTAAAATAAGTTTGCCGGCTGCATGAATATGATCCAGTAATATTTGGATATCGATATGGCCGGGACGGATACGATTAGTCATATCCAGGGCAATAATTTCACAGCCTGATGATAAGAGATCATTTACTTCTAATAGAGTCGGAGTTATGTATATTTCCGAATCAGCGTATTTCTTTTTGATAAGGCCAATGACAGGCAGACCGGTGACCTTTTTTATTTCGATGATATCTGCCGTGCTTTGTGCACGTATAGCTGCGGCTCCGCCCATCTTTGCGGCATTGGCCATGCGTCCCATTATAAAAGAGCTATGCAGGGGTTCATCTGGCAGAGCTTGACAGGAGACAATTAATTTACCTTTTAATTCATTTAACATTTTTAACTCCTTTTTGCGAATTATTTTAAAATTATAATAACATGAATTAAAAAAATAAGCAATAAAATTTCATTTATTTTTAAAATTGTTATTTTTTAAAAACATAAATGAAATAAAATTTCTAAAATAATAGACAAAAAAATAATACGAGGCCATTGCATGAATAACATTGACCTCATAAAGATGCAACCCTTCACTGCTATGTGTTTTCCCACCTTTCTGAAAGCGGAGAAACGAGTGAGATATTGCGTATTTATGAATGAAAATGAATATGTGCAAAAACCCCGTATTTATAAATCTATAATTCAGCTACACAACTAAAAGCATTCTTAGCTGCGAGTATTGTTTTTTCAATGTCGGCATCAGTATGGGCACCACTCATAAAAAGTGTTTCAAATTGTGATGGGGCAATATAAATGCCTTGTTCGAGCATTGATTGAAAATAAACTTTAAAAGCTTCCTGATCTGATGCCGCGGATGTTTCATAGTCATAGACATCCTTGTCATTGAAGAATATCCCGAACATAGAACCTGCCTGATGCAGTTGTATTTTGATGCCTGCGTCTTTAGCAGCGGCTTGTATTCCAAGCAGCAGTTTTTTTGTTTTTAAGGTCAATGTACGGCTATAGTCAGGCTGCCCTGGTTCAGGGTCAGCAGTAAGCAGAGAAAGTGTGGCAATCCCGGCAGTCATCGCTAAAGGATTGCCGCTCAATGTTCCAGCTTGATATACTGGGCCGATTGGTGCAATCATATCCATGATTTCTTTTTTTCCGCCATATGCTGCAACGGGAAGGCCGCCACCGATTATTTTACCAAGACAAGTCATATCAGGAGTAATACCGTATGCAGCCTGCGCTCCGCCCAATGAGGCCCGAAACCCGCACATTACTTCATCAAAAATTAAAACAATGCCATATTGTTGTGTCAAATTACGTAAATATCGTAAATAACCTTGTTTCGGAGGAACCAGACCCATATTGCCGGCAACCGGTTCAACGATAACCGCGGCTATTTTCGTCCCCTGTTCCTGCAATACCTTTGTTATGGCGTCACAGTCGTTATATGGTACAGTGATAGTATCCTGTGCCGTTCCTTTTGTAACACCGGGACTGTCTGGAACACCAAAGGTAGCCGCTCCTGAACCGGCTTTAACTAAAAGACTGTCCCCATGCCCATGGTAACAGCCAATAAATTTAACAATCTTATCGCGTCCAGTGTATCCTCTGGCAACGCGTAAGGCACTCATTGTTGCTTCTGTGCCGGAGTTTACCATACGTATCTTTTCTATAGAAGGGTAAACTGACATGACCAGTTTTGCCAGTTCACTTTCGAGCAGAGTCGGAGCACCGTAGCTGGTGCCTTTTTCTACCGCTTCCTTTAGTGCTTTGATTACCTGTGGATGTGCATGACCAACCACCATAGGTCCCCAGGATCCGACATAATCAATGTATTCATTGCCGTCTATATCATAAATTTTACTTCCTTTGGCATGATCAATAAACGGCGGATCACAATCAACATTTTTATATGAGCGCACAGGACTATTGACTCCGCCAGGCATCAGCATTTTGGCTTCGTTGAAAGCAGCCTGTGATTTTTCCAGATGAAGCATATATTCCCCAACTTTCCTTGCTGTTATTGATGAGTTTATTCCAATTCCCGCAGCCATTTGGCAGCATCGATGGCATGATAGGTGATAATACTGTCTGCACCAGCCCGTTTCATGCTGGTCAGGGTTTCCAAAACGATACGTTTTTCATCAATCCAGCCATTTTGAGCTGCGGCCTTGACCATAGCATATTCACCACTTACGTTATATGTAATCAGTGGTAAGTTCATATGTTCCCTTACTCTGCGGACGATGTCGAGATAGGCGAGTGCCGGTTTGACAATAATCATATCAGCGCCTTCCTGCAAATCAAGATCAACTTCCTTGATAGCCTCACGAGCGTTGGCTGGGTCCATTTGATAGGCGCGTCTGTCGCCAAAGGAAGGTGTTGAATCAGCAGCATCTCTAAATGGTCCATAATAACCAGAAGCGTATTTTACTGCATAGGACATTATTGAAGTATTAATGTAACCTTCATCATCAAGAGCTTGTCTGATAGCTGCTACACGTCCATCCATCATATCGGATGGTGCGATGATGTCGGCTCCGGCTTTAGCTTGGCTGACAGCAACTTTTTGCAAGAGTTCAAGAGTTGCATCATTATCGACGTAGTGACCACACAATTTACCGCAGTGACCATGTGTTGTATATTGACAAAGACAGACGTCACCGACAATGACCATTTCAGGAAGAGCTTGTTTTATAGCGGTTATTGCACATTGGACAGGACTTTTCATGTCCCAGGCAGAAGAACCAATTTCATCTTTATATTCCGGAAGGCCGAAGATTTCTACAGCCGGAATGCCGAGTGCCCATATTTCCCTGGCTAATTTTACGGCATTGTCAATCGAAATACGGTAACAATTGGGCATGCTGGGAATTTCCTGCATTATATTTTTGCCGGCGATAACAAAAATCGGATAAATAAAATCTTTAGTTGATAAAATGGTTTCTCTGACTATTGAACGAATTGCAGGAGAGATACGCATACGGCGTGGACGAAGTTTTTGTGGAAAAGTATTTTTGTACATAATTAAGAGAGTGTATATACTCTCTTTGTCACCTCTTTTTATAAAAATTGAATCTGATTCATATTATAACATAAAATAACTGCTGTTCAACAGTGACCTGTTTTTTCATGTATGGAGAGATTTTTTGATAAAAAATATGTAAATTATGAGCCCGAATATTAAGTAAAATATCCTTTGATTAGTATATTTTTACTAAATCAAAGGATATTTTTGCTGTTAATTTATATGTTTTTAGTAAATCGTGCCAAAAATTCCTGGGTTTTTTTATTTTGTGGATTACCAAAAATATCCTGAGGAGTACCGTCTTCAACTATAACACCATCGGCCATATAAATTACCCGATTTGATACATCACGGGCAAATGCCATTTCATGTGTTACTATTATCATAGTAAGGCCCTCATTAGCCAGGTCACTCATTACGCTTAATACCTCACCGACCATTTGGGGATCTAAAGCGGATGTCGGTTCGTCGAAAAGTAAAATTTGAGGTTTAATAGCCAAGGCACGGGCTATGGCTACACGTTGTTTTTGTCCGCCGGATAATTGGTCGGGACGGGCATTTATATATTGCGCCATGCCTACTTTTTCCAGATATTGCATGGCGGTTTGTCGAGCTTCCTTTTTAGGACGTTTTAGGACAGTTACCGGACTGACCATACAGTTCTGCAGTACAGACATGTTGCTGAATAAATTAAAAGACTGAAAAACCATTCCTACTTTTGTCCGATATAAGGGTATGTTATTGCTGATATCAAGTATGTTTTTGCCTTCAAAAATTATTTCACCGGAGGTGGGTGTCTCCAGAAGGTTAATACAGCGCAGCATAGTCGATTTACCAGATCCTGAAGCACCGATTATGCTGATGACGTTTCCATGGTCGATACTAAAATCAATATCCTTTAAGATTTCTCGTTGTCCAAAACATTTTACTAAATGTCTGACTGATAAAATAGGTGTATTTTTTGTGGTATTCATTGTTTTCCTCCCTGATTTGAATTATTAGGGAAGATACCGGTAGGATCAGCCATCGGATCATTGACCAGTTGATAGTCCGCTGAGCCAGCCATACGGTGCTCAATATAGCGGAGAATCCGTGAAGCGGTAAAAGTCATGATGAAGTAAATGACGCAGGTGACAAAAAATACTTCGAAATAGCGGTAATAAACACCAGCTGCGGATTTTGAGACAAAATACAGCTCGGTCACTGAGATAACATTTAATACTGATGTATCTTTTATGTTAATGATTAAGTTGTTGCCAATTTGTGGCATAATATTCCGCAAGGCCTGTGGCAGTACTACAGTGTACATTGTTTGGATATGGTTCATGCCTATAGCCATAGCGGCTTCGGTCTGCCCTTTGTCAACGGAAATAATGCCGCCACGGACTGTTTCTGCCATGTATGCACCGGTATTAACGGAAACAACTAAGAAACCGGCTACCATGGCCGACATGTCAATATTGAATACCGCCATTGAACCATAATAAACGACCATTGCCTGAACAATCATTGGTGTGCCGCGAAAAATTTCCACGTAAGCGGCGAAAATGAATTGAATGATTTTATTTAAAAACTTAAAACCCGAATTGGTTCTGTCAGTTACCGGGATAGTTTGGACAATGCCCACAAACAGGCCAATGATACAACCAATGAATGTACCAAATAGGGCCAGTAATAATGTCACACCCGCTCCCTGTAATAAAGCAGTGCCATATTGGTTGATGATAAACATAACCCAACCTAAAAAGGTTGTTGGCATATCCGCTGCCATTAAACCACTCTCCCTTGAATATGTTACGAAATTTACAAAAACTAAACATATTATACTATGTTTAGTCTGAATAAACCACAAAAAATATAGGGGTGGCTTTCGCCACCCCATCACATCTTTGTGCTGTATTTATTTCATGGCTGGAACTATTTAGATAAAGGTTGAACCTTTATAGCATCTTCCATCATTTTATTGCGGTCATCATCGTTAATTTTCGCCAGTTGTTCATTGATTTTTTTGAGTAAATCACTGTTGTCCTTTTTTACGGCGATGCCCATTTCAACGTCTTCCTTAGAAGCTTTGAATGCACCATCACCAGTAAAATCAAGCATCTTTAAATCAGGATTGGCGAATACTGCGGCCATAGCAGTGGGTTTATCAAGGACAAGAACGTTAACCTTCCCAGAAGTAAGAGCGACAATCATGCCGGGAACATTATCAATAGCTGGTTGTTTATCAGCATTAGGAATTTGGTCAATCATGTCATACCAGACAGTATTGAGCTGAGAAGTAGCAATGGCCCCATTTAAATCAGCAACGCTTTGAGCATTGGCATATTTCCCATCTTTTTTGACGAGAGCAACAATAGAAGCATTGTAATAGACATCAGAAAAATCAACTGTTTGCTTGCGTTTGTCGGTAATGCTCATACCGGCGATTACTGCATCAATTTTGCCAGTATTGACAGCAGGGATAAGTCCGTCCCAATCCATTTTATGTATTTCTAATTTATAGCCCATACCGTCAGCAATCTTTTTGGCCATGAGAATATCATAACCCATTGCATATTGATCTGAATCGGCAATTTTAACGGCACCATTGGTGTCATCATTTTGTGCCCAGTTAAACGGTGCATAAGCACATTCCATGCCGACACGCAAGACTTTTTTGTCGGAGTCGGCGGAAGAACCACAGCCTGCAATTACTGCTGTTCCAATAGCTAAAACACATATGGCAATTATCGCTGCCAGTTTTTGTGTCAATTTCATAAAACTTTGTCCACCCCTTTTGAATAACATTCTTATTTTACAATTTTATAATATTTTTTTATTATAACAATGCATACTTTGCTTGTCAATTCAATTGTCTGGCTGATAAAACGGGAGTTTGACACTTGTAAGATGAAAAAACAGCTAGAAGTCTTTTAAATAGCAGAGTTATTTGTCAAATTTCAGTTTTATATTTTGAGTATTTTTTTGTAATTTGCTATATATATGGTATAATATGCGAAATATTGAAATATAAAATGAATGATTTTGTATATATAACAATTGTAAGTAAAAATTATCATAATATATACATGAAATCTTTCAATCCCAATCATATCAACACATTATAAACATAGAAGGAATAATTTTTTCCCATTTACAAAAATCGAAAAAACATTACTCACTAAAATACAATCAGTTAAAAGCTTAAAATTCTTCTTCCAGAAGGGTTTTAGGCTTTTTTAGCTTTTACAAGTGTCAAAGTCAGGATTATAACAATGCATACTTTGCTTGTCAATTCAATTGTCTGGCTGATAAAAGTTTTTGATTGCATTTGTTAAGCCGTCAATTGTATATGTTTGTGCGATAATATTGGATTTTAGTCCATGTGCCCGGCAGGTCGCGGCAGTGATTGGACCGATACAGGCTGTTAGGACGTCATTTAACAGTTCGGTCTTGCCATTAATCAATTTTAGTAGATTTAAAACAGTAGATGAACTGGTAAAAGTTATTAAGTCGATTTTTCCAGCTTTGAGTTTGTCAATAATAGCACTATAATCAAAATCGGCTGTAACCGTGCGATAACATTGTATGACATCCACAGCTGCACCTGCCTGGTGCAATTTTTCCGGCAGTATAGCACGTGCTTCTTTAGCTCGTGCTAAGAGAATGTGGCTGTTTTTATTTATATAAGGCTGAAGCTTGGTTAATAAACTTTCAGCACGAAATTCTTCGGGGACGCAATCAGCTTTTATGCCGTAAGTGAGAAGTTTTTCAGCAGTATTTCCTCCAATAGCGGCAATTTTGACGTGGTTTAATATTCTTGTATCATGATGTTTGCAGTGGAGGCGGTCAAAGAATTTTTCGACACCGTTAACACTGGTAAATATTAACCAATCATATGTGTGAATGTTATCAATGGATTTATCCAATCCGGCATAATTATCATCTGGATCCGTTATTTTTATTGTCGGTGCTTCCAGGCAGTTTGCTCCAAGTTGTTCCAATTGATTAGTAAGCTTAGAAGCTTGTTCGCGTGAACGAGTAATTAGTATGTTTTTGCCAAAAAGTATTTTATTGTCAAACCATTTAAGTGAATCACGCAGTTTTACCACATTTCCTACAACAAATATTGCCGGTGGTTTTAAACCATGAAGTTTGGTATCCTGTGCTGCATTTTCGACTGTTGTAAGCAGTACTTCCTGCTGTGGTTTTGTACCCCAGCGAATCAAGGCTGCAGGAGTATTGGCAGCTCGACCATTTTTCATAAGCTGTTCGGTTATATAGGGAAGCTTGCCTACACCCATTAAAAACACTAAGGTATCTACACCTGTTGCCAGATGTGACCAGTTAAGTCCTGACTCTTTTCTGGTGGGGTCTTCGTGGCCGGTGACTACGGCAAAAGATGATGCAATTTTACGGTGGGTAACGGGAATACCAGCATAAGCAGCTGCTGCGATTGCAGAAGTCACACCGGGAATTATTTCAAAGGGTAAACTATTATTTTTTAGGGCAAGAGCCTCTTCTCCACCGCGGCCAAAAACAAATGGGTCACCGCCTTTAAGGCGGGCAACTATTTTACCTTCCCTGGCTTTATTTACTAAAAGCTGGTTTATTTCTTCTTGCTGCATAGTGTGCTGACTTGCTTTTTTGCCGACATAAATAAACTGGGCGTGTTTGTCAGCCAGGGTAAGAAGTTTATTATCAGCCAGATAATCATACACTATTACATCAGCTTTTTTTATGCATTCAGCTCCCTTTATTGTTAATAAACCTGTATCACCAGGACCTGCTCCAATAAGATAAACAATTCCTGCCATATTTCCTCCCGATTATTAAAATAAAATGTTAAAATTTGCTTATTGATAATTATTGTTCCATTAGTAAGCCAATCTGCTGCATTATTGCTAAACCACCGGCGTCGAGAAGTTTATTGGCGATTTGTCTGCCAAGATCTGCAGCTTCAGTAATGGGACCGACAGCTTTGTCACGCAGCAGTTGTTTACCGTCTAATGAAGCAATGACCGCCTCGATTGAAATACGGTCTTTCTTTGTCTGTGCATACACACCGACCGGTACCTGACAGCCGCCTTCTACCCTGGATAAAAAAGCTCTTTCAGCAGTTGTTGCAGTGGCTGTTGCCTTATCATGCAAAAATGCCAATAAACTGAGCATTTCGGTATCGTTTTTTCTGGCCTCAATTGCCAATGCACCTTGTCCGACAGCCGGCAGACAAAGCTCAGGGGATAGTAAAGCGGTGATTTTATCACTTAAGCCAAGTCGTTTTAAGCCGGCTGCGGCCAATATTATTGCGTCATATTGGCCCTGGTTTAATTTATCGAGGCGGGTATTGACATTGCCGCGCAAATCACAAATCTGTAAATCAGGACGGGCGTTGAGCAACTGTGCTTTGCGGCGCAGACTTGATGTACCTATTTTTGCTCCCGGCGGCAGAGCGGTAAAGCTGTTGTATTTTGTACTGACAAAGGCATCGCTGACATCAGCCCGTTTAGTTATTGCTGCAAGTATAAGGCCCGAGGGTAAAGCAGTAGGCATATCTTTAAGACTGTGCACGGCAATGTCGATAGTTCCATCAAGCATGAAAGTTTCAATTTCCTTGGTAAATAATCCCTTGCCGCCTATTTTAGCGAGCGGTACATCCAGAACTTTATCACCTTTGGTAGTGATATGCAGTAATTCTACAGTTTTTTCCGGATATTTCTGTCGGATACAATTAGCCACATATTTAGCTTGCCATAAAGCTAATTTACTGCTGCGCGTACCGATAACTATTTTGCTTTTCACTGTTTTTCTCCTTTAAGACATCGAGTTTAAATAATTTTTTCATAGCGTCAATATAGAATTTTTCCTGCGATGTTCCGGCAGAGCTGTTAAGTTTAGTCATTGGTTCGCGGAGCAGTTTTCGTACAATCATTTTTGACATATTTTCAATAACGCGTTCTTGTGCCGGTGTAATATTTTCAAGCTTATTCATCGCTCGTTTTACTTCACGGCAGCGTATGCGATCAGCTTTATCGGTCAGGAGAACCATTACCGGACGAAAACTCAGATAGCGGAAACGTTCAATGAGTTCATCTACCTCTTCACCGATGATTTTATAGGCAATCTTTGCTTCTTGTCCGCGACGTTTTATATTGTCTTCAACGACAGCTTTTAAATCATCGATATTATATAAAAGAACCCCTTTTATTTTAGCTACATCGGGGTCGACATCGCGTGGCACGGCAATATCAATAAAAATTAGTGGCCTTCCCTTTCTTCTGGCCATGAACTGCTGGGTTTCCCATGTTTTTACTACATAATGCGGAGCACCAGTAGATGTGACTACTATATCAATATCTTCTGTACTGGTGAAGGCTTTGTCAAAAGGAACGGCTTTTCCGTCAAATTTGTCAGCGAGTAAGCGGGCTTTTTCAATGTGACGATTGGCGATGTATATTTTTTTGATGTCTTTACCTAAAAGATTTTTTGCCGTTAATTCAGCTGTTTCACCGGCACCATAAATCAGAGCGGAAGAATTGCTCAAATCACCCTTAAATACAGTGCGGGCAAGTTCTACTGCAGCATAACTGACCGATACAGCATTGTAAGCTATATGGGTTTCAGTGCGTACTCTCTTTCCCGTGGAAATTGCACGATGAAACAACGTGTTTAAAACGGTGCTGGTGGCACCATTTTCTCTGGCTATAGTATAAGCCTTTTTTACCTGACTTAAAATTTGTCCTTCCCCGATTATTAACGAATCGAGGCTGGAGGCTACTTGAAACAAGTGTTGAATACAAGCGTGATCAGGATAATAGTACAAATAATAGTCAATATCGTCTTCGTTGCCGGTAAGATCGAACAAAAATCTTTTTAATGTATCACGGCCTTCATTTCCATCATCAAGAACGGCATATATTTCGCTGCGGTTACAGGTCGATAAGACAACAGCTTCCAATATATTGCCATAATCGTCGATATGATGCAGCCCCTCAATAACACTTTCTGAGCTGATAGAAAATTTTTCACGGATATTTACGGGTGCCGTCTTATGATTAAGCCCTAAAACTGCTAATTGCATTACGAATTTTATCCTCCGCTTCTTTTACCTTACCCTTATGAATTAAAATCATTATATCCTTATTGAGAACTTTTCGCCAGAAATCCTCGCGTTGACGAAAAGTAGGGATTACCGATGCCGCTTCTTGACGCAGTACAGCCAATTTTTCGATGAACGGGGCATATCCCCTGTCGATGAAATCTTCCAATTCACGCTTGATTTCTCTGGCCATTGCCGGGCTTTTTCCGTTGGTAGACGATGTTATGAGCAGATTGCCGCGACGAATGACAGCCGGCATGGCAAAATCACATAAAGGTAATCTGTCGACAACATTTATCAAGATATGTTCTGTTTTTGCTTCATTGGCAGCCAGATGATTTATTTCTTCATCATCTGTTGCGCAAATAGCCAGAATGTAATTTTTGATATCGCCATATTCATAAGATTTTTTCAACCAGACAAATAAATTTTCAGCTTGCAGAATTTGAAGTTCATCATTTAATTTCGGGGCTATAACTGTGATTTTGGCGTTAGCGTCGATAAGGCCTTTTATTTTTCGGCAGGCTACCATTCCTCCACCGATAACAACACAAGGTTTATTGTCAAGAATTAAATTTATTGGATACAAGAAGCACACCTCTTCTATTTACGAATGATATTCATTTTTTAATTATATAACAATCAATAAAAAATTGCTATAATATTATAAGCTTTTAAATTTGTTATATAAATTTACTGGAAAAGCCATTGTATGATAGGAGATTGTAATTTATCAGGTAATCGGGTAAAATTGAATTGATAGTAATGGGGGCGATATTTATGGATGGCAATAAAGAAATAATAACCGGCAGTGACTTTAAGAGAATGATAGCTGGTGCATATAGTGCCTTCTTATTAGAATATGAAAATATAAATAGTCTGGATGGAACGTCGCTTGCCGATTTGGTTTGTCCCGGAACCAATATGCTTCGGACTATGGCTGCAGCAGCTATGTCAATAAGAAACAGTAATAATGACGGAATTGGGGCAATAGCCTGTTCGGTAAGCAATTGTGCAATCTTGGGGGCACGGGGGAATTCCGGTGTCCTCTTAGCCCAGATTTTTCGCGGTATAGCAAAGGGACTTGCCGGTAAATATGATGTGGATTCATCCGTTTTGGGTAAAGCGTTTCAATACGGAATTTTATATGCGCAGCGGACTTCTGATGAAGATACGGAGCGTTCAATAATAATAACGGCAAAAGCAGTAGCAAAAGGAGCACATGGCGCAGTACGCAATAATCGACCAATCTCTGAAATACTGGCAGCGGCTATTGCCGCCGGTACACAGGCGCTGAAAGAGTTTGAGGCAAAAGCCGGGTGTGTTGATGCGGGAGCTAAAGCGTTAATGGTGCTGTTAGAAGGATGTCAGTCCGGACTGGACGGAAATTTTGTATCACCGGCGTTAATATTTTCCTCAGGAACGAAAACTTCACACACCGTACCGGAGCCGATAAATGACATTGTTTATCCATATTGCGTGCAAATGACTATTTATAATTGTAAGGCAACTGTCGAGAATATAAAAAAAGCTTTGGCTAAATACGGTAAAATGATTGTGGTGGAAAAGAAAATGCACGATGTGCGAATTCATTTGCACGTGGAAAGGCCGGGAGTAATTGTTGAAAAAATAACCGGCTGGGGCAATTCCTATGATATACGCGTCGATAATATGGCTGAGTACCATAAACCGCTTGTGCTGGGACGGCCGCTGAGTAAGCTGAGTGTATTGGCAGTGGCAGAAAATGATGCCGATGCCATAAAGCTTCAGCATTGCGGAGCCCTGGTCTTGATGGTGGATAGGGAAAAAGGACTGGCTGTTGGCAATTTTATTAATACGGTACATAGTGATATCGCGGAAAAATATATTCTTTTACCCAATAATGCTAATATGAATCTTGTAATGCGTCAAACAAAATGTCTGTTGGGAAAGCGTGTTGAAATAATATACAGTAGCAGTTTTATGGAACAGATGGCTGCAGTAAAGGCGTATAATGCAGGTATTACTTTGGAAGATAACGTCAGAAAAATGGAAAATGCATTGGTAAAATTTCGTGCTGAAAAGTAATAAAGATGCAATGACCTAATAATTTTTTATTTCAAAGGTTATCCACAGGGGTATATTGTGGTGAAAAAAATCAAGACACTATATTTAGTGCCTTGATTTTTTCTATAAAGGGATAAAGACTTATAAATAAAGGGTCGGGTATTACTGATAATAATATAAATAAAAGTGATAAATTAAAAAGCTTGTGGATAAACGCATTTTAGCCTGTGCATAAACAGATTAATAAACACAAAAGATTTAAGAGTTATCCACATTTTAACGGTAATTGTGGATAACTTTGTGGATAACACAATACGTATATTTATACATTGTTGTCACAGTTGATTATGTATTAAACTAAGGAAATATAAGATGATTTTAATAGTGATGATTTTAAGTAATTTAGCTTTTAGACCTGCTTGTATGGTAAAAAGCTATTTGTTATAATTAGGACTAAAGTTAACACCATGGGAAAACCAGAAAGCGGTGCAGACATGACTGATGAAGTAAAATTTAAAATTCAAAATCAAATTGATGCATTAAAAAGGCGTATGAATTATGATGCGAATGATTTGGAATATGAAACACACCTGCATGCCATGCGGGATTTGCAAAAAATATTAGATAAAGGCAATAAAAGTATTGACGATAAAAAAATATAACAGGAGGGTATTATGTCTAAAAGAGTGAGTTTGCAGGAAGTTTTACGGGAAAACGGTGTGCCGCAGATAAAACTTGATATCCATGCCACACGGGATGAATGTTTGAAGTTACGGGAAAAATTAATGGCAATACGCGACCTCAGCCATGCTGCTGAGCAGGGATATTTGGACGTTGATTGCAAAATATATATAGATGTTGACGATATTGATCGTTATTTGTCAGGAGAACTGGATACATTAGCGGAAATATACGCTTTTCCTGAGGATATAAAAGCTTATAAAGAATGACATCAGGAGGATATAATATAATGAATATAAAGAAAATCAGTGCTATCTTGTTGGTAATGATGCTTACATTGAGCAATATTTCTTTTGCAGCCAGAGGTGGGGCCCGTGCACCTTCGTTTAAGGCACCGGCTGTGACCGCACCTAAGACAACTGCACCAAAAAGTTCAACCGGAACAGAAAAAGCATATGAACCGTCAAAAAATGCAGCGTCACTTAGTGAAAAAAATCCGGCAGCAAAAAATACCATCGATAAAAATACTACAAATACAACTTCATCACGGTGGGGTGGTATTCTAAGGAATGCAAGTATTTTTGCAGGAGGAATGTTCTTAGGCGGGCTTTTGTCACATTTATTCGGCTGGGGTGGATTTATGGGCGGTATACTGGGGACAGTTGCCAATATTGCTATACTTTTGCTGTTGATTATGCTGGCAATCAACATTTGGCGAAAATTGACAAAAAGAAATAAACAAGAAAGTCCTTACCGCAGTGATATAGCACAACAGAAGCATGAAACAAAGATCATTGACATAACACCGCCACCGGAAAAAAAATCTTATGACAGCCATTCTAAAGCTGAAGAATATCGTAAGAAATAGGGATTTAGATTATTATAAAGGGAGTAAGGCTATTGCGACAGCCGCGTGTAGGGCATATAAATTTTCTAAATTGTTTACCATTGACATATAGCTTATATAAATGTGGTTATCATAAGGGACTTTCATTGGTATCTGCTGTTCCTTCATCACTTAATCGGGCAATGCAAAAAAATGAATTGAATATAAGTCCGATGTCATCATTTGCTTTTGGAGAAATGAGCGAAAAACTGTTAATGCTGCCAAATCTGGGAATTGTTTCTGATGGTAAGGTTCAAAGTATCATCTTAGCAGCAAAAAAACCTATTGAACGATTAAGCGGCGAAAAAATACTTTTAACAGCTCAATCGGCAACATCACATTGTCTGCTAAAGATAATTTTGCGTAGAGAATACAATTGTGTACCAGTATATTCGACTCAGAAAATTGATCCGTTAAATTTATTTGCAAATGATGAAGTTGCCGATTTGTTGATAGGAGATGATGCATTATATGTTAATTATCATCACCAGGATGGAATATACTACTACGATTTGGGAGCAGAGTGGAAAAAAATGACCGGTTTGCCAATGGTTTACGCAGTATGGGCGGTAACACGCAGCTTTGCCGAAAAATATCCCACTCAATTAAACCGGGTGTATAATAGTATCCGTACCGGATTTGACAATGGAATTGCATCCAGAGGTGAAATAATTGAAATGGTACTGAATAAAAAACCATTTTCATATCAACAGTTATGGATGTATTTTGATGTTATAAAATATGATATCGGTGAAAAAGAACTGCTGGCTTTGAAGACTTTTTACCAATTGGCTTATGAATATAATTTTCTGGCAAAGCTGCCTGTTTGTGAAATAGCAGCATTAAATAGTTGAAAAAGATTGTCATGCGTTAAAAGGAGATGAAGTGTAGCGTGAGTGAATTTCTTATTTGCGATAAATGCAAATATAAAGCTTATCCTAAATATACTTATCCTTGTGCTGGTTGTAAACATACAAATTATTATAAATATTTTACTCCATTGGTAAATGAATTTATTGGGCAGTGTCCATTGTGTGGAACACCGTTCGATGAGGGTGATGTGGTTGTAAGCCGGGATGCCAACATTGGGCCATATAGTGTATTAAAGTGTACGTGCCATAATGATGAATGCAGACGGATAAGTATTTATAAAATTGGTACATATATAAAGAAAGATAAATAATAAAAAGGCTGTCACACGAATGACACTGACTTCATAAAGATACTCCACTCCGGCCGATACAGTTCCTTGTGCTTTTAAATGGGGACAAGAATGGCGAAAGAGCATATTTATGAATGAAAATGTTTATGGGTGGCAGCCACTTTTATATTTACAAGGCCGGCATGTGATTCATACTACTGTTTCATAAATAACATATAATTTTGTGGATCGAGTGCGGCCCAAGCAATGCAGCGGGCAAAAGGCGAAAGCCAGGTCAGGCACTCTTTATCCATTATTATACCTGGTTCTACATTACTGACAAGATAGGGTAGGGCAGGTGGTATAACAGTCTGTTTTTCTCCCATTCGGTTATTGAGTATAGTTTGAAATATTTTGTGATTAGTGCGGCTGTATCCGCAAGTCATGAGATGGGCTTCTGCCCATGCGGGGTTTTTCATTTTTATATACAATTTTGTAATGCCGCCATCGTGAGAATAAGTAGAGGTAATGCGATATTGTTTGTTCATGAAATTAGTTGTTATACCTGAACTTTTTAATGCCGCGGGCAGAAGGGGTAAAATGTGAGTGTACATATCACTGGGAATATCTTTAATAGTATATGTACTTAATTTACCGTCATGCAGAGTGACATGTGAAATAGTTGAAAATAGTTTATCCCACATAAAAGATTATCTCCTAATAATGAAAATGACTAATAATGTTAATCTTGCACCGAAGGTTTAGTTACGTTCTTTTTTATGTAACGATCAGTGGCGAAGTCAAGCATTTCCTGCCAGGAAGAAAATTTGGTGTTTTTAGCAACATGAGAATCCATTATATCCTCAGGTAAATTTTCAAAATCTTTTTGGCAGTTGATAGTAAATTTGCCATTGTCTAAAAAGCGTTCAAAATTTTTATAATGGGTGTATTTTTTCATGAAAGTATTGTCAAATACATCTTCAAAATCAAATATTATTGGTTGCGCCAAAAAAGGCAGTTGATAGTAACCAGAAAGTTTTAGTTTCATGATATATCCCTCGAATAACTATATTATAACTTAGCATAGCATAGCATATAATGTGACATTTAGTCCAGACGTGAATGATGCAACTGCGGTTGTTGAGAAATAGATTATTTTGTATAATAATGAATATAATTACATAGCAATAAAATTTGAGGTATGGCAGATTAGAATATGGCAACAAATGGAGGAATACGGATGAAAAAGAAAATGATACAGATTTTATGCATTTTTACAGTGGCAGCATGTTTGTTTACAGAAAAAGTAATGGCTCAGGATACGGTGTATCGCGGCACTGACACCGTTTCAGATAGGGCAGTTAGCGTATATAAAGAGGCACTTGGTAATATGAATATGCCTAATGCTAATTATGTCGTACATTTATCATTGAATACTTCAATAGGAAATTTTACTGTAGCCGATGATATCAAGTGCCAAAAAAGTCCATTATTAGCCAAAAGTGTGTTGACCGGACAATCAACAATAAACACGGGTAAACAACCCCAGCCGATTTTTAATATTACGCAATATATGCAATTGACAAATAATGAAGAACAGATTTATTATATGTTTAAAGATGACAATAAGAAAAAACAACAATGGTATGTACAAAAACAGCAGCTTGATCCGGAATTAAAAAAATTGTTGGGGGCAACAGATTTTGATTATGCTCAGCAAATGCGGGATACAATAAATGCGGTGGATACCATAAATATTGATAAAGAAACAGATAATGGACAAATATTAAGAGTAAAGTTCAACAATAAAAAATTATTTGACAGCAATAAAGTTTTAAAAGATAGTAATGCCGTATTTTCGGGAATTCCGACGGCTGACAGGGCTAATACTATTAAAATGGTAAGAGATATATTAGATTCATTAGGAAATAGCAGGGACATTGTAAGTACAATACTGATTGATAAAACTACACACCGTATTGCTAGTGTTGATCTAGATATCACTGAACAATTGAAAGCAGTTATGAAAGCGGTGTTTAGTTCAGCACTGGGATCAAAAATCCAGTCGGCACCAATAGCAGCATTACCAACGCGTCAACCTGAAAACAGTATTGGCGTGGGTAATGGCGCAGCTGAGATAAATGAAATTGTGGGTAGTCCATCCGTTGATGATTTTATCAATAGCTTGCAGGCGCATCTTACGATAACAATAGAACCACTCGATGATGTTATGCAGCTGGCAGTACCGCAAGAAGTTCGTGATACGGCTATAGAGGTAAAACCTGAAAAATTGGTAAATCAACCTACAGGCCAGGGAATATAATGAATTGGTCTGGACTGAATAATAAGTAGTTATCAAAATAACTCCGGTGCCGGTGATAATATAATTATTACCGACACCGGAGTTGTTTTATAATGCCGTATTTTTGCGTCCGCCAATAAAGAATGTCGGATAATCTGCTATGCTGAGGAATATGGTAATATGTTATTGAATAAATAAGGCTATAAAAATGAAATTAATGATGGTACAATATAATTCAGATTTTAAGTGGAGAATATTTAATTTTAGAGGTGGACAACAGTGGCCGATGCAGTTATGATAATAGATTCTATACTAAATGAAGTAGAAAAGGTAATTATCGGAAAAAGAGACGTTTTAGAAAAAATCATGATGGCTATTTTAGCAGGAGGGCATGTCCTTATAGATGATATTCCTGGCGTCGGGAAAACAACAATGTCGGTTGCATTTGCCAAGGCTTTAGGATTGGAGCAGAAACGTCTGCAATTCACTCCGGATGTGCTGCCATCGGATATAACAGGGTTTTCTATGTATGATAAGAATACAGGCAGTTTCCATTATGTACCGGGAGCTGCTATGACCAATATTTTACTGGCGGATGAGATTAACCGTACGTCACCACGTACACAATCAGCATTATTAGAGGTTATGGAAGAGGGCTGTATCACTGTAGATGGTGTAACCAGGGATGTACCAAAACCTTTTATCGTTATTGCAACACAAAATCCGGCAGGATCAATTGGTACACAGGAATTGCCAGAGTCACAGGCAGACAGATTTTTAATAAGACTGTCTATCGGTTATCCTGAGGTAAAAGAAGAAATTGAAATATTAAAGGGGTCGCAGAATAAATCGTTATCGGCTATAAATAGTGTGATAAATTCCGCAGATTTAGTTACTCTACAGGAAAAAACCCGTCAGGTCTATATTGATGACAGCATTTATGAATATATTGCCCAACTGGCTAAATTAACACGACAATCAGAACAGATCGAACTTGGAGTGAGTCCGCGCGGCAGCATTGCGGCAGTAAAAATGATTCAAGCCAGGGCAATGCTCTTTGGCAGAAATTATGCCCGCCCGGATGATGTAATAGCAATTTTAAAGCCGACATTGCAGCATCGGCTGATACTCAATAATCGGGCTCGTTTTGAACATGACTCGCCAGATGATATTTTTGCTTCATTAGTAAAGGCATTACCACTGCCTAAAATTGCGGAGCGATAAAATGACATGGCATAGGCTGATATATATATTTGTGTTTTTTTCCGGTGTTTCAATTTATACTTTATATGATCAATATGAAGCTTTTTTTCTGTTGGTTTTGATTTGTGTCCTGCCATTCATATCGTTGCTGCTGCTGTTACTGGGAAGATTTTTTTTGAGAGTGGATCTGTTAAATACGGTGATTGTCGGTACTTATGGTGAAACAATAAATTTACCGCTGTCTGTGATGCAGCGTATGATTTTCCTTTTTATGGATGTGTATGTAAAAATTCAGGAGAAAACTGAAACCGGCCAAATTATGGCAGAACAGCTGCTTAGTATTAATCAGTCATTTTTTGCGGCTGAACCGGTTCATTATGCTTGTCGTCTAGAATATTGCGGCAGAGTAGCTGTGAGTATTGGCTTTGTTAAAATGTACGATCTGCTGGGACTGTTTTCTTGCCGAAAAAATTCTTCAGGGACAAATGTTATTTTGGTATTGCCACGTTTGTATAAAAGCTTTGCTGCGGTGACAGTCGATGACAAAAAGTTATTTAATATTGGAAATGGCAGCGAAATGTATGGTATGAAACTTTATCAACAAGGAGATAATGGCAGATATATACATTGGAAGGCGAGTATAGCTCATGATGAAATTTATGTGAAAGAATTTTATCAACAATCCGAAAGCGGTAGTATTTTGTTCTTTGATGTAACTGAGCTGGCCGATAAAGATTCCCGCAATGCGGTTTATGAAGTTTTTTATGTAATAGGGGCACAATTACTTAATAAATATGGCGGTTTTACCTTTGCTTATGCATTGGCAGATGATAGGGCAAAGTTTAGTAATATTAATAATATGGCTGATTTTGACCGGGCGATTATTGAGTATATAAAAATTGAACATGATTTTTCCCAATTAATAAATTTAAAAGCTATCAGCAGTACAATAAAACAGCAGTATAGTAATATATTTTATGTAACGGATGCTATTGAAGAATCAATAATAAATACTTGTAGTAAATTATATTCGCACATGACGGTAATATTTATCGGCGTTGATTGTACCCAAATTTGTGGTAAGGGAATATTTATCAACAAAAATGATCTTACTAATAGTCTATCAGAGGTATGGCGGCTATGAAATTTATCAGAAAATGTGTTGATGCGGCAGGCTGGTTTGTTTTAATAAATTTAGGTGTACTAGCGTTATTGAATTGCATTTTAGCATATACAAAATTTACCGTTTTAATTAGTGATGTGATTTTTTCAATAATATTGAGTAGTATATTATATTTATCAATATATATTGATAAAAGAATTGGCAGTATATATTGCCGTCTTTTATTTATTGGTGCGGGGTTATATATTGCCTGCCAATACCGGGTACTCTTATATTCCAGTCTATTATATATTGGAAATGGGTTCATAGAGGTTTTAAAGCAGCCCTATCATCTCAATATTATCTTGTTTAAACTGCCAACAGTTAATTATATGATAAGTCAACGGCCGATAATATGGCTATTTATATTTTTGGCAGTGACAGGTCTTAGCTTTTTACTTAAAATAAACAAAGGGCGGATGTTGTTATTATTAATGACGCTGCCAATATGCATAGTGGGACTCTATTTTGGTGTATTGCCCGATTATCATAGTATCATGGGAATATTTGCTTTTGGAATGGCTGTGTATGCATATGATAATAGGAAACGGCCGGGGTCAGCGGCTATAAGAGTAGGAATAATAGTACTTATGGTATTCCTTTCGGGCACGGTTATTCAGATGGCGGAACCAAAGTCATCCTACGTGCCATCGCATTTTATGCAATATTTGCCGCAAGGAGTAAAAGATCTTTTAAATGATTATTTGTCACCGGCGGACAGGGCTACAGCCATGGATGACATTCGGCATGGAATGAATGGACAAGGACAGTTGGGTGATATGGATAATCTGACACAAACAGGTCGTAAAATAATGCAGGTTAGTACATCGCTGCAGACGAAGGATCATTTATATCTGCGTAATTATTTTGGTGCAGTATATCAAAATAATTCTTGGAATGATTTACCAGAAGAAGCTTATAGACAATATAATAAATTATTTGCAGCCTATTCACCGGGCGCATGGTATGATCAAAGTGTCATTATTTTTGAGGCTCTGAAAGAAGATCGCAAAGGACAAAACGAACTTATGAAATATATGGCGGGCAATACCGGCTATGCTGATTTTTTTACTGCAAGACAGTTTAAGATAGAAAAAATGTTTTCAGAAAAGGAACAGTATTTTTTCCCCTATAATATGGATATATCAAGTCCGGCCTTTAAATATGACAGGGCAGCGCAAGAAACCGGTACGAAACTGTATAAGGCATCAGCGTATAATATGCCGGCAAATTATGGTGGGATAGATGCATTCATTGAAGAATATGGTCAGTATAATAAATATTTATTGTATTATGCTTATGAAGAAAAAGATTATCGTGCATTCGTATATAATAATTATTTGCAGGTACCTAAAGGTGCACTGGATGAATTTTCAGAACATTTTCCAATACGACAGGTTAGGACTGATCAGGAACGGGACGAGCTTATTGCACAGCTGCAGCAATATTTCCAGAAAAATTATCACTATACTACTGCACCAGGCAAAGTACCGCAGGGTAGAGATTTTGTAGAGTATTTCCTGGATGATTCTCATGAAGGATATTGCACATATTTTGCTTCGGCAGCTACTTTGATTTTACGGCAGGCGGGAATACCGGCACGTTATGTTGTAGGGTATGCCATTCCGGCAGAAACGATAAATAATGGAGCGGTTATTGGCAGTGATGCCGGTAAACCAATTCATGATTTTACTGTAGTAGACAAACAAGCGCATGCCTGGGTTGAAATTTATGAAAATGGCTGGGGTTGGCGGCCAGTGGAATTTACGCCAGGATTTGTTTCACCAATTCAGGATAAGGAAATGGGAGGCCAAACAAAGCAGCAGTCTGATAAACAGCAGCAACAAAACCCCAATAAGAATATTGATAAACTGCGGACGACGCAGCATCAGGATAATGGAAAAAGTGAACAGCATAATAGTGCTTTGACACATACCCCAATAGGATGGACAATTGTGGTACTAGTCGTTATAAGCGGTATCACAGCAGCCGTTGTCTGGCAGCGTAAATGCCGTAACGATTTGCAGCGATGTTTTGCCTGTGATATCAATGCGGCCAATCAGGCAGCAAGAACAAAAGAAATATATGGTTATATGGAAAGATTGGCAAATTACAACGGTTTAATGAGACCGGTCCATATGGACTATCTGGTTTATGCTGATTATTTGCAGCAAAATGAAAAAAATTGGCACGATATAGATATCAGACATTTTGTTGAAATAGTCCTTGCCGTGCGATTTGGCGAGAACATTGGATTAAACAGGAAAGCTGTTATGGATATGTTGACAACAGTTCAAAAAATGCGTAATAATATTTATATCAAGTTAAATTTATTGCAAAAATTATTATTCACATATATTTATAAATTATAGGTTTTGAGTCAAGGGGGTGAATTGACTGAGACGCTATATAATGCACGTTGATATGGATGCTTTTTTTGCTTCAGTAGAACAGGTCGATAATCCCGCATTAGCAGATAAACCGGTTATTGTCGGCGGAATAAAAAATCGTGGTGTAGTTTGTACGGCTTCTTATGCGGCTAGAAAATATGGTGTTCATTCAGCAATGCCAGCACTGCAGGCTCATAAGCTTTGCCCACAGGGAATATTTTTACCAGTAAGGCATGAACGGTACAGGGCAGTATCAAAAAAAATTTTTACTATTTTTGCAGAATTTTCACCGATAGTAGAACCATTGTCTATAGATGAGGCTTTTCTTGATATAACCGGTATGGAAAAAATTTATAAAACACTGCCGGATTATGCCTGTAGATTAAAAAAACGTATTTTGCAGCAGACTGGTATCCATGCATCTGTAGGTATAGCACCTAATAAATTTTTGGCAAAATTGGCATCTGATTTACAAAAACCCGATGGTTTGGTTATTGTGGAATATGGCAGGGAAAGGCAACTGTTGGAGCATTTACCGATTAGCAGGTTATGGGGTGTGGGTACTAAGACAGCAGAGAAACTCAATGCTTTGGGATACCGTGAGATTGGTGATATAGCAAAAACCACCATTGCCGTGCTTAAAAAATATTTTGGTATAAAAACAGCAACACACTTATGGCAGTTGTCAAATGGTATCGATGAGCGTCAAGTAGAATCGGAACGCAGTATAAAATCTATTGGTAATGAGGAAACTTATGATGAGGATATAGAGGGAAAAGTAGTAATTGAACGAAAGTTTCTGGCATTGGCCGGTAAAGTCGGCTGGCGGCTCCGCAGTAAAGCATTGAAAGCGCGAACTATAAGTATAAAAGTTCGCACCAATAATTTCGTAACTTATACAAGAAGCGTTACCTTGACGGAAGCAACAAATTTTGATGCTGTTTTGTATGATACGGCCAAAAAATTATTTAAAGATTTGCATTTTGTTGGTAAAGTGCGCTTGCTGGGGCTCACTGGCAGCGGGCTTGTTCATATCGAAGAGATGTCATTGTTTGTTAATGACGAAAAACAAATAAAATTATATAAGACGATTGATGCTATAAAAATGAAATTCGGCAGTCGGTCGATAACAAAGGCACAGCTTATTGAAAAGAAATGAGGCTATATTGTCTGCATCACAGATGATATAGCCTCATTTTAATAACTGTTCAAAATAATCCACCGGCTCAGCCGGCGGAATCGAAGGTTTTGACTTTAGTCGAAAAAAAGTCCCTGTTATAATAAATGCAGGTCTAGCCAACCGCATAAAAATAACAGGGAGGACTTTATCATGAAAGATAAAGATATACAAAGTTTAGAACATACAAAGTGGAGATGTCAATATCATATAGTATTTTCACCAAAATATCGTCGAATGGAAATTTATGAAGAATTGAAAAAAGATATAGGATGGATATTAAGAAAACTGTGTGAGGATAAAGGTGTTGAAATTATAGAAGCAGAAGTTTGTCCAGATCATATACATTTATTGTTGAGTATTCCCCCAAAGTATAGTGTTTCAAGTTTTATGGGATATTTAAAGGGGAAAAGCAGTTTGATGATATTTGATAGGCACGCAAATTTAAAATATAAGTATGGAAGCAGAACCTTTTGGTCAAGAGGATATTTTGTAGATACAGTAGGAAGGAATAAGAAGCAGATAGAGAATTACATTAGAAATCAGTTACAACAAGATCAAATAACAGATCAGATAAGTTTAAGGGAATTTGTAGACCCGTTTACGGGTAGCAAGAAGTAAAAGGCAAAAAAAACCCCCTTTAGGGGTCGCCCGAAAAAGGGTTCAACGTCAATAGTTGGGGTAATAAAAGATTTAGACAATAATTACGAAGGGAAAGCAGGGGTAGATTATCCTGCTTTTTTTTTCGTAATTAGGGTAGTGCTGAAATAATTGTGTAAACCTCCAATGTTAGGTAAAATAAAACTAATATTGGAGGTATTTTATTATGACAAATAAAGAAAATAACAAACTCAAAGATCTTATCAAAGAGTATGGTGTTAAAGACATGAATGATGTCCATAATTTCGTTAAAATGCTTACAGCTGAAACCATCCAGACAGCTCTTGATGCTGAATTGGATGAAGAACTTGGTTACTCCAAATATGACTACAAAAATAAAAACACCAAAAATAGTCGCAATGGCTATTCGACTAAAATTGTTCAAAGTTCCAACGGAGAAATGGAACTTAAAATACCGCGTGATCGCGACGGAGATTTTGAACCACAATTAGTAAAAAAACATCAAACAGATATTTCAACCATTGAAGATAAAGTGATTTTTCTTTACTCACAAGGCATATCCACTCGTGATATCCAAAAAACAATGCAAGAAATGTATGGTATTGATGTAGATGACAGTCGTGTTTCAAGAATAACAGATAAATTGTTGCCCCTTATTA
The DNA here is from genome assembly GCF_014076555.1 of Pectinatus frisingensis. NCBI lineage: Bacteria > Bacillati > Bacillota > Negativicutes > Selenomonadales > Selenomonadaceae > Pectinatus > Pectinatus frisingensis. Next base: position 176,330 of record NZ_CP045424.1, read on the forward strand.
ATGAATGGCAAGAGCGCCCATTGCAAACGGTTTATGCAATGGTTATTTTAGATGCCATTCATTACAATGTCCGTGAAAACGGCATTGTTACCAAAAAAGCTGCATATGTCGCCATTGGTACGGATTTAGAAGGACAAAAAGATGTTTTAGGCATTTGGTTGGGAGCTAGTGAATCCTCTAAATATTGGCTTTCTATACTGAATGGGTTGAAAAATCGTGGAGTTCAAGATATTCTTATTGTATCTGTAGACGGTTTATCTGGATTTGTACAAGCCATCAATGTTGCGTTCCCTCAAACAGAAGTACAGCGTTGCGTAATTCATCAGATTCGAGCTTCGACACGTTATGTATCGTATAAAGATGTTAAGCAGTTCACCGCTGATTTAAAACCAATTTATAAAGCCCCAACCGAAGAGGCTGCTCTATTTGCTTTAGATGAATTTGAAGCTAAATGGAACTCGAAATATCCGTTAGGCGTAAAATCTTGGAGAGCTAATTGGAATGAACTCTCTACCATGTTCAAATATTCACCAGAAATACGTAAATTAATTTATACAACCAATGCGATTGAAAATTTCAACCGTCAATTGCGAAAAGTGACCAAGACAAAAAGTGCTTTTGTTTCGGATAATGCTTTGATGAAATTGCTGTATTTAACAACCATGAGCATCATTGATAAATGGACAATGCCCATTCGAAACTGGGGAATGATACTGGATAACCTCATGATTTATTTTGGTGATCGCGTCAAAATTTCTTTGTAAAACTTAAATTGATTTCATCCTAATATTTGGACTTTACACAAAAATGTACGCACTCTCACAACATTTATTACTTCAAGCCCTTCTAAACCTAATAATTGTATAGTATAATTTTCCTTGAGCATAAAATAATCCATCCTTTCTTTTATTGTGTGGTGCTTTAATTGTAACGGATTTATTTATTTTATGCTCTTATTTTTTTGCAAAAAAATAATGCTGAAGTAAGCTTGAATTTTTGCTTACCTCAACATTTAGTGTACAACCCTTAAATTTAATTATACCTGAATTTGTAAGATAAAAAAAGAAAACACTCAGCAAAACGATTAAAAACTCGCAGCTGAGTGTGTAACCATCATTTCTTATGCAATTATTATGAAAATGAATTTATATTATATTTTTTATCAAATGCCGCCTTACTAAAACGAATTAATCTATTAAAATCGTCTGCCTGCCACGCACTACGCCCAACATATAATCCATCAATATCATCCATTACTATTAATTTTTCAGCATTACACATATTTACACTGCCCCCATATAATATAGGAATATTGCTCCCTTTACTACCAAAAATTTCATTTAATGTTTTTTTAATAAGTTTATGCTTTTGTTGTGCATATTCTGGCGTAGCTGGTAATCCTTCTTTTCCTATTGCCCATACTGGTTCATATCCTATCAGGATTTTATCATAAAATTTTTCACTTACATTATATAAATCAATCTTCAATTGTCTTTTTAATACTTCATCACTTATATTATAATTCTTATCTTCTAATGTTTCTCCTACACATAAAATAACAGTAAAACCATACTGCAGTGCTGTTATAATTTTTCTGTTTTCAATTTGATCTATTTCGCCAAAAACATGGCGTCTTTCAGAGTGTCCAACCATTACAATGCTTATACCTAGTTCTTTTAACATTACTGGTGATATTTCACCAGTAAACTGTCCCCTTTCTTCCCAGCACATATTTTGCGCTCCAAGTTTAATATTCGTATTATTTAAAATTAAACTTGCCTCTGGCAATGCTGTATACGACGGTAATACAAATAAGTTTACACTATTAGCAATATCATTTGTCAATATTGCTAATGAATTTAAGTATTGTGTAGTTTCTTTTATAGTCTTATACATTTTTAAATTTGTACCCAAATATAGCTTTTTCATAAAAAATAATCCTCATATTTTATAACATTATATTTTTACATTTTATCCTGTCTATTTCGTAAATTATAAAATAGATACAAACATCATTGGTTATTATTTTTGGCCATAAGTCTTAAATTTTTCTAACATTATTTTCATCTCATTATCATCTAATAAAACAGGAGAACCTATACTTTTTGCCTTAACATAAACTTTTGCACAAAACTCAATTTCTTCAGCAATATTAAAAGCACGCTCAATATTATACCCACCTGCTAAAAGTCCATGATTAGCCATAATAACTGCATTTCTGTCTCGCATACCTTCAAATGTTTTTTCTGCTAAATCCTTCGTTCCAAATGTCGCATATTGAGCACAACGTACATCCTTTCCTGCGAAGGCAATTAAATAGCTTGACGCAGGTAATCCTTCACGATTCGTACCTAGAACTGTGCAATATGTAGAATGTGCATGGACAACAGCTTGTATATCATTACGTTTTGCATAAAATATTCTATGCATCTCAACTTCACTGGAAGGTTTTCTATCCCCTTCAACGACCACACCATCTATATTCAATATAACGATATCTTTCATCTTCATTTCAAAATAATCCATACCACTTGGACTAATTGCTATGAGCCCCTTATCGCGGTTAAAAATACTAATATTTCCTCCAGTCCCTTTTGTTAAACCGTTTTTTATCAATTTCTGACAATAATACACTATATCTTCTCTCTCTTTTTCTAATAACATATATATCTCTCCTCGTATTTAACATTACTTATATTCATAAAGCAATGGTTCGTTTCGTATAAACCGTTTAATGTCCCCCACTATTTGTTTAGTATGATTTGTTAAAACTTGTTCCGTAGCTCCTGCGATATGTGGTGTGATAACTACATTATCCAATTCTTTAATAAATGGATGATTTCTCAATATTGGTTCATTATTGTAAACATCAAAAGCCGCCCCAGCAATTCGGTTTTTTCGCAGTGCACTAACAATCACTTCCTCATCTACTATAGCCCCACGAGAAGTATTAATAAAATAAGCAGTTGATTTCATCAATGCAACCATTTTACTGTCAATTATATTTTTTGTTTTAGGTGTTGCTTTTATATGAGAAGTGATAAAATCTGATTTTTCCATTAATTCGGCTAACGTATTTACCTTTCGTATACCAATCTCTTCTATATCCAATTCTCCTTGGTATGGATCAAAGACAAGTAATTCCATACCGAACGCACGTGCAATACGTCCAACACGTCTACCAATACTGCCATATCCTATAATTCCAAGAGTTTTATATTTTAATTCCACTCCTTTAAAAACAACATATGGTGATTCTTTTGTCATTCCCCAAATAACATCTTTTTTCAAACCAATTTTTGTTTCCTGAGTTGCATCTTCGCCGCTTGTATATTTTCCTTCTTTTAACGCCTTATAGGCTTGTGGTATATTTCTTGCTACTGAAAGTATTAGTCCCATAGTAAATTCCGCTACAGAGTCCGAATTCCTACCCGGTGCATAAACTACTGGTATTTTTCTTTTTTTTGCTGCTGTAACATCAATATTAACTGGTGTAGCACGTGTACAGGCAATCAATTTAAGATTTATAGCCTTTTTTATTACATCACTAGTAATATCATCATAGCTTGTCACAATAATATCTACATTTTGGGTTTTTTCTATAAGTTCCTTTTCCTGCAGCTTAGGTAACCCTATTGCCCAACCATCTAGAATTACTTCACCTAATTCATATAGTGTTTGAATATCATTTTTATTATATTCTGCTGTAAAAAATATTTTCATTTTACCACCACTTCTATGAAAATTTATTTTTAAACTATTTACTAAATAACGATGTAGAAAACAATGGATCTATTGACATAGCATTATTGAATGCATCAACATTATATTGCAAAAAAAATAGTATTGCAGTAAGAACTAATAGACCAAATGCCACTTTAATTTTTCTTTTTAATCTGCATTTATAATCAATAACCAGTTCATCACTTGTATAATTAAGTTTAGTAATCTTTATAAACTGCCACTTATAGTCTCGTATTTTATATAGTTTATAAAGATATATTACACAAATAGCTATAAATATTATTCCACATACTGTTAATACCATTTTCCTACCCTACCTTTATTTGTAATACAATATTTATAAAAATTAAATATATTCTTATATATACTGAATAATTTACTAATTTCTCCATAATTTTATTGCTGACTGCAGTTCTGGACAGTCAATTGCTGCTTCATCCAATGGTATATTATTAGCTGATGCTGAAACAGCACGCATTGCAGCTTTAGCACCTACAGTAGTCCCTGCTGGATGTCCTTGTATTGCTCCTCCTATGCCAATAATTATATCTTTGCCAAGTTTTTGTTGAAACCATTCTTGATTTATTGGTGTTATCCCTCCACCAACAGTAGTTATTATAGGATTAATATGCTGCATAGGCATATTTTGCGATTGTACAATTTGGTATAAATCATATATGTTTTCATATGCACTTATTTTCGGTGCCATAGTCATTTGGGAACTTGCTCCAGCCAACCGTGGTAATAATCCCAACAAAATGCTATTTGCTATCCCACTGTGTGGCGAATTCATAACTGCAGCCCCAGCATAGTGGCTCATAATGAATAATTTATCTCCATATTTATCACAAATTTCTTTTAAAGTATCAATGCCACTAAAAACGAAATTTATTAAACATGCTTTTGCACCACATTCAATAACAGCTTTTGCATTATCATTTATTTGGTTTGGCGTCCCTGTAATATTAGGTAAATATATAACTTTTTTACCAGTATTTTCATATACTTTTTCTGCCATTTGTAAATATAGCTTGGTTCTCTTTACTACCGCATTATAAGAAGGTGACCCTAATATTTCGTCATCTTTAATTAGATCAACTCCACCACTAGCTGATGCTAAAAATAATTTTGCTCCTTCTTCTGGACTGAATCCTGCACACGGTTTTATCATGTTTAATACAATTGGACGATCGTAAACATTAACTAATTGACGCAAATCTTTCATTTTTTGTTTAGGTCCAGTATATTCATTCAACGCACCATTATAAAATTCAATATCTATTAATTTCATTTGTAGTGCTGTAGATACATCATTACCAACTAACGCTGTTAACATCATTGTAAAGCTAGACGCAAAATTAATTTGTGGAAATGCTACTCTAATAAAAAAACTACCGTCTCCATCTAAAGAGACTACCGATATCACTCTTCCCTGATATTTTTGAATCATTTCTTCAGATATCCCTGGAACAGATATCCACGTTCCTATAGTCTGTCCTACTGCAAAATTACCTGCATCACGTAAAATTCTATCCATCCCCGAATTAAATACTATATAAGATGCAATAACACAAGCATTATTTATGTCTTCTATTCTTCCATATGGATAATTACAAATATGCATATTGTTTTTTCTCCTGCACATAATTTTACTAAATCAGAAATTACTCCAATACTTATTATTTCATAATCGCAAATGTATTGGAGTAATCAAATTTCTATCTACAAATTATAATTTTAATCGTCATCCTTTACATTCATCATCGCTTGTTTTTCCATGAAAGCGTGTAATGCCGGTCTATATTTTCTCATAAGGAGATAACAGATTATATATACAATAACCACAACTGCAATTAACGGATAACTTTGCCAAACAAATGGCAAATATATCAGCATTGCTACCGGTTGCCCTAAAATTACTAAACTAGTTACCAAAGCAGCACCAGTTGTTAAATTAATCCCTACCACTCCAACAACCTGGCTAAATTGTGGTGCTGTATAACTACAAACAAATAATGTCATGGTAAACCAAATTAATCCTGATATAACTGTCTTAATAACATTTCCATTTGCCATTGCTACAATTGGTTGAATTAAATAAGGCAATGCTACTAAGTCAATCATTGGTAACGTTTGATTCCCAGGTAAAATAAACGATATTAAAAGCAAAATTGGCATCATAATAATGCCTGATATTAAAGTGGCTGTTTCACCATAACCTGTTGCATCATTGACGGATAAGTACCATTCTCTTCCATTGCCACTGACACCCTGCAATGATTTTTTACTAGCTTCCGTTATTGCTGTAAATGAACCAGCAAATATTGCAGATACTTTAGGAAACACTGCCATAACAGCTGAAGTGGCAACACCACATGTAGCAATTTTACCCCAAGTAGCTAATTCCCCCAGTCCATGGAATTGTCCAATTATACCTATCAATAGTCCGAGGAATAACCCTAATGTCATGGGTTCTCCTATAAATCCTAAATTTTTTTGTAAAGTACTTGGATCACTATGCAATTTATATAACCCAAATTTATTCATTATATATTCCATTATTACTGCATATGGCCCATTAGTTACAGTATGCAAAGAAGCTAAAGTGCAATTAGGATATTGATAATATGTAGACCATCTCTTTTCAATAACTTCTGCACACATAACTGTATACAATAATTGCATTACCATACATCCTAAACTCAACCAAATACTATTGGTAATAAGATAAACCATTGAACCCCATACAAAATAAGAATAATTATTCCATAAATCTCCAGGTTGGAATACATTTACATATCTTGTTAAAAATAATACTGTTTGCAATATTATCGCAATAGCTACAAACATCATTCCAACTTCGGTAGAATATGCTACAATTGATGTTGTTTGCCAACCAACATCAAATACTGGTAAATTCACTCCTGTATCCTGAACCATTCCATTTATAATTGGCGTTATAATAGGTGCATACGCATTTATCAACAGAAAAAATCCCATCAACCCAACAGCAGCTGACAGTGCTGAAACAAATGCCTTTTTGGGCTTGACCTTTAAACATAATGCAATAATAAATATTATTACTGGCACAAAAACAGGTGCACCAAATGTTGAAAAAAAAGTCTTTAATATACTAAAAAACATTTATATTACCTCCTGATATATTATATTCATAACAAAAACAGCTATACTTAAAAAATCTCTTCATGTCTACTGGTTCGAAAAGATTTCATATTATTAATACTAATGAAAACATGCTATTCCCCTTCAAATTGGATATTTACCTATTTTTTTTAATACATCTATTGCTTTTTGTATAAAATCATCCTTCCCCATTCCTGTAACAAGACCCATCGCATTTATTGCTGGAACACCACAACTATCAACAATAGGACTAGCAAAAGCGATAAAATCAAATTTTTCTCTCATAGTATAGTTTTCTATTTCACTTGGATTTGCTTCTGTTGCATAAACATCGTAGCCCATTTCACCAAAAATATCTTTTATTTGATTTGCTACCATCGAAGATGTGACTACTCCTGAACCACATATAGTTAATACTTTAATCTTAGTCTTGCTCATAAATAACACTCCTTACATATTTTTAATATATTTATATATTTCATTAGTATTTTGGGTATTTCTCATAATGTTCATAAAAGCTTGATCATTAAATAAATTTATCAAATCTTGCAATATCGATATTTGCTGTACTGATTGCATTGTTAAAACAAATGCAAATCTGACCATCAATTTTTTATCCGTAGTTCCCATCTCAAAAAATGATAATTTATTTTTAAATCGTATTATTGAAATCGTACTTTCTTTGACAAATTTAGGGTCGCAATGTGGAACTGCAATTGCATCTGGCTCCATTGGAAGTGCTGTAGGATATAACTTTTCTCTTTCGATAAGACCTGTTGCAAAGTTTTCATTCACTATTCCTTTCTTGTATAATTTTTCACCGATCTCCTTAAAAAATATAAATTTGTTATTAAAGCTCATATCTAAAAAAATTTGATCTTCTTTAAAAAAGACCTTATTTTGCTCATACATTTACCATGTCTCACCCCTTTCATTTAATTATTACTTACTATAAACAGTTGTAGCTGATTTTAATATAGAAATAAAATCAACTGAAGACTTTGCTAAAATAAGTTCATCGATTAACTTATCATTGCTACATATTAATGATAGTAAATCAAATATTCTAGCAGTTTCTTCTTTTTTATTACCTGTAAAACCAACATAGAATACAAGTTTTACATTATTGCCATCAAACCATTTAAGCCCTTCAGAAAATATAGAAACAGAGATAAAATTAACTTTTGATGCACTTCTAATTGGATGTGGCATGGCTAATACATATCCAATATGTGTTGATTGCAATTTCTCTCTTTGCATTGTTAAGTAGTAAAAAGATTTATAATCATCTATATAACCTAATTTCCAAAAATTTTTAGCCATTTTCATTATAAGATCATTAACGTTTTTTACTTTTGGATTTAAAAAAAACACTGTTTCCTTAAAAATATCCTCTGGTACCAATTTACTAGTTAAATAGTTTTTTATTTGTTTTATTACTAAATTATTCAATTCAAATGGAATTAATAAAAAGTTTTTAATAAAAAAATTATGTAATTTTCTCAGTGATTCTGTTGATAAAACAAATTTATATTTTTTTAAGACTTCTTCATTTATTGCATATGGCGATAAAATATCTATTCTTTTAATATACGACCGTAGATAAAACATTAATTCATTTTTCAGTAATAAAACTTTGCCTAACCGCATTTCTGTAACTAATAATACGGTAGGTAACGTATTTTCTAATTTCTGACTTTCTAATATTGCACCAAAATGTATCGTTATATAATAAATTTCAATGTCATTTAAGTCATTACTAAAATTCTTTTTAAACAAACGTTTATATATCATCGCCATTTCATAGGCTAAAATGAATTTATTTTTTACAAACTCTAAACTTTGCTTATCAGAAATCTGTAGTTTATATTTTGATCTATTGCAAAGTCCTACACTATGGTAGTACAATGCATCATACCCTTCATGTTCAGTTTTTATTTCAATACCAAATGTCTGTTTTATAGCATAATATACATCTTTTAGGAAACTATCAACTGCATTTAAATTATTATTTGGTGTGCAATGTCTTAGTATGCAGAAACTTAAATAGTAAACCTCTTCTTGTGGCAAATTTATATCAAAATTAACTCTCAAAAAATCAGCTATCTTATTAGCGATGTTTCGTTCTTTACTATCTATCATTTTTATTGATATTCTTGAATCATTAAACTGTACATAAAATCCACTTTTATTTCTACTTATAATAATTACTATATGTATTAATAAATTTGTAACTTCTAATCCTAAAAACGAATCATATGCATTCCTTAAAATATCAACTAAAAAATCTGATAAAATTTTTATTCCATTAGTAGATAAAACATTTTTATTTAAAATACTATCATATGAACGTATAAGTAAAAAATTAGCATTTATATATCGAGATAAAGCAGACCGTATGTCACCTTCATTTCCTTCTACTTTTATTCCTTTATTAGGCTGACTAACAATAAAAATCCTGTCTTCTTTTAACATAAGTTTAGCTAATTTTAAATCAGTATGAAGTGTCGACAATGATATATTTAAATATTCTGCCAAATCGTTCAGCTGGACAAAATTCTTTTCTGCTAATAGTCTTTGTAGTAATAATACGACTCGATCATTTTGTACATTTAAATCTATATATGATCCCTCACTATAAATACCATACGTCTGATTATCATGCACTATTAACAAATATCCTCTTGTTCGTTGGCTACATATCTCAACTCCAAGCTGTTTACTTATGTTTTTTAATTCTTTTATATCATTTTTGACTGTACGGGATGATACTTCCAATGTTTCAGCTATTTGGTCGCTTGTTATATAATCTTCTTGTCCATTTAAATATGCTAAAATTTTTTTTTGTCTTGAAGTTAATAAATTCTTTTTTTGGTCATTAGCAATATTATCTTTATTCATGTTTTAAATCTCCATATTATTTTGTAGTATAAGGTATATATTTATTCAAATCAGCCCAACGACATAAAAATAAGACAGCCTTTTCATAAATTACCTTTACTACTTTATCATCATTTATACATTTCTAATATGTTTTTATTACCATGACTATTTTTAACTGTCTTTATTATATATACATAAAAGCAAGTATTTAATACTAAGTATTTCCCTTATAAGGGAAATATTAGCATTTAGGGTAAAAAAAGCACCCAATAAACGGTTAAAACCATAATTGGGTGTTTTCCTTTTTTATATGCAATAACAACTAAAAAACAGTAATTCAGCTATTCTTTCAGGGCACTAGTATCCAGCTTATCAAATCCAGCCAAAAGTTCCCGCATTACAGCAGTTATTTTACTGCAGTCGCCTTTGCCGTTTCCTTCTACATTGAGCGGCATTTTAGGATCATGCAGTGACTGTCTCAGCAGAGCCCAGCCATTTGCATTGCCATTAAATGATAACCGGACGCCTTCATAAGAAGGTGTTACTACGGTATAACCTTTTTCTTTGGCACGTTCTTCAAAGGTTTTAAGGACATTTTGCCCATAAGCTTTAAAGTCTTCACATTTTATCGTCATACGGTATTCAGCTTCTTCAAATATCGGCTGAAGCTTTTCTATAAGGCTTTCAAGTGATTTATCTTCTTTATTAGCGACTGCAGCCGCAATTAAAAGTTTTACAGCAAGATAAGCACCATCATCCAGATAATAATTTTCCTTAAGTGCACCATGTCCGCTTGTTTCTATTGCCAAAGGTGATATTTCTCCCTTGGCATTAAGACGCTTGCATTCATTGATGACATTCTTGTAACCGCGCATATACCGATGATGCTTTAAATGAAGCTCATCCTGCAGGAAGCTGGTGAGCTTATCAGATGTTACTGAATCGGTAATAATGGTTGAATTAGGATAATCAGGTGCCAGAATAGCCGCCATCATAGCGATAAGAGCATCGCGGCTGATTTCCCGCCCATCAGAAAGCACTGCTGACATACGGTCAACATCCGTATCAAAAATAAGTCCTAAATCAGCCTTATTTTTTATGACTGCACTGCGCAGTGCCTCCATTGCCTGTTTATTTTCAGGATTAGGTATATGATTAGGAAAATGTCCATCCGGTTCCAAAAATTGACTGCCTTCAGTATCAGCGCCAAGCTGTCCCAATACTTTTTCCACAAAAAATCCGCCAGCGCCGTTACCGGCATCAACTACAACATGAATGCCTTTCAGAGGATGATAGAACTCATCAGAATTTATCCCTTTACGTATCTTTTCACAAAGGTCCTGTGCATAGATATCTATAAGACTGCATTTTTGCGCTTTTGTAGTATCGGCATCAAGTACTGTCATTTGTACCGCGATTTTCAAGACATCAGTCAGATCATTTTTTTCCATTCCGCCGTCGATCGTAAAAAATTTCAGGCCATTACGGTTAAACGGCAAATGACTAGCCGTTATCATAATAGATCCGTCAAATTTAGTCTGATCATATACCAGTGACATATACATAGCCGGAGTCGTCGCCAAACTGCAGTCATAAGCCTGTGCGCCGGAACCTATGATTGCCTTTAATACCTGTTCCTTTAACGCAGGTGCTGAAATACGTGAATCATGTCCTACAGCGATCTTCAGATCAGATGCCGCCTTGCCGGATTTATCCGCAAACCATTTTATGAATGCTGCTGTAATGCGATTAACATATTCACCAGTTAAAGTTACAGGCTCTCCTTCAACCCCATCCAATGCTACCCCACGGACATCACTGCCGTTTTGCAAATTCAATATTGCTTTATCATCTGACATATATATCCTTCCTCTCGTTGTCTCTATAATATATGATAAATACATTTTTCATCCAAGGCAATATTTAAATCAAATAATATCGAATCATGACCACCCGTAAAACGGGTGGTTTGCACAACGGCTATAAGCCGTTATTATTAGGCCAGCGTCTAAAGGCGCTGGCTTTCACTTTGTTCAAGCCGCATTGCCCTTGCCACTTTGGCCGCTCCTAAAGGAGCTATATATTAATTTCTAAATGGATCTGCATATTCTTTTACACTAAGTTTATCTAAAGCTATATCATGTTTATCTTGTTCTTCTATATATTTTCTTATTGTAGCTTCGTTTAAACCTACTGTTGTTACGTAATATCCTTCTGCCCAAAAGTGCCGATTACCATACTTGTATTTTAAATTTGCATGTTTATCAAATATTTCTAAAGCTGATTTCCCCTTCAGATATCCCATAAAACTTGCTACACTTATTTTGGGTGGTATACTTACTAACATGTGTACATGATCTGGCATCAAATGTCCTTCTATCAATTCAACTCCTCTATATTGGGTAGTGTAAAATAGTTTGTGCTTTTGAAAAAAATCTGTAGAATGAAGATATGGAGGTCAAAAGCATGGGACTATTAACGAAAGAACAAATTCGGGAACTCATTAAAGAACGAAACATAAAGACAACTAGCGATATTTCGGCAATGCTCAAGGATTTATTTAGTGAAACGATGCAGGAAATGCTGGAAACTGAAATGGATACGACTCTGGGCTATGGTAAAAATGAAAACTCTGCCAAACAAACCGACAATCGCCGCAACGGTCATAGCAAGAAGACTGTGGTTAGTGAATATGGTGATACCGAATTGCTTATTCCTCGCGATCGCGAAGGCGAACATGAACCTTTAATCGTAAGAAAACATCAGAAAAATTTGACCGGCATTGAAGAACAGATCATTGCCTTATACAGCAAGGGAATGACAGTCAGAGATGTTCAAGATCACCTAAATCAACTATATGGCATTACCGTATCGCCAACTTTGATTTCCAACGTAACCAATAAGCTCATGCCCTTGATCAAGGAATGGCAAAGTCGGCCAATGGAGAAGACCTATGCTGTCGTTTTTTTGGATGCGATTCATTATAAAGTGCGTCAGGAAGGCACCATTGTAAACAAGGCTTCCTACATGGTTATTGGCATTGATTTAGACGGACGTAAAGACGTTTTGGGAATGTGGATTGGCGAACATGAAACCTCAAAGTTTTGGCTAGTCGTATTAAATGAGTTGAAAAACCGCGGCGTACAGGATGTTCTCATTTGCTGCGTTGACAATCTGAAGGGATTTAACGAAGCTATTGGAGCTTGTTTCCCTGAGGCCGAAATTCAAAAATGCATTGTTCATCAAATTCGTAATTCCATTCGCTATGTATCCTACAAGGATGTGAAGAAAGTACTGGCCGATTTAAAGCCGGTCTATACGGCGGCGTCGGAGCCGCTGGCACTAGAATTCTTGGAAAGCTTTGAAACGATATGGGGCAATAAATACCCCTTGATCGTCAATTCTTGGCGAGCTAACTGGTCAGAACTATCGACCTTTTTCAAGTACCCACCGGAGATTCGGAAAATTATTTATACAACTAATATGATTGAAAGCTACCATCGGCAGCTTCGGAAAGTAACGAAGGGAAAAAGCATTTTCCCTAATGACGAATCACTGCAGAAGATGCTCTATCTAGCTACTATGGACGTTCTAAGAAAATGGACGGGCCGGGTTCAAAATTGGGGACAAATTCTGCTGCAATTATCCGTTTTTTTCCCCGATAAAGTAAAATCTGCTTTATCTTAATTAGGAAAAAAGCACAAAACTATTTACAGACCCCTATATTGGCACAATGTTTTTAGTATTTTACCAATATCTACACGGTATTGATTATAGATTACTTTTCGTCTATACTTAGGTGTAAATACTATATGGTATTTGCACAACCATTTTGTATGTGCTAAGTTATTGGTTTGATTTGCCACATGATCACCTTTCTTTTCCTTAATAGCGGCTTGAACACTACTATTATCTTACGAAAGGTGATTTTTTGGTTCAACGTCAATAGTTGGGGTAATAAAAGATTCAGACAATAATTACGAAGGGAAAGCAGGGGTAGATTATCCTGCTTTTTTTTTCGTAATTAGCAATAAATAATAATCTGTTACGAAATCTATTAAAGTTCCTTACACCAAAACATATTCTCTTTAAAACTTTAGTCCTGTTATTGCAGCCTTCTGTATAACCGTTAGTATATCCTGTAAGTACGGCTCTCCTTATAGGATGAATCCATTTGCGTACACTTTGAGCCATAGTAAGGAATTTATCTATATTGTAGCTTTCTACAAGCATGAACCATTTGCTCAGACGCTTATTGAACTGTTCCTCCGTTTTACTGTCCATAACTTTATAAAACAACTCTTTTAATACATAAGCTTTCTTTAAGCGGGGCGCTATTTTTAGCATATTAGCAAGCTGTTCTTTTTCTTCTTTTCCCAAATAACGTTTCCGCTTTAGTAAAATAAATCGGCTTTTCTTGAAATAACGCCTGCGTATATCGGTGAATTTCTTTTGTTCCTGCTTGCGCACATATTCTATAACCCAGTTGGCAAGACGCACTGTATGAAATTTATCGGTTATTACCTTGGCCTCAGGGAAGCATCTGGTCATAATGCTGCGGAACTGGCTGCTCATATCCATTATTACATATTTTACTTTGAACCTTTCTTTAATATCTGTGTTTGTAAGATAGTTATAGATATCTTCACTGTTCCTGTTAGGCAGTATATCCAGTATCTTCTTCTTTTGTGGATCGGTAATGATACACTGGAATTTATAACCTCCGGCATTGCCCTTGAATTCATCTATGGAGATTATGGCAGGAAATTTATATATGTGCCGGTATTTAATATTCTCTATAGTTCTTGCTACCGTACTTGGAGAAACATTGCAGATATTAGATATCTGTTTCATATTCAGTAAGTTAGTGCAGTTATAAAGGATTTGTTTTTGTAAATTGGTGGTAACGGATCTGTATTTGGGCAGCAGGTTATTCTTCTCTGGAATTTTCTTACCGCAGTTAGGACATACATAGCGGCGTTTCTTTATGAATATTGTATATGGTGAACCTGGAATGGGTATATGTTTAATCTTTTGCAGGCGATAGTCGTGAATTTTTGTAGTCACAGCTCCGCATTCAGGACACACATGCGGTTTTACGGGAAGGCGCAGCGTGAAGGTTTTATTTACAACATTTATTACTTCAAGCCCTTCTAAACCTAATAATTGTATAGTATAATTTTCCTTGAGCATAAAATAATCCATCCTTTCTTTTATTGTGTGGTGCTTTAATTGTAACGGATTTATTTATTTTATGCTCTTATTTTTTTGCAAAAAAATAATGCTGAAGTAAGCTTGAATTTTTGCTTACCCCAACATTTAGTGTACAACCCGAAAAAGAAAAACGTTGGTTAGACCTTTCGGACGCCCCTTGAGGGGCTTATGTTAGTAATATGCCCTTCCAGGGCTAGAACAAGCCTCCAGTTTACTGGAGGTCATGACTCGTGCTGTTATTTTATTTAAATCATTAACTCAGTAGCATGCGATCGTTGTCAATTTCGCTGCCGGAAGCTTCTTCAAACATCGCTAATAAATCTTTTACGGTAAGGTTTTGTTTTGTTGCGTCTTTTACGTCGATGATGATTCTACCGTTAAACATCATTACCAAACGATTGCCAAATCGCAAGGCATCACGCATGTTATGTGTGATCATTAATGTTGTGAGGCGGCGGTTATTGATGATACTATTAGTAATAGTCAATACTTTTTCGGCTGTTTTGGGATCTAAAGCCGCTGTGTGTTCATCAAGTAGAAGGAGTTTTGGATTGGCCATTGTTGCCATGAGTAGTGTCAGTGCTTGGCGTTGTCCGCCGGATAAAAGGCCTACCTTGCTTTCTAGACGGTTTTCAAGTCCCAGATTTAACGTAGATAACAATTGACGAAAATGCTCCCGGTCGCTTTTGGGGGCACTCCAGCGTAAAGAAGGAGCTTTACCACGGCGGGCAGCAATTGCCAGATTTTCTTCGATCATCATGCCGGCAGCCGTACCCATCATCGGATCCTGAAATACGCGGCCAATGAATTTGGCACGCTTATGCTCAGGCCATTTTGTGATGTCATAGTCATCAATGACTATTTTTCCCGTATCAACGAAAAACGTTCCTGCGATGGAATTCATAAGTGTTGATTTACCGGCACCGTTTCCACCGATTACAGTGACAAATTCACCGGGCAGCAAATGCAGCGAAACATCACTGAGAGCAATTTTTTCAGTTATGGTCCCAGGGTTGAAGGTTTTAGATACATTTTCCACTTTGAGCATTATTTTGCCATCCTCCGCTTTCTGTTATTTAATTTTGCCTGAAATAACGGCAGAGAAAGTGCAAGAGCCACCAGTACGGCTGTAAATAACTTTAAGTCATTGGGGGGCATACCCATTTGCAGAACGACAGCAATGACTACACGATAAACAATGGAACCTAATACTACTGATATAAGACAGTTCTTAAAACTCTTGGTGCCAAATAATACTTCACCAATGATGACGGAAGCCAGACCAATGACGATTGTACCCACTCCCATTCCAACATCGGCAAAACCATTGTTTTGTGCCACAAGTGCACCGGATATGGCAACAAGACCGTTGCTCAATAAAAGGCCAAGCATTATTGTGATATCGGTGTTGATTCCATTAGCACGAATCATATGTTGATTGAATCCGGTAGCACGAATAGCGGCGCCTATTTCTGTACCAAAAAACCAATAACTAACCAGTCCGACAATCGATACGGCAATCAACCCGACAATCAATACTATGGATTGGACATCAAATGAAACAGGGAATATTGTAAAAATAGTATCGACCTGTAATAATGAAATATTAGCTTTACCCATAATCCGCAAATTTATTGAATAAAGAGCAATCATAGTCAAGATGCCGGCTAATAGAGCCGGTATTTTTAATTTTGTGTGTAAAAAACCTGTGATTGTACCACTGATCATACCAGCGAAGCAGGCGGCAACTATAGCTGTGATAGGATTGTGACCACCTGTCAAAAGTGCCGCTGCGGTAGCGGCACCTAATGGAAAACTACCTTCTACTGTGAGATCAGCAATATCAAGAACTCTGAATGTGATATAGACACCGATGGCCATTACTGCCCATAAAAGGCCTTGGGATATAGTAGGAATAATAAGATCCAAATTAGATTCTCCTAGTTCATTTTTATTCTATGATGTCAGCACCTTTGAGAATATCATCAGGAATGGTAATACCTAGTGTTGCTGCATCTTTTTTATTTACTGTTATTTTAAGATCTTTGGCTGTTTCGATGGGCATGTCAGCAGGTTTCGTTTTACCGTCTAATATGTCTGCTGCCATGTGGCTGGTTTGGATACCTAGTTTATAGTAATCTATGCCATACGTAATGAGACCGCCCTGTTTAACCATATTTGGTTCGCCACAGATAACTGGGATTTTGGCAGGGTCAGTTATTGAAGTGAGTGTCGGCATTGCCGAGGCTATCACATTGTCGGTGGGTTCATAGAAAACATCAACTTTTCCGGTCAGACTTTGAACTGCCTGCTGAATATCATTGACGGTTGATACGGTTGCTGTTTCAACTTTGAGACCCTTTGATTCGGCATATTCTTTCATGAGATTTACTTGTATTTCAGAATTTATTTCACTTGATGAATAAACTGTGCCGATTGTTTTGGCATTAGGAAATAATTTGATGAGTAGATCTATCTGTTCTTTAATAGGACTCATATCGCTGGTCCCGGTTATGTTTCCCCCCGGTTTTTCGTTGGAAGCAACGAGTTTTGCACTTTTGTAATCTGTAATGGCTGTTCCAACAATGGGGATATTTTTAGTAGCGTTGGCAACAGTTTGTGCTGCCGGAGTGGCAATAGCACAGATCAGATCATCTTTATCAGATACAAATCGTTCGGCAATGTTTTTGAGATTGGATTGGTCAGCTTGGGCATTTTGCTGATCTACGGTAATGTTTTGGCCTTCTACATAGCCGCGTTCTTTTAATCCGTCAATAAATCCCTTATTGGCAGCATCTAATGCATTGTGTTCGACTAGCTGTACAACGCCTATTTTAAAAGTTTTTTTGTCACTGGTGTCGTTGTTGGCTTTTTGGGAACCACAGCCGGCAATAAGACCTATTGCCAAAAGTGCTGTGAGAGTTAAAGCCGTATTCTTCCATTTTTTTGTTATGAACATATGATAGCCGCACCTTCCTAAATTTGAATGGTAATATATGAATTAATATTCTTAATTATACAAGATTACAAAGTAAAAATCTACTTTAAATTGTAGTGTACGGTATATTATAAATTGCTTTTATATAATTCTGATATTTAATAAAAAAATAACAGATATGGAAAAAGTAAATATATAATATGATTTTTAATATAGCATTATTCGATATGTTGTTTACTGTTTCTACGTTGGGGAGTGTTTCGATACGCCAGTAAATTGGCATATTATCAAAACAATTGATCATAGGTGAAAAATGAATTTCCTCTGCAGAATAGTGAATTCAGAGATATCAGTCAAGCATTTTTATTTGGTTTTAATGAATGAAAATTTAAAAATATTATCTATTAATTATAGGGTATCATTGTTTCTTCAATACGATGCTTCCATTGTGGCGCATCCAATAATTTTCGATCCATATCGAAAGCTGACATAAGATTTATTAACTGAGTTGGTTTTGCTTCATCATTATCTTTAAATATTCCTTCAAAAAACAATTTGAACTGCTTTAATGAAAATGGAACAATATGCAAATCTAATTTATTTTCATCTTTTGTATACCAAACGCCATGCCGAAATGTTTCGACAGTATTTACATCAACATTACGTGCAATGAACAATCCATATACCGGTTTATTATATATTTGCATTGCATCTGCCAGATGACGTCGAACAGGTTCACCTTCCATTGCCTCTTGACGTGAATTTTCTGACATGGTGACTTCGATAATCAATACACAATCATCAAATTCTGCTACTAAATCTGGACGATTTCCCGGTGCTGTATTTACGGGCATAAAATCTTGATCCACTCTAAAACTTCTTACTTGATATGGTGCATTTTTTAAATGATCTATTGCTAGAATAGCCCGCCATATTACCCATTCTAAATATGCTGCCACCTCTTCTTTAGGTACTTTTATCATTTCACGATCATCGTCATATTCTTTGGTTCCACCACGTTTCATGATTAGTGACATATAATCACTAATTTCTCGCCATTCTGAGGCTTGCTGTTCTGCATATATCAATTCATTAGCTTCAGATAATTTAGCCTCTATACTCCGCCGCGCATTATTAATATCTATTGCAGATCCCATGGAATATTCTGATATATCAATCTCCAAATGTCTGGATTTATATTGAATAATTAAATCTTCTAAGATTTCTCTCGCCATATTAATATCATCAATAGGTAACTTAGGTCCCGTGCAAAGGATTTGATATCGTGATAATTGAGAATCCTCACTTAATAATTTTTTTGTTAATGTTATTGTTAATTTATGTTTTTCTTTTACAATTGCAATTCCTCGGCCTTTTCTCTGGATAATCCCAGAAGCTCTTAGATATCGCAAATTCATATCTCCATATTCTTTGAAATTCTCCGCTCTTTTAGGATAACGCTCTCCTAGTTTTTCATAAAGTTTTCTATCAAAAACTTTTTTTGCTGTGGATTTCTGCTTTTGTTTTCGTATCTTCAATATATCGTCTACAACAACCATTATATTATTTGATGGATCAGATGTTTGTATACATGTTGCGAACTCTACAAAAGATACCGCTGTGTTACCAGTTTTCTTTTCTAATTCCAATAAAACGGCTAACGTCCAACTAAGAGGTGAAAAATATTTTCCATTTTTTGCCTTTTTCATATTTATAATCATCGAGCGCAAAAAACATTCCTGTACTGCCGGAACAGTATTCGCTTTTAAAAAGGCTTCACCAAATGGTGTCAAGTGATCAATAGCACCTAAATCATTTTGCTTATCTTCTTTACAAAAGCCATATTTCACAGCCACTTCTGGGTAGGTAAAACCATTTTGGTTAAATACTAGCCGCCATTTACGACCATAACTTCCGGAAGAGTCTTTTCCAGCCTGATTATTTAAAACGCCTTTAGCTGACAATAAGCTCATTAACAAAGATGCACCTTCAACAGAACGTAATTTCCCCACTAAATCAGACTTTGCATAAACCATAAGTGCATCCTGTATTCTCATAGGATTACGAACACCCGTATTCCCCACTTGCCAAATCTGAATTTTACCATCCATATATTAATCCCACCTTAATATCCTATAAACAAATATTCCTGCACTTTATTACGGTTATCATGTATTCGTTCTCTTTGATTTCCAAAAGAATACCGATAATTTACAGGAACTACATCTACATGTTGCTTATAAATTTTCAGCATTGTTACAATCTCATCACGTGTGGGCAAACTATTAGATGAATATGATACTAATAAAATATTATCCTTATATTTCGCGAAAAGCATTGAAAAAGCATCAGCTGCCCCTTGTCGTTTAGAAAAAGGGGTTGGATAAGATTTAAACTTTTTTGTTTTTGTATTCTCCTGAAGTTCAACACCTTTCCAATCACGTGCCAGCCCTTCCACAAAATGATATCGACGTACATACTCATTATCTGATAGAGGCGAGTAATATGGTGGGTCGATATATACCAAACTATTTTTTATATTAGCTAATTCCAGAGCATCGCCATTGATAGATTGATTTTTTTTCCCGTTATCAAAAACTGAATTATTAATTGCCATAACAGCATCCAAAAATTGTTCCGCCATTGTCTTCTTTAAATCTTTTCGCCCATCATCGTAGCGAAATCCCGTGTAAGTAAAAATACCTCTTGGTCGTTTTTTAAAACAAGCTCTGATTAAGGCACTTCTGGCTATAGCATCTTCGTATGGATTACTCAAGGTTTTTATATTAGCCCGTATTCGATCAATTAATTGATTATCATCATCTGAAAAATATAAGCCTTGAAAATTATTGACCACAAAATGATCATTTTCTGAGTGACCCAGCAATAATTGTTTAGCTTTTTCTATCGATAAAATTGTCGCATTATTTTCTATCATGGCTTTTGTAAATGCAGCTGACATATGCATATAATCATTACTGATGACACGTTTTCCCTGTGCCTTCATCATATATCCAACAATACCACTCCCTGAAAACAAATCCACAGCTGTTTGGAAATCAAATTGTGATGCTATATTCCAAATTTCAGTAAGTAATTTACTTTTAGATCCCATAAATCTTGTTGTTGGGTACTTAGATACTTGGACTTTGTTAAACTCAGATGCCGTAATCAATGTTTCCATTTTTGTGGGTTCAATTGATATAATGGTATCCTCTCCATTCCTACCCTGACCATTACAGGAGATATATCGTTTTGCCGGAACAATATCTATTTTAAAATCATGATATAATTCATGTACCATAGGATGATTAGAATTTGTTAGTATAATTGAGCAACCTATATCTTGTAAATCCTTGACTTTATCCGCAAGATTAACTTGATCCTGTTTGCCAAATTGTCTTTTTGTATATCTTTTAAAATCCGCATATTTTGAAACAGGTATATAAGGGGGATCTAAAAAAACGAAATCGCCGAATTTTGCATACTTTGACAACACTTGCAGATAATCACTGCAAACAATTTTTACTTTCTGTAAAACTTGTGCAGCCGCACGTAAGTTATCCGCATTACAAATATTAGGTTTTTTGTAGTGACCGAAGGGAACGTTAAATTTGCCCTTCTTATTTACACGATAAAGACCATTAAAACATGTATGATTTAAATAGATCATTCTTGCTGCCGCTTCAGCTGGAGGAAGTCCTTGCCATTCCTGTCGTCGAACCGCATAAAACATTTCCTCTGTATTTTCATATCGTTCTAAATAATGAATAACATCTTCTACATGACTAGAAACTTGCTGATAAACATTTATCAATTCTGCGTTACTATCTGCAATAATTCCATTTGATGGTTGAACAGCAAAAAATAAAGCACCACCACCAATAAACGGTTCTATATAGTTTTTATATTGTCGAGGCATACGTGGAATAATTTCCTTCAGCAATTGCGTTTTGCCGCCTGCCCATTTCAATAATGGTTTAACTGTTATTTTCCTTAATTCCACTTCATATCCTCCTAAAGCACTTCCATAATATTCCTATGTGCTATCACATACATTTGTAGCACAATTAATTACTTAGCAAATGATTTGTAAAATAAAGCATCAATATACGATTCAGTGTTATCCACCGTTTTGCGATATAATATATTCAAGTAAGATTTTTTTTGACAAAAAGAAATCAAGAAGCTTTGCAAGTTTCCTAGTAGTTACATATTTACCATTATCTTCCTCAAGCATCTACTTCGACGATATAGAGCAGAGTTTTGAAGAAGAGATTGCCTTGAAAATCGACGAAGAACTAGATAACGTTCGCTTTATCACTGGCTATCTGTTGAAAATTGGGTGGATTGAAGAAAACAATACTGACGAGACCGTTTGTATAATCTTGCTAATCCAGATTGTCTAAAGTGTCATGGTACAAGTGAAGTTAATTTGTTGTAGGCAAACATATGCAATCATGTTTCTTGTTCCAAGTATACCACAAAACGTTTATGCACTCAGCATCGAAGTATGTTTGCGCTATTGCTTTTCATTTGGATATATTAAAAAATAATTACTTTATAATAGCGACTGCCCCTTCTATGGATGGATATGCTTCTGACGTGGCACCGCTTATAATAAATAATCTAAAAACTACTTATGAGAAAGTTGGCCGCTCGGCAGCTATTATCGGGGATACGGACATATTGAAAGATGCACCGCTCCATATAACTTCTGGTGCCGGTGATATTTTTGGCAAGTATATATATTTGATTGATTGGCCGCTGGCACATATAGTTACGGGTGAATATTATTGTAATTTTATTGCGCAGATTATGAAAGATGCTGTTAGTGAAGTCGCAAAAGCTGCCGATTCAGGTATTGCACAACGTAATGGTAACGCTATAGGAGCAGTAATGGAAGCAAAACCATCAGGTATAGAATATAGGACAATGCGAGTGGAAGACATGGTGGTTGTTGATATGAATGGCAATGTTGTGGAAGGAAATTATGCGCCGTCTTCTGATACAGATACACATATTGAACTTTATAAGGCCTGCCCCTATATAGGAGGTATAGTGCATACCCATTCGCGTTATGCAACCTCTTGGGCACAGGCCTGCGAAGATATTCCGGCACTGGGAACAACACATGCCGATGATTTTCATGGAGCTATTCCCTGCACCAGGGCAATGACACATGTTGAAATTGAGGGAAAATATGAAAAAGAAACAG
Organism: Pectinatus frisingensis; assembly: GCF_014076555.1. Taxonomy (NCBI): domain Bacteria; kingdom Bacillati; phylum Bacillota; class Negativicutes; order Selenomonadales; family Selenomonadaceae; genus Pectinatus; species Pectinatus frisingensis. Next base: position 199,471 of record NZ_CP045424.1, read on the forward strand.
GAAAAGTTATAGTAGAAACATTTCATGACAGAGATATTGATATGATGGCAGTACCTGGGGTATTAGTTCATTCCCATGGACCTTTTGCATGGGAAAAAGACCCGAAGACAGCTGTAAAAAAGGCTGTAATTCTTGAAGAAATAGCTTTTATGGCATATCATTCGGTTACTCTCAATAATAAACAAACAAAAATGCAGCAAGAGCTTTTAGATAAGCATTTTTTACGCAAACACGGTGCACATGCCTATTACGGGCAAAGAAGTAATGTATAATAAGTTAGTTTTATTTATCCTTATGGATTCAACCTGATTACAGATAATATAATGATTTTTGTAAACAAGGTGGGAATGGGCAGAATGTTTATAAACGAGGACAAGGCAGGAATAATCCGCAATATAAAAGTTTTTGCTCTGGATATGGATGGAACTGTTTATCTGGATGAGTCATGGATAGATGGTGCCAGAGAATTTTTGGAGAGAATAGAAGAATCAGGGCGCAGCTATGTGTTTTTGACCAATAATTCATCAAAAAATCCACAAAATTATGTCAAAAAACTGCACCGGATGGGACTGGATGTCGGTGAGGGAAAAATTATAACATCAGGACAGGCGACGATCTTTTATCTACAGCGTAATTATCCGGGGAAACGAGTATTTTTACTAGGTAACGATTTTTTAAAAGCAGAATTTGAACATAAAGGAATAATACTTGATGATGTGACTCCGGACGTGGTGGTCACGGCTTTTGATACATCACTGAACTATAAAAAAATGTGCCGGGTATGTGACTTTGTGAGAGCCGGACTGCCTTATATAGCAACGCATCCGGATTATAACTGCCCAACCAAAAATGGTTTTGTACCTGATGCCGGGGCTATACATGCTTTTATAAAAGCGTCCGCCGGAAGAGAACCGGACCATATTATCGGCAAGCCCAACAAAGAAATAATAAAATATCTGCTGGCGCGTATCGATAAGACCGGTGATGAAGTGATGATGGTGGGAGACCGGCTTTATACGGATATAGCGGCCGGAGTGAATAATGGACTATCCAGTATGCTGGTATTAAGCGGTGAGACAAAAAGAGAGGATATAGCAAGAGCAAAGATCAAGCCGCAGCTGGTTTTTGACTCGGTGAAAGAAATAATACCGTTTTTATGATAGTGTAATATCATTAGCATCAGAAAAAAGTAAATAATTTTGTGCAGCATAAAAATAACCTTTAATTATAAGAGCAATTATGATTAAAGGTTATTTTTTTTTGAAAAAGTGAAGTCGGCCGTTTAATTTATATGGAGCATAGTTATATCTTGTGAGCTGATTGATGCCCCTTAAAATAATAATGCTTTCTTTTAAGGGATTATTTATTGTATAGTAACAGATATAAAATAATGTAATAAAAAAAGTAAAAAAAAGTAAAATATAGAAAATAATGAAACGTGTAAATCTTTATTTAAACAATGAAAACGCTGTAAATAAAGGGAAAAACAAGTATAAAAAGTTTATTTACTTTTTTTTGGCATGAAGCTTGCTTATAAAAGAGACAGGAGGACGGACCTATGAAAAATGAAATCCAGAGATTGATTATGCAGGAAGATCATAATAATCCTTACAAGGATACGGATTTGGCAAAGCATTTTTCAATTAGCAGAGAATACGTGACGATTTTGCGTAAGGAATTGCAGATTTCTGATTCACGAGAACGAAAACAAAAATATATTACAGATGAGATTCAAGAAATTTTGAAAATCAGACCAGAAATTAACTTAAAAGAATTGAAAAAACTGTTGAAAAGCAAAGGTTATGCCATGTCTGATTATTTGTTGGGGAAATATCTGCAAAATATAGACAGGCAGCATATTCGCAAGGAAATGTTGTCAGATGAGGAGGATGAAAAACAAGAAAAGGATGTAAAAAAAGGGAGTCGTGCGTTTGAAAATCTTATTGGTGCACATGGCAGTTTATATGCACAAATACAGCAGGCAAAAGCAGGAATGCTTTATCCACCGCATGGTTTGCATTGCTTAATAGTCGGTGAAACCGGAGTCGGTAAATCTGAATTGGCAGAATCAATGTATAGATTTGCTTTGGAATCTACAAGTCTTCCAACTAATGCACCGTTCAATGTTTTTAATTGTGCTGATTATGCAGAAAATCCACAATTGCTGATTACTCAATTGTTTGGCTGTATCAAAGGAGCGTATACCGGAGCAACATTTGATCGTAAGGGATTGATTGAACAGACAGATGGAGGAATTCTTTTTCTTGATGAAGTACATCGTCTTTCATCAGAAGGGCAGGAAATGTTATTTCAGCTTATTGATAAAGGACATTTTCGCCGCTTGGGAGAAACAGATGCAATTCATAAGGCAAATGTTCAGCTTATTGCGGCCACTACTGAAAATATTGAAACCAGTCTTTTAGCTACGTTTAAAAGACGGATTCCCATGTTGATTTCTTTACCATCACTTGCGGAGCGGCCGCTTACCGAAAGATTACACCTTATTGAAAAATTTTTTAATGATGAAGCCACTAGAATGAATGCTGCCCTGCAGGTGGCACTCGATGCTATGAAGGCCTATCTTTTGTATGATTGCATGGGAAATATCGGGCAGCTTAAAAGTGACATTCAAGTGGCTTGTGCCAAATCTTTTTTAGATTTTGTAACACATAAAAATGAAATTGTGCATGTTGATGTATCTAATTTACCTCTTTATGTAAAGAAAGGATTGCTGAAACTGTCCGGCCGGCGTAAGCAGATCGACAGTCTGGTCTGGAAAGACGGTTGGTTTGAACCAGGTGCTGAAACCACAGAGTCTAAGATGCTTACAGAAGATGTGTATAGTTTTCCTAAGGAATTTTATATTTATATTGAGCAATTATATGATAATTATGAGAAACATGGAGTGGCCTCAGAAAAAATCAATCAGCTGATAGGTGCTGAAATTGAAAAGAAGCTGCAAAATATTATCGCACATAGTCAAAGACGTATGGCACCGTTAACTTTGGATGAAGTTGCTAAGGTGATTGGCAAAGATGTTATTGACTTGTCACAGGAAATTCTTCAAATAGCAGAAAAAGAACTAGGAGTATTTGATCAGTCTTTAGTGTATTGCCTGGCAGTTCATCTTAATGCCGCATTTACAAGGCTGGGGCAGGGAAAGAAAATTATTAATCCTAATCTTGCAGCGATAAAAGAAAAATTTTCACATGAATATGCAGCCGCTTGCAAAATGGCACTGGCTATTGAGCAGCACTATAAGATTGAACTGCCCGATGATGAAGTAGGTTATATAGCGCTTTATCTGCATAAGACAGAAACAGAAGAAGAAGGTCGGATCGGTGTTGTTGTGGCAGCGCATGGTGGTGTTGCCAGTGCTTTGCTGGATGTGGCATCAAGATTATTAAATGTGACTCATGGAAAATCCTTTAATATGAGTTTTGAACAAGATCCGACAGAGGCCTGTGAAGATCTGCAGAAAATAATATATGAAGCCGATGAAGGCAAAGGCGTGCTTTTGCTCGTCGACATGGGATCACTTCTCACCTTTGGTGAAATTATCCAAGCCAGAACCAAAATTCATGTGGAAACGATTTGCCGTGTAGATACTATGATGGTAATAGAAGCCTTGCGACGCAGTATACTGCCGGAAGCTACTTTGAGTAATTTGGTTAAAGCAATTGAGGGAATGCTGGAAACATTTCCTAAGGTCCCTGTGGGGAAAACCGCCAGAGGAAGAAAACGGCGGGCTATTATTACAACATGTTTTACTGGAGAGGGAGCAGCTGTTTATTGTTCACAGCGGCTTAGAAAAACTTTTGGGCAAAAAATAAATGATATTTCTTTATTGCATATGGGGATAATCGGGGAAAATGATATTGATCAGCAGCTTGCTGATATTATGAAGCAATATGAAGTACTGGCGATTGTGGGAAGTGTTAATCCTAAAGTTGAAAATGTACCATATATTTCCTTACGTGAACTCATGACGCAAGAAGGAATCACGCTCTTATCAAGAATAGTCAGCAGTTCGGCAGTTACTACAGGCACTTTGCAGACCAAGGCAGGGGAAATTCCTGAAGCTGTAAAATCAATGGAAATTTTAATATTGCAGGGGAAAAATACTAAAAATCAAGTAATTCACGAAATGTGCAAATATCTGATAGGAAATGATTATGTTGAGTCGGATTATGAGCAGGCTGTTTTAAAACGTGAGAAATTAGGTCCATTTTTGGTCAATAATAAGGTAGCCTTGCCGCATGCAGACAGCTCTTATATAAAATCTTCGGTTATATTATTTGCTAAACTTGCAAAACCGGTACTTTGGGGCAACAAACAATCAACAACACTTATTTGCATGTTGGGATTGGATATAGATGGTAAGGATAGTGTGCAGTATTTGTATGAAAAGTTTCTTGATGAAAATATTATTAACCAATTGGAAACAGCTGAAACAGAAAAAGAACTAAGGGAGGCCTTGATTGGCAATGCAGGTTACAGTAAATGAAAAATTAATCCTATTGGATTTAATGGGAAAAGACAGAGAAACTTTACTTGGAAAGATGGCAGACAATCTTTGTGAAAATGGATTTGTAAAAAATACTTATAAAGATGCTATTTTGGCACGGGAAAAGATATTTCCAACAGGATTGCCCACACAGCCATACGGTGTAGCGATACCTCATACTGATATTGAACATGTAAATACACCGGCAATTAGCATAGCACGATTTAAAGAACCGGTAGAATTTACCATCATGGGGGAAAAAGATGTCACAGTCCCAGTGAAGTTGGCATTTATGCTGGCTATGAAGGAAAAACACACACAGCTTGATATGCTGCAAAAATTGATGGCAGTTTTACAAAATGAAGATGCATTGAATTTTTTGGCTGCAGAACAAAACAGTGTATCAATCAAAACATTCATACAAGAAAAATTGGATTTGAAAGGATAAAATAAAATGGCAGAAAAATTAGTATTAGTGGCATGCGGTACAGGCATTGCCACATCAACAGTTGTTTGCAAAAGAGTAGAAGAATTATTAAAAGAAAATCATGTTTCAGCAAAAGTAATTCAGTGTAAAATCTCTGAGGTCGGCAGTTATGAAGATCAAGCAACACTGCTGGTGACAACCACTATTCCACCACGTGAATATAAGATGCCGCTTGTCAAAGCATTAAATTACCTAACGAACATGAATACTGAGAAAACCGACAAAGAAATACTTGATGTATTGAAGTAAAAAAAACTTGATTCGCCAAATAAATTATAATATTTCATATTTTAGGAGGAGACGTTAATGGTTTTAGATGTAGTGCAATTTATATTAGGACTCGGGCCAACAGTAATGTTGCCGATAGTTATTACGATCATTGGTATGGCATTTGGGCAGGGCTTTAAAAAAGCATTTCGTTCGGGGGTTACGATCGGGGTCGGTTTTGTCGGCATTAATCTGGTTATTGGATTACTTACTTCAAATCTTGGCGACGCCACTCACCAAATGGTGACACGCTATGGTTTAGCGTTGAATATTATTGATGTAGGCTGGCCGGCGGCAGCAGCTATGACGTGGGCATCACCAGTTGCGGCATTTATGATACCTATTTGTATGGTGGTTAATATCGCAATGTTAGTCACAAAGACAACAAATGTTGTTGATATTGATATTTGGAATTATTGGCATTTTGCGGCAGCGGCAGCGACAGTTTTTGTACTCACTGAGGGAAATTGGATATTTGCTATTTTGGCTGGGATTATTTATGAAATAGCGGTACTAAAAATTGCTGACTGGACTTCACCGATAGTAAAGAATTATTTTGGGATGGAAGGTCTTTCTTTCCCGACAGGGTCAACTTGCGCACAAGGGCTTATTGGTATCCCGATTGTAAAAGTTATTAGTAAGATACCTGGTATAAGAAATTTGCACGCGGATCCGGAAGCAATTCAAAAACGTTTTGGTATTTTTGGGGAACCTCTTATGATGGGTTTGATTCTTGGTATCTTATTAGGTATTTTAGCGGGCTATCCAATAGGTAAAATTCTTCAAATCGGTATTATTATGGCTGGGGTCATGTTCTTAATGCCGCGCATGGTTAAAATACTTATGGAAGGGCTTATACCAATATCAGAATCAGTTAAAGATTATTTGCAGAAAAAGAATTTTGGCAAGGACAGAGAACTTACAATCGGTTTGGATGCAGCAGTGGCAGTTGGACATCCGGCAGTCATAGCTACGGCTCTTGTACTTGTTCCATGCACATTATTTCTTTCGGTTGTTATTCCAGGAAATAACGTGCTGCCCTTTGGTGACTTGGCAACAATTTGCTTTTATGTAGCATTTATTGTAGGGGCTGCGAAAGGGAATATTGTTCATTCTGTTTTAGCAGGCATGGTTGTAATGGGATTGGCACTATTAATGGCTACAAATATAGCTCAATTCCATACTTCAATGGCTATTGCGGCACATTTCCAGATGCCGGAAAATACTACGATGATATCTAGTCTTGACCTTGGTGGTAACTTCCTGAACTGGATTGTAATTAAGATTTTCCAACTTATTTGATTTTATGTATAACGATATGAACAGGTGGCTGCGGGGCTGGTCCCTGCAGCACTGTTTATGTTAAAACACATTAATATATTCTGAAAGGAACTTTTATGATGAAAGCTTTAGTTAAAATGCAGGCTGGTGCGGGTAATTGGGAGGTTATTGATAAACCGGAACCAAAGATTAATGATGATCAGGTCAAAATTAAAGTAGAGTATATCGGTGTATGCGGCAGTGATATTCATACGTATGAAGGTCACTATAATGTTAATGCAGCTGGGCTGACAATAGGACATGAGTTTGCTGGAATCGTAGCGGAAATTGGTAAAAATGTTACCAATGTTAAAGTCGGCGATCGAGTGACATCGGAAACAACTTTTTATGTATGCGGTACATGCAGATATTGTCAGGCACAAGAATATAATCTTTGTCCGCATCGCAAGGGACTTGGAACACAACAAGATGGTGCTGCAGCCGAATATGTGATAGCGCGGAAGGAGAGTGTGCATATCCTGCCGCAGAATTTGTCTACGCGTGAAGCTTCAATTGCTGAGGCCGCGGCTTGCGCTCATCATGGAGTTAATAAAGCTCAAATTACAAAGGGTGATATTGTACTGGTTTTGGGGCCTGGTCCTATAGGATTATTGACAGCACAGGTGGTTATGGCACATGGCGGACGAGTTGTCATGACAGGGTTAACTCAGGATGCTGGTCGTTTGCAGGTCGCTAAGGAAAAATTTGGCGTCGAATATATAGTTGATGTTCAAAAAGATGATCCGAAAAAATTAATTGACGAATTGACGGATGGCTATGGAGCAGATATTTGTTACGATTGCACCGGAGCAGTCCCTTCAATGCATCTTGGCATGAATCTTTTACGCAAAAAAGGACAGTACGTGCAAATAGGACTTTTTGCCAAAGATGAAGTATCGGTTGATTTTTCTAAAATTATCCAAAAAGAACTTGTGGTTTCTGGAAGTCGCAGCCAGAATACATACGATTGGGAACCTACTTTGCGGTTGATGAGTGAAAGGAAAATCGATGCAAATAAAATGATTACACATGAAGTTCGCATTGATGAATGGGATAAAGCGTATGATCTCATAAAAAGTGGTCAGGCAATAAAAGTTGTAATGAAACCTATTTGATAGTTAGGTGAAAGAGATGATTTAATGGGAACCGTTGTTATTGGATCAGATCATGCCGGGCTGCATATGAAAGAATTTATTAAAGAAAAGCTGCATGGCGCCGGATATATGATCATCGACAAAGGAACTTATGATGAAAAATCTGTCGATGCCGGCGTTTATGCTATTGCCGTGGGTAAGGATGTGGCTTCTGACCCAATCGGGAAAAAGGGCATTTTAATATGTGGAACAGGTATTGGAATGTCTATCAATGCCAACAAGGTTAATGGGATTCGTGCGGCATTAGTAAGTGATTTGTTCTCGGCTAAGATGACCAGAGCACATAATGATACCAATATCCTTTGTATGGGAGCACGGGTAATAGCAGAATCTATGGCATGGGAAATAACAAAAATCTGGCTGACAACTGAATTTTTGGGTGGAAAATATGCTAAGCGAGTCGAAAGCACTATTGAATATGAAAGAATACGGAAATGATTCTGTGGAAAGGACCGGACAGCGGCAATGCTAAAACCAGTGTTTTCAGCGTCTGTTTCCTGCATGGATATTGGCAATTTGGCTGCGGCTATAAAAGAAGTAGAATGCTCAGCGGCAGCTTTTTTCCATTATGATGTAGTCGATGGGAAATTTAACAAGTGTTATATTTTGGGAGATACAGTATATAGATATATAAAAAAAAATAGCAAAATGCCCGTTGAATTACATTTGGCGGTTGAGGACCCAGAAAGATACATTAATATCTTTTCCGGTTATGGAGTAGATTATATTGCTGTGCATTACGAGGCAATGGACAATCCGAAAAGAGTGTTTCAAATGATAAGAAGCACCGGTGCTGTGCCGGTGCTGGCTTATCGGGCGGAAACTCCGCCTGACGGGGATTTTTTAACATTAGCTAATCAATGCGCATGGGTATTGAAACTTACAGTTAATCCAGGATTTTCTGGACAGCAGATTCAAGCAAAGGCCATTGAACATATACGACTGATGGCTGAAATACTGAGAAACAACCATAGCCCGGTACGCATTCAGGCAGACGGCAACGTAAATTGCAGGACGATAAAGACATTATATGAAGCTGGGGCTGCAATTTTTACAGGTGGGACTTCGGGATTATTTAAGCAGGGACAGTCATTGCAGCAGAATTTAGCACAATTGATTTGTACTGTCGGTTATAAATAAAGATAAACAGCCGCCAATTTAAAGTGAAGGAGAGAATAAAGTGGTTGATTGGAATAAATATTTGAATAAAGAAATCGCATGCAGCTGCGGTAGAAAGCACCAGTGCAATATAAAACATGTGGATATAGGGACCAATGTTGTTATTAAATTGGCGGATTATATACAAGAAGAAGGATTCAGGCACATCTGCATTGTAGCTGATGTGCATACGATAAAAGTAGCAGGGGAAAAAGTGTATGCGGCATTAAAAAAAGCTGATGCTGCATATGATGAATTCATTTTTACCGATGAAGAACTTATTCCTAATGAACTGAATATAGGAAGAATTTTTACACATATACCAAATGAATGTGACTTTGTCATAGCTGTTGGTTCGGGAGTAATAAATGACTTAATGCGGTTTGTATCCAAAAAGATGCAGGTGCCCTATGCTATAGTAGCGACGGCCCCTTCCATGGACGGTTATGCCTCAGCCGTATCGCCGCTTATTATAGATGGTTTCAAGATAACTTATGAAGGACTGGGATTTCCATGGGCAATAATCGGCGACGTTGATATATTAAAAGATGCACCGGTGCATATGATAGCATCAGGTGTGGGTGATATATTTGGCAAATACATCTGTCTGGTGGAATGGAAATTATCACATATAGTAAATGGAGAATACTATTGCCCGGAAATTGAAAAACTGATGCGAAAAGCAGTTGATACAGTGGCAAAAGCTGCCGATGACGGTATTGCGGAGAGAAACCCGGCGGCGATAGCTTCGGTAATGGAAGCCTTGGTATGGGCAGGAATAGGCATCAGCTATTGTGGAAATTCACGGCCGGCTTCCGGCTGTGAACATCAGATGGGACATTTTTGGGAAATGATGTTCCTGCAGAATTATCACCGCCATGATATCGAACATGGGACCTTCGTGGGAGTGGCAGCAATAGTGGCACTTTATGTATATAAAGCAGCGATAAAGATTCTGGAAACGAACAGCAGCTTTAAGGTAATTTCATTTGACAAGGAAGAATGGGAAAAACAGATAATCAAGGTTTATGGTGCATGCAGTGACAGCATTGTCAAATTAGAAAATGAAGTACATAAAAATGACACCCAAAAAGCTGCTGCAAGAATGCAGAATGTCTTGGCCAATAAAATACAGATAATAGAATTGATGAAAACTCTACCGAATATAGACAGCATGATAACCCGCATGAAAAAAATAAAGGAACCGTATTTGCCGGAACAGATAGAAATCACATCGGAATTACTGCATAACGCAATAATATATGCCAAGGAAATGCGTAATCGCTATGGCGTATTGCAGATGCTGTTCGACTGCGGTGAATTGAAAAAAACAGCAGATGAAGTCTGTACTGAAATTTCGAACTTAAAATAAATGTTTTCACACAGATATAGTGATTATGCGTATGGCAGCAAGGTGGGGAATGGGCAGAATGTTTATAAACGAGGACAAGGCAGGAATAATCCGCAATATAAAAGTTTTTGCTCTGGACATGGATGGAACTGTCTATCTGGATGAGTCATGGATAGATGGTGCCAGAGAATTTTTGGAGAGAATAGAAGAATCAGGGCGCAGCTATGTGTTTTTGACCAATAATTCATCAAAAAATCCGCAAAATTATGTCAAAAAACTGCACCGGATGGGACTGGATGTCGGTGAGGAAAAAATTATAACATCAGGACAGGCGACGATCTTTTATCTACAGCGTAATTATCCGGGGAAACGAGTATTTTTATTAGGTAACGATTTTTTAAAAGCAGAATTTGAACATAAAGGAATAATACTTGATGATGTGACTCCGGACGTGGTGGTCACAGCTTTTGACACATCACTGAACTATAAAAAAATGTGTCGGGTATGTGACTTTGTGAGAGCCGGACTGCCTTATATAGCAACGCATCCGGATTATAACTGCCCGACCAAAAATGGTTTTGTACCTGATGCCGGGGCTATACATGCTTTTATAAAAGCGTCCGCCGGAAGAGAACCGGACCATATTATCGGCAAGCCCAACAAAGAAATAATAAAATATCTGCTGGCGCGTATCGATAAGACCGGTGATGAAGTGATGATGGTGGGAGACCGGCTTTATACGGATATAGCGGCCGGAGTGAATAATGGACTATCCAGTATGCTGGTATTAAGCGGTGAGACAAAAAGAGAGGATATAGCAAGAGCAAAGATCAAGCCGCAGCTGGTTTTTGACTCGGTGAAAGAAATAATACCGTTTTTATGATGTGAAAAAGGCAGCTTTATAAAATATATTTCATTGTGGAAAGGGAATAGTAAATGGATAATTCAGATTTAAAAAAAGTTGCGAATGAATTGCGCAAAAATATAATAACAGCGACATTCAATGCAAAATCAGGACATCCAGGCGGTTCATTATCGGCAGCAGATATATTGTCATATCTGTATTTTGAGGAAATGAATGTAGACAGTAAAGCTCCGCATGATGAAAACCGCGATAGATTTGTGTTATCAAAAGGGCATGCAGCCCCGGCGTTGTATTCGGTTCTGGCGTTAAAAGGATATATTCCGGCGAAAGATCTGAAGACATTGCGCCACATTGATTCATACCTGCAGGGACATCCGGACATGAAACATACGCCGGGTGTTGATATGTCAACGGGGTCATTGGGACAGGGGATCTCGGCTGCGGTAGGAATGGCACTATCGGCCAAGGTACAAAATAAAAGCTTCCGGGTTTATGCGATGCTGGGAGATGGAGAGCTGCAGGAAGGGCAGGTCTGGGAAGCATCGATGTTTGCGGGAAGCCATGGACTTGATAACCTGACAGTTGTGGTGGATAACAATAACCTGCAGATAGACGGCACGGTAAGGGAAATATGCTCACCCTATCCGATAGGGGAAAAATTCAGGGCCTTCAATTTTCACGTTATAAATATAGATGCACATGATTTTGACCAGATAAGGGCAGCATTTAAAGAAGCGAAAAGCAGCAAAGGAAAGCCGACAGCGATCATAGCCAAAAGCATTAAGGGAAAAGGCGTATCCTTTATGGAAAATGCAGTAGGCTGGCATGGTAAAGCACCGAATGAAGAACAATATAAACAAGCTATGCAGGAACTGGAAAAAAATGGGGAGGTGTCAGCATGACAACGGTAAAAACGGCGACACGGGAAAGCTATGGCAATGCGCTGGTGGAATTGTATAAGAAACATGATGACATCATAGTAATGGATGCGGATCTGGCAGCGGCGACGAAAACCGGTATTTTTAAGAAGGCATATCCCGAACGGCATATTGACTGCGGGATTGCCGAAGCCAATATGATGGGTATGGCGGCAGGAATATCGACTACGGGACTGGTTCCTTTTGTCAGCACTTTTGCAATGTTTGCAGCCGGCCGGGCTTTTGAACAAGTGAGAAACTCCATTGGTTACCCGCACCTTAATGTAAAAATTGGCGCGACCCATGCCGGAATATCGGTAGGTGAAGATGGGGCGACACATCAGTGCAATGAAGATATTGCCTTAATGCGCACCATACCGGGCATGGTGATTATTAATCCGTCTGATGATATAGAAGCCAGGGCAGCTGTGACAGCGGCATATGATCATGACGGGCCGGTATATATGCGGTTTGGCAGGCTGGCAATTCCGGTGATAAATGATAGGGCAGATTATAAATTTGAGCTGGGAAAAGGTGTTACTTTGCGCGAAGGGACCGATGCGACGATCATTGCCACGGGGCTTTGCACAGGGGCATCCCTGGAAGCTGCTGAAAAGATGGCGCAGCGGGGACTGGATGTCGGAGTTATAAACATCCATACTATTAAACCTATCGATAAGGAAATAATTGTAAAGGCCGCCGAAAAGACAAAAAAAATCATAACGGTCGAGGAACATTCAGTGATCGGCGGACTGGGCGGAGCGGTATGCGAAGTATTGTCGGAAAATTGTCCGAGCACCGTTCTGCGGATCGGTGTAAATGACTGTTTCGGACATTCGGGTCCGGCAACAGCGTTATTGCATGAATTCGGGCTTGATGCCGAAGGTATTGATAATAAAGTGAGCAGTTTTTTAAAGTGAACACTGCTTTAAGATTTGGTTATGATAAAGCGGCCATGTCAGATGGTAAAGGTATTGATATATCAATTCTTTTGTTTTCAATGGGATGTTTGAAGATTACTCTATAAGCGTGTAATGCCTGACGTTTTATAAGTTCGCGGCTGCCACCGTATAGATCATCACCTAAAAGCGGATGGCCTATAGCTGCCATATGGACGCGTATTTGATGGGTACGGCCAGTGTAAAGTTTTAATTGTACATGTGAATACAGCCTGCCCTGTCGTATTACCCGGTAATGCGTCAGGGCAGGCTGTCCATCATTTCGGACCATACGTTCGATTATACTGGTTGGTTTTCTTCCAATTGACAGGGCAATCATTGCTTCCTTGGGACTGGGACAGCCTGTGACTATGGCATGATAAAAACGTTGGATTTTGTCATGTGAAGTAGTGAGACTGTACTGTATTTGCGGTTGTTTGGCAATGATGACCAGACCAGTGGTATTGCGATCAAGACGATATACCGGATGACAACCGACCTGTTGACCGCTGTGTATATAATAGTTAGCGACGATGTTTACTAGTGTGTCGTGAATAGTTTTATGGGTAGGGTGAATTATTTGTTGACATGGTTTATTGATGATGAGTAGCCAATCATCTTCGTAAACAATATCGAGAGGTTTATCGCAAGGAATGATTTTGGATTTTGCTGCCAATTCATAACTTATAATATCTCCGCCCGTTACTGTTGCACTAGCGGCTTGAACCGGTTGACTATTTATAAAAAGCTGTCCCTGCCATTTTATTTTTTTCCATAAATTAGTAGAAACTTTTCCATGCGCTGCAAGGAAATATCGGGCTTTTTGTCGTTCATGTCCATTGGGTACAGTAAATTTTATCATAAATTATCTTTCTTTATAATTTGGTAAATACTTATAAGAGCAATTATAAACCCCAATAATGTACCTAAACAGGTGAAAACTGGCTTGGTTGAAAATAATATATCAATTCTATAACCGATAAAAGAAAATATGCCAATAATAATAACAAAGGTTATTCCCAAGCTGCCGACCTGCCCAAATATTTGCAGAGAATTTTTTTCCTTTGGATCGCCATTAATTTTTTTATTCATAATTATCACCGGATATATTTTAGCATACATAATGGATATATGATATAATTGAAATATATATTTAGTGGCAAGGGCTTTTGGTAAATAGACTGGGCCATCGTCATTGATTGGAAAGGGGCAGACGATGAATGACTAAGCGGATAATGATTTTCACCTTAGTATTATGTGTATTGTTTTCTACGATTGTTTTGGCGCAGGCAGAAACTGAAGATACTCAGGATAGCTGGGTACCGATTGAACTGGGTAAGGGCAATGATGATGTGTTTTATTTTGATAAGACATCGCTGCATTATGATGTTGATAAAAATGGTAAGGTAAATAAAAATATAATCAATTATAGGGAAAAAAAGGTGAATAGAAATTCCGCTACTTTGGATGAGGGATTTTACAGTATTACTGATTGTAAAATAGATTTGGTAAATCAGGCATTGCTGCTTGGTAAGCAGACTTTTTATAAAAGCAATGGTGAAAAACGCTGGAGTGAGACACCGACATATCTCGTATGGTATTCTGTGCAGCCGGGAACCATGGGGGGAACACGTTACGCGGCAGTTGCTGCGTATGCGGCTGATCATAGTGATCAAATAAAGTAAAAACTTTATATAATGCCTATAAATAGTTATGCCTCTTAAAAGCGGATTTAAAATCTGACTTTAAGAGGCATATTTTTAATTATGATACAAATATAAGTTTATTTGCGATTGTCGGCCAGATAGTAAGCAATCCGCAAGGCTTCGTGCTGTACTTCTCTGATGGGAACATTTTTCTTTTTGGCTAAAGCGCGGCAATCCTCATATTCAGCGGAAATATTGCTTATTTTTCCGTTATAGTAAGCTATTTTGCAATGAATCTGACCATAAGCCGTGGAGACAAGTTTGATTTTTCGATTTAAAGCAGCTCGTTTTATTTTACTTATGCGTAGTCCCAATGTCGTGCTTTCACGAAAAATGATTTCGCTGGCAGCCGTATAATTTTTTTGTGCGGTTAAGACGGAAAACATCTGACCGGGACGATTCTTTTTCATGATAATCGGCGTTATCCAAACATCGAGAACACCGGCTTTAAATAGACGTTCCGAAATGTAATTGAAAACTTGCGGATTCATATCATCCACATTAGTTTCTAAGAGCAGTAAATCTTCGACAGCAGGATTACTATCAAATTCTTTTAAGTACAAACGCAGTACATTAGGCTGTGACAGATCCCAACTGCCGGCGCCATAAGCTATTTTGTCATAAGAAAAATCATCATAAGAAGATTTTTCCTGAGCCAGTGTTTTTAAAACAGCGGCCCCGGTTGGTGTAACCAGTTCCTTTTCTGCCAGACCATTTTTTATCGTGAAGTTTTTTAATAGCTCGGCAGTGGCCGGAGCCGGTATTGGCATTTGTCCATGGGCACAGTCGACAAAACCTTTACCGGTATAAATATTGCTGACAAAAATATTTTTGACATTAAAATATTCAAGACAAATTGCAATTCCGGCAATATCAATTATGGCATCAACAGCACCAATTTCGTGAAAATGGATTTCTTCTATTGATGTTCCATGGATTTTAGCTTCAGCTTCAGCAAGATTGTGAAAAATTTCCATACTGGTATGTTGGATGTCTTGGCTTAAACCTGAATTGGTAAAAATTGTTTGTATATCCGATAGGGTACGTATATGTAACTGTGGTGTATTTAATGTTACATTGAAATAGGTAGCTGTTATCCCCTTTTTATTGGTCGGTTTCATAATAAGTGAATATTCATCAGGAGAAATAATTTTTTCCAACTGATTTTTTAAATAATCATAAGGTAAGCCGGCATCAAGAAAGGCACCGATGAGCATATTGCCGCTTATGCCCGAAAAACAATCAAGATATATCGTTTTCATCGAATCACTCCATGCAATAAATTATTTATCTTCTTTTATGGCGAATATAAAGGCCAATAACAATTAAAGCAATGATTATACATATTGCTATGCTGAATTCATGCCCGACTGACAGCATCTTCTGCCAATTGTCACCCAGCATTTTTCCAATATAGACGATTAGGATGGTCCACGGTAAAGAACCAGCAAAAGTAAAAATAATGAATTTTTTTATATTTACACCGGCAAAACCGGCGGGCAGTGAAATAAAAGTACGTACTACAGGAAACATCCTGCTGAAGAAAACAGCTTTGACTCCGTACTTATCGAACCAATTTTGGGCGATATCAATATGACGCTTTTTCATGAAAAAATATTTACCATATTTATTGATAAAGGGGCGTCCACCTAAAAACCCAATATAATATGTCAGTATAGAACCGGTCATGCCGCCGATTATACCTGCGATGACAGCTTCGCTGAAATCCATTTTACCTATAGATATCAGGTAGCCGGCAAAACCTAAAATCAATTCGCTGGGAATAGGAATACAGGCATTTTCTAACGCCATGAGCAAAGCTATTGCAATATATCCCCAAGTGGAAATAAATTCTAAAAACAAGGCAGAGTATTGTTCCATTTTAACAGTTCCTTTTAGTTTAAGTTATGGGATTTTGTTTAAACAATAAGATTACAGACACTGCTGAATATTAGTAAAAAATAAAAATCACTTCACAAATAGAATTCAATTAATTTTAAATCTATATTAGCAATTATACAATATTTTGTGCTTTACCTCTAGCGGTGGATTTAAAATATAGAAAAAGTAGCAGCTAAGATGCATTTAAATTTTATAATAACCGTAAGTGTAAATATTAACAGCCACTGCGTCCGTGGTATAATATTTAGTAAATATTTTACAAATAGGAGGATTGGTTATGCATTTGAAAAAAATGGCAGTAGTCGCAGTCGTTTGCCTTACGATATTAACAGCAACGGTAGGGACTACACAGGCATTTAATTTTGGCAGTATATTGGGTGATGCGCTTAAAGTTGGCGGTATATCCATATTGGTAGACAAGTTTTCTATACCATTGAATTCAGCAATAAATAATTTGCTCGGACAACATGGAATGGGACCTCGTATGCTACAAAAGTAGTGCCGATAATTTCAATAGGTAACGGTTCTTATGTGGGAGCTGCGCAAGTTACCGGACCGCAGGAGGCAATCGATAGGACCCAGGCGGTATTGCTGATTGAGGGCAGTTTTAGTGACGAACGATTTAGACTAAAAGGACTTATTCCCGTAAATGCAAAAAGTATCAGCAATGTTTCCCGTGTACAGGGAGTTGGAGTTTCAGCGCAGATTGATGTGAAGATATAATAGCAAAAATATCTGATATAATTATTGACAATAGACGTGATTAATTGTATTATAAGTAACGATAAAATTAATATCAGTGAAACAGGTGTCCATACGGACTTAATGGAGAAGTTGGTTTAAGCCAACGCGGTCCCGCCACTGTAATGAGGAGCAATTCTGTAATATGTCACTGTGACAGTTTAAGCTGCATGGGAAGGCACAGAAACGTGATGATTCAAAGCCAGGAGAACTGCCTGTTTGTCGATCACCGTAACACAGTAATGATTTATATCCATAAGGCAGACTTATTGTTTGCACTTAGGATAAGCTGCCTATATGGTTTTACTGTGTTTTTACCCACGAGCGATGGGAAGGTGGTATTTTCGGACATACTCGATACGATCTTGTCTGATGATACCCTTCATTGCATCTTGGTGAAGGGTTTTATTTTGCAAAATTATATTTTGCCCGGATAGATGACAAACACTGAATAGGTTTATTGTAATTAACAAAAATTTAGGAGGGCTTTGTCAAATGAAAATCAGTTGGAAAAAAATGTTGGTCGCTTCAATGGCATGTGCGACATTAACAGGTTTTATGACTACTTCTTATGCCAGTTATAAATTAAATCCTGAGGTTACGGATGCGACACCGGCATTGAAACAGGCAGCTGAAATTGGGCTTCGTACTTATAATAATCCACAGATGGCCAATGTACAGAATAAAGATGCAATTTTAGTTATGAGTTTTGGTACTACTTTTAAGGATTCACGTGAAAAAACTATAGAAAAAACTGTCCAGGAAATCCAGGCAGCGCATCCTGACACGAAAGTTATTCTGTCATTTACATCGCATATTATCATTGATAGAATAAAAGCTAAGGAAGGCATCACAATTCCTACGCCGGAAGATGCCCTAAAGGATTTGAAAGCACAAGGGTATACTCGTGTGGCTATCGCATCACTTGATGTTATTCCGGGGATGGAATATGCTTATGATTCGGCAGTATTTGATTTGTATAAAAAAGATTTCAAAAAAATGACGCTCGGCACATCGGCTATGTATTGGATGGGACAGGAAAATCAGCGCGATGATATCAATGAATTTTTAAAGGCCTTTTCTACGCAATTTCCTAAAGTAGGCAAGGATGAAGCTATATTGGTTATGGCTCATGGAACACCGGATCCAAGTAATGCCTATTATGCGGTAATACAAGATCGCATTGATTCACTGAAATTGAAAAATGTTTATCTTTATACAGTGGAAGGCTGGCCAAATCTTGAAACTATAATTCCTCAGCTGAAACAAAAGGGTATCAAAAAGGTAACATTGATGCCAATGATGATGGTAGCAGGGGATCATGCTAATAATGATATGGCTGGCGCAGAACCGCAGTCACATAAATCAATTCTTGAAAAAGCAGGTTTTAAAGTCGATACATATATCCATGGCCTTGGTGAAAATGCAGCTGTTCGTAATATCTTTGTGGAACGTGCCAACGAAGCATGGAATGCTTTGGAAGCAAAATAATTTACTATTTGCATATAATCTTATCCGGCAGGCTACTTGCCCGCTGGATAAGATTCTTTAATAACTGTTCAAAATAATCCACCGGCTCAGCCGGCGGAATCGAAGGTTTTGACTTTAGTCGAAAAAAAGTCCCTGTTATAATAAATGCAGGTCTAGCCAACCGCATAAAAATAACAGGGAGGACTTTATCATGAAAGATAAAGATATACAAAGTTTAGAACATACAAAGTGGAGATGTCAATATCATATAGTATTTTCACCAAAATATCGTCGAATGGAAATTTATGGAGAATTGAAAAAAGATATAGGATGGATATTAAGAAAACTGTGTGAGGATAAAGGTGTTGAAATTATAGAAGCAGAAGCTTGTCCAGATCATATACATTTATTGTTGAGTATTCCCCCAAAGTATAGTGTTTCAAGTTTTATGGGATATTTAAAGGGGAAAAGCAGTTTGATGATATTTGATAGGCACGCAAATTTAAAATATAAGTATGGAAGCAGAACCTTTTGGTCAAGAGGATATTTTGTAGATACAGTAGGAAGAAATAAGAAGCAGATAGAGAATTACATTAGAAATCAGTTACAACAAGATCAAATAACAGATCAGATAAGTTTAAGGGAATTTGTAGACCCGTTTACGGGTAGCAAGAAGTAAAAGGCAAAAAAAAACCCCTTTAGGGGTCGCTCGAAAAAGAAAAACGTTGGTTAGACCTTTCGGACGCCCCTTGAGGGGCTTATGTTAGTAATATGCCCTTCCAGGGCTAGAACAAGCCTCCAGTTTACTGGAGGTCATGACTTTATCAATAATTTATTCAATACCATGCTGACAATATGCGGGAAAACTATCAAAATTTTGCTTTTAGTGGTAAAGGTATTGTATAATCTAAAATTGTATGTGAAAAATTAATTGATTTTGAGGAGAATATTTAATGACTGGTATTTTTTATGGCATAGGCGTTGGTCCGGGTGACCCTGAATTATTGACGATGAAGGCAATTAAGACATTGGAAAAAGTAGATGTGATTATTGCCCCTAAAACAGAAAAAAAAGATGGTAGTGTTGCCTTGTCCATAGCTAAACCGTATTTAAAATCAACTGTCAATATTGTATATCAGGTTTTCCCAATGATAGCACATTTTGAAGAATCACCGCAGAGTTGGCAAAAAAATAAGGAAGAAATTTTAGCTTTATTAAACCAAGGTAAGAATGTAGCATTTTTGACATTGGGGGATCCGATGTTTTACAGCACATATATTTATGTGTACCGACTGTTGAAAACGGAGCAAATAGTGATTGAAACGATTCCCGGCGTACCGGCTTTTTGTGCGATAGCCGGCAGGCTGGAATATCCATTGGTAGAAGGAAATGATATAATAAGTATCATTCCGGCTACGGCAAAGCCAGAAAAAATTGCAAAAACGCTGGCCGCGTCAGATAATGTTGTAATTATGAAAGTTTATAAAAATTTTGATCAAATAGTATCAATTTTGAAAGATAATGGATTGGTAGATAATGCTGTTATGGTAAGTCGCTGCGGATTACCGGATGAAGCATGTATAGATGATATTGAACAAGTGAAGAAGGTTCCCAATTATTTATCAACAATTTTGACACGCCGAAATAAATAGGGAGTTTTTTATATGATAAAAAGAAATTTTTGTTTTTATCTGTTGTTTTGTTTGTTGTTGGCGGCTGCATTTACCGGATGCGGTGGACAGTCAGCAGATCAAAAGACGACGTCCTATTTGACAATCAATGACGACGCCGGCAGGACAGTTACACTCGCTAATAAGCCGGAACGTATTGTAGCATTATCGACTTCTTTTCTGGAACCGCTGCATGATGTAGATGCCGCTGTGGTAGGCTGTCCGGATTCGAAAATGGGGATACCTGATTATTATAAGGATATAGATAAGGTCGGTGCTGTTTACAATATCAATATAGAAAAAGTGGTCGCATTGAAACCGGATTTAGTAATAGCAATGAAAGGGATGAATGACAAATTTGTTCCTATGCTTGAAAGTAATAATATTCCGGTTATTGTGCTTGATATGAAAAGCTATGATCAGGTTAAACACTGTTTGGAGCTTTTTTCTCAGATAACGGGTGAACAAGAAAAAGGTACGACGCTTATTAATGAAATGGATAAAAAAATCGCTGCCGTGAAGGATAAACTACCGAAAGAAACCAGGCGTGTGGCAATATTGCATAGTACAGCTCAGGATGTAACTGTGCAGCTAGATGACTCCATAGCGGGATCGGTGGCTAAAATGCTTGGTTTTGTTAATGTAGCGGCTGATGCCAAGCCACTGGAAAATAATCCGGATTCAGCGCCGTATAGTTTAGAAGTATTGGTTAAATCAGATCCAGATGCTATATTTGTCACCAGCATGGGGGATATGTCAACAATAAAAAAATCTATGCAGGATAATGTTGAAAATAATTCAGCATGGCAGACATTAAGGGCCGTAAGGGAAAACCATGTATATTTTCTGCCGCAGAAATTATTTTTATTAAATCCCGGGATCCATTATCCACAAGCAGTGGAAGTAATGGCAAAGGAACTTTATCCTAATCTGTTTTCTAAAGCGGATCAATAAATATCTGGGAAAACGCGGGGTTGTCGCACCTGACAATTTTCATTCATAAATATATATCACTCTTTTTGTCCGTCTTTAGAGGGACAGGGGCATGCAGCAGTGGCGGGGTGCATATTTGTGAAGTTAATGCTGTTCATGCGACAGCCCCAAATTTTATATAATATAAGGTGCAATATGGAAAACACACATAATAATAAATGGCGGATGGTTATTTTGCTGGGATTATTATTTCTGCTCATTGCAAGTTTTGGGATAAGTCTGTCGCAAGGGGCAGTACATATAACACCAAAAGAAATATGGCAGATTTTTTCTGGCGGGACCGGGGCAAATAGTCAGATCATGTTAAATATAAGGTTACCACGGACGATATTAACGGTGCTTGTAGGTATGAATCTTGCTGTGTCAGGAGCTATTTTGCAGGCGATAATGAGAAACCCATTGGCAGATCCGCATATAATCGGCATTTCGTCAGGGGCAGGGATTGCAGGGATTTTTATTATAATAATATTGCCACAATATAGTTTTTTAATACCACCGGCTGCCTTTATCGGAGCTATGCTGGCAGCCTTGTGTATTTATGTATTAGCCTGGAAAAATGGTATAAAACCATTACGGGTGATTTTAGCCGGGGTGGCGGTATCCTCTTTTATTGGAGCAGGAATATCAGCACTGCTTATTTTATACAGTGATAAAGTCCACGGAGCCTTAATGTGGATGGTAGGGGGATTTGCAGCCCGATCATGGAGTCATGTGGAATTGATATTGCCGTATACAATTGCCGGATTATTGCTGGGGTTATTATTTACACGCCATTTAAATGTTTTACAGCTTGGTGATGAAATAGCTAAGGGTTTAGGAATGAATGTTGAATTTATCAGAATATTATTGACGGCTATTGCGGCTTTGCTGGCGGCCAGTGCTGTTTCGGTAGCGGGTTTGCTGGGATTTGTCGGCTTGATTATTCCTCATACGGTAAGATTGCTGATCGGGAGTGATTATAGATTCCTATTACCGGGATCAATCCTTTTGGGAGGTTCTGTGGTGACCTTAAGTGATACATTTGCCAGATGTGCATTCGCTCCATTGGAATTGCCGGTAGGAATATTCATGGCGGTGCTGGGGGCACCGTTTTTCCTTTTCCTGTTGAGGAGGGAGTTATAATGGCAATATTGGCTGCGCAAAATATTCATATTGAATTTCAGGATAAAACAATATTGGATAATATAAATGTGTTATTTCCTGAAAATAAGATAACAGCTATTTTGGGACCTAATGGTTGTGGCAAATCAACACTTTTGCGGATAATAGCCGGCCTGCAGCATCATTATAAAGGGGAAGTGCTATTAAACAATAAGAATTTGACTGAATTTTCATCTAAAAGTATAGCCAGAAAAATAGCTGTTTTACCGCAATCTATAAGTGTGCCTGCCGATATGACTGTTGAACAAGTCGTAGCCTATGGCAGATTTCCTTACCGCAGTGTGTTTCACGGTAATAGGCAGGAAGACAAAATGGTCATTGCATGGGCTATGGAACAAACTGATATAATTAATTTGAAAGGACGCCAATTGACAACTTTGTCAGGAGGTGAACGCCAGCGAGCCTGGATTGCTATGGCATTATGTCAGCAACCAGAGATATTGCTGCTGGATGAACCGACTACATATCTTGATATTGCTCATCAATTAGAGATAATGCAGATAATAGCTATGCTTAATGAGAAGCAGAACATGACGGTAGTGATGGTGCTGCATGATATCAATCATGCGCGTCTTTACGCTGATAATGTTGTAGTTATGAAACAATGTGGTATTTTTGCCCAGGGAAAGCCGAAGCAGATACTTTCTCCTGAATTGTTGGGGCAGGTTTTTAATGTGAAGGCATTTGTTTATAGCAATACGGATACAGCTGTTGCTGATATAGTATTTCCGGTTGGACTGATGGACAAATAAAAACTATCCGGTGGAGTTATTTACCGGATAGTTTTTATTTATTTATCTGTCAATCATTATTTTGTTTTTGATTTTTACGTTTTACCTTATATGATTCATAACGAGCCTTACCAGCTTCAAAAGCGAGCTGCTCTTCGTCAGTATTTATTTCTAAAGGCGGAATTTGCGCTGGTTTTGAATTCCTGTCCAGGGCAACCATGGTGAAAAATGCAGACAATGCAGGGACTGGAGGCATATGGGAACGTAAATCTTCAACTTGGACATCAACATATACTTCAATGGATGTTTTGCCGGTAAAAACTATTCTGGCAGAACAAATTACCAAATCACCGACCTTTATTGGCTGGTGAAACTGCAGCTCGTCAACACGGGCTGTAACTACATTGGTTCTGGCATAGCGGCGAGTGACAGCATAAGCGCATGAATCCATCATTTTCATTATTTCGCCGCCATGGATGTTTCCCTCGACATTAGCCTGGCTGGGCATCATTATTTCTGATATAATCAAATCTTTTTCTTGCAAAATATAACACCTCTTCTATTCATATCTATAAAAGATTGAGTATGGATTAAACTGGACTGAAATAATCATTAAGTGAGTAGGTAATATTCTTGGAGTAGACTGCTCATTAATAAATAGCCAAGCATAGATTATATTTTACAATGTTTCGGATTGATGTCAAGGAGAAAATGATTATTAAACAATATTCATTGTTCTAAACCTATCAACAAAGCTCGGCTAGTGAGTGGAAAATATTTTTATAAGGATATTTATTAAATTCGTCGGCTTGGGTTTCACCGGTTAAAACAGCAGAAAAATCAACCTTGGCATTGAATGCGGTCTGAGCATCAGTAAGACTGTCACCGATATACAAAGTGGTGGATGAATCTGTGTGCAATGCTTCTATAGCCTGCCAGATTGGTTCGGGTGCCGGTTTTGGTTTTTTTGCATTTTCTGTACCAATTATAACATCAATAGTATCTGTAATTTTTTCCTGGTGCAGTGTTTCTAAAATACGATGGCGTGTTTTATTGGAAACAATGCCAATCAGACAGTGCTGTTGTTTTAGTTTTTTCATGGCAGGGATAGTTTCAGAATATAAAAAGGTGTTTTTAGTCATGTATTTATCAGCTAAAATGCTATAGCGCTTCTGCAATAATTTTATGGTATTTGCAGCAGTTTCCCCAGTTAGAATGGATATAGCCTGTGGCATAAAAAGGCCGATAGTACGTTTTATTTCGGCAGGTTTTTTCCCCGGATAGCCATTTTGTGCTAATAATTTTTCAAAGCATAGCACTATTCCTTTTGATGAGTCGGCTAAAGTATAATCAAAGTCAAAAAGATATGTTTTATATAGCATGATGGTAAACTCCTTAATTATATTTCATTTTTTCGTGAGGATTTTTATTTGAATGATTAATTTGGTATACTTTAAAGATGGATTATTCCATATATGGGTTAAGAAGGGGTAAATTAATGAACATACGTAAATATTTTGAGACAGAGATAACACGTAAAAGTGCCCGTGATTTTTTGCGATATATAGGACCAGGCATATTGATTACGGTTGGCTTTATTGACCCGGGGAATTGGGCTTCAAATTTGGCGGCAGGTTCGCAGTATGGCTATGATTTATTATGGATGGTCACTTTATCGACAATAATGCTGATAGTATTACAACATAATGCGGCTCACTTGGGGATAGCGAGTGGATTGTGCATATCGGAAGCGGCGGCACTTTATCTGCCTAAATATGTATCGGGGTTTTTATTGCTGTCAGCAATGGCGGCTGCTGTGTCGACAGCGTTGGCAGAGATACTCGGAGGGGCTATAGCTTTACAGCTATTGTTTAATATACCTTTAATGTATGGTTCAATTTTGATGGCAGTATTTTGTGGATTTTTGTTGAAATCAAATTCGTATAATAAGATGGAAAAGATAATTATTGGGTTTGTTTCACTGATTGGATTGTCTTTTCTGGTAGAGCTGTATATTGTACCGATTGAGTGGGGCAAAGCGGCAGTCGGTTGGATTTATCCAGCAATTCCACATGGCTCACTAGTCGTTATAATGAGTGTGCTGGGGGCAGTGGTAATGCCGCATAATCTTTTTTTACATTCGGAGATAATTCAAAGTCGGCAATGGAATCTTGAAAATGAAAAAGTTATTGAGCGACAATTAAAATATGAATTTCTGGATACTATTTTTTCTATGGGGATAGGCTGGGCGATAAACAGTGCCATGATATTAATAGCTGCAAGTGTATTTTTTACTAATAATGTTATAGTTGATGATTTAGCACAGGCTGTTAACATTTTAGATCCGCTGCTGGGCCCTTATGCGGCAATCTTATTTGCAGTGGCGCTATTGTTTTCCGGATTGTCATCTACAACTACTGCCGGAATGGCTGGCGGCAGCATTTATGCAGGAATTTTTAGGGAATCGTATGATGTAAAAGACCGTCATTCGTGGCATGGCGTTTTGATAACATATGGTTTGGCAGTGCTCATATTATTTTTTGTTAAGCAGCCTTTTGATGGATTGATTTATTCACAAATGGCTTTAAGTATTCAATTACCATTTACGATATTTTTGCAGATATATTTGACATCTTCAGATAAAATAATGGGGAAATACGCCAATTCAGTAAAACAGCGGATAATGCTTTGGTCTATAGGTATAATAGTAACTATATTAAATGTTATGCTGTTAGTTGAAATGTTTGGATTTTAGGAAAAATAAAATGCAGCTATGTTATATTGTAATGCAGAAGCAGCAAGCTTATATCATGGATGTATAAAATTGATATAAGTTATCAACAGTTTTATACACAAGTTGTGCATAACTGTTGATAACTTATATACTTTAAATAAAGAACATAAGTGATAAAGACTATTTAAAGAAAGAAACTATTATTACCGAGAACACCTTAAAATATTTTTAATTATTGATTTCCGGACTTATTTGTGCAATAGGATCTTTCCCATAGGTATTATCATTAGGTGAGCCTTTTATAAAAAGCAAATAAAGATTCACGGCGCTAATCCATAAAATTGTAAGAATAATGAAAATGAATTCTAATTCATTGGAGCCAATAATAGAATTATTTACAGAAAAAGAAGGTATGCCGCATAGTAGTGCATAATAGGGCAACTCGGTAAGAAGCAGATAAAAACCGCTGCGGTCAAGATCATGCCAGCGGCGTATTTTCCAGAAGGCTGGAATTATTACGGCGAGTATTGTGATAAAAGATATGATTGAAATTATCAGTAATATAAAAAAACATGAACTTATGCTGAAAGATAAGTCGGATATGGCAGTAATCGCTGTGGCAGCGAAACCGAGACCAATTAGAAATACGGTCAGTATGCTTAAAACCAGAAAACTAAATAGATATAAACTTATAAAACCGATGTTTCTAAAAAAATAACGCTGTCGGTTTAAACGGCCACGCCAAGAAAATACTTGTTCGAATAGTGATGCAGAATATGATGTATTTATTGGTTCTTCTACATAAAAACATGGACCGGCGTATAAGGCGTTATTACTTAAGGATGCTGTAGGCGGGCCATAATGATTATCAGCAGGGCTGCCTTTTTTAATGCATAAATAAAGAAAAAAACAGAGGTTGATACCTGGCACGGCATATAAGCATAGATATTTATATGACTTATTGAGATCGTATAGACGTCCTATAGTCAGGATAAGTGAAAATGCTGATAAAACAACGCTCCAGGAAATAAGACTGCTGAAATAACTGGATAGAATCAATCCCAGGCTGATGGATAATCGTGTTGGCAAAGGAACAAGTGCAGCTAAAGCAGTATCAGTAACAGCATTGCCAGAAGTAATAGGGATGAGTGGTGAAGGTAGATAAAACAAGGAAAATAGTATAGAAAAAATTGATAAAACGAAACCAATGACCAGTAAAAATATGTGAGCCATGAGGAATCGTCTGCGATTGAGACGATATTGCATCGATAAATAAATATGGACAGCATCTATAATAAATTTTTTCAAAAAGACAGTCTCCCTTCAAATGGACCGGCATATCAGGTTTATTTTGTAAGACGGGCTGTTTTTGCATTCACTGCTGCTATTAAATCAGCAGGAGCAAGTAGTAATTGTTCGCCCCTGGTACCAGCGCTTACAGCTATTTGTTGCAAAGTAAGGGCACTGCTGTCAAGGTATACCGGATAAGTTTTTTTAGTACCTAACGGAGAACAACCGCCGCGGATGTAACCGGTAAGTGATTGTATTTCTTTCATATGCACCATTTCTACACGTTTATTTCCGCTGATGACAGCTAATTTTTTTAAATCCAATTCATCATCACCAGGAATACATGCCATCAATATACCATTTTTATCACCACGGGCAACAAGCGTTTTAAAAATCATTTTTATATTCATTCCGACTTCAGAGGCAACATGAATTGCGCTTAAATCATTAAGGTCGACCTTATATGGTTTTATTTCATAAGTTATTTTTAAATTGTCCAATATACGGGCGGCGTTAGTTTTTTTCATTTTTTTATTAACCCTTTCTTAAAGATAATAATTAACGGTGATGGTGCAGTAATATTATAACTTAATTTTAAATAGATAACCAGAATTACAACAGCTGCTATCATGAGGAGGAAAATTAAATAGTAAATATAATATATGAATGCTGGGGATATTCAAGACTGTTGATAATAACGAATGAGATTCGGGTTAAAAGATCAGCTGAAAATAAATATTAAAATATTGCATAAAAAGCGGGAAAAGGGATTGACAAAGGGAGAAAGTTTAGATATAATAATTCCTGCGCTCAAGAGAGCGGCGGCCGGGGAACCGGGCGAAAAAAAGTCCTTGACAAACGAAACAGCGCGTGATAATATATACAAGCTGACTCGTTGAGGCAGGCACCTTGAAAACTGAACAATACATCATATGTTTTCGAAACATACCGGATGTGCGGTTTAAATAAAAACCTGAAACAATTTCTTTTTAACAAAAATGACAAGAGCCAAATTGGCTCTCCGATAAATTTATGGAGAGTTTGATCCTGGCTCAGGACGAACGCTGGCGGCGTGCTTAACACATGCAAGTCGAACGAGGCTCTTATTTCGGTAAGGGCTTAGTGGCAAACGGGTGAGTAACGCGTAGGCAACCTGCCTCCAAGATGGGGACAACACTCCGAAAGGGGTGCTAATACCGAATGTTGTAATGCTGCTGCATGGCAGTATTACCAAAGGTGGCTTTTAGCTATCGCTTGGAGATGGGCCTGCGTCTGATTAGCTGGTTGGTGACGGTAACGGCGCACCAAGGCGACGATCAGTAGCCGGTCTGAGAGGATGAACGGCCACATTGGGACTGAGACACGGCCCAGACTCCTACGGGAGGCAGCAGTGGGGAATCTTCCGCAATGGGCGAAAGCCTGACGGAGCAACGCCGCGTGAACGAGGAAGGTCTTCGGATCGTAAAGTTCTGTTGCAGGGGACGAACGGCACTATAGCCAATAAGTATAGTGAATGACGGTACCCTGTTAGAAAGCCACGGCTAACTACGTGCCAGCAGCCGCGGTAATACGTAGGCGGCAAGCGTTGTCCGGAATCATTGGGCGTAAAGGGAGCGCAGGCGGAACATTAAGCGGATCTTAAAAGTGCGGGGCTCAACCCCGTGATGGGGTCCGAACTGAGGTTCTTGAGTGCAGGAGAGGAAAGCGGAATTCCCAGTGTAGCGGTGAAATGCGTAGATATTGGGAAGAACACCAGTGGCGAAGGCGGCTTTCTGGACTGTAACTGACGCTGAGGCTCGAAAGCCAGGGTAGCGAACGGGATTAGATACCCCGGTAGTCCTGGCCGTAAACGATGGATACTAGGTGTAGGGGGTATCGACCCCTCCTGTGCCGGAGCAAACGCAATAAGTATCCCGCCTGGGGAGTACGACCGCAAGGTTGAAACTCAAAGGAATTGACGGGGGCCCGCACAAGCGGTGGAGTATGTGGTTTAATTCGACGCAACGCGAAGAACCTTACCAGGGCTTGACATTGATTGACGTATCCAGAGATGGATATTTTCTCTTCGGAGGACAAGAAAACAGGTGGTGCATGGCTGTCGTCAGCTCGTGTCGTGAGATGTTGGGTTAAGTCCCGCAACGAGCGCAACCCCTATCATTTGTTGCCAGCACGTAAAGGTGGGAACTCAAGTGAGACTGCCGCGGACAACGCGGAGGAAGGCGGGGATGACGTCAAGTCATCATGCCCCTTACGTCCTGGGCTACACACGTACTACAATGGGACACACAGAGGGAAGCGAAGGAGTGATCTGGAGCGGACCCCAAAAAATGTCTCCCAGTTCGGATTGCAGGCTGCAACCCGCCTGCATGAAGTCGGAATCGCTAGTAATCGCAGGTCAGCATACTGCGGTGAATACGTTCCCGGGCCTTGTACACACCGCCCGTCACACCACGAAAGTCATTCACACCCGAAGCCGGCTAAGGGCCGCAAGGCACCGACCGTCTAAGGTGGGGGCGATGATTGGGGTGAAGTCGTAACAAGGTAGCCGTATCGGAAGGTGCGGCTGGATCACCTCCTTTCTAAGGATTAAAACAATCCGTCGAGCACATCCGGAATATGTATTGTTTGGTTTTGAGGGTTTCTCCCTCAGATATTGCACATTGAAAACTACACAGAAGAAAAGCAAAGAACAATTAATCACCAATGCCAAACTTGTGAGAAGAGATTTTCAAGAGGATGGCGGGGAATAGTTGGACCAAGCACAATTAGGAAACTAAAACAAGCTAAGACAAAACATATAAACTTAAGCTAAAGGTGATATTCTGGAGGAGACTCGAGAATATAATAAACTTACCAGAAACGTTCAGGTGCAAGGAAGCATGAAAGCGAATAAAGAAGGCGTATTAATATACGCCGATGAGTGAGCTGAAATGATGACGAAGCAGATGAGCGGTTATGGAAAGTTTAAAGTTAAGCGAATAAGGGCATATGGTGGATGCCTTGGCGCCAGGAGTCGAAGAAGGACGCGGTAAGCTGCGAAAAGGTACGGGGAAGAGCAAGCATCTATTGAGCCGTACATATCCGAATGGGGCAACCCGGCAGGAGAAGTCCTGCCATCCGAAAGGAAGACAAACCCGGGGAACTGAAACATCTAAGTACCCGGAGGAA
>NZ_CP045424.1:235000-497500 GCF_014076555.1 Pectinatus frisingensis
ACAATATGAGCCTCAACATCACCAGTAACTTTTGGAGCGACCGGAGGAGTTATACGCTTTTTTCGTTGAATTGTAGCGGTTAATCCGTTATTGGCATATGAAGTTCTTACTTTTTGTACGGTGGTTGCCGATGTGCTGAATGCAACAGCTATTTCTGCTACAGTCATGTGTCGTTTGTTATTCTTATCTGAAGCAAGTAGAATATTAGCTCTCAATATAGCTTTTGCTGTTGTATTACCTTTGGTAACCAAATCATGCAGCATATTTCTATCTGAATCGCTAAGTTCAATTGAGTATTTGACTGATGGCATGGTATACCCACCTTTCTTATTATAGGTATAGCATACCACTACAAACGTTTATATGCAATTTTTAGATGTTACAATATACTAGTGTATGGGGGTGGGTTTGTCAATATAAAATGACAATTGTTCATAAAATCAGATAATAGGATGTATTTATTTCTATATTTTTGTTAGAAAAGATATTTTCAAGATTATATTCCAAGTATTCTTTAAACTCTTCAAGATTCCGAGGGCATTTTGGTTTTTGTGCAGCCTTCCGCTCTAATTCCTTGGCAATTCGCTGCTTTTCCTGCTCTGACCTAATCTGCGTCTCAAGATGTTGGTTAGTATTCTTTATTTCAGCTACTTCATTTCTAAGATCATTTATAGTTCCTTCTTCTAACAGTATCTTGGATTTTAGTGCCATAACCATTTTTTCATCATTTTGTATAGTGGACCTCACTTGATCAACGTCTGTTAGTTTACATTTCAATTCTTTAATTTTAGTGTGACTTTGATCTAGCTTGACTCCTTCTTCATTTAAATCAGATTCTGTTGAATCAAGTTTGGATTGTAATTTTCCTATTTCGGATTCTTTTAATTCCGATTCTTTCTGTAATTTATTTTGTTGAACAGATGATCTTTTTATTACATTCACCGCTGCACTCAATAACGTAATATACTCTTCTGAGCATTTTTCGTTAATATGAAGGTGGGTACAGATGAGGTACAAAATGGTATGGGGGCAATAAAGCAGGCAGGGACTAATTTCGGTGCGATAATGAAAATGGTTACTGATCTTTCAGGTGAAGTTGCAAATGTTTCTTCTGTTATAAAAGGCTTGGCTGATGATGGACAGAATGTTGCGGCATCAATGTCCCAAATAGATAGTTTGATGAAAAAATCTACTGATGAAACGCAGACTGTTTCTGCAGCCACCGAGGAACAGGCGGCTTCAATGGAAGAGATTAATTCTTCCAGCGAAAAATTAAATAAAATGGCACAGGAATTACAGGAGGCAGTGCGCCAGTTTAAATTGTGATCTGGGCCAAATAATTTTATATAAAAACTGCTGCTTAAAATATACATTCAAAAATCTGACTTTTGGATGTAATTAGAATAAGCAGCGGTTTTTTGTCGTGTTATCAACCTTTGGAAATAGGCAAAACAATATGAATTATACCCGTTGACCAGGGAGCAAGATCATATGGCGGATATATAAAACCTATAAATAATTTACCCGATTTTTTTTCAAGGTAATAATTCTGGGAAACATATGTTGGGGAAGTTATTTGTTCAGGTGTGAGTTCAGCCTGTCCATCACCGTCCCAAATTGATGCAGATCCATTATTGATTGCTTTTTGAAGGTCGGTAACAGTTAAATTAATATAATCTGATGAAGGGATTTTTTTGCCGGTTTTTTTGTCATAGACAATGTTATGAACAAAGTAATTACCATGTGCAGCGTGATAATAATAGCGGTATTCTCTAAATCCGACGGACAGTACAGAAGAATCATTGTAATAAATCTTGTAATGAAAACTGGCTGTTGTTTTTGGCATGCTATCTATGGCTGCACGCATGTCAGCAATATAACTTTGGATGTCACGGTTAATGATAAAGTTTACACCATCATTATTTACATTGATTATGGGATATTCGGATTTTTCACCATTAAGGTAAAAAATCTTGTTGGTAATTTCATTAGTTGATGAGGGCGCACTTTCAGTCGGTGACAGATGAATGCAAAAAAGCATTGTCATGGTAAGCAGAGTAAATATCAGTTTGATTTTTCGGTGCGTCATTGTTCCAAACCTCCTTTAATTTGTTATAATAAAGATAATATCAGTGCATTATATTAGTCAATGATGTAATTTTTTGAATTATTAGTTATGATAGAAAATCATAGATTGTATTACACTTGAGTATTATTGAATTTTTGCCGGATGTTTTATGCTATAATAAATGCACGATCAGTGGTTATCAAATGGAGGAGTTTGTTATGGATTTTGTTTGTTCTGAGTGCGGGAATAGGGAAAGCGCAGATACTTATAAACCCAGATGTGATAAGTGCGGCGGCCTATGGAAACTGGATTTTGAACCACCCAGATTTGATTTAGACGAAGTTGATAAGGGCACGTGGAGCATCTTTCGGTATCGGAGATTTATGCCGGTAGATGATGATTCGTGGCGTAATATTTCTTTGGGAGAAGGGATGACGCCGATCATTGATTTTGATGATGGGATTTTATTTAAAATGGAATATTACATGCCAACGTTGTCATTCAAAGATCGTGGAGCGGCAATGCTGATGTCACATTGCCATAGTATCGGAGTAAAGAACGTGGTACAGGATTCCAGCGGTAACGCCGGTGATAGTGTGGCTGCCTATGCCGGGCGGGCTGGAATAAAATGTGAAATATTTGTGCCGCAAAGCACTTCACCAAAGAAAATTGGTATGATCAGAGCCCATGGGGCGGTTTGTAACGTAGTGCAGGGATCACGTGATAATTGTGCTGATGTTTGTAGGGCAAAAGTGAAAAAAGAAGGCGTATATTATGCAAATCATGTATATAATCCGCTTTTTTACGAAGGTACAAAAACTTATGTTTATGAAGTCTATGAACAGATTGGAAGAATTCCGGAAAATATCATTATTCCGGTTGGAAACGGCACATTATTCCTTGGTGTTATAAAAGGGTTGGAAGAATTATTAGCAGCTGGGATAATTGATAAAATGCCACAGATCATTATAGCACAGAGTGCACAATGTGCACCTTTTGTAAAAGCTGTTGAAAAACATGCTAAGATTCCCAGCAAAGTTGAAGTAAAACCTACTTTAGCTGAAGGAATAGCCGTAGGTGTGCCGATGCGAGGCAAAGAAATATTGGAGTATATTTATAAATATGATGTTAGAACCATAGCTGTTCCTGAAGAAATGATTTTGCCCACACGCGGCAGGCTGGCAGCCAGGGGAATTTTCTGCGAGCATACTACGGCGGCAAGCTATGCGGCATATAAGCTGTATTGTAAACAATACGGCAGGATGAAGGAATGTCTGATTCCGATGTGCGGGGCTGGATTAAAGTCCGAACCATGGTAAATATAATAATGTCAAGTTTTTTAAAAAAAGCCATTCAAAGCTTTGCCGGCAATGAATGGCTTTTTTGCATTATTTATGTTGTTGGCGCATTTTTTTCCAATGCAATATGCAGCGTATTCCCGGATGGATATGTGGAATGGCAAAACAGCGATTGCAAGAAAGACAGCTTGATTTTTGTGTCTGACCGGATGCAAATTTGGTTAGTATATCTGGCTCGCAAATCAGTGTGCGGGCTAAAGAAATTAATTTTATTTTACTTGCCAAAATGGTATTTATATCATTGACACTTTTTACTCCCCCAACAATACTCATTGGAATAGAGTGATTTTGTGCAAAAGTATTAATTCGTTTGAAATAATAAAGTGAATCACTGCGAGGCTGATTGATAAAATCAACTCCGCTCCATTCGATGAATTCAATGCCTAACTGCTGGCATTTGTCAATTACATAATCCATGTCTGCAGCATATGTTTCATCATCGGTTTGGGAATCGCTGTTTATTTTTATGGCGATAGGAAAATCATCGCCGCATTTTTCTTTTATGCCTGAAATGATTTCAGAGCAAAGACGAAAGCGGTTTTTAATATCACCGCCGTATTTATCTTGGCGATTGTTAAATGTTTTGTCAATAAAACGTGATAATAAATAGCTGTGGGCAGCGTGTAGCTGAATACCATCGACACCGGCTTGCTTAAGACGATAAGCAGCAGTTATAAAAGCTTTTTTTATCACTGTAATTTGTTCGCAGGACAATTGAGCAGCATGATGGTTTTTCTTTAATTCACGGGCAGAGACATCGAAAAGATTGTCGGTATCAATGGCTCGTGGACCGGCGTGGCTTATTTGCGGCATAAACAGACTGTTATGTTGATGGATGAGTTTAGCTGCGCGGTGGAATTGAGCAATATATTTATCATCGTCAATACGGATTTGTTCTTCATTTGCTAATCCACCGGCAAGAACGCAGCAATGCCCACTTATTATGAGAGCAATATTATTTTGACTTAATGTATTGTACATTTGGTATTCGGCATCAGTCATGAATCCGTCGGTTGATCCAAG
The DNA here is from genome assembly GCF_014076555.1 of Pectinatus frisingensis. Classification (NCBI taxonomy): domain Bacteria; kingdom Bacillati; phylum Bacillota; class Negativicutes; order Selenomonadales; family Selenomonadaceae; genus Pectinatus; species Pectinatus frisingensis. Next base: position 239,450 of record NZ_CP045424.1, read on the forward strand.
AAAACTGTGGACGGCAGAACGGATGAAGCAATTCTTTAATCTTAAATGAGATAACTGGACAGGAGTGTCAAGGGAAATCATTACAACGGCTCCTTTATAAAATATTTTTGTTGTTTGTAGAATAGAATTAAGTACCTAATTAAGATTATCCGCTGCCATAAAAATTTTGGCAGCGGATAATTTTTGGATGTTATTATTAGTTCAGCTGTTTATACGGCGGATATTAGCACCAAGTTGGCAAAGCTTGCCGACAAGATTATCATACCCCCGGTCAATATGGTGAATGTACCCGATTTGTGTTTCACCTTCGGCGATAAGTCCGGCTAAAACCATAGCGGCACCAGCTCTTAAATCGGTAGCCTTAACCTGACAGCCTAGAAGATGATCTACGCCTTCAATTACGGATGTGCGTCCTTCAATTTTTATGTTGGCACCCATACGTTTTAACTCATCAACGTGCATAAATCTGTTCTCAAAGACTGTTTCGGTGACGAGTCCCGTTCCCTCAGCAACAGTGAGCATGGCCATGAATTGAGCCTGCATATCGGTAGGAAAGCCAGGATATGGCATCGTTTTTATATCCACAGCCTTGAGCCTTTTGTTATTTTTGACACGAATGCCCTTTACATCTTCAATTATTTCGGCACCGGCTTCAGTCAATTTGGCAATAACTGGTTTTAGATGTTCGCTAATGGCATTTTCAATATAGATGTCTCCTCTGGTCATCGCAGCAGCGACCATATAAGTACCGGCTTCAATACGATCAGGGATAATAGTATAGTTGCGGCCGGTTAATTTTTTTACACCCTCTATTTTTATGACATTAGTTCCGGCACCACGGATATTGGCCCCCATCATGTTGAGAAAATTAGCCAAGTCAATTATTTCCGGTTCTTGGGCAGGATTTTCCAAGAGAGTTTTTCCTTCAGCCATGCAAGCTGCCATCATAATATTTTCTGTGGCACCTACACTGGGAAAATCCAAATAAATTTTAGCACCTCTCAGTTTATCAGGAACAGTTGCGTTGATAAAACCGTGACCTATTTCTATTTGTGCGCCAAGTGCCTCAAAACCTTTAAGATGCAGATCTATAGGCCGTGTACCGATGGCACAGCCGCCGGGCAAGGAAATCTTTGAATGGCCGCAACGAGACAGCAAAGGCCCCATGATGAGAAAAGAGGCTCGCATTTTACGAATCAATTCATATGGTGCTTCACATGATGCTATATTTGTACTGTCAACGGACAGTATATTTTTTTCTTTTTCAAAATTTACCTTGACGCCAAGTTCACTTAAAACTTCGGAAATTGTTTCGACATCATCTAAACAAGGAACTTCTTCCAATACACAAGCTTGATCTTGACCTAATAATGTAGCGGCTATTATAGGTAAAACGGCATTTTTTGCACCGCTTATTTTAACGTGACCGTTAAGTTTTACACCGCCGTTTATGACGAGTTTTTCCAATTTACATCCCCCGAAAAATGCTTATATCCCATATAGTGTAACATTTAAAGATACATCTGGCAAGCGTAATATTATTAGTAAATATATTGCAGAAAAAGTAATAAAAAAGGTTTTATGCATTTAAAATCGACCATAAAAAATGATATATATTGTTATTTTGCATAGAAGACATATTGAAAAAAGCAATATAAAGGATTACACTTTCAGTAGTGAAATATTTGGAGGTAAATAAATGGATAAACGTATAGAAATATTAGCACATAATTTAATCAATTATTCCACACATCTGCAAAAAAACGAAAAAATACTTATTGAAATCACGGATGATGGCATAGAATTGGGAAAGGCTTTATTAAAAGAAGTTTATAAGGCTGGTGCAATTCCTTTTTTAACGTACAAGGTACAGCAGCTGCAACGTCAATTATTACTGGGAGCAGCAAAGGAACAGATGAAATTTATTGCGGAATATGAATCTATGCGTATGAAAGGTATGGATGCTTATATTGCAATACGTGGCAGTGACAATGTGAGTGAATTGGGAGATATACCTCAGGATAAGATGAAATTGTACCAGATGTATTGGATGAAGCCAGTACATAGTGATATACGGGTACCGGATACAAAGTGGTGTGTGCTGCGTTACCCTAACGGAGCAATGGCGCAGCTTGCTAATATGAGCACAGATAAATTTACCGATTATTACTTTGCTGTCTGTAATCTGGATTATGGTAAGATGGATAAAGCAATGACACCCTTAAAAGAGCGCATGGAACATGCTGATGAAATTCATATTAAGGGACCGGGCACTGATATAATTTTTTCAATAAAAGATATACCGGCAGTGAAATGCTCAGGTGCTTGTAATATTCCGGATGGGGAATTGTACACCGCTCCGGTGAAAACTTCAGTGAATGGGATAATAACTTATAATACACCGGCAGTATATCAGGGAGTTACTTTCGAAAATATATCTTTTACTTTTAAAGACGGAAAGATAATAACGGCCTCAGCTAACAAGACAGAAGAGTTAAATAAAATTTTGGATACGGATGATGGGTCACGTTATATCGGTGAGTTTTCTTTTGGGTTGAATCCGTATATAACATTTCCCATGAAAGACACATTATTTGATGAAAAGATAAGCGGTAGTATTCATTTTACACCAGGATGTGCCTATGATGACGCCGACAATACTAATCGCTCGTCGGTGCATTGGGATCTTGTATTAAATCAAACCAAGGCATACGGTGGTGGGAAAATATATATGGATGATGAATTGATAAGAGAAGATGGATTATTTGTTACTAAGGACTTGCAGTGTCTCAACCCGGAAAATTTAAAATAATAAAAAATGTATAAAAGCGGTTATCGTCAACTTGATTATTAATTAAGTTGACGATAACCGCTTTTTATGTTTTAATAGTCAAAGATGAAACAATAAAGGAAGGATGATATATTTGCAAAGTCTGGTAAAAAAAATGACTGCCCGGGAACTTGTATTATGTGGCTTATTTACGGCACTTACTGCTATTGGTGCCTTTATAAGAATACCTGTCCCCGTTGTACCGTTTACTCTGCAGTTTTTATTCACGATGTTGGCCGGTATTTTACTTGGTGGCAGACTGGGTTCCCTAAGTGTTGCCATTTATGTATTGTTGGGGTTGATTGGGTTACCGGTTTTTACTGAAGGCGGGGGACCCGCTTATATTTTTCAACCTACATTTGGTTATCTTATAGGATTTATTATTGCCAGTTGGGTAACTGGACAAATTGCCAATACAGCAGGTGCAAGGCCGTCCTTTAAACGATTGTTGGCGGCTGATTTTGCAGGAATGGCTATAGTTTATGCTTTGGGGTTGCTATATTGTTATTTTATCAGTAATTTTTATCTGGGTAAGGTCGTTTCGGTATGGATGGTATTTTTATATGGTTTTATATTGGCGGCTCCGGGAGATGCTGCATTATGTATATTGGCGGCGGCAATTGGTAAAAAAATACTGCCAATGATTAGATGAATATATATTAAGAGGGTATTGTTATGAATGGAAGGGCAAAAGGGCTGTTTATTACAGCTACAGGGACTGATGTGGGCAAAACGTATGTAACAGGACTTATCGTAAAAAAGATGCGCATGGCCGGATTGAACTGCGGTTATTACAAGGCAGCAATCAGTGGGGCAGACAGTATCAAGGAAAGCGATGCCGGTTATGTGAATAAATTTGCCGATATTGGTCAAAACAATGAAAGTCTTGTGCCGTATCTTTATAAAGAAGCGGTGTCCCCGCATTTAGCAGCCAGGATAGAAAATAATCCGGTGGAAATGTCCGTAGTAGAAAATGGCTTTAATAAAAATGCACAAGAATTTGATTATTTGACGATGGAGGGAAGCGGTGGAATAATCTGCCCGATTCGCTACGACAGTTCGACAAAAATATTTTTAAAAGATATTATAAAGCGGTTTAATTTACCGTCAATAATTGTTGCTGATGCCGGACTTGGAACGATAAACGCAGTGGTATTGACGGCTGCATATATGAAGAATCATTCGCTGCCAGTTAAAGGAATTATTTTGAATAATTATACCGGAGGTATTATGCAAAACGACAATATAAAAATGATTGAAGCTATAACCGGGCTGGAGGTACTGGCATTAATAAAACACGGTGATAAAGAATTATCAATTGCCCCGAAAAAATTAGCGTCATTTTATAATTGAGATAAGATATCAGGAGAGGGTCGGGTTCATTAATATGAATAAACTTGTGGAAGAAGACTTAAAATATATTTGGCATCCATGTTCCCAGATGAAAGACTATGAAACTTTACCGCCAATAGTTATTGATCATGGTAAAGGCAGTTATCTTTATGATGTTGACGGAAACGAATATATAGATATTATAAGTTCATGGTGGTGTAATTTGCTGGGACATTGTAACCCGGTCATAAATGCTGCCGTAAAAGAGCAGCTCGATAAACTGGAACATGTTATTTTTGCTAATTTATCACATGAACCAGCAATCAAACTTTGTCAAGAGTTGGTAAAGGTTTTGCCACCGGGTTTAAGTAAATTCAATTTTATGGATAACGGTTCATCTGCCGTAGAGTGCGCACTAAAAATGGCATTTCAATATCAGGCACAGATCGGACAGACTAAACGGACCAGATTCATGTGTTTATCCGGAGGGTATCACGGTGAAACAATAGGGGCTTTATCAGTTGGCAGTATGGATCTTTATGCTAAAATTTACAAGCCGATGCTGATGGATACCATTCATATACAGGCACCGGATTGTTATCGTTGTCCATATGGATTGCAGCGGGATGATTGTCAATGTGAATGTTTTGAATATGCTGAGAAGAATTTTACTCATTATAGTAAGGTGACAGCAGCAATAATTGTCGAGCCGTTATTACAGGGCAGTGCAGGAATGCGTATTTATCCGCCGCTGTATTTAAAAAAATTGCGCAAACTTTGTGACAGTGCAGGTGTACTGCTCATAGTTGATGAGATAGCTACAGGATTTGGCCGTACCGGTAAGATGTTTGCCTGTGACTATGCACAGATATCACCAGACTTAATGTGTGTTTCCAAGGGGCTGACTGGCGGTTACATGCCTATGTCGATAAGTATCACCACCAAGAAAATATATGATGCTTTTTATGCCGATTATAGTGAAGGAAAGGCCTTTATGCATAGTCACACATATAGCGGCAATCCACTTGGCTGCAGTGCGGCACTTGCGGTGCAGAAAATATTGCGCGAAGACAAGATATTGGAAAAGGCGCAGCCAATGGCCAAATATCTTAACAATAAAATTCGTGAAAGAATAGCAGAACATAAAAATGTTGGGGAAATACGCCATATCGGATTGATTAACGCAATAGAAATTGTTGCTGATAAGGTCGATAAAAAACCTTTTGCACCGCAGCTGCGCATAGGTTATCAGATATATAAAACAGCCTTAAAAAATGGACTTTTGCTAAGGCCGCTGGGGGATATACTGTATTTCAATCCACCGCTTAATATCGATCAGGGTACACTTGATAAAGCAGTAGAAAAATGTGCAGCAGCAATGGAGGCAGTGCTGTCATAAAATGCCACAAAATAGTACTATTCAATTAGATAGTAGTAAAGTGCATAATAGAAATTATAGAAAATGAGCATAGTGAATATTGTATAATGAGAAAACCTTGTATATAATAACAGCATAAGTTGATTCTGTTTATTGCAAAGGCGCAAACGTGTTATAGTTTGCGCTTTTTTAGTCTGACCAGTGAATGTGTAAAATTGGATATAAAGGGAAATTGTGTACTGATATCCGGTGGTAAAATTTGTTTAATGGTATCTTTTAATAGTCATATGGTTTTTTCTTTGGAGGGTTACAGCTGGAGTAAATATGTTGTGCAGATTTATGATTTTTTACAATTAAAACATAAAAATTGCAAATGCTTTTTTCTGCAATATCGCTATAATCAGAATGCAGTGATATGAGATAATTGTTGGAGGTCGTGCTGATCATACCGGGACAACGCTGATGGATATGTGGTATGATGCTTTTTTGCTGGGAGCAAGTAATGATTGCTGCTGTACCTGATCTTTGTATAGGCAGGATAGATGCGGTGCCGGCCGCGGGATATTGTAAAATAGCTCCCAATAAAGTAAATACGATATCTGGTCGTATTGTGTTTGAATTGGATATTCGCAGTATGGTAGAAGGAAAAGCCAAATTTATTTTTTATAAGCAACGGTATGTGCCATTGGCAGGTTACCAGAGTTATGTGGTAATTGGCAACGCCAATGACATGAAGTATAATATTTATGATGATATGGCGAATGTGTTCATTAGAGATTTACTGCCAACAGAGATTGGGAATTTGATGTGAATATGCATATTTTATCGTTTAATCTAGGTGGCAGTCACGCATTTGCTGAAACACATGTACAAGAGCGCGTATATTTTGTCGGGCGAAGGGCTATATCTCATGGAACAGCAATGGCTGCCAATAAAAAAGATGATTTTATGTGCTTTGACCCATATGTACCGCAGTGTCCATATGGGGTAGGACGGGAGCCGTTTGCATATATTTATTTCAGTGATTGTAACAAAGATACATAAATTTAGGAGGTAGTTTTATGAAACTGGCGATTGTGGAACCTATAGGCATTAACGAGGCCAAATGTCATGAATTAACAGAAAAAATATTGAAAAATCGGGTGGAAGTGAATTATTATAATACACCGGCTGATGATGAAGAAAAAATAAAACGTTCCCAGGGGGCACAGGCAGTGATGATTGCCAATAAACCATATAAAGATAATATCCTTATGCAGTGCCCGGATATTAAAATGCTTTCAGTGGCATTCACTGGTGTCGATCATGTGGGGATGGGTTATTGCCGCAAAAAGGGTATTGTGGTATCTAATTGTTCAGGATATGCAAATGAGGCCGTGAGTGAATTGGTCATGGGAATGTGTATTGGACTATATAGAAAACTGTCCGAATGCAGCAGCGCTGTACATACGGGAAAGACGAGTGCCGGTCTGCTGGGAATGGAGCTTTGCGGGAAAAAGTTCGGGGTGATTGGTGCTGGTGCCATAGGATTGAAAACAGCCGCTTTGGCCAAGGCGTTTGGTTGTGAAGTCTACTGCTATAAGCGTAATAAACCTGAAAATAGTGGGTATACTTTTACAGACATGGATACAATTTTGAAGACCTGTGATATTATTTCTCTACATGTTCCTTTGAATGATAGTACTAAGGGATTGATTAATAGTGATAAGATAAAATTAATGAAAAAAAATGCTATTTTAATAAATACAGCAAGAGGACCGGTAGTGGAAACGCAGGCCTTGGCTGCGGCACTGCAAAGCGGCAGTATTGCCGGTGCCGGCGTAGATGTATTCGATGTTGAACCGCCTGTTTCAAAGGAAAATCCGTTGCTTACGGCGCCTAATATTATTTTGACGCCGCATATTGGCTTTGATACCAAGGAAGCATTGGAAAAAAGAGCCATAATTGCTTTCATGAATGTTGCCAAATGGCTCGATGGCATGCCGCAAAATGTGATGTAAGATTTAAATGGACCATGAGGGAAAAGAAATGTTTATGCAAAGGCTGAAAATATAGAAAAATGGCTTAGAAAAATAAATCGATTTAATCCCACACCGGAATTTGGGACGATGGATACTTTTCACAAAAATTCGCATCATCAGGTATGATTTTTGTGCCGGGCAGAGCGGGCATAAGTCATAGTCCAGAAGAATGGACAGATTTTGCAGCTATTGATAAAGGTACGAATGTATTGAAAAATACTTTATGTGCATTGGCAAATCTAAAAGGATTATGATTTTATCCATTATAAATCAGCTAAAGATAACAGCTGTATTTTCCAGTTATTATTCCTGTATATTGATAATGCAAAAAGTGTGTAACTCGTCATTAGTAACGAATTTACACACTTTTTTGCTATTATAAAAATAATACTAATAATATAACCTTTTAAAAGTAATTACAATAATCAGAAAAAAGTGACTGCCGCATCTTCGAAATGCGACAGTCTAAAATGATGTGATTATTTACATTATAGCTAACTGGGCATTGGGAATATCGGTAATAAACATATAACCGGGTGCGTGAGTTATCATAAAGGCTGGTTTTACAGTCATTGCTATAGACTGCGGTGTTACACCGCAAGCCCAAAATACAGGAATTTCCCCATCGTATATCTTGGAAGGTTCGCCGAAATCAGGCTTATCAATATCTTTAATACCAATCATTTCAGGATTGCCGAGATGAATGGGAGCGCCATGCACAAAGGGCATTCGTGTTGTTATTTGAATAGCACGGATAGCGTCGGCTGGTTTCATTGGACGCATAGATACGACCATTGGCCCATGGAAAACTCCGGCAGGGATACATTCAATATTAGTTAAATACATTGGCACATTGTGATTATCGGTAATGTGGCGTATTTCCAGACCAGCTTCAAGCAGCGGACTTTCAAAGGAAAAACTGCAGCCTAAGAGAAAGGCAACCAAGTCATTGGACCAATATGGAGCAATATTATCAACCTCATCGGTTAATTCCCCATGACGATAGATGCGATAACGCGGAATGTCATAGCGAAGATCAGCTGTCGGTGCCGTAAGGCGCGGTATGGGACTGCCTGCTTCAGTGACATCAAGCAGTGGACAAGGTTTTTTATTGCGCTGGCAAAATAGCAAAAAATCAAAAGCAAGTTCTTTCGGCAATATTGCCATATTTGCCTGGGCATAGCCATTGCACATGCCGCTGGTCGGCACAGATATTTTCCCATCATGAACCAACTGACGTACTTGTTTAGGTGTAAAATCTGCATAATTCATGTTTATTCTCCTATGGAAAATTACAAGGGTTTATTCAAGATTTCTTCTAAATGATCTTCCAGATAATTAGTATCGATTCTTCCTGCGAGAAATATTTTATTGGCTAGTAGCCGGCGATGCATATCTATGGTAGTTTTGACGCCGGTTATTGTAAAATTATTTAACGCATAGGCCATTTTTTCTATGGCTTTGTCACGCGTGGGGGCCCAGACAATTACCTTGGCGATCATTGAATCATAAAATGGTGTTATGATATTGCCGGTATACATAGCACTGTCAATGCGGATACCACTGCCGGCGGGAGGACTATAGGCGGTCAGTATGCCTGGACAGGGCATAAAATTGTTATAAGGATCTTCAGCATTAATGCGGCATTCTATGGCCCAGCCATTAATATGAATATCATCTTGTGTCCAGGGAAGAACTTCTCCGGCAGCAACGATAATTTGTGCCTTGATAAGATCAGTTCCGGTTATCATCTCAGTGACTGGATGTTCTACCTGGATACGGGTGTTCATTTCCATAAAATAAAAATTTTTTTGTTCATCAACTATAAATTCAATGGTTCCGGCACCACTGTAATTAACGGCTTTAGCAGCGCAAACAGCTGCAGTTCCCATTTTTTTCCGCAGAACATCAGTTATTATAGGAGACGGGGCCTCTTCAAGCAGTTTTTGGTGGCGGCGCTGTACGGAACAGTCACGTTCTCCCAGATAAACGACATTACCGTAATTATCGGCCATTATTTGTATTTCTACATGTCGAGAATGTGTGAGGTATTTCTCCAGATAGACACCGGCATTACCAAAAGATCGTTCGGCTTCTTGCGCAGCCTGATGCAGTGCTTTTTCGAGTTCTGAACTGCTGTCGACGACACGCATTCCCTTGCCGCCGCCACCGGCAGTTGCCTTTATAAGCACCGGATATCCAATTCTTTCGGCGGTTTTCTTAGCATCGGCACTGTTTACAATAAGGTTTTTTGTTCCTGGAATAATAGGAACGGCGGCTTTGGACATAGTTTGTCTGGCAATAGCCTTATCGCCCATACTGGCTATTGCACTGCTTGATGGGCCAATAAAGTTTATATTGGCGTTTATACAGGCTTTGGCAAAGTCGGCATTTTCAGCCAGAAAACCATAACCGGGATGGATTGCGTCTGCCTTGGTGTGTAAAGCGATAGTGATTATTCTTGAAATATCCAGATAGCTTTTTTTAGCTTGTGAGGCACCGATGCAGTAAGCTTCGTCAGCTAATTTAACATGTAGTGAATCTTTATCGGCTTTTGAATATACAGCCACCGACAGAATGCCCATTTCGTGGCATGCTTTAATTATTCGGACAGCAATTTCACCACGATTGGCAATAAGAATTTTTCTAAACATAAGCATCCCTGTCCTTAATAGGTTTTTATTCTAAATAACGGCTGCCCGTATTCGACAAAATCACCGTCTTTTACAAGAATGTCAACTATTTCGCCTTCAACCTGTGCTTCAATTTCGGAAAAAAGTTTCATTGCTTCTAAAATGCAAACAATAGTATTAGGGTGAACTTTTGTGCCAATTTTCACGAAAGAAGGAATATCCGGTTCAGATGAACTGTAAAAAGTGCCTACCATTGGAGCCGTTATTTCTTCTGTTTTTTCTTGGGTATGTTCAATCAAAGCGGGAGAAATTGATTTGACTTTGTCAAAGGACTGTCCTGCTGCAATCGGGACACAGGAATTTTTTTCCAGGACGATTTCTCCGTCACTGTATTTTAATTTTAATCTATTTAAAGTTGAATGCTCCAATGCCTGCATTAAATCTTTTATTTCCGATAATTCCAACAAGATGGATTCCTCCTGTTAATTTTGTAATTTAGCATTTATGGCAATCTTTATATTTTCCATGAACTTTTCCATCTCAATAAACAACTGCTCACCCTCTTCGTTGCTTATCAACTTGAAATGGATGTGATCATTGGGTTTCATCTGTGCTATGCGGGCAACGTCAACAGCAATTGCCTGAGCAATGATCGGATAGCCGGCTACCGATTGATGGTCGGCCATTAGAATAATGGGCAGCCCCTGAGGCGGAACCTGAATGGTACCAAGCCCCACTGCTTCGGATATTATTTCCAGAGGATTTTCTGTTCGCAGGAGGTCACCTTTTAAACGATATCCCATACGATCGGCGTTGTTGGTGACAGTGTATTCAGATGAAAAAAAATTGTATTTTGATTGTTGATCAAAATATTTATAATGTATTCCGGCAGTCACACGTATAGGTTTGCGTAATATCTTGCCGGAGAGATGGGTCTTTCCTATATACCATTTGGCTTCAGCAAATGACTGTGCACCGCGGGAAAGCAGAGATGATAGCATTTGCCTTCCGAAAGAGTGCGGCGTGCCAGTATTGAGTAAATCATTTTTTTGCAGGGAACGGCCTTTAAAACCACCAAAATTGGCTCTTAGGTAAGTGCTCTTGCTGCCCATGACCGGGTTGACATCAAAGCCACCAGCTACGGCTAAATAAGCGCGGCAGCCTGTATGGCAGCTGTCGAATTTCATTATAGCCCCTGTCTTTACGGCAACGGGACGCATATATGGGACAGGCATGCCATCGATTATCGGGTTAAAGTTACCGCCGGTGACAGCAATCAAAGTGTCGGCAGTAAATTCTATAGTCGGACCTAAAAGTGTAATCTCCAGTGTCCCTTCATTTTCGTCATTACCGACAAGCATATTGGCAAGACGCATTGAGTAGGTATCCATGGCACCGGATATTAAAACGCCTATTTTTTGATAGCCGTAACGGCCGGCATCCTGTATGCTGGTCAATAAACCGGGTCGGATTATTTTCAGACTCATACTTTATCCTCCTTCAGCCGTTGGTATTCTTCTGGTGAAATAGGTACGAATTTTACTAAATCGCCGGAATGCAGCAGACTGGGACTGGATGCTTTCAGATCAAATAAATTAAGCGGAGTGCGGCCAATAAGCTGCCAGCCACCAGGTGTGCTTATTGGATAGCCACCAGTTTGTTTACCGGCAATACCAATACTGCCGGCAGGAATAACCAGCCGAGGTTCCTTGCGCCGCGGTGTGGCAATCCGCTCATCCATTCCACCGAGATAAGGAAATCCAGGACAAAACCCGATCATATAAACCAGATAAGTACTCTGGGAATGAATATTGATTACATCTGTACAACTTAAATTATTGTAGTTGGCAACAAATTCAATATCCGGGCCATATTCATCACCATAACATACAGGAATTTCCACTGTATGCGGCTTTGCCTGGGGCATCTTGACAGCTGCAGCTATATAATTTTTAATGAGCCCGGTTACAATAGTGAAAGCAGTTTTTTCTTTAGAGGTTACACAGTGGTTTTTTACTGTGAATGGATTATAAAAAACGGCAACACTGGTATAGGATATAGTATATTCACATAAACCGGGAAAAGGATGCTTATCTATGTAGTCAGATAAGTTTTTAACATTTTTGTGAATTTGCGGATTTATTTCATCGCCGAAAATAATAATAAGTCCGGTTTCACCAAGTGGTTTTATAGTATAGGCAAGTTTATCCAAAATTTTTCTCCTTAGTGAATATGTCTTAAATAAACGCTTTTATTGCTATACCGGCGGTTTTTAATGCTTTGTTTATTTTTTCAGCAAAAAGCAATGCTTTGGCGCTGTCACCGTGAATGCAGATCGTGTCAGCTTTTACATTCAGTTCTTGACCGTCGGCCGCAGTGACTTTTCCGTCCTTAACCATGTGCAGAACCTGCCGGATTGCTTTTTGTTCATCTGATAAAACCGCACCGGGTTGATTCCTCGGCATTAAGCTGCCATCTGCAAGATAGGTCCTATCAGCGAATACTTCACTGGCTGTTTTTAATCCGATTTTGTCACCGGCAGTAATGAGCTCACTGCCGGCAAGACCAAATAAAATAAGTGAATTGTCTACCGCAAAAACGGCTTGAGCGATGGCCTCTGCTAAAGATTTATCTTTAGCAGCCATGTTATAAAGTGCCCCATGTGGTTTTACGTGCTGCATGTGACCTCCGGTGGATTTTATAAATCCTTGTAGAGCGCCTATTTGATATACTGTGATGTCATATGCTTCTTGCGCGGATATTGCAATTTTGCGGCGGCCAAAACCGTTTAAATCCATTAACCCGGGATGCGCACCGATGGCGGTACTGTTTTTTATAGCAAGGGCAACTGTTTTGTGCATTACCCGTGGATCGCCGGCATGGAAGCCGCAGGCAATATTAGCTGAAGAAACGTATTTCAACACTTGGGAGTCATTACCAAGTGTATAAGCTCCGTAACTTTCACCAAGGTCACTGTTTAAGTCTATGGTTTGCATGAGAAATCAGACCTCCTTTTGCATAACTATAAAAATAAAATATTGTAATTATTAATGTAATAAAAACATGTAAACATGTATATTATATATTATTTTATCCGATTAACTCAAATCAGGATAAGCATGGCACTGTTTAATAAATATATTGGGGAACGTGGAAATACTGTAAAAACAGCAGTTAAGGAATAATTTAACGAAATTAGTCAGCTGAGAAATTGATTTATAAAAGTATGGATGCTCATGTAACCCATCAGAAGAACCACCAGTAATCCTGTTAAAGTCATCCATACGGGGTGCCTGTAATTTCCTACGATTTTTTTATTATAAGCACCTACTAAAATAGATGCCAATGCCAATGGAAGAATAAAGCCATTTATTGTTCCGACGATAATCAGCACTTTAACCGGCTGGCCGATAAGGATAAATACAAGTGTAGAAAAAATGATAAAGCCGATAATTATTTTGCTGTAATAAGCATCAATTTTTGCACTGAAAGATTTGAGAAAGGATACAGAGGTGTAGGCGCAGCCTATTACTGAAGTGGTGCCGGCAGACCAGATTACAATACCAAACAGCTTATAGCCAATATCTCCGGCGGCAGCCTGAAATACGGAAGCGGCAGGATTAGACGGATCAATGGCGTAGCCGTGTGTAATGACACCCAGTGCACCCAGAAATAAAACTATGCGCATGACACCTGTTATTAATATGCCGCTGACGGCACTGCGAGTCGCCTGCGGTACAAAATTTATCCCTTTTATTCCGGAATCAAGCAATCTGTGACCTCCGGCAAAGGTTATATAACCACCGACGCTGCCGCCGATTAAAGTTACCAAAGCCATTATGTCAATTTTATCAGGCATAAATGTCTTGACTACAGCATCGCCAACCGGTGGAAGAGCGGCAACGGCAACAAACAATGCCAGCAAGAGGCGAACAATACCAAAGGTACTGACAAATTTGTCCATAATATCTCCGATTTGTTTGAAGCAAAAAATCGATAATGCGATAATACCGCAAATGAAGGCGGCCGGTTTTATTGAAAGTCCGAACAAAACATTCAAACCCAACGCAGCACCGGCTATATTGCCGATATTAAAACATAGTCCGCCGATGATAATTAGGACAGAGATGAAATAACCAAGTCCGGGAAGAACAGCATTACCGATTTCCTGACCACGTTTACCGGAAGCAACGATGATACGCCAGACGTTTATTTGGACAATTATATCAATGATAACTGAAGCCAGAATTACAAAACCAAAACTGGCACCGGTTTTTTGTGTGAATACTGTTGTCTGCATGAGAAAACCGGGCCCAATGGCCGTTATCGCCATCAGAAATATTGCACCGATGTAAGAACGAAGTGTTGTTTTTACTTTGAACCGGTCGGCCTCTTTTTGAATTTTATTTTCGTCCATTGTATTTTCTCCTTTAAAAACTTTATTTTTATAAATAAAAAGCGCTTAAAGTAAAATAATATTACCTTAAGCGTCATTGCTATATATAAAATATAGCATCAAAGTGTTGTTTTGTAAATAGTAGTAAGGTTTATGAACAGTTCTTATGTATGAAAATATTTATAGAATATCTTGATGTGGGATATATCAGGATGACAGCTGATAATGGACTCTTGAAAGATAAATTTTTATTTGCTAAATGACGGATTATTTGTTATACTACCTTATAGATAGTGATAAAGATTATCATTATCTATAAGGTAACATTATTAAAAGGAGGATGGGTATGTCATTAATTAATAAAGAAATCAGTGATTTTTCAACTGATGCTTATATCGGTGATGCTTTTAAAACTATAAGTAAAAAAGATATTTTGGGAAAATGGGCTGTGTTTTTCTTTTATCCGGCTGATTTTACTTTTGTCTGTCCCACTGAACTTGAGGATTTGGCAAATTCTTACGAAGCTTTTAAAAAGATTGGCTGTGAAATTTATTCAGTTTCTTGTGATACTCACTTTGTGCATAAAGCATGGCATGATGCGTCCGATACTATAAAAAAGATAAGATTTCCGATGCTCGGTGATCCGACCGGAGCGATTGCTCGCGATTTTGATGTTTTGATCGAGGCGGCCGGTACGGCGGAACGGGGTTCATTTATTATTAACCCGCAGGGAAAAATAGTTGCCTATGAAGTTATCGAGGGAAGCGTTGGACGCAACGCAGCTGAATTGCTGCGTCGTGTTGAAGCGGCCCAGTTTGTGGCAGAACATGGCAGCGAAGTATGTCCGGCTAATTGGCATCCAGGTGCAAGAACGTTGAAACCGGGAATTGATCTGGTAGGAAAAATTTAATTCAAATACACCGATAATTATCGTAAAAGATGTACGGCAGAGTACCATTCGCTGCCGTACATTTTTTTGCAGTGCACCCGGATGGGGACAGTGTGGGGGTAAAAGGCCCGCGTACGGGTGGTATGAGTGGCAATAATTTTAACAGAAAATAAATATAATAATTGTTTCACTTAGTGAAAGTTTTAATTTGTTGAAAAACTTTTATTTTTATTAATCCTAATGTATACTTAATTCTATTAATAAATATAATAAATTGCCATAACAGATAAATTGAAAGCTGGTCCGGAGCATGATTGAAGATAGCGGCAAGTTTGATTTGAATGACGAATTGAAAACTCAGATAGAGACGATTTTAGATAATCATTGCCATGATTTTACCCAGATCGTCGGCATACTTTTGGATGTGCAGGAGCAAATTTCCCAGCATTATATTCCTAAGATAGCGGCTTTTTATATAGCTGATAAATTGCCGATTAAATTATCTGTCATTTATGATTGCATAACTTTTTATGATGCATTAAGTGATAAGCCGCGCGGACGTTATCCAATAGAGGTATGCGACAGTGTGGCTTGTAAAGTAAATGATAATGGATTTTTGCTGGAAACACTTAAGGAGCTTTTGGGGATTGATTTTGGTACGGTGACTTATGATGGAAGATTTACTATAGAAAAGGTATCTTGTTTTGGTGCCTGTGATCGGGCGCCGGCTGTGAAGATAAATAAGATTGTGTATGGGCCCTTGAAAACCAGGGAGCAGGTACGGGATTTATTGAAACAGTTTGTTTAAGCGAGGGATATCAATGGAAAATATTAAGTACATAACGGAAAATTTTGGTAAATACGATATTTCATCAATAGATTCTTATATGAGTATTGGTGGGTTTGAGGCACTGAGAAAAGCTGTTGCGATGGATGGTGATGCCGTTGCTGCTGTGTTGTCTGAAGCTAAGATAAAGGGGCGCGGCGGGGCTGAATATCCCATGGGAAGAAAGTGGTCCCAAGCGCGGGCTGTAAAACGGCCGCATCATTGCGTTGTCTGCAATGCCGATGAAGGGGAAACCTGCACATTTAAGGATCGGGAACTTATAAAAAATGATCCGTTCAATTTGATAGAAGCGATAATAATTGCTGGATGGACAGTGAATGCGGAAGATGCATACATTTATTTGCGGGCCGAATATGCTTATTTGCGGCCACGAATTATCAATGCAATACAACAGGCTGAAGAACATGGTTTTTTGGGAAAAAACATTTTGGATACAGGTTGGAGTTATAATATTCACTTATATAGCGGTGCCGGAGCTTATGTTTGCGGTGAAGGAACGGCATTGATACGCTCAATTGAAGGTAAAGCGGGCAGACCGAGAATGAAACCGCCCTTCATGAAGCAAAGCGGACTTTTTGCACGGCCAACTTGCATCAATAATGTGGAAAGTTTATCAATCGTACCACATCTTTTACGTAACGCATTGCCATATATGCAGGCGGGAACGAAAGAATCCGTTGGGACTAAACTCATTAGTGTGGGTGGTAATGTCAATAAACCGGGAGTATATGAAATACCTTTTGGGATAAGTATTCGTGATATAATTTATGACTTGGCAGGTGGGGTTCAGGAGGGACGCAATATACGGCTGGTCCAATTTGGCGGAGCGTCAGGGAAGATTTCTGATGACAGGATTCTTGATGTTCCGTATAGTTACGAATCATTTACGGCAAACAATTTGATAATTGGTTCAGGGTCTGTTTTAGTGATAGATGAGCGCACGAGTGTAATTGATTTTTTACGTTATACGCAGGATTTTTTTCTGCATGAAAGCTGCGGACAGTGTACACCCTGCCGCGAAGGCAACAGGCATATAAGAATATTTTTAGAAAAGATAAAGAATGGGATACATACTGATGAAGATATAAGAACGATGAAAACATTTGCCACAGTAATGCCGATGTCATCTCTGTGCGGATTGGGAGAAACGGCGCAAAATGCCTTGAAATCAGCATTTACTATTTTCCCTGAAGTTTTTACAGTGAAAAAATCAGCAGGGGGCATATGATAATGGAAGATATGATTAATTTAAAAATAAACGGTATGCCGGTAAGAGTACACAAGGGCACGAAGATACTTGAAGCAGCCCGGCTGCTGCATATTGATATTCCTCATTTATGTTATCATCCCGACCAACGGATCAAAGCACGCTGCCGCATTTGCTCAGTGGAAGTGGTTGGTAAAAAGCGCCTTCTGGCAGCTTGCGCAACAGAATGTTGGGAGGGCATGGAAGTATTTACGGACACGAAAGTAGTGCGTGATACACAAAGGGGAATTTTGCAGTTGATTATGGCTGATCATGAAGAAAACTGTCTGACCTGTCCACGCAATGGCAATTGTGTTTTACAGCAGCTGTGCAGTCGGTTTAATGTACTGCGTCCTAATTTGACACATGTTGCTGAACATCTGACGGTGCGAACTGGCAACCCCAGCCTTGTGCACGATCCGGAAAAATGTGTAAAATGCGGACGCTGTATACGTGTCTGTAAGGATGTTCAAGGGATAGAGGCAATCGGTTTTGCCGGGAGAAGTACGGGATTAAAGGTTACCACGCCGTATGAAGACGATTTTACTAAAACGGATTGTGTTTTGTGCGGACAATGTACAGTTGTCTGCCCTGTCGGTGCGTTAGTGGAAAGAGATGACACTGATAAGGTGCTGGATGCGATATTTGATCCTGCAAAAAAAGTTATTGTGCAGACGGCGCCGTCAGTTCGTGTAGCACTCGGAGATGCATTTGGCCTGCCCAATGGAAGCATAGTCACTAAAAAGATGGTGGCTGCATTGCGGATGATTGGCTTTGATAAAGTGTTCGATACAAACTATGGGGCTGATTTGACTATAACTGAGGAAGCATGTGAACTTATTGACAGATTGAAAAATAATAGAAAAATGCCAATGACAACATCGTGCTGTCCGGCATGGGTAAATTTTGTTGAAAAGCATTACCCAGGTGAAATTGAACATTTATCGAGTACCAAATCACCTATGTCGATTTTTTCTGCAGTATTGAAAACACAATATGCCAGGCAGGAGAAAATTGCGCCGGAAAATATTTTTTCAGTAGCAGTTATGCCGTGTATTGCTAAAAAATACGAGGCAAGGCGGCCGGAGCTGGGGAAAAATGGAAATTTTGATACAGATGCGGTTATAACGACTCGTGGTTTGATAAAATTAATAAAATATATAGGCATAGATTTTGTTAATTTACAAGAAGATGAATTTGATGATCCGATGGGGGAATCAACAGGAGCCGGTGCTATTTTCGGTACTACCGGTGGTGTTATGGAAGCTGCATTGCGCACAGCTTATGAATGGCTGACAGGACGGGAAATGCCGACGCTGGAGTATACTCCGGTACGTGGATTTGAAGGAATAAAAGAAGCCCAGGTGAAAATAGATAAATACAATTTGAAAATAGCGGTCGTACACACATTGAAAAACGCAGCATTGGTTATGAATAAACTGCAGGCCGGACAGTGTGATTATGATTTTATAGAAATAATGGCCTGTCCCGGTGGGTGTGTGGGAGGCGGCGGTCAGCCAGTCACCACGACTTTCGCTGCTACTAAGAAACGAATGAGCGCTTTATATGAAATTGACCGTAGCAGTAAACTACGCCGGTCACATGAAAATCCATATTTGAAAAAACTGTATGCTGAATTTTTGGTAAGCCCCGGCAGTGACAAGGCACATCAGCTTTTGCATACGTGCTATCAGGCAAGGACAAAAGAGTTTGATTTTTGAGGGCATTGTGCAGTAATATTTTGAAATAGCGATAAATGGGAGTAAACATTGTAGTAATCTGTATATATTTTTTCTGCCGCAGTGAGAGATAATATAGTAATTTTAAGAAAGAAGACGATTTTTTGTACAATCCCAAATCAGAACATGCTGATGATTTTATCAATGATGAAGAAATTATGGAAACTTTGGATTATGCAGAGAAAAATAAACATAATAGGGTGCTGATAGAAACAATTTTGGAAAAAGCACATAAAAATAAAGGTCTTTCCCATCGGGAAGCTTCAGTACTGCTGGCTTGTGATATACCTGAACTCAATCAGCAGATATTCAAACTGGCTAAGAGAATAAAAGAAGATTTTTATGGAGATCGTATTGTTTTATTTGCGCCGCTTTATTTGTCAAACTACTGTGTGAACGGTTGTGTATATTGTCCATATCATGCCAAAAACAAACATATCTGTCGACGCAAACTGACGCAAAAAGAAATAGAAGAAGAAGTAATCGCATTGCAGGATATGGGGCATAAAAGACTGGCAATCGAATGTGGTGAAGATCCGGTGAATAATCCAATCGAGTATATATTGGACAGTATTAATACCATATATAATATAAAACATAAGAATGGTGCCATTCGCCGAGTTAATGTAAATATCGCAGCGACTACTGTGGAAGAGTACCATATGCTTAAAGAAGCGGAAATAGGAACATATATACTTTTCCAAGAAACATATCATAAGAAAAATTATGAAAAGCTGCATCCGACCGGACCAAAACACAATTATGATTATCATACTGAAGCAATGGATCGGGCGATGCAGGGTGGTATAGACGATGTCGGCTGCGGTGTGTTGTTTGGACTATCAACATACAGATATGAATTCGCCGGTTTGCTGATGCATGCCGAACATTTGGAAGCACGCTTTGGTGTAGGACCGCATACAATAAGCGTACCACGCATCAGAAAAGCTGATGATATTGATCCGGCTGCATTTGATAACGGAATATCAGATGATACTTTTGCCAAAATAGTAGCCTGTATCAGGATAGCTGTGCCTTATACCGGTATGATAGTTTCAACCAGAGAAAACCAACAATGTCGTGAAAAGGTGCTTGATCTTGGTATTTCACAGATAAGCGGTGGTTCGAGAACAAGTGTAGGCGGCTACGCAGAAGAGGAAAAGGCAGAGGATAATTCTAAACAGTTTGATGTCAGTGACAACCGCTCTTTAGACGAAGTTGTTGACTGGCTCATGCAGCTTGATTATGTACCTAGCTTTTGTACGGCATGTTATCGTGCCGGTCGGGTTGGTGACAGGTTTATGAGCATCTGCAAAAGCGAACAGATTTTAAATTGCTGTCTGCCTAATGCTTTGTTGACACTTAAGGAATATCTGTGCGATTATGCGTCACCGGCGACTAAGAACTTGGGATTAAAAGTTATCGCCAAACAAATAAACAATATTGGCAGTGACAGTGTCCGCAATAAAGTTGCAGGTGAATTGCAGCTTATCGAGAATGGGGCAAGAGATTTTCGTTTTTAAAAGGAGATTTTTATGGACTTGAATGCTGTACCTTCGGCAAACCGTACACATATTGCTTTTTTTGGCGTGAGAAATGCCGGCAAGTCGAGTGTTATGAATGCTGTCACCAATCAAAATATAGCTATAGTTTCTGAGGTGAAAGGAACAACGACTGATCCGGTGTATAAAGCAATGGAACTTTTACCACTCGGTCCGGTGACGATTATTGATACACCGGGAATTGATGACAGGGGAACACTTGGCAGGCTGCGTGTGGAAAAAACGAAACAAGTGCTGCATAAAACCGATATAGCGGTGCTGGTCGTAAATGCTGTGGATCCTTTAACGACGGCTGACAGGGATATGCTGGAATTGTTTAAGGCACAGCGGATACCTTATATTATAGCATATAATAAAAGTGATTTAGGGACACCTATTAAAACCATTGATTTACAACATGGTGTACTTATTAGTGCTAAAAACAATGACGGCATATTCGAATTAAAGGAACGGTTGGCGCATTTAATTCGATGTGATAATGGAAAAACACTGCTTAAGGATATAGTGGCTGCCGGTGACACAGTTATTTTAGTGATACCGATTGATAAGGCAGCACCTAAGGGACGGCTGATACTGCCGCAGCAGCAGACCATAAGGGAATTGCTGGATATTGGAGCCACAGCAGTCATGACACAGGACAGTCAATTGAGTAAAGTAATAGCAGGACTCAGTAAAAAACCGAAAATGGTAATTACCGATAGTCAGGCTTTTGCAAATGTTGCAAGGCAGACACCGGATGATGTATCGTTGACATCATTTTCTATTTTATTTTCCCGTTATAAGGGAAATCTGCTGGCGCAGATGCAGGCCGTAAAATTACTTGATGAATTGCAGGATGATGATAAAATATTGATTTCGGAAGGCTGTACACACCATCGTCAGTGTGATGATATTGGTACGGTTAAATTGCCACATTGGATAAAAAAATATAGCGGAAAAACACCACAGTTTATTTTTTCCAGCGGTACGCAGTTTCCTCAAGATCTAACATCATATAAACTAATAATACATTGCGGTGGCTGCATGCTTAATGAAAAAGAAATGCAGTATCGTTTGAAATGTGCCGGGCAGCAGAATATATCCATGACTAATTACGGTACAGCCATAGCGTATATGAATGGAATATTGAAGCGTTCAGTACAGATTTTTGCTGATGTCGATAAAAAATATAATATTTTTTGCTGATTTTTATAAGATAATAGTAAAAACAATACGCCGGCGGGAAGTTTAATAATTTCCCGCCGGCGTATTGTTTTATTTAAGACGAATATGAATATATTTTAAGAATTATTGCCAATCAATGATTGCCTGATCCAGCGGTTTGCGTTGTCCTTTGGAAACAATTTTAGGATAACCGACAGAGACGACAGCCATCAATTCATACCCGGCTGGTACATTTAAAAGAATTTTTATTTCTTCTTCGTTTTTTAATATTTCACCGATCCAGCAAGTCCCCAGACCCAGATCATTGGCTGTCAGCAGCATATTCTGCAAAGCGGCACCAATAGCCTGCACGTGTTTTATATATAACTTGGGAATTGTGATGTTAGTCATGATACTGGCGTGATCAAGAAAAACAGCAATCAAGCAGGGAGCCGTTTTTATCCAGTTTTGATATATTGATAGGGAAGCGATTTTATCCAGTAATTTTTTATTTTCCATAATCACAGAAAATTTCCAAGGCTGGAGGTTGTTACCGGAAGGAGCCCAGATTGCCGCATTTAATATTGTTTTGATGGTTTCGGAACTGACTGCTTTAGGTTCATAGGATCTAATGCTCCTGCGGTTCAATATATTATCGGATAAAGTTGTCATGAAGACACTCCTTTGTATTAATGATATCTGATGTATTGCCATTAGTTTTATTTATGAGTTCGGTATAGTGCTTTACCTTATGCTGCATGAATTTGACTCGTTTTTTAGCATCTTCAAGCTGCTTTTGAGCCAGATGGGTGTATTCTAAAATAATTTTATATCGCGGCAGCAGGGAGTCAGTTCCCTCCAGATACAAATCAACATAGTGTTTGATGACTTTTATTGGCATACCGCAGTCTTTAAGATACTTTACCCTGATTAACCATTCAATAGATTCTTCATTAAACAGACGGGTGTTGTTTTTATTACGTTGTATATTCGGTACGAGACCTTTATCAGTATAGAATCTAATGGTATAAGGAGTCAAATGGGTTTTTTGTGATACTTCTTTAATAGTATACATAATTCTCCTTAAAAATGCTTGACTTCGTGTTGCTCGAATGTTCTAAAATGAGCGTATCATAAAAAGGAGGTATTGTAAAGACATAGCGGTTATTGAAAAATCAATCATAAAGGGGTGACTTTGTGGCATTATAGCATTTAAAGAGTATTTTATATATCAAGATATTGTAAACAAAATGGGATATTATTAGTTTTATAATGGGGAAATACAGTTATACGAACTTAGACAACGGAAAATCATGGAATGAATGTTGTAAAAAGGAAAGCAGGAATGTGACATGGAGAAACAAAAATCAGCGTTGATTGTCGGGGCATCGCGCGGGCTGGGACTGGCAATAGCAAAAGAACTTTTAGAACGCGGCTGGCAGGTGACTGGGACGGTGCGCAGCAAAAGCGGTGCGGGATTGCAGGCGTTAATCGGGCAATATAAAAAACGGCTTGAAATTAAATATCTTGATATTACTGTACCAGAACAGATAGCGGCTATCAAAGATAATATCATTGATGAACAGTTTGATGTTCTTTTTGTAAGTGCAGGTATTACAAATGAGCGTTATGAAACCATGGGTGAAGTGTCTGCAGAGAAATTTATCAAGATTATGATAACCAATGTTTTATGTGTGATGCGGACAGTAGAGCAACTCAGCGGAAAAGTCCGACCGGGCGGAACTATAGGGGTTATGTCATCAGGACAGGGCAGTATTGGTAACAATGAGACAGGTGAATTTGAAGTATATCGGGCTAGTAAAGCGGCATTAAATATGGCAATGCGCAGTTTTGCCACCCGCCGGGGCGAAGATTATGCACTGCTACTGCTGGCTCCTGGCTGGGTAAAAACTGATATGGGAGGAACCTGTGCAACATTTACCATTGATGAGGTAATCACCGATATTGTTGATACGATAGTTGTGCAGGAAGGCAGACGCGGTTTACGTTATCTTGACCGATTTGACAAGACAATAAGGTGGTAAAGCTTGGAAATCACATACGTATGATTAGAGTATTTTTATGAGATTTTTTGAATACGGCAGAAATATTGCAATGTGTAGATAAAAAATATTTTTGCCTGTGCCGGCAGATATAGCAGCAGATACGGTTTATGAATATGTAGGAGAGTTGTGAAAAACGGTCCTGTATGATAATAGGCCACATGCAGAAAGATATTATGTAAAATATCATAAAAATGTTACAATGTTGTCACATTTTCCAATAGCAGCAGTGCTATAATCTTTTTATAGATAGTAAGCAAATATTTACAGAAAGAGTGAGGAAAATGTTCAAGACAAAGATAAAAAAATTAGCAGCGTTCGTGCTTATTTCGTTCATGTCAGTAGGCTTACTGGGAACTACCCTGGCGGAGGCCCATCCTCATGAATGGCCGCCGCATCGTCATGAAGAACCGCGGCGCGATCCGCCGCCCCAAAATAATGAAGGTCATTCTACTGGTGAAGTGACAACGGCTGCCATAGTCGGTGCGGTGGTCGGTGCTATAATAGCTAAAAATACTTGATTTTGATGGTTATGGATAATATTAATATGCCGGATGATATGTTTGCAGAATTTGCAAATATATCATCTGGCATATTTTGTTAAAATCATTGACTATATTGCGCTTTTCATAAGACGGCAGTTAATATATAATATTTATTTTACGATATGTTTACCGCCGATAAAGTATTTTTGCCAATAAGTGTTATCAAGGCGGTCAATGCGTACCCCTTTACTGGTTGAGGCGTGGATGAACTGTCCGTCACCAAGATATATGCCACAGTGGCTGACTTCCTTGGTATCAGTAGAGAAAAATACCAGGTCTCCGGCTTGCAGCTGGTTGACAGGCAGCTTTCTGCCTATTTCGTATTGGGCATCGGCAGTCCGGGGAATTATAAAATTATTTTGTTTAAAGACATACTGTAGGTAGCCGGAACAGTCGAACCCTTTGGGTGTGGCACCACCGTATATATATGGAACGCCTATATATTTTTTAGCGGTTGAGATTATGGCGGCTGCCTTATTACCGGGTAAAAATGGAGCTGTTTCAGTAACTTGCTGGTTTCGTATAGTCGCTATGGCACTTTCTTCCGACTGTGGAATTTGAGAATTTTTGGCCGGTCGGCCGGTGGCTGGTTTTCTCACTGGAATACCTGCAACAAGTGGCGATGTCGGTCTAGGTGCAGAAGTAACAGCCGGGACGCCGGTGGATGGACTGGTCCCATTTAAAGACCACCAGGTCTGGTGGTCGACAATGCCGGTAGCAGGCAAATGATTATCGGTTTGAAAGGCCTTGATTGCAGTTTGGGTGGTTTCATCAAAAATACCGGTTACGTTGACGGTATAATTATGTTTTTGCAGTAATTGCTGTAAAAGCCGTACATCATGTCCTTCGGCATGAAGTTTTAAGATAGGAGCTGCCGATACAATATTGGCAGTGGAAGAGAAAAGAGAAACTGCAATAAAAATGCCGGCGATAAGATTGATTGATTTACTCATGGCAGAAAACCTCGCTTAATCAGTTATGCAATATGTGCTGTAAACCTTGATTTAAGAGGACGACAACATGATTATCATCAAGTGAGTACCAAGCTTCTTTGCCCTCCCGACGAAATTTCACCAGTCGGGCACTGCGTAGGAGACGCAACTGATGAGAGATGGCCGATTGGCCCATTTGCAGTGTTGCAGCTATATCACAGACACACATTTCATCATTGGATAAGATGGTCAGTATTTTTATGCGGGTAGGATCTCCCAGCAGCTTAAAAGTTTCGGATAAGCGTACGGTGGTGGCATTATCCAAAAGATGTAATTTTGATTTATTTACCATGTCTTGATGTACGTGGTAAATATCGCACATATCACAGTCTTTGTTAGTTTGTTCGTTTGACATGGTTACGCCCCATTATTGAAAAATTACTATATTTGAATATAGTATAACAGAATTTTTCAATGGCGACAAAATAAAATTTATAAAATATGCTTGACAATATTACAACAAGATAGTAGAATAAGTTCCAAAATTAATATTCGCCTTAAATAAACCACTGATGCGGAGATAAAAATATATCGTGCACTTACAGAGAGCTGTTGTTGCTGAGAGATGGCAGGACGCAGAGTATTAAATGGACCGCAGAGGGCATAGTCAAAGATAAAGAAATTTATTGAGTATTCTATGACGCAGCACATGCGTTATTTGTGAGGAATATGTTGGTATTCTGCATGAGAGGGAAAATTCTTTCCAAGCAAGGTGGCACCGCGAGTAAATACATACTCGTCCTTGACAAAATAATTTGTCTTTGGGCGGGTATTTTTTTATTGTTTTTATTTTGAGGAGATGTTTGCTGATGATTGATTATCGACCTGGTTTAGCAGAATTGCAGGCGGCTGCCCGGGCTGGTTCATATGATATTATGCCGGTCAGCCGGGAATTGTTTGCCGATATTAAAACTCCGATAGCGGTGCTTCAGGCAATGAAAAATGTCAGTGACTGCTGTTTTTTGCTGGAGAGCGTGGAAAGCGGTGAAAAATGGGGGCGTTATTCATTTTTGGGCTTTGATCCCTCTATGGAAATAAAGTGCAAAAATCATCAAATGAGTATTAAAAAAGGTATTAATGAACAGCGGTTTCACACTGATGACCCAGCGGGGGAAATACGCAAGATACTGCATAATTATAAAAGCCCGCATTTTCCCTTTCTACCACCGCTGACCGGTGGCCTTATCGGCTATTTTGCCTATGAATATATACGCTATAGCGAAAAAAAGCTTGATTTTACTGATAAAAGGCAGGATTTGAATGATGTTGATCTGATGTTGTTTGATAAAATTATAGCTTTTGACAATCTGCGGCAGAAGATATTTTTGATCGTCAATATTCGTACTGATGATATCGAGGCAAATTATGAAAAAGCTGAGCGGCAGCTTGATAAATTGGCTGATTTGGTAGAAAATGGTCAACCGTATAAAGGGAAAGCAGGTAGATTGACTACAGGATTTACCAGTGAAATGTCAGCCGCGGAGTATGAAAAATTGGTCGGGAAAATTAAAGTATATATAAAAGAAGGCGATATTTTTCAGGCGGTCCCGTCCAATTGCCGTATGGCCGGATTCAGCGGTAGTTTATTGAATGCTTACAGGGTATTGCGCACGACTAATCCGTCACCATATATGTTTTATTTGAGCGGACGGCAGATAGAATTGACCGGAGCATCACCGGAAACGTTGGTCAAGTTGAAAGACGGACGACTGGCTACTTTTCCGATAGCTGGAACAATGCCGCGAGGAAAAGATAAGGCAGAGGATGCAGCGTTGGAAAAAAAGCTGTGCGTAGATGAAAAGGAACTGGCCGAGCACAATATGCTGGTCGACCTTGGCAGAAATGATTTGGGGAAAATAAGTGAATTTGGTTCGGTAAAAGTAAGCAATTTCCATAAAATTGAAAGATTTTCCCATGTGATGCATATAACTTCCACTGTCACGGGGAAAATACGTTCGGATAAGGATGCGCTTGATGCTATTGCGGCAACATTGCCGGCAGGGACATTATCAGGGGCGCCTAAAGTCAGAGCCGTGCAGATATTGCATGAAACAGAAAAAAGTGTGCGTGGCATTTATGGCGGTGCTGTTGGCTATATAGATTTTACCGGTAATATGGATGTGTGTATCGGTATACGAATGGCAGCAGCTTATGATGGTAAGGTTTATGTCCGCTCTGGCGGTGGGGTGGTATTTGACAGTGTACCTGAGACAGAATACACAGAAACGCTCAATAAAGCCAGAGCGATGATTGAAGCAATTGAGAAAGCACAGGAGGTGTGTGAATAATGTTATTGCTAATTGATAATTATGACAGCTTTTCTTATAACCTTTATCAGCTGCTCGGTGAAATTGGTGCTGATATTAAGGTTATACGCAATGATGAATTAAGCTTGGATGAGATAAAAAAAATGGCGCCACAGCAGATAGTTTTGTCTCCAGGACCGGGTCGCCCGGCTAATGCGGGTATATGCGAAGCCGTGGTACGCACGTTGGGAAAGTATATACCAATACTGGGGGTATGTCTTGGTCATCAGGCAATTGGAGAAACATTTAAGGCGAAGATAGGTTATGCAAAAAAGATTATGCACGGTAAAAAAAGCATGGTTACGATTACCGATGATATGCCGATATTTAACGGACTGCCACAGCAATTTGAGGCAGCACGTTATCATTCGCTGGCTGTTGAGAAAGATACTATGCCTGAAGAATTGATAGTGACGGCACAGACGGATGATGGTGAAGTGATGGCAATGCGGCATCGGCAGTATCCAATATTTGGTCTGCAGTTCCATCCTGAATCAATTCTTACTTTTAACGGAAAACGTATTTTGGAAAATTTTTTACAGACAGGCGGTGCAGTGTAATGATAAAAGAAGCTATATATGAAGTGGTAAACGGCAATGATCTTGATTATAAAACGGCTAATGATGCCATGCTGGAAATAATGGAAGGCAAGGCAACAAATGCGCAAATCGGCGGTTTTTTGACGTCACTGCGGTTAAAGGGAGAAACTGTTGATGAAATTGCTGCCTGTGCAGCAGCAATGCGGGCAAAATGTCATCCCGTTAAGCATAGTGCAGCCGATGTATTGGAAATAGTCGGTACGGGCGGTGATGAAGCCAATACATTTAATATTTCCACTACAGCGTCTTTTGTCATTGCAGCTGACGGGGTCACTGTGGCCAAGCACGGTAATCGCAGTGTATCGAGCAAATGTGGTGCGGCTGATTGTCTGGAATCATTGGGAGCGCGGATTGAACTTAATGCCGTGCAGAATGAAAAGATGCTGGACACAATAGGAATATGCTTTATGTATGCACCGGTTTATCATGCATCGATGAAATATGCAGCGCCAGTACGGAAGGAATTGGGAGTAAGGACGATATTTAATATTTTAGGACCGCTGAGTAATCCGGCGGCGGCTAATATCCAGCTTATGGGAGTATACGATGCAGCTCTCGTACATCCGATGGCTGAAGTATTGGACAAATTGGGTGTAAAAAGGGGAGCAGTTGTGTATGGTGGCGGGCTTGATGAAATAACTGCCTGTGGCAAGACCATGGTGTGTGAGGTTGATAATGGCAAATTTTCCGATTATCAGATAGATCCGGCCGAATATGGGATAGCGTATGCTGCCCGCGATGCATTGGTCGGTGGTGTCGGAGTCGAAAATGCCAGGATAAGCCGGACTGTACTGCAAGGGGAAAAGGGCGCTAAGCGTGACACCGTATTGCTCAATGCAGGAATGTCGTTATATCTTGCCGGGCGGGTTAATGATATAGCTGCTGGTGTGAAGAGAGCTGCTGACATAATAAATAGTGGCGCTGCTTATCGCAAAATGCAGCAGTTCATAAAAAATACTAATGAGGTGTGATGTTTGATGATTTTGCAAGAGATAGCCGCTAAAACGCGATTGAGAGTGGAAAAATGCAAAATACAAAAACCATTAGAAGAAATTAAAGCAGAAGTGCTTAGCAAAAAAAATACACGGCCGTTTCTTTTTGAACAGGTATTAAGCAGTGATGATTTATCATTCATTTGTGAAGTAAAGAAAGCGTCGCCTTCCAAAGGTATAATATCCCGTGATTTTCCCTATTTGCAAATTGCCGTCGATTATGAAAAAGCGGGTGCAGCAGCTGTATCGGTACTGACGGAACCAGAATTTTTTATGGGTAGTGACAATTATTTACGGGAAATTGCGGCAGCAGTTGATATTCCGGTACTGCGCAAGGATTTTACTATTGATGAATATCAAATTTATGAAGCGGCACTGCTGGGCGCCGGTGCAGTGCTGCTGATTTGTGCTTTACTTTCTTTAGAACAGCTGCAGCATTTTCGCAAAACAGCAGATATGCTGGGGCTTTCTTGTCTGGTAGAAGCGCATGATGCTGTTGAAGTGGATAAAGCGCTGGCAGCGGGAGCACGGGTTATTGGTGTCAATAATCGTGATCTGCGTGATTTTAGTGTAGATATAAATAATAGTATAAAGCTGCGCCATAAAGTGCCGGACAACATTATTTTTATATCAGAAAGCGGTATAAAAACAGCTGAAGATATTGAACACCTGCGTAAAAATAACGTGCAGGCAGCTTTGATCGGTGAGACTTTAATGCGCAGTCAAGATAAGGTAAAAGAACTGACCCGGTTATATGGCGCTGTAAAAATGCCTCGTGTTAAATTTTGCGGGATAACACGTATGGAAGATGCAGATATTTTAAATATGGTGCAGCCGGATTATGCCGGTTTTATATTTGCCCCCAGTAAAAGACGGATAACACTGTCCTTGGCTCAGTCAATAAAAAAAAGGCTTGCATTGTCAATTGATACGGTGGGAGTTTTTGTCAATGAAGTACCCAAAGCTATAGTTGATATAGCACATGCGCTGACACTTGATGTCATACAGCTGCATGGGGATGAGACGGAGGAGGATATCAAGCAGATAAAGCAGGCCTCTGGTTGCGACGTTTGGAAAGCTGTTCGGGTGAAAAACAGCGGAGATATTGAAAAATGGCGGAATTCATCAGCTGATATGCTGTTGTTTGATACCTTTTGCGATAAGCTGGCCGGAGGAACCGGCAGAAGTTTCGATTGGTCGGTACTTAGGGGATTAAAAAGGCCGTTTGTTTTGTCAGGAGGACTGAGGAGCACCAATATCGTGCGGGCAATAAGAGGCGTTGATCCATGGGGAGTGGATATAAACAGCGGCGCAGAGGTAGATGATATTAAGGACAGTGCAAAGATCAAAGAAATAATGACGATTATAAGGAGACTGAAATAAATGGGAACAAAAGGAAGATTTGGCATCCATGGCGGCCAGTATATACCGGAAACCCTGATGAATGCTGTAATAGAATTGGAAGAAACTTATAAAAAATATAAAAACGATCCGGCGTTTATAGAGGAATTGGATGATCTTTTGAAAACTTATGCCGGCCGACCATCACTGTTATACTATGCTGAGCGCATGACAAAGGATCTTGGTGGTGCACAAATTTACCTTAAACGTGAAGATCTCAATCATACAGGTTCGCATAAAATAAATAACGCGCTGGGACAAATACTGCTGGCAAAAAAAATGGGCAAAAGAAGAGTTATTGCCGAAACCGGAGCCGGACAACATGGTGTAGCTACAGCTACGGCGGCAGCTTTTATGGGGATGGAATGCGAGATATTCATGGGCAAAGAAGATACTGACCGCCAGCGGCTTAACGTTTACCGGATGGAGCTTTTGGGAGCTAAAGTCCATGCGGTGACAAGCGGTACGCAGACACTTAAGGACGCTGTCAATGAAACAATGAGGGAATGGACCAGGCGCATTGATGATACTCATTATGTGCTGGGGTCGGTAATGGGGCCGCATCCTTTTCCGACTATTGTAAGAGATTTTCAAAGTGTGATAAGTAAAGAAGCCAGGCAGCAGATATTAGAAGCGGCAGGACGTCTGCCGGATGTGGTTATGGCTTGTGTAGGCGGCGGCAGCAATGCCATGGGAATGTTTTATAATTTTATCAACGATAAAAGTGTACGGCTTATCGGCTGTGAGGCTGCCGGCCGGGGCATAGAAACCGGAAAACATGCCGCAACACTGACAACAGGGACTGAAGGTATTTTCCATGGAATGAAATCATATTTTTGTCAGGATAAATATGGACAGATAGCACCGGTTTATTCCATTTCGGCAGGACTTGATTATCCGGGCATAGGACCGGAACATGCCTACCTGCACGATACCGGACGTGCTGAATATGTTGCGGTGACTGATGATGAAGCCGTAGAGGCTTTTGAGTATCTGTCACAGGTTGAGGGAATAATTCCGGCAATTGAGAGCGCTCACGCCGTAGCTCATGCAATCAAGCTGGCGCCGCAGCTTGACAAAGATAAAATAGTCATTATTTGTTTGTCGGGGCGCGGGGATAAAGATGTGGCGGCAATAGCACGTTATAGGGGGATCGATATACATGACTAAAATACAAGATGCATTCAAAAATAAAAAAGCATTTATTGCGTTTATAACGGCAGGAGATCCTGATTTGGCAACGACAGAAAAATTGATTGCAGCAATGGCACAAAATGGTGCCGACCTTATAGAAGTGGGAATTCCTTTCTCTGACCCGGTGGCGGAAGGTCCGGTTATACAGCAGGCCAGCAAACGTTCTTTGGATAATGGAACAACAACAGATGGCATTTTTGCCATGCTGAAAACCGTGCGTCAGCGGGTCGATACGCCTATGGCATTTATGACATATGCTAATTTACTATTTGCTTATGGCAAGGAAAAATTTTTTGCCAGATGTAGTGAAGTAAATGTGAGTGCAGTAATAATTCCTGACATTCCATATGAAGAAAAGGATGAATTTTTTGAGTATGCCAATAAAGAAGGAGTAGAGGTGATTTCGCTGATAGCACCTACTTCTGCACAAAGGGTCGGGATGATTGCGAGGAAAGCGCAGGGATTTATTTATCTGGTTTCATCGTTGGGTGTTACCGGAGTAAGAAGTGAAATTACGACTAATCTTGATGATATTGTAAAAATTATCAGGGAAAATACAAATCTGCCAATCGGTATTGGTTTTGGTATTTCTACACCTGACCAGGCGCAAAAAGCAGCTGCAACAGCCGATGCTGCCATTGTTGGCAGTGCAATTGTCAAACTTGTTGCCAAGTACGGTAAGGATGCACCAGGACCGGTCGGGGAATATGTAAGGAAGATGAAAGAAGCAGTAGTGAAAGCGGCACGATAGCTGTTATGAATGGAGTAAGAATATGTCAAAGAAATTAGTAATGGGAAATGAGGCAATTGCATTTGGTGTGATTCGTGCCGGAGTGGATGTCGTGACCGGTTATCCGGGAACACCATCTACGGAAGTACTGGAAACAATTGCCAAACACCGTCCGTCGAACGTGTATGTCGAATGGTCTGTAAATGAGAAAGTAGCCATGGAAGTAGCTGCAGGAGCATCTTATGCGGGGGCACGCTCATTGGTAACGATGAAGCAGGTAGGACTTAATGTGGCAAGTGATCCACTTATGAGTCTTGCCTATATTGGTGTAAAAGGAGGTATGGTCGTACTTGTTGCAGATGACCCTGGACCGATTTCTTCACAGACAGAACAAGATACACGCCATTTTGCACAATTTGCACATCTGCCTATTTTTGATCCTGAATCACCAGAAGATGCGTATTTTCTTATTGGTGAAGCTTTCAAATATTCGGAAAAATATCATACACCTGTAATTTTCCGACCAACTACTCAGATTTGTCATGCTTGTGCCGGTATTGAATTGAATGATGATATAGATAAACATAATATTGAAGGATTTATAAAGGATAAAAAGTGGGTAATTTTTCCACGCCTTTCTTATGAAAATCATATTCGTATCGTAAAGCAGGAACGTGCACTTGGTGATGTATTTTCAGAATTTGGTTATAATCGGATGAACAACGATAAAACTGCCAGATATGGAATTATTTCAGGCGGTGTATCCTCTGTTTATGTGAGGGAAGTACTTGAGGATACAGACGATCATGTACGCACTTTGTCTGTTGCAACGCCGAATCCGTTCCCAGAAAAACTTGCAGTGCGTTTTCTTGACGGTCTTACGGATGTGTTGGTCATTGAAGAATTAGATCCGGTACTAGAAGAAGCATTGCTGAAAATCTGTGGTAAATATCATTTAAATGTAAATATTCATGGACAGTATACGGATGAAACAAACATTGCCGGTGCCAATCATTATGAAAATGTGCTCACTGCTATTGATAAATTTATGGGACAAAAATTGACAGTAAAAAAATTGCAGATAGACAGTCCGCAGCTTCCTGTGCGTATGCCGGTGCTTTGTGCGGGATGTCCACATCGTGCCTCTTTCTATAGTGTAAAATTAGCCATGCAGAGAATAAAACAAAAAGCAGTTTTTACAGGAGATATCGGTTGTTATACATTGGGGAATGCAAAACCACTCAATATGGTGGATACTTGTCTGTGTATGGGGGCGGATATTACTATAGCACAAGGATTGCAACGTATAGATGATACAGTAAAGCATATTGCCTTCATTGGTGATTCAACGTTTTTCCATACAGGAATACCTGGGATAATCAATGCCGTATATAATGAGACAGATATTACAGTGATAATTTTGGATAATTCCACAACAGCTATGACAGGCCAGCAGCCACATCCGGGAACAGGATATACAATGATGGGGGATTCACATGAAAAAGTACATATAGATAAAGTGCTGGCAGGCTGCAATGTTGGACTTATTAAAAGGGTAAGTCCTGTATGTCTTGAGCAGGCAGTGGCGGCGGTGCAAGAGGCTGTGGCATATAAAGGTGTTTCTGCCGTGATTTTTGAAAAACCATGTATCGGACTCAGTAAGTCAGGACCAATACCTAAGGTCGATGCAGAAAAATGCATCGGATGCCAGTCTTGCATTAAAGAAATAGGGTGCCCGGCAATATTGCCTATGAAAAATAAAAAAATAACTATTGATACAAATCTTTGCTATGGCTGCGGGTTTTGCAGCCAAATATGTCCGGTAAAAGCCATTGGAGGTGCCGAAGAATGAAAATAGATTGTCTATTGGCCGGTGTTGGCGGACAAGGCACAGTACTTGCTTCACGTATTATTGCACAGACTGCTATAGATTTGGGATATGAAGCACACACTTCAGAAGTTATAGGTATGGCGCAGCGCGGTGGATCTGTCACAAGTCAGGTACGATTGGGTGGAAATATTGTCGGACCTATGATACCAATGGGGCATGCTGATTTGCTGATTGGTTTTGAACCTGCTGAGGCGGCACGAAATTTCGCGTATTTAAAAAATGGCGGAACTGTGATAGTAAATACAAATCCGCTTGAACCGGTTACTTCATTGATAAATCACGACTATAACCTGAATGAGATACTGGCATGGCTCCAAAAGCAGGCTGGACGATGTATTTGTATTGATGGGAAAGCGTTTTGTATCAAGGCAGGTTCCGGTAAGGTACTGAATGCGCTTATGCTTGGTATACTTGCTAGAGAAGAAATATTACCATTTACAAGGGAGCAGATTTTAGCAACGATTTTAGTATATGTGCCGAAAAAATATAGAATGCTTAATGAAAAAGCTTTTAATATCGGGTATGCCTATAAAGATATAGATAGGGAAATGTTATGAAAATATCAGAAAACCAATTTGAGAAATTTAAAAAAACATTGCAGCATGCAGCAAAAGACAGTCCTTTTTATAATAATTTTTATAAAGATAAGGGCGTAGAACCGGAAGACATTAAGACACCAGAAGATATCGTTAAATTACCGACGACAGATAAGTATGATTTGCGCTGTGCGTATCCATTAGACATACGAGCTGTGCCTGATGAAGATGTAGTGCGTATACATTCTTCTTCAGGTACAACAGGGCAGCCGGTCATAATTCCATATACTGAAAATGATGTAAAAACATGGGGAATGATGATGGCCCGCTGTATGGCTGTAGCCGGTGTAAGCAATAAGGACCGTGTTCAGATAACACCCGGTTATGGTTTATGGACGGCCGGTATCGGTTTTCAGCGTGGTACAGAAATGTTAGGTGCTATGGCGATTCCTATGGGACCGGGCAATACAGAAAAGCAGATCAAATTCCTTATAGATTTGCAATCTACTGTACTTTGTGCAACATCTTCTTATGCATTGCTTTTGGCCGAGGAAATAACACGCCGCAGCCTCAAAGACAAAATTAAACTTAGATGCGGTATCGTAGGTTCGGAACGTTGGGGCAATAAAATGCGCAATCGTATTATGAAAGAGCTTGGTATTGATATTTACGATATATATGGGCTCACAGAAATTTATGGACCGGGTATCTCGGTCAGCTGCAGGGAACATAATGGGTTGCACTATTGGAATGATCAGCTTTATTTTGAAATTTTGGATCCAGAAACGGGGAAAAATCTTCCGGACGGTGAATTGGGAGAATTGACGATTACAACGCTTACTAAGGAAGCCGCACCACTTATCCGTTATCGTACACATGATCTGACCCGCTTACTGCCGGAAAAATGTCCATGCGGACTGCGATATCCGCGGCATGACATCATTTTAGGCCGCACAGATGATATGATTAAGATCAAAGCTGTTAATATATATCCAGGTCAGATAGAAGATGTTCTTAAGGTTATTCCAGAAATCAGCAGTGAATATCAGATTATACTGGATCGTGGCGATAATTATAAAGATTTTTTATTGCTGCGTATTGAAATTACGCATGGTGTAGAAAAGGAAATTGCGGAGGAAATTGTAAAACAGCGTTTTAAAACATGTATAGGAATTGCTGCACAAGTGGAAGCAGTACCTATTGGCACACTGCCGCGCAGTGAGAAGAAAACGCTTCGCGTAATTGATAAAAGATACTGTTGAGGGTAATGATTGCAGTAACATAAATGTTATGAAGATAAGTATCAGGTACCGTCTAATATTATGTCGTCATACCAGCGGCAGTTATTATTGTTGACGAAATCCCTTGAATGAATAGGAAAAATGTTTTTGGTAAAGAAATATAAAAGCATGAAAAAAATATTTTTAAAAATTAATTGCAAAGTATCAGAATGAGTCCGCCGAGAACCGGCATCAGAACCATGAATACTTTTAACAGGGATGGTGGAACCAAGCGTGTGAACTTAGCACCGATAAAGGAACCAATCATCAATCCCAGCAGTGTCTGAATAAATAAATATAAATCGAGATGCCCGGCAATTAAGTAACCGAGGCCGCCAAAGGCTGATATCGGAATGATTACCAGCATTGTTGTACCGACCGACTGATATAAAGACAGCCCAAATATTAACAATAAGCTAAGCTGGATAAAAGCTGCGGCACCAATACCGAAGGCTCCAGATAAAACTCCATTGAATATGCCGGTTATGATGGCCAGCAGCCAGAAGTGCCAGCCGGTTAAAAAAGTTGTGCGCAGATGAAAAATATTGATGTATTGGGCGTGGAACAACCGCAAGTATAATAATAATGCCGATAGCAGCATCATTACTGCTGTCGCTGTTTTTAGATCGGCTGAAGGCATATAATTGGAAATATTGGCTCCTATGAAAGCACCGATTGCACCGCCGATACCGACGGTGCATCCTGTTTTCAGGTTGACATTGCCCTCGCGAAGATGACTTACGGCTCCGGAAAATGTAGTAAACATCATTGTTGAGAGAGCTATTCCCAAAGCTGCGTGAATTTGTACGCCGAATCCGACAGTGAGCAGAGTAATAGTGACACCGGCTCCACCTGCACCGACGAACCCAATCGTCATTCCTAAAAGCAGCATCGCAATAAATAACATAAATAAATCCCTTCATATAATATTCATATAATATATGTAATGTTTTGTACTGAATTAATACCATTTTGTAAATAAATTTTAACTGTTTAGCAATATATTATAATATTTTTGCTACATCGACCCAGCGGACGGCATTAGAATACTTGGACAATTCATCAATGGTGAGTTCAATTGCGCTGTTGGCACTGCCGCAGGCAGGAAAAACAGTAGAAAACCGTTTAAGTGATTCGTCAAGGTAGATTTTTACATCGGGATTGACGGCAAATGGACATACACCACCGACTGGATGGCCTGTCATTGTTTCTACTTCATCAAATTTCAACATGATGGCTTTTTTGCCGAAAGCTTGTTTGTATTTGTGATTGTCAATTTTAGCATCACCAGCCATGACGATTAATATAGCAGCGTCATTTAATTTTAACGAGAGGGTTTTGGCGATGCGGGCTTCTTCACAGCCTAATGCTTGAGCCGCTTCAGGTACGGTTGCACTTGACACGGGAAATTCTTTGATATCATTTTCTTTATCATATTGGGAAAAATAGTTTTTTACCTTATCAATAGACATTATACTGCCTCCTAAAATTAAATATGTTAACTATTATAGTGCGAAAATGTTTAAGTGTAAAGGTTGGGCAGAGTAGTGCAGCTGTGCTATAATAAATGACGGTATTAATGGATTTGTTTTAAAGGAGAATAATATGGCTGACGAAAGAATCATTGCAGCGCTTGATGTGCGTACATTGGATGAAGTTAAGGCGCTGGTCGGGCAATTAGGGGACAGTATAATTTTTTATAAAGTCGGTATGGAACTTTTTTATGCTGTTGGTCCGCAGGTAATAACTTACCTGAAGAGTAAAAATAAGCGGATTTTTCTTGATTTGAAATTGCATGATATTCCCAACACTGTTGCTGAAGGATTGATTTCTTTAATGAAATTTGGAGTCGATATTTTTAATGTTCATGCCTCTGGAGGATTTACAATGCTGAGTCAGGCGGCGCAGCGGATAAAAGAAGCTGCCCATGCTGCGGGAGTCAGGCCGCCAAAACTGATAGCTATAACTGTTCTGACGAGTATGAACGAGACCGACTGGCGTAGTCTCGGCATGACGATGCCAATTGCCGAACAGGTTGTCAATCTGGCAAAATTATCGCAGCGGGCAGGACTGGATGGCGTTGTAGCTTCACCGCGGGAAGCGGCGATGATACGAAAAGCTTGTGGCAGGGATTTTATGATTGTCACACCAGGAGTCAGGCCGCGGGGAACGGCAAATAATGATCAAAGCCGTGTCGCTGCTCCGGCTGAAGCTTTAAGAAATGGAGCCAACCAGCTGGTAATCGGCAGACCTATTTATGCTGCACCAAATCCCAAGGCAGCGGTTGATAGTATTTTGGCAGAAATAGCTGCTGTTTAACAGGTTATTGGTATAATAATTTAGGATTGAGAGGGAAAAATGATTATATTAGCATCAAAATCGCCGCGGCGGCGGGAATTATTAAAACAGATAGGCTGTAGATTTATTTGTGAATCTTCTGATACAGATGAAGTGAAAACCGGTGCACCAGAAGAATTGGTAATGGTAAATGCAAGAATGAAAGCTGCAAATATTGCGGCAAAACATAAAGACACATGGATAATCGGGGCAGATACGATCGTTGCATTGGATAATAGAATTTACGGCAAACCGGCAGATACTGAAGAAGCTGCTGCCATGCTTGGGAAAATAGCGGGCAGAACGCATGAGGTTTATACTGGGATTGCTTTAGTATATAATGATGAATGCTGGCAGGATATGGCGGTTACTCAAGTGGAAATGACGGCCATGACAAACAATGAAATACATAAATATGTGTTGACCGGCGAACCGTTGGATAAGGCAGGAGCTTATGCTATTCAAGGTAAATGTGCTGTTTTCATTAAAGGCATAAATGGTTCGTATTCTAATGTAGTTGGGCTGCCTTTGCAGAAATTGTATGAATTGAGTGCTAAGGCTGGGTTATTATTAAGTGAAGGTTGATTAATAGCAGATAACAAAAAATGCATATCTATGGACAGGTGTTGCAAGACTTAATAGAGAAGCCGGTAAAAGCCGGCACGGTCCCGCCACTGTAAGGGGAGTTGGCACAAATACCACTGGTTTTACCGGGAAGGAGTGTCGTAGCTATGAACCTGAGTCAGGAGAACTGCCTGTTTAAAAATCACCATTATTACCCGCGAGCGATGGGGAGGGGATTGTCTTGCTTATTAAGGGATAATAGCCAATTCTTTCGGGAATTGGTTTGTTTTTTATTGCCTTTTAGGTTTTTTCATTGAATACATAGCTTTTGTTTTATCAGCAGTCATTGTAACGAATCAGCCAACCCGCTGTCCGTCCTTAAAAAAGCGGGCAGTCAAGTATAAAATAGCGGCAGACTGCATAATAAAATCTAATGGAATAATAAAGTACCATGGAAGGAATCATTATGAAAAAATATTATATAATAAGTATGATTTACATATTTGTCATACTTATTTTCAGTATCGGCACAGCAGCTGCCGACAGTAACATCAATTCGCAGGAAACCATTTTACAGCACCAGCAGCAAAGACTCGCCGAGCAAAATGCCCAGGAGCAAAATCAGCGCAGAACTCAGGAAAAATTTATCTCGAACGGTAAAAGTGCACAACACTTGGAAAAGATAAAACTGCTAAAGAAAACGTTAGCTTTTTGATAAAAACTTTTACAGTAAATGGTCCATATGCACAAACCAAATTCAAATGGATTAAAAAATACCTCGAACAATATGCAAACGAAAAAATAGGAACAGCTGGGATAGACCTGCTCCTCAATAGCATAAATGAAGAAATAATTGCCCGCGGTTATGTCACGACAAAAGCATATGTCACGGCACAAGACCTCACATCGGGTGTGCTGACGATAAATATTCAAGCTGGAACCATTGATAATATCTATTTTACCGGCAAAACATGGGGAACATGGAAAAATGCTTTTCCGATGCGTCATGGAGACCTTCTCAATGTTCACGATCTTGACCAGGGATTGGAACAAATGCAGCGCGTTTCCTCGCAAAACGTAGCCGTTAACATTCTGCCGGCCCAAAAACCTGGACAAAGTGATATCGAGATTACCGTAAAGAGAACCAAACCATGGAAAGCAGTGTTTTCTGCTGATGACTCAGGACTCAGCAGTACCGGAAAACTGCAGCTGTCCACAGGATTGGAAATGGATAATTTGTTTTCTGTCAATGATATACTCAACATTTCCTTTAATGAAGATGGTGAGAAAGATGGTCAAAATAAGGGGACGAGAGCAAACAGCATCTATTATGCTGTACCACTGGGCAGGCAGACACTGTCCTTCAGTGCTTATACCTATGATTATCATCAAAAAGTGAGAACTGCCATTAATCCTTTTATGTCTTCAGGTGCAATTACCGCCTATGATCTGGGCATCACTCGTCTCTTGGACAGGGACCAGAAGCAAAAAACAAATCTGGAGCTGCATCTTTTGCGCAATAGACGACACAGCTATATAAACAATACGGAAATCGGTGTCCAGAGGCAAAACACCACAGCAGTACAAATCGGTGTAACTTATAAAAAATATATAGGTAAGAGTGTCCTGGATGCAGCATTGTTTTATCAAAGAGGTGTCGGCTGGCTGGGAGCGCAGCCGGGAGCCAGTGATAATATTTCCGGTGGATCGACTACAAAATACAATATGTATCTGTTCAACCTGAACTGGAATGCACCACTGAAAATCGGCCGCACAATGTGGCAGTACAATCTTGAAGCCAAGGCGCAATATACAAAGAATCTGCTTTACGGATCAGACTTTTTCGGCATCGGCGGAAGATATAGTGTGCGTGGGTTCGATGGAGAACAGACGTTATCAGCAGAAAATGGGCTGGTGCTCAGGAATGAATTGCGGCTGCCGATATATAAAGATCAACAGCTATATGCGGCACTCGATTACGGCAAAGTTTCAGGACCATCGGCGGCTTATCTGCTGGGCAGGGAACTAGTGGGAACGGCACTGGGGATAAGAGGCACAGTAAAAAACGTTCAATATGACATATTTATCGGCTGGCCGCTTAGTAAACCAAAAGGATTTGACACACCGGCCAGGACAGGTGGTTTTTCAGTTTCAGTACATTTTTAAAGGAGTAAAAAATGAAAAAAACAAGGATGAAAATAAGAAAAAGCATAGCTGCCCTGCTTCTGGCGGCAATGACACTGCAAAGTCCCCTGGCCGCGGCAGCTGCTATAGCCGATGCTTCGGCAGATATTGCACATCAACCGATGGTAAATCCCGGTACGGTCCCGGTCATCGACATTGCTACGGCAAATGACAAAGGAATATCACATAATCTGTACAGTGATTTCAGTGTGGATAAAAATGGCATTATTTTGAACAATTCCCTGCAACCGATCAATACGGTACTTGCCGGACAAATAGCAGGCAACGCCAGGCTTAAAGCTCCGGCGACTATAATTATCAACGAAGTGACTGGAACAAATCGCACCAACCTGAACGGACTCATTGAAGTGGCAGGGACGCGGGCCGATGTCATTATCGCCAATCCCAACGGCATCAGCGGCAGCGGCTTTGGTTTTATCAATACCGGCGGCAGTGCTTACGACGGGACGTCCACAGCTGGATAAGGATGGCAGTCTGTCGGGCATTCAGGTCACAGGCGGTGACATTGCTGTCGACGGTGACGGACTAAAAAGTGAAAACGCACCGGATAAACTTGATATACTGACCGGTGCGGCCAAAATAAATGCGCAGCTGTGGGCAAAAAACGATCTGAACGTCGTGACCGGCAGCAATCTTATAGACTATAACACATTGCAGACGAGAACGCTGCCTGGTGCAGCAGACTCCGGTGTATCACTGGATATCAGTGCCGTCGGCGGAATGTATGCCGGACGCATAATGCTGCAAGGGACAAGTAAAGGTCTTGGTGTCAATGTAGACGGCCAGCTGTACTCAAAAGGTGACCTGTCCATATCAAGCAGCGGCATGCTGTCTGTGCAGGGCGATGTGGCAGCTGCCGGCAAAGTAAGTACCACTGCCGCAGATGATGTGACCAACGCCGGGCAGATAAGCGCCGGAGGCGATGTTACTGTCACATCCGGCGGCATGACAAAAAACACCGGCTATATTGCTGCCGGACAGGCACAAGATGATGATGACGAGACCGACAGCCCGGCGGCACTTCCGGCCGACATATCAGTAAAGGCCGGGGCCAATATCAACTCGGACGGTATCCTTAAAGCATCCCGGAATATAACCCTGGCGGGAAAAAAGATAAAATATAACATACAAAACACGGATGCAGCACAAGTAACAGTAAATGAAACCGATCCGGATCCCGTACAACCGCCGGAAAAACCGGTACCGCAAGCTCCGGTGCAGACCGAAGCACCAGAAAAGAAGATTGTCAACGACATCACCCCTGGAGCATCGGGAACAGCAGATATTCCTGATTATGCCAATGTTACCACGACAAAAAAACAAGATAAGCAGGATGTTTTACCGCTGGTGGCTGACCAGGACGCTCCGGAACAGTATAAACCTATAGCAGACAAAGCTGCCGATGGAATAGACCTTATACAGATAGCAACAGCCGACGGCAGCGGAGTATTAAGAAATCTTTATACCGATTTCAATGTCGGATCGCGCGGCTTGATCTTCAATAACGCGATCGGTTATACTGCCACTCGGCTGGGTGGATATATCGACCGCAACTTTCGACTCGGAACTGTTGCGGCCCGGACAATACTAAATGAAGTGACAGGTACTCGACCGACCCGATTAAACGGTTATATGGAAATAGCCGGACAAAAAGCCGATCTGGTCATTGCCAATCCTAACGGTATCGCCATAAATGGCGGCGGTTATATCAATACGGCCAGCGCTGTACTGGCGGCAGCACCTGTGCAAAACCGTGCCGGACACGTAGACTTCGCAGCACCTTCGGCTGATATTCTTATCCAAGGTGAAGGGCTTGATGCCGATACTACGAATAAACTTATCATACAGACAAAAAACTTTACCAATGATGCCTCAGAATTATGGTCAAACAGTCTGGAACTGACTGCCGGTGGAATTTTGTACAATAGCGGTAAACTGGCCGCCGATCAAGACATGCAGCTGCATGCCGACAACCTGACCAACGAAAAATCAGCCGTCATAACCGGTGGTGGCACCTTGTCAATAACTGCTGCCGAAAGTATAAAAAACAACTCGGCTGTCATTCATGGCGGTGCCGATAGCACAATGACCGCACAAACTATTGATAATACCGATAAAGCGGCTATATACAGCGATGAAAATCTCCTTTTGACTGCCGGAAAAAGTCTGGTAAATGATGATTCGGTAGTAAAGGCCGGTAAAGATGCAGACCTTCAGGCCGCCTCACT
The DNA here is from genome assembly GCF_014076555.1 of Pectinatus frisingensis. Taxonomy (NCBI): domain Bacteria; kingdom Bacillati; phylum Bacillota; class Negativicutes; order Selenomonadales; family Selenomonadaceae; genus Pectinatus; species Pectinatus frisingensis. The sequence goes on from NZ_CP045424.1 coordinate 283,329, forward strand.
GACCGGCACCGGTGCCGAGATAACAGCTGGCGGCAGATTGACAGCATCAGCCGGAGTCATCAACAACACTAATACCAATCTGGCAGCAAAAGAATCCGTGTCCCTCACGGCTCTTGGCAGTATCAAAAATCAAAATACAGCCATATACGCTGATAAAGACCTGACAATAAAAGCTGCGGCACTGCTGAATAAAACATCGTTGCTGGCCGCCGGCGGACAGACAGGACTTAGTACCGGCATACTGGAAAATACCGACAGCTCGGTGATCTACGGCAGCAGCGACATGAACATAGCTGCATCCGATTATCTTTTAAACAGCTCATCAGATATCGAAAGCGGACAAAACCTGTGTATAACAGCCGGCAGACTTACCAATGAAAAAACAGCATTCGATACTGACTGGACGATTACCCATCAGGATATCTCTTACGGCATTGCCCATTGGAATGGCAACTATTACAGCGCCTCACGCCGCTTTGACCGGGAAATAAAAACCGGCACAATAGAAAAAGAAACACCGACTGCCCATATAACGGCGGATAAAAATGTGGCTGTCACAGTAAATAAACTTGTCAACCATTACAGCGAAATAACGGCAGGCACCGATCTTGCCATCAATGCTGCTGATTCTCTGGAAAACCTCGGTTATCAGGGCACCATTATCGCAACTGACACAGGAAATGACTACCAGAACTGGAAATACAAAAAGAAAGGCCGCTGGTGGAAGCACAGCCACTGGGTTTATGGAACTACTGTCGTTCCTTACTATGACCAGAATATAACCGATGAAACCACCCAGCGTGCCGGAATACTGAGTGGCGGTGCCAGGGTAAATATAACTGCGCCGCAAATAAAAAATATAACCTATGACGCCGGTAAAAATGAGATAACGCAAAGACCGGCCGCTGCCACTGCCAGTGCTGACCGCACCCTTATTGATGCACGCCTGATCCAGTATGCCGGAACCGACAGTCACAGATTCTGTATCAATAAAGATCCCTCAGCCAAATACCTCATTGAAACCAATCCCCGGTTTGCCGACTATCACAGCTTTTTATCGAGCGATTACCTATTGCAAAGAATCAAAAATGACCCCGAAAAGGTAATGAAAAGACTCGGCGATGGCTACTATGAACAAAAACTTGTTACAGATCAGATAACCGGACTTACCGGACGCAGATATCTGGACAACTACAGCTCGGCTCTCGACCAATATAAGGCTCTCATGGATAACGGTGCCGCCTTCGCCCAAAAATATGACCTTACCACCGGGGTAGCTCTCAGCAAGGAACAAATGGCAGAACTGACCTGTGACATCGTCTGGCTGGTAAAAGAAAACATCAACGGACAAGATGTGCTGGTGCCGAAGGTATACCTCTCCTCACTGAAAAACGGTGACCTCAGACAAAGCGGTGCCCTCATAACCGGTACAGATGTGACACTGATAAGTCCCAAAGACCTTCAAAATATCGGCACGATCAAGGCTGACAAAGATCTCACCATAAAAAGCGGCAGCCTTGAAAATAAAAATGCCGTGGTCGTCGGTGGCGATATAGCTATCAAAGCCGATGGTGATGTTGAAAACAGCGGTGCCGTAATAAATGGACAGAATGTATCCATAGCGGCACAAAACATAATAAATAACACCCGTACAGTAACTACTCAGTACAGACAGCTCAGCCAGACTTTGCTCGGCAGTACTGCCTCGATAAACGCTGCCAAAGACCTGACCCTTTCCGCTGCGGCATCCATAGAGGATAAAGGCGGCACGCTTGCAGCCGGACAAGGGCTGGTACTCACTGCCCAAAAGGATATCAACATAGAAAATATATCCCAAAAGCAGCATGTAGCAGTGGCTTACGGCTCATCAAGTGCCGAACTCAGCAGCGTTGAAAACTTTGGCAGCAATATAGCTGCCGGCGGAGATATCAGCATAACAGGCACCAAAGTGACGCTAAAAGCATCCTCGCTTGATGCCGGCGGCAAAGCTGCTGTGACTGCCGAAAAGGATATCGATATAACCGATGCCAAAGATGACAATGAATCCGACATAGCCGTAGGCAGCAGAGGGGGAAGCTACTTTGCCCGCCAAAAGCACGACGATGAAACCGTTGTCGGTGCAGCTGTCAGTGCGGCAGGTGACATTGCAATAAAGTCGGGCGGCAGTGTGGATATCAAAGGCTCGGCTATTACCAGCGATAAAGGTGCTGTGAGCCTTGCCGCACAGGGAAATATCAATCTGGTAAATGATACCGGGCACCATGAAAGCATTTATGAACTGCACAAAAAAGATAAAGGCTTTCTAGCATCGAAAACGACAGATATATATGATTACAAATCATCGGATGATGTAGTAAAAAGCAGTATTGAAGGTAAGGATATAGCCGGTCTGGCCGACAAAGACATCAATATAACAGGTTCCAGTGCTGTTGCCGATAATGATGTCAGCTTAAAGGCAGGCGGAGATATCAATATTATCTCTGCTGAAGAACAAAGCGGCAGTACCTACTACCGATCCGTCAAAAAATCCGGTCTGCTCTCAGGCGGCGGGCTGGGCTTTACCATCGGTAAAGAAAGTGCCAAGGACAAACTGCAAAACACTGACACCGAGCAGATAGCAGCCACTGTGGGCAGTATCGGCGGCAGTGTTGATATAGCGGCTGGCAGTAAGGCAGCCGTAAAAGGCAGTGACATCATGGCCGGTAAAGACATCAATATAACAGCCGGACAGGTGGATATACAAAACACCGATAACGTATATACCAGTAAAGAAGACCACGAATACAAAAAAAGCGGACTGACCGTATCTATTGGCGGACAGGCAGTAAAAACTGCAGACGATATCACCGCACCGGTGCAGCGCATCGGACAGGTAGAAGATGACCGCCTGAAAGCCCTGTATGCTAAAAAGGCCTATGACCAGATCAAAGATGCCAAGGATACAATAAGGGACATAAACAAAAAAGGCATAAAGTCAGCCATCAGCATTGACGTAAGCCTTGGTAGTTCCAAGAGCGAAAGCCACAGCACCAGTACGGACATAGAAGCCAAGGGCAGTAGTATCAGCGCGGCCAAAGACGTCAGCATAACGGCCAATAAGACTGATATCAATATAAAAGGCAGCACCGTAGCAGGAAACAACATTACCCTGGATGCGAAACGGGATATCAATCTGACAGCAGCCCAAAACAGCAATAAGACAGACAGCACAGCAAGCTCTGCTTCGAGCAGTATAGGAGCCTCTATCGGACTTGCCGGCGGCGTCAGCTACAATGCCCGGCTGGAAAAAAACAGCTCGGCAACACGGGAAAATACCACTGCCTACACCAATACCGAAGTGACGGCAGGAGATACCCTGAAAACGAACTCGGGTGAGGATACCACCATCACCGGCGCCAAAGCCAGCGGTGGCAAAGTAGAGATGAATGTCGGCCGTGACCTTGCTATAAAATCACTGCAGGATGCGGATGACTACAATGAGCACAACAGCTCCTCAGGTATAGCTATAGCAACGGGCGGTACTAATGCCTCGGCAGACAAAGGCAGGATAGACTCCGATTACCAAAGCACTGCAGACCAGTCCGGTATCTATGCCGGAAAAGACGGCTTCGATATTACTGTTGGCAAGAATACCGACCTTAAGGGTGCGGTCATCGACAGCGATGCGGCGCCGGACAAAAACAAGCTGAGCACCGATACCCTGACCTATTCGGACATAGATAATAAAGCAAGCTATGACTCGAAGAACACCGGAGTGAACTATAACACTGGAAAAGATGTCAAACCAAAAGACAAAGGATTGACCCCGGATATAGGAGTAGAAGCAAAGGGCAATGCCGCTGGCACGACCAAGTCGGCCATAGCACCGGGAACTATAGATATAAGAGGCAACCCCGGACAGGACATATCCGGCCTCAGCCGTGATACAAAAGACGCTTTAAACAAGCTGGGCAAAATCTTTGACAAAGATAAAATTCTGGAAAAACAAGAACTGGCAAAACTCTTTGGTGAAGAAATATTTAAGACAATAGGCGACCTTGGATTAAAAGACGGCAGTCCGGAAAAGACAGCACTTGATGCTTTTGCCGGCGGTATAATGAGTAAGCTCGGTGGCAGCAGTTTTGTCGCAGGAGCGGCAGGAGCCGGCATCAACGAAGTGATTATCAAAGAACTGGGGGAAATAAGAGACCCGGCTGTTATGCAATGGGCAAGCGCAGCTGTAGGAGCCGCAGCTGCGAAGGTAACTGGTGGCAGTGCAGCGGCGGGAGCGGGTGCAGCAGCCAGTGAAACAAAAAATAACTGGCTCAGCCATGAACAGGTTCAGGCATTTGAAGACAGGGCAAGTCAAATTCAAAGTGAATATTTAGCTGGGGAGATAACTGAATCAGAAGAAAAAAAGCTAATGATAGAATTAGGCAGGACATATCGTATAATAGACATCATTCAAAGTGATAATAGCTATTATAATGAATTTAAAGACGATAACGGTCAGGCTTGGGAAACCGGAGTTTATATGGCAGATCCTTTCCGTTTTATAGGCATTTTGAAAGGAAACCCATCTTATAACGAAAACCTATTTAACGACACAGAAAACTATGCCATAAATAGTTATTTTGCAAATCATCCGGTGACATTGTATGATTTGGGAGTAATAACTCCGCAGGGAAATAGTATAATAAAAACCTTGTCTATGATTCAAAAGCCAGCATGGCTGATAATGTTCACAAGGCACTGGATATAGCAGGTTTTATCCCGGGTATAGGATCATTTTCTGAAGGCGCCAATTCATTATTATATGCTTTTCAAGGAGAAAAAGGCGAAGCGGCACTGGCAGCATTATCGGCAATACCGGGCATCAAGGCAGTAAAAGTTTTAAAAGACGGCATACAATATCTTAAAATAATACCCGAATCAGGGGAAGCTGGTAAGGCATTAAAAGAATTATATGATGTTGAAAAAACAGCTGATGTCGCTAAGAGGTCGGGTAATGCTGGACTTATCATTGGTCGTTTTACAGTTCAAGAGACATCAAAGTTAGCAGCTACTAATGCAGAACGTGCAGCTGCTCAAGAAGCAGCGCAAGCAGCAAAAAGCACTGGTTGGGTTGATAATGCTGGTAATATTAATTGGCCTAAGAATGATGGTTTTGTAGGTACCCCCAAAGATGTAACTTTACAACCAGGAGCAAGAATTGATAGGTATGGAACTGAGAGTGGTTATTTTGTTTCACCTGAGGGAACACCCTATTCACAACGTGCTTTGGCTCCAGAATCTGAATCTAAGGCATATACAGTGTATGAAATCGTTAAACCAATTGATGCATTAGGTGGTGAGATTGCCCCTTGGTTTGACCAAGTAGGTGGAGGAATTCAATTTAGATTTAGTAGTACTATTGAGGAACTTAGAGCAGGAGGATATATTAGGGAGGTGGCTACAAAATGAATAAAATACAATTACAGAAAAGACTAATTTCTGAAAATATTAGACAAGATATGTACTCACTTAAGGGTGGATTTCCAAATGAAGCATACTGCCTTGCTGAAGTTAATGGAAAGTGGGAAGTATATTATAGTGAACGTGGAAATAAAAATGGACTAAAAATATTTGAAGATGAAAAAGAAGCTTGCCAATATTTTTATGATTGGATGATAAGAGTTCTAAAAAACATGAAATTGATATAACGTATCAAAGAGAGCGGTCAGTGGGCGTAAAAAATCCGCTGACCGCTCTCTTTCTCTTAGATATCGTCTGCTTATCAAACAAAATTGGATAATATTTACCTATAACCATAACCCTGACCTCGCAGCAGGGAAGCAGCCTAATAAAGAATTTTGTTTATGACGCTAACGCATCAATGACAGAGAATGTTCATAAATTACTAAGTACAGGTGGATTTATCCTGCTCGTACCTGTAAGCGAAGGAGCCAATGCCATTATCTACTTTGCGGAAGGTGATAATGAATCAGCATTGATGTCCGCCTTTGCGACAATCCCTGGAATGAAAGTCGTGGCGGTTGCCAAGGGAGCTATCAAGCTTGTTCCTGAAACAGAAGCTGTAGCTAAATTTGTACAGGCTTATACGAAAGAAGTAAAAGCAGGGGAGAACGCAGCTGATGTCGCTAAGGGGTCGGGTAAAGTTTTAAATCTATCGGATGAACTGGCGAAAAGTGGTGTGAAGTACAATCACGATGGGCACTTTATGACTGTGGTTTCCGTACTTTTTGTGACCAGTTTACTGTTATCTATGACACGGAGGTAGATTATGATACTTTAAGTAAAATTGAAAATAGATTATTTTATGAGTTATCTACTATTACTTCAAGATTTTCACCCTATGAGGAAGATTTGAAAATACCGAATATATATTATGGCGAGCAGGAAGTAAGATCTAAAGTTGATGAAGTAATGAATAAGTTATGTTGCAGCTAACACTACTGATGATGGACATTTAATAGCAAGTATCTTCAAAGAATCTGGGGATATTGATAATTTAGTACCAATGAATTCTACTCTGAACAGGAGCAAATATAAATCTTTGGAAAATACTTGGAAGAAAGCTTTGGCGGATGGGAAAGAAGTTAAAGTTAAAATTGAGCCAATTTATGAGGGCAATTCTTCTCGACCATCTCAATTTGGAGTTAACTATTTTATCAATGGTGAAAAATTTAGTGCAGAATTAACTAATTACAAGGAGTGATTTTATGGAAACTAAAAGAATGGAACAATTGTACCAAAAGATCGTTAATATTATAAATAGTATGGTCCCTGAAAAATGGGAAAAATTATATTTATAAAAATAAGGGAGATGAAATATTGCGGTACTGGTATAAGCTGCACCGATGGATAAGTCTGATTTGCATGATATTTTTTCTGCTGCTTTGTGTGACAGGGCTGCCATTATTATTTAAGACGGAAATATATGAGTATAATCTTTTACATAAACCAATGGAACATCGCACTTTGGAATATCAGTCAATATGGAATGATGCAGCAGATGGATTTCGACTAGTAAAGGATAAGTATCCTGATAAGACGATAAAAGCTGTTTCAGCTATGCCGGATAAAGGCCGGTTATTGTATCGTATTCAAGATAAAAATAGTACTAAAGTTGTTGATGCACGGCTTAGTATGGGTGGAGAACAAATCAGTTATTATCCCGATACTAAATCACTGCAAAACTGGCATGGCGAGTCGGTACGGTATTCGTTTATAAGTAAATTCATGCATATAATGCACAGACTTCATATGTATATGGGACTGGGCAAGGGCGGCATGATATTTTTGGGAATGATGTGTGTGATGAGCCTATTCTCGGTTATATCGGGAGTAATTATTTATGCACCATTTACGAAAAAAATAAAATTTGGCCGGATAGATGACGACAATGCTACGGTAAAGTGGTTCGGCTGGCATAAATTTTTGGGAATAGTAACTGGTGTGTGGGCAGGAGTGCTTTGTTTCAGTGGTGTCATGATAGTAGTTTTTTCGCTGGGATATGGGACATATATAAGTGATACACGAGCTGAAGCATTACAGAATTTACCAAAAACGGTGCAGGGACAAAATGTAGAATTTACCGCAGCTGTGAATTATGTGCAGCAACAGTTCCCCCAAAAATATATTTTATCGGTGGATACTCCGGATCGGCTGGCAAATCATTCACGCTACGTTTTTTATTTAACACAGGCTAAGAAGATGCCTGCTGATTTTATGGGACAGATGGTTTTTGTTGGGACCGATGAACAAGGAAGACTGCAATATTTTACGAGACCGCTGCCAATATATTTATCTGTTGCTGCCGCAGCATTGGATCTTCATATTCACAATCATGATAATTTTTATTTGAAAATAATTTGGGCAATTTTAGATATCGCAACTATTATAGTGATTATATCGGGAATTATCGGTTGGTGGAAACGCAGACGAAAAATATCAAAGAAAAACAATAAAAGCAGAAGAACAGATATGACAAAATATATTGTTTGGAAAATGCCGATAGCATTGTTTGTTTTGAGTGCAATGGGAATGGTGCTGCCATTATATGGGTCTGAATACGATATGCCTGGTATAATTGCATGGTTGGCTGCAGGATTACTTTGTTTGTATCAATGGTATAAGCAAAATAATCTTTAAAACTTTTAATGGTCAGTGATAACATCTGCTTATAGCATGACAAAAATAGGGCAGAATGATATAATGGCATAAATGAAGTATGGGAGAGATATGCTAATGACTGAACAGGAAGTAAAAAATTTACTTTTGAAAACCAATGCCATAATGGAAGGGCATTTTTTGTTGACATCGGGGCTGCATAGTCCTACATATGTAGAAAAGTTCAATGTATTGCAGCATCCTGAATATACGGAAGCCTTATGTCGGGAGATTGCGGCGCAATTTGCTGATAAAAATATACAAACGGTAGTGGGGCCGATGACAGGCGGGATTTTATTAGCGCATGAAGTTGGCAAAGCTTTGGGAACACGAGCTATTTTTACAGAACGCGTCGATGGCAGGATGGCTTTTCGCCGAGGATTTTCATTACAAAAGGGTGAACGTGTACTTGTTGTTGAAGATATAGTTACTACCGGTGGTTCAGTTAAAGAAGTTATAGATGTTGTTAAAAGTGAAGGCGCAGTACCGGTCGGTGTGGGTCTGCTGGTGGATAGAAGTGGTGGTAAAGCTGATTTTGGTGATGTTCCTCATAAAGCGTTGCTCAACCTTGAAGTGAAAACATATAAACCGGAAGATTGTCCGCTTTGTAAGAATAATGTGCCGATGACTAAGCGCGGCCGCACCGGTAAATAATGTTAGAACGGTGATAATGTGAAAGAAGCAATAAAAGAAAAAATCGCGGCGCAGGTGGAGACATGGGAGTATTTGAAAAAGCTGCCTAAGACAGCACATGGGTTTGTTTTTGAATTATTAATGCGGGAAAATGGTGACATGCTTGATATATACAGCTATGAAAATAAAGCGGCACATCGCAGCATAACAGCATATTATCATGAAGAAACAAGGGAATATAAACTGCGTATGCGGATTGGGCTGACTGAATTTTGTGTAATTGAGTATATTTATGCGGAATTGGCTGATTTTCAAAAAATGCTGGAAGAGCGCTGTGATAATTTGCTGGCTGATATGGCGGTATTTAATCCGGACCATATAACTTCAATTGTACATGATAAGAAAATCATGCAGTGGAACTACAGGGAAAAACTACCGGAAAGTTTTGCTGGGTTTCACCTTTTTATTACACCTGATAAACCGGTACGGGTGATTAACGGTTCATATATCATTTTTGATTATAGTGATTTTGTCAATCAAAGTAATTTTATAATTTATTATAATGTTTTTCGTGATGAATTTTTTGGGGAAAGTCGAGTGTTTAATATTCCGGAAGTTAGTTATGATTTTGATTCACATGAACTGTCGGAGCTGATGAATAAGTTGGAAATCCGGCTGTTGCCGCATTTACAAAAAATGCGGACTCGTATAGATGCGAAATAATAAAACAGGGCCGATGCATATTATGCATCGGCCCTGTCAGGCTAAAGACGAAAGCACCTGCATTTATCCACAGCAGGTGCTTTCATCATATTTATCCACAAAATTTAATCTTAAAATGAATTTTTTCATTAAAAATGTCAAAGAAGAGGAAACTGCTGGTGGTAGTTTCCTCTTCTTTTTCTTCCACATTGCCAGCTTCTTTAAATTCATGCATGCGAAAGTGAGCGTTACCTGTAGTTTAATTTTTTCTAGGCCGCTCATTCTTGTATAACGCATTGCATGTTTTTCTTTTGCATCAGCAAAAACGCGCTCTATTGTTTGGCTTCTTAATTTATAAATATCCCTGTATTTAGGAACATACCGGTATTCTTCTGCAAGCTCCATATATTTTGACCATACATGCGAGGTTATGACTTTTACACAATTTTTACTATTAGTACACTGACTTAAAAGTGAACAGTTTTTACATGTTTTAGCATCACTTTTGTATTCACGGTAGCCTTCTTTATTGGTGGTTGAGTACTTTAAAACTTGGTTTGCTGGACAAATCATACAGTCATAATATTCATCATATACATACTCGTACTTACGAAAAAATCCCTGCTTAGTCATTGGTCGTTTATAAGGAACTGATGGTATTTTTCCATTTTTTATAATCTCTCTCATAATAGCAGGGGTTTTATAGCCGGCATCTAGCGCAACTACTTCATTTGTGTCATTGTATTTATCTAGTTTTTTATATACGCCATGAAACATTTGACTGTCATGGATATTGCCGGCTCCAACAACAAAATCCAATATGAAATTATTTTTATCACAAGCTGTATTAGCTACATAGGCAAAGCAACGTTCATGTTCTCCTTTTACAAATAATCCACTTTCTGGATCTGTCTTACTTTTGCAGATGCTTTTCCCTGATGGTGGCTTAGGCCCTTTTTTTGTAGGTTTTTTACCATGCTTTTTTCGATCAGCATCTATTTCTTTTTCCAATTCTTGCTGGTAATTTTTTATTGTTTGATCAACTTTTACACGTTCTTTTTTATTACGGTTAGCATTGGCCTTTATGTGAGTTCCATCTATAAAAATTGCACTGGTATCTACGAAACCTGCTTTTTGTGCTTCATCTAAAATCCTATAAAACACTCGTTCAAATATATCTGTACCTTCAAATCTTCGTTTGTAATTTTTACCAAACGTTGTAAAATGGGGGACTGACTCCATTAATCCGTAGCCTATAAACCAGCGGTATGCAACATTAACATCTATTTCTCTTATTGTTTGACGCATGCTTCTTATTCCAAACAAATATTGAATAAATACTATTTTAAATAAGGATACAGGATCTACTCCTAAATTGCCTTTTTGTGAAGTTGAGTACATTCCTTCCACTTCATCATAAATAAAACTAAAATCTATTGCTTCATCTATAGCACGAAGTATGTGATCTTTGGGAACTAAATCGTCCAGTGCTACAAATTGTATTTGTTTTTGTGATTGTCTATTTTTCTTTTCATACATAAAAAATTCCTCCCCAATATAATTTTACCATATTGGGGAGGAATTTGGGGTTATTGTCTACACTCTGACAGGGCCGATGCATATTATGCATCGGCCCTGTTTTACATTAGACAGACTATTCAACAGCTTTTAATGCTTTTAGAAGTTTTTGGGCCATTCCCGTAATTTTTTTTAGTGGTACGGAGCATACAGCGATACGTACACCGGCTTTAAGTGGTACGGCAAATATAAGATCTTCATGCAGCTTATTGCACACCGCGGCAGAATCCTTGGCAGGGATAGATAAAAAGAAACCAGCCTTATAAGGAAGAGCATTGAGCTGACAGTCGCGCGCTTCCTGCATAAATTTGCTGCCACGGCGGCGAATCATTTGATAAAGTGCATCCCGTTCAAATTCAAACTGCTGCTGTAAGGTTTTATCCTTATTAATGGCAACAAGCAGAGCCATGGCACCGTGATTGACATTTGACCAGGTGGCACGGCTGGTGTATTTATTTATAGCAGCAAATTCTGTTATTACCTCTTGGGAAGAAGAAAGACCAATCATCGCACCGCAGCGTTGGCCGTATACGGTGTAACCTTTTGACATGCTGAAAGTGAAAATTGTCAGGATGTTGTCAGGCAGATTAGTGAATTGCTCCATAAATTTGCGAGTTTCATCTTTTTCTCCGGCATAATCAATATAGGCAATATCAACCATAATGGTAAGTTTTTTCCCCGGTGTTTTGGCATGTTTCCTGCATATATCAAGTACGTTAGACCAATCGGAGTCGCTGAGACTGTAGCCGGTAGGATTATGTGCAGGAGTATTTATGATAATTAAAAGTGAATCCTGCTTAGCCATGAGTTCATCGACTTTAACGGCGAATGCAGCAGTATTGAAATTCTGTTTGTCGTCAAATAGAGGATAGGTTACAAGTTTTCGGCCTGATTCACGGCATAGCATGTTATATGTACCCCAAAACCAATCGGAAGTCAGAACACTGTCACCCATTTCGGTATAATTCCAGATGGTATGATGAATACCGCCTGTACCACCGGCAGTTGCTACGGCAGCAGTATATCCGTCGGGACGGTGATTACCAAACGTGAGTTCAGTTGCCATGTCGAGATATTCCGGTATACCAGAAATCGGTGCATAAGAAATCAAGTCATTTGTTGGCAAAGTCCTCAGCACTTTTTCTACAATAGGAATGCAGGCTAATTTCCCGGTATCATCCATAATGGCACCAATTGTCGCATTGGTAACTTTTTCACTGCCATGTTTGTTTACAGCTTCTTTGCAGGCAGCGCTTGCACCAAAAATAACGTCTTTTGCTATCTTTCCCACTGAATGGGAAGCAGCCATACTTACCAAAATAAATACCCCCTAATGGTCAATGTAAATTAATATGACTTTATAAACTTCTCTATATAGTAATAATTTCCTGCTGCTGTATGGACTGTATTCATGTATACTTGGAATAATATTGCCATATAAAATTATTTTAGTGGTTGATTTATATGCAGATAAAAAAGGGAATATCGATGTGGAATTTATACTTAATAATGATGTAATATCCTATAATAAAAGGATAAAAGTATAACGTGACACAAGCGGATGATTTTCACTTTATAACTAGAATATGATATAATTAGTAAATTAAACCGGATTGAATTGTTAAGTAAAATTTATAAATAACAGGTGTCTTATTATGGATGAAAAAGAGTTTACTATATATACGGATACTCCCGCTCAAACGAAGCAGCTGGGAGCTTTTTTAGGTAAAACCGGTCGAACAGGGGTTGTGATTTGCCTACAAGGCGGCCTCGGTGCCGGAAAGACTACACTGACACAAGGGCTGGTTGAGTTTTTGCATGCCGGCGGGGCACTAAGTCCGACATTTAATCTGATGAATGTTTATAAAGGCGATGTGACAATATATCATTTTGACTTGTATCGATTGGAATCAGAAGAAGAACTTTATGAAATGGGTTTTTATGAATATGCACAGGAAGATGGCGATGTGATTGTCATTGAATGGCCGGATAAATTTTGGCGGGCAGTTCCAGAAGATAATTTACAGCTGTATTTGCAGCCTGCTGAAAATGGCAGACGGATGATACAGATAAAATTAAATGGTGAGAAGTACAGCAGAATTTATGAGGAGTTGAAAAAAATATGCCAATCCTGGCAATAGATACAGCTACTATGGTTTCAAGCGCAGCGGTAGCAACACATGACAGACTGTTGTCGGAGGTTACTATGCAGTTAAAAAAGCCTCAATCAGAAGTACTTATGGATCATATAATAGATGCTTTGACTATAGCTCAGACGGGGAAAAATGATTTAACAGCAATCGCTGTTAATATTGGGCCTGGTTCATTTACAGGTCTTAGGATCGGGATGGCAGCAGCAAAGATGATGGCGTATGCGTTGAAGATTCCTATAGTTGGAATTGATGCAGGGACGATACTAGCTTATCATTTTCCTGTGGAAAACGTTTATTCGGCAGTATTTATTGATGCTCAGAAAGAAAATGTGTATTTTGCTGTCTATAATTGGCAGAATAGGCAGCTTGTCACAGTGAAGCCGATGACGGTGATGAAATTGGAAGCGGCGCTGGAGATATGCAGAAAAATGGATTATCCTGTTATTGCCTTGGGAGATATAGCACAGAAAAAACAATCGTTATTTGCTGAACGCGCCAATATTCATCTGGCACCGCCTTATCTTATAATGCCGCGGGCAGCTAACGTTGCTTTTGCTGGTTTGGCGAAACTGGACAGAAATTTACCCGATAATATAATGACTATGGAACCACTCTATATCAGACGTTCGGAGGCGGAAGTACTCTGGGAAAAGCGACAGAAGGATTGTAATAAATGAAAGTGGAATATAGAAAGATGCTTCCGTCAGATGCAGCCGCTGTGGAAGTGGTAGAGAAAAGTTGTTTTTCTATGCCATGGTCCAGACAATCATTTTGGGAAGAGGCAGTTAAAAAAGATGCATATTATCTTTTGGCAGTTGACTGCTCGACTGATATAGAAGTGGTCATCGGTTACGTTGGAGTATGGCTTATCTTTGGTGAGGGACATATAACCAATGTTGCCTTGATGCCACATTATCAAGGTCGGGGAATAGCATCGGCGATGATAAAAAAAATAATTATGATTATACGTTCTATGGGAATAAATTCCATGACATTGGAAGTTCGTCCTTCTAATAACAAAGCTTTGAGACTGTATCAGAAATTTGGATTTAAAAGTGTGGGACGGCGGCCGCATTACTATCTCGATAATAATGAGGATGCAGAGATAATGTGGTTGATATTTAAATAAGCAGCTAATATATTTGATAATGGGTGGAGATGAGACAATAAATGCATCAGTATTTGTTTTATATAGGAAGTTTTCCGGTACGTTCCTATGGATTGGTTTTATCATTGAGTATTATTCTGGCAGTTGGGGTTGGTTATTTTCTGGCGAAGCAGGATGGCAGATGGCATAAATATGTTGTTGACATGGGCATTTATTGTGGTATGGCAGGAATCATTGGGGCACGGTTATGGGATGTTTTTTTCTTTGATTGGGATTATTATGGCAATCATATCACAGAAATATTTAATGTTTGGCAAGGTGGAATGGCAATACAAGGTGGTATTTTTTTAGGAACTATTGTCGGTATAATATATGCCAAAAAGCATAATATAGATGTATTAGCAATGGCTGATATTCTCGCTCCGGCAATGATTTTGGGGCAGGCACTGGGAAGGTGTGCCAATTTACTTAATGGTGATGCTTTCGGAGCTCCTACTGGTACCAGCTACGGAATTATTTATCCGGTTACCACTCTGGCTCATCGTGTATATGGCAGTCAGCCTTTGTGGCCGGCAGAAGTTTGGGAAGGACAATTGGATATTGTCATTTTTGCGTTATTATTAATTTTTCGTTCTTTTAAACATGGGCGTGGACAGGCCTTTACACTGTATATAATGCTTTATTCAGCAGCGCGATTTTTCTTGGAATATTTGCGTGGTGACTATAGTCAATTGGTTTTTGGCTTGTGTACATCGGCTCAAATGACCAGCGTGATAGCATTTTTACTGGCCTTTATCGGTTTTATTTATTTCGGCTGGCGTGATAAGACCGTGAACATGAAAAATAGAATATCATCCAGTAAACATGGTAAAAAGACAAAATAAAGATTATTTTGCATAATAATGCAGGTATGATAAAGCAAGGGAGGCGAAAGTATGGGTTGGAAAAAGCATTTGATTATGGGGCTGATACTGATTTTGCTGATGGGAATACAGTCAAGGACATTTGCAGCTCAACCGAATATCCGCGTTGGTTTATGGACTCAGCAAACCAATGTGACAGTCTCAGCAAATGAAGTCTTTGAAATAAGAGACCCGGGAACAAATGATCGATTTGGTAAATTCACAACAGGAACGAGGGTATTAATAACACAGAAAAATAACCGTTTGTATGTGAATGATCTTCCGGTAAAAAGTATTGTATTATCTGTGCAGGCAATTGACGAAAATGGACGTGTCGAAGTGAATAATAAAGCTTATCGCGGCAAGATACTGATAAAAAAAATGGACAATGGGATGACTGTGATAAATGATCTGCCATTAGAGCAATATTTATACAGTGTAGTGCCTGAAGAAATGCCTTCTTCGTGGCCGATAGAGGCATTGAAAGCACAAGCGGTTGCAGCGAGAAGTTATGCCATTTATAGTATGAACCGTCATGAAGCGGAGGGGTACGATGTTTGTGCGTTGACACATTGCCAGGTTTATGGCGGGAGTAATGTGGAAAATGAGATAGCTGCAAAAGCAGTCGATGCGACGAGAGGACAGGTACTGCTTTATGATCATAAACCAATATTTGCAGCATTTCATGCCAGCTCAGGCGGCAGTACGGAAAATAGTGAGGACGTATGGGGAACATTTATACCATATCTGCGGTCAGTTACTGATTATGATCAAAATTCGCCTGATTATCACTGGATGGTACAGTTCACACCAGCTGATTTAAGCCAATTGCTCAGTCAGTATGGTTATAATATCGGAACACTGCAGTCGATTACATTATCGGATTTTAACAGTGGACAGTCAGATCGCAGTGTTGGTGGTGCAGTAAAAGAAGTGGTTTTCAGCGGTTCCCAAAACACAGTGGAATTGACCGGCAGTAAGGTGCGCAGTATTTTAGGATTAAAGAGTACGAAATTTGCTATTGGCGTGTTTGTACCGTTGCCTAAAAAGATCGATGTTGCCATTGCCCGCAATTCAGGATACAATAAGTCTATTGATGTGAATTTGCCGGATTATCAAGTACCGAAAATGATGACTGGTTCAAAAAATATTCATCTTATTACCGATAGTAATGAAGAGATAATTAAAGTAGAGGGATATGGTTCAGGACATCGTGTCGGCATGTCTCAGTGGGGGGCTAAAGCTCTTGCTGAACAAGGCTATGATTATCAAAGCATCTTATATACGTACTATACAGAAGTATCAATAGGAAATTGGTACTGATAAAGGAGACAGATACTGGCTTATGTTATTGACAGATTTTGATTATGATTTACCGGAAGAACTTATAGCGCAGACACCATGTGAAAAGCGCGATCATTCCCGTTTAATGGTACTTGATAGACATGATGGAGCTGTTCAGCATGAGTATTTTTTTGATGTGAAGAAATATCTCAGACCAGGGGATACTCTGGTGTTTAATAATACTCGGGTAATACCGGCACGACTTATTGGGCATCGCGATGAAACTGGTGGTAAGGTAGAAGTTTTCCTATTAAGACGCACTGAAGGCAATAAATGGGAAGTGTTGGTGAAACCCGGTAAAAAGGCTAAAATAGGTGATGTTATTAAATTTGGTGCAGAACTTACCTGCAGAATATTGGAACATACGGATTTTGGCGGACGTGTAGTAGAATTTTTTTATGATGGCATATGGGAGGAAATACTTGACAGATTGGGACAAACACCATTGCCTCCGTATATACATGAAAAACTTGCTGATAAAGAACGTTATCAAACAGTTTATGCTAAGGAAAACGGCTCGGCGGCGGCTCCCACTGCAGGGTTGCATTTTACGAAGAAACTGATGGGGGAAATTAAAGATATGGGTGTTAATCTTGAGTTTATAACACTGCATGTTGGATTAGGAACTTTTCGTCCGGTTAATGAGGAAAATATTGAAGATCATGTGATGCATACGGAATATTTTCATATTGACAAGGATACTGCTGAACGGATAAATGCAGCCAGAAAACTTGGCGGCAGAATAATTGCAGTAGGAACTACTTCTATTAGGACATTGGAGTCAGCGGCTTCGGCGGACGGTATATTACCAGCTAAAAGTGGAGAAACGGGGATATTTATTTATCCAGGTTATAAGTTTAAAATAGTGGATGGAATTATAACGAATTTTCATTTGCCTAAATCCACACTTATAATGCTTATCAGTGCTTTTGCCGGCAGAGAATTTACTTTGAGGGCATATAATGTTGCTGTGCAGAAACGGTATCGTTTTTTTAGCTTTGGTGATGCAATGTTGATTCTATGAAAATTTGAAAAATAAAAATACTAATGGCCGGTAATTTATTGATTACCGGCCATTAGTATATATCAGGTTATGTGTTTAAAATTCTTCATAAACTGTCGGATCTTGGTTGAAATTGCGGCCGTTGGGTTTGGTAAGGCTGGATATACGCGTCATTTCATCATCAGTCAGTTGAAAATCAAATATGGTGAGATTTTCAATTTGGTGAATCTGACTTGTGGCTTTGGGAATAGGCAGGGCCTTTAGCTGAATATGCCAGCGCAAGATAATTTGTGAGGCTGACTTGTTATGGTTTTGTGCAATGTCTGCGATGATATCATTCTTCACTAATGCTATGCCCCGACCAAGCGGACTCCAGGATTGTGTCACAATATTGTGGGTTTCATCCCAGGCACGTTGGGGAGCCTGATTAAAATAAGGGTGTAGTTCGATTTGATTGATGCTGGGGCATACATCTGTTTCGGCTATTAATTGATTAATATGTTCCGGTAAAAAATTGCAGACACCGATGGAGCGGATATAACCTCTTTTTTTTGCTTCAATTAGTGCACGCCAAGAATCAACATATTTATTGACACGGGGATTTGGCCAGTGGATTAAATATAAATCATAGTAATCAACACCGGTGCGGTATAGTGATTCTTCGATGGTTGACAAGGCTTCATGATATTCATGGTGGCGCCCGGGGAGTTTGGAACAAAGAAATAATTGGTCGCGGGGAATAGAACTTTCCCTGACAGCGCGGCCAAGAGTTCCTTCATTTTCATAATTAAAGGCAGAATCAAGCAGACGATAACCAACGTCAATGGCATCTTTTATGGCTGTGACACCTGAGGCTCCTTCTAATTTATAGGTACCAAAACCTATTGCCGGTATCTGCAGGCCATCATTTAAAAGAATGGTGGGAACAGTGTTGGACATAATGCACACCTCTTTCATTTTTTAGTGTTTTTCTGATGTCTAAATAAACCCGCTGTATTTCAAGTTAATAGCCTGAAAGCAGCGGGTATCAAGTGTTGAGTAAGGACGTATGAGATAAAATATTACGCGGTTTTGGGTAATTGATTCCAAAGACGGCGGAAGGCACCTTTTTGTGCTTCCGGCGTGCGTATGATTTTCTTTTCTAATTCTTCAGCAGTTTTTATTGGACGAACGGCAGTATATAAATCATCAAGTGTTTTAAAATCTTCCATTCGCAATGAATTTAGATAAGCGTACTCAGGGATGGCATCCATTTTTTTGTGCAAACGATCACGATAGGCATCAGCGTTAGGATTGTGAACGCCGTTTACTATTGCTGCCGTTTCCTTTAAATCGAGCATTTCACGCATAGAATCACTCATCATAGCTATATCAAACTCCTCTTTATTACTTAATACATTAATTATACTGCGCTATTTTTGCAGGTGCAATAGTTATTAGATTTTGCATCAGATGATAATTATTGCATGACAAAAGTTTAATACAATAAAATAGCAGCTTTGCTGTTAGCAGCAAAACTGCTTTTTTTATTAATTTTTGTTCATTTTATTATAAGCAGTAACTATTTTATTGAACAACGTATCATTAGGTGTAATTTCAGAGTATTTTTGTATGGCTTGTTTAATATCATTGTTTTTAATAAAAGATTGTATTTCGACAGCTTGTTCATCTTCAGCATAATCGAATAAATAAGCGGCAGCAACAGCCTTTACCAAATGGTCGTTTTTCAGGCCGTAGTTTTCAGTCAGCATTGCCGGACCTATTAGACGGTCATTCCTACTGAGTTTTCTTATCGGTGAACGGCCAACACGCGTCACTTCATCGTGTAAGTCTTTAAGAGAAATACGTTTCAGGATTTTTTGGATAAATAATTCTAGTTCATCCATCTTGAAAGGAAACTTTTTAGTCATCATCAAAGCTGATTCACGCATTACTGCTAAGACATCGGTGTGAATTTCTTTATTATTTAACGCATCATATATAGTAGGCAGCTTATGATAATAGCCAAGATATGCTGCAGTGGCATGTCCGCAATTGAACACATAAAGTTTTCTTTCTAAATACATGCCTAGATTATCAGCGTATTCAGCACCCTTTATTGGCTGGCTGGACGGATCCTTGAGTTTGTTTTTTTCGATGACCAGTTCAAAGGATGTTTCTATCTGGGGAATGCGAATGCCATCCTGTTCAGTGCTGAGAGCGATGCGGTCAACAGCTACATTGGGAAAACAACCAATGGAATCCAATGCTTGTTCCGATAAGGGCGTTTTACATTCCATTAGAGCTTTTTTGAGTATATCAGTAGCATAAAAAGCATTTTCACATGATAAAATGTTTACTTTTTCCTTGTGCTGGATAATGCGCTGCTTTAGACCTTTAGCTAAAGTACCGGCGATTTTTGGTAAATTATCTACACAGACAGAAGTAGTGATGATATCTGCATCAACGATGGAGGCGATAGCTTTATCTTCATCGGTTATAGGTGAGATGGCACATACTTTGTCAATAACTTCTTTACGATAATTATCATTTATTATATAAACGTCATAAGTATGGGTCTTATTTATATAATCAACTGTATGCTTGTCCACTTCGATAAAAGTGATGTCAAAGCCGGAATTGTGGAGTAGTTCTCCTATAAATCCGCGGCCAATATTACCAGCACCAAAATGTACTGCTTTCATTGTGAACTCCTCCTGATGGTTATGATTAAATTCAGGCGGTGGTCATACCACCTGAATTTAAGTTTAAACCGGTTTAATTATTTTGTAAATAAATCAAAGATTTCTTGAGCGGTTTTTGCATTTTTTAGCATGTCGGCCGCGTGTTCATTTTCATCAAGCATCGTGGCGATATTGGCAAGGATTGTCAGATGTTCATTACCTATACCGGCAATACCAATGACAATATAGGCTGTTTCGTCATCAAATTTGACACCTTGCGGAAACTGTAGGACAGAAAGGCCGGAAGCTTTTATATCACTTTTAGCGGAGTTTTCACCATGTGGAATGGCAACACCCTTGCCAATGTATGTGCTCACTTGTTCTTCACGGTGCAGCATAGCTTTGATGTATGCTTTATCTACATATCCTCCATCGACAAGAATTTGACCGGCCATTTTTATAGCTTCATCGCGTGACACGCTAGTCAATCCAATTTTGATATTGCTGAGTTTAAGCAAATTTTTATTAAAATTAGAGGGTTTAGGAGTGTCGGCAGATATATTACTTTGGGTTATTCCGGCACTTTTTATTCTGTCGATTAAAATATCAAAAACATTATTCTGTAGAAAATCAGTTACAAAAATATGTTCAGCTTGCGGTGAGGCTTTTTTTGCGCGTTCAGCAAGTTTTTCGTGTGATACTACTATTTGGGCATCAGCCGGTATGTTTTCAATAGCACAGTTAGTAATTGAGATTTGAGGATAGCCGGCCTTTTTAAATTTATTTCTCAAAGCGCTGGCACCCATTGCGGAAGAACCCATTCCGGCGTCACAGGCATAAATAATTTTTTTAATTTGGGCTCCATTGATAACAGTTTCATTTTCGGATATTTTGCCGCGATTTTTCATGGCCTTCATACTGGTTTGGGCAGTTTCCAGTGACCCCTCGCTGTCGGTATCTTTGGATGATTTTAAGATTATTGATGAAATTATAAAAGAAACGACTGTAGCAGCTGTAACAGCCGCTATATTAGCAAAGTAGGCACCTTTAGGTGTCATTGCCAATACGGCAAAGATGCTTCCAGGAGATGCAGGAGCAATAAGGCCGCCATTTAAAAGATGAAGAGTAAATACTCCTGTCATACCAGCAGGAATCAAAGCGATAAGGAGAAGCGGTTTCATTAATACATATGGAAAATATATTTCGTGAATACCACCAAGAAAGTGAATAATTATGGCACCGGGTGCGGAACCTTTAGCTGCACCCTTACCAAATAAACAAAAAGCAAGCAGCATGCCAAAACCTGGACCGGGATTGGCTTCAATCAGGAAGAATAATGATTTGCCAAAAGTCTGCGATTCCTGAACTCCGATAGGAGTGAAAATACCGTGATTGATAGCATTATTTAGAAATAGTATCTTGCCCGGTTCCACAAGGATGGAAACCAGAGGAATGAGATTGACATTGACAAGAAATTCTACTGCAGTCCGCAGAACATTGTTAAGGGCAAGTACTACGGGTCCGATGACCATGTAAGCAATTACTGCTAATATAGCTCCCAGAATACCGGCAGAGAAGTTATTGACAAGCATTTCAAAACCGGCAGGAATACTTTCTTCAAAGGCGTCATCAAATTTTTTGATGCACCAGCCACCAAAGGGACCCATTATCATGGCTCCTAAAAACATTGGGATATCGGCACCGGCTATTACACCGGCTGTGGCTATTGCACCGACAACACCACCACGGTGACCATAAATGGCGCGACCACCGCTATAACCGATCAATAGTGGAATCAGCCATTGTACCATTGGACCACTGGCTTTGGCAAGGTAAGCATTAGGTGTCCAACCAGTAGGAATGAATAATGCAGTTAATAACCCCCAGGCGATGAATGCGCCGATGTTTGGCATTACCATGCCACTTAAAAAACGGCCAAATACCTGAACTTTTTCTTGCAGGGTATTGCTGTTTGTAGTTTCAGACATAGTTTAAACCTCCGTATTAATTATATAACTGATATTTTCAGGAAATGTATAAGTTATATATAGTTTTTATGAACATAAATTGATTATTTCAGTAACGAATTGATTTTTTTTTGCAGGAAATTCTTAAGGATGTTTTCCAAAGCCAGTTTGATTTCTGGTTTGCTATTATTGGTTATAACAGAAGCAAACAGCCAATTTTCAACTAATGCCTCAGTTATTGCGCCCATTGTTTCAGCATTTTCTTTTTTATCATCGTCGGGAATGATCATTATAATAGAAGCAACAAATTGGTCAGAATTCTTGATGAGTTCAGGTTTTATTTTCACGATAGCAAAATGTGGATAACTGACATTAGTACGGCAATGCAGCAATATGATTTTTTGTTCATGCAGATAAGTGCTGCCGTATTTTTCTCGCTCGAAAAGTGCCTGCATAATCGTCTGTGGAGTAGCTTTACTGTCTTTTATAGCAAAACTTATTCGGTTGATAATATGCGCAGTATTGATACTGGTGAAATCATCAAGGAAAACAAATGTATTTAATATATTTAGTATGGCCTGCTGATAATGCATCATGTGATTTATAATTTCGGTGAGTGAAAACTGTCGACTGCAGGAGCCTATATTTCTTTTGGCAGTATATTTGAGCTTTGCCAGAAAAGTGTTTATCAACTGAATGTCTTCTTGCTTTAACAAAGCATTGATCACTAATACCGGTACCGGGGCATTGGTAATAGGAACGGTGGATAGAATGAAATCAATTTGCCGTTTATTTAGTTCTTGTGTGTCAAACCGCAGTGCAGAAATGATATCCATTATTTGAATATTATTAAACTCATGTTTTATTCTCGATGCCAATAATTTTGAAGATCCTAATCCTGTAGGACAGGCGATAGCTGCATGGTATTTTATATTTGAATCGGATTGGATATTTTCGAGAGCGGCACCTAAATGCATGGCAATATAAGCAATTTCTGATTCGGGGATACGTGTGTCGACCACTTTTTGCAATACAGTGCAGCAGATTTGACTGAGCTGCATAAGTGATGCGTAGTTTTCCTTAATGTCTTCCAAAAGAGGGTTACGAATATCCATTCCCATTTTTAAACGACTTATTGAGGGACCAAGGTGGTTTACCAGGCCAATGAGCAGTTTTTCATTATTATCTAATTTTTTACCAGTTTCAGCTTGAGCAATTTTTATGATTTTTTTAGCCAGCTGAACCAGCTGAAAATTAGGAATAAATGGTGTGCTGCCAGTGTAGTACTGATTGCGTGTACCCAGGAGATGCATGGCTATATAGCCTATTTCCTCAACGGGAACTTTAATGGCAAAAATTTGTTCTATTGATTTTGCTATTCGACGGCTTATTACAAATTCGTGTTTATCGGTGATATTTTTTAAAAAAGAGTCATCAAATGTTATTTTTTCCTTTTGGTTCATGCGTTGTATGGCCAAAGCAAGATGAATGAGCAAGCCTGCATAGGCATTATCGGAAAGTTTGAATGCTTCTTGTGATTCCATTTGGTGGATGACTGTTTCCAGTTTGCGAAGAATCTGTGTATCAACAAGATTCAGCAAACGTTGTGATGAACTATTCACCAAGTCTTTTTCATTGGAATCTTTCGCTAAAGTGTTGTGTAGAATTTCGATTAGATCAGTTTCGTCGATATTTTCGTAAATGTAATGCAATATGGCTTTACGAATATCTTTTTCCGAGCCGCTGACATATACACCTAAGCCTGGTTTGCGAATAAGTGTAAGTCGATGGGAAGTAAACCAATTTTCAAGTTTATCAAGATCACTGCTTATAGTGCTTTCGGCAACATTTAAATGCAGGGCCAGTTCAAATAATTTCATCGGTTGTTGATTTTGCAGAAGACGTGCTGTCAGAAAACCAGCGCGTTCCTTCGGTTGATAGACTACTTTTTCCGGAACAGTGGAAAAAGTATCTTTGATATTATCGATTGTTTCTGTGCTGCCGGTTATGCGAATACCGACACCTTGCTTTTTATCCAATTGAACGGTGTATCCGCTTAGCAGTGAATTAATTTTAGGCAGTTCGCGGATGATCGTTTTCGGACTTACCTGTAGTTCAGCAGCAATGTCGCTGATAGTCATAAAATTTTTTTGTTTACATAAGATAAGAATGATATTTTTTGTTCGTGGATTGATTTCTCCTTTATTCAATTTTGGACCTCCTAATGATCATTTAGAAGTGGAATCACGCTACTTAATTAAGTTAATTTTATTATAAAAGATAATAAAGTGATATACAATCAAAAGACCTATTGATAAGTACCAATCAATTGAGGACAAAATCGAATATAACAAAAAGGAGCTGACACACATAAACATTTTTATTCATAAATATATAGCAATTCCGTTCCCTTCACTCGTTTCTAAAAGAGCGGAAATAGGATATGTATCTTTATGAGGTTCAATGTTGTTTGTATGGCAACTCCATAGTTTGCTGCTATATTATAATTTGTCGATATCTATTTGCGTGATGGTATTGACAAGAACATCAGCAATACTTAAATCTTGTTTACCGCTATTGGGATTTTGAAAACCGATGCAGGTCATACCGGCACGCTTGGCGGCTGTAGCACCGTTATGAGAATCCTCCAGAACGAAACAGTCCGACGGTAGGACATCAAGACGTTTTGCTGCTGTAAGATATATATCGGGGGCCGGTTTACCATGTTCTACTTCATCACCACTTAACAAAAATTGAAAATAATTATTGAGGTTTAGATTGTTTATTATCACTTTGATGAACTCCATTGGTGAAGATGAAGCGACTGCTGTTGGGATAGAAGCTTTTTGCAGCTTGAGCAGCAATTCCGGAATACCGGTAATAGCCTCAAGCTGCATGCAGGATGTTCGTTCGATAAGTTGTCGGTCATATTTATTGACAGTATCTTCAACAGATATATTTAAGTTATAGTCTTTTTTTAAGTTATTAAATATATGTGTTATTGTGAGGCCGCACAGTGAATCAAGATATCTTTCATCGGGGATGATATTGAGGTCGTGGATTAAGTCTATGACAATTTTGTTATGCAGTGGTTCACTGTCGATTATCACACCATCCATATCAAAAATAAAGGCCTTCATCAATAATTTAGTCCTCCTAATGGAATATTAAAAAACTAAAGGCTGCCGCATCAGTTACTGCGGCAGCCAGTGAAAAATCTGTTTTTGCAGATAGATTGTGAAACAACATAAAAGTATCCGCCGAAATATAGTAGATTAAAAATAATTATTCAACAGTTACAGATTTTGCCAGATTACGCGGTTTATCGACATCACAGCCACGGGTTATGGCTGTATAATAAGCTAGTAATTGAAGTGGAACGACTGTCAAAAGCGGAATCAGCAGTTCATCAGTAGCCGGAACTTTGATTACGTGATCAACATATTTTATCAGTTCGGAATCATTTTCTGACGTTATGCCAATGACGATTGCGTCACGAGCTTTGATTTCTTTTATATTACTGATGGTTTTTTCATAAACACTTTTTTGTGTGGCTAGGGCAATAACTGGAACCCCTTTGACAATGAGCGCCAGGGTACCATGTTTTAATTCGCCGGCAGCATAGGCTTCAGCGTGAATATATGAGATTTCTTTTAATTTCAATGCGCCTTCGAGAGCAACATTATAATCCAGCGACCGGCCAATAAAAAATACGTCTTCATTAAAACCATATTGTTTGGCGAATGTCTTAATTGGATCAGTATCTTCCAGTGTTCTGCTAATTTGGTCTGGCAGGGCACGTAATTGTGTAAGCAGCTGCTTAGTGCGATCAGCAGAGATACATTTTTTGATACCGGCCATGTACATGGCCAACAGGAACATAGTTACAAGCTGAGTTGTATATGCTTTGGTTGATGCAACGGCAATTTCCGGGCCGGCCCAGGTATAAATCACCTCATCGGCCTCACGGGCAATAGAAGATCCCACTACATTGGTTATAGCAAGTGTCTTGCCACCAAGCCGTTTAGTTTCTTTTAAAGCAGCCAGGGTGTCAATTGTTTCACCGGATTGACTTATTACTATGACCAGGGTATGTTCGTCAATAATTGGGGAGCGGTAACGAAATTCGGAAGCAATGTCAACTTCCACCGGTATACGGACAAGTTTTTCGATATAATACTTACCTACGAGACCAGCATGATATGCCGTACCACAAGCAACAATGAAGATTTTGTGGAAAGAGTCAAGATATTCCCTATTCCATTTTAATTCATCAAGGATTACTGATGAATTATCTTTGGCAATACGAGATGTTATAGTGTCTCGCACAGCTTTAGGCTGTTCATGGATTTCTTTGAGCATAAAATGTTCGTAACCGCCCTTTTCGGCAGCTTCTGCATTCCAATTTACTTCAAAAACTTTTTTTGTTATGGGCAGACCTTCACGGTTGGTTATCCAGATGGAATCTTTTTTTACGACAGCGATTTCACCATCGTTTATTATATAATTACGACGTGTGTAACCAATAATGGCAGGAATATCTGAGGCAATAAAGTTCTCACCCTCACCAAGTCCAATGACCAATGGATTATCTTTTTTTGTGCAGATGAGTTTATCAGGATCTCTTCTGGACATAAATAAGAGAGAGTATGAACCTTCGATGCGTTTCAGGACTTCACGTACCGCGGTTTCGAAATCACCATCATATAATTCTTCCAGCAGATGTACAGCTACTTCTGTATCTGTTTCCGAAAGAAATTTGTGGCCTCTGGCAATCAAATCTTCTTTCAGCTGCATGTAATTTTCGATTATGCCATTATGGACAACGGCAAAATCACCTTTACAATCCATATGAGGATGGGCATTCACATCAGATGGACCACCATGGGTAGCCCAGCGAGTGTGTCCAATACCAATGGTACCTTTAGGTTCATGTCCTCTGATTTTTGCCTTTAAAGCGTCAAGACGGCCAACGCATTTTTCCAGATTTATCTTTTCACCGTCAAATACTGCAATACCAGCGGAATCATAACCACGATATTCAAGCTTGGTAAGCCCGTCAATAAGAAAGGGCTCTGCTTGTTTATTTCCAACATAACCAACAATACCACACATATACGATACCTCCAAAATAAAATAATTATTAAAGATGTATCTGCCAATCCTTAATTTTTGTATTGTCCCACAAGTCACCTCGTGGTTTTGACAAATTTTGCGACCGGATTATAGCCGAGAGGCATCCGCTGAATATTCGACAACCTCTTCCTCGTCTTCTCACTTGATTGTGAGAGCCAGCGCTAAGCTGTATGCTTTTGCAGAACAAAGTCCTCCTTTTTGCTGTCTGATTTACGGCAGATTGTAGCAGACAAACATAGAAGATACAAAAATAATATATTCATTTCTGTATCTTCCATATTCTAATATATACTTGTTGTTTGGTCAAGTGATTTATTATGATTAGCAGGTGCGGTTAATATAAGTTTAATCACAATTACCGGTTTCTTCGCAAAATAATACTTTTTCACCATTGAGGATTTTATTTGTAGTCCTTACGGCGCACATTTTACCGCACATAGAACATGTATGGCGTTCTGCCGGAGGTGTGCTTTCATAATATTGGCGGGCTTTTTGGGGATCAATAGCTTCTTTGAACATACCTTCCCAGTCAAGCTTATGCCTGGCATCAGCCATGCGATTATCCTGATCGCGGGCACTCGGAAGTTTTTTTGCAATGTCAGCGGCATGAGCAGCAATTTTGGCAGCTATAATACCATCACGGACATCGTTTAAGTCGGGCAGGCGCAAATGTTCAGCGGGGGTAACATAGCAAAGAAAATTAGCCCCATTGGCTGCGGCAATGGCACCGCCGATGGCTGAAGTAATGTGGTCATAACCAGGAGCAATATCTGTGACCAGTGGACCTAAGACATAAAATGGTGCGTTATGACAGAGCCTTTTCTGCAATTTCATATTAGCAGCTATTTCATCCATAGCCATGTGGCCTGGACCTTCCACCAGGACTTGGACATCGGCTTTCCAGGCACGTTCTGTAAGATAACCAATTTCAATTAATTCACCAATTTGTCCTGCATCGGTAGCATCATCAAGGCAGCCAGGGCGCAATGAATCACCTATTGATATGGTAACATCGTGGTCACGCAAAATTTCTAATACATCATCATAATGCTCGAAGAAAGGATTTTCATTGCCGGTCATTTCCATCCAGGCAAACAGCAGTGAACCACCACGTGAAACAATATTCATGCGGCGCCCGCTGCGCTTGAATGCTTCCAATGCCCGACGATTGATTCCAGCGTGAATAGTCATGAAATCAACACCTTCTTTAGCATGGGCTTCTATGACGTGTAAAAAATCGTCAGATGTCATTTTCAGTAAGTCTTTTTCTAAATAACCAATGGCGTCATACATAGGAACTGTACCAATCATTGCTGGAGAATAGTCGATTAATTTTTGGCGGAATTCATGTGTTTTGCCATAATTGGATAAATCCATTATGGATTCGGCACCCATGTCGACAGCCATTTTTACTTTGTCCATTTCCAAGTCGTAATTTTTAGCGTCACCGGATACTCCGAGATTAACATTGATCTTTGTTTTTAATCCGTCTCCGATACCTTCGGCTGATAATGATTGATGGTGGATGTTAGCCGGAATGGCGATGACACCATGGGAAACGCGTTCTCTTATCCATTCAGGTGAGCGGTTTTCTTTTTTTGCAACTAGCGAAATTTGTTCTGTTATAATGTTTTTTCTGGCGGCTTCTAACTGCGTTTTGTAATTCATATATGTCCTCTTTTCAAATTGTTATTTAATCCGGATCGGGAAAATGCGCTGAAATATAAAAAAAACTACCTTCCTGTGGAGAAAAGCAGTTTTAAAATCGTGGCATTGAGCTTCCCTACAATGGTATTAACCAACAGGTTCAAAGGGTTGGGCAATTGCCCTCTCAGCTTAAAGCACCCCTGCTCAGGTCAGTCTAACAAAATAAGTAATTTATGTCAAGATTTATACAGCCGGATAAGGTGTTTATCTATAAAAATTTTACAAGGTTTTTAACAAATTATATAGAAATAATACATATATAAGGAATACGTAATAATATTAACAAAGGTAAAGGGTGATGAATATGAGAGAATTTAAATCCATCATGGTCCCTATCGACGGGTCGATGCATTCTGAACATGCTTTGCAGCAGGCGGTATATATTGCAAAACTGAGCAAAGCAACATTGAATGTACTTTATGTAATTGATCTAAACACAGCAGTATCTGCCTTTGAAAGAATGACTTTGGATGCATATATTCCAGGGGATATTGATGCGCAGGGAAAGAAGATATTGGATCATGCAAAAGAAGTAGTTGGTGATTTACCACAAACAGAATATACGCTGAAAATAGGAGATCCGGCTAAAATGATTTTGACTTATTCTAAGGAAAGTGATGCTGATCTTATTGTAATGGGGAGCAGAGGCCTGGGCGCTATAAAGCAGATAATAATGGGAAGTGTAAGCCAATATTTGGTGACACATGCTGAATGTCCTGTGTTAGTAGTTAGATAGGATAAAATAATAAAAAGGGGCTGTGACAAAATGAGAAATCATTTTGTCCACAGCCCCTTTTTATTATTCTGCTGTAAATGGCAGTAAAGCGATATTGCGAGCACGTTTTATAGCTAACGTTACCTGACGTTGATGACGAGCACAATTACCGGAAATACGACGCGGTAAAATTTTACCGCGTTCAGTAATAAAACGACGTAATTTAGCAACATCCTTATAATCAATAGAATCAACTTTATCTGCACAAAAACTACAAACTTTTCTTTTTGGTCTTCTGTTTCTATCACGTTTAACCAACTGGAAACCCTCCTAATTTAAAATGGAATTTCTTCGTCAGGGGGCAGCTCAGAGCCAAATGAAGCGGCTGCCGGAGCAGATGTGCTTGATGAATTGGATTGTTCCGGAGCATTTGAATAATTATTATCCGAATGTGTTGGGCGGGAACCCATAAACTCAATATCGTTGGCGATTACTTCGGTTACATAGCGTTTTGAACCATCTTGGGCATCATAACTGCGTATCTGCAGATAGCCATCTACGAGAATCTGACTGCCCTTAACCAGATTGTTACCACATATTTCAGCTAATTTCTGCCACGCAATTATGGTAAAAAAATCAGCATTATTTTGTTGATCACGAGAAAAACGTTTATTTACAGCCAGACGGAATGAAGCTACAGCTTTACCTGTCTGGGTATAACGCACTTCTGGATCAGTGGCAAGACGCCCTGCTAAAATGACTTTATTCATAATCGTCCCCCCTAGACAAATTATTTTTCGTCTAATCTTATAATCATATGTTTTAAGATTTCATCAGTAATCTTCATTACACGATCAACTTCATTAATACAAGCCGGTTCGGCAGTGATATCGAACAAGCAGTAAAAACCGTCCATGCAGTCTTTTATTTCATAGGCAAGACGTTTTTTACCCCAACGGTCTTCTTTATCAATAGTGCCGCCATTATCGGTAATAATGCCGAAAAACTTTTCGATTACTGCATTGGTCTGTTCTTCTTCCATTGGTTTTACAATAAATATGACTTCGTACTTTCTCACGAAATCACCTCCCTCTTTGGACTATCGGCTCTTTTATAAGAGCAGGGGATTCAAAATTAAATTTTGAAACCAGTCTTAAATTATTATTAACTATAAAATTATAGCATTGTAAATAAAATAATACAAGGAAAATAAAAAAATTAATTAATTTTTGTTCTTGTACCTCGTGCTAAAGAACAGATAATGCCTATAGTACAAGTCAGGGAAAGAATTGTAAAAATGTTTTGTATACCTTCCAGTAAAGCAGGTATATACCCACCGGTTATGATGTTTTTAGTGGCGACTGATAGTAAAAAGGTAACAATAGCCATACTGATTGCCTGACCAAACATACGCATAACAGCCAGGGTAGATGAAGCAACACCATAGAATTTAGGTTGTACCGCACCCATGATGGCGTTATTATTTGGAGAAGAAAAAAGGGCAAAGCCTATTCCTATAATTATGAGGATGCTTCCTATATAATAAGAAGTAGTCGTTGTTGTTAGATGAGAAAGCATATATAGACCAAATGCCGTAATGCCCATACCGCTGGAAGCTACTAAGCGCGGTTCAAATTTATCAGAGAGGGCACCGGCTAAAGGGGACAACAGTGACATCATTATTGGCTGCAGTAATAAAAGCATGCCGGCACTCAAGGCATCAAATCCACGTATCACTTGCAAATATAATGATAATGTGAAGGAAATGCCAAAGGTAGCGCTGTAATGAATGAGGGCAGCCGTATTAGACATGGCAAAGATAGTGTTTTTAAATAATGATAGAGCAAAAAGAGGATATTTAATATGATTCTGTCGATAAATAAAAGCGACAGCTAGGACTAAACCGATGATAATAAGCCATTTCATGAGAGGATGACGAGCATAATCGGACAGCCCGTAAAGTATCGAAGCAGCAGACAATGCATAAAGCAAGGAACTGAACATGTCTAGTTTTTCATTGCGATCACCATACCATTCTTGTTTGACGGAACTCATTATATAAATGCTGGTAAAAATTCCGAGTGCCGTAAAAATGAAAATTGTTCGCCAACCAAGAAATTGTGTAAGCGCACCACCGATTACGGGACCGAGTGAAAGTCCCATATAGACACAAGACGCGGAATAACCGATGATTTGGCCGCGCTTTTGTGGGGGATGGCTGGCAACCAGCATAGCCATGCCAGTGGAAAAGTTCATCGCCATAAAAATGCCCTGCATAAAACGTAATAATAAAAGTATATTTAAAGCAGGTGCAAAAACACAAGCCAGTGTGGTGAACGCAACACCAATGCACCCGGTTTGATAAACTTTGCGTCGGCCATTCATGTCAGCGTATTTGCCGCTGGGCAATAATAAAATGACTGAACCTAGTAGAAATAAAGTCAGTATCCATGTCAAATTTTCGGCATTCACACCATATTCTAAGGCCATTGAAGGAATCGCTACATTGACAGAGCTGCCCATGAAAGGACCGAAGAAAGATGTCAGTAATACGGAAATAAAAACCTTTTTTTCATCCATAATAGTTACCTGATAAAATAATATTTAATATAGTTTTTATTATAGTATAAAATCAATGGTATGGATATATCTGATTAATAAAATAGGATATATTGACTTTATAAATTGCCGATGCTATAATCAAGATGCGAATAATAATTGTGTATTAATTATGATATACTATCAGGCTGATTAGAAAACTAAAGGCTTGGCGGGCAGAAACATTTGTGTAGCTGTCAGTCAGGTCTTTTTTCTGTTTAACAGGAGGCGAAGTTGATTGGTGATTGAATGGGAAAAAAGTGTTTAGGCAATATTTATTGACGGGTAGGTAGAATGGTTAGTATTATTATTACAACATTAGTTTAAATGGAGGAATTAACATGGCGGAAATTTATGATAGCATTACACAGCTTATTGGGAATACCCCGATTTTACGGGCAACAAATTATATAAAAAAACATGATTTGAAGGCGGATATTTTGGGCAAACTGGAATATTTCAACCCAGCGGGAAGTACAAAGGACCGCATCGCCAAATCAATGATCGAGGATGCAGAACAACGTGGTATCTTGAAGAAAAATTCTGTGATAATAGAACCGACCAGTGGCAATACTGGTATAGGACTGGCTGCGATTGCAGCATCGCGTGGTTATAAAATAATAATAACAATGCCGGAAACGATGAGCGTAGAACGGCGTAATTTGTTAAAAGCCTATGGGGCAAAAATTGTGCTTACCGATGGTAAGGCAGGCATGAAGGGCGCTATCGCTAAGGCTGAAGAATTGGCTAAAGAAACACCAAACTCATTTATACCGTCGCAGTTCACTAATCCGGCTAATCCTAAGGCACATTATTTGACGACGGGGCCGGAAATATGGGCTGATACTAAGGGAAAGGTTGATATTTTTATTGCGGGGGTAGGTACAGGGGGTACACTTTCCGGTACTGGGAAATATTTAAAAGAAAAAAATCCTGACATAAAAATTTATGCTGTTGAACCGGAAACATCACCAGTCCTAAGTGAAGGCAAGGCTGGTCCACATAAAATCCAGGGTATCGGAGCGGGGTTTATTCCAGAAACCTTGGATACAAAAATTTATGACGCAGTCATTACTATATCTAATGAGGATGCTTTTAAATACGGCCGGGATTTTTCACAATCGGAAGGCGTATTAGTGGGAATCTCATCTGGGGCTGCATTTGCTGCTGCCGTCAAATTGGCACAGAAACAAGAAAATTTTGGTAAGACAATAGTAGCTATTTTACCGGATACTGGTGAACGTTATTTGTCCACAGCGTTGTTTAATGATTGATAATAATTTAAGAAAACTCTAATGTTAAGTAAGATGCACCTCTGTACAGAATAATTATTTTTTTTAATGTTCTGCACAGAGGTGTTTTATGTAATTTTTATTGCAAATTAAGTTACCTTACATTATAATAAGAACAGATTTATGATATTTTATGTCGAAAGGGCATGTAGCTTATGGATACAATGAGTATCGCTGCTATGTCAGTTGGGATGAATCAGGCCCAGTTGCAACAAAATGTTGGAATAGCAGCTCTTGGTAAAGTCTTCGATGAAATGAAGTCATCTGCTGACATGATCACTGAGTTATCTGTCGGCTCCGATTCTAACCTTGGTACTAGTGTGGACATTAGTGTGTGATTCATACGGCTTAGCCGTAATTTTATATTAAGCTTATTGTTCGAATTTGCACGGTACCACAATGGCAGGAGGAACAACGGGGCTTGAAAAATGTAAGGGGATTTTGTAGATGGATTATCAAGACAAGACATTGACATGTAAGGACTGCGGCAAAGAATTCATATTCACTGCAGGGGAACAGGAATTTTATGCGGAAAAAGGTTTTCAAAATGAGCCCAGTCGCTGCCACGAATGCCGCGATGCGAAACGGCAGCACAGTCGAGATGGCCGTTCATCTTCTCGCAAAATGTACGAGGCTGTTTGCGCAAAATGTGGCGCGACAACACAAGTTCCTTTTGAACCAAAGCCAGATCGTCCTGTATACTGCCGTGATTGTTTCAATATTATTCATAATAAAACAATGTAGTGCTGCTGGATGAACACAGCGGCAGCGAATAGCGCGCCGGCAAAGGAGCATGGGTGGTTTATCCGTGCTCCTTTTTATATAAGAGGACAAGAATTAACCATATTTTGTAATTTGATCATTGGTACTTTGAGATATGGTTTCATGCCTGTCTGTGAATAGGGGCTGGAAGAAATAATATTTAGGAGGATTTTATATGAAAAAAATCTTATTATTGTGTTTGGCTGTTATTATGGGGGCAGCTTTTGTCGTGGCTGGCTGCGGTAGCAATGACACTGCTAAGGAAAGTTCCGCTTCGGGATCCGGCGGAGAAAAAGTATTGAAAGTTGCGACCAGTGCTGATTTTGCACCATTTGAATTCCAAGGTGAAAACGATACTGATTATCAAGGCTTTGACATGGATTTAATAAGAGCTATAGGTAAGGAAATGGGCACTAAAGTTGAAATTAACAATATTAGTTTTGACGGACTTATTCCTGCATTACAGACAGGAAATATCGATGCTGTAATAACAGGCATGTCAATAAATGAAGAACGAGAAAAAGAAGTTGCTTTTTCGGATCCTTATTACGAATCAGGGCTCACTATAATAGTTAAGGCTGACAATAACAGCATTAATTCTTTTAATGACCTTCAGGGCAAAAAAATTGCCGTTCAGATAGGAACGACCGGCGCAGAAGAAGCAAAAAAAATTCCTAATGCACAGGTAAAGGAATTAAATAGCTCAGCGGACACATTCTTGGAACTAAAAGCTGGAAATGTTGATGCTGTAGTAAATGATAAACCGGTCAATGCTTATTATATGACTAAAAACAGTGATAACAGTGTAAAACGTGTCGGAGAACAACTTACCTCCGAAAACTATGGAATTGCTGTGAAGAAAGATAATACAAAACTTGTACAGGAAATTAATGATGCTCTTAAAAAATTAAAAGAAAACGGCGAATACAACAAGATTTATAAAAAGTGGTTTGGCACGGAACCTTCCAATAATTGATTGATGTTGCCGAAAAATATATAGGATGTTGACTAGATGAGTTTTAATTTTGCTTTAATTATAAAATCATTGCCTCTTTTATTAGCTGGTGCAGTAGTTACCGTAAAAATAACATTGATAAGTGTATCAATGGGGATTGTAATCGGTATGTTTGTTGGTATTGCACGTGTTGTAAAGGTAAAACCGGTAAAATGGCTGGCAGCTGTTTATGTCGATTTTATTCGTGGAACGCCGTTACTTGTACAGATTTTTATTATTTATTTTGCTCTGCCGATGGTGCTTGGAATCCATATGGATCCGTTTTTTGCAGCAATAACTGCATGTAGTATAAACAGCGGAGCTTATGTGGCTGAAATATTTAGGGCGGGCATTCAGGCTGTTGATGAGGGACAGATGGAAGCTGGACGTTCACTCGGGCTTACTTGGGCACAAACAATGCAGTATATTATAGTGCCGCAGGCTTTTAAAAGTGTTATTCCTCCGTTGGGAAATGAATTTATCGCACTATTGAAGGATTCTTCGCTTGTTTCGGTGATCGGATTTGAAGAATTAACCCGCAGAGGGCAGCTTATAATAGCGCGTACGTATGGTTCACTGGAAATTTGGGTGACAGTGGCATTCCTTTATTTGATAATGACACTTACTATTTCCCGCTTAGTAGCTTATCTGGAACGGAGGTTTGATATAAAAAATGATAGAAGTTAAGGATTTGCATAAATCATTTGGATCTGCCGAAATTCTTAAGGGCATTAATTTAAATGTTGCCAAAAGGGAAGTTGTAGTGATAATCGGACCATCCGGCTCGGGAAAGTCGACTTTATTGCGTTGCATGAACTACCTGGAAATTCCGACACATGGACAGATACTCATAGATGGAATGGATTTGCAAAAATCAGATATTAATAAAATCCGTTCAGAAATCGGCATGGTTTTTCAACGGTTTAATTTATTTCCGCATATGACGGTGCTGAATAATATTATGCTGGCGCCAATGAAAGTTCGTAATACAAAACGTGGTATCGCAAAAGCTGAGGCAATGGAATTGCTGCAAAGAGTCGGACTGGAAAATAAAGCTGAAGCCTATCCTTCACAGCTCTCAGGAGGACAACAACAACGTGTTGCTATAGCACGGTCGCTGGCAATGAAACCGAAGGTGATGCTATTCGATGAACCGACATCAGCCCTGGATCCGGAAATGGTTGGGGAAGTTTTGGATGTAATGCGTAATTTGGCCAAAGAGGGTATGACCATGGTCGTTGTCACACATGAAATGGGTTTTGCCCGTGAGGTAGGTACTCGACTGTTATTTGTTGATGATGGACGGATCGTAGAAGAAGGTTTGCCACGCAGTGTTTTTGAAGCACCTAAAGAAGAACGGACAAAGCTGTTTTTATCTAAAGTACTGTGATGATTGCATACACATATAAATTTGCTGCTTATAAAAGCAGTAAATTTATATGTTGTGATACGCCAGGATACGTGTTAATAAAAACACTTATTAAATAAGTGTTGACATAGGTTTTTAGGCATGATAATATATATGAGTATCTGAAACTGCGGTAATGTTACAGGAGTGATATTAATGCTGGAAGAACTAAGAAATGCGAAACATGTTATTGGAATAAAGCAGGTCACAAAAGCGGTCAATAATGGTTTAGCAAAGTATGTTTTTTTAGCTGATGACGCAGATGACAGGATCCTTAATCCACTGAAAACTTTATGTGCAGGCAAAGAAATACAAGTGGTAACGGGAGCTACGATGGCAGAACTTGGCAAGGCCTGCTCAATTGAAGTCGGCGCTGCAGCAGCAGCTATAATAAACAAGTAATTGCCGATATACCCGGTTTTGGGTGTTATCTTTTAGGAAGGAGGTGCATGTATGCCTACAATCAATCAGCTGATAAGAAAAAGCAGACAGAGCTTGCAGGAAAAATCTACGGCTCCGGCACTTAAAAACTGTCCGCAGAAACGTGGCGTTTGCACTAGGGTTTATACAACAACCCCGAAAAAGCCTAACTCCGCATTGCGTAAAGTTGCCCGTGTCCGTTTAACTAATAGTATCGAAGTTACGGCATATATACCTGGTATTGGACATAATCTACAAGAACATAGTGTTGTACTAATTCGTGGCGGTCGTGTAAAAGATTTACCGGGTGTTCGTTATCATATTATTCGTGGATCTCTTGATACTGCAGGAGTTCAAGATCGCGCACAGGGAAGAAGTAAATACGGTGCAAAGCGCAGTAAGAAAAAATAACTTAAATGTTTAATAATAAGGAGGGACATAGATGCCGAGAAAAGGTCCTGTACCTAAACGTGATGTGTTACCGGATCCGGTTTATAGATCCAAAAAGGTAACAAAATTTATTAATAAAGTAATGCTTTCAGGCAAGAAAAGTGTTGCTGAGCAAGTGGTATACGATGCATTTGATCGCATTAAAGATAAAACGGGCAAGGATCCGTTGGAAGTTTTTGAAACGGCACTCAGTAATGTAATGCCGGTACTGGAAGTGCGTGCCCGCCGTGTCGGTGGCGCAAACTATCAGGTACCAGTTGAAGTTCGTCCGGATCGCCGTATGACATTAGGTATTCGTTGGCTGGTCAATTATGCGCGCTTACGCGGAGAAAAGACAATGAATGAAAGATTGTCGGGAGAACTTATGGACGCAGCTAATAATACTGGTGCGGCCATCAAAAAAAAGGAAGACACACATAAGATGGCGGAAGCTAATAAGGCATTCGCTCATTATCGTTGGTAATTAATATAACAAGGGGCGATGTAAGTGGCTAGAGAGTTTTCACTTGAAAAAACTCGCAATATCGGTATCATAGCACATATAGATGCCGGCAAAACCACTACGACCGAACGTATATTGTATTATACCGGGATAGTGCATAAAATTGGTGAAGTTCATGATGGCGCAGCTACCATGGACTGGATGGCCCAAGAACAAGAAAGAGGTATAACAATTACCTCGGCTGCAACAACTTGTCATTGGAAGGAACATCGCATCAATATTATTGATACACCCGGACACGTGGACTTCACTGTTGAAGTCGAACGTTCATTGAAAGTGCTTGATGGAGCAGTAACAGTCCTTTCTGGTAAAAGTGGTGTCGAACCGCAGTCAGAAACTGTTTGGCGCCAAGCTGAACGTTACAATGTACCGCGTATGGTTTATGTTAACAAAATGGATATCGTTGGTGCAGATTTTTACAATGTTATCCAAATGATGATAGACAGATTACATGCTAATCCGGTACCTATTCAAATACCTATCGGTGCTGAAGATGATTTTCGCGGCATGATTGATCTTATAAAAATGGAAGCTATTCTTTATGAAGATAAAGAAGGCAAACTGGAAACCTTTGGACCGATTCCGGCTGAACTGCAGGAAAAGGCTGAAGAATACCGGCAGAAGATGCTCGACGTCATAGCAGAAACTGATGATGATCTCATGATGAAATATCTTGAGGGCGAAGAAATTTCTGAAGAAGAAATAAAGAAAGTAATCAGAAAAGCTACGGTAGAATGTAAGATTTGTCCAGTAGTATGTGGTTCATCTTATAAAAATAAAGGCATACAGCCAATGCTGGATGCCGTTATCGATTTTATGCCATCACCGCTTGATATACCACCTATTAAAGGTATCAATCCTGATACGGATGAAGAAGCTCACCGTGAAGCTGATGATGAAGAACCATTTTCTGCGTTGGCATTTAAAATTATGGCTGATCCATTTGTCGGTAAATTGGCTTTCTTCCGTGTATATTCCGGTACATTATCAGCGGGATCTTACGTATATAATTCCACTAAAGATAAGAAAGAACGTATTGGACGTATATTACAGATGCATGCTAATCATCGCAGAGAGCTTGATGTTGTTTACAGTGGTGATATTGCAGCGGCTGTCGGACTTAAAGATACCACTACCGGTGATACGTTATGTGATGAAAAAAATCCGATAGTTCTTGAATCCATGGAATTTCCTGATCCGGTTATTTCTGTGGCTGTTGAACCGAAAACCAAGGCTGACCAGGAAAAAATGGGCATAGCTTTGCAGAAACTGGCGGAAGAAGATCCTACTTTCCGGGTAGCAACTGATCAGGAAACAGGACAGACAATAATTTCCGGCATGGGTGAACTTCATTTGGAAATTATTGTAGACCGTATGCTTCGCGAATTTAAAGTTGAATGTACGGTTGGTAAACCGCAGGTCGCTTATCGCGAAACAATCAAAAAAGATGTTAAAGCCGAAGGTAAATTTATTCGTCAGTCTGGTGGTAAAGGGCAGTATGGTCATTGCTGGCTCGAACTTGTACCTCAAAAACCGGGTGAAGGTTTCTCCTTCGAAAGTAAAATCGTCGGTGGGGCTATCCCCAAGGAATATATTAACCCAATTGAAAATGGGGTTAAGGAAGCAATGGAAAATGGGGTAGTTGCTGGATATCCTATGGTTGACATCAAGGCTGTCGTTTATGACGGTTCTTACCATGAAGTCGATTCATCAGAAATGGCATTTAAGATTGCCGGCTCCATGGCATTTAAAAGCGGGGCACAAAAAGCTGATCCTGTGCTTTTGGAACCATATGTTAAAGTTGAAGTTACGGTACCTGAGGAATATATGGGCGATGTAATCGGTGATTTGAATTCTCGGCGTGGACGTATTGAAGGAATGGAACCGCGCAATGGTGTGCAAGTTATCAATGGCATGGTACCACTTTCTGAAATGTTCGGTTATGCGACTGATTTGCGTTCCAGAACTCAAGGCCGCGGGAACTATTCAATGGAAGTATCTCATTATGAAGAAGTTCCTAAAAATATAGCAGATACTATTGTAGCAAAAAACAAAGGTGAATAAGGGAGGAATTACTCACAATGGCTAAACAAAAGTTTGAAAGAACTAAACCACATGTTAATATTGGTACTATCGGTCATGTTGACCATGGTAAAACAACGCTTACCGCTGCTATCACAAAAGTTCTCTCCAAAAAGGGATTGGCTCAATTTGAAGATTACAGTATGATTGATAAGGCTCCGGAAGAACGTGAACGTGGTATTACAATCAATACGGCTCATGTAGAATACGAAACTGACAAAAGGCATTATGCGCATGTTGACTGCCCGGGCCATGCTGACTATGTTAAAAACATGATCACTGGTGCCGCACAAATGGATGGCGCTATCTTAGTCGTTAGTGCTGCTGACGGTCCTATGCCGCAGACCCGTGAACATATTCTGCTTGCCCGTCAGGTTGGTGTGCCTGCTATGGTTGTATTTTTGAACAAAGCAGATCAGGTAGATGATCCGGAACTTTTGGAACTCGTTGAAATGGAAGTTCGTGAACTTCTTTCTTCTTATGATTTCCCTGGAGATGATATTCCTGTAATTACTGGTTCCGCTTTGAAAGCGCTTGAAGGTGATCCAGAAGCAGAAAAGAAAATTCTTGAACTTATGGATGCTGTAGA
Source organism: Pectinatus frisingensis (assembly GCF_014076555.1). Classification (NCBI taxonomy): domain Bacteria; kingdom Bacillati; phylum Bacillota; class Negativicutes; order Selenomonadales; family Selenomonadaceae; genus Pectinatus; species Pectinatus frisingensis. The sequence goes on from NZ_CP045424.1 coordinate 324,188, forward strand.
CGATTATATTCCTACACCTGTACGTGATACAGATAAACCTTTCTTGATGCCGGTTGAAGATGTATTCACCATTACTGGACGTGGTACTGTTGCTACAGGCCGTGTTGAACGTGGTGAATTGAAACTGAATGACGTAGTAGAAATCATTGGTTTGAGTGATGAAAGAAAATCTACTACTGTAACTGGTATCGAAATGTTCCGTAAGAGCATGGACAATGCTGTTGCCGGTGATAATATAGGAGCTCTTCTGCGTGGTATTGACCGTGCAGAAATTGAACGTGGACAGGTTCTTGCTAAACCAGGAACAATTCATCCGCATACCAAGTTCAAAGCTCAGGTTTATGTACTTACAAAAGATGAAGGCGGACGTCATACTCCGTTCTTTACGAATTATCGCCCTCAGTTCTATTTCCGTACAACCGATGTTACTGGTGTTGTTAAATTACCAGAAGGAACTGAAATGGTTATGCCTGGCGATAATATCGAAATGGATATTGAACTTATTACCCCGATTGCCATTGAAAAAGGTTTGCGCTTCGCTATTCGTGAAGGCGGCCATACTGTTGGTGCCGGGCGTGTAATTGAAATTGCTGAGTAAGCTGAACATGTAAAGTTTATATAAGGGCGGCGCTTCGCCGCCCTTATATAAAGCTTTTTTTTGTCTAATGCGATGACGTGTTAGATTGCTCGCCATTTAGTGAGGTAACTAGCACAGAGAAATGTCTGGATCATGGAATCCGGGCGATAAGGAGGAAAATATTTTGTCCAAACAACAAAAAATACGTATTCGTTTGAAGGCCTATGATCATAAATCACTTGATCAAAGCGCTGTTAAAATAGTTGAAACTGCTAAAAGAACGGGTGCCATGGTTTCTGGCCCTATTCCATTGCCTACCGAAAAAAATATTTATACAATTTTAAGATCTCCACACGTAAATAAAGATTCTCGGGAACAGTTTGAAATGAGAACCCATAAACGCCTTATCGATATTTTAGAACCTACATCAAAAACTGTTGATGCTTTAATGCGTTTAGATTTACCAGCTGGCGTGGATATCGAAATTAAATTGTAATAGGAGGTGGCAAAAGTGATAAAAGCAATTTTAGGTAAAAAACTCGGCATGACACAGATTTTTACCGAAGAAGGCGGAGTAATACCTGTTACAGTGGTTGAATCCGGTAAAAATGTCGTGCTTCAAAATAGAACAATGGAAAACGACGGATATAATGCGGTGCAAATTGGCTTTGGTGAAGTTAAGGAAAAGAAAGTAACAAAACCGTTAAAAGGACATTTTGCTAAATCTGGAGCAGATCCGGTTAAATTTATCCGTGAAGTTCGCTTAAATGATGCTTCTGAATATAACGTTGGTGATACAATCGGCGTTGACATATTCGCTGCTGGCGATTTGGTAGATGTAGTTGGGACATCCAAGGGGAAAGGTTTTGCTGGTGCTATAAAACTTCATAACTTTGCTCGTGGACCGATGAAACATGGTTCCAAATCACATCGTGAACCTGGTTCTACTGGTGCTATGATCAGCGGACATGGTGGACGTGTGCTTAAAGGTAAGAAATTACCTGGTCGTATGGGTACAAATCAGGTTACCATACAGCGGTTAAACATTGTACGTGTTGATAAAGAACGTAATCTTTTACTGATAAAGGGTGCTATTCCTGGGCCCAAAGATAGTTTTGTAATGGTAAAAGAAACAGTTAAACCAAATAAAAAATAATTGGAAGGAGGATAAAAAGGGAATATGCCTACAGTAGAAGTATTTAATATGATCGGACAAAAAGTCGGCGATATGGAACTGGCAGAAAATGTGTTCGGTGTTGAAATTAATGAAGGTCTTGTTCACCAGGCTGTTGTTATGCAGCTTGCATCGCAGCGTTTAGGCACACATGCCACTAAAACGAGAGGATTAGTACGTGGCGGCGGACGCAAACCGTGGAAACAAAAAGGCACAGGTCGTGCAAGAAGTGGCAGTACCCGTTCACCAATATGGGTCGGCGGCGGTACTGTTTTCGGACCGCATCCTCGTTCTTATGCTTTTTCTATGCCACGTAAACAGCGTCGCTTAGCTATAAAGTGTGCCCTTACTGACAAAGTTAACAGCAAAGATTTTGTTGTATTAGAAAATCTTGATTTTGCAGCACCGAAAACAAAAGATGTTGTAAAATTGCTCAGTGATTTCAGTGTGGAAGATAAGGCACTTATCATAACCGCTGATTTTGTTGAAAATGTGGAAAAATCTTCCCGTAATATTCCGGGTGTAAAAGCAATAAATTCTAATGGATTGAATGTTTATGATATATTGAATCATAATAAGCTTTTCATCACGAAAGATGCTATTACCCGCATTGAGGAGGTATTGGCATAATGGACGCAAGAGATATCATCATAAAGCCGTTAGTAACTGAAAAATCTACTGACCTCATGGCTGAGGGCAAATATGTATTCAAGGTTGCCAAAAAGGCTAATAAAGTTGAAATCGGTAAAGCTGTTGAAGAAATTTTCAAAGTGAAAGTAACCGATGTAAATACGATCAACGTTACCGGTAAGGTAAAACGTATGGGTCGCACCAGCGGAAAACGTTCCGATTATAAAAAGGCAATTGTGAAACTCGCAGCAGGAGAAACAATTGAATTCTTCGAAGCGTAACTAGCAGAAAAGGAGGTAAATCAAGTGGCAATAAAAAAATTTAAACCGTATTCTCCAGGCAGGAGATTTATGACAGTTTCTTCTTTTGAAGAAATAACAGCAGATAAACCAGAAAAATCATTGGTGGAAAGTATAAAGAAAACAGGCGGCCGCAACATGCATGGCCGTTTAACAGTCAGACATCAAGGCGGCGGGCATAAACGTCTTTATCGTATAATTGATTTTAAACGCAATAAGGATTCTGTCCCGGCACGTGTAGCAACAATTGAATATGATCCTAATCGCAGTGCCCGCATAGCATTGTTAAATTATGCAGATGGTGAAAAACGTTATATTTTAGCTCCTAATGGGTTGAAGGTAGGAGATACCATCGTATCAGGTCCGGATGCAGATATAAAAACAGGAAATGCACTACCAATCGCTAATATTCCAGTAGGCTTAATGATCCATAATATTGAATTAAAGATTGGCAAGGGTGGACAGTTGGTTCGTTCAGCAGGGGCTGCAGCACAGCTGATGGCTAAAGAAGGAAATTATGCTTTGCTCCGTATGCCTTCCGGTGAAATTCGCAAGGTTCATATTAATTGCCGTGCAACAATCGGTCAGATTGGCAATCTTGAACATGAAAATATTTCTATTGGTAAGGCAGGCCGCTCACGTTGGCTTGGTATTCGTCCGGCTAATCGTGGTGTAGCGATGAACCCGAATGACCATCCACATGGCGGTGGAGAAGGCAGAAGTCCTGTCGGACGCAAACATCCTGTTACTAAATGGGGCAAATGTGCCATGGGTGCTAAAACTCGTCGTAAAAAACCATCAGATAAACTTATTGTTAAACGCCGCGTAAGCAAACGTGAAAAATAATAAACTGCAATGATAAGAAATATTATTTGCAGAAAGATGGTTGAAAGGAGGACATACTTTGTCAAGATCAGTAAAAAAGGGACCTTATGTTCACGAAAGTGTTATTAAGAAAATTGATGCCATGAATGAAACTAAAGAAAAAAAAGTTATTAAAACATGGTCAAGAAGTTCAACAATTCTGCCGACATTTGTCGGTCATACAATTGCTGTACATGATGGACGCAAGCATGTACCTGTGTATATAACTGAAGATATGGTTGGACATAAATTAGGTGAATTTGCACCGACACGTACTTTTAAAGGACATTCCGGTGAAGAACGCAAAACCACTTTAAAATAATTGCCGAAAGGAGGAACTTTGGTGGAAGCTAAAGCAGTAGCAAAATATATCCGTATCGCTCCGCGCAAAGCTCGCGTGGTCATTGATCTCATTCGCGGCAAGAATGTGGCGGAAGCTTTTGCAATTTTAAAATTTACGCCTAAAGCAGGCGCTGATGTGGTAAATAAAGTCTTGAAATCGGCAGTAGCAAATGCTGAAAATAATTTTGACATGAATGTTGATGCTCTTTATATAGCAGAAGCATATGTTGATCAAGGTCCTACGTTAAAACGCATTCATCCGCGTTCCCGCGGACAGGCGTTTAAAATTTTGAAACGCACATCACATGTTACAGTAGTAGTTAAAGAAAAGTAAAAAGGAGGCAATTACTTTGGGTCAGAAAGTTAATCCTAATGGAATGCGTATCGGTATCGTAAAAACCTGGGATGCAAAATGGTATGCTGATAAAGATTATGGAGCAAATTTATGTGAAGACATTAAAATTCGTGCTTTCTTAAAACAAAGTCTTTATCAAACAGGCGTATCAAAAATTGAAACTGAACGTTCCAAAAATCGTCTTAAGCTGACAATTCATACGGCAAAACCTGGTATGGTAATCGGCCGTGGTGGTTCAGGAATTGAACAGATAAAAAATAGTTTGAAAAAGTTAACGACAAAGCATATTGATATCAATATTGCTGAAATCAAACAGCCGGATATGGATGCAACACTTGTTGCTGAGAATATCGCGTCACAGCTGGAACGTCGTATCGCTTTTCGCCGTGCAATGAAGCAGTCTGTTGGGCGCACGATTCGCATGGGTGCTAAAGGCATAAAAGTTACAGTCGGCGGACGTTTAGGCGGCGCTGAAATAGCAAGACGCGAATCTTATCGTGAAGGAAGTATCCCACTTCATACGTTGAGAGCAGACATTGATTATGGAACGGCTGAAGCACATACAACATATGGTCGTATCGGCGTAAAAGTATGGATATTTAAAGGCGAAATTCTTCCGGAAAAGAAACAACCTGTACAGGTTGCAGCTGAAGGGAGCGAAGCCTAATGTTAATTCCAAAGAGAACAAAATTCCGTAAACAGTTCCGTGGTAATATGCGTGGGAAAGCTCATCGCGGCAATAAGGTATCGCATGGCGAATATGGCCTTCAGGCATTAGAAGCAGCATGGATTACCAATCGTCAGATAGAAGCAGCTCGTATTGCAATGACACGTTACATTAAACGTGGTGGACAGGTTTGGATAAAGATTTTCCCGGATAAGCCAGTTACAGCAAAACCTGCTGAAACTCGTATGGGTAGTGGTAAGGGCTCACCGGAATACTGGGTAGCAGTAGTAAAACCGGGCCGCATCATGTTTGAAATGGGCGGTGTAACTGAAGAAACGGCAAGAGAAGCTATGCGTCTTGCCGGGCATAAGTTGCCAATAAAGACGAAGTTTATAAAACGTGCAGATCAGCAAGAGGGCGGTGAAGTAAATGAAGGTTAAAGATATACGTGATATGAGTGACGGTGAACTTAACCAGAAACTTGCTTCACTTAAAGAAGAGCTTTTTAATCTGAGATTTCAGTTGGCTACCGGTCAGCTGGAAAATCCGATGCGTATCAAAAGCATCAAAAAGACAATCGCTCGTATTAAAACGATTCAGCGTGAGCAGGAATTAAATGCAAATGCTTAATGATGATGATATGCAGAAGGAAGGAGGCTCTTTTATGAGTGAAAGAAATGAACGCAAGACCAAAATTGGTAAAGTTGTAAGTGATAAAATGGATAAAACCGTTGTGGTAGCTGTTGAAGACCTTGAACAACATGCACTTTATAAAAAACTTATAAAAAAGACGGTTAAATTCAAGGCTCATGATGAAAATAACGATGCTCACATTGGCGATACCGTTTCTCTTATGGAAACACGTCCATTATCTAAAAGTAAATGCTGGAGAGTCGTTAAAATTCTTGAACGGGCGAAATAATTGAATACTAAGGATTTTAATAAGGGAGGTAAAGCAATTGATCCAACAACAGACAATGCTCAATGTTGGTGATAACACTGGAGCTAAAGAAATCATGTGTATCCGTGTTATGGGAGGATCCTATCGTAAGTATGCCAACATCGGTGATATAATTGTCGCCGCAGTGAAATCTGCGTCTCCTGGTGGTATGGTGAAAAAAGGGGAGGTCGTTAGAGCTGTAATCGTGCGTTCTAAAAAGGGACTGAGAAGGCAAGACGGCTCTTATATCCGCTTTGATGAAAACGCAGCAGTTCTTATAAAAGATGATAAAACCCCGAAAGGAACTCGTATTTTTGGGCCTGTAGCCAGAGAATTGCGTGACAAAGACTTCATGAAAATCATCTCATTGGCTCCAGAAGTACTTTAATAATGAGGAGGTGCAGAATTGTCACAGTATAAATTAAAGATAAAAAAAGGTGATACGGCAATCGTATTATCCGGTAAAGATAAGGGCAAGCAAGGTAAGGTTTTACAAGCACTGCCTAAAAAGAATAAGGTTGTAGTTGAAGGTATTAATAAAGTAAAACGTCATACAAAACCTAATCAAAATACTCCTAAAGGCGGAATTATTACCAAGGAAGCGCCGCTGTGTGCAGCTAAGGTTATGGTTGTATGTCCGGCATGCTCCAAACCGACCCGTGTTGCAAAAAAAGACGTAGATGGAAAGATGGTTCGTGTATGCAAAAAATGCGGCGAACTTTTAGACCAGGCAAAATAATAAGGGAAGGAGGCAATATTGGTGGATAGATTGCAGGAAAAATATTTAAAAGAAGTAGTTCCGGCTCTGACTGAAAAATTTGGTTACAAAAATCCAATGCAGCTGCCTAAAGTAGAAAAAATAATCATTAATATGAGTGTTGGTGAAGCTGTAGGAAATTCAAAAGCACTTGACTCTGCTGTTGAAGATTTAACCGTAATTGCAGGGCAGAAACCGATTCTTACCAGAGCTAAAAAGTCATTGGCTGCATGGAAATTGCGCGCTGGAATGCCAATAGGATGTAAAGTAACCATGCGCGGTACCCGTATGTATCAGTTTTTAGATAAATTTGTCAATATCGCATTGCCACGTGTACGCGATTTTCGTGGAGTAAGTGGTAAGGCTTTTGATGGTCGTGGTAATTATTCTGTAGGATTGAAAGAACAATTGATTTTCCCGGAAATCGAATATGATAAAATCGATAAAGTCCGTGGTATGAATATTATTGTTGTAACAACGGCTAAAACTGACGAAGAGGCTAAAGAACTTCTCCGCCTTTTGGGAATGCCGTTCAGTGCATAAAAAGAGGGGGTAAGTTTTTAATGGCCAAAAAGGCACTCATTGAAAAATGGAGTAAAGAACCAAAATATAAAGTTCGTCAATATAATAGATGTAAAATTTGTGGCCGTCCGCACGGTTATATGCGTAAATTTGATATGTGCCGTATTTGTTTCAGAGAACAAAGCTATAAGGGTGCAATACCTGGCGTAACAAAAGCCAGCTGGTAAAGTTAGAAAGAAAGGAGGATATCGATTTTATGGGAATGACTGATCCGATTGCAGATATGCTTACACGTTTGCGCAATGCAAACTCTGTTTTACATGAAAAAGTTGAAATTCCTGGTTCTAATATCAAAAGAGCTATTGCTGACGTATTAAAAGAAGAAGGATTTATAAAAGATTACACTTTTACTAAGGATAATAAACAAGGTGTAATTACAATTAAATTAAAATACGGACCTGACAGTGAACAGGTAATCACTGGAATAAAACGTATTTCCCGTCCCGGGCTTCGCGCTTATGTCAACAAAGATCAACTGCCGCGTGTTTTAGGCGGTCTTGGTATCGCAATAATATCCACTTCAAAGGGGATAATGAGTGATAAAAAGGCTCGCAGTACAGGTGTCGGCGGTGAAGTATTAGCTTATGTATGGTGATTTTTAGAACTAGGAGGTGTACAAATGTCAAGAATAGGAAGAGCACCTATTGAGATTCCCGCTGGTGTTACAGTTACAGTAGATGATAATAATCATGTAGTTGTAAAAGGTCCGAAAGGCGAATTATCTCGTACGTGCCATAAAGATATAAAGGTAGTCATTGAGGGAAATGTTGTAACAGTGCAGCGTCCTTCAGATGACAAAAATCATAGAGCATTACATGGTCTCACACGCAGTCTTATACATAATATGGTTGTGGGTGTTACTGAAGAATTTTCCAAAAATCTCGAAATTAATGGCGTGGGTTATAGAGCTACACAACAGGGGAAAAATCTTAATCTTTCATTAGGATTTTCACATCCTGTAGTAGTTGAACCACCGGCAGGAATTACTCTTACTGCTCCGGCATCTAATAAAATCGTTGTATCCGGTATTGATAAAGAACTGGTTGGCGATGTAGCTGCTAAAATCCGCAGCTATAGAGAACCTGAACCTTATAAGGGCAAGGGTATTAAATATGAAAATGAACATATTCGTCGTAAGGTTGGTAAAGCCGGCGGCAAGGGTGCTAAATGATTTTTTTAAGGGAAAGGAGCAATTGACGTGTTTAAAAGACAGGATAAGAATAAAGCTCGTCAAAAACGTCATCTGCGTGTACGCAATCGTGTATCCGGTACACCGGAAAGACCTCGCTTAAACGTATTTCGCAGTCTCAGCAATGTTTATGCACAGGTAATCGATGATGTGAATGGGGTTACATTGGCGGCAGCCAGTTCGAAGGATAAGGGATTTGAAAACTACGGCGGTAACGTTGAGGCAGCTAAGGCTGTTGGTACTGCAGTAGCAAAGGCTGCAACAGCTAAGGGTATTACAGAAGTTGTATTTGATCGCAGTGGATATATATATCATGGCCGTGTCGCTGCTTTAGCAGATGCAGCCCGTGAAGCAGGACTTAAATTCTAATTACAGAACAGGAGGTTAATTAATGGCCAAAATAGATGCTAATGCGCTTGAATTGCAGGAAAAAGTTGTATATATAAATCGCGTTGCCAAAGTTGTAAAAGGCGGTCGTCGTTTTTCTTTTAGTGCTTTGGTTGTCGTCGGCGATAAAAATGGACATGTTGGTGCGGGTCTTGGTAAAGCCAGTGAAGTACCGGAAGCAATCAGAAAAGGCATTGAAGATGCGAAAAAGAATCTTATTGAAGTTTCATTAGTTGAAAAAACTATACCGCATCAGATTACGGGTATTTTTGGTGCCGGTAAAGTTCTTTTAAAGCCGGCGGCAAAAGGTACTGGTGTTATTGCCGGTGGCCCTGCCCGTGCTGTATTGGAATTGTGTGGAATTGGCGATATCTTGACAAAATCACTGGGTTCATCAAATCCTAATAATATGGTACGTGCTACTATTGGTGGGTTGGGTCAATTAAAAAAAGCAGAAACAGTTGCCCAATTGCGCGGCAAGACTGTTCAGGAACTTTTGGGTTAAGGAGGTTATTTCAATGGCAAAACTGAAAGTTACTCTTACCCGCAGCCTTATCGGTCATCCGCAGGATCAGCGCGCGACCGTTAAAGCATTAGGTTTAAGGAAAATTAATTCCGTGGTAGAAAAAGATGATAATCCGGCTATTCGCGGTATGATTCATAAAGTAGAACATCTCGTAAAAGTCGAAGAAATTAATTTATAATAAAAGGGGGTGCCATGTGGCTATGAATTTACATGAATTGGCTCCGGCTCCAGGTTCAAAGAAAACACGTATTCGCGTTGGACGCGGTCTTGGTTCCGGTTGGGGAAAAACCTCAGGACGCGGTCATAAAGGCCAGAACTCCCGTGCTGGTGGTGGTGTCCGTACTGGTTTTGAAGGTGGACAGATGCCGCTATATCGCAGGCTGCCAAAACGTGGCTTCAAAAATATTTTTGGTAAAGAATATGCAGAAGTCAACGTTTGTATGTTAGAACGTTTTGAAGACGGCAGTGTAGTTGATGCTGTTACTTTAGTTGAATCCGGCATACTGAAAAATGTATGTGAAGGTGTCCGTATCCTTGGTAATGGTGAAATAACAAAAAAACTTACTGTAAGAGCACAGGGGTTTACAAAATCTGCTGAAGAAAAGATCAAAGCAGCAGGCGGCCAAATTGAGGTGATCTGAGTTGATTTCAGCCCTTGGGAACATTTTTAAAATTCCTGAATTAAGGCAAAAAATCATCTTCACCTTAATAATGTTTGCAGTGTTCAGGTTGGGGACGCATATTCCTGTTCCGGGGGTTAACCCGGATGCACTCGAACATCTTTTTAACAGTGGTAATTTATTTGGATTGTTGGATTTATTTTCCGGTGGTGCACTTAGTAAATTTTCCGTATTTGCTATGAGTATAACACCATATATCAATGCTTCCATTATAATGCAGCTTTTAGCTGTGGTTATTCCTACTTTAGAAGAATGGTCTAAAGAAGGAGAGGAAGGCTATAAAAAAACGAATAAGGTCACCCGTTATTTAACGGTTGCCCTTGCGTTTTTACAGGCAATTGGTATGTCTATAGGATTAAAAGCTGCTATAATAAATCCTAATCCGATGTCCATATTAATTATCGCAATCACATTAACAGCAGGAACTGTCTTTTTAATGTGGGTTGGTGAACAGATAACGGCCAATGGTATAGGAAATGGGATTTCATTGATTATTTTTGCCGGTATAGTGGCAGCACTGCCACGGTCATTGGGAACAATGTATAAATATTTACAGGCAGGTACGATAAATTATTTCAATTTATTTTTATTTTTAATTATAGCTTTGGCGATGGTCGTGTTTGTTATAGCCATTCAACAGGGACAACGCCGGGTACCGATATCTTATACCAAACGGGTTGTTGGAAATAAGACTTATGGCGGACGTTCTTCGCACATACCTCTTAAGGTTAATCAGGCAGGGGTTATTCCTATTATCTTTGCATCATCATTATTGATGTTTCCGGCAACTATCGGACAATTTGTAAATATTGGGTGGGTAAAAACCATTGCATCTTATTTTCAATGGGGAACAGTTACCCATACAATAACATATACCTTGCTAATAATTTTCTTTACTTATTTTTATACAGCTGTTACACTAAAAATACCCGATTTAGCTGATAATCTTAAGAAATACGGTGGATTTGTTCCAGGAATAAGACCTGGTACGGATACGGCAGATTATCTGGATAAAATAATGACGAGAATCACGCTTGCAGGCGCATTCTTTTTGGCATTGATAGCAATATTTCCTATGCTTATTGCTAATTTCACACATATTCAGGGCGTATATTTTGGTGGCACGGCATTGCTTATCGTAGTGGGGGTTGCTTTAGATACAATGAAACAGATTGAATCTATGGTGGTTATGCGCCATTATGAAGGCTTTATGAAATAAGGAGGAAAATATGCATATTTTATTAATGGGGCCTCCTGGTGCGGGTAAAGGCACGCAGGCAGCAAAATTAGTTGAACAATTTCATATACCGCATATTTCTACTGGGGACATGTTCAGAGCAGCAGTCAAAAATCAGACAGAGCTTGGTAAAAGGGCAAAAGTCTGCATGGACCAGGGGAAATTGGTACCAGATGATGTTACTATTGGTATTGTTCGGGAAAGACTTGCTGAAGCAGATTGTAAAAAAGGTTTTATCCTTGATGGATTTCCTCGTACAGTTGAGCAGGCAGAGGCGCTGGAAAACATCGTCGCTGAATTGGGTTTAAAACTTACTTGTGCACTTAATATAAATGTCCCGGCACAAGAACTCATTGAAAGAGCTGTGGGACGTCGCATTTGTAAAAAGTGTGGGGCAACATACCATGTAAAATTTAAAGCACCTGGTAAAGCAGGTGTTTGCGATATTTGTGGTGGAGAGCTTTATCAGCGTGCTGATGATAGTGAAGCAACCATGAAAAATCGTCTGGCTGTTTATGATGGACAAACAAAACCGCTTATTGAATATTATAAAAAAGCCGGTTTATATAAAGAAATCAATGGCAGCCAGCCAATGGACAAGGTGTATAGTGATGTCGTGACTGTACTCCATGGATGATAATAAGTTTATGTCGGATAGTAGTTTAATAAGGACGCTATTGAGACAATTCATTACAATAATGTTGGGCAGATATGGTTCCCTGGGAAAAGGTTGCCTGAAAACTCAGTTGGCCCAATCTTTATTCGAAAAGGAGCAGTTTCATGTCTAAACAAGATGTAATTGAAGTTGAAGGTAGAGTGCTTGAAGCATTACCAAATGCAATGTTTCAGGTAGAACTGGAAAACGGCCATGTCGTTTTAGCTCACGTATCCGGCAAGATTCGTATGAATTTTATCCGAATACTGCCGGGGGATAAGGTTACGATTGAGCTTACGCCATATGATCTTACCCGAGGCCGTATCACTTATCGATTTAAGTAATACTCATTGGGGAAGATTAGAGGAATATTGCTGAAAGGAGTAATTGCAATGAAAGTACGTCCATCAGTAAAACGTATTTGCGAAAAATGTAAAATAATTAAACGTAAAGGCCGGGTAATGGTCATTTGCGAAAACCCTAAACATAAACAAAAACAAGGATAATAGGAGGTGTGTTAACATATGGCACGTATTGCCGGTGTAGATTTACCACGTGATAAACGGATGGAAGTCGCTTTAACATATATTTTTGGTATTGGTCCAAAATCTTCACGTGACATCTTGGCGATGACAGGTATTAATCCTGATACTCGGTCTCGTGATTTAACAGAAGATGAAGTTGCTAAGCTGCGTGAGGCAATTGAAAAAAATTATAGTGTTGAAGGGGATCTTCGTCGTGAAGTATCACTTAACATTAAACGCTTGGTAGAAATTGGCTGTTATCGCGGCAGACGGCATCGTTTTGGACTTCCTGTCCGTGGACAGAATACAAAAAACAATGCACGTACAAGAAAAGGTCCGAAAAAGACTATTATGGGCAAGAAGAAAGAAGTATTATAAGGAGGGGTAGAATTTGCCAGTAAGTAAATCTCGTCCCAAAAAAAGAGAACGTAAAAATATTGAATTTGGCGTAGCACATATTCGTTCAACATTCAATAATACAATTGTTACGATTACTGATAAAAACGGTAATGCACTTTCTTGGGCAAGTGCCGGTGGACTTGGCTTCAGAGGTTCCCGTAAAAGCACACCGTTTGCGGCTCAGATGGCGGCAGAAGTAGCAGCTAAGGCTGCTATGGAACATGGACTAAAACAAGTAGAAGTTTATGTAAAAGGACCGGGAGCAGGTCGTGAAGCGGCTATTCGGTCACTTCAGGCTACGGGACTTGAAGTTAATATGATTAAGGACGTTACGCCAATTCCACATAACGGCTGTCGTCCACCAAAACGCAGAAGAGTATAATAGGAGGGAAGAATAGATAAATGGCAATTGATAGAGCACCGTCATTGAAAAGATGCCGTTCATTGGGAATTGAAGCTGCTGTAGTTGGTCTGGGTAAGAAATCTAAACGCCAGCCGCGTCGCACTGGTCGTAAAATAAGTGAATACGGTACGCAGCTGAGAGAAAAACAAAAAGCAAAATTTATATATGGCGTATTGGAAAAGCAATTTCGTCTTTATTATGATAAAGCTAAAAAAATGCAGGGTGTTACCGGTGAAAACCTTTTGCTTTTACTGGAAAGAAGACTTGACAACGTGGTGTTTCGGTTAGGTATTGCGAATACCCGGCGTCAGGCTCGGCAAATGGTAACGCATGGTCATATTGTTGTTAATGGCAAGTGTGTTGATATTCCGTCAGCACTTGTTAAAGCAAATGATGTCGTGGGTATCAGGGAAAAGAGCCGTTCCAGTGAATTGTTCAAGGCAATTGCTGAATCCGGCAATAAACTGAGTGTTCCGGCTTGGCTTAGTGCCGGTGAATTAGGTGGTACTGTTACCAGATTCCCAAATCGTGATGAAATCGATGTTCCAGTAGACGAACAGGCTATCGTCGAATTATACTCCAGATAATATGTCGTAGTGGTCATAGTGTGGCAATTTATAGGCATAGAACAAAGGAGGGGAACCTTAGATGATCGAGATCGAAAAGCCTAAAATAGAAATTGTGGAATTAAGTGAAGATCAAAAATATGGCAAATTCATTTGTGAACCGCTTGAACGTGGTTATGGTACAACACTAGGAAATTCGCTGCGGCGGATTTTGTTGTCATCGTTGATGGGAGCGGCTATTACATCGATAAAGATTGATGGTGTGCTTCATGAATTTTCCACAATACCGGGTGTGCGGGATGATGTTACTAATATTATCTTAAATCTAAAATCATTATGCTTTAAAATGCATAACGATGATCCACACACAATAAGTATAGATGTTACTGGCGAAAAAGAAGTAACTGGTGCTGATATCAAGGCTGACGCTGATATTGAAGTATTAAATCCCGATCTGCATATAGCAACTATTGATGAAAGTGGCTCACTTAAGATGGAAATGACTGTTGAACGCGGCCGTGGATATGTTCCGGCAGATAAGAATAAAAAGCCTGATCAGCCTATCGGTGTTATTCCTATCGATTCAATTTTTTCTCCTATTCAGCGGGTGAACTACACTGTGTCAGATACTCGTGTGGGTAATGTTACAGATTATGATAAGCTGACTTTGGAAGTGTGGACTAATGGTTCATTACGCCCAGAAGAAGCAATCAGCAAATCTGCTAGTATACTAATTGCCCATTTCAAACTGTTCCAAAGCATGGCGGGCTGTTCAGAGGAAGAAAATGAATCAGAAAGCACCTTCATGGAAAATGAAGAAGATGATGCAAACAAGGTAATGGAAATGACTATAGAGGATCTTGATTTATCAGTCAGATCGTTTAATTGTTTGAAGCGGGCGGAAATCAATACGGTTGCTGATCTTGTGCAAAAGTCAGATGATGATATGATGAAAGTCAGAAATTTGGGTCGCAAATCACTTGATGAAGTGAGAAATAAGCTGAAAGAATTAGGCCTTTCACTTGCACATAATGAAGAATAGGAGGGAAAAAATTGAGAAAGTTAGGTCGTGACAGCAGTGCACGTCGTGCGCTTTTTCGCACCGTACTGACGTCATTATTTAAACACGAACGCATAGAAACAACAGAAGCTAAAGCAAAAGAAATAAGCGGGTTAGCTGAGAAAATGATTACTTTGGCAAAACAGGGCGACTTGCATGCACGCCGTCAGATTGCTGCTGATTTATTAGATGAATCAGTAATCAAAAAATTATTTGATGAAATAGCACCTTCGTATAATGAACGTCAGGGTGGCTATACTCGTATTCTTAAACTTGGGCCTCGTCGCGGTGATGCCGCTCCGATGGTAATCCTTGAATTAGTAAAATAATAAAATTCTCATTACTTGGGTGATGCCTGGTGATAATGAGAAGTGTCTTTATAAGAACTGTCTTTGGGCGGTTCTTATTTTTTTGCAAAAATAATGATATATGTTGATTTTAATAAAAATAAAGTTTATCGTTTATATAAGAAACTTAAGGGGAAGTGTGCATGATGAAGCAATATAAAATTGCTGTTATACCAGGTGACGGAATTGGGACTGAAGTAGTGGCTGAAGGTGTAAAAATTTTAGAGCAGGCAGCTGAATTATCTGGAACGTTTAGATTTTCATTCGAGTATTTTCCTTGGGGATGTGAATACTATTGTAAAACAGGAAAAGTAATGGATGATGACGGGTTGGATAAACTAAAAAAATTTGATGCTATTTATTTGGGGGCGGTTGGTGCACCTAATGTTCCGGATAATATATCGTTGCGCGGACTGCTTATAAAAATACGGCAGGGATTTGATCAATATGTTAATTTACGACCGGTAAAATTACTGAATGGTGCACCGTGTCCGTTAAAAAATATTAAACGACGTGAAGACATTAATATGACGGTAATCAGAGAAAATTCAGAAGGTGAGTATGCAGGAGCCGGTGATTGGCTTTACAAAGGAAAACCGCAGGAAGTCGTTTTACAGACAAGTGTATTTTCGCGCAGGGGAACAGAGCGGATTATCCGATATGCTTACGAGTCAGCAAGGAAAGAACATAAGTCGATAACTAGTATAAGCAAGGGTAATGCACTTAACTATTCAATGGTGTTTTGGGATGAGATTTTTCGTGAAGTGGGAAGGGAATATCCTGATGTTAAGCAATATACATATTTGGTTGATGCGGCGGCCATGTTTTTTGTAAAAGATCCAGCTCGCTTCCAGATTGTGGTCACATCAAATTTATTTGGTGATATATTGACTGATTTAGGCGCGGCTATTGCTGGTGGAATGGGATTAGCAGCTGGTGCTAATATAAATCCTGAAAAATTGTATCCATCTATGTTTGAACCGATACATGGTTCAGCTCCTGATATTGCCGGTAAAAAAATTGCTAATCCCATGGCAGCAATTTGGTCGGTTTCTCAAATGCTGGATTTTTTTGGTGAAAAAGACTGGGGTACGAGAATACTCATGGCATTAGAAAAAGTTTTGATGGAAAGAAAAGTATTGAGCGCTGATTTTGGTGGCACGGCCTCCACTGAAATGGTTGGAACAGAAATAAGAAAGCAGCTTGCATCAATATAAATTTTATTTTGCCCATAATAAAAAAACATTTATCATGGTATATTGAAACTGCCATGATAAATGTTTTAAAAATATGGAATAAATAACTATTGTACATAGTAAAATAAATTATTTTTGTTTTTTTTCTTTTAACATTTCATTTAACGTGTGCCATGCTAAAACAGCACATTTAACACGAGCCGGCATATGGGAAACATCTTTTAAAGCCATTGCTTCGTCTAATTCTTCAAGTTTTTTCGGATCAGTTTCCTCACCGCGAATCATATCAATAAATAAGTCGGTAAGTTTTATTGCCTCATCGATGCTCTTACCAATGATGAGATCAGCCATTATGTCGGTTGAAGCCTGTGATATAGCACAACCCTGTCCATTGAAAGCGGCATCTTTGATGATATCGTTTACCACATTTATTTCTAAAACAATTTCATCACCACAACTGGGATTTAAGCCTTTTTTTACCAGAATTTCATCAGCTTCACATTTAGGGTTTATTGCTGTTTTGTGATCGCTGGCTTGTAATAATTTGTGTTTATGATCCGGATGCATATTATGTTCCATGAGAATATCATTATAAATATTATTTAACGCCATGAAAATAACTCCTTATGTATTTTACTTGCTCGATAAGTTGTTTTATATCGGCCTTGTCATTATAAAAGGCAATGCTGGCCCGACAGCAGAAGTTGCACTTTAAAAAACGCATAAGCGGTTGGGCACAATGATGTCCGCCACGAATTGCAACATTCCCGGAATCCATTAGGGAAGCAACGTCGTGTGGGTGGATATTTTCAATGTTAAAAGCTATTACGCCATGATGGGCTGAAAAATTGTTGCTGCCATATATTGTTATATAAGGCAGTTTACTGAGCTCTTCACCGGCAAGATGACTAAGCTCAGTTTCTCGCTCGATGATTTTATTGTAACCAATAGATTCAATAAAATCAATAGCTGCAGCCAGCCCCACGGCACCACCAACATTTTGGGTTCCAGCTTCGAATTTATAGGGCAACTCGGCGAAAGTGGCCGTTTGTTCATCGACATAGTCGATCATTTCACCACCAGTCAGAAAAGGCGGCATCGCTTCCAGATATTTTTCCTTACCATATAATATGCCGATCCCCATAGGGGCATACATTTTATGGCCGGAAAAAGAGTAGAAATCACAGTCAAGAGAAGAAACGTCAATTTTTTCATGGGGAATGGCCTGGGCACCGTCGATGGATACAACGATATTGTGTGCATGGGCAATCGGTATCAATTCTTTTAAATTTTGTTCACTGCCTAAGACGTTTGATATCTGAGTCAGGGAAAGGATTTTGGTTTTGTCAGATATTTTATTTTTTAGTTCAGCTGTTGTTATAATTCCATCCTCGTTAGGGTATAAATAAATCAATTTGGCTTTATGGCGTTTGGCAGCTTGTTGCCAGGGAATCATGTTGCTATGGTGTTCCATTATTGATATGAGAATTTCATCATCTGGCTGTAATAAAAGTTCGGATAGGCTAAATGCGATAAGATTAAGTGATTCAGAAGCATTTCGTGTATAAATAATTTCCTGCACCTTAGCTGCACCGATGAATTCGGCAATTTTTTTGCGGGCATTTTCATAGGCGTCAGTGGCTTTTTGTGATAATTCATAGAGACCGCGCAGGGGATTGGCATTTTCGCGGCGATAATAATCGGCTACAGCATCTATTACCATATCAGGTTTTTGTGTGGTGGCAGCATTGTCAAGATATGCTAAAGTGCTATTACGGCGCATTATTGGAAAGTAGTTTTTATAACGATTCATTGCAGAGCACTTCCTTATCATAAGTATCTATTTTTGCGGCTAAATTTTGCGGCAGCAGATTTTTCAAACGGGCAATAGCTGAATCAAGAAAGATTTGCCGAGCAGATGTTTCATCAATACCGCGTGACTGTAAATAAAAGAGGTGTTCTTCATTAAGGGCGCCGATAGCTGCACCGTGGTTGCCAACAACATCGTCTTCATCGCAGAGCATCAAGGGAACACTTTTGTTTTTGGCAGTTTTACTTAAAAGAAGTACATTTTCACTTTCATTACCTGAAGAACCTTTACAACCATGGTGAAAATCAAGTGTACCCCGAGCTGTCTTCTTACTGTCGTTGAGTAAAAGGCCAGTCATTTTTATTTCGGATAAGCCTTTTTTGCCATAATGACGAGTGACATAGTTAAGATCAATATCCTGCCGGTTATGTCCAATATAATCAGCATATATTTCGGAAGCAGCCTTGTAGCCGTGTAAATCAGTTAAAGCAGAAGCTAAAGCAGTTTTACCGCCTAAGGGCATATGATGAATAGTTACCTTGGCGTCGTTTTCCACATAAGCAATGGCATTGTTGAAGGCAAGAAAATTTTCGCCTAATAATTGCAGACATGTGAAGGTTAGAGAAGAATTCTTTTTAGCATGTATTCTGATGAGATCAGTGTATTGACCGGCTGCGTTAGCTGATGATGATATAGAGACTATTATATTGGCATGAGAATTTTCTTCAAGGATGATATCAAAAAGAGCAGTTAACTTATCATTGTCTTTTAGTGTCATATCAAAGATAAGTGGTGTCTCTACGGAATTATTCTTATTTACAGTAATGGTTTTAGTTATAGAGGCATTGGCGATAATATATGAAGCAGCTTTTGCATCATTACCGGAAATAAGAAAATTGTCAAGACTGGTTTTGTTCTCAATATGCATACCGGTTGAATCACCGGTGATGACGGGATTATTTTTGTCATCAGGTCTATTATAAAGTTGAATTTGTTTATAATTTACATTAAAATGATTCCATGTGAGCACGGGAATATTATTGCCATTTAGTATTGTGTCCATCAGCCAATACCTCCTTCCATTTCAAGACGTATAAGATTATTCATTTCAACAGCATACTCAAGTGGCAGTTCTTTGGATATGGGATTGGCAAAACCGTTGACAATTAGTGTTTTTGCTTCGTTTTCATTGATACCGCGGCTCATCAGATAAAATACAGCTTCATCATCAATACGGCCAATAGATGCTTCGTGGCCGACGTTGACATCATCGCAGCGCACATCCATCAATGGAATGGTATCAGAACGTGATTTATCATCAAGCATCAGTGATTGACAGGATACGCTGGATTTACTTTTATGGGCTTTTTCCGTCATAGTGACAGCACTTCTGAAGGTACCAATACCACCGGATTTGGAAAGTGATTTGGTATTGACGACAGACGAGGTATGCGGAGCATTGTGCAGAATTTTTGTACCGGTGTCAAGATTTTGTCCTTCACCGGCAAAAGTAATACCGGTAAACTCTGATTTGGAATATTCACCATTTAAAATCGTCATCGGATATAGATAGGAAACGTGTGAGCCAAAAGAACCGGAAATCCATTCCATACTACCGTTCCTTTCGACTTTAGCGCGTTTAGTGTTAAGATTATACATATTTTTAGACCAGTTTTCAATCGTTGAATAACGCAGATGGGCATTCTCACCGACAAATAATTCGACACAACCGGCGTGGAGGTTAGCCACATTATATTTGGGAGCTGAACAGCCTTCAATAAAATGTAGATAAGCACCTTTGTCAACGATTATTAGGGTATGTTCAAATTGACCGGCTCCCGGTGAGTTAAGACGGAAATATGACTGCAAGGGTATATCAACGGTGGTATAGGGCGGAACATAGACAAAGGATCCACCAGACCACACCGCACCATGCAGAGCGGCAAATTTGTGATCGGAAGGAGGTACTAGTTTCATAAAATGTTGTTTTATCATTTCAGCATATGGGCCGGCTAGCGCTTCTTCAATACCGCTGTAAATAACACCTTTTTTAGCAACAGAATCTTGAATGTTGTGATAAACAAGTTCAGAATCGTATTGCGCTCCTACACCGGCAAGCGACGTGCGCTCAGCTTCTGGTATGCCGAGACGTTCGAAAGTGTCTTTGATGTCTGCCGGGACTTCATCCCACTTGGCAGCCATTTTTGTTTTTGATCGTACATAAGTAACAATGTTGTCTATATCAAGATCTGTTATATCGGGTCCCCAATTGGGAACTTTTAGTTCATTATAAATTTTTAATGACTTTAGGCGGTGTTCAAGCATCCAATTCGGTTCGTGTTTTTTAGCACTTATTTGGCGAACAATATCTTCAGTCAGTCCGCTGGCAAGCTTTTCAACATTTTTTTCGGCTTTTTTAAAATCATATAGATTGCGGTCGACGTCTGCAACCATGGTTTTTTTCTTTGTTGTATCAGACATTGTTACCACCTTCCTGAGTTTCAAAACGAACAAATCCGGTTTTATTTATTTCATCGATGAGTTCACTGCCACCTTCAGCGACAATATGACCTTTTACCAATATGTGGACCTTATCTATTTTCAATTTGTCCAGTATATGCATATTATGGGAAATTATTAATAACCCTTTTTCGTTATCTTGTTGAAATTCAGTAATTCCCCTGAGCATGATATTAACAGCATCAACGTCGAGACCGGAATCAGTTTCATCCATAATGGCAAGTTTGGGTGAAAGCATCAGTAGTTGGAGCATCTCAACTTTTTTACGTTCACCGCCAGAAAAACCGACGTTGAGATCACGTTCAAGATATTCATGTTTTAGGTCGAGATTTTTCATGGTATCATTAAGCTTTTGCCGAAATATTTTACCTTTGAGAGGGTTCATTGTGTTCTTGGAAGCGGCACGCAAAAAACTATATAAAGAAATTCCAGGGACTTCAACAGGTGATTGGAAAGATAAGAAAATCCCCTTTTTTGCTCTTTTATCAGTTGATAAGTCGGTGATATCCTCATTTTCGAAAAGTATACTGCCACTGGTCGTTTTATAAACCGGATTGGCGAGCAAAGAGGATCCGAAAGTCGATTTACCGGCACCATTAGGTCCCATTAATATGTGAGTCTCTCCTTTATTTATAGTGAGATTCAAGTTATGCAATATAGAAATATCATCTGTTGATGCAACAGAATAATTTTTAACCTCAAGTAATTTATCGCTCATAATAAAGAACACTCCTTGTTTTTGATAGGATCATGAGATATGCATGTTAATATAGAATTTACGAGTCCGATATGACTTAGTAATTTATACTTCATTAAGCATATTATACTACTACACTAAGATATAAACAATACTTATTTTTTTCTTGCTTTTTAATGGCAGAAAATTATTATTGGGCAAAAATATATGCCCATTCCCCCCTTATGAAAGTATAAGAAGAAAATGGGCATATATAAAAAATTTAATTATTTTATGATTAAATATTGGAGAGTGCGTTTCTTACACTTTCAGCTGATTCCAATAATTGATTTGTTTCTTTGGAAGAAAGCTTAACTTCGAAAGATTTTACAATACCCTCGGCACAAACCATGCGAGGTATGCTTAAGGCCACACCGCGTATACCATATTCACCTTCAAGAACAGCGGACATTGGCAGGATAGTATGTTCATCATATAAAATTGATTTTATGAATCGACAGGCAACCATAGCAATACCTGTATTGGTCCAGCCTTTTAAATTTATTATATCGTAAGCTACCTGAACGACAGCATCTTCAATAGCCTGACGATTTATTTTTTGTGAGAAATTGAAACAATCATCAAGGTGTTCAAGGGGCATGCCGGCGATATTGACAGTACTCCAGGCCGTAAAAGCGCTATTACCATGCTCTCCTAAGATATATCCATGGATGTTTTTTGGATCAACATGATAGTGATCAGCTAAAATGCGGCGAAAGCGAAAGGTTTCAAGCATTGTACCAGTGCCTACGATTTTTTCCCGCGGATAATCAAAATGGGTAGAAATATAGTATGTTGCCACATCAAGTGGATTAGTTATTGCAATTATCATTGCATCCTTGGTATACTTGATTATTTCAGTCATAATGCTGTTCATTATTTTGGTGTTGGTTTTTGCCAATATTAAACGATCCGGTTTTTCACCCGGTCTGATGCTGGGACCGGCAGTAATAATTATTATACCGGCATTTTGGCAATCCTTATATGTACCTGTATGTACATTTATGTTCGTACTGTATATGCACGAAGTGGCATGACTGGCATCAAGAGCTTCACCCTTTGCTTTGTCGGCGTTTATGTCTATTAAGACTATTTCAGACGCCAGCTGAAAATCGGTTATTTTGCCTAATATTGCCGAACCGACATTACTGGCACCGATAATCACAATTTTACCTTTGTTTATCATGGAAAATTCTCCTCCCTATCACTCGTAGGTTTGTCGTATGAATAAATTTGCGGCATGGTGATGTCAACAGGCAGTTCTTCTGGCTAAGCTTCATCGTTTATTGCGCCTTCTCAAGATTATTATCTCAATGACATATTGCAATTTACTCTGCATGACAGCTGCGGGACAGCTCCGGATTTTACCGGATTCTCTATTAAGTCACTGACACCTGTTCCTTGAATTCGTATGGGCATTATATTCATTTATGCTGCTGGACTAAATATAATATACTACATGCCAATATTGTGGCACATAACACGATAAATGTCAATAATGATGTAAAATTATGAAAATGATAAAAATATAAGAATAAATGATATTTTTCATCAATATGTACTTATTATTATAGTATAAATTATAAACATAAGAATAAAAACTATTGACAATGATATGAAAACATTTATGATAAAGAAAGATATTTTGAAAAATGATTGGAAGATATAAATTGGGTAAAATTGAAATAAAAAATCTTATATATAAATACAAACAATTTGATAATGAAAAAAATGCCTTGGAAAATATTAATCTCACAATAGATAAGGGTGAGTTTATTGCTGTAGTAGGGCTTAATGGTTCAGGAAAATCTACATTGGCACGTCAACTGAATGGGCTATTGCTGCCAACGAAAGGCGTATGCATTGTTGATGGCATGGATACCAGAAATGAAGCGACTATTTGGCAGGTGCGGCAAAAAGTAGGAATGGTATTTCAAAATCCCGATAATCAGATAATCGCGGCAATCGTTGAAGATGATGTAGCTTTTGGTCCGGAAAATCTGGGAATAGTGCCACAAGAGATAAAAAAACGTGTCACAGAAAGTTTACGAGCGGTGGGAATGGAAAAAAAGCGCAAATTCGCTCCTCATCTTTTATCAGGTGGACAAAAACAACTGATTGCAATAGCAGGAGTATTAGCGATGCGTACAGATTATCTGGTACTGGACGAGCCAACGGCAATGCTTGATCCGTCTGGAAGAGAAGCTGTGTTAAAAGCGGTGCGGGAAATTCATGAAAAATATGGGATAACAATAATACTTATTACTCATTTTATGAATGAAGCGATAATGGCTGACCGAATAATTGTAATGCATATGGGGAAAATTGCTGTTGACGGTAGTCCCAGGCAGGTGTTTAGTGATGCTGCAAAAGTGAAAAGATTGGGACTGGAAATGCCATTGGCAGCGCAGATAGCTCATAGGCTGCGTCTAAAAGGGATGGATATAGCAAATGATATTTATAGTACAGATGAGTTGATAGAAAATTTGAAAGTTAATTAGGTCGATCGATAGATGCATCTGGCAACTTTAAAGATTTTAATAAAAAAGCGTTCCATATTATGGATAGGGTTTTGTCATAATCAAATTTGGGGTGGCATATTACACGCACCAGATAACCATCTAACATACATAAATAGGCATGCGCTAACTCTAAAGCAGTCTCATCAATAAAAATTTTATTATTGATGCCTTGTTGGAAAATGGTAGCAATTGTTTCAGCTAATTGCTTATTGGTTTCCTGTATTGATAGCAATACATCATGTGTGCAATCAACCGGAGGAAACAGCCAGACTCTCATCCAAAAATATAATTCGTTGCGATGCTGCAGGAAATAGCCGCTGATAGAAAAAAAGATATGTCGCAATCTGTCATCGGGTGGGATAGCAGACGTTTGGTCAAGATTTTCCCTGAAAAATGTCAGGTAATTGTTTTTGACTGTTTGCAGTACGGTAAGTAAAATTTCCATCTTACTGGAATAATGGGCATAAATTGATGGTTTTTTTATACCGGCTTTTTTCGCAATATCCGCTATGGTTGTAGCATCATAACCTTTTTCGGCAAATAATAGCAATGCCGCTGTACTAATATCTTGTGCTGACATGTTGTCCTCCGTTTTGTAGGGATGTTTTTAAACAAAAATTTATTGAAGTTATTTTATTGCTGAAGATTTTTATTGGCAGAAAAATGTTTCAGCTTTTTATAGTAACTGTGTTGTGAGATTGCCAGATAGCAATAAGCAATAATAATGCCAAATCTACTTATTAACCATAAACCCAGGCGTCTAAGGCCGGAATTGATACCAAAAATTTTCATGATTTTAAATGATGAAGTGAAATCATAGAACTTCCGCACAGCACGGAGAAATTCTTTTTGTAATTTCCAAGCGGACATATTATGTGGTTCAAATGTAACATTCATCATGTCGAAATAGCGCCAGTTATTTGTTATAAGACGATTTTCTTGGTCAAATTGCCGATAAACAGGAGTTCCCGGAAATGGCGTTAAAATGGCTGGTTGTAATTGATAGGCGTGGATATGACGGCAAAAATCGACACCACGGCGTATGTCACTGATATTGTCATTGTCCAGACCTAAAACTAAGCTGGCAATTAATCTGATTTTATATTTTGCTAGTTTATTAGCACATTTTTCAATATCGACAATTTTTTGTTTTTTATGTATAGAATTCAGGGATTTTTGGTTTAATGATTCAATTCCTACTAATACACGATTCAGGTGGGCTTGCTGTAATAACTGTAAAAGCTCATCATCTTCTGCCAGATCTGTGCGGCCAAAGAAAAAAGTTTCTTTGAAAATGAGGTTTTCTTTAATCATGCGGCGTAGTAGTTCCTTAGTACGATTTTTATTGGCGGTAAAATTGTCATCTTCGAAGTTCATATATTTGAATCCTAATGACTTATAATAACGTAATTCTTCAATGACATTTTCGACACTGCGTTCACGATAAGGGTGAAACATTCGTGAAGTTGTACAGAAACTGCAGCAAAATGGACAACCACGCGTTGTTATCACATTTGCAGCGTTGCAATGCGAACTCCGTAGTAGTGAGTAATCAGGAAAGGGAATTTTATCTAAGTCATTAATTATTGGTGCATGAATTATCTTGCTGTCGATATTTTTTTCAACGACATCTTTGATGACACTTTCTGCTTCACCGACAATGACTTGATCGGCATGCTTTATTGCTTCTTCAGGAACAGCACTGGCATGCATTCCACCGATAATGACATGCTTATTACGTGCACGAAGTGCATCAGCTATTTGATAGGCGCGCGGTGCACAGGAAGTCATTGTGTAAATACCGATGACGTCAGCATTATTGCATTGGGAAAAATCAATATTATCATTTAGTTCTTCATATACGTCGACGCAATGGCCGGCGTTTTTTAGAATATGGCCTAATATTAATGGACCGGTAATGATATTAGAATAACCATAAATATTGCCGCCGATTCTATAAAGTGGTGTGCGGCGTATTGAGTCAGTCGGAACGATAAAAACCACTTTCATATTAACCTCGCATTCCGCCGCTGTCGCTTACGGCACAAATAGTAATTAAAACAAGGTTGCGACGCGCCCTCGTTTGTTAGAATTATTTTGGTGAGAAAATATACTATAAAGCATGTGATGAGTTGAAGACTATCAGCTCATCTTGTTAAAATCAGTATATTAACCAGTGTTTGACTTTGTCTGTACAAAACCAATAAGTGACTCTTTGAGACTATATGCTGATCTGCAATACTTTTTTTATATTCTCTTAAAAAAACGTACATCATTATTTCCACTGTTGAGAAATTTCAATGCCGATATTTTATTAAAAACATTTCTTCCTACCTAACGTTAGTTCGTTAATGAGAATTTGTCAAGCTTTAGGGAAACTTTTTATGATAATTGTAGTTAGCTATTGGATGATAAATGATTATGATGCTATTTTTTTAAAGTCGGCGGTAAAAATAACAGAAACATTTCCACTACATAGGATAGTTCAGTAACGGGGATGACTATACCATATATTTCTTCTATAGGGGAAAAACTTTTTTGGATTGTGTCGAACAAATCATAATGGCTTTTTTTGAGAGTGCTATAATTTTTATACGGCAATGCTTCTTTACGAATGACACGTTCCAGCATGCATATTGAATGGAAAATGAATTTGACAAAGATGTTGTCAGTGATTGTTTGGTTGTAATTTGTTAATACTTCGTGCAGCGATTGGCCGAGCAGGTCAGTCGCTTTTTTTACGTCAATGAAGGTGGTTATATCTGATAGAGAGGTTATTATCTTATTAAATAGTTGGAGATCTACACCTTCTGCCCAAGAAAATGAATTGGAAATGCTGGATTCCGTTTGCAGTTGTGACGTGTATATGAATTGGTTATTTAATAACCGTGCAATGTCATTCAAAGTAATGTCGGGCATCATGCAGCGGCGGGCGGCTTCTAATAGTAATGGCGTTGATATGTTATTAATAGTTTTTATCGTTGCCGGAAATTTAGCATTTATCATATCACCAAAATCAACTAATGAACCCATATCTACAAGCATGAGGATACCACGGGGGGTGTTGATTCTTTTGGATAGATCAATGGCAAGTGTCAGGGTAGTGTCTATTTTTGCGTCAAGCGGCATATCTATGGCATAAATTTCAGGATTGCCCATTAGAGCTTTTACAACCTCTACCATACTGCTGGCAGTACTGCGTCCATGACATACAACTATTATAGGGATGAAGGAGGATTTATTTTGTTTTATGGTGTGGAAGAAAGAAGCAATGATAGCAATTTCTTCCGGAGGAATTGCCATGGCAAATAATTTTGCGGCATCGGAACATATATTTTTGGATAATACATATTCATTAGGGTATTTGGCTGATATATCCTTAACATTAATACCTGTGGCAGATTGGCCGTTTTCCAGACGATCTTTAAGCATTTCCAGATGCAGGGCCAGACTGTAGATCATTTTATTGTCATTGGTATCAAAATAGTCTTTTGTCTTTGACAGGTGATTTTTTATTAGGTGAATAATATCGGTATTGACAATTTTATTCAATATTTCTTTATCAATTTTTACTTTTTTGTTATCGTTGATATTATTTTTTTGACGATGAAGCTTGGAATGAATTTTTTCTTTTATTGTCTCAATGGCAATACCGTCTTTATAAAATGATTGGGCAGTTTTTAATATATCTTCATAAAAAGCAGCATTTACGGCATAATCATCCTTTATTAATAAGTCACTTAACTGGTCATTAGTACCATCGAAAGTAATGGAGGTTATATCATTAAAATTAAAAGTTTTATATAATCCCTGGCGATGAGAGGTTGATTGAAAAAATTCATTTTTTAAATTATCAGTTAACTGAGAAAGTTTGATTGTTATACCTGGTGTATTATTGGGATTTACAGATAGAACGTTCTCAATAAAGGCATTAGCACAAAGTACTTGTATATCGTTATGCAGTTGTCCGATATTACCGCTGCACTTATATGTAAGCAATACTTTTATAACTTCTTTAGAAACGATTAAAGGTTTTTTTA
The DNA here is from genome assembly GCF_014076555.1 of Pectinatus frisingensis. NCBI lineage: Bacteria > Bacillati > Bacillota > Negativicutes > Selenomonadales > Selenomonadaceae > Pectinatus > Pectinatus frisingensis. The sequence goes on from NZ_CP045424.1 coordinate 352,172, forward strand.
TTATCTTTGCTTCTGTTTGGAAAAAATGGTTTATAAATTTCATACGTACTTTTAGCGGTCTTTCACTGAGCATAGGCAGGGTAATTAAAATGGGAATACGGCGAAAAAAGGTTTTTAATATGGCGGATTGCGGATTTTCTGTTGTGGCAGCTAAAATTAGGACGTTGGCTTTATGAAAATTTTCACTTTCACCTAATTTACGATATTTTCCATGATCTATAAGTGAAAATAGCATTTCCTGTCCTTCAGGCGGCAGCCGATGTATTTCATCGAGAAATAGAATTCCTCCGTCAGCCTGTCCTACGAGACCGGTAGTCTCTTTAAAGGCACCGGTAAATGCGCCTTTAGTGTGACCAAATAAATGAGATAATAGTAATTGTGTATTTTCAGCATAATCGGAACAGTTGAAAATGATAAAAGGGGCATTTTTTTTTAAAGTTTTCATTTCTATTGCATAACGGTACATTATGTTGGCAAAAGTGGTTTTACCACTACCGGTTGGTCCTGTTATTAATGTATGGAGTCCATTAGGAGGATATAATATGGCTGCTTTAGCCTGCTTGGATTGAGTGTAAAGATCGTCAGATATGCCGATTAGATTATCAAATACATCATGATTTTTACCAGTATGTAAGTTCTTTTCATATACAGGTGGAGCGGGAAAGTTTTGATGTCGGGTGGGAATCTTGGTGGTGAGGATGGGAAGGGGGTTATCCATTGAAGTGATTCCGGTTAAATAATTCTTAAATTCAATAAAATTACTAAAGATATTTTTATGCAAGTGGATATTATAAGTTTTTTCTAATAATGTCTTTTCAATATATAATACTGGCTTACCATTTATTTTCAATACACGGTCTTGTTTGAGGGCTGTATTTAATTCCATGCTGACATTATTACGTAAAATACCGGTATTATTGGCAATATATATGGTTGTACAGCCTAGTTCAGGAGAAATTTCCGGATAAGTATGCTTAATGACATTATTACCATATTCTTTAAGGACATGGAAGATTTTTTGACTGCGTGAATAATGCATGTTTAAAGTACTCCTTTATAATAATTGATACAGATTGTTGATACACATAATATTAATACACATAATTTTAGCATAGAATGTGTATTAATATTAATAAATTTTTGTAGAATTGATAAAAAAAGAATATTTTTAATATACAAGTAACCCTTGTATATGTCTATAAACAGTTGATTTAAATAGATGATACACATGTAGTTATGTGTATTGGCACGGTTATTGCGTTATAAAACTATAAGCTGGTAAGACAAGGAGGAATTATATGATTGCAGTTTTGCTCTTAACACATGAAGATTTTGGTAAAGCAATGCTGAAAAGTGCCGAGCTGGTGCTGGGGACGGTTGAAAAAGCTAAAACGATGGGGCTGCATCGCGGAGATGATATTGGAGGCTTTTGCAGCGATGTTGGGGCAGTAATAAATGAATTGAACCAAGGGGAAGGTGTTTTGGTTTTTGCTGATTTATTCGGAGCAAGTCCTTATAATGCGGCTGCTATAGCGAGTTCTAAGATTAGCGTTCCTTATAAATGCATAACAGGGCTGAGCTTTCCAATGCTGTTGGAAGCACTGACAATGCGCAGCAGCTGTAACCTGGCTGAGTTGACTAAGCATTGTATGGAAGCCGGGAAAAACGGAATAAAGGAATTATTTGAAGAGTTGTCATCAACAAAAGCATAAAGGAGAGAAAAGTTATGTTAAATATTGTATTGACTAGAATTGATGATCGATTAATTCATGGACAGGTTGTAACGGCGTGGGCCAAGGTGACAAAAGGGAATAGGATTATAGTTGTAGACGACAAGGTAGCCAATGATGAATTTATGTCAAAAATAATTAAAATGGCAGCACCGGCGTCATTTAAGATTGGTATTCATACGGTCGAAGCGGCGGCAGAAATACTGAAAGGTGATGATATGGGGGAAAGAGTGATTGTTTTAGTTAAGACACCAATGACAGTGAAGTCACTTATGGACAATGGGGTAAAAATACAGGAACTTGATTTAGGAGGAATGGGAGCAACAAAAGGGCGTAAACAACTTTATCGAAATATTTCTATTTCGGATGATGAAAAGATATGTTTTAAAGAATTGATTGACGATGGAGTACATGTGGTAGTGCAGATCGTACCGGATGATTCTCCAAAAGATATACAAAATTTTTTTAAATGAAGGGAGATAGTTAAAAAATGGAAGTTACAGTGATTCAGGCAGGCTTAATAGGGTTGTTTTATTATCTTTCATGGAGTCCATGGTTAACTTATGTTGGATTTTTTACTTTTAACAGGCCACTTTTGGCAGGTTTTATAACCGGTATTATTTTGGGACATCCATTAGAAGGAGCATTGATTGGTGCTGGGATAAATGTAATATATTTAGGATTTATTTCAGCTGGTGGAGCTCAGATGGGGGATCCATCTTTTGCCGGTTATGTGGGGACAGCGTTGGCAATAGCATCAAATCTTGATGTAGGTACGGCAATGGCCATATCGGTACCATTGGGAACAATAGCGACGGTTCTGTGGATCGGTAAAATGACGGTAAATTCATTTTTTGTGCATTGGGCAGATAAAGAGGTAGAAAAAGGCAACATTAATATGGTGGCATTTATTAATGTAGTACCACCACAGATACTATTGTTTATTATGAGTTTTATCCCGGCAACGCTGGTAGTTTATTATGGCCCTGCTGCTGTAAACGGAATGCTCAGCTTGCTTACACCAAATATTTTACATGTGTTCAATGTAATAGGGGCAATGCTCCCGGCACTTGGTATTGCGATGAACTTGAAATTGATTGGTAATAGTTTTACAATGCCGTTCTTTGTTTTAGGGATTTTATGTTCAGTATATTTTGGCATGGATATTATCATAATTTCAATAATTGGTGCAGTCATTGCTTTGACAATAAGTACTATAAATTACAGTAAAAATGATAAGGGAGGCAATGTATAAATGGACGCTAATAAATTAACGAAGTCCGACGTACGTAAATCATGGTTAAACTGGTTCATGTTTGCGCAGTCAAATTATAATTATGAACGCTTGCAGGCTACAGCATTTGCGCATGCAATGCTGCCAATAATGAAAAAACTTTATCCACAAGACAAAGAAGAGCAAAAACAAGGCATAATACGGCATATGTCATTTTTTAATACGGAACCAATATGCGGTTCTGTCATACATGGCGTTACGGTGGCCATGGAAGAAGAAAGGGCTGGCGGACAGCCAATCACCGATGAAGCTTTTAATGGCATAAAAACAGGACTGATGGGACCGTTGGCCGGAGTTGGGGATACGCTTACACAAGGTGTTATAACGCCGATAATGCTGGCCATATGTATTGGGATAACCAATAATAATAATATTGCCGGACCTATTATTTTTCTTGTTGCACAATTTATAATCATGACCGGAATATCTTATAATATGTGGTTTAATGGCTATAAATATGGTAGAAGGGCAGTAGAAGAAATAATGTCGGGCGGGAAAATAAATAGAGTGATAGAAGCTGCTTCACTTTTGGGAACGATGGTAATGGGGGGATTGGTAGGTAGATTTATTCCATTACAATTTTATCTCAATTTTGATTTAGGCGGCGGTGCTATGTTTGATTTACAATATGATTTGCTTGACAAATTAATGCCAGGACTTATTCCTTTGATTTTGACATTGGCAGTTTTACATTATGTCCGCAAAGGAACATCACCGATAAAACTGATGGGAGCATTAATTTTGTTTGGTATTGTGACAGGCTGTTTAGGTATATTTTAAGATATAAAATGTTGAAATAGAAAGGGAGATTGTATTGCGCAATTGGGAAGATTATATAGATAAAAAGATAACATGCGATTGCGGGCGTAATCATGAATGTGATATTCGGCATGTTTTGTTGAAACATGGTGCGCTTTTAGCGGTACCGGAATATGTGAAGGAAAAAGATTACGGTAATATTTGTATTATTGCCGACATTAATACACAAAAAGCAGCCGGAAAAAAATTATATAAGATTTTTGATAAAAATAATATAAAATATAACAAATATATATTTTCTAACCATGAGTTAGTGCCTGACGAGCTATCGGTAGGAAAAGTCATGACTCATATTCCCAACGAATGTGATTTATTAATAGGAATTGGTTCCGGGATAATAAATGATTTGTGCAAATATATTTCTCACATGATTAAGGCTGATTATTTTATTGTTGCTACCGCACCGTCAATGGACGGCTATGCATCCGATGTTGCACCGCTAATTGTGGATAATCTTAAAACTACGTATGAAAATGTGGGACGTCCGGCGGCTATTATAGCAGATACGGCCGTATTAAAAGATGCTCCAATGCATTTAATTACCGCTGGTATTGGTGATATTTTCGGGAAATACGTTTGCTTGACAGACTGGAAGCTGGCTCATCTTATAAATGATGAATATTATTGTCCTAAATTGGTAAATATGATGTATGATGCAGTGGCTGATGTAGCAGCAGCTGCTGATAATGGCATTGCGGAACGCAATGAAACAGCGGTCGCTTCCGTGATGGAAGGATTGATACTGGCTGGTATTGATATGAGCTATAGCGGCAATTCTCGCCCTGCCTCAGGTAGTGAACATCATATGTCACATTACTGGGAAATGATTTTTTTACAACATGGACATGAAGGCGTGCATCATGGCACTAAAGTAGGTGTAGGTACGGTTATATCGCTTATGCTTTATCAAAAAATGGCTGAAAAATTAAGAAATACGACAGTATTTGCAAAACCGCATTTTGATAAAGCGGAATGGATAAAAAATATTCAGTGCGTGTATGGACCTGCAGCACCTGGTGTTATAGCACTTGAAGACCGTGTTCATAAAAACTCTGACGAAAATGTGGCACGACGGCTTGTTATGATTGAAAAACATAAAGACGCAATTATTGACTTAGCAGAAAAATTACCATCCATAGAAGAAATAATAGATAAAATGAAAAAAATTAATGCACCGTATCTACCAAGTCAAATCGATGTTACTAAAGAAATGCTCAGAAATGGTATAATTTATGCCAAGGAGTTGCGTAATCGTTATGGTTTGTTGCAATTGTTGTTTGACTGCGGCTGGCAGGAAGAAATTGCTGATGCAGTATGTGCACAGATAGCAAACATAAAAGCATGAAATAACAACAGTCAGAATTCATAGTATAAAACAAAATGGACAACGGCGTTAAATGGGAAGGAATACGCTGTTGTCCATTCTGTTTGATGATTCTGGAGGGTTTTATAAAAATGGGATAACTTCTTTTACAGAGTCAAATATAAGGTGGGGTTTGACTTTAGAAGATTCCACATCTTTAAGCTTAGTTTCACCGCTTAATACCAACATGCTGTAAAGACCGTTATTGACACCGGTAGCAATATCCGTGTATAAGCGATCGCCAACCATCAGGACTTTTTTGCCGGTTGTATTAAGACGGGCAAGTAAATATTTCACAATATCAGCATTGGGTTTACCGATAATACGGTCCGGATATCTAAAAGAAGAGGCTTTTATGAAAGCGTGGATAGCCCCGGCATCAGGAATAAAACCTGTCTTAGTAGGGCAGTTATAATCAGGGTGAGTAGCTATATATGGCAATCCGGCTCTAACAAAATCACATACCTTAGACATCTTATTATAATCCAAAGTAGTATCAAACGCTGTAACAACTAAATCTGGATTAGTGTCGTCAAGAAGAATGCCATTTTCTGCAAAGTCTTCTTTTAGTAAATCATTGCCTAAAAGAAAAACTTTTTTACCGGGATAATGCTGCTGCAAATAATAAATTGTTGCCTGCCCGGAAGTGATGATTTTATCTAAATCAATATCAAGTCCCATTTTATGGAGCTTATCAACGTAGTTTTTAGGACCTTTAGATGAATTGTTAGTCAGAAAAACGTATTTACGCTTAGAAGATTCAATTTTTTTGAGAAAATCTTTTGCCCCTTCTATCCAATAATCGTCGAGATAAACGGTACCATCCATGTCGAGAGCAAAATACTCGATATTTTTAATAATATCGTTCTTGTCTTCGTTTATATTTGAAAACATTTTTTTACACCTCTTTAGTTACTTTTATCGTTGATTAGAGTATAACTAAATAACAAATTAATGTCAATCGATTATTTTAAATATAAAACAACGATTTATGCTTTTAATGATAATAAAAAAAGTAAAGTATAATATAAAAAATAATGATAAAAAGAGGCCTTGCTACTGCTGATTATACCATAAAAGCTTTAATTATAAGGGCTTTGTCTGACAGATAAAATAAAATTATAATAAATAAAAAAAGCTTGATTTTTAAAAATGATTTGTTATAATAAAACCAATAAAGAATAGTAAAACAAAATAAACGAAAGATTTAAACAGAAAAAGGACATGATTTAATCTTATAAAATGAATCATATCTGGAAAATTTCGGTTCAATGAATAAATGGTGGTGTTTATTGAATAGAATATGACGGCCATGTTGTATATACGTTGAGCATTTTTGTGATCTATTGCATCTATTGCAGAAGGGATGAAAATAAATGAAATTAACAGCAGAAACAGTAAGCAAAATGGAAATCAATGATTTTATCGGAAAGAGAATTCCGTGTGAATGCGGTCGGGAACATTATATGAATGTTGATAAAGTTATTATTGGGAATGGTGTCATAAATCAAGTTGCTGATATTGTTGAAGAATATAAAAGCAAACATCCGTTAATAGTAGCAGATTCACATACGTACAAGGTAGCTGGCAGTCTTGTGGAAAATTTATTAAAACAAAAAGGTGTCGATTATAAGACAGTTATATATACTGTGGATCGTGACTTGGTTCCGGACGAGCAGGCCATGGGAAAATTGATTTTGGCGGTTGATAATTCAACGGATTTTCTTATCGCTGTTGGTTCGGGAGTACTTAATGATCTTACTAAATATATAAGCGGTCGTACGGGAATAAGATCAATGATTGTCGCCACGGCTCCTTCGATGGATGGTTTTGTATCAGACACATCAGCGCTCACAATAGATAATTTGAAAACAAGTGTCCCTTGTGCATTACCCAAAGTAGTTTTAGGTGATGTCGATATATTGAAGAAAGCACCGGAAAGAATGATTTTGGCAGGACTTGGCGATATGATAGGCAAATGTTCAGCACTTGTTGACTGGCAACTAAGCAGAATAATAAACGATGAGTACTATTGCCCGGCAACTGCAAAGATATCAGCCGATGCTATCCAAAAATGTATAGATAACATTGATGGTGTAAAAACACGTTCTGATGCTGCCATTGGTAATATTATGGATGGATTGCTCCGTACGGGCATAGCTATGAGTTATGTTAACAATTCCCGTCCAGCATCAGGAAGTGAACACCATTTGTCACATTATTGGGAAATGATGTTTTTATTCCAAGGCAAGGAAGCACTTTTGCATGGCACAAAAGTCGGCCTTACCAGTATTTTAGTCGGCAAGATTTATGAAACATTTACTCAGGAAAAAGTGGATTTCGCTGCAGCAATAGATGCTGCCAAAAAATTTGATGAAGCTGAATGGGAACAGGATATCAAACGTCTTTATGGTAAAGCGGCGCCGGGAATATTGAGAAATGCTGCTAAGGATAAAAGAAATTCTGTGGAAAACCGCATCAAGCGTATAGAAAAGATTAGAGATAATTTTGATAAAATTATTGCTTTGGCAAAAACGGCAAAAACAGCGGCATTTATTGAGAATATTATGAAACGGGCTGGTGCACCGCTTCGTCCCCAGGATGTGGGTGTTGATGAAACAATCGTTCATAATAGTATGATGATCGCTAAGGAAGTTCGTCAGCGCTACACTATATTAAATATGCTTTCAGATCTTGGTTTGACAGAAAAATATACAAAAGTAATAGACGATTTTATTAAGAAATAGGTTTTGTGTGATCTAATAGGTTTTTATCAAATAATTGCGGCATAAGAGAGTATAAAATCTCTCCTATGTTGCAACTGTAGGTGGTAAAATGGAAAAAATATTGTTTCTTGCATTTGTTTTTTATGTACTGCAATGTTTCTTTATGTATCGGCAAATGAATCATTTCAAAACCATAGTGAAAGATTTTATGACAAAAGGACATGTTGGAATAGGAGAAAAGAAATACAAACTGGCTGCAGGAAATGTGGTGGTTTTGGTAAGTGACGACGCAGGTCGGATACTTGAGGCGAAACAGATGAAAGGAAGAACTGTGCTGGCAAGGTTTAAGAATATAGTTGAATGGCAGGGAAAGAATGTCAGAATATTGAGACGAGAAGCGCTGCAGGCTAAAAAGCAAAATAAAGCTCTATTGCAGGCTTTGGATAATTTGGAAGAAAAATTAAGTCTATCGTAGTAATGTGGCGATATATTGTTGGTTAAATAAATAGTTAGAAAATTTCCAATATCTTATTTTTAATAATTATTATATTAATTATATTGATTACTTTAAAGAAGGGAGGTTGTGTTTGCAGAGGATACAAGAGGCTAAGTGCCTGTAAGGTATTTTATTTATTATTATTATTTAGGAGGAAATACGATGGGGATTATGCAGGAGCTGGGAGTTCTGGCAGCGGGATTTATCGGTTTATTTCAAGAGGGAGGTAAAAGTTTTGTCGGTATGGTAACAGGAATGTTGCCGACATTGATAGCATTAATTACTGCCATTAACGCATTTATTCATATTATGGGGCAGGAAAGAATCAACAAGCTGGCACAGCTGACAAGCAAAAATATAATTTTACGTTATACCGTATTTAATGTAATCTCAATGTTTTTCTTAGGAAATCCGATGGCATATACAATGGGACGCTTCCTGCCGGAAAAATACAAACCGGCATTTATGGATTCATGTATTACTTTTTGTCATCCAATAACCGGTCTTTTTCCTAATGCTAACCCCGCTGAATTATTTGTATGGCTTGGTATTGCCAATGGTATTGCTCAACTGGGACTGCCTACCAGTGAACTGGCTGTGCGCTATTTTCTGGCCGGTGTAATTGTAATACTGATTCGTGGGATCATCACGGAGAAAATTACGCTTTACATGATGAAGAAAAAAGGCGTCGAACTTTAAAATTGAGCGATAAAGGAGAATAAAACATGGCTGATGCAGTTAGAATAGAAAAAGGACCTAATGGGTTTGGCGGACCGCTGACAATTAAATTGTCAGGAAAACGCAATAAAGTAGTTTATATAACCGGCGGTGAGAAACCGGAAGTTGCTGAAAAGATAGCCCAATTACTCGGCGCTGAATTGGTAGATGGGTTTAGCCACGGTGTTCCGGATGAAGAAATAGCTGTCGCAATTGTCGACTGCGGTGGAACATTGCGCTGTGGTATCTATCCTAAGAAGGGTATTCCGACGGTGAACCTCACACCGGTTGGTAAATCCGGTCCGCTGGCATCATATATTAATGAATCAATATATGTTTCTGATGTAAAAGTCAATGGTATAAGTGCAGCTTCAGCCGACGGTGCAGCAAGCATAAATACAGCTGCACCGGCAGCAGAGACCGTACAACCGGCAGCTAAAAGCGCACCCGCCGGCAAAAGAGAAAAGGGAAATATTTTAATGCGGTTCGGCAAAGCCGCCGGAGGAGTTATCCAGATATTCTTCCAAGCCGGCCGTGATACCATAGACATGGTTGTAAAAACTATTTTACCGTTTATGGCTTTCGTAAGTATGATCGTAGGTTTAATAATGGGTTCTGGGTTAGGTGATTTTATTGCCGTGCATTTATCACCATATGCCGGTTCACTGCCTGGATTGTTTATCATATCCGTTATTTGTTCGCTGCCGTTCTTGTCACCAGTTTTAGGCCCGGGTGCTGTTATTGCTCAGGTAATTGGTGTTTTGATTGGTACACAGATTGGTGCCGGAGCTATTTCACCAGAGTTTGCCCTGCCGGCACTATTTGCAATAGATTCACAAGTAGGCTGCGACTTTATGCCGGTTGGTTTAAGTCTGATGGAAGCAAAACCGGAAACTGTTGATATCGGGGTGCCAGCAATATTGATGTCACGTCAATTGGGCGGACCGATCGGTGTTATTGTGGCTTATTTTGTTGGTATAGGATTGTTTTCGTAAATTTTAAACTAAGTATAAAACACTTTTAGGAAAATCTCGGCTGAAAGTGTTTTATATTATTTGGAGATATAAAATATCCAATAGATAAAATTTTGTACAGATTTAATGTTATAATAATAGAAAAAGGTAATGATGATCTTAGGAGTGAGCAGTTTGAAATACAAAGTAGAAATAACTAACATCGGACCTATGGCAAATGATCTTTTAACAGCCGGTGATATGATCATATTTGAACAATGTGAAATGGAGGCACTGGCGGAAGTTTGCTATATGCATACTAAAGGTGAACTTAAAGAACCGGTAGCCGTTGGCGATCGTGTTAAGATCGGCAGTAAAACTTATGTGGTTGCAGCCGTGGGTGACGAAGCACAGCATACATTAAAAACATTGGGGCATTGTACTTTAAAATTTATTGATAATCCTGAGGTAGAATTACCGGGACAAATTAATTTAAAGGGTGATGGACTGCCTGAGCCGGTCATAGGTGATATTATTTCTATTGAATAACAGGTTGTACAAGAAAAATTATAATAAGGGAACTACTGCGATATGCAGTGGCTCCCTTATTTTTAATCCTGAGAATTCTGACCATAAACAGCAAACTTTTTTAAAATCAAAGCTATTTCTTTGTCATCTAAAATAACCGGTTTACCAATAGAGCGTGCTGTTACATATACTTGAGCGCAGAATTCTATTTGTTCGGCAATGTCGAAGGCCTGTGATATATTATTGCCGCCGGTTAATAATCCATGGTTAGACATAATAACAGCTTTTCTGCCAGTCATGGCATTAAAGGTAAATTCGGCTAATTGTTCAGTTCCGAAAGTGGCATAATCGGCACAAGGAACATCTTTCCCGGCTAAGGCAATGAGATAGCTGGAAGCCGGCAATTTTTCTCTGATCGTAGCAAGAACAGTGCAGTACAGTGAATGAGCGTGGATGACGGCACTGACGTCTTGTCGTTTTTTGTAAAAGATACTATGCAGCAGAACTTCACTTGATGGTTTCTTGGTACCATCGATGATGTTATTATCTAAATCCATAACGACAATGTCATCTTTTTCCATATTATAATAATCCATACCGCTTGGACTTATTGCAAACAGTTTTTGCTCACGGTTAAAAATACTTATATTACCGCCAGTACCCTTTGTCAGGCCGGATTCAATAAGCTTGCGGCAATATTTGACAACGGCTTGGCGTTCTTTTTCGAGTACCATAATAAATCACTCCTTACTTTAATGATTGGTCTAATCAAAGACAATGCAGTTTTTGATTACTTTACCACTTTTATGCGATAAAATTGCATCTTGTATTTGTTCTATGTGATATTCTTCATTGACGAAATCTTTAGAGCTTATTACGCCATTTTTTATTAAATTAAAAGCTCTTTGTACGTATTTGGGAGTAGTGTGAAAGACGCCTTTTATAGTAAGCTGAGAATAATGCAGCATCGTAGTATCCAGTTCCATAGTACTGCCTGATTTGGTACCGCCAAATAAAAGAACACGACCGCCCTTGCGGGCCATATTTATACTTGATTTCCATGTGTCAGGTAATCCGACAGCTTCTATGACAACGTCACCGCCGCGCTGATCATCAGTATAGTGCTTTACTTTATTTATAATATTATCCTGATTAGCATTTATAGTTACACTGGCTCCTAATTTTTGTGCAAGGGCGAGACGAATTTCTGATAAATCAGTAGCAATTACTCGGGCACCGCGTAAGCATGCCAAACGGATAAACATTAAGCCTATTGGACCTGTACCATTGACTATTACGGTGTCTCCTGTTTCTATACCAATTTCAGAAATACCATATACTGCACAAGAAAATGGCTCGGTCAGGGTGGCATCACGGAAATCGACGGCATTTGGAATGTGGAATACGTTTTGCTTTACAATAGGTGCAGGAATAAGCTGGTATTCACTGAAAGCACCAAAGTTGAAGGTGAGATTTTCACACATGGACTGCTGTCCCTGTTTACAATAATAACAATTATTGCAGGGAGCTGAATTGTGAGCGACTACCCGATCTCCCGGTTTAAAAGAGACGACACCTGTACCCACGCTGTCAACGATACCGGCAGCTTCGTGACCAAAAGGATGGGGTGGTGTAAATAATGGATAACCCCGCATGTACATTTTTACATCTGTGCCACAAGTCAGTGCAATTTTGTTGTGAATGACGATTTCACCTTTTTGAGGTATGGGTATAGGTTTGTTTTCTATTCTTACATCTTCAGGAGCATAGTATTGCGCAGTTTTCATTATTATTACCTCACAATTAATAATTTTTAGAATGAACGGGAAATTTATAATAAATGGTTACTGAAAAATGTCAGCTTATGCTTTTTAGATAAGCGGCAATATCATCAACTACTTTGTCGGTACCAATCCCAGTAATAAATGGAAGTCCGGGAAATCTTTTTACACCACCCAGCATCGAATCTGAAATAGTAGTTGTTGGAACAACGATATGCGGTCGAAAAGTAGCAAGCTTAGCGGCAATATCGGTAGCATTGCATTCAAGAACATCTACATCCAGCCCTCTTTGGGACAACATTTTACGGCATTTTTCAGCAGCTACTGTTGAAGTGGCTATCCCTGAACCACAAATAGTCAGAATTCTGTATTTCATGGTAATTATCTCCTCGATTTTATAAAAATTAGTATATTGTCATTTTTTCCGACATAATCTGAGTGAGTCTTTCTGGCGTTTTAGCATGAACAATATTTTCCAATAAAGCTGTATCTTGCAAATTTTCCATAAAACTTGATAATAGTTGCAGTTGATTTTTACTGTTGTTCATTGCCAGCATGAATATAATTTTTACTGAGACATTTTGATTGGCGTCACCCATATTATGGAAAATGACAGGTGTTTTTAGTACACCAACAGCTATCATAGGTTTGTTTACATGACAGCAATCAGTGTGCGGCAACGCTACGCCATAGTTAGAAAAAGCTAAACCGGTAGGGAAAATTTTTTCCCTGTTAAGTATAGCATCAGTATAACTGGATTTAACATAACCGTATTTATAAAGATTAAGGCTTAATTTTGTTAGTGCTTTTTCGGCGGTGTCTGCTTCAAATTGGATTTTGTTGACAGCCATATCGAATTGAAATGTTTTTTTCATATTTACTATTTATTCATTTGTTCCGATAAATGAATAAACAATAATCACCTCTTTGTTATTTATTGAATTTTTTGTTGTTGATATTTTGTGAGGTACATTGTGTGATTAGTTCTTTTATCGTTTGATAGCTTGGAGCATTTTGGTAAAGTATTTTATATAAGGCACAAAGAAAAGGCAGATATGACAGTTTTTTTTGTTCTACAAGTTCTTTCATTAAAAGATAACCGAATTTTATTGCAGGGTAACCTTCAACAGTAATATCATTTTCTTTCATTTGGGCAATAGCCTGGCTGGAAGACAGACCGCCGCCAATGACTTCTCCCAATGTACGATTACGTCCGGCTTCACCGGTCAATTCCAGATCACCTATTCCTGGCAATCCCAATACTGGACCGTATGTGCCGCCTAAGGCCTTTGATAATGATCCCATTTCAGATACAGCATAAATAAACAGTGCACCTTTGGTGTTTTTGTGAAGAAAATTGTTTTTTTGTTTAGGAAACCCTTCTGCCATGCCCAGACCGACGCAATAAGCGTTTTTCATGGCAGCGCATATTTCTGTACCGGCCACATCATCAGTGACATCAATATTATAAATATCAGTTTGCATTATTTGACGTATACGTTGTGCGGTTTCGATGTTTTTACTGGCATAAGTCACAGCTGTTGGAGTACCCCATAACACTTCTACTGCTTTACAGGGACCGGCGACGAAGACAAAATCAACCTTGTTTTTTAATTTATCGGGCAGTCTTTCCATTAAAATTTCCGGAGGTAAAGAAATTTTCCCTCCTTTATTGTAATTAAACCCTTTTGTTACACTGACCACTGTTGTCCCTGGTTTAATTAATGGAACAATTGTTTCAAATACATCACCGAGTGCATCGGAAGTTATTGCCATTACGATGATATCCGTGCCATCGAGTGCTTGCGCAAGCTGCTGATGATAAAAACTTTTTACTGTTTTGGGCAATGGATAATTATGTTTGGGATGATTTTTACCCATTTTTACAGCATCAATTATTGCAGTATCAAGCTTGGTTCCCCATAAGCGGACATCATTACCGTTATCGGCAGCCGGTCTTGTGAAGGCACTTCCCATAGCGCCTGCACCGATTATTGTTATTTTTGCCATGTAAAAGACTCCTTATTTCAAATGTAGTCGTTTATTATTTATCTGCAACTATAGAATTTTTATAAAACCGTTTATAGACAATCCATATAGTTCCGAGTATAAAGACTATAAGATTTAAAATATCCTGATGGGCATAATAAATATCCATTAAGTTACATAGATAAGGACCTGCCATCATTCGCATTGTTTGTATGAAAAACACAAAATCACCTCGATATTTTTTAATTCAAATTAATGAAAGAAAAACTCTACAATCTTATAAATAATGTAAGGGACAAAATGGGAACCACCGTCAAGCGAAGATACGGCAAGTGTTCCCTCTGGGAACGGGAAACCGACAGCTTTAGCCATTGTTGTGCTTACTGGGGCAATATCTGTTGCAATATAAAGGATGGCGACCATTAAGATAGTACTTATTATCAGACCACGGAATACATTGCCGCGTGAGGCACCAACTGCCCAAAGCAGGCAAAAACACAGACCGGCTAAATCGGTAAATGGCAGTATTCTGTTGCCAGGCAATATAGCGGCTAAGAGTAATGTTATAGGGATCATTAATAAACATACGGCCATAACAGAAGGATGACCGACAACGACAGCCGAATCCAAGCCAATGAACACTTCTTTTCCGGGAAACCGCTTACTTAAAAAATCACGGGCGCTGTCAGATAGAGGCATTAAACCTTCCATTAAAATTTTTGACATACGCGGTAATAAAAACATGACGGCGGCCATATTGATACCTAGTTGAATTACACCTTTAGCATCATAACCGGCTAAAAAACCGATGAATCCTCCTAAAATTAAACCTATGAACATAGGTTCACCGATTACGCCGAATCGCTTTTCAATAATAGCAGCATCTATATCGATTTTGTTAATTACAGGAATTTTATCGATGACTTTATTTAAGAATATGCAAATAGGTGCCCAACCTACATCTTCGGTATGCGGTAGTGAAATTCCCGGCATACCAAAAAAATTCTCTAAATACGGTTGTGTATAGTCAGCCAGCTTTAGAATTATTACTATTGTGATACATGAGGCAATAATACCGAGTACCGGACTGTTGGTCAAATACATTACCAAGCCGCCGGCAAAGATAAAGTGCCAGTAGTTCCAAAGATCTATATCCATTGTTTTGGTCCAATTGAAAGCAAGCATAACAAGATTTATTAAAATACCGAGAATAAAAACTACAGGGACTATAGGAGTCCCGAAACTAATGGCTGCATGGACAGGCCAGCCAACATCGAGAACATCAAGATGCAAACCAAAATTATCAACCATGGCTTTAGCAGCCGGTGAAAGATTTTGTGAAAAAAGTCCTATTACCAGAAAAATACCGGCAAATCCCATCCCGACAGTTAATCCGGAACGAATTGCCTGTGAAAATTTTTGGCGTAAAATCAATCCTAATATAGTTATTATAATTGGCATCATTGCAGTAGGTCCCAGATTTAAAATGAACTGGATGGCGTTCGTTACAGTATCCATATGTTATTACGCTCCTTTTGATGATTAAATTTTTAAATTGTGTTATTTACATATTTGACTATTTAGTGCGCACGTTTAATAATATAAGCATATTGCGTGCCAAGTTAGTGTATAGCTATTATGAGTAGGATATGCCAAAAGTGTTATAATAATTCTATACACTAAACTTTTACAAAATATTGTGTATAGAATTATTATAAAATAGTGTATAAAATTTTGAAAAAATATTTTTTAACAAATTAACAGAATTAACAGATATAATATTGCCTGGGGGAAAATAAAATGCAACAAGCAGATATGGTAAATAAATTTATTAATGAAAAATGTATTTTTGGAGATGTTGTAGAAAAAATAAAAAACGGAACCAGTCCGGGAATCCAAGCTATTGATATTCAAAAACAACTGGGAATATTAAGGAATAATGCCAGTGGAATATTAAATAATTTGTGTAAAAAGGGCACACTGGTAAAAATAAACAGCCGTCCGGTCACTTTTTTACCATATAAAATTATTTCTCGGCTGTATGAACAATATAACATACCATTTAAAAATATTTATACATTACAGGAACTACAGGAAAAAGTAATTGATGAGCGGTTAAACAGCCAAGATCCATTTGCATGCCTTCTGGGATATGATAGTAGTTTGCTTTATCAGGTAAGACAGGCTAAAGCTGCAATTGTTTATCCTCCTAAAGGACTTCATACATTGCTGCTGGGAGACAGCGGTGTTGGTAAGACTACTTTTGCCCAGGCTATGCATGCATATGGAATGTTGGTAAATAATAAAAACGCGAATAATTATCCATTTGTGACGTTTAATTGTGCAGATTATTTTAATAATCCGCAATTATTATTGTCGCAATTATTTGGGCACAGCAAAAATGCATTTACAGGGGCTGATCATGATAAATCAGGTTTGGTTGAAAAGGCGGATGGTGGAGTGCTATTTCTTGATGAAATACATAGGCTGCCTCCGGATGGGCAAGAAATGCTTTTCTATTTAATGGATAAGGGGGAGTACAATCGTTTGGGTGACAGCCGGAAAAGGAAAAGCAGCATTTTGATTATTGCAGCCACAACGGAAAATTCGGCTACTGCACTTTTAAATACATTTATGCGGCGCATTCCGGTCAATATTATTTTGCCTAACTATAGAGATAAACCAATAGCAGAAAAAATAGAAATAATAGAATATTTTTTTAAATATGAAGCTATAAATTTGAAACATCCGGTAAAAATAGCTCCGGAAGTTTTAAAAGCGTTGGCTTTATATGAATTTAGTGTGGGAAATATAGGACAATTACGTTCGGAAATAAGATTATTATGTGCTACAGCTTTTTTAGAATATTTGCAGAATAACCAGACAATATATATAAATTATCAAATGTTGAATAAAGACATACGGACTGTTTTGTTTAATTATGCAAAAATGGATAAGGCTGTTACCTGCTATCTTGATATGTTTTCTGAAGACATCGAGATTTCACCGGAGGAAGATTCCAAAATTACTTTTGCTGAGGTGGAAAATAATATTTATGATGTTATAGTGGGAAAATTAAATAAACTAAAAGAACAGGGAACGACTATTGAAAATATAAATGATATGCTGAAGAATGAAATAGATACATATTTAGGCGGAGTGAATAAATATTTTTCTAATTCACGTTCTAATATAACAAACCTCTATAAATTGGTGTCTAAAGAGGTAGTTGATACTACGATCCAGTTTATAGAGTACGCCAGAAGAAAATTAAACGTAAATTTTAATAATTATTTTTTATTTGGATTGTCATTACATATTCAGGCGCTTCTTAAACGCAGTGGGCAAAAGTTAGCAGATGATGATAATAGGCATTTATTTAAGATAAAAGCAAAGCATCCCGACGAATTTGAAGCAGCTGGAGAAATGGTAAAATTGTTAACTGACAAATTTGGAATAATCGTGCCTGAAAGTGAAAAAGGGTTCTTGGCGCTACTTCTTTGCCACAGTAAAATAGAAGCAGATACCAGTAAAATTGGGGTTATCGTAGTCTGTCATGGAGAATCTACAGCGATGAGTATGGCTGATACCTGCAATGCATTACTCAACACTGATCTGATGAAGGCAATTGATATGCCTTTGTATCAAAGCGTTGATGAGACATATAGAAAATTGAAAGCAATGGTTTTGACTGTGAATAAGGGTAAAGGTGTAATCTTATTAGTAGACATGGGGTCGCTGCTTACCTTTGATAAAAGGTTGACAGCAGATACCGGAATAAAAGTAAAATTGATCGGAGCTGTATCAACGCCATTGGCCCTTGGTGTACTTCGTCATGTGCTTTATGATGTGGGCGATATAGATGATATATATATAAAAGAAAGTCAAAAAAAACAGCAGGAAAACGAACCGGTCAAACGAAAATCATTGGCTGTGCTGGCCGTATGTACCACAGGAAAAGGCAGCAGTGTAATAGTAAAAAATATGCTGGACGAATTATTGGATAAATATTATGCGAACTCAATAAAAGTTTTTACAGTGGATTATGTAAATGTCAGGAAAAATTATGAGTTATTAAGTAAAAAATATAATATGGTAGCTGCCGTCGGTAATATCGATCCTATGCTGCCAATTCCTTTTTTCCCGATAAATCAATTGGTTTCAGAACAGGTACAACAAGTATTTTTCCATTTGCTTGATGGCAGCATGGAAGGACCGGTATCTTTACCTAAAACAACGCAGATACCAACCATCTACGAAACGGCAAAGGAACTTTTAGAAAAATATGTAAAATTTGTTAATCCTCGTCATGCTATTTTCAAAATACGTGATTTTATTGATGTAATTAATTATTCTCCACATAATAAAAATCTTACGTTGGATTTAATAATTCATATTGGATGTGCATTGGACAGATGTGTGGGGAAAATAAATATTACTTTTGATGATCTTGATAAGTTTTACGTTATTAATAAGGAATTATTTGTGAATATCCACAAGGCATTAAGACCGATTGAAGAAGATTATAATATAAAAGTGAGTGACGCCGAAATAGCATATATAGTAAAAATAATTACTACGCATATGTAATAATATTTTTTACTGTGATTATATAAATTAAACATAAAGTAAAGCCTCTGTTTGCCGAATGTAGATCCGGTAAACAGAGGCTTTACTTTATGGTGTTTTTAATAAACAATATTTATATTTTGAGATTGATATTCCTGAAGAATATCGGAGGAGACTTTAGAATCGGTAATTATTGTGTCAATTTTATCTGTAGGACAAAAACTGGCTGTGGATACTACATCAAATTTGGAAGAATCAATAAGGGCAATTATTTTATGGGAATGTTTAATAACGACACGTTTAAGTTCCACTTCATACGGATTAAAGTCAGTAATTCCGGATTTTATTGTCATACCATATCCTGATACAAATGCGAGGTCTATGTTTAAATTATCAAAAATGCCGGCGCCGAGCGTTCCTTCAATATAGGCTGCATCTTTACCTACGATACCGCCTACGAATATGACTGTGATATATGGATTGGTCACTAAAGTGGACATTATATGCAGGCCGTGGGTTACCACAATCAGATTTTTTTGTAAAGCAGCAAGCTTTTGGGCGATAACCAATGCTGTAGTCCCTGAGTCCAAATAAATGGAACCTCTTTCGGTAATGTAGGAAAGGGCTTTTTTTGCTATGTAGTCCTTTTCTTCTATACACTTTTTTTCTCTGGATACGAAACTGTAACTGTCATTATTGTCAATTGAAAAAATATGATTGGCATCAGGAACTCTTAACTGGGTATCTGCTAAAGTTGCGCCGCCATGAGCCCTTACTATAAGATTTTTTGCCTCTAGTTCTTTCATATCATTTCTTGCCGTTGTAGCAGATACGTTGAATTTATCACATATTTGCTGTGTTGTTATTTTACCATGTCCTTTTATATGCTCTAGTATGATATTCTGTCGCTCTATAGCAAACATAGCACAAAACCTCCCTAGATTAAGATTCGTCAAAGATAAAGTTAAGTACTCTACAATGATATTAATATTATATAGTATGTGGGAAAATTTGACAATTATTTTGTGTGTTTAACAACAAAATAAAAAAATAAATAAAAGAATGCGAGTGTAAAAGAAGAAGAAATAGGCAAAACATAAAAATAAGTAAAAAAATAAGTAAAAAAATCCTTGAAATAAAAAAAAAATTTGCTATAATAAAAAATAAATAAAAGATAACATATATAAACAAAGTTAAACGATAATAAAACATAAATGCTTTCGACAAATTTGTAATATTATAGCAAATAAAGTAAGTTTACTTTGTTTAATTACTGCTAATTTTTAGGGAGGTTCTAAATGGATAATTCAGATTTAAAAAAGGTTGCGAATGAATTGCGCAAAAATATAATAACAGCGACATTCAATGCAAAATCAGGACATCCAGGCGGTTCATTATCGGCAGCAGATATATTGTCATATCTGTATTTTGAGGAAATGAATGTAGACAGTAAAGCTCCGCATGATGAAAACCGCGATAGATTTGTGTTATCAAAAGGGCATGCAGCCCCGGCATTGTATTCGGTTCTGGCGTTAAAAGGATATATTCCGGCGAAAGATCTGAAGACATTGCGCCACATTGATTCATACCTGCAGGGACATCCGGACATGAAACATACGCCGGGTGTTGATATGTCAACGGGGTCATTGGGACAGGGGATCTCGGCTGCGGTAGGAATGGCACTATCGGCCAAGGTACAAAATAAAAGCTTCCGGGTTTATGCGATGCTGGGAGATGGAGAGCTGCAGGAAGGGCAGGTCTGGGAAGCGTCGATGTTTGCGGGAAGCCATGGACTTGATAACCTGACAGTTGTGGTGGATAACAATAACCTGCAGATAGACGGCACGGTAAGGGAAATATGCTCACCCTATCCGATAGGGGAAAAATTCAGGGCCTTCAATTTTCACGTTATAAATATAGATGCACATGATTTTGACCAGATAAGGGCAGCATTTAAAGAAGCGAAAAGCAGCAAAGGAAAGCCGACAGCGATCATAGCCAAAAGCATTAAGGGAAAAGGCGTATCCTTTATGGAAAATGCAGTAGGCTGGCATGGTAAAGCACCGAATGAAGAACAATATAAACAAGCTATGCAGGAACTGGAAAAAAATGGGGAGGTGTCAGCATGACAACGGTAAAAACGGCGACACGGGAAAGCTATGGCAATGCGCTGGTGGAATTGTATAAGAAACATGATGACATCATAGTAATGGATGCGGATCTGGCAGCGGCGACGAAAACCGGTATTTTTAAGAAGGCATATCCCGAACGGCATATTGACTGCGGGATTGCCGAAGCCAATATGATGGGTATGGCGGCAGGAATATCGACTACGGGACTGGTTCCTTTTGTCAGCACTTTTGCAATGTTTGCAGCCGGCCGGGCTTTTGAACAAGTGAGAAACTCCATTGGTTACCCGCACCTTAATGTAAAAATTGGCGCGACCCATGCCGGAATATCGGTAGGTGAAGATGGGGCGACACATCAGTGCAATGAAGATATTGCCTTAATGCGCACCATACCGGGCATGGTGATTATTAATCCGTCTGATGATATAGAAGCCAGGGCAGCTGTGACAGCGGCATATGATCATGACGGGCCGGTATATATGCGGTTTGGCAGGCTGGCAATTCCGGTGATAAATGATAGGGCAGATTATAAATTTGAGCTGGGAAAAGGTGTTACTTTGCGCGAAGGGACCGATGCGACGATCATTGCCACGGGGCTTTGCACAGGGGCATCCCTGGAAGCTGCTGAAAAGATGGCGCAGCGGGGACTGGATGTCGGAGTTATAAACATCCATACTATTAAACCTATCGATAAGGAAATAATTGTAAAGGCCGCCGAAAAGACAAAAAAAATCATAACGGTCGAGGAACATTCAGTGATCGGCGGACTGGGCGGAGCGGTATGCGAAGTATTGTCGGAAAATTGTCCGAGCACCGTTCTGCGGATCGGTGTAAATGACTGTTTCGGACATTCGGGTCCGGCAACAGCGTTATTGCATGAATTCGGGCTTGATGCCGAAGGTATTGATAATAAAGTGAGCAGTTTTTTAAAGTGAATTAATGTTTATTTTATAATTATAGGGGGAAAATATAATGAAAATAGCTATTGGCTGTGATGAAGCAGCATATAATTTAAAAATGATTTTGAAACAGCATCTGGAATCAAAAGGATATGAAGTAGATGATTTTGGTGCTGAAAAGGGTGAAACAGTACTTTATCCGGATGTTGCCTATAAAGTGGCTGATGCTGTTGCTGCAGGTAAATATAAAAAAGCTGTTCTGGTTTGCGGAACTGGACTTGGTATGTGCATCTGTGCTAACAAAGTACCTGGTGTTCGTGCTGCTGTATGTCATGATCAGTACTCTGCTCAACGCAGCAGATTGAGTAATAATGCTCAGATAATCTGTATGGGTGAACGTGTTATCGGGACAGAATTAGCAAAAGCTTTATTGGACACATGGCTTGACTGCGAATTTTCGGAACAGTCAAGATCTCAGCCTAAGGTACTCCGTATAAATGAATTGGAACAAGAACATATAAAGGCAGCCAAATAAGAATAGTAAGCTTAGGAGCGGTTTGCTGATAAAAGTAAGTTCAGGGTAAAAATGTATTAGATAAAAATTATTTTACTTTTGGAGTGATGTTTGATGGCAAAAGTAACTACTACAGAAATGTTTAAAAAAGCATATCAGGGTGGTTATGCAATTGGGGCTTTTAATGTGAATAATATGGAAATTATTCAGGGAATTACGGAAGCTGCCAAAGAGGAAAATGCACCATTGATACTCCAGGTATCTGCTGGAGCACGTAAGTATGCCAAGCATGTATATTTAACGAAACTGGTTGAAGCAGCGATTGAGGATACTGATCTGCCAATCGCTCTGCATTTGGATCATGGGGCAGATTTTGAAATATGCAAAGCATGTATTGACGGTGGATTTACATCTGTAATGATTGACGGTTCCAAGCATACTTTTAAAGACAACGTGGAGCTTACTAAACGCGTTGTTGACTATGCACATAAGAAGGGCGTTGTGGTAGAAGGTGAATTGGGAAGACTGGCCGGTATTGAAGATGATGTAAATGTAGCGGCGAATGATTCATCGTATACACAGCCGGAAGAAGTAGAAGAATTTGTCAAATCTACTGGTGTGGATTCATTAGCAATTGCCATTGGTACAAGTCATGGGGCATTTAAATTTACACCGGAACAATGTACCAAAAATGAAGACGGTGTCTTAGTACCGCCGCCGCTTCGTTTTGATATTCTCAAAAAGGTCGAAAAGCGATTGCCAAATTTTCCGATAGTATTGCATGGGGCATCGTCAGTTATTCCTAAATATGTTAAAATTATTAATGATAACGGAGGAAATCTTGCTGATGCTGTTGGTATTCCGGAAGATCAGTTAAGAAAAGCAGCAAAATCAGCCGTGTGCAAGATCAATATTGATTCCGATTTACGATTGGCATTGACAGCAGGAATTCGTGAGCATATGACAGCTCATCCGGATCACTTCGATCCTCGTCAGTACTTGTCACCGGCAAGAGATTATATCAAGGAACTTGTTAAGCATAAGATAACTGATGTTCTTGGCTGTGCGGGTAAGGCCTGATCATTTTCCAAACAGAATGTTTATCATATGATAATGCTGGCCTTTAAATCAGAGAAGGGAGTGTAAAATGCGACTTTGTAGTGCCGTGGTTTTACACTCCTTTTATATTGATTTAAGTGATGAAAGTCTTTATTATTATAATAAAGATATGATGAAGGGAAGGATATATATGTCGGATGATAAGGTAATAATGAATCTGCAAAATGGCAGTGATGTTCGTGGCGTGGCATTAGAAGGTGTTGCCGGTGAAAATGTCACATTGACAAGGGAATATACAAATCGTATTACAGGGGCATTTGTTAAGTGGTTAGCTGATAAAACAGGGAAAAAAGAAACCGAACTGAAAATCGCGGTTGGGCATGATTCAAGGTTGTCGGCAGATTTTTTACAAGAACAAGTCATAAAGGCTGTTTTAGGATTAGGAGCTGCGGCATACGATTGTGGTTTAGCAACAACACCGGCTATGTTTATGTCGTTGGTGTACAATGAGACTAAGTTTGATGGTTCAATCATGATAACAGCAAGTCATTTACCTTTTAACCGTAATGGTTTGAAATTTTTTACAATTGATGGCGGCATGGAAAAAAGTGATTTGACTGAAGTATTAAAAATTGCAGGGCAAATAAGGGCATTGGAAGCAGATCTTCAAAAAGTTATAAGTTGTAATTTGATAGATATTTATGCTCAGGACCTTTGCCAAAAAATCCGCAAGGGGATAGATTCGACCGATTTTTATCATCCTTTGCATGGATTGCATATTGTTGTGGATGCGGGCAATGGGGCCGGAGGTTTTTTTGTGGAAAAAGTTTTAGGGCAGCTTGGTGCTGATACGTCGGGAAGTCAGTTCCTTGAACCGGACGGACATTTTCCCAATCATATTCCCAATCCGGAAAACAAGCAGGCAATGGAAGCTTTGCAAGGAGCTGTAATAAGGAATAAAGCTGATTTGGGGCTTATTTTTGATACAGATGTTGACAGAATGTCGGCAGTCCTTTCTGATGGACGGGAAATCAGTCGTGATTCGCTTATTGCGATGATGGCTGCCATTTTGGCACCGACTTATCCACATTCAACAATTATTACCGATTCTGTGACATCAGATAAGCTTACTGATTTCTTACAGAATGTATTACATTTAAAACATCATCGTTATATGCGCGGTTATAAAAATGTAATTAATGAATGTAAGCGGCTTAATGCCAAGGGAGAAACATCGCCATTGGCAATTGAAACAAGTGGACATGGTGCACTTAAGGAAAATTACTATCTGGATGATGGAGCTTATTTGGCAGTTAAACTATTGATTGCTGCAGCACTTGCCAAAAGAGAAAATAAATCATTGGAAAGCCTTATAGAAAAATTACAGCCGATTTTTGAAGAAGCTGAATATCGTATGGCGATAAAATGTGAGGATTTCAAAGCTTATGGGAAAAATGTTCTTAAAACTTTTGAAGAACGCGCCAGAGAAAAAGGTTATACTGTAGTAACCCCTTCTTATGAAGGTGCCCGTTTATCATTTAAAGGTAATGCAAATGGCTGGGCTTTGTTGCGACAGTCGCTGCATGATCCCAAAATGCCTTTGAATGTGGAAGGCAATGGTGCAGGTGACTGCAAAAAAATAACGGATATGGTAAAAGAGCTTTTACAGGGATTTGATAAATTGGATACAAATGTTTTGAACAGATAATGGTATAATTTGACCATAAAAAACACTCAGGTAAAAGAGGTGTATTAGTTTACCTGAGTGTTTTCTTTTTTATATAAGCTTATAGGTTATAATTAAGTGGATGATTGAAAAAAATTATTCTGCTTAATTGATTATAATGTTAGTGATGGTTGCAATTACTGGCATAGTAGTATAGAAAGAGCCGGTATTATTCGATAAAAAAGTATAAGCATTTCAATAGTGTATTATAAATATTGAGTAGAATTTGATACAATAATTTATAAATAATTATTGTAAATGATAATTAAAATTGCGTTGACAATATGCGGCGATGTATAATGGTAAATAGTATCAATAATATATAATGATTATGGTGAAACGATAGTGGCTATTGAAATAAAAAATGTTACCTATACCTATATGAAGAAAACTCCATATGAAAAAATTGCTTTAAAAGATGTGTCATTTACAATACCGGAAAAAAATTTTATTGCTGTGGCTGGACATACCGGTTCAGGAAAATCGACGCTCATGCAGCATTTAAATGGTTTGATTGCACCATCATACGGGCAGATCATTGTAGATGGAATAGATGTAAATAGCAAGGGATCCGCCAAACTGAAAGCGAGGCGAAGCGTTGGCATGGTATTTCAATATCCGGAACAGCAATTATTTGAAGAAACAATTTTTGCCGATATTGCTTTTGGTCCAAAGAACTTTGGCTTATCAGAAACACAGATTGCTGAGCGGGTAAAGAAAGCCATGGCCTTCGTGGATCTTGATTATAAGCAATACAAGGATTTATCCCCATTTTCTTTAAGCGGTGGGCAAATGCGTCGGGTGGCTATTGCTGGTATTATCGCTCTTGAACCTAAATATCTGGTTCTGGATGAACCAACGGCTGGTCTTGATCCGCAGGCAAAACGTAGTTTATTGAGAAATATAAAAAAATTATATAATGAAGGCAAAACTACAATTATAATGGTCTCACACAATATGGATGATATTTTAGAATTAGCTGGGCGTGTGATCGTTTTAAATGATGGACAGATATTGGCTGATGGGAACCCTAAGGATGTTTTTAGGCAAGTAAATTTATTGCATAAAGCCGGATTGGAACCGCCACAGCTGATTCAGCTGCTTGAGCGGATAAAGACAGAGGTTTTCGATATCTCTGTCGATAAATTTAACGTTGATGATGCAGCTGATGCGATTTATGCCGAATGGCGCAGGAGGCAAAAGCATGCTCGATGATATAATGATTGGACAGTTTTTCCCGGCTGATTCGCTGCTGCATCGCATTGATGCCAGAGTTAAGATAATAGTATTGTTTATATTTATTATGGCAGTATTTTTATGCGATACACGAGCTGATTATATAGTACTTATTTTATTGAATATTATACTCATGTATATATCAAAAATACCAATCAGTATGTATCTAAAATCACTTAAGCCGATGCTTTGGATTATTTTGTTCACTTTTATTATTCATCTGTTTGGCGATGCGGGTGAGCCGATAGTTAAGTTATGGCTGTTTTCAGCTACATGGAATGGTTTATTTGAGGGGACTTTTATAACTATACGATTGTTTGTATTAATACTAATGGCTTCTATATTGACGTTTACGACATCACCTTTGGTATTGACAGATGCTTTGGAAAGTTTATTGAATCCGTTTAAAATTATCGGGGTACCGGCTCACGAATTGGCGATGATGATGACTATAGCTCTACGTTTTATTCCTACTTTGATAGGGGAAACCGATAAAATAATAAAAGCACAAAAGTCGCGCGGAGCTGATTTCTCATCTGGGAATATTGTCAAACGCATGAGTTTCGTGATGCCGATATTGATACCACTTTTTGTCGGAGCCTTTCGCCGGGCCGATGAGCTGGCGCTAGCTATGGAAGCACGCTGTTACAGAGGTGGTCAGGGACGTACCAGAATGAAAGAGATGAAGCTGGAACGATTGGATTTTTTTGTGTCAGTATTGGTAGTTATTGTAGTAATTGTATTGATCATTTTTAAGATAAAAGGTATATGATGAAATCAGAACATAAAGAAATGATGAAACGGCGACGGCGCAATATCAGATTGACCATAGCCTATGATGGTACTAATTATCATGGCTTTCAACGACAAAATAGATGTGTAGCGGTACAAAATATACTAGAGGAAGTATTACCGGCAATTTTTGGTGATTCTATAGAACTGGCTGCTGCTGGCAGAACTGACGCTGGTGTACATGCTAAAGGCCAAGTGGTAAATTTTTTTTCTGATGGGATTATTCCTGTGGAAAATATACCACGGGCGGCAAACAGGTTATTGCCGAATGATATAGTTGTCACTGAGGCACAAGAGGTCGGACGAGATTTTAGTGCATTGCATAGTGCAAAAAGTAAAACTTATATTTATAAATTGCATCATAGTAAAATACCGGATCCGTTTTTGCGGCGGTATAGCTGGCATTATGAGTATGCACTGCAATTGGCACCAATGCGGGAGGCTCTTGGTTATATTGTTGGTGAACATGATTTTTCTGCTTTTAGGGCTGCCGGAGGGGCACCTGGAATGAGTCCGGTACGGACGTTGTATGAAGCGGATTGCCATCAGGAAAAAGACATGTATATATTTCATTTTTGGGGTAACGGTTTTTTGTACCATATGGTTAGAAATATCGTCGGTACGGTGGTAAAAGTGGGAAATGGAAAGTTATCACCATTGCAGTTTAGAGAAATATTGCGGGGACGCGACAGAAATAAAGCGGGTAAAACAGCACCAGCTAAGGGACTGGTACTCTGGCAGGTAAACTATTGAATGTAGATGGGATAAAAATAAAAAAGAGACTGTCGCACGTAACTATTTTTATGAGATCAATGTTGTTCATGCGACAGGCTCTTTTTGTTTTTATAAGTTTTTCTGAGAATATTCACTGAGCATTTTTAGATGGGATTCTTCTTCTCGCTTAATGCGGGAAAAAACATCGGCCTTTTCATTTTTAAATATGGTTTGAATTTCATTGATATATAGTAAAGTGTCTTTTTCTAATGAAATAGAAAATTTTAAAGCTTCTTTTAAAGTAGGTTGTTTTAAATTGTCAAAAGCAAAATTTTGTCTGATTAATACATTTAAATAGGATTTATAATTGTCATCAAGTGTTTCGTCTATAGACAGGCCGTTTTTATATTCATTTGATAAATTGGCGTAGATTTTTTCATGTTTTTTTTCTTCATCGGCCAAAAAATGAAAGAAACTGCTGATTTTTGCATCAGCTGATTCCACGGCCATTTTTGTGTAGAAGTCATGGCCTGTTTTTTCCAAACGTACCATACTGTTCAGTAAATCACTGACTTGAAATATTTCACTCATAAGATCATCCCTTTCTTATTTGACAGATAGATGCTTGTCCAGCGGTTTGACGTGGATATTGCTGCGATATTCGGTTTCTGCCCAGTTGATATTTTCGGCGATCATGGCTTCAGGGTTAAGGTTAACACCATCGAGCATAAAATCTTTGAAACGTTGGTAGCCGGCCCTGTCAATCAGGTGACCGCCGTGGATATAAATTGGCTTGCCACCCAGTACCCATTCAGAAAATTTGGGCCAATTTTTCATTATTGATAATACGCTTTCTTCGGTTAACCAGTTGGCAAACATTTTGCCCATACGTGGATATTGTTTACCAGTCCTGCCACCGAGAATTATTTTGTAAAAATCTTTGGCTGGCCGCCGCCATGCACCAGTTGGGCAGGCTGTAACACATTCACCGCAGCCAACACAGCAGCAGGGGTCTTTTTCTACTTTGTTTTTATCATTGAGAGAAAGTACACGGGTAGCAGCACTTTCACATTTTCGAACGCAGGCACCGCAGCCAATACATCTATCTATTGTATAGATAGGTTTTGTGCAGCCAATTATACCAAAATCCTGGAAGTGACCTTTGCCGCAATCGTTTGGGCAGCCGGAGACGGAAATTTTTATGTGATAGGGATTTGGGTAAATGAGTTTTTCTAATTTTTGTGCTAATCTTTGGGTGTAGACATTGCCTTTTATGCAATGAATACCACCGATGCAGGCCATTATATTGCGTGGGGCAATATAAGGATAACCATCTTTGGTTTGCATTTTTACGTCGCACATATCACATTCCACAGCCTGTAGATACGGCTGGATGTATTCATTGACAGCAGGAATATCCTTGGCTTTTATTCTGGGAGCATTTAATGTCTGCCGCATACCAAGATGGAACGTACCATCCCCCCATGTTTGGCAGACGTGTTTTATTACATCCAGCCATTTCGCATCTATTAAGGCACCTGGTACACGCAGCTGCAGCATGAATTCACCTGGAACCTTTGATTGACGAAAGCAATTGTTTCTAAGTTTTTTAATATTGCAATCTTCTACCACAATTATTCCTCCTAATCGATTAATTTTTTGCCAATAGTGTAGTTAAAGACAGGGCCATCAAGGCATACGTAAGTTTCATCTATGCGGCAGTGACCACATTTACCTATGCCGCAGGACATTTTTCGTTCAAAGGACATCCATATTTTCTTTTCTGGAACTTTATTCATAAGTAAACCCATTCCGACAAACTTCATCATAATCGGCGGTCCGACAATTATACATTCATATTCATTATCAAAAGAGGCAAAGGGGATTTCTTTGATAAAATCAGTAACAAGGCCTTTTTTGAAACCGGGATAGTTTTCATCGTCCAGAGTGTATATTACATGAAAATGTGATGCTGTCTGCCATTTTTTTAATTCATCGGCAAATAAGATACTGTGTGAATTTTTGAAACCAAGGATGAGATAGATATCCCTAGCATAATTGCTATGTTCACATAGCATATTTACAAGGCTTTTTACTGGAGAAACACCTGTTCCACCAGCAATGATGACAACGGTTTTATTTTTGAATTGTTCTGTTGGCCAGCCATTGCCATAACAGCCGCGAATGAATATATTGTCACCTTTTTTCAGGGAAAATAAACCATCGGTTACTTTACCGACCTTTCTTATAGTAAAATCGACATAACCATCACCAAAGCCGCTGATTGAAATTGGAGCTTCACCAATTTTTGGCAAGGACAGCTGCATAAATTGACCATGTTTTATCGGCAGATTATTTTTAACACGAAAAGTCCATTCAGTTTGAGTTTGCGGCATGATATCAAGAAGTTCGCAGGCAGTTGGTTTAACAGGATTGTTAGTCATGCTGCACACCTCCTTTTATTTCTTTAATTGCTTGAGAAAGCTTATTCAGCGTAGCCGGATAACTTATTAGCTCAGGACATCTGGCGGAGCAGCGGCCACAGCCGACACACATTGGACCGGTGTGAAAACGAGCGTTATAACCATAGACTTTATGCAAAATTTTATAGCGATATTTTTCTGAGGGTTTTTTGCGGAAAGACTGCCCGCCGGCAACTTTATCAAAACCGTCTACCATACAGGAAGAGCAAGTGCGGCGGCGTTCCCCAATGTGGGCATTTTGTGTATATACTATATCAGTAGTTTCAAAACAGGTGCAGGTACTGCATGATACAGTACAGGAACCGCAGCCAATACAGCGAGCGTCAAATTCTTTCCACATGGGATGTTCTTTGAGTTTATTGGCTAAATCAAGGTTGTCAATGACGGGATAATCAACTTTCAATTCATTTTCTAATGGTGTTTGTATTTCATGATCAACGGCAGAGTATTTGGCAAAATAATTATTAAAATCACTGTCATAGATTCCGACATAAGCACTGCCGTTGTTATCAGAGACAGCTAATGATTGCATGTCGGCTTTATTGGCTCCTACACTGCAGCAAAAACAACCTTCAAATTGCTCAGGGCAATCCATTAAGATGAATTTTATTTTGTCCCGTATCCTTTTATAGAAATAATCTTCAATACCGCCATTTTGCAAATATATTTGATCCTGTATTTTTATGGAATTGATATCACAGGCCCGGCCAAAAATCAAAACATCTTTTTGCGGGCTTTTACTTTCTTTGAATTCATCTTCAGTAAAATAAAATAATGTTTGGGTTATTGGAGTGAGTACCTCTTTTAATGGATAAGTAGAACGTTCATGAAATTCAATTTCCTGATAGGTATTTATCGGTTGATAAATGATGGAGTCATCCTTGGCGTATCTGCCGCCGCACGAGATGCGGACCGGTGCATAGATATCGTACTTTTTACTGAGTTGTTCAAGAAATTCATTCATTTCATTAACAGTTAGTTGATAAGTTTGTGCGTGTTTCAAGCTAAGCGCTTCCTTTCTAATAAATAATTGATAGTGCATTGAAATTTTTGAGAAGAAACATGTTAATATTTTCACTTTTATGGGAAAAAGGAAATATCAGCTAAAAATTTAAATGATATAATTATAAAGAATGATCGTAATTAATCGAAACTGAGTGACTATTATGAAAATCATATCGTTAATATTATAAAACTTGTTTATGCTGATGTAAAATGCTAAACTAATTATAAGTATATAGCATTTTTTGCATAGATTAGTAAAGGAATAAGCTATCTTATGACGATTAGAGATTTAGAAATTTTTATTGCAGTGGCTCAATTGGGAAAAATGGGACTGGCTGCTAAAAAACTGTATATTTCCCAGCCGACGGTTAGTCATGTTATTTCACAAATTGAATCTGATTATAATATAAAGCTGTTTGACAGGCTTTCACGTAAATTGTATATAACTGAAACCGGTCGGGAATTTTTACAATATGCCAAGCATATAATGGCTAATTTCGAGGAAATGGAACATTACATGCGGCGTGCTTCCGAACAAATGACGATACATGTGGGGGCATCGCTCACTGTAGGCAGCTTTTTTTTAGCTAATATGATAAATCAGTATGAACATGAAAATAATAATGTAAAAATACGAGTCTATATCGATAATTCACAAAACATTATTCAGAAGATTTCCGGAGGAGAACTTGATATTGCGATAATAGAAGGTAATGTTAATGCAAAAGATGTAATAAAAAAAGAAATTTATCGAGATGAAATGGTACTGATTTGTGGTAAAAAGCATCCTTTTGCACAAAAAAAATCAGTGAAATTAGCGGAATTGGCTGATATGGATTGTGTAATGAGGGAAGAAGGTTCCGGTACCAGGGCGTTTTTACTTTCCTTAACTGAAGAAAGTGGTATCCATATTGTACAGAAATGGGTTTGCCATAGCTCTGATTCTATTATCAATATTGTTGCTTCGGGACAAGGAGTGTCGATTGTTTCTAAATCACTACTGATACATGAACCGAATATAGTACAGATTCCTATTAAGGATAAGGTTTTGTCGCGGGAATTCCGGGTGATATACCATAAGGATAAATATTTATCGAAGGAACTGCGTAAATATATTGCCGCTGTAGAAAAATATTTTAAGGCGGTCAGTTTACATCGATGATTATGATAATAAAAAAAGTACCGCAGCTGATGCGATACTCTTGTAAGACAATAAAAATAATAGATTTTAACGAAAAAGATTTTTGAATTTAGTTAAAAAATCTGATTTTGCTGTCAGGTCGATAAATGGTACCACATTGCCGCAAAGTCGGGAAACAATGTCACGATAGGCCTGTCCGGCAATAGAAGTTGTATCTTCTACAATTGGTTGGCCCTTGTTGGTGTATTTTATTATTGCTTCTTCATCAGGAATCTGTCCGAGTATCTGGACACCCAGTATTTCCTTGATATCATCAATATCAAGCATATCCCCGCGTTGCAGCATATCAGGACGAATACGATTTATTATTAATTTGATGTCGGTGAGGTCAGCACGATTTAGCTCGCCAACCACTTTATCGGCATCGCGTAGGGCCGCCATTTCGGGCATAGTGACAATTATTGCACTGTCGGCACCGGCAATTGCTGTTTGAAAACCTTGTTCAATACCGGCCGGACAGTCAATCAGTATATAGTCGAATTTGGTGCGCATTTGTTGGCATAGATTACTGAGATCATCACCGCGCAAAGCTGATTTATCGTATTTTTGCGATGTCGGCAGAAGATACATATTTGAGTACTGAGGGTGGTGGATAAGTGCTTTTTCATAAGGAACTTTTCCTTCTGCTACGTCAACAAGAGTATAACAGATGTAATTTTCCAGACCTAATATTAGATCGAGATTTCTCAATCCGGTATCAGTGTCAATTAACGCAACTTTTTTACCGGAAAGAGCAAGTCCGGCCCCAATATTTGCAGTGGCAGTTGTTTTGCCAACGCCGCCTTTTCCGGATGTAATGACAATTGTTTCACCCAATTTTATTCCTCCATGTTATTACATGTAATAATTAATTAATATTATCGTAGGATAAAGCCGTATAATTAAACAGTTACTATTATAAAAAGAATTTAATTTATTATATCATAAATGAAGTTGACGAGAAAATATTAATTTGGTATAAGCGTACGGATATTGCAATGGACGCGTTCCTTATTGAAATTAATTATTGATTATGGTATAACATAATCAGGTATATTATAATAGATGATCAATAAAAAAAAGTTATTATGATGTATTCAAAAAATAATGTATATTAATATTGTTGTTTAGCTGCAGTTGACGATAAGGCTTGATTTTGCTTGTGTTAATATGAATGATATGGGGACGTGCAGCAGACAAGGCAGCAGGCATTATTTAGATAAAAGAATAATAATAATTTATTTTATTTATATATTGTTTGCCCATAGTATCTATTATATGAAAAATCAGCTACATTGTTATAATTTAGGTAGAATTATATTTTGGGGTGTTAGTTATGGATCCTATCTGGAAAATTGGTATTGACATAGGTTCAACCACCATTAAAACAGTAGTTTTAGATGAATTGGACAGAACTGTATTTAAACAGTATAAACGCCATTTTTCTGAAATTTACAATGCATTAAGTCAGGATATTGTGGCGTTAAAAGACAAACTGCAGCATCGGGTATTTCGTTGCACCCTAACGGGGTCAGCGGGGATGGGAATGGCGTCAGCGATGAAACTGCCGTTTGTTCAAGAAGTTATTGCGTGTACACAGGCCATAAAAAAATGGATACCGGAAACAAATGCAGCTATTGAACTCGGTGGCGAAGATGCTAAGATAACATATTTTGGCATAGCTCCGGAACAGCGGATGAATGGTGTTTGTGCAGGGGGAACGGGTTCATTTATTGATCATATGGCAGCTCTTTTACACACAGATGCCAAGGGACTGGACGAATTGGCGTCACGGGGAAAGCAGGTATATACGATAGCTTCCCGGTGTGGTGTTTTTGCTAAAACGGATGTGCAGGCATTGATTAATGATGGTGTTTCGAAAGAGGATATAGCACTTTCGATATTTCAGGCTGTTGTGAATCAAACAATAGGCAATTTAGCGCAGGGCCGGCCAATTGAGGGGCATATAGCATTTTTGGGCGGACCGTTATATTTTTTGCCTGTTTTGAAGCAGCAGTTTATAAAAACATTAAAATTAGATGATTGCCATGTGGTGAATGCTCCGGATGGATGTTATTTTGTGGCCATGGGAGCGGCGCTGTCCGAGGAAGCAGCGGTGCTTGATTATAAAAAATTGGCAGCAAGATTAGAAGCCGGCAAAAATGTTAAAGTCGACACCGATGAGGTGCCATTTGTTTTATTTAAAAATGAAACGGAATACAATGATTTTAGGGAACGCCATAGCCATGATGTCGTGCCTAAAGGGAATTTAAAAAATTATAGGGGACCTTTGTATGTAGGTATTGATGCTGGTTCAACAACGACTAAAGTTGTTGCTGTCGGCAGTGATAAACAAGTGCTTTACACTTCTTATGGCAGTAATAAAGGTGTCCCTTTGGATAGTGTATTAAAAGCTTTGCGTGAATTATATGCCGGGATGAATGATGAAACTTATATCAGCAGTGCCGGTACTACCGGCTATGGTGAATATATTGTTAAGGCGGCAGTACATGCTGATTTTGGCGAAGTGGAAACTTTTGCCCACTTAAAAGCTGCACAGGAATTTTGTCCTAATGTAACATGTGTGTTGGATATCGGCGGACAGGATATGAAGTGTTTTTTTGTAAAAAAAGGACATATATCACAGATTGTATTAAATGAAGCTTGTTCTGCTGGCTGTGGGTCGTTTATTGAAAATTTTGCGCAGGGATTATCAATGACAGCAGCTGATTTTGCTAAAAAGGGGCTCAATTCTGAGCATCCGGTGGACTTGGGGACACGCTGTACTGTATTTATGAATTCAAGGGTAAAACAGGCGCAAAAGGAAGGTGCACCTGTAGCGGATATATCGGCAGGCATAGCGTTATCGGTTATAAAAAATGCATTGTTTAAAGTTATACAGATAAAAAATACGGAAGAATTGGGGGATGCTGTTGTTGTTCAGGGCGGTACTTTTTATAATGATGCTGTTTTACGTTCCATGGAACTGTTATTGCATAAAAATGTGATTCGTCCGGATATCTCCGGGTTGATGGGCGCTTACGGCATTGCGCTGCTGGGGATGGAAAGAAAGCAGAAAAAATCAGCACTACTGCCGATAAAAGCATTGTCTGACTTCAAAGTCATTTCCACATCATATCGCTGCAGGGGTTGTGGCAATAAATGTCTGGTGACAATGCAGAAATTTCCTGACGGCGGCAGGTACTTTATCGGCAATCGCTGCGAAAAGGGTGCTGGTGGGACAAAATCTAAATCGAATAATGTTCCTAATATTTATAAATATAAATATGATCGGCTTTTTGATTATTATACACCGCTGACAAACGCTCCTAATGGTAAGATTGGTCTGCCACGCTGTCTTAACATGTATGAAGATTATCCATTTTGGTTTACTTTTTTTACTGAATTAGGATATGAGGTGATTTTATCGGGCAAATCATCAGCACAGCTGTATTATAAAGGAATGGCCACTATTCCTTCGGATTCATTATGCTATCCGGCTAAACTGGCACATGGGCATATAATGGATTTAATTGAAAAGGGAATAAAAGTAATTTTTTATCCATGCATACCTACTAATATTGCTGACACGGTAAATGAAACTGACAGTAATTACAATTGTCCGGTAGTAGCTTCATATGCTGAAAATATACGAGCCAACATGGACGTTTTGCGGCAGGAAAAAATAAAATTTGTTCAGCCGTTTTTGCCGATAAATAATCGTAAGAAGATGTATAAACGATTGGTGGAAGAACTGAAAGGATTTCCTTGTGATAAACGGAGTATCAGCCGGGCACTTGATGATGCTTATGCTGAACTGGATCATTATAAACAAGATGTGGAGGATTATGGCAGGGATATACTGGCTAAGATAGAAAAAGACAAGTTGAAGGCAGTGGTTTTATGCGGGCGGCCGTATCATATAGATCCGGAAATAAATCATGGTATTCCTGAAATGATTCAAGACTATGGAGTGGCAGTTTTGTCGGAAGATGCCTTATATCATCTGCCGACAAAGGATACAGACTTAAGCATTGTCAATCAATGGAGCTATCATGCCCGTCTTTATCATGCTGCCGAATATGTAGCAGAACATCCTGAGTTAACACTTATACAGTTCAGTTCTTTTGGTTGTGGTTTAGATGCAATAACGACAGGGCAGGTAAAAGAAATTTTGGAACGGCACCATTGTGTTTATACAATGATAAAGCTGGATGAAGTCAGCAATTTAGGTTCGGCAAGGATCAGACTGCGTTCTTTGATAGCAGCATGGAAATATGGTATGAAACAGGGACAGGGGATTCCGGAAACAATTCAACCGCGGGCTTACTTTACCAAAGAATGTCAAACTGAACATACGATTCTGGCACCGCAAATGGCACCACTGCATTTTGAACTTATTGGTGCGGCCGTGAGAAAATATGGTTATAATATCGTGATTCCTGAACTGCCAAAACAGGCGGCAGTGGACGAGGGACTCAGATATGTGAATAATGATATGTGTTACCCGGCTATAATAGTCATAGGACAATTGCTTCATGCACTTAAATCTGGTAAATATGATATTAATAAAACTTCGATAATGCTTTTCCAGACTTGTGGTGCCTGCCGGGCAACTAATTATTTAAATCTTATGCGCAAGGCATTACAGGATACAGGTATGTCCCAAGTACCGGTGTTTGCCTGCATGGGCAGGGATACTGATTCGTTTAAGATGACACGTGAATTGTTTGTTGATGTATTGAAAGCAACTATTTATGCTGACTTGCTGCAGCGCACACGTCATCGCACTTTGCCATATGAAAAAGAACCGGGAAGTGTAAACAAATTATTTAATGAAGCGATGGCTTTATGTAAAAGTGATTTAAGAAATGAAGATGCAAGTTATGGTAGATTTTCTAATAACATTAAGCAGATTACAGCAGATTTTGATAATATACAGCTCGATGAAACGGAGGAGAAACCGCGTATAGGTATTGTCGGTGAAATTTTGGCAAAGTATCATCCAACGGCCAATAATCATTTGGAGAAAGTCCTTTATGAAGAGGGTGCTGAGGTAGTAATGCCGGATCTTATGGATTTCTTCATGTATATGGCATATGATGATGTAATTTCGTATAAAATGCTTGCAGGTAAATGGCTTGATAAATTTAAGTCGGAAATATCAATAAAGCTGATGGAATTTTATCGGCGACCGATGCGTAAGGCATTGCTTAACAGCAAACGATTCAGTGCACCGCGGACAATAGAACAGATTGCTGCACTTACAAAGGGACATGTTTCTTTGGGAAATTTGGCTGGTGAAGGTTGGTTTTTGACTGGTGAGATGCTTAAGCTGCTTGCCGACGGGGTAAATAATATTATTTGCCTTCAACCATTTGGCTGTCTGCCTAATCATATAACGGGAAAAGGTATGATCAGGGAATTGATCCGTTCACATAAGGGTGCCAATATAGTGGCGATTGACTGTGATGCAGGGGTCAGTGAGGTCAATCAGCTAAATCGGATAAAATTAATGCTTTCTGTGGCCAAAGAACGATTAAAAAATGATGTTACGGCTTGATTAAGACTGTCATATTGGGCACTTTTGCTGCTTGGTATGACAGCCTTTTTTGCATGGCGGGGCAATGACTTTTTAATTGACATTTATAGTTCATGCTGTAAAATTAAATTAATGATGGTCAAAAAGATTAAAAATGGAGGAATAGCTGCATTTGCAAGGATTTAGCGAACGGAAAATAATTTTTCGTGATAGACAAGAAGCAATTGCTCTGCTGGGTGAGCATGATGATTTTTTTCGCTTTTTAAATGACGAGTTTTCCTGTAAAATGGCTGGCCGTGGAACTGAACTTACTATAACTGGAGAACAAAGTGAAGTTGTAGCTGTCGTGGCAATTTTTGAAGAACTATTGGGATTATACCGTCAGGGAACACAGATAACGATTCAAGAGGTAAGATACGCAGCTAAACTGGTAAGACAAGGCAATATAGAAGAACTACATAATCTATTTAGTGAGACGCTGTTTATTTCAGCGCGTGGTCGTACGATAAGACCCAAAACCATTGGGCAAAAAATTTATCTTGATGCTATTCGCAAAAATTCGGTTACTTTCGGGGTTGGTCCGGCTGGCACCGGTAAAACTTATTTGGCAGTGGTTATGGCGGTAATGGCGTTACGCAGTCATGAGGTGGATAGGATAATATTGACCAGGCCGGCAGTGGAAGCTGGTGAGAGGCTGGGGTATCTGCCGGGAGATTTGCAGGAAAAGGTAGATCCGTATTTAAGGCCGCTGTATGATGCTCTTCAAGACACCTTGGGTAATGAAACGTACAAAAAAATGATGGAAAAGAACATTATAGAGGCAGCGCCGCTTGCCTATATGCGTGGCAGAACCTTGGAACGGGCTTTTGCTATATTGGATGAAGCACAAAACACTACAGGAAGACAAATGAAAATGTTTTTGACGCGTTTGGGAGTGGGGTCAAAAATGGTTGTTAATGGGGATTTGAGCCAGATCGATTTGCCGCGTGGAGTGACTTCAGGACTTACGGAAGCGGTCGATATCCTGCAGGGAATAAAGGGCATAGGTTGTGTGCATTTTGATGCTGCTGATGTCATAAGGCATGATGTGGTAGCACGTATAGTAAAAGCCTATGATGCCCATGAAGAGACAATGTTGAACAGGATAGGTAAATAGTGATGGAGGAATGGTTAATATGGAAACTTTAATTGATAAAAATCCTGAAACATTGCAAATAGATGAATCTGTCATTGAAATAATAAAATGCACAACGGATAAAATAGCGCAACTATACGGTTTAGGAGAAAGTGAAGTCAGTATTACACTTACAAATAATGAAAATATCCATAAATTGAATAAACAATATCGCGGTATCGACCGACCGACCGACGTATTGTCTTTTGCGCTTAATGAAGGTGACGAACCGAAAATTGAAGGCGGTCCGAAGGTTAATGTGTTGGGTGATATTATTATTTCGGTGGAAAAAGGCACAGAACAAGCACAGGAATATGGTCATACATTCAGACGGGAAATAGCTTTTTTGACGACTCATGGCATGCTTCATCTGCTGGGATATGATCATATAAAGGAAGAAGATCGCAGCAAAATGAGGCATGAAGAAGAAATTATCATGGAAAAATTGGGAATATCACGATAAAGAAAGCACATTTTGTAAACATTGGATATATTAAGGGAGATTTATGGATAAAAAATACAAATCGGGATTTGCAGCTGTAATTGGACGACCTAATGTTGGAAAAT
Source organism: Pectinatus frisingensis (assembly GCF_014076555.1). Taxonomy (NCBI): domain Bacteria; kingdom Bacillati; phylum Bacillota; class Negativicutes; order Selenomonadales; family Selenomonadaceae; genus Pectinatus; species Pectinatus frisingensis. Next base: position 392,157 of record NZ_CP045424.1, read on the forward strand.
CAACGTTGATAAATAATCTCATCGGGCAAAAAATAGCAATTATGTCTGATAAGCCCCAGACAACGCGTAATAAGATATTATGTGTAATGACACAGGAAAATATGCAGGTCGTATTTATTGACACTCCGGGCATACATAAACCAATTGATAAGCTTGGAGAACATATGGTGCGGGCAGCGCAGAATACATTAAATGAAGTTGATGTGATATTGTTTGTAGTTGATGCCAATGAAAAAATCGGTGGCGGTGAACGATATATAATGAAGCGGTTGCAGGCTGCAAAAAAACCGGTGCTTCTTATTGTGAACAAAATAGATCTCATAAAAAAAGAAACAATTTTACCGATAATAAACAAATATGAAAATGAATACAGTAATATATACGATGCGAAAAATGCGGTGGACGATGGCAATGCCAGTAAGTTCGCCACAGTAGTGCCGATATCAGCAAAAAATAAGGAAAATTTATCGGATCTTTTAGCAGAAATTGAACAATATTTACCTGTAGGGCCGCAGTATTTTCCAGAGGATATGGTGACGGATCAGCCAGAAAGATTAATTGTTGCAGAACTTATAAGAGAAAAAGTACTGTTGTCGACACGGGATGAAGTACCACATGCCGTAGCTGTTGATGTGGATGAAATGACGACACGTAAAAATGGTGATGTCTATGTGCGGGCAACCATTTATGTGGAACGGGAATCACAAAAAAAGATAGTGATAGGGGCAAAGGGCGGATTGCTAAAGCAAGTGGGAGCAAACGCCAGAAGTGATATACAAAATCTATTAGGTTCAAAAATATATCTTGATTTGTGGGTTAAAGTAAAAAAAGATTGGCGGGATCGAGAACGGGTCCTGCGTGAATTCGGGTTCAATGATTGATAAAGAGGCGGGTAGTAATGAAGAAACTGATGAATAAGCTGTCAAAGTGTTTTATCAATGGTATTATGATAATAACGCCTATATTTATTACTTATTTGGTCATTGCTACTGTGTGGGCTATGCTGGATGGTTTGATTGGCAGATATATTCCCATTAAATTCCCCGGGATGGGGATAATAATTGTTTTGATAATTATTTTGACGGTTGGTGGTTTATCATCAAATTGGTTGTCAAAACGGTTTTTGACATTGGGCGAGTCTATCATCAGCAAGATTCCGGTAGTAAAATTTATATATGGCAGTGTAAAAAGATTGTCTGATACTATTTTTAAATCAGGCAATATGTTTGATAATGCTGTCTTGGTGCCATATCCACATCCAGGGGTGCGTTGTCTGGGGTTTGTAATGACACCGGTATCAAAATGCATGGCAAAATATTTGGGTAATGAAGAATATGTATCGGTGTTTATTCCATGGAGTTTGAACATGACTTCGGGGTTTAATGTTTTTGTGCCGAAAAGGGATGTTACGTATATTGACATACAGGGTGAAGATGCATTGCAGTACATTATAACAGCGGGAGCGGTTATGCCAGGCGGTATGGATAATAAATATCATTCAGCAGGAATTAAATAATGGCTTTTTATAATACGAGAGCTATTGTTTTGGGAGCAGCTAATTGGCGGGAAGCCGATCGGCTCATTACTCTTTTTTCACGTGATCGAGGTAAAATAAGGGCAGCAGCATATGGTTGCAGAAGACCAAGAAGCAGATTGGCATCTGTTTCACAATTATTCGGTGTAGTAGATGTTCAATTAACGGAAGGACAACAGCTTAATACTATAAAAAACTGTGATCATAATGGTTTTTTGGCAGATTTTTCTAATGACTATATTGCACTGGCATATGCATCATTTATAGCAGAATTCGTTGCTGAAATATTTGAAGAAGGGCAGCCACAAGCCGAAGTATATGATGAATTATTGAAGATAATACCATCAATGCGTCAGAAAAATCCGCGGGTAGTAGCATTGGCAGCTTTTTTTCAAATATTGGAATTCACAGGTAGTCAACCGCAGTATGAAAATTGTGTCAAATGTGGTAAAAAAATAAATGGTGATGCATATTTCTCCTTCGAAGAAGGTGGTGCTGTCTGCAAAAAGTGTGGGCATGATACTTCGATTATATTGTATCCGCAGTCTGTTAGGACATTAATTTTGAAATTGCGGAAACTTGAATGGCATAATATGTGTTCATTCAGTATTCAGGCGAAAGATTTAGTGGCAGCGGAAAATATAATGCTTAAATATTTGGAATTGATATTGGGTAAACAATTAAAATCATTGGCATTTATAAAGCAAATAACTCAATAAATATTAAAATATTGCATAAAAAGCGGGAAAAGGGATTGACAAAGGGAGAAAGTTTAGATATAATAATTCCTGCGCTCAAGAGAGCGGCGGCCGGGGAACCGGGCGAAAAAAAGTCCTTGACAAACGAAACAGCGCGTGATAATATATACAAGCTGACTCGTTGAGGCAGGCACCTTGAAAACTGAACAATACATCATATGTTTTCGAAACATACCGGATGTGCGGTTTAAATAAAAACCTGAAACAATTTCTTTTTAACAAAAATGACAAGAGCCAAATTGGCTCTCCGATAAATTTATGGAGAGTTTGATCCTGGCTCAGGACGAACGCTGGCGGCGTGCTTAACACATGCAAGTCGAACGAGGCTCTTATTTCGGTAAGGGCTTAGTGGCAAACGGGTGAGTAACGCGTAGGCAACCTGCCTCCAAGATGGGGACAACACTCCGAAAGGGGTGCTAATACCGAATGTTGTAATACTGCTGCATGGCAGTATTACCAAAGGTGGCTTTTAGCTATCGCTTGGAGATGGGCCTGCGTCTGATTAGCTGGTTGGTGACGGTAACGGCGCACCAAGGCGACGATCAGTAGCCGGTCTGAGAGGATGAACGGCCACATTGGGACTGAGACACGGCCCAGACTCCTACGGGAGGCAGCAGTGGGGAATCTTCCGCAATGGGCGAAAGCCTGACGGAGCAACGCCGCGTGAACGAGGAAGGTCTTCGGATCGTAAAGTTCTGTTGCAGGGGACGAACGGCACTATAGCCAATAAGTATAGTGAATGACGGTACCCTGTTAGAAAGCCACGGCTAACTACGTGCCAGCAGCCGCGGTAATACGTAGGCGGCAAGCGTTGTCCGGAATCATTGGGCGTAAAGGGAGCGCAGGCGGAACATTAAGCGGATCTTAAAAGTGCGGGGCTCAACCCCGTGATGGGGTCCGAACTGAGGTTCTTGAGTGCAGGAGAGGAAAGCGGAATTCCCAGTGTAGCGGTGAAATGCGTAGATATTGGGAAGAACACCAGTGGCGAAGGCGGCTTTCTGGACTGTAACTGACGCTGAGGCTCGAAAGCCAGGGTAGCGAACGGGATTAGATACCCCGGTAGTCCTGGCCGTAAACGATGGATACTAGGTGTAGGGGGTATCGACCCCTCCTGTGCCGGAGCAAACGCAATAAGTATCCCGCCTGGGGAGTACGACCGCAAGGTTGAAACTCAAAGGAATTGACGGGGGCCCGCACAAGCGGTGGAGTATGTGGTTTAATTCGACGCAACGCGAAGAACCTTACCAGGGCTTGACATTGATTGACGTATCCAGAGATGGATATTTTCTCTTCGGAGGACAAGAAAACAGGTGGTGCATGGCTGTCGTCAGCTCGTGTCGTGAGATGTTGGGTTAAGTCCCGCAACGAGCGCAACCCCTATCATTTGTTGCCAGCACGTAAAGGTGGGAACTCAAGTGAGACTGCCGCGGACAACGCGGAGGAAGGCGGGGATGACGTCAAGTCATCATGCCCCTTACGTCCTGGGCTACACACGTACTACAATGGGACACACAGAGGGAAGCGAAGGAGTGATCTGGAGCGGACCCCAAAAAATGTCTCCCAGTTCGGATTGCAGGCTGCAACCCGCCTGCATGAAGTCGGAATCGCTAGTAATCGCAGGTCAGCATACTGCGGTGAATACGTTCCCGGGCCTTGTACACACCGCCCGTCACACCACGAAAGTCATTCACACCCGAAGCCGGCTAAGGGCCGCAAGGCACCGACCGTCTAAGGTGGGGGCGATGATTGGGGTGAAGTCGTAACAAGGTAGCCGTATCGGAAGGTGCGGCTGGATCACCTCCTTTCTAAGGATTAAAACAATCCGTCGAGCACATCCGGAATATGTATTGTTTGGTTTTGAGGGTTTCTCCCTCAGATATTGCACATTGAAAACTACACAGAAGAAAAGCAAAGAACAATTAATCACCAATGCCAAACTTGTGAGAAGAAATTTTCAAGAGGATGGCGGGGAATAGTTGGACCAAGCACAATTAGGAAACTAAAACAAGCTAAGACAAAAACAAATGACTTAAGCTGAAGGTGACGTTTTAAGGCAGGACCTTAAGACGTATAAGTCCGGCTGCAGGGCCGGATGACCTGGAGAAGCAGAAAGGAGCCCGTAAAGGGCGGCTGGAGCGGATTCGGGAAAGTTAAGCGAATAAGGGCATATGGTGGATGCCTTGGCGCCAGGAGTCGAAGAAGGACGCGGTAAGCTGCGAAAAGGTACGGGGAAGAGCAAGCATCTATTGAGCCGTACATGTCCGAATGGGGCAACCCGGCAGGAGAAGTCCTGCCATCCGAAAGGAAGACAAACCCGGGGAACTGAAACATCTAAGTACCCGGAGGAAGAGAAATCAAACGAGATACCCAAAGTAGCGGCGAGCGAAATGGGCACAAGCCCAAACCGTATCACTTCGGTGGTACGGGGTTGAGGACTGACAAAAAGGATGGAACGTTTAGGCGAATGACCTGGAAAGGTCAGGCACAGCGGGTAAAACCCCCGTAGCCGAAAAGCGGGTCATCCGGGTCAGTATCCAGAGTATCGCGGGGCACGAGGAACCTTGCGAGAAACAGGGGGGACCACCCTCCAAGGCAAAATACTACCTGGCGACCGATAGCGCATAGTACCGTGAGGGAAAGGTGAAAAGAACCCCGGAAGGGGAGTGAAATAGAACCTGAAACCGTATGTCTACAAGCAGTCGAAGCTCCGTAAGAGAGCGACGGCGTGCCTATTGAAGAATGAACCGGCGAGTTACATTATATTGCGAGGTTAAGTGGAAGACACGGAGCCGAAGCGAAAGCGAGTCTTAAAAGGGCGGCAAGTAATATGGTGTAGACCCGAAACCGCAGTGATCTATGCATGTCCAGGTTGAAGCGCAGGTAAAAATGCGTGGAGGACCGAACCCGTGAGTGTTGAAAAACTTTGGGATGAGGTGTGCATAGGGGTGAAATGCCAATCGAACGCGGAGATAGCTGGTACTCCCCGAAATAGCTTTAGGGCTAGCCTCAAGGGAACATTACAGACGGTAGAGCACTGATCAGGCAAGGGGGCGTAAAGCCTGCCAACCCTAGTCAAACTACGAATGGCTGTAATAAAATACTTGGGAGTCAGACTGTGAGTGATAAGACCCATAGTCAAAAGGGAAACAGCCCAGATCACCGGCTAAGGTCCCAAATGCTGTGCTAAGTGGAAAAGGATGTAGGACTTCATAAACAACCAGGATGTTGGCTCAGAAGCAGCCACCATTAAAAGAGTGCGTAATAGCTCACTGGTCGAGAGGCTCTGCGCCGAAAATGACCGGGGCTCAAGCACAGAACCGAAGCCGTGGCAGGATATAGAAATATATACTGGGTAGGGGAGCATACTGTATGCGACTGAAGGTGTACCGTAAGGAGCATTGGAGCGTACAGCAGAGAGAATGCCGGTATGAGTAACGAAAAGAACAGTGAGAATCTGTTCCACCGAAAGTCTAAGGATTCCTGGGCAACGCTCGTCGACCCAGGGTAAGTCGGGACCTAAGCCGAGGCGAAAAGCATAGGCGATGGACAACAGGCGAAAATTCCTGTACCGTTGTATTTTGACTGAGCGAAGGAGTGACACAGCAGGCAGCTCGAGCGCGCGGATGGAAGAGCGCGTCGAAGCCGGTAGGCTGCAGTAAAGGGAAATCCGTACTGCAAAAGGCCGAGAAGTGACAGATAGGCGAATCTGCGGAGGAGCCGAATTTGAGCATGCCACACTGTCGAGAAAAGCTTCTAGCGAGAAATGCAGCGCCCGTACCGCAAACCGACACAGGTAGACGGGGAGAGAATCCTAAGGTGCACGGGACAACCCTCGTTAAGGAACTCGGCAAAATATATCCGTAACTTCGGGAAAAGGATAGCCGCAGGCTGTGAAGTCCGAACGGACGGAGCGGCAGGCGGTGGCACAAGAGAGGCCCAAGCGACTGTTTAGCACAAACACAGGTGCCTGCGAAAGAGCAATCTGACGTATAGGTGCTGACACCTGCCCGGTGCCGGAAGGTTAAGAAGAGGAGTCAGGAGCAATCCGAAGCCCCGAATTGAAGCCCCGGTAAACGGCGGCCGTAACTATAACGGTCCTAAGGTAGCGAAATTCCTTGTCGGGTAAGTTCCGACCCGCACGAAAGGTGTAACGACTTGGGCACTGTCTCAACGAGGGACCCGGTGAAATTGAAATACCTGTGAAGATGCAGGTTACCCGCGACTGGACAGAAAGACCCCATGGAGCTTTACTGTAACCTGGCATTGATATTCGGTAAATGACGTACAGGATAGGTGGGAGACTTGGAATTAGAGGCGCAAGTCTTTAAGGAGTCATTGTTGGGATACCACCCTTCATTTAACGGGCATCTAACTGAAAGAGTAACGAACTTCAAGACAGTGCCAGGCGGGCAGTTTGACTGGGGCGGTCGCCTCCGAAAGAGTAACGGAGGCGCCCAAAGGTTCCCTCAGCGCGGCCAGAAATCGCGCAAAGAGTGCAAAGGCAGAAGGGAGCTTGACTGCGAGACCAACAAGTCGAGCAGGTGCGAAAGCAGGGCTTAGTGATCCGGTGGTTCCGAGTGGAAGGGCCATCGCTCAACGGATAAAAGCTACCCTGGGGATAACAGGCTAATCTCTCCCAAGAGTCCATATCGACGGGGAGGTTTGGCACCTCGATGTCGGCTCATCACATCCTGGGGCTGGAGCAGGTCCCAAGGGTTGGGCTGTTCGCCCATTAAAGTGGTACGTGAGCTGGGTTCAGAACGTCGTGAGACAGTTCGGTCCATATCCATCGCGGGCGAAAGAAACTTGAAGAGGGCTGCTCCTAGTACGAGAGGACCGGAGTGGACGAACCAATGGTGTACCAGTTATCCCGCCAGGGGTACAGCTGGGTAGCTACGTTCGGAAAGGATAAACGCTGAAAGCATCTAAGCGTGAAACCAGCTTTAAGATGAGGTTTCCCAGAACGCAAGTTTGGAAGGCACCTTGAAGAAGACGAGGTAGATAGGCCGGGAGTGGAAGTATGGTGACATATGAAGCGGACTGGTACTAATAAGCCGAGAGCTTAACTTGATTTCATCAAAAAAAAGAAATGTTTGGTCAGAGATTTTCTTCTGTGAAGTTTTGAGTGTGCAAGAACACTCGAGAGTATATAGGTAAAGGAAAAGCAGCAGATAAGTTTCCTGGTTACTGTATATACCGGCTGAGGTGCTGAGGCACTGAAGGCCAGGACATCTGGTGGCGATACCTGGATGGATCCACCTGTTCCCATTCCGAACACAGTAGTTAAGCATCCACAGGCCGAAGGTACTTGGGGGGCAGCCCCCTGGGAGATTAGGTCGCTGCCGGTTTGAAAGCGTCTATGATTTTAGTTTGACTATTGTCATAGACGTTTTTTTATATCTTTTTATAAATAACGCGCTCACAGTGTCCGACTTTATGGGCATTGTTGCTGCGAATAAACAATAAACCAGAATAAACAAATAAACCAGCTGTAGATTTTACAGCTGGTTTATTTGTTTATCTATTGCAGGAAACTTTCGAAGGCTGTATTGCCGAATTTCATGCCCAGCGGTGTCAGACACAGATGTTCCTTATCTTCTGACAACAAATGCTGTGATTTCAATTTATTTATACTTTCGCAGTAGATATCATATATATTACAATTAAAAGTATCCTTAAATTTAGTCTTATTGATACCATCGACTGTTCTCAGCGCCAAAAAACAAAATTCCTCCATCCATTTTTTACGATCAAGTGTTTCTTCTTTTATTGATGGAAGAAGATTATCATTGCACGTTTTTATATATTTATATACATTATGAGTATTATAGGTACGTTGTTGATTATAATATGAATGAGCGGCACAGCCTATCCCCAAATAAGGTTTATCCTGCCAATAAGTCATATTATGGCGGCTTTCAAAAGTGGGTTTGGCAAAATTTGATATCTCGTACCGATAAAATCCATGCAGTGGTAAAGTATTGGTTATATAATCATACATTTGTTCAACAAGTTCATCATTTGGTAATGATAGTTTGTTGTTAAGCTGCATGTGGGCAAATCGTGTCCCCTTTTCAATTTGAAGACCATAAATAGATATGTGCTGGATATCTTGATTCAAAAACCAATTAATACTCTCAGAAAGCATTTTAAGGCTTTGTGAGGGCAATCCATACATAAGATCCAGGCTTATATTTTTTAGGCCGGCTTTTTTAGCATCATCAACAGCTGTTTGAACTTGTTTGAAATTATGAATGCGTCCTAAAAATTTTAGTAGATTATTTTGTGTTGCCTGAACACCAATACTTAAACGATTTATACCATACTGGTTTAATTTTTGTAAAGAATCAAGTGATACAGTTCCTGGATTTGCTTCCAATGTAATTTCGGCATCGGAAGATACAATAAATTTTGCGGAAACAGCAGATAATAATATGCCGATTGACTCTGGTGGCAATAATGACGGTGTGCCGCCGCCAAAGTAGATGGTGGATATCTTTAGTGGGCCTAAAATTTGTCGGCGTAAATTTATCTCCTTAATAACTGCTGTGATATAATCATTATAAAGCGTTGTACTATTAGCTGCTATTGAAGGAAAATCACAGTAAAAACATTTTTGCCGGCAAAATGGTACATGAATATAAAGTGAAAACATGTCAATCAACTTTCAAGATTGCCATAAAGGCTTCTTGTGGTATTTCTACACTGCCGACCGATTTCATACGTTTTTTTCCTTCTTTTTGTTTTTCTAGTAATTTGCGTTTGCGGGTAATATCGCCACCGTAGCATTTTGCTAAAACATCTTTACGCATGGCGCGAACAGTTTCTCGTGCGATTATTTTATTGCCTATTGCGGCTTGTATAGGTATTTCAAACATTTGACGTGGTATGATTCCTTTGAGTTTTTCAGCTAATTGACGGCCACGCTGCTGTGCCCGGTCAATATGAACTATGGTGGAAAGAGCATCAACCATTTCACCATTCAATAGAATATCCAGTTTAACCAATTTAGACTGCTGGTAACCGGCCAGTTCATAATCAAGAGAAGCATAACCTCGTGTGGTAGATTTTAATTTATCAAAATAATCGTAAATTATCTCATTGAGCGGAATGTGATATGTGAGCATAACTCTATTATCAATATAATCCATGCTAATAAATTTTCCGCGTTTATCCTGAGAGATTTCCATTACGGCACCAACATAATCATTAGGAACGATAATAGTGGCTTTGACAAAAGGTTCTTCCATATGCTCGATTTCTGTCGGTGGAGGCAATTGTGTCGGGTTGGAAACTTTTAACATAGATCCGTCGGTCTTATATATATGGTAAATAACACTGGGAGCGGTAGTTATTAATTTTAATTTGTATTCACGTTCTAGTCGTTCTTGAACAACATCCATATGCAATAGTCCCAGGAAACCACACCTGAAACCAAAACCCAAAGCTATAGAGGTTTCTGGCTCAAAAACCAAGGCGGCGTCATTGAGTTGTAATTTTTCTAAAGCGTCTTTTAGATTATCGTAATCACTGCTGTCTACCGGATACAGGCCACAGTAAACCATCGGCGTAACGCCGCGATAACCGGGGAGGGGTTTATCGGTAGGATTTGATACACTGGTTATAGTGTCACCGACACGAATATCCTTGACGTTTTTTAAGCTGCCGGCAACAAAACCAACCTGTCCTGCGCAAAGTTCATCGACATTGATAGGCGCCGGGTGAAAGCAGCCTATATCAGTAACTTCAAACGTCTTGCCGGTTGACATCATTTTAAGTTTCATGCCGGGTTGGATTTTTCCCTGAAAAAGTCGTATATGGGCAATTGCGCCTTTATAAGAATCAAAATATGAGTCAAAAATAAGAGCTTTTAAGGGCTTATTTTCATCACCCGTTGGTGCGGGAATTTTATTGACGATTTCATCCAATATTTTATCAATACCCAGTCCTGTTTTAGCACTGCATAAAATGGCTTCACTGGCATCGAGACCGATGATGTCTTCTATCTCTTGTTTTACATGATCCGGATCAGCACTGGGCAGGTCTATTTTGTTTATCACGGGGATAATTTCCAAATCATGTTCAAGTGCCAGATAGACATTTGCCAGCGTCTGTGCTTCGACACCTTGGGCGGCGTCGACGACCAGTAAAGCACCTTCACAAGCTGCCAGACTGCGTGATACTTCATAGTTAAAATCAACATGGCCGGGGGTATCAATCAAATTTAATTCGTATAATTGGCCATTTTTCCCTTTATAATGCAAACGTACTGTTTGAGCTTTTATGGTGATGCCGCGTTCACGTTCTAAGTCCATATTGTCGAGTACCTGGTTTTCCATTTCACGTTCACTTAAAGTGCCGGTCAATTCTATCAATCTATCGGCAATCGTTGATTTTCCATGGTCGATATGGGCGATTATTGAAAAATTCCTTATATATCTTGCGTCCAATTTAAATGACCCTTTCTTAAATAACATGTTTTGTATATAATTATAACGAGTTTGCATATTTTTGTGAAGAAAATGATAGCGGATAATTGAGGTTTATTTTATAGGATAATAATATTTAACATTAGTTTATTAAAAATAATCGCCAAATTTAGTATATATTGGTATAATTTATGGCATAGACAAATTAATATGATAATGTATGATAATAAAAGATAGTTATATTAAAATGAAATTATTTCAGAAATTAGAGAAGGAGCAAAAATTATCCATAATGTTTAGTAATCATGATGTGGCAGGGAAATTAGAGCTTATTGGTCGAATGAAACTATTGGCAGGAATACTTTTGGTTGGTGAATTATTATCAATAGGATGGGTATTGATTTTCTATTTTTTATATTCAGGGCAGGAAGTGGGGAATTTATCGGTCAGTTGGCTGTTGTTTATCGGAATGATGGTGCCTTTTAATTGGCCTGGAGCTGTAGTGTGCGCCATTTCGAGTTTGTTTTTGCCGACTAATGCGGTAATTATTTTAACGGCAGGTGCATTGATAATTTTAGTTTTATTGGTAAATTGGGCTGTATGGGATCCCGACCCACAACATTACAATTTTTTGGTAAAAGGCATGCGCTTAGAAATAATAAAATCAGTTCTTTTTATGCTGGCAGGTTGTTTCATAGCATTAGTAGATACAAACGGGCGTGATGATATCATTTACATGGCTGTGGCAGTTTATGAAGCGGGTTCGGCTATTAATATAATAATATTTAATAAATTCATTATGGTATTAGACCGAATGGATTATCGGGAAGTATTTCAAACCGATGGCAAGAAGCCTTACGGACAATAACAGCCCTATGGGCAAAAACTTGCGCATAAGGCTGTATTATAAATAGTCAATGGAATTATTTATAAAATTTATTCAAACATATACAGATATCTTTTTTTAAAATCTTCCGGAGTCATATTATATAATTTGGCAATTTCTGGATTGTCAAGATCTTCTCGTTCCAAGCGCTGCATGAAACTGCGGGCAATTTTATAACTGACGGAGTCAATATTTACCTTGCGAACGAAGGTTTTTCCCGTAGTAGGATTTTTTAATTCTTCAAAATACATAGGAATGGCACGGCTCCCTTGAACCGATATCATAGCACCGCTGCCACCCTTTAGGAGAAATTGTACAGCAGCATAACCCAGCATTGTGGTATAATCTATATCATAGGCAATAGGTGCGGCACAGCGCAGTTCATAACCGATTTCTTTATCAACGATAGATAATTTAATACCAAGCTGTTTCATTTCGTTTACAATAGCTTCTTTCAAGATTTCACCGAAATCAAGTTCAGCATAGCGTATATGGCCATGTTCGTCACGGGAAATTTTACCAAGTTTGATAAAGTCTTCCGGGGCAATTTTCTCTAATACTCCTTCAGCAATTACAGCTACGCCGTAATTACGTCCGATCATGTTTCGTTTGATCATTGCGCCGACAAGAATATCAATTAGGTGCTGTAAGGTGATCTTGTACTGAGGAAATTCTTCGGGAATAATAGTAACAGCAGCACCCGCTGAACGACCGATACCAAGCGCTAAATGGCCTGCTGTGCGTCCCATGGCAATGGCCAAGTACCAGCGATTATTAGTGGTACGGGCGTCTTCGATGAGATTTTCGATTTCTGTTGTGCCGAAAGCCCGCGCTGTTTCAAAGCCGAAAGTTGGGACGTTTTCCGGTAATGGTAAATCGTTGTCAATGGTTTTTGGAACATGAACGACATTGATGAAATGTCCGGTTTTCTTTGAATAAGCAGCCACAGCAGCTGAACTGAATGCCGTATCATCACCACCGATAGTTAAAAGATGTGTGACACCAAGCTCGGTGAGTGTGTCGACTACACGCTTTAGATCTTCCTCGTTTTTAGTGGGATTAAAGCGTGACATTTGTAAAATACAGCCACCGGTCAAATGAATATGGCTGGTGTTGTCATATACTAGTTCGACGTATTTTTTTTCACCCTTGGCAAGATGAAAAAAACCTTCATATATGCCTAACACTCTCCACCCGTTACGTGCGGCTTCCGATGTGACTGAGCGAATAACACTGTTGATGCCAGGGGCCGGACCGCCGCCACAGATAATTGCAATGGTTTTTTGAGACATATAATTCCCTCCTTTTGTTAATTGTGTCTGGGATTTAAACTGAAATATAAGTCATTAAAATGTTTATTAGTCCGTGAAGCTTGTTTGAATGAGTGAAAATCTTCCGCTTTGGCACGGCTGTTCATGTATTTTTCAAGTTTGCGCTTTACGCGCTGGAGTGCATTATCGATTGATTTTACGTGGCGATTTAAATCGCCGGCTATTTCCTGATATGATTTACCATCAAGATAAGACATTAGAACTTTCCATTCGAGGTCACTTAAAATTTGTTCCATTTTCCCCTCAATGGCAATAAATTCTTCGCGATTTATCATAAGTTCTTCAGGATCACTGACGGCATTACCAGATAAAATATCGAGTAAAGTACGATCAGAATCCTCGTCGTAGATGGGCTTATTAAGAGAAATATACGAATTTAAGGGAATGTGTTTTTGCCGGGTGGCGGTTTTTATAGCTGTTATAATTTGGCGTGTTACACATAATTCGGCAAAGGCGTGAAAAGATGATAATTTTTCATTGCGAAAATCACGAATAGCTTTATAAAGACCAATCATGCCTTCTTGAATGATGTCTTCGCGATCAGCGCCAATCAAAAAATAGGAACGGGCTCTGACCCGAACAAAATTACGATATTTTTTAATTAGAAATTCCAAGGCAAATTTATCATGTTTTTCTCTTATTTCAAATAAAAGCTCTTCATCGGTAAATTTTGCCATGATTTCTTCTGGATTTTCGTTGGCAGATACAGTATCGGCAGGATTAGTTGTTGTAACTGTAGTTTTGTCAGTAGAAGATTGGCTCATTAGAGTATCGTCACCTGATTTATTTTCAGTATTAGGGTTATCGAAAGTGTTATTCTCAGAAAGTGAATTCATTAGCATCATCGCTCCAGTTCGGAAATATGACGATGCTTTCGCGTCATTTCCAAAATATAATAGGTTAATATTTAACTACATTATAAATTATTGATATCTTAACTGAAATTATACATTAGCAATATTGCCTAGTCAAGTAAGACAAGGTCTTTGAGGATTTTAAAGCACATTTTATGAATGTGGCTGTAAAATAATATTAATATATTTTATGATATTTTTTTATGGTTTTGCTAAATACCATTGTCTTAGAGTAATTTATTTGGTATAGTATTTTTGTTACAATATATGCGGTTTAATCAAATAGTGCTTATTGGAACTTAGGATTTTTTCAACTTCATAGTTTAACAGTCAGGTTTAGAGGACCTCATTATGGTTAAAAACACTATGGTTCGTGACTTGCCCGAGCAGGAACGGCCGCGCGAAAAACTTATATCATGCGGGGCACAGGGATTGAGTAATGCTGAATTGCTGGCTATTTTACTGCGCTCGGGGACAAAAGAGATGTCGGTTTTACATGTGGCCGAAAATTTATTGTCGTTGTATAAAGAGCGTGGCTTGTCAACGATAGTGAATTTGTCGGTGACACAAATCAGTAAAGTACATGGTATAGGGGCTGTTAAGGCAGCAACTATTTTGGCTGCCGTAGAATTAGGACGGCGTATAGCACAGGAACCGCTTGGCAGAAAATTTTCATTGAACACTCCAGTAGATGCAGCAAATTATCTTATACCACGTTTAAGATATGAAAATAAGGAAAAATTTGCTGTAGTTCTTTTGAATGTGAAAAATCAAGTATTATCCTTTAAAGTGATATCAATAGGTATTTTAAATGCATCATTGGTTCATCCGCGTGAGGTATTTAATGAAGCAATAGTCAATTCGGCATCGTCAATGATATTAGCACATAATCATCCAAGTGGTGATTGTGCACCGAGCGATGATGATATGGCGGTTACTGATCGTCTGGTAAAAGCTGGTCGGATAATCGGGATAACAGTTGCAGATCATATAATCATTGGTGATAATAAATACATGAGCTTTAGGGAACGAGGTCTGATGAAGTGAACTCGATGGTGGGGAAGATCGGTACTCAATAGCAGTAATAATTTATAGCAGGGATTTTGAAAGTTTTTATATGAGGGTTGAAGGGAGTATTTATTATAATGTGGAATTTGTTTGGTGGATTTTCCCACGATATGGGGATAGATTTAGGGACTGCTAATACACTGGTGCATGTGAAGGGGAAAGGTATTGTTTTGCGTGAGCCATCAGTTGTTGCAATAGACCGTGATACTAATAATGTTTTGGCAGTGGGGGAAGAAGCAAAGCGGATGATTGGCCGTACTCCTGGCAACATTGTTGCAATACGGCCGATGAAGGATGGAGTTATTGCGGACTTTAACATTACGCAGTCGATGTTGAAATATTTTATTGGTAAGGCAATGAATCGCAGTTCGTTTATTAAACCGCGTGTTGTTGTTGGAGTCCCATCGGGCGTGACGGAAGTGGAAAAGCGCGCTGTTGTTGATGCTGTCCGTCAGGCTGGTGCCAATGAAGCTTATTTGATTGAAGAACCGATGGCGGCAGCTATTGGTGCGGGTCTTCCCGTAGAAGAAGCGACCGGCAGTATGGTTGTTGATATTGGCGGGGGGACTACGGAAATAGCTGTAATTTCTTTAGGCGGTATAGTTACAAGTTGTTCAATACGCATTGGCGGTGATGAAATGGATTCATCAATAGTGCAGTATATAAAGCGGATGTATAATCTTATGATTGGCGAACGTACAGCTGAAGAAATAAAGATAAATATCGGTACGGCTATTGCACCGGAACAAAGTAAACATATGGAAATCCGCGGACGTGATCTTGTAAGCGGACTGCCTAAGGTATTGGATATAAGTGATCATGAAATCGAGGAAGCATTGCGTGAACCTGTGCATAAAATAGTTGAAGCAGTGAAAAATACGCTAGAACGCACTCCGCCGGAGCTGGCTGCTGATGTTATGGATCATGGTATAATGATGACAGGCGGTGGTGCATTGTTATCTAATTTGGATAAATTACTCAGCAAGGAAACGGGTATGCCGGTGCTTATTGCAGAGGATTCATTGTCATGTGTTGGTGAAGGT
This sequence comes from Pectinatus frisingensis, assembly GCF_014076555.1. Lineage (NCBI taxonomy): Bacteria > Bacillati > Bacillota > Negativicutes > Selenomonadales > Selenomonadaceae > Pectinatus > Pectinatus frisingensis. The sequence goes on from NZ_CP045424.1 coordinate 408,060, forward strand.
ACAGGAAAATCACTGGAAAATATTGATCTTCTGAAGCGTGTTATGATGACGACGAAGAAACTAAAATAAGAAGAATGAGTATGCAGACAAATGAACCAATGGGGAAAAAAATATGGATACTTATAGTTGTTTTGCTGGGTATATTCTGTACCATGTTTTTTTCGGCTAAAGATAGAGTTTCCATACCTTTGACAAATCGCGCTGTTATAACTTTATTAGCACCTTTTCAGAGCTTTTCGTCAGCATTGGGCAGTAAAAGCGGCAGCATCATCAATGCTTTAAATGAACTGATGAGTATGTATCAGGAAAATAAGCAGTTGAAAGCTGAAGTGACAACTCTGCGTGAAGAAAATTTGCATGATAATGAACTTGAGGCGGAAAATCAGCGTTTAAAGGGTTTGCTTAATTATAAAGAATCAACAAAACAATTTGATTTGGTAACAGCTTCCGTTATAGCACGTGATTCTGCCACGTGGATAAATAATGTAGTAATAAACCGTGGTAGTAATGATGGTATAAAGAAGGATATGCCGGTAGTAACCCCGGATGGGTTAGTCGGTGCAGTAATCGATGTTTATGGCAGTTATTCCGTGGTGGCTTTGATAACTGATCCGAGGGTAGCTGTGGGGGCTTTGGTCCAGCGCAGTGATTCGAGAGTGGCCGGCATCGTAAAGGGTGACATAGATAAACAAGTAGATATTCATATGGAAAATATATCAAGGGCAGCCGATATACAGCCAGGTGACCAGATAATAACGTCTGGTTTGGGCGGAATATATCCAAAAGGGATATTTATAGGAACAGTAGATGAAGTAGGTAATGAAGCCGGCGGGCTGCTTAAATATGCAGCGATAAAACCAGCTGTTGACTTTCAAAAACTGGAAGATGTTGCCATTATTGTTAATTCGCGTGAATTATCACCTGAAGTATTAACTAGACAGATGCAAAAGGCAGCAGATGGAGGCAGCCGGGAAACGGGTACGGCAAAATGAAAAAAAATTTGTCATGGATAGCTGTTTTCCTTATCGCATATGTGCTGCAAACGTCATTTTTAAATTTATTTTCATTTAAAAATGTAAATGTCGATTTGATTTTGTTATTGACAGTATCATATGCTTTGACACATGGGTACCGTTTAGGTACTTTTGCCGGATTTTGTGGAGGCCTTTTACAGGATATTGCTTCCGGTACATTTTTGGGATTTAATACTTTAAGTAAAATGATAATAGGTTTTGGTTTCGGTTTGATGATAGGTCGCGTTTATGAAGGAAAAATTCTTCTGCCGCTTGTTTCATCAGTCGTGGCAACAGCCGCTAATTATGTTATACTAATAATTGTAGTATTATTGCTTGGCTATCGGGTAAACTTGATACAGAGTCTATATAATTTATTATTGATACCATTGATTTATAATCTGGTATTTTCATATTTTGTACATAAAGTAGTATGCTGGTTGAAAAATAAGAGTTTTGACAGTTAATTGAGGCACCTTTCAGGGTGTCTTAATTAATAGGTATGAGGAGAAATCAGCTTGGGATCAAGAGATACAACAAATAGATTAAAAGCCTTATCCATTATCTCTATACTGGTAATATTTGTGCTAATTATTCGTTTGGGATATTTGCAGATATATCAGGGGGATTTTTATAGAAAGCAGGCTGAGGGTAATCGCATAAGGATAATTCCTACGATGGCATCGCGGGGGACAATGTATGACTGCAATGATAATCCGGTGGTTATGAACCAGCCAGGTTTTACTGTGGCAATATTACCTTTAGATGAAAAAATAAAACCTGAACTGATAGATAATTTAGCAGTACTCTTGAAAATGGATAGAAAAAGTATTGAAGAGAAGATAAAAAAACACCAAGGGTTTGATCCAATACGGCTCAAGACAAATGTCGGGCCGGAAATCTGGACGATATTGGAAGAACAAAAGGAAAAATATCCAGGAGTAGTAGTGGAAGCCCAGCCAATCAGGGATTATATTTATAAAACAGTAGGAGCCCATACCTTTGGATATGTCGGTGAAATAAATGAGGAAGAATTAAAAAAACACAATGATGATAATTATAAGTTGGGTGATATTATTGGCAAATTTGGACTGGAAAAAGTATATGATGAGTATTTGCGGGGTACACCAGGTGGCGAGCAGGTTGAGGTTGATGCCACGGGGAAGCCTGTTCAAATATTAGGGAAAAAAGAACCAATACAGGGCAAGGATCTCCATTTGACGATTGATATGGGACTGCAGTTAGCGGTGGAAAAAGCCATTGATGATCGGCTGAGCGAAATTCATGCCCATGCGGCGGCGGCAGTGGTTATGAATCCGAAAACGGGAGCTATTTTGGCTATATGCAGTCGACCGTCTTTTGATCCTAATAAATTTGCCGGAGGAATTTCAGAAAAAGATTGGAATCAAATAAATAGCAATCCTTATCATCCTATGGATAATAAGGCCATAACAGGTGAGTACCCACCTGGATCCATATTTAAGATAGTGACAGGCACAGCTGCGCTTAATGAACATAAAGTTACACCGGAAGAAATAATATTCGACCCAGGTGTATATTGGCTGGTACCTAAACACAATGCTGATGGAGAAGCTTTAGGTCCGATAAACTTTAGTCAGGCATTGGCACATTCGGATAATGTGTATTTTTATGAAATGGGAAACCGGGTAGGCATTGACACATTGGGAAAATATGCAAAATTATTTGGGCTTGGTGAAAAAACTGGTGTTGATTTGCCTTATGAGGCAAGTGGCTTGATTGCCAGCAAGGCTTATAAGAAAAAGGTTTATAATGAAGATTGGTATCTTTCAGAAACACTGGATGCCGCTATTGGACAGGGGTTTAATCTTGTAACACCGATTCAGGCAGCTATGATAATGAGTGAAATTGCCAATGGTGGTACCAGGTATAAACCATATCTGGTAAATGATATAACCAATCCGGATGGCTCGGTTTATAAACATTTTGACCCGGTGGTGGAAGGACACTTGGATGGAGTTGATCCTGCTTTTATAAAATTGATTCAGCAAAGTTTGTTAGAAGTTACTAGAATTGGTACAGCAGCCTCTTTTTTTGGCGGTTCTTTTCCCGTAAACATAGCAGGCAAAACAGGGACAGCAGAAAATCCACATGGGGCTGATCATGGCTGGTTTGCTGCTTATGGGCCATATGAAGATCCCAGTATAGTAGTGGCAGTCATTGTAGAAAATGGTGGATATGGAGCACAATCAGCAGTTCCAATAGGCAAAGCAATTCTTGAGGCAGCCTTTCACCTGGTACCGGAACCACCGTTGGTTGATCCACAGACAGCAACATCGGCTGCGTCTAATAATGATATTAAATCTGGTGTAAAAGTAAGTCATTAATTGATGACGCAGGCAGGAATATGCAATGCCTAAAGAGAATTCATCTAAGATAAGTATCTATAAGTATATAAAATCATGGATAAGCAGGATGTATGATTATGGGTGAAGAAGTTGTATTTAAGGGAAGTCGGTCTGGTCTGAAATTGGTTCTGACTAATACGGCCGATTTCCCGACAATTGAAAACTTAATAAGGAAAAAGCTGGATTCGTCGTTTAATTTTTTTCAAAAGGGAACAATAATTCAATTAGAAGCGGAATGGACAAATAAATCTCAGAAACAGCAATTAGAAAAACTTTTTGAAACATATGGATTGGTTTTGCAAAATACAAGTATAACAAAACAAGTTCAAAGAGATGCGGCCGCTAATAATAAGAAAATAGAAAGTACTGCAGAAGAAAAGGCTAGAACAGCAAAAAAAACAATTATAAATCAAACGATACGGAATGGGCAGGAAGTAATATCCGATGGTTCTGTTGTTATTAATGGCAATGTAAATCCCGGAGCGACAATAATTGCCGGAGGGAATATAGATGTCAGAGGATCATGCCGTGGCATTGTTCACGCGGGAGCATTTGGAGATATAACAGCTGTAGTAATGGCGGATCATCTTATTCCCATGCAGATACGGATTGCCGATATGGTGGCACGCGCACCGGATAAATGGATGTCTAAAGCCGACGCTCCCTATCCGGAGAAGGCTTATATCAACGGCGGACAAATTATTTTGGAAGCAATTAACCGGTAGGAGGAAGGCATATGAGTGAGGTAATAGTCATAACATCGGGAAAAGGCGGAGTCGGTAAGACAACAACTACTGCTAACATCGGTGTGGGACTGGCTATACGCGGGAATAAAGTGGCACTTATTGATACGGATACAGGACTTAGAAATCTTGATTTATTGCTTGGTCTAGAAAATAGAATTATGTATGATTTGGTTGATGTAGTAACAGGCCGTATCCCTTACAAAAAAGCGTTAGTACGTCATAAAAAACACGAAAACTTATTTTTGCTGCCAACTTCACAGATCAGAGATAAAAGTTCAGTTAATGGTCAGCAGTTGGTAGATGTCTGCAATCAGATGCGCGGCGAGTTTGATTATATATTGATTGATTGTCCGGCTGGAATCGAGCAGGGATTTAAGACTGCGATAGCGGCAGCAGATTATGCTATTGTTGTTACTATGCCGGAAATTTCGGCTGTACGGGATGCAGATAAGATTATTGGTGAACTTAACCGTGCGGATAAAGATCATATAAAACTTATTGTTAACAGAATACGAAGCCATATGGTGGAATCAGGTGATATGCTAAATATGGATGATATAAATGATATATTAGCCATAGAATGTATTGGACAAGTGCCTGATGATGAAATGGTAGTGACTTCGACAAATCGCGGTGAACCGGTGATTTCCAATAAAAAGTCTCTGGCAGGTCAAGCCTATAACAATATAGTAGGACGAATTTGCGGAGAACAGATTCCCTTTCTTGATTTTCGTAAGAAATCATTGTTTGATAAACTTAAACAGATATTGCATGTGTGAAGGGGGTATATCTCATGTTAAAAGCTGTTATGAGGTTGTTTGGTCATGATGATAAACCATCAGGAAGAATAGCAAAAGATCGGCTGCGTGTTGTACTCATACATGACAGAGCTAATATTTCACCTGAAGTTATCAATCATATAAAAGATGATATAATCAAAGTGATTTCAAACTATATGGACATCAATCAGCATGAAATGGAAATAAGTTTATCTGATGATGAAAACTCGGTGGCCCTGTTGGCTAATATACCGGTGAAACGAATAAAACCACAAGTTATGTCTTCACGTAATATGCATAGATGATAAACAATAATACGAACAGAAGAAATGGCCTTTTGGTGAAACAAAAGGCCATTTCTTACGGAATAAGATATAAAATAATATTTATCACGGGAGATAGGGAGATTTAAATGTTTTACAAACGCCTTATAGTGTTGTTGCTGTTAGTCGGAGTTATCTCTTATTGTGTAATATATTTTACCGTAGATATAAATACATTAAAAACTTTAATTGATTTTCAACCATGGTCAATTGCCGCGGCATTCTTTAGTGTTGCTATTGGACTTTTTTTGGATGGATTAAGACTGACACAGCTGATTAAAATATCCGGCGAAAAAATAACTCCCCTGCAAGCTGCAAGAGTAGTTTTTGGCAATTATTTTTTAGCCTTACTGACACCTGGATTTTCTGGTGGAGCGGTAGCTCAGTTGATGTTTTTGCGTCACGCGGATATTCCTATAGGAAAAGCAACGGTCATTGTAATCGTGCGTACGCTCGTTTCTATAGCATTTTTATTTGTCTGTATGCCGTTTATTTTATTGAGTGATGATGGAGTCCTGCCATGGATATCAAATGAAACTTTGTTATTTGTTTCAATATTGGCAATCGGAGCTGTTGCACTTTTAGTATGGGCCATGGTAAGTGGTTATTTTGATAAAGTGGCGATATTCATTGCTAAAAAAATATCCCACAAAAAAGGCCGCAAATTAATCGGCTTTTACCGTGATAATAAAAAAGCTATATTGCTTTTGGCATCATCGCCGGCTGGCTTGTTAAAAGTCTTTATTATATCAGGATTGAGTTTGATTGCTCTTTATTCAGTCGTTCCCTTTTTATTGCTGGGTCTGGGGGTAGATATTAATTGGGCGCTGGTAATGGGGCGGATGATTTTTTTGAATATATTTTTGTATTTTTCACCTACACCTGGTGGCTCAGGAATAGCAGAAGGCGGATTTGTTTTGTTATTTAATACGATAGCTCCGGTTGGCACAGTGGGTGTAGTAGCGGTGGCATGGCGCCTTTTTGCAGAATATATACCGTTCTTAGTAGGATTTTATTATACGCTCAAATCATTTGGGCGTAGTTTTTTGGGGAAATCTTCATTAAAAAAGACTAGTTGATGTATATTGAATATGATTTTTAATTTTACAGGAGAATGGCATGGAAAATAATGAAAACCGTATTATTGCGGGAACCGAAAATGATATGGATACATGGCAGTACAGCCTTCGTCCTAAAAAATTAAGTGAATATATCGGTCAGGATAAGGTTAAGGAAAATCTGGAAATATTTATTAAAGCGGCGATATCACGTGGTGAAGCACTTGACCATGTGCTTTTATATGGCCCCCCAGGGCTGGGTAAAACAACATTGGCATCGATAATAGCTAATGAATTGGGAGTTAATTTTCGTGTGACCTCAGGTCCGGCAATTGAACGCTCGGGAGATTTAGCAGCTCTTTTGACTAATCTTACGGAAAAAGATGTATTATTTATTGATGAAATACACCGTCTGTCACATAGTGTGGAAGAAGTGCTGTATTCTGCAATGGAGGATTTTGCTCTTGACATAATAATTGGCAAAGGCCCGTCGGCACGTTCCATACGGCTTGATATTGCTCCTTTTACTCTTATTGGTGCAACGACAAGAGTGGGAGCACTGGCATCACCTTTGCGTGACAGGTTTGGTGTTGTGTCCCGCTTGGAATATTATGAACCTGAAGCATTGGTTTATATTATAAAAAGGTCGGCGGAAATATTGGAAATTGCTATTGAAGATCGGGGCGCTATGGAAATAGCTCGACGGTCACGCGGTACACCACGAGTGGCTAACCGCCTGCTGAAACGGGTGCGTGACTTTGCCCAGATAAAAGGTGATGGAGTCATTACTGATTCGATAGCTGATAGAGCCTTAGCTATGCTTGAGGTCGATAAGGCAGGATTGGATAATATTGACCGGCGCATGCTCATGACGATGATCGATAAATTTGGCGGCGGTCCTGTGGGTGTTGAAACACTGGCGGCAGCGATAAGTGAAGAGCGTGATACTATTGAGGATGTATATGAACCGTATTTATTACAGCTCGGTTTTATTAATCGTACACCGCGTGGACGGGTCGTCACAGCCTTGGGGTATAAACATATGAATTTACCGATACCTAATGTCGAAAATCAAAGCCTGTTTGATGGATGAAGTATGTGTTTATAAACTGTAAGAAGGGTAGATATGAAAGTATTACTACATATGTGCTGCGGGCCATGCTCCTGTTATCCGGTTAAACAGCTGCGGGCTGAGGGACACGAATTGTCCGGTTATTTTTTTAACCCCAACATACATCCGTATAAAGAATTTAAACGACGGTTTGATACTGCAATAGAGTTTGCAGAAAAAGTTGATTTGCCCATACAGATAGATCGAAACTATCAACTTAGAGATTTTTTGTGGCGGGCTTTATCTGCGGAAAAACGTGAAGAAACATTGACAGAAAAACCGCGTTGCCGCATGTGCTATGCCTGGCGGCTGCATCAGACGGCAGTATATGCCAAAGAAAACGGTTTTGATGCATTTACATCAACATTATTTGTCAGTCCTTATCAGCTGCATGATGTAATGAAAGATGTTGCAGAAAAAATATCACGGGCAGAGAATATACCGTTTTTGTATGAAGATTTCCGTCTCGGTTGGAATGAAGGCGTAGAGATTTGTGAAAATCTTAATTTGTACAGACAACCTTATTGTGGATGTATTTTCAGTGAAGAAGAACGCTATAGTAATAGGTGGAAAAAAGAACATAAAAAGAAAATGAAAAAACTGCGGGAAGAATTGCAGGGATAAAGGTCGGCTTTGGATAATTATATTCAAGGTCGATTTTTTTTGAATTAAACAGTATATAATACAAATAAACTTGATAGTCAGATATCAAGTTATATAAAGGTGTTATAAACATTCGAATAAAAACGATTTTAAGGAGTATTGATACTTATGAATAAAACAGAGCAATTTCAAGTCAGTGTTGCGGCAGGGAAAAGATTGATAGCTAAGGCTGTTATTAATATGGAACAGATAAAAATTGCATCGCAGGAACATACTGTGGTAATTATTTCCGGCAGCACCAATGGGTATGTGGCAGAGGAACTTTTAAAAAAGATACAGCAAAAAGACGATTTTTCCAAGGAGAGTTTTCTACGAGGGGTTAATGTTATACATGGTGCCAAGATTCCAAAAGGAAAGTGGTCAAATACTGATGTTGTTATAGAAAAAGGTATATGGGTAAAAGGGAAAACAATATTTGATGTAGCGGCTGATTTGGGGAAGAATGATATTATTTTGAAGGGGGCAAATGCTGTGCAGCCAGATAGGAAACTTGCCGGCATACAAATAGCAAATCCTAAACTTGGAACCAGCGGGCCAATTTTAGAAGCCGTTTTAGGCAGACGTGTACAATTGATTTTGCCGGTAGGTTTAGAAAAACGTGTTTTTGGCAATATCGTGGAAATGGCTGAATTGATTAATGATTCATCAACATCGGGTACCAGATTATTGCCAATTACAGGGACGATAATTACTGAGTTAGAAGCCATAAATATTCTTTCTGGGGCACATGCCGAATTGATAGCTGCAGGGGGAATATTTGGCGCGGAAGGCAGCTGTCGATTTGCCGTGAGCGGAACTGATAAACAGCTTACTAAGATGGCAGATATAATGCATGTTGTTCAAAAGAAACCTTTTTTTTAGTAGATGACTTGTTTTTGCCGTAAGGATGATTGATAGATTATAATATAGCTGTGAAATATAGTAATATTATGATAATAGGATAATTTTCTCAAAATTATCCTTATGTATGGTAAAATGCATATATGCTGTATATAACAGAATTTGACATATAATACCAAGAAGCATTATATTATTACGAATGAACAATTACTATAATTAGGGAGAAATGGATAAATGAGTGAGAATCTTAATACCGTTAGATGGGGAATTCTCTTGTCGGTTATTACTATATTATTTGGTTTTATTATAGGTGCAGCTATGGGAGGTGCTGAATCACAGATAAAAGACTACTGGATGACATTGGCACAACCCGGATTAGTGAATGTATATCAAAATGATCCTCAGAAAATAACAGATATTATAAACAGTTCATGGAAAATGCTGCAACGGGCTCATATGCATGCTGCTGCAATAGGAACTGCAGCATTGGTAATGTCGGTGATAATGGCTAATTTAAATGCGGGAGAACGTTGCAGACAGATCGTGACTTTTATTTTAGGCTTGGGTGGATTAGGTTATTCTTTATCTTGGTTTTTAGTGGCACTGCGTGCACCTGTAATAGGAAACGTTCATATTGTGAAGGAGTCATTATTTTTCCTGGCGGCACCGTCAATTGGCATGCTGCTGTTGGGAACAGTAATTGTTATAGTGATGGGCATAAGGTCTATCTTTATATATCGCGCTTACTATTGATATAAGTGTATTCAATATTACGATATGCAAATTGATTATAAACACCGCTTAATATTATTTTGGGCGGTGTTTGTAATGTAAAAGTATTACAGAGTTATGGTTATGGGATATTTGTTGATTAATAAGTGTAGGATAAGAATGATAATCTAATTTATAAAAATATTAAATTATGGCGATTTTAAGTAAAAGTTAAATTTATTGGCTTTATTAGTAGTTGTTTTTAATAACTGTTCAAAATAATCCACCGGCTCAGCCGGCGGAATCGAAGGTTTTGACTTTAGTCGAAAAAAAGTCCCTGTTATAATAAATGCAGGTCTAGCCAACCGCATAAAAATAACAGGGAGGACTTTATCATGAAAGATAAAGATATACAAAGTTTAGAACATACAAAGTGGAGATGTCAATATCATATAGTATTTTCACCAAAATATCGTCGAATGGAAATTTATGGAGAATTGAAAAAAGATATAGGATGGATATTAAGAAAACTGTGTGAGGATAAAGGTGTTGAAATTATAGAAGCAGAAGCTTGTCCAGATCATATACATTTATTGTTGAGTATTCCCCCAAAGTATAGTGTTTCAAGTTTTATGGGATATTTAAAGGGGAAAAGCAGTTTGATGATATTTGATAGGCACGCAAATTTAAAATATAAGTATGGAAGCAGAACCTTTTGGTCAAGAGGATATTTTGTAGATACAGTAGGAAGAAATAAGAAGCAGATAGAGAATTACATTAGAAATCAGTTACAACAAGATCAAATAACAGATCAGATAAGTTTAAGGGAATTTGTAGACCCGTTTACGGGTAGCAAGAAGTAAAAGGCAAAAAAAAACCCCTTTAGGGGTCGCTCGAAAAAGAAAAACGTTGGTTAGACCTTTCGGACGCCCCTTGAGGGGCTTATGTTAGTAATATGCCCTTCCAGGGCTAGAACAAGCCTCCAGTTTACTGGAGGTCATGACACTATAATAGATGACATGGCATAATACCATGATAATAAACATTTTGGGGAGACCAATGAAAAAGCGCATTTTAAAAAATGGTGCAAAATTTTTAGCTACAGTGTTAATACTATTTATACTTACGGCACCATTAATAATATTATTTGGACCATTTGAAAACTTGAAGCGTACGGTAGTTGGGGCAGTGTTGAAAAGTAAACATCCTCAATATATTACGTGGCTCTTTAGCCAGGAGGAACTTGCCAAAATCGTAGGAGAAGATAGTGCGGCACCAGAGCAAAAACTATTTAAACTTAACGCCCGAACCGATTCATCGCTTAATTTGCAAACGATAGAGGCAGCACGTTATAAGGGATTTTTGCTGGAAATATCTAATCCGAAACGAGTACAGGTTGCAACTGCTGAAAATTTGGGAGAAAAAGGAGAAACAACCAGTAATATTGCAATTGCTAATGATGCTTTGGCAGCAATTAATGCCGGAGGATTTTATGATGATAATGGCACAGGGACAGGTCGTAAACCGTATGGTTTTATAATTCATCAGGGGAAATTTTTACTAGGAGAAACCTCATTGCCAACAGAGATAAATGAATTTGTAGGTTTTAATAAAGAAGGAAATCTGCTTGTTGGTAAGTACAGCAAAAAGACATTGGAAGAATTAGGAGTACAGGAGGGAATTTCTTTTGGCCCGCCACTTATTGTTAATGGTGAGAAGACAATTAACAACGGGGATGGCGGCTGGGGAGTCGGACCACGTACTGCCATCGGACAGCGCCGCGATGGTACCGTATTATTTTTAGTCATTGATGGCCGTCAGCCGGGATATTCGTTAGGAGCAACTTTGCGCGATGTTCAGGATATTTTATATGAACAGGGTGCATATACGGCGGCAAATCTGGATGGCGGCTCGAGTTCAACGTTGTATTTGAATGGAGAAGTTGTTAATAAACCAGCGGATTTATTGGGCGAACGAATGATTCCTACAGCATTTATCATAAAATAGGAGAGGTATATGAATATACGTAGATTTATTTACGCATTTGCTTTAGTGGTTATTGTGCAGTGCGGCGTTTATTATTATATAGATAGAATAGTGCTGGCGCCAACAGAAAGCTTTCATATTGGAGATGGCAAACAGCAAACACTTAACTTAGCCGAAAATAATGACGGGAAGGTTTTTTATTCTTATGATAAACGTTATGCGGCTAAAGTAGAGGATGATAAGATAACAGTTTATGATTCAAATGACAAAAATAAAAAAGCGGAACAGGTTGACCTGGCCGGAGCAAAAGTATCTTTTTTTGAGTGGCTGCCCGATAGAAATCTCGCTATTTTAGCTACATATGGACAAGATCCTGCCACAAGAAAATATGGTGTATATATAAGGCAATATAATCCATTGATGCCTGATCATAAAACAGCTGCACAGCTTAAGGATGTTCCGGATAACAGTAAAATAGTTGATGCGGCATATTCTACAGCGACAAATGTGATATATATGAAGTTAAAAGTGGGGGAAGATCGTTATCGTATTTACCGTACTGATGCCAATTATGATACTCGCCGTATCTATGTTCAGGCTGAAAATATCGGCAAGATTGCTGTGTTTCCCGATAAGGATATTTTTTTATATGATAATCTTAAGTCAGGAACGGTGTATATGTTGAATGGTACGAGCGGTGGCTGGCGGGTGATATCACCGACAGGAAAATTCCGTTTGATCGGTGCTGAAAATGAAAATATTTTTATTGCTAAATATGACGGGAATGACAGTAACCTGGTGATCGCAGCTTATCGCGGCCAATTAGGCATAGGTTTTCATAAGATCATGGCTTATGAAAAACCAGCTGATTTTTCTGATGTGACAATGGACAGTGTACGTAACATGTAAATAAAAAAACAGTTTAGCTGAATTTTATTAGTTCAAATTCAGCTAAACTGTTTTTTTATTTAGCGGGTTATACTGTTGAATGGTTCTTCAGCCAGACTGACCAAATAGTTTTAAAATTATTGGTGTGGTTTGCCTGCACATATTGATAAAATATTTTTATCATTGCTGCTTTTTCGTTGTAATATTTTGCTTTCCATTGTTTAGAAGAATCGGTTGTATTTATCGTATAAGCTGAGTAATTACCACCAATCAAGTATTGGCGATATAAAATATCTTTTAACGGAATATCAGGATTACGCATCATATCAAACATTGCCATAAAAATAGTCGTTCTGCCTTGTCCTGCCTGACAATGAAAATGCAGCCAGACATCGGATGGCAAAGTTTTGTAAAAGTTTATAAATCTATCGATATTCTCTGCTGCCGGCCAGCGGTGATCAGTTGCTGTAATACGAAAGTAATGAAAACCAACTGCTTGAACCATTTCTTTTTCTGTCAGAGCTTGTCGGACAAATTCATTTTTGCTGGAACGTATTTGATCATATTTATTTATTTTTGCAACGGTTATAGTTTTATACAAAGTGTTTTTAAGAGCAGAATGTTCTTCTTTGAGTATTGTTTGTCTTGTTTTTCCAATGTTAGCCCAATTATGCTTTCCGTACCAGCTGACTGCATCACCGTTTATTATGCCATGACTTTCCTGACGCAGATCGATTATGTAAATAGGATTTTTGGTCTGCTGCTTTAAATAGGAAGCAAGTTGCTGAAATTCGTTATAAGAAGGTTGTGCACTACCAGATGCATTAAGGGTGTCAAGCCCAACTCGGCTGGGTTGATAGGCTGCATCTAATTGTTGTTTATATTTGGGGTCAATATCAGTAATAAAAGGATATTTGACTGTGCGGAATTTACCAGGAAGTTGGTTTTTATCTGGGTGATCAATTTTTAAAATTGTTTGTGCAGGAGCAATTTGGGGCAGAGGTGTTTTTTGGGCAGAAACACTTATGGGAAATGGCAGTAATATGGCTAGAAAGATTAATAACAATGATATTATGTTTTTTCGTGGCATATGCATAGCTCCTTAAATAGTTAATTATTTGGAACACTTTTCGGTATTAGGAAAATAAAATTAATAACTAAAAGATAGTTTATATTATATATTTTTCTTTACAGCTGTAAAGAAAAACTTACTGGTATTTGTCAATTGATTATCATTGCTTTGTGAAAATGACAGTTAGGTTTTAAATAAAATATCGATTTTAAATTAACTGTATATGAGACTATGTGTTATAATCAAAAATATAATATGCTGATGTGGAGTTGAAGATAGATGACAGATAATGGAAAAATAATAAAAACAGGAAAAAGGTTACAGTTTCGGCAGGCACAAAAAGCTGATATGGATTATATAATGGAAGTGGAATATAAGCCGGATAATGCCAAATATGTAATTCCCTATACCAGAGAAGTACATATGCGGACTCTTAATACAAAAGATGCGATACATCTTATCATTGAAACTATTGATACCAAACAAAAAGTTGGTTTTTTAATGATAGCAGGGTTGGATAATACGTCTAAGGAAATTGAATTTACTCGGATTATACTTGACGAAAAAGGAAAAGGCTATGGGCATGAAACATTGCAAATGCTTAAATCATGGGCTTTTGATGATTTGAAATTCCACCGGGCTTGGTTAGATTGTAAAGATTATAATGCCAGGGCTTTGCATGTGTATGAATCAGAAGGACTTGTCAGGGAAGGCTTTATTAGAGAAACAATTCTCACTGACGGAGTATATGAAAATTTAGTGATATTGGGAATACTTGACCGGGAATATTTTGCGCAGCAGAAAAATGATTTATAAAAATTTATAAATAATGATAGATGAGAGAAAAAACTTACATTTTAATCAATGCTTTATTCGAAAGATGCTGAATATATATTGATAATGTCACTATAATATTATATAGTAATAAACATGTAGCACTTTTAGTTTTGGGAGGAATTTTGATGTTTAGCATGGTTAGAGATATTGGCATTGATTTGGGGACTGCCAATGTTTTGATATATGTAAAGGGAAAGGGAATAGTCTTACGTGAACCATCTGTAGTTGCCGTTGACAGGGACAGTGACAGAATCCTTGAGATAGGCTCGGCAGCAAGAAAAATGATTGGCCGTACTCCAGGGAACATTGTGGCGATAAGGCCGTTGCGTGATGGCGTGATTGCTGATTATGATATAACGGAAAAGATGATCCAATATTTTATTGAAAAAGTTGTCGGACACAGTTTTTTTTCTAAACCGCGTATTATGATATGTGTACCATCTAAAGTTACCACTGTTGAAAAAAGAGCGGTAAGACAGGCTGCAAGACAAGCAGGTGCATCAACCGCTTATCTTATAGAAGAACCGATGGCGGCAGCATTGGGAGTCGGTATAGATGTTTCAGAACCGCAGGGTTCAATGGTAGTTGATATTGGCGGTGGAACAACTGATGTCGCTGTTATAAGTCTCGGCGGTGTAGTTGTCAGCGAGTCGTTGCGAGTGGCCGGAGATAAGTTTGATGAAGCAATAATTAAGTCTATTAAAGTTAATCATAATGTGATGATCGGTGAACGTACGGCGGAAAATATAAAAATAGAAGTAGGTGCAGCAGTAAAGGGAGAACGCAGTGTCGAAATGGAGTACCGCGGCAGAGATTTATTAAGCGGCCTGCCAAAGGTGATTAAATTGACCTCTGACGAAATTGCCGAAGCGTTAAAGGATTCTGTTTCATCAATAGTGCAATGTGTGAAAAAGACTTTGGAAAATACCCCGCCGGAACTTGCTTCTGATATAATAGATCATGGTATTGTGATGACAGGCGGTGGTTCAATGCTGTACGGACTTGACAAGCTTATACAAAAAGAAACGGCAATTCCAACGTATCTGGCAGAAAATCCACTTTCCTGTGTTGCCCTTGGTACTGGAAAGGCTTTAGAATGTATAGACAAATTAGGAAAAGAGCATGATCGTGATATTTAATAAATTTGTTAAAGGATAGTACTTATTTTTAGCGAATATGATATATATTGTTATTTGTATATTGGTAATTGTAAGGTATGATTTGGGAGTGATAAAATGCTGCGGGGATTGTACACGGCTGCTGCAGGAATGATGACTGAACAGATACGGACTGATACGATAGCCAATAATTTGGCTAATGTAAACACCACCGGCTATAAAAAGGATGAGGCCGTAAGTGAAGAGTTTGAGTCGGTACTATTGCGACGGATCAATGATGATGAAACAGGACAGGGAAATATCAGTGATCTGCAAAATATTGATACAGCCAGGAATTACTTGCTGAAAGGAACAGTAGCAGCTGATAATGGCAGCGGTGCACCGGTGATCGGTTCGTTAGGTCGTGGTGCAAAAATTGCGGAAATTGCGGTGATACGTGATCAAGGCGCTCTTGAAAATACTGGTAATAAATTAGATTTGGCATTGACTGGCGACGGTTATTTTGCTGTTAATACACCTCAGGGAGTACGCTATACACGTGATGGTAATTTTTACCGGTCTGCAGCAGGACAGCTGGTTACGGCTAATAATCAGGCGGTATTGGGAACAAATGGCAGTGCGATAAACTTGCCCCCGGATACGGCAGATATAAATATCGGCAGTGATGGAACGGTGAATGCAGGCGGGCAGGATGTCGGACAAATTCAGGTAGTTAATTTTGCTGATCGCAGGGCACTAATCAAAGAAGGAAATAATCTATATTATCCGCAGAATGGTGCCAGACCACAGGCTGCAAATGCTTCAATACAACAAGGCTTCCTTGAAAGATCCAATGTCAATGTAGCCAAGGAAATGGTTGAACTAATTAATAATTACCGTACGTATGAGGCTGATTCCAAGGCATTGACCACACAGGATTCTCTTTTGGATAAGGCAGTCAATGATGTAGGACGGGTTTCATAGAATATGGCTGAGAATAATGAAATGATGTAATTGAAAGGAGTCTTATAACTATGATGAGGGCACTTTGGACTGCTGCTACCGGTATGACCACACAGCAGCAAAACATGGATGTTATTTCTAATAATTTAGCCAATGTTAATACTACAGGGTATAAAAAACAACGTGCTGAATTTCAGGATCTTATATATCAGACATTGCGTCAACCAGGTTCCACCAGCGGCCCGGGCACAACTTATCCGGCGGCAATGCAGGCTGGCCATGGAGCTCGTTTATCTGCCACTAACAGAATTTTTACACAGGGAAATTACCAATCAACAGGCAATCCTACTGATATGGTAATCGATGGTGACGGCTTTTTTCAGGTTACGATGCCGGATGGGACCATTGGGTATACACGTGACGGTTCGTTTAAACTAGATGAAACACGGCGCATGGTTACATCGGATGGTTATCCCCTGGAGCCAGAAATAACTATTCCTGAAAATGCACCGTCTGACTCGATAACTATTGGAAGTGATGGGACTGTATCAGCTACACCGGCGGGAGAAAATACTCCGGAAGAAGTTGGTCAAATTACAATAGTGAGATTTGTTAATCCGGCAGGATTATCAGCTCAGGGGAAAAATATTTTTTATCAGACAAGTGCATCAGGTGATCCAATTGAAAATAATCCGGGTGAAGATGGAGCGGGAACTATAACGCAGGGTTATCTTGAAATGTCCAACGTACAGGTAGCTGATGAAATGGTTAACATGATTGTCGCTCAGCGAGCTTATGAATCAAATGCCAAGGCTATAACAACATGTGACTCTATGCTGGAAATAGCAAATGGATTGAAACGCTGATAGGATCGTTTGAGATGATGAAAAAAGTTGTAATATTGGCGGCAGTTTTTTTCTCCTTGATGATTTCATTATCATATGCGGCCGCACCAGCCTGGGTAGTTATTCACGATACAGGATTGGTATGGGGGGAAGATATCCTCCTGGGATCGATTGCTGACATTAGCTGCGCTGATGAGCAACGGCGGCAGCAGTTGATAAATATGAAATTGGGTATTATGAATAAACCGGGCAGTGTAAGAACCTTGTCGGCATATGTATTGAGATTAAGAATACAGTCATCAGGTATAGACAGCAGTGATATAACATGGTCAGTACCTGATGCTGTGACAATAACACGGGCGTCTCAGACCGTGTCGTCGGATCAGATCGTTGCAACAGCTCAGTCCAAAATAAAAGAAACGATGGAACAAAACGGGGAGCAGCGTAGTTGGACATTTGATGTGCTGACACCTCCGTCAGATACGGTAGTGCCACCGGGACAGCTTACTTTTGATGCGCAAATTCCTTATGGAATAAAATATACAGTGCCTACTGTTGTATATGTGGATTTAAATGTAAAAGGGCAAACGACAGCACGGGTGTTATGCCGGTTTCAGCTGCACGTAATGGATGAAGTCGCAGTCGCTGCAAGAGCTGTACGAGCTAATACCCCGCTGACTGAACAAGATGTTCGTATAGAAAAAAAAGAAGTCGGACCCGTGGTAACGGATTATGTATTTGATTTGAATAAAGCTGTTGGAAGAATGTCCCGATATCCGCTTAAGCCGGGTGATTTATTACGCGAAAGTTTTTTAACAAAACCTATTTTGATAAAACGAGGAGCACTGGTTCATATAGTTGCTAATAAAAATGGTTTAAACGTTCAAACGGATGGGCTTGCGATGGCCGACGGTGGTAAGGATGATTTTATTCAAGTGAAAAATACGGTGACAGGAACTATTGTAAACGGAAAAGTAGTCGATGAAAATACGGTTGAAGTCCAATTGGATTAGTGATTTATGAAGCGTGGGTGATATAATGAAATTTAAGCAGATTATAATAATGAGCCTATTTGTCTGCATAATAACTGTTTATTGGCAGACTGGCGGACAGGCACAGTCCTTGTGGGCGGAAACACAAACGGGCTCGTCGATGAATCTTTTTGCTGATCATAAGGCGCATAATATCGGTGATACATTGACTATTATCATCAGTGAATCATCGTCTACTAATACAACGAAATCAATGAGCAATGGCAAATCGGGCAGTAATTCATTGGGGGCCGGTGCAGGTATATTCAGTTTTTTGGCACAGGCCAGTGCCAATCAATCAGATAGTTTTAAAGCCAATGGCTCATCAAAGGATACCAATAGTGTCAATGGCAAGATAACAGTTACGGTTGTTGATGTAAAACCTAATGGAAATATGTTAGTTGAGGGAACACAGTCAATTTGGCAGAATAAAGATGAACATAAAATAACTTTAAATGGCGTAGTGCGTCCTGATGATGTTACATATGATAATACGGTACCATCTTATTTGGTGGCTGATGCCACATTGAAATTCGATGGTAAGGGCCCATTGAATGCAAAACAAAGACAGGGTATTTTGACACAAATACTTAATATACTCTTTTAATTGTAAAGATAAGAGGAGAATAAATGCGTAATATATTAAGGCCTTTGAGCTTGCTGGCAGTGTTTTGCATATTGACATTCGCAGGGAGCATTGCTTTGGCAGCAGATGTATCTGCTGCCAGAATAAAGGATATAGCTAAAGTTGAGGGAGTAAGATCAAACCAATTAGTCGGATATGGATTGGTAGTCGGACTGCAAGGCAGCGGAGATACCAATAAAACCTTGGAAACACTCAGCTCAGTGGCCAATATGCTGAAGAGTTTCGGTGTAAGTGTTGACACGGCAACCTTAAAGACAAAAAATGTTGCAGCTGTTATGGTGACAGCAACATTGCCACCATTTGCCCATGCCGGTGACAACATTGATTTTACAGCATCATCCATGGGCGACGCTAAAAGCTTATCCGGCGGAGTGCTTTTACAGACACCGTTAAAAGCCGGTAATGGACAGGTTTATGCTGTGGCGCAGGGGCCAATAGCCACCGGTGGTTATTCTGCATCAGGGCGGAGCAAGAATATTACTACGGTCGGTACTGCCAGTAATGGCGCGATTGTCGAACAGACGGTAGAAGATACACTGGGGCAAAATGGCAATATATCATTTTCATTAGATAATGCTGATTTTTCAACGGCATCACGTATTGCCGGGGCAATAAATGCTAATTTTGGCGGAATCGCATCAGCTGCCAGCCCGGGACGTGTTGATGTTACGATACCATCTTATTATCGTAATAATATCGTTGGATTTGTATCTGATATAGAAAACTTATCAGTTGTACCAGATTCTCCGGCAAAAGTTGTCGTTAATGAACGTACGGGAACTATTGTGATGGGAGGAAATATAAGTGTTGATAAAGTGGCGATTGCGCAGGGTGGTCTCAGCATAAGCATTGATAAAACAACAGATGTGTATCAGCCATCCCCTTATAGCATGGGGAATACAATAGTCACTAAAAATACTAATACCAAGGTCAATGAACAAAAAGCCAATACAATAGTGCTTAACGCAACGGCCAGTGTGAATGATGTAGTAGGGGCCTTGAATGCTGTCGGTGCCACACCAAGGGATATTATCGCAATTTTGCAGGCAATGAAGACATCGGGTGCATTGCATGCGGATTTACAAGTAATTTGATTTTTGTTAAAGGAGAAAAATATGGAATCAGTGAATCCACTCACAGCATCACCGGCAATGGAACAGGCCAATCAAATGCAGGAAGCGGCTCAGTTGAAAAAAACGAGTGAGGCTTTGAAAGAAAGTGCTGTGGATAAATCTTCTGATACAGCTAAAAGTGATGCTAAACTTAAGGATGCATGTAAACAGTTTGAGGCGGTATTTCTTGATTTAATGTATAAACAGATGCGCGATACTGTACCTAAGGATTCACTTTTAGGCGATTCCAATGCTGATAATATTTTGCGCTCCATGCATGATACGGAAATGACAAAAAATATTGCTGAAGCTGGCGGTGTAGGATTGGCCGACATGCTTTATCGACAGATAAAAGAACAAGATGTAAAACCACCTTTGCCAATTGCGGCAAATGCCTATAAAAAACAAGCGTAGTTGCTATTAAAGAGGCTGTTGCAGATATGTTTATCAGTTGAGATATTGTGCTTGGTTTCAGCTGTAGATAGATTATTTTGCAATAGTCTCTTTTAATTTTGTTGATGAGGGAGATTATAAGACAAGTGAAAAAAATTTTTTATAGAGTATTTAGTTCAGTGATTTTTTTACTTATTGTTTGTCAGGCAGCGGCATTGGCAGCAAATCGTCCAATAAGTATGAATGCTGCCCGTTCCAGCATATCACAGGAAAAAGTGCGTGTTGTTTTTCAGTTTGACAGTTTACCGGTATATCAGACAGCGGTTGATCAGTCCGGTAAAAATATAACAATAGATTTTTCTGGTGTGGATGCAGCAAAAGTACAAAGCGTGATGAATATTAATGATGATGTCGTCCAGACTGTTACTATTAAAAACACGCAGTCAGGCTGTCGTGCAATCATAGCTTTGAATCAGGTGGTGCCTTATGAAGTTAATGTACTGCATAATCCAGACAGAATTTTTATCGATATACAGCGTTATTATGAACATTCTATAACACAAAATGTTGAAAGCGGACTTGATTATACGGTATATAACAGGCGTAATGAGTCAGGTGTGTTGAAGGCATATATATTAAATGTAGATCCTGCCAAATTTACTTTTGTTCCGGTGCTGGGCGGCGGGCGCACGTTAGGTAAAAATACGGTGTCGAGTATGTCTGATTATTATAATGCTGCAGCTGCCGTTAATGCATCATATTTCGGCGGCACTAAAGATGTATATGGTTTAACTAAAATAGATGGAACAATAGCAACTACTACTTATTTACCGCGCACTGCTTTTGGAGTGGACAACAATAATAAACCAATAATTGCAACTGTCAATTATGATGGGAGTATTCATACCAAGAATGGTGATTTTCCGATAAGCGGAGTAAACTGTGAACGTAGTGCCGATACTATTGTAGAATATAATTCTTTCTTTGGCAGCAGTACGGGAACCAATGAATATGGAATAGAATATACTGTAGTTAATAATAAAATAGCCAAAATTAATACCAATGATACAACACTTCGTGATGGACAAACAGTTATTTCAGCGCATGGAAGTATGAAAGATGGTCTTAGCGGGCTCAAAGTCGGTGATGAGATGACAATCAATGAAAATTTAGGGACTGCATGGAATAATGCTTTGGAAATAGTAGGTGTGGGACCGCGGCTGGTAAAGGATGGGCAAATCAGTATAAATGCCGATGAAGAGCAAATTGGTCCGGATGTGACAGGAGGACAGGCACCACGCACTGCGGCAGCAATAAAAAGTGACGGACATGTATTATTAGTTGTTGTTGATGGTCGCTGTGCACAAAGTGATGGATTGACTTTAAATGGGTTGGCACAGTTATTGATCCAATTTGGAGCAAAAGATGCTGTTAATTTTGATGGCGGCGGTTCTTCTGAAATAGTGTTAGGCGGAGAAATTGAAAATACTCCTTCAGATGGGATGGAACGTCCGGTTGGTGTAGCATTGGCAGTTGTCAAAAGATAATAGGAATTTTTATGTTTATAAAGATTCTTCTTGCTATTAAACACTTCTAATGTATAATGATTATTAAGATATTATAAATTTAGAAATGTTTAATCAGATATATATATAGCAGAGGAGTTGGGAAAATGAAGAAGAAAATATTGGGAATAGTGTTGGTAGGTATTATTGCACTGGCAGGCATTTATCATATGGCATCGGCACAAGCAGTGACTAATGAAGTATCCGCGTTATCAGGGACTGTATCATGGACGGCACAGCCGGGGGCAACGGTGCAGGAGGGAAATGATTTGGTAAGAATAGAAACAATGACGGGCAGTACAGCAGCTTGTCGGGCTTCAGCCGATGGCGTGGTAAAGGAAGTGCTGGTATCACCTGGACAAATGATAAAATCAGGTCAGATAGTAGCAAGAATAGTAGTACAATAAAATATTGGTGAGATTAGGAAGTTGGTTAAAATCAGAAAATGGCTATTTTGAGGTGAATTTATTGCAAAAAAAATTAAAATACTTAATTGGGATATTAACTTTCTTTTTATTGACAGGAACGGCTAATGTTATGGCGATGCCGGAAATTTTAACTACCCAGCAATTGCATCCGGGTATGATCGGTACGGCTAAGACGGTTGTACAAGGCAATGAAATAGAAAGTTTCAATGTAAAAATAATTGGAGTAGAGGATAATGGCAAGGGCGCATCCAAACAGATAATGGCAGAAGCGTATGGACCTATTATAAATGATACTAATGGTGTTATTCATGGTATGAGCGGTAGCCCGGTGTATGTGGACGGTAGATTGATAGGGGCAGTTGCCAGAGGAATTGGCAGTGATACCAATCCGCGGGTATTTTATATAACACCAATTGAAGATATGCTGCAGCTTTGGCAGTTTCCCGATCCTAAGGCTGATACGGGCCAGATAAATCAGGTTAAAATCGATTTGCCCAGTAGTGCGCAGCGTGTGGTGGCTGATAATGAGGAATTAGCCAGACTTTTAAAAAAGGGTCAGCCGGCAGCAAATAATAATATGGCGGCTGTTACCGCAAGAAAAGTAACGAAAGCAGCAAAAGCCGCAATGCAGTCTGAACAACAAAATAATACAGCTGAAAAGGCAGTAAAAACAGTAAAAACAGAATTTGTTGATATGACTAATTGGAAAAATAAATATGGTGGGGAAGATGATACGGTACAGGAAGGTATACCATTGGCCGTTAATGGCTTTTCCGGTGCGGGATTGGATTATTTAAAAAAAGAATTGGCTCCATTTAATATGTACCCATATGAAACTGGGCTAATGACGACAAAACAGAGTACCGGCAGTCTTGTTGGCAATACAGCGGTGCAGCCGGGAAGTTCTGTTGGAGTAGCACTTTCCTACGGTGACTTTTCTGTAGGGGCGATAGGAACAATTACAGCCGTAGACGGTAATAAAATACTGGCTTTTGGACATCCGTTCACATATCGTGGCAATGTTAATTATTTTATGACGGATGCCGATATTGTTGGAACAGCCAGCGGATTAGTAAATGGGCAGAAAGTGTCATCTTTTGGTAAGATAATCGGACGGATAAATCAGGATCGTTATTCAGGTGTCAGTGGTATTATCGGCAAATATCCGTCGGTGGTTCCGATAAAGGTCACAGTGGATGACAAATTGCTTGAACGGCATAATGTTTATGCTGCAAACATTGCATATGATGAAGATCTGCTGCCTAACTTGGCCGCCAGTATTGCATATGCTTCACTTGACAGGACAATTGATAGTTTAAGCTCGGGTACAGCCAATGTTGAGTTCGCCATTAGGACGAATGCGGTGGACTCCGGTAAAATTACTCGTAGCAATATGTACTATAATAATGCTGATGTGGGGCAATTTTCCGTTGGCGAATTATTGCAACTGCTCAATATCATTTGTGCTGACACCAATAAGCAATATGATATTTTAGGAATAGACATGAAACTTTCCTTTGACGAAAAACGCAAAACAGCTTCAATAATAAGTGTTGTTCCTGACAGAGCTGTTGCTTATCCGGGCGATATAGTGAATTTAAAGGTTACATTACAACCGTACCGTGGACAAAAAGAACAAATACTTGTACCTTATACTATACCTAAAAATGAAGCTTCGGGCGAAATGTATCTGGAAATACGGGGCGGCGGATTGATACCGGTGGCAGCACTGGCTATGCAAGGGGTTGATCTAAGTCCGGAAGAAGATAAAACTCAGACGGCATCTGATAAAATAAATGATTTTTTGCAGACTGATAAAAATAATGATATTATTGTCGCGCAAATTGCGCCGCCAATAATGAGTGATAAAGAACAGAAAAAAGCGGTGGAAGATGCTTTGAAAGTACAAAAACAGCTGGAAGAAAGCGGGCAGCTGGGGAAAAAACCTGCAGCACCGCAGGAAATTAAGGCTACTACCGATTATATCATTGATAATGTGGTTAGAATTAACCTGGCAATTAAAAAATGAATGAATTGGCTAAAAAAAATAGTAAATTAGTATTTACTATTTTTTTTATTATTGTTAAAATCATTAGATAGGATGTTAAATAATAATAAGGATGTGAAATGATGTTTATACTGGAAAAAATCGGTGCCATTGTTTTAAAAGCGCTTGAAACATGGGGCGGATTTGTGATATTGTTTTTACAGACATTGCGCCAGTGTAAACGAGTTCCCCGGTTTAATCATGTATTGGAACAAATGGCCCATTTGGGTGTTGATACATTGCCGATAGTTGCACTTACATTATTATTTACCGGTATGGTTTTGACTTTGCAGACTGTTGCGGAATTTTTAAAATTTGGTGCACAGTCGACAGTTGGCGGAGTTGTGACAATTGCCGTGGGAAGAGAACTGGGACCGGTGCTGGTAGGTGTAGTAGCGGCCGGACGAGTAGGAGCTGCAATAACGGCAGAGTTAAGCACAATGAAGGTTACGGAGCAAATAGATGCCTTGAAGGTAATGGCTGTTAACCCAGTGGGATATTTAGTGGTTCCTCGTTTAATTGCCTGCATGTTAATGCTTCCTTTGCTAGTGGTGTTTGGTGACATAATTGGCTCATTTGGCGGCTGGATTGTGGCAAGTTATTATGGGATATCATCTTTTATGTATATGCAGTCAATAAATACATTTGTGATCATTCATGACTTTACGGGCGGGCTTATTAAAGCTGTGGTATTTGGCGCTATAATTGCTACAATAGGTTGCTATTATGGCATGAATGCGGCAAACGGGGCTGAAGGTGTAGGTAAGGCTACAACAAAATCGGTTGTGGATGCAATAATTGCTATATTTTTCTTTAATTGCTTTTTGTCGATGCTTTTATACCGGTGAGGTGATGCAGATGATCATAAATTTGGTAGATGTGAATAAGTCTTTTAAAAAACATAAGGTATTAGAGCATATTAATTTGTCAGTAGAAAAGGGAGAAACAATGGCCATTATAGGTGCCAGTGGATCAGGTAAAAGCACTTTACTTAAACTGATGATTGGACTGGAATATCCTACTAGTGGTCAGATATGGATAAAAAATAAGGATATCACGACATTAAAAGAAGATGAACTTGATAAAGTACGGCTTAGTATGGGGATGGTTTTCCAATATTCAGCATTGTTCGATTCAATGACTGTAGCGGATAACGTGGCTTTTGGACTTAGGGAACATAGTAATTTATCTGAAAATGAAATACAGCGTGTAGTTGAAGAAAAACTTGATACTGTGGGTCTTAAAGGCTTTGGTAAATATCTGCCGAATGAATTGTCCGGCGGAATGAAGAAAAGGGTAAGCTTAGCCAGAGTAATAGCATTTGAACCGGAAATAATTCTTTATGATGAACCGACATCCGGTCTTGATCCGATTATGGCCGGGAAAATTGATAAACTGATAAAATATACACAGGAAATGATGAAAGTGACGTCAGTAGTCGTTACGCATGATATTAACAGTGCATATTACATGGCGGACAGAATTGCCATGGTTTATGAAGGACAAATAATAGCAGTAGATAATCCGGATAATATAAAAAACTCCACTGACAAACGAGTGAGTGAATTTATCCATGGTGGAAAAAGCTAATATATTATTTGCATGATGGGAGTGAGAACATGACAACAGAAGCTAAAGTGGGCGCATTTACTATAATGGCACTTATCTTAGCATCAGTGATCATCGTTCAATTGGGACATATCAGCTTTGGCGAACCACCGCATTACAGTGCGACTGCACTGTTCAAATACGTGAATGGACTTAAACCCGGTGCGCTGGTGCGTTATGCCGGTGTTAATGTGGGAGAAGTAAAAGCTGTAAAAACCGATGGAACCGGAGCTAAAGTTACTTTGGAAATAAGAAAAGATGTAAAAATACCGAAGTCTTCTACAGTGACGATAGCCAGTGACGGCATTATGGGAGAAAAGTTTGTTAATATCTATTCCGATGGCACAGACAATGGTGTATATATAGCAGACGGGGATGTAGTAAATGGCACTGAAGAATATACGATTGAATCATTGGTCGCATCAGCATCTCAAACATTAGATAAAGTCAATGATTTGGTTACATCAATGAATAAAGTACTTGGCAATCCCGAAGTACAAGATTCACTTGTGAAAACTGCTGCAAATCTAAAGAATATAACAGCCAATATGGATGAGGCTACAGCTGTTCTGGCCAGAGTATCAATTAACAACGAAGGCAATATAAATGATATAATACAAAATATGACATTGCTTACTTCAAGTATGCAGCGTACAGCGGGCAGTGTTGAAACTATGGTTGATCAATTGAACGGTGACGGGCAATTAACGAATGACATTCGTGCTACGGTAACTAATATGTCCAGCACCAGCGCAAGGATTGAACATATGGCAGCAAATTTGGAACCGGTAGTTTCAGATCCGCAGACAGTTGACGACTTGCAGAAGATCATCCATAATGCTAAAAATGTTTCTGACCGAGCTGATAATATGATGGAAAAAATCAGTTCAATAAAAACTAAGGCCGGTGCCGATATTTTGTATAGCGGCGGAAAATCAGATATGATGCTGAATGCTGACTTGAAAGTATACAGTAATAGTTCTAATGATTTTCTATTGTTTGGCGGTGATGATATCGGCGGGGATAATCCAGCGACAAATTTGCAGTTGGGAACAGGAAATGATTCTTTTTCCGGACGTATAGGACTTGTCGATAATAAGGCTGGAATTGGCTTGGATGCATATAGTGGGCCTTGGAAGTTTTCTCTTGATGCATATGATACTGATGATATAAGATTGAAGCTGCGTGGGCAATATCGGCTGGCTCCGGATTTTTATTTATTGGGGCAGATTAATGATGTCAACAAACAGGCGGATAGGGCTGCATATTTAGGAATACGCAAAGAATTTTAGTAAATATAGTTTTAGGATGACGTACATTTTAGGAGGAAATCGTTTTGATGAAACATAGTCGTAATTTATTTAAAAACTTGACTGCCATGGTTTTAAGCGGTATTACAGTAATAACGCTTGGTAATACGGCATTTGCTCGTGAAATGTCGTTACAGGAAAGCGTGCTGGAGGCTCTAAACAATAACCATACAATAAAGCAGGAAGAAAGTGATGTCGAAAAAGCTAAGGCCGTGCTTGGTGAAGCACAGGGAAACCAGGGAGTCAAACTTACTTGGACAGGGACAGTCAACAAACTGGGAGGACATTATTATAATAGTAATAATATAGATCATTCCTATGGCAACACTGTGACGGCAAGCCTGCCATTGTATGCGGGTGGACAGTTGGATGATAACTTAAAAAGCGCTAAACTGGGAGTTGACGTCAGCAACTATACATTGGAAAATACCAAGCAAAGTATACAACTCCAAGTGATACAAAGTTATTATCAGATATTGAACAGCCAGAATATAAAAGATGTACGTCAAAATGTAGTTAAACAATACAGTGATCATGAACAGATGGCGGAGGCAAAATATAACGCAGGCGTGGTACCAAAATCTGATTTGCTGCGGTCACAGGTAAACTTGGCTGATGCACAGCAAAATCTTACGAGTGCAGAAAATGATCTGCAAATAGCGATAAGTGATTTTAATAAACTTATTGGTCAGGACTTAATGACAGATGTTCAACCTAGTGATGATTATCTAACTAATTATAAATTTACGCAGACACTACAAGAATGTATGGATGAGGCTGTAACAAATCGACCTGATGGAATAGCCACCCGTAAGGCGGTTGAACAGGCTCAGCTGGCAATATCAGCGGCAAAGGCGGGATATTTGCCACAAGTGTCCCTTGTTGCACAAAAAGATATAGCTGGTAATAACATGATGACTAATGATCAAAGTGATAAATCGGCAGTTGGCGTGCAGGCAAGCTGGGATCTTTTTGATAGTAATGTAACGCATTCACAAGTGAAGCAGGCTGAAGCAGCACTTATACGTGCACAGCAGGAACAGGCTGATATGGATGATCAAATACGTTTGGATGTGCGGCAGGCTTATTTATCAATGGAAGCGGCACAGAAAAATATCCATACTACACAGGTGGCAGTGGCTCAGGCTACGGAAGATAATAGAATAGCTCAAGTGCGTTATCAGGCTGGTGTGGGTACTAATAGTGATATTTTGGATACGATTTCAGATTATGTGACAGCCCGTATGAACTATAATCAGGCACTTTATGATTATACTGTAAGCATAGCTTCATTGAATAAAGCCATGGGACTGGATGCACAGTCGATAATTAATGATTTGGGTGGTAAAGGATCTGTTGTACCGACTGTAAGTGGAACAGTATCTGCACCGGCAGCAAATGAAACGGCGGTCGCACCGGCACCAAGTGAAAAAGCATCTGCACCGGCAGTTCAAGAAGAAAATGATTCTACTGAACTTAATGTATTGGATCGTGGTAGTGCACAAGCGGATAATTGATATTAAGTTTTAATTAATGTTTGTCAGGAGGAAGACAAATGAGAAAACCGTCGAAAAAAATTGCGATAATTGTAAGCACATTTATCTGTATAATATTGACGGTTTTCTTTTTTTCTGTCCGGCAGGCAGATAATTTTATGCAGTCGGCTTCACAATTGGCGAGCAGCAAGTTATCTCAGGTAATATCTACCAGAGTGAACGTGGGAACAGTATCAGTAAAATCATTATCCAGTTTGGAAGCAGGGAAAGTAACAATTTACGATAAAACAGGGGCAATATTAATACAAGCAGGCCGCGTCGATGTCAAGTTCAGCCTGTGGCAGATAATTGTGGGAAATTTGGCTAAAAGTATTGACGAAGTCGATATAAAAGGCCCTTGTGTAAATATTGTGAAACGTGATGACGGCACATGGAATTATCGCGACGTTATTTCACAAGACCAGACCAATAACGATTTTTCCGGCAATATAAGGTTTATAGATGGGAAAGCAGCTGTTGAATTCGATGGTAAAAAAATTGATTTTTCTCATGTAACAGGTAATATTGATTTTGCGGATAAACAGAAGAAACGGATTAATGCAAAATTACAACAAGACGGTACGTCGCTCAATGTCAATGGCGAAATTGGTGATGCGGTGCAGACGTTTGATATAAAGGCAGACAAGCTGGATGTTTTACCATATCTTGAGTTTATACCGCAAGATATGGTCCCCCAAAATTTTACAATAAAAAAAGGCTTGCTGGAAAATATTGACATAGTTTTCAATCTGGATTCATCAGGTATTATTGGCATTCAGGGGAAAACGAAAATTGCTGATGCTGCTTGTAAAGTAATGAATACAGATATTGATGACATTAATGGATTGGTTGTTTTTAATAAGGATGATGTTACTGTTTTTGCTAATGCAGCAATAAATCAACAGATAGTGAAAGTACACGGAAAAGTGACATTACAAGACGATCCGCAGCTCTTTCTTGCTGTGCGTTCAGATGCATTGAACTTTAAAAATGTGTTGCCGGAAATCCCTGTTGATGGGAATGTGGCTTTTGCCGCACAGATTACTGGAACTATGAGTGATCCGGCAATACATGCTTTTTTGTCGGCAAAACAGGTTGATTGTTACGGATATCAATTTACTGCTCTGCAGACTGAAGTGGATTTGGTGGATGATATAGTATATATAAAAAATGCGTCAGCTGGATTTGCTGGTGGAAATGTAACAGCAGAAGGAACCTTTTCAATAAAAGATAATTCTTATAGCGGACATGCTGTATTGAAGAACATCCAGTGCGGCCAATTGCAAGAATATGTTGGTGGGTTATCAGGAAAATTGTCGGGTAATATTGATTTTACGGGCATTTTGGGAAACAACAATAGTATCAAATTATACGGATCTGTGTCAATTGATGATGCTATTTATAATGAAATAGCAATTAATAAAATTGATGCAGCAGTTTCAATGCAGGGAAAAAACGTCCAAGTCAGTGCTTTGACTATATCTTTGGCTGACGGCGGCAATATAGCGGCAGCTGGTAAAATAACGGGCAGCAGCCTTGATTTGGAATTTTATGGTTCGAATATAGATTTGTCATTATTAAAAAATTACACGTCAATACAATTATCGGGTACGGCAGATTTTTATGGACATCTGTCAGGAAGTATCAATAATCCTTATTTGGATCTTAAACTTGTTGCCTATGACGGACAAGTAATGGGACAGCCATACCATGATATGCGCATTTCTGCGGCAGGTAGTATGGATGGTGTAAAAATAGAGAAAATGACAATGCAAAATGAAACCAATGAAATTATTCACAGTGCTCAAGGAACTATTGGGTTTACGGGAGAAAAACAGATAGACTTAACAATAAATACTAAAAATGCCCGCATGGAGAATATTGCTGAAGCATTTTTCCCGGATCAGCCAATAACTGGAAATATTGATAATCAAGTTCATTTGACAGGTACTGTTGATAACATAAGGGCTGACGGACATGTTCTTTTTCATGAGGGAAGCTACCGAGGAGTATTACTTACATCGGCAGAAGGCAGCTATACCTACGCGTCTGGTAAAATAATACTACGAAATTTTGTTGTAAAATCTCCTTTTGCAGACATGAACATAGATGGCAGCATTATTGATAATAGACTGGATATTAATGTAAGCATAGATCCGATGGATTTTGCCAAAATCCCGTCTTTGCCATATCAGTTGAAAGGAATCGGTAGTTTTAAAGGCCACGTAGGAGGCACTTTTGATAATATTGCCATTGAGGGGAATATACAGGCACTACAGATAATATTTAATGGTGAAGCGGTGACTAATGTCACAGGTAAATGTAATTATCAAGATGGAATATTAAAAATAACTGAAATGAAATGTAAACAGGCTGATGGTAATATTTCATTTGATAGCCAGGTGAATTTGATTAACGGCAGTCTTTCAGGGAAATTAAAAGCGGAGGGAATATCAGCTAAGGCATTAACTTCGATGGTGAATTTACCTAATGAATATTTAACAGGCAGTTTTTCCGGAGAAGTGGATTTAAATGGTGAAATTTCTAATCCTGGTGCTCATTTAACAGGAAAAGTTGAGAATGGACATCTGAAAAAATATCCGCTGCAAGAAATTTCACTTGATGCCTCATATGAAAATGGAATAGTTACGATTAACCGTTTTTATGGACAACAAAATGCCGGAAAAGTTGCAGCAAGAGGAACATGGAATAGACACGGTGCTGTTGATATGGAGATTTCCACCGAGGGAATAGATGCCAGTATGCTGGCGGACATTATGGACTATAATGTGAATGTCAGGGGAACAATGAACGCCTATGCCAAAATAAGCGGCACGGCGGATAGTCCGCAGGCAGATGTGTCTTTTGAAGTGGACAATGGTGGTGTGCGTACCACGACATTTGATAAAATGACTGGTTTGCTGAACTTACAAAAAGGTATAATAAATGTGAGACAGATATTGATGAATAAAGGAGAATATAAGATTTCTGCCAATGGGAAAATTCCGCTTATTGCGTTGAAAGCGGCTCCGTGGGAAATGCTCGCCCAATATGATCAGATCGATTTAAACATATCGTTGGATAATGCTGACATAAGTGTTTTACCGTTATTGTCCAAGCACGTTGAGTGGGCAACAGGGGCGTTAAAAGGAGGGTTAAAGATAACCGGTACATTGGCGCATCCTTTGTTTAACGGTACACTTAAAATGACAGATGGCGCTATGAAAATAAAAGAGTCAAAAATCCCGCTGCAAAGTATGCAGATGGATATAGTTTTTGATCGTGAGCAAATGAAGGTGAATGATTTTTCCGGGAAAATTGGCAATGGTACTTATTCATTGACTGGCAGCACATTGATAACAGGCGGGGGATTGCGAGATTATAATTTTGCTTTATCAATTGATAAAATAGCACTGGACAGTGATTACTATAAGGGACCATTCAGTGCACAGCTGAAACTTACTGAAGGAACTATATTTAAGCGTGTGTTGCCTAAATTAGCGGGCAGCATAATTATTGATAATACCACTTTATCCTTCCCTGGTGTTCCTGATAACAGTGTATCAATACTGCCTGATATGTTAATTGATGTAGATATAAATGTTGGAAAGAATGTTCATCTTTATAAATCAATGCTGTATGATATGGACATAATTGGTAACGTTCATTTTGGAGGCACGACAAAACATCCTATGCCGTCAGGAGAAATTAACGTAATAAGAGGCCGGATTGAATATTTGAGGACAATTTTTAAAATTCAGGAGGGAGCTGCTTATTTCAACCAGGTCGGCTCATTTTTGCCAAGTATAATATTTAAGGCTCAAGCTAATTTATCACAAACAAGAATTGATTTGTCAATTCAAGGTCCTATTGGAAACATGGAATTCCTGCTGACATCAGAGCCAGCTATGAGTCAGGAAGAAATATTAAAACTATTGACTTTTCGTGAAGCTTATAAGCAGGGCAGCGATATTGGATCTTCTGATTTGGCGCAGCTGGCAACGGTTGGTCTGCAGATGAGTTTCTTTAATGAAATTGAAGGATTCATTCGTGACACATTAAAACTTGACGAATTTAATATTGTGCGGGATACTATTTATAATGCTGATGGACATAATACGCAACAAGGAAATTCTGATGAAATTTATAATATTGAAATAGGAAAATATATTTCTAATAAGATATTACTGAAGTATAGTAATGGTGTAAATTATGATAGTCATAAGTATGGAGTAGAATATGACTTTAATAATAATCTAAGTGTACTTAATGAATGGGACAGCAGAAGCGGACATAAAATAACTTTAGAGGCAAACATAAAATTTTGAGACTAGGAGGTGACTGGTATGGAAATTAGTGAGTATTTATCAGAAATAGGGAAAATAGTTCTGCTAGAACCTGAAGAAGAAGAAAGATTGTGGACAGCATACAAGGATAAGCATGACGGACAGGCGCGCAGCAGGTTAATAGAATCATATCAGCCACTGGTCTTTAAATGTGCACGCAGTTTTTCTAAGGTTGAATGTATAATGGATCTTATTCAGGAAGGAACGGTTGGTCTCATTGAGGCAGTGGAAAGATATGATCCAGATAAAAATGTTGCTTTTTCATTATATGCGGTACATCGAATAAGAGGACGCATATTAAATTATTTGAATAAAGAATACAAGGGAAATAATTGTTGCAGTTTATATGAGATTTTTGATGATATAGTTTCTATTGCTGATGATAAAATCAGTGTACAAGATCAGGCAGAAAAGAATTTTTTGACGGGACAGGTACAACAGATAATGCTCCGTTTACCCCCAAAAGAACAGGCAATTTTGGACGGAGTGTATCTTAAAGATAAAACACCTCAGGAATTGGCTGATACAATGGATGTTAGTCTGTCACATGTTTATCGCTTACAAAAAACAGCCGTACGACGATTGCGCGGTATGATGTCTAAATTTATGCAACATTGGAATTAATAGATAAGAAATCAGCAGAAAATAAGTATTTATAGGCTTAAAAAATTGTTTAATGGCTATTTTTGCTATAATAAAGCTATATTTGCTTAAAAATGGTATGCGGAATATATTTTTCTGATTGGATATTAATATCAGGCATAGATAAAGGAGGTCAGTCTCATGGCGAAAGTTGATAAAGTAATGAAGGAACATGTTAGTGCGGCAAAAAGATGGCTGGGCAAGGCAGAAACTTCATTGGAAAATAAAAATAATATTCGCGGGGATCTTCATATCATGCTAGCGGAAGCAGAATTGAAATGTGCCAGGGAAAAGATGGAGAAGAATGGGCGGCCATTTTGGCGCAGGCATGTTATTCCATTAGCAATGGGGGTTTTATTCCTTTCGCTGGGAGGCTATTGGCTGTTTGCCGGTACGGGCAGCACTGTGACGGATCAGGTAAGTGTGCCTGCGGTTGCTACGGCAACTGTTACAAAACCTATGACTGATAAATTACCGGTATCAGCGGTGGTATCAAATGGGGAAAAAGCTTCGCCGGAAGATTCAGTAACGAGTGATATAAAAGTGGAATCGCAGCAGTCTACCGGTTCCACTGAGAAGGCAGTATCCCAAGAAGAAAGCATACCTAAGGTGAATTTGGAAAAACAAACGATTAATAATGTTGAGGCCAAACCTCAGGTTCCTTCTAAAGAAATGCAGCAATTGATGCGCACCGCAAAAAAAACATTACAAGAGTAATAAAAATGGAATTCAGGAGGTAATTTTTTTGAATAAAAAGAAGGGCCGCATACTGGCATATATTTTAGCTGCTACTGTAACTAATTTTACGTTGGTAGAGCCACCAGTTATTCATGCGCAAGAGACCGGTGAATCATATGATAATACAAGTGCAGACGCGGGTGATGCTGATAGTACAGAAAATACGCCGGCTGCAGAAGGTACAGTAAATACCGAAAATGATACAACCGCAAACGTCCAGACTGCTGCAGCACCACCAGCTGAAAATGAACCCGTTAAAACCGCAGAACAAAGTAAGCAGGATGGGCAGCCAGCACAAAATACCGCACCTGATAGAACAAAAATCATTGATAGCTGGAATCAACAGCGACCTTCTGAA
This sequence comes from Pectinatus frisingensis, assembly GCF_014076555.1. NCBI lineage: Bacteria > Bacillati > Bacillota > Negativicutes > Selenomonadales > Selenomonadaceae > Pectinatus > Pectinatus frisingensis. The sequence goes on from NZ_CP045424.1 coordinate 443,138, forward strand.
GACGACCTGACTAAAGCTGGTTCACAGTATGATGGTATGACTGTGGTTAGTGTTGATGTTACCGGGGAAGAAACGTTACCGGCGGCAATGGTACAGAATGTCATTAAGGTAAAGCCCGGTGACATATTTAAAAGTGATAATATTGCTGCCGATCGTCAGGCTATTTATGAAACAGGCCTGTTTTATGATAACTTTCCGACATATGAAGTAATTCCGGAAGGTGTAAAAATTACATATCATGTAATGGAAAATCCTATATTAAAACAGGTAAACATATCGGGCAACAAGGTATTATCTACCAATAAAATAAAAAGTTTGCTTACTGTAGAAGACGGAAAGGTGCTGAACAGTAAGACCTTAAATGATAATATTGCCAATATTGAAGCTGAATATAGAAAAGAAGGGTATATTCTTGCCAAAATTGGTAATATGTCAATAAATGAGCAAGGTGTATTGGATCTGGCTTTTAATGAAGGAATATTGGAAGGATATACAGTAAAGGGTAATGATAAAACAAAAACAAAAGTTATAACTCGTGAAATGCGGATGAAGCCGGGAGATGTATTTAATGCCAAACTGGCTAAACGCAGTATGCAGCGTATTTATAATCTGGGCTTTTTTGAAGATGTTAATATGAAATTATTGCCCGGTAAGGATCCGGATAAAATTATTATTGAAATAACCGTAGTGGAAAAACGTACTGGTTCATTTGGCGTGGGAGCAGGTTATAGTAATACTGATGGAATGATTGGAACAATTAGTCTCAGTGACAGCAATTTCCGCGGGACCGGCGATGCAGTCAAATTGACATATGAATTTGGCGGCAGTGGTAATGATGATCGCGGAGTTACTTTTAGTTATCGTCACCCATGGCTCGATTCGAAGGAAACGTCTATGACATTGCGTCTGTATGATCGTACCTATGAATATTATGACTATAATACCGATGGGCATGAGATAGAAGGTTATGATCGCAATTACAGAGGCGGAGAAGTGACATTCGGTCGTCCGGAAAGCGAATATGTAACGAATTTTGTAACGTTGAAAAATCGCCAGGATGAATATAAGGGATATGAAGAGGGTCTGGACCGAAGCGGTGATACGGATTGGCTTGACAGCAATTTCGGAACGACACGCAGTATAATTCTTACCAGAGCGTACGATACACGGGATAATGTATATAATCCCACACAGGGGGCGACTTACACTATTAGTGCTGAGTTTGCCGGACTGGGTGGAGATTTTAATTACAATAAATATACTTTTAGCGGGCAGAAGTATTATAACTTAGGACATTCACATGTTTTGGCACTGCGATTTGATGGTGGTTATTCAGATAATGATCTTCCTGAGTCATCACAGTTTCAGATAGGCGGACAAGGAAGTCTCCGCGGTTATAAGGACAACCAGTTTAAGGGGAATAACATGATGACTGGTTCGGTTGAATATAGATTTCCAGTAGTAAATAAAGTTCAGGGAGCTTTGTTTTATGACGTCGGTGATGCATGGAGCGGGCGGCAGTGGCCTTGGCAGTCTATTGAACAAGATTTCACACTGCATCATAGCTATGGTATAGGCGCACTGATAGAGACTCCGGTAGGACCACTGCGCTTGGATTACGGCATTGGAGAAGATGGCGGCCGGGTTAATTTTTCCGTTGGAGGAACATTTTAAAAGGCATTAAAAAGTATGTTTATCAATTTAAAAAAACTGGTATTGATTCTATTATTGGGAATTATTTTGGCTGATACGGGAACTGTCGCGGCAGAGACAGTGATTGATGACAATAATATTGGTGTAAATGTTATTTCGTCAGGGCAATTGCCACTATCTGTAAAGGATAGAATGCAAGACAGTGTTACAGTTATTGCCAGACAGCTTATAAGTGGTAAGACAATGGAAGATATTGCAGCTAATAAGTCACAATATGAGTCGGTGATAAAGGATGTATTCAATAAAATATTAGTTGGATATACAGTGAAAAGAGTCACTATTACTGGCAATAACGATATCGCGGTTAGTGTGGAGCTTTTGCCGTGGGATGATACAATAAAATCAGTTTCCGTACAGGTTAAGACAGATGGTGTTTCACCTGAGATCGGTGAATTGGCATTGACCGATATTAAAGATATCGGCAGTTTATTTCAGGCTGACTTATACGGATTACCAATTGATGCCATAGACTGGACTAATGGTATTTTAAAGCATAGTCTGAATAATTTTATGTTGATTCATCTACCGGAGTTTAGGGCTGATTTTGAGATGAACCCGGGAATAGCAACAGATGTTACGGTTACAATATATCCGCGTATGCCGGTAATACGGAATATTGATTTAAAAATGCGTTCCGAGTCTATGCCAAATCTTTATTTGTTACAGGAACGGCTTTTTTGTCAGTCGCAGACGGATGTCCTATTGGGCGTTCCAATTGCTTTTGTTGAACGGCATAAAAAATATTTCACAACAAAAATAGGCAATGCTCTGGATAGGGAAGCTGCTTTTAAAGCGGTTGATATGCACACATCGGTTGATATAGTAACGGGAGAAAAAACTTATATAACTACTCATTCTGATGCTGCAAAATATAATGTAAATATCGAAGGATGGGCTGACTTTGGGCGAAATGATAACGATAATAACAATATTATGTATCGTATTCATCTCGGCAGATATTTGACGGATAAACATGAAATCTTTAGTCAAATATTTATAAAACCGCAGGAAACGCAAGTCGACTGGGCAGCTGGGTATTATTACCATTTTAGTGATAAATGGCGTACAGGTGGTCGTTACTTTTTTGCGGATAAGACATGGAGTATTGACACGCAGAGAATATTTAATAAAAGATGGTCTACCCGCTTTGATTATTTGCCGGCAAAATCAAGCTGGCAGGGGGCAATAAGATATAATGTACATGATTTTATTGGACTGGAATATATTTGGGAACGTGATGATGGCAAAGATGACCGGTGGATAAGATTGATCGGTAATTTTTGATGTTATGTTCAGAGCTTGAATAAAAAGTCCATGTTTGTTATAATTACTGTGTTTCATGGGCTGTATAGCTAAAAATAAAGGAGAATGGCTTGATGATTAATTTTCAAAAAAAGCAAATAAAAATTATAAGTTTTGTGATCGCAGCTGTGTTTGTACTTAGTATCGTGGCAATCGGAGTGTCTCAATATGATACCGGAATGGCTTCAGCAGCTTCATCATCTAATGTGGGAGTGGTTGATTATCGGCAGCTGGTCTCCAGTTCACCGCAATTAGCGCAGGTTCGTCAGCAATTGCAAGATGAACAAAAGAAGGCTGAAGATGACTTTAATGCCAAGGCAGCAACAATGAGTGATCAGGAAAAAAGTGATTATGCCGGTAAAGTCAGAGAAGATATGCTGAAAAAGCAAAAAGAACTATTGGATCCCATTATGGAAACGGTAAAGGCTAATGTTCAATCTGTCGCTGATGCTAAAGGCTTGGCAGTAGTTTTAGACAAAAATAGTGTTATATATGGCGGACAGGATATAACGCAGGATGTAATGAATAAAATGAAAAAACAGTAATAGTGACGTGTGCAGCCGAGCCATTGTGCTCGGTGATTTTCTGAAGAGGTGAGGTTCACGGACAGGCAGCAGTTGATGAAAAAAAAGACGTCTATTATTGGAGCTGTGACAGTTGTTATAATATTGGTCGCAATAGCTCTGGTGATAAAATATTTTTATAAACCGGCTGTGTCTCCCTCTCCTAATGAAATTAAAGCCGGAATTGTTGACATAAACCAGGTGCTTAAAATTCATCCACAATATAGGGAATTGGTTGATCTTAGAAATGAAAGAGTAAAAATAATCGAAAAAATTACTGCTTTATCGAAAGAAACCAAAACGGGTACTGATGATGCTGCGGCGGTAGAATCAATAAATGGAATTTTTAATGGCTTTGCTCAGCAAAAAGATGATATGCGGCAGCGTATAGTTAAACAAAAATTACAAGATGACATGCTGGATAGGGAAAAGCAATTGCGCGCAGCTGTTGCGAATAGTCGTGCAGTTGATATAAAAAGTGTAAGCAACGAATATGAGAATGCCATTTTTAATTGTAGTTTGAAACTTGACAATGCGGAAAACCTGCGGCTCAGTGATGATGATATTAATAATCTTAATGAGCAGATGTTTCAATTGAAAAAGGAACGGGCGGAAAAGATTCATGCCGTTATGGCAAAATATGAAAGTCAGATAAGTGCACAGTTGAGTGAGTACTTTGCCGAACGAATAGCTGCATTACAGGCTGATGCGGATAATAAAAATGAAAAAAATAATCAGGAAATAAGTGCACAGGCCAATGAATTCCAAAAACAAAAAGATGAGTTATCACAAAAAAAACAGGATATGCTCAACAGCAGAAAAAAATTGTATTTCAATTTATTCAACCAGCTAGATGAAAAAAATAAGGAAATAGATGCGTTGCAGAAGGCCATGATACAGGATATTGCTGCAAAAGCGGCTAAGATAGCAATAGTACGCCATTTAGACATAGTTTATGCCAATCAGCAAGGGATATCTGACGAAGAAATTGGGACAGATGAAATTTTTGATAAATATTTTGAAAATAATATAATTACAACATCATCAGTGCAGAATATTACTGCTGATGTTATGCAAGAAATGCAGGATGGGCATTGAGTCCGACAGGGAGGAAAAAAGTTTTGAAACATAGAATGAAAATGATATTTTTGGCTGGAGCCGTTATTATGGCAGCAGCGGTATTATTGGCTGGTTGTTCAAATAAGGCTAAAATTGGCTATGTCGATATAAGTCGTGTAGCTGCAGAAAGTCCACAAGTGCAATCTTTGAACCAGAATTTTGAAAAAGAGTATAAACCGCTTGCCGATCAAATGGAAACCTTAGCTAAACAGCAAGACAGTATGTCAAAGGAAGATTATACTAAAGAAGTACAGCAACTTCAGCGTAAGGCTTATGGGATACAACAGAAATATAATGCACAAAGACAGGATTTAGTAAATAAAGTACTCGCGCAAATCAGCAAAGAAAAAGGGTTATCGGCAGTTACGACAAAAGCATCTTTTGCCGTTGATCCGGAAGTCCCGGTAGAAAACTCTGTAAGCGTTGATGGAGTAGTTGTAGATGGCGGTACGGATATAACAGATGAAGTAATCCAGAAGTTACAGTGATGGGAGTCAGTTATGGAAAAAACTTTAGAAGAATTGGCACATATTGTTGGCGGTCGATTGGTGGGAAATCCGTCAATAATGATAACAAAGGTTGCTAATATTGCTATGGCTGATGCCGATAGCATAACTTTCGCGGTTGGCGAGCATGTTGAAGAAGCAAAAACTTGCAAAGCTGCTGCAGTAATTCTGCCAAACGACGTGGATAAATTTCCTTTGCCGGCAATTTTTGTAGATAATCCACGTGAAGTTTTTATTGACTTAATGAATTTGTTCACACCAAAATTAAAAATAAAACGGGAAATAAGCGATAAGGCAATAATTGGCGAAAATGTGACTATTGGTAAAAATGTTGCTGTTATGCCATTGGCAGTAATTGATGATAATGCAACTATTGGTGATGATGTGGTGTTGTATCCACACGTTTATATAGGGCAGTATGCACAAATTGGTGATGGCAGTATGATTTATTCTAACGTGACAGTACGTGAATTTTGTGAAATCGGGAAAAATGCAATTATTCACAGTTCAACAGTAATCGGTTCTGATGGTTTCGGTTTTGTTACGGAAAATGGGAAACATGTTAAAGTTCCACAAGTTGGCAATGTAGTAATTGAAGATAATGTAGAGATTGGTGCACATGTAGGAATCGACAGAGCAGCAATGGGGTCCACTTACATACGAAAAGGAACAAAGATCGATAATCTTGTTCATATTGGACATGGTTGTGATATTGGTGAAAATAATTTAATAGTAGCACAGACTGGTATTTCCGGGTCTACTAAAGTTGGCAGTAATGTTACTTTTGGTGGTCAGGTCGGCACGGTAGGGCATATCGAAATAGGGGCAGATTCTGTTTTTGCGGCACGATCAGGTATTATTAATAATACACCAAAGGGAGTGTTTTATGCTGGGTTTCCGGCAAGACCCCATCAGGAATGGTTAAGGATAACAGCTGCGTCGGCACATGTGCCAGAGATAATAAAGGAAGTAAAAAAAATTCAGCGCCGTTTGGAAAATGAAAAATAATTATTTGTCCGGTACAACATGATGTATGATGATATCAGCATTGAATGATACTTGCAGGAAAACAAAAACGGCTTCAATGGCCGTTTTTTATTTTAGTAATTATTTGGAACAGCTATATTTCATTTATCAGATGTTTTTAAGGAGAGATATGATGTTTCGCAAGATATGGTTTATAAGTATATTGGCTGTGATTTTAGGAGTGGATTCATTCGCTGCTGCGGCTCCGACCACTTATGGACCAACAGGATTAATAGACATGCCTACCTCTGATATCATGCGAACTGATCAATTGGAATTAGGCTATTATAATCTGGATAAAAAAAATTATGAAGTTTTTGCTGTTCCTTTTATAAAGGATATTGAAATAAGCGGATCACTGCGTGATGAAAATCATTCACATACACTAAAAACGATTAATGCCAAATATAATATAATACATGAAAGCGTGCTGCGGCCGGGGATAGCTGTGGGAGTGGACGACATGGCAGATAATGATGAAACATCAGTATATGCAGTGGCCAGTAAGGCTTTACCGCTTGGACTCAGGCTTAGTGCAGGAACTGGTACACGGCGCTACAAAAATGGTTTTGTGGGGTTAGAGACAAGACTGATTCCTTTGTCCAGAGGGGGAGAATTCCCTGATATGTCACTAATGATTGAACATATTGATAGAAAAACGTCCTACGGACTTCGTTTAGCGACGGCGCGGGGTTTGCAGGTAACGGCTGGTTGGCGGGACGGAGATCCCTTTTGGGGTGTGACATACACTGTGCCATAAAAACTCATCATATAATAAAAATCGGATAATCCATCAGGGGACTTGCAGTAAAGGACAATGTCCTGTAAAATATAATAATATCAGGCAGGAGGATTTTTTTTGATGCATTATCAAATAACATTGGCTAGAGAGGTATTTTGTGAGGGAGTTGGTCTTCACTCCGGTAAACCGGCAACGGTAAAAATTTTACCGGCACCGGAAAATACGGGAATAGTTTTTATTCGTACTGATTTAACGGACAGACCGCGCATTGAGGCAGTGGCAGAAAATGTCACGACTACACTTCGGGCAACGACCATCAGCAAGGGCAATATTCGAATATTTACTATTGAACATCTGCTTTCCGCATTGCATGTTTATGGTGTAGATAATTGCTATATAGAGGTCAATGGGGAAGAACCTCCTGTTCAGGATGGCTGTTCTGCCTATTTTTTTGCTGCTTTACAGAAGGCGGGTAAAAAAATTCAAAATAAATTGCGGAAAGAAGTCGTCATTGATAAAATATATCGGATTGATGATGGAGAACGATTTATTATTGCGCTGCCCTATGATAAATTCAGAATTAGTTTTACATCATTGAATGAACATCCTTTAATTGGTACGCAATATGCAGATTTTATAGTAACTGAAGATGTTTATGCGAAGGATATTGCTCCGGCTCGTACGATTGCCTATGAGAAGGAGATTAAGCATTTGCAGGATATGGGCCTTGGGTTAGGTGGCAGCTTGGAAAATGTCATAGTTTATAATGATGCGGGCTGGATAAATAAGCTGCGCTTTACCGATGAATTGGTACGCCATAAGATATTGGATGTTATTGGAGATTTGAGATTGACAGGCGGTATTGTCAAGGGACATTTCATCGCTGTGAAATCGGGTCATCAGCTTAATACTGAATTAGCCAAAGAAATTAGGCAGGGCGGCTGTTGATAAGTTTGAGGAGTGGAGGAAAAGAGAATGATTGATATAAATGAAATTCAAAAGGTGCTGCCGCATCGTCCGCCGTTTTTACTTATTGATCGTATATTGGAAGTGGTACCATTTAAAAGTGCTGTTGGTATAAAGAATATTACTATGGGGGAATCTCAATTCCGTGGTCATTTTCCCGGACATCCAATAATGCCGGGGGTATTGATATTGGAAGCAATGGCGCAAGTTGGTGGCTTTGCAATGCTTTATCCTGAAAAGAATCGTGGTAAATTAGCTTTTTTTGGCGGGATGGAAAATGTTAAATTTAAAGTTCCGGTTGTACCGGGTGACCAATTAGTAATGAAAGCTGAACTTATGAAGGTAAGAGGAGACTTTGGCAAGCTGCATGCAGAAGCTTTTGTTGAGGATAAACTTGTCGCTCAGGGAGATTTCACATTTGCCCTGAAAACGGTGAAAGATGCCGAAAAATAGTCATATAAATAATAAAATTGCTTTAAATACGCTTAATATACGGGAAAATAGTTGCTTTTAAAGAGAAATGAAGGGTGGAATAATTTTCCTCATATGGATTATATTTCCATATAAAGACGTTAAAGTTAATGACGTCGGTGAGGAGTGGGATTATGAATGCAGAAAACAAAATAGTTGCATATATACATCCAACGGCTGTTATACATCCCCATGCGAAAATTGGAAAAAACGTTCAAATAGGGCCATATGCAGTAATTGATGAGAATGTTGAAATAGGTGACGGAACCAAGATAATGCCACATGCGGTAATAACAGGCTGGACTGGTATTGGTCAGGATTGTATTGTTTATCCTGGCGCGGTTATCGGTTCAGAACCGCAGGATCTGAAATTTAAGGGTGAAAAATCATATACTTTTATTGGGAATCGTACGACTATCAGAGAGTGTGCGACAATTCACCGTGGCTGCGGTGAGGAAAGCGAAACTCGTATTGGTAATGATTGTCTCCTTATGGCTTATACACATGTAGCTCATAATTGTAATGTAGGCAATAATGTGATAATGGCTAATTCAGCAATGATTGCCGGTCATGTGGTAGTGGAGGACAAAGTCGTTATCGGAGGTATCACAGGAGTTCATCAATTTGTCAGAATTGGACGTAATGCCATGATTGGCGGGGCGTCTAAATTGGTCCAGGATGTGGTTCCCTATACGATTGTTGATGGTCATCCGGCTAAGGTGAGCGGCTTGAATAATGTAGGTATTTCTCGAGCCGGTATTTCAATTGAATCGAGACGTAATATAAAAAAAGCATATAAAATATTATATCGTTCGGGACTGAGTTTATCTCAGGCGATAGAAGTAATAGAGCAGGATGTTGACTCTTGTGAGGAAATAGAACATTTCCTGCGATTTTTGCGAAATGCTGAACGTGGCATTTGCCGCAGCCGAAAGGATAATATGGAATAAGGGAGATTTATATGGACTCTGTGGGCTTATTAGCTGGTGTGGGCAGACTGCCGGTAGAGTTTGCTGCGGCAGCCCGGCGTATGGGATTAAAAGTTTTTGCTGTGGCATTGCTTGATGACGTCGATCAGGATTTGCAGCATATAGTTAAAGGCTATGCCAAAATAAATATTGCTAAATTAAACGAAATTATAACATTTTTAAAAGAAAATAATATAAAAAAAGTAACAATGCTGGGAAAAGTTACCAAGGAGCTTTTATTCAACGGGCAGCATGATAAAATCGATACGCGAATGCTCAAGGTCCTGTCGTCAGTGCCTGACACGAATGATGATACATTAATGTTGGCATTTGTTCAGGAATTGGCTGAAGAGGGAATAGAAGTACTTGATCAAACGGCATTATTAAAGTTACTCATGCCAAAAGCTGGCATATTGTCAAAACGTGAACCGACAGCAGCAGAGATTGATGATATTAAGTTTGGTTTCTTTGTGGCAAAGAAACTGGGCGGGTTAGATATAGGGCAGACAGTTGTGGTTAAAAATAAGGCAGTTATGGCTTTAGAAGCAATAGAGGGAACTGATGCCTGCATTTTACGCGGCGGTGCTTTAGCCAGGAACGGTGCCGTAGTTGTAAAAACTGCTAAACCAAATCAGGATAATAGATTTGATATTCCGGCTGTGGGGGAAAAAACTATTGAATCTATGCTTGCTGTCAAGGCAAGCGTATTGGCGATAGAGGCTGAAAAAACACTTATCGTTGATAGGGAAAAGGTCATAGCCTTAGCTGATGACAATGGCATAGCAATAACAGTAATATAACATGATGGCGCGGCGGATTTTCAAAATGGATTATCCTCGCGTCTTTTTCTGCTTGAGGCTGATATTAATTGGACTATTTCGGAGAAAAAATGTATAAAATAATGTTTTCTGCTGGAGAAGCGTCAGGAGATTTACATGGGGCTAGCTTGGCAGCAGCTTTGAGAAAAATAGAACCGAATATAGAAATGGTCGGATTTGGTGGAACAATGATGGAAAATGCCGGAGTGAAACTTATTGCTAACATGACGGAATACAGTGTTATGGGGTTTTATGAGGTAATAATCAATTTATATCGCTTAATTAAATTGCGTAATAAATTAGTGGATTATATGAAAAAGGAAAAACCAGATATACTGGTTTTGATTGATTATCCGGATTTTAATTGGCGACTGGCACCTGTTGCAAAAAAACTTGGCATACCTGTTTTTTCTTATATTCCGCCATCTGCGTGGGCTTGGCGTAAAGGCCGGGCTAAACAAGTGGCGAAAACAGCAGATCAGATAGCAGCTATTTTCCCTTTTGAAACAGCTGTTTATGAACAGGCTGGAGCTAATATAAAGTTTGTGGGTAACCCTTTGATTGATACGGTTAGACCGTCTTTAGACAAGGAGTCTGCCGCAAGGTGTTTTTCGATTGATACATTGAAAACCAATATTTTGCTTCTGCCGGGCAGCCGCAGACAGGAAATAACAGCTATTTTCCCGGTAATGCTGGCAACAGCAGTATTATTTAAAGAAAAATATTCATCGATATGTTTTCATGTAGCAGTGGCTCAAGGTATAAAAATAGAAGAATTGCAAAAAATAGCGGCTGAATATGATGTTGTGATAAATTATCATAAAGATAAGATTTATGATTTGATGAGCTGTTGTGACATAGGATTGGCAACATCGGGGACCGTTATTTTAGAAGCGGCACTTATGGGGCTTCCTACGGTGGTTTTGTATCGTATGTCTAAACTGACATATCATATAGCTAAGATGTTTGTTGATGTGAAGTTTTTCAGTTTACCTAATATATTACTGAAAGAAAGAGTGATGCCGGAGCTTTTACAAGAGCAGGTAAATCCAGAAAATGTTTTTAAATCAGCACAAACGCTTTTGAGTGATAATAAGCAATATGTAAAGAGTAAATTGAAAACAGTCAGAGCCAAACTTGGGTCTCCAGGCGTGGCTGAAAGAACAGCAAGATTAATTATTGCTACAGCAGATAAAAAAATAAATCCAATGAACAGGAATAATGCATGAAGAACTATAGGCGACTTTTACTATTTATAAAACCATATATCCCCCGGCTGTGCCTGGCTGTGGTTTGTATAATAATGGCAGCAGCAGCAAACCTTTATGTCCCGTGGATAATAAAAGATTTGATTGATAAAGTATTGGCTGATAAAGACTTAGTTACACTTAATCTGCTGGGATTAGGTATTATTGTGGTGTTCTTTTTCCGCGGAATATTTTATTATGGACAGACATATCTTGTTTCATATATTGCTGAACGAGTAATAATTGATATAAGAGAAGTTCTTTATAAAAAATTTCAGGAATTTCAATTGTCATATTATGAAAAGCAGCAGACCGGCACTATAATGAGCTATATAACAAATGATGTAGCGGCTCTGCAGGCGGCATTAGTGGACAGTCTGATTGACTTAGTTACAGAATCATCAATTTTTATTGGTTCGGTTTGTATGATGTTTTATATTGACTGGAAGTTAACAATGATAACGATAGTCGTTGTACCGTTAGTCGGACAGGCAATGAAAATCTTTGGCAGAAAACTTAGAGAAAGCGGTGCTGTTGTACAGCAGCGCACAGCTGATATAACATCATTACTGCAAGAATCAATATCGGCAGTACGGGTAATAAAATCTTTTGTCCGTGAAGATTATGAAATGGAACGTTTCAGCCAGCAAAATTATCTTAATTTTAGAGCCAATATGAAAACTATCCAATTGATGTCACTGCTGACGCCGATTGTTGAGTTTTTAGCGGCATTGATAGTCACAATTATATTGTGGTTTGGCGGTTATCAGGTAGTTAACGGAGCACTTACAGCAGGTTCTTTGATTGCTTTTTTAACATATGCGGTAAATTTGGCTAATCCGGTAAAACGTATCAGCAGAGTATTTGGCACTGTACAGAAAGCAATGGCTGCTGCTGATCGAGTATTTGGTGTATTGGATACTGAAGAGGAAATAAAAGATAATCCTGATGCACAGGATATGCCTAATGTTATCGGACATGTGGAATTCAAAGATGTTTGCTTCGAATATAATCCTGGGCGCAGGATTATTAATAATTTATCACTTGATGTAAAACCTGGTCAGGTAGTCGCAATAGTGGGACCAAGCGGTGCTGGAAAAACTACTATAGTAAATTTAATACCGAGGTTTTATGATGTTACTGCTGGTGCAGTATATGTTGATGATATAGATGTACGTAGTGTAAGACTGGCTTCATTGCGTAGTCAAATAGGGATAGTACCTCAAGAAACAGTATTGTTTAGTGACAGCGTAATGCACAATATAAGATATGGCAGACTGGATGCTACGGATGAACAGATAGTAGCGGCGGCAAAAGCGGCAAATGCGCATGACTTTATTTTGACTTTAAAAAATGGTTATGATACAAAAATTGGTGAACGTGGTGTGACATTGTCCGGTGGGCAGAGACAGCGTATTGCTATTGCCAGGGCCATATTAAAAAATCCTCGTATACTCATTCTTGATGAAGCAACATCAGCACTTGATACGGAAAGTGAAGAACTGGTACAGGATGCATTGGATAAATTGATGATAGGACGGACTTCTTTTGTTATAGCGCATCGTTTATCAACTATTTTGCAGGCTGATAATATCATTGTAATGGAAAACGGAGAGATGGTAGAATCGGGAACACATAGTGCGTTATTAGCGAAAAATGGATTATACAGCCATTTATATAATATACAATTCAATGACAAGAAATCTAGGCAGGTGTGATTAATGCAGATACTATATGATATTGTAGTTGTACTGCTCATGATTGTGCTGCTGCCATATTTTATTGTACGATTGATACGAGAAAAAGGATTTGGTGAGCGTATGAAGCAAAGTTTTGGCTTTTTGCCAAAACATGCTTTGGATAAAGTAGCTGGCAAAGATTGCATCTGGGTGCATGCGGCATCTGTGGGTGAAATAGTTGCGGCCAGTCCATTGGTAAAAGAGTTTCGACGGGAATTTCCTGAAATACCTATATTGATATCAGTGGTTACCTGTTCCGGATATACAATGGCTAACCGAATAATCAAAGATGCTGACAGTATAATTTATTTTCCTTTGGATTTACCCTTTTTAGCGGATCACACGGTAAAAAAGATAAAGCCGCGTATTTTTTTACCTGTAGAGACAGAACTATGGCCTAATTTACTTAAAGCAGCAAGACGTTATAATGTGGCGGTGATGATGGTAAATGGACGAATAAGTGATAAAAGTGTAAACCGTTATCGCTATATGTTCAGCCTGCTCAGTGATATGGTTGGAACTGTTAATAAATTTGCGATGCAATCGGAAATTGATGTTTCGTATATAATACGTCTTGGGGCGGATCCAAAATTAGTCGCAGTTACCGGTAATACCAAGTTTGATCAGACTTATACTAATGTATCGGCTGAGGGAAAAAAGAAAATAATTGCCGAACTTGGGTTAGATGATGCCGAGGGGATTATTATTGCCGGAAGTACACATAAGGGTGAAGAAGTTTATGTATTGGATGCTTTTATGAAGTTACGTAATGAATTTCCTAAGGTCAAACTGATTATCGCACCGCGAAAAATAATACGTAAAGATGATGTGAAAAACATATGTGAGCAACGTGGTTTTAAAACGGCTTTTCGGACTGATTTAAAAAAGAGAATTTATCATGGACACGATATTGTAATACTTGATACAATTGGTGAATTGGGTAAAATATATAGTGTTGGTGATGTTATATACATCGGTGGCAGTTTAGTACCGCATGGCGGGCATAATATACTTGAACCGGCTGCGCACGGCAAGGCGATAATTGTAGGTAAAAATATGTTTAACTTTAAGGATACTTACATGTTATTTAAAAAGCGTGACGCGTGTTTGACTGTTAATAATTCAATAGAATTGGCTCAGCAAATGATAAAATTGTTTCGTCAGCCAGAAATAAGACATCAGATGGAAACAACCAGCTTGGCGATAATTCATGAAAATCAGGGCGCATCGCGGCGTTCAGCAGTGATTTTGCGGCAGGTATTGGAAGAACTTGACAAAAACCATAAAACATTGGCTGTTCCATCAACCGAAGCTATCGAAAATTTACAAACATATTTGTTTGAACTGGTACATGGCAGAAGGGAAAAGCATGTTGTTGGATATTTGATTATATTTATATTGGATATATTTTCCTTTATTTACGAAAAACTTGTCAATTTAAAATTGTGGTTATATCAAAGTGGCATCTTAAAGCGACAAAGTATTGATTGTTATGTTATCAGCATAGGCAATATTACTGTGGGGGGAACAGGTAAAACGCCGACTTCACAGCGACTGGCAAAGGAAATAAGTAATATAGGCTATAAAGTTGCTATTTTAAATCGTGGGTATAGAGCTAAATGGCATGGTGATGTCGGAGTGGTTTCTGATGGCAGAAAATTGTTGATGACAGCATCTCAAGCGGGAGATGAAGCTTTTCTGCTGGCCAAAAATTTACCGGATGTTCCAGTATTGATAGGTCCGGATCGTTCACTTACCGGTAAATATGCTATTGAAAATTTCGGTGTGGAAGTAGCTATCTTGGATGATGGCTATCAGCATTGGCAATTGAAAAGAAATATGGATATATTATTGGTTGATTCAATAAATATCTTTGGCAATGAACATATTTTACCGCGCGGTACGCTGCGGGAATCTTTGTCGCACTTAGATCGTGCCGATGTCTGTTTGTTGACTAAAGTCGATCAGGCAACACCACACTCCCGTGAATATATTAGAAAAACATTGTCACAAAATAATGACCATGCATTAATTGTTGAAAGTATTCATAATCCGATGGGATTTGTAGAAATCGGTGAATGGTCGGATAACATTGGTTGTACAGGTAAAAAAATTGTTGAAATGGTTGGATGCAGGATAATGGTCGTTTCAGCAATCGGAAATCCGGCGTCAGTTGAACAAACATTGCAGAGCATAGGTACGATTATAGTGGAAAGCATACGATTCCCTGATCATCACGATTATTCACTTGATGAAATTGCAGCAGTGATGAAACAAGCTGAAAAACGTGGTGCCGAGGCTATAGTTATAACTGATAAGGACGCCGTTAAATTTCCGCAGGAAATTATTCAGGAAAAAAACCGTATACCTATATATATAATAAGCATAGAAATAAAGTTTAAAAATGGTGCTGAAGAGTTTTATCAATATATAAAAGAACATTTACCACCACTGACAAAACATGATGATCAAGTATGTAATGTAAGAAAAAAATGATTGATTGAATACCAATATTGTCTGCAAGGGGGAAGTCAGGCCAGATGAATATAATTTGTATAATACCGGCGCGTTATGCTTCAACACGTTTACCAGGCAAGCCACTTGCCGATGTTGCGGGTAAACCGCTTGTGGTGCGTGTTTATGAACAAGCAGTAAAGGCAAAGATTCCTACAGAATTTATTGTGGCAGTTGATAATAAACAGATTTATGATGCAGTGTTAAAGGCGGGCGGAAAGGCTGTAATGACACGCAGTGACCATCTGACAGGAACAGACCGTCTGGCAGAGGCCGCATTGAACTATCCAGATGCAGATGTGATAATCAATATACAAGGTGATGAACCTTTAATTGATCCAGAGCTTATTGACAGACTGGGAAATCTTTTTATCGACGATAGTTCGCTTAATATGGCAACGGTAAAAACATTAATGCTTGATAAAGAAAAAAATGAACCGGGCAATGTGAAGGTAATAACAGATCAAAATGACTATGCAATTTATTTTTCCCGCTCATTGATCCCTTACCCGCGTAATGATTCCGGTGTTAAAATTTATAAGCATATCGGTATATATGCTTATAAAAGAGAATTTTTACTCAAATATGCCAAGATGAAACCGACACCTTTAGAACGGACAGAGTCGTTAGAACAATTGCGGGCAATTGAAAATGGTTATAAAATAAAAGTTATCACGTCTGATAAACGTTTTATCGGGGTAGATACTCCGGAAGACTTAGCAATAGTGAATAAATATTATAGACAAAAAGAGGGGAAACACGATCATGCATAATGTTAAACTGAAAAATTTTGAAATAGGTTCTGGCAATCAATTAGTACTGATAGCCGGTCCATGTGTTCTGGAAGGCTATGAACGCAGTTTATATATTGGACAAAGAGCTAAAGAGATTGCTGACAGTTTGGGTATGCCTTATGTTTTCAAGGCATCTTTCGATAAAGCTAACAGGTCTTCTTATAAGGGATTTAGAGGTCCAGGCTTGGATGCTGGATTAAAAATATTAGGTAAGATTAAACAGGAGCTCAAAGTTCCGATAATAAGTGATGTTCATACCGAGGAACAAATAGGACCGGCGGCTAAAGTTCTTGATATATTGCAAATACCAGCATTTTTGTGCCGGCAAACTGATTTACTTTATGCAGCGGCTAAAAGCGGCAAAATAGTTAATGTTAAAAAAGGACAGTTTATGGCACCCAAGGACATGAAAAATGTTGTGGAAAAGATAGAAAGTGCTGACAATCAACAGATAATGCTGACGGAACGGGGAGCTTGTTTCGGATACAATAATCTTGTCGTCGATATGCGGTCATTTCCTATAATGCGGGAATTTGGTTATCCGGTAATTTTTGATGCCACACACAGTGTACAGCTGCCAGGGGGCAATGGAACCAGTTCAGCCGGTAACCGCGAATATGTGGAATATTTGACTCGGGCTGCAGTGGGAGCCGGAGTGGACGGATTATTTATGGAAGTTCATGATAATCCGGCAGAAGCACTTTCAGACGGACCTAATATGGTTTATTTGGATGATTTGAAGAATATTTTGCAGGATGCATTGGCTATACATAAAATAGTTAAAAAACATTTTTAATCATATAATATTGGGAGGAGATTATTTTGGACAGTACAATAAAAGTTAAGGCAAAAGAAACACTTACTATCGAGGCAGATGCAGTAAGGAATCTTTCTTCACATATAAATGATGAATTTGAGATGGCAGTAAAGGCTATTTTGGCTTGTAAAGGACGTATTATTTTAACTGGTATGGGAAAGTCCGGCCATATTGGCAGAAAAATTGCGGCAACGTTGGCGAGTACTGGGACACCGGCATTTTTTATGCATCCGGGAGAGGCTTTTCATGGTGATTTGGGTATGGTTACAGCAGAGGATATTGTTATGGCTTTATCACATAGTGGTGAATCCACTGAGGTAATCAATATTTTACCGATAATAAAAAGAATAGGTGCATCAATAATTGCCCTATGCGGCAAAAAAAATTCTTCCCTTGGAGAAAATGCTGATTATTATGTAGATGTAAGTATAAAAAAAGAAGCCTGTCCGTTAGGATTAGCGCCAACGGCCAGCACAACAGCAACTTTGGCAATGGGAGACGCCATCGCAATGGCATTGTTGTCGGTACGTAATTTTACGGCTAAGGATTTTGCTGTATTCCATCCGGGTGGAGCATTAGGACGGCGTTTGCTGCTGACTGTAGAAAATGTCATGCACAGCGGGGATGATAATCCGATTATCGGCAAAGATAAAACAGCTAAAGAGGCATTATTCCTTATGACTGACAAAGGATTGGGAGCTACATCGGTTATAAATGAAAGTGGTAAATTCATAGGGTTGATAACGGATGGAGATATACGACGCGGATTGTCACATGGTATTGAATTCCTTAATGAATCGGTAGAACATTTGATGACAAGTCAGCCGCTTACGATTACCAGAAACAAAATGGCGGCTGAAGCATTGAGTATAATGGAAAAGCATAAACCACGGCCGATAACTGTATTGCCTGTGATTGATAAAGATAACAATCCGGTGGGGATAGTTCATTTGACTGATTTATTGCGGCAAGGTGTGGTCTAAAATGGAATTGTATGAAGGTTCGGCAATTAGAGCGTCAAAAGTGCGTATGATAATATTTGATATCGATGGAGTAATGAGTGACGGCAGGCTGCACTATACGGGTGACGGGGAACTGTTCAAAACTTTTTTTACCAGAGATGGGCTGGGAATAAGTCTGGCCCGCCAAAGCGGCATAAAGTTAGCAGCTATAACCGGGCGAAGGTCAAAGATTGTTGCAACGCGTTGCAAGGAATTAAAATTTGATGCTATTTATCAAGGCCATCTATATAAAACGACAGCTTATGAAAAATTAAAACAGGATTATTGTCTGGCAGATGAACAATTTGCTTATATCGGTGATGATTTGGTTGATTTGCCGATAATGGTCAAAGTGGGGTTTGCTGCCACCGTGGCTGATGCTGTTAGTGATGTAAAGAAAATTGCCCATTTTATCAGTGATTTTAATGGCGGTGAAGGAGCGGTACGCCAGATCATAGAGTTTATTTTAAAGGCCCAGGGGAAATGGCAGTCGCTGGTGCAAGATTATTTAGATGGAGGTATTTCCGCTAAAGCCCTTGATAACAATGCGCAATAAGATTATTATAATGCTGTAGAACATATAGCAGTTTTATAGATAATAAAGGCAGGAGGGAAAGTGCCGTTTGCAATATCATATATTGAAATTTTTAAGCTTTTGTGTATGTTTATTGCCGCATAAGGCGTTATTATATATTGGCAGGATTTTAGGAATTTTATATTTTCATTTGATTGCCAAAGAGCGCAATCGGGCTATAACCCAGATGCAGATGTCACTGGGATGCAGTGAAAAAGAAGCTGCTGAAACGGTAAAAAATTCATTTATAAATCTTGGCCGGTCATTTTTAGAGATACTTTACACACCGCGACTCAATAAAAATAATATAAACGATTTTGTTGATCCGCATGGCCTGGAAAAAATAAAGGCAGCAGTTCAGGAAGGTCATGGTGTAGTTATATTAACGGGACATGTCGGCAATTGGGAATGGCTGGCGGCTTCGATGGCATTTAATGGTATTCCTACCACTACCATAGTAAAACCTCAACCGAATGCCCAGCATACTCGTATATTGAATGAATATCGGAGAATGGTTGGGGTGGAAGTCTTTGCCCGCGGCACTAGTGAATTAATGGCTGCCGCACGGGCTTTGAAAAAAGGAAAAGTATTGGGATTTCTAGTTGACCAGGATGCGGGACCGGGTGGGGCATTTATTAAATTTTTTGGTAGATTGGCATCGACACCTTTGGGTCCGGCGGTATTTGCCCATAAGTTTTTATCACCGGTTGTACCAGCTTTTATTGTACGCCGTGAAGATGGCAGGCATCGTTTGATAATAGGCGATATTATGCGTTATAAGGATACTGGTGATCCGGATAAAGATTTGTTGGATTTCACTAAAAAAATGACTGAGTTTGTTGAGAATGTGATAAAAAATCATCCCACGCAGTGGTTGTGGTTCCAGAAACGCTGGAATACAGCTCCTGAAGAACAAAAAATAAAACATCATGTATCAGGAAGACGATAACACATGAAAAGCTTAAAGGATAAAAATAAAATAGCGTTATATGGTTTTATTGTGATAATTATTGCTGTTTGTGTATGGGCGGTGGTGACGAAGCCGGAGCCACAAAAAAAAGCAGCTGATGATACTAATAAAGAACAAACAATGGATTATATGTCCAATACCATCGTTGAAGAACGAAACGGCAGAAAAATATGGGAAATAACGGCTGACAGCATAAAGATGAATACTAAAACACAGCAGGCGGAAATGGAAAATATCCATGGCAAGTATTATGGAGAAAATGATGGTGAACAAGTATTGACGCTCACAGCACCGCATGGGACTTATTCTGACAGTACGAAAGATATTGTGTTGGATAATGGCGTGCATGTGCAGGGAAATCAAGGACTTGTTTTCGATGCACAAAAGCTTGTCTGGGATGATGAAAATCAGTTGCTGACTGGTCAAGGTAATGTTAAAATTGTAAAAGACAATATGCAGGCGCAGGCGGATCAGGTTGAAAGCAGCAATTCTTTCCTGCAGTTTAAATTATCGGGCAATGCCCATATAGTAGAAGGAAGTACGGCACAATGAAGTTTAATGGTAGATTTAAAATAGCCGCTGTAGTGGCTGCAGCTATCGCAGTATATGCCGGAACAGTATTTGCTGATAGCGGAAAACCGACAGAATTAAGTGCGAATAGTATAGAGTATAATACTCAATCGGGTATTATGACCGCCAATGGGAATGTGGTTATGACTCAGGAGGGAGCCCGTATAAGTGGAGCTCATGCTGTTTATAATTCTAAAACACAGGAAGGTCATATAACCGGTGGTGTTACGGCAGATAAGGATGATTTGCATATGACTGCCGGTGAAGTGTTTACACAGGGAGCTAACATGCTCATAGCCAGTGGCAATGTGGCAGCACATAAAGCAGACAAAACACTGACCGGAGTACGGTTGGAATATAACACCGACACTGATTATGCCTTGATGCCCAATGGCGGAACGATAACAGCAGCTGATGGGGCAATTTCCGGAGATAAACTGGAAGCTTATATGAAGGATGATCATTTTATTGCCAGTGGAGATGTGCATATATTAAGCCAGACTCGCAATATGGAAGCTTATAGTGATAATGCCGACTATTATAGCCAGGAAGATGGCAAAATAGTTTTGACAGGTAATGCTGTAGCCATGCAGGACAATAATACTATACGTGGTAATACTTTGACACTGTACATGGGGAATAATGGGCAGGCTGCCGTTAAATAGATGTAAAATGAAGTTTAAATATTATTTCAAATCATGGGCTGACTGAAGTGCATATTTTATATGCACTTTTTGGCAATATTACGTCTGATGGTTAGTATTTTAGCTGGGGGTACGAATTTGTATATCGAAGCAAGAAATCTTGTGAAAAGTTATAAAGAACGCAATGTTGTAGATGAAGTTTCACTTCGGGTAAAAAAAGGTGAAATTGTCGGCCTTTTGGGACCTAATGGCGCAGGAAAAACAACTACATTCTATATGATAATAGGAATTGAACGGCCTACACATGGGGAAATCTATTTATCAGACGTAAATGTAACTAAATTACCTATGTATAAAAGATCTGAATTGGGAATAAGCTATCTGGCCCAAGAATCATCGATATTCAGAAAATTGACGGTAGAAGACAATTTGTCAGCTATTCTAGAGACTACCGAACTATCAAAACGGGAACAAAATAAAAAAAAGGATGAATTGATAGAAGAATTTGGCTTGGGTCATGTGCGTGCCATGAAGGGAATGCAATTATCCGGTGGAGAAAGGCGGCGTGCCGAAATTGCCAGGTGTTTGGCGCTGGAACCGCAGTTTATATTACTCGATGAACCCTTTGCCGGCATTGATCCGTTAGCTGTGGCTGATATCCAGGGGATAATAGCATACCTTTGCAAGCGGGGCATGGGAATATTAATAACGGACCATAATGTACGGGAAACTTTGCAGATTGTCAATCGGGCTTATATAATGAATGAGGGAAAGATACTTGTCGCCGGAGACAGTGAGACAATAGCAAATAGTGAAGTGGCAAAGAAATTTTATCTTGGCGACAATTTTACGTTATAGGAGCAATTGTAGATGCGAATTTTAGACCGATATATATTGAAAGAAGTGCTGTTGGCATTTCTATTTGGAATATTTGCCTTTTCCGCTGTTTTTATCGGCTCAGGTACATTGCTCCGGATTGCGCAATATGTTACTCAGTATGGGGCGTCATTTTCTGCAGTGGTACGGTTATTTGTTTATAGTATGCCGGCAATAATGCTATGGACGTTTCCCATGTCGATGTTATTGGCAACACTTCTGGTATTTGGTAAATTGTCTGGTGCCAGTGAAATAACAGCGATGAAGTCATGTGGAATAAGTTTTTATCGTATTATTCGTCCTGTTGTGATAATGGGAATTGTTGTAAGTATTTTTGCCATTGCTTTTGATGAATATGTGGTACCGTGGGCGAATCAAGCTTATGCTGATGTAATAAATTATGAAATAAAGAATAATGCTGCGCCCCAGTCCAGGGAACATATAATTTTAAAGGAAATAAAAGATGGGAATATTCAAAGATTAGTTTATGCCCGCCGGTTTGATGTAGAAAAAAATCGTATGGAAATGATTACTATGCAAGATTTTGAAGAGGGCAATCTGGTTCGGGTAGAAAATGCGGATTATGCAGATTGGACTAATAATGAATGGATATTACATAATGGTGTAATTTATTCACTGAGCAATGGTGAAATGTCATATACGATGCATTTTGGTACACAAAAATTACCGATACAGGAAAATCCGGATAATATAATCAGAGAACAAAAAAAACCTGAAGAAATGACGATGAAGGAATTAGAAACTCAAATAAAGATAATGCGCAGTCAATATGTGGATACCACTGATTTAGAAATAGAATTATACCAGCGGATAACAGTACCACTGGCCAGTTTTATTTTTACGCTGATCGGTGCACCATTAGGTTTACAGCCAAATCGTAACAGTTCATCTATCGGATTTGGGCTGAGTATTATAATAATCTTTATTTATTATGCATTTATGACCATTGCAAGTGTTATTGGTCGAATGGGGATACCGCCGGCTTATGCCGTTTGGCTGCCAAATATAATTGGCGCGGTCATTGGATGTTATTTGATAAAGAAAGCAGCCAGGTAGTAAAAGTTTTAGAATGTAAAAATTAAATATATATCAAAGGAGGTATCTGTCATGCATGGCATAGTATTGATTGTAGTATTAGTGATGGTAGGGGGAATCATTGCCTTTATTGGTGATCGACTGGGTAGTAAAGTGGGAAAGAAGAAAATGACTCTGTTTGGTTTACGACCCCGACATACGTCAATAATAGTTACTATTGTTACAGGAATTGCAATTACTACAATGACCTTTGGCATATTGGCAGTTACTTCTAAAGATGTACGTACGGCACTTTTTGGTATGGAAAAATTACAGCAGAAAATACGTATTACACAGGATAATTTGAATGATGCCGACAATAATCTGCAAAGAGCCAGACAAGAGCAGCAACAGATGCAGTTTAGTTTGGGAAAGACACGTAATGCACTGAATGAAGCTGAAACACAGACTGAAAAATTAAAGCAGTATCAGGGACAACTCTTAGCAGATAATAATCGTTTAGAAGGTCAAAATGACACTCTTGAAGGACAAAACAGTTATCTGACTGCAACAAATGGTGATTTACAAAAGTATAATAATGAGTTAATGGGTAGTAATAGCTTGTTGCAAGATCAAAATGATAATCTCTTGAAAAGAAATGGTGATTTGAGCAGCAAACGGATAATTTATCAGGCTGGTGAATTAATTTTTGGTGGGGTGATCCCAGCTACCACTGATTGGTCGGTGGCACAAGAAAGTATGTCAAAACTTATTGCACTGGCTAATACGAGAATTCTTGGCAAGGCTGAATATAGTGCGTCACGGCAAAATGGTTTATGGATAAATCCCACCGAATATGAGGATGCATTGAGCAAGATTTGTTCATCGGATAAAGATATGGTAGTTCGGTTCATCGCTGCGTCTAATTTGGTTAAGGATGAACCGATTCGCAGTAATATAGAACTATATCCGGATAGAAATGTATATAGTAACGGTGAAATGATAACCAATGGTGAATTTGTCACAGATGGTACTCAGGCAATGGCGCAGCAAATATTGTTGAATTTTTTGCACGATATAAATACTATTGCTTCGGCAAACGGCGTTCTGCCGGATCCATTACGTGGATCCATTGGTGTTATAAGCATGAACCAGCTTTATGATGTAACAGATGCCATGGTAGGAATAAAGGGCAAAATTTTATTGACGGCTTATTCACGCGGTGATACTAACATATTGGGACCATTGCGGCTGATTATCAAGGTAGAAAAGATAAATGAAGACTAAGGGAAATTGTTTGATAGCGATTGATCCGGGAAGAGAAAAATCAGGGCTTGCCTTACTGCGATATGATAGAAAAGTTATTTTTCATGAAACAGTGGTTATGGTTGATCTTTTACCTACAATAAATATATTGATGAAAAAATATTCCGTTGAAGTATTTGCCATTGGCAGCGGAACCGGCAGTAAGACAATGCAGCTAAGATTAAGGGAGCAATACCCTTCAATTGATATAAAAGTAATAAATGAATATCGGACAACGGACGAGGCAAAAAAACGATATTGGCGGGAGAATCCACCCAGAGGTATAAGACGATTTATCCCACGTGGAATGCTTGTACCACCAAGACCTGTAGATGACCTTGCTGCCGTTATTATTGGTGAGAAATACCTGTCTGGGAATTAAATGGCTGTGTTGCTTAAGAGCGATTTTGTCCAGACAGGTTTCCTTTTGGCAAAGATTTTATTTATAGGCGGGGATTAATATGGAGAAAAAGCAGCTTAAAAAATTGATTGATGTTGCGGCAGGGCGTTGTAAGGCTGATTTAGTATTAAAAAATTGCCGTATCGCCGATGTCTATAACGCTGAATTTATCACTGGTGATATTGCAATAAGTGATGGCTTTATAGCTGGTATTGGAAAATATGATGGGGGAAAAGAGCAGAATTTACAAGGCGCTGTAGTAGTACCAGGATTTATTGACAGTCACATTCATATAGAATCGGCTTGTGTCAGCCCTGAGGAAATAGGTGCACTTTTGGTACCGCATGGTACGACGACAATTATTGCTGATCCACATGAAATTGTTAATGTGTGCGGATTGACCGGGATGAACTATATGATAAAAGCAGCAAAAAATACTGTACTCAATATAGAATATATGCTGCCGTCTTGTGTACCAGCAACACCATTTGAACATGCAGGGGCGGATATTACGGCAGCTGTGATGCAGCGGGCAATGGCTGACAACGATATTCTCGGTATGGGAGAATTTATGAATTTTCCGGGTGTTATTAGTGCCGATGATGAGGTATTAAACAAATTATTGACGGCAAAAAAGAATAAAAAAATAATTGATGGACATGGTCCAGGTCTCACTGGTAATGCTTTAAATGCATACATTGCTGCAGGAATTGCCGATGATCATGAATGTTCTACTCTTGAAGAAATGCATGATAAATTAGCCAGAGGCATGTATGTTATTTTGCGAAACGGTTCAGCCTGTCACGATTTACTCACGCTTGTCAGGGGAATTACCACGGCAAATGAACGTCGTTGCCTTTTATGCTCAGATGATCGCCAGCCAAAGACTATTTTTGCTAAAGGTCATTTGGAGGATCATTTGCGTATTTGTGTGGCAAATGGGATAGCTCCGTTTGCTGCACTGCGGATGGCGACGCTTAATGCAGCCGAATGCTTTGGACTTAATGACAGGGGAGCTGTGGCACCGGGCAGACGTGCTGACTTGGCTGTGCTTAATAATTTGGACGAATTTGTTGTTGAAAATGTTTATATTAAAGGCCAATTGGTGTCGACAGATGGTAAATATCTGCCGGAAGTAAAAAAATATCCCATAGATAGTGTAACCGGCAGCTGTCATGTTAAAGATTTCTCCGTTAAAAAATTGGCATTACGTTTGAAATCGAAATTGGTAAAAACAATTGACATCTTACCGGATGGTGTAGTTACAGAAAAGGGAACGGCAAGTGTTGATTTGGATGAAAACGGACTGTTTGTTTACTCATCGAAAGCAGACATTGTGAAAATAGCTGTTGTTGAACGTCATAAAAATACAGGAAATGTAGCGGTCGCTTTGTTGCGTAATTACGGAATTAAACGTGGGGCAGTGGCAGTATCCATAGCACATGATTCGCATAATATCATTGTTGTGGGGACAAATGATGGTGATATGGAATATGCTGTAAATGAATTGATAAAACAGCAAGGCGGAATAGTGCTTACTTGTGAACATAATATTATTGCCAATATGCCAATGCCGATCGCCGGAATAATGAGTGATAAGAATGGTGAATGGGTTAATAAACGTTTAATTGCCATTCACACGGCAGCATATGAGAAATTGGGAATAAATAGATACATTGATCCAATAATGACATTGTGCTTTATGGCATTACCGGTGATCCCAAAATTGAAAATAACAGACATGGGATTATTTGATGTAGATAAATTTGCTTTTACTTCAGTGGAAGCTTGATTTATTCTTAACATAGGAGTGATTGTAGTGAGACAGCTTATAATGCTTGGCACGGGCAATGCGATGGTGACAAAATACTATAATACCTGCTTTGCCATAAAAACTGATGATGGTATTTTTTTAGTTGATGCCGGTGGTGGTAATGCAATATTGGCTCAGATGGAAAGAGCACAACTTAATTTTTCTGATCTTCACCACATGTTTGTTACACATGGGCATACTGATCATGTGCTGGGAGTTATTTGGGCAATACGGAAAATAGCAGATCTTATGGGCAAGAATAAATACGAGGGCAATTTTCATATTTATGGACATGCCGAGGTAATTAATATTATAAAAACCATTGCTGCATTGACGCTTAAGAAAAAAGATCTGAATCAATTGGGATCCCGTATAATATTGGAAACAGTGAGAGATGGTGATGTCAGAAAAATTCCTGGCATGCAGCTGACTTTTTTTGATATATTATCTACCAAAAAACAACAATTTGGTTTTAGTGCGGTATTTTCTGATGGTTATAAGTTCTCTTGTCTGGGGGATGAACCATATAATGACCATTGCCATACTGTTGTTGAAAATAGTGATATTTTATTGTCCGAAGCATTTTGTCTGTATGCTGACAGGGATAAATTCAATCCCTATGAAAAACATCATAGCACTGTAAAAGAAGCTTGTGAAGTGGCTAAAAATTTAAATGCGAAGGCGGTTTTGTTATATCACACCGAGGATAAAACATTTCCAAATCGTAAAGCAAGATATCTTAATGAGGCTGATAAATATTTTTCCGGGGAAATTTATGTTCCGGATGATTTAGAACAAATAGACTTTTAGATGTCGATAAAACACGGACAAATAATGTGTTATGCTAATGTTTACCAGTAAATAACATTAGCAAAATAATTTATTTGTCCGTGTATTTTTATATAAATATATTGATTGTTTATTGATTTTAGTGTATAACTATAATATATTTTTTTACACGATAAAGACTTAACGAGAGAAAATGATAAACTAACGGAGGTAGAAAGATGAGTAATCCTAAATTAAAAGATAAATTAAATGATCATTTATGTGAAGCAGTTTTGAGTTTAAAAAGTACAGAGGAATGTTATCAGTTTTTTGAAGATATATGTACGATAAGTGAGATGAAGGCGATGGCACAACGTCTGGAAGTTGCAGCAATGTTGCGTAAGGGGCATATTTATGAGGATATTGTAGCACATACGGGGGCCAGTACAGCTACTATAAGCCGGGTAAAACGCTGCCTGAATTATGGTGCAGATGGATACAATATCGTATTAGATCGCCTGGGTATAAAAAAAGATACTACATTGAGAAATGGAGAGAAAAAATAAGTGTGCCGTGATAAGAATTTTTTATTGGAAGTTCCGTATGGAATGCGGGATTTTTTACCACGTGATGCTGCAATAAAAAGAAACGTGGAAACAGTGTTAGCTGAGCTGTTTGCTAAATGGGGTTATAACGAAGTCATAACGCCTGCTGTCGAATATCTTGATACGTTAGCTGCTGGAAGTAAGAATAACATGGAAAAACATATGTTTAAGTTTTTTGATAAAAACAATAGGACATTGGCACTGCGTAATGAAATGACTACTTCAATAGCCAGATTAGTATCAAGCCGCATGCAACTTGATAATCTGCCATTAAAGCTATCATATATTTGTAAAGTTTATCGTTATGAACAGGCTCAGACGGGACGGCAGTGTGAATTCTATCAGGCTGGTGTTGAATTAATGGGTAATAGTCATCCGTCAGGTGATGCAGAAGTTATAGCATTAGCAATAAAAAGTATGCTTCAGACAGGGCTTAGAAAATTTCAAGTATGTATTGGGCAGGTACAGTTTATCAATGGCCTTATGCAAAAATGGAATTTAACGGATGATGAACAAAAGAATATACGGATTGCATTAGAAAAACATGATTTAGTTAAATTGGCTGAAATAGTTGAAACAAGTAATTTATCTTCTACAGCACAAGAGAACTTAAAGCAGCTGCCTTTATTACATGGAGGAGAAGAAATATTAACTAAGGCTGCAGCTATGGCGAATAACGATGAAAGTATAAAGGCAATTAATGATTTACGAACTGTTTATACTTTTTTGAAAAGTTATGGGGCAACGGATTATGTAGTGTTTGATTTGGGGGTTATCCGTGATTTTGGTTATTATACAGGTACTGTATTTGAAATTTATGTGCCGGGAATGGGGAGTCCTTTGTGCGGCGGCGGTCGTTATGATAATTTGTTGGAAAATTTTGGCAACCATCTGCCGGCAACCGGTTTTGCACTGGGATTGGAACGATTGATGCTGGCACTGGCTGATCAGGGTAAAATAGATAACTTAATTAATAGTAAAGAAAATTATGTGGCATATGCCGATGGTCATATCGCGGAGGCAATAGAAAAAGCACTGTGGCTGAGAGCTGCAGGTGAAATAACGGAACTTGCTGATAAGGCACAGTCTTTTACTGAAGCAGAATATTATTGCCAAACGAAGGGGTATCTGAATCTGGTATATTTACAATGATTAAAAGGATTAGGCAGCTTTACAAGGCTATAAGGGCTGGTATTACTGCTGAAGATGAAAGCTTTATTAATGAATATTTAACACTGGATGAGCGGAAACTGTTTGATACTATGGCGGTATATGACAAACGACATGCACTAAATGTAGCTGCTAGTGCAGCAAAATTAGTAAGGCAGTACCAGATAACTGTTAATTTTAGATTGATGATGAAAGCCGCGTTGCTGCATGATATAGGAAGAACAGCTGATACAGTGATACTCAGTGATAAAATCCTGCTGGTCCTGCTGGAAATGCTGCCGCCGAAGCTGCAGCATTTTATAGCTAAGGATAAGTGTCAGGGCTTTATAGGCAGGCGGCGTCAGGCGTTGTACAGATGCATGCATCATGCTTTTATTGGTGCTGTAAAGCTTAGGAAAATAGGAGCGCTGGATGTAGCGGCAGTTGTTGAACGACATCATAATAAGCCGGATGACAATGATGATAGTGAACTTGTAGTACTGCGCAAGGCGGACGAAGCAAATTAATACTTATTGGGAAAGGCGTGGCTTAATGTCAGCAGAAAATATGGAATATTTGACAGTAGCGTTACCAAAGGGAAAAGTCTTTAATAAGGCGGCAGCGTTATTTGAGAAAATTGGTTACACAGCGAATGGATTATCCGATAAATCGCGAAAATTAATTATTACCAATGAAGAAAAAAAAATACGATTTATAATTACGAAAACAGCAGATGTTCCGGTTTATGTTGAATATGGGGCGGCAGATATTGGTGTTATAGGGAAAGATGTTTTATTGGAATCAGCTAAGGATGTTTATGAACTGCTTGATTTGAAAATAGCTAAATGTCATTTAATGATGGCAGTACCGCAAAAATTCAAACGTCCGCAGCTTAGTGATTATGCTAATACCAGAGTGGCAACTAAATTTCCGCATATTGCGGCAGCTTTCTTTAATAGCAAAGGAATGCAAATGGAGTATATCAAGCTGCACGGCTCGATAGAACTGGGACCGATTGTTGGACTATCTGAAAGTATCGTTGATATTGTGGAGACAGGAACTACCCTGCGGGAAAATGAATTGGAAGAATATGCATTTATAGCCGATGCGACAGCACGTTTAATAGCTAATCGGGCGAGTTTTAAAATAAAGTTTGCCCGCATCAGTAAATTGACGGAAGACTTAAGAAAAATAGTGAACAAAAAATAAGGAGAGATGGCTATGCTGAAATATCGCACAGGAATAGAAAAATTACCAGTGTATGATGTTATTGAACGTGATTGGAATATAAAACTCAATGCCAATGAATGCAATATGAATCTGCCGCCGATAGTTGAAGACCGAGTTATGGGAAGATTATCAAGATTGGCCTTTAATCGTTATCCTAATACTGAATTAGAATCACTGGCAGAACAAATTGCGGCTTCTTTCAGCGTTGAACGCAATAATATATTAATCGCCAATGGCTCAAGTGAAATTTTAGAAAAATTGTTCTTTTGTTTTGGCGGACGCAATCACAAGGTAGTTTATCCACAGCCATCTTTTTCTATGTACAAGATATATGCGGCACTTAGTAATTCAAGCAGTATAGCATTTGATCTTGATGAAGATTATAGATTTAATGCCGAAAAATTTGTTGAAACTGTGAACGAAAATAAAGCTCATTTGGCAGTTATATGTGCACCTAATAATCCCACCGGTACGCATATACCATTGGCTGATATTGAATATGTAGCTAAAAGGATAAATTGTGCTTTCGTTGTGGATGAGGCTTATATTGAGTTTGATGGACAATCGGCTGTGGGGTTACTGGCGCAGTATCCACATATGATTATAGCAAGGACTTTTTCCAAGGCGTATGGTTTAGCCGGAGCAAGGGTTGGATATATGCTTGCGGCAACGAAAATAACCGATATAGTTGGAAGAGTATTTATGCCATATCATGTGAACGTTATTTCTGCAGTCGTTGCCGACATCGTATATCAAATGCGGCATGAATATGAACCGCGTATTGCCATGATGACTTCGGAACGCGATCGTATGTCAGAACAACTACGGAAACTGCCGGGATTAACTGTTTATCCATCGAGTACGAATTTTATTTTATTAAAATATGCCAAAGCTGTTCAGCTGAATGAATATCTCATGAATATCGGCATTGGAGTGAGAAGTTTCGGCAATGCACCGCGACTGGACAATTGTATCAGAGTTTCTATGGGGACAAGACAGGAAAATGATAGTTTTTTCAAAGCGGCTAAAGAATTTGTCGAACAGCATGACGGGGAGTGATATTATGCGTCAGATAGAAATAAAACGACAGACAAATGAGACTGCTGTATATATTAATTTGAGATTAGATGGTACAGGGAAAAATAAAATAGATACTAAAATAGGGTTTTTTAATCATATGCTGACATTGCTGTCGGCACACGGTCTCATAGATTTAGTAGCTGAATGCACTGGAGATATTGAGGTCGATGGTCATCATACAGTGGAGGATGTCGGTATAGTTCTGGGTGATGCATTTCATGAAGCAATCGGCGATAAAAAAGGTATTAACCGTTATGCTACATTTTATGTACCAATGGATGAAACGTTGGCCAGAGCATCACTTGATATAAGCGGGCGTCCTTTTTTGATTTTCGATGCAGGGGAACTGGCACCAATGATCGGTGCATTTGATACACAGCTGGCTGAAGAATTTTTTCGCGCTTTTGCAGTTCATGCCGGTATAACATTGCATTTGCAGATACTTTATGGGAAAAATTCCCATCATAAAATTGAAGCTTTATTTAAGGCTTTGGGACATGCATTGCGTCACGCTGTAGAAATGGATCCACGTGTAAAGGGGATACCAAGCAGCAAGGGGGTTTTATAAAATGATTGCAATTGTTGATTATGGCCGTGGCAACTTATTTAGTGTGCAAAAGGCGTTCAATTTTTTAGGGACTGATGCTGTCATTACAGCAGATATTGAGAAAATAGAAAAAGCTGATAAAGTAGTTTTACCAGGCGTTGGGGCTTTTGGTGACTGTATGAATAATTTACAGGCAGCAGGACTGGTGCCCGTATTGCAAAAAGCAGCTAAGATAAAACCATTTTTGGGGATATGCTTAGGACTGCAGCTGCTGTTTGAAACCAGTGAGGAAAGTCCGGGAGTAAGGGGATTAGGGGTTTTCCGTGGCAGAATAGAAAAAATCAGCGCAACGGGTTATAAGGTCCCGCATATGGGCTGGAATAATATTTTTATTGAAAACGTGAACCCATTGTTGGGGAAATTGCCAGAGCGTCCATATGTTTATTTTGTACACAGTTATCATGCTGTGCCGGCAGACCCATCAATAATAACTTCGTGGACTGAATATGGAGGAAAAGTAACGGCATCGGTGGGACAGAAAAATGTTCAGGCAATGCAGTTCCATCCGGAAAAATCAGGAGCAGTAGGAATGCAGATTTTACAAAATTTTATCGATTGGTGATAAAGACAGTTTAAAGCATATCAATAAATTATAAAGGTATGATAGATAATAAGAAAAGCATTTATGATATAATAAATACAAGATGATAAACGATTGTGGGGGATGCTTATGTTTATTTTACCGGCTATTGATATACGCGGCGGAAAGTGTGTCCGTTTGTTCAAGGGAAATTTTTCTAAAGAAACGGTTTTTTCAGATCACCCTGTAGAAATGGCAAAAAAATGGGTAGGCATGGGTGCAGGTTACTTGCATCTTGTAGATCTTGATGGGGCGCTTGCCGGTACATCAAAAAATTTACAGGTGATCAAACAAATAGTTGATGCTGTTGATATTCCTGTTGAACTAGGTGGTGGAATAAGGACGATAAAAAATATAGAGACACTTTTAGATATTGGATTAGATCGGGTTATTCTGGGTTCAGCAGCTGTACATGATCCAAAGCTTGTTGAAGAGGCCTGTCGTTTATTTGAAGATAGAATAGTCGTCGGCATCGATGCCAAAGATGGAATAGTAGCGGTTGAAGGCTGGGAAGTATCAGGAAATGTTCATGCTGAAGAATTGGCTAAAAAAATGGCTTCGGCAGGGGTTAAAAAAATTATTTATACAGATATTTCTCGTGATGGAACGTTGCTGGGAATAAATGTAAAAGCAACAGCTTCATTGGCAAAAAATAGTGGAACACAGGTTATTGCTTCCGGTGGTTTATCATCACTTGACGAAATAAGAGAGCTTAAACAACATGAGGATGATGGTATAATCGGTGTAATTGCCGGAAAAGCTATTTACACCGGGGCGTTGGATTTGGGGGAAGCAATAAAAATTGCTGAGGGTGAATAATAATGTACACAAAAAGGATTATTCCTTGTCTTGATGTAAAAGCAGGCAGAGTAGTAAAAGGAACTAATTTCGTTTCTTTGCGTGACGCCGGTGATCCGGTGGAATTGGCCAGCTTTTACGACAAACAGGGGGCAGATGAACTGGTCTTTCTTGATATAACAGCATCCAATGAAAAACGAAATACGATGGTGGAAGTGGCATCTAAGTGTGCTTCACAGGTATTTATACCATTTACTGTTGGCGGTGGAATAAGAAGCAGCGATGATATGCGAAATATGTTAAAAGCAGGGGCTGACAAAATTTCTTTGAATACTGCCGCTATAAAAAATCCGCAGTTAATAAGTGAAAGTGCGGGAAAATTTGGTAATCAATGTGTTGTATTGGCAGTTGATGCGAAAAGGATAGGCGCGGCTTCTTGGGAAGTTTATATAAATGGAGGGCGTACCCCTACAGGACTGGATTGCATTGAATGGGTAAAAAAAGCCGTCGCATTAGGGGCAGGAGAAATTTTATTAACCAGCATGGATGCCGACGGAACAAAAAACGGTTATGACATTCCATTAACCAGAGCTGTATCAGAGTCAGTTGGCGTTCCGGTCATTGCTTCTGGCGGAGCTGGTGAGTTATCACATTTTTATGATGTGTTGACAGCAGGTAAGGCTGATGCGGTATTGGCGGCATCAGTATTTCACTATGGGCGGTTTAAAATTCAACAGGTCAAGGAGTATCTATTATCACGTGGGGTGGAGGTAAGACTATGATTGACATAAGTATGATAAAATTTGATGCCGCCGGTTTGGTTCCGGCAGTTGTTCAGGAAGTTGATAATAACCAGGTTTTAATGATGGCCTATATGAATGAAGAATCTTTATGCAAGACACTGTCAACCGGTTACACTTGGTTTTTCAGCCGCAGTCGACAATGCTTGTGGAATAAAGGCGCAACTTCCGGCAATAAACAGCGGGTTGAAGAAATATTTTATGACTGCGATGGAGACACTATATTGCTGCGGGTTCATCAGATTGGTGTGGCTTGCCATACTGGGACATATACATGTTTTAGCGGTCGTCGGTTAGGGTTATCGAATAAAGAAGTTGCATTGGTTGATGATGAACCGCAGCCGACGGCCAATTTGGCAAGAGTATTAAATGATTTGTATAATGTCATTCAGGATAGGAAACTTCACCCGGTCGAAGGTTCTTATACCACGTATTTATTAAGGCATGGTCAAGATAAGATCCTAAAGAAATTGGGAGAAGAAGCTATAGAAACGATAATTGCATCTAAGAATAACGACAAGGAAGAAATCCTTTATGAGATGGGTGATTTATGGTACCACTGCATGGTAACACTGGCATATCATAATATTTTACCGGAAGAGCTGCTAAGCGAATTACTAAATCGCAGAAGTGGCGGAGAATACCATAAATTTATCGATCCGGATGATTTGGATCCGGATGAACAATAATATTGGCTTATAAGCAAAGGACTGTCATACGAATGTCATTGACTTCATAAAGATGCGATCACCGTCATTTGGTGGTCATCCGTTTTTTTAGGCGGATAGAAAGATATTTACATATTTATGAATGGAAATGTTTATGTGTGACGGTCCTTTTTTAATATATAGATGAGAGGGGAAATATTATGAATAATCAATATGGCAAAAAATTTTTGGCAGAATCGAGTTGGGAAAAGGGCAGAAAAACGGAACAGATGAGAAGGACAGGTATAGAGCTTCCTGTTTCTGCGGGCAGCAGGATAATTACTTTACCGGAACCAGAAATGCTGGCAGATCATCATGTCAATTTTTTAGAAATGGTTGAACTTCGCTCTACGGTGCGTCAATACAGTAAAGATGCCTTGTCATTGAAAGAATTGTCATATCTTTTGTGGTGTACGCAGGGAGTGAAAGCAGTTAAAAATAATATGACATTGCGCACAGTACCGTCAGCCGGCGGCAGTCATTCATTTGAGACATATTTATTAATCAATAATGTAGAAGGACTTGAACCCGGTGTTTACCGTTTTTTGGCGGTTGAGCATGCTCTTACTGAGATAACAGTGAATAAATCGGTAATTGAAGAGTGTTTTTCTACGGTTAATACGGTAAGAAACAGTGCCGTAACATTTATCTGGAGCAGTGTCATTGAACGTTTGAGCTGCCACTATGGTGAAAGAGCGTATCGTTATGTGTTTCTTGACGCAGGGCATGTTTGCCAGAATTTATACGCGTCAGCTCAAACAATAAGTGCTGGAGTATGCCCATTAGGGGCATTTGATGACAGAAAGATAAATGCGGCATTTAAATTTGATGTTGCGCAGCAATTTGTGGTGTATGGAGCAGCGGTAGGTAAACTTTAAAAGTAAAAAGGGAAATATACTACCGTGTTGCCTGAGTCCGTAAAATGATTCTATTTTTGCATAAAGGGATTTATTGCCAAATGATATAAAAACAATTATAATTATTACTTAACGGAATATGTCTGCTTGTTATAATTAATGTTGCAGCATAAAAGATTTTTGCGGATAAATGGTAATAACAAAAACAAGGGTGTATAGCTATGATAAAAATAGATTCTCTTGGAACTAAACAGTTTTTCCAAAGTACCGGAAATAGTCATGAAGTACAGGCAAAAGGACAGTTGAATGATTTTTCGGCTGAACTTGATCAAAATGAACATGATTTATCAATGGAGCAGCTGAAAAAATTGTTTGACAGGGTATCAGAACAGGGCTCTAAGCTGACGCAAACCCCAACCTTTGAAGAATTAAGTTCATATCGGGATCTTGTCAGGCAATTTATTGGTGAAGCGGTCACACATATGTATTCAAAGCACTCTCAATCTGGCTGGGATAATTTAGGCCGGCAAAAAGTATATACTACCGTAAGAAAAATAGATGGCAAATTAGAAGAAATGGCAGAGGAAATACGATTAGGGCAGGCAACCGCACTAAGTATAGCCTCTAAACATGATGCGGTACGCGGCATGCTTGTCGATTTATATATGTGATGTCTATGAATTGGCAGGATATAATAGGACATGTGAATATAATTAACAATCTAAGAAGATTGACATCTGAAGATAAAATGCCGCATGCGCTGTTGTTTATAGGTATTGATGGTATCGGTAAATTTCTTGCAGGGGAAATTTTGGCAAAAACATTGCTATGTAACGATGGCACGGACATGCCTTGCGGCAGCTGCCGATCATGTCAGGCTGTTGATAGCAATATACATCCTGATTTGTTTGTGCTTGAACCGGACGGTAAAACAGTTCAAATGATTAAAATAGAGCAAATACGGCAGATGCGGTCAAATATAGCTTTGGCACCCTATTTATCGGATAAGCGGGTAGTGATTATAAGAGATGCCGATAAAATGAATGAAGCTGCGGCTAACGGTTTGCTGAAGACACTGGAAGAACCTATTGGCAGGGCTTTTTTTATATTAACTGCCAGTAATGAAAAAAAGATGCTGCCGACGATATTGTCGCGTTGCATGAAAGTTTATTTTTCACCGTTAAGAAATTCTGATATTGAAAGTATTCTGCAAAGCAGGGGATTGGAGAATACCAGAGCATTGACTATAGCCAGATTGTCCGGCGGTAGTGCTGGACAGGCATTATTGCTGCATGAACATGATGGATTGAAAAATCGTGCCGATGCTTACAGTTTTTTGACGCAAGTGTTATCTTTTTCTGATGAGGATATTTGGATGAATGCCGATAAATTGGCGAAAACTGACCGGGAAAAACTTAGTGAGTGGGTCTTTTATCTACAGATGTTTTGGCGCGATATCGTTGTTTTATATCATAATGAGACCAATAGCAATTTATATGATATTGATTTAAAAGAACAATTGATACAACAAAAGTCGGTGTGGCTGCAGTGCTTTGCATTTCAAGCAGCGGACTACGCTGCCGCAGTGCAGCATAGGCTGCAGACAAATACGGATATAAGGCTTACCATGGAAGCATTTATTATAAAATTGCGTGATTTGATAAGGAGTTAATTTAGTGCAGACAGTAGTTGGTATCCGCTTCAAGAAAGCGGGGAAGATATATTATTTTGCCCCAGGCAAAAATAAATTGAAAAATGGTGAAGGTGTTATTGTGGAAACTGTGCGCGGAGTGGAATATGGCACAGTTGTAATTGAGGAGCGTTCCATACCAGACAGCGAAATAGTGCAGCCGTTAAAAATGATTGTACGTAAAGCAACTGAGGCTGATTTAAAAAAAGTTGAAGAAAACAGACAAAAAGAAAAAGAAACATTTGCTATATGTGAGGGAAAAATTGCGGCGCATAAGTTACCGATGAAGCTTATTGGCGTGGAATATACTTTTGACGTAAATAAGATAATTTTTTACTTTACTGCTGATGGTCGTGTTGATTTTCGCGAATTAGTGAAAGATTTGGCAGCAGTATTTCATACACGCATTGAACTTCGCCAAATC
Organism: Pectinatus frisingensis; assembly: GCF_014076555.1. Lineage (NCBI taxonomy): Bacteria > Bacillati > Bacillota > Negativicutes > Selenomonadales > Selenomonadaceae > Pectinatus > Pectinatus frisingensis. The sequence goes on from NZ_CP045424.1 coordinate 480,926, forward strand.
GGGGTGCGTGATGAAGCTAAAATCATGGGAGGAATTGGTTATTGCGGTCGCCCGCTTTGCTGTGCTACTTTTTTGGGGGAATTTGATCCGGTATCAATCCGTATGGCTAAGGATCAGAATTTATCACTTAATCCAACAAAAATATCAGGAATCTGTGGTAGATTGATGTGTTGTCTGAAATATGAAAATGATATGTATTGCAATGCTAAGTGTTGCAAACATAATATTGTCGAGCCTCCAAAACGCGGCAGCCGGGTGGTATCGGTTGATGGTGAGGGAAAGGTTATTTCTGTCAATGAACAAAAGAGGACGGCAACTATTTTGCTTGATGATAAGCATACCATCGTTGCTTCTTGGGATGATGTTATTGAGAAAGATGCAGATGATGTATGAAATTAAAGCCCTTTGAACGTATTGATGATCTTTTAATTGACGGGTTAAAAATAATTCAGAATGAACGGCAATTTTGTTTTTCTCTCGATGCGGTTTTATTGGCACATTTTACCAGTACTAAAAAAAATTGGCAGGGACTAGATTTAGGAACGGGAACGGGGGTCATGCCGTTATTGCTGGCAAAACGGGTAAAAAAAATGTATGCAGTCGAGTTGAATCCGGTCACGGCAGATTTGGCAAAACGTAATGTGCTGATGAATAAATTGGCTGATAAAATTGTAATATGCGAGGGGGATTATCGGCAGATCGGCAAATTTTATCCGGCACAATTTGCTGATTTTGCGGTGGCGAATCCGCCATATCGGCCACTTAGTCAGGGAAATATTAATAATACGGACGGTATAGCTAAAGCCCGGCATGAAATAACAGCTACTTTAGCCGATGTAGTCAGGGCAGCTCATTATGTCTTAAAATATCATGGCCGTTTTGCTATGGTCCATTTACCGGAACGCTTATCAGAAATTATAGTACAGATGAATATTAATGGCATTGTGCCTAAGCGTCTGCGTTTTGTTCAACCTAAAATTGAAAAACCGCCTAACATGGTTTTAATAGAAGGTGTTGCCGGTGGAGCTGCAGGTGGATTAAAAGTAGATATACCTTTGATAGTACATGAGCCTGGTGGTCAGTATACTAAGGAATTGATGCAATATTACTATCCGGAAACATCACAGATTTAAATTAAGGGACTGTCGCATGCGATGTATAAGCCAATATGCAATTTCTAAATTTATCCCGGTAATTGTTAAGCTTGGACAAATTTTAGGGAATATTATATATTTGCTTAAAAAGTATTGTGTGCAGCAGTCTTTTATTTATAAGGAGGATAAATGACAACTAATTTAACAGGAATCTTATATTTGGTTGGAACGCCGATTGGAAATCTTGATGATATGAGTTTTCGTGCAGTAAAAGTTTTGCAGCAGGTGGACTTGATAGCGGCGGAGGATACACGTCATACACGTAAATTATTGTCACATTTTAATATTCATGTACCTTTGACAAGCTATCATGAGCACAATAAGCTGATAAAAGGGCCGATATTGATAGAAAAATTGCTGACCGGCAATAATATTGCCGTAGTGAGTGATGCTGGATTACCGGGAATTGCTGATCCCGGCAGTCATTTGGCGGCACTGGCAATACAAGAAGATATACAAGTATCTCCTGTACCGGGTGCTAATGCGGCTTTAACAGCTCTTATTGCATCAGGATTGAGCACTGTGCAATTTTCTTTCATAGGGTTTTTACCTAAAAAACTGTCAAACCGAAAGAAAATATTGACTGAAATCAGTTCTCGCAGCGAAACATTGATATTTTATGAGACACCGCATCGATTGGTAAAAATACTGGGAGAGATGTTGGATGTTTTTGGTGAGGCTAGACAGGTCAGCGTTTGCCGGGAATTAACAAAAAAATTCGAACAATTTATTCGCGGCAGTTTAAGGGAAATTAATGAATATTTTGATAGTATTGAACCACGTGGAGAATATGTTTTAATTTTGGAAGGTTGTTCTCGAACAAAAATCAATAATTTGTCAGATCAGGCAATTACACCTGTGGAGTATGTACATAAATTAATGGCTACGGGGTTGAGCAAGAAAGAGGCCATAAAAAAAACTGCTGATGAATGTCATTTGAGTCGCAGAGATATTTACGCTGCTGTTTTGCAGAGTGAAAAATAATAATGCTGCTTCAAAGAGCTTTTCAAGTAATCATTATTTTGAAAGCCTTTGAGGCAGCATTATTGGAGTTTATGAATGGTTTAATAAAAATGATATTATTTGCTAAAATCAATTAATCTGAAGCGCATACCTGGCCATAATTTATCAGAATTGACTTGAACTTTGACATTAAAAGAAATAATGTCAGTACTGTCACCACGTTCACTGGTGGCTCTTTCAGTGGCAAATTCAGCTTTTTTACTTATATCGGTTACAGTCCCTTCAATTTTAGTTTTGTTATCTCTTGACATCATCATCAGTTTTTGTTGCAGATAAAATTTAGATAATTCAGTTTCGGGGATTTTAAAATCCACCCAGTTGTCGGAAGGATCTTGTATAGCGACTAACGGAGTTCCCAAGGAAATCATTGATCCTTCTTCAATATATTTTTCCGTTATAATACCGTCAAAAGGGGCACGTATGACGGATTCATCGAGCTGTACTTCAAGTTGTTGTAATCCAGCTTTGGCTTGTTCAATTCTTTCAGCTGCTACTTGTTGATTCGCCTGACTTACGTTCGTTTCCAACATGCCTGAATCAGCTTTGTTCAGACCGGCTTGCGCTTGAGCATAGGCAGCTTGTGCGACTTGGTATTTTGTTTTGTAGGTGTCAAATGTCTGCTGAGAAACAGCTCCGGAAGAAACTAGTTCGGAAAAACGATTAAAATCAGATTTGGCCAGGGCCAAATTGGCTTTTGCAGATTGTAGTTGAGCTTCAGATGTGCCGACGGTGGCCATAGAGGTACCACTGGTTAGGGAGGTTTGAACTGAAGCTTGTAATTCTTGAGCTTCGAGTGCTTTAATGTTAGCTTCCAGTTGTTCTTTTTGTGCAATTAAATCACGGTTGTCAATATTGGCAATGACTTGATCTTTTTTTACGGTGTCACCTTCTTTTACCAGAAGTTTTATAACTCTGCCGGCTACTTTAGAGTTGATATCAATTTCTTTGGCATCAGAACGGCCCCATGTTTGATTTTCGGCCATGCTGACGTTTTGCCGGCTTAAAAACCAAATCCCCAATCCTAAAATGACTATTGCTACGATAACTATGCAGATGATTTTTTTGTATTTTGGTGTAAGTGTTTTTATCATAATTACCCCCTTACTATTTGAATATGTTCAAATATATTGTAAATAATACACCATTATTATATATAATTTATTCTTTTGCGTTATAATGAATAGAATAATTATTCATTTGGGAAAATAAAATATAGATTTTATCAGTATACCAGCTGATTTTTAATATATGCAAGTTACTTTTGAATATGCTCAAATATACATCAAAAAAAGTTTTTTGTCAATAACAGTGGCATTTTCTCCACGTTCGTTTCATAAACAAGATAATTGTTCTTAAATAAGAAATGTTAGTTTATAAGTCAGCTACCTCACATAACAGTTGGCTATTCATAAGACATTTTAGCAGATTAGCTTTAATGCTACATTTTTTAAGCTGCTTAGCTAAATATCTTTTATGTAGCAGTAATGCCAATTTTCTAAGGCTGTTTAAAGTTTTTTGCCCATTTTCAGATATAATAGAGCACTCATCTTCCGAAAAGGTTACATCTAACAGCCAATGCATGCTTTCAATTTTCCAATGTTCACGGCAAATATGTAAAAGCTCTTTGGCATCTGTATCCTTACTTGTTATATAATAACCAGTTTCATCACTGGTTCCACGGTTCGTTGTTGTAATACGCTTAACTGCAAATATTGAACTCAGTCCTGCCCATTCTTTATATCCATTCAGCCATTTAATATCTGAACATTTTTTGCAGATGCGTTTCTCAATTCTTCCTCCATTTTTTTCAACTGTCGTATAAGAATCTAATGTTTTGCTATCGAATTCTTCATCAAAGAAAAATTTAACATCATCGTGCAATGTCTTTTGGTTTTCCTTAAGCCCAAAAACGTAATTGCCATGCTTGGCTATAATTTTCTTGCAGGTTTCTTTTTGACAATGCATCGCATCAGCCGTTACTGTCTTGTCCTTAATGTTTAGATTATCCAATAGCTGCTGGAATACAGGAATCTCGTTCGTCTTTTCATGTATAGATTTTTGCCCTAAAACGACGCCGCTTTGTGTTAAATATACAGTTAATATTTGCAGTGCTGAATGCGGTGTACCTTTTTTAGAGGTACTACGGATTGCCTTCCCGTCTACAGCGATAACATCGCCCAAGTCACAGTATGCTGCATCATGCATTATTTCAATAATTACACTGGCTACTTTATCTGCGTCCATCATATTTAATATACGGCTGAAAGTAGCTTTAGAAGGGATTTTAGTGATATTAAATTTCTTTTTTAAAAATTTTGCATTGCTTTGTGCATAAGTTGTTATATCTGCCAGTTCATCTAATCCACACAATACGGCACACATTATTATAGTAAGTATATCTGTTAAACTATGTTCTACATAGCTTGAATGTCTGTTATCTTCTATTATTGCAAATTTTTCTTTGATATAATCCATTTTTTCACCTATACTTTTTTACTTTGGATTATATCATTTATTTCCTTTTTTTGTTAATATTTATTTTCCGATTTATGAAACGAACGTGCATTTTCTCAGCAGTTCATAGTTGAAATATTGTAAATGATACAAAGGTATATTTTTTAGAAGAGCGAAGTAATTTATATGGTTTGTTCGGTATAGCTTTGGACAATAACAAGCTTTTAGCACGGGTGAACAGTGGTAATTTTTTTTAGGATAAAGTATAATTTAAATTTAGCTGATAAAATAGATTTGTATATAAAAACTTTGGAGGGAATTTTTTTGGAAAAAAAATCATTTTATATAACGACCCCAATTTATTATCCTAGTGCTAAATTGCATATCGGGCATGCTTATTGTACGACGATTGCCGATGCCATTGCCCGGTACAAAAGGCTGAGTGGGTTTGATGTGTTTTTCCTTACCGGATCCGATGAACATGGACAGAAAATTCAGCAGAAAGCAGAAGAAGCAGGGATTACTCCCATTGAGTATGTTGATAAAATTGTTGCCGGTTTCCAGGATTTATGGAAACGACTTAACATATCTAATGATGATTTCATTCGTACTACAGAAAATCGTCATTATCGGGTCGTACAGGAAGTTTTTCGTCGTATTTATGCAAAAGGTGACATTTACAAAGGAGAGTATAAGGGATTATACTGTACACCTTGTGAATCTTTTTGGCTGGAACGGCAGCTGGTGGATGGGAAATGTCCTGATTGCGGCCGACCTGTCAAGGAAGTCAGCGAAGAGGCATATTTCTTTAAGATATCAAAATATGCAGACAGACTGCTTAAATATATTGAAGATAATCCAGATTTTATCCAGCCAATTTCCCGTCGTAATGAAATGATTAATTTTATTAAGCAGGGATTAGAAGATTTATGCATATCCCGTACCTCATTTGACTGGGGAATTCCTGTACCAATTGATCCTAAACATGTAATATATGTATGGTTTGATGCACTGACCAACTATTTGACACCAATTGGCTTTCTTGATGATCCAGCGAAGTTTAAAAAATATTGGCCGGCTGATTTACATTTAGTCGGTAAAGAAATAGTACGGTTCCATACAATTATCTGGCCGATTATATTGATGGCGTTGGATTTGCCTTTGCCGAAAAAAGTCTATGGGCATGGGTGGCTTATTGTTGATGGTGACAAAATGAGTAAATCTAAGGGCAATGTGGTAGATCCAATAGGACTTATAGAAGAATTCGGTGCTGATGCGATCAGGTATTTTTTACTCAGAGAAATAAATTTGGGACAAGATGGCAATTTTTCTCGTGATGCGTTAATAACGAGGATAAATTCTGATTTGGCTAATGACTTGGGAAATTTATTACACAGAACCTTGAATATGATAGGTAAATTTAATGATGGGGTGCTTGGCAATCCCGGACCACTGCAGCTTGTTGACAAAGCGTTGATTGATGTGGCGAAGGATACTGTTATAAAATATAAGCAATTAATGGATAATATGCAGCTTTCAGACGCTATCAAGCTGGTATGGACTTTTATTGGACGTTCTAATAAATATGTTGATGAAACAATGCCTTGGGCGTTGGCAAAGGATTCTGCCAAAAAGGATGAGCTGAACAGAGTACTGTATGATTTGGCTGAAAGTCTGCGTATTGTCAGCATATTAATAATTCCGTTTATGCCGGATACAGCGCAGAAAATCTGGAAGGAACTTAACTTGCCCGGAGCTATAAAAAGCAGCAGTATTGATGATACGAAATGGGGGGGATTGCCGATAAGTTTAAAGGTGAATAAACCGGTGCAGCTGTTTCCACGCATTGAAGTGGAAGAAACACAGCCGGAAGCAGAAAATATACAATTAGCAAAAAAGAAAACGACGAAAGATGTTAATGTGATGAATGCTGACAATATTGGAATAATAGGTATCGAAGATTTTTCTAAAATGGATCTGCGGGTAGTGGAAATAACCGCAGCGAAATCTGTACCTAAAACAGAAAAATTATTGGAAATAATGGTTGATATGGCAGGAGAAAAGCGCACTATCGTATCTGGTATTGCCAAGTTTTATACACCTGAAGAATTAATTGGCAAACATGTTATTTTAGTGGCAAATTTAAAACCGGCTAAATTGCGCGGAGTCGTCTCTCATGGCATGCTGCTGGCTGCATCAAAGGGAAATGAACTAAAGATTGTTGAAGTGGATATGCCGGTGGGAAGCAGGGTGAAATAATGCTTATCGATACACATGCCCACCTTGATGATAATCAGTATGATCAGGATAGGACTGAAGTTATAAACCGTGCCGCCGATGAAGGTGTGAATTTGATAATAAATATGGGAGCCGATATGGATTCATCACATAAGGCAGTGCAATTAGCAGCACAATATGATGCTATTTATGCTGCTGTAGGAGTTCATCCGGAAGAGGCTGATGGGATGACATGCGATGATGATTATGTTTTATCGGAGCTGGCTGTGGATAATGCGAAAGTACTGGCTATAGGAGAAATCGGACTTGATTATCACTTTCGTACTGATAACAAGGATGTACAGAAAAAAGTTTTTATTAAACAATTGGATTTAGCGCGGCAGCTGCATTTACCAGTCAGTATTCATGCCCGTGATGCTCATGCTGACCTAATGCAGGTTTTAAAAACGGAAGGGCGCGGTGTAAGAGGCGTGATTCATTGTTATTCAGGCAGCTGGGAAATGGCAGAAGAACTTTTTAATATGGGATGGTATATTGGTGCTGACGGACCACTGACTTTTAAAAATGCAGCTAAACTGCCTGAAATAATAAGGAAAATGCCTATGGAAAAGTTATTACTGGAAACAGATTGTCCCTATTTGGCACCGGTTCCCCAAAGAGGTAAACGTAATGAACCGGCTTTTGTAAAATATACGGCGCAAAAAGTTGCCGAAATCCGTAATATGCAGTTTGTACAGGTAGCAGAAATAACAACGATAAATGCTAAAAATTTGTTTTTTGATAAATAAAATACGACAATATTACGCTAATTGCGTGTACAATGGTCACGGTGTCTATTTATAGTGTAAAAATAAGATAAATGTTCACAATTGAAGTTAAATTTTACAAAAAAACCTCCAGATTTGACATAAGTGTAAATATTATGTTATAATCGCAAAAAAGGAGGTAACTAATGACTGTAAGGGAAATTTTTTTACATCATACCAAATTCACCAGGATAGCAACGTGTTTGACATTGATTGCGGTGATGTCAGTTGTGGCTGGATTTTCAAAAACAAGTAAAAATATTCGTGTTATCGCAGATGGTCAAACTACTGTGGTCAGCACAATGTATGATAGCCCAAAAGATATCATTGGACAGGCGGGCATTAAGTTAAAACCGTCTGATACTTTTGTTTTGTCGTCAGATAACCTTAAGGATGGTGCGACAATAACAGTGAAACGAGCTGTTCCGGTGACAGTAGAAGTGGCAAAGGATACCCGTAAGGTAAAGACTACGGCTGGTGATGTACAATCTTTACTGCAAACAATGGGGTATGATCCACTTAATTTTTATGTGCTGCCAAATGAAGAAGCAGCAATAACACCTAATATGCTTATAAGACTTGAACCGTTGATTAATAAGATTGTTTTTCGTGATCAAAATGCTCCGTTTAATACTATTTATCGAGATGACGACACTATGCCCCAGGGAACTGCTAAGGTTATACAGCAAGGTTCGGACGGTATAGAACGATTTATGGTCAGGGAATATTATAATGGCGGCAAAAAAGTGGATGAGCAGGTTATGCAGAAATCAGTCATAAAACAGACCGTACCGCAGATTGTGGTGCAGGGAACTTATGTGGCACCTAGTCAGCCTGTTGATAATGGACAGATACCACCATATATTTCCGAACTTTATGTTCAGGCTAGTGCTTACTTACCAACAGACGGCAGCGGCACTGGTTATACGGCAACGGGGATGCGGGCTCAACATGGCGTTGTGGCGGTCGATCCTAATGTTATACCACTTGGTACAAGGCTTTATATACCAGGTTATGGTGAGGCAGTTGCTGCCGATACAGGCGGCTTTTCCGGTAATTCGATTGATATTTGTGTAGATTCTTATTCTGAGGCAATCAACTGGGGTCGAAGAAATATAACTATATATATTCTGCCTAACTAAATTTATAATTGATGATTTTAGAGACTGTGCCGTTTGCACAGCTTTTTTTTTGAAAAAATTTACAGTATGTAATTGATTTTGTTTGCTATTTTTGACAGATATAGTTAAACTTTGAGTATTGATATGATATGGCTGGGGGAAAGTAATGCTGAAAGAAGTATTGGTTGTAGAGGGAAAAATGGATGTTGCAGCAATAAATAAAGCAGTGGAAGCCGACTGTATAGTTACCGGAGGTTTTGGGCTTAATACGAGAACAATCAATGATATACGTTGCGCTTATAAAAAAAGAGGCATAATAATTATGACTGATCCTGATGCTGCCGGTGAGCGAATACGCAGATGGCTTACCAGACGTTTTCCTGCGGCAAAACATGCGTTTATTCCTCAAAAAGAGGCTACGGCACACAATGATATCGGTGTAGAACAGGCATCTGCTGAATCTATTAGAAAAGCCTTGGCGAAAATTCATGCACCAAAGTATAATTTTAATAAAGAATTTTCAGCCGCCGATTTACTGCGAAACCGTTTAAGTGGTGGAATGAATGCATCGAATAGACGTGCGGTTGTGGGGGCAGAACTGGGGATTGGATATGCTAACGCAAAAATTTTTTTGCAGCGGCTTAACACGTATGGTGTGACTCGTGCTGAATTTGAACAGTCTGTACATGATTTGCCGGAAGAAAAGGAAATGGGTGAAGAGCAGAAATAATGGAGCATCCGATAATTGCAAAAAGAGAAGTAACACAATATATATTGAAGCGATTTGGTCTTCATATGAATAAAAAACTGGGGCAGAATTTTCTAATTGATCCATCTGTAGTTTCTGGTATAATTGATGCCGCGCAGATAACACCTCAGGACACTGTTTTGGAAATAGGGCCTGGAATAGGTACTTTGACACAAAGCCTGCTGGAGGCAGGTGCGGAGGTTTTTGCCGTAGAATTAGATAAAAGACTGCCGGAAATTTTAAGCCATACGTTAGAGGGGTATGATAATCTGCATATTATTAATGCAGATATACTAAAAACTGATATAAAAAAATTGATTGGCACAAAACCATTTAAAGTAGTGGCCAATTTACCATATTATATAACTACACCAATAATAATGGCATTGTTGGAAAAACATCTACCTATAACTAAACTTGTTACCATGGTGCAAAAGGAAGTGGCTGAACGGATGGCAGCTGCTCCGGGTAGTAAAATATATGGAGCATTATCGGTAGCCGTTCAATATTACAGCAAACCGCAACTTTGTTTCCATGTAGCATCGAATGCCTTTATGCCACCACCGGAAGTAGATTCGACAGTGGTCCTTTGCAATGTTTATTCAGCACGGCCTATTGTTCCAGTGGATGAAAAAGTATTTTTTAATGTAGTAAAAGCAGCTTTTGGACAACGACGTAAAACTTTGGCTAATTCATTAAAGACTACCGGATATGATAAAGATAAAATAAAAACTGTACTGGAACAATCAAAAATCGATTTTAAAAGACGCGGGGAGACTTTGTCACTGCAAGAATTTGTCACTATTGCTGACAATTTGATTAAGAAATAATGTGCGAAGAGGTGTTTTTATGAAATTTGTATCATGGAATGTAAATGGATTACGTGCTTGTGTAAATAAAGGGTTTATGGAAACATTTAATAAACTTGATGCTGATTTCTTTTGTTTACAGGAAACAAAAATGCAGCCGGAACAATTAAAATTGGATTTACCGGGATATTGGCAATATTGGAATAGCGCAGTGCGAAAAGGTTACTCTGGAACAGCAGTTTTTTCCAGGAAAAAGCCATTGCATGTAACTTATGGAATTGGCATAGAAGAACATGACCAAGAAGGTCGTGTAATAACTTTAGAAATGGATAAATTTTATTTGGTTACTGTATATACACCAAATTCTAAGAATGAACTTGCCAGATTGTCTTATAGACTGGAGTGGGAAAAGGCATTCAGTAAATATCTGTTTGGGTTAAAGGAAAATAAACCGACAATCGTCTGCGGCGATTTAAATGTCGCGCATGAAGAGATAGATTTAAAAAATCCTGCCAGCAATCATAAAAATGCCGGATTTTCTGATGAAGAAAGACATGCGTTTACTCAATTGCTGGCTACTGGATTTATTGACACGTTCCGGTTTTTATATCCAGATAAAGTCGGTGCGTATAGCTGGTGGTCGTATTTACGAAAAGCACGCGACAGAAATGCCGGTTGGCGCATTGACTATTTTCTGATTTCTGAATCTATGCAGGACAATATTGCCAATGCCTTCATTTATAGCGATATATTAGGCAGCGATCATTGTCCGGTGGGATTGGAATTAAAAAATCTATAAAATATATTGACAATAAATAGTTTTGATAATATAATATTACATGTTTCACAGCACATATTAATGCCGTTGTGGCGGAATTGGCAGACGCAGCAGACTCAAAATCTGCCGCCTTCACGGGTGTGTGGGTTCGACTCCCACCAACGGCACCATCGTAATAGCAGCTCTTCTCCACGAGAAGGGCTTTTTTGTTTGTTAAAAATAAATTATACTGGTAAAAAATAATGTTTGCAAAAAGTAACTATTTATGATAATATAATTTAAATTAGAAATGTATATGTGTAAAAATGATGAATGGGAAAAGTAAGCAGTTGTGATTATTACAGAGAGCCATACTTGCTGGAATGTGGCATAAAAATAACCGCCCAAGTTCACCTAGGAGTTGCCCACTGAATTTCTTAGTAGGTGGTGCCGGAACTCAACCGTTAAATGTGAGCAGGTATCGGCTTTATGCCTGTGCCTTAGATGAGATGACCTTTTTAAGGTCAATTAAGGTGGTAACGTGAGAAAACCTCGCCCTTTACAGGGCGAGGTTTATTTTTTTGGAGGTGAATGGAAGATTGGCTGTATTGGGCTTTTTAGGACCATGCGGTACGTACAGTGAAGCAGCTGCTGTACACATAAATGAACTGCTCGGATATAAGTGGCAGTTAAAACCTTATCACAGTATAGTTGATGTGCTTGTAGCTGCTGATAAAGGACTGATTGATTATTGCGTTGTACCGGTGGAAAATTCGTTGGAAGGTTCTGTGCGGGTTACGCTGGACACATTGGCATTAGATGTAGATTTGCAAGTAAGTATGGAATTTATTTGGCCGATTCGTCATCAACTATTGGTAAAAGAAAAAAAAACAAGGATTGATAAAATAGTCTCACATTCACAAGCGTTGTCACAATGCCGCAGATTTTTGCAGCAATATTATCCTGATACAACTACTCTGGAAACATCCAGTACTGCTTACGCAGCTGAAATGGTTGCTGATGGATTAAATGGTGCGGCTGCAGTGGCATCGGCAAGGGCAGCTGAAATATATGGATTAATACCAATATTTTCTGACATACAAGATGATGACGATAATGTCACCAGGTTTATGCTGCTGAATAAAAAAGGACACAATATTGCTGCCGGACCCAATGAAAAAATGTTGATTGTCTGCCGTATGGACGGAAGAAAGGCCGGTAGTTTATGTGACATATTGCTGGAATTTGCTAAATATGATGTGAATATGACCCATATAGAATCACGTCCTAGTAAGAAAGGATTGGGCAATTATATGTTCTTTTTTGAAATAGACATTGCCGCTAAAAGTCAAAACATCATAGATAAATTATTGACTAATCTTAATGATAAATGCCTATGGCTTAAGAATATGGGGATGTTTCCTGTAATAAAATAAATATTATTTAGAGGTGTAAACTATGATAGTAATAATGAATCCTGATGCAACAAAAAGGGATATACAAGAAGTTGTTGAAGCAATTGAAAATGTGGGATTGTGCGCCAAAATTATGGAGGGTAGCGAACAAAAGATTGTCGGACTCATTGGAGACAAAAGAAACATAGATACATTATCGTTAGAGGCGCTGCATGGCGTAGACCATACAGTGGCAATATCAAAAAGTTATAAACTGGCCAGTCGCGAGTTTCATCCGATTTCAAGTGTTGTTGATGTTGACGGAATAAAAATAGGTGACGGGAATCCCGTGATAATGGCTGGTCCATGTGCGGTAGAATCATTAAATCAATTGCTGGAGGCTGCAAAAATAGTCAAAAAGGGCGGTGCCCAGTTTTTACGCGGCGGTGCCTATAAACCGCGTACATCACCTTATTCGTTCCAGGGATTGAAAGATGAAGGGTTAAAATATTTGGCTGAGGCTCGTAATCAAACCGGATTGAAAATTGTGACAGAGGTCACGGAAGTGGAAGCCGTAGAGACGGTGGCAAAATATGCCGACATGTTGCAAGTCGGTGCAAGGAATATGCAAAATTTTCGCTTGCTGCAGGAAGTGGGACAATCCCAAAAACCTGTTCTATTAAAAAGAGGATTGGCGGCGACACTGGAAGAATGGCTTAATGCAGCTGAATACATTATGAAGGAAGGAAATAATAATGTGGTTTTGTGTGAACGCGGTATACGTACTTATGAAACATATACACGAAATACATTGGATATGAGTGCTGTTGCCGCAGTGAAGCATTTAAGTCATCTACCAATAATAGTAGATCCCAGCCATGGCACCGGTAAATGGAGAATGGTAAAACCGATGGCCTTTGCTGCAATAGCAGCCGGTGCTGATGGATTGATGATCGAAGTGCATCCTAATCCGGCTAAAGCATTGTCCGACGGGCAGCAGTCACTCACACCGGAAAATTACCTGACGGTTAGCCGCGGAGTGTATAAAATATCGCAATTCATGCATGATACCGGATTAGCTATAACTGATTTATGAGAAAACAAGGCTGTATTGCAGGGTGCTATACCTTTTGATACAGCTTTATTTATTAAAATATTGTATAAAAAGCGGGAAAAGGGATTGACAAAGGGAGAAAGTTTAGATATAATAATTCCTGCGCTCAAGAGAGCGGCGGCCGGGGAACCGGGCGAAAAAAAGTCCTTGACAAACGAAACAGCGCGTGATAATATATACAAGCTGACTCGTTGAGGCAGGCACCTTGAAAACTGAACAATACATCATATGTTTTCGAAACATACCGGATGTGCGGTTTAAATAAAAACCTGAAACAATTTCTTTTTAACAAAAATGACAAGAGCCAAATTGGCTCTCCGATAAATTTATGGAGAGTTTGATCCTGGCTCAGGACGAACGCTGGCGGCGTGCTTAACACATGCAAGTCGAACGAGGCTCTTATTTCGGTAAGGGCTTAGTGGCAAACGGGTGAGTAACGCGTAGGCAACCTGCCTCCAAGATGGGGACAACACTCCGAAAGGGGTGCTAATACCGAATGTTGTAATACTGCTGCATGGCAGTATTACCAAAGGTGGCTTTTAGCTATCGCTTGGAGATGGGCCTGCGTCTGATTAGCTGGTTGGTGACGGTAACGGCGCACCAAGGCGACGATCAGTAGCCGGTCTGAGAGGATGAACGGCCACATTGGGACTGAGACACGGCCCAGACTCCTACGGGAGGCAGCAGTGGGGAATCTTCCGCAATGGGCGAAAGCCTGACGGAGCAACGCCGCGTGAACGAGGAAGGTCTTCGGATCGTAAAGTTCTGTTGCAGGGGACGAACGGCACTATAGCCAATAAGTATAGTGAATGACGGTACCCTGTTAGAAAGCCACGGCTAACTACGTGCCAGCAGCCGCGGTAATACGTAGGCGGCAAGCGTTGTCCGGAATCATTGGGCGTAAAGGGAGCGCAGGCGGAACATTAAGCGGATCTTAAAAGTGCGGGGCTCAACCCCGTGATGGGGTCCGAACTGAGGTTCTTGAGTGCAGGAGAGGAAAGCGGAATTCCCAGTGTAGCGGTGAAATGCGTAGATATTGGGAAGAACACCAGTGGCGAAGGCGGCTTTCTGGACTGTAACTGACGCTGAGGCTCGAAAGCCAGGGTAGCGAACGGGATTAGATACCCCGGTAGTCCTGGCCGTAAACGATGGATACTAGGTGTAGGGGGTATCGACCCCTCCTGTGCCGGAGCAAACGCAATAAGTATCCCGCCTGGGGAGTACGACCGCAAGGTTGAAACTCAAAGGAATTGACGGGGGCCCGCACAAGCGGTGGAGTATGTGGTTTAATTCGACGCAACGCGAAGAACCTTACCAGGGCTTGACATTGATTGACGTATCCAGAGATGGATATTTTCTCTTCGGAGGACAAGAAAACAGGTGGTGCATGGCTGTCGTCAGCTCGTGTCGTGAGATGTTGGGTTAAGTCCCGCAACGAGCGCAACCCCTATCATTTGTTGCCAGCACGTAAAGGTGGGAACTCAAGTGAGACTGCCGCGGACAACGCGGAGGAAGGCGGGGATGACGTCAAGTCATCATGCCCCTTACGTCCTGGGCTACACACGTACTACAATGGGACACACAGAGGGAAGCGAAGGAGTGATCTGGAGCGGACCCCAAAAAATGTCTCCCAGTTCGGATTGCAGGCTGCAACCCGCCTGCATGAAGTCGGAATCGCTAGTAATCGCAGGTCAGCATACTGCGGTGAATACGTTCCCGGGCCTTGTACACACCGCCCGTCACACCACGAAAGTCATTCACACCCGAAGCCGGCTAAGGGCCGCAAGGCACCGACCGTCTAAGGTGGGGGCGATGATTGGGGTGAAGTCGTAACAAGGTAGCCGTATCGGAAGGTGCGGCTGGATCACCTCCTTTCTAAGGATTAAAACAATCCGTCGAGCACATCCGGAATATGTATTGTTTGGTTTTGAGGGTTTCTCCCTCAAAAAAAAATAGATAGAACTAATGGGGGCGTAGCTCAGCTGGGAGAGCACCTGCCTTGCAAGCAGGGGGTCAGGAGTTCAAATCTCCTCGTCTCCACCAGAAGAGAAATGGGCCTATAGCTCAGCTGGTTAGAGCGCACGCCTGATAAGCGTGAGGTCAGTAGTTCAAGTCTACTTAGGCCCACCATAATTGCACATTGAAAACTACACAGAAGAAAAGCAAAGAACAATTAATCACCAATGCCAAACTTGTGAGAAGAAATTTTCAAGAGGATGGCGGGGAATAGTTGGACCAAGCACAATTAGGAAACTAAAACAAGCTAAGACAAAAACAAATGACTTAAGCTGAAGGTGACATTTTAAGGGAAATCTTGAAGTGTAACGGCAAGGCTGCAAGAAGCATTATTATGCGAGGAAGGGCAAAACTGAGGGAAGAAAACGTATCATTATACGCTGATGAACGAAGTGAAGCGCTGACGAAGCAGAATGATGGTTATGGCAGTTTTGCCGAAGTTAAGCGAATAAGGGCATATGGTGGATGCCTTGGCGCCAGGAGTCGAAGAAGGACGCGGTAAGCTGCGAAAAGGTACGGGGAAGAGCAAGCATCTATTGAGCCGTACATGTCCGAATGGGGCAACCCGGCAGGAGAAGTCCTGCCATCCGAAAGGAAGACAAACCCGGGGAACTGAAACATCTAAGTACCCGGAGGAAGAGAAATCAAACGAGATACCCAAAGTAGCGGCGAGCGAAATGGGCACAAGCCCAAACCGTATCACTTCGGTGGTACGGGGTTGAGGACTGACAAAAAGGATGGAACGTTTAGGCGAATGACCTGGAAAGGTCAGGCACAGCGGGTAAAACCCCCGTAGCCGAAAGGCGGGTCATCCGGGTCAGTATCCAGAGTATCGCGGGGCACGAGGAACCTTGCGAGAAACAGGGGGGACCACCCTCCAAGGCAAAATACTACCTGGCGACCGATAGCGCATAGTACCGTGAGGGAAAGGTGAAAAGAAC
>NZ_CP045424.1:502500-1660000 GCF_014076555.1 Pectinatus frisingensis
TAAGCATGCCAGAGCAGGGGAAGTACTGCTAACTAATTTTGGCTGTAATGCAGGGGTGGCCTCAATTATAGGAGCACACCATGGACTTGCAACAAATGATGCCAAAAGTGAGGCGATAAATACCTATCCCAAATACTACGGTGCAAAAGTTGCACAATGGACTAAGGTACAGGCACAATTATTTACAATAGCATTGGAGCTGGGAGAATATCAGTTGACAGCAGAAGAAATACCATTGATTTCTAAATCGGCACAAGTAGTATTGTGTGGATTATTAATTATGGCTGACTGGATTGCCAGTAACGAGACATTTTTTCCTTTAATTGATTATGAGCAATGTGCTGATCATATTGATGAAGAGTGTAGGATTATTAGTGGCTGGCATAAATTTAAGTTAACAGGTCATTGGCAAAGTAAAAACTTAAATAATTTGTATAAGGATAGATTTGGTTTCACGCCTAATTTGATGCAACAAACTGTAGAAAGTATTGTAAAAGAAATAAAAAGTCCTGGATTATTAATTATCGAAGCTGAAATGGGACAAGGAAAAACGGAAGCAGCATTAGTGGCAACAGAATATTTTGCCAACAAAACAAATTGTGATGGTGTATACTTTGCTTTACCTACTCAGGCAACTTCAAATAGTATGTTTGTTCGCTTGAAGGAATGGATAGATTGTTTAAATGATGGTTTTGGGCATTCTGTTAATTTAGCTCATAGTAATGCCTGGTTAAATGATGATTTTACTGAGTTGTCACACATAGGTTCTAAAAATGGCATGATATATGATGAAGATGATAACTTGAAGAAACATACATCGTCTTATATTGAAATAAATGACTGGTTTACTGGACGAAAGCAAGGATTATTGGCTGATTTTGTGGTAGGAACTGTAGATCAACTATTGATGATGTCGCACATAAGCAAACATATATTCCTGAGACATTTAGCATTCTTAAATAAGATAGTTATAGTAGACGAATGTCATGCTTATGATGCATATACCGACGAATATTTAAAAACAACACTACGTTGGTTGGGCGCGTATCAGATACCGGTTATTCTCTTATCAGCTACATTGACAAGAAGTTTAAGAAAAACGTTAGCGGAAGAATATGCCAAAGGAGCAGGTAATATAGAATTAACAGAAAGTATCTTATCATTAACATATCCGCTTATTACGTATACGGATATATTAAATGATCGTGTTAATGTTTATAATACAACTGTCAGGAACGAAAGAGTTAAGAATATTGATATTAAATTCGTTGAAGGGGAAATAACCGATAATCTGAATTTGGTAGAAAAGTTGTACTATGAGGGCGGTTATATTGGCATTGTGGTAAACACAGTAAACAAAGCACAGCAGTTATATGGGCTGTCTAAAGAGAAATTTGGTTCTGATAATGTTGAACTGTTTCATTCCCGGTTTTTAGCAGCAGATAGAAGTAAACGTGAATCTGCATTGATCAAACAAATTGGCAAGAGTAATAAGAATCACAGCAAGGCCCATAAGGTTATTATTGGTACACAAGTATTGGAGCAATCCTTAGATATTGATTTCGATGTGCTGATCACCGAAATTTGCCCTATTGATTTGTTCTTTCAACGTATTGGGCGTTTGTTCAGACATACGGTAATAAGACCAATGCATAAACAGCGGCCATTGTGTTATATAATGGGGGTAAGCAACCAAGGAAAAGTTGAGGATGAGGGAAGTTTGCACGTGTATGATCAGTATATACTTGAACGTACATATGAATTACTGCATGTACGCCAAAAAGTTACGTTGCCAATCGATATTCCTTCTTTAATAGATGCAGTGTATGAAATACAAGATTTTAATGCAGAGAATAAAGGTTTGTGGAAACTGTGGCAGGAAAAAATTGAAAATAAGGGAAATAAATCTCGAGGATATATGATAGAGTCACCTAAAAAGTTAAATAAATTGAATAAAACATTAATTGGTTTTACTAAAAATTCAGATTCAGACAATGATGATACTGGTGTTCGTGATAGTACCTTAAGTCAGGAAATTATCTTATTGCAAGAAAAAAATAAATATATATATTATTTTGAAGGGGAACAAGTACCGGAAGAACAAACTGCGCAACGGGATAAACGAATTGCTTCCCAATCGGTGGGGTTGCCACGAATACTTATAAATGATACCGTATTAGAAAGTATTAAGGAAACGACAGTTCGTTGTGGTTATTTGTTTAATAATTCGCCGGTATTAAAATATGCGCTTGTAATGTTGGTGGATGAAAAAGGACAAGCTGAATTTGGCGATTATATCGTATCTTATTCTAAGGAGGAAGGATTGACATATGAACGACAAAGAATTTAACCTGCTAACAGAACCTTGGATTAAAGTATTAAAGTTAGATGGCAATGAAGATATGGTTTCACTTAAAAACGTATATGAGCATGCTCATGAATACAGAGCCTTAGCTGGTGAGGCTGTTACGCAGGATGTGGCTATGCTACGATTTTTGTTGGCAGTGTTACATTGCGTGTATGAAGGAAATGATGCGAATGGTAAGCCATTGACAGATGCAGAAGATACTGATGATATTTATGATACGTGGCATAGTTTGTGGGAATGCAAACGATTTGAAGTGAGGCCTATTCATACGTATTTAGACAAACATAGTGAGCATTTTTGGCTGGTACATCCCCAATATCCTTTTTATCAGGTTAGTGAATTCAGGAAAAATGCCAAAGTGAAGAAAGTCAGTCTAAATAAACTAATTGGTAACATAGCAGAGAGTAATAATAAAAGACGCTTATTTAATCACCGACCTAATTGTGAATCCATATCTATGGCAGAAGCAACTCGTTGGTTATTAAACTTACAAGCTTGGGATGATACTTCTAATAAAGGCGGATCAGGTACGGGTTGGTTAGGACAAATAGGTTCTATCATGATAGAAGGAAATAATATGTTTGAAACACTTCTTCTTAATTTGATTCTAGTGCCAGATGGTTCAGAGGGGATATGGGGTAGGGGAGAAGCAATTTGGGAAAGACAGCCTGTTAATCATAAGGTGAAAATACCATTACCAGCTAATCCCAAACTTTTATTAACGTTACAATCCCGCTGTGTGAAATTACGGTGTAAGGAACATTGCGTAATAGGTTATGTGACGGCAGATAAAGATGCCGGGGAATATTTTGCAGACAATAATAAACATTTGTGTTTTGCAGAACAATTTACTACATGGAAAGAAGTGGGACATAAAAACAAAAAAGAAATAGTCCCTATGAAGTATTCTATTGATAAGCGTTTGTGGCAAGGGTTTGTCAGCTTGATTACTTTAAAACAACAAACAAGTGGCAGACATAATCCTGGTATTCTGGCATGGTATAGCAAATTGGTCAATGAAAGATACTTACAAGGAACTAGGATAGTAAAAATAGTGTGTGTAGGCATAGAATATGGGAATATGAATATGTCTGTACTAACCAGTGTAGTTGATACACTGGCCTATCCGGGTAATCTTTTACAAGAACGTTATGATAACTGGGGAGAACGAATTATTGCGATTGTTGCTGTTACTGATCAGTTGGTAGGGGCATTAAAGCGTTTTGTAAGTGATATAGGCTTAGATAATCAGCATATATCTGAGCAAACTTATGCAAGGTTAGATACACCATTTCGACGCTGGCTGATTAATATTAATCCTGATCAGGACGATATTGATGAAGATATGAACCAGTGGTATATGCAGGCACAACATATCATAAGAATGTGTGGTAAAGAAATAGCTGGCCTTGAGAATAACTCCCGCTATATACGTTTAGTAACTTCTAGGCAGGAAAAGAAACGCAAAATTAGTGTATTAAGTGTCAGTGAAGCATATAACGATTTTTTATATAGAACACCGAAACAACAAGACAAATTAGCTAAGCTTAAATAATACATGAAGGGAGAGAACATTGATGGGAAAAACAAAACTGTTGACAAATTTTGTAACACAAAGAGTGGAACAGTGGTCTCATACGCTGACACATCCTGCTACAAGAGTTGCTTTAGCCAAGTTAAGACGCGGCTTGGGTAAAAAACCAGGTACATTGCCAGATTTATGGGAATATACGCTTGAAGGTTTAGATGACGAATTATTGTCTCATACAGAAAATCCAACTTATGAAGAATGGGCTATTTATTTAGCCTTAACCTTATATGCATACCATCAGCGGGGTCAAACAAGGAGTATGCATAAGCCCGGTGCCAGCTTTGGTGATGCGATGCGGTTGCTTGCTACGGAAGGCAGCATTGGTAAGCGTAGTGAAGCAGTAACACGGAGAATGCAGGCATTAGTGAGCGCAGATAGCATAGAATCTATTGCTATTCATCTGCGTAGTTTAGTGGGGCAGTTGCGTTCACATGCTATACCTTTAGATTATGTTCTGCTGGCCAAAGACCTTTATGGTTTACAATATGAGGATAGTAAAGATAAGATCACTTTGCATTGGGGACAAGATTATTACAAAAAATATGTAAAAAAAATGGAGGATGAAAATCATGACTGAAAATTTCAACCAAGGGAAACGATTATTCTTAGATATACATGTTTTGCAAACAGTACCGCCTTCTTGCATTAACAGAGATGATACGAATTCACCCAAGACTGCTGTATATGGCGGAGTAATGAGAGGCAGGGTCAGTTCACAGGCTTGGAAAAGAGCGGTGAGAAAACAATTTGTGGAACAATTACCCGCTGATAAAGTAGGAATTAGAACTTTACATTTAGTTGAATTATTAACTAAGGAATTGATGGGAGAAGGAAAAGAAGCTGAAGAATCTGAAAAAACGGCTCGTAAGCTTTTATTAATTGCTAATATAATTAATAAAAAGGAAATTGATGAAAAAACAGAAGATAATGAGATGGACAGTACGGATAATGTTAAGGCGTTATTCTTTATCAGTCCGGCACAAATCAAAGCGATGGCTCAATGTGATTTAAGTGAATTAAATATTGCAGAAGCCAATGTCCAAAATGTACCTAAAAAATCCGAAGAATTAGAATTAGCGAAAAAAGAATTAACTAGGGCAAATAAAAACTTGACCAAGAAATTACGAGAAGCTATTAATGTTGCGCCAACTATTGATATGGCTTTATTTGGCCGGATGGTAGCGAATGATCCTACGATGAATGTAGATGCCAGCTGTCAAGTGGCCCATGCTATCTCTACTCATAAAGTTAGTACGGAATTTGATTATTTTACTGCAGTAGACGATATTCAGGAGGCTCAGGGGGAAACGGCGGGTGCTGGCATGATTGGTACGGTGGAATTTAATTCTTCTACTTTGTATCGGTATGCTACTATTGCATTACATGAACTGAATAAACAACTGTCTGATAATAAAGGTGCTGTAGCTAAAGCGGCAGAGTGTTTTGTGGACGCCTTTATTCGGTCTATGCCCACGGGTAAGCAGAATACCTTTGCTAATAGAACGTTGCCTTTTGCAGTTATGGTAACTTTGCGGGAAGATCAACCAGTTAATTTAGTTGGTGCTTTTGAAAAACCGGTTGTTGCGAACGGAGGATATGAAACTCAATCTGTTCAGGCTCTTGACCAGTATGCCAAATCTGTTTATGCTAATTTTGTATCTGCTCCTCAATATAGTTGGGTGATAGGGGATACAGATTTAAAAGATTTAGGGAAAAAGACTGCATTAAAAGATTTACTTACTGATGTGGAACAGGTTATTAAGGAGCAATTATAATGAAAACATTATTATTGTTGTTTAATGCTCCCTTGCAAGCTTGGGGAGCTCCTGCTAAATTCGATTATCGTGAAACAGAACGGGAAGTAACAAAAAGTGGTATGGTGGGGATACTTGCTGCGGCTTTAGGAAGACGGCGCAGCGAGCCGATAACGGATTTGGCAAAACTCAAATTTGGTGTGCGGGTATTGCGAGAGGGACATGTGTTTTATGATTTTCAGATGGTTACAAATCCTGATAGAGCAGCAGATAATACATTAAAATATAGTTATTATCTTGCAGATGCTGTATTTTTGACAGCTATAAATGGGGAAGATAATTTTATTTTTAAACTGGCGGAGGCTATTCGTAAACCATACTTTCCTCTCTATTGTGGACGTAGGTCCTGTCCGGTTACACCAGAATTATATGCGGGGATATCTGAATTGAGTGTGGAAGAAGCTTTAACAAGTTATCATCCAGTTATGAACAATGATACTATTCAACGATATATAGTCGATGTTGGTGCTGATGATAAGAATGCTGTATTGTCCCGTGATTTGCCGGTTACCTTTGACCGTACATATAGGCAATACCAATATCGGAATAAAAAAGAATATATGGACCAAATAACCCATCCAGAGGAACATGATGCTTTTGAAGCGGTATAAGGAGTGAGAAAATGTATTTATCCAGAATTGAATTATATACCAATAATCGCATAACACAAAAAATCATGTCTTCTCCATCACGGATTCATGGTGAATTGGAAAGGTGTTTTATCGGAAATAGGCAGAGTGCAAGATGGCGTATAGATCAATTACAGGGAAAGACGTATCTGCTATGCTTAAGTGAGGACAAACCTACTTATCCTTTTTCTAAAGCAGAGTGGGACATAAGGGATTATAATAACTTATTGTGTAAGTTGGCTGACGGACAGCAATGGTACTTTAAATTATGTGGGAATCCGGTAAAATGTATAAAAGGAAATAGGATACCCTTAGTAGGAGCAAATAACTGGGTAGATTGGCTGGCTAACCGTAGCAAAACCATGGGGGTTACTTTTCTTAGTGTGACCATTACATCATTTGATAAGCTGAAATTTAAAAAAAGTAACGCCGCAGTTACGTTACAGACAGTTACATATCAAGGAAGTTTGCGTGTTAATGATATTAATAAATTAAAAAATACATTAATACAGGGTATAGGACATGGTAAAGCGTATGGTTGCGGACTTTTAACCCTTGCATAATATTAGGAGATGCCATGAGTATAGATAAAGTCACACTGCAAGAAATTCCTGTAATTAAGGACAGAATTACCTATGTGTATTTGGAACATTGCAAAATAAATAGACAGGATGGGTCGATTACTGTTTTAGACATACGGGGAACAGTTCATATACCGGCAGCGGTATTAAGTGTTGTTATGCTTGGACCAGGTTCGAATATTACCCATAGAGCAGTACAGTTGTTAGGAGAAGCAGGGGTATCCATACTATGGGTAGGTGAGGAAGGAGTACGATTTTATGCTTATGGTTCTCCTCTAACACATAGTTCGAAGCTTTTGATACGTCAAGCTGCATTGGTCTCTAATGTTCATAAAAGAGCGGCAGTTGTCAAAGCAATGTATAAAATGCGATTTACTCATTTAGATGACAGAAATTATACTATACAGGAATTACGAGGAAAAGAGGGAGCACGTATGCGTTCCCTTTATCGGAAACTGTCGAAAGAATTTAATGTACCTTGGGATGGCAGAAACTATGATGTAGATAATTTTAGTGATGGAAGTCCAGTTAATCAAGCACTATCGGCAGGAAATGCCTGTTTATATGGTTTATGTCATAGCGTGATATTATCCATGGGATGTTCGCCAGGACTGGGTTTTGTGCATAATAGTCATGAACGGTCATTTGTATATGATATGGCAGATTTATATAAGTCTCAATATGTTATACCGTATGCTTTTCAGTTGGCTGCTCAGGCAGTAGAAGACATTGGTAGTGAAATGCGTAAGTTGTTACGGGATAAATTCAGAGAAAATAAGCTTATTGTTCAAATAGTAGATGATATTCAGTTTTTATTAAATGTGTCAAATGACAATTTGGTTCAAGCTAATCTGTTAACTTTATGGGATAATAAACAAAGCAATGTGCCCAGCGGTGTGTTATATACAAATGAGAATAATGTCGGAGGAAAAGGACAAGAATGATTGTTATAACTTTGACGAAATGTCCACTTAATTTAAGAGGTGATCTAACTCGGTGGTTATTTGAACTTGATACGAATGTGTATGTAGGCAAAGTTAGTTCGCGGGTGAGAGATCTTTTGTGGGAGCGTATTGTAAAAAACTTAAAATCCGGAATAGCAGTCATGGCTTATAGTATTAACAATGAACAAGGTTTTACTTTTAGAACCCATGGTAATACATGGAAGATTGAGGAATACGAGGGATTGCAACTAATGTTACGACCTAATTTTGAGCAAATAACTGCTGATATTGATCCCGATGCCTTAAAAAAAGGTGTAGCAGCTTTGCGTTATAAACATAGATACAAAGTAAAAATAAATAAAGACGCTGTGACTTTGAAGCAATCAAAAGTGTTATCAGGGAATTATTGGGTAGATAATTATGTGGCTTTTGATCTTGAAACTACGGGCCTTTCTGTCAAAAAAGATTGTATTATAGAAATAGGCGCTGTTAAAATATGCCAAGGTCATATTCAAGCAGAATTTTCTAAATTGATAAATATCGGAGAGACATTGCCGGTAATAATTGAAGAAATGACCGGAATAAATTCTAAGGAATTGGTTACTAAAGGTGAAGATTTATCATATGTATTAGATGATTTCATTGATTTTGTTGGTGATAATGTGTTAATAGCACATCATTCTGACTTTGATAAAAACTTTTTAGAAGAGGCACTGAAAAAAGAAAGAATGCATTTGCAGACAACTTATTTTGATACCGTCATGCTTGCTGAAGCTGTGCTTCCGCAATTAGTATCATATAAATTGGGTAACTTGCTTAAGTTTCTTAATATTGATAGTAAAATAAAACATCGTGCGTTAAATGATGCACGAAACGTATATTTACTTTATGAGGCGTTGAAGAAAATTAGTACTGCATCTGCTAAGAAGTAATAAAAAAAATAAGGAATTAATAAAAGCACTAAGTACTTATCAGCATTTTTTGCTATAGTCCCCGCGCAAGCGGGGGTGATTCTCACTTGGCAGATCAGGAGAGATTTTGAAGCAAATAGTCCCCGCGCAAGCGGGGGTGATTCCATTGTTTCCACTAACGACCTGTACGACACCGCATAGTCCCCGCGCAAGCGGGGGTGATTCTTGAGCAGAAAACGGATACACACGTTACGGTTGATAGTCCCCGCGCAAGCGGGGGTGATTCTATTCCGTTGTTTGCGATAGTTGGGAGTTGCACATAGTCCCCGCGCAAGCGGGGGTGATTCTATTAGCAAGTACATTTTCTAGTCCTTCTATTTATAGTCCCCGCGCAAGCGGGGGTGATTCTTTGATATCGTTGTTTACGGAATTACTGTGCAGATAGTCCCCGCGCAAGCGGGGGTGATTCCTGGTACCATCAGAGCCTCTGCGTGCATTGAGCATAGTCCCCGCGCAAGCGGGGGTGATTCCAGGCTTCATTGTTTCTGATATTTTATATTCAAATAGTCCCCGCGCAAGCGGGGGTGATTCTACTTAAATAGTCATATAGGCGGTCAGGGGATAGATAGTCCCCGCGCAAGCGGGGGTGATTCCAAATTCTTCCTGTCGTATTTCTTTGAAATGCGATAGTCCCCGCGCAAGCGGGGGTGATTCTTATTGCAATTAGAGAAATGCTAGGTATATCGCATAGTCCCCGCGCAAGCGGGGGTGATTCTAAGCTATTATACTGGTATGCGTATTGGAGAAGATAGTCCCCGCGCAAGCGGGGGTGATTCCAAGGGATACTGTACAATGACATTGCTAATAAAATAGTCCCCGCGCAAGCGGGGGTGATTCCACTGGCGGCGTTGGGATTGCTTTATGCTGCGCATAGTCCCCGCGCAAGCGGGGGTGATTCTTATTTTCAGATTAGAAGAAGAAGTTTATCAACATAGTCCCCGCGCAAGCGGGGGTGATTCCTGCTTCGATTGAATGCGGCGGTCGGCTGTCAGATAGTCCCCGCGCAAGCGGGGGTGATTCTAGTAGTGCTTGAAATATCAGCAGATGCACGGCATAGTCCCCGCGCAAGCGGGGGTGATTCTTAAAGGATAATATCTTAATGATGCTGGATAAGATAGTCCCCGCGCAAGCGGGGGTGATTCTAAAGCCCGTTGTTTCAACATAAGCCATTTTTAATAGTCCCCGCGCAAGCGGGGGTGATTCTCCGCTTATGCGCAGATTTGGTGCTTGATTCAAATAGTCCCCGCGCAAGCGGGGGTGATTCTGAAGCCTTAAATAATGTATATGCTATCATAAAATAGTCCCCGCGCAAGCGGGGGTGATTCTTTATTTTCGTTTTTTGCATAGACACCATACATATAGTCCCCGCGCAAGCGGGGGTGATTCTCACCCTTACACAAAGCAACTTGGGGATATTACATAGTCCCCGCGCAAGCGGGGGTGATTCTCATATTGTTTATATTTACTTTCCATTTTTTCTATAGTCCCCGCGCAAGCGGGGGTGATTCTCCTTGACACGGACTGCCACCTAATAATAAATCATAGTCCCCGCGCAAGCGGGGGTGATTCTAAATTTGAACGTGAAATTGAAGCTACAAAAGTATAGTCCCCGCGCAAGCGGGGGTGATTCTCCGTTACTACGACTTGGCAGTTACAAGCCCATATAGTCCCCGCGCAAGCGGGGGTGATTCTACGACTGTAATTCCAACGTTGCTTGGCATCAGATAGTCCCCGCGCAAGCGGGGGTGATTCCGCCACTGAATTCATGGCACGCAACAAAAATAAATAGTCCCCGCGCAAGCGGGGGTGATTCTACTCCAGCCTTCTCTTTGTAATTCTGTGTGATATAGTCCCCGCGCAAGCGGGGGTGATTCATAGACCTAAGCTCATAAAGCAATTAAAAGAAATATAGTCCCCGCGCAAGCGGGGGTGATTCTTGACTTAGACAAATACAACTATTCAGCGATAAATAGTCCCCGCGCAAGCGGGGGTGATTCATGGTGACACGAATGAAATGTTGGACGGTACATATAGTCCCCGCGCAAGCGGGGGTGATTCTTGTCCGTGTATCCTTATCTCCTTTTTATTATCATAGTCCCCGCGCAAGCGGGGGTGATTCTCGGCTTTGGAATCCTCAAAAACACCCCTGTTTGATAGTCCCCGCGCAAGCGGGGGTGATTCTCAGGGTACCCTAGTCTTGTAACCAGACGTTTCATAGTCCCCGCGCAAGCGGGGGTGATTCCTATGATAAACTTTAATATTAAAAAGGAGTCTTATAGTCCCCGCGCAAGCGGGGGTGATTCCAAGGCGTCTGATCGCAGTTCCCATTCTTTGTTATAGTCCCCGCGCAAGCGGGGGTGATTCTATAAATGTGCCATTGCTAAACTCGACATGATTATAGTCCCCGCGCAAGCGGGGGTGATTCTTTGCTTATCAAAGAATCGACTGAGCTTGATGGATAGTCCCCGCGCAAGCGGGGGTGATTCCCGGCAGTAAATGACGACAAGGCGGCAATAAAAATAGTCCCCGCGCAAGCGGGGGTGATTCTGGACCGTCGGCATGGTTCCGTCCTTATAATCAATAGTCCCCGCGCAAGCGGGGGTGATTCTCCTCTTGATAAGCATAAGATCGCTTTTGATAAATAGTCCCCGCGCAAGCGGGGGTGATTCTTTCGCGTTCAAACAAATTTGAGCTTGGAATTGATAGTCCCCGCGCAAGCGGGGGTGATTCTCATCCGAGCTTGATGGTGCAGTTATTCAGGAGATAGTCCCCGCGCAAGCGGGGGTGATTCCACCTATGTGATTTTTAATTTTTGTCAGGAAAAATAGTCCCCGCGCAAGCGGGGGTGATTCTAGACATTGAAACATACAGCGATCTAGACATAAATAGTCCCCGCGCAAGCGGGGGTGATTCCGCAGAAGTGATCGACTGGGCTGAAAAAGCGAAATAGTCCCCGCGCAAGCGGGGGTGATTCTTAACTCACTTTCTTTCATCAGATAATAAATTTATAGTCCCCGCGCAAGCGGGGGTGATTCTTTAAAGCACTTGTAGATGCTATTGTAGCAGAAATAGTCCCCGCGCAAGCGGGGGTGATTCATTATGAATGTATAACGACAAATATTCATATATTATAGTCCCCGCGCAAGCGGGGGTGATTCTCCATTTTTGTAAATATTGATTGTAGTGATACAATAGTCCCCGCGCAAGCGGGGGTGATTCTTATGCCCCCATGGGAATAATCTAATCTGTTGCATAGTCCCCGCGCAAGCGGGGGTGATTCTTTCCCCCTCGGCATGCTGTTAAGGTGGCTGATATAGTCCCCGCGCAAGCGGGGGTGATTCCAGTTTCAACGATAGTTACTTTTAGATCTAAAGATAGTCCCCGCGCAAGCGGGGGTGATTCCACTTATTTTAATATATTTTACCATCTGCTGTAATAGTCCCCGCGCAAGCGGGGGTGATTCCAGTTCTCAGTAAATTTCACACGACGGAATTAAATAGTCCCCGCGCAAGCGGGGGTGATTCAGTAAACCACTCAGGTCGCACCTGAAAGCCTTGATAGTCCCCGCGCAAGCGGGGGTGATTCTTTGTTATTAAAGCGTCCTTTGCCCATTGATAAATAGTCCCCGCGCAAGCGGGGGTGATTCTTACTGCATGAAAAGCTCAGATATTAGGTTCATATAGTCCCCGCGCAAGCGGGGGTGATTCCTAATAGAAGCACAATAAGGCTTTAAACTAGTTATAGTCCCCGCGCAAGCGGGGGTGATTCCATGCTTGAATACCTCGATACACAGAAAGAAAAATAGTCCCCGCGCAAGCGGGGGTGATTCTTAAATGAGCAGCAAAAGCTATTCTGTATATACATAGTCCCCGCGCAAGCGGGGGTGATTCTGAGTGTGCGTGCAACGGGTGTTTCTGATAGATATAGTCCCCGCGCAAGCGGGGGTGATTCCTTATTACAATATTGGTGAAAGCATTTGATATTATAGTCCCCGCGCAAGCGGGGGTGATTCCATTTTAATTTCTCCTTTTTTTAAGAGGCGGCCATAGTCCCCGCGCAAGCGGGGGTGATTCCAAGGTATGTGCTGTCTGCGGCAAACCTGCCCAATAGTCCCCGCGCAAGCGGGGGTGATTCTGTGACAGTGGTAAGAAAATGTCTAAAAATAAGATAGTCCCCGCGCAAGCGGGGGTGATTCCTATTTTCCATGAGCCGGCATTAAATTGTTGTCATAGTCCCCGCGCAAGCGGGGGTGATTCTTAATAATACAAGCCCCTTATAAAAATATTGAGATAGTCCCCGCGCAAGCGGGGGTGATTCTGATTGTGGATTTATAAATCCTGAAACTACCAAATAGTCCCCGCGCAAGCGGGGGTGATTCTCAACATATACTTACCTTCGTTAATACAATATAATAGTCCCCGCGCAAGCGGGGGTGATTCTCCAGACTAGTTCCCATATAGGCAATTCCATCCATAGTCCCCGCGCAAGCGGGGGTGATTCCATAAAGCCCATCTCCTTTTCATTTTATATAGGATAGTCCCCGCGCAAGCGGGGGTGATTCTCAAGGTAAAATTTCTAGATCAGAGTTAAAATAATAGTCCCCGCGCAAGCGGGGGTGATTCTTATATTTCTGCGGCGAACTTGGCAGTGTCAAAATAGTCCCCGCGCAAGCGGGGGTGATTCTGATGTAATTGACAACAATGTATGGCTGCATATATAGTCCCCGCGCAAGCGGGGGTGATTCCATAGAATGCCCGTTTAGCGAATCCGTGTACATATAGTCCCCGCGCAAGCGGGGGTGATTCTACTTTAGCTGATTTTTGTGGATTTACTAGCACATAGTCCCCGCGCAAGCGGGGGTGATTCTTATTTTTTTTAAGCCTGACGCCTACAACAAAAATAGTCCCCGCGCAAGCGGGGGTGATTCCATGGACTACAGAGGACGCTGCTACCCAATTCCATAGTCCCCGCGCAAGCGGGGGTGATTCTAATTTTGTTGCACCGTCTGATGCGTTATTCGGATAGTCCCCGCGCAAGCGGGGGTGATTCCTTGTAACAGTATTTTCTGAGTTTAAGCGTGTGATAGTCCCCGCGCAAGCGGGGGTGATTCTTCAACAGCTAACAACGGTACCGGCGTTTACGGATAGTCCCCGCGCAAGCGGGGGTGATTCCATGCCTGCCGGACTATGTGCCGATCTGGAGCGATAGTCCCCGCGCAAGCGGGGGTGATTCCTGCAATATAAGCTCGAAGGATATTACGAGAAAATAGTCCCCGCGCAAGCGGGGGTGATTCCAGTAATCTGCCCGTCAAGCATGAGCTTATACAATAGTCCCCGCGCAAGCGGGGGTGATTCATTGATGCAGCAGCTCCGCCAATACCACCGTAAGATAGTCCCCGCGCAAGCGGGGGTGATTCTTATCTGCAATGTATTGCCCTTATCATCAATACATAGTCCCCGCGCAAGCGGGGGTGATTCTTATCTGCAATGTATTGCCCTTATCATCAATACATAGTCCCCGCGCAAGCGGGGGTGATTCCCTGCTGATTAAGAGTACGACGTTTCTAAGACCATAGTCCCCGCGCAAGCGGGGGTGATTCTCATTGTAATAACTATATTGTGCGTATATACCGAATAGTCCCCGCGCAAGCGGGGGTGATTCTCTACTGCTGCGCAATTAAAAGATGCTATAGCCATAGTCCCCGCGCAAGCGGGGGTGATTCCACGTTTCACTAAATCCGGTATCCTAGAATAGCATAGTCCCCGCGCAAGCGGGGGTGATTCCCAAGCATCCTGAATTAAAGCATAAAATATGGCATAGTCCCCGCGCAAGCGGGGGTGATTCCAACGCATAATCATCATCGGATAATTTAGAGAAGAGTACCTGAAATTTAAAAGGAGAAGTGTATAGAATGGAATTGATAACAATAGATCAAGAAAAATGTATTCAATGCGGGGCCTGCGTTAAAGAATGTCCATCATTTGTTTTAAGTATGGGGTGAACCGGTCCGGAGGTAGCAGCGCCCCAATCCTGCATTGCTTGTGGTCATTGTGTTGCCATATGTCCACAGGCAGCAATTGATTATAAAAAAACACCATTGTCTAAACAACTGGAATTAGCTGATTATCCCCAATTGAATGCGAAAGAATCGGAGTTATTTTTGCGGTCCCACCGTTCAATTCGCAGTTATTTAGAAAAAGCAGTTCCAAGAGAAGAATTGGTTAAACTTGTTAATATAGCTCGATTTGCACCAACAGCAAGTAATTCACAAAGCATATCATATGTAATTATTGATGACAGGAAAATATTGGATGCGTCAGTTGAAATAGTAATTGATAAATTGGAAAGTGATAATACATTAAAGCGGAGATTTACGCACTATTTGAATGAATACCATGAAAATGGAGTTGATGTTATTCTCCGTGATGCACTCAGTCTCATCTTAGCAACAGCTGATATTAATTTCCCGCGAGGTAGAGAAAATTCCATTATACTTGGAATTATATGCGCCAACACTTGGCCTTGGTTCATGCTGGGCTGGAATTTTAGAAGTTTCAGCGCTTGATATAAAATCTCCTTTGCTTAAGTTATTTCATATTACTGAGAGTAGAAAGATTACCGGAGCAGTAATGGCAGGATATCCTCAATACAAATATAAGCGATTAGTGGAAAGAAATCCGTTGAATGTTGGTTTTTATGAAGAAATGTCAAGGCCAGAATAAAATTGACGATAGCATATAATGAAGTTCGCAAAAGAGAATAGGAAAAACCATCGGTAACTCCGAAAAAAGGTAAGTGACCAAACAAACCCAAAAGGAGTTGAAAACCGATGGCTTACTCCCATTCTAACGTACCTTTGGAAAAAATGCTATTACAATTCATGACCGAAGACGATCCCCTGCTCGTTATGCTCAAGTGGCTTTGTGAAAAGCTCATGGAAGCCGAAGTGGATGCAAAGATTAATGCTGCCAAGTCGGAAAGGACTGATGTTGTACAATAAAAATTGGCACCCTATTCTTAAGGATTGTGATATATAATTGATAGAGAATAGGAGAAATAAGATGGCAAAACGAATTATAAAAACTTATGACCAAGAATTTAGATCACAGGCTGTAAAATTAGCTCAGGAGATTGGTGGACACAAAGCCGCAACGGAACTGGGGCTTCCTGATAGTACTATCTATACATGGGTTAAAGCCTTCAAAGGAGGTAGGTTGGAGGCAAAAGACGCTGTTCATACTCCTTCCAATGCCTTATCTCTTAACGAGGAACTTATTGAACTTAAAAAGCGTGTTAAAGAACTGGACAAAGAGAATCACCATCTTAAAGAAGTGAATGAATTTCTTGAGGAAGCAAGCGCTTTTTTCGCCGCCAGCCGTCGGAAGTCAACAAAAAACAGAGATTGATATTTATTGCAATAAAAACTGAAGACGGCACTATTAAAGGTAAAATTTTATTCTATTGTAAAAGCCTATGCGTAACCAGACAGGGATTTCACAATTATCTTAAATATAAAGATAAGCCTTGGAAATATCAGTCTCTTGCAGATGCTATGTTAGATATCTGTACTGAAGATGAATGCAATGATGCCTACGGACGAATCAGAATGCATCAAGCTTTAGAGCTAAAAAAGCCTGCTGGTATTGAGATTCCGAGTGAACGGACTGTATACCGTGTTATGGAAGAAATCGGTATTAGCCATAGACCAAAAAGAAGACCTAATGGAATCACAAAAGCTGATAAAGAAGCCAGAAAATCTGATGACTTAATTAAACGTGATTTCTATTCTGATAAACCGTTAAGCAAGTGCGTAACAGATATGACTGAAATAAAGTGTCTGGATGGAAAACTGTATGTATCCGCAGTTTTTGACTGCTTCGATTCTGCAGTACTGGGATTAGCAATGGATACAAATATGAAAGCCACGTTATGTGAACAAACAATAATTAATACATATAAAGCATATCCAGAAATTCGGGGCTGTATCCTGCATAGTGATAGGGGAATACAGGTGCGACAAGAAGTCGCATGATATATTGCCGAAAGGCTGCCCCATCCATTCGGGGTAACCCTATTGTGACTAGCGTGAATGGTAACATTTGGGTTAGAAAGTTCACAAGACAATGTGGAAGTTCGAGTAGCCTAAAGCTGGGGCAACTGCTAGGGTAAGAAAGCTACTGTAATTTTATTTTAATATTTTTTAGGAAAATTCTCATTTTATTTTGCTCTATTTATATACTAGCACCAAATGCCCGTTGCGAAAGCATGTGGGCAAGATTAAAGGAAGAATTAATCTATAATCGATATAATGCTTCAAAAACAACTGTTGAACATATGAAAACAATTATATGGAGATATTTCATTAGTTACTGGAATAACCGAAGAATCTGCTCCACCAATGGAGGATTACCTCCAATGATTAAGAGACAACAGTATTACCGCTCATTGAAGGATGCAGCGTAGATCCAATATCCTCGAGGAAAAAGTGTAAAGAGATATTGACAATATCATTACGACATACCTAATCGAATATAGCGAAGACTGGTCAATGAGTCACTGCTACATTAAGCCGGATACACTGCAACAGGTTCAAGAAAAAAGGCAGAAATCGGTCGCTTAACCTCTTTGGAGTTACCTTGAATTTTGCGAACTACCATTGACACTAACTTTATAATTGTGAATACATTGTTGTTTTTGATAACATAAAAAATGTTATCAAAATTTTTTGGACATAAAATTATTAAAGGATAATAAAATACCTCGAGTCCCGGTATATATTATATATACCGGGACTCGAGGTATTTTATAGTAAATAACTGTTCAAAATAATCCACCGGCTCAGCCGGCGGAATTGAAGGTTTTGATTTTAGTCGAAAAAAAAGTCCCTGTTATAATAAATGCAGGTCTAGCTAATCGCATAAAAATAACAGGGAGGACTTTATCATAAAAGATAAAGATACACAAAGTTTAGAACATACAAAGTGGAGATGTCAATATCATATAGTATTTTCACCAAAATATCGTCGAATGGAAATTTATGGAGAATTGAAAAAAGATATAGGATGGATATTAAGAAAACTGTGTGAGGATAAAGGTGTTGAAATTATAGAAGCAGAAGCTTGTCCAGATCATATACATTTATTGTTGAGTATTCCCCCAAAGTATAGTGTTTCAAGTTTTATGGGATATTTAAAAGGGAAAAGCAGTTTGATGATATTTGATAGGCACGCAAATTTAAAATATAAGTATGGAAGCAGAACCTTTTGGTCAAGAGGATATTTTGTAGATACAGTAGGAAGAAATAAGAAGCAGATAGAGAATTACATTAGAAATCAGTTACAACAAGATCAAATAACAGATCAGATAAGTTTAAGGGAATTTCTAGACCCGTTTATGGGAAGCAAGAAGTAAAAGGCAAATAGGGGTCGCCCGAAAAAGAAAAACGTTGGTTAGACCTTTCGGACGCCCCTTGAGGAGCTTATGTTAGTAATATGCCCTTCCAGGGCTAGAACAAGCCTCCAGTTTACTGGAGGTCATGACTGGTTAATTACCATGCAGCAAATAAAAAATTGATATTAATTAAACTCAGATATCTGAACTGAAAAGTGAACCAACTGCTGTGGCATTACTTGTAGATGAATCATTAAATTTGTCCAGCTGATTGATCGATGATAAGCTGGTGTTGGAATTTCCGTTGGAATCATTTGAACTTGGCGGGGGAACTTTTGTTTCTGAAATGATCTTTTTTCCTTGTGTGACGACAATTAACAAGGAACCATCGGATAGTGTTTCTGTGGTGGTCGTGACAGTGTTATCTCCTTTAGAGCTGCCGCCTGATGGAGATGATGCCCCATCAGATGATTTAGTGGACATTGTATCGGTTGAACTTTTTGCTGATGATACTCCTGTCGTTGGCTGAGTATGAGCTGCCAAAATTGAAGATAAATCACTAAGTGCATTAATACTGCTCATTATATTAACCTCCTTTTACAATTTATTCCCATTTTTAAAAAATGGGTTGTAAATTATATCAACAAATATTGATATATAAGGAGTACCGCAGTCATTGCGGATTGGCAATATAAATATTGTCATGTATTCTTACATCATGTTTAAAACTCCATTAACTATATCGTAATTAGTAATGTGAATCTTAATATCAGCAGTAAAATAATTTTAAATTTATAGATCAATAAGAATTTGTGCTGTGATATTCACAATTAGATTATTCACAACATGTTTGAATATATATCGATGGGCACTTGTAAGACTGCTGTTGTGAAAGTTTGTAAAAAAATGCCGATCTATTTTACTTAAATTTCTTGTTATTCTTGCGGTATAAACCACAGGTCATTATTGATTTATATATTGTTTAAATTCGTTGGAAGGATAGGCTGCGAACTTCCGGCGATACATGTTGAAGTGCATCTATCCTCTGTTTTTTCACAGTAAAAATTTTACTTATATCGACAAATTTGATCATATTAACAACCTCAGGTTTTTATTTTTTTATCTGTTCGAGTGCATGAACTGCCAACTGGGCCATATAGTTGGCAGCAGGAAAAAGCGCTGCTGGATCAATCTGGAAATGAGGATTATGGTTTGGATAAGATAAACCTGTTCCGATTTGGATAAAGGCTCCTTTTATTTTTTCCTGATAAAATGCAAAGTCTTCACCACCCAATGAATTCGGTGATGGTTCAACAGTTAATCCGTTTTGCTGTGCTATTTTTTCAGCAAATTTTGTCCATTTTTTGTCATTGTCCGTTGCCGGCGGACCATCGTACCATCTGATTTGTGCTGTTGCTCCAAATGCCTTGGCAATATGGTCTGACAAATCATAAATCCTTTGCCGGACCATACTGCGATCCTTTGCTTTTAAAGTGCGTGTAGTACCCTCTAAGCAAGCTTTTTCTGGTATGACATTCCATGTATTACCGCCCTGAAAATGAGTGATACTGATGAGGTCAGCTGCGAATGGATCCGCGTTGCGACTTATCACAGACTGGACTGCTGTTACAAAAGCAGAAGCTGCCACAATGGGGTCAACGCCTTTCTGTGGATGTGCTGCATGAGTCCCCTTGCCATTGAAGATAATTTCGAAGCGATCCACCGCAGCTGTAACGGCCCCCTCCCTGACAGCGGCAACTCCCACTGGAAACAGTGAAGAGCTGTGCAGTCCAAAAATGACTTGTACATCTTCCAATACACCTGTTTCTAAAATCTTCAGTGCTCCTCCCGGAGCTTCTTCACCCGGCTGGAATATAATGCGTACAGTTCCTTTTAGTTCTTTTTCATGTTGCTTTAATATATATGCTGCACCCAATATGGAGGCTGTGTGGAAATCATGGCCGCAGGCATGCATTTTCCCGTCTATTTGTGATTTATACGACAAATCTGTCTCTTCCTGAACAGGCAGAGCATCGATATCGCAGCGGATTGCCACAATTGGCGGTTGACCGGTACCCACTTCTGCAACTAATCCTGTCTGCAGTGGCAGATTAATAATATTGATTCCTTCTGCCTGCAGATTTTGTCTGATATGCGCTGTCGTATCGAATTCCTCATAAGACAGTTCAGGATGTGCGTGAAACCATTGGAATTGACTTGTTATTTTTTCCGTAATTTTTTTAGTATCCATAAAATATTTGACCTGCTTTCTTTAATAATAAACAATACAGAAAAATTCTTTAAAATAAAAGACCGGGTCATAAGGTATGCACTATAGATGGCATCAAAATGTCATCAATAATGTACTTTACAGCCCAGCCTTCATTTTTTATGATCAACCGTGTTTAATATATTTATAATATTAAACATTATACTAACTGAATACTTTTTTTTTGTCAACAATAAACTTATTCTGAAGAGGTTAGAATGGCAGATTTTTCAGTATCGCAGTCATTATATAATTTCTAATTTAATGAGATATGGAATAAGTGGATATTGGAATAATTATTCCGTTTATTTTTTATATATTATTACCGTATTCATCGATAATATCAATAGTTTCGATTATAATAATAAAACGGACCTTATTGTGAGGTCCGTTTTTATGTAAAATCACAATTTACCGCTGATTAAATAAGTAAGGGGTGTTATAATCAGCAATAAATTGGTGATGATGGCTATAATTTAATTATCTGATGTTCAATGATTAAATTATAGCATTGTCATATTGTAAATGTATGACAGTAATGTGACATTTTCCTGAAAATAAAGTGAAATTTATGAAAGAGCGCTTTCCTGGATACAAAAGATTTTTTTACCAGCATCCATATAGACTTTTGTCCCTTCCGGGATAGTAATGTTATATCGGCCATGGCCTATAGGAAGTCCCGTAAGGATAGGAATATTGAGTGGTAATAACCTATCCGTTATTATATCTTGTACAGTAAAATCTCCCATTTCTTTCGCTGTACAATTAATCCATTCACCAAGGATAATACCACGCACTTCCTGAAGCTTACCCGAACTTAAAAGTTGTGTCAGCATTCTATCAATCCTATAAGGAGACTCACTTACATCTTCAAGAAATAATATAGCATTTTTGGTTTCAATTTCGTAAGGAGTAGCCAATAAAGCGGTTATCAAAGACAAATTACCACCGATAATTTTACCACTGGCGGTACCGGAGGATAATGTTTGCAGTGGCGGCATATCGTTTGCGGTATTTATCTGACCAATTGGTTCACTTGAGCAGAGCGCTTTAGTCAAGTACTCCATATTATAGTCAGCATAGCTTGAGCACAGCTGATTGGACATGGGACCGTGAAAGGTAATAAGACCGCATTTTTTTTGAATGGCAAGATGAATAGAGGTGATATCACTGAATCCGATAAATATTTTAGGATTATTTTTTATTGCCGTATAGTCTAATTTATCTAAAATTCGTGTGGCTCCATAACCACCACGACTGCAAAATATGGCATCAACAGTATCGTCCATAAAAAAATCATTGATATCGGCAACCCTGTGCTCGTCTGGTCCGGCTAGATATGATTTTTGTTCATAAGCATGTTGCCCAATTTTGATTTTATAACCTTTCTTTTTTAATGTTTCTGACATACGTTTAATCTCATTTTTAGCAATACTACTTGCCGGGGATACTATACCTATTGTATTTCCCCCTGTTAGTCTTTGGGGTTTTATCATTATACATGCTTCCCTGTAATTATTTTTTTGATGTATTATTTGTTGAATTTTTAGCGGCAGTCCGCAGTTTTACAAACAGGTAAAAAGGAATACCGCTGAGCATAAGTAAAAATCCCCACATAACAGCTTCAGCTCCGGTACAGTATACTGCATATATGGAATATAATAAAGCCAAAAGAGGAACAAATCCATTTTTAATGAAATTAAGGATGGTGATTTTATTACCTTGTTGCCGTGCAATCAAAATATCAGCAGCAGCAACAAATATATATGGTGGTAAGGCGGCCATTGTTGCCAGCAGCATAACAAATTCATAAGCGGCGTTGAGACCTTTGAAATAATTCATAGAAATAAGTGCTATAGAAAGAAAACTGCTGATTATAATAGAGGCGGCAGGCGTATTATGTTTTTTGTCCAGTTTGAAAAATATTGGAGGAAATAGGTTGTTTTTTGCTGCGGAGAAGGCGGAGCGGGAAGCAACTATTATTCCACCATTGGCGCAACCAAGGGTGGAGATGATTACAGCAATTGCAATAAACATTCCACCCCACATGCCACCGGTCATTTTGTCCAGCATATCGGCAATGGGGGCCTGAGATTGCGCAAGCTGATCCTGGGATAATATGCCGGTTGATAAAGTACTGATTAATAAATAAATTATAACTAACCCCAATGTTCCTAATATGGTTGCCCATTTAATGTTTTTGCGTGGATTTTTAATTTCACCGCCGGCCGTTGTGGCACTTTCTATGCCAGTGAATGACCACATAGTAATAGCAATTGCAGCCGATAATGAGATAAACGAATTTGAACCATTTTTTTCAATAGACATTTGCGAAACCGTATGAAAACTGGCCGGATCAAAATAACATGCTGCAAGGATCACAAATAATAATAATGGCAGCAATTTGCATATGGTTGTTATATTAGATACCAGCATACCTTGTCTTATTCCTTTTATATTTATGTAAGATAAGCAGCAAAACATACCACTGCCAACTAAAAATGCCAGCAAATTATTGGTACTGAGTATGGGAAAAATTTTACTCATATATCTTAAACAAGCAATGATGAGTGTAGCTCCGCCGGTTGTCTGGGCAATCCAATAAAACCATGCAACAAAGAAAGCAGCAAGATCTCCAAAAGCGGCATGAGTATATTCCACACAGCCACCTGTTCTGGGAATTTTATTAGCCATGTCAGCAAAACTCAAAGCAATCATGATAGCTCCCAATGCAGTTATAATCCAGGCGATTATTGAAATATCGGGAGAAGATGCTTTAGCCAGATTTTGTGGAGCTAAAAATATTCCTGATCCCATTGTACTGCCAATTACAAAAAGCGTAGCAGTACCAAGCCCGATTTCTCTTTTTAATCCGTCATCGGTGTGTATGTTTTCCATTTGACTGCCATTCCTCTCTAAGTGATCAAATATAGTATAAGAATAAATAAAATAATATAACGGTTTGATTATGAATAATATTAATTTTTAATTATTCTAGCACTTTTTATTGAGAAATAAATGGTGTTTAATGCTTAATCATTTAGCATTTTTTGCAATATAACATACTAACATAATGAAAAATATAAACATATATTGAAATGTTAGGGGAAATTATTTTTTGGCAGTATACAGCAGTTTACCCAGTATATGCAGACCGGTGCCGATTTGTTGCAGGGAAAGTGTTGCAAAGCTTATCCTGACATGTTGCTGGTCGGTATGGCGTGGATAAAAATTAGAACCATCAGTTATCAGCAGTTTGTTAAATTTAGCTAACTGACACAGTTTAGCTGCTGTTATATACTCAGGCAGCTTTAGCCAAAAAGAAAGGCCGCCTTGTGGATTATCCCATTTTACAGATGGCGGCAGACACTGTTGGACAGTGTTACGGGCAAAGTCAAATTGGATATTATAGATTCGGCGGATATCGTCGATATGTTTCTGCCATAATCCTTCCCGCAGATATAGATCAAAGATACGCTGTGTGAAGCCTGATGTAGAAATATCAGCGATATATTTGGCTTCCAGTAGTTTTTGGGACAAACCTTCGGGCATGTTTAAAAAAGCTAAACGCAACCCTGGCATGAAAATTTTAGAAAAACTTTTAATATAGATTATCCTGTCGGTGCGATCCAATGATTTTAGCGGGAACAAAGGATTTTTACGATAGGATAGCTCACTTATATAATCATCTTCTAAAATGAAAATGTTATAATAATCAGCAAGCTTTATTAACATATTTCTTTTTTCAATACTATAAGAACAACCGGTCGGATTTTGCAGTACGGGCATTATATAGATAAGTTTTGGATGAAATTGTTTTAGTTTGTTTTCCAATATATCCAAATCAATACCGTCTTTTTCCAGAGGAATGTCTACTATTTTTGCTCCGTTGGCAAGAAAAGAGGCAATGGCACCGGGATAAGTGGGAGATTCCGTAAATACATAGTCGCCGTGGTTAAGCAATGTACGGGCAACAATATCAATGCCCTGTTGTGCACCAGAAATAATTTGGATATTATTAACATTTGTTTTAATATGGTTTTTTCTTAAATAGGTAGTTATAGATTCACGCAATGGAATAAAACCCTGACTTTCTTGGTAACTAAAAGCACGTCCTTGATCGCGGTCCAATATTTTTATAAGGATTTTTTTCAGTTCTTCAACAGATACAATATCAGGATTAAGGGCAATGCTGCTCATATTGATAGTACCGACGGTACTGTCCTTATCAGTTATGTCGGTAAGATATATATTGGAAGTGTCAAATTCATAGGAAAGGGCCGAGTGAGCAGTCACTGGCTGTTCGGAAACGTAATTGCCGCTGCCGACTGTAGAAAAAATGAACCCGTTTTTCTCAAGTTCCTTGTAAGCATTTACAACAGTACCGGTATTGATGGACAAATAAGCAGCTAGTTTGCGTACAGGGGGTAATTTGTAACCGGGAGCAAAATATCCGGAACGGATCATTTGCAAAAGTTCATCATATAACTGTATATATAAAGGTTTTTTATTTTTTTTAGATAATTGTATCGATACAAAATTGCTATTCATATTGTATATTCTCCACCATTTTGCTAAAATAAGAAAATTTATTAAAAAATGTACTATATTGTATCAGTACACTTGTAATTTTAATAGATTTTAATAATTTGTCAATAAAGGAGACAACGATATGGAAGAAAGATATCAATTAAACAAGAATTTAGCTCAAATGCTTAAGGGCGGGGTGATAATGGATGTGACTAACGTCGAGCAGGCAAAAATTGCTGAGAATGCGGGCGCCGTGGCAGTAATGGCTTTAGAACGGGTTCCGGCGGACATTCGCCGGGAGGGCGGAGTCGCCCGGATGTCAGACCCAAAAATGATTCGTGAAATAAAAACAGCAGTTTCCATACCGGTTATGGCTAAAGTAAGGATTGGACACTTCGTTGAAGCACAGATTTTGGAAGCTATAGGAATTGACTATATTGATGAATCGGAGGTTCTCACTCCGGCTGATGATGAAAATCACATTGATAAAGCAACCTTTAAGATACCGTTCGTCTGTGGAGCAAGAAATTTAGGTGAAGCCCTGCGGCGCATTGGAGAAGGAGCTTCAATGATAAGGACTAAAGGCGAAGCAGGTACAGGAGACGTTATCGAGGCTGTAAGACATATGCGCACGATGACAAATGATATGCGTCGTGTACAAACGGCTTCACAAATGGAACTTATGCATATTGCCAAGGAATTTGGAGCACCGTTTGATCTAATTAAATATGTGCATGATAACGGAAAACTGCCAGTGGTAAATTTTGCTGCCGGTGGTATTGCTACTCCGGCAGATGCGGCACTCATGATGCAATTGGGAGTGGATGGTATATTTGTTGGTTCGGGGATTTTTAAATCCGGTAATCCGGCCAAAAGAGCTAAGGCCATTGTGGAAGCTGTTACTTATTATGATGACGCAGTAAAGTTAGCCAAGATTTCTGAAGATTTAGGGCCGGCTATGGTCGGTATCAATATTGAAGATATTCCGGCAGAAAATCATTTGGCCAATCGGGGCTGGTAAAATGAAAACCATTGGGGTATTGGCGCTGCAAGGAGCCGTAGCAGAACATTTGGATAAATTGGAGCAGATTGGGACAATAGGGAAAAAAGTGCGGACAATCAATGAATTGCAGCAAATAGACGGATTAATAATACCTGGTGGTGAGTCAACTGCGATAGGTAAACTGCTGGATGATTTTGCTTTGACTGAACCCTTGGCAAAATTAATTAAAAATGGATTGCCGGTATGGGGAACATGTGCCGGGATGATCTTATTGGCAAAAAAAATCTATGGACAGGAAAAGACATATTTGAATGTAATGGATATAAGTGTCCGGCGTAATGCCTATGGCGGGCAGCTGGATAGTTTTATTACAACACAGCGGATACCTGTGATTACGTCCGGGAAATTACCATTGGTATTTATTCGTGCACCATATATACAAGATATTGGCAAAACTGTAAAAATATTAGCTGAGGTTGGAGAAAATATAGTAGCGGCAAGACAGGACAATATGCTGGTGACCTCATTTCATCCGGAATTAACTGCTGTAAACGATTTTCACCAATATTTCAGGCAAATGTGCTGTCAGTAAGAATATGAAAAAAGAAACGATTGGATTTTTGTTAATTTATGTTATAATTAGCATAAAAAGAATAACAGATATCGGTTATCTTATTTTATGCAATATGAATTGACAGAAATCATAGTAGGTGACAAGGTGTTGCTTCATTTTATGTTTTTATTACTGAACAGACAGATTTTTATTGAATTATACTATTGATATTTTATTGACAAGCCTAAAATAGATGGTATAATCAATAGATAATAAATGTGTTTGACTAATTAGAAAACTAAAGGTCGAAGCGTACAATGGTATGCTTTGGCCTTTTTTCTTTCACATTTAATGAAATAGGGAAAAGGGGTAATAAGATATGAGTGAACATGAATACAAATTTGAGACTTTGCAGCTGCATGTAGGGCAGGAAAAAGCCGATCCGGCGACAGATTCACGTGCAGTACCGATTTACCAGACAACATCATACGTTTTCAAGGACAGCCAGCAGGCTAGTGACAGATTTGGCCTTAAAGATGCGGGAAATATATATGGACGTCTTACCAATACGACCCAGGATATTTTTGAACGGCGTATTGCGGCACTTGAAGGCGGTGTAGCGGCATTGGCAACGGCTTCCGGTGCAGCTGCCATAACATATGCGTTTCATGCTTTGGCGCATGCTGGAGAGCATATAGTTGCAGCAACGACTATCTATGGTGGGACATATAACCTTTTGGAACATACTTTACCAGACAGAGGAATAACAACTACTTTTGTAAATCCTGATGATGGTACAGCTGCCTTTGATGCAGCTGTGCGCGAAAATACCAGGCTTATCTTCATTGAAACTGTTGGCAATCCTAATGCTGATATTATTGATATTGAAAAAATAGCGGCTGTAGCACATAAACATAAGATCCCATTGGTTGTTGATAATACTTTTGCTACACCTTACCAGGTTAAACCATTTGATTACGGTGCTGATATTGTTGTTCATTCAGCAACAAAATTTATTGGCGGGCATGGGACAACTTTGGGTGGAGTACTTGTTGACAGCGGTAAATTTGATTGGATCGCATCGGGTAAATTCCCTCATCTTGTAGAACCTAATATAAGTTATCATGGTATAAGTTTTGCCAAAGATGTAGGAGCGGCAGCTTTTGCGGTATATGCAAGAGCACTACTGTTGCGTGATACAGGTGCATGCATTTCACCGTTTAATGCATTTTTGCTTTTGCAAGGGACTGAAACCTTGTCATTGCGCGTGGAACGACATGTGGAAAATTCTTTGAAAGTGGTCGATTTTCTTAGTAAACATCCTAAAGTTGATAAAGTAAATCATCCATCGTTACAAAACCATAAAGACCACGAACTTTATAAAAAATATTTTCCTAA
Source organism: Pectinatus frisingensis (assembly GCF_014076555.1). Lineage (NCBI taxonomy): Bacteria > Bacillati > Bacillota > Negativicutes > Selenomonadales > Selenomonadaceae > Pectinatus > Pectinatus frisingensis. The sequence goes on from NZ_CP045424.1 coordinate 530,542, forward strand.
TGGAGGAATTTCAATATTCACTTTTGAAATAAAAGGTGGGGAACAGCAAGCTCGTAAGTTTATTGACCATTTGAAAATTTTTTCTTTGCTGGCTAATGTTGCTGATGTAAAATCATTGGTTATCCATCCTGCCAGCACCACTCATTCGCAGATGAGTGTGGAAGAACTGCAGCAAAGCGGTATAACACCGTCGACGGTTCGTCTGTCAATTGGTACGGAACACATTGATGATATAATCTGGGATTTGAGTCAGGCTTTTGATGCCATATGATCATTGATTAGAATAACTGCTGCATTGATGTTAACCTTACATTTCAGTGCAGCAGTTTTGTTATTTGCAAATACATTTATGAGAGGTGGAAGAAAGTGATTCAAAAAAAAACAGTGGCTGTTGCAATGAGCGGCGGTGTGGATAGTTCAACGACAGCAGCTATTTTGCTTGATAAAGGTTATGATGTATTTGGCGTAACAATGGTTTTGAGTGATGAAGGGCGTGGATTTAGTAAAGAAGATACATGTGATCAGTTAAGCTCAGTGCATGATGCAAGGGAAGTCTGCAAGTTGCTTAATATTGAACATTATGTTATGGATTTTAAAACAACATTTAAAAAAGAAGTCAGTGACTATTTTATAAATGAGTATTTATCGGCGCACACACCAAATCCATGCGTAAGGTGCAATCATTATATAAAGTTCGGTTGTCTGCTGCAAGAGTGTTTAAAAAAAGGTGCAGACTATATGGCAACCGGTCATTATGTGACCATTGAGCAGAATGAAGCTGGACGTTATCTAATAAGACGTGCCAGTGATTCGCATAAGGATCAGTCTTATGTCATGTATCATTTATCACAAGATGTTTTGCAGTATATAATGTTTCCGCTTAGCAGCTATACTAAACCTGAAATAAGAGAAATGGCAAAAAAATATAACTTGCCAGTCGCGAATAAGCCGGAAAGTCAGGAAATATGTTTTATACCTAATGATGACTATAAAGCTTATCTGAAAAAAAATACAACAGGAGCCTTTAAAAATGGCGATATAGTTGATATAAAAGGTGAAAAGCTTGGTGAACATAAAGGGTTGCCTTTATATACAATTGGGCAGAGAAAAGGCTTGGGAATTGCAGCGGAAAATCCGTTATATGTAGTGCGTCTTGATTCTGAAAAAAATCAGGTAGTTGTAAGCAGTGATAGCAAAGATGTCTATTCGAAGGGACTTATTGCTAAAAATTTAAATTGGATACCTGTTGACAGCCCAATATTTCCTTTGCGGACTTCTGCTCAAGTGAGATACGGCAAAAATATAAGTACGGTTACTGTGACGATGATTGATAGCAATACTGCAAAGGTAGTTTTTGATGAACCTCAGCGTGCTGTTACACCAGGACAGTCTGTTGTTTTTTATGATGGAAATATATTATTGGGCGGTGGAATTATCATCACACCGATTGCTGAATGAATGTTTTGACTGAATTACTTAAAAATTTTTTAATTGTATAAAGGCGAATGATATTCTAAATAAAATATATAATTGTCGGCTATCCGACTTACATAAAACTAAATATACATTATACTAAATTCCAATATCGAAATATATACTGCGTTGAGCAGAATACTGCAGACGAGGATGTTCAGGCAATAATGCCTGAATATCCTCTTTTTGTTTATTCGGTAGCTGTTAATCCGGCAATGGCGCTACTTAATGGTAAGGCTTGCTGAAGACGCATCCAATTTATGATATTATTGGATTAAAACAAGCTGAACAGCAGAATTTTTGACTTTGAATTAAAATTTTGAAATTGATAGATGAATGTTTGTTGCTGAAGGATAAACTAGTATGATTTTAACTTGGTTTATATTTTGGTATGAATATGATTAATGCTGAGCAGTAAACTGCAAGCCGCATATTTCTTAGGAAATATTGCGGCTATTTTTTTAAGGAGTGGTAATTGATGCAAGCAATAAAATGGACGTCAGAAGAGTTGGAATTATTAAAAGCGACTTCTTGTATTAAATCATTACCAGCTCATAAAATAATTTTTAATGAAGACAGCCCGGCAGAGTATATTTACTATATTCAAAGCGGTCATATCAAATATTATCATAACACAGCTGCCGGCAAAGAAGTTATTGTTTCTATCTATGGAGGCGGAGAAATAATAGGCTTGACAGCTGTTTTGCATGGTGAAAATTGTGATATTTTTGCTAAAGCTATGGAAAATTGTGTTATCTGGCAAATGTCACGGGAAAGTTTTATTAAACTGATTGAAGAAAACACTGGTATTTCAATAAAACTAATCAGAATTTTATGCTCATATGTCAGAAATTATGAGTATCGGCTTGAAGAATTGCTGGCAACAAGTACAGAAGCTAAAGTGGCTAGCCTGCTCTGTCATCTTGCAGAAAATAAATTTGAAGCCGGGAACAAGTGCTACATTGATTATCGAATAACACATCAGGAAATGGCCAATATGATAGGAGCCTGTCGACAGACAGTTACAGAGATTTTAGGCAGATTTCAAGAAAAAGGCTTGATTCGTACTCATAAACGCAATGCCATAGAAATATCGTCATGGGATGAGATTCGCCATATTAATTCATTATATTAAAAACGTATTTGTCACAGCAAAGTAAATCGAAAGGGGTGTTGGTATGAGTTATAAAATAGCGGCAGCATCTTCTGACAGAAAGCAGATTGACAGGCATTTCGGCCATGCTGATGCATTTTTAATTATAGAAGTCACTGATACTGGCAAACATCATTTTTTGGAAACGAGAAATGTAAAATCACCGTGTAATCATGGTGTACACGATATGCAGATTATAAAAGAAGCAGCACAACAGTTGTCCGACTGTAAATATATATTATGTGAAGCTATTGGTTCGGGGGCAGCTGCTGTACTTGGCAAATATCATATTGTGCCGCTGGAAACAGACGCGATTATAGATACGGCTATTGATAATATTGTTTTGTATGAGAAACGGGTTAAGCGTCTGCAGCATGCTGTACCAAAATGATATCAATGCACACTAATAGGGGGGAGCGGGTTATGAAACATATAGATACCATAAAAAATATGCATCCTTGTTTTGGCGCCGAACACAATCGGGGCCGAATGCATTTGCCGGTGTGCCCCGGATGCAATATATTTTGCCGGTTCTGTGAACGGAGTATCAATGATTACGAAAACAGACCAGGTGTTGCGGCTAAAGTTATTACACCGGAGGAAGCTTGCACTTATGTGGAACTAGCTTTGAAGTTTTGTCCGGACATTACAGTTATAGGCATAGCCGGACCGGGTGATACATTGGCCAGTGATAATGCTATAAAAACCTTTGAACTTATTGGCAGTAAATTTCCTAATTTTTTGAAATGCATGAGCACTAATGGATTATTGCTTAAGGAAAAAATAAATGATATCGTCCGTGTGGGCATAGATACACTTACAGTTACTGTGAATGCGATTGATCCTGATATTGAAGCATTATTGAATGACGGAATAATATATCATGGGGAAAAAATAATTGGCCGCGACGGAGCAAAGATACTCATTAAAAATCAATTGGCAGGTATTAAAGCGGCAGCTGAAGCAGGAATAACTATCAAGGTAAATACCGTACTGGTAAAAGAAATCAATAGATTCCATATTAAAAACATAGCAAAGGCAGTAGCTGATTGCGGCGCATCTATTTACAATATAATCCCGCTGATACCGCAGTATAAATTAAATGAAATGGAAATACCATCCTGTGAAGATATAGAGAGTGTGAGAAAAGAGGCCGGCAAACATATTGATGTGTTCAGGCATTGCCAGCACTGTCGTGCTGATGCAGTAGGAATTCCAGGAAAGAATAATTTCAGCAGAGAGGTTTACATGGGTGGGCTTCAAGTAAAAGAAACTTTTTCACATGGATAATTTAAATAAAAGGAGCATAAGTTTTATGAGAGACAAAAAAATTCGTCAGATTGCAATATATGGCAAAGGCGGTATAGGAAAATCAACCACTACACAGAATCTGACAGCTGGGCTGGCTGAACAAGGAAAACATGTAATGGTGGTGGGGTGTGATCCAAAGGCCGATTCTACAAGACTGTTGTTAGGTGGTTTGGCACAAAAGACTGTTTTGGATACATTAAGATAAAAGGGGAAAATTCAGGATATTAACAACATACTGAAAATAAAATTTAAGGGTATACGATGTGTGGAATCAGGTGGACCAGAACCCGGAGTAGGATGCGCAGGCCGCGGTATTATAACCTCGATAGGTTTGCTCGAACGTATGGGAGCCTATACGGATGATCTTGACTATGTATTTTATGACGTGCTCGGCGATGTTGTTTGCGGTGGTTTTGCAATGCCGATAAGAGAAGGTAAGGCAAAGGAAATATATATTGTAGCAAGCGGTGAAATGATGTCATTGTATGCAGCAAATAACATTTCCAGAGGCATACAGCGTTATGCACAAAAAAGCGGAGTCCGTTTGGGCGGCATCATTTGCAACAGCCGCAATGTCGACAGGAAAATTGAATTAAGGTTATAAAAATATCTGATCAGGAGGCTTTGGAGCAAGTAAGTTTGTTGGCCAGACAAGAAGGTATCTTTGACGGAACATCATCTGGGGCCGCGCTGTCAGCAGCTGTAAAACTGGCTGATAAAATAGAAAAAGGAAATATAGTGGTTATTTTTCCTGACCGCGGTGATCGCTATTTCAGCAAAAAAAATATATGGATAGGTGATGATGAGGTTGGCATTTATCGAAATTCATAATTTAGAAAAAAGCTTTAATACCGGACAATCATCATTTAGAGTGCTAAATAATATTGATTTAAATATAAATAAAGGCGATATTTTTGGAATTGTCGGATTCAGCGGAGCCGGAAAATCGACGTTGATACGATGCTTGAATCGACTTGAAGAACCTGACAGTGGAACAGTGATTATTGACGGCAAAGAAATAACAGCACTTTCTTTGGACCAATTAAAAGCAGAACGTCGCAGTATTGGTATGATATTTCAATCGTTTAATTTATTTGACAGTAAGACTGTATCAGAAAATATCGCTTATCCCTTACAGGTAGCAAAACTTAAAAATAATGCAGTCAACGATAGAGTAACTGATTTGCTTAAACTGGTAAAATTAGAGCATCGCGCCAAGGCTTATCCTGGGCAGCTTTCTGGTGGCGAAAAGCAGCGAGTTGGCATAGCAAGAGCTTTGGCCAACGAACCTAAAGTCCTGCTTAGCGATGAAGCAACGAGTGCTTTGGATCCGCAAACTACTTTTTCTATTTTGGAATTATTGCAGGAAATAAATAAAAAATTGGGATTAACAATTATTCTTATAACGCATGAATTGTCAGTGATTCAATATATATGTAATCAAATGGCTGTGCTTGAAGGTGGGAAAATAGCTGAACATGGTAAAACTTGTGATGTTTTTCGCACTCCGTCAAGTCAAACACTGCAAATGTTTATGAAGGTCAATCAGCAGTTTAAAAAACAGGCTTTATTTATGGAAGGCGAAGGAATATGAGTTTACGAACACATTCTTTGTGGGAAGTATTGGTTAGTGCATTTGGACCAGACGTTTGGAAAATAGTTTTTCCAGCTATTGGGGATACATTGTATATGATATTTTTTGCAGCGGTTTTTACATTTATTATTGGCATAAGCATAGGATTGTTTTTATCAGTTACAGCTGATGACGGTTTATTTCCAGTACCGATATTATATCGTTTTTTGAGTACGATTATCAATGGATTGCGTTCACTGCCGGAAATGATAATGATAATTTTAATGCTGCCGATAGCCAGAATAATAATAGGCAAATCTTACGGACCAAATGCATGCATAATAGCGTTAGTAGCAAGCTGCGTTCCAATGTACGCAAGGTTAGTGCAAAGCAGCCTTGCGGAATTGGCAAAGGGTAAAATTGAAGCTGCTGAGGCAATGGGAAGTAATGTTTGGAAAATAATTTTTACTGTTATGCTGCCGAAATCAATGCCAGCATTGATCAGATCTTTTACGGTAGCTATGATTGCAATAATTTCTATGACCGCTTTAGCCGGCAGCTTTGGTGCCGGCGGTTTGGGCGATATTGCTGTCCGGTATGGATTTAACAGGTTCCAGCATGATGTATTGATTGCCACTGTTTTGTCTTTGGTAGTAATAGTGCAAATTGTGCAGTTAATAGGGGATATATTGTCAAGATTAATATTAAAAAAACGGCATATGCTTTAAAACGGGGGAAATAAAATGAGAAAGACATTAATATTTGTATTATTGGGATTATTTATAGGAATGCTAACATCAGGATGCGCAAATGGAGATTCGTCGCAAGTTTCATCTGGTAGTCAATCATCAGACAAACAAACAATAAAATTAACGGTATTGTCTGATTTGGTGCCGCATACGGAATTATTAGAATTTGTAAAGCCTAAATTGGCAGAAAAAGGGATTGATTTAAATATAGTTTCTGCGGCATCTGATGGAACATGGAATTCACGTGTGGAAAGCGGTGAGGTAGATGCTGCCTATTTTGAACATGAACCGTTCTTGAAGGAATGGAATGAAAAAAACAATGGACATATTGTCAATGCTGGTAATATACATGTTGAACCCATAGCTGCTTACTCTACGAAATATAAGAAATTAGATGAAATTCCTGACAATGCATCAATCGTTATACCTAATGATGCAACTAATGAGTATAGAGCTCTGAAAATTCTTGAACAAGCTGGATTTATAAAATTAAAAAACAACCTTACCTCCCTTAGAGCAAGTCTCAGCGATATAGAACAATATGTAAAACCAGTTACAATCAAGGAAATAGATTCTGCACAAATAATCAATATGGCAAGTGACTTTGATGTTTATATAACTAACACAAATAAAATATTGGAAGCAGGTATAGATCCAACGACAAGCTTGTTCAAAGAAAAAGGCGATTCTCCATATGCTAATATAATTGCCGTGCAGAAGGGCCATGAAAATGATCCTGCTGTAAAAGCACTTGTAGAAGAACTGCGGTCTGATGCAACGAAAGATTTTATAAATAATAAATATAAAGGTGCCGTAATACCAGCAATATAATTATTGTCGGTTTAAATATGGAATCTATTGGTGGCACCTAATCATAAGGGGCAGAAAATGAAAAAGAAAATAAATCTCGATATGTCTGAAGTACAACCGCGCGAACAACGATTGGGCACGATTATAGCCTGGGACGGAGATGTAGCTGAATTACATAAACAGTCAGATTTTGTCGGAAGGGCAGGCTGTGGAGACGGCAATAACTGTCGCTTGTGTGAATTACAGGGGCCGTTTTTACAAGGATCGGTGTGCAGTGAGCAGATGGTCGAGTGTCAGGCAGGTAATGTCAGAGATGCGGTGTTGATTCAGCATGCACCAATTGGTTGCGGGTCGGGACAGGTACCATATAATTCAATTTATAGAAATGGGTTGGCTATGCGTGGGTACCGCGTAGAAAATATACGTATAATTAACACAAACTTGGGTGAAGAGGACGTAGTGTTTGGAGCACTTGATAAATTACGCAATGCTATTGATGCAGCTTGGAAACGTTACGAACCTAAAGCTATATTTATTGCTACCTCATGTGCTACGGGGATTATTGGCGAAGATGTAGAGAGTATTGCAAGAGAAAAACAAGAAGAAATAGGAATACCAGTTATACCAATGGCTTGCGAGGGTTTCAGATCAAAGCATTGGAGCACTGGTTTTGATGCAACACAGCATGGAATATTGCGTCAAATTGTAAAAAGAAATCCTGAGAAACAAGAAGATCTGGTTAATGTAATTAATTTGTGGGGGTCAGATGTTTTTACACCAATGCTTGCTAATTTGAATCTCAAAGTTAATTATGTTATTGATTTGGCGTCAGTTGATGATTTAGCCCGTATGTCGGAAGCGGCGGCAACAGTTGGTTTTTGTTATACGCTATCCTCTTATTTAGCAGCAGCATTGGAACAACATTTTGGTGCTCCTGAAGTAAAAGCACCAATGCCATAAGGATTTGCTGGTACAGATGCATGGCTAAGAGAACTTGCCAAAGTTACACATCGTGAGGAATTGGCAGAAAAATATATTAAAAAGGAACATGAAAGAGTCAAGTCGCATATTGCTGAACTGAAAGAAAAACTAAAAGGAATAAACGGATATGTAGCGACTGGTTCAGCATATTCTCACGGACTTATTCAGGTGTTGCGTGAACTGGGAATAAATGTTAATGGTTCACTTGTTTTTCACCATGATCCAGTCTATGACAGCGGTGATGAACGGGAAGATTCATTAGGTCATTTACTAAAAAATTATGGCAATGTGGAAAATTTTCATATAAGCAATCGTCAGCAGTATCAATTGTATGCTTTTTTGCAAAAAGTCCATCCTGATTTCATGCTTATCAGACATAATGGATTGGCTCCGTTAGCATCACGCTTGGGGATACCTGCGGCTCCGCTTGGTGATGAACATATTGCTATGGGTACAAGGAATAATCAACCTTGGAGAAACGATATTGGATATCTTAGCACGTAAAAAATTCCATGAAAGTATTAAGGCACATGTTAAGCTTTCATACACAGACTGGTGGCTTAAACAAAAAGATGCATATGTTTTAGCACGATAAACTATATAAGAATTTGCAGATAGAGAGGTAGCAATATGGATACATACAATAACACGCGGGCGGGTTCTATAAATCAGGTCAGATACGGATGCGCATTAGGCGCACTGTACTCAGTAGTGGCGATACCGGGAGCAATACCAATTGCGCACTGCGGACCGGGCTGCGTTGATAAGCAATATATGAGTCTGGGATTTTATAATGGTTTTCAAGGTGGAGGCTATTCAGGAGGAGCAGTTATTCCGAGCACTAACCTTTCAGGAAAATGATGTTGTTTTTGGTGGGACAAAAAGATTAACTGAGTTGATAGAAGCTACTCTGAAAATTCTAAAAGCCGATTTGTTTGTAGTTTTAAATGGTTGTATCGGTGAGTTGGTCGGTGATGACACAGGGGCTGTCGTGGAAGAATTTCAAAAACAAGGTGTACCGGTCAATGCTGAAACGGGTGGTTTAAGGGCAATGATTTTATCGGTCATGAAATAGTAGTAAAGGCTATAATTGACCAATTTGTTGATAGATATGCCAAGCCAAATATTAAACGTCGGAACGGACTAATTAATGTATGGTCAGAGTTGCCATTTCAAAATACATTTTGGCGCGGAGATCTTGATGAATTGAAACGAATTCTTGAAGGAGCAGGCTTCGAAGTTAATATACTGTTTGGCAATAACTCAGGTGGAGCGGAGGAATGGAAACGCATACCTGAAGCACAATTCAATCTTGTGGTTTCACCTTGGCTGGGATTATCAATAGCGCAGTATTTGGAAACTAAATATAAGCAACCTTATCTGCATATACCTGTTTTGCCGATAGGCGCTGAACAAACTGCTGAATTTTCTGGGGTAAATATAAAATCAACCAATGATTTTATTGCTGCTGAGGAAAAGGAATATTATTACTATCTTGAGCATTTTACGGATTTTTATGCTGAATATTGGTGGGGATTGCCGTCTTCATATGCGGTAGTCGGTGACAGTGCATATAATTTGGCAATAAATAAATTTTTAGTAAAGCAGCTGGGATTAATTCCGTCAACGCAGATTATAACAGATAATCCACCGGAAAAATATCGTCAGATGATATCAGCTGAATATAAAAAACTTGATTTAGATGTTTCGGCAAAGGTAGTTTTTCTGGAGGATGGATATGAAATAAACGATTTATTGCAACATTTGGATTATGGACATCGTCCGCCGATTATTTTTGGTACGACATGGGAACGCGATACTACGAAAAAAGTAGGAGGAAGCATAGTAGAAGTTGGATTTCCGGCATCATATGAAGTCGTTTTGAATAAGAAATACATTGGATATCGCGGAGCGTTAAGTCTTTTGGAAAAAATATTCACAACGGTCATAAGTAAATCAGCATGATTTTATGGTCGGATTATAAATATTTTTTAGGAATGGAACTGTTAGAGTTGGTTATTAGGATAATTGTGGGGTTTTGTTATGAAAAAAATAAATTTAGATATACCGGAAGTTGCCGTAAGAGAAATTCGCTTGGGTTCTATAACAGAATTTCAAGGAGATGCACAAAATTTAGTGCATTGTTCTAATAATGGCAAATTATGTGATAAAAAACGTTCCTTCAGTCAGTGCCTTGATTGTTCCATAAGCAAGGCCGTTTGCATGGTGGCGTTAATTCAGGATGCTGCAGTTATCTGTCATGGACCGGTTGGATGCGCTTCATGTCTGCATGAATTCGCATTTACCTATCGCGTAAACGCACCATTACGTGGTGTGGCTCATCCGACACAACGTAAAATTTTCTCCACAAATATAGCTGAAGAAGAAACTGTATATGGTGGCACGCAAAAATTAGCAGATGCAATAAGGGAGGTGTATACACGTACACATGCACATGTGATATTTGTATTGTCTACTTGTGCTACTGGAATTATAGGTGATGATGTAGAAAGTGTTGCAGATGAGGCAGAAAAAGAATTAAATGTTCCTGTTATTGCTATATTTTACGAGGGATTTCGTTCAAAAGTATGGACTAGCGGTTTTGACGCCGGATATCATGGAATAGTTCGTAAATTAATTAAACCGGCAGTAAATCATAAAAAAAATGTAGTTAATGTAATAAATTTTTGGGGGAGTGACGTTTTTTCTGAATGGCTTGCAGACTTTGGCGCGATACCAAATTATATAACACCATATTCTACAGTAGAAAGTTTGGCACATTCATCAGAAGCAATTGCTACTATTCAGGCATGTCCTACTTTAGGTTCATATTTGGGGGCAGCTTTAGAACAAGAATTCGGTGTTGTAGGGATAAAAACGCCGCCACCATATGGAGTGGCACAAACTGACAGATGGTTCCGCGAACTCGGAAAATTATTAGGAAAAGAACAAGAAGCGGAAAACTTGATTGCAGAAAAAAAGAAAAATATTTACCACAAATAAAACAGATCCGGGAAAAATTATATGGCAAAAAAGCATATGTAACTGCTGGTGCGGCACATGGACATGCACTGTTGGCTGTTTTGTGTGAATTGGGCATGAAAGCTGTGGGAGCGGCTATATTTCATCATGATCCAATATATGACAGCAATACAAAAGACTCTGACGCTTTAGCGCAGGTGATTCGTGACTATGGAAATGTGTCTAATTATAATGTTTGCGATAAACAGGAGTTTGAATTAGTTAATATGCTGTATAATTTGCGCCCGGATATATTGTTAGCCAGACATGGAGGTATGACGCTATGGGGAGCAAAATTTGGCATACCATCTCTTTTGATAGGCGATGAACACTTTAGCATGGGATATGAAGGACTGGTGCGATATGGTGAGCGTATTATAGAAACAATAGAAAATGATGAATTCGTCAAAAATCTCTCTCAGCATACGATTAATCCTTATACAAAATGGTGGATGACGATTTATCAATGAAAATCCTATACACAGTGAAAAAAAGACAGTTAATATATTTGCATCCATACCGTATCAAGATCAGTTTTGGAAAGGAAATTTGAAAACTTATAAGGAACTGCTTGAACATATAGGTTTCAAAGTCAATGTGCTATTTGGCCCAGAGTCTGCTGGTGTAAAAGAATGGCAGCAGATTCCAAGAGCAAATTTTAATATATTGATTTCACCATGGTATGGGCAAAGCATAGTTGAACATTTGCAGGAATTGTATGGTCAGCCATTTTTTAAGTTTCCGCATATTCCGATAGGAGCCAATGAAACAGAAAAATTCTTGGCAGGAGTATTAGAATTTGCCAGACAATATGACACAGGAATTGATTACGAAAAAGCTCAAGCTTATATAAAACATGAAAGCAGGGCATATTATGAAGAGATAGACAATTTGGCTACGTTTCTGCTGGAATTTAGATATGGACTGCCAAATCATGTACATGTAATTCATGACGCCGGATACGTGGTTGGATTGTCAAAATTTCTTCTCCACGAAACAGGTATTGTACCAAAAGAGCAATTTATAGTTGATAATACACCGGATGAATTTCAGCAAAGTATAAGAATGGATATGAATAATACTTCTGATAAAAAGAAAATCCCACTTGTTTTTTAACCGGATGCTGGGCAGGTACAAAACATCATTCGTAATATTTCACATAAAGGAAGAGGCCTTATTATCGGCAGTGGATGGGATAAGGAACTGGCAAAGGAAAAACAATATGATTTTCTGTCAGCGTCAGTTCCGTCTACATATCGTTTGGTGCTTAGTACTGGATATGCTGGGTTTTATGGTGGATTGCGTGTAATGGAAGATATTTTTAATGTTGCATTGACAACATATAAATGATATTTGAAAACATTTAGAAACATTATTAATAGAGGCGGGTCAAAGTGTTGACACACGTAAGCCTGTAATGTAAAATTTTTTAAATGTGGTTATTATTTAATAATCATGTTGCAAAGAAAATACTATACAGGAGAAAACTAATGAGAAAAAAAATAGGTATAAGCGGGAATCTTTTGTTCGATACTGGTGGGATGTTTCCTGGATATGCGCGTGCCTATGTTAATGACGATTATGTTGACGCTGTAATAATGGCAGGCGGCACGCCTGTGATTTTGCCGGTAAATAAAGATGCTGATGTAATTGATGAGCAATTAACCGGAATAGATGCACTGATATTATCAGGAGGGTATGATGTAAATCCGCAGCTTTACGGAGAAGAGCCGCATGTTTTGCTTGGCGATGTTTGTGATAGGCGCGATTGCTTTGATGCGATAGTAATACAAAGGGCAATGGAAAAAAGATTGCCTATTTTGGGCATTTGCCGTGGAATCCAGATATTGAATGTAGTTTTTGGTGGTACACTTTATCAGGATTGTTCTGAAGCTGAGGGCTCATATATCAAGCATAATCAGGAGCATATTCCTAATCGCGTTTCGCATAGTGTTCATATAGTGCCGGATACTGAACTGTCATACATTATGGGTGATAAAACAACTGTAAATTCCTTTCATCACATGGCAGTGAGAGAGGTTGCCCCTGGATTTCGCGTTTCTGCTGTGGCACCGGATGGAATCATAGAAGGAATAGAAAGCACGAATGATAATTTTGTGTTGGCAGTACAGTGGCATCCGGAAATGCTGCATCGTAAGAACAGTGAGATGCTGGCGTTGTTCCAGCTTCTTGTAGCGAAGGCTGAAAAATAAAATCTTGCAAAAGGGGTGAACCTTTATGGCTAAGAATAAATTTGGTTTTTGGAGCATTGTGTTGCTTGGAATTAACGCAATAATCGGGTCAGGAATATTTCTGTTGCCAAATAAAGTGTATGAACTTATGGGTACGCTGTCTTTGGCAGTAATATTTTTTGATATGCTACTGGCAATAGGCATGGCACTTTGTTTTGCTGAATTAAGTGGTTTGTTTAATAAAAATGGCGGACCATATGTGTACGCCAGAGCGGTTTTTGGTAATTTTGTTGGGTTTGAAGTAGGTTTTATGAAGGCGGCAGTTAGTATTATTGCATGGGCGGCAATGGCAAATGGTTTTGCCACTGCACTTTCCGCTGTGTGGGCACCAGCTGCTGTACCTTGTGTTATGCAAACAATTATAGTAGTATTATTGGCAGTCCTTGGGATATTAAATATATTAGGTGTACAGTTTTCCAAGCTGTTAAATAATATAGTTACTGTCGGGAAATTATTACCATTGATATTCTTTATAGTAATAGGTGCATTATTTATTGATGGCGGTAACTTTACAATGACGTTGCCGGAAAATGTTGAAACGGGTTCATTTGGTGCGGCGGCATTGCTGATTTTTTACGCTTTTACTGGCTTTGAATCTATTGCTACAGCGGCTGAAGATATGGATAATCCACAAAAAAATCTTCCAAGAGCTATATTGATGGTAATGCTGATAGTATCAGCATTTTACTTGTTTATACAGACAGTTTCCATAGGGGTTCTGGGAGCATCGCTGGCATCAACAAAAACGCCTATTGCTGCAGCAGCAGGAACTTTTATGGGTTCGGCAGGAGCAATATTGGTTACAGTTGGAACATTGATATCTATTGGCGGCATAAATATAGCATCGTCATTTTTGACACCGCGCACAGTAATTGCAATAGCCGATGATCATATGCTGCCACCGGTTTTTTCACGCTACAATCGTTTCGGGACACCTTATGTGGCAATCGCATTTTCCACTATATTGGCGATAGTGATAGCACTTTCCGGCTCTTTTACTCAGCTGGCGGCAATAAGTGTTGTTTCTCGTTTTACGCAATATCTGCCAAGCTGTCTGGCTGTTATTGTACTTAGAAATAGACAACCTGACAGAATTAGTTCCATGCGGTTACCTTTAGGACCGTTCATTCCGCTTATATCTGTCATTGTCAGTGTGTGGCTTCTGGTTCAATCTGATATGCAGAAAATTATCATTGGATTAGGGGGGCTTTTGATTGGTGTGCCATTTTATTTTATTATGAAAAAACAATATCTTAACAAATAACAGATGAAAATGCTTGTGGGTATAGTGAGACAAAAGCAAAAGCTATTAGCTATCAATAAATTGGTAAAAGTACTTAAAAATATGCAACAGGTTAACAATTATAATAAATGGTAAGCTCTTATAAATACTTAATAAAATTAATGATAAACAGTATGACTGTACTAAATTGTACATATATATTTTTTTGCATAAAAAAATATATATGTATTTTATGAATTGACTTTTATAAAAATAAGTGTTAAAATTTGTAAATGTGTTACTAATTTAATATTGTGATTCGGATGAAGATATTGGGAGAGAGACTATATAGTCCGCCGAAGATGTTATACTTTCAGGCAAAAGAACCATTATCTGACGAACCTCTGGAGAGCCTCAATAGAGCACCGAAGGAGCAAATCGGCATTTTGCTGATGAATCTCTCAGGTAAAAGGACAGAGTCAGTAAGGTCAGCTATCTTTGGAGGTCAATTTACAATTGTATTTTGGCCTCTTTCTTTTTGGCAGCCGCAGAGGAATTTTAGTAATTATTCTAGAGATAAAAGGCGGTATTAGTATGACAGAAAAACAAAATTTATCAAGAGAGTTAAAGAATCGCCATGTTCAACTTCTGGCTATTGGCGGGGCGATAGGCACAGGGTTGTTTCTGGGATCAGGACGATCTATTCACTTAGCAGGGCCATCTATTTTATTAGCATATATAATAACTGGTGTGGCGTGTTTTTGGGTCATGCGGGCGCTTGGTGAATTATTGCTTTCCAATTTAAATTATCATTCTTTCGTAGATTTTGTTTATGAGTATTTAGGTGATAAGGCTGCTTTTATAACTGGATGGACATATTGGTTTTGTTGGATATCGCTGGCAATGGCCGATTTAACAGCAGCAGGAATGTATATTCAGTACTGGGTGCCGAGCATTCCTCAATGGATCCCCAGTTTTATTGTACTGATTGTATTGCTGATTATGAATCTTACGGCAGTAAAAATATTTGGTGAAATGGAATTTTGGTTTGCACTGATAAAGGTAATTGCGATAATGTCATTGATAGCAGTGGGGATCATCATGATTGTCAAGGGTTTTTCTACTGATATTGGCGTATCGACTTTTGCCAATTTATGGAATAACGGCGGATGGTTTCCCAATGGTTTAAGTGGTTTTATTCTTTCTTTTCAAATGGTGGTATTTGCCTTTACCGGTATTGAGCTGGTAGGTATAACGGCCGGTGAAACTAAAAATCCGTCTAAGGTAATTCCATCAGCTATCAATAATATTCCTATAAGGGTAATTATATTTTATATTGGTGCATTAGCGATAATCATGAGTATATATCCTTGGACGGAGATCAGTCCTGATAGGAGCCCGTTTGTACAAGTGTTTGCAGCAGTGGGAATAGCCGCAGCTGCCGGAATTGTAAATTTTGTTGTGCTCACGGCTGCGGCATCGGCATGCAATAGTGGTATTTTTAGTACCAGTCGTATGGTTTATTCATTATCGCAAGAAGGAAATGCACCGGAATCAATGAAAAAATTGACACATAATAATGTTCCGTCTAATGCTACATTGTTTTCAGCAGCAGTGATTTTGATTTCAGTAATTTTGAATTATATTATGCCAAAGAGTGTGTTTGTCTTGATTACCAGTATATCGACGATTTGTTTTATTTATATTTGGGCGGTTATGGTTATCTGCCATATGAAATATCGCAGGGCAAAACCAGATATAGCATCAGGTATAAAATTTAGAATGCCCTTGTATCCATTTAGCAGCTATTTCATTTTTGCTTTTTTTGCTTTTGTTATAGTTATATTAGCGTTTAATGACGAAACGCGGGTAGCGCTTTTTGTGACACCGCTGTGGTTTATTATGCTGGCATTTATCAAGGCCAGAATGAAAAGCAAAGATATTGTTGAAGGTGACTGGGTACGGCCGTAATGTGACAATGTAGAAATTAATAATATTACAGTGCACTTTTCCATTAATTTGATTGGAAAAGTGCATTATTTTTATAAATCTGTTTTGCATTGAAATAAATAATAAAGTAAAATAAATCTTTATATGGCTAATTTATGTGTTTGTTTTATATTATGTGATAATGGAAAAATATAGTGGAGGACAGTAAAGCGTGCAGCAATTACCAAGTATTCAGCAGTTAGAAAATTTTATTATTTATGCTCGGGTAAAAAATTTCACCGCAGCGGCAAAGGAAGCTAATATAACTCAGGCAGCTTTTAGTTTTCAAATGAAAAAACTGGAAGAGTTACTCGGTGTTCAATTGATAACACGAACTAATCGAGGTAGTGAATTAACTGCATCAGGAGAACAATTTTTGCAGCGCGTACAAAAAATTATCAATGAATTATCGAAATGTGTATATGATGTAAAAAAACTGCAAGGTAGAATGATCCCATTGAATGTTGGTACGTTGATGTCATTGGGAGATGTTTTGATGAATCAGCATTTAGCATACTTTCAGGAACATAATATAAATTTGCCGATAAATGTATACAATTTGGAAGCATATGAGTTGCTGCACCAGTTGAAAATTGGCAGGCTGGATGTAATATCGACTTTTTCCCTGCCTCAATTAGATACGACAGGATATGAAAGAGTATTTTTTGCTGATGAGAAGATGGTATATTATGCTCCACAGCTTTGTTTAAAAATAGAAAAAGTAGAAACCGCAGTTATTACTTCATATCCATTGGCACAATATGCACCACAGTATTTAATGAATTCGATAATTCATGATTATCTTATGATCAATAAGGCAGTGCCTCATGTACAGGCATGGTTGTCAACACCTTATGCAATAATGCATTATTGTCAGCAAAATGAGACAGGGGCAATCCTTTCTGAGCGATTGCTGAATGCAATGGGAATAAATGAAGGTTATTATGACATGCAGCCAGAATTTATTCTTAAATGTTACTTGATGTATAAATCTGATAATCCTAAGTATAAAATAATGAAAGTATTTATTGATCATATAAGAAATTTGTACAAAACATAATATAAAAACAATAAAGTCTTTCATTCTTCGAAAGAAATGATATCTGCCATAAGATTATATTATGGCAGATATCATTTTCTTTTGTTATACAAAGTTATTTTAAAAGTATATAATGGGCGATGTTAACTCATTTTAAAATAAAAGTGGAGATGGAATAATGAAGGGCAGGTCCTTGTTTAACAGAAATTTTATGCTTGATACGGGTATAAATTTTGTTGTGTATCTTATTTATTATTTATTGATGGTTATAATAGCTGTTGTGGCTAAAGATCAGCTGAAGGCTTCTTTGAGTGAAGCCGGACTGGCTTCAGGAATTTATATTTTAGGAACACTGATGGCCAGATTACAATTAGGAAAAGAAATTGAACTATATGGCAGGAAAAGAACATTATATTTTGGCATATTCTTTTATTTAATAACTACATTGATGTATTTTTATATTCCTAATTTAACTATGATGTATATAATACGGTTTTTGAACGGAATGGCTTATGGTGTTATTTCTACAGCCACAAATACGATAATTGCCAATTGCATTCCGGAAGAGCGCCGCGGTGAAGGCATAAATTATTATGGATTAAGTACCAGTTTAGCTGCGGCTATCGGACCGTTCCTCGGCATGCTGTTGATGATAGTGGCCAATTTTACGGTTATAATTGTCACTTGTGTGGTACTTATTGTGTTATGCGTAATAGGATGTTTTGCGCTTGATGTAAAGGAAATAAATCTTACGGCAATTCAGCGTAAACAGATGAAAAAGTATACATTTGATAATTATGTAGAATCACGTGTATTGATCATTTCAGTAATTGGCTTTTTGATGGGATTTGCCTATTCCAGTGTGTTAAGTTTTTTGGCTGCATATACTAGAGAGATAAATTTGGCCGACGCAGGTACGTTCTTTTTTGTAGTTTATGCAGTAGTGATTACAGTTACACGTCCGATTACGGGGGTCATTTTCGACCGTAAAGGGGAAAATTATGTTTTGTATCCCTGCTATGTTTGTCTGGCGGTCGGATTGTTTTTACTTAGCATTACGCATACATCGCCGATTCTATTACTTGCAGGTGTGTTTGTCGGACTGGGATATGGGACATTCATGTCTAACGGTCAGGCAGTGTGTATAAAACTCACCCCATCACATCGGGTAAGTGTAGCTTTATCGACTTACTTTGTGGCACTTGATTTTGGATTGGGAGTAGGTCCGTATATTTTGGGAAGCCTGCATTCAACATTGACTTTTCAAAATCTTTATGTTGTAGCTGCTTGTACGGCAGTAATATGTTTGATATTGTATTATTTGCTTTACGGCAGAAGAGTAGGTGGGCAGGCAAGAATGGCCGCGCAGGAAGATACTTTGATTGATTACGAATGATTTGATATATTTCCCGATAAATTGTTTGGAAAGATATGGACAATATTTCGTATGATGGTTTTGTCCTTATAGTAAAAGCGCTGATAAAAATACAAGGCTGTTTCCAAAATATGGGGAACAGCCTTGTATTTATGTAAAAAGGATGAAAGTTGAATATATGTGAAATATTATGAGAAAGTATGTTTGTAAACTGGGAGTTTTTTAATTTATTGCTCTTGCGGAAAAACTGACAAGCTGTCATAATATGAAATGATTTATATAAGCCGGGAGGTGTTGAACATGAAACGCATTGTTAGTAATTTCAAGATAAAGGCAGCCATCGCAGGAATCATTGTAATTTTGATAAGTTGTGGTACATTATACTGGTATTTCGGTTATTATGTAAAAACACCTGATTATGCAATAAAAAAGATTGGAACTTCTATAGCTGAGCACGATGTAAAAACATTTAACAAATATGTGGATAGAAAAGCTTTGCTTGATGATTTGGCCGATTCCGTGACAGAAAGTATTGTCCATGCTGATCAGCAGTCAGTGGACGGTACAGGTTTTGCAATGCAGGAATATTCTTCAATATTTAAAAAAGCTTTCATAAAAGGGTTTGATGAAGCCTTAACTGATTATGTGACATACGGTGAAGTGGCAGTTAAGCAGAATTCTGATGATCAATCAACCGGAACATCTGACTATGCTGATTTGTTACAAACCTCAGGTTTAAATAATTTGACTTACAATAGTTATAAATTGGTAAGCATTGATAAACAGACCAAGAAAGCTTTACTGGAAGTCGATGTAGTGCAAAATGAAATTGATGAACCATTTGCCTTTAATGTTACTATGGAACAGCAGGCTGACGGACATTGGGAAATGGTAAAAGTAGAAAATTTTTCTGATTTTTTAAAACTCCTTAATGAAAAACGTCGTCAGGAAATGCTTTCCTATGTGAGTAAGACAGATGCATTGATGACCGAACATGATAAAACCTTTAAGAACATTGACGGACAGCTTCAGGATATAAAAGATACGGGCAGTATTGGCAATAATGATGTGCGTAATAATTTAAAAAATATTATAAATGATAATATGTTACCGCATTGGCATATGCTGAAGGAAGCATTGGCTGCGGTCAGTGTGCCCAAATCAGCAGAAACGTTACAGCGGCTGCGTTTGAAAATTTGTGATTTGTATATAGCTTACTATGAAAATTATGTCAAATGGCTTGATGATAAGGAAATCAAAAGTCTGCGTGAAGCTGAAAGTAATTTAAAACGAGCTAAAACACTGGAAACTAATGAAACTGATTTAGTCAATATTATTAAGCGGGATTTGGCAAAATGAGCAATTTTTGACTAGGCTTTTTTATAAATATAAAAAATATAAGATTTTTTTCGATTGAAAATCATATTTTACGATTATAAATAATATGAATTTTAATTATTATTAGGAAAATTATTGTAAAATAAAGAAGTATAGGATATGAAAAAAATCATCAGCGTTGAGATACTGTTGGTTATCAAGTATAATAGTAGCTGTGAGGTGTGAGTCAAAATGAAAAAAAGTCAAAAAGAAGCAAGGGTGCTTTTGTATAATTTTATCGATCAGAATGATTTAGCTAAAACGTGTGAATTTTTTACTTTACATAATATAAAACAAACTATAGTTGATAAGGCTGATTTCAATCAGAAAGTGGGATTCCTGCTAAACCTTAAAGGCTTTTCAGGGGCAAACAATACAGGTGAGGAAGATTTTGATTTTAATCATAAGGTAATAATATTTCATAATATAAATAATAAACATTTAGATGAAGTTTTGGCAAAAATGAAAAATGCTGATATAATAAGCCCATACAAAGCAGTTGTAACTCCACTAAACCGTTTTTGGACATTGAAAAGGCTTTGTATTACTATGCAAAAGGAACATGGGGCAATGATTGAACTGCAAAAAAAGCGGGAGGATCATGAGTAATAATTCTAACGAAGAATTCGAAAATACCCGTAAAATTGAACCCGTTTCACAGCATAAAATTATTGGTGCTAAACGGCATGATATTGAAATAGAAGATGCGAACAATACTAAACATGGCAGATCATTACATTTTTGGCAAAAACGTATAAGTAGTAAGTCAAGGTTGATTATTCTGGCTGCGGTATTTATAATAGCACTTTTGTGTGGCTTTTTACTTTCATCTTACTATAATGATAAACAACAAATGGCTGAAAATGATAATATCCATCAGCAGCAAATGATAGATAGGCAGCGGTCTGACATAAAAATGCAGCAGCGCAGCTTGGAACAGCAGCGTCAGCATTTGGAAGATGAACGAAAAGAGCTGTATAAACAGTCGGATGAAGATACTCCTCAAAGTTTCGGAGAATGGCTGGGAAGTGTTGCTGATAAAATTTCGGGGAAAACTCCTGAACGGGAAAAAGCAAAGATCGAGGCAACTGCAAAGCGTACTACGGCTACTGTCGAAATACAGTCTAAGATTGATGAGATAAACAGTAGTTTGGCTAAATTAGAGACTACAGGACAGCAACTTTCGCAATTACAGCAAAATCTTAGTGATGAGTATCATAAAAATAAGGATGCGGTAACTCTTGTAAAAACATACTTACAGAGTATTCTTCCGTGAAAATTATGATAATATAGGTAAAGAAGGATAGGATGAATTGATATTTGAATAAACAGCATGCGCATAATGGACATCAATACTTTGATTATATATTAAAATACTTGTTTTTATTTATTGGTTCTATCATAACGGCAATTGGGCTGGAACTGTTCCTGGTTCCTAATAACATTATCGATGGCGGTGTTGTCGGCTTATCAATAATGGGCAGTTATCTTACGGGGCTGCCATTGGGAGCTTTCCTGACGGTCTTAAATATTCCGTTTTTATATTTGGGATATCGTCATATCGGCAAATCGTTTGTTATATCCAGTGTTTTTGCGATTATTTGTCTTTCTGGCTGGACAAGTGTATTTGTTCCAATAGCTGAGGTGACGGATACACCATTTTTGGCTACAGTATTCGGCGGGATAATAACGGGTCTTGGTGTTGGACTTATTATCAGAAATGGCGGCTCACTTGATGGAACGGAAATGGTTGCTATTATTTTAGATAAAAAGAGTGTTTTTTCCGTTGGCGAAATAGTTATGTTTATTAACCTGTTCATTTTGAGCGGTGCAGGACTGATATTTGGCTGGGATAATGCAATGTATTCCCTGGTAGCTTACTTCATAATTGCCCGGACAATAGATGTGGTTATTCAGGGATTAGAAGAATCTTATGCGGTAATGATAGTAACATCATGTTATGATCTGGTCGCTGATAAACTTGTCAACGAACTGGGAAGAGGTGTTACTTTACTGCATGGTGAAGGCGGATATTCCGGTGAAACGAAAAAAATTCTTTATTGTGTTGTTACCAGGCTGGAAATTGATAAACTTAAAACAACTGTTTTAGATGTTGACGATATGGCTTTTGTCACTATATATAAGGTCAATGATATAATCGGTGGACGATTTAAAAAGTAAATTATTGTTGAGCTATATATAAATTATTTTTATAATAGTTTATATATAGCAGCCAATTAGTGGGAATAAAAGAACTAAACAAAGTTTTTTTAACTATCAAAAATGCCAGATAACTTTAACCTGCAATTAGTTGACTTATGGAAATAAGTTATGATATAATAAATTCACTCAATAGAACTTAAACAAAAATTATAAAAATTACAAAAATTAATTATTATAGAAAAATAGTGTATTATAGTCAACATAGTTAAACGCCGCTGTGCAACGCAATAAAAAGAAGGGAGCGGGGAATAGGGAAGCCGTGTTGTGGGCGGACAGTTTTTATATTTATCAAGGGGGATTTATAAATGGATAATTTATTTGGAGAGTTTATTGGAACCGCCATATTAATTGT
The DNA here is from genome assembly GCF_014076555.1 of Pectinatus frisingensis. Lineage (NCBI taxonomy): Bacteria > Bacillati > Bacillota > Negativicutes > Selenomonadales > Selenomonadaceae > Pectinatus > Pectinatus frisingensis. The sequence continues at coordinate 553,442 of NZ_CP045424.1, forward strand.
TTTTGGGGGCGGTGTTTGTGCAGACTGTACTTTGAAACATTCAAAAGGACAAAACAGCGGATGGATAGTAATAACCGTTGGATGGGGATTTGCAGTTATGCTGGGTGTTTATGCAGCAACTTCATTGGGGGCGCCACAGGGCGATTTAAACCCGGCAGTTACCTTGGCTAAGTTGCTTAAGGGCGGTATTTATACAGCCGATCAAGCAATAGTAACGATGCTTGTACAGATATTAGGTGGAATCGTTGGAGGCATAATTGTATGGCTTGCTTATCTGCCGCACTGGGGCGCTACTGAAGATCCGGCATCAAAACTTGGTGTATTCTGTACAGCACCGGCCATTAGAAGCTATGGATCAAACTTTTTATGCGAATTTATTGCTACATTTATGTTGGTATTTATGATTTTTTGCATGTTCAATGCTAATAACGGTCAATTCCCCGCTGGCGTTGGGCCTTATCTTGTCGGCATGCTTATCTGGGCATTAGGTGTCAGTCTTGGTGGTCCTACCGGATATGCAATGAACCCTGCCCGTGACCTTGGACCTCGTATTGCACATGCCATTTTACCTATAGCTGGTAAAGGCGGATCTGACTGGGGATACAGCTGGGTACCGGTAGCTGCACCAATGGTTGGCGGATTTGCGGCTTATGTAGTAGCTAAAGCATTTGGTATTATTTAATATATTTATTGATTTATAATTATAACTGATTTTTAGTAATGAGCCTGTTTAAGGCTCATTACTGGAATATATGAAATAAAGGGTATATAAAGACATATTATATTAGGGGGCTTTTTTAATGGAAAAAAAATATGTATTGGCTTTAGACCAAGGGACTACCAGTTCCAGAACCATTTTATTTGATCATGATTCTAATATAGTGGCTGTGGCTCAACGTGAGTTTACCCAAATATTTCCCAAACCAGGCTGGGTAGAACATAATGCCAATGAAATCTGGTCTACACAGGTTGGTACTATGTCCGAAGTAATTGCCAAAGCTAATATTGATCCCCATGAAATAGCAGCTATTGGTATAACTAATCAACGTGAAACAACTGTAATATGGGATAAAAATACAGGAAAACCTATATATAATGCTATTGTTTGGCAATCCCGCCAGACTATGGAAATTTGTGAAGAATTGAAAGCAAAGGGACTTTCTGATATATTCCATAGGAAAACAGGTTTACTTATAGATGCCTATTTTGCCGGTACGAAAATTAAATGGATACTTGATCATGTGGAAGGCGCCCATGAAAAAGCAGAAGCAGGAGATCTTCTTTTTGGTACAATGGACACATGGCTTGTTTGGAAACTGACTGGCGGCAAGGTTCATGTTACAGATTATTCCAATGCATCACGTACATTATTATATAATATTCGTGAACTAAAATGGGATGATGAACTTCTGGGTTATTTAGATGTGCCTAAATGTATGCTGCCAGAAGTTAAACCGTCTAGTGAAGTCTATGGAGTCACTGTACCAAGCGTTACTCAGGGTGTTGAAATACCTGTTGCCGGCATGGCAGGTGATCAGCAGGCAGCTTTGTTTGGACAGACATGCTTTAAAGCAGGCATGGCCAAAAATACTTATGGAACAGGCTGCTTTATGCTTATGAATACCGGTTCGGAAGTATATGATTCAAAAAATGGATTATTAACAACAATTGCCTGGGGTATCGATGGTGAAGTGGACTATGCACTAGAAGGCAGTATTTTCGTTGCCGGTTCTGCTATTCAATGGCTGCGTGATGGATTAAAAATATTGGATTCCGCACCGGATTCTGAATATTATGCAGGTAAGGTAGCAGATGCTGAAGGTGTTTATGTAGTACCGGCTTTTGTGGGTTTAGGCGCCCCGTATTGGGACATGAAGGCTCGCGGGGCTATTTTTGGCATAACCCGTGGTACTTCCAAAAACCATATAATTCGCGCCACACTTGATTCCCTGGCATATCAGACCAAGGACGTTCTTGATGCTATGCAGGCAGATTCGGGTATAAAACTCAATGCACTAAAAGTTGATGGCGGAGCTGTTGCCAATAATTTGATGATGCAGTTCCAAAGTGATTTACTGGGCGTACCAGTTGATCGACCTAAAGTCGTTGAAACAACAGCTTTAGGGGCATCTTATCTGGCAGGTCTTGCCGTAGGTTTTTGGAAGAACAAGGAAGAACTTGTCAAAAATTGGCAGCTGGATCGTCGTTTCGAACCTGATATGTCTGAAGATACCAGAAAAGAACTTTATCTTGGCTGGCTGAAAGCTGTACGCCGCTCCATGAACTGGCTTTAATTTAACTTTTTAAGTTATTTAAAGGATCAAGATTTAAAAATTAAATATTATTCCTGAACGGGTCTTTTATATGTTAAATATCTGCTTAGGATATGGTTTGAATTTTTAGTAAAAATATTAGAAAAGAAGTAGTCAAAGCCGCAGGAGTTTTAATGAATTTCTGTGGCTTTTGCTATTATTGTCTTCATAAGTAAAATATCGAACTTCATATGAAATGAATATTTTACTTATATGCATGTAAAAATTATTGCTATAAATTAGTTTATGATTTATAATAATAATCAAGTTGCCTTATATGTTCATCATGTTAGGGGCACGATGAAAACTTGTTAATGAATACATATAAGGTTATTTATGTTCATAATTGTCAACTGTTGATGTTGATAATTAAATCCTAATGTAATAAGAGTATATGTTATTCGGAATCTTTAGCCTTTAGCTTTAAAGCTGATTTTGGTAATATATAAACTCAAGGAGGAAAAGGGAAGAGCTATGTTAAAAACAACAGTAGTGGTTATAGGCGGTGGAGCTACCGGTGTTGGCATTTTGCGTGACCTTTCAATGCGCGGAGTAGACACTATTTTGGTAGAGCGTGATGATCTTGGCTATTGGACAAGTTCAAGGTTTCATGGATTACTCCACAGCGGTGGTCGTTATGCTGTGAAAGATAAAGAAGCAGCAAAGGAATGTATTGAAGAAAATACTATCCTGCGCAGAATAGGACGTCATTGTGTAGAAGCTACAGAAAGTATTTTTGTGCGTGCTCCGGAAGACAGTGAAGAATATGAACACGAATGGGTGAAATCGTGTGCTGAATGCGGTATTTCAGCGATACCTATTTCTATGGATGAGGCTTTTAAACTTGAACCTAATCTGAGTAGAAAATTATTGTCGGCATATCGTTGTCCAGGTGCAGCTATTGACGGATTTCGGTTGTTATGGCAGACTGTAGCATCAGCTAATAAGTATGGTGGCAAAGCCATGACCTATATGGAAGTTACCGGCATTGAAACGGAAAATGGTGAAGTAGTTGGTGTGAGGATACGTGACAGATGGACAGGCAGGGAAGACAAAATCGCTTGTGATTTTGTTATTAGTGCTGCGGGTTCTTTTTCTGGAGAAGTTGCCAAATTGGCAGGATTAACCGTAAATGTAAAACCCAGTAAGGGAACTTTGATAGCATTTAATCATCGCATTTGCAATCGGGTTATTCACCGTCTTCATAAATCATCTGATGCGGATATTTTTGTGCCGCATGGTTCAATAACGATATTGGGAACGACATCAATTGATAGTGCGCCAGATGATACCAGCACTGAAACGGCAGAAGTAGTGGAAATGATGAAAGTCGGTGAAGTTACTTTCGAAAATATTTATGACTATCGAATATTGCGTGTATTTGCCGGTACAAGGCCGTTGTACAGTGCTGATCCTAATGCAAAAGGACGAAGTGCATCACGTGGATTTGTTGCTTTGGATCACGCTCACGAAGGTGTTAAGCATTTCTTTAGCGTTTGTGGTGGTAAGTTTACTACGTATAGGTTGATGGCGGAAAAAGTTTGTAACATGGTCTGTGAACAATTAGGGGTAAATGAAAAATGTCATACAGCGGAAGAAAATCTTGTTGATGATCCATCTCCTGAATTAATAAACCGTGCTAAAGCTGTATTTCCAAGCTATGGTGCAGAACTGGCATCTTCTCGTCTTGGTAATGATAAATTGGAACGCGTGATTGAACGTATTGAAAAACAACCGGAAATGAAAGAGCTGGTTTGCGAATGCGAAAATGTTACGCGGGCTGAAATAGAAGAAATTGCCGGAGAACCTACAAGCCATACAGTTAGTGATGTGAGAAGACGCACTCGCTTGGGGATGGGAACCTGTCAGGGAACATTTTGTGCGTATCGCAGTGTTGGTGCTATTGACAAGGAAGATGTTCCATGGTCAAAGGATACTGTGAATTTATGCAAGGATTTCCTGGAAACACGGTGGAAGGGGATCCGTCCTGTATTGTGGGGGAATATGCTCCGTGATATTGAGCTTACGCGTGCAATTTATGATGCGGCACTGAACTTGAGCGGGGTGGAAGATATAAAATGAGAAAAAGTGATATATTAATTATTGGTAACGGAATATCAGGACTGTTTGCGGCCTGTATAGCTGCTGATATGGGTAAAAAGGTGCAGATATTATCTTATGGTGCAGGAACACTCACTATTGGCGGTGGAATAATTGATGTTTTAGGTTATACCGATGATGGCAAACCCGTTGAAAATCCTGTGCTGGGTGCGGATAAAATGGCATCTGGGCATCCTTATTCTAAGGTAGGCGCTCAAACTGTAGATAAGGCCTTAAGGGCTTTTCTTAAAATAGCTGAGTCAGAAGGTTTTCCATATATAGGCAGCCCGGATAAAAATCAATGGGTGCCAACGGCTATCGGCAATTTTAAACCAAGCTGTCTGGTACCGCGTACGATGAATTCACAAGCTATATTTGATGCAGAAAATATTCTGGTAGTTGGTTTTGATACTATGAAAGATTTTTATGCCAATATGGTAACAAAGAATCTAAGAAAACATTTAAAAGCAGATAAAAATATTGAAGAATTTGTTGTGCAGCTGAATTTTGAATATGGTCGTGATTTACGTGATATTTCGGCAATGGATGTTGCCAGATGGCTGGAAACTAAAGAAGGGTATAATGCGTTTGTTAATCAAGTAAAAGCGCATATTAAAAATAGTACAGCAATAGTATTGCCGCCTGTCTTGGGTCTTGATCCCAATTATCAAATACTTGATTCTCTGGAAAAAGATCTTGGCTGTAAGTTAGTTGAAGTGTCATCTTTGCCACCTGCTGTGACAGGGACACGATTGGATAAAATGTTGAATTCATATGCGAAAAAACATGGCGTTCAGATAATAGAAAAAGCACGTGTAGTTGGCTCAGAAGTGGCAGATGGTAAATGTCAGGCGGTTATAACAGAAGGCTTTGATCGGCAGAGAAAATTTTATGCAGATCAGTTTATTTTGGCTACTGGCGGTGTATACGGTGGAGGACTTATTGCCGGTATAGGTTCGATGGTAGAACCGGTTTTTAATATAAATATTGATGTGCCTAAAGTACAGACGGAATGGTCATATAAGCATTTATTTGCCGATAAAAAACAGATTTTTGCACAATATGGTGTAAATGTTGACAATGACTTAACACCTGTTGCAGCAGATGGCAGCAAAATAGCTTCCAATGTAAAAGTCGTAGGCAGAAGCTTGGCCGGATATGATTTTTGTTATGAAAAATCAGGTAATGGTGTTGCTCTGATAACAGCTTATAAAGCAGCTGCCGCATTTTGTGGGGAGGCATAAAAATGGCAATAAATAAACAACATGCGATAGATCCTGATAAATGTACCGCTTGTACTATATGTATTACTGCATGTCCGGTGACCGCAGCAACAAGAAAATTCCGTGGCCCTAAAATGACTGGGCCGGCTCTTACTCGGTTGAGAAAATTAGTATCTGATGATGATCCGATGCTTGATTATTGTTCTAATTGCAAGACGTGTGATTTAGTATGTCCGTCCGGTGTGCCGATTTCGACATTGAATATGATGGCCAAAAATGAATATTATAAAACTCATCCGCGTAAATCACGAGCGGATGACATGCTGGCACATAGCGAAAAGATGGGAAAATTGATAACGGCATTACCAATGGGATCTACTTTTGCCGGCATGGGCATGGCTATTGGAAAAGCGTTTAATATGATGAACGCAATGGGGATAACCCAAAATGCTAAGATGCCAACTTATGCCAGTGAATCTTTTATAAGTAGATTTAAGAAAATAAAGCAGACTTCTTATCCGCGAAAAGTAGTTTTTTTCTCCGGCTGTTATATTAATTATAATCAACCAGAGGTAGGCGTTGATTTAGTTAAGGTATATCAGAAAAATGAAGTGGAAGTTGCTGTGGATGAAAAGTTTGTTTGCTGTGGTTCCCCAATGGTGTCAGGCGGCTATATTGATGATGCCCGTATCAATGCGGCTAAAAATGTCAAATTGCTTAAAGGCTGGGTTGATAAGGGATATGATATAGTTACAGCCTGTACCAGCTGTGGATTAATGTTGAAACAGGAATATCAGGAGCTTTTTGATTTTGCAGGAATGGCTGATTATGCAGAACATATGTATGATTCCATAGAATATCTGGCAAAATTAAACGATGAGGGTAAATTCAACACTGATTTTGTTGAAAATAGCACAAAATATATTTACCACGCACCATGCCATTTAAAAGTACAGGCTATCGGCAGGCCATCTATGGAACTTTTGCCGCTTATTCCTGGCATGCAGATAGAAGAAGCTGATGCGGGTTGTTGCGGTATTTCAGGCAGCTATGGTTTTAAAGCTGATAAGAATGAAATAGCTATGAAAGTCGGTTCTAAGCTGTTCGCCAGAATAAAAAATTCACATGCGGATTTAGGTGTTTCAGAATGTGGTACATGCCGTTTGCAAATGGAAAATGGCAGTGGTGTTCATGCTATTCATCCACTTACGGTTTTTAGAAAAGCATATGGTTTGTAAAAGCAAATGAGTTTGAATAAAATAGCATCTTTAAGGTGCTATTTTATTTTTTTATCATTGAGAAAAATAGAAGGTTTTTCTCTTAAATAGTTTAATTATACTATATATAGAATGAACATAGAAAATCGAATTTATTGAGGAGGAGCAGTCAGTATGAAAAAGATCATTAATAATCCGGATAATGTGGTCGAAGAAATGTTAAATGGTATGGTTGTATCACAACCGCAGTATTTAAAGCGTTTAGAAGGTTTTGATGTAGTGGTGCGGGCTGATAAAAAGGATAGTAAGGTAGCATTAGTAAGTGGTGGAGGCAGTGGGCATGAACCATCACATGGCGGATTTGTTGGCAGAGGAATGCTTGATGCAGCAGTAGCAGGAGCAGTATTTACGTCACCTACACCGGATCAGATATATGAAGCAATAAAAGCTGTTGATACAGGAAAAGGAGTTTTGCTGATAATAAAAAATTATAGCGGCGATGTGATGAATTTTGAAATGGCGGCTGAAATGGCAGCTGCTGATGGTATTGAAGTAGAAAAAGTAATCACCAATGACGATGTTGCAGTAGAAAACAGTACTTGGACAACAGGCCGGCGCGGCATAGCGGGTACAGTTCTGGTTCATAAAATTGCCGGAGCTAAAGCAGAAAGCGGTGCAGCATTGGCTGATGTAAAAAAAGCGGCTGAAAAAGTCATTGCCAATGAACGTTCAATGGGAATGGCCATTGAACCGTGTACTGTACCGGCAGCAGGAAAATCAAGCTTTACCCTGGCTGACAATGAGATGGAAATTGGTATAGGTATACATGGTGAACCGGGAACACATCGGGAAAGCCTTAAAACTGCCGATGAAATTGCTCAGCAATTAGTAGATAAAATATTGGCGGAAAATATTTATGGAACAGGCGATGAAGTGGCTGTTTTGGTTAACGGACTCGGTGCAACTCCTTTGATGGAGCTGTATATTGTAAGTGCTAAAGTCCAGGCAATATTAAAGGAAAAGGGACTTAAAATGGTGAAAACATATATAGGCAATTACATGACATCGCTAGAAATGGCAGGCTGTTCAGTGACGTTGTTAAAACTCGACAATGAATTGAAAGAGTTGCTGTTTGCACCGGCAGATACTCCGGCATTAGTACAATTTTAATAAAATAAAAGATTATAATAGATTCAGGGAGGACCGATATTGATGACAACGGCTAAAGAAGCCTTAAGAGTAGTGGGACAGGCTGTTATAGATAAAAAAAGCTATTTGACAGATCTTGATCAGGCTATTGGGGATGGAGATCATGGTATAAATATGGCGCGTGGGTTTGAAAGTGTTTTTAAAAAAATTGCTGTATTGGATGATAATATTGATTTAACCACACTTTTAAAAACTGTTGGAATGGGACTTATTTCCAGTGTAGGCGGAGCAGCCGGTCCGTTGTACGGAACAGCTTTTTTGCGCGCGTCAGGTGTATGCGCGGGTAAAACTGAAATAGATGCAGTAACGGCAAAAGCTATGCTTGATGCGGCAATCAAGGGAATTCAAGATCGCGGTAAAGCTAAAAAAGGTGAAAAAACAATGCTAGATGCTTTAATACCGGCATCTGAAGCGATGGATATTGCCATTAAAGCAGGAAAAACAGAAGTAGAATGTTTAGCAGATGCTGTGCAGGCGGCGCAAAAAGGGGTAGAATACACAAAAACAATTATTGCTACTAAGGGCAGAGCCAGTTATTTGGCAGAACGCAGTATTGGTCATCAAGATCCGGGAGCAACATCATCTACTGTTATGTTGGAGGCTCTTTATAATTATTTGAAATAACTGGAGGAAAAACAATAATGGTAGGTATTGTAATAGTTTCACATAGTGTAAAAATTGCTGAAGGTGTAAAAGAGTTAGCATTGCAAATGGCCCGGAAGGATCAGTTGATCATTGCTGCCGGGGGTACAAATACTGGAGATATAGGCAGTGACCCTATGAAGATACAGGCGGCTATTGAAGCGGCAGATAAAGGTGATGGGGTTGCAGTATTTGCTGATTTGGGCAGCGCTGTAATGAGTGTGGGATTAGCTAAGGAAATGATTGATCCTCAACTGGCTCAAAGAGTTTGTTTAGCAAATGCACCAATAGTTGAAGGAGCGATTGCCGGTGCAGTTGAAGCTGCTATGGGAAGTCCTTTGGAAAAGGTTCTGGAAACGGCATATGGTGCGCGTAATATGGAAAAACAATGAGGTAAATTAGTTATCTGTACACCCCTGGAAAATATAATAACTTTGTTTTCCGGGGGGTATCTTTATATGATACTTTTAATAGTTGAATTGTAATAATTATCTATGACTTAAATATTATCAATAATATAATAATAGGCAGAATTTATATAATTTTACTATTAATGATAAATTTTAAAATTAATTTTGACTAATAAAATAAATAAGAGTTATAATGAAGTCAAATGTAAATTTTAATTTACAATATGGTGTGACATGTTTAGGGGGTTCAACATGGAAAAATATGATTCTATCTGGGACATGTACCAAAAAAAGGGAATGAGTCGCAGAAGTTTTATCAAAGCCTGCTCAGCGATGACGGCCCTGCTTGGTCTTGCCCCGGCAATGCTGCCTAAAGTAGTGAAAGCAGCAGAAAAAAGATTACCGGTTGTTATATGGCTGCACGGACATGAATGTACTGGCTGCAGTGAGTCTTTTTTGCGTTCATCGGCACCGATGACATCTGATGTCATTCTTAATATGATAGCATTGGAATATGATGATACGTTGGGTGCTGCTTCCGGTGAATTTTTTGAAGATCATTTGCAAGAAGTAATGAAGACTTATAAGGGACAGTATATTTTGGCTGTAGAAGGAGCCATACCTGCAGATCCGAGTGGTGGATTCTGTATGGTTGGCGGCAAACCGTTTTTAAATCAAGTAAAAGAAGCTGCCACAGGAGCTGCTGCAATCATTGCCTATGGAACTTGTGCTGCATGGGGTGGAATACAGGCAGCGCGGCCTAACCCGGCGCATGCATTATCGCTTAATGAAATTATTGGAAATAAACCAATAATCAATGTTCCAGGCTGCCCACCTATTCCGGAAGTAATGACGGGAGTAATTGCCCATTACGCAATGTTTGGTAATCTACCGCCGCTCGATAACAAAAACTGTCCAAAACAATTTTATGGAAATCGTATCCATGATACTTGTTATCGCAGGCCATTCTTTGATGCCGGCATGTATGCCAATGACTTCAATGATGCCGGGGCAAGAGCTGGCTGGTGTTTGTATAAACTTGGCTGTCGTGGACCAGAAACCTATGCATCATGTGGTAATATGCGCTGGTGGAACGGACTATCTTATCCTATTCAATCGGGACATGGCTGCATTGGATGCACTAGTAAAAATTTTTGGGATAATGATCCGTTTTATCGTCGTTTACCAGAGTTTGCTGGTTTGGGGTTGGGAAATATCGATAAAATAGGAGCGGCTGTGACTGGTGCTTTGGCAGTAGGGATAACGGCTCATTTGGCGACTTCAGCTGTGCAGAAAAAGAAACGAGACCAAAAGGAATTGGAAGAAGAAAAGAAAAAAGCTGAAGCTGCGGAACGCAGGAGCAGAGGAAAGGATTGATTTGATAAATGAAAAAAGTTATAGTTGATCCAGTTACCCGTATAGAAGGTCATTTACGTTTAGAAGTCGAAGTTGATGAGGCGACAGGCAAGGTAAATGATGCATTGTCCAGTGGAACGGCATGGCGTGGTATTGAAACCATTGTAAAAAATCGTGATCCACGTGATGTGTGGGCGTTCGTACAGCGCATATGCGGTGTATGTACTACAGCGCATGCATTGGCTTCTGTTCGTGCTGTTGAAGATGCACTCAATATAAAAATCCCTAAGAATGCCCATTATATTCGTAACATCATGGCAGCTACACTAACTGTGCATGACCACACAGTTCATTTTTATCATCTGCATGCATTGGATTGGGTGAGCCCACTGGAAGCCTTACAAGCTGATCCTGCTGCTACTGCGGCTTTGCAGGAAACTGTACTCAAAACTTACACAATACCGGTAAAGGGACCTCAGGGGTTTGATTTTAGTGCTTATCCCAAAGAGTATCCAAAAGCATCCGCATCTTATTATAAAGATATCCAGGCCAAAATAAAGCAACTGGTTGACTCTAACCAATTAGGAATTTTTGCTGCTAATTGGTGGGATCATCCGGCTTATAAAGTGTTGCCGCCCGAAGTTCATTTGATGGGGATAGCTCATTATCTTAATATGCTTGACAAACAGCGTGAAATAGTCATACCGCATGTTATCTTTGGCGGGAAAAATCCGCATCCGCACTATGTCGTTGGCGGCATGTCCTGTGCTATATCAATGAATGATATGAATGCACCGGTGAACAGTCAGCGATTGGCAGCTGTTGAGACGGCTATTGCTACGGCACGTAATTTGACGGATTCTTTCTATGTGCCGGATGTATTAGCAATAGCGCATATTCATGCTCAGCATGGCAGCGCAATTGACGGTGGCGGATTATCCAAGGTGCGTGTACTGGGATTTGGAGCTTATCCTGATGAACCATTTGCTACCCATAGGGATTTTGCACCTGAAGCATTAGTACGCTGCGATGGTGTAGTGGAAAATTTTGGTCAGGGAGTGGACAAGGCGGAATATATCCCGCTTACTGGCAAAGACTTAGAAGATAGTGCTGTAGTTACGGAAAGTGCTGAGCATGCATGGTATAAAAATGATGAGGCACTTCATCCTTGGGACGGAGAAACGGATCCTGATTATACCGGTGATGCCAATGGTAATAAAAAGGAATGGGATACATTAGGCAAGGATAAAAAATATTCGTGGGTAAAAACACCAAAATGGCGTGGGAAAGTTTGTGAAGTAGGACCCTTAGCCCGTTATATAATCATTTATACGAAAGTAAAAAAAGGCATCATTCAACCTACCTGGGCGGAACAAATTATGATGACCCAGATCGAAAGTGTATCAAAAATTTTTGGACTGCCACCGGAAAAATGGTTGCCATCAACTGCAGGACGTACTGTTGCCCGTTCTCTCGATGCACAACTGGCATCTATCATGGAAAAATATTTCTTTGATAAGTTAGTAAAAAATATTGGCACAGGTGATACTAATATCGCTAATACATTGAAATGGGAACCATCTTCTTGGACTGATGGAGAATTCAAGGGTGTTGGGCTGTATGAAGCACCGCGCGGCGCATTGTCACATTGGATAGTAATAAAAGATAAAAAAGTGAAGAATTATCAGGCTGTCGTACCGACCACCTGGAATGCTTGTCCACGTGATGATAAGGCCGGACAGGGAGCCTATGAGATGAGCATGATGGATACACAGCTTGCGGTACCGGATAAACCACTGGAAGTGGTCAGAGCTGTGCGTTCATTTGATCCGTGTCTGGCGTGTGCAGCGCACGTATATGACAGTAAAAAGCGGACTTTGAGCATGGTCAATACCGATCCGTATATGTAAGGGGTGGCAAATATGGCGGTGAAACAAAAAGAATTTATTGAAACATCTATACCTGGAGGCAGCCAGCAGCACTTGACCAGATACTATATTTTTAGTCCATTTTTGCGGATTTTTCATTGGACGATGGTACTGTGTATAATAACTTTGTTTGCGACCGGTATAGTTATAATGACACCGATGTCAATGGGAGAGGGGCAGTATGTAACGCTCAATGAATGGCATTTATCGGTTGACTGGATAAGGAACCTTCATTTTACAGCAGGTTTTATTTTGTCGGCAGCATTTTTATTCAGGATATATGGTTACATTATAAATAAAGGTGACAGATTGCTGCCCAGATTTTTTCAGATGAAATTCTGGGATGATTTTATTGAAGTTATGATGCATTATTGTCTGCTTAAATATTCACACAAACAATTTTTGCGCAATCCGATGGCAAGAATGTCTTATGTAGCAATTTACGGATTGATAGTAGTGGAGATTTTTACGGGATTTTCTATGTACTTTCAGGTTAATCCCAATGGGGTAGGTGCATTCTTATTTAGCTGGGTAGCGCTTCCCTTTGGTGAGATGGGACTGCATGTCATTCATCATATTGTAGCCTGGTGTATTTTCCTGTTTGCGGCAATGCATGTTTATATGGTAGTGCGTGCTGATTTTATGGAACGTGAGGGAGAAATTTCCAGTATGATTTCAGGAACGAAGATTTTAGCACATTTACCTGATGATATAAATGATATAAGAGACAGTAATGGTAAAATAATAAAGGGTTGAGGGAGGTTTCATTATGTGTGCAACATGTGGCTGTTCAGGACATGGGAGTGGAACTCAGATACAATTTTTTGTGACTGGGTATAATGGTGATAATGCTAAGATAATTGAAGAAAAACTTTTGGGATTGGCAGGAGTGTTACACGTTCATATTCATGCGCATGATGGTGAAACGACGATCAATTATGATCCGGCCAAAACGCGTTTAAGCGAAATCACGGCTGTTTTTGAACAGAAAGGTTTGCAGGCAGCTATATAAGTTAATAATTATCACAAAAAGCTGCTGCAAAATATTGTAGCAGCTTTTTGTACAGGCAGGCGAAAGATATGCATGAAATGGCAATGGCCCAGGGGATAATGGATATAGTTGAAAGCTATGCCAGGAAAAATGATGCTAAAAAAGTACGGGTAGTATCATTGATAATTGGTGAAATGGCCGGTGTCGTTTTTGAATCTTTGGAGTTTTGTTTTAAGGCACTGGCAGAGGGAACTGTTGCAGAAGATGCTGAATTAAAGTTACACCGGACGCCCTTGCTGGGACAATGTAATGATTGCGGCTGGCAGGGACATATTGTAAAGTACAATTTTTTTTGTCCAAAGTGTAATTCAGCTAAAGTCGATATTATTTCAGGCAGGGAACTGCGTGTCGAATATTTGGAGGTGGATTGATGGAAGTTCCGGTAATGGAAAATATTTTGGGCAGTAATGATAAACAAGCGCTTCAAAATAAAGAAATTTTTGATAGAAATGGAATATTTGTATTAAATTTAATAGGTTCACCGGGGTCAGGAAAGACGTCATTATTAGAAAAAACTATTGGCAGTCTTAAAAATTCATTGAAAATGGCAGTAATCGAGGGAGACTTATTTACTAATAAAGATGCTGATCGTATAGCCGGCTGCAATGTCCCGGTAATACAAATAAATACAAGTGGAGGTTGTCACCTTGATGCCATGATGATAAAAAACGTCATAGGGAAATTGAATCTGGCGCAGCTGGATTTAATAATCATTGAAAATGTCGGCAATCTTGTCTGCCCGGCAGAGTTCAATATTGGTGAAGATAATAAAGCTGTTGTTTTGAGCATTACCGAAGGTGATGATAAACCACTTAAATATCCATTGATTTTCAAGGAAGCAGCAACGGCAGTGCTCAATAAAATTGATATATTGCCATTTACTAATTTTGATATGAAAGCAGCTCGGCATGATATTACCTGCTTGAATCCGGCTGTTAATATTATTGAAACATCATGTCGCACGGATATTGGAATTGATAAATGGACTGAATGGCTTAAAAATGCCGTACAGATAAAACAGAAACGGATAAATGAAAGATAATGGATAAAATAACTATACTGGGTGTTGGCAATATACTTATGCAGGATGATGGCTTTGGCGTGCGGGTTATTGAAAGATTGCAGCAGATGGTTTGGCCGGAAAATATTAAGATAATTGACGGCGGAACTTTGGGGATGGTTTTATTGCCTTATATCGAAGGTACGACAAAATTACTCATTGTCGATGCGATAAATGCAGATGGCAGGGCAGGTGATTTTTTCTGTTATAAGGGAAATGATGTAAATACATATTTTTCTAATAAAATATCAATACATGACCTGGGAATCAACGATTTACTGGCATCGTTAAAAATTACCGGAGATCCCGTACAGGAGATAATAGTAATGGGGGTAAAACCGGCTGTAGTGGAACTTGGCATGGAACTGACAGATGCTGTTGCAAATGAAATGGAATCTACGGTGAATAAAATCATTGATTTGTTGAAACAATGGCAGACAATGCCCATTGCCACGGTCGACTGATATGAAAAGACTGGCAATACGAGTTAGGGGAATAGTGCAGGGAGTTGGTTTTAGACCTTTTGTGTATCGGCTGGCACAGGAAAGTTCAGTCACAGGTTTTGTTTTTAATGATGAAGATGGTGTTTTTCTTGAAGTACAAGGTACAGATGAAATATTACGGATAATGGTGAAAAAAATTCATGATACACCACCACCGGCGGCTTTTGTAAGTGAAGTGGTTGTGAAAGAAAAAAAGCTTGTTGCGGAAGAAAAATCTTTCGTGATAAAAAAAAGTCCGCCGGCAAAAAACAGACAGGTATTTATTTCACCAGATCTGGCTATTTGTGCACAATGCCGTGAGGAAATGTTAAATCAGGACAATCGACGGTATCATTATCCTTTCATTAATTGTACTAACTGTGGACCGCGTTTTTCGATAGTTGAGGATGTTCCTTATGATCGTGCCAAAACTACTATGAGCCCTTTTAATATGTGTGAGTCTTGTCGGGCTGAATATGAGGATCCGCTGGATCGTCGTTTTCATGCACAACCTAATGCTTGTGCTATCTGCGGTCCTCACTATGAATTATTAAATAATAATGGGAAATTATTGACGCGTGATAACGAGACATTATTGCAGAAAACATATAATTTGATTAAGGCTGGTAAAATAGTTGCCATAAAGGGAATAGGCGGTTTTCATCTTGTTTGTGATGCCTATAATGAGGCTGCTGTATATAAATTGCGCAGGCGAAAAAATCGATTTGATAAAGCTTTGGCAGTGATGGCCGGTTCGATTAGTATGGTCAGGAAAATTTGTGAAATAAATCCTCTTGAGGAGATATTGTTAAAAAGCCCGGCAGCACCAATTGTATTATTGCGCAAAAGAAATAAATATGATCTGGCAGAGTCTGTCGCACCAAATAATGTATATCTTGGTGTAATGCTGCCGTATGCACCTGTACACTGCCTGCTTTTACAGGCTGAGGATGTTTTTGTAATGACTAGTGCGAATATAAGTGAGGAACCGATAGCCTATTTAAATGATGATGCCGTTGACCGACTAAAAAATATTGCCGATTATTTTTTATTGCACAATCGTCGGATTAATATGCGGGTGGATGATTCTGTCTTGCGTATTATTGGTAATAAACCTTCCTATATAAGACGCAGCAGAGGATTTGCTCCAACACCGTTAAGATTTCCTTTTAACAAAAATAATTTGTCAGTTTTAGCTGCTGGCAGTCAGCTAAAAAATACTTTTTGTTTGTTGAAAGAGGATAAAGCTTTTTTGAGTCATCATATAGGGAATTTGGCCAATAGTGCGGCTAATAATGCTTATAAAGCTGCAATAGCGCATTATGAGAAAATTTTTGCCGTAAAGCCTCAAATTGCTGCCTGCGATCTGCATCCGGAATATTTTTCCACTAAATATGCATGCAGTCTGAATTTACCATTGATAAAAGTTCAGCATCATCATGCCCATATAGCATCTGTACTGGCGGAAAATACTATTAAGGAGAAGGTTATTGGCATTGCTCTTGATGGTACCGGTTATGGAGATGATGGAAAACTGTGGGGAGGAGAAATTTTCCTTTGTGATTGTTTGTCTTATGAACGTGTTGCACATTTTTCTTATTTACCGTTGCCCGGGGCAGTTGCAGCTATAAAAGAACCGTGGCGTATTGCAGCGTTTATTATGGACAAACTTTATGGAAGCACTGCTGTGAACGTACCCTGTGGTCTGTGGAATCTGGTTCCGGATAACTGGCAAACGGCTGTGCAGATTGCCAGACAGCAATTTAATTCACCCTTGAGTTCAAGTGCCGGCAGATTATTTGATACGGTTGCGGCATTATTGGGGATAAGAGGTAAAATAAATTATGAAGGACAGGCGGCTATTGAGTTGGAGCAGCTTGCAGCCGATAGTAATGGCATTGTTTTCCCGTATGATATAAGTTTGCATCGTCAGTATGAAATAGATTTTTTACCGGTTTTTGACGCAATGCTGCTAAGTAATATGACTCTGCCTCAAAAAGCGATGTCGTTTCATATGACAATGGCAGATGCCGTTATACAAATGGCAGAAAAAATTAAAGAAGAAACCGGAATAGATGAGGTGGTTTTATCGGGCGGGGTATTCCAAAATATTACGTTATCAAGTTTAGTAATAAAATCATTACAGAAGAGATTCACCGTATATATAAATAGAAAAGTTCCGACTAATGATGGTGGTTTATCATTTGGGCAGGCAGCTGTTGCCTGTGCAGTTATTAATGAAAACAGGACTAAAGAAATGGGGCGATATTAATGTGTCTGGCTGTTCCAGCAAAAATCATGAAGAAAGATAATGCTATGGCGACGGTTGAGGTCGAAGGAATACGGCGCAAGATAAGTTTGATGTTGCTGCCGGAAGCGAATCAGGGAGATTTTGTATTAATGCATGCCGGATTTGCAATTCAGATAATTGATGCGGCAGAAGCTGAACTAACAATGCAATTATTGAAAGAGGCAGCGCAAAATGATGATGCCTGAAGAAAGTAGAAGGGCAGCGGCATTTTTTATCAACCAAATAGATGTTCTGATAAAAAAACCGGTGCGTTTCATGGAGGTATGCGGTACACATACTGTATCTATTTTTCGTTCAGGGATACGGCAGCTTCTGCCGGAAAAAGTGGATCTTGTTAGTGGTCCAGGCTGTCCTGTTTGTGTGACACCTAATGATTATATGGATATGGCAATCGCTTATGCTAAAAGAAAAGATACAATTATTGCAACTTTTGGTGATATGCTAAAGGTGCCAGGCACTAGTTCCAGTTTAAATGAGGCTAAGGCACAAGGAGCCGATGTACGGATAATTTATTCACCGCTTGACGTTTTACAAATATCTCAGGAAAATCCACAAAAACAAATCATATTTCTTGCAGTGGGATTTGAAACAACGGCACCACTTACGGCGGTGACGGTACAAACAGCCATGGCACAGCATATCAATAATTTTTTTATTCTATCATCACATAAATGGACGAATGCTCCTATTGATGCACTGCTTAGTGACCCGCAGATAAAAGTCGATGGATTTTTATTACCCGGACATGTATGTGTAATAACCGGAGAAAAACCATTTGATTTTGTTGCTGATAAATATAGGAAACCGGCTGTTGTGACAGGTTTTGAAGCGTTGGATATTTTACGGGCTGTGTATATGCTGGCAAGGCAGGTCAGTACTGGACAGATACAAATAGAAAATGCGTATAAACAGGTGGTTAAACCAGAAGGAAATCGCGTGGCCCAGTCAGTTATCAAAGAAGTTTTTGATAGTGTACCGGCAAAGTGGCGCGGTTTTGGTACAATAGAAGCATCAGGAATGATACTTAAGGATAAGTATGCTCAATATGATGCCTTGCAGCAAATACCGGTAGAAAAAGAAATATCACGAGAAAATCCGGCTTGTCGCTGTGGTGAAATATTAAAAGGGTTGATAAAACCGACACAGTGTCCGCTGTTTAAAAAAACCTGCACTCCGGATAAACCGGCCGGTGCATGTATGGTCTCTGTTGAAGGAACTTGTCATGCATGGTATAAATATGGACAAGGAAGGTATCATTATGGACGATAGTTTTATTACAATGGCACATGGTGCAGGCGGTTTGAAGAGCCGTGAACTGGTAGAAAAAATGATGCTGCCGGCATTTGATAATAAATATTTGCGCCAGATGCATGATGGGGCAAAGCTTTTGTTAAAAAATAATATTGCTTTTACAACCGATTCGTATGTCGTAAAACCATTATTTTTTCGTGGCGGAAATATTGGTAAGTTAGCTATTTGCGGGACGGTCAATGATTTATCAATGACCGGAGCAATACCTCGTTATTTGTCGGTCGGTATGATAATTGAAGAGGGGTTCCCTATGGTTGATTTACAGACTATTGTCAATACGATGAAGAAAGCAGCTCAGGAAGCAGGAATATATATTGTGACCGGTGATACTAAAGTAGTCGATAAAAACAGCGGGGATGGTATCTTTATTAATACGGCCGGTGTTGGTGAATTAATTGAAGGCAGTAATATTGCGCCGCAGAATGTACGCCCGGATATGGACATAATAGTCAGTGGTTATCTGGGAGATCATGCTGCATCGGTAATGGCAGTAAGGCATGGCTTAGAATTGCCGGACAATATTAAAAGTGACTGTGCACCGCTTAATGGATTAGTAAAAGAAATACTTCAGGCAGCACCGCAAGTCGCTGTGATGCGTGATGCTACCCGTGGCGGAGCGGCGGCGGTACTTAACGAAATAGCTGGGCAGGCGCAGGTGGGTATTATAATCGATGAAGAAAAAGTTCCGGTGAGAAAAGAAGTCAGGGGTTTTTGTGATATATTGGGATTCGATCCATTGTATTTGGCTAAT
Organism: Pectinatus frisingensis; assembly: GCF_014076555.1. NCBI lineage: Bacteria > Bacillati > Bacillota > Negativicutes > Selenomonadales > Selenomonadaceae > Pectinatus > Pectinatus frisingensis. Next base: position 572,805 of record NZ_CP045424.1, read on the forward strand.
GAGGGGAAATTGATTGCCTTTGTTAATAAGAAAGATACTCCTATAGTATTGCAGACTATGCATAAAAACAAATATGGTAAAAATGCCTGTATGATAGGGACAACCAATGATAAGAGCTGTGGAGAGGTCGGCCTGCGTACAATTATCGGTGGAATAAGAATTGTTGACATGCCGGCTGGCGAACAAATACCAAGAATATGTTGAGATTGAATTCAATAAAAAAGACAAAAGCAACAGGTTTTATCCTGTTACTTTTGTCTTTTTTATTTATAAAATTAAATCATGTTCATTTTGTAAGCGGCATAAAGTGCTTTTAATTCTTCCATTTTATCATACATTTCAATCTGCAGACCGGAAGCCGTAGCAAAATCATTTTCATTTAATGCTTTGATCAAAAGGGTAAACAATGATTTTTCATCAATGCTGTCCTTGGCAAGATAACAACGGATGTCATTGATTTTATTCCAGTTATAAGCATCTTGGTCAGTTACATAATTGGAGGCAATTTCTTTACAGGTACTTACAATTGCCCGGTTTTCCGGAATTATACGACTGATAAGTTCAGTTTTCCAGCGAACGAGTTCACCGGCAACGAAAGCATCAACAATCTGGTCACATAATGCATTGGCTGAAGTGACAACAGAGCGTTTTTCAGGATAATTTTTAAGAGCCTGCATATTTTCCCAGACAGTAGCAGGGGGAACAGAGAATAAATGATCACGTTCTTCTTGACTGTAGTCTTCAAATACATCTTCTTCACTGCGATAAGCACGATCTTTTTCTAAATAACCGGCAGCTTCACCTGCTTCTTTGGACAATTCGGCGAGCAATGCGTCAGTGGTTTTATTTACAGCGTATTTTACACCGTCTAAGATGGCTGAGTAAATAGCAGCCAAAGCGATATAAGTATTAGTATAAGGATTGCAGGCACGCAATTCAAAACGTGTAGCCATCGGACTGTTGATGTCACGTACAAGGCCTGCTAAAATTGTGCGGTTACGTGAAGGAATAGCCGGATTGTGCCCCAGTGAGGTGACTATGCAGACCGGTGCTTCAAAACCGGGTTTTAAACGATTTAAAGAATCATTGGTGGATGATACAAATGGATTTATTACTTCATAGTTTTTCAAAAGGCCCATGATGGCACCATAGCCGATAGAACTCATGAAGTCTTTTGTCATTTCTTTAGGGGAGAAAAGATTGATAACTTTACCGCTTTTTAATTTTGCAGCCATACCGATATGAGTGTGTTCACCATTACCGGCAAGTCCAATCATTGGTTTTGCTTTGAAATTTACTTCCAGACCATTGGCGCGGAATACTTCTTTAGCTAATGTACGGACTAATAATTCATTGTCGGCTGCTTGTACGGCATTTGCAAATTTCCAGTCAATTTCAATCTGTTCGCAAACATGGCTAAGGTTGCCGTTGGAGTCCATCTGGCCTTTCATGCCGCCGACTTCCTTATGTCCCATTTCTGGTTCCAGACCATAGTATTGCATAGCGAGGATTGTCTGTTCCAAAGCTGAACGAACTGCACCGCGTGTACGTTGCCAGTATTGTTCCTGCATGACCTGAGAAGCGCTCATTTCAGGGATATCTGCTTCCTCAAGCGGTGTCTTGACCCAAAATTCAAGTTCAGTCGCAGAAGTGAAGATAATATCTTCAACATCGCTGCCTTTGATATGTTCAAGGCCGGATATAGTATCATGAGCAGCAAATAGTGCCATAATTTCTTTTTTTGCAAATGCTAAAGTATCAGTTAGTACAGCGCGTGAATCTACACGTTTGCCTTCATGAATGAGAAAAGCCGGAATGCGCAATGTACCGATTGGTTTTTCTGCTTCTTCATCAAAGTTTTCCATGTTATAGTCGATAAACCAGTTTACAGATGGATCAATGGGCATATCAACTTTAGCATTGTTCAAAGTTGCGATATTAGTCAATACCACCGAAGAACCATCAGTCTGGACTGCTGAACCTTCATAGAATTTATCTATGTCGTCCAGGAAAATTTGTACAGGAATTTTTTCATCGGTATCATTACCTGCCAAATCAATCCCAACTAATGAAACAAATTTGATTTCTGGGTGTTCTTTTAATTTGCTGAGAATGTCCTCTTTTTTAGAATTAGCGGGGATAACAAAAAGTAAATCATCCATAAGAAAACCACCTTTAAATTTTAAAAATTTAAGCAATAAAAAAACCACATGAATAAACCAATCCCTCATGATACATGTAGAAATTAGGTAATCATATGGCTCCATTGCCTTGTTAACATCTTTACGTTCATATATTAGCATATCTGCATACTTTTGTCTAGGGGGTTATCATATATTTTAAACGTAATTGCTAAAAAGTCATAATAATATAAGAAAAAATATAAAATATACTAATTATATTAAAAAAATAAATTGCTGTACCGATAAACATTATAAAATTGACACTTTTAATGATATAAACCATGTTAATTATTTATTAAACCTGTGGTTGAGTATTTTAATAAAAAATCTATCAGATAATGGTATACAGTCTGGAATCTAAAATTTTTTTAAGTAGAATTAAACGTTTTTGTATTGTATTATATGGAAGGTATTATAAATTTGCTTTGTAATGATTATAACTTCCTGACAATGTTCCAACCATGCATCATTATACTAAAAGGAATGAATTTGGCGATAAAATGATGTATTGTACAAATAATACCTGGTGTGGAAACGCTGTGATCTCTTTTGGCATCACGCAAAGCTTTAATCGCAATTTTTTGACAGCGTGAAGCAAAGATAAATCGTTTTATATAAGTATTGTCGGTAGTTTTTTGAGCAGTGTCAATAAAATTAGTATCTTTTATCCAGTAAGGACATACGGCTGTGACCGATATGTGACGTGTAGTAAGTTCAATTTGTAATGCTCGGCTATAATAATAAAGAAAAACTTTACTTGCAGCATAAATATTGAAATAAGGAAGTGGCTGGAAAGCTGCGGTTGAACAAATTTGAAGTATATGGCTGTGAGGATGCATAAAGGGCAATGCAGCTTGAGTGAGCAGCATTGCTGCCCGACAGTTTAAATCAACGATAGTTGAACAATCTGATAGGGAAATGTCATTATAGCTGCCAATTTTACCAATACCGGCAGCGTTGATCAAACATTTGATATTGGGTTTTTCTTTATTTAAGGCAGTTTGTATTGAATCAATAGAATTTTTGTCGGTAAGGTCGAGAAAAAATAACTGCAACGGCATGGTCAGTGATTTTTTCATAGCAAGCAATTTTGGCTGAGAGCGGGCTATGCACCAAATGGCGTCAAGAGAACCTTCTTGCGAAAGCAATTTGACAAATTCACATCCTAAACCGCTGGATGCACCACTTATTAAAGCAATATTCATAATATTCACCCCTGACTAATTGATATTAATCTTCATATTTTAAGCATAGGCTTATTGTTATCTGCTGTCAAACAAAAAGACTGTCACACGCGGTATATTCATATGTTGCGTGTGACAGTCTTTTTTACTTATTACAGCGTTATCCTTCAGCAATTTTTATTTCATTCATTAAATCATTGCGTGATAGTTTTGCATTGAGAAAGGATTTTATATCAGGTGTGTATAGATTCATATGAGTTTTTTGATCAATGGAAATTTTCACGTCATCTACTGTATAGTCAAATACATGACCGCCTTTTTGTAAAGCATCATCAATAAAATGAAAATGGTAGCCAGAAACGGCAATTCCCTGGGCATAGAAGGGTGTCCAGAATCCGACAATTTTTCCTTTTACATTTTTGAAATTGATTGTCTGTTGTGAATTTACTGCTTCAGTCATTGGAATATATTTTTCCTGATAGCTGACAGTACGGGTATTTACTTCCTTAAAGATACCATCGATACATACAGCATAAAATAGATTTTCGCTTGGTACAAGTTTCTTCAATAATTTTTCGAAGGTAATCTTATTCATTGGTTTATCAACTGTATAGGTAATTTGCGGATTAAAATAAGTCACGGTACAAAATGGCGTACGGTCCTGTGATACCATTGGAACTGCACAACCACCGCGCAACCGATAAAAGTTGCCATCGAAACCAATTAACTCACCATCCAGGTGAGAAAAAGTACCAATACCAAAATTACCATGTTGTTTTATCTGATCGTAATTGAGAACACCATCATAGACACCGTCTAATAGTGCCGTCATGGTCGATACCTGATATATTTCACCAGGTTTGTATAAACGAGATTTTACGTCCATTTATAACACCTCTTTCAAAATGAACAATTGATTAATTAAGTTGATTTGGCAATATTTGCATGCCAAGTTTAATATTATCGCGGTAATCTATCGGAACATCGACAACTACAGGACCATCGTTATAAGATAATGCTTTATTTAAAACGGTATTCAGTTCATCAGGTGAATTGACACGTAATCCCTTAGCGCCAAATGCAGCAGCATACTTTACCACGTCAACAGAACCAAAATTTATACCCGAGGTCCTATTGTACTTCATCATTTGTTGAAAAGCAACCATATTGTAAGTTCCATCCCTCCAAACGAAATGGACAATCGGCAGTTTCAAACGGACGGCTGTTTCCAATTCCATGGCAGAAAATAAGAAGCCACCGTCACCGGAAATAGCAATAGTTTTAGCTTTGTTGTTGACAAGGCTGGCAGCTATTGCCCAAGGCAGGGCAACGCCAAGTGTCTGCATACCATTGCTGAACAACAGTGTTTTTGGTTCATAAGTCCGAAAATGACGGGCCATCCAGATATAATGCGAACCAACATCGCAGGTTACTGTCGTGCTGTCACTGATTGCACTGCGTAGTTCATGGATGAATTGCAGGGGATGGACTAAGTTGGTAGAATTATTTCTTGGAGGGATATCATTGGCAGATAATTCATCACGCATGATATCTAAAAAGTGCAGATTTTCCGGGGCAATACTTACTTTATCCAAGCGTTTGGTAATTTCGTTGACAGTTGCTTCAATGTTGCCAATAAGTTCTATATTGGGTTGGTAGCAGTTGTCGATAGCAGGAGAGTTCTCATCTAAATGAATGATGATACGGTCTGTATTATCATTCCAATATTTGGGATCATATTCTACAGGGTCGTAGCCTATAGTAAGTAATACATCGGCTTTTTCAAGAACATGGTCACCGGGCTGATTGCGGAATAATCCGACTCGGCCAAGAAAATTTTCTTCCAAATTCCGAGAGATAAGACCGGATGCCTGAAATGTTTCGATCACGGGGATACTGCATTTTTTTAATAAAGTTCGTACCGCTCTTACCACAGAAAAACGATTTGCCCGTATACCTGCCAAGATTACAGGCATTTTAGCATATTTTAAAGCGGCTATCGCTCTTTCGACAGCATTTTCCGGAGCACTGCCAAGTTCTGATCTGGTAAAATTATTTAGCGGTCTTGCCGATGTAGTTTCACCCAGCACATCCTGTGGAAAACTTACTACAGCAGCACCTTGCTTAGAAGATTCGGCTGCACGGAAAGCATTCATCATAACTTCAGGAACAGTACTGGGATGAATTACTTCCGCACTATATTTGGTGATAGGCTTGAATACTGCAATATTATCAAGTGCTTGGTGGGTTTGTTTTAGTTTGTCATCACGGCTGACATTGCCGACTAATGCGACTACCGGATCATTTTCTGCGTTTGCAGTAGCAAGTCCTGTAACCAGATTAGTGGCACCTGGTCCCGACGTGGCAAGACATACACCGGGTTTACAGGTTAGGCGTCCAACTGCTGCTGCCATAAAAGCGGCATTTTGTTCGTGACGGCAGACGATGAGTTTTGGACCGTGGTCCTGCAGAACATCAAATACCTTATCAATTTTGGCGCCGGGGATACCGAAAATGTATTTTACACCTTGTTTTTCCAGACTCTTTATTACTAATTCTGCACCGGTAAGCTGTTTCGGAGCAGAATCTGTTTTTACGTTAACAGTTTTTTTCATTTCTAATTGTTGCATGATTATACCCTCTTTAATAAAGTATATATTTTTATAGGCTGTCTTTCATTAACAAATTTTTCCGGCCGAAAAAATACAAGAAATGAAAAAGCAGAAATTACTATAAATGATATTAATTGATTTAGTACCTTTCCATAAACACAATATAACACAGAGAAAATGATTGTTCAATTAATATTTTTCGATTATTATAATAGGTATAAACTATAATGGAGGTTAAAAATGGAAATAAGACATTTACAATATTTTATGGCAGTGTGTAAATATCGTCATTTTACAAAAGCGGCAGAAAGCCTTAATATAGCACAACCCACATTGAGCCAGCAAATACAAGTACTTGAACAGGAAATAGGGGCTAAGTTATTTGACAGAGTCGGTAAAACGGTTTTGATTACGCCTGCCGGGGAAATATTATTTAAACATAGCATGAGGATTTTTGATACAATTGAACAGGCCAGGACAGAGATAAGCCAGCTTAACGGATTGGCATTGGGGAGAATAAAGGTAGCATGCCTGGGGACTTATTTGATGATGGAAACAATAATTGAGTTCCATAAAGAATATCCTAAAATCCATATTGAACTACAGCAATTGTCAACAGAGCAGATATGTCATAGACTGGTACAAAATGAATTAGATTTTGGTGTGGTATTTTTACCGATTGTCAATAAGGAGTTGACTAGTGTTCCGCTATACCAAGAAGAAATGGTTGTGATGACGGCCAAAAATCATCCATTTGCAGGGAAAAAACAAGTAAAGTTCAAAGAGCTTGGCGATGTTCCGCTTATATTGATGTCGGAAAATTTTATAATAAGACGAATTTTTGATGAAGCTTGCAAAATAAAGGGTTGTCCGTTTTCACCAATACTGGAACTTAGTCAAATGGATGATTTACGTGAAATGGTAGAGCAAAACATTGGGGTGAGTGTACTACCGCATCTTTATGTACGCAGTATGTGTAATCGGCGCAGCATTAAAGCAATACCGTTTGCAGATACGGCAATAAAAAGGACTATTGGTATAGTTTATCGTAAGGGCCGCCATATGTCGGCGGCATCGCTTAAGCTCATTGAAAGTTTGCAGCAGTTTTTTAAAAAAATTTAAATTTCGCAATAAATTTGCGGAGAAAATTAAAAAACTAATATTAATCTATATGCTATGCAGAAAAATTAAAGTATAATTGTAAAGATGCAGAAAAATTTATGTCATAATATACTAGGAGAATGTGATGCGCTATGAATTTTTTTCGGACAAAAGATATTGAACAAATGAAGCAGATGGCCTTGGCATCGGGGATGGTCAAAAATCTGGGAGTTATAGACCTTATTTTATTGGGAATAGGGGGCGTGATAGGAACAGGAATATTCGTCCTGACCGGTGTGGCAGCGGCTAAGTATGCAGGTCCTGCAGTCATGTTGTCATTTGTTATTTCTGGTTTTGCCTGTGGGATGGCAGGGCTGGCTTATGCCGAATTTTCTTCAATTGTACCGATTTCAGGGAGCGCTTATACATATTCGTATGCTTCATTGGGTGAAATTGTAGCTTTTATTGTTGGGTGGAATCTGGTGCTGGAGTATACTGTCACATCAAGTGCTGTTGCTGCTGGCTGGTCCGGGTATGTTACCGGGCTTTTTCAGTCGGCGGGTGTGCAGCTTCCATTTGCTTTCACACATGTTCCGGCAGATGGTGGATTAATAAATATACCGGCAATTTTAATAACACTATTATTATCATTTTTTCTTGTACGTGGTACCAAAGAAAGTACAAAATTGAATCGTATTTTGGTAGGAGTTAAGCTGCTTGCTATTTTTATATTTTTGTTTTTGGCAGGACCTAAAGTTAATACAATGAACTGGCATCCATTTATGCCATTTGGTTTTTCGGGAGTAGCCGGTGGAGCCGCTATTGTGTTTTTTGCATATATTGGATTTGATGCTGTAGCCACTACTGCTGAGGAATGTAAGAATCCGGCCCGTGATTTACCGCGGGGGATGATCGGTTCATTAATAATTTGCACATTGCTTTATGTCGCAGTAGCAGGTGTTCTCACTGGAGTAGTACCATATACTTCACTCAATAATCCGGAACCGGTTGCCTATGCTCTGCGTTATATTGGTTATAATATCGGATCGGCATTAGTAGGAGTGGGGGCAATCTGCGGTATTACCACAGTGCTTTTGGTTTTATTATATGGACAAGCGCGTATTTTCTTTGCTATGAGTCGCGACGGTATGATTCCAGCCCAAATCTGCAAAATACATTCGAAATATAGGACTCCGTATATAGTTACCACAGTCGGCTGCATCGTAGTATCGGTTATTGCCGGATTTGCACCCATTGGAGTTATCGCTGAGATGGCCAATATCGGTACTTTGTCGGCATTTTTTGTTGCAGCGGTGGGAGTAATGGTATTGCGGCTGAGAAAACCCGATTTACCAAGAAAATTTCGCTGCCCGGCAGTATGGGCAGTGGGACCGCTGGCCGTATTTTCCTGTGGTTATTTAATGTATAATTTACCGATTGAAACATGGATACGATTTATAGTTTGGTGCACTATAGGATTATTTATATACTTTGGCTATAGTTGTAAACATAGTCTGCTAAATAAATAATATAAAGTGATACGAATAAAGAAGCATGATTGCCTGCAGTTGATTATATGATTTTTATTGCAGACAATCATGTTTTTTTATTCATGAAATCTGCTATGTTTTTATATTAAGCGGAAGTAAATACTTAATAATAGATGTAATTCAAAAAGAATCAATAAAAATATAAATATATTATAAATATAATTGCGGATAGCTTATATATAAGGCTTTTGGGAATATTGGAAAAGTTGAAAAATAATTGCTGAGTATTCAAGAAAATATCAAACAAGGAAAACTATAAAGTATATACTTATAAAAACAAATTTATTGATTATTCAAGGCAATTCGTACGGGTGTTGACGTGTTTTGATAATAAGTTATCATATAAATTGTATAAAATTGCTGACGGCACGGTAAAAATGTTTAAGTTTAGATTGCAGATATCTGGGACAGGGTTTTATGGTGGACAGTTTGCTGCAATAATTAATTATGCACTTTATGGATGCCGGAAAGTCAAATAAGGAGGGTGATTGTCTTATGGCACTAAAATATAAAGATAACAATAATGATTTGCCTGTATCATACCAAAATTTTTATCATAATATTCTGAAATATATACCTCGGGAGCGTATTTTTACAGATTTTGTCAGAAGATACGCTTATGGTGTAGATGCCAGTTTGTATAGAATAACGCCTAAAATTGTAGTACAAGTAAGAGATATTACAGAAGTTTCTTCTTTGATCAAGGAAGCGGCCGTACAGAAAATACCGCTTACATTTAGGGCAGCCGGAACAAGTTTATGTGGACAGGCTTTGACTGATTCGGTGCTGGTAGTTATATCTGAAGGCTGGCAAAATTATTCGATAGATGATGATGGCAGGCAAATCACTCTTCAGCCGGGAATAATTGGTTCAGCGGCTAATTTATATCTGAAACCATATTCACGTAAAATTGGACCGGATCCTGCTTCTATCGATCATGCGATGATCGGAGGAATGGCAGCTAATAACGCCAGCGGTATGTGCTGCGGGACTTCCGATAATAGTTATAAAACAGTGGAGGATATGAAAGTAGTCTTTGCTGATGGATCAGTATTGGATACAGCCGATGCACAGTCGCGAAAATCATGGGAAAGTGAACATAGTAAATTAGTTGAAGAATTGCAGACTATGCGAGATGAAGTTCAGTCAGATGATAAGCTTAGGGAATTAATAAAGCATAAGTTTAAGATAAAAAATACCACAGGTTATAGTTTGAACGCATTTGTTGATTATCATGATCCAATCGATATTTTGAAACATTTGCTAGTGGGTTCGGAAGGAACGTTGGCTCTTATAGCTGAGATAACATATCGAACTGTATTGGATAATAAGTACAAAGCATCATCATTGATGGTCTTTCCTGATATGAAAACTGCCTGTCTGGCAGTTATGAAATTATACAGACCACTGGTGTCGGCAGCGGAACTTTTGGACAGGGTATCATTGCGTTCCGTTGAAAATGAACCTGGAGTACCGTCCTATATAAAAACACTACCGGAGCAGGCTGCTGCTTTATTAGTGGAAATACGGGCTGAAGATAATGAGACGCTTTATAAACAAATAGGGCAGGTGAAAGAAAAATTATCGGATATTAAAGTGCTCGAACCAATTGAATTTACCGATATAAGAAAAGAATATGAACAGCTCTGGAAGATTAGGGCGGGAATATTTCCGGCTGTCGGCGGAATACGGGAAATTGGTACGACAGTCATAATCGAAGATATTGCTTTTCCAAAAGAAAAATTGGCGGACGGCGTAATGACATTACGTAAATGTATGGATGAACATGGATATGGTGATGGAATTATTTATGGTCATGCTCTAGATGGAAATGTCCATTTTGTATTTACACAGTCATTTAGTTCAAAAGAAGATAAACAAAGATATAAGGTATTTATTGAAGATATCTGCTCATTTGTTGTAGGAACATATAATGGTTCTTTAAAAGCCGAACATGGCACAGGTCGTAATATGGCACCATTTGTTGAGATGGAATGGGGTAAAAAAGCCTATCAATTGATGAAACGTTTAAAGACTGCTTTTGATGCGGATAATATATTGAATCCAGATGTAATTATTACAGAAAATGGGAATTTATTTGTTGAAAATATCAAAGCAATGCTGCCAACAGACGGAATAATTGATAAATGTATAGAATGTGGTTACTGTGAAGTCAACTGCCCATCACATAATCTGACTTTTTCACCGCGGCAGCGAATTGCTACACAAAGGGAAATTACCCGCCTGACTGTCACGGGGGAAAGTCCGAATTTGCTGAACCAATTTAAAAAAGCTTATGAATATCTCGGTGAAGCAACCTGTGCAGCAGATGGATTATGTCAGCTGTCTTGTCCTGTTTCAATCAATACGGGTGATTTTACTAAGCATGAACGTTCATTGGCGGCTACTGACAGTGCTAAAAATACGGCAGATTTTATAACTAATCATTTTGCTGGTGTAAGTAGTTTTATGAAATTGGGATTAACTGGAGCCAATGCAGCTCATTCGGTATTGGGAACGACTGCTATGGAATATATTGCGAAAAAAGTCAGAGATGCCAGTGGCGGGAAAATTCCCCGCTGGACAAAATGGATGCCGAAAAAAGGTGCTACACCACAACAAACGACATCGGAAAACGATGCGCAGAAACCAAAAGTGGTTTATTATCCTAGTTGTGTAACACGAATGATGGGGCCTTCTAAATTGGATGATGATAAACGTCAGGTCAGTGATGTAATGTTATCCTTGTTAAAAAAGGCAGGCTATGCGGTGATCCTGCCGGAGAATATGGATAAATATTGCTGCGGTATGCCGTTTGAAAGTGAGGGCTTTTTTGAAGCGGCAGATCGTATGAGTGCTGAGTTGGAAAAACTATTGCTTGGCTGTAGCAATAATGGAGAATATCCTATTTTATGTGATACCAGTCCTTGCGTTTATCGTATGAAAAAAGTCATGGGGAAGAATTTGCAAATTTATGATACAGTAGATTTTATTCATGATTTTCTTTTACCTAAGTTGAATATAAAAAAATCGTCAGAAACTATTATGATCCATGTTACATGCAGTTCCAGAAAGATGGGGATGTTTGAAAAATTTAAGGACGTTGCTGAAGCGTGCGCCGATAAAGTAATCATTCCGGAAAAAGTTCATTGCTGTGGCTTTGCCGGTGATAAGGGATTTAAAATTCCTGAACTGAATGAATCGGCTTTAGAACACTTGAATGAAGCAATTCCGGCTGGCTGTAAACATGGCTATTCAAATAGTCGAACCTGTGAAGTGGGACTTGCAGCGAAAAGTGGCATTTGTTACCAATCCATTGCCTATTTGGTTGATGAGTGCGCAAAATAATAAATGATTAACAAAAGTGCCTGTTGCTCTGCTTTTAAATAGTAAGTGACAGGTGCTTTTATTATTTTTCGATGAATAGTCGGTTTAATGAATGATGGGGAAATGTGTTTTTATTGTTCGTTAAATTTAGCTATGCTATAATTTCATTATGATAAAATATGTTGGCAGATGTTTTATCAAGCAAGGCAGTCGGCATTTTATCAGCGATTATGGTAAAATAATTTAAACTTTGCCGTCTGAAAAAAAAGATGAGAGGTAGGGAAAATATGAGAATACACTATTTGCAGCATGTACCATTTGAAAATCCCGGCAGTATTCTTACGTGGGCAGAAGAAAACAATTGCTTTGTGAGCAGTACAAAATTATATCAGAATGATTCTTTGCCGGGACAAAAAGATTTTGACTGGCTCGTAATCATGGGTGGCCCGATGAATATTTATGAAGAAAAGAATTATCATTGGCTTACTGAGGAAAAAATATTTATCAAGGAAAGTATTGCAGCAGGTAAGATTGTCATAGGACTTTGCCTTGGTGGTCAGCTATTAGCTGACGCGATTGGTGGTAAGGTGACTGCTAATCCTTGTAAGGAAATTGGTTGGTTTCCGATACGGTTGAGCGGAAGGGCAAGACAGTCTCCCTTGTTTTCTTTTTTCCCGGAAAATCCGATTGTTTTTCAATGGCATGGCGATACATTTAGTGAACTTCCTCAAGAAGCAGAGTGTATAGCATCAAGTGCCGCTTGTGAACACCAGGCTTTCGTTTACAAAAAACGGGTATTTGGTTTTCAATATCATTTGGAAAATACGGCTGAAATCGTCGGTGGACTTATTAAGAATTGTGCCGGCGAAATGATACCTGGAACTTATGTTCAGACGCCGGAAGAGGTAGCAGCACATCCTGAGTATATAAAGCAGGATAATAAATGGATGAATATGTTTCTTACCCAATTGAAAAAAATGTATGAATAATAATGGGTCTCCGATAAGTAAAATATGGTATGAAATAATTTGTACGAGTGAGTTTATACCTGCATAACAAATTTGGCATAGCTGCCGGATTGAAGCTGATGCCAATGAATCGTTTTGAAAGAGAGCTGTCACATAATACCATTGATCTCATAAAGATGCAAATCGCTGCCGTTTTTTAAGAACGGACGGGAAATGGAATACGCATATTTATGAATGAAATGTTTACATGCGGCAGCTCTTTTTGTGATAAGTCAATTCATTGCAAGTAATATTAATTATTGACATAGATTGTAGTATTATTAAAAAGGTTTTTGATAAAATTAATGATTAAACGTTCATCTGCGTAAATTTGCCTATTGCGTTTAGTGACTATGGCAGTCTCAAGATATAGTGGTTTTGCCAATGACAGAGGAATCAGATTATCCCCTGGGGAGACGGCATGACGCATCAGAAAGGTAGAAGCTATCTTGTGCTGTACAAGGCTTTTAATAGTAAATAGATGAGGAGAGTAATGGATTATTTTCATTTGAAGATTTTCTTTAGCAAATTCACGATAAATAAGATGTGTGATATTAAAACTGGTATCAAGCATAGCCAAAGGTTCGTTTTTTAATGCATTTATGGAAATGGAAGTTCGTTTTGTCAAAGGATGTCCTGTATAAGTGCAAAAACAGCATTCTGAAGTGGCAAGATGGTGATAAGAAAAATCATTGCTATTATGAGTATAATTGATTATAGCCATATCAATAGTTTCATTTTTGAGCAACTGCAGTGAATCAGCGGTGCTTATCTCGATAATTTCTAATATGATTTCTGAATGAGTTTGGCGAAAATCTCCTAGCAAAAAAGGAATAACGTAACTGCCAACCTGTGGGGGTAATGCTATCCTGATGTGATTGCGTCGGTGGGACATGTCATTGATCGTGTGTTGCAGTTGGTCCAATTCTTCCAGTAACGGACGTATTTTTGTTAGCAGCGTATTGCCATCTTTAGAAACAAAAAGTTTTTTACCGTTGCGTCGGAAAAGATTCAGACCAGTCTCAGCCTCTAAAGTCTGCATCGCGACACTTACAGTGGGTTGTGACACATGCAGATATTCTGCAGCTTTAGTAATATTTTGCCAGCGACATACTTCATAAAAATATTTCATTTGAATAATAGTCATAATACAGATACTCCTTAATAGCAACATTTATATATAGTGAAAAACTATATATAAATACTATAAAAGTATTTCCATTTAAAAGCAATTATTGCCATAATGAATGTGAGATAAATAATTGGAGATGATTATTATGCAGAGATGTTGGCCAATTAATATGAAAGAAATACTATTGAGACAGTTGAATGATTATCGCAATAAAAAAATGCAGCGTGCCAGAAAATGCTGTAAAAATTATGAATACTGTCATAAATATCCGCTTAAATTGGAGCATACTGATATTGTTTCATATAATGCGAAATTTTTTGATTATCTTGAATAAAAATCTATGGGGGAATGATGATGGATTCTGGTTATATAGTGCTGCTGGTTATTTTTATCAGCAGTTTTATAGGGAATAATCTCACTGTGGCATATGCTGCCGGTATTGTTATCGTGTTGAAATTGCTGGGTGTGACAGAATTTATGCATATTTTTGCTGTACATGGTTTGAAATGGGGAATAATATTAATGACGGCAGCACTTCTTATGCCAATTGCCACTGGTGATATCACTTTAAAAACCATAATAGATTCTTTTAAAACTCCTTTGGGACTTGCAGCAATAGCGGCAGGCATTTTTACGGCAGCAACAGCTGGGTATGGAGGCGGACTACTCCACGGATCACCCGAAGTAGTTGCAGCAATTGTCATCGGTACGATGCTGGGGGTATTTTTCCTTCATGGCCTGGCTGTTGGGCCGCTCATCGCGGCAGGTTTAACTTATTTTATCATGCAGCTTTTCGCAGTAGGAAATTAGCAAGCATAATCGTAAATAGTTTTAATAAAAAATTTTCTGCCGGTACAATGTCGTTTAAATAAAGATTATATATAAAAAAGCGGTGTTTGAGTTTACCGTATAACTCTTTAGTTATTCTTACTGAACATTAGGCAGAGCTGTTCTAAAATTTTACTGGGAGTGTATCCTCGCACATTTCTTTGAAAGCGATAAAAATCTTTGCTTAAGGCGGCTAATAACATATCCGCAGCAAAGATACTATTAGACGTGTGCGGATTATTCATCTCTTCAAATAAAGTAACAAATAATTGATGTAATTCGTTATATATAGGACTTTTATGTGTGTAGTTGTTCGATGCTGTCGGAGTGCTTTCCACACCTGCGAGCAATTGGGCTTTAGCTTCTCTGAAATGTATAAATAATTTCAATAATCCGCGCAATCGTTGTGTGGGAGGGGTGTTTTTATTAGCAGACAGATATTTGTCTATGTCGTTAAAAAGTAAGTCAACATTATCTTTTATTAAATCCATACACAGTTCGCTTTTATTATGGTACCGGCGATAAAGTGTACCCGGTCCTATTTGAGCAGCTATTGCTATTTGATTCATGCTGACCTGTTCAACACCGTTTTTTTTAAATAGTTCGACAGCAACATCTAGGATACGTTGGCGGTTTTGCACCGCGTCACGACGTTCCGGTTTGTTTTGGTTGATAGTTTTTTTATTCATGAGAAATCCTTTAATTTTTATTGACAAATGGAGACGTCTCCACTTATTATATTAATAAGGAGATATCTCCATTTAATAATAAACTATAAAAAGGAAGTAATCAAGAATGGAAAAACAATATGATAAAACGGTATTGCTAGTCATGGATATGGAAAATGGTATAGTGACACAGTTTATTAAAGACAAAAATAAATTATTGCCGGTTAAAAAAGCTATCACGGCAGCGCGGCAAAATAATATTCAAGTCATTTTTGTCAGGGTGGGTTTTAGTGCAGGATATCCCGAAATAGATTCAAATAATAGGGCTTTTTCAGAAATAAAGCAGACAGGAAAAATGTTGCTTGGTAACTTGGAAACAGACATTTGTGAAAGCTGTAAACCCAATTGTGGAGAATTAATAATAACAAAACATAGAATCAGCGCATTTACCGGCAGTACTTTGGAAATAATATTGCGTTCACAGCAGATTAATACTCTTATATGCTGTGGGATATCCACCAGTGGTGTGGTATTATCAACTGTACGTGAAGCTTTTGATAAAGATTTTAATTTAAAGGTAATCGAAGATGCGTGTTTCGATGCAGATTCAGAGGTACAGCAAGTACTTATGAAAAAAATATTTCCCCGACAGGCTGAAGTTTTAACGGCAGACGACTGGGCTGAAAGTTTATGCAGTGCAGGTGTGACTCAGTAATGGCTGGCAGTGGAGTGTACAAGGATAACCCTTTTCCATGGAAGTTTGTTATGCCGTTATATATGGGATCGACACTAAACCCAATAAACAGCTCAATAATAGCTACAGCGTTGGTACCAATAGCCTTGAGTTTGCATATTCCTGTATCAAAAGCGACATTACTTATAACAGTCCTTTATTTGACCTGTTCGATTGCTCAACCGACTGCAGGTAGGCTTTCTAAGCAATTTGGCCCACGCCGCATATTTTTATGTGGGATTGTCATGGTACTAATTGGCGGGTTATTGGGTGGAGTTGGTTATAATTTTGCCATGTTGATAATAGCACGTATTTTTATTGGTATTGGAACTTCAACTGCATATCCGTCAGCGATGTTGATGATTTGTGATCGCACTAAAAAAGCTGCGCTGCAGGATCCTCCAGGGAGGGTATTGGGATGGTTGCAAGTTACCAGTGCAGCAACAGCAGCAATAGGAATACCAATAGGTGGACTTTTGGTTGATAAGTGGGGATGGCGTATGACTTTTTTAGTTAATCTTCCTGTTGCCGTGACAGTATTGATTATAGCAATAGCGTGGATACCGCGGGATATTACTTTGTGTAAAGTAAAGAATGTAAAAGAAATTATCGGTGATATAGATATGATAGGAATAATGTGTTTTACATCAACTATTATTTTGCTGCTGATGTTTTTGCTTTTCCTGCCTGAAATATCAATGAAAATATTAGTGATATTGAGTTGTTTGATCATCGTTACCATAAAATGGGAAACAACAATTAAACGGCCATTTATTGACATAAAAATGTTTCTTTCAAATTTGGCACTGGCTCGTACTTATTTGCGCTTTATGCTGATGACATTATGTATGTATACAGTGTTATATGGAATTACGACATGGTTGGAATCAACACGCGCTGTTTCACCGGCATATATAGGATTATTGATGTTGCCAATGAGTGTGATATCTGCTTTGGTCATGGAACCTGTTTCCAAACGTAATTTGGTGAAAAAACCATTAATCATATCATCGATATTAACGATTTTTGCCTCGTGGGCGATATTATTAATAAATATGCAGACAGAATTATATTATATAATGTGTATTACATTCTTGTTTGGTATTGCTATGGGACTTATGCTCAGTGCTAATCAAACAGCATTGTATATGCAAAGTTCAGAAAATGATATCGGAGTTACAGCCGGTCTTTTCCGTACTTTTGGGTACGTTGGTTCAATAGGGTATTCAGCATTGATTAGTACGGTATTTACTCCGGCGGTAACAGACAGTGGCATGCGGGAAGCGGCATTATTGATGATTATAATAGGTTTTGTATGCTTAATATTGACGGTTATGGATAGAAAAATAAGCAGATAGCAATCAAAGTCAGAAATCCTTGATTTTGATAATTTAGTTTATATCAAATAATATGATGCCGCCTTTTTGCTTATAGCCGCTGTCCCAGAGCTTATTTAATGACAACCAGCGGAAAGTGCCGTAAGTAATCACTTTTACCATCGTGATATCGCCAAATTCTTCATAACCGGCTAACCAGAACCAATGCCAGACATAATCATTGAAAGCATGATTTTTATGTTTTAAGTTTAAATAAGGTACAGGAAGTTTTTGGTCAATTTGTTGGCGTACGGCAGTTTTGAATTCTAATAATGAACAGTTGCTATATAAACCTTTCATTTGTATAGATTGTTCACCGTGATTGAAAAGATATTTTTGCAGTCCGTTAATAAATATTTCCAATGTATTGATGCCATGAATACGGGGAGAAAGATAATCTTTCATGATTTGGGAAAATTTTATATAGTCATTTTTAGTCATATTTTTTAAATTGAATGGGTATAAATCAGTTTTATTGAAAAACATAGCAAAATAGATACAAATGTCACAAGCTGTGACAGCACCGCAGCCACCCAGCTTCATCCAGTAATCCGTGAACCATTCTTGGTCACCGCCGATAAAATTTTCTATTTTAAAAAGTGGTAATTCATTCATTGTATGCACCTTCCTGCCAGCAGTAAAAAATAATAAACAATGTATATATTATAAATCAAATAATAATATTTTTGTAGTATGTTTTTGGTTTTAATGTAAAAATTAAAAGACCGCCACATATAAATATTTTCATTCATAAATATGCGAATTGCCTTTGTTCATCATTGAAAAAGTAGTGGAAAATCGCATCTTTATGAGGTTAATACTAGTTGTGTGACAGTCCTTATAAAAATTATTTTGTAAGTTTAAGATAGCAATCAGATTAGGCAGTTGGTTATCTTAATGGCATTTACCAAGGCTTTGGCATCATGAGTCCTGATGTAATCAGTGCCGACTTTGGTTAAATAAAGTTCTGCTGCGAGTGTAGCAGGTCCCGTTTCATTTGTTTGGATACCGATAATGCGGCTCAAAAAAGATTTTCGTGAAAGACCAACCAATATGGGTAATTTGAAATAGTCTTTCAGTTTTGTTAAGTTTTTTAGTACATAAATAGATACTGCCGGATCAGCACCAAGGAAAAAACCCATACCAGGGTCAAGGATAATGCGTTTAGAGGATACGCCGGCTTTTTCCAGGGCAGCAATACGCTGTGTGAAAAAGTCAAGCATGCCAGTGTACACTTCTTCAGGGCTGGTTTCCATGACAGTCGCCGGTCCAAGGCGCTGTACGGAGTGCATGACAATTAATTTGGTATTTGATTGGGCAAGCTGCGGATAAATTTCTGGATGGGGGAATCCTTGTATATCATTAATATAATCGACACCGGCTTCTAAGGCATATGATTGAACTTCTGGTTTGAAAGTATCTACTGAGATAGAAATGTTTTGACTTTTTAGATATGTGATTACTGGTTTTAAGCGGTGTATTTCCTCTGCGGGATTGACTGCGGTAGTATTGATATTGCTGGATGCTGCGCCCAGATCAACTATATCGGCACCAGATTGATAAAGCTGTCGGGCTTTCTTGATAGCTTTGGCAGGATCAAGATACAGGCCGCCGTCGGAAAAACTGTCTTCAGTAATGTTAACGATACCTAGTATATGAGGGATTCTGTATGGCAAAATGGTCACTCCTTGATAAGAATTTTAGCGTAATTTGCTTAAAGTTAAATTATACCCTAATATACCGTAATGTATATTTTGAAATGTGTCAAAAATGATTGTTTATATATTTTTTTTATTGTGCAGCGTTTATTTCTGCGACAACACGGCACGGTAGTCCTGTGAAACCTTCGTAGTTCAAGGGATAAGTGTGTATAATGAAAGAAGACTGCCGGGAAATTTGTGCTAGTTTTTCCAGATTAAACATGTTTTCTATGATAAAGATACCATTATCTGCACAGTATTGATCGGTTTTTGCGTGTTCAGAATGGTTTCTGACACCACAAAAATCAATACCGATCATACTTATTTTTTTCTGTATAAGAGAGTCGATTAGTTCATTTGATAATTGAGTTTCAGCTTGAAAATATTCCGGTGTGCCATATGTTTTTTCCCTCAAACAGCCACTGTAGAAAATGATAAAATCATTTTTTCTTATAAGTGTCATATCAATGTCGTCAAGCACTATATTCCGCCCTGTTATATGGCTGATATCAAATAATATCCCTCTCCTTTCCGTATTGTCGAGAGAAAAATGCTTATTCATTACATCAAAGTGAGTACCGATATGACCAAGCGCGGCAGGACAAAGAGGTGATTTGCCATTGATAGAGTTCAGTATGGTATTTAAAATATTTTCGTCAATTGGTAGGGATAAATCTATTTTCATTGTTGTGTCCTTCTTTTTATTTACTATAAAAATAGTAATATTGATAAACTATGTTGATGAATATTTGAAAAATTGCAGTGTTAAGTAAAAAAATATCTCACTGAAATTGAATAAAATTTAATTTCAGTGAAATATTTTTATAAGATGGATTTTAATTATCACCTAACCGCCAAATACTGATAGAATATAATCCCATTGCAGCGGCCTTTTTTATCCAACTTTCAAGTGTATTCTGATCGGCATACCAAACAGTGTAATTTACGTTGTCTTTTGTAAATGAAAAATAAATATCATTACTTTTAGCATCACGCTTTTGAGATACATGATTTTCCTGCGCCAGAGATTTAGCTTCCTGGGCAGAAATAAATCTTTTTTGTCCATTGTCTCCCCAGATGCATCCACCCGTTGAAAAAGCCACACCTATCGGAGCCGGCAGCGATTTCATTCGTTCAGCTGTATTTTCAATAAAAGAAAAGTCGGCTTTGGGACCGGGACCGCTGTGCAATCCATACAAATTGTATAACATGACAATATATTGAGGACCTTTAGGAAAATCATAGTTAGAAAATTTGACTGATGGTTCTAAAATGACACGTAATTTTATGTTTTGGGCAGAAGCCTTGTCATAAAGTATTTTTATGAATTTAATATAATCGCCAGCAGCTGTTTGGTCTTTAAAAATTTGTTCGTAATCGAGATCGATGCCATTACAATGGTTAGCCTGTGCTAATTCAATAATCTCTCTGGCGTGGATTATTCTTTTTGCATCACCATCAAGTACTCTTTTTACCACATCGATATCCTTGAATGAGTTTTTATTTTTACCGGCTATATCATTGACTATTGTCAGATATTCATATTGAGGCTGAAATTTGGTGCGGTTCAGTGTTTGTTCCTCTTTAAATCCATCGGGAATAAATAGAGTATCCTTGTCATTAAAATAAGCGGCAAAATATGAAATGCCGGTATATTTATTATCAGTGGCACTTAGCTCTTGTGTTCCGCTTTGTGCATCCCAGTAAACAAGCCACGCTGTTTTTTCTGGTGGACTGTATGGCATGGGTCTGGTGGCACACCACGCCGTGTAGCCAAAAAATATGAGGCTTGCACAGCAAATTGAACCTATAAAATATTTAAATTTGGTTTTGGAAAAACTCATCTTATTTCACCACCACTTAATAAAACCGATATGATAATAAACTTATAAATATTTCACAAACCAGCCTATAAGGACATTGATATAATTTTTAATGTTATATTCTATCTTATCGATTCCTGTGTATTTTGATGTAAATAGAATATTCTCATTAGGTAGATTTGTTATGGTTAAACCACTAAATACAGCATCATATACGTCATCGGTCAAATTTCTTTGATCAAAACCATGACCTGACCAGGTTGAAATTAAGAATATGCTGCCTTCGTTTGTTAAGGAAACCGCAGTTGAAATAACCTGTCTGCCATTTACCGATACACTTATATTGTTCCCTAGCAAAGTTAAAGAAATTTTTTCAGCGCCTTTTTCATTGGCGTTTATCGTTGGAATATATTCCTTGGCTCCATCGGCAACTGACGGGACACTTTCTTCACTTTTTTCTTTGAGACGTTTGGTGTATACTTTACCCTGTCCTGTGGACAACGAATACCGAGAGAATGCCTCTAATGCCTTTTCCTCTGAATTGTGCTTATCCTGTGGGATAGAAATTATTGGTAAATCATTTATTTTATCAAGATTTTCTTTAGCCAGTTCTTTTTTTTCACCATTTAAATTTTCCTGGATAATTAAATCGCGGCCGCTTACTATAAGAGCTACGTAATTAGCCATATTGTCATCACTGCGCAATAATATTTCCTGTGTACCTTGTTTATTTCCCAATAGATCAACATTCAAATTTATATTTTTATAATTGTTGCTTTTCTTTAATCGTATAATGCCTTGGGCTTCAGGTAAAGAGGTTAAATATATTTTTTCATCGGTAAATTCACAGGCACCTTTTAATATGTTCCATTTGTCTGCCCGTTTTGTATTTCCAGCTTCAAAATTTACATCTTGTTTTGTGTCATATTTTATGCGCATTAGCAGGTGATTGACTGGCCACCATGCCTGTGGCTGCATTCTGGTTAAATCGTAGATACTGCTATTTTTTACATTCAGACTATATCCTTCACGGTTGAAATTCATTTTGAATAAATTTTTTAACCAATAGGCATTTACTGAACTTACCTGTGGATTATTACCAAAGCTGCCGGTGTTCGCGTGCATTAGTACACTGACCGGCGGGACATAGCCGATTTCATTCATATAAGTATTTTCCAGTTTTTCATAATCATAGCTTATGCGATCTTTCATCCGTTGGTAGCTTTCCTTGGGAACGCCATATTTATCACGGATATAATCCATTAAATAATGATTGTATCGTCTGCCCAAATATTGATGTACCATGCCGAACATCAATGGATTCATTTCACCTAGGTAATTATCATATCGATCAAAAACATTAATATAATATAATCTGTAACCATTGGTACCAAGTTCCCAATAAGAACTTTTGGTTAAATCTTTTAAATCATTTGGAGTTAAAAATTTATTGTCTTTTTTTGAAAAATTTTCCGGATAAGTAAAAATAGTGGCTTTATAATTAAGGTCTTGTAAGATATCTTTGGAAAAAATAGCTGTATCGCGTCGTCCGTCCTCAAACATTAAAAATACGGCTTTGGGTGGTAGTTTACCACCGTTTTCATAATAATTGTATATATCTTCTTCAGTTATTGTTTCGTAACCTTGTTTTTTTAAAGCTTCGAGCTGCTCGCGCAGCCTGTCCTGTGAAATAAGCAATTGACTACCGGCGGTTTTTTGTACACCAAAATAAGATAACGCAATAAATCCATCTTGAGATTGTGTTTTATCGGTATAAGGCTGGTAGGTTTTTGTATAAAAGAGATTGTATACGACAAAAATGCATAACACGAGTAATATTAATAATTGTAAAATGGTTCTTGTGATTTTTCTTCTGTTGCGTGTTTTAGAAAATTCATGTTCATATACTTGTTCCTTTTTTGTCATCAACCATACCCTCCTTCTTCTTTTCTTTGATGATTTCTTTTATATCAGCATTAGTCATACGGGTGCCCCATGTGGACTTCCAAAAAGTCACCCAGGCAACTGGCATCTGCCAGAGTAATACTGCTTCATAATAAAGACAAAACCATACCCCATAGATCCATGTGGTGCTGCGGCGCAGAAATAATTGTGCTACACTCATCAGTAATGCCATCATCAATATACCAACCATAAAAGTCAATGGGAAAACACGATGTGTGAGCGGGATATAAATGAGATTATATACTACAATTACAGGAGCCAGCATGGGAACCAGTAATCCCATATAAAAGGATAATGCCATGAATGGTTCTTTTTTCCACATAAATGTTGCGGCAATGAGCGATTCTCTGAGCCATGAACGTTTCCACCGCATTTGCTGGCGCAAAAAAATTTTATATGTGTTAGGGACTATTGTGGAACATACGGCAGTATCCTGATAGTCAGTCCGATGGGAGCGTAATATAAAGTTCGTCATTGATCTGTCATCACCAAAAGTTGCCTTTTGCCCTAAAAATTTTTGAGTCAGCCATGCATTACTGTATTTCAATACTAAATCTTTCCGATAACAAGATAATGGACCAGACAGACATGTAACAGCATCAAATAGTCCCTCAGCGGCTTTTAAAATTCTAAAAGCAATATAATAGCGCACAGATTGCATCTTAGTCAATGTATTAGTGAACGTATTTGCTACATCTGTGCGCCCGGACACACCGCCCATTTTTTTATCCTGGAAAGGTTGTACTATATTTCTGACAGCGAAAGGATCGAGGAAACTATCTGAATCCACGAATACCAGCAGGTCATTTTTTGCCAGTTTGGCACCTACTGCCAATGCTTCTCGTTTTCCCATATTTGCCGGTTGTATGTGATAACGGATTCTGTCTTGGAGATCATACCCTTTCTCATTATGCAGAATATTTATTATAGCTTTTATTTGTTCGACCGAATTATCATTGGAACAATCATCGACAACAATTACTTCTAGTTTGTCGATTGGATAATCTTGGTTAATGCAACTCAAAATAGTTTTTTTTATCCATTTTTCTTCATTGAAGCAGGGAATTATAATTGTCACACCTGGTGTAAAGTTTGGATTTATTGGTGTGGATTTGTAAAATGCACCAAATAAGTAGCGTGTCAGGAGAAATGTTGCAGCTAAAATGCTGTACAAGTAAAGCACTTTATTGAAACTGAAATATAAAATGCTTGATGATCTCATTAATACTATAAAAGCGCAAATAAAGAACATAAATGCTGATGCAATGGACAGCATATAGACCTGCCGGTTTTTATAGGCATATTGTGCCAATAATTGGTCAAAGTGAAAAGCACAGCAAAAGTCTTTATTTTCATCAACATAAGAGCGTACCCATTTAGCTCTTATGTTTTTTATTTTCATTTCATAACCTTCCGGCATGGTTCCAGCTTCAATTTTGAAACTTAGTTTAATACCCGTTGAGTTTTCTATATAATTTTTGTATTTTATTGGTATTTTACAGGATATGCCTGAACCCGACAAATCAACAGCCTTACCAGTAATTGTAGTTTTTACGCCATTTTGATCAATGATTTGTATTTTTATGGCGTAATCCACCAAATAACGTCGTCCTGTTTCAACTTTTTCTTTGCTGATGGCATAATTTTCCTGATATTCATTATTACTTATACCGCGTCGATCAACATTCGTTCTTTTGCTGTCTTTATCCGGTACATTGG
This sequence comes from Pectinatus frisingensis, assembly GCF_014076555.1. Classification (NCBI taxonomy): domain Bacteria; kingdom Bacillati; phylum Bacillota; class Negativicutes; order Selenomonadales; family Selenomonadaceae; genus Pectinatus; species Pectinatus frisingensis. Next base: position 597,713 of record NZ_CP045424.1, read on the forward strand.
GTAATATCCGTCTGTCGCTTGTAGAATGAAGTAAGATATCTTCTTTAGGAACTACGGCATTTTTTATAGCACTTGCGATAGTTTCATCATTTTGCGTATCTGGTGGTAAATTATTTTGTTGTCTGTTAAAAGATTTTTTATTTTTATCATTCACTTTATTCATCACCTATATTGTATCCGGAATTTTTATACAAATATTTATTATAATCTACAGTTGGTGATAATTCTTTGTCAAAAACTGGATTTGATTGATCATAACCGTCTTTTAAATAATCGGACAATCTTGCTGGGATGAATTTGGCAGGATCATTGTCTTTCCTTTGGTCATTAGCAGTAAGTATCATATCTAAGGCGACTGCGGTGTATTCACCGGAATCACTCATATGCATTACTAAAATAGCTCCGTTTCTTACTTTCCCGTTTTCATCGAATATTGCTGCTTTTATAGAGTTAATCATACCCTGCAGATTAGTTTGATCGTAGTCGTGGGTACTGTAAGAACCATCAATAATATAACTGAAACCGTTATCATATAGGCATTCAAAGCCCATTTTACTAATCGTAAGTTGCGGCGGCCTAAAATAGCGTGTAAGTGCAGGATGACCATTAATCGATACATCGCCGGTTATTGTTTCGAGTTTTTTGTAACAACTGGAAAGATCCTGCATATATTCTTGTCTGGATTGTACAGAAGGACGCATAGTATTATTATGGACGTTTTGTGTGGTCATGGGTTTATGCATATCGCTATGGGCACCAATATCATTGCCCCCTACGGCTATTGCGCGCAATAAGTTAGGATTTTTGAGTACATTGTGAGTCAAAATGAAAAATGTAGCATTGGCTTTATGTTTGCGTAAAACATAAAGAAGTTTATTTATCGATGCATCTGTTCCCCAGTCATCAAACGTGAGAAAAACTACTGGTTTATCAGTATGAATTTGTCCGACAGTATCAAGTGTGTGAAGTTGTGCAATTGAAAAACCTAGGGTATTGCTGTCTGCTCCGATAGCCGGATTCCCGATATAACGTTTTTTGATGTAGTTTTTAAAATCAATGTGTTCATTTAATAGAGGATTTTGACTGCTTCTTAATTGTTCAGGCACTTTGTTTTCTGTAGCAAATTTATAACGATAAGTTTTATTGAAAAGTACTGAGCTGACCGATTTTATGGAATAAGCCGAATCGTTATTGGGATTGATCCGTGGATCGTCATAAAAAGAATTGTAGGCTATATTATTGATTTTATCACGTTTAATTAAGTCCATAACTTTACCGGCAAGAGAGTCATCTGTGTAATAATCAAGCCGGAAATATACGATCCAACCACGTCCCATAGAATAGACGTATTTACCGAATAATTCCTGCATTACTTGCTGCGGTGAGGTATAATCTTTCATATTTGATTTTACAACGGATACATAAGATCCGATCATAGTCAGTCCCATAGCAGACACTGCTTCACGAGTGTCATCAGTAATGCCGCCCCAGGGCTGCATGGCAAGCTGTGGTGTTGCTCCCATTGATTTTAGTCTGTTTTGGACATAATCAATTTCTGAACATGTTGAATAAAAATCAGCATTTTTTAAAGAGCGTATACCAACACCAACTTCATTGCCGCTATTTATAATGGTTTGTATTAATTGAGGATTTTTATCTATATCATTTTTCATAACAAAAAATGTTCCGGTTGCATTCATCTGTTTTAACTGTGCCAAAATACTGTAGACTACCGATGGTTTACTGAGCCCGGCGAAAGTGAAGCAAACTGCTGGTTCTGTGGTTAAAATTAAATTTATAGGAGCAGCTTTTATACTGTTGTTGTTTTGACGAATAACTTGGTAATCCTGGGCAGCTGCAAATGCTTTTTTAAAAAATAATTTGTCGGTCAAAAAAACCATTTTTTGTGTGAATGTTTTTACTGCATCAAATGAAGCAGTATCATTTAGTGAATATTTATTATTTAATTGGTTTACCAGACGAAAATCTGTTATATATTCTGTGGGCATAGAACGTTTTTGTAATGCTTTTAGTAAACGTTCTGTCACATCAACAATGTTTTGATGTTTATTATCATCGCTCATGTTAACGTTAAGACCCGGTTGTTTATCAAAGGCAGGTTTTTCGTCTGTTTTGCCCGGTTCATATTTTACACGATTTACAGGAGTGGCTATCGGTACTGAAACTATGCTTCCCGGAATTATCTGATTAACAAATGATTCCGCAGCCGCGTCAGTTGTTAAAGTATCTGGATTAACATATACATTAGTTTTTACTGCGGCGTTGAGACCGGCAACTGCAGCTATTTTTAGTAATTTATCAGTATAAATAGTTCGTGGAGCCTTGAAAATATCCGGAGCTGTACCGGTGGTTACCTTTATTACTTTTTGTGTTTTTAAAAGCTGTGCCAAGACTTCTTCGGTAGGAATTTTGTCGAGTTCTGCTAATCCGACATAAGTATAATTCCCTATAGGATATTTTCGTTGATATATTTTTTTTAATGAATCATTATCCTTGGCAGCTGTACTTCCATCGACAAAAAAAGTTGCCTTGATTTGATATTTGTCTAAAAGATCAAGCAATCGATCTGTTGTTGTCGGATCTGGCAGTCCGTCAAAAGTTAAAGCTATTGCATTTTTATCAAAAGAATCTACATATATTTGAGCTGGTTTTATGTCACTGTTAAGTTTTTGTTGAGCATCAGTTAATTCGTTATCAATATTATACTCATTATTTAAATCGGTAATATCTGCATATGTTGACTCGTTTGTTCCGTAAAAATATAAATAACCACAAATTGCTGCTATTATTAAAATAGTTATAGCTATAAGTAGTTTTTTCTTTGACATAAACTTTGTTCCTTTCTTTAAATGTTTTAAAAACTATAGGAAACTTGTCCCCACCATGTTTTTACGTTGTCCAAACTAGTTTTATCTTTTAAGTCATAATATTCTATGCCTAATAAAATATTTTTGGTTAATGTGTAGTACCATCCGGCACTATATCCCTTAAATCCATTCATATAACTGCCAAGACCTGACATTGTATGATTGATATAAGTCGTACCGGCCATATCATAGTAATGAGTGTCTATTTCATAGGTACCAGGTATCCATGAACGATTATAGCCATATTTTGCTGTTAATACGTAGCCATCTGATGAATTGCTTTTGTCTTGTTCGCTGGCCTTCAGGTACATGGCACCAAGTGTATAGTTGCCGATATAATAATCTGTGCCCAGGGTATAGATACTGGTTGGTGTCCCATAGTTATTCCAATGATAAAGGCCGGCCAGATAATCGATGTCGTTATTAGTAGTGTGATGGGCTTCTAGGTAAAATGTGTTTTGTGTATCATCGACTTTTCCATATCCTAAGGAATAAAGTGTAGATTTATTCCCTTGGTCAGGACCAAAAGTAGAAAGTTTTATGCCTTTAAAATCTGAGTCTAAGATATTACCTTCGGCTAAATAAGCACTTGTTTTTCCTGCATCAACATTAACAGGTAAATTGAATAAATAAGTTTTACCTGTTATATAATAGCGATCTAAAGAAATTTTACCATCTTTGTCCTCAGTGTAATATGAACTGTTTTCGTTTGAAGATGTAAGGCTTTTATCGCTTTCTAACATGCCATGGACAGTCCAATTGGAGTCGATCGGTTTATCCAGATATATACGTGTGCGGATTCTGTGATCATCCCAGTTATATTTAGGTGATGTGCTGCTGTTACTCATTATATTATAGCGAATTTCACCTTTTATTTTTAAAGAATTATCGAAGGGTTCTTTTGTTTTTTTGGTAAAAGCGTCTTTTCCCGATTCATAGCCTAAAGCCTGTATTTCAATACTAAATTCCTGCATTAGTGATTGAATATCTGCAGAAATTATTTGAGTGTCAATATTATTATCATATGAATCGCTATGCAAATAGGCGGGAACATTTATGATGTTGTTTTGCTTATTTAGATTGTATGCCCTTGCAGTCAGTATAGCCGCTTCACGTCTGTTCAAATCGTGATTTGATAAAATGGTTGCATCGTCAGGACTTAATAATCCAGCTTTGTTCATGCGTTCCAAAGGTTCATAAACCCATTCCGGGGCTGGTTCATTAAATCGTTGCAAAAGAGGAGGAATGGAAGATGACGATTTATTTATGGTGCTAACCGGCTGGTTATTGAAGTTTTTCTTTGTAATTGCAGGGGTGTCATCGGTTGTAACAGTGGAGTTTATTTCGGGATTTGCAGCTGATTTTACAGTATTGTCATAGGTGGGAATATTACCGGAGGTGTTTTTCGAGTTTTTTGAAGAAACTATGGTATTGTTATTTTTTATTACAAGATTTTTTTCTGTTGCTAAAATTTGGGCTATTTTTTCGATCCTTGTTTGTTCACCTAAAGATATATCAGATGTATCAGAGGGTGATGTATCTGATGAAATCAAAAAATTTGCCAACTCATCTACGGTTATGTTTTTATCGGCAATTAAACCACTTTTTATTAGTTTGTCGGCTGCATTATAAGCCCATTTTGATATTTGAGAAGATTGTGCCTGTACTGGAAAAGGGTCTAATAATAATGCAAGACAAAGTATGGGTATGATTTTGTTCATGAAATGAATCCTGTTCCTTCCGTTATATTAGAAATTGGATTTGCATAAAATTACAGACCCCAATAAGCAAAACCCGCATTTTCTAAATGTTCTTTGTTAAAAATATTTTTCACGTCGATGATGACTGTTTTATTGCCGGAAAAAGAATCTTTAGACATTGCCTTTAAAGTATCAATTGTAAACTCCCTGAATTCTCTGTGGGCGACTGCAAAAATAAGACAGTCGGCGTCGGTTATAGTGGCAGAGTCAATAATATCAAAATCGTAGTTATTCTTAATTTCGGTTTTATTGACATGCGGATCCACTGCCCGAATAGTTATACCGTATTCTCTAAGACGGTTTATTATATCAATGACCTTTGAGTTTCGCATATCCGGACAATTTTCTTTAAAGGTCAATCCTAAAATATAGATATTGTCATTTTTTATAGCATGTTTTTCTTGAATTAATTTTCGGATAATATTCTCACCAATAAAAGGGCCCATATTGTTATTTATTTTGCGTGCCAAACTTACTAATTCCGTATCAATATTATTCATTTCTGATTCATAGACAAGATAATATGGATCTATGCCTATGCAGTGGCCACCTACAAGACCTGGGCGAAATCCTAACGCGTTCCATTTGGTATCCATTGCATCTATTACGGCTTTTGTGGATATGTTTAATTTATTAAAAACTGTTGCCACTTCATTGATAAAAGCTATATTTATATCTCGTTGTGTATTTTCAATTAATTTTGCGGCTTCGGCTACTTTTATATTCTCTGCTTCATAAAGTTTGTTTATTACGAGAGCGTATACTTGTTTTATTTTTTCACGTGTTTCGTTGTTCATACCAGAAATTATTTTTACGATGTTGTTTAAACGATGTACTTTGTCACCGGGGTTTATTCTTTCGGGAGAATAGCCTATATAAAAATCTTCACCACATTTAAGATGGGAATATTTCTCTATTTGAGGTACACATATTTCTTCAGTTACACCCGGATAAACAGTAGATTCAAAAACTACTATAGCCCCCTTAGAAATATTTTGGCCGACAATTTTACTTGCTGAAGTCACTGGAGTCAAATCAGGTGTATGGTCATTTTTTATAGGAGTTGGAACTGCAACTATTATAAAATCAGCACGTTTAATTTCCTCAGCGTCATTGGTATAAAGAATGTCGCATTGTTGTAAAGCAGTATTACCGACCTCTTGTGTAGGATCAATGCCATTTTTCAGTGTATTTATTTTATTTTTACTTATGTCGTAGCCAATTACGTTTACTTTTTTCGAAAATGCAGCTGCCAATGGTAATCCCACATAGCCTAATCCGACTATGGCAATTGTATAGCTTTTGTTTAATAGTTTAGATAAACTCAAAATGATTCTCCTTTATAAGTTGTTTTAAAACAATAAGAGACATTACTATTTAATAATCGGTTTTATTATACAAAAACTTAAATAATTTATTTCTTTTTAAAGAAATAAGTGCAGATTAAATTGTTTTTTATATAAAATTTATTTACTTTTATATTATCAAAAGATTCCTCGTCTGATACCTACCTTTAGTATAGTTGTGAAAAAATAAAAGTATAGTCAATACTATGCTTTTAGGAAATCGTAAGATAAAATATGATTAGTGAAAGAGTATTAATGGATTGTTGCATGTAATTGTTTTTGCGCAGTATGGCGCGTCCTTTGTCTGCCCTTAAAAAGGTAAAGAATTTGAGCAGTGGTGTGCGTTTTTATGAGGTCGATGCTGTCATATGGCAGTTTTATTTTTGTGCGATAGGCCTATAAAAAAAGCAATATATATAATAAATTTGCATGAAATACAAATTTATTATATATATTGCTTTCCCATCCACCCACCATAATGCCTTGATGCATTACTTATTCAGTATATCATAATGTTGTGAATAGTAAAAACAAATTTTTGTTAAGTTTTATAATTATTTAATAATAATTATAAAAGACATATTTTTAAAATAAAAAGTAATAACTTTTACAATTAAAGACACACTTTACCATGACTAAAATTTTAATTTCAATCATGGTAAAGTGTGTCTTTAATAAAGTATTATTATAAATGTAAAACGTCAAAAAAAATTATATTAAGGTATAATGAACCCATAAATTAAGACAAAAAATCAGTTGTTTTTAAGTTAGGTATTGACTAATATTTTAGATGAAGGAGACATTCTTATGAAACGTAATCCGCACACACCTAACGAAAAAGCGAAACTGGTTCTTGAAGTCTTAAAAGGTGAACGCACGCTCAACGAAATTGCTTCAGAACATGGCATTCATCCAAACATGCTTTCAAGATGGAAAAACGAAGCTATCGCTGGATTAGCGTCTGTTTTTGAAAACGATGCTGCCCAGAAACGTAAAGAGAAAAAAGAACACGAGGCCGAAATTGATGAACTCTATGCTCAAATTGGCAAACTAACTACTCAAAATGAGTGGTTGAAAAAAAAATCTGGTCTGTGATTTTTCTTCGACTGCCAGGCAATCGCTGGTAGATTGGTCTAGTGCAAATGTTTCTATTGCTGAGCAGGCCAGCCTGCTGTCCATTAATAGAACTACGTTATACTACAGACACAGATTACCGGATACTGATGATTTGGAAGTTAAACGACATATTGATGAAATATATACAGCACATCCAGAGTTTGGATACCGCCGCATATGCGCCTGGTTAAACCGCTATGAAAGTATTCACATTAATCATAAAGCAGTATTGAGACATATGCAGCAAATGGGCATACAGGCTATTTATCCTAGGCAGAATACCTCTCGGCCCAATCCGCAAAATCCCATATATCCGTATCTGCTGAAAGGCTTAACAATAGAACATCCTGATCAAGTCTGGAGCATTGACATAACATATATCCCAATTCGTTCTTCATGGTTGTACCTGACAGCCATTATTGACTGGTATTCACGGTACATCATCGCTTGGATGTTAGATGACACAATGGATATCGGTTTCGTACTAGAAACTAGTCGCAAAGCGTTACAGATAGGAACCCCAACGATTATGAACAGTGATCAAGGCAGCGATTTTACCAGTCCGCGATACACTAAGATTTTTATTGATGCTGGTTGCAAAATAAGCATGGATCACCGTGGACGTGCCTATGATAATATTTTCATTGAACGCTTATGGCGTACCGTAAAATATGAGAATGTGTATCCGAGAGAATATAGATCTCCAAGAGAAGCTCGTATCGGCATCAATGAATATATGAAATATTACAACGAAAAACGGCTGCATCAAAGCCTGAATTATAATACCCCACAGGAAATATATTTCACATCTGGCAGGTGATATTTATAAAATTTAATTTTCAAAAACCTAACTTATTTTTATAAAAAATCTGTCTTGACAAAGGGGTTCACTTTATGTGAAGCTGTCACGTATAAAGAATAGTAAAAATATAGATGTCAGCGAAAACACAATTAAAAAATATATCAGTAAATTTTTTGAATGTATAAAAATAGACGATTACAAAGCAAGAAAAATCCTTATAGCAGAATTTCTTGACAAGGTAATCGTCAGTGTTGACAAGGTTAAAATCTATTTCAACATAAAGTTTAGTTTTAATGGTGCGCCCGGTGAGAATCGAACTCACGCCTTCGGCTCCGGAGGCCAACGCTCTATCCACTGGGCTACGGGCGCATAAATAACCAATAATCATAAAGAACAGCTAATATTATATCATAGATTTCCAGATATTTCTATATAGACCTCTAAATATTGATGAATTAAGCATTATATTTTCATTTATGCTCTAGTTTAGAGGCAGATATTTGTCAGAATATGAAAATAGTAAGGTAATAAATTTATAAAACTAATGTTATCTATTTAACAGAACCTTATATTTAATCGATAAAATAATTGATCAAGTGCTCTGTGAGAGTAATATTATTGGAATAAGGTACCGAAACGAATGAATTATTACGGCACCTTATTCTAATAATATTTTATGGACATTATAAAATTAATTGCATATTATTTAACGATGTTTAATGAATTTTGGGAATGGGATTTAATTGGAAATTTTCGGTATAAGATTTATCGAAAGTTTCTTTTGTGAGTTCTTTCTCCCAAAATGCTACGATGACAGTAGCAACACAGTTGCCACAGACGTTACAGGTTGTACGGATCATATCAAGAATACGATCTATACCTAAAATAATTGCGACACCGTCTGCCGGTAAATTAAAGGCCGTTGCTGTAGCGGCAACAACAATAAAACCTGCCCCGGGAACACCGGCAATACCTTTAGTGGAGAGCATTAAGGTCAGCATGATTAAGATTTGTTGCCCAATGGTAAGAGGAATGCCGTATATTTGGGCTATAAATAAGATTGCAGCTGAACTGTAAAGTGTAGACCCATCCAAATTAAAAGAGTAACCGGTCGGCATAATAAATGTGACTATGTTTTTAGGAACGCCTAGTTGTTCAAGGCGCTGCATGGCAATAGGCAAGGCGGCTTCACTGCTGGCGGTTGAGAATGAAAGAAGCAATGCTTCTTGTACGGCTTTAAGTACATGAAAGAAATTCATATGGGTTATAAGACTGGCTACAAGCATCAGAATAAAAATAAAAAGCAGTGTTGCAAAAAGTACTGACAAAATCAGTTTACCAAGTGGAATAAGCATTGCGATACCAAAACTGGAAACAGTATAGGCAATCATGGCGAAAACGCCAATAGGTGCAAGGCTCATGACATAGCCGGTAACTTTGAACATAGTTTCGGCCACACTGCGGCAGAGTGAAACAATCTTTTCGCCTTCTTTACCTATATGGGCAACGCCCACACCAAAGAAACATGCAAAGAAAATTATTTGCAGCATATCATTGCGGGCAAAAGCATCGACAATATTTGTCGGTATGATGTGTAAAACATAATCGACCATATTGATCGTTTTGTGGGCAGCTTCTGCTGCCTTTGCTCCCGCATCTGCAGTTACCGGAATGTTCACACCGACACCAGGGTGAGCCAAATTTATAACGATGAGTCCGATGGCCAGTGCAACTGTTGTAGCAAGTTCAAACCAGATAATTGCCTTGCCGCCCAAACGACCTAGTTTTTTAAAATCACCTGTGCCGGCTATGCCCATAATTAAAGTGCTGAAAATCAAAGGAACAATAATCATTTTTATCATACGAATAAAACCATCACCGACAGGTTTTAGGTTTTTACCTATTTCTGGAAAGAAATAACCAAATGCAGCGCCTAAAATGAGTCCTATTAAGATTTGTGTACTCAATCCAGGTAATTTTTTTCTTAATTTCATAACAAACTTCCCTTCATAAATGTATTTAATTGCTGTAAATAAAATGCAAATGTATACTGTCTATAATAATCAGTTAAACTGCAAATAATAATTTATGTAAATTTGTAGTTTGAATTAATAAATACAGATTATATTGCATTTTGACCTTTATAATAACATGAAACATGATAAAATAATTTATAATACACAAATAAATATTTTATTACGTTTTTTTAAAATATGCAAGAAAAAATAGTTTGTATTATGTATACATTAGAAATAAATTTTTTATAGTAAAATTAGAGATTACTGCACAGTATAAATCTGGCTTGTTCTTGTTACGCGAATACTCGCCTTTTTAAAAGTGGATAATGAGAATAGAATATCACAGATATTTATAAATAAAAATGGTCATACATGACACCACATTGATCTTTGCACAAGTGGGGAAAATTTAGAAATTATTAAATTATCTTTACTTTTATTTTAATAAAAGATATAATAGGTTATAAAGTAAACGTTTACAAAAAAGTAAAACTCAAAAAATTAGATTTAAAGGGATTATCGCCCATGAAAATCGTGTATTATGAATTTATTCATAGCTGGCAGATTTAGATTTTCGTATGGCTGGTTTTGTTAATTGATATGGAGTGATTATTATAAGAAATATTAGTATTCAGCAATAAATAAAAAATTCTATAATATGGTATTAGTTTAGATAGGTCTTTTTGAAGGAGGATTAATTATGCAATATTTAACAATAATTACTTTTGTCCTTGCGATAGCAATAGTAGGTGTATATACTTATCGCAAGATGAAAAAAGGACAAAGTGCTTCTGGATCAGAGGATAATTATTTTTTGGGAGGCCGCAGTCTTACTTGGGGCGTAGTAGGTATGTCGCTTTTACTTACAAATATGAATCCAACGCAATTTGTTGGTATGAGCGGGCAGGCTTTTAGCCAGAATATGAGCAATATGGCATATGAAGTGACTTCAGGATTCGTTTTGGCTTTGGTGGCACTTCTTTTAGTACCGCGCTATCTTAAACAAGGTCTTACGACTATACCGCAGTTTTTGGAATATCGTTATGATAAGCAGACTAAATCGATAGTTTCCATATTATTCATGATATTATTTATCATTAATATTATTCCTACTACTTTATATGCCGGCGCTATTGCGTTAAGTCAGATATTTAATGTTCAGGAGCTTTTTGGCATAACTTTTGCCCAGGGAATATGGCTTACTGTCTGGATCGTTGGAATAATAGGATTTTTTTATGCAATTCTGGGCGGCTTGAAAGCTGTGGCAATTTCTGATACATTTAATGGTATTGTACTTGCCATTGGCGGGGCACTGGTTCCTATATTTGCCTTGATCCAAATGGGGCATGGACAATTTTTAACAGGGTTGTCACAATTTTTGTCTACTTCCCCAGAAAAATTTAATGCTATTGGTGGAATAGGTGATGCCGTTCCTTTTAATGGTGCAATAATAGGGTTATTACTGGTTAATTTCTATTATTGGGGGACAGATCAATCTATTATACAACGGGCTTTGGCGGCAAAGAGTCTGGAACATAGTCAAAAAGGTGTTATGTTATGCGGTTTATTGAAAACGTTTACTCCGCTATTGGTCATTATTCCGGGGATTATGGCATTTCAGATGATTGGGAATGACGGGTCGCCGGCGGACACTATGTATGCAAAATTAGTTTTGCGGGTATTACCTACCTGGCTCATCGGTTTGTTTAGTGCAGCGATGTTTGGTTCAATATTAAGTGTCTACAACGGTGTTTTGAATAGTGCCGCGACTTTATTTGCCATTAATGTTTATAAACCACGCTGGGGGCAGGGAAAGACGGATAAACAAATAGTAATTGTCGGGAAAAAGTTTGGTATTTTGATAGCTATTATTTCAATGATCATTTCACCGATGATAATGTATGCACCAGCAGGTTTATTTCAGTTCACGCAGACTTTATCGGGATTTTTTAATGTGCCGATATTCACAATTATTTTTATGGGATATGTTACGAAAAGAGTACCAGCCATTGCTGCTAAGGTAGGCTTGTTTTTCTTTATTTTAGTTTATGGTATATTGCAACTTATCATCCAGCCGGAAATGTCATTTCTATATCAGTTATTGATTTTGTTTATTATAACTTGTTTTATAATGATGATTATCGGAAAAATAAATCCCCGCAGGGAAGATTTTGTTTTGGAAACATATAATGTTGTCGATTTGAAACAATGGAAACATCGCTATGAAGCAGCCTGGTTTATAACTTTCTTAGTCATATTCTGGTATGTAATATTCTCACCGCTGGGACTGGCAAGTGCACAGGGACTAGGTACGCATACATTAGGCTGGTTAGGTGTGGGTGCTGTGGCATGTATTCTGGGGTGTGTTATTACTAAGAAGAAATTTGCTGTGGAAGAATAAAACAATGGTTAATGGGAATAATATAACTAAGTAATAAAAAGGGGATATTTTTATGAGTGAAAAACCGCTCATCATCACAATAAGCAGACAATATGGTTCAGGAGGACGAGAAGTATCACAAAAACTTGCAACTAAACTTCAAATTCCACTTTTGGATAGAAAGATAATAGATACGGCTATAGAAAAATTAGGTGTACAAGAATTGCCACCGCATTATTTGGAATCTCTGGAGCACAATGTCGGCGCAGGCTATGAATTTGTACCTTTTGTTCCATTCGGGGTAAGTGGTATGCCCAGCAGTACGGATATGTTTTTTGCTGAAGTAAAAGTTATATATGAACTGGTCAAACAAGGTCCATGTGTGATATTGGGCCGATGCGCTGATGTAGTATTAAAAGATTATCCCAATAAATTTTCTTTTTTCATTTGTGCCGATGCAAAATTTCGTGAACAGCGCGGTAAAACTGTTTATGGTGGTAAGACGCTGAAAGAATTAGATCAGGAAGATAGTAAACGCGCCGAATATTATTATCGTTTTACCGGACACAAATGGGGGCGCGGTGACAATTATGATTTATCTATCAATACATCTAGATTGGGTATTGATGGAGCTGTTGATTTAATTACTAAATATATTAAAACCGTAGAAAAGCAGCCAGAAGCGTGATGGAAATTGTTGTTTTGTGAAAGTATGCCATTAGATTATGTTAAGACAATAATTTAGTCATTGATTATAGGAGTGTAGATAAATGGATATTGTAGAAAAAGTAAAAAGTGAGTATAAAAAACACTATGAGTCTGATGCAGAAAAATTATTCTTTTCACCGGGCAGAGTAAACTTAATAGGTGAGCATACTGATTATAATGGGGGACATGTATTTCCCTGTGCAATTTCGTTAGGTACCTATGCGGCGGCGGCTCCGCGAACAGATAGTAAAATTTCTTGTTATTCGCTCAATATGGCGGAAAAAGGTATAATTACTGCTGATATAAATTCTATTACCAATAAGAAAGAACAAGATTGGGCTAATTATTTGTTAGGTGTCATAAAGATATTCCAAGAGCACGGTTTTGTATTCGGACATGGTTTTAACGTGGTTATATATGGTAATTTACCTGGCGGGGCAGGGCTTTCTTCATCAGCATCATTGGAAGTCTTGACAGCAATGATATTAAAAGAGTTTTATGGACTGGCTATTGATAGGTTGGAAATGGCTAAGCTGTGCCAAAAGGCAGAAAATCAGTTTGTCGGAATGAATTGCGGTATTTTGGATCAATTCGCAGTGGCAATGGGGAAAAAGGATTATGCCATGTTTTTGGACTGTAATACTTTGAAATACCGTTATGTAAAATTGGAGTTAGCAGATTGCTGTATAGTAATAACCAATACAAACAGCAAGCATAGTCTGGTTGATTCAGCTTATAATGAAAGACGCAGTCAATGCGAACAGGCACTGGCTGATATTAAGCAATTGAAAAAAGTAGATAGTCTGGGAGAACTTAATGAAGCAGAATTCAACCAGGTAAAGCCGGCAATCAAAGATCCGATATGTGTGAAACGGGCACGCCATGCTGTATTGGAAAACCAAAGAACAATAAAAGCCGTGGCGGCACTGGAAAACAGTGATATAGCATTGTTCGGTAAGTTGATGAATGAATCACATGTGTCGCTGCGTGATGATTATGAAGTTACTGGCAGGGAACTAGACACCTTGGCAGAACTTGCATGGCAGCAAAATGGTGTAATTGGGTCGAGAATGACTGGCGGTGGATTTGGTGGTTGTACTGTCAGTATTGTAAAAAATGACTGTGTGGAATCATTTAAGCACAATATAAGTGAAAAATATACGCAGATAATAGGTCATAAACCGGATTTTTATGTGGCAGACATAGACGATGGTACAAAGATCATAAAATGATGGAGTTTAAGTGTTTTGATAATTGTAAGACAAAGCCGGTAAAATTATAGGCAGTTTATATGTAATTATTATCTGTCCTGCGAAATGCCGATATGTTTTAGGGTGTTTTGTCAGGGCAGATGATTTTATATGGAAAATAAAAATGAGGGTGAAAAAATGGCAGTATTGGTATGCGGCGGGGCAGGTTATATTGGTTCACATATGGTAGATAGATTGCTGCAAGAAGGAGAAACACCGATTGTCGTTGATAATTTGCGTACAGGACACAGACAAGCTGTACCGCAAAATGTGAAATTTTATCAAGGGGATATCCGCGATGCACTTATTTTGGATAAAGTATTTACTGAAAATAAAATAGAGGCAGTGATTCATTTTGCTGCATGTTCATTGGTAGGAGAAAGCGTAGAAAAACCATTACTGTATTTTAATAATAATGTATATGGAATGCAGGTACTGCTTGAGGGCATGGTTAAATATAAAATAGATAAAATAGTTTTTTCTTCTTCGGCAGCAACTTATGGTGAACCTCAACGGGTGCCGATAGAAGAAAGCGATCCGACTGAGCCAACTAATCCATACGGAGAGTCAAAGCGCATCATGGAAAAGATGATAAAATGGGTAAGTCGGGCACATGATATCCATTATGTTTCACTGCGTTATTTTAATGTGGCAGGGGCGGCAGAAGATGGACATATTGGTGAAGCACACAATCCAGAAAGTCATCTTGTGCCGATAATATTGCAAGTACCGTTGAAACAACGCTCGGTGATAACTGTTTATGGTGACGATTATCCGACTAAGGATGGCACATGTATAAGAGATTATGTCCATGTGACCGATTTGGCAGATGCACATATGCGGGCCTTGAATTATCTGCGGAAGAAAAATCCCAGTGATATTTTTAATCTTGGCAGCGGCAACGGATTTTCTGTAAAGGAAATGATTGAAGCGGCAAGAAAAGTTACAGGTGATCCGATAAGAATTTTGATTGGCAAGAGACGTGCCGGTGACCCGGCACAACTTGTGGCATCCAGTGAAAAGGCAGGTAAGATATTGGACTGGCGACCGCATTATACAAATATGGAGGATATAATACGAACTGCATGGAATTGGCATAAAAATCATCCGAATGGTTTTGATAAATAGTTGTATATGAGGGGTTTGTATGGACATAAATCATGAAATAAACAGATTACTTAATTTTGCACTGCAGAAAAAGCTCATAAAAAATTTTGATGTAGTATATTCGGTTAATCTTCTGCTTGACGTGCTTGAAATAGAAGAATACCTACCGGAAAATATAACTGAGCAGCTAGCTGAAGTATCCCCCATATTGGGGGAAATGCTTAATTATGCAGTAGGCCGTCATATTATTGAAGATACGGCGGCACAGCGGGATTTGTTTGATACGCGGATAATGAATTGTGTGATGATGCGTCCGGCAGAAGTTATTGCGCAGTTTAATGAATATTATACTCAGTCACCGCAAGCAGCAACCAAGTTTTTTTATAATATGAGTGTAGCATCAAACTATATAAGAAAAGCCAGAGTGGATAAAAATATCATTTGGAAAACCCATACAGATTATGGTGATTTGGATATTACAATAAATTTGTCAAAACCGGAAAAAGATCCCCGGGATATAATGCGGGCAAGAGCGGTTAATTCAACGGCTTATCCCAAATGCTTATTATGGGGAGTGTATAATAAACTGTGTAAATAGGAAAGAAACAGTTTAGATATACACCCCAGTTGGGGAAGTCAAACACATGCGGAGGTAATAAATTTATGTCAAAGAAACAACCCACACGTGGCGAATCCCTGGCTAAAGCGATTATCAGTGAATATAAGCCAAAAAACGTCGAAGATATGCAAAATGCGCTTAAAGATGTTTTTGGGCCTATGTTCGAGGCCATGCTGCATGGTGAAATGGAAAATCATCTCGGCTATGACAACAATGAACGTGGTGAAAAGGAAACCGCCAATCGCCGCAACGGCTACAACCATAAAACTCTCAAAACATCCGCAGGTGAAGTCCCGATTAATGTCCCTCGTGATCGTGACGGTTCTTTTGAGCCGCAGGTTGTGCAGAAGCGGCAGACCGATGTTTCCTCGATTGAGGGCAAGGTGCTTGCTATGTATGCTCGTGGCATGAGCCAGCGTGACATTTCATCGACGATCGACGACATCTATGGATTCAAGCTATCAGCTGGACAAATTTCCAACATCACAGATTGTGTCTTAGATGAATTGAATGAGTGGCAGAATCGACCGCTGAAAGCTTTTTATCCCTTTATCTTTGTGGATTGCATATACGTTTCTATGCGTACGGAGCAGGGCGTTTCTGACCAGGCTGTCTACGTTATTCTGGGGTATGATCTAAACGGCGGGAAAGATGTACTGGGCTTATGGACGGGCGATACAGAAAGCAAGCATCGCTGGATGCAGGTGTTCGATGAAATAAAATCCCGGGGTGTTCAGGACATAGGCTTTATTTCTATGGACGGTGTAAGTGGTCTTGAAGATGGCGCTAAAGCGATCTTCAAAAATGTTGTGGTGCAGCGCTGCATTGTACACCTCATCCGCAACTCTCTGAAATACGTACCCAGTAAGGATTACAAAGCCTTTACAGCGCAGCTAAGGAAAATCTATGGTGCCATCAACCTGAAAGGAGCACAAGCTGCATTTGAACAGTTCTGTGACGCGTGGAGCAAATATCCTGGTGCCATCCGCGTGTGGAAGGATAATTTTCGGCACGTGGAACAGCTTTTTAACTATGGTAGTGATGTGCGTCGGGTTATGTACACGACCAATGCCATAGAAAGCGTTAACTCGAGCTTCCGCAAGGTTACGAAACAGGGCGCTTTCAGCAATGAAACAGCTATTTTTAAAGTGTTTTATTTACGGATTAAGGAACTTTACCAAAAATGGCGCGGTCACTCCATTCGCAATTGGGCCATGGTGATGAATCAGCTGGTTATTGACGAACGGATCGGCACCATGGTACAAAAATATCAGGCTTCAACTTAAAATCATTTACACACTTTACTTGACAATCCCTTATGCCGTGAAAATGAAGGATTTGCCGGTTATGTAGGGCATCCGGCAAGGCAGACACTTCGCCTTATACCGCTTAATCTGAATAATCATGAATGGTTTTTGCAGTATTCGCCATATACTTATTACAATGAGCATTGTATAGTATTGAATAAAGATCATATCCCAATGAAAATATCAAAAAAAACTTTTGAAAATTTGTTGGCTTTCGTTGATTTATTTCCACATTATTTTATCGGTTCTAATGCAGATTTGCCGATAGTAGGCGGATCAATATTATCACATGATCATTACCAAGGCGGGAATTATACTTTTGCTATGGCCAAAGCACCAATAGAACGGACATATCATATAAAAGGATTTGAGGATATAGCAGTGGGGCGGGTAAAGTGGCCGATGTCAACTATCAGAATAAGCAGCAGTGACAAAAAACGTTTGACGGAACTGGCGGTACGTATACTGGAAAAGTGGCGTAATTACTCGGATGAAACAGTTGATATTCTGTCCCAAACGGAAGGGATAGAACATAATACGATTACACCTATTGCACGCATGCAGGAAGATAAATATGAAATAGATTTAGTGCTGCGTAATAATCGTACGACTAAAAAGTATCCTTTAGGAATATTTCATCCGCATAGTGAAGTACATCATATAAAAAAGGAAAATATTGGTTTGATAGAAGTAATGGGGCTGGCTGTTCTGCCGGCGCGTTTGCAGGTCGAACTTGTCAAATTGGAGCAGGCGCTTATCCGGAAAACGGTGGATGTGAGCAATGATGAAATACTAGCTAAACATGCCGATTGGTATAAAATTTTATACAAAAAATATGCAGGTAATATTGACAAAAATAATATTACTGATATTGTTAAAAGTGAGGTGGGAAAAATATTTTTGCAAGTGCTTACTCATGCCGGTGTCTTCAAACGAGACGAAAAAGGTGTTGGGGCATTTGAGAAATTCATAGCCACTTTATAATATTGCTTAAGGATGATTAGTTGATGAAATCTACAACGATAATAGATGTGGCGAAGCAGGCAGGTGTGTCAGTGGCAACGGTTTCCCGGGTTGTGAATGGCAATTATCCGGTGAAGGAGGAAACAAAGAAAAAGGTAATGGATGCAGTTAAGGAATTGAATTATGTGCAGAATATTCAGGCACGTGAGCTTAATACGCGTCAATCTACTACCATAGGTGTAGTGGTTCCAAGCTTGTTCAACATGTTCTTTGCTGAAGTGTTTGATGGTATAGAAGAATATGTTAAGCATTATAATTATTCAATGCTGATTACCTGTGCAAAGGATAGTGCTATTAAGGAAAAACAGTGCATGCAGGAATTGTTGTCACGTAATGTTTGTGGAATTATTAATATATCACCGAATACTTATGCTGTTGAAATATCTTTTTATGATCAGATTGCCAAGAGAGTGCCGATGGTTTTTATAAATAGTTATATTAAACGTCCGGAGATATCATATGTTTCTAATAATGAAGCTGCCGGGGCAGAGATGGCAATGGAGCATCTTTTAAAATTGGGGCATCGCCAGATACTTTTTATTCGTGGTGTAAGCAGCGATTCTTACGAGATAAAAGAAGAAATTTATCGCAAAATGATGACCGGACACGGACTTAAGCCAAGTGTATTGAATATTGGTGAAGGTAATATTGAAAAAACTGTTGATAATACACTGTCAAAGGTTATGATGGCGATAAAGAGCGGAGTAAAAATAACGGCTATATTTGCCTGCAACGATTTGATGGCAGTGGGGGCGATAAATGGTTGTCATCGCCTGGGGTTGAAAGTACCTGCCGATATATCTGTAATAGGGTTTGATAATATAGCATTAAGTAGATTTATTGAGCCTAAATTAACTACAATAGATCAAAATATGGCTTTACTAGGGCAGTCGGCGACGGCGCTGCTGATAGAAAAAATCGAATCCCATAATACTACAAGTGATGAGATAATATTAGAAAATACTTTAATAGAGCGTAATACAACGGCATCGGTAAAGCATTGATATGTGTATATGGATGTGAGGGTTTTAATAATATTGAAATAATGGCGGGTTGCCTGTTTCAATATTATTTTTTTATAAAAAAAACGGCATAAGTGATAATCCTGTGAATGTAAATGGACTATTACTTATGCATATTAAGTTGGTAATGCTGGCAGCTGATCGATGTCACTTAAACCGAAACATTTTAAAAAAGTATTGGTGGTTCCATATAAAATTGGTCTGCCAACTACTTTTTTTCGACCGATTTCCTGAATGAGTTCTCGTTCTAAAAGTCTGTTAATGACATTATCAGCACGTACTCCGCGGATAGCTTCAACTTCCTGTTT
This sequence comes from Pectinatus frisingensis, assembly GCF_014076555.1. Lineage (NCBI taxonomy): Bacteria > Bacillati > Bacillota > Negativicutes > Selenomonadales > Selenomonadaceae > Pectinatus > Pectinatus frisingensis. Next base: position 617,367 of record NZ_CP045424.1, read on the forward strand.
GGTTATCGGTTGTTTAAAAGCAATAATAGACAGTGTTTCCAGAGCCGGTGCTGATAATTTTTTATCGGTCATTTCCGTTAATTTTTCCAGATATGGTGACATTTCAGGCTTAGTGCACATCTGATATGAATCAGCAATTTTTTTTATTGTCAAGCCACGTCCGGTACCGTTCATGTCATTTTGCAGTTCTGCAATCAATGCATCAATGCTTTCTTGATCAATTCCTAAAATGGAAGATATTTGATTGCAAGAAAGAGGATCACCGCAGATAAAAAGCATTGCCTCTAATGGAGCCTTTAATTTTTCATAAAACATTATTATCATTCCTTAAATAGATATAAATAGGAGAAAAGGAAAGAGCTTGTTTTATATTTATTCTTTTTAATTTTGCCAGTTCCAATACAGCTAAAAAAGAAACAATCATTTCACCTTTTGTACTGTCAATGGCAAAAGCTGCCGTAAACAGGATGGCCTTTTTTGCTGTTTTCTGTAATAAAGTAAGGATGAACAGCATTTTATCTTGTACGCTGAATTTATCGCGGGCAACTTTTTGTATGTTGTTTTGCGATAATTGTCCTTCGATTACATTTTGAAAGGCCTGCCAGAGTAAATTTACATCGAGATTTTCCGGGGGCAGATGTTGAATTGGTGGTAGATCAGTGGCACGGTAAAAGATATGGCCTTGTGTTATGGACATTTTATCTAGGACGCTGCTTACTTCTTTGAAACGACGATATTCTAACAGGCGTTGGACTAATTCCTGACGGGGATCTTCATCTATTTCATCTTCATCAGCAATATTGGGTTGTTCCGGCAGCAAAATGCGCGATTTTATTTGCAGCAGTGTAGCGGCCATCAATAGAAATTCACTGGCAACATCAATATTAAATTCACGGAATTGATCAAGGTAAGTGAGATACTGATCAGTAAGTACGGCAATTGGAATATCATAGATATCTATTTTATTTTTTTCAATTAAGTGCAGTAAAAGGTCCAATGGGCCTTCAAATGCATTTAGATGCACCGTATATTCTTCAACCATAGTGCGAACAAAACCTCCTGTAAACGTGACCAAGGGGAATTGACATGCTGCAATACTTAAATTGAAACTAGTATTGCGATAAGCAGCCTTATGAAATCGATAATAGGGATAATAAAAATATTGAGAAAACTTCCCAATATAGGGGTATTGGCGGCCATAATAAATATGAGAAAGATAAAAAGGCTGTAACGTTCGATTTGAGCATATTGGCGTGCCATGTTATATGGTAAAATATTCATTACTATTCTTGAACCATCAAGTGGTGGAATCGGCAGCATATTGAACACGGCAAAGTTTACATTATAGATTATTATCATCCATAAAACTTGATTTACCCAATGCTGCATATAACCTAATTTGTAAATAAACACCCATAATATAGCTGCTAATACGGCAGAAATAATATTGGATGCCGGACCAGCTAAAGAAACTAATATGTCGTCTCGGCGGGGTTTTTTAAAGTTGCGGGGATTTATCATAACGGGTCTTGCCCAGCCAAATCTGAAAAAAAACAGGGTGATAAGTCCCCATGGGTCAATATGTGCTATGGGATTAAGTGTAAGACGTCCTTGCAGACGTGGTGTAAAATCACCACAGTATACAGCTGCTCTGGCATGAGCATATTCGTGCACTGTCAAAGCAATTATAAGACCCGGAATCCCAAAAATCATCTCGGGGCCAAAACCAAACATAGAAACCTCCTGTTGCTGAAAAATCAGCGTGTATTATTTTTTATTCTATCAAGTAGAAGTATTGCTGCAATAGATTTTGCATCAATTATCTCATTATTATAAATCATTTTTATGGCTTTGGCTAATGGAATACGCAATAAATGAAGAAATTCATCATCGTCAGGGTGCATTTTTCCGGCCACAAGCTTTTCAGCCAGATAAATATGAATATATTCATTAGAAAATCCTACAGTAGTGGCAATAGTAGTGAGTTTGGTGTATTTATTGGCACTGTAGCCGGTTTCTTCGCTTAGTTCACGCTTGGCACACTCAAAAGGATCCTCTTGTGGTGAATCAAGTTTGCCAGCGGGAATTTCCAATGTGACCTTATCAACGGGATAGCGATATTGACGTACCATGATAATATCACCGCTGTCAGTATAAGGAATGACAGCAGAGGCACCAGGATGTTTTATCCATTCACGTGAAGCTGTGTGCCCATTTGGCAGGGTGACAACATCTTTTTTTACATGTAGTAAGTTGCCGTCAAATACATTTTCTGATGAAAGTTTTTTTTCAATTAGATCTTCATACATATTGTTCATCTCCAGATAAATTTCAAATGAATTATGTTAATTTTTTTTTAGCTGATTTTTTTTTAAGCGGGCGTTGTTAATCATTTCCATGGCATTATCCAGAGAAGCCGGTGTTACATCTATACCTGAGGCCATCCGGGCTATTTCGTTGAGTTGTTCACCAGCAGACAGTTGTTTTATGCGGGTTATAGTGTGGTTATTTTGGATATATTTATCAATATAAAAATGAGCATCAGCCATACAAGCTATCTGTGGTAGATGAGTTACGCAAAGTACCTGTTTAAAAATTGCTATTTTGGCAATGCGTTCAGCTACCATTTGTGCTGTTTTACCACCAATACCGCTGTCTATTTCATCAAATACCATTATACCAAGGTCATCATTGGCAGCGGTAACAGTTTTTATAGCCAGGGCGATACGTGATAATTCTCCGCCGGAGACAACTTTCTGCAGTGGTTTTGTTACTTCACCAAGGTTGGCGCAGAACATTATTTGCGCTGTTTCGGTTCCGTTAGGTGTGTAGTCTTTTAAATCGTTTATTTGAATATTGAACTGTGCATTAGGCATGCCCAAATCCAATAATTGTGCTTTTATAGCTTGGGATAGTTTGGCTGCCGTTGTCTGGCGCAATTGCTTTAATTGCACAGCGGCAGCCTGTAATTTCTTTGTTGCTGCAGTTAATTGCTGACGCAGTTCGGTTATTATTATATCGTGATTTTCAATTTCATTCAGTTCAGCTTTAATTTTTTCCTGGTAGTTCAAGACATCGGTTATTGTCGGACCATACTTACGGCAGAGACGTTCGATGTCATCACTGCGGTGCAGCAGTTGATTAAGCATATCGGGATCATATTCAATATTGTCGGCATAGTCGCGGACATCATATGATATTTCTTGCAATTGTATGTAAATATCATCTATTGTTGTTTTAGAATCGGCAAAGTGTTTATCAAATTTTTCTAATGATGCAAGATTTTTTTGTATAGAAGATAATAATGTGAGCAGGGAGATGTCAGTATCATTGGATAGTGTGGTGCAAACGGATTTTACCAGATCGGCAATTTTTTCGCTGTTGGAAAGTTTTTTAATTTTTTCTTCTAAATGGATATTTTCATCAGGGTTAACAGCCAGTGTATTTATTTCATTATACTGCCAACGGAGCATGTCCAGACGGTTGGTATAGTTTTGTGAATCAGTTAATTTTTGTTCTAGATTTTTTTGGGCTGCAATATATTGCCGATATTTTGCCGTATAATCGGCAATACAAGAAGCAAAGTTGGGTGAAGCACAGTCGATGATTGCTAATTGTGCTTCTGGACGCAGTAGTGATTGATTTTCATTTTGACCGTGAATATCAATAGTCAATTCACCCAGAGCTTTGAGTATGGTTAAGGTTACCTGACAACCGTTTATCTGGATGATGTTTTTCCCATTTTTGTTTACTTGGCGCACTACAATAAGTTCATTTGATTCGTCAATAATAGCGTTGTCGGACAAGAAAGCATGTATTTTGTCACTATTTATATCATAAACAGCTTCAACACGTAAATAATTACCACCATTTCTAATGGAATCAGTGTTGGAACGCTGTCCCATCAGAAGTCCCAAAGCACCAAGCAATAGTGATTTACCAGCGCCTGTTTCTCCGGTAAATATATTGAGTCCCTCATCAAAATGAACTTGTATATGCTCAATCAGAGCAAGGTTCCATACAGTCAATGTTTTTAGCATATAGAAATATCCTTCTTTAATATAAACATTGGTTGGTTAAAATAGATAAAATTTATTCATCAGTTCATAAATTTTTCTAATTTTTTTAATACTTTCTCCACTGCGGATAACGGTTTAATGATGATTAATATATTATCATCACCGGCCACTGTACCAATTATTTCCGGCCATTTGGCATAATCTAAAGTCGAGGCAACGGCATTGGCTGCACCGGGCAGGGTCTTTATGACTATGATATTTTCACTAAAATCAATATGTATTACACTGTCATGAAAAAGTCGTTCCATGCGATTTTTAGAAAAAAAGAATTTTTTGTCGGATGGGCAGGCATAGCGATATCTGCCGTCATCGGTGGGAATTTTTATTAGCATCATTTCCTTGATATCACGGGAAACAGTAGCCTGGGTAACGTCTATATGGTGATTACGCAGCGCTTCAGCTAATTCTTCCTGGGTTTCAATAATGGAATTTTCAATGATGCTTTTAATTTTTTCATGTCTCAATGATTTCATGTAGTCACCCCTGTTTTTCTATCCAGCATAGTGCTGGTGCATCGATATGATTGTGTAATTGATACCAACCGACGGTATAAGTATGTTTATCCATGGCTTTAGTATAGTTGAGTAAGGCGTTATATTCCCGTTTCCCTTCTGTATGTCCCGGGTAGGCCGTAATGGAAATTATGCCGTTGGTTTTTAGAAGTTGTCTCATTATGTCAAGCGTTTCCAAGGTCGTTTTAGTATGTGTCATTATCAAATGTGGTGCACCGGGCAGGTAGCCAAGATTAAAAACAGCTACATCAATTGGTATCTGTTTAATGTACTTTTTTACATTACTGTGTGAATCGCAGATATAAGTGATTTTGTTTTTATAAGGCAGTGTCTGTTGTTTGGTATTTTCAACAGCTGCTGGCTGTATATCAAAGGCATAAATTTTTGCTACGGGAGAATTTTCAGCAAGAAAAAGTGTATCTGAGCCATTGCCGCAGGTAGCATCAATTACCAATTTGGCATTTTGCAGTACTGTTTTCAGCAGACAATGATTTATTTGGATAGCATTACTGATTGTCTGCATTAGTATCGCTCCGAATCAATTTATTTAATAAAATTTTATAATAATTTTTATCATCAAATTTTATTATTTTAGCCATAAAAGGAGCTTTACAGATCATCACTTGTTCATCTGGTCCGATTGGGCAGATATCCTGCCCGTCAAAAGTCAAACTAACCTGCTGACTGGTGTTTTTAACTGTGATATTGATCTGCTCGGTTTCATTTATTATCATTGGACGCACATAAAAAGTGTGCGGACAAATCGGTGTTACTAAAAGAACTTTTACTTTAGGATTGATTATTGGTCCGCCGGCGGATAAAGAATAGGCAGTTGAACCGGTGGCTGTTGAAACGATAAGCCCGTCGGCCCGATAGTCGGCTACTTTATAAGAGTCAAGTTCCAATTCAAGTCCTATCATGCGGGCAACGCCGGTGCTGGTGAGTACAATATCATTTACAGCATAACCAGCCAGTTTCAATGCATTATCTTTCTTTAGATAACCGGCCAGCATCAGACGTTGTTCAATTTTATAATTACCGGTTAATATTTTTTGCAATTTATTGGTAAGTTCACTGACTTCGATGTCGGCTAAAAATCCCAGATTGCCGATGTTTATACCGCAGACAGGAATATTATGTGGTGCCAGCAGACGGCATACTCCCAGTAATGTGCCGTCACCGCCGATACTAAGCCCGACATCGATGTTGGTTTTTAAGATATTGTCGGTGGCGAAGATCTCATAACCAAAAAGTTTAGCCATATTTAAAGGGATAAATATGTCAGAATGACGTTCAGTGAGAAAAGCTATGACTTTATCTAAAATTTTTTTGCTGTCTTTTTTTTTGCAATTAGGGAAAATACCTATTCTCATATTTTGGCCTCAATATTATAGAAATTACATAAACAAATTTAATGTTGGTTTTTATCCAATTCAGTGTGAGCTGTATGAACAATTTCATGAATGACTTCATCAGTAATATTAATACTGTCGGTTGAATTGTCACAACCGAGGTGGATGAGATATTCAATATTGCCCTCGGGTCCCTTTATCGGTGAGTAAGTTATGTTTTTGATGATAAACCCGATTTGTACCGATAAATCGACTATTTTTCTTATCACAGCCGTGTGGATAAGTGGATCTCGTACGACCCCTTTTTTACCGACATGTTCCCGGCCAGCCTCAAATTGTGGTTTTATTAATGCCGCTATTTCACCGGTGGGTTTTAATAAAGTTTTTGCAACCGGCAATACTTTTTCAAGTGAAATGAAAGCTACGTCGATAGAAGCAAAATCAGCATATTCACCAAGAGTTTCAGGTTTTACAAAACGGATATTGGTGCGTTCCATATTCATCACGCGTTTATCAGTTCTGAGTGACCAGGCAAGCTGTCCGTATCCAACATCGATGGCAAAAACTTTTTTCGCACCGTTTTTTAGGGCGCAATCAGTGAAACCACCGGTAGATGCACCTATATCAATACAAATTTTATCTTTTAAATCGAGAAAAAAAGTTTTTATCGCTTTTTCCAGCTTGAGGCCGCCCCGACTCACATATTTGATGCTGTCGCCTAATAGACGTATGGGTAGATCTGGGTCGACCGGTGCTCCGGCCTTATCTATTTTTTGTTCATTGACCAGAACCAGCCCTTCCATGATCGAAGCTTTAGCCCGTTCTCTGCTTGAAAACAGTCCTTTTTCAACTAAAACTATATCTAATCGTTGCTTTTTCATCCAACTGCTCCATATCGTAATCAATTATGCTGATGATTGACCAGATTTTTTATTGTTTTTGCTATTCCTCCGGCAGTAAGACCGTAATCGCGGAGAAGTTCATCACGTGGACCTTGAGGAATAAATTTATCAGGTAATCCCAGACAGGTTATTTTGCCTGGAGAAATATTGTTTTGGGATAACACTTCCAGTACAGCTGAACCAAATCCGCCGGCCAGCACGTTTTCTTCAACAGTAATAAGATGTTTTTTGGTTTGTGCCAGAGTAATGAGCAACGCTTTGTCAAGTGGTTTTATGAAGCGCGCATTGATTACACTACACAAAATATTGTCGCTGCGCAGTATCTCAGCGGCTTTTAATGCCGGACAGACCATCGAACCAATTGCAATGATAGCATATTCTCCGCTGTCACTGAGTATTTTACCGAACCCTATAGGAAGATGATGCAGACTGATGTCCATTGGTATTCCACAAGCCTGGCCGCGAGGGTAGCGGAGCACGATCGGACCATTATGTTCTATGGCTGTGTAGAGCATGTGCTGAAGTTCATTTTCGTCTTGTGGTGCCATCAGGGTGATACCGGGAATATTGCGCAGAAAAGAATAATCAAATACACCATGATGTGTGGGACCATCCTCACCGACAAGACCGGCTCTGTCTAAACAGATCGTTACAGGCAGATTTTGAAGACAAATATCATGTAAAATCTGATCATAGCCACGCTGGGCAAATGTTGAATAAAGAGCTACAACTGGTTTTTTCCCAGCAGAAGCTAATCCGGCAGCCATAGTTAAAGCATGTTCTTCCGCAATACCAACATCAAAAAATCGTTCGGGATATTGACGAGCAAAAGCACTGAGACCCGTGCCGCCGGGCATAGCAGCTGTTATTGCTACAATATCTTTGTCATCAGAAGCTATTTTTAATAACGTATTACTGAATATTTGCGTGTAAGTGGGGATGGATGAAGGTTTGCTGACAGATTGACCGGTTTCAATATTAAAGCGGCCTATGCCGTGGAATTTATCTGGATGCTTTTCAGCGGGTGGATATCCTTTTCCCTTTTTAGTGAGTATATGCAGCATGACAGGGCCGTGTATATTTTTTATACGTTGCAGTATTGTTATCAGATTAGGCAGGTTATTGCCGTCAACCGGGCCAATATATGATATTCCCATTTCTTCGAATAAGCCGCCGGCAATAAAAGCATTTTTTACACTGTCCTTTAGTATTTCAGCTGTTTTGTAAAAAGTTTGTCCTACTTTAGGCAGACGGGCAATAAGGCTGCCTATGTCTTTTTTTACCCGGGTATATTCCGGATTAGTGCGAATCTGGGAAAAATATGATGATAGCGCACCAACATTTTTAGAAATAGACATTTCGTTATCATTTAGTATGATGAGCATGTCTTTTTTCAATGCGCCGACATTGTTTAATGCTTCGAAAGCTTCTCCGCCGCTCATGGCGCCATCACCAATTACAGCGATTACCTTAAAGCGTCCGCCATCAATGTCTCTGGCCGCTGCCATGCCTAAGGCTGCCGAAATAGAAGTGCTGGCATGGCCGACTCCAAAGGCATCATAAGGGCTTTCACTTCTCTTGGGAAAACCAGTCAGGCCGCCTTTTTGACGTAAAGTAGAAAATTGATCACGTCGTCCGGAAAGAATTTTGTGGGTATAAGCTTGATGCCCGACATCCCAGACGAGTTTATCAGTGGGAAAGTCAAAAATTTTGTATAAAGCTATTGTTAGTTCCACTGTACCGAGGCTTGGAGCCAGATGGCCGCCGTTTTTTGATACTGTATCAATAATTAAACTGCGTATTTCTTCGGCAAGCTGCAGTAGTTGTTTAGGCAGTAATAATTTTAAATCATCGGGAGTATTAAGCTGTTCTAAAATATTCAAAAAATCACTTCCCTTAACTTTGTCTATCCAGAAGGTTTTTTACTAAGGTTTTTAAAAATTGTGCGTTGTCACCAAATATGGTTAGGGCAGTGACAGCATTTTCTATTGAAGTTTGAGCTAAGTGTTTGGCTTCGGATAATGATAATAAAGAAACATAAGTTGATTTGTGGTTTTTAATATCACTACCGGTTGGTTTGCCAGTTTTTTTGTCATCTCCAATGATATCAAGTATATCATCAGTGATTTGAAAGGCAAGGCCAAATTCTTCTGCATATTTAGTAAGAGCGGCTAATTGAACAGCAGAAGCCTGCGCTAAAATAGCTCCGGAACGAACAGCAGCGCGAAATAATGCTCCGGTTTTTGCTGAATGTAATTGGCGCAGCTCGGTTAAACTTATATTCTTGTTTTCAGACAATAAATCTATTGCCTGACCGCCGACCATTCCTTGCGGACCTGCGGCATAGCTGATTTCTTGAACCACTTTTAACAGGTGCTCCGATTTGATATCGGGATTTGAAGCTATGACATCAAAGGCCATGGTCAAAAGAGCATCACCAGCCAGGACTGCCATGCCATCACCATATACTTTGTGATTGGTGAGCTTGCCGCGGCGATAGTCATCATTATCCATGGCGGGTAAATCGTCATGGATAAGTGAATAGGTGTGAATAAGCTCTAAAGCGCAGGCAATGCGGTTGTATTTTTCACCGTTATCTCCTATCGCATCGGCAGCTGCCATCAGCATCAGCGGACGTAATCTTTTACCGCCGGCAGTCAGACTGTAGTTCATTGACTGTGCTAATATTTTGTTTAAGGCAGCATCAGCTGGATATAAATCAGACAATGTATTATTGATAAGTTCGATTCTGTGGGCAATATATTTATTCATTGGAGATATTCTCCTTTGTCTCAAGGTTTAAAGATGTTGTGGTACCATCAGCGTTAATTTCCAGCAGTTTACAGATAGTCTTATCGGCACTGTCCAGTTCTTGACGGCAAAATTGAATGAGAGCAGTACTTTCCTTATATTTTTTTACTAAATCATTAAGAGTAAGTTTATTTGTTTCCATATCATGAACTAATATTTCCAGCTTGTTTATCGAATCCTCAAATGTTTGTTTCTTTTTTGGCATAATGCTCACCTTTCTTTTTTAAAGCATTGACAGTGGCGGATACTTGTCCGTCAGAAAGTATAATTTGCAGCAAGTCATTTTTAGTTAATTGGTCAGTGGAAGTTATAATAGTATTGCCACGGTAAACCATTGAATAACCTCTTTGCAAAGCAGTCTCCGGATTGAGCAGAGCCAATTTTTCAGACAATACAGTAATTATGTGTTGCCTATCAGTAAATTGATGATTTACAGCATTATTGAGCTGGCTGATAAGTAAGTCAAGCTCTTGCCAACTATCACCTAAAGGAGAGTATGTATCATTGAAAAGTTTGTTATTACGACAGTTGTTAAGGCGGGTATGACAGCTGTCAAGATAATTTTCAATGACATTGGATAAATTGGTTTGTAATAAATATATTTTTTTTAGAAGTTCTTCACGGGAGGGAACGCATAACTGTGCTGCGTGTGATGGTGTAGAAGCACGTACGTCACTGACAAAATCGGTAAGAGTATAGTCTGTTTCATGACCGACAGCAGAAACTATAGGTAATTTTGCAGCATAAACTGCCCTGACAACTCGTTCATCGTTAAAAGACCATAAATCTTCCATAGAGCCGCCGCCGCGGCCAATGATAAGAACGTCACAAAGATCATAATGGCAGTCAAAGTATTGCAGTGCCTTGACAATTTGCTCGACAGAACCATCACCCTGTACCATTACAGGATAAAGCAGTAACTTTACCGCAGGATTGCGCTGGGATGCTACATTGTATATGTCATGCAGTACAGCACCTGTTTTGGAAGTAATGATGCCAATGGTTTTAGGGTAAACAGGTAATGATCTTTTATGTTCGGGATTAAACAATCCCTCTGAAGAAAGTTTATTTTTTAGTTGTTCATAATAAAGATTTAAATCACCGATACCATCCGGTACCAGCTGTTCTATGTACAATTGATAAGTCCCGTCACGGTCATAGACGCTTATACTGCCGCAGGCAATGACTTTCATGCCATTTTCTGGTCTAAAACGTAATTTTTGCGCAAAACGACGAAAAATAACTGCTCGCAATGCAGCGTGCTCGTCTTTAAGCGTAAGGTAGCAATGACCGGAAGAGTGGAATTTAAAATTGGATATTTCACCACGGATCATCACTTTGCGTAAATTGTTATCTGTGCTGAAAAGTTCTTTTATATAAGTATTTATCTCACTGACATTATAAATAGTCATCAAATTAATTCCTTTTAAGAAAAAAGCCGGGCTTTTGCCCGACTTTGATTACTTTTTGACAATTGACCCTAAGACACCGTTAATAAAACGGCTTGAATCGTCTGTTCCAAATTGCTTGGCCAGTTCGACAGCTTCATTTATGACTATCTTAGGAGTCAAATCCTTATCGCCAAACTTAAGTTCATAAACGGCAATACGCAGGATATTTCTGTCCACGGCTGGCATCCTATCTAAATGCCAGTCCCCTGAAACAGAACTGATTGCTTCGTCAATATATAATTGATTATCAATTACTCCGCTGACAATTTCCTGCATATAAGCGGAGTCGGAGTCTTTTAAAGCCTTTATTGTGGTTAAGACAGCATTGACAGCAGATTCTTTATCGAGGCCGGTATTTAAATCAAGCTGGAATAAAGTTTGCAAAGCTGCGCAGCGTGATTGCCTGCGACTCATAAATGAAAAATTCTCCTTTTTAACGACGAAATATCGGCGGAATAAATTTTTGAATGTGATCAAGAATATCTTCCGCAGTTTCAAATAAATCATCTTTTTTATCTATTTTGTTACCGATAAACAGCCCTGCCCCAACAAAAAACAAAACAAATATAGTTTTAAAAAAACCAAAAATCAAAATGGATAAACTGAACACAAAACCTAGGATAACCCCGGAAATTTTTCCGGGATTGTTATTCCATAGATATTTTATATACTTTTTCCAAGAAAAGTTTTCCATAATTTACTCCATATTAATTACTGTTTTAAACTACGCGCCTTTTTTTTACGCTGCTGCTATCAGATACACTGTCGACGATGATATCAATTGCAACATCATTCAAGGACATATACGAAGACAGTTGATCTTTGATATTTTTTTGCAATTCGTCAGACATTCTGATGGCATCATATTCTTGGCCTATTATCAGTCTTATTTTTAATTGTGTGCTCATTTCAATGTGATTGGCTTTTTTTAAAAATTTTACTTTGATTTTTGTATCGTAAACACCGGGCATATTGTGACATAATCTGTTAGTGACGTCGAGAACTGCATTTTTAGTGATATGCACATCACCGTTATTGCCATGTACGATAATACCTTCATTGCCTAAATCACTGTCTTTTTTGCCGGAAAAACAATTACCCATTAGTTCAATGCTAAGCAAAAATATGACAACGGCTGCACCAATAGTTTCAAAACGGCTGAGCATATATAATGCATTATTCCACAAATCATCTATTGGAATGATACCTGTGCATAAAACAATTAAGCCTAAAGAAAGTAAGGCGAAAAATAATGTATAAAAAAACAATAAAAATCTATTGATAATCCCCATTAGAAAACCTCTTCCTTAGCGGACCCGGACGACCTCTTCCTTTTGTTCTTCAGGTGGAAACCCTACACCTTGAACATGAATATTGACTTCAACAACATGCAGTCCTGTCATCGTTTCAATGGCTTTTTTAACATTTTCCTGCACATTCAGGGCAATATCGGGTATACGGACACCGTATTTTACGATCAGATATAAATCTACGGCAGCCTCCTGTTCGCCTACTTCGACTTTGACACCCTTAGAAAAATTTTTTCTACCGAGCATTTCGGCGATGCCGCCAACTAATCCACCGCTCATACCGGCAATACCTTCGATTTCTGTCGCGGCGAGACCGGCGATGATGCTCACTACTTCATCGGCTATACGAATAGAACCGAGAGCGGTTGATTTAGTTTTTTTATCTGTAGCAGTATCCATTATTATCTCTCCTTTAGCTCATGAATGATTTTCTATTATTATATCAAACATTGTATTATTATACAAATTATTTATAAACGGAAAAAAGCTGCCGCACATAAACATTTTATTCGTAAATATGCAATATCGAGCTCTTTTATTCGTCTTTTTAAGGACGGATAAAGGAATTGAGACGGGTTGCATCTTTATGAGGTAATGTTGTTTATGCGGCAGCCTATCTATGCCGGCAGACAGCATAATTTTTTATAAGTAATATTATGAGAATTTAAATAGGAGCGTCAAGCCTTATCAGCAATTTGTTTTTGCAGTAGGCTGATGAATTGATCGGCAGGCATGGCGTTGGTGGCTTGTTCACCGTGTTTTCTGACTGATACGGTATTTTCAGCTAATTCTTTGTCACCGACTACCAATATATATGGAACCTTTTTGACTTGGCATTCACGCATTTTATAACCGACTTTTTCATTGCGGTCATCTACTTCGACACGTAAGCCCAAGTCAAACATTTTCTTTTTCAAGGCAAAGGCATAATCGGCATGTTTGTCAGTAACCGGCAGAATTTTCGCCTGTATTGGTGCAAGCCATACAGGAAAAACTCCGGCGTAGTGTTCAATCAATATACCGATAAAACGTTCGATACTGCCATATACAACACGGTGCATCATGACAGGACGATGTTTTTGTCCATCTTCACCGGTATAGGTAAGGTCAAATTTTTCCGGCATCAACATATCAAGCTGTATTGTGCCGCATTGCCAAGTACGGCCCAGTGAGTCCATTAGATGAAAATCTATTTTTGGACCGTAAAAAGCGCCATCACCTTCATTGACAACATATTTTAACCCACGGTTTTCAAGTGCATTGCGCAAAGCAGCAGTCGATTTTTCCCATACATCATCAGAACCCATGGAGTTTTCCGGACGAGTGCTGAGTTCGGCATGATATGATAGGCCAAATGTACTGTATATTTCATCGAATAAGTCGATTATACTTTGAATTTCACCTTCGATCTGTGAGGGAAGGGCAAAGATATGGGCATCATCTTGTGTGAAGTTGCGCACACGCATAAGTCCATGCAGAGCTCCGGATAATTCATGACGATGGACAAGCCCCAATTCAGCCATTCTAAGCGGCAGCTCCCGGTAACTATGGGGTTGGGTTTTGTAAACGAGCATGCCGCCTGGGCAGTTCATTGGTTTTATTGCATAGTCTTCACCATCTATCTTAGTGAAATACATATTTTCTTTGTAATGATCCCAATGCCCAGACTGTTCCCAAAGCTGACGATTCAATATCATCGGTGTTCTTATTTCCTGATAACCATAGCGGCGATGAACAGAACGCCAGTAATTAATTAGCTCATTTCTTATAATCATACCATTGGGATGAAAGAATGGGAAACCAGGACCTTCTTCATGCAAACTGAACAAATCAAGTTCTTTGCCTAATTTTCTGTGATCTCGTTTAGCAGCTTCTTCGAGCATATTAAGATAAGCATCGAGGTCCGTTTTCTTTTCAAAGGCTGTTCCGTAAATGCGCTGCAGCATTTTATTTTTTGCATTGCCGCGCCAATAAGCACCGGTAACATTTTGCAATTTAAGAGCTTTGATTTTGCCGGTCGAAACAAGATGGGGGCCGGCACAAAGATCTGTGAATTCTCCTTGTGTATAAAGTGTGATAAGAACATCTTCCGGCAGATCTTTTATTAGTTGAACTTTATATTTTTCACCCTTGGCTTCAAATAATTTTATGGCATCTTCACGCTTTACTTCTCTGCGTTCAATAGGCAGGTTTTCTTTGACGATTTTTTCCATTTCTTTTTGAATCTTATCTAAATCAGATTGACTAAGCTGTTTTTGCATGTCAATGTCATAATAAAAACCATTGTCAATGGCTGGACCAATAGCCAATTGGACATTTTTTTCACCATAAATACGCTTGATCGCCTGAGCCAGGACATGTGAAGCACTGTGACGCAGTGCCCAGCGTCCGGCCGCATCTTCAAAAGTCATGAAATCGATCGAACAGTCATTATTTAATGGTGTCATTAAATCAGAATTAACGCCATTGATTTTAACTGAAAGTGCTTTTTTAGCCAGACTATTACTTAAGGATTTTAAGAAAGTTAATGCTGTAGTGCCCCTTTCTATTTCGCATACTTTACCATCTTTTAACTTGATTTTTATCATTATAAATGCCTCCTATTGTTAGTAAAAAAACAAAACCCCGTACCTGCATGGAAAAATCCATACAGGGACGAGGTTATATTCGTGGTTCCACCCTGATTACCGCTATAAGAGCGATTCCTTAATTAAGTCTGTAACGGTGACGGCCGATATAGCATACTAAAATTCTGCTATACAGTTTGAAAGTGGTAATTGCTAAGATTATCTTAAAACGCTCACAGCAAATGCGTCTCTCTCTGAATGATAATATCCTGACAATCATGTCTTTCGCATTACTTTTGATAAAATTCATTATAGCATTAAAAATAGCGGTGTCAAGTGGTCCTTAATTTATATCATTATCAATCATATATTCGGCTATTTGTAAAGCATTAAGTGCTGCACCTTTTCTTATTTGGTCACCAACCACCCAAATATTGAGAGCATTTTTGATAGAATAATCTTTTCTTATTCGACCGACATATACATTGTTTTTGCCAGAAGTCATAAGCGGCATTGGATAATCCATTTCGGCCGGGTTATCCTGGACAGTCACACCAGGAAAAGCAGACAGTAATTCTTTTGCCTCAACAACACTTATTTCGTCGGTAAATTCGATGTTGATCGATTCAGCATGACTTCTAAAGACCGGTACACGTATGGTCGTTGCAGTAATGCCGATAGAATCATCATTTAGAATTTTATGGGTTTCATTGATCATCTTCATTTCTTCTTTGGTGTACAAATTTTCCTTAAATACATCAATTTGCGGAATGAGATTGAAAGCAATCTGGTAATGTTTTGGAAATGATGCTCCCGGCAAAATCTCTGCTTTAACCGGATTGCCGGCGACAATGTCTTTTGTTTGCTGCTGCAGTTCGGCCATTGCCTCTTTACCGCCGCCGGAAACAGCCTGATAGGTAGAGACTACTATACGCTTGATTTTTGAGCGGTCGTACAGCGGTTTAAGTGCCATTACCATGATTATTGTTGAGCAGTTAGGATTGGCTATTATACCTTTATGTTCTTTGATAAATTCAGGATTGACTTCCGGGACGATAAGCGGTACATCGGGATCCATGCGAAATGCACTGGAGTTATCAATGACGACTGCGCCTGCTTTTACGGCAGCCGGGGCAAAAGTTTTACTGGCGGCACCACCGGCAAACAAGGCAATCTGAATATTTTCAAAGGAATTGTCGGTTGCTTCTTCAACAGTGTATTCTTTACCCATAAAAGTTATTTTTTTGCCGGCAGAACGTTTGGAAGCCAGTAATCTAAGTTTAGCAAAAGGGAAATGCCGTTCTTCTATGAGTTTTAAAAATTCCTGCCCTACAGCACCGGTTGCTCCTAAAATAGCAACGTTGTATTTTTTCATGTATATTCCTCCGTTACATTATTTTGTCGAGGTTGCGGACTAAGCCTTTTAAATGAATTACTTTTTTACATGCCAGCAAAACCCCCGGCATAAAGGAAGTACGGTCAATAGAATCATGGCGTATAGTGAGTGTCTGACCGAGACCACCGAAGATTACTTCCTGATGAGCTACGTAACCGGGCAGACGTACACTATGAATTGGAATGCCGTTTAATTGTGCACCGCGTGCGCCTTTTAATTTTTCTGTTTCATTGGGATTGCCTTGTTTCATTGGTTTGCGTACTTCACTGATCATTTCAGCGGTGGTGATTGCCGTCCCGGAGGGAGCATCAAGCTTTTGGTCATGATGTAATTCGATTATTTCGACATTAGGGAGATACTTGGCGGCTTTCTTGGCCATTATCATCATGAGCACGGCACCAATAGCAAAATTTGCCGCAATAAAAGCCGGAGTATTATATTTTAAAGCTATTTCATTAAGCTTATCCTTAGCTTCATCTGATAGTCCGGTTGTACCAATGACAGGACAAACATGATTTTCAAGTGCCTGGCAGGCATTATTAAAAACTGCATCGGGACGTGTAAAATCAACCATTACATCAGGGTTCACAGTAGTGATTACCCGTTGCAAATCACTGTCGACAATGATACCGGTTTTTGCTGCTCCGATGAGATCACCGATATCCATTCCACCAGTGACATCAACGGCACCGACTAACTCTAAGTCTTTGTCGGCAGTTACAGCAGTCAGAACGGCACGGCCCATTTTGCCGCGGGCACCGTTAACTATAACTTTGATCAAAAGATTACCTCCTAATAGATTGTAACATTGTATAATGTCTTGCTTTTTTATTATACTAAAAATATAAATAAAATCAATAGAATAACCATGAAAGTATTATTTTTTATTACGAATGTGCTTTTTATTGAAATACCAAATGCCACCATAAACTATTATAGCTAATATAATTACTATGAACAAACGTTCTAAGTTCTGGTTGTAGGTGAAGATATCATGGCCGATCATAACTTCGAGAGCAGTTGCCGGCAATTTGCCGATAAAACTGGAAAGAGCATAATCTTTGGTTGATATTTTACTTATGGCACCAAAGGCTGTGAGTACACCGGAGGGAAAGTAAGGCAGTGATCGTAACACCAGCATAAGCTTGAACCCGCTTTCACCGCTGAAATCATCGATTTTGCTTAGTTTAGAACTTTTATGAATAAGTTTTTCAGCTGTGGGACGGAGAATAGTACGCATTAACCAGAAACCTATCACTACGCCGATGCTTTCGGCAATCCAGGAAATCATTATGCCGATAGCAGGACCAAACAATAAACCATTGGCTGTGATTATAAATATAGATGGCAGGCCGACAATATTAACGAGCAATACCAGCATAAATCCAAGGAAAATAGCCAGTGTGCCGAATGAATCAATGTAGGCGGCTATTTCCTCCATATTGCCATTGACGGCCAGATAGAAAATATTGTTATAAAAATCCGGTGCCAGGACATACACACTGCCAATTAAAATAATGAGCAGCCCATAACCTAAAAACTTTACTTTTGTTTCTGCTTTCAATTAGTAGTACTCCTCAGATTAATTTGTTTACGGCCTTATTTTATCATAAATTGATTTTCATTACAGTAATATATTATAGCAGATTTACAAAATGAAAATTTTCGACAGTAGAATTGGTTGGCTTTATCGGATTATATTGCAAATGAGCCGGTTATGTTTTATACTCAGTGTATTGGTAGTATCTCTGCGGGGAACTGCACAATGATTATAGTATTATAGAAGTGTCACACGTAATATAGTCAATTTATGAATATGCAATATGCTTATCATTGCGGGAACTGCATTTTATGAAACTGATACCATTCGTGCGACAGATTAAAAACACCTGTTATGTCCATTATTTTATATTATGCTTTGATCCTTGCGGGACAAAGACTGACACATATTGCATTAGGAATAATAATGTCTTTTTCATTTAAAAATGCATCAGCCTTTGTTGCGACGATGTATTCGGGTGAAAAAGGCATTTTTTATTTTTTAAGGAGTTGATATTTATAAATATAGGATTTATCGGAGCTGGAAAGGTTGGTAAATCATTGGGGATATATTTAAAAAAGCATTGTCTGACTGTTGCCGGATATTACAGCAGATCATTTGAATCTGCCAACAATGCTGCAAACTTGACACAAAGTACAGCTTATATATCACCTGACGAACTGACTGCCGGCTGTGATGTTATTTTTATAACTGTAAATGATGATGCATTACCGGATGTTGATGCTCAGATCGCTGCGCTGTTACGGCGGAAAACGTGGCGTTGCAAAGTATGGCTGCATACGAGCGGAGCTCATAGCAGCGAATGTCTGAAAAATATTAAAATTGCCGGAGGTGCAGTAGGCAGTATTCATCCATTACAAAGTTTTAGTGATCCACAAATCAGTGCAAAATTTCTTGAAAAAACATTTTTTACTATTGAGGGAACAGCACAAGCACTGTTGGTAATACAGGAGATTTTGAATGCTGCTGATGCCGATTATGGACAAATAACTGTACGGCAAAAAGCCCTATACCATACCGGAGCTGCAGTAATATCCAATTATCTGGTTACATTACTTGATTTTGGGATGCAATGTATAGAAACAGCAGGTATTGATAAGAAAGCTGTGTTTTCAGCAGTTGCTCCACTTATAGAAGGAACACTGGACAACATAAAACGATATGGCACAGTTAAAGCGTTGACGGGACCAATAGTACGCAATGATGCGGGGACAGTAGCAGCGCAATATGACAGTATTAAAAAATATTTGCCGGAAAAAACTGAGTTATATCGTATTTTGACTATAGCAACAATAAAAATGGCAGAAAATAAAAGAATTACACTGTCTGATGCCCAAAAATTAAAATGCTTATTAAAAAAGGAGAATTATGATGAATAAAGATAAATTTACGACGCAATCGTTTTTTGATGCCAAACAGACCGGTAAAAAAATAACTATGCTGACTGCATATGACTATTCAATGGCACAAATTGTCGATGACAGCGGCATAGACAGTATTCTTGTTGGTGACTCACTCGGTATGGTCATGCAGGGTAATAAATCAACACTAAAAGTGACAATGGAAGATATGGTTTATCATTCCCGTTGTGTTTCCCGTGGGGTACATAGAGCTTTGATAGTTGCCGATTTACCGTTTTTGTCTTATCAGGTCAATAGTGAAGATGCCATACGCAATGCCGGCAGGTTGATCCAAGAGGGCAGTGCAGATGCAGTGAAATTGGAAGGCGGACAGCGTATGGTGCAGACAGTACAGGCTGTTGTCAATGCACAGATACCAGTTATGGGGCATATTGGCTTGACACCTCAGTCGATAAATATCATGGGTGGGTTTAAAGTACAGGGAAAAGAAACAGCTGCTGCGCAGAAGCTTATAGATGATGCTATGGCTTTGGAACAAGCAGGCGTTTTTAGCATTGTATTAGAAGCGGTACCGGAAAAGCTTGCACAAATAATAACTGAACGGGTCAAAGTACCTACTATCGGAATAGGTGCCGGACGATATTGTGATGGACAGATTCTTGTTGTAAATGATGTATTAGGAATGTACAGTGATTTTACACCCAAATTTGTAAAGAAATATGCCGATTTAAAGACAAGCATCACAAAGGCACTTAATAACTATGCCACAGAAGTGCAAAACGGACAATTCCCTGAAAAGAAGCACACTTTTAAAATTGATGAAACAGTTTTGGAAAAGTTATATTGATAATAATGATTGCCGTTGTTTGTGAATCTCATCAGCAAATTTATATTTATTATGACCTTGTTTTTTTGCTTCGTACATTGCCGAATCGGCCAGGTTAATCAACTGTTCAACGTTTTTACCGTCAGACGGATATAAAGTAATGCCGATACTGGCACTGAGCTTTAGATAATGGCCATCTATTATAAATGGTTCTGAAATGGTTTTCAATATTTTTTCGGCAATTTTTGCGGCAGAATTTCGTGTTTGCAGATTAACCGCAACTACCAGAAATTCATCACCGCCAATACGGGCTGCTGTATCCGTTTCACATATGGAACTGCGCAGGACTGCAGCAAAATGTTTAAGAGCAGCATTGCCGGCTGAATGACCATAATTGTCATTTATCTTTTTAAAAAGATTTAAATCCATGAACATTACGGCGACAAGTCTATTATAACGTTTGGACATACTTAAAGCGGTGGAAAGCCGTTCACTGCTCAGCCTGGCATTGGGCAGATCAGTAAGTATATCATGTGTTGCCAAGTGAATAAGTTGATTTTCAAATTTTCGGCGCATGCTTATATCACGTGTTACACCGACAAGTTCGATAAATTCTCCATTGCTGTCATAAACTGAATTCATAGTAAGCTCGCCCCAGAATAAACTGTTGTCTTTACGTTTTACCTGTACTTCCTGGCGATAAACATGAGCTGATTTATTGGCATTTATATTAGAATATATCTCAGTTAAAATTTTTTGTATGATTTCCCACGAGCTTTCAGCAAACATATTTTTGATAGATGATTTAAGACACTCGTCCACAGTATAGCCGGTTATATTTCTGACGGTTGGACTGACATAAGTTAAATTACTATTTTTATTTAATGTCCAGATTACATCCAACGAGTTGTCATATAAAAGTTCATTGTTAGTTTCACTTATCGAAAAATCATTCTGCAGATAAGTGATTCTGGATAAGTCGATAAGTGAAGTCAATAATATCTTATCAAGAACCACTGCGATAATTAATGTGCGGCGGAGTGAAAAATCAGGAGAAACCAAGTTCATTTCACAAGGATTAGTTGGAGTACCCGGATTGCTTACTGCCTCATGCACAACCTTTTTCCATATATAATAATTGGTTTGTTCTGCGTCATCAGAATTATTTTTACTGAACCAATCAGATAATGACATTATGTCACTTGTAAATTCACCAAAAGTTTGTTTAAAATGTTGATTGACATATAATATCCTGTATTTGGGTGAAAGCAGACTTAGACATATTGATGTGGGAATATTGTCAATTACCTTATGCATTAGTGAATTATCTGCCAGATGTTTCATATTTATAAACTTATTTTCTATTATTAGATTTTTTTCCAGCAGATCGCGCATTTTTTCCATTAATTTGATAATATGGGGGGGAAAATGATTTTCTTTGTTATCGAGAATACAGATTGTGCCAAATGGAGTGCCATCAGAATCCCGTATAGGAAAACCTAAATAGGCAATCATATTATATTGCAGATCAGGATTGTGATTCCATTTATCCGATTTTAATGCATTATCGACGAGCAGCATTTCCTGTTTTTTTATGACTGTTTCGCAATAAAGACCGGAGTCTTTCAAATGATTTTTTTCGCCTATGAGATAGGGACTGGTTTTGTTGGTATTTTTTGTGAGTACCTCCAGGTAATCTCCATTTATATGCATGATTAGACCTGCTTTGACTCCGCTGATGCTGACAATTAAATTTAAAATTTCCTGCCATTCTGTTATTATTTTGTCTGAAATTATAAAATTTTTCATTTGATTTTCACTTCTTTATATACAAAATTAACACATAATGATTATTAATTTATATGCATATTCTATAACATAAATTATATAGAGAGAAAGTCTGTTAGTAAAGTATAATTTAATCAATAAATAGCATGAGGCAAATGTAATTTTAAGGTATGCAATATATTGACTATCACTATTATAAAACATTTACTGTGTGTATGTTTATCAAAATATTTATAAAATAGGAAAAGCTAAAATAGTATTCAATTAATATCAGTCAGCACGACATAAAACAATCATTCATAGATTTTATAGAATACATAAAAAAATTGAGCATTTAAGACAAAATAAATAGATAAATTTGACTGGCAGGCTTTTGTTTTATTGATATGTCTGCTACAATTTAAGGCGTAATGTCTGAATGTGATAATTATTTTATGGCGTTGCCAAATAAAATTTTATAAAGAGGGAATACTTGTGGATATAACAAAAATTCGGCCGGCCTGGGTGGAAGTCGATTTAGATGTATTGGCGCAAAACATGCGTGAAATTCGCCGCCTTACTGCTGAAAAGGCTCAGGTGACTGCGGTTATAAAGGCAAATGCCTATGGGCATGGTTCCTGTGAAACGGCCAAAGTAGTATTGCAAAATGGTGCTGACCGGCTGGCCGTAGCAGAACTTGATGAAGCGATAGAATTGCGTCAGCACAATATAACGGCACCTATTTTGATTCTCGGCACAGTGTTCCCCGAGCAGGCTGACTTGGTCGTTTTATATGGCATAGATATTCCAATATTTGATTATGATATGGCTAAAGCTTTTTCTGATGAGGCGGTACGACAGCATCGCAATGTACGGCTGCATATAAAGATTGACAGCGGCATGGGACGTATCGGTTATCAGCCTAATGAAACCAGCATACAGGAGATAAGACGTATCAGCAAGTTACCGGGTATCGTCATGGAAGGCATTTTTACACATTTTGCTACTGCTGACAGCAAGGATAAAAGTTTTACCAACGAACAATATAAACGTTTCAAATATGTCTGCACCCGTCTTGAAGAAGAAGGGGTAAAAATAAATGTACATCATTGCGCCAATAGTGCGGCTATTCTTGACTTACCCCATTATCATTGGGATATGGTTCGTGCCGGTATAATTATTTATGGACTGGCACCGTCAAGTGAAGTAGATATAAGTAGAACAGCTTTGAAACCGGTAATGTCATTTAAATGCCGTATTACCCATATAAAAAAGCTGCCTAAGGGCAGCAGTGTCAGTTATGGCCGAAAATTTATTGCTGACAAGGAGTGTATGATAGCTACTTTACCAATCGGTTATGCCGATGGTTATACTCGTATGCTTTCGGGAAAGGCAGATGTTTTGATTCATGGACAAAAAGCACCTGTTGTAGGAAATATTTGCATGGATCAATGTATGGTGGATATAAGCGGAATAAAAAATGTTCATAGCGGTGATGAAGCAGTATTGTTCGGTTCCCAGGGCAGGGCTGTGATAACTGCTGACGAAATAGCTGAAAAACTCGGTACGATAAACTATGAAATAGTCTGTATGATGGCACGGCGATTACCACGGGTGTATTTATGCGATGGCAGGCCAAAGTTTTATCGAAACTATCTTTTGCCGATAGAGTAATTTTTATAAAATTACCCGGCTGAGGTGCAATATCATTTGATCCTATGATTAAGGGGCCGCTGCACGCAGCCCCATTTTTATTATCACAAAAAAATACAGTATCTTTTGATAGGAAATCAAGCACTGCTTTTAAGACTGATATTCTTTTAAGCATTGTTTTTAAGTATAAACGGCCTATATTATTAATATAATATTAACAATAATAATTTAACAATATAATATATGTGAAATACAATAAAGCGCATGTATATGGAAATTAAATTTACTTAAAAAAAGAGATGTATTATTATGCCGGTAGATCTCCTAAACCAATATCTTCGCATAGTCTCTACTGGTTGATCCATAATAATAATGCTTATAATATTTTTTCATATCATGGCAGAATTGGAAGAAAAATTTTATTAAAACATTAAATGTGATTAATGGTTAAATTTACCTGATAATATACTATAAGATATCATTCCAATTACTCCTACAACCATAGCCGAAAAATATAAGCTGCGAATTCCATACATGAAAACAGTATTTCCCAATATAATAGGACCAATACCATACCCCAGTTCAAGCAATGCATAAAAAGTAGCTGTCGAAGTACCTATTTCATTTGGTGAAACTTTATTTATAGCAATAGTATGTCCTCCTGCTGTGATACCTGCATTTGCTGTTCCTATTAAAAAAGCACTTAATAATAACACACTTTCAGTATGAGCAATACCAGTCAGAAACATAGATATAATTATTAAAATCAAAGCCGGATACATTATGATATTACTTCCAAATCTATCAAACAATTTACCAATAATAGGACGGCTTATAAATGAAGCTATCCCATAAACAATAAAATATATTCCTGCGGCGTCAGCTAATCCAATCATTTTGGCATATATTCCTATGTAGCTCAGCACTGAAGAAAAACAAATTCCAGATAAAAAACCAATAAATCCAATTGGCAAAGCTTCTTTAGAAATAAATTTTCTGATGGATTTACCTGATTGTAAGTCATTACACTTTCGTGTAGAATTATTTTCCGGAATTTTTACAAAAATAGTAAGAACAATAATTATTATAGACATTAAAGCAGCAATATATAGTCCAACAGAAAAAATCTCTTTATTGATAAGCGTTAGAATAATAAACGGTCCAAAAGCTGATGCCAAGGTCATACTTAAAGTAAAGTACCCAATACCCTCACCTTTTTTTGATTTTGGAATAATTACAGCTGCTAACACACTGGAAGCAATAGCAATAATTCCAAACCCAACTCCATGAAAAAATCTTACTATGATGAATACATTGTAATTAATTGCCACAAAATATAGTATTATTCCTATTGAATAGATTATGGCACCTATTAAGATTGTTTTTTTGCGTCCAATAATATTTATATAAAATCCAGAAATAAAACGAGAAATCAAACTTCCTATTATGAATATTCCTGATGCCATACCAGCTTCACTCACGGTAGTATTAAAATATTTTATAGAATAAATAGTTGAATATTGCATCATTTGATATGAAATTGTATACACTAAAAAATTTATGGCAATGTTTTGTATATAAGTTTTTGTCCAAAAAGACTTTTTCAAGAAAACCACCTGATTTTATTAAAATAATATTTGGGGGAAGTTTTAAAATTTTTATACGCAGGATTTGAATTTATAATATAATTATAGTGCAATAAAAACTTTAGATGGACAAATTTTACTGCGTGATACATTCGTTTATGAAATAATAATAGCTGCAGAATTTGATATATAAAGTGGTATAATATTTTTATAAATAATGGAGAGGTGTGTAGCTTGGATGATTTAGACTTAAAAATCATAGAATTATTAAGGGAAAACTCCAGAGCTTCTATGAAAAACATAAGTGAAAAAGTTCACTTAACTGCTCCTGCTGTAAAAAACAGATTAAATAAATTAGTTGCAGATAAAGTAATAAAGCAATTTACTATAATAACCGGTGATGATTTTTTAAAGAAGACAAAATCATTTGTGACATTATTTATGAAAACAACATCACATCAGCAATTGAAAAGGTTTTTGAGAAATAATGATAAAGTTCTCAGTGCTTATCAGATAAGTGGTGAAGGCGGATATCTGATTAATTTGGTATATAATAATCAAGCTGAGCTATTAGATTTTTTGAATAAATTATCGGTATATGGCACATATCAGGTTAGTATTTCGATCGAAAAAATTAAATAAATATAATTTATTCAGCCCGGTAATGTAAAAAAGGACGCCTGATTGATATACCGTAAGATAATCAATCAGACGTTCCCTTTTATGAAAAATATATAATATTTTTAAATAATTGCCGGTTTTTCTGGAAGGTTCAAAATATACGTTAGGCGACTTTGTCTTTTTTTAAAAGTCTGCCGAGTAATTCTTGCTGTATTTTCTCAGCAGCCCCCGAGATTTTTAGATTAAGCATTTTTTGGCGGATAAGGCGGCGTTTATCGGGATTATGCAGCAGGTCCTTAATTAATGCTGGAAGCTGTGCAGTTTCATGAGCCCAAAATCCCAAACCGTTTGTTTCAATGAAACGTGCATTGGCCTCTTCTATACCGGGGATAGGTGATGAAATTATGAGCGGTATGCCGACAGCCAGCGCTTCCGACAATGTGGCACCACCGGGTTTAGTGATAAGAAGGTCACATTTTTTCATATAAAAAGCCACATGTTTTGTAAATCCGATTACAGTAAAATTTTTGTGGTATGTGGACAGTTCTTTTAGCTGGGAATAGTATTGTTTATTATTGCCGGTTATAAAAGTTATTGAAATTGTCGATGGAAGCCGCACGGCTGTATTTATTAAACAGGATATATTCTGTTGTGTTTGATTGCTGGTCATAATCAAGATATTGTTTGATATGGTGGGAGGATAAACAGGGGTAAATTCTGTACCTACGGGAATTCCTGTGGGAATAATCTGGCAGGCTGGATTAAAATCAACGGGAAATTGCCCGATAAGAGACGGATGTGCTAAAAAATATGTGTCGACGGAGTCTATTTGCCAGACAGGGTGTACTGTATAATCCGTTACGATACCGACTAATTTGAAAGGTAAATGATATTTTTCTTTGCAGGAGGCAGCCGCTGCCAGCGGGAAAAAATGTGTGCAGACAATACAATCAGGATGGTATTGTTTTGCGAGTCGATGGATTATATGCCGGTTCATTTTTCCAATAAGATATTTTATATTGTTGAGCCGATTATTTTCACTGACATGGCATATTGAACGAAAAAAATCAGGTTTATATTGTAATATCCTCTGATATACATTACAAAATAAATTATTTAAATCATAGGAAGATGCTTGGAGAAAATCAACAGTATTTACATTACAATTGGCAGCAGTAAGTTTATGCTGCAGATTTAAAGCAACCTGATTGTGACCGTTTCCTACGGATGCAGTTAATATCAAAACATTCGTCATAATAATCACCTCATATATTAAATGAATTTTAAATATGCTATATTTTTATCATACTATATTTTTTACTTGTAGTATATGGCTGCGAGAATAACTAATGTTAAGATTTTGCTAAAATTGTATTATATATGTTAATTGCGGTCGCTTTTTGTCTTGTTTGGCAATATAATCAGCCGTAAAAGAGGAAGAATTGATTATAACCACTGAAAAAGATTATGTTTGCTAAGACGTTCGGCTGTATCAGATTCATCTATAGCAAGATGCTTGGCGACCGCTTTGATCACTATAAAGAAACAGGTAAGAAACTGAATAATACACCAGCACAGTACAAATATGAATTTCCTTGGCTGAAGGAAGTTGACAGCATGGTTCTTGCGAACGCCCAACTGAATCTGAATAGGGCTTACAATAATTTTTGGAATAATCGTAAGCATTTTGGCAAGCCCCGCTTCAAGTCTAAGAAGACAGGGCATTTTTCTTACTTTGCGAATAATCGGAAGGGTTCTGTCCGATTAGAGAAAATAAACTCAAACCGTGATAATTATTGTGAATTCAGTAATTCCGTGAAATTTTATCCTTTTCACCTGATGAGAAAAAATGTATAATACAGTGCAGATGCCGTCAGGCGGCAGAATTGATTTTAATAGAGGTGTTTGTGGGTGAGATTTAATAGAATTTTTTTAGTATGTTCCTTATTGTTGCTTTTGTTTACACGGTCAGTATTTGCCTTTGGCTTTATTGACGATAATTCAGAAAAAATTATCAAGGATACTTGGGATTCACAAACCTTTAGTCAATTGGAAAGTGGAATTGTAGCGGTACCGCAATCGGTGGTTGATAGCTATGTCCAGTCGGCTGTGACCAATTATCCGGATATAAGCAGCCTGGAAGTTTTGATCCATCCGGACAATCTAATTGAGGTAAATATTGACAGCAAGGCATCAGGTAAAGTAAAGCTGGAAGGGACAATAACGCAGTTTGTCCAAAATAAGGATATATCTTCAATGACAGTTCATATCCAGAAAAAAGAACTTGTGGGCCGTCCATTGACTTCATGGATATTTTCCCGAGTAAGTGCGGGACTTTTGGTAAAATTGTTCGGTAATCCGCTTAATGGCAATGAATATGGAATTACTACTGATGTTGATGGTAATAATTTAATAATTAATTTTAAACCATTTATCGATCAGTCATCATTAAAAGATGTTACAATAATGGGCAGCAGTCTTGTGGATGCAATAAACATAGACAGTGTGAGCACACAAGAAGGTACATTGTTCTTGCATACTTCTCTTAACGGCGGCAGTGTGGCTTTTAATGCTGTCAAAAGTTTCTTGTAATAAATGGCGGCAGATATCCTTGGATTGATGTACCGATCATTGGTCAAAGATATAACGGGCTGTCGCACTAATGGCATTAGCTTCATAAAGTGTAATTCGCTGCCGTCATGTGGTTGTCTGTCTTTTGTGGGCAGAGGGGAACGAAATAACACATTTGTGAATGAAAATGTTTAGGTGCGACAGCTTTGTTTATTTCCAGACATAAAATTAGGTATAAGTCTTACACTGATTTTTTGTGAAAAGGATAAATTATAAGATAAAATGATATTAGAGCACCAAATTCTCCTAATACGATAATAACGGCCATGGGAATTGCCGTGTTGCTGCCGGCTATTCCCACAAGAGGCGCCATTACGGCACCGGATATCATAGAAAAAAAGCCAATGAGCGCTGAGGCTCCACCGGCAGTTTTTCGCTGAGCCTGCATGGCCAGTGAAAAACTGGTGGAACTCATGACAGATACTGTAAAAATGACCAGAAATAAAATAATAATAATCAATGAAAGCGGAGCTTTGGTAAGAAAACAAATAAGCAGAAGTAAGCTGCCGCAAAAAGCTTGCAAAAGCGATATTAGCAAGAGTTTCCATTCAGCAATATGGCCGGCCAGCCTGTTGACAAGAACTCCTCCTATCATAAGGCCGATGCCATTAGCACCAAAAATGTAGCTGAACTCCTGCGGTGAAACATTATAAATATTTTGAAATACAAAAGAAGAACCTGAAATATAAGCAAAAAATGCAGCAAAAGCAAAACATTGCATTATGCAATGTCCCATGAAATAACGTTCTTTGAATAACAGAGTAAAGCTATGCAGACTTGCCGAAAAATTGCTGGAAAGACGTTTTTCTACCGGAAGTGTTTCTTTCATAGTGAAAGCGCCTATACTGAGCAATATACCGATTAGAAAGAGGAAGATAAATATACCGCGCCATGAAGAAAAACGTAAGATTTGGGCACCTATAACCGGTGACAATATAGGTGCCAGACCATTAACAAGCATCAGCATGGAAAAAAATTTAGTTAGAGCCGGGCCGGAGCATACATCGCGGGCAATGGCTCTGGCAATGACGATTCCCGCTCCACCGGTAAATCCCTGAATAAGACGAAATATCAGAAAAATGTCGATCGATTTTGACAAGGCGCAGATGACAGTCGATATAGTAAATAGAATCATACCCAGAAATAGGGGAACTTTTCTTCCCTTGCTGTCACTGAGCGGGCCGGTAAAGATTTGGCCGGCGGCCATTCCTGCCATAGATGCTGTTAATGTCATCTGAATAATTGACGGTGATACGGAAAAACTGTTCATCACTTCCGGTAAAGATGGTAAATACATATCTGTTGAAAGCGGTGCTATGGCTGCCAGCATACCTAAAAAAATAGTAAGCAGGGTTGTATTGATTTGTTTATTATGGTCTGGTGCTGTCATAAGATGATTTATCTCCTTCATTGGTATGGCTGGACAGAAATAAGGTTGTGAAAAAATTGTGCGTAGTATTTTAAACTTCTTGATAGCAGCATGGGCAAAGTTTTTTCTTTTTTTATTTATGTTCATGATGTTTTAACAGAGCAGATTAATAGGGAACATATAGAAAAAGCGGCTATTATACATGCCAAAGTACAATAATAGCCGCTTACTCAGTATGCCATACAAGTGTCATTGTATATTTTTATGCCATGTTTTGACTAGTTCGGAAGCAGCGTACTGTGGGTCAGCAGCCTGTGCTACTGCGGAGACAACAAAAAATCCGGCGGCTTTTGTATGGGCTAGCTGCGGGATATCATTTATTTTGACACCACCGCCAACGACGACAGGAATGGGACTTATTTCTGCCAGTTTTGTAATATCAGCAAAGCTTCGCGTGATGATATTGCCCTGCTTATCTTTGCCACAATCCGGTTTTGTGGCAGTTTCATGCAGTGGACCTGCCCCAAAATAGTCGATTTGACCTACATCGGCTGTTTTTACATAGGAAAATAATTCATCTGTTTTTGCCGATAAACCTATTATGGAATTTTCTCCTAAATATTTTCTGCAGATATTTACGGGGATATCCGTTTGTCCGACGTGAATGCCATCTACCTTTATACTTGCTTGTCTTGCAGCTAAAACAACATCGAGACGGTCATCAACGAGAAGAGCAACTGTATCTGTTTTACCGGCTGCGGCAATGACAGCCGCAGCCTGCTTGGTAAGCTCTATAAGTTCACGTGCCGATGCTGTTTTGGAACGTATTTGTATACAAGTGAATCCGGCATTGACGGCGGCTTTTATAATGTCTTTTACAGGGCGGTTATTTGTATTTTCAGGACCGACCACTAAGTAAGCAGAAATATTTAGGACTTTTCGCATATTCATTTTGAATCCCCCAGAATATGGTTTATTTTTGCGGTTTTTTCCTGCATCATGTTTTTGAATCCGGGACGTATATCTGCTTTCAAAACAACTTCAGTGCGGATTCCTTTTTCTGCTAATATAAAGGCGGCTTCTTTAACCACTTTCATTACGTCATCCCATTCGCCTTCAATCTCGGTAAACATGGAATTGGTTCTATTAGGCAGACCTGAACTGCGGATAACCTGAACAGCTTTGGCTACGTCTGGGGACAATTCATCTCCTACACCGCAGGGAGCGATGGCAACAGCGATTAATGTATTCATTTTTTATATC
The DNA here is from genome assembly GCF_014076555.1 of Pectinatus frisingensis. NCBI lineage: Bacteria > Bacillati > Bacillota > Negativicutes > Selenomonadales > Selenomonadaceae > Pectinatus > Pectinatus frisingensis. The sequence continues at coordinate 648,385 of NZ_CP045424.1, forward strand.
TCCTCTATGGTAAATAAGTTGGCAGCCACATCTTCAGCAGTTACCTTATAAAGTTCATCCAGAAATTGTACCTGAAAATGGCCGGGACCATGTATAGATCTTTCGGCACGTTTCCCAGCTAAGTTATAAATGGAAACAGCGGTCAGCGCTGCGATAAGCGGAGATGAAACTGTTGCATAAATAGCAATTACTCCACCCAGAGAACAACCTGACCCCGTAATTATTTTGAAAAAAGGTGAACCGCCATATGAAAAGATAATATGGCTGCCGTCCGTGATCAGGTCTGTTTCACCCGATACGGCCACGGTGCCGCCGGTCCATTTTGACAAAGAAATTGCTGCTTGTTTGGCAGAAATTACTTCATCCGTAGAATCAACGCCACGGATGCCTGAACGTGCCACACCACTGGGTAATCCCCATAAGTTGGCTAATGCAATTATTTCTGAAGCATTACCGCGTATTATATCAGGTTTATAAATTTTTAACAAATTAAGCAATTTTTTTCTTAAACTGCCCGCACCTATACCTACAGGGTCTATGATCAGCGGTTTTTTTTGATCATGCAGAGTTTTTACTGCCAGGGGAATGGATTCTTCATAGACAGGCAGTAATGTCCCAAAGTTAATATACATGGCATTACCGGCTTTAGCCAGAGCTTCGGCTTCATCGGGCAGATAGATCATTGCGGCTGAACCGCCAACAGCAAGCTGGGCATTGGCTACAAAATTTATTGTAACGGTGTTTGTAATAGAAGCTGCCATAGGGTTTTTCTTTTTTACATTGGTTATTGCCTCAATAATTTGTTTTTGGATACATTCTTTGGAAATCAATTTAATTACCCCGTTTCTTTTTTTGATAAAAATCAGTTGCTAAGTTGATTGTATATGTTAAATTGAATAGAAGAATAAATAAGATCATGATGATTTTTGTGGTAATGGAACGTTATTATTATGAGGTGTTAATATAATAATATATATTAATCCTAACAGGATAATATAGAAATGCAAGACCAGATGTTTATGATGATATATTATTTTAGTAAACATTTATCAATATGACCTGGAATAAACAGCCTGGAATGACAAACCGAAAATTGGTGATATAATAAATGGCATGTTTGATTTTATTACTAATTTGTCTTCTGCAACAGATTAGCTCAGTCTTTTCCGGATAAATGAAATGATATTTTTAATAATCGTTAAGAATATCATTTTATAGGTATAGGTATTATTATACTTATTAGTGAAATATACTTATATCATAATATACCAGAAATCTCTGTATTCAATCGGTATTTTATATTGTCTGAATAATCAAAGAAAAATATATTCTAGGAGGAAAAGTATTTATTTATGAAACGTGGTGCGGCAGCGACAACTTACGCCCATGACCATCATAATTTGCTGGTAATCGGTCAAAATAAAAAAGATATGACGATCGCCGCTAACACCATTATAAAAAATCAAGGTGGTTATGTCGCTGTATTGAATGATAAGATAGAAGCTTTTGCACCGCTTCCTATTGCCGGAATCCTTTCTGATCAATCGTTGCCGGTATTGGGCGGGCAGATAAAACAAATCCGCCAATCGCTGGAACAACTTGGGTATGAACATAATAACGTTATTATGTCGCTGAGTACTTTGTCCCTTCCCGTAAGTCCTTTTTTAAAATTGACAGATAGGGGAATTATTGATGTGCAAAGACAAAAAATTGTTCCTTTAGTGGTATGAGTGTCATTCTTATTTATAGGAATATGATTTTAAGTTTATTTTGAAGATTGTTGCGCGGGTAGTGATAAGAATGTCAGGTTTATTTACAAAGTGACCGATGTGATGATTCAATTTACAGAATATGAATATATTTCTTTCGCTTTAAAAAGTTTAAATAATGTGATTTAATGGGAGGTGGTCATGTGATAGAGGGTATCAGTCATATAACTTTTATTGTTAAAGACCTTATACTTGCAACCAAATTTTTTAACCAAATATTTAATGCAGAAGAAGTTTATTCCAGTGGGGATAATACATTTTCGATATCAAGAGAGAAATTTTTCGTAATCGGCGGGCAATGGATCGCGATTATGGAGGGGAAATCACTTTTAACACGAACTTATAACCATATTGCATTTAAAATACCGGAGACTGAATTTGAAATATATGAATCACGGATTCGACAATTGGGAGTGGAATTTAAACCATCACGTCCACGCATATACGGTGAAGGGAAATCATTATACTTTTACGATTTTGATAATCATTTGTTTGAAATACATACCGGAACACTTTCGCAGCGATTAAAAAGATATAAAATGAAATAATAAGGTTATCAGCATTTCATTTAAATATCAAGTTGATGCTGTACTTTGGATTATAAAGAAAATTACCATAATGGATGGTGGCTTTCGCAGCAGCAGACAACAGTTTAAACAACTCATTACCAGAAATATTAACAGGGACTGTCCGGTTATTTTCTTTAGTGCTTATAGAAAAATTCCCTTTATATTCTTTGATGACTGTTTCGTTGGGAATAGTACACTTCTTTGATAATAGTACATAGCCTGATTTCCCTTGCTAATACTCGTTGACAACTTTCATCTTGAATTCAAAACTATATTTTGCTATAAAAAGCTGACCCCCATAAGCTAGATTCCTCAGTCTAACTTATGGAGGTCAGTACACTATTTCGCAAAAGTTGGTATTTTTATTTGATTACAAATTAAAATGATCATCTCATGGTTCTTTTTTGAGAAAAACCATGAGAATGCAGATAGAATTTAAATTTTTATACATAAATTTTATGTTAGCACTCTCCAATCTATAAAAACGCAGATGATTAATCAAACATAATTTTCTCATCTGAACTTTTATAAATTTAGGCACATTGGGTTATTAATTTTTATTATATCATTATAAAGTAACATGAATTTACCGCGATGATTGTAAATCAATAATGGTTCTCTTTTTTGTTTTAAAAAGCAGTGTAGTGAGTAATGCAGCTAAAAACATGAATAAAGCAAAAATATAAAAACTTATATCGACGGCTTTAACCAGAGAAAATATTTGTAAATCAGAATGAGTTTGCGCAGCATCGGACATAACTGTTGTTACTAAAGCAGCCGGGACTGATATTTCCATGAACAATAATACCAATGTCTGAGTTACAGCACGTGAAGCATAATTTATAGTGAAAAACATGCCTGATGCTATTCCGGCTTCCTTCAAGTTAATTGTTTCCAGAATTGTTTTGGCGAGAGACGGCCATGCCATACTATTAGATGCGGAAATTATTACCAGTGCTATTATTAGTAACGGCATTGATAATTTGGTATTTAAAGTTCCTAAGATTAATAATCCTAATGTTTGTCCAAGCAGACCTGAAAATAGAAGAGTTGGCGCGCCTATACGGTCGACTAATGAACCGAAGATTGGGCTCAAAATAAGCTGAGGTAATGATAATGGTATAAGCAGCAGACCTGCATGCAGTGCATCAAGCTGCAATATTCCCTGTAGGTATATAGTCAGTAAAAAAGTAATGGAATAATATCCAATTAAATAGCATAGAGTGATAAATAGACCAGTGGTGTACTGCCTGTTATTGAAAAGCGAAAGATTAAATAAGGGAGATATATGATTTTGTTCAACATATATAAAAGTAATAAAGCCGATGAACGTTATTGCGATAAGACTTATGATTGAATATGATGTCCAGCCCCATTTGTTCCCTTCTGATAAAACTATCAGCATTGATGTTAATGCTGTGGAAAAAGTGAATAATCCGCGCCAGTCCATTTTTGATTTGGCACGTAAAGTAGCGTCACCTGGCAGAAAAAATACTGCCAGTAATGAACCAGCTATGGCAAATGGTGCAGTTAAAGAAAATATGGAACGCCAGCCAAGAGTATCAATCAAAGCACCACCGATCACTGGTCCGATGATGGCACCAAGTACCCATGAGGTAGCATTTATACTTATTGCTAAACCGAGCTGTTTTTTTTCAAAAGTCTGCATGATGATGGGAGTAGCTGTTGCTAATGCCATAGAAGCGCCAGCACCCTGCAGAAAGCGAAAAGGTATAATGGTAAAACCGGAAGTTGCAATGGCACACAATATTGTAGCAATGGTAAAAACAGTGAAACCACCGATAAATATAATTTTTTTACCTATCATATCGGCCCATTTACCGGCAGGGAGAAGAAAAACTGTACTGGTTACAGCATAGGATGTAATTATCCATAGTCCGGCATCCACTGATAAATGTAAATCTTGCATCAGTTTTGGCAGGCCGATAATAACGATAGTGGCATCAACATTAGTAATAAATGATGCTAGTGTGATGATTGATAGGATGATCCATTTGTTATGTTTGTGTTTAGTCATTTTTAAGCTCCTTTGCATTGTGAAAACAACGATTTATCCTCAGCTGTATCGTGAATACAGTTTACAGTAAAATAAATATGATGTAAAATGAATATATACGATGAGATAAATCATTATAAATGATAGTGAGGCTACAATATGGAAAGCAATGATTTACGTATTTTCAGAGCAGTTGCGCTTGAAGGAACAATTACAAGGGCAGCGCAGTTGTTGGGATATGTTCAGTCTAATATAACGGCACGTATCCAGGTTTTAGAAAAAGAACTGGGAACGGTGCTTTTTTATAGAAAACATGGAATGATTTTATCCCCGGCGGGTGAAAAATTATTGCCATATGCAGAGCAGGTGGTACGTCTGCTGGATGAGGCGCAATATAAGTTTAGTAATATAAATAAACCTGACGGAACGCTAAAAATTGGTACATATCATCATGGTTCGTCAATTAACCTGATGAATATATTTTCTGAATACCATAAGAAATATCCGCAGGTGGAATTATCACTTTTTATATTACCATCGACTGTTTTAGCAAATAGAATAGAGCAGTTTAAGCTTGATGGGGCATTTATTAACGAAGCAATGTTTGATAATTCATCATTGGTAGAGGATTGGGTAATTGAACAGCAGCTGGTTTTAATCGCACCTGTATATGTTAAAAATTTGGAAGAAGTCTATAAATTGCCATTTTTAATGAATACTGCCGGATGCTATAATAGAGAAAGACTCGAAGATTATTTGCATACAAAAGGCGTTTCGTATATAAGATATATGGAATTTAATGATTCTAATGCTATTATAAGTGGTGTGGAAGCAGGGTTGGGGGCATCATTTGTCATTAAGAATATTGTAAGGGAGCGGGAAAAAACATTAAGAATTTTTTCTGTACCTGATAAATTTAGTAAGATGCGAACAGGTTTTGTGCATTCTAAAACAGTGGCTCCATCTGCGGCATTGGAGCAGTTTATTATGTATATTCACAGACATAAAGGCAGATGAACAGTAAAGTTTTTGAAAAATCAGCAAAATTTAATGGATATATCAGAAATCATCACAACAACTTCAAAGAAAATAGCTGGCACGGCACAGAAGATGGTATCGATTGCTGAAAATTTGTTCAATGGGTTGAAGTTAATAGATTCAATAGGAATAATGATAGAACAAGAGATAAAAAAGATGGATAAAATGCTTGATTTTGGCAGGATATGTATCTAGTAAAGACACACAAGCTTTGGTGGCAGATTTAAAGCTTGTATATGCTGCCCCAATAAAGAAATAGTATTAGCTAAGCTTGATCATTTTAAAGAAACATGGGATGGCAGATATCCTAAAATTTATAAATCATGGTATGAAAAATGGGCTGTTTTAGCAACATGTTTTGAGCATCTATTAGCTGTTAAAAGACTCATTCCTATTACGAATACCATGGAGAAATTTAGCAGGCAACTTATAAAAGTCACCAAATCCAGGACAATTTTTCCTTCAGCTGACAACCTCTCAAAAATGTTTTATCTGGCAATGATAGACATTACTAAAAAATGGACTGGACGGCGACAAGGCTGGAGTCAATAAGGGCACAGCTGGATATCTATTTTGAAAAACGCCTTTTAGAAAGAGATGCTTAAAGGGCATCACTTTTTACAAGCAATGCCCTTAAAATATATTACTATTAATTTTATATTGTTTTTTAGCGTTTACACAAAACTTGAAGAACTCTCTCCTTTCCTAAATTAATTTTTTGTCTTATATTTTTCCAAGAAAGTTGAAAGAGTTTCTAAAACTATTTCCGGTTGTTCTTCAGGAACAAGATGACCACATTCCTTAATACCAAATCCGGCTACATTTTCAGCCCGTTTTTTCCAATTAGCCAAAACATTCCACAAATTACCGACTACACCATTCGCTCCCCATAATACTAATAATGGTGTTTTTATTATTTTAGTTCTGTCAGCTATATCATATTTCATATCAATGGTAGCTGAGGCCCGATAATCTTCACTTACACCATGAATAGTCATTGGATCAGAGAAGCATTTAATATACTCCTGTAGTACATCTTCAGAAAAATTGTTCTTGGTTTTAGGATTAATTTTCAACTGTAAATTAAATCTGATAAAAAAATCAGCGTTACCATTTAATAATTTTTCAGGGAGGCCATTATTCTGAATGTAAAAAAACCAATGCCAATACTTAGTAGCAAACTCCTGGTTCGTATCATGATACATATCATATGTAGGTAAAATATCCATTAATGTACAGCTGATCGCTTTTTCAGGGTGATCCATAATTAAACGATGACAAACACGAGCTCCTCTATCGTGACCTACTAAATGAAATTTTGTAAATCCAAGCTTTGCCATAACTTTAATTACATCATCAGCCATTACTCTTTTTGAATAATTAGAGTGGTCAGGAAGGCCTTGTGGTTTTGTACTATATCCATAGCCGCGAAGATCTGTTATTATCACACTGTATTTGGAAGTAAGCTTTGGGGCTATAAAACGCCAGGTAAGATAATTTTCTGGATGCCCGTGTAAAAATACAACTGCTTCTTTACCATGTCCGCCTATTAAAGTATTAATTTTTATGTTTTCACCTACATCTATTAACTTGTTAACAAATTTGGGAAAATATTTTTCTATTAACATGTATTCCTCCTGTATGATTTATTACTTTTATTTAATCAATTTCCATTGAGCAAATCGTTTCTTCCTGCATTTTCCGAATCATGGGAATAATACCGCCATTTTGTAATATATTCATCATATAATCGTTCATTGGTTCTGAATGTGCAGATTTCCCTGTTGTAATATTTTTAATTGTACCTGTTAGAAAATTGACACTTAATTTATCTTTTTGATGGACCATATTATGTATACCTTTACATGTAATCGCTGGAATACCTAAATTTATTGCATTACGATAAAATATACGGGCAAAGGATTCTGCCAATATTGCCCCTACGCCAATCCCTTTCAAAGTCATTACAGCATGTTCACGTGAAGAACCACATCCAAAATTTGTTCCACCGACAATAATATCGCCAACTGTAAATTTTTGTACAAGATCAGGTTGACTGCTGCCACTCATGGCATATTTTTTTATATCGTCCATTTCTGTAAATTCAACATATTTACCCGGATAAATTTGATCAGTATCAATATTATTACCAAACAGATACACGATACCTTTTGCTATTTTTTTCATAGTCAATTTTCTCCTTAAAAACATTCTGCCGGATCAGTTATTTTCCCATACAGTGCAGCAGTTGCTACTGATGCTGGTGAGCCCAGATAAATACGTCCGTTTACATTGCCCATCCGTCCCGGAAAATTGCGATTAGTAGATGATATGCATGTTTCGCCATCTGCAATAAGGCCTTGATGAATGCCCAGGCAGGCTGCACAACCTGGTGCCGTCAGTGTCGCTCCAGCAGCTACAAGTTCTTGGATATAGCCATTTTTTAAACATTCCTGCAGTACAAAGCGTGTTGCCGGTACCAGAATCATACGTGTACCAGTGTGAATTTTTTTGCCGCTTAATATTTTAGCCGCAATTGCAAAATCTTCCGTTCGTCCGCCTGTGCAGGAGCCAAGATAAGCTTGATCTATGTGGATACCAGCAAATTCATTTAAATTGGCTACATTATCCACACTAAATGGTGCTGCAAGTTGTGGTCTGATTTCCGATACATCATATGTGATATCTGCTGCATATTTATAGTCCCTGTCAGTATTATAAATTTTATAATTATGATTTACATGTGCAGCAAGGTATTTCATCGTGATTTCATCAGGCTGTATATAACTTGTTTTTGCTCCCATTTCTGTTGTCATGTTGCAAAGCACCATGCGTTCAGATATATTGAACTCCTTAAGAACCGGGCCAGCAAATTCAACAGCTTTATATACGGCGTAATCAGCTTTTAAATTGCCAATGATATGCAAAATTACATCTTTGGCATAAACTCCTTTTGCCAATTTGCCTGCGAGATTTATGCGAATTACTTCCGGTACTTTAAACCAAAGCCTGCCGGTTACAAGAACTACTGCCAAATCCGTTGCTCCGACACCTGTACCAAAAGCGCCAAAAGCTCCATGCGTATTTGTATGTGAATCAGTGATCGTAATAACCTCGCCAGGATATGATAATCCATAATCTGCCATAAGCTGATGACATACACCCTGATTAATATCCATAAGTTTCTTTATGCCTTGTGATTTGGCAAATTCTCTAAATTTTTTATGATTATCTGCCTGTTTTTCTGTTGCACAGGGTGCATAGTGGTCAAAGAAAATTACAATCTTTTCCGGACTAAAAACTTTTTTCCCGCCCATCTCCCAAAAAGATTTTACGGTCTGATAATAAAGATCATTGATTCCGGCAATATCAATATTACAATTGACAATTTCTCCAGCATGTACAGAGGTTTTACCAGCGTTCACTGCCAATATTTTTTCGATAGCATGCATATTTCAAACTTCCTTTCATATTTCTGAAATTTTCTAACTTTTTCATCTTGATTTTACAGTAGGTACGTTATAAAATCAATTTTATATATTATATAAGTATATAAAATTATTTTATATATAAAAGGACGGTAGTATTATGCAGCAAGAAATGAATTATATTTATGAAGTTTATAAAATGGGTAGTTTTTCTAAAGCAGCAGCTAATTTGTATTTGTCACAACCGGCTTTGAGTATTTCTGTAAAAAAAGTAGAAAAGGAAATTGGCATGCCCATTTTTGATCGAAGTCAGCAACCTTTAAAATTAACTGAAGCTGGTAAAATATATATTCAGAAAATAATTGACATAAAGTTGCTGGAAAATGATTTAGAAAATGAACTGCAGGATATTGCGAAACTGAGTGTTGGTAAATTACGTCTTGGTGGAACACAATATTTTAATTCGTATGTCATGCCAATTGTTATAAAAAAATATATGTACTATTATCCTAAAATCGAATTATCCTTATTTGAAGATAATTCTGGTCTGCTTGATACTAAACTAGCTGACGGTTCAGTCGATATAATGTTTCATTGTGGTTCATTTGATAAAAAGTCTTTTATGGGGACCGATATATTCGAAGATCGTCTGCTTTTGGCTGTGCCTGAGGAATTATTAACAGACAAAAAAACAGCCAATAAAGGATTAACGGCAAATCAGGTAAAAAAGGATATACTTTTTACTAAAGACTGCCCATATGTTCCTTTATCGGCTTTTGCTGATATTCCTTTTTTGATTTTAACTGAAAGCAATAATTTGCATGAACGGTCATTGGCAATTTGTACAGGTGCGGGTTTTATACCTAAAGTACGATTTTATGTTGAACAGTTGGAAACTGCTTATCATCTTGCCTATAATGGTCTGGGCGCAACTTTTATAAGTGATCTTATGATAAAAAAAGCCCCCCGGGATAATATGCTTTATTATAAAATTATTGAACCTGAAGCTATACGCCATTTTCAAGCAGTTATAAGGAGAAAAGGTTATACTTCTTTTGCAATGCAGACTTTTATTAAATTAACTAAGTCTATATGGGTTAATAGATTATCATGCTTACATGTACAAAAAGAGCATTAGAGAGACTATTCAGGCCAATGGGCATAATTATTTTAATTTTCTTCCCATTTCTTCGGCTTTTTTCAATATTTCCGGCTGTTCCATGATATCGTCTTTTTCCCTCAAATTACCGGCAATAATACTGCCGACACTTTCCATACTAAAATAACTAAAGAACTTATCTAAGTATGTCGTTACATTACTGAATTCTTCTGCGGTTGCACCGCTGCTTGTCACTGTGATGTACTTTTTCCCCGGTAGGTATCTTGCAGTAAGATCAGAAGTTAAAAATGGGCGTAAACGATCAAGAAAATTTTTTGTTATACCACTAACTTGCAGCATATATATTGGAGTTCCCAGAATAATACAATCAGCTTTTGCTATTTCTGATAAAAGAGGTGTTAATTCATCATCAATAACGCAAAATTTAACTTTTCCAGACTGGCAGGCATCGCATGCCATACAGTCTGTGTAGTTCATGTTTGATAAATTGTAAATATTAACGTCATGATTACTTTCCTTCGCACTTTTACAAATTGCATTTACTATTTTTGCTGTATTTCCATCTTTTCTTGGACTTCCTATAAATGCTATTATTTTCATTTTGATTCCTCCTAAATAATAATGATTAGCCAGGCTAACTAATTTAGAAAATAAAATTGTCGTGTTAATATTAATCAATTTTTATTAATAAGTGAAGCAAACGAACAACTTCAGCATCAGTTAGTTTTTCAGTAAAGTCAGCACATGTCTGCCAATAACCAGGCAGAACAAGTTTTAGAAGTTGGTGCCCTTTTTTAGTTATTGTTACATTAACCATTCGCTTATCTTTTGGACATATATTTCTTATAATAAGCTGATGTTTTTCCAGCCAAATTAACTGTTTGGTTACAGATGCCCGGCGAATTCCCATTATATTAGCAATTTCCGACGGTTGTAACGATTGATTTGTACTAGTATTGAACAGTAGCAAGAGTAAAGCAAATTTGCTTTCGGTAATATAATATTTTTTTAATATATTATTGATAGATAGCAAAACGTCATCTGATATATGTAACAACACCTCACCTAACTGTGATCTTGTACTGGGGGAAATGGTAATAATGTGTTTTTTCATAAATAAAATCCTTTACTATAATTAGCTTGGCTAATTAGTATTATATAACAAAAAAAGATATTGTCGAGGAAATTTATAAATAAAAAATTTTTTACTAGTATATTAAGTATTATAAATGCAAATAATGTAAATCGAGAATGTAGTATATCGATAAAATGTCACCTAAGGCCTACGTCTCGTTTCCCCACCATATAAAGCAGGAATTGCGTCCTTTATTTCGCCAAAGCAAGTCAATAATTCCCGATTGTGGTCTGGATTACAATAATAGTTCAAGCCTCCACGAAATCCAGCTGCAGAAAAATTATAGCTTAATATCTCAAATTTATTGCTGTTATAAATTACTGGACAGTCGTTGTTTCTCGGCATTAATGCTGCTTTTTATTGAGTAGTTTGATATCAGCAGCAATGTCGGCCAAGGTAATCACACATGCAAGGCAACAGATAAAAGATTGGATTTGAAAAGCTTTGGATTGCCTCTGCCATTTTATTTTGAAATACGCAGGAAACTGCTTGCAATTGGTTTTTAAGAGAGATATTGGATTATTGAAAAAGATGACGAAAAAGTCTGCTTAAAGGTTTTAATACCAGTACCTGCCTGCATGCTGTCATGTCAAAATTATCGTAAATAGAAAATAATTGCTTTTATACCATAAGATTTATCAAAATTAGTTGGTGATTTATTAAAATCCTGAATCAATGATATAATTAATGAAAATGGTAAAACAATATTAAAAAAATAATACAAAACTTTTAATTAATCTATCGCATCGGCGTTTAAAAATATACAGCTTACATTAAAACTATGCTGTGTAATGATTAAACAAGAATAATTGAAAAATTCACTTTTGGAGGGAATCTTGATGGAAAATGCAATAAGCCGAAGAGACAGGAAAAAAATTCAAATATTAAATACTTTAGTTGATATTGCAATAAATTTATTTGTAAATAAAGGATTCGAAGAAACGACTATAGCTGAGATCACAAAATCGGCAGATCTTGGTACAGGTACTTTTTATAATTATTTTCATTCTAAAGAGGATATCATTCAATATGTATTGACTAAAAAGGTTAGTCAAGCTGAAAATTCGCTAGAAAAACTAAACAAGTCAACAATCTCTTCTCAAGAAAAAATTTCACAAATTTTAGTAACATTAGGAAGGATATATGAAGATAATCGGCAATTGTTTGACTTATGTATTAATCATTTAGGCCTAAAACAACCACCGCATGGGCCTCGGTTTAAAGAAATTCTTGTTAATATTATCGATGAAGGTCAAAAAAATGGAGATTTTAAAAAAACTATTCCAATTGAAATAGTTACTGAAACGTTTATGGGGCTGATCAAATCCACTGCGGTCAGTCGTTCGAAAATCTCTTTTATGGAAAACCTTAATTACAAACTAGAGTTATTTTTGAATGGATTAGCGGGGAAAAATAATAAATAGTAAATTTAGGATAATAATTAAACCAGGGCATTAAACAGGTAACGTTTAATGCCCTGGTTTAATTATAAATTTATACTAACAATCATCTAAATTATTAACTTTGTTGCGGGTTGTTTGATAAGCTGTACGCGCTGCATTCAGATAGGTATTAGTCATCTCTTGGTGCTTGTTTGATATTTTTTGTGCAAGCTCGGGACCAGCAAGGCTGGGACTGCCTACTTTAAACTTAGGATGTGGATCGTATTCAAAAGCTAATTCAATCGTTTTTGCTATATCATCTCCACGTAGTGTAGAAATAACTTCAATTGCTGCTTCAAAACATCCATGCGCCGGGCCTGCCGTATACAAATTACCGTCAATAACAACTTCACTGGTCAACACAGGAGTAGCACCAAATTCTTTTAATGAATCTCCTACAGAAAAATTGGAGGTAGCCCGCTTGCCTTCTAAAAGACCCGCACTTCCAAGAACCAGAACTCCATAACAAATGCCGATTATTGCATTGGCATGCTTTGCTTTCTGCTGGACAAATTTTATAATTTCTTGATCTGCCGCACTGTCTGGAGCCATCATACCAATGATTAATACATCAACATCAGGGCATTCATTAAAGGTAGTTGTTGCTGCCATAGGCCAGCCTGTATATGCATTGAAAGGTTCGAGGGTTTTCCATACGAGATATGTTTCTATATTGGGTGATAAGCTAAAAGCGGTATGTGCATTAACTACATCTGGTAAAAAAACGCCTGGACAAACAAGAGTAGCAACTTTTAATTTTTGATTGATTGGTTTTAACATTATATCATCTCCTGATTTATGAACTCATTCATAAATGAATACGTTCATAAATATTATATGATTATATTTTTAGTCCGTCAAGATTTTTGGTATATAAATGATTTATTTTTTTGCAGTTCTCGCTCATAAAACATCATAATGTAGTTTTTCTTTCTCAAAAACAGATGTTATATATTCTCTTGTTTATGATACATGTTAATAAAAAGTTTGTTTGGTTTACAACGTACAATGATTGTTTATTTATTTTCGCTCCGGACATTTTATTTTCAATATGGGGAAACATTGTTTTTAAAACCATAATACAATATGCATTTCATTCAATGGGGCTCTCCTTCAGCGTAGGCGGCGTACTCATTCCCCTGATCGGCTGGTTCGCCGATAGTTATGGACTGACAGCAACCATGGAATTACTCACCATCGTTGCAATATGTGCCGCTATATTTTCGCTCTTTTTGCCAAAACGTTAAAAACAACACCTAAATCTGTTGCTGTGGAAGTTGCATCATCCAAAAGTCAGTGGAAGATAACTGTAAGAAAACTTTAGTGAAATAAAAAAATGAAAATGAACTTCTATAGAAAAGAAAATAAAACTTCAAAATAATATATGAAAAAAATGGGGTTGTGAAATAACATACCTTATTTTGTGGTAAAATTTTATGTAACTAATGAAAAATTTAACCATCGGTTATTTTAAAACAAAATAGGTTGTTTTACCAGCGAGGATATATTTGTCAGTTTATTTTGCACTAAATTTTGATATAGAACCATAGTAACTTTAATCGTGACCAGCGGTCCTTGTCGCCTCCGCATGGAGAGTGTGAATTTTAAGCATCGTCATCCAGATTATTTTTGTCTAATACGAAAAATTGGGACACAAGTATATAGGCTTGTGTCCCAATAATGTATTGAAGAAAAGAATTCATTTGTAAAAATGGGATTATATAGGAATAACGATTGTTATGATTAGCATAAATTCTATGATCATCTATTGGATAATTGGTCAAAGGCATGTTAAATATTTTCGAAGAAGCATTTGGGATGTTTTTTAGTGCGTCTAAAAATTTAAAAAAGTAAGATATTTTATTATTTTAGATTTTGAGAATGTTTTGATAGGCTGTCGCATAGACAGCATTGATTTTATAAGGATGTAACTCACCACTGCTACGCGGTTCCCTGTCCTTTTGAGACCTGACAAAAAGAGTAGAATATTGCATATTTATGAATGAAAATGCTTGCGTACGATATCATTATTATTGATATTTTTTCAAATCCCAATAGTTAGTTATTTTATTTTTCCATACAAAATTATATTTTTGTACTAAATCTGCGATTTTTACAGGAGCATGTCCAGTCAGCTGTTTTATGGTATTAGTTCGAACCGACATCATATTGTCGCGTACGCTGCACTCATTCGTTACCATATCGTTGCCACAAAATGGGACGGGTGATTTACTATAGTCACCATCTGTTGTCCGAGGAATGTGAAGTGAGTCAAGATATGAGAAAAATGTTTTTTCATTGACTGGTTGATATTCGTAATTTATACCTGATACCTGTGCGACCATTGCACAAATTTCTCTTTCGCTCAGAAGATCTCCGCCGGTGACGTCGTAATCTTTATTTTTTTTACCTTTACCAAGCAGTAACGCTGCTGCTACACGTCCTGAATCGTCTTTGGCGACAAAGGTGGCTTTTCCATCTCCGGCAGGAGTTATCCACTTATTGCTGCTTATATTTGCCAAAAAAACCGAGTTTATAAGATAGTTTTCAGCATATAGATTATTTCTCATAATATTATATTCTATACCGCTGGCAGCTATATATTTTTCCGTTTCTGTGTGGTCGGGGATAACATATTGGCTATAATCAGCACGGTTGGCACCCAAAAAAGATGTATAGGTGAGGTGTTCTATACCTGCTTCCAATGTTGCATCAACTACGTTTTTGTGTTGGATAACACGTTGTGGTCCGTTTATTATGCTGGAAACGATATAGATCCTGTTACCACCCTTAAATGCCAGTACCATACCTTTTTTGTCATTATAATCTGCTTCACGTACGCTTACACCTTTTTCTTCCCAACGCTGCCGTTTTTCCTGAGACAGGTATTTATGATTGCGGCATGTAAATATCAAATTATTGCCGGGAACGCTATTGAGCATATTTTCGGCCACACGTCCTCCAAGTTGTCCGTCTACGCCGGTGACAATATATTTCATATATAATCGTCCTTTCTTAAAATATGATATTTTATAATCAATAAAATAATTTTATCAGTTTACAAATTGAAAATGAAATTGAAATATGTTATCTTTAATAAAATCTTTTTATAAATGAAGGGAAATTTTATAAATGAAGGGAAATTATTTTGAATACAAGGCAATTGGAATGTTTTACAAAACTTGCGGAAACACTCAATTTTTCCAGAACGGCGAAGTGTCTATATACTACACAACCTTCTGTTACATATCAAATAAATGCATTAGAAAATGAACTTAAATTAAAATTATTTCTTAGAAACAAAAGAAGAGTCGAGTTGACATCGGCAGGAAAAGTTTTTTATGATGATATAAGAGAAGTTCTCATAAAAATTAATATTGCTGTGACAAAGGCAAAGAATTATTCTCAGAATTTTAATAGCAGTTTATCTGTGGGATATGATAGTAATATCAATATGGGATATATACCGGCTATTTTGAGAGAGTGCAAAAGAAAACAGCCGCAAATATATATTTATTTGAGACAGTTTTTTTATGAGGAAAAAATAGTAAAATTTTCTAATTATAAGCTGGATGTGATTTTTACGGTAAAAGAAAGCGTTGTAAATTTACCAGATGTTAATTACAGGGAATTATGTATCAGCCATTTTGTCTGTGTTTTACCTGTCAATCATCCATTTGCAGGCAGAAAAACTGTTGAAATAAAAGATTTGCAGGCACAGTCACTCATTGTGCTGGACCCTTTGAAAAGACCGAGTGAGATGGTCTGCATACAAAATGAAATACAAGTTCAGTGTACCAATACCCATATTTATTTCAGTGATAGTGTAGCTACTGCTTATGCAATGATAAAGGGTGATATGGGGATTGCTGTTATGCCTGATTTTGTGTGCCAAACAGGCAATGGGTTAGCAATTATTCCGCTGCTTTTTGAACCTTCTGTTTCTTATGGTATTGCATGGCATGCAAGTGACACCAAGCAGGAGACAAAAAAGTTTATTGATATTACAACGAATTTATATTTAAATAAAGATTGTTGATCAATATGCATAGGTCGTAAGTACAGCTTTGTAAATTTTGTGTATTAGTAGTATTCAGTACGTTTTTTATATGCAGCGTCTTTTTACTGCGGTTCAGTTCGATTTTTAGTTGCTATATACATGAAAGGGTTAAGTTTCATCGTATTACAGATAAAAGGCAATGATTGTAAACAATAAATCGATTTGATAAAATTAATACTAGTAATGTATACTTATAACTATAATTAATTATTGGAAGAGGTGGCCTATGGATATAGCGGTGGCTTTTAGTGACTGGCATTACTGGATGGAGTTACTTATTGTTCCTTTTTTTATATTGATAGCAGCTTTTACTATCGGCAAGCTGATAAATAAATTTATTAATAAAAAATTACATGAACATATCGAAAAACATACATGGCCATATGTTTTTGCCAATGCTGTACGAGGATTGCCTGTGGCATGGTGTATGGGAGTGGGTCTTTATTGGACAATTCATTCGATAAAAGGAATTGATCCGACGCTAAGCATGTTGTTTTCTGCATTTTTATATGCTGTCATTGTATTTTCTATAACACGAGTCGTTTCACGAACTGTATCAGGAATAATCGATTTGCATATTCAGCGTTCTGAGGAAAATGTGCAGGCAACATCTCTTCTTAGCAATATAGTCGCCTTTATAATATACGCGACTGGATTGATGATAATCTTGCAATATCTTGGAATATCAGTAACACCGTTTTTGACAGCATTAGGTGTTGGTGGTATGGCAGTGGCTTTAGGACTGCAGGATACTTTGGCAAATATTTTTGCAGGTGTTTATATAATTTTATCGCGGCAGCTGCAAATATATGATTTTGTTAAATTGAGTAATGGCAGTGAGGGACAAGTAGTCGATATCACGTGGCGGTTTACTAAAATACAGTCAACGTCCAATAATATTATTATTGTCCCAAATAAAGAAATCGCTTCTTCTACAATAATTAATTATAATATGCCGGCAAAAGAGATCTCTATCGGAATTACTATAGGGGTAAGCTATGACAGTGATTTGGATTTTGTGGAAAAAATAACTTTGGAGGCTGCCCGGTCTGTTTTAATGAAGATAGAGGGAAAAGTTGAATTTGAACCGGTGGTGCGATTTTTTGAATTTGCCGATTCGAGTATTAAATTTAATATATATGTAAAATCCACCAATTTTTTGAATCAGTATGTGATAAAACATGAACTGATCAAGGCGATTAGCAGCCGTTATCATCAGGAAAATATCAATATTCCGTTTCCTGTTCGTGAAATTATTTCTCATAAGTAAAGGTTATATTTCTTTGTATACAATGTTCTTGTGATAATGTCTGGAATATGCTATATTTAATTTAGTTCGTTTTTTTATGTACATTTATGAAAGGCAGACATAGTATGCAGGATTTTATGGCTGCACGTGGCCGGATAATTATAAGGACGATTGCTGTCATAACATTGATACTAGGCTTGGGATTGTATGTGAAATCGCAGCTTTATTTGCTTTTGGCGGTAATTGGCGGATATTTAACAGCAATGTATTATGTTTTTATGCTGGCGGCGCGGCTGCAAAAAACGATGCTGTATTTGCCAAATAAGGCGAAGCAGAAGGCATGGATGGGAACGATAATGCGGTTTACAATGTTGTTGTTGGTTTTGCTGCTGGCAGTGAAATTATCAATAACGATTTTTTTCGCTGTTGTTATTGGTTTTTTTATCATGGATATTATAGTGTTTATTAATATAATAATATTTTCTTATAATAAGAAAACTTAAATAGATTTATATCATTTTACATTTGTAAAGTGATTATAAATAAAATTAAATCATTATCCAAATTGACATGATGTTTATTTAGTCGGATAGACATCATTGCAGCACATAAATGGCTGTTGGATAAAATCCATTGTAGGGAGTGGTTTTATGGTTGAAAGCGCGGCTCATGAATTTATGTTGTTTGGGTTATCCTTTAATGCGGAAACTTTGGAAATGACATGGATGGTCATGGCTGTAGTTCTTATTCTTTCTATAGTTGCTACCCGCAACATGAAATTGGTTCCAACCGGAATGCAAAATATCTTTGAGATGGTTATAACTGGTTTAAACGACCAGATTAATGCCAGTATTGGTAAGCGTGGCAGTTTATTTGCTCCGTTTTTAATCTCATTGTTTTTGTTTTTGCTGATTTCCAACTGGTGGGGATTGATTCCGGGGATGGCATCACCGACAAATACACTTAATACTAATCTGGGGTTAGCGTTATTGGTAGTTGTGATGCTGCATGTATTAGGTTTTTATTATAAAGGGCCCAGATACTTAAAACATTTTTTTGAACCATTTGCCTTTTTTGTAGTAATAAAGCTTATAGAAGAAGTAGCCAAACCGATAACACTTGCCTTTCGTTTATTTGGTAACATTTTTGCGGGTGAGCTGCTCATTCATATCTTACCGCACCTGCTTCCGAATATAATAGCTGAGGTTATTCCTGGTGTATTATGGCTGGGATTCAGTGTGTTTGTCGGCGGAGTCCAGGCATTTGTATTCACGATGCTGTCTACTTCTTATCTTGCCGAAAGTATTAGAGATGAGGATGAATAAGGTCTCTGAAAATCTTGCACGGCATAAATACAATATAAAATTTTTACATTTTTAAGGAGGATTTTTTAATGGAAAGTTCAATCGCAATAGCAGCAGCATTAGTGGGAGTCGGTGTCATGCTGGGATTAGCTGCTTTAGGTGCTGCTTTAGGTGATGGGTTAGTAACTGGTAAAATGGTTGAAGGGATTTCCCGCCAGCCGGAAGCTAAGAGCACGTTGTTTATGAATACATTGATTTCCGTCGGGCTTATTGAATCAATGCCTATTATTGCACTGGTTGTTGCGCTTATCATATTGTTCGCGATAAAAGTTCTCTAAATTTTAAACATCGATTGAGTTTATGAAAAAGGGGGACAGGTGAATTGATTAATATTGATGGAACGCTTTTGGCGCAACTCGTCAATTTTATTGTACTGGTCATCCTGCTTAAGAAATTTGCTTATAAACCGATCATGAAAATGCTTCATGATCGTCAGGCTAAAATCGCCAATTCAATAGAATCAGCAGAAAATGACGAAAAGAAAGCCCAGCAGGTTTTAGGAGAATATCAAAAACAGCTCGCTGATGCACGTGTTTCGGCTCAGAGTATAGTTGATAAGGCTATGAAACGTGCTCAAGAAGAGCATGATGCTTCTATAGCACAGACAAAGCAGGAAATTGAACAAATGCGCAAGAATGCTAAAGAAGATATCGCACGTGATCGTGAACGTGCTGCCATGCAGTTGAAAGGTGAAGTGGTTTCTTTGTCTATGGCGGCGGCAAGTAAGATAATTGCTGCGAACATGGATGAATCTGCCAATAAAAAACTGGTGGGAGATTTCATCGAGAAACTTGATAAAGATAAGCTGGGTGGCTTATCATGTTAAATATTTTATTGGCAAAGAAATATGCTGCAGCTATGTTTGAACTGGCACAGGAAGAAAATAAACTGGCTCAAAGTGATAAACAATTGGCTCAAATTGGTAGATTATTTGATGAATGTGTAGGATTGAAGGCATTTATGGACAATCCACAGGTTGCTATACAAGCTAAAAAAGAACTTATGAAGAAAATCCTGTCTGATGATTTTGATCAGTCAGTGGTTAACTTTATGCTGCTGTTGGTTGATAAACATCGTATAACATTGCTGACAGAGATTATCACAAGTTTTCACGCTCTTTCCAACGAAGCACAAGGTATTCAGCTTGCCTATGTAAGAACGGCTGTGGCTTTGACAAATGACCAAAAGGCTGGCCTCGTAAAAAAATTGGAAAATGTAACAGAAAAGCGCATCCAGTTAAGAGAACGTATTGATCCGTCGCTTATTGGCGGTATCGTTATAAAAATAGGTGATAGACTTATTGACGGCAGCGTTGTAGGCCAAATCAAATCTATAAAGAAACAACTGATGGCAAATTGTTGATTGGGGTGACTAACTTTTTATGAAAATGAATCCTGAGGAAATAACAGCCATTATCAAGGATCAGATCAAAAACTATGATGTTGATTTGAATGTTGATGATGTCGGTACTGTCATGGAAATTGGTGACGGCATAGCTCACATTCATGGTCTGGATAAGGCAATGTCAGGCGAACTTCTTGATTTTGGTAATGATATTTACGGCCTTGTTTTGAATTTGGACCAGGATAGTGTCGGTGCAGTTTTACTTGGCGGTGAATATAAAATTAAAGAGGGTATGACCGTAAAACGCACGGGCAGAATCATGCAGGTACCTGTTGGTGAAGCAATGATCGGCCGTGTTGTTGATGCCCTTGGTCGGCCTATTGATGGCAAGGGACCTATCAATAGCACTGAAAATCGGCCAGTAGAATATCCAGCTCCGGGGATTGCTGATAGAAAATCTGTACATGAACCACTTCAGACAGGGATAAAAGCCATTGATGCATTGGTGCCTATTGGGCGCGGTCAGCGTGAACTTATAATTGGTGACCGTGGTACTGGTAAAACAGCTATAGCTGTAGATACCATTTTAAACCAAAAAGGTGAAAATTGTATTTGTGTATATGTAGCAATAGGACAAAAGGCGTCTACAGTTGCCCGGGTAGTAAAAACTCTGGAAGATCATGGCGCCATGCAGTATAGTATTGTCGTTGCAGCGACCGCAGCTGACAGTGCGCCTTTGCAGTATATCGCACCTTATGCTGGTGTATCAATGGCCGAGTATTTTATGTATAAGGGTAAGCATGCTTTGTGTGTATATGACGATTTATCTAAACATGCGGCAGCTTATCGGGCAATGAGCTTGTTGCTGCGCAGACCACCAGGGCGTGAAGCTTATCCTGGGGATGTATTTTATTTACATTCAAGGTTGTTGGAACGTGCTGCAAAATTATCCGATGAACTGGGTGGCGGTTCAATAACGGCATTGCCGATAATCGAAACACTGGCGGGTGATTTATCCGGTTATATCCCGACTAATGTCATCTCCATTACTGATGGACAGATAATGCTGCAGACAGAAATGTTTTACTCAGGGGTGAGACCTGCTATAGACGTTGGCCTTTCAGTTTCCCGTGTTGGTGGCAGTGCGCAGATAAAGGCAATGAAACAAGTAGCTGGACGTATGCGTCTTGATCTTGCGCAGTATCGTGAATTGGCGGCATTTGCTCAATTTGGTTCTGATCTTGATAAAGATACAAAGGACCAGCTGGACCGTGGCGCCCGCATGGTGGAAACGTTGAAGCAGGCGCAGTATTCACCATTGAATGTAGCTGAACAAATATTGGTTATTTTTACAGCTGTACGTGGATTTTTAACTGATGTTCCAGTAGAAAAAGTAACGGTATTTCAACGTGATTATCTTAAGTTCATTAATTCGTCACATGCTGAGCTGATCGAGCAAATCAACAAACAGCAAAAACTTGATGATGATTTAGAGGAAAATATTAAAAAATCTATAGAAGAGTTTAAAGCATCATATACCGTTTGATATATGAGAATTTATTTTTGATAAATAATTGAATCAATATAAAGGGCGAGGTGATTAACCTTTGGCCAGCTTACAGGATATCCGCCATCGTGTAAAAAGTGTAAAAAGTATTGAACAGATAACTAAGGCTATGAAAATGGTGGCGTCGGCGCGATTGCGCAGGGCTCAGATGGCAGCTATCGCTAATAGACCCTATACAGAGAAAATGTATCAGGTTATCGGTGATATAGCTGCCAGTAATAATGGACTCACGCATCCGCTGCTGGAAGTGCATGATACTGGGAAAACTCTGTTCGTTATACTTTCTTCCGATAAGGGACTGGCTGGTGCTTATGCCAGCAATGTTTTTAAAGAAGCGAAGATTCATGTTACAGGGACAGCAGAGGCAGAAAATTTTGTACTGGAACATGAAAAAGCAGATAAGGGTAATATTAATAAAACATTTGTTTCAGAACAAAATTCTGATATTGGTAAAGACTTTGTAACAGTGAATTCGGTTAACCTTGATATAATAAGTGTTGGGCGTAAAGCAACGGAGCATTTTAAGAATCATGGCTACAATGTTGTAAAGAGTTATATAGATTTTAGTGAACGCCCCAGATACGATGATGCGCGTAAAATCGCATCAGAAGTAATGGAGCAGTTTACAAAGGGTAAATATAAAGATGTATATATGATTTATACACGGTTTATTTCGGCGATTTCGGCTGTGCCGGAAACTGTGAAATTGTTACCATTGGAAAATATTGGTAAAGAGGAAGCAAAAAAACCGGCGGCTGAATATATTTATGAACCATCGGCAGAAGATGTATTAGGTTTTTTGTTACCACAATATTTTATAACAATGGTGTATGCCGCATTATTGCAGGCAGCAGCTAGTGAGTTGTCAAGCAGAATGACTGCTATGAGTAATGCGACAGATAATGCCCAGGATTTGATGGCACGACTGGATCTATATTATAATAAGGTTCGTCAGGCCAATATTACCCGCGAAATCACCGAAATTGTGGGCGGTGCAGAAGCACTGAAGTGAGGAGGTTTTTAATCGTTGGCTAAGGGTAAAATTGTACAGGTCATAGGGCCTGTAGTAGATATTGAATTTCCTGCCGAAGAGTTGCCATCAATTTTAAATGCTATTACCATAAAAGGTAAGTCCGGCGATATTGATATAAATCTGACTGTAGAAGTAATGCAGCACCTGGGTGATGGAATAACCCGGTGTATAGCAATGAACTCTACGGATGGATTGACACGCGGTATGGAAGCTGTTGACACTGGTTCCCCAATTAAAGTACCAGTGGGTGAAGAAACATTGGGACGTGTTTTTAATGTATTAGGGCAGACAGTGGATCACAATCCGGCACCTGTCGGTAATAAAGAGTTCTGGCCTATACATAGACCTGCTCCGAAATTTGATGAACAAGAAACATCAACACAGATTTTGGAAACAGGTATAAAAGTTGTTGACCTTATTGCACCATATTCCCGTGGTGGGAAGATAGGTTTATTCGGTGGTGCAGGTGTTGGCAAGACCGTTCTTATCATGGAGCTTATTCATAATATTGCAACACAGCACGGTGGATATTCTGTATTTTCTGGTGTTGGTGAACGTACTCGTGAGGGCAATGACCTTTGGTCAGAAATGACGGAATCAGGTGTAATTAATAAAACAGCGCTGGTATATGGACAGATGAATGAACCACCAGGGGCTCGTATGCGAGTAGCTTTGACTGGTCTTACAATGGCTGAATATTTCCGTGATGTACAGCATCAGGATGTATTGCTGTTTATTGATAACATATTCCGCTTCATTCAGGCTGGTTCTGAAGTTTCGGCATTGCTGGGTCGTATGCCGTCAGCTGTTGGCTATCAGCCTACTCTTACAACAGATGTGGGAGCATTGCAGGAACGTATTACTTCAACTAAGAAAGGTTCCATAACTTCTGTTCAGGCAGTATATGTCCCGGCAGATGACTTGACTGACCCGGCGCCTGCAGCTACATTTACTCATCTTGATGCAACAACAGTATTATCACGTCAGATCGCTGAATTAGGTATATATCCGGCAGTTGATCCACTTGATTCTACTTCACGCATTCTGGATCCGCATGTAATTGGGGAAGATCATTACGAAGTTGCCCGCGGAGTTCAGGCTGTATTGCAAAAGTATAAAGAATTGCAGGATATAATAGCTATCCTGGGCATGGAAGAATTGTCTGATGCAGATAAACTTACAGTTGCCAGGGCTCGTAAAATTCAGAGATTTTTGAGTCAGCCGTTTTTTGTGGCCGAACAATTTACCGGAAGCCCCGGTAAATATGTCCCGCTTAAAGAAACTATCCGTGGTTTTAAGGAAATATTGGAAGGTAAATACGATGATCTGCCAGAAAGTGCATTTTATATGGTTGGCAGTATAGATGAAGCCGTAGAAGCAGCAAAAAAAGCAAAACAGGAGGCATAGTCCATGGCAACAGTTAATTTGGAAATTGTCACTCCTAATAAAAAGGTTTATTCTGAGAATATTGGAATGGCCATTGTTCGCTCTACGGGTGGTGAGCTGGGCATTTTACCCAAACATGCCCCGTTGGTGACAGGTATTTTGCCACACGCTATGCGTGTGAAAAAAGAAGACAGCAGTGAAGAACTCATTGCTGTCTGTGGTGGATTTATGGAAGTGAAGCCTGATAAAATCACAGTCCTGGCATCTGCAGCTGAATTGCCAATAAATATCGATGTCAATCGTGCCAAAAAAGCATATGGTAGGGCAAAAGAACGACTTGATGCATTGCAAAAATCTCAGGAAGAATATAAAAATATTGATTCAATGCGTGCGCAAGCCGCCTTGGAACGTGCAAAAGCACGGTTAAAGGCTACAAAAAATCCTATAGATTAGTTTTGTAACGGAGTAAACAGTAATGTATTACTCCGTTATTTTATAGGGTGTGCCGGGCATTATTCAATTAAAATAGGCTGTTGTATGAATGGCATTGATTTTGCAAAAAAGCAACCAACCTCCGTTATCGCTATGTGGTTCCTGCTCATTTAAAGACAGACAAAGAAAGTAAAATACTCATATTCATGAATGAAAATGAGTATGGGTAACAACTCTTTTACTATAAAGCACATATTTTTGCATTAAGGAATAATAAATTTATTTTTGATAGCTATTCTCGTTTCCTTTAATCCATTGTCATAAGTAATATAAGCTAGTATGCTGCAAATAATTCCCAATATTATTAAGGCCAGTATACTTTGCTTCAAATGTGGTGACTCACCGGAAAGAAACAATTCTCTGGCAGTATTGGATAACCATGATAATGGAAATGCAGCTGCAAGAGTCTGCATGACTGGCGGCATTGATGCAGCAGGCCAGGTATAGCCGGAAAAAATAAACGCTGGGACAGGATACATAATAATACCACGCACAAACTGCATTTCTTTGCGGAATAAAGAAGCAAAAAATGTACAAAAGGCTATAGCAGAAAAGCAAAAAGCTGCTCCTAGTATAGATATTTGCCATAATGGTGCTTTTATAGGAATACCCCATAATACATGGCAGAGAAAAACAACCATACCGTATGAAAACATGGATAAAATCCAGTAAAATATATACTTTATCAACAATAATTGTTCTGTTTTGAATTTACTGCGCAGTTCCGGGTGTTCGTATTCATAAGTTGTTGAAGCACCCACACTGAAAAATATACCTTGTTGGAATGCTACAAGAGCCAGCCCTATAAGAAAGAATAGAGTATAGCCTTGCGTGGAGTTGTTGAGAATGCGAAAATTATATTGTATGGGAGCAATGCGCTGCAGTGCGGTCTGTTGATCCAGGGAATAGCGTAATGCCGCTTGCTGGCTTGCTAATCGATCAGAAAAATGTGTTGTGATGTTTTGTGCCGCTGAACTGGTAACATTAGTTAGGATAATATTGGAACCATTAACCATAAAAAGTAAAGTGGATGAGTCTCCAATTGTGATTTTTTGAGAAAAATCTTTAGGAATTTCTATGGCAGCATAAACTCGTTTTTCCTGTAGAGCTGATAACATTTCTTCTTTTGAGGCGGCATAGCTTATTACGTGAAAACTGTCACTGTCTTCAAATTCTCGAGTAAGCTGACGACTTATGGCAGATTGGTCGTTATCATAAATAATACAGGGAACATGTGTTATGATGTTGGGAACATACAAAAGACCAAATATAATGAGATAGGCTGCTGCAGCACCAAAAAGAAATATGAAACGTCTGATATCATGAGTGCACTGTTGCCATTCCCGCTGAAAAAGATTTATCATGAGCTGCATGGTCAGTTTTTCTCCTTTTTCCATTCATAGTGTCTGCGGACAGCAACAATCAAGGTAGCCAATAATGCTGCAATACATCCATTAGCAAACATTATCATACAATCATGCCATAGGTGAGGTGCATATCCTGCTAATAAGATATCACGCAGGTTATCTCCAGCCCAGGACATAGGAAGAAATAAAGAAATAGTTCCCGCAATGGCGTTCATATCAAATGACGGCCAAGACAGGCCACTGTACAAAAGGCCTGGCATGATGTACACCATCGGAACTTGAAGAGATAAAATTCGGGATGGGCAGCAAGATGAAAATAGCATAAGTACACAAAGCACAAAGAATGAAAATCCGCCGGCCAGACAAAGTGCTTCGCTCCAGTTGCCATGCATTGGTATATCAAAACAATATATGAGGACGAAAAGGGATAAAGCGAAAGATATAAGGCTGGTAAACCAGTATGGCATAATTTTACCCATGTCGATAGATAATGAAGAATATTCTCTGCCATAGCGGCGACGGAGTATTTCCGTTACAATAGTGGGAGAGAAGGCAAGCATAAGTCCGATTTGAAATCCGTTGAGCATGAGACCTGACAACATAAAAGAACCATAACCATTAATTGGGTTGTTGAGAATACGTACTCCAAGATGTATTGGATAAACTGCATTTATGGCATTTTGCGGGAGAAATCCACCAGCTTCAAGTATTTGTGAACCAACTGCCAGCGAAAAAGTCCTGTTTATTTCTTGGGCAGAACTTATGGCTGCATTACCGAACATATTATTTGTTGAATTGACGATAAACAATATATTAGCTTTTTGTCCCAATTTTACTCGTTTTGAAAAATCATTAGGAATATCGAGGGCAATAAGTACTTTGCCTTCCAAAATTTGATTCTCCAAATCTTCCTGTGATTGTACATAAGTAATAATATTGTATCGTTCTGAATCATTGTATGCCTGGATGAGTGCCCGGCTTAATTTGCCTTGATCCTGGTCATATACAGCCATAGGAATATTATTGACAACGTTTTTTTCATATATGATGCCGAAAAGTATAGTGAACAATAATGGTACAAAAAAAATTATAAAAATAATAGGAAAACGGCCGCTAAAAATATACCTTGTTTCATCACGTAAAACAGTAAGAAAATTCATGAGATATCACCTGTAGCCTTAATTGTATTTGTAATAGAGCCGGATATTATACTGACTCAAAGTTTATTTGCAGCAATACAGTATAAGTTATTAATTTGGCTGGATTGAAGTTATTTTAATAATATATTGAACGTGTTCAAAAAATGAATAAAAAATATTGATATATGCAGATTAATTCATTTTTCAACTGGATAATCCCGCAAGTGGTTACCAATCCGCGACCATTCATCAGTTAAATTTTCAATTCTGCTAATTACATGAGTGATCTCGGACTGTTCAAAACCGAGAATATAAAGAGCTAAAGTAATACACTGATGACAACTTATCTGGTGATTTATTGGCCGTGTAAAATAAAATTCGGCAATGCAGCTTCGCATAGCGCCCTTGATAAGCAATGTCTTATGAAAGTAATCCTCTCTGGAACAGGCATGTTTTGTACCTGTAAATAGTGCCATTGCTAAATCTGTGAATTGTATTACCAATTGTTCAAATATCATGCGGGAGGAATATCCAGCAAAGTAACATTCCCGGACAATGGCATCGTTCTCTACAGCTTTTAGTTCCACAGCGCACACAGCTGCATAACGAAATTCAGGGGATTCTTCAGCGTAAATATCATCAATTTTTTTAATACAATTTTTAGTCAAAGATAAAATCAGGGCCTGAAAAATATCTTCTTTATTTTTATAAAGATAGTAGATACTTCCGGTTAATATACCGGATTTTTCCACAATTTGCCGAATAGTAGTCTTTTTATATCCTTGATGAGTGAAAAGATCCTTAGCACTGTTTAAGATTTTGTGCCGGACTTCTGTTAAATGGTCTTCCGAACGCTGCCGTTTTCTCATATTTTTCCTCCTGTTGTTGAATATGTTCTAGTAAATGATAAGATGAAGTTATACTTTTGTCAAGAATTTAATTAGGCAATGCTGAATTTTAGGTATCTATGTAAATTGTAATAGCGATTATAAGTAAAAAATTATATATAAAATATTTGAAGAGAAAATTTGTTTGTAAAAACTCACAGTTTAAATCGGGGAAATAAATAGACTGTGAGTTTTTTTTGTTAGATCAATTGATAAAATAAGCCATGTATAGTGCAATACCATATCAGTATTCCATGACCTCTTTTTGGAATTCGTACATCTAAGTCCCATTCGGGATATTGCTTGAGTAAATTGATTTGGCCTCCTGCAGTAAATGCAACAAATGAAATATAATGCGTTTTTGCCATAGGATGATTACTGGTAATATGCCAGTCGTCCTCTATGAATTGTACTGATAATTTTTCATTTTCCGGAGCTTTTTTAACAGTTTGTTCTCTTAATTGTTTGCCGCAGCATGAAACCGTTGCTCTACCAGTACAAAGTGAAATATTGTTGCATGACGGACAGATATAATATTTTGTATTTTTCATATTACCAGCTACAATATCATTTGGAGTTATATCACCAAGCAATAATTTCTGTGTGTCCACATTAAGAATATTCGAAAGTTGAGCTATAAGTGAAATATCTGGCCATCCCAGATTGCGTTCCCATTTGGAAACGGTCTTATCACTAATATTCATTTTATCTGCAAGTTGTTTTTGTGTCATATTTGCTTTTTGCCGCAATATGCGAATTACATTTCCTATTTTATTATTTTCCATTGAACAGTACCTCCATATTGAATTGTATAAAACTTTCGATTGTTTTTCAATAAACTTTCCGTAGAGTAAGACAAAAAGTATTCAACGGCAGGAGAGTTATTGAAAGATTAGGCGATATGCTCAATGGAAAAGTATTTTGCAGTATGAACATAATTGACAATACCTGAGAATTAAAGTACGCTATAACATATTAACATAAAGGGGGGATTACACATGAAAACAATTACGGCATTTTACTTGACAGATTGTCCTTATTGTCATAAAGCCAAGAAGGCTATTAAAGAATTGATAATGGAAAATGAAGATTATTCAGCTGTTCCTATTCAATGGCATGAGGAAAATGAAGAACCTGACGCCATAAAAGGATATAAATATTATTATGTGCCTTCTTTATTCATTGGCAGGGAAAAATTATATGAGGCTCAACCGGGACAAAGCTATGAAGAAATAAAAAAATATGTAAAAACAGCACTTGATAAAGCATTAAGTTAAGAGAATACAGCTCAAATAATAAAAGCGGGGCTGTCACACCGACGACATCGATCTCATAAAAAATGTAGCTTACCCTCATAGGGTTTTTTGTTTTCCTGGAATAGACAAGGAAAATGGGACAGCATTATTTGTGAATTGAAATGTTTGCATGTGGCAGCCCTGTTTTATGGTTTGTTTTAAAGAAGCATATTTGCTTTACTGAGAATGGCAGCTGCAGCCGTACAGGCTGGACAATCACAATATTTTGCTCCGGCAGATTGGATCTGCCTGGCATGAGCCGCAATATTTTTAGCCGTATCTGTACCAAAAACTTGTGCGCCTTTGTCTGATTCAACGAAGGCAATCAACATATTTATCGGCATGATATCGGCTTTTAGTTCAGTAATATATTTTTTTGTTTCAGCTGCCTGCTGGTTTGTACCGATGGCGGCTAACCAGGCATGAGCTGCTGCTTTTGCCTCATTGCAGCATGACGGGGCGTTTATTAAGTCATGTGTTCTGTCCGTTATATAGTCCAATAATTTTTTGTCCATAGTTGACATCTCCATTTTTTATTGTTTGTTCGTATTTTAGCACAACCAGTTTGCTTATACAAATTAGTCATTGAAAAAACATTTTATTGAAATATATCTATAATAGGAGTGTCACGGGTGATTCGTTGTTTTTTTATTGTGAAAAAATTTCTGTCAAGTTTTTTCAAATGGAATCACCTGTTTTGACTATAAATCATTATTATATTATTTATCTTATCCTTAGCTGCCAAAACGCAACAGCACTTGCAGCAGCAACATTAAGCGAATCGACCTGATGTGCCATGGGGATTTTTACTACATAATCGCAAGCAGCGATAATGGCCGGTGGCAGGCCATAGCCTTCGCTACCAAAAATTAAGGCCAGTCGTTTTTCAGCAGCTAATGATTTATCTTCAATACTGATGGAATTATTATTTAATACCAGAGCGGCTGTTTTAAACCCCCATTTTTTTAGTATGGATATATCCTTCACCAAATGAGACCAAGGCAGTTGGAAAACAGTTCCCATGCTGACACGTACTGAGCGTCGGCACAACGGATCACAGCAAGATGAGGTTATGAGTATGGCATCAATATTTAAAGCTGCCGCAGAACGGAATATTGCCCCAACGTTAGTAGAGTCTGTAATGCCATCAAGTATGGCTATACGCTGGGCTGAAGGTATTAGACTTTCGGCTGCGGGCAGTTTGGGGCGGGTCATGGCACATAAAATACCGCGTGTAAGTTTATAACCGGTTAATGTTGCTAATAATTCACGGTCACCTGTATATACGGGAACATTGCCATAGTTTTCAATAATATCATGTGCCTGACCTGAGATGCGTTTTCGTTCCATTAAAAAAGCCAGTGGTTTGCAGCCTGATTTTAGAGCCAGTTCAATTACCTTGGAACTTTCCGCAATAAATATACCCTTTTCAGGATCTGAGCGGTTGCGAAGCTGTACTTCAGTTAAACGATTAAATAATGCTAATTCCGGAGCAGTAAAATCATGTATTTCTATAATATTGGCCAAAAGATGTCAGCTTCCTCACATAATAGCAGCTACTAAATATGATGTTACAAAATTTCTTGAACTCTGCCGATGATTCCATTTTCAAGACGTACCTTTATACCTCTGTGGTGTATGGCACTATTTGTCAGAATGTCTTTTACAATACCTTCGGTTAATTGCCCGGTTTTTTGATGCTGTTTTTGTACGATTTTTACTTTTATTCCAGGGCGGATATTTTTTCGTTCTGTCCCGTTCATTATATACCTCATTTCTATTTTCATTAATGGATGTTCTTTTGAACTATATTGTATGCAATAAGCTGCAATGAAATGGCCGCCTATGATGTCAAATGGTCCAGTAGTAAATCACCCACCGAAGGATAGACTTTGACGGCAGTTTTTTTGATTAAATCTGCTGCACTTTCTACCGTATAACCTTGAAATCTCTCAATCATTGGTAAATCGTTTTTGTCATCTCCGATAGTCAAGAGCGGCATATGATTCCAATGCTGCTCTTGTAAAAGTTCTTGCAGTCCGGTTGCTTTATCAACGCCACATGCAGTGATGTCAACAAAACATTGGTTGGAACTTATATACAAACTGCCTGAGTAATGATTTTGCAGTATTGACTGGGCAACTGCTGTTTCTTCCGCATCAGGATAAAATAAAGTTATTTGTATAAGTCCGGATAGTCTGAAAGCTTCTTGCAACGTAATTTTGGGAATGTTCAAATTGGCCGAATCTATACAAATTTCATTATAAATGGGGTATAAATAAGCTTTTTTTGTAGTGAAAAATATAACATACTGGCAATGTTCGACCATCTTTTGTGATAGTAAATCTTGTTGGATTTGTGTAGGCAAGATATGATTTGCTAAAATATTAAGCTTGTCATCAAAAACTGCTGCACCATTTGTGCATACAAGAAAATCAAATGGAATATTATATTCATAAATTCTTTGCAAGATCAGAACTAGACCACGACCTGTAGCAATGCCAAATAGATTACCGGCTGCCCGCCAATGAGCAATAGCGGCAAGATCTTCCATTGTTACTTTTTGATTTTTTCGATATAAAGT
The DNA here is from genome assembly GCF_014076555.1 of Pectinatus frisingensis. Taxonomy (NCBI): domain Bacteria; kingdom Bacillati; phylum Bacillota; class Negativicutes; order Selenomonadales; family Selenomonadaceae; genus Pectinatus; species Pectinatus frisingensis. Next base: position 680,670 of record NZ_CP045424.1, read on the forward strand.
ACCATCAAAATCACTGGCTGCTATTTTCAAAGTATCATGCTCCCTACATTATTCTCTAATCATTATACTATAAAAAACAGAATATAACATTTTGTATTATTAAATGATTTATATTTTATTGCTTCAAATAAAATTGTTTTAGTTATTTGAATTTATAATGTGCCTGATGGTATAATAAAATCTATTTTCTCGAAGATATTGAATATAATGTTTTTAAAATCTTTACTGACGCTGTAAATAAAATGAACTGTCGCACAAACGGTATTGACCTCATAAAGATGCAATCAACCAACAGTTCTCTGTCTTTTGGAGAAGAGCAAAAAGAGGGGAATATGCATACTTATGAATAGAAAATGTCACGTGCGGCAGTCCCTTTTGCATTCTGAATTATGTATTGATTTAGTCTAAATTAGTATAAAAGCATAAACATACCAATAATCAGGGCACCAATCATGGGCAGGCAATTTCTTTTTGCGACTTCAACAGGATTGATTCCTGCAATACCGGCAACGATTATTGTTGCGCCTGCTATTGGTGACATTGTGCGTCCTAATGTTCCGGCCAAAGTAGCGGCACTGCCCATTTGTACAGGAGTCATGCCAAAAGCTGCTGCATGTGGCGTGATGGCTTCATTAAATGCAAATGTAGCGGCATCGCCTGATCCTACAAGAATAGCCAGAATAAATGGTCCGACAGCAGCGCAAAGTTTTACGATAGCAGGAGTGTTGAGCATAGCATTGATGAATAATTTGACTAAACCAATTGAGGTCAATCCTGCTACAAATACACCCGCTGAGATAATTATACCTAAAATAGAACCATAAGCTTTACCCATTCCGTCGAAAAAAGCTTTACCTAATGCAGATGGACTAGTACGAGTTACTAATAATGTCAACAAGGCACCGATTATCATCGCTTGCGGTACACCCATTTTAAAAATCGGCATGATGTGGGTTTCACCGAGTATTAATATAACTATTGGAACTATCGGCATGACTGCGTGTAATAAATTTACTTTAAAAGAACTATCTAGTGTAAGATTTTTTGAAACATAGCCCTTGTCCTCTTTTAACACATAAGCCAATGTGGTAATTAAAACAGTTGCCACTGCTAATGATGCAAGGTTGGCTTTATAGTGATAGCTGATAACGTCCATGACACCAACGCCGGCAATTTTTGCAACAAAGGGATTGTGGGCAAGACCTGGATTGAGCATGCTGCCATATGTCCCGCATTTGACAGCGGCAGCGGCCATTGCCGGATTTACACCACCGGCCATTAACAGCGGAACGAAAATTGCTCCTGCTGCAGCTGCTGTTCCGGCTGCACTGGGCAATGCTATATTTACCAAATAGGTGCAGATTACAACTCCGGGAATTAATAGTGGTCTGAATCTTTTTAAAATAAATGCCATGGCATTTATTAAATGTTTATCACACTCGGTGAAGCGTATGGCCATAGCAAACCCCATTACAGAACAAACTGCCTGTATTAAGCCTGAATTTGTCATACTCTTGGCAAATGCATTTAATGCTGCCATAGGAACTCCACCTATGCAGCTCATAAAAATTCCGGCACCAATCAAAACAACACGAGCGTCATACCCTTTAACAATAAGGTATACTACGGCAATGACTGTAATAATTCCTAAAATCGACATAAACACTATCATGATTACCTCTCCCTTATTATAAGTTCGCAGCACAACAAAAAAAGGATATACGCTGCCACATATTATTAAATATGCGTCATTGCATATATCCTATATAAACAATATTGTACTGCATGATTAATTGTTTAACGTAATTTATAATAGATAAATATTGTTAATTTGTCAACGTTAAAAAATAAATAATGTTATCAATGTGTCTGTCTGGTGTTAATTTTTTTATGTCATTTATTCGATGATAAGCAGCAGAGTGTTTCATATAATACATTTACACCTTGCTCAATATCATCCATGTCAGCCCATTCAGCCGGATTGTGACTGATACCATCACGGCAAGGAATAAAAATCATTCCGGCAGGTGCAAGTTGTGCTAAATGCATAGTGTCATGTCCGGCACCACTTGGCATTTTGTGATAAGTAATTTTTTTATTCTCACATATAGTTGCAATAGTATCTATTACCGATGGATTTAATTTCACCGGTTCCTCATTAGAAAGCATTTCAATTTTATAATCAATATTTCTGTTTTTTGTTATAGATTCTATACTTTTCTTTACATCAGCGGTTACATCAGTTTTTACCTGAGAATAAATGCTGCGAATATCTATGCCCAATTCAACTTTACCGGGAATTACATTCATGACATTAGGCGCTGCTTTTACGATACCGACGGTTCCCACAGCTGGCCGGACTGAGTTTGCTGCGGCATTTTCTACAGCAATAATGATTTCAGCTGCCGCACACAAAGCGTCATTACGCATCCCCATGGGGGTGGCACCAGAATGGTCGGCTTTGCCGGTAAGTATTAATTTCATTCTGGTAGGTGCGGCAATACCGGTTACAACACCGATGGTTTTATGCAATGTTTCTAAAACTTTTCCTTGCTCGATATGCATTTCAATGCAGGCTTTTAAATCACCTGGTTGAATTTCTTTTTGTACATTATCGGGGTGAAGATTTCTTGCCAATAATACATCATACAAAGAATTGTTTGATGCATCTTTTAATCGTTTCATTTCGTTTACAGTCAATTCACCGCACATAGCCTTACTGCCTAATGTAGCGACACCGAACCGGCTTGATTCTTCGCACATAAAAACTACGATTTTTAATGGATTATAATTTATAAACCCATTTTTGTTCATTCGGTTAATTGCCTCAATAGCTCCTAAAACCCCTAAAACACCATCAAAATTACCACCATGTGGTACGCTGTCTATATGAGAACCGCACATTACTGCGGGTGCGTGCGGATTCTGTCCTTCTTTGTGTCCAAATATATTGCCAAAGCTATCAATCCTTATGGAAAGACCGGCTTGTTTCATTAACCCTATAATAAAATCTCTGGCATTCCAGTCTTCATCGGAAAAAGCAAGTCGTGTTATACCATCGCCAGGTAATGAAAAATTTTTCATCGTAGCAAAATTTTTTGCTAAAGTAGTTGTCGAAGTCATATTATTTCCCCATTCCTAATCATGTTGTTAGTAAAATCTATAACGGTATTATCGCTATAAAATAATAATTTATTCAATATTTACAGGCTAAAGACGAAAGCACCTGCATTTATCCACAGCAGGTGCTTTCATCATATTTATCCACAAAATTTAATCTTAAAATGAATTTTTTCATTAAAAATGTCAAAGAAGAGGAAACTGCTGGTGGTAGTTTCCTCTTCTTTTTCTTCCACATTGCCAGCTTCTTTAAATTCATGCATGCGAAAGTGAGCGTTACCTGTAGTTTAATTTTTTCTAGGCCGCTCATTCTTGTATAACGCATTGCATGTTTTTCTTTTGCATCAGCAAAAACGCGCTCTATTGTTTGGCTTCTTAATTTATAAATATCCCTGTATTTAGGAACATACCGGTATTCTTCTGCAAGCTCCATATATTTTGACCATACATGCGAGGTTATGACTTTTACACAATTTTTACTATTAGTACACTGACTTAAAAGTGAACAGTTTTTACATGTTTTAGCATCACTTTTGTATTCACGGTAGCCTTCTTTATTGGTGGTTGAGTACTTTAAAACTTGGTTTGCTGGACAAATCATACAGTCATAATATTCATCATATACATACTCGTACTTACGAAAAAATCCCTGCTTAGTCATTGGTCGTTTATAAGGAACTGATGGTATTTTTCCATTTTTTATAATCTCTCTCATAATAGCAGGGGTTTTATAGCCGGCATCTAGCGCAACTACTTCATTTGTGTCATTGTATTTATCTAGTTTTTTATATACGCCATGAAACATTTGACTGTCATGGATATTGCCGGCTCCAACAACAAAATCCAATATGAAATTATTTTTATCACAAGCTGTATTAGCTACATAGGCAAAGCAACGTTCATGTTCTCCTTTTACAAATAATCCACTTTCTGGATCTGTCTTACTTTTGCAGATGCTTTTCCCTGATGGTGGCTTAGGCCCTTTTTTTGTAGGTTTTTTACCATGCTTTTTTCGATCAGCATCTATTTCTTTTTCCAATTCTTGCTGGTAATTTTTTATTGTTTGATCAACTTTTACACGTTCTTTTTTATTACGGTTAGCATTGGCCTTTATGTGAGTTCCATCTATAAAAATTGCACTGGTATCTACGAAACCTGCTTTTTGTGCTTCATCTAAAATCCTATAAAACACTCGTTCAAATATATCTGTACCTTCAAATCTTCGTTTGTAATTTTTACCAAACGTTGTAAAATGGGGGACTGACTCCATTAATCCGTAGCCTATAAACCAGCGGTATGCAACATTAACATCTATTTCTCTTATTGTTTGACGCATGCTTCTTATTCCAAACAAATATTGAATAAATACTATTTTAAATAAGGATACAGGATCTACTCCTAAATTGCCTTTTTGTGAAGTTGAGTACATTCCTTCCACTTCATCATAAATAAAACTAAAATCTATTGCTTCATCTATAGCACGAAGTATGTGATCTTTGGGAACTAAATCGTCCAGTGCTACAAATTGTATTTGTTTTTGTGATTGTCTATTTTTCTTTTCATACATAAAAAATTCCTCCCCAATATAATTTTACCATATTGGGGAGGAATTTGGGGTTATTGTCTACACTCTGGTATTTAAATATATTTAAATATATTTTGAAGGAGGAATATTATATGGGCTATAAAATTGCAGCAGCGTCTTCTGATGGGCAACAAGTAGATCGCCATTTTGGGCATGCTGACACATTTTATATTACAGAAGTTTTAGATGATGGCACATATTTCTTTTTGGAAAAGCGGATAGTAGAATCGCCCTGCCAACATGGAAACCATGATTCAGGGATCATGCAAAAAATGATAGAGAAAATTGACGACTGCAAATATGTTTTATGTGAAGCTATCGGTAGCGGTGCAGCAGCAATATTAGCTCAAAGGCATATAACTCCGCTGGAAACGGATAATATGATCAATAAGGCTATAGGTTATATTATCTTATATGATAAGCGTTTACAGCATGCATCATAGTAAAACGAAGGAGAAATGGAAATGAAGAAGACGACGAAAATGAATGTCTTGCGGGAACAGCATCCGTGTTTCGGTGTCAGAAATAATCGCGGCCGTATGCATTTGCCGGTATGCCCCGGATGCAATATTTTCTGCCGTTTCTGTGAACGCAGTATCAATGCTGAAGAAAACAGGCCAGGAGTTGCCGCAAAGGTGATAACACCGAGTGAGGCTTGTGAATATGTAGAACGAGCTATAAAATTCTGCCCGAAGATTACAGTAGTTGGGATAGCAGGACCTGGTGATACACTTGCGTCAGACAATGCCATAAAAACATTTGAGCTTATAGACAGGCAATTTCCCAAGCTTTTAAAATGCATGAGCACGAATGGGCTGCTTCTTAAGGAAAAGCTTCCGGATATTTTACGAGTAGGAGTAGATACACTGACAGTAACGGTCAATGCTGTTGATCCTAAGATCGAAGCTCAGCTGAATGATGGGATAGTTTATCATAAAGAAAAAATTATGGGTGAAGCTGGAGCGAAAATACTTATCGGCAATCAGTTCGCAGGTATCAAAGCTGCCGCAGATGCAGGGATAACAGTAAAAGTAAATACTGTACTTGTAAATGAGATAAACAGGTTTCATATAAAGGAGATAGCAAGAACAGTTGCAGAATGCGGCGCAGAAATTTATAACATCATACCTCTTATTCCGCAGCATAAGCTCAAGGATTTTTCTGTACCAAGTTGTATCGATATAGAAACAGTCAGATGCGAAGCCGGTAAATATATAGATGTATTTCGGCATTGTCAGCATTGCCGTGCTGATGCTGTAGGTATACCAGGAAAAAACAACTTTAGCCGGCAAGTATATCTTGATAAAATTTCCGTTAAAGAAACATTTTCACATGGTTAATCAAAAACAAAGGAGTATAAAAATTCATGGGTGATAAAAAAATTCGTCAGATTGCAATATATGGAAAAGGTGGTATCGGTAAATCAACAACGACGCAAAACCTGACTGCAGGATTGGCAGAACAAGGAAGGCACGTTATGGTTGTCGGCTGCGATCCGAAAGCAGATTCGACCAGGCTTTTATTGGGAGGATTGGCGCAAAAGACAGTTTTAGACACATTACGGGAAAAAGGACAAACTTTTGATATCGACAATATTGTAAAAGTCGGATTTAAAAATATACGCTGCGTTGAATCAGGCGGGCCGGAACCGGGCGTCGGATGCGCCGGGCGCGGCATTATAACATCTATAGGTTTATTGGAACGTATGGGAGCTTATACGGACGATCTGGATTATGTTTTTTATGATGTATTGGGCGACGTTGTCTGCGGTGGATTTGCCATGCCGATTCGTGAAGGCAAGGCAAAAGAGATATATATAGTAGCAAGCGGTGAGATGATGTCGCTATACGCTGCTAATAATATTTCAAAAGGAATCCAAAGATATGCAGTAAAGGGTGGCGTACGGCTAGGCGGAATAATCTGCAACAGCCGTAATGTCGACAGAGAATCGGAATTGCTGCGGGCTTTTGCCGAAGAATTAGGAACACAGCTTATTCATTTTATTCCGCGTGACAATATTGTGCAGCATGCTGAAATAAGACGCAAAACAGTCATTGAATACAAGTCGGATGCCAAGCAGGCTGATGAATATAGAGAGCTGGCCAGGGAAATTGAAGAAAATAAGTCTTTTGTAATACCTAAACCATTGGAACAGGACGATTTAGAAAAGATTTTAATGGATTATGGTTTGTATGACAATATAGAAAGCAATTATGCAATATAAATAGATTGCCATATAGATAAAGATAAAAATAATTATGAGTAAGATATAAGTTAATAGCAGAAAGTGAGCGAATTGGGACAATGTTAATAAACAAATGCTGCATTATGAATTGTAAATGTATGTGCAAAAATAAATACATTACTGCTTTGATATGAACATCCTGTTATAGAATAAATGTAGTAAAGGCAGGTAGTGTTTTAAATACCATGCCTTATTTTTTTATATATGTTTTTGTACAGAGAATAAAGATGTGATGTTTATTTGTCAATGGACGGGGAGAAATTTGCTATGGAAGAATTTATAAAAAAAATCAATAATCATCTTATTGATGCATTAGGCATAATTGTTTTTTTATTATTGTGGGAATTTTTACCAAGGGCAGGTATTATTGACGGACAATTCATCCCGCCTTTATCGAAAGTCATTGCGGCTATTATTAAACTGTTTCTGGCAGAGCATTTGATGCTGCATATTGCAGCTAGTCTGCAGCGAGTGTTTATTGGAGTGGTTTTGGCTGTCGTTTTAGCAGTACCTATTGGATTTTCTCTGGCGGCTTTTCCTAAAACAGCTGCTTACCTGCAGCCATTGTTGAAAATAGGTAGTCAAATTAATGCTTTTGCATTGTTCCCGATCTTCATTTTACTGTTCGGTATAGGAGAAACGGCAAAAATAAGTATTATTTTTTGTTCTGCTTTTTGGCCTGTATTATTTACCACTGTAGCAGGAGTAAGACAAGTCGATCCTCTGTATATAAAAAGTGCTAAATCAATGGGGGCGGGGCGATTTAGAATTTTTAAGGAAGTAATACTGCCAGGTACGACACCGTTTATTTTTACAGGTATCCATAATGGAACCACACACGCTTTTTTAATGCTGATTGCAGCAGAAATGATCGGAGCAAAGGCTGGTTTAGGATGGATAATTCTTAATTCTACAGCGAACAGTTTAATGCCGCGCTTATTTGCCGGCGGTATTATTATTGCGTTTTTAGGAATGCTTCTAAGTTATTTTATTTATTGGCTGGAGGATATTATCGTATATTGGCGGGAAGAAACTAATTGATTTTTGATGATGTTTTAGTCATAAGGAGGCAAGTTTTATGCAAACTATAGTAAAAGGACTTTCAATTCCAAAAGTTTGTCCGGTGAAGGTTAAGGCTTTGGGTATAGAGCTAAAAAAAATTGTGGTTTCTAATATTTCTATTGTAGCATTTTTTGTTTTTTGGGAAATTTTAGTAGATACAGGAATCGTTAAAGATACATTTGTAGCTTCTCCATCAACAATAATAATTACTATTTTAAAACTGTTGGAAAGCAATACACTTTTAGAGCATATCGGCATCAGCTTGTTTCGTGCTGTAGCTGGGTTTATTTTTGCTGTTGTAATTGCAATTCCATTAGGGTTCTTTTTAAGCGGACCATATACTATATTCCGGCGTATAGTTACACCGGTTATGCGGCTGATGAATGCTGCTAATCCATTTGCATTGCTGCCTGTATTTATTTTATTGTTCGGAATTGGTGAGATATCAAAGATAGCAATTATATTCTGGGTATGTTTATGGCCTATTTTGTTAAATACTATTGCCGGTATACGGAATGTTGATCCTTTATTGGTAAAATCAGCTCGTTCAATGGGAATGCAGGGGAGACCGTTGTTCTTTAAAGTTATTTTACCAGCAGCGGCGGCACCAATTTTCCATGGCCTTAAGATGAGCTGCGGGACGGCATTTTTTATGCTGATCGCAGCGGAAATGATTGGTGCTAGTACAGGCTTGGGCTGGATGGTATGGAATGCACAGATAAATTATCAAATACCTAAATTGTTTGCAGTTACTTTTATTATTTCAGTATTAGGGCTGTCTTTGAATTATTTGTTTGTCAGGATTGAAAAAAATGTTCTTTCTTGGCAAACGGATGACACAGAATATTGATTTTCAAAGTTAAAATATATTTACTTTTGTTGGTAAATAGGAGCGTGATGCCGGATATGAATAGAAACTTTAAAAAAATTTTGGCTGGTATAGTTGGGATCGTAATTATCGGTGCCGTAATTTATGGGGCCAATCATAGTGATCAGGCTCAGGGAAATGGACAAGATGCCACGGCAGATGACGGATTGTTTCCGATAAGAACATGGTCTCAAACCGATTGTTCTTCAACACCGTGGATTGTAGCTGACCAGAAAGGCTTTTTAGCGGAAGAAGGCCTTAAGGTGGTTTATACTGGCGATACTCAGCCAGCTCAGCAAATCCCTTCAGTAATGAACGGCAACAATGATGTTGGAGGCGGTACGCATCCAAATTCACTTGCAGTAGCTATTAACGGTGGGGCAACAATCAAGGCTGTAGTACCTGCCGGTATTGATCCTGGACCTGAAGTCGATCCTAAAATGCGTCATATGGCTTGGTATGTAAATCCGGACAGCGGCATAAAATCATTTGCTGATTTAAATAATATTCAGGGTAAAGTCAAATTTTCCACTATATCAACTAACATCTGTGCAGATTTTTTAGCAAATAACATTGCTGACAAAAATAACGTTCCCCGTGACAAAATTGAATGGGTAACGATGCCTGATATTCAAGCTGTACAGGCAGTAAAACAGGGATTAGTAACTGTGGCTGGTGTGCACCCGCCTTATTATAAGTCTATGGAAGATGCCGGTATGATAAAAATTGCTGATAGTTTTGATGCAGGTCTTGGGCCGACAGCAGGGCTTTCTTATTATTTCTTTAATGACGACTTTATTAAAAAGCATCCTGATATAGTTAAAAAGTTTGCCAAGGCAATGTCCAAAGCTGAAAACTGGGCCAATGAAAATCCAGAGGAGGCACGGGTCTTGACAGAAAACTGGATACATGTTCCTGTTTCAGCGACGCATTACTATTCTGGGAAGACTGATTTGAACCCACGCTTGGCTGATGTATGGATAAAAGATTTGGAGGATCATGGCGTTATTCCTGTGGGTAAGGTGAAATCTGAGGATTTGATGGCACTGGATATAAATCAATGACAAATTTGCCTAGTGAATACTAAAGAGGAGTGAAACAATATGGCTGATTTTAGTAATAATGCTCCTGCAAATGACGAAATAGATAAAATTATTGCTGTAAACATCAACAGAATATATAAAGTAAAAGAAAAGGACAGCAATGAATTAGCTGAATTTCAAGCATTGAAAAATGTGAATGTGACAATAAAAAAAGAGGAGTTTTTAGTTATTGTAGGACCAAGTGGTTGTGGAAAGTCGACTTTTTTGGATATGATTGCCGGGTTAGCACATCCAACATCTGGCGAAATCTACATGGATGGGAAGCTTATTACTGGCCCAGCGCTGGATCGCGGTATTGTTTTGCAAGGATATGCATTATTTCCTTGGCGAACTATCAGGAAAAATATTGAATTTGGTCTGGAAATAAAAAATATACCTAAGAAAGAACGGACAGAAATAGGTCAGAGATTCATTGATCTTGTTAATTTGAATGGGTTTGAGGATCGCTATCCGCATGAATTGTCCGGTGGGATGAAGCAGCGTGTGGCAATTGCCAGAGCATTGGCATATGATCCTGAGGTACTGTTGATGGATGAACCTTTTGCAGCGGTTGATGCCCAGACCAGGGAAACTTTGCAGGAAGAATTACTGCGTATCTGGGAGAAGACAAAGAAGACCATTATTTTTGTTACACATAGTATTGATGAAGCAATTTTTTTATCTGACAGAGTAGTGGTGATGTCAGCTAATCCTGGCACAGTCAGAGAAGTAATCAATGTTGATCTGCCGCGGCCGCGTGACGGTATTAGGGCATCAATTGAATTTGGCAGATTAAGGCAGCGAATATGGGAATTGCTGCAGAATGGACAGCAAAATACGGCAGGAAAATTGCATACAGAAAACAGTGTTGAAGATAAAGCGGTGTGATATGGGGATTTTGTACCAGTCAGCATAACTAATAGGAGTGATTATTAGGTGAGTGTTTATCAGGATACAGATGAAGTTGAAATAAGAGAAAGAAGACTTGATTCTATTCTTTCTTATAAAGGTGATGCTAAAACCCTTGACATACAGTCAAAAAACAGGAAGGTAAATTGTCCAGGCAGTTACTATAATCAGTGCAGCCAATGTGCTGAAGGCTGCGCAGAAACAATAACCTACCATGTTATTGATGCGGCAGTGATCAGCCATGCTCCGATTGGCTGCAGTATAGGCGTATCGTCACGTCATATTTTAGGTCGTGCGGTTGCTAAAGATCGTGGATTGCCTGAGCATAATGTGCATATGATCAGCAGTAACATTGATGAGGAAGATACTGTTTACGGGGCTTCTAAAAAGTTATTTGAGGCAATATATGAAGCTGATCACCGGTTTAAGCCTAAAGCAATTTTTATTCAGGCTTCGTGTGCTTCTGGAATTATTGGGGAGGATATGGAAAGCATTGCGAAGGAGGCAGAAAATAAACTTCATTATCCGGTTATTCCTGTGTATTGTGAAGGCTTTAAATCAAATATATGGTCAACTGGCTTTGATGCAGCCTATCATTCAATTTTGCGGAAATTAGTTAAACCGGCGAAAAAAAAGCAGAAAGATTTGGTGAATATATTTAATTTTGCAGGTTCAAACACATTTATTCCGTTTTTACATAAATTGAATTTGAAGGTAAATTATTTGGTGCCAATGGCAACATTGAAACAAATTGAGACAATGACAGAAGCTGCCTGTACAGCTCATATTTGTGAAACATTGGCTACATATGTAGCTGCGGCACTGGAGGAGCAATATGGCGTACCTGAAGTTAAAGCACCAGCCCCATTTGGTATTGACTGGACAGACAACTGGATAAGAGAAATAGCAAAATATACTGATCGGTCGGAATTGGCAGAAGAGGTTATTGCAAAGGAACATATAAGGATACTGCCGGAATTGATAAAACTAAGAGGGCAGTTAAAAGGGAAAACAGTTTATGTATTATCAGGAGATGCTTTTGCCCACAATCTGGCTAATATCGCTAAGAATTTGGACCTGAACATAATTGGACTGACTACATTGCACCATGATCTGCATTTTGAAACTGACCAACAGCCAGATACATTGGGAGCACTTATTAAAAGTAATGGCAATATAAAAAATGTAACGATATGTAATAAGCAGCCATATCGCATGATCAAGCTATTGCAGGATCTTAAGCCTGATATATTGATAGTGCGGCATCCTAATCTGGCACCTATCGGAATGAAGTTAGGAATACCTACTTTAAGTGAGGGCGATGGTAATTATAGTATTGGTTATGATGGCGTATTAAAATTTGGCCGGCGGTTGTTAGAATTATTGGCAGCTAAAAAATTATTCAGCAATATTGCGATGCATGCTAAACTGCCTTACAGCAAATGGTGGAGAGAAAATGACATTAGCAATTTTGACATCAGTGAAGGTAGTGAATTATGAGTACAATAATTGAACAGCCACGCCATGGCTGCGCTTTAAGCGCTCAACAAACTGTATTGGCAATTCCCCGTGCTATGCCTATTGTTCATGCCGGACCAGGGTGTGCTTCTAAATCATTTGGTTTTGCAGCTACTGGTGCTGGATTTCAGGGTGAAGGGTATGCTGGTGGATCTCATATATCATCTACGAATACGGGAGAACAAGAAGTTATTTTTGGTGGTGAACCTAGCTTGGATAAAGAAATAAAAGGTGCACTGCAGATTTTAGACGGTGACATGTTCGTTGTATTAACAGGATGCACATCTGATATTGTAGGTGATGATTCACAGTCTATAGCTGAAAAATATGCTGCTGATGGATATCCGGTAGTTGGAACAGAAACAGCAGGATTTAAGGGAAATAGTTACTATGGACATGAAATGGTTGTAAAAGCTATTATTGAACAATTTGTAGGTAATATAGTGCCAAAAGTGCGGCGCGGTTTAGTAAATGTGTTTGCAACAGTGCCTTTCCAGGATCTTTTTTGGCGAGGCGATTTGGAAGAAATCAAGCGTATTTTGACAAAAATAGGGCTTGAGGTAAATATTTTGTTTGGTAATGAATCTGCAGGAGTCAGTGAATGGCGGGATATTCCTAACGCGCAATTCAACTTATTGATATCACCTTCTACTGGTACTGAGGTCGTAAAGCTTTTGGAAGAAAAATATCAAACACCATATCTGCAATATCCTATATTGCCAGTCGGTGGCACTGAAACAAGCAGATTTTTGCGTGAGATAGCGGCATTTGCTGGATTATCTGCTGTGAGAACTGAGAAGGTTATAAAAGAAGAAGAAAAACGTTTTTATGATTACTTGGTTTCTGTATCAGATTTTATTGGCGAATATTGGAATAATCTACCGATTGATCTATATACTGTCGGTGACAGTATATATGCACCAGGTGTCAGTTCCTTTTTGGTAAATGAACTGGGGCTTGAACCTAAGGGCATTTATTTGACTGATGAGACAAAAGAGGATTGGCAGGCAGTTATAACTGATGCTTTAGCTGAGCGCGATACCAGATTAAAAACGTCATTAGTTTTTGAGAATGATGGTGGACGTATTGAAGCAGATATACGGCAAAAGTCAGATAAAGCTAGACATTCAATTATTTTGGGCAGCTCTTGGGAAAAATTTCTTGCACTGGATATTGGCAGCCTTTATGCCTATCTCAGTTTGCCGCTTGATGAAACAGTTATTTTAAATAATTCCTATCTTGGCTATAATGGCGGACTGCGTCTTATCGAAGAAGTATATTCGGCGGTATTTAAATGCAGGCCTGCGACAGCAAGATCAATTTATTGATACTGCGTGAAGTAAAAGACATATCATGTTTCACTAATAAAATTCAAATAATTTTTTTTTAGAAAGGAAGATTTATATGGCAAAAGATCGAATGTGCGGGATCAATACAGTATTAATACATGGAGGTATAGATGGTGATAAGCGGACGGGAGCAGTAAACGTGCCGATTTATCAGACATCCACCTATAAACAGTTACACTTGGGGGAAACTACCGGGTATGAATATTCACGTACAGGCAATCCGACAAGAGAAGCATTGGAAAAGCTTATCGCGCAGTTGGAAAATGGTAAATACGGATTGGCTTTTGCCTCTGGTATGGCAGCTATAGCCGCTGCCTTTACGCTGTTCTCCACAGGTGATAAAATTTTGATTTCGAGAAATGTCTATGGAGGAACTTTTCGTATTCTGGATAAGATTTTTTCTCATTTCGGTATAAAATATGAAATCATTGATACCGGAAATATTACAGATATAGAAACAAATATAACTGAAAATGTAAATGTTAAGGCAATTTTGATAGAAACACCAACTAATCCTTTAATGGAAGTAACGGATATAGCTGCCGTCACTAAGATAGCTAAGAAGCACAATGTGCTGACGATCGTAGATAACACTTTTATGTCACCATATCTGCAGAGACCATTGACACTAGGAGCAGATATAGTGCTGCATAGTGCTACGAAATATTTGGGAGGGCATAGTGATCTTATCGCCGGGATAATAGTGGTAAATGATGAAGAGTTAGCACAAAAATTCTATTTTATCCAAAATTCTACAGGAGGAATTTTATCGCCCAATGATTCGTTTTTGCTCATAAGAGGTATAAAGACACTGGGCGTGAGGATAGAACGTCATCAGGAAAATGCAGGAAAACTTGCCAAATGGCTGCAGACACAAGACTGGGTAACAAAGGTGTACTATCCCGGACTGCCGGATCATCCCGGGTATAAGACTCAGCTTGAACAGGCTGATGGTGCAGGCGGTATGCTTTCCTTTGAAATAAAAGAAGGATATAACTATGAAGCGTTTTTGGATAATTTAAAAATAATAACACTTGCTGAAAGCCTTGGCGGAGTTGAATCACTTATTTGCCAGCCGTCATCAATGACACATGCAGCTATACCTCCGGAAATACGGAAGCATATTGGTATTACGGATAGATTGCTTCGTTTATCTGTCGGTATTGAAAATTATGATGATTTGGCTGCAGATATAGAACAGGCTGCTAAGAAAGCGGGGGCATAGTGATGAAATACTATAATGGAATTCATTCATTGATAGGAAAAACACCGCTTCTTAAGCTTAATAATATAGGGCTGTCCTCCAATATTAATGTTTTTGCCAAGCTGGAGTTTTATAATCCAGGCGGCAGTGTAAAGGATCGTATCGGAGTATTTATGCTGGATGCTATGGAAAAAAGAGGAGAGATAAAGCCAGGAGCTACAATCGTAGAAGCAACAGCAGGAAACACCGGTATTGGGATAGCACTTGCTGCATTAAATAAAGGCTATAAAGTTATATTTGTAGTGCCGGAAAAGTTTTCTGTTGAAAAACAATGCCTGATGAGAGCGTTAGGGGCAGAAATCATAAATACACCGCGTGAGGGTGGAATGCTTGGGGCAAAAGAAAAGGCACTGGAAATAAAATCTAGATTATCAAATGCTGTTTCATTCGACCAATTTGATAATCTGGATAATACGCGGACCCATTATGAAACGACTGGTGTAGAAATATATGATGATTTGGACGGAAAAATCGATTATTTTGTGGCTGGTGCCGGAAGCGGCGGTACATATACAGGTGCTGCACGTTATTTGAAAGAGAAAAACCATGAAATAAAAGGAATATTGGCAGATCCTGTTGGCTCAACACTTGGCGGTGGTGAACATAGTGATTATGACATTGAGGGAATAGGCAATGATTTTGTACCGGCAACAATGGATTTAAAACTTGTTGATAAGGTCATCAAAATTTCTGATCAGGAAGCTTTGGACGGAGTGCGGCTGCTTGCTAAACATGAAGGTATATTTGTTGGGACATCATCAGGTGCAGCATTATCAGCTGTGTTGAAATTAACTAAACAAATAGATAAAGGTAATATTGCAGTTATATTTCCTGACCGCGGTGATCGTTACTTCAGCAAAAAGATATACGGATAGGTGATGATATGTTTGGCATTTATTGAAATCCATAATCTGGGGAAATGGTTTAAAAAAATTAGGTTATTAAAAATAATAAATAATACCAAATTCATGGGAGTAATCAGCTTTTACAGCGAGAATAACCCGGTTTTTGTAATAGAGGTTAATAAGTTGAATGAACAGGTTAATAGTGCAATAACTATCAATGGGAAGGAGATAATAATTTCCCCCATGGGACAAAAAGAATGTCAAATTATGGGTAAAATACTTAAAATATTATTTTTTGCTGATATTAGATTAATTGGGGTAAATGAATTATAAAATTTGATTGTGATAGTTGAATTATTCCAGCAGCGTGATCAGATAGGAGGCTTTTAAATTTATGAAAGAAAAAATTAATCTTGATATGCCGGAGGTGCAGCCTCGTGAACAGCGCTTAGGCACAATTATTGCTTGGGATGGCGATATAGATGAACTGCATCGTCAATCTGATTTCCTTGGCAGAGCATCAGGCTGCGACAGGAAGGCTGCCTGCAAGTTATGTGAGCTGCGGGGACCATTTTCGCAGGGATCAGTATGCAGTGAACAGATGGTCGAATGCCAGGCAGGAAATGTTCGTGACGCCGTCTTGATCCAGCATGCGCCGATAGGCTGCGGCGCTGGACAAGTCCCGTATAATTCCATTTATCGCAATGGACTTGCGATGCGCGGACATAAAGTGGAAAACATCCGGATAATAAATACCAATCTCGGTGAGGATGATGTAGTTTTCGGCGCTGCCGATAAACTGCGCACGGCTATTGATGATGCATGGACACGCTATAAACCTAAAGCCATATTTATTGCTACATCCTGTGCTACTGGTATTATTGGCGAAGATGTAGACAGCATTGCCAAAGAGAAACAGGAAGAGCTGAATATTCCCGTAATACCGATGGCCTGTGAAGGGTTTCGCTCAAAGCATTGGAGTACAGGCTTTGATGCTACGCAGCATGGGATTTTACGCCAGATAGTTAATAAGCATCCGCATAAACAGGAAGATTTGGTTAATGTAATCAATCTTTGGGGTTCTGATGTATTTACACCAATGCTTGCCAATCTGAATCTAAGAGTAAATTACGTGGTCGATTTGGCTTCTGTTGATGATCTGGCAAGAATGTCAGAAGCTGCAGCAACGGTCGGGTTTTGTTATACCTTGTCGTCATATTTGGCAGCGGCTCTTGAAAAGCATTTTGGTGTTCCGGAAGTTAAAGCGCCTATGCCATACGGATTTGCCGGGACGGATGCATGGCTGAGAGAATTGGCACGGGTAACTCACAGAGAAGAGCTGGCTGAAAAGTATATAAAAGCGGAACACGCCAGAGTTCGCCCACGTATTGCGGAATTAAAGAAAAAATTAAAAGGCATAAAAGGATATGTGGCTACGGGTTCAGCATATTCACATGGACTCATTCAGGTACTTAGGGAATTGGAAGTAGAAGTAAATGGTTCATTGGTTTTCCATCATGACCCTGTTTATGACAGCGGAGATGAACGGGAAGATTCATTGGGACATCTGTTAAAGCATTATGGCAATGTAGAAAATTTTCATGTCAGCAATCGTCAGCAGTATCAATTGTATGCTTTTCTGCAGAAAGTGCATCCGGATTTTATGCTGATCCGGCATAATGGGCTGGCACCTTTGGCATCAAGGCTTGGTATACCGGCGGCTCCATTGGGTGATGAACATATAGCTATTGGCTATCAAGGCATTATAAATTTAGGAGAAACAATTTTAGATATTTTAGCCCGCAAAAAATATCATGACAGCATCAAGAAGCATGTGACGCTTCCATATACAGATTGGTGGCTGAAACAAGAGGATGCATATATATTAGCAAGATAAAAATATATTTATAAGTGTGAGGTAAAAATGAGTACATGTGAAAATACCGGTTCCGGTTCGATTAATCAGGTGAGGTACGGCTGTGCCCTCGGAGCTTTTAATTCTGTGGTTGCCATTCCTGGTGCGATGCCTATTGCTCACTGCGGTCCGGGGTGTGTCGATAAGCAATATATGAGTCTGGATTTTTATAATGGTTTTCAAGGTGGAGGCCGATCAGGCGGGGCTGTCATACCAAGCACCAATCTGCAGGAAGAAGATGTTGTTTTTGGCGGGGCAAAAAGGCTGCATGAATTAATCGAGGCCACTTTAAAAATAATTAAAGCAGACTTGTTCGTTGTTTTGAATGGCTGCATTGGTGAATTGGTGGGTGATGATGTCGGTTCTGTCGTGGAACAGTTTCAGAAGCAGGGCGTTCCTATCGTGAATGCGGAAACAGGCGGCTTTAAAGGAAATAATTTTATCGGACATGAAATTGTTGTAAAAGCTATAATAGATCAATTCGTTGATAAATATGCTGCCAAGAATGTAAAACGACAAAAAGGACTTATAAATGTATGGTCGGAGCTGCCGTTTCAAAATACCTTTTGGCGGGGAGATTTTAATGAATTAAAGAGGATCCTTGAAGGCGCAGGATTTCAGGTGAATATTTTATTCGGCAATGGTTCAGGCGGAGTTGAAGAATGGAAGCATATACCTGAAGCACAATTTAATTTAGTCGCTTCTCCTTGGCTGGGATTGTCCATAGCTCAGCATCTTAATGATAAATACGGTCAACCATATCTGCATCTGCCTGTTTTACCGATAGGTGCAGGTCAAACGGCTGAATTTTTGCATAAAGTAGTGGAATTTGCCGGCATAGATTCTAAGCAGGCAGATGAATTTATTACGGCAGAAGAAAAAGAATATTATTACTATCTGGAGCATTTTACTGATTTTTATGCCGAATATTGGTGGGGACTGCCTTCTTCATATGCTGTGGTTGGCGATAGTACGTATAATCTGGCATTAAATAAGTTTTTGGTTACTCAATTGGGGTTGTTGCCGGTAAAGCAAATTATAACTGATAATCCGCCGCAGATATATCGTGAGCAGATACGCAGCGAGTATAAAAATCTGGATAGTGATGTTTCTACGGAAGTATCATTTTTGGAAGATGGATACAGAATCAACGATTTGCTGCAGCATTTAAATTATGGGCACAGGCCACCGATTATTTTTGGCACAACATGGGAACGTGATACTACTAAAAAATTAGGCGGAAGTATTGTGGAAGTCGGTTTTCCCGCATCATATGAAGTGGTCTTGAATAAAAAGTATATTGGATATCGCGGCGCGCTTAGTTTGCTGGAAAAGATATTCACCACAATAATCAGTAAATCAGCATGAATATATTTGAAATATACATCAGTATTTTGTTCGGTGGTAATAGGAGGTCAATATGAAAAAGATAGATTTAAATATGCCGGAAGTAGCTGTCAGAGAAATTCGCCTCGGTTCGATAACAGAATTCCATGGTAATGCTGAAACCTTAGTAAAAAACTCGTGTCGCGGTAAAATGTGCGATAAAGGCCGTTCTTTCAGTCAATGCCTTGACTGTTCCATAAGCAAGGCTACATGTATGGTGGCTTTGATACAGGATGCGGCTGTTATCTGTCATGGCCCGGTAGGGTGCGCATCGTGTCTGCATGAATTTGCCTTTACTTACAGGGTCAATGCACCTTTGCGAAATGTCGCCAATCCCACACAGCGCAGGATATTTTCTACTAATATAAGCGAAGAGGATACTGTTTACGGCGGCACAGAAAAGCTTGCGGCAGCGATCAGGCAGGTGTACAAGCGTACTCAGGCCAATGTTATTTTTGTGTTATCAACATGTGCTACCGGTATCATTGGTGATGATATTGAGAGTGTGGTAGATGATGCTGAAGCAGAGCTTGGCATACCGGTAGTGGCAATTTTCTGTGAAGGATTTCGTTCAACAGTATGGACAAGCGGGTTTGATGCCGGCTATCATGGCATTGCCCGCAAATTGATAAAACCGGCACGGGAACATAAAAAAGATATGATCAATGTTATTAATTTTTGGGGAAGTGATATTTTTTCAGAATGGCTGGCAGTATTTGGTGCAAAACCAAATTATATAACGCCATATTCGACTGTAGAAATTCTGTCGCATTCATCAGAAGCTATAGCTACGATACAGGCATGTCAGACACTGGGTTCATATTTGGGTGCAGCTTTGGAACAGGAGTTTGGTGTTACAGAAATAAAAACACCGCCGCCTTATGGAATAGCGCAAACCGATCGCTGGTTCCGTGAGCTTGGCAGATTATTGGGTAAAGAAAAAGAAGCCGAGCAGCTTATTGCTGAAAAAAAAGCAGTTTATCTGCCGAAAATAGAACAGATCCGGACTAAATTGAGGGGGAAGACAGCTTATGTGACAGCAGGAGCTGCGCATGGACATGCACTGCTTTCTGTTTTACGGGAACTTGGGCTGCGGGCTGTAGGCGCTGCAATATTCCATCATGATCCAATATATGACAGTAACACCGAAGTGTCTGATGGCCTGGCACAGAGTATACGTGATTACGGCGATGTACCAAATTACGATGTCTGTGATAAGCAGGAATTTGAATTGGTAAATATGCTTAATCATTTGCATCCGGATGTTCTTTTAGCCAGGCATGGGGGAATGACTTTATGGGGGGCCAAGTTTGGCATCCCATCACTGCTTATCGGTGATGAACATTTCAGTATGGGCTATGAAGGCATTGTAAAATATGGAGAACGGCTTATAGAAGTTATGGAAAATGATGAGTTTGTGAAAAATCTTGCACAGCATTCGATAAATCCTTACACAAAATGGTGGCTAAAACAGCCGCCATATAAATTTTTGAAAGGCGGAGAAGGATGTCAAAGATAATAGAGCAGGAACGGTATACATGTGCAATCGGAGCAATGCAGAGTGTAGTAGCTATTCCCAAGGCACTGCCGATTTTGCATTCAGGACCGGGCTGCGGAATGATGGTGCGGGGATTTTTTGAACGTTCAACCGGATATGCAGGAGGAAGTACTGCTCCGTGTACTAATTTTAGTGAGCAGGAGGTCGTTTTTGGCGGAATTGATAAGCTGCACTTGAATATTGAAAATTCGTATAAGGTATTGGAAAGTGATCTGCAGGTAGTTTTTACCGGCTGTACAGCCGGTATCGTCGGCGATGATGTTGAAAGCCTTGCTGAAGAGTTTCGTGCAATTGGCAAACCATTGGTAACAGTAGAAACTACAGGCTTTAAATGTAATAATTTTGTCGCGCACAGTGAAGTTGTAAATGCGATCATAGATCAATATGTACAGCTTTTTATTAAGAATAATCCTATACGCAGTGAAAAAAACACAGTAAATTTATTTGCTTCAATACCTTATCAAGATCCATTTTGGAAAGAAAATTTGAGAACATACAAATATTTATTGGAAAATCTTGGATTTAAAGTACATATACTGTTTGGTCCGGAATCAAGCGGTGTCACTGAATGGCAACAGATACCGCGGGCAAATTTCAACATATTGGTATCACCGTGGTATGGTCAGGAAATCGTTGAACATCTTGAGGCAGTATATGGACAGCCATTTTTTAAATTTCCTCATCTGCCTATAGGAGCAAATGAGACAGAAGAGTTCTTGCATGGTGTATTAGATATTGCAAAGCATTTGGAAATAGCAATTGATTATGACAATGCAGCTGGATTTATAAATCACGAAAGTGCTGCTTATTATGAGGAAGTGGATAATTTAGCGACATTTTTGTTGGAATTTCGTTATGGACTGCCGAACCATGTGCATATAATACATGATGCCGGATACGTTGTTGGTTTGTCGAAATTTCTTTTACATGAAACAGGAATCGTTCCGAAGGAGCAATTCATAGTTGATAATACACCGGAAAAATTCCAGCAGGCAATTGAAGAGGATTTGAAAACTACATCAAGCAAAAAAAGTATTCCTTTGACATTTGAGCCTGATGCAGGCAAGGTTCAGGATATTATCCGTGGCCTTTCACACGAAGGTAGGGGACTTATAATTGGCAGTGGCTGGGATAAACAACTGGCTAAAGAGAAAAAATATGATTTTATCTCAGCATCAGTGCCATCGCCATATCGTTTGGTCCTGACTACCGGTTATGTCGGTTTTCATGGCGGACTTAGAGTTATGGAAGATATCTTTAATTCCGTATTATCTACATATAAATAGGTCATTATTTTATACGAGGAGTGATTGATTTGAGTACGAAAGATTATGGTTTTGATACTGCACAGATACATGCGGGGTATAATGCGGATGAGCATAATTATTCAGTTTCTCCGCCAATTTATCAGACTGCCGCTTATGATTTTAAAAATGTTCAGAATGCTAAAGACTTATTTACGTTCAAGGAACTGGGCTGTGTTTATGCACGTGTTGGCAATCAAACAGCAGCAATTCTGGAAGAACGAATAAAAGCCTTAGATGGAGCTTCTGCTGCATTGGCAGTTAGCTCCGGTATGTCAGCAATAAGCTATACGCTGCTTAGCTTAACTGAAGGCGGCGGGGCTATATTGACGACACCATATTTATATGGCGGTACAGTTGATGATTTTAAAAAGACATTTCCCCGTTTCAATATACGTATAGATACTGCCAAAAATATAGAAACGCCATCTGAACTGGAAAAGGAAATTAAACCTGACACTAAGGCTATATTTATAGAAAGTATCAGCAATCCTAATGGATTTTTATTGGATGTAGAAGCTATAGCTGATGTAGCGCATCGTAATGGTATTCCATTGGTGGTTGATAACACTGTGGCTACTCCGTATTTATTCAATCCATTAAAGCATGGGGCTGATATTATTGTTTATTCCGCTACCAAGGCACTTAGCGGGCATGGCAATGTCATTGCAGGCTTGATTGAAGAAAGCGGCAGATTTGATTGGAATAATGGCAAATTCCCTCAGTTTTCCAAAAAATATTGGACATTGCGTGATGAAAATAATAAACCAAGAAGTTTTCTGGAAGTATTTCCTGATGCGCCGCTGTGTTTTCAAATTAGGAGGCATTATCTGGCATATCTTGGATCAACGCTATCCGCCCTTGATGCTTATTTGGTTTTAATTGGTTTAGAAACATTATCAGAACGTGTAGCCAAACAGACTAAAAATGCCGAAAAGATTGCCAGATTTTTAGCTGAAAATGAACATGTCGAATGGGTACGTTATGCTTCGTTAAAAAACAGTCCGCACAAAAAATTAGCTGAAAAATATTTTCCAAAAGGTGTAGGTGGTTTATTGGCATTTGGGTTTAAAGGAACACAGCTGCAGCGTGAAAAATTTATCGACAACATAGCTTTATTCCATTATCACGTAAATATAGGTGATGTTCGTTCATTGCTGGTAAACTCACCACAGACTACTCATGGCGAATTAGAGCCGAATGAGAAAATAACAGCAGACATTCCGGAGAATCTTATCCGTCTTTCGCTTGGACTTGAAGATCCAAAAGATTTAATAGAAGATCTGACACAGGCATTTAATAAAGCATTTGCATAAGATAATATAGAGATTTTACTAAGTCCGTTGTTTTATAGAGAAGGAAATAAAAATGGGATATAGGGGATGGCTTTTATTAGCAGCGCTGATATCAACAGGTTGCTTGTATTTAATGTATTTAGGAGGTGCGCATTAATAATGAATTTCAATAAGTTTCTTTTGTTGGCTTTTATTATATTTATCATAGGAATTATAACACTATACAGTGGTGTAAATAGGGCACCATTTAACGGTGCAAAACCTAAAATAGGGCCAAATCAGGAAAAATGTTCTTTCCTAATAATGGACAATACAAAAAATTATATAGCAACAAATGATAAAATTTGGCATATATAAGGAGGTGAGAAAATGAAACTTTATAAGCCATTAGCATGGATTTCTTTGATAGTCAGTATTGTTTTGCTGCTTTTGCCAAGAGTGGTGCCAATATGCACGGATTTGGCAGGTGGGATGAATTCTATGCGTTGTCATTATACATATCAGGCAGAATTTTTAGTTGGTCTTTTAGCAGTTATTATTTCTTTTAGCCTGTTTGTATTACATACACTGGAAGCAAAGAAATTAGCAAGCTTTATTATCTCACTTCTAGGCATTATTGTTACTCTTTTACCTCAACCATGGGTCATTGGCATTTGTGTTCATCCAGCTTCAGCATGTCATAGGACAACAGCCATTACAATTTGCCTTGGTATTATCCTTGTTTTGGTCAGTATAATTCAGCTTTTTTTGCTTTCTAAACAAAAAACATCTCAAGTAGAGGGATGATAAATATGGCATTTTTGATTTGGCAAAGTCTCCTGCACCGTAAGCTGCAAAATATGGCAATTGTTTTTTCTGTTGCTATTGGTGTAGGAATTGTATTTTGTATTATACCGATATTTTCCGGTGTTTCCAAGGGCATGGATTTATCAAGGCAGCGCATGGGAGCTGATATTGTTGTGGTGCCTGGTAATGCGGTAATGGAGGAACCCAGCTTGATATTGTTTAGCGGTGCGCCGGTTAATATATATATGCCTGAAAATATAACAGACGCAATACGAAAAATACCGGGCGTCAGCAATGCAACACCACAATTCTTTACCCATACATTGACGGCTGACTGCTGTTCTGTAGGCGACAGTATCCGCCTTATCGGTTATGACCCACCAAGTGACTGGATCATATCGCCTTGGTTAAAATCAGTTCGCCCTGATGGACTTCAGTCTGATGAAGTAATTCTTGGAGCTAAAGTTCAAAACATTTTAGGTGACAAAATAAGTATTTTGGGACAAATGTTTAAGATAGTAGCTGTACTGGAAGAAACAGGCACAAGTATGGATTATTCTATATTAACAAATATAGATGAAGCAAGAAATCTGGCTGCCAATAATCCACAGCTGAAAATAGCACTAAAAGATGTGGGCCCGACTGATGGATTGATTTCAGCTGTAATGGTAAAAGCTACTGAAGGAGCAAATTTGGAAAATATTGTAGAAAAAATTCAAGGAACAGGCTATGTCCATCCTATTGTGGCTTCAGAAGTAAAAAAGCATATTAATGATCAATTCAATCTTTTGCTATACCTATTAGGCGGTACAGGTATTTTGATTATTTTATTGTCGATATTCCAATTGTTTTCGCGATTCTATACATTGACGTGGGAGCGCCAGGCTGAATGGGGATTATATCTGGCATTAGGGGCGTCAGGGCGTGATATAGCTGTAATTGTCATTGGCGAGGCAATAAGTGTTGCTTTAGCAGGAACTATAATCGGTTTATTTGCAGGAGGAGCATTCCCGTTAAGTAAAAAATAGCGGGTTTGCAAAAAAAGAATACCTCACGTAGAATAAAGATTGTTAACCTGACCAGTTAATAAATCTATATTCAACGGAGGCATCCTTACTATGAATTATACACAGAATGAAAAGATTGAGCAAATCGCAGAAACAACTTTGGTAGTCGGCGTCGACATTGGCAGCAGAATCCATTATGCGCGTGCCTTTGATTGGCGAGGACGGGAACTGAGTAAAGTCCTGAAATTCGCTAATTGCAGAGACGGTTTTGACCGCTTCCACAAATGGATTGTGGAACTGCAGGCAGCACAGAAAAAAGATAAAGCTGTAGTCGGAGCAGAACCTACGGGCCATTACTGGTTCACGCTCAGAGATTATCTGGAGGCAGCTAGCATTCAGCTGGTACTCGTCAACCCGTATCATGTAAGGCAGAGCAAAGAAATGGATGACAACAGCCAGACAAAGAACGATCGTAAGGATCCCAAGGTGATCGCGAAGCTTGTTACGGAGGGCCGTTATGGCGTGCCGTACAGTCCGAAGGGCGCATACGCAGACCTGAGAATCATGTCGCCAATCCGCCAGCGGACGATGGAGCAGCTTATCAGCTGTAAGAATCGTCTAAATCGGTGGTTTAGCATATATTTTCCAGAATATGAGCAAGTCTTTGGCAGCTTTGAAGCCAAGAGCAGTATCATTCTGCTAAAGAAAGCTTGTATGCCAGCAGACATCGTAGAACTGGGAGCAGAGGGAGTCAACCGCATATGGCGAGATGCAAAATTGCGTGCAGTGGGAATGAAACGGGCAACGACCCTGATGAACGCTGCCAAAGTAAGCATAGGCCAGCGGCAAGGCTCCGAAGCGGCCCGGATGGAGATGGAACTCCTGTTGGAAGAATATGAACACCACAAGGTACAGTACGAGAAAGTCATGGAGAAAATCCAGGAACTGTGCAGCAAGATACCAGAAAGCAAGCAAATGCTAGCCATCAAGGGAATAGGGCTCATCACGGTAGCCGGGTTTCTGGCAGAGGTAGGAGACGTGAGGCGTTTCGACTCACCAAAGCAAATACAGAAACTGGCGGGACTCGCATTAAAGGAAAACAGCTCAGGAAGACACAAGGGGCAGACGACCATCAGCAAGCGAGGAAGGGCTAGGCTTCGAGCCATATTATTCAAGGGCGTCATCCCGCTGATCGCGAAGAACGAGGAGTTTCGTAGCATCCATGCGTATTACATTGGTCGCCCAGAGCATCCTTTAAAGAAAAAACAGTCCGTAATAGCCGTAGGATGTAAGCTGATCCGTATCTTTTATGCCATATTGACGAAAAAAGTAGTCTATGACGGACAAAAGATGTTGGAGGATATCCATCGGCCGCTCAAGGCCGCCTGAGCAAGAAAAGAAAATCTTTTGGGAAAACGTCCACCGAAAGGTGCCAGAAGAAAATAGATGCACAACAGCATAAGCAAAGAGCCGGTAGTCAGAAATTATTCCATTAGAGCAGAGACTCAGTCGAGGAGCATCCAGACACCCATATGTGGACAGGCCGAACGAGGGAATTCAGGACACTGGAAACAGAGGATCCCGTTAGACATAGGAGGTTGTGCCGCCGCAGGAAAAGTGGGCAAAGAGACGGCCTTTCAAAAAAAGAAAACAACGACGTTCTCTTTGTTGTACGCAAAAACCTGCGAATCCGAGCAGTAAATGCAGGATGAAGCCACATTGATAGCTCTTTTGTTTATGAAAAAGTGAGAAAAACAGAGATTTAAAGAGAAAAAGCAAGATTATATAAGGAGGATTATACTGGGCGGGGTTATGGTTGCTGAAGGCTCATCAATCATTTCCATTTATCAATCCATCTGGTGCTTTTTTCACTATACTGTCTTTGGCAATGCTTGTCGTGTTTTCCTGCATAGGAGCTTTAGCTGCATGGATACCTGCTTATCAAGGCAGTCATATTGATCCGAGCACTATTATGACTCGCGGCGAATTTGATTAAGGAGACTGATTATGGCTGAATTATTTGAACTTCGTGATGTAAAAAAAAATTACGCCGGAAATACGATATTAAATGGGATATCATTATCTTTGTTTAAGAAACACATTATTGCCATTACCGGAGACTCAGGTGCTGGAAAGACTACTTTATTGTCAATTATGGGACTTTTGCAACAACCAAGTTCAGGACAAATATTTGTTAATGGAACAGCAGTGAATAAACTACAGCTTAGTGAGCAGGCTAGGCTTAGAGGAAAATATTTTGGCTTTGTTTTTCAACGGGCAAGATTGATTGGATCATTGTCAGTTCTGGAAAATGTGCTTGTACCA
The DNA here is from genome assembly GCF_014076555.1 of Pectinatus frisingensis. NCBI lineage: Bacteria > Bacillati > Bacillota > Negativicutes > Selenomonadales > Selenomonadaceae > Pectinatus > Pectinatus frisingensis. Next base: position 708,093 of record NZ_CP045424.1, read on the forward strand.
GCGCATTTTGCCAAAACTGAAGATGATGTTATAAAGAGAGCCAAATTTTTATTGGAAAAATTTGACATGTCAAACCGTTTGAATTACAAACCGCAGGAACTTAGTGTCGGTCAGATGCGGCGTGTTTCACTGGCAAGAGCATTATTGTTTAGACCAAGCATTATTTTAGCAGATGAACCAACAAATGATCTTGATCCATCGTTGGCGGAAACTGTGGCTGAATATTTTTTACAGATACGTAATGATGGCACATCTGTTGTTATAGTAACGCATGATTATGTCTTGGCAAATCGTGCTGATCAGGTGTTTCGTTTGGAACATGGGCAATTATCACAGGTTACACATGCATAATATTTAATGAGTGCTGCACTAAAAGGGGGAACAATGATGAAAAGGTTTTTTTATTATCTACAGTATTAACAATGGTGACATTATTTATTTTGGGAAGTTCTGTTTTTGCTGAGGGACTCAGTGTCACTATAGTTAATGATTCGGGATTTAATTTAAGCGATTTAGCTATTAGTCCAGCGGGAACTAATCAGACGGGAAATGATGTTTTAAAGGATGCGATGCTTGGAGATGGACAAAGCAGGCAAGTGGTATTTGATAATTATGACACTTCTATTGTCAGCTGGGATATCATTGGACATGACTGCTGCGGTGAGGAACATGACTGGCAGGGTGTGCAATTGAGCCAAGGCCAGGCAATAACACTGAATAATACCGGTAAAGATGGAGCAGGAACAATGAATATGAAAGAGCCTATGAAAAAATCTCTGTAAACAAACTTCCACTCGAAGTCATAAGGTCTTCTATGGTACAATCTAATCATAGGAGGCCTTTTTATCATGGCAAAACAGCGGAAAGAGATTCACAAGGTTGAAATGACCGATGGGAAGCGGGCTATTATCCAGCAGCTCTTCCAAGAGTATAACATCGAGAAACCAAATGACATCCAAGATGCCCTGAAGGATCTGCTTGGCGGCACCATCAAAGAGATGATGGAGTCTGAAATGGATGAACACCTGGGCTATAGCAAATCGGAACGCTCCGACAGCGAGAACGCCCGCAACGGTTATAAACCAAAGCAAATGAACAGCAGTTATGGCAGCTTTCAGATTGACGTTCCTCAGGATCGGCAATCCTCATTCAAGCCACAGGTTGTCAAGAAGCGTCAGAAGGACATCTCTGCCATTGACCAGAAAATAATTTCCATGTATGCCAAAGGGATGACGAACAAACAAATTTCTGAAACCATTGAGGATATCTATGGGTTTGAGGCATCAGAAGGTTTCATATCGGATGTCACTGACAAAATCCTACCCCGGATTGAAGAGTGGCAGTGTCGACCACTTGCCAGCGTCTATCCTATTATCTTTATTGACACCATTCATTTTTCGGTACGTCACGACAGTATTGTCCGCAAGTTGGCTGCATATGTTGTGCTCGGTATCAATGAGGATGGCTACAAAGAAGTACTCGCCCTTGAAGTCGGTGAAAATGAAAACAGTAAATACTGGCTGGGTGTTCTGAACGGTCTGAAGAACCGTGGCGTGCAGGATATTCTTATCCTCTGCTCGGACGGACTCACAGGGCTTAAGGAAGCGATTGCTGCAGCCTTCCCAAAAACAGAACACCAGCGCTGTATTGTGCATATGGTACGTAATACCCTTAAATATGTAACCAAAATTTTGCCAGAGATCTTCGGACGAGATCTATACTGCTCCTGACGAAAAAACTGCTGTCAGACGGTTAGAGGAAGTAGATAAGAAATGGACGTCCCAGTATCCAGCAGCCATGAAACGGTGGCATGATCACTGGGATGTCATAACACCAATCTTTAAGTTTTCGATAGACGTTCGTACAGCTTTCTATACAACGAACACCATTGAGAGTTTAAATTCTTCCTACCGCCGTTTAAACCGTCAGCGAAGTGTTTTCCCAAGTTCACAGGCTCTGCTTAAGGCTTTGTACCTGTCCACTTTCGAGGCTGCCAAGAAATGGACTATGCCACTTCGGAATTGGGGAAAGGTAAGAGGTGAACTGGTCATCATGTACCCTGACAGATTACTGGCATGACAGTCCTAGCAAAATGACGATTTATTAACTCTTTATTAACTATCATAGAAGACCTTATTTACAGACTTTTATTCATAGTCCCTATTTCTACGGCTCCAGGCATTAAAAAAATAGCGTAATAAATATTAACAACTTAGTAGGCAGCTGACCTTTAGCTGCCTTTTTAATCTAAAGGAAGGGTTTAAAATAGCGATAGAACAGCGTGGTACGGATAGTTGGCGCATAATTATTTATGAAGGCTATAACTAACAATGGGAAAAAGCAGCGCAGGACGAAAACAATACATGGAAAAAGGATTGACGCAGAGCGCGAAGAAAAGATAATGATTGGTGAACTTGCCAAACAGCCATCAAAATTTACAAACCAAATGAAACTGCATGACTTTTTTCAATATTGGCTGGATAATTTTGCTAATGAGCATCTGGCACCAAAAACAGTTTTTGAGTATACTAAACTTTTTAAGCGAATAGATGCTGCTTTGGGACATAAGGCTTTGGATAAGATAGAACCAAGGTATTTATTGTTGTTTTATGCCAATCTAAAAGAGGCCCCACGCTTGGATGGCAGACCAGGTGGGCTTGGTGAAAACAGTGTTAGGAAACATCATGTATTTTTGCACTTACTCTTGGAAAAAGCGAAACGATGGGGATTTATATATATTAATCCAGCAGACAATGTTGATTCTCCAACATTTCATTATAGAAACAATAAAAAAATATTGAATTTATCAGAACTGAATCGGTTTATGTGTCTATTGGATGGTGAACCTTTAAAACACCGGTTATGGGTCCTGTTAGAAATATCTTTAGGCCTTCGTAAAGGTGAGATGTTTGGACTTCAATGGAAACATGTTAATTACAAGGAGAAGGCAATAACGATAAGTCAATCGGCACAATATTTGCCTCAAAAAGGTGTATTTATTAAAAGCACTAAAAATAAGTCATCCAATAGAATAGTATCAATGCCTGATGTCCTTATTCAATGTCTAAATAGTTATGAAGAAGAACAGAAAAAAATTGCAGTATCGCTGTCAAATAAATGGGAAGGTAGAGATATATCAAACTGGCAGGATAATTATATCTTTACTACTTGGAACGGACATCTGGCACATCCGGATTCGATAAATTCTTGGCTAAGTAAATTTGTGAAGAAACATGATCTTCCTCACATATCACCCCACAGCTTTAGACATATGGCTGCTACTTATTTAATTAATGCCGGCGTAGGTCTTGCCACAGTAGCTGGTAAATTAGGCCATAGCAACTCAACAACCACTCAGGTGGTTTATGTCACCTATTAAAACAGTCAGAGCGTGAGACAGCTAACATGATGGATAATATTTTAGCACCGCTTACAATATTTAATATAAATGATTCAGATAAAAAATAATTTAACCAGTTTTATAATCTTGGACCCCAAATTTGGACACCAAGGCAACAAAAAAAGGGGGCTGTGAAATAAAGTCCCAATAAAAACAAATGAGGATCACTGGCTGGAAATAGCCGGTGGTCCTCATTTTGTGGTAAAATTTTACGTACCAATGAAAAACATTACCCCTAATCATTCTAAAGTAAAACAGGCAGTTTTGCCACTATTTATTTCAGATTATCTGAATATCTGTGATCCCGTGCTGGTTTTTGACCGATTTATGGAGGGAATCGACTTGGAGAAGTACCTGAAAAATGTTCCGGAACACGTTACCGGACGCATCAGATACAACCCGACCAGTATGTTGAAAACAATCTTATTTGGATTTATGACAAATGGATATATCTCTCTGCGCGAACTGGAAGATTGCTGTAAAGTCAATCTTCGCTTTATGTACCTTATGGATCATGAGACACCTTCTTACCGAACTTTCGGATATTTCATCGAAAATATGCTCAATCCATCGGTTGAGGAATTGTTCAGCGATATCAATAAGAAAATCTTTGCCGAAGATCATGTGGATTTGAGCCATCTGTATATCGATGGTTCGAAATTTGAGGCAAATGCCAATAAATACAGCTGGGTATGGAAGAAAGCAACTGAAAAGTCCAGATACAGGCTTTTTGAAAAAATCACCGGGTTACTTGATGAAATCAACGATGATCTTGCCGGATTTAATATCAAAATTGATACGAATTCCGAATATGTTCCTGAATACCTGAATGAAGTAACAGATCGGTATGCCAAAATCTATGAAATAGATGAAACAAAATTTGTCCATGGAAAAGGCCATCGAAAAACATCCCGGCAGCGCTATTACGAACGGCTTCAGGAATATACAGCCAAACTCAAAGAATATGTTGAAAAAATAACTATTTGTGGTCCAGACCGGAACAGTTATTCCAAAACAGATCACTGTGCGACATTCATGCGGATCAAGACAGATTATATGGGCAACGACCAGCTCCTGCCAGCCTACAATGTTCAATTTGGTATTGCAGATGAATACATAGCTGTAGCTGATGTAAATCAATACCGTGCAGACATGGATTGTTTTGTTCCCTTACTGGAGAAATTTCATAATACCTACGGATTTTATCCAAAGTATCCCGCAGCTGACGCAGGCTATGGTTCATACAACAATTATATTTACTGTGAGCAGCACGGGATGGAAAAATACATGAAATTCACGATGTACAAGAAAGAAACCACAAATGCGAAGTATCGAGAGAATCAGTTTCGCCCAGTAAATTTCAAGATTGATGAAGAAGGTACTCTGCGTTGTCCCGCAGGACAGGCATTTCATCTGCAATACAGACAAAATGTAAAAGGAAATCGATACGGACGTCAGGAAGAAGTTTACCAGTGCGAAAATTGTACAGATTGTCCTTATGGTGCCGAATGTAAAAAGACGGACAAAAACAGGACGATTCGTCTTAACCAGGAACTAACCTCTATGCATCAAGAAGTTGTGAACAACTTAGAAAGCATTCAAGGAGCGCTTCTTCGTATGAATCGCTCGATTCAATCTGAAGGTACTTTTGGGATTATGAAAAATAACCGCTGGTACAAAAGAATTATTCGAAAAGGCCTGGAACAGGTACGTTTAGAGATTTTCCTGGTTTCCATTGGGCACAATCTTTATAAATACCACAATAAAAAACTACGCTTGAAGAAAGCCGCATAAACTGTAGAAAAGCAGTTTTTATGGGGAAAGGGGGATTATGCCATTTTTTCAGTAATTGCCTGCTTGTTGCCTCAAATTGTATAGAAAAAGAGGCTGTGGACAAAATGATTTCTCATTTTGTCACAGCCCCCTTGAATTTACTGGTGACCCACCGGGGAATCGAACCCCGAACCTGCTGATTAAGAGTCAGATGCTCTGCCAATTGAGCTAGTGAGTCAAATTGTTAAGTACTCCATCGAGTACCTTATAAATTATAAGGGATGAATTGGTGAAATGCAAGCTTTTTTTTAATTATTATAAAAACCTAAATTGCAAGGTTGATTGTATAATGAAATCGGACATATAAAAAGACAGGCAAAAGCTATATGGTAGAATGTTTTTAACCACAAAACAATACCAAAGGAGTTTTTGCCATGTCCCAAAAAGATTCTATCATAAAATGCCGTTCTTTTAAACACTTAACCGCATTTCAGCGAGGACAAATTGAAGCTCTCTTGATGCACAAAATGTTTCTAAGACAAAAATTGTCGAGCAGGTAGGCATAGCACGCTCCACCCTTTATGAAGAACTGAAGCGCGGTACAGCCCCACAACTAAAAAGTGACTTGATGTCTTACAAATGCTATTTTGGTCTTACCGGTCAGACTATCTATAAAAAGAATCGCAAGGCCTGTCGTAAGCCGTTTAAGCTAAAGCAAACACAGGCATTTGTAGAGTATCTTGAACATGAAATTCTAAAAAACAAGCTTTCACCCAACTGTTGCTGGGAATGATACAGTGGTGTATTTTGCGCATCTCTATTCTTCTGGTGGGCGCGGCACAAATGAGAAGCAGAATTCTTTGGTGCGACGTTTCATTCCTAAAAGAAAAGACATGTCTAACGTGACTCATTAATAAGGTAGAGGAATGGATTAACGAGTTACCACGAAAGATGTTTGGATACCGTTCTCCTCAAGCGCTTTTTGACGAACGATTATCCATGCTAAATATTTCCATATAGTTTTTGATAAAGTATCCGATTTGCCATTGCAATTAAGGAACTCAGTCATTTAGTTATCATCGTAAACTATTGTTTTGTTTCTACCACTGGATTTTGCTGAATATAATGCGGTATCAGCCTGCTTAATAAGTAAATCGGGTGTGGTAACTGAAGTCGGGATGATATGTGAGACACCAATACTGATAGTTATTTTAACATGATGCTGACTGTTGTCTACAAGAAAGACAGATTCAATAGTCTTTCTAATATTTTCTGCTAATGTTTTTCCACTTTTTGCTGAAAGGCCAACCAAAGTTATAATAAATTCTTCTCCTCCATAACGAGCAACAGAAACATTGTTCAAGTGAGATTTTTGTTCAATAATTGCCGCAGTTTTACTTAAAATTCTGTCTCCGAATTGATGACCATAAGTGTCATTGAATGTTTTAAAGTGATCTATATCAAGCAGGCATATTGTCAAATTTTTCTTTTGCTTTGAACAAATGTACCAATTCCTTTTTAAATTGTTATCAAAATAACGTCGATTGTAAAGTCCTGTTAAAGGGTCTATGTTTGCAAGATAAAAAAGATGATATTCATTTGAGTACATTTTTTGTGAAAAATATATGCCAATAAAGTTAACAAATATCATACCCATGTAAAAACTGCCAAAACCAAGTTCAGTTGGTGGAGTTTTATATAACATATATAAAATTATAGAAAAAGTACTTTGTAAAACTGGAGGAATAGTACGTAGTACATTATTATATTGAGGCATTATTAAATACATTGCCAGAAGCATTGGAACTTCAATTACAGAAGAAAGATAGTACGTTGTCGGCCTGGTAAAATCTGAAAAAGTACACATGACAGCAATACCGATTTCCCAGAAGAATACATAAAGATAATGATTTCTATTAATAGGTTTATGTTTTTGGGAAATAAGCCATAACAGGAAGTATATGGATGAACATATTATAATACCACGCATGATATAAACAACTATGCTGATAATAGTTATGCCCCGGCTGTTAAATAGGCAGGCATCATGGAAACTGCCGACAATGGTCAATAAAAGCATCATACTGATAAATATAATGCTGCTTTTGATGTCTTTTTGCCAATGATTATTATAATAATCAAGCTTATTAACTCGTATCAATTAAATATCACCTAATTAAAGTTTTACACCAAAATTGCCAATAATTAAAAATAGTAAATGAAAAATCATTAAAACAGTGTATCTGCCAGTATACTCGGATTATGCCAAAAGGCTGATTATTTGTGTTCTTTTCCAGTAATGTCATTTATTTGTATTCGCAGTATGTTAGTTTGGGCAAGTGACTTTTCGATATATTCTAAACCGGGTTCATAAAAATCATGACAATATTTGTTTAAAATAGCAATAAGCGCTGTCCTTTTTTCCTCAATGCTATTAACAAGTTCTGCCTTACCAAAAATGATGGCAGATTTAAAACGAGTTGAAAATTTTTCTTGGATAGTTACCACATCGGTTACTGTAGAAAAACAAACATTGTTATCATGGGCGATGTTATCCAATTTGGTGCCTGCTGTGGCACAATGTAAATAAATCATACCATTTTCATAAACAAAACTGATGGGTATGCCGTAAGGTTTATTTTCTGTATCAAGCATTGATAGTGTACCGTATTGAGCACTTTTTAAAACTTTTATTGTATCTGCTTCTGACATTTGCCGGTCTTTTCTACGCATTTTTTTATTCATTTTATCTGACCTTTCATAATGTGATAAAATATGTAATAATTAAAAATATCAACATATATTTATATTCTATCATAAATTATGGTAGTTTAGGTTAAGAAAAATATCTAAAAACTGTTGACAGTATCAATTGTTTTGAGTATAATATTTTCTGTTGGCAACATTCCTCGATAGCTCAGTTGGTAGAGCAATCGGCTGTTAACCGATCGGTCGTAGGTTCGAGTCCTACTCGAGGAGCCAATTTAATAATAATATTCCTTGATAGCTCAGTTGGTAGAGCAATCGGCTGTTAACCGATCGGTCGTAGGTTCGAGTCCTACTCAAGGAGCCATTACGGGCCTCTAGCTCAGTTGGTTAGAGCCACCGGCTCATAACCGGTTGGTCGCAGGTTCGAGTCCTGCGGGGCCCACCAATCCTGTAGATAATGCAAAGCGAGTTGCTTTGCATTTTTTTTAATGTAGTTATTTGCGATTTTTGTTAATAACTGATATAATACTCACCAAGTAATAATTGACAAGCTATATCAATCTAATGATTGATATGTTTATTGTGCGGCAGTGTAATAATTGATAAATTACCAGGAGGGTGTTACTATCAACTTTAAAGAATTAACTCAAGAAGACAAACCGGTATTTGATGCTTTTTTCAAAGCAGGATACTATGAAAATTCACATTTTACATTTACTAATCTGTTTATGTGGCGGAAACCGTATAATATGATGTGGCAAGTTGAAAATGGCGTGCTGTTTTTAAAGGCAAAATGGGAAACCGATGAGTTTGCCCTGCAGCCATTCGGTCCAAAAGAGAAAATGCAGTGGGCTATAGAAAAATGGGTGGAATATTTTAAAACGTTAGGTAAACCATTAATTTTTTATGGATTAGAAAAGTGGATGGCTGATGAATTGGAGAAATTTCCGTCAGCTGAATTTAATATTGTTTCTGATGTGGAAAATTTTGATTATGTGTATGACAGCCAGGACCTGATAAATTTGAGCGGGAGAAAATTTCATTCCAAAAAAAATCATTTGAATAATTTTCGCAAAAATTATCCTAATGCACATTATATTCCAATAAATAGTGATGTTATACTGCAATGCAAATTGACCGTTAATGGCTGGTACAAGATGCGCAGTCAGGATTTACCGGACGATCCGTTTATTGCAGCAGAACGTGATGCTATAATTGAAGTATTGAACAATTTTGACGGGTTGGCACTAAAGGGTGGAGCGATAATGGACAATAATCGTATAATTGCATTTACTTTTGGTGAACAATTGAATACTGATACGGCAGTTATTCATGTGGAAAAAGCAGATCCTGATATTAATGGAGCGTATACATTTATTAATCAGGCATTTGTGCTGCACGAATGGGCAGATATGAAATATATCAATCGCGAGGAAGACATGGGAATAGCAGGGCTTAGAAAAGCTAAGGAATCTTATCGACCTGTGAAATTGATATATAAATATAATGCGGAAATAAAATAATAATATTTATTATATAATTGTAGACTTAAGCTGATGCTGTCTGGCATTGGCTTTTTTATTGAAATTATTTGACTGTGCTTATTGGCTTTTAAGATGTGGTACGCTATAATATTTATATGTTTGTAAAAAAAGGAGCCATAATGGAAAAAGTCATTTTAAAGGTGGAAGGAACCCAGACAGATTTATTGGGAGAAAAAACAAGTTTGGAATTTCTTTCTGAGGGGCAGTACTACTGCAAAAATGGAATGAGTTATGTTTTTTATGACGAGTCTGACTCAAATGGAATGGAAGGTACAAAAACACTTTTAAAAATTGCTGGTGATTCATTGAGGCTGGTACGCAGAGGTACTATTGAGAATGAGCAGTTTTTTTCAAATGGTGTAAAAAGTGACAGTCATTATCATACGCCTTATGGCGATATAAAAATTTCGGTGGATACTAAGCAGATAGATATCACGATTGGTTCTATATCAAGCAGTATCCACGTTTTTTATGATGTATTAATAGATGGTAAATGGCAAAGCAATAATGAGCTCCATATTGAAATTGTTGCAGCAGACAGGCAAAGCAGGTATTTAAATTGATAGGGAGGAAGATTCTTTGAATATCCACGAACTGGTAATAAAAGAAATACAAGCGGCAGTGCAAAAGAACAGCACTATGAGTGTTTTTCCTGAGGTTAGGGAAATGCCGCCGGTAATACTTGAAATACCACCACAAAAAGAATATGGAGATTTAGCTACTAATTTTGCGATGCAGTCGGCAAAAGTATTTCATATGGCACCCAAAAAGATTGCTGAGGAATTGATAAAACAGATAGACATGACTTATCTCGAAAAAGTGGAGATAGCAGGTCCGGGTTTTATCAATTTTTATTTGAAATCAGATATAATTTATAGAGAACTCAAAGAGGCAATAAAACAAGGCAGAAATTTTGGAACAATGCCTTACAATGGCAGTAATAAAATACAAGTGGAATATGTCAGTGCTAATCCAACCGGGCCATTGCATGTAGGACACGGACGCGGTGCCGCTTTTGGTAGTTCTTTGGTTAATCTTTTGCGGGCTGCGGGTAATCAGGTAGAAAGTGAATATTATATTAATGATGCCGGCAGCCAGATCGATAATTTAGCTGCATCGGTAAATGCCCGGTATTTGGAATTATTGGGACATAAGACCGATTTTCCGGAAAATGGATACCACGGGCAAGATATTATTGAAACAGCTCAGCGTATAATTGACAAAGATTCTGATAAATATTTAAAAATGACTGATGAAGAACGGCTTACCGCGTTTAAAGAAGTAGCACTCAAAGAAAAATTAGCTGTACTAAAGGAAGATCTGGCAGCATTCAACGTTCATTTTGATGTTTGGTTCAGTGAACGGACTTTGCATCCGGCAGCAGTGAAAGCTGTATGTGATATATTGATAAAAAATAAAGCGATATATGAAAAAGATGGTGCTTTATGGCTCAAATCAACTGAATATGGTGATGATAAGGATCGCGTGGTAATACGGGAAAATGGGGTTCCAACCTATTTAGCGGCTGATATTGCCTATCACAAGAATAAATATGATCGTGGTTTTACAAAATTGATAAATATTTGGGGAGCGGATCACCACGGGTATATATGCCGGGTAAAAGCAGCCATGAAGGCATTAGGATATTCAGCCGATAAGCTTGATGTACTGTTGTTGCAGATGGTGAGCCTTTATCGTAATGGTGAACTGGTAAAAATGTCTAAACGAACGGGACAAAGTGTCACATTAGCTGAGCTTATTGAAGAAGTTGGCGTTGATGCGGCTCGTTATTTTTTCATAATGAGGTCGCTGGACAGTCAACTGGATTTTGATCTTGATTTGGCAAAATCTGAATCCAGTGAAAACCCGGTTTACTATGTTCAATACGCATATGCACGCATATGCAGTATTTTTCGTCAAGCAGCAGAAGCAGGGATAAAATCGGACGAAGCTGTTGATTTGGAATTATTGACTGATGATACTGAAATTGCTCTCATAAAAAGGATATTATCATATCCTGATGAGATTAAGACGGCAGCAAGAGACTATGCACCACACCGCATAGCCAATTTTTCGCATGAACTGGCAGCTGATTTTCATAGTTTTTATAACAGATGCAGGATTATTGGAGTTACCCGGCCGCTGGCCCAGTCTCGTTTGGCGTTAGCTGGTATGGCAGGGAATGTAATTCATCATTCGCTTGATATTTTAGGTGTAAGTTCACCAGAAAAAATGTAACTAATTATGAAGGGACGATATCAATGGATTTTACTAACAAAACTGAATCGGATGTAGCTTATTACATATTGAATGAAGCAGGAGATGCAATGTTTTATAAAGACCTCATAATGAAAGTTATAGAAGCCAAAAATAAACCGGTGCAATCGCTGCCAATTGCTATTTCAGAGATATATACATTGATAAATATGGATAGCCGCTTTCGCCATGTCGGCAGCGGTATGTGGAAATTAACGGAATGGCTGCCCACCGATACCAAGGGAACTTCAAAAAGTTCATCATCATCGACATCAGGTGGTGCAAAGGGAAAAAATAATACGCAAAGACGCATGAAATTGTTGGAGGGAATTCAAGATGATACACATTAATTGATAGTCCAAAAATGTATTATCTTGTTAAATAAAATAATTATAGATGGAGGAAAAAATGGCAAAGTATATTTTTGTTACTGGTGGGGTCGTATCTTCTTTAGGAAAGGGTATCACGGCTGCCTCTTTGGGACGTTTATTGAAAAGCCGCGGTATTAAGGTAACCATTCAAAAATTTGACCCATATATCAATATCGATCCGGGAACGATGAGCCCGTATCAGCATGGTGAAGTGTTTGTAACAGATGATGGAGCGGAAACAGATCTGGATTTAGGTCATTACGAACGTTTTATTGATATTAATCTTACTAAGGGGTCCAATGTTACTACAGGGAAAATTTATTGGTCAGTCCTCACCAAGGAACGTCGTGGTGATTACTTGGGCAGTACAGTTCAGGTAATTCCTCATATAACTAACGAAATTAAACAACGCGTATATGATGTTGCTGCATCGGATAATGCAGATGTAGTCATAACTGAGATAGGTGGAACCGTTGGGGATATCGAAAGTCAGCCATTTTTAGAAGCCATTCGTCAGGTAAAAAAAGAAGTAGGAAAAAATGATGCCCTATATATTCATGTGACACTTATTCCGTATATTTCTGCTGCTGGTGAATTGAAAACCAAGCCAACACAGCATAGTGTAAAGGAATTGAGAAGTATTGGTATCCAACCGGATATTCTTGTATGCCGCACTGACAAATCTATTTCTGCCGATATGAAGAAAAAATTGGCATTGTTTTGTGATGTTGACGTTGATGCTGTTATAGAAAACCAAACAGCTTCGACCATTTATGAAGTACCGCTTATCATGCAAAAGGAAGGTTTGGACAAAATAGTCTTACAAAAACTTAATATGGATTATAGTCCTGCCAACATGGAAGAGTGGGAACGCATGGTTTATAAAATAAAAAATCCTAAGCAGCGTGTAAAAATTGCTGTGGTCGGTAAATATGTGGACTTGCCCGATGCGTATATATCTGTGACAGAGGCATTGCATCATGCAGGTATATCTAATGAAGCAGATGTAAAGATAACCTGGGTGGATGCCGAAAAGATTGAAATGGAAGATTTGGAGCTAGATGAGGTATTTGCCGGTTGCAAGGGCATCTTAGTACCGGGTGGATTTGGTTATCGTGGTGTTGAGGGGAAAATTGCTGCTATCAAATACGCTCGGGAAAATAAGATACCGTTTTTGGGATTATGTCTTGGCATGCAGTGTTCGGTAATCGAATTTGCCCGCAATGTTTGTGGAATGAGTGATGCAAACAGTACCGAATTCAATAAAGAGACCGATTATCCGGTAATCGATTTAATGGAGTCTCAGATAGATGTAGAGGATAAGGGCGGAACTATGCGTCTGGGATCATATCCCTGCAAGTTAGCGGAAAATACAAAAGCCATGGCGGCCTACAACAAAAAACTAATACATGAACGTCACCGGCATCGGTATGAATTAAATAATAAATTCAGACAAAAATTGATTGATAATGGGATGGTTGTAGCCGGTACACTGCCTGATAACAGCTTGGTAGAGATCGTCGAAGTGAAGGATCATCCATGGTTTGTTGCATCTCAGTTTCACCCGGAACTAAAATCAAGACCTAATAGGCCGCATCCATTATTTAGGGATTTTGTGAGTGCGGCGTTGAAATACACTGGTTTATGATGCAGATATTTTTCAGGGATGATAGCAAAAATATACATCATGTAATGAGTTAAAATATTTTGGTGCTGAAAATAAAAATTATCTTGATATATGGTATAGAATAATTTAAATGCAATTATTTTGTGGAAAAATATAATAACAGGCATTGTTCTTGGATAATTCCGGGGAGATGTCTATAAAAATGAAAGTGCCTAATCTTCTTTTAAATTAAGAGATTAGGCACTATTTTATTGCCCTTGACAAAGTTTATCCGATTTAAGCAATCAGTTTTTTAAACAATCGGGTCAAGAAAAATGGCAATAAATTTTTTGCTTCTACAAATAATTTTATGCCATATAAAATTATAACAATTAAAAATACTTCCGATATCTATGGATACCAGAAGTATTAAATATTTTACATTATAATGTTGTTCTTAATCAGTGAATAATCTGGTCACAAGTATTTTATCGATACGATTGCGATCCATATCAGCTATTTCAAAGCGTAGATTATGCCATATTTTATATTCAGCAGCTTTAGGAATATAGCCAAAATACGATAATAAAAATCCGCCTACTGTTTGATATTGAGCTCTTTCCTCACCGGGGAGTTCGTCAATATCAAAGCGTTCTTTGAAGTCGTCAATATCATAAAGCCCGTCGATATACCAGGAATTTTCATCGCGTTGTATTATTTGGGCAGTATCTTTTTCTTCTGGATATGATATATCACCAATGATTTCTTCAATAATATCTTTTAAGGTAATAAATCCAACTACACCACCATATTCATCAGCAACTACAGCTTCGTTTACGTTATTTTGACGGAATTTTTCTAATATGCGAAAAGATTCCATAGAGCGGGGAATGAAAACAGGTTGTTTGATAAATTTTTCTAAATCATGTAAATCGTTATCGATAGCAGCTTTTAATATATCTTTTGCATAGATGATCCCAATCAGGTTATCCAGATTATCCCGACCTATAAGAAAAACATCGTCAGGACTATCTTTGATCAATGTAAGATTTGTCGATAAGTCATCTTCCAAATCTATCCAGTTTATTTGTGTACGCGGAGTCATCAGAGAATATGCGGTCTGATCACTCATGTGAAAGATACTGCCGACCATATCTTGTTCAGCTTTTTCAAATGTTCCTTCTTCAGTACCACGTTCTATGAGATCTTTTACTTCATCTTCAGTGACTGAGTCAGCAGATGGTGGATTGGTACCTGTAATCATTAAAAGAATATTTGCAATATGAGACATCATATTTATTAAAGGACGGATAGTTATCCTGAACAATAATAGAAAAGATAAATATTTGGTTAAATAATATTCAGGACGTATTTGTGCCAACTTATTAGGTATTACTATACCTAATAATATACAGATAAATAATAACAGAATGAATGATATTACAAATGTTATTTCATATATATATGGGATAAAAGAAATATTTGCCTGAAAAAACGAATATATACAAGGGATGATTATCATACCTGATGATATTCCTATAGCAAAATAACAACAAACGGAGCAAATCGTTAAAGCTGAGAATAGTTCATCAGGCGAATCAATTAGGTCACAAATTGATTCAAAACGGGAATCATCTTCCGGAATTATTTCATCAAGCTGACTTTTGTGTGATTCGGAAAGAGCCGTTTTTAAAAGCACCAGAAAAGTATTGAAAAAAAGTAAAACAACAGTTAAAATTAAAAAGAAATCAGTCTCGGGAACATCCAAGAGAAAGTCACATCCTTATTTATAATTATCTATTATCATTATAGCATAAAAAAACTAAAATGCTATTGACATTTATTTTTTTTCCTGTATAATGGTATCCGTTGCCATGATTGTGCTTATGCGGAAGTAGCTCAGTGGTAGAGCACCACCTTGCCAAGGTGGGGGTCGCGAGTTCGAGTCTCGTTTTCCGCTCCATTAATGCGGGAATAGCTCAGTGGTAGAGCACCACCTTGCCAAGGTGGGGGTCGCGAGTTCGAGTCTCGTTTCCCGCTCCATTTAAATTGCGGAAGTAGCTCAGTGGTAGAGCACCACCTTGCCAAGGTGGGGGTCGCGAGTTCGAGTCTCGTTTTCCGCTCCATCTAAGGATAGTAGCAGCCCGGCTTTATGCCGGGCCTTTTGTTTTGCTTGTATTTGCATAATGTTTATGTTATTATGCTTATAGTATATTAGGTGTATTGCGGTCTGTTCAGTACTATCTTCTGCCGCTATGCATTATATTTTAGGAGGTTATTTTATAATATGAAAGTCAGTATAGAAAAAGCAGACAACCAGAAATTGGTGTTAACTATAGAAACACCAGCAGATGAACTGGGAAAATCTGTTGATGTAGCATGTAAACAGTTGGCTAACCGTGTGAATATTCCTGGGTTCAGAAAGGGACATGCACCTAAACAAATCATTGTACAGCGTTTGGGTGAAACGGCCATTTTGGATGAAGCTTTTGAAATTCTTGCACCGAAGGCTTTCGATGATGCACTTGTTGAACAGAAAATTGAACCTGTTGACCGTCCTCAGATAGAAATAGTTACCTTGGAAAAGGGTAAGAATGTTGTTTTCAAGGCTACTGTAACACCTAAACCGGAAGTTTCCTTAGGGGAGTATAAGGGACTTAAGGCGCAAATGCCTGCAGTTGAAGTCAATGATGAACAAATTGCCGAACAAATAAAAAATATGCGTACTCACCATGCCAAAATGACGGATGCTGCGGCTGATGCTGTAGTCGAAAAAGACAATTTTATAACATTGGATTTTTTGGGAAAAGTTGATGATAAACCTTTTGACGGTGGTGAAGGTAAGGATTATCCGTTGCAGATAGGTTCCAATAGTTTTATTGCCGGTTTTGAAGATCAGCTTATTGGCATGAAGCTTGGTGAAGAGAAAGATGTAAATGTAACTTTTCCGCAGGATTATCAAGAACCTTCTTTAGCTGGAAAACCTGCTGTATTTCATTGTAAAATAAATAGCATCAAAATTCAGGAACTACCGGAACTTAATGATGAATTTGTCAAAAAATCAACATCATATGACAATGTTGAAGATTTGAAAAAAAACTTACGGGAAATTATGTTGAAATCAGCTCAGACTCGTGCTGAAGGCGAATATAGGACTCAGGTGATGAAACAAGTAGCTGATAATGCTGCCGTTGATATTCCTGAGGTTATGGTTGATAATCGTGTGAACAGTATGTTGAATGAACTTTCTGCTAATTTGCAAAGCCACGGTATGAATATGGAACAATATCTTAAATACAGCAATACTGATATAGCAAAATTACGCGAAACATATCGTGAAGCAGCTAAGGAAGCTGTGAAATCCGATCTTGTATTGGAAAAAATTGCCAAATTAGAGAATATAAAAGTTGAAACTAGGGAAGTCGATACCGAAATAGCGATGATGGCAGCTCGCTATGGCAGCACACCTAAAGAAGTCAAAAAGATAATAACTAAAAATGGATATATAACCAGTCTTTTTGATACAATCGGCAGAAAAAAAGCAGCTCAATTTGTTATGGACAACCTAGCAAAATAGTTGTATAATTCTCCGAAAAGGGAGGAGTGATCTATCATATGAATTATGTACCAATGGTTGTTGAACAATCAAGCCGCGGCGAACGTGCATATGATATTTATTCGCGCTTGCTTAAAGATCGCATAATTTTTTTAGGCGGCCCTATTGATGATAATGTTGCTAATGTTGTAATTGCACAGTTATTGTTTTTAGAATCGGAAGATCCTGATAAGGATATACATTTATATATAAATAGTCCGGGAGGGGTAGTTACCGCAGGACTAGCTATTTATGATACTATGCAGTATATAAAACCGGATGTCTCGACTATTTGTATGGGACAGGCGGCTAGTATGGGGTCGCTGCTTTTGACAGCAGGCGCCAAGGGTAAACGCTATGCGCTGCCATATTCGCGAATAATGATTCATCAGCCATTAGGCGGGGCTCAGGGTCAATCTACGGATGTTCAGATACAGGCCAGAGAGCTTTTGCGCGCGAGGGAAATTCTTAATGAAATATTGATACGTCATACGGGGCAGGATGAAGCTAAAATCATGCTGGATACTGAACGTGATAATTTTATGTCGGCGAAAGCGGCTAAAGAATATGGATTGATTGACGACGTAATTGTTCGCCCTGATGATTTAGGGAAAAGTAAAACAGATAGCAAGTAATAATTGTTCTGTTTTGTTTCCGAGGGAGAGGTGATAATATGTTGAAATTCGGTGATGATAAGGGACAGCTCAAATGTTCATTCTGTGGTAAACCGCAGACGCAGGTGCGTAAATTAGTGGCAGGCCCGGGAGTTTATATCTGTGATGAATGTATTGAGTTGTGTAATGAAATAATTGAGGAAGAATTAACCGATGGAGTTGAAGTAGAACTCAGGGATGTACCGAAACCTAAGGAGATAAAAGCTATACTTGACCAATATGTAATTGGTCAGGAAGAAGCAAAAAAGACTTTATCTGTGGCCGTCTATAATCATTATAAGCGGATAAATGCGGGATTAAAGAATAATGATACTGATTTGCAAAAATCAAATATTCTCATGCTTGGACCTACCGGTAGTGGTAAGACTTTGCTGGCGCAGACAATGGCACGTATTTTAAATGTACCATTTGCCATTGCCGATGCGACATCATTGACTGAAGCCGGTTATGTTGGAGAAGATGTTGAAAATATTTTACTAAAATTGATACAATCAGCGGACTATGACATTGAAAAGGCCGAAAAAGGGATAATCTATATTGATGAAATTGATAAAATTGCCCGTAAATCAGAAAATCCATCAATAACACGTGATGTTTCAGGAGAAGGTGTTCAGCAGGCTCTGCTTAAAATATTAGAAGGAACTGTTGCAAATGTTCCACCGCAGGGTGGTCGTAAACATCCGCATCAGGAGTTGCTGCAGATTGATACCACTAATATTTTATTTATTTGTGGCGGGGCCTTCGATGGATTGGAAAAAATTATAGAAAATCGGCTTGGACGAAAAAATGTAGGCTTTGGTGCTGAAATAAAAAGCCGTCATAGTCAAAATGCCAGTGAATGGTTAAAACATGTACTACCAGAGGATTTTCTTAAAAGTGGATTGATTCCTGAATTCGTTGGCAGGTTACCTATTGTTGTTACCCTTGATGCTTTAAATAAGGATGCATTAGTAGATATTCTTGTTAAACCTAAAAATTCGTTAGTTAAGCAGTATCAAAAGCTGTTGGAAATAGACGGCGTTTCATTGGATTTTGATGATGCGGCATTGCAGCTTATAGCTGAAAAAGCATTGAAAAGAAAAACAGGAGCACGTGGTCTGCGTTCAATAATTGAAACGACGATGCGTAATGTTATGTATGAAATACCTTCGGTTAAGGGAGTTACTAATTGCCGGATAACCAGGGAAACTATTGAAAAGGGTATAGATCCTTTACTTACGTATGGGAATAAGAAGAAACAGTCAGCTAAAAAATCAATAACAAGTGAAGAATCAGCTTGATTATTCCATTGTGAAACTATTATGGGGTAATGAAATTAGAAATAGTAGCAGATTACCCAATGGATAGGTCAGTATTATTCAATAATAAATAATTTGTGCAGACAAATTGTGAATTTATATAATTTTGTATTATATGAGGATGTTTAATATAAGTTGTTGTATCTATTTTTCAGCAAAACCTTTTATAATCAGGCTTTGTTGCGATAGTTGTAGAAAAGAGCAGTTGCAATCTTGCAAACTCATTTCTGTAAAATAGATATAGCAGCTTTTTTTTGATAAATAAAACTTGCAAGGGAAGTGCCCGAGAGATGAAAAATGAGAAAGATTCGTTGACCTTACCTTTATTGCCCTTACGTGGGATTGTCGTTTTTCCCTATGTGATAGTGAATCTTGATGTAGGACGTGACAAATCTATTGCGGCTTTAGAAGATGCAATGATCCATGAACATAAAATTTTACTGATTGCTCAGAAAGATCCAGCGGTAGGTGAACCAAAGCAGGAAGATATGTACAAAATGGGAACAGTCGCTGAAATAAAGCAACTGTTAAAGTTACCTGGTGGTTCAGTTCGTGTACTTGTGGAAGGTTTATATCGTGCTGAAATGCAAGAGATGATTGATAATGGTAAGTATTATGAAGCTAGAATTATTGAATATAAAGAAGAAGTAAAAGATGCCTCCATAGACATGGAGGCTTTGATAAGAGCTGTAGTCCATAAATTTGAACAATGGGTAAAGCTGAGTAAAAGAATTCCGCCTGAAACTCTTGTATCGGTGGTTATGATAGATGACGGAGGTCATTTATGTGATTTAATCGCCAGCCATATGAGTATGAAATTGGAAGATAAACAAAAGCTGCTTACATTGGTTGATCCGGCTAAGCGATTGGAATGCCTGTATGATATACTGGCACGGGAGCTGGAAATTCTCGATATTGAAAAGACAATCAGTGATCGTGTTCATCAACAAATGGGAAAAACGCAAAAAATGTATTATTTGCGTGAACAGTTAAAAGCCATTCATAAAGAGATGGGCGATGGTGATAACGGTTATACCGAGACAACGAAGTATAAGACAAGGATGATGGATGGTAAATATCCGGCACCTGTGCGTGAGGCACTCAGCCGGGAAATTGATCGGTTGGATGAAACTTCCAGCGCGTCACCGGAAGCAGGTGTAATACGTACTTATATTGAATGGCTGCTGGACTTGCCTTGGAAACACACCAGTCGTGATAAACTTGACATAAAAATGGCTGAGGAAGTTTTGAATAAAAATCACTATGGCTTGGAAAAAATTAAAGAACGTATATTAGAATATATAGCTATCCGCAAACTATCCAATCATACTAAAGCTCCTATTATTTGCTTAGTTGGGCCGCCTGGTGTCGGGAAAACATCTTTGGCAGCATCTATTGCCAAAGCCATGGGAAGAAAATTTGTCAGGGCATCATTGGGCGGTATGCGTGATGAAGCGGAAATACGCGGTCACAGACGTACCTATGTCGGTGCATTACCGGGACGGATAATTAATGGTATAAAAGTTGCCGGAACCAAAAATCCGGTGTTTTTATTAGACGAAGTTGATAAAATTGCTGCCGATTTCCGTGGTGACCCATCGGCAGCATTATTGGAAGTTCTTGACCCGGAGCAAAATAATACATTTTCTGACCATTATATTGAATTGCCATTTGATCTGTCACAGGTTTTTTGGATCGTTACAGCAAATAATTTAGCACAGATTCCGCGCCCTTTACGAGACCGGATGGAAATAATTATACTTTCAAGTTACACTGAGGCAGAAAAATATCAAATAGCTAAGCAATATCTGGTGTCTAAGCAGTTGGTGGCGAATGGTTTGGAAAAAGCACAATTGCAATTTATGAATGGTGTTTTGCAAAAAATAATAGCAGATTACACCCGCGAATCCGGTGTACGGGAATTGGAACGACAAATAGCGAAAATATGCCGGAAAACTGCTAAAAAAATTGTTGAAGAAGGAAAAGCCCGAATACGTATAACAACTAAAACATTAGCAGATTATTTGGGAAAACCTAAATATACCCATACTCATGCAGAGAATAAACCTCAGGTCGGAGTATGTACTGGCATGGCTTGGACTGAAGTAGGTGGTGATATTTTACCAACCGAGGCAACTGTATTGGCCGGTAAGGGGAATCTTATACTTACAGGACAACTGGGTGACGTGATGAAAGAGTCAGCTCAGGCAGGATTGAGCTACATAAGAAGCCGCAGCGGGAAATTGGGTCTGGATGACAAGTTTTATGAAAAAAAGGACATTCATATTCATTTACCAGAAGGAGCAATTCCCAAGGATGGTCCATCGGCAGGTATTACCATGGCGACTGCTGTAGTATCGGCGCTTACAGATAAAAAAGTCAGAAACGATGTTGCTATGACTGGGGAAATTACTCTCAGAGGCCGGGTTTTACCAATAGGCGGTTTAAAAGAAAAAGTTATAGCAGCATACCGTGAAAAAATATATAATATCATTTTGCCGAAGGAAAATGAGCGTGATACTGATGACGTACCTGAAGAAATACGTCAAAAGATAAATTTTATTCCGGTAGAAACCATGGATGAAGTATTAAAATATGCTTTGGTGAAAGAATGACGAATAATAATAGTAAAATGGTAAATATAATCCGAGCTGAATATATTGCATCCGCTGTAAAAAATGATCAGTTTCCCTGCGAAAAACTTTTGGAAATAGCTTTTATCGGACGGTCTAATGTAGGAAAATCTTCTTTGATTAATTCACTGACGCGTGTACGTAATCTTGCCCGTGTCAGCGGTCAGCCGGGTAAGACACAGACGATAAATTTTTTTAAACTGCGTGCTAAATATTATGAAAACGAAATAATAAAAGATTTCTATTTAGTCGATTTACCCGGTTATGGTTATGCTAAAACAGGTCAAGCAAATAGAAAACGATGGGCTGCATTTATTGAAAAATATCTTTTGTCTTCTAAACGGCTTTATTGTGTATGCCAACTTGTTGATATACGGCATGAACCGATGGAAGCGGATATCAACATGTTTAAATGGCTGGTAGAAAATAATCTGCCGGTATTTGTAATAGCTACAAAGGCTGATAAGATAAGTAAAAATTTGGTTAAAAGTAATATTGACCGTTTAAAAAAAGCCTTTTGCGTACCAGAATTGACAATACTGCCTTACTCTTCTACGAAAAATGAGGGGCGTTCATATTTACTTGACTTTATAGGACAAGCTTTGGTAGAATAGATATATAAATTATGAATCTGATTCAATTATGCAGTTCATAATGATGGAGTTATTTTGTACAGTGTTGCTGTATGAGGTGGTTTATTGCCCGCAAGGCTCATCGATATGCATGATGAAAGCCTGGCAATAATGATTTATGAGGTGTTATATGCTGTCGGTATCGGATAAGAAAATACTCAATGTAATCCAAACAAATCTACCGCTTGTTTCCCATCCGTTTGCCAGACTTGGTGAAATGGTTGGGTTATCAGAGGACATGGTCATTGATCGATTAAAAAAATTAAAAGAAGCAGGCTACATTCGTCGTATAGGACCATTTTTTGATTCAGGGAAATTGGGTTATGTAGGTACTTTAGTAGCGTTAAAGGTTAAAGACGGCTATATGGAAAGTGTTGCTGAAGCTGTCAATACCTATGAAGGAGCTACTCATAATTATGAGCGCAGGGGGAAATATAACCTGTGGTTTACTTTGTTGACACCGGATGAAGCGCAGCGCGATAAAATTTTGTATGACGTTCGCATGCTGCCCGGTGTGGAATCGGCAATGAGTTTGGTTTCGCGCAAAAAATATAAGGTCAATGTAAAATTTAACTTGAAGTAGGTAATGTAGATGGATGCATTGGACAAAAAGATTATCAAAGTTATGCAAAATGATTTTCCGCTTGTGGCAAAACCGTATGAAGAATTGGCAGATCGTATAGGAATCAGTGAAGCTGAATTGCTGGAAAGATTGAAAAAATACAAACAAAACGGTCAGATACGTAAAATGGGGGCTGTCTTGGGCCATTATACAGCAGGCTTTTCGGCAAATGTACTTTGCGCATGGGTTGTCCCAAAGGAAAGAATGGACGAAACAGGCCGGGCGATGGCGGCAAATGCTGCAGTATCACATTGCTATGATCGTACTACTACACCTGAATGGCCATACAATGTTTATACTATGATTCATGCCAAAACACACAATGAGTGTAATGCTATTGTTGACGAACTGGCACGAGAAAATAATCTTGACAGACGGGTAATGCTGTATAGTGTCAAGGAATGGAAAAAGACTAGTATGCATTATTTCCAGGATGAAAAAATAGCACAGTAATGTGCGTTTATTGAGTAACAGCTGCTTTTAAAGCCTTAGATTAGTTCTAAGGCTTTTTGTGTTACATATATTGAAGAGAATATTCAAAGATGTTACAATAAAAAGAAACTGTAAATTAGTAATGAAGGATTGATTAAATGATTGCACAGGCAATGTATGAATTGGGTACAAAAAAATCTACGATACGTACTATTTTTGAGTATGGCCGCAAGCGGGCAGCTCAAGTTGGTGAAGACAATATTTATGACTATAGCCTGGGAAATCCTAATGTTCCGGCACCAAATTTTATTAAACAGGCCATATTTGATATTTTAAATGAGGAAGATCCCTGCGCTGTCCATGGTTATACGATAGCAGCCGGATTACCCATTGTACGGGAAAAATTAGCACAAAGTGTAAATCGCCGTTTTAAAACAAATTTTACTGCTAAGAATTTCTTTATGACAGGCGGTGCTGCCGGAGCTATAACAATAACGTTTAAGGCGCTTAGTGAACCGGATGATGAATTTATTACATTTGCACCGTATTTCCCCGAGTATAAATGTTTTGTCGAATCGACCGGTGCAAAATTGGTAGTAGTGCCCGCCCAACCAGCTGATTTTCAGATTGATTTTGCGGCATTTGATAAATGTCTTTCGTCTCATACCAAAGCGGTGATTGTTAATTCACCCAACAACCCCAGTGGAGCAGTGTATTCGGAGGCTACGATAAAAAAACTGGCAGCAGTAATGACTAAAAAGGCGCAGCAATATGGACACCCCATATTTTTAATATCGGATGAACCGTATCGGGAAATAGCCTATAATGGGATTGATGTTCCTTATCTGACACATTACTATGCTGATACGATTGTTTGTTATTCATACAGCAAATCTTTTTCACTGCCGGGTGAGCGCATAGGTTATATTATTGTCCCTGATGAAACAGCTGATTATGAAAAAATATATGGAGCTGTTGCAGGAGCGGCCAGAGTGCTTACACACGTAAATGCGCCTTCGCTGTTTCAGCGGGTCGTGGCACGTTGCTGTGATTTGCCTTCCAATATAGAAGCTTATAGAAAAAATGGTGAATTGCTGTATAATGGTTTGATTGATGCAGGTTTTAAATGTTTGAAACCGCAGGGAGCATTTTATCTATTCCCGGAATCTTTAGAAACTGATGATTATGCTTTTTGTAAAAGGGCACAGTCATTTGATTTATTGCTCGTTCCTGGCAGTGATTTTGGTTGTCCTGGTCACTTTCGTGCATCATATTGTATAAAAGAGTCGACTATAAGAAAGTCTTTACCCATTTTTAAAAAATTGGCGCAAAGTTATAAAATATAATAAGGAAGCGATAATTTTGTTTGAGGTGCCGGATAAAACAGATTATGTTGGCAATAATCCTCATTTAAGGACGGAAAAACTTACCCCGCTGACGGAAAGAATGCCGCAATTTAATCAGCAGTTGCTGGCTTTGCAAGATATTATCGGTGGGACTGATTTCACTAAATATGTGCAGAATATCCATAATATAGCGCAAAATAATAACACTTTATTAATAACTGTAGGCAATGAGCTGCAACGTATGCATGTTCAGAATATGGGGGCTGCATTGAAAAAGGTGTTTAATGTAGAACGAGTGCAGGTAATCGGGATAATGAAAACTATTTTTTAAAACAAGAGCTGCCGTACGAATGGCATTGACCTCATAAAAATGCAATCTAATGCCGCTATGCGGTTTCCCGTCCTTTTGAAATGACAGGAGGAACGGAATATTGCATATTTTATGAATGAAAATGTTTATGTTCGGCAGCTCCTTTGTTTTATAGGGAGATAATAAATATTTGTTAAGATGATACTGTCAGTAATAATTGGCATATCTGGTTTTATATTGCTAAAAATCTTGTTAAAGCTTATAATTTACGTTATACTGTTTTTGACTTATATA
Source organism: Pectinatus frisingensis (assembly GCF_014076555.1). Classification (NCBI taxonomy): domain Bacteria; kingdom Bacillati; phylum Bacillota; class Negativicutes; order Selenomonadales; family Selenomonadaceae; genus Pectinatus; species Pectinatus frisingensis. The sequence goes on from NZ_CP045424.1 coordinate 733,588, forward strand.
TAATTGTTTGATAAACTTTTATGTAGTTTGGGCAAATTTGCGGGGAATGACTGATAAATTTGCTGAAGAAAATATTTCTGCTTTATATATAGTAAGAGGTGACAATATTTGTTTGGTTTTTTAAAAAGTTTGCTGGGTGACAACAATGAAAATGAAATAAAACGTATGCGCGTCATCGTTGAAAAAATAAATTCATTGGAACCGGAATATAAAAAAATGAGCGATGGAACATTATGCGGTAATACTAAGTTATTTAAAGAACGTATTGCTAATGGGGAACCATTGGATTCTGTTTTACCGGAAGCCTTTGCTGTGGTGCGTGAAGCTTCACGCCGCACGTTGGGAATGCGGCATTTTGATGTACAGATGATTGGCGGCATCTGCCTGCATGAAGGTAAGATTGCCGAAATGAAAACCGGTGAAGGTAAAACTCTGGTAGCAACAGCGCCTGTATATCTTAATGCGCTATCGCAAAAAGGTGTTCATATGATTACGGTCAATGATTATCTGGCTAAACGTGATAGTGAATGGATGGGTAAGCTGTATCGTACCTTGGGTTTATCAGTGGGACTTGTTACACATGATATGGATTTTGCAGAACGCAAATTTGCCTATAATTGCGATGTAACATTTGGTACGAATAATGAATTTGGTTTTGATTATTTGCGTGACAATATGGTTATTTACAAAGATCAGATGGTGCAAAGAGATCTGCATTATGCTATTGTTGATGAAGTTGACAGTATTCTCATTGATGAAGCCAGAACACCGTTGATTATTTCCGGTCCCGGCAGTAAGTCAACTAATATGTATTCTATCATGGCGGGAGCTGTTGCACCATTAAAAGAAAATGAAGATTACACTATTAATGAAAAAGAAAAAACTGTGTCTCCGAGTGAAACGGCTGTTGCAAAAGTTGAAAAGACATTAAACATAAGTAATTTATATGATCCGGCTAACATTGAAATGTCACATTGTTTTACTCAGGCGTTGCGCGCTAAAGCGTTGATGAAACGTGATAGAGATTATGTAGTGCGTGATAATGAAATAATTATAGTTGATGAATTTACCGGACGCTTGATGTTTGGACGTCGTTATTCTGATGGGCTGCATCAGGCCATTGAGGCAAAAGAAAATGTGAAAATACAGCGTGAATCGCAGACGCTTGCTACAATTACTTTTCAGAATTATTTCCGTATGTATGAAAAATTAGCTGGAATGACTGGCACAGCGAAAACAGAAGAAGATGAATTCATAAAAATATATAAGCTGCCGGTTATAGTTGTTCCCACTAATATGCCTGTTTTGCGTACAGATTATCCTGATGTTATTTATAAGACGAAGAAGGCAAAACTTAAGGCGGTAATTCAGGCAATAAAGGATTATCATGCAAAAGGACAGCCGGTACTTGTCGGTACTACATCTATCGTCCAATCAGAAGAAATAAGTGCATTGTTAAAAAAGACACATATACCGCATAATGTACTCAATGCCAAATATCATGAAAAAGAAGCTCAGATAATTGCCGGTGCAGGGCAAATAGGAGCTGTGACTATTGCTACTAACATGGCCGGGCGTGGTACAGACATTACATTGGGTGATGGAGTTGCAGAAAACGGCGGACTTCATATAGTAGGTACAGAACGTCACGAATCACGCCGTATTGATAACCAGCTGCGCGGCCGTGCCGGTCGTCAGGGTGATCCGGGTTCTTCCAGATTTTATCTATCGCTTGAGGATGATCTGATGCGTTTGTTCGGTTCTGATAATATTGCTAACATAATGGATAAACTGGGAATGGGTGAAGATGATCCGATTGAACATAAACTGGTAACCCGTTCTATTGAACAGGCACAAAAAAAGGTTGAAGCACGTAATTTTGATATACGTAAACATGTTTTGGAATATGATGATGTGATGAACCAGCAGCGTGAGGTGATTTATGGTCAACGCCGTAAGATTCTGACCGGTGATAATTTAAAAGAAAATATTTTAAACATGATTCATGAAATTATCGATCATGAAATGGAGATTTATGCTAATGAGAAAGTTTATCCAGAAGAATGGAATCTTAAAGGACTTATTGATGATGCAGTAAAAATTTATGCACCTAAAGATACATTAAATATAGAAATATTGGGTAACTTTAGTCGTGATGAACTTAAGGAGTTCCTGTGTAAGACAGCTGATAATGCATATGCCGAACGAGAAAAATTATTTGGCGAAGAAAATATGCGTGAGTTGGAAAAAATTGTAATGCTTAAAGTAGTCGATAGCAAATGGATGGAGCATCTTGATGCTATGGATATGGTACGGGAAGGCATTGGACTGAGAGCTTACGGACAAAAGAATCCACTGGTTGAATATAAGATAGAGGCATATGATATGTTCCAGGCGATGATTGCCAGCATTCAGGAAGATATTGTAAAACTGATGTACCGGGTAAATATTGTTCGTCAGGAACAACCAACTTTGGAAGATCATTTAAAAGGTGCTACTACGTCGCATGGTGATACAGAAGAAGGTACTAAAAAGAAACCTATTGTGAATAATAATACTGTCGGACGTAATGATCCGTGCCCATGCGGCAGTGGCAAGAAGTATAAAAATTGTTGTGGACGCAATAAATAATATATGGGATGTGAGAAACAGTGCTGGAAGATTTACGCGTAACAATCGTGGATTTAAAGAAAAAACTGGATGAAATGGGGGCTTCACTTTGACGTCGCCCACAAAAAGGAAAAGATAGCCGAACTCGAATATAAAATGGGTGAGCCGGCTTTTTGGGATGATGCTCAAAAAGCGCAGAAGATATCTACGGAACTAAATTCACTGAAGGATAATGTTGATCGTTATGAGAGTATGCTCAGTAAGTACGATGACATGGAGATACTTTGGCAGATTAGCATGGAAGACAAAGATGAAAGTGTCTGTAGTGAAGTTGAAAATGAAATTGCAGCGATAAATACTCAGATTGAAAATCTGGAATTGGAAATATTGTTGTCAGGCAAGTATGACTCCAGTAATGCTATCTTAACTTTACATGCAGGTGCCGGTGGTACTGAAGCACAGGATTGGACGCAGATGCTGCTGCGCATGTATGGCCGCTGGGCGGAAAAACGGGGTTTCAATGTTGAAACGGTTGATCTGCTGCCGGGTGACGAAGCGGGTGTCAAATCAGTGACTTTAATGATTAAGGGGCATAATGCATATGGTTATCTGAAATCAGAAAAAGGGGTACATCGCTTGGTTAGGATTTCGCCTTTTGATGCCAATGCCCGGCGGCATACATCTTTTTCGGCTTGTGATGTTATGCCGGAAATAGATGATGATACTGAGTTTGATATAAATATGGCGGATGTTCGTGTCGATACTTATCGTGCCAGCGGTGCCGGTGGTCAGCATATAAATAAAACTGATTCGGCGGTACGTATGACTCATATACCAACAGGTGTTGTGGCACAATGCCAAAATCAGCGTTCACAGCTGCAAAACAGAGAACAGTGCCTTAAAATACTACGGGCCCGTCTGTTTGAATTAGAGATGCAGAAGAAAGAAGCTGAACTTGCTAAATTAGAGGGAGATCAGCAAAAAATAGAATGGGGCAGTCAGATTCGTTCTTATGTTTTTCATCCTTATAATCTTGTTAAAGATCATCGGACAAATGTTGAAACCAGTGATACTCAAGGAGTAATGGATGGTAATATTGATTTGTTTATCGAAAGTTATTTAAAAGCTAAGGCCAACAAACAAATATCGTGACGGTAGCGATGCAGGCTGTTGGATTTAAAGAAAACGAGAACTCCATTATGGCAGGTGATTGATTTGCGTAAAATTTTGGTTTTTGTCTCACTGTTGATTATAGCTCTGGCCGTATTCACAAATATGTTTTTGCCAGGATTTATTTCTTATACAATAGAAAACCATCTGGAAAAGGATATAAAAGCGCAGAATTTGCAGGGAGAGATTCAAACTCATCCGGCGTTTATGATAATAACAGGTCGGATAAATGATCTGCAATATAAGGCAGATAGTGCCATAATCGGAGAAACAGAAGTGCGTGATGTATCTTTGACCGGCAGTAACATAGTAGTAGATATGCCTAAATTGCTGGAAAAACAGCTGGTAGTTGATAAGGCAGAGAATATGACACTGACATGTGCTATCGATAAAAAATCACTTGAGAGATTACTGGTCAAGCGCATAAGTCGTCTGCATAATGCCACTGTGGAAATAAAACCGCAGGGAATAACAGTTCAGGCTGATATTCCTTTGCTTGGCAATAATATAGCAACAGTATTACAGGGAAAATTATACACTAAGGATGGAAATGTTTATTTTAAAATAACTGAATTTGATGTAGAAAATGATTTACTGGGTAAGTTTACTATTGACAGCAAAGAAGATATATTGTTGTTGGATAAAAGTAAGCTGCCATTTGATTCTAAAATTGACTCTGTGATGCAGGAAGAAAATCAAATATTGATAAAAGCAAGTGCTCACAAAGAATAATAAGGTGGGGAAAATTTTGAGGGTTTTCAATTATAACCGATGGTTTGTGCTGCTAATTGGAATAGGTCTTATTGCTGGGCTAATAATAAGTTTTCAGCGTTATAATGTGGAAAAAAATAATATGACGGTAGAGTTGGCACTTGATTATGAAGACTTGTTGAAATTGGCAGAAGACGAAGGTTTACCGCCCGCTGAAGTGCTTGCGGAAGCTAAAAATGCAGGGATAACTTCACTAGCTGTTTATGAAACTACATTTAAAAAATTAAATGCTAATGGAAAAGCGTCTGCTACTGCCGGCAGTACGATTTTACAGCAGTATTACAGTGGTTCGCTTACTGATCCGTCTTGGCGTGCATTAGTAAGTGACGGGGAAATAAAGGCTGCTGATATTTACGTAACAGGACATGACCAACAGACTTTTAATGAGTTGAAAGAAGATTTGCCGTTGCGCCTTGGGGCAGATCGGGTACATCCTATACAGGTTGGCAATGAAGAGGTTTTAGTAGTTAAGGCAAATTATGAAAACTTTTTGAAAATGAATTTGGGAATGCCCACTGATGAAATGAAGGCAGTAAATGCTGCTGGTTTTTATGTGATTGCTCGGCCAAGTAATTATACTGATGTAGATGAAACAGAGATAGACGCTGTTTTTAACAGGTTAAAGGGCATTAAGGTGTCTGATATTGTTTTTTCCGGCCCGCAAACTTTGGGGGCACCAAAACTAGTTGATTATACTGTAAACAAAATGAAGAAACAGAATATAACACTTGGCATGATCGAAAATGTTTCTCAGTTGCAATTTTATCCACAGGATGGACTTACCGATATAGCGAAAGAGCTTGATTATAAAGCGGCACGACTTTATACGATCCCTAAAGATGAACAACCTAAATTAAAGCTGGCTGATGCTGTAGAACGGTGGAGTAATACGGACGAAGAACGTAACATTCGCATAAATCTAATGCGCCCGTATGATAAACCATCACCGGGATTATCTGTTATGCAGACTAATATGCAGTATTTTTCTGCTACACGTAATAAATTGGAAGCCAAGGGATTCAGCATAGGTCCGGCCAGTACATTTACCAGTTACAATGGCAGTCCGTTGCTGCGGGCACTGCTTATGCTTGGAATTTGCGCTGCTGGTACATTATATTTGTCATTAGTTATTCCTGGATTTAAGATAAAATATCAATATTTATTATTTGCTTTAACAGCGGTGATTTGTATAGTTCCATTTATTATGGGACATGGCAACAAAATACGTGTCATCGGAGCTTTGGCTGCAGCCAACCTGTTCCCGGCCCTGGCAATGATAGGTTTGCTCGATAAATTACGTTCTATGAAACGAAGTAAAACCTTTTCTTTTAAACGAATTATAGCTTTTTCGTTTATTGCCATTGTTTTGACAAGTGCGGTTTCTTTGATGGGAGCAGCATATTTATCAGGGTTATTGTCAGATGTAAGATATTTCTTAGAAATAGACATATTCAGAGGCATAAAATTGACTTTTGTTCTGCCGATGATTTTAGTAGGAATAGCTTTGTGTCAGCGGTTTAATATTTTTGATGAAGATAATTCATTGGTACCCATGCCATTGAAAAAACAAATTATTGAATTTCTGAATATCAAAGTATTGGTAAAGACTTTAATGATTTTTTTGTTCTTAGTGGCAGCGTTAGTAGTATTTATCGCCCGTTCCGGACATACGGCGGGCTTTCCTGTTCCCGGAATTGAATTGAAAATACGGGCACTATTGGAACGAGGTTTTTTTGCCAGACCGCGTTCTAAAGAATTATTTATTGGACATCCGGCATTTATGATCGTAATCATGGCATGGCTGAGAAAATGGCCGATAGCGTTTTTTGCTGTTATGGTTTTTGCTGCAACTATCGGGCAAGGTTCGATGGTGGAAACATTTGCTCATATGCGTACACCCGTTTATATGTCTTTGGTTCGCGGCATAGATGGTATGGTACTGGGAGCTTTGCTGGGGCTGGCCGTGCTGATTGTCGTTGAACTATGGAGATATGCAGCTTCCTCACGGGAGAGGAGGAAAAATACTGAGCATGAATAATGTTGTCGTCTCAGGGTATTACGGTTCGAAGAATGCCGGTGATGAAGCGATGCTGGCTGCTATGCTGGAAGTATTTGCTGACCTTGATCCCAAAATAAAATTTACAGTCATATCAGCGAATCCCATGGATACGACAGAGCGACATGGCGTTAAAGCGGTAAATTGGCTGGATCTTTTTTCCATCATAAAAACACTGCGAAAAGCCGATCTATTAATAAGCGGTGGTGGCAGTCTTTTGCAAAATGTAACAAGTGGCCGCAGCTTGTATTATTATATGGGAATTTTATTTTTGGCAATGCTGGTCGGAACACCGGTCATGCTTTATGCACAAGGTATTGGTCCTGTTTATGGCTGGTTGCCGCGTAAACTTATGTGTTGGTTCGGCAATCATGCAAAACTTATTACGGTGCGTGATGAAGGTTCATTGGCAGAATTAGAAAAGATGAATATTCATCGGCCTACTATAAAAGTTACAGCTGATCCGGTTCTGGCTATACATTCTGTAGAAAAAACGATTGGGCAGAAGATTTTGGTAAAGGCTGGTATATCTCGTACGAAACCGATAGTGGGAATTTGTGCGCGCGAATGGCGGGGCCTGAGACATTATAAGCAAGTATTATCAGAGGCGCTTGATAAAATAAATGCTGATTTTGGTGTACAAATAGTATTTATACCAATGCAGTATCCCGAGGATGTCAAGGCAGCTGAGAAAATTGCCGCACATATGAAATCAAGGGCAATATTGTTGAATGATGAGTATACTACCAGTGAACTTTTGTCGATAACTGGTAATCTGGATATGCTTATTTCTATTCGGCTGCATGCGCTTATTTTTGCCGGAGTAATGGATGTACCGATGATAGGTCTTTCATATGATCCTAAAGTTGATAGGTTCTTGAATTCTATCGGGGAAAAAACTGCTGGAAACTTAGAAAATGTCACAGCGGGAAAAATTATGAGACAATTTATAGATAAGTGGCAAAATAAAGAGGAAATAAGGGTAATTAATCGGCAAAGGCTGGCTGAATTACGCGCATTGGCTTCTAGTAACGCTGAAATGGCACTGGATGTGCTGCAAAAAAATTGACGAATATAAAAAAACGCTGTAATGAATTTTAATTTATTCATTACAGCGTTTTTTACGGTGCCTAGAAAGAACACTAACAGACAAATATCCTGAATCTCATAGTTATATGAATATGTCTGAAAAATATGAGACATTTTATTCATATTAAATTATTTGATCGCGTATACCGAACGGCAGATGCAGTGGTATGAGAGGAAAGTCTATTTAATTAATGAATGACCTTCTACCCGATAAATCAATAATCAAAATGATATGCTGTAGACGCTTTATAAATATTTCCCGCTCTTAGTATAGGAGTAATAAAAGATGGAATATTGACTGCGTTGGGAAAGTATTGACTTTCGAAACAATAACCAGAACGGCGCTGCAAAGGAATATTGTTTTTACCCTTTACCTTGGGATCAAGATAATTACCGGTGTAGAATTGAAATCCTGGCAATGTAGTGAAGGCAGTCATGGTTATATTGGTTTTATCACTATGGGCACAGGCAATTTTTTTGTTGTTGCCATTGTATTCAGGTACGACGAAGTTGTGATCATAACCACCGGCTGCCTGTATAGTTGGAAAATCGGCATCCCAGCCATTTTTTATAGCAGACGGATCATGTAGGTCGAAGGGAGTTTTTTTGACCGGTAAAATCTTACCGGTGGGTATTGACAATTCATTGACCTCAGTGTATTCATCAACAAATAATTGAACAGTCTGATCTCCTACATTGCCGCTATCATAACCGGACAGATTAAAATAACTATGATTGGTGAGATTGCATAACGTATCTTTGTTTGACCAGGCAGTGTAATCAAGTGTGAGTGTATTGCAGTCAAGCAGACGATAGATAACGTTGACGGATAATTGTCCAGGATATCCTTCTTCACCATCAGGACTTATATACGATAGCTTTATAGCATTATCTTTCATTATTTCTACTGACCATATTTTTTTATCAAAACCTATTTTACCACCATGTAAATGATTGTGACCATTAGTATATAAATCATATGTTTGGTTATTTAAAACAAAATGTCCTTTTTCGATGCGATTACATACTCTGCCGATAAGTGAGCCGATATAAGTATCCTGCCGTTCATAGGATGCAGCATTATCATAACCCAGAACTATATCCACTGGTTTTGCTGCGGTCGGGATGATTATATTGGTAATTGCTCCGCCAAAACTGGAAATGGAAACTGTCATACCATTTTTATTGGTTATGGTATACAAATTAATATTTTTTCCAGTAGAGATCCTGCCGAAAAAACTTTCTTTTACACTCATTAAAATACCTCCTGATTATTATAATTATTAAAAGTAAACCTTTTCTGCATAATACCACTGTTATGTAAATTATGTCAATTTTATATTTTTTGAAAAAATATAATTAATAAGTTAACAAATGATAATAAATAGTATATAATGTATAACAACAATTTTATATATCATACATATTAGGAGGATACTATGTTAGATAATTTAAAAAAAAGCGTGTTTGAAGCAAATCTGCTACTGCCAAAATACAAAATGGTGACATTTACGTGGGGAAACGTATCTGGAATAGATAGAGATAAAGGACTTATGGTCATAAAGCCATCAGGTGTGAATTATGAAAAAATGAGAGCTGAAGATATGGTAGTGGTTGATATGACGGGAAAAGTAGTTGAGGGGGATTACAATCCTTCTTCAGATACTGCTACTCATATTGAATTGTATAAGGCCTGTTCCGCTATTGGCGGTATAGTGCATACCCATTCCCGGTATGCTACTTCATGGGCGCAGGCATGCCGCAGCATACCGGCACTTGGGACTACTCATGCAGATGATTTTTATGGACCTGTTCCCTGCACCAGAGCCATGACAAATGAAGAAATTGCCGGGGATTACGAGAAGGAAACAGGAAAGGTCATTATAGAAACTTTTCGGGAAAAGAAAATAGATATGATGTCTGTACCAGGTGTTTTGGTTTATTCACATGGCCCTTTTGCCTGGGAAAAAGATCCCATTGCCGCAGTGAAAAAGGCGGTTATTCTTGAAGAAATAGCTTTGATGGCATATAATACTCAAATGCTTTGCAAAGATAAATTGTCTATGCAGCAGGAATTGCTGGATAAACATTATCTGCGCAAACATGGTGCAAATGCTTATTACGGACAAAGTAAATAAAACCATTTTGACTGCCACAGATACGGTATAACTTATAAATATTGCAGTATAGCAGTATGGTTGTAAGTGAATTACCTTCGTGTGACAGTTTTTTTATATGTATGGTAAAATATGGGCACAAATCTGTATTTATTTATTCAATGAGCAATTATATATTCGATTTAATGGAGTTGGCGCACGCAGCTATTTTCATTCATATATGCATGTTTCTGCCCCGCTGTCCGGTCCTTAGAAGGACAGGGAACCGCATAGCAATGTGGCACCTTATGAGGTTGAGGTCAATGTTGTTAACGTGACAGCCCCGCATGTAAAATGGTATGCTGGAAAAATTAATTTTGGCTAATTTTGATATGGCAGTTACAACTATGTCAATATAAATGTAGACAAATTGGGATAAATCATTCATAATTACTAGAAAAGGTGGAGTTGATTATAAATGAGGCATTTGGTCGTATGAAAAGCATACCAAAATATGTAGAATTGATGAAGTGGCTGGAATCAGCAATTATTAACGGTGACTTGGCAGCAGGTGAGCGCCTTCCGTCGGAGAATGAGCTTGGCGATAGATTTTCTATAAGCCGTCAGACTGTACGTCAGGCAACAAGTATTTTAGAAAGCAGAGGGCTATTGGAAAGGCGTCGTGGATCCGGTACATATGTAAAGTATTCTGCTGAAAATCAAATAGCATTACCTCATTTAGTGAAAACGATTGGTGTTGTGACAACTTATCTTAATGAATATATTTTCCCGGCTATCATAAAGGGAATAGATGATATTTTAGTTGCTAATAATTATTTTGTGCAGTTGTCACTTACGTATAACAAGATGGAAAGAGAGGCTGACGTTCTTAGCAAACTATTGGCTCAAAAAGCAGAAGGATTGATTATAGAACCGGCTAAAACCGGATTGCCTAATACTAATAAAAAAATATATAGACAGATAACGCAGGCTTCAATACCGTGCGTTTTTATAAATGCGTCTTATCCTGATATGGATATTCCTTGTGTTGCGATGGATGATTATGCATGCGGGCAGGCGGCAATCGAACATTTGATAAAATGTGGTCATAAAAAAATTGGCGGATTATTTAAGCTCGACGACATGCAGGGCAGATTGAGATATGCAGGATGTGTAGATGCACTGCATAAACATCAGATGAATTTTGTTGAAAATAGTCTTATTTGGTATACTACAGAAGATAGAAATGAAGAGTTCATGCGATACTTTGGCGATAGAATTTTGAAGATAAACAACTGCTGCACTGCTATGGTATGCTACAATGACCAAATAAGCAGGGAAATCGTACGCGTTTTGTACAGTAATGGGAAAAAAGTTCCGGAAGATATTTCTTTGGTGAGTTTTGATGATTCAAATTTTGAATTTCAAATGGAATTTGGTTTTGGTCTTACAACTTTCCGACATCCCAAAGAGGAATTGGGGCGTGTCGCAGCAAGCATGTTGCTTAAATTGATAAAGGGGGAACCCGTAAAAAGTATAAAATTCCCACCTGAACTCATTGGAAGGACATCGGTAAAAAGAATAATATAAGAGAGCACCGTGCGTAAAAACATTTACAGATATGCAGTGATTATGGCTTTTGGGAATCTTTTCAAAAGCATAGGCTGCATTTAGGTTAATGTTATTCGTACGGTGGTTTTTTTATTCCATTTGGGAAAATATAAGTGTTTGTAATAGTGAAAAAATTATCAATAATTTTTTTTATTTGCTTATTTACATAATATAGAATAAGTTGTATTATATATATAAAGTTGTATGATATATTTTCCGGAAAATAATAACTTTAAATTAATGTCAGGAGGTGTACTATTTTTGATGAGCCTAATTGAGATAGCTGAAGCAATACAAAAGGGACATGTTTCACTGGGAATTGAGCTTGGTTCCACGCAAATAAAATCAGTCTTAATTGCTGATGATTTTAATACGATAGCCTCTGGTTATTATACTTGGGAGAATCAGTACAAAAATGGTATATGGACTTATTCATTAGAACAAGTTTGGGAGGGTATCAGGACAAGTTATAAACAATTGGCTGCCGATGTTTACAGCAAGTATCATCAGCCTCTTATCAAGATAGGAACTATAGGCGTTAGTGCGATGATGCATGGTTATTTGGTATTTTCCCAAGATGGGAATTTGTTAACACCATTTAGAACATGGAGAAATAACATAACAGGACCGGCTGCAGATGAATTGACAAGTTTATTTAAATTTAATATACCGCAACGCTGGTGTATTGCACACTTATATCAAGCCATATTAAATAAAGAACCCCATGTAAGGCAGATAAGATTTATTACTACTCTGGCAGGATATGTGCATTGGAAACTGACTGGCGAAAAAGTGTTGGGAATAGGTGACGCCTCTGGGGTATTTCCGATTGACGAAAAAACTTGCAGCTATGTTGAACCATTATTGCAGCAATTCAGCCAATTGCCGGAAGTGAAGAAATATTCATGGAATATACACGATATTCTGCCTAAAGTGCTTAAGGCCGGTGAGATAGCAGGCAGGTTAAGTGCTAAAGGAGCCAAACTGCTGGATATAAGTGGACGGCTGGATGCAGGTAGTGTAATGGCTCCACCAGAGGGAGATGCCGGTACCGGTATGGCAGCCACTAACAGTATTAGAAAAAAAACCGGTAATATTTCAGTCGGAACATCGGCCTTCTCGATGATTGTTTTAGATAAACCGCTTAAACAAGTGCATCGTGACATAGACATAGTAATGACACCGGATGGTTCGCCTGTTGCAATGGTGCATGTTAATAATTGTTCTTCAGATATCAATGCCTGGGCAGAAATATTCAGACAGTTTGCTGATCGTCTTGGAGTCAATTTAACAGCTGACGAATTATATGAGGCATTGTTTCTTGTATCGGCTAAGGCTAGTCCGGATGCAGGCGGTTTAATTAATTACGGCTATTTGTCGGGTGAGAATATTACAAAAATATCCGCTGGAAGGCCATTATTTGTCAGAACGGCAAATTGTGAATTTACCTTAGGTAATTTTATTCTAACGCAGCTTTATGCGGCGTTTGCCCCATTAAAAATTGGCATGGATATTTTGATAAATAAAGAACAGATAGAAACGGAAGTACTTATTGCTCAAGGCGGGCTATTTAAGACTCCGGTAATTGCACAGCAGATTTTGGCAAATGCACTCAACACGCCGATTACTGTCATGAAAACAGCAAGTCAGGGCGGCCCGTGGGGAATGGCTGTGCTGGCGGCTTATGTCAAAGAAACCGATAATATGGACCTTTGTGATTTCTTGGATAAAAAAGTATTTAAATTTCCCGAAACATTTACACTTAGCCCGGAACCAATTGGTGTTACTGGTTATAAAAAATTTATTACTGGATATGAAGACGGTCTGGCCGTTGAAGAAGCAGCAGTTGATAATATCAGTGAAAGATGACTATAGGCAGTATCAATTATTTTTATAAACACTAATAATGCGAAAATTGCAAATTTAGTAATTATTATTTTTAAATAAAAGGAGTAATGAAAAATGTTATCAATTTCTAAATATGAATTTTGGTTTGTTACCGGAAGTCAATTCCTTTATGGAAAAGAACAGTTGAAACAAGTTGCTGAAGATTCACGGGATATAGTAAAAAAATTAAACGCAAGCGGTAAGCTGCCTTACAAAATTGTTTTTAAGGATGTTATGACAACTGCCGACAGTATAACTAAATTCATGAAAGAAGCAAATTACAATGATAATGTGGCTGGGGTAATCACTTGGATGCATACTTTTTCGCCGGCCAAGAATTGGATTCGCGGTACTAAATTGTTACAAAAGCCATTATTGCATTTGGCAACACAGTATTTGGATAGAATTCCTTATGACACAATTGATTTTGATTATATGAATCTCAACCAAAGTGCACATGGTGATCGTGAGTATGGATATATTAATGCCAGACTGCATAAGAATAACAAAATCATCTATGGCTACTGGGGAGATAATGAAGTTCAAGAAGAAATTGCTCGCTGGGAAAATGTTGCAATAGCATATAATGAAAGTTTTAAAATAAAAATTTGCCGTTTTGGCGATACTATGCGCAATGTTGCTGTTACTGAACTGGATAAAGTCGGGGCGCAAATTACACTGGGATGGACGATCGATTACTATAGCGTAGGAGATTTAACTGAAGAAATAAATAAAGTCAGCGAAGAAGACATTGATAAAGAATATGATCTTTTGCAAAAAGAATACACACTTACTATAGGTAATAATAAGCCGGAAAAATTCAAGCATTCGGTAAGGGGGCAGCTGAAAGAATATATCGGAATCAAACGCTTTTTAGAACGCGGCAATTATACAGCTTTTACTACCAACTTTGAGGATTTACACGGGTTGGAACAATTACCGGGACTTGCTGTTCAATTGTTGATGCGTGACGGATACGGTTTTGGGGCTGAAGGTGATGGGAAGTCGGCAGGCTTAAGCAGACTGCTTAAGATTATGGCACGTAATGAAAAAACAGCATTTATGGAAGACTACACGCTGGACTTGCGCAAGGGGCATGAAGCGATATTAGGTTCACATATGCTGGAAGTAGATCCATCCATAGCGAGTGAAAAACCACGTGTCGAAGTTCATCCGCTTGATATCGGCGGTAAAGAAGACCCGGCCCGGTTAGTGTTTACCGGTTCGGAAGGTGCAGCGATAGATGTGACATTATCTCATTTTGCCGATGGATTCAAGTTACTCAGTTATCCGGTAAACGGCAATAAACCGGAAGCTGAAACTCCCAATTTACCAGTGGCAAAACAATTATGGACACCTAAAATCGGATTGAAAAAAGGCTCCATAAAATGGATCGAAAATGGTGGCGGACATCATTCTGTATTTTCATTTGTACTGACGGAAGGACAAATTACTGATCTGGCTAAAATGTTTGGCATAGAATCAATAGTGATAGATTAACAGGCGATTGACAATAAAGGTCAGAAGATAATTAGAAATTGTAAAAAATGATATTTTCTGACTTTTATAATGTAATCCATAATGAAGGAGTGCAGAAATTGGAAGGTACAAAGAAAATATCAAGTAGTTATATCTACTTTTTTGGTGCATTTGGCGGTATCCTCTTTGGATATGATATTGGTGTTATGACCGGGGCTTTGCCATTTTTGACACATGATTGGAATTTAGTGGATGCGTCGACAATCGGCTGGATCACCTCTGCCGTTATGTTTGGTGCAATATTTGGTGGTGCTTTGGCAGGACAGTTGGCTGATAGGTTAGGCCGCCGTAAAATGATTTTACTTTCAGCCGTATTGTTTGCAATTTTTGCCTTATTGTCAGGTTTAGCTCCCGACAATGGTAAAACATATATGATTATAGTTCGCATGTTTTTAGGTTTGGGAGTTGGTGCTGCTTCAGCCCTGGTTCCGGCATATATTTCCGAGCTGGCACCGGCACGACTGCGTGGACGCCTTTCCGGAATCAATCAGACAATGATTGTCTCCGGGATGCTGATTTCCTATGTTGTCGATTTCTTTTTAAAGGATATGCCAGGAGAAATGTCATGGAGATTGATGCTGGGATTTGCCTGTTTGCCCGCAGTCATCTTATTCTTAGGCGTTTTGCGCTTACCTGAATCACCACGTTATTTGATAAAGAATGGACATTATGATGAAGCTAGAAAAGTATTGGGTTATGTTCGTCCAGAGAATGAAATTGATGCTGAACTCAAGGATATTAAAGAAACTGCCGCATTGGAAAATCAAGCTGAAAATCAAACCAGCTGGGGTAGTCTGCTAAGTAAAAAATATCGCTATTTGATTACAGCCGGTGTTGGTGTGGCGGCTTTTCAACAATTTCAAGGAGCTAATGCTATTTTTTATTATATCCCATTGATTGTAGAAAAAGCGACTGGCAGTGCAGCAACCAACGAACTAATGTGGCCAATTATTCAGGGTATAATACTTGTTCTGGGTTCACTGGTATATATCTGGATTGCAGAAAAATTTAACAGGCGGACACTTTTGATGGTTGCCGGATTCATCATGGGGCTATCATTTATTTTGCCGGCTGTTATTAATTGGCTTATACCGGGAGCCAGCCCAATGATGATTGTATTTTTCTTGTGTATATATGTTGCCTTTTATTCGGCTACATGGGCACCAATTACCTGGGTATTAGTGGGAGAAATATTTCCATTGGCAGTTCGCGGCCGCGCGGCTGGTCTGGCTTCGTCCTTTAATTGGATAGGTTCATGGCTAGTCGGGTTATTATTTCCTATTATGACGGCAGCTATGCCGCAGGAAGCGGTATTTGCTATCTTTGGTGTTATTTGTATGCTGGGGTGTTTATTTGTAAAGACGCGCGTACCTGAAACACGCGGCCGTACATTGGAAGAGATTGAACGCCAGGAAACAAATAAGTAAGCTGTTAAACAATTAACGGGGCTGCCGCATGAACAGCATTGACATCATAAATATGTAATACTTATGAATGAAAATGATTACGTGCGACAACCCCATTAATTTTAGATATGAATGTTAGGAATAAACATATAAAACGGATGGTACCGGAAAACATATGCTAAATGTCGTTTTGTGTATCAATATACATGACTAAAAAGATCGGTCATGTTATATAAAGATAGATTAATCGACCTTGTCCTTATTGAAAGCCTTCATTACATATTCGACCGGACGGCTCCAATCAACATAAATATTGGTGTTTTCCCATAGACGAGTCAGCGCCAATTTGAAATTTTCCAGGCTTTCCAAAGGATTTATGGTGACCTGAGTGAAGTCATGTGCTGTTTTATGTGGTATCTGCATTGTCAGAGCCTTGGCAAAAAAGTTTCTCACAGTTTGTACAGCTTCTTCTGATTTTAGAAAGATATCAGCTTTTTTATCGGCTATATTATATTCTATATAACCAACGTCACTGTAGTCTTTTAAGTCATAACGGCTTATTGCCACACGAAATACATTTTCCATTGTAGAACAATACCTCTTTTTCTATAGCAATTATTAATTGAATTTACTTGTATAAAACTATATCCATTCTATCAAAAAAATGCTTATAAAACAACTTAATATAAAAGATTGCTACCTGTCAAGTCTTGCACGGCATATTTATTTATGCTATTATTTATTAAAAGATTACATATGCCTGCGATGTACGTAAGCTTTTTAAATATGTCTAACCTTACTCTTTTCAAAATGGAACCTGATTTTAGCATATAGCTGCTGGATCGTCTTGAACGAATAGCAAACGTATTGTCTTAAAGGTACCGCCCTGCATATATGCAGGTATAGGCATGTAAAAAGATACGGCACCATGGGCATAAAAAACCGCCATTCTTATGAATGGTGGTTTTTTTAGTGCGCCCGGCATGGGCGCAGTCTAACGGGTGAAAGTCCCGAGCACACCCGGTAGTGGGAAGTGCATAGCCAAGAGCAAGGGTGTCCATTGTGAGGTGGAATCTGAAGGAAGCTGGCGACAAATCTCTGGTCTGACGAACAGGAATCACATCAGGCGGTGTTGACGGATAAGGCTGCTAAACAAGTCGAAGTCCAATAACTACTCGGAAGTCAATGACGTAAATGTGGCAGATAGATGGAGAGAAAGACTGCGTTCTTACCTGGGGAGGTCTCACGAACACGGCAAGACAAATTCTCGAGCCGTGGTTGAAACAAGATTTATCGTGAGAAGTCAGCCGAAGCCATAGTACCAAGCGGCTATAGACGCGAGGGAAGGGCTGAACTCTAGGAGATGGAAGTAAATGAAGATTACTGAATATGGGATTAAGGATAGACAACTTCAAAAAGAAGGCCATGCGCAAAAGGCATCTGCGGAACAGAAAGAATATGAGCAGGCATCCGGCCATAAGAGGATAACTGAAAACAACACCGTCATTGCAAAACATCAGGGAAGCAGACTGTTGGAAAAGATACTGGAAAGGGACAATATGAACCTAGCCTATCTAAGAGTTAAAAGAAATAAAGGAGCCGGAGGAATGGACGGAATGCAGGTAGATGAACTTCTGCCCTACCTGAAAGACCATAAGGACGAACTCTTACAGCAGTTAAAGCGAGGAAAATACAAGCCTAATCCAGTCCGCAGGGTAGAAATACCAAAGGAAGAAAGGGGTAAATTTCGCAAGCTGGGAATACCAACAGTCGTAGACCGCGTCATCCAACAAGCCATAGCGCAGGTACTGACGCCAATCTATGAAACTCAATTCTCGGAACACAGTTATGGTTTCCGACCAGGTAGAGGAGCGCATGATGCGCTCAAAGCCTGCCAGAAAATAGCAGACAGGGGAAATGTGTATACCGTAGATATGGACTTGGAGAAGTTCTTCGACACAGTGAGTCAAAGCAAGCTCATCGAAGTACTATCAAGAAGTGTAAAAGACGGCAGAGTCATCTCGTTGATACACAAATATCTGAACGCTGGAGTACTGGAGCATGGAATCTATGCGAAAACACCGCAGGGAGTACCACAGGGCGGACCGTTAAGTCCGCTATTGAGCAACATCATGCTCAATGAACTGGATAAGGAGATTACCCGGCGTGGGCATGAATTTATCAGATATGCAGATGATTGTGTAATCCTGTGCAAGAGTCGGAAAAGTGCAGAAAGGACTTTGGAAAATCTACTACCATTTATCGAAAGAAAGTTATTCCTAAAAGTGAACCAGGAAAAGACGAAACTAGCGCACATCAGCCAAATAAAATATCTTGGGTATGCATTGTATCGTAGCAAAGGGAAATACAAATTGCGGATACACCCTAAATCCATTGCGAAGATGAAGGGAAAAGTCAGAGTATTGACAGCCCGGAGCAATGGATGGAGTAACGAAGGGCGAAAAGATAAAATCAATCAATTTGTCCGGGGGTGGGTGCAATATTTTCGGCTAGCAGACATGAAAGGGATGCTAAGAGAGATAGATAAATGGGTAAGAAACCGGATACGTCTTATCTATTGGAAGCAGTGGAAGAGAATTCGTACGAGATTTGAGAAGTTAAAACAGTTTGGAATTGAGGCAAGGGAAGCTTGGAAATTTGCTAACACAAGAAAAGGATTATGGAGAACAGTGCACAGCCCAATTCTTAGCAAAAGCCTTGAAAATAAAGAAATAGCCAGTCTTGGCTATATGACCATGACTGACTATTACCTGAAAGTATGCGAAAACTAGAGAACCGCCGTGTACCGAACGGTACGCACGGTGGTGTGAGAGGTCGGTCGCTCAAATAATGGGCGACCTCCTACTCGATTGTGTCGAAATAATTAATATAATTTATTTATATGTTGCTGTGCTTTACCGAATCGAAAATATTGATGATTTCTTTACTAGGCGGAGTATCAAGGAGACTGACGACAATTATTGCCAGTAGTGAAAATAAGAAACCGGGTATTATTTCGTATAACCCCCAAATGGCAAAATGTTTCCATAATATAACAGTTATACCACCAATAATGATGCCGGCGATTACACCTTTATTGGTCGTTCGCCGCCAAAATAGAGAGGTAAGAAGTGCCGGACCAAAGCAGGCACCAAAACCAGCCCAAGCATAAGCAACCATATCTAAAATCAGATTATCAGGATTTATTCCCATAAGTATGGCAATGACGGATATGACTATAACAGATAATCGACTCACCCAGACGAGTTCTTTTTGATTATTTGTCTTATGAATAAGAGTTTTGTAAAAATCCTGGGAAAAAGCGGAAGCTGCCACTAGCAATTGTGAAGATGCCGTACTCATGATTGCAGCCAATACTGCCGATAATATCAGGCCGGCAACAAAGGGAGAAAAAAGATCATGGCTCATAACTAAAAATACAGTTTCTGTATTGCTGCCGGTGAGTGGTTCTGTTAAATAAATTTTGCCGACCATACCGACCAGGACTGATGCGACTAAAGAAATAATTACCCATGTCATGGCAATATGAGAAGCTCTGGTGAGTTCGGAAGAAGCTTTTATGGCCATGAATCGTACTAAAATATGCGGCTGGCCAAAGTAACCCAGGCCCCAGCCAAGCAGTGATATTATTTCGATGAAAGTCATACTGGAATTATCCGGTTTCAAAAATGGATTGAAAACTTGTGGATCAAGCATGTGCATGGCTGTAAAACTGGTACTGAAACCACCCAATAAAAATATAGCGAATAATGGCACGACTACAATCGCTAAGAACATCATTACACCTTGGATAAAATCTGTCCAGCATACAGCAAGAAATCCCCCGGCAAAAGTATAAAAAACGATTACGAATGCACCCAGTATAAGTGAGTATACATAGGGAATACCAAAAACCGTGTTAAATAATTTTCCTCCGGCAACAAAACCTGATGAAGTATAAATGATAAAAAATATCAAAATGAAAATGGCAGAGATAATGCGGAGTAAATTATTATTACTATGAAATCTGTTTTGGAAAAAATCTGGTAAAGTCAACGAGTTATTGGCTAATTCTGTGTATTTTCTGAGGCGTTTGGCTACAAACTGCCAATTTGCCCAAGTCCCTAAAATCAGGCCGAGAGCGATCCAACCGGCATTTAGACCGGCAAGATAGGCAAAACCGGGTAGACCCATCAGCATCCAACCGCTCATGTCAGATGCTTCGGCACTCATTGAGGTGACCCAGGGACCGAGTTTCCTGCCACCCAGAATGTAGTCGGACATGTTATGAGTGCGGTGATAGTAATAAGCGCCAATGAACATCATGAGCAGCAGATAACAGGCAAATGCAAGAATAATGGCGATGTTGTTGTACAAATAATCCACTTCCTATGTTAGTTAATGTTATAAAAATATTACCGCCAATGTGATGAATTAATTTGAGATAGTTACGAAGGGAAATACAATTCATCGACGATATTATAATTATATTATTTTTTTATATGTTATTGCAAGGGTGAATAATATAACACGCAAATGAAAATTACCATGATAAAGATGGTACAGATGAGATTTAATCCATAAAATATTTGGGTTTGCAATGGTCATCTGTAAATAATAAAACTGAGTTTATTCAGTGTATGCAATTCAACTGAATAAACTCAGTTTTATCGTTTTTTAATGCCGCCTGATCTTGTTGCAGATAAGGTCATAACTGCAGGTATTTATGGTATTTTGACGAATCAATACTGATCGCAGAGCTTTTTACATTGGAGTTGCTAAAATAACTTATTATAAATATCTGGATCCTCCTTCAATATGGATGGTTTCACCGGAAATATTTCCGGCACTCTACAACAGCTGCGTATTGGAGGATTAGGTAATCTAGTGACTTATTTTCTTCCCAGATATATAGAGAGATTAAGAGCGAAAGGGAAAAATCAAGTAATTGTTGATATTTGTCTTTCTAATCAAGAGTTGGTCGAAGGTGTTGAGAATGGCAAGTTTGATATGGTATTGCTTTCCAACGCAGAACCACAGAAGGATGTTGCAGTAATTCCTCTTATGACGGAGCCGCTTTACGTGGTTTTTCCAGTAAAACATCCGCTGTATCATCGGAAAAAGATCAGTTTCTTGGATGTTGTGCTGCAGGAAAAATTAGTGCTGTATAAAGATCCGTGTACAATCCGAGCATCTATACGCAAAGCATGCAACCGTATAAAGGTTATACCTAATGTTGTATTGGAACTTGACTTGACGGAATCTTTACTTAGTTATGTAGGTAGAGGAAAGGGGGTTACGATTCTGCCTTCGATTGTAGCTAAAGCAATTAAGACACCGTATATTGCTGTGCGGGAAATTAATCAAATACCTATTTATCGTGAAATTGCCGTTGCTATGAAGAAGGAAAATATAGTTGCGTATCTGCCGATGTTTTCTGATAGTGACGAGATATTTTAAATATAAAAACCATGATGATGGAATTATTATTCCACATAAAATCATGTCTGATTTAAATAAGAAAATAAATTTATGAGGGCAGCTGTGAGGGGATTCTATTTTATTTCAAATTTTGTTTCCATATATGAAACTAGTCGGGAAATGGTAAGTGTCATGATCAGGTATATAATTGCCACACTGAGCCAGATTTCCATAGAACCATATGTGCGTGCTATGATCAGCTGCCCTCTGCGGGTAAGTTCTTCGAATCCGATAACTGAAACGAGTGATGAGTCCTTTAATAAAGCGATAAATTCATTACCCAATGGCGGTATAACGCGTTTAAATGCCTGCGGCATTATTACTAACTTCATAGTTTGTGTCCAGTTTAATCCTAGAGAGCGACCAGCCTCCATTTGACCATTATCTATTGACTGGATACCAGCTCGAAAAATTTCTGCAATATACGCACCACTGTTTATACCACAGGTAAAAATTGCTGAAAAGAAAGGACTTATTTTCAAACCTGTAAGCAGTGGCAATGCAAAGTATATAAAGAATAATTGTACTAACAATGGTGTGCCGCGCATAAAATTGATATAAATCATAGCTGCAATGCGAAGAAATTTAATATTTGAAATTCGTACTGTACCTGAGAGCAATCCCACTGCCAAACCTATTATAATGCTTAATACGGTTATTTTTATTGTAATCAGTGCTCCTTCTAAAAGTAATGGCAGCGAAGTTATGATCAATGAATAGTTTAATTCCATTTTGCAGAACACCTCTGTTATTAATAAATTATTTATAATAAGACAAAAAGGCCCCTGATTATTCATCAAAAGCGCCTTTGCTAAAAATGTATTTTTATATTATTTTAATATATGAGATTATGCTGCCAGACTTAATAAAATCTTTCTTGTAGCTTGGACTACTGCTGCCATTTCGAGCATAGTACCGACAGTAATACGAAGAAAATTTCTTATCCTGTCCGGTTTTTTATAATGACGGGCTAGTATACCATGTTCTTTTAATCTAATATTATATTCTTCAGCACTTAACCATGGGTGGCTTACAAAAACGAAATTTGTATTTGATTCTAAGACATAAAAGTTCATTTTACGCAATTCATTTGTTATATATATTCTTGCCTCAATTACAGCCTGTACGGTTTGCTGTAGATATTTTCTATCGAGCATAGCAGCTGTTCCTACTGCCATACTTATATCGCTTAAATTAAAAGGATTGAGTACTGATTTTATTGATTCTATATCAGCAATGAGTTTTTTATTGGCAATGCAGTATCCTATGTGCGCACCAGCTAGATTTCTTGATTTGGACATAGTATGTATGACCATCAGATTGTCATATTTTTTTACAAGAGGAATTGAACTTTCATTTCCATAGTCTATATATGCTTCATCGACTATCACTAATCTATCTGGTTTTGACCTTACAATTTTTTCTATTTCTCTGATAGAAAGGGCATATCCGGTAGGTGCATTGGGATTGGCTAAAATTATATGACGGTTTGTCTCTATAAATTGATTTATATCAATAGTGAAATCTTTTTTTAATTTAATTTCTTCTGCATCTATATCTAAGGCTAATGCTAATGTTGCATAAAAACTGTATGTTATATCGGGATAACATATATGCTTGTTTTCAAAAAAAGTCAGAAAAATATATCCAAGTATTTCATCAGAACCATTACCAACAAAAATTTCTGCCATTGATACATCGAATGTATCTGAAACTGCTTTTTTTAATTCTCGGGAATGTGGATCTGTATACATTCCTAATTGTTTCATTCTGTCACTTTTTAATACCTCGAGTACCTTGGGGGATGGTGGACGTGAAGTTTCATTGGCATTAAGTTTAATATAAATTTTGTCTTTTGGCTGTTCACCGGGAATATACGGTTTTAGATTTCTGTAACGATTGCTCATGAATTTTCCCATTATTATTGTCATCTCCTTAAAAATAAAAAGGTGCTTGAAATAAAATCATATCATTATTTCAAGCACCTTTGCTTTTATAAATCAAAATCGTATTTAGTTTCTTTTAGTATAATTTATGTTAATAGTTTTTTCTATTTGCTTTTGACTAAAAATTTGACCTTATTTTTATACAAACTGAAAAACTTTGCTCCAAATCGTTTTTTTTGTAAAAAGAAATTAATATATATTATAATGGTAGCATACTAATACAGAGGAGAATGACTTGTGTTGCAAATAAATGAGGTCATGAATCTTACAATCTTTAGGAACTTCAGATTAATAGCCGGTAAAAATGGATTGAATCGTGAAATTACTAATGTAGATATTTTGGAATATGAATGGTTCAACGATGGATTTGAAGTCTTTAATAAGGGAGATTTTATAATAACATCATTATTTTTTGCTAAGGATAATCAGGAGCTGATAGAAAAAAGTTTTATACGGTTAATAGAAAAAAAAATATCCGGCATTGCCATAAAAACAATTTTTTTTAAAGAACTATAATGGACCCAAGGATTCAGACCAGTACTGAAAATTTTAAGAGCACATGATATAGTATAGGTAACAAAATAGGAGGTTGTTATCATGCCAAGAAAAAAGTACACTGCTGAGTTCAAAACAAAGATGGTTTTGTCGATTCTTCAAGGCGATAAGGAATTCAATGTTATCTGTTCTGAGAACGACTTGAATCCGAGCATGGTCCGAAAATGGAAGCAGGATTTTCTAAAAAATGCCCATCTCGCCTTTGGTATAGATTCTGAACGTAAGGCCGTTCAGAGAAAGGAGGATGACCTGAAGAAAAAGAACGACCAGATGCTTAAGACCATCGGTCAGTTGACGCTGGAACGCGACTTTCTTCAGGACTGCTTTTGCCAAGCTGGAGAAGCCATCCCACAAATCCCAGAATATGATTCAAAGGGATAATGAGCTCTCCATACGTCGTCAGTGCGAGCTGTTGAGGCTGAATCGCTCCGGCCTGTATTACAATGCCATCCTGCCGGATGCAACAGCTGTTGAATTCGAAGAGTCTTTAATGGCGCGTATCGACCATTGGCATACCAGATGTCCTTATCTTGGATCTCGTAAAATTATCATCAAGCTGCTGGAAGACGGCTTTCCCGTATGTCGTAAGACTGTGCGCCGGTTAATGCTGAAAATGGGGATCTATGCCGTTTATCCTAAGTCCAATCTATCCAAAAGAAATTTCAAGGAGGCTATCGTGCCATATCTGCTACGCGATTATACGGCATCATATCCTAATCAGGTCTGGTCTATCGATATCACCTATATTCCAATGCCGCATGGTCATATGTACCTGACAGCAATCATTGACTGGTATAGCCGACGGCTGGTTGGACACTATCTCTCTGACACATTAGATGCGACTTCTGTCATTTATACAGTAAAGGAAACCGTAAAAAAGTGTGGAATTCCCGCCATTATCAATTCAGATCAAGGAAGTCAGTTTACCAGCGATGACTATAAGGCATTGCTTCACAGTCTTAATATCCGACAAAGCATGGATGGTAGAAGCCGCTGGGCTGACAACATCATGATTGAGCGATGGTTTCGTAGTCTCAAGACAGAACAGCTCTATCCCAACGAATACCATTCACCAAGAGAGTTGCGTCAGCTGATTAACACGTATGTAGATGACTATAACAACATACGCCCCCACCAAGCCTTAGGTTATAAGGTCCCAAATGATTTCTACTTCGGCAGTTTTGCTGCGTAGACTTACTTTGTTTGATGACACGCTTAAAAATTTACGAAGTGGTCTTGACAAGGGGCCCATTATAGATTTACTGGCGCCATATCTTGATGAAAAAAATTTTTATGAATATATTTTCATTTTTATGAATCTATATTTATTGAAGGTAGAATAAAATCAACAGGTTACCAATAAAGCTTTCAGTGTAGAAAAATTATACTGATAACAAAAGGACTGCCGTACATAGGCATTTCCATTCATAAATATGCTGTAACATTTTCCTTATCTTATCTGTCACTGAAAAGGCAGGAAAACAGCAGTAGTTATGGAGTCAATATTTGTGCGGTAGTCCTTTTTGTTATTTGATGCAGTCAGCCTTAATTGTCACAGTGCAAAATGGAGTATATATTATCCCCAATTTACTTCATTTCCATAGTATATGTTGCGGATAAATATTTTCATATCATCAACAGATACTTTTATCGGATTGACCATAGTCGAACCCAGCATGGCGTTTTCTACCAATTTGTCATAATTTTTGACAAAATCTTTCTCATCGACACCGGCCTCCTTTATGCAGGCTGGAATATTGATTTCTTGGCTTAATTCACGCACTTTTTCAATAATATCACCGTCTATTGCATGTGATATTATTTTATATTTTTTGGCAACTGCAATACTCCTTTTATTATAATCCATAGAATAAGGCAATATGACAGCATTGGTCAATCCGTGCGCCAGATTATACATCCCTCCAAAGGCATGGGAAACACCATGGACCATACCAAGCCCAGCATTGGAAAAAGCCATGCCAGCCATACATTGAAAAGCATGCATTTTCTGGCGGCTTTCAAGCGTGCCTTGTTTGCAGGAAATCGGCAGCCAGTGTAAAATACCTTCGATTGCTGATTTAGCTAGTGCATCGGTGAAATCATCACCACCTGTATTAATATAACTTTCCAGTGCGTGGGTCAAAGCATCCATACCGGTTTGGGCCGCTATATGCGGTGGCAGACTCATGGTGATATTGCCATCAAGTATTGTTATATCAGGGCGCAGACATTCTGCTTTTATTGCCAATTTTAAATTTTCTTCAGGATAAGTTATTACTGATACGTGCGTAACTTCGCTGGCAGTGCCCGATGTCGAGGGTATAGCGATAAATTTGGTCTTTTTCCTTTCAATCGGCAATGTTTTATCAAATACATTATCAAAGTTAAGTTCGGGAAATTCATAAAATAATAGTACTGCCTTTGTAGCGTCCAGTGGAGATCCACCGCCAACGGCAATAAAAGTATCCGGTTTAAAAAGCTTTGCTGTTTCTAATGCTGCATTTACTTGATATTTCGTAGGATTTTTACTTATTCCAGAATATATTTTAAGAGTGCTGTTTGGTTTTTCCATATATTTTTTTATCTTGTCGATTATTCCAGACTCATACATTGATTTACCGCCGGTTATAACCATAGCTCTTTTATATGTGATCTTTTTTAAATATGCCAATGAACCAACGCCATTAACAATATTTTCACCATGGAATCTCAATATTTTCATTTTTGCGCCTCTTTTAAATTTTTACCGACAAGGGGAGCTATTTCCTGCCAGTTTACTATTTTGAATACTTTATCATATTCATGTTTTAGATAATGTGCCACATTTTCACAAGAAATGCGCTGTAGATCATTCAATGATTCTCTTGAATAAAAAGCTGCATGCGGTGTTATTATAACATTTGTCTTGTTTGTTAATTCGCAGTCAGCTAGATCTGGATTCTCCTGACTTAAAACATCCAGTCCCGCCCCACTTATAAGTCCTGAGTTCAATGCCTGTACTAAATCTTTCTCACATACGCATTCACCGCGTGCTGTATTTATAAAAATAGGATTTTTTAGCATTTTTTCAAATCTGTCTTTATTAAAGAAATGATAGTTTTCTTTTGTTTGCCGCATATGATTAGTTATAATATCAGCATTTTGGCAGGCTGCATCAGCGTCGACTAGTTCTATACCAAGTCTTTTTGCCATTGCCATATTGGCAAACGGATCGAATGCCATTATCCGCAGACCGAATGCCATAGCACGTTCAGCTACAGCACGGCCTATTTTGCCAAGTCCGAATATGCACAAAGTTTTCCCAGTCAATCTTTCCAATAATATTGAATGATACTGCCATTTTTTTTTCTTGTCGATATCATTTATATAGTGTTTGATTCCGCGGCTCAGGGATAAAATCAGTGCCAGTGTATGATCTGCGACTTCGTTGGTGCAGTATTCGGCAATAGGTATTATTGCTATACCGCGTCTGGTTGCTTCGTCATAATCTATAAAATTATATCCTGTAGAATTGAAACCAACACATTTCAATTTTGGTGCCTGATCCATAACGACGGCATCTATTCGCAGAAAAGCTGTCAATAAGGCATCTGTATCTTTGATTATATTATAAAATTCGGCCTTATCAACATAACTGTAAGTTACAATTTCGATATCAGGTATATGCTTTTGCAGTATGGCTTTTTCATAATCAAGATTGCGTTTAATAACGTCAGGATAATCAGCAATTACTATTTTCACAATATTTTCCTTTCGAGCATTACTTTTGTAATTCTTCAGCTATTGTTTTGTCGAGAATATCTAGCGCAAAATCAATTTCCTTTTTAGTAACTATTGTCGGGGCAATAAAGCGGATAACGTTATGGTACGTACCGCATAACAATAACAATAATCCTTTTTCCAATGTTTTTTCTTTTATTTTGGCTGCCAGTACTGCATCAGGTATGGCATCCTTTTGTACTATTTCAATGGCAAGCATTAATCCGATGCCGCGCACGTCACCAATCACTGCCGGGTATTTTTTTTGCAGTGTGGAAAGTTTATTTTTCATATATTGTCCGGTTTTGACGGCATTATCCAGCATACCGTCATTTATCAGCACATCTAATGTAGCCAGTCCTGCTGCACAAGCTACCGGATTGCCACCAAAGGTACCGCCATGTGCTCCAGCCGGCCATTTCTCCATATATTTTTTACGTCCGATAATTGCGCTGAGTGGGAATCCTGATGCAATGCTTTTAGCCAAAGTAAAAACGTCGGGGCGTACACCAAAATTTTCGTAGGCAAATAATTTACCGGTACGTCCCATACCTGTTTGAATTTCGTCAAAAATCAGCATAATGTTATACTTATCACAGATTTCTCGTATATAATGCATAAACTCGACTGGTGGTACGATATATCCGCCTTCACCCTGTATTGGTTCCATAATAATTGCGGCGACACAATGAGGATCTATTAATGTTTCAAATAATCTTTCTAAGCATTCACGATACTCTTTAGGATATGGGCCATCTCCCTTTTTGTATGGCGTACGATATAAGTTAGGATATTCTGTAAAATAAATACTAGGCAGCAACGCTTCGTAATTTTTGCGATAAGCAGAATTAGATGATGTCAGTGATATAGTCCCTAATGTACGTCCATGAAAAGACCCTCTGAATGCTATAACAGCCTGACGCTTTGTAACATATTTGGCAAGTTTTATTGCACCTTCATTAGCTTCAGCGCCACTATTGCTGAAATATACCATGGTATCTCCACCAGATAGTTGAACTAATTTTTCAGCGAGCTTTACATAGCTTTCATAATATACAACATTGTGTCCGCCATGTATCAGTAAATCTATCTGTTTTTTTGCTGCGCTGACGACCTTGGGGTGATTGTGCCCTATATTGCATACGGCAACACCGCTGGCAAAATCCAATACCTTTCTTCCGTTTTCATCTATAAGATAGCATCCTTCACCTTTTACCACTCCCATAGTTGTTGCTCTTTTAGCTATCGGTGGCATTACTCTCATACATCTTTCATATAAATTCATATCAAATTCCTCTTTTATTATTAGAATTTCAAAAATTTTTTTATTGTATATTCAATAAAATATGGTAATACACCAAAAGAATATGGCATATATACACGTTCGGTCCATTTGTGTGCATCTTTACCAAAACAACCATAATTTATAGCTGGAATAGCAAGTTTTTTAATGTTTTTCAGCGGTATTGGATGCAGTATACTGAATGCAGGAAAATTTTTTAGTAAACTATCAATTGAGGCATCATCGTCATCTATTGATAGATAACTGCTATCTGATAAGCTCTGGAAAAATTGTTTTATTTCATACTTTTCGCCTGATATTATAGCAAACTCGTTAATGGTGTTTTTTAGTTTTGTATAGAGTGCATTTTGCTGCGGTTTTTCTTCGTGGATAGTATTATGTGGACAGTATGGTGCGGCAAAAAATAATACTGCCGATGGATTTTTTATTCTGGCTATATCAAAGAGTTTTTGCGTCATTTTCAATGGTATTTCACGTTTATCTGTATTATCTGCCAAGCAATCAGCTAATATATTATCCAAAATTTTATTTATATCACCATCGTATTTATTCTGTGCTGCAGTATATAGTTCATCATAAGTTAAAACCTGCAGTTCATATTCAAATGGCTGATAGTCGATATCGGAAATTTTGCAGAATTTCTTATATTGTTTATTAATATCTGACTGTACATTGCTTAGCGCTTGTTTAGCCGCAGATGTGAGTTTATTTATGATATCCTGTATTGATGTATTATGGATAAAATAATTGAAATATATAAAAGCTGAAACAGCGGTTTGCACATTATATGATGTTTTCAGGTCTTTGATTTTCAAAACTGAAGGAGGTAAAGTATATTCATCGCGATATTCATCACAAAAATCGCAATTTAAATTGATTATGCGTATAAGTTCTGCTGCCACCATTGATGCATCAAAACCCTCAAAACATTGTCCTACATGAGTTTCTTTACCATTAATATAGAAACATGGCAGTAATTTGCCGACTGCACCTGTGTAAACATATCGAGTCTTGTCATTCGGATATAACGGACATATATAATCATTATTGATGGCAAATAAATAATTCAGTCCTTCTTTTTCCTTTAGTTCGGTCAAAATTTCCAGTCCGTCAATCATACCTGTGTGGAGATTTTCTTCCACTGGATTAAATGATAATAGTATATTGCCGCTGAATTCATTGACGCGCGTGCTGAACCATTTAGCCAAAACTAAAAATACAGCATCGCCTGATTTCATGTCACAGGCACCACGACCAAACAAATAATCGCCGGAATTGAGATCAGCGCGGACCTCATCGCTTAGATCGAGTTCAGATAGTTTTTCCATTAATTTTTCGGAGTTAAATGCAAACTTACTCAATAAACCATAATCGTCAATACCAACTGTATCAATGTGTCCGTGCAGTAAAATTGTATCTTGTGAGATGCTTTTTTCACCTTTTATCAAAGCAAAAACATTATATCTACCTAATTTATCATTTTTCAAGTTCTGTATTATTATTTGTTCAGGATGGTTTTCGAAATATGGAAAAGCACGTAAATAGGTTTTAATATAGGCCGCTATCTTTTTTTCGCCTTCCCCCGCAGAATTTATACTGGAAATCGAAACCAATTTTTTTGTAAGCACAAGGATCTCATTGTACAAATCATTGTTTTTTTCTTGTGTATTATTCAATATTTATCAACTGCCTTTGAGCAGATCAATGTATGAGCATACGGCGATCGACGTTGGTCAAATGATGTGACATTGCCTGAATTGCTGTCTCAAAATTACCTGTTTCGATTGCATCCAGTATATCTTTGTGTTCCTGGCTTGCAACTTGGCAATATTTTGATAGTGTTCCGGATAATATCAGATACCGTTTAATAATAGTATTTACCCATTCTACTGTTTCAGCTAAAAAATTATTTTTTGTGCACCGGGCGATCTTAATATGAAATAAATAATCCATTTCGATATATTCTTCAAAATTATTTTCTGCGGCAGCTTCACATTTTTTTTCATCGATTTTTTTTAGTTCATTGATCTGTTTTTTTGTTATATTATTTTTTAAAAGTGATACGGCTAATTCTTCTAGACAACGGCGAACCTGGGTTACCTGCTGTACATCATGGGCAGTTATATTGGAAACTACTATGCTGTTATTGATGTTGACTGTAGCAATGTTTTCATGGACAAGCTTTATCAATGCAGATTTTATTGGTGTTCGGCTGATTTCAAGCTGTTCAGCAAGCTTTTCTTCTGTCAATATTTCTCCAGGTTTAAGTTCATTTTTTATAATAGCCCGCTTTATAATTTCATAAGCCTGATCAGAAAGTTTTTTAGTTTTTTTGACCGTTGCCAGTTTGGACATTATAGTTCCTCCATAATTGTTTATTCTCTGCTTAGAGGAAAAGTCATACAATGTGGTCCGCCACCAGCTTTTACGATTTCAGTTATATCGACTTCAATAACATTTATTCCGTGTTTATCCAGCTGGGTATTCACATATTTATTACTTTTTAATGATATGACTTTTTTATTTCCTAAAGCTTCTACATTGCATCCCAGCTGAAATACCTTTTCATCTGGGATATCAATTGTT
Source organism: Pectinatus frisingensis (assembly GCF_014076555.1). Taxonomy (NCBI): domain Bacteria; kingdom Bacillati; phylum Bacillota; class Negativicutes; order Selenomonadales; family Selenomonadaceae; genus Pectinatus; species Pectinatus frisingensis. The sequence goes on from NZ_CP045424.1 coordinate 765,453, forward strand.
TCAATTTCTTTTTGGTTTAATATTTTTAAAAAATCTTCTGGCAGAGCTTTTTTATAAACCAATGCCAGTTTTTCATCAACCAGATTAAACAGCAGGTCCAAATGCAAATAAGAGGTATCACATGGGACAGGCACTATTTTGTAATCATATTTACTGATGCCATTACGAATTTCTTCTATGCCTCTGGTATCGGTACGAGCTATCATACCGATTGCTAGTGTATTGTCGTCTAAAAATGAGAAATCGCCGCCTTCAAATAAACCATCTTTTACTTCTGCAATCAAAGGCAGGCCTATTTCCTCCATTTTTCTGCGATATGCTTCTTTTTCAAGAAATCTAATCGGTTCTTTAAAATTACCTAAAACATATCCTTCACGCAGACAGCAACCAAAATCACGTGAAAAAACAGCATTAGGACGTTTGGCGCCTGCATCCAATGAAACTACTTCTACACCGTTGTTTTCATAAGCTTTAAGTAATGCAAAATATTCATTTTCCATTATAACACGGTTCAATTTCGTATGCGACCACTGTACGGCAATCTCGTTTATTGGGGCTGCCTGTAAATATGTCGGGCGGCACATCAGAACTTTTTTTAATACTCCGCTGGAATTTTTGACAAACATATTTATACTTCCCATCTGTAGTTTATTTTTAACAAGTTGATCAAATTGGCTTTGCATCAATGCAGGTATCATTATTGTGCATTAGAATTGGCAAGTTTACTGTATTCTTTAATCCATTTATTAAAATTGCCATTGTCTTTATTTTCCTTGATAACTTCATTTATTATTTCTAGTAGGTCATCATTACCTTTTGTCACGGCAAGTGCTGTATCTTTATTATCGTTTTTGAACGCTGCATCACTGAAAGTCAGATCAGGATTAGCGGTCAGATACTGCTGTGCCACGATACTTTCGACAACGATGCCGTCGATTTTTTTATTAGTTAATTCAAGTACAAGGCTTGGGACTTTGTCCAATGCTACCAAAGAGGAGTTTGGCATTTCAGATTTAGCCAGTTTTTCCTGCGTAGTGTTCTTTTCTGCGCCTATTGTCTTTCCATTGAAGTCATCTAATGCTTTAAATTTATCAGCGTCTTCTTTTCTTATCAGCAATTTTTGGTGCGAGGTCAAATATATATCGGAAAAATCAACAGTTTTTTTTCTTTCATCAGTCGGATTTATACCGGCAATGGCTAAATCAACTTTTCCTGCGGTCAATGAAGATAGAAGAGCATCAAAGCTCATATCTTCAATTTTTAATTTTACGCCTAATTTGTCGGCAATAGCTTTAGCTAAAGCCATGTCAATTCCTGCCACATGATGATCACTGCTGGCTGTATCGACAAATTCATATGGCGGGTAACCAGATGCCGTACCTACGACAAGAACGCCTTTATCCTTGATTGACTGCATCAAGCCTGTTTTGTTTGCTGTTTGCTCACCAGAACCACTTCCGGTACTACCACCGCTGTTGCTACAGCCGGTGATCATAAATGCTGTCAGCAGCGTTGCCATAATACAAAATACCATTTTTTTCAATTTGATTTTCATACCATTCACCCCTGTTTTATTGACAAAATCATAAATATTAATTGCTTTTACTCATATATCTTTCCATAAATCTGACACCATAAGAAATAGTAAATGTTATTATAAAATAAATGGCTGCGACTATAATCAATGGCGGCATCGGCTGAAAACTTATTCCTTGTATCGTATTGGCAGTGTACATAAGATCAGCCATGCCAATCACAGAAACCTGCGATGATGTCTTGATTATTGTGACAAATTCATTTCCCAATGCAGGCAGTATATTTTTTATCGCCTGCGGTAATACAACCAAACGCATTGCAGAATGGCCATTAAATCCAAGTGATCTTGCTGCCTCCATTTGACCCTTTTCAACTGACTGTATCCCGCTGCGCACTATCTCACAAATATATGCGCTGGTATTAACTGTAAGTGCCATTATACCGGAAAGCATTCGATCAATGCTTACCCCGCCTATATCAATCGACGGTAAATTGATACCCAGCATCGGCAAGCCAAAAAAAGCAATGGCAATTTGAACTAAAACCGGTGTACCGCGGATTAATTCAACATAAGCATTGGATATCCAGCGAAGGCCTTTGACCTTACTGATTTTCATCAGTGCCAAAATTATACCGATGATAAGACCGCCTATAATCGAAAAAAACGATATGCTGATAGTCATTTTTGTTCCAGCCCAAAACATATCACTGTATTTAAAAAACACATCTAAAATTGACATCTCTCCACCTCTTTATTTATTGTATACAGAATTCCAAACTCCGAATACAGAAGACTGGTAAAAAAAACGTTAACAGCATTTAACTTATTAAATTACTTTTTGTAAAAAGGATCTTACACGCTTATTATCGCTGCTATTAAATACATAATTTGGACTGCCTTTTTCGATTATTCTGCCAGAATCCATAAAAACTACATTGGAGGCTACTTCACGCGTAAATCCCATCTCGTGGCTTACAATGATCATTGTCATTCCGGTTTTGGCAAGATTTTTCATTACCTGCAGTACTTCTCCGACCATTTCGGGATCCAGTGCTGATGTAGGTTCATCAAATAGCATTACATCAGGATTCATTGCCAATGAACGGGCAATGGCGATACGCTGCTTTTGTCCGCCTGATAACTGGCTTGGATACGCATCTTTTTTTTCAGCCAGACCTACTTTATTCAAAAGTGATATACTAATTTCTTCAGCATTTTTTTTAGACATTTTTAATAAATTTATTGGTGCCAGTGTAATGTTTTCCATAACTGTAAGATGTGGAAATAAATTAAAATGCTGAAAAACCATACCTATTTTTTGACGAATAGTATCAATATCGGAAGATTTATCCACTATTGAACGGCCATTATAGCAAATATCTCCATTATCGATACTTTCCAATTGATTTATGCAGCGCAGAAGTGTACTTTTTCCTGCTCCTGACGGACCTATTATAGTCACGACTTCACCTTTTTTTACAGAAAGGTCGACTTCCTGAAGAACATGCAATTTTTTAAATGTCTTAAACACATTTTTTACATCAATAACAGTATTAAATTCACTGGTATTTAATTCAGTTGTATCAGAATTATGCATATTGAACAAATTAAACAATTTTCTCCCACCCTTTCTACAGTGTAATTGAAATGATAAAAAAAAACGCCCTGATAGTAAATCTATCAGAACGTCTTTGTTCATTTTATTGTGATAAGTATACTATGCACAAATATACTTGTCAATGATATATTTTTTTATTTTTGGATGATTTTATAAATAATTTTCCTTGACACCGCATGGGTTTATCAGTATTCTTTATTGTATACTGAATACTGATAAGGAGCATTGCTGATATGCTGCAAATTATAGATCAAATGATAATTTTGATACTGTTGACATTGCTTGGTTTTGTCTGTTTTAAAACCGGTATTATGAATGAAATGTCCAATAAATACCTCTCCAAATTAATTATAAGCATAATGTGTCCGGCAATCATTATCGATTCCGTGGTCAACATGCAGCATGACGAGTCACAGGCAGCAGTACTGTGGGTATTTGGTGCTGCTATTGTGCTTTATTTTACGTTACCTTTACTTTCTAAATTATGTTGTTTTGCATTCGGCATAAAAGCACCTCAAGCAAAGCTTTATGAGGCCATGCTGACATTTTCTAATGTCGGTTTCATGGGAATTCCCGTAGTGCAGGCTGTGTATGGGAATAAAGCTATTTTCTATTTATCAATTTTTATTTTTGTTTATAACATGGTTGTATTTACTTATGGTACTTATTTAGTCAGTCATGGTGTGACTGAAAAAAAATTTGCCTTGAAAGATACATTAAACACTGCTGTAATAGGTTCATTATTGGGCATATTGATTTATTTTCTGCATATAGATTTACCATTCACAGTGTGTAAAGCTGTCGGCATGATAGGACAGACTACTACGCCGCTGGCCATGATTGTAATCGGTTCAACGCTTGCTGCCACTTCGGTGGAATCTGTCTTCAATATTAAGCATTTATATTTAATGAGTATTGTGAAATTGTTGTTTATCCCATTGGTAATACGGTTGCTGTTTGGCCTTTTTATCACTGATCAAATGATATTAGGAGTTTCTGTTATTGTTGCCGGAATGCCTGTTGCCAGTAATCTCGTTATGCTTCGCAATCAATATGGCGGGGATAGTTCACTGTTGGCAAAGGGAAGTTTTATGACCACTATTTTATCAGTATTTTCTATTCCTTTGGTGGTGTGGTTTATCATGCTCCCCCTGTAATTAAATATGGTTATGGTGAACGTGATAAACCAGCAGTGCATTGTAATTTTTCCGGGAATATAAATAATCGGTCATATGGATAGGCTATTTTTGACAGGTTAGGAGTTATTTTTGCTGCCGATGAAAAGAAAACATTTGATTTATGTCCATGTAAAAGTCAAATGGAAGAATTTTTCAGTAGTGAAATCTGACAACAGTTTTCGTATCCATAACAAAGATTAAGAGTTATAGAACTCCTGTTGACATATTGGCAGAAGTTTTTTGCGTGGAAGGGAGTAGTAAAAATTATCTAGTTTGTCTGTATAAAAATATCATATAATAAAACACCCCAAATTTTCTGGCTGATTTACAGCATTCATATATTTGGGGTGTTTTACTGATAATTAAAGCAATGATTAAAAAATATAACAAGAAAAACAGAGATAATTATTTATTGTTGAGAAATCCCTGAGCTTTCATTGTCGGATACACAGCAGGAAAATATACTTGCTTGTAAATATCGGCTATCTGCCGGCTCCAGTTAGTATCTTTGTCACCGCGCTGCCGATAATATTTTTCCATTGTTTTATCGTATTCATCAATGACTGTTCTGACATTATGTGAATCATAACTTTCTTTGTGAATAAATGTCTTAAATGGCAATCTTGGTTTTATGGCAGGTTTATCTGCCGGATAGCCGATAGCCAGCCCGACTATCGGACAAGTATATTTGGGAAGTTCAAGAAGTTCTATCATCTCAGCAGGATTATTCCTTATGGCACCGATGGGGACAATACCCAGACCCAGCGATTCAGCAGCAACAATAGCAGCTCCTAGTGCGATACCAACATCGATAGCGCCTACCAAAGTACCTTCAAGACTTTCCTGGATGATTTGCTTTTGCCCATTTTTTTCACAGGCGATACTTGAGCGGTAAAAATCAGCTGTAAAAACAAGAAATACCGGGGCTTTGCCAATCCATTGCTGATTGGCAGCCAGTTTGGCAATCTTTTGCTTTTTGGCAGTATTTTTTACTACAATAATTGAACACTGCTGCCCATTTATCGAAGTGGGCATAGCCTGTGCGGCTTGCAGTACTTGATCTAAGACTTCGTCAGCTATTGGTTTATTAAGATAACTGCGTATTGAACGGTGTTGTTTCATAGTTTCAATGGTATTATCCATATAATCACATCCTAAATATTATTGTGATTTGATAATACAACGATATAAGCTATTAGTAAAGTAATTACCTTTTTAATACTTACTTACCAATACTATATTATAAAGAAAATAAAAAAAAGCTGTCGCATGAACAGCATTGACCTCATAAAAATGCAATCCACCACTGCATAGCGGCTCCCCGCTTTTTAAAAGTGGACAAAGAAAGTGAAGTATTACATATTTATGAATGAAAATGGATACGTGCGACAACCCTTTTTGGTATGGAATATTAATTATTTTTTTGCTTTTTTCCTTTTCGGGGCAACATTCATTTTTTCTTTAAGGTTCTTACCAATTTTAAAGGTTGCAGTTTTTGATGCAGGAATCTTGATTTCGGCACCAGTCTGAGGATTGCGGCCTTTTCTTGCCGCGCGTGTCTTTGCTTCGAATGTTCCGAAACCGATGAGCTGTACATTGTTACCGCTGACAAGTGATTCGCTAATTGCTGTGAAAACGGCAGTTACTGCTAATTCAGCATCTTTTTTGGTGGTATCCATTTTTTGAGCCACTTCAGTGATCAATTCTGTTTTGTTCATATTATCCCTGTCCTTTTTAAAAAATTATGATTGATTTATAGACTATTTTATCATATATATTTGAATTTTTCCTCTAAAAATTGCAAATTTTATAAGAAAGTTTTTTAAATTTCAATAAAGTAGTCGATAAATTGAGCTAATGACCATAAAATCGAGTATAATCAAGCATTGTCGTTAAATTATTTGACCCTATAAAAACAGTCTGTAAATTTATCTGATAACAGATGTTTATTGACATGCCCAAATAATTTATGTAAATGATATTTTTCCCCAAATGGTAATATAATAGTATATACAGATGTTAAGCAAGGAGAAATATATGGATAAATGTTTAGGATTTAAGCCTATAGTAAATAAAAATGCTCAAATATTGATTTTAGGTTCCATGCCCAGTGTAGTTTCATTAAAACAGCAGCAATATTATGCTCATCCGCAGAATAGATTTTGGCGTTTAATGGCAAATTTGCTTGGTTATAATAATGCTCCAACAAACTATGATGAAAAGATAAAGATGCTGCAGGATAATCATATTGCGCTGTGGGATGCCATCGCTTCCTGCAGACGAGAGGGGAGTTTGGATTCCGCTATAGAAAATGAAATTCCCAATGATTTTACCGGTTTTTTACGAAAGTATCCGGCAATACGGACAGTGTGCTTCAATGGAGGGAAATCTTATCAGTGCTTTAAAAAATACAATAAACGGCTTTTGCAGGATAATAGCTATACTTTTTTGCCTATGCCTTCAACCAGCCCGGCTAATGCCCGTTTCCGCTTAGAAATGCTGGAAAAAACATGGGGGAAAATGTTTCAGCAGACAAAATAGGACGGCAGTTAATTATCAGCGTGCTGTAATGGGAATTTTATTGTAAATGTGGTGCCCTGTCTTGGTTCACTGGCAACAAATATTTTACCATCAAATAGTTCCACAAGAAACCGTACTAATGAAAGACCAATGCCTGAACCTCCGATATCCTGGCGTACACGAGATTTGTCACTACGGTAAAACCGATCGAAAATAAATGGAAGTTCTGATTTATCAATGCCTATACCGGTATCTTTTATGGTAAATACGGCAGTGTCTTTTTCGATTTTGCAGGAAAGATAAATGTTTCCTGCAATTGGAGTATATTTTATTGCATTTTCCATCAGATTGATAAAGATCTGTGTAAATAGATCAGGATTAGCTTTTATCAATATCGTTTTGTCAGGAAAATCTGTATTCAAATGTTGTTGTTTTTTTTCTAATAATGGAGTCATAGTTTTGCCGGCCTTAGCTAAAGCAGTCAGACTGTCGATATTAGTTGTGATAATTTGTTTTCGATAGTCATGGCTGTTTAATTTTGCCAGTTGCAGCAGATTTTTTACCAGGTATTGCATACGACAGCTTTCATCATAAATAATTTTTAGAAAATGCCGCGTTGTTTCACTGCTATTTGAATTTTCGTCAAGCAGAGTTTCACTGAATCCTTTTATTGAAGTGAGCGGTGTTGAAAGCTCATGAGCAGCATTGGCAACAAAACTATTCTGTCGGTCGGTTATTTCCTGCAGCAATGATATATCATGAAAAACACAAACGATATTTTGTCGGTCTTCTATGGCAAATGGGGCAAAAAAAGCGATGAATGTCTTTTCAGCATGTCCCAATCTGATTCGAAAAGTGGTTTTCTTATTTTGGTTTTCACGGGCACAATTTTTAGCGGTATCACTGATGATGGTACTGCCGATACAATTGATGCTGTAAGTATTTATGATGTCTGATGTTATGGCAAAAGTTTTTTGAGCTTGTTTATTAGCCTGAATAATGAGACCTTTTTCATTTAATAAAATCACGGCATTATCCATATTGTCGAGAATCAGGGACAAAGTATGGGCTTTTGCTTGAGAATCATTAATTTTGCGAAGCAGTCGACTGGTAAGTTTATTTATTGTGACTGCGAGAAATTCTAATTCGTCACCGGTTGTGATATGCAGCCGGGTATTTAAATCACCATTGATTATTTTTTGGGCGTCATTGGTCATTTGTTTTATTGGTTGAATAAAGCGGCGGGTTAAAAATATACCGATACTGATAGCAGCAATGGTGACAATTAAAAATATGAATAAGATATTATTTTTCATATCATTATAAGATTTTTCCAAAGGTGCAATACTCATAGCCGTCCGGCATACCCCAACTAATACACCCTTATTATAGACAGGAATAGCGACATAAAGAAGATTTTTCTGCAAAGTCTGGCTGAAACGTATGGAAGATCCGAGACCTGTATTCAGTGCGTCTTGTATTTCAGTGCGGTCTTCATGATTGTCCATGGATTCGATATCATAAGAAGAATCATATATAACAGTGCCAATGCTGTTTATCAGGGTGATGCGCAGGCCTGTGTCATCACTGACTGAATGCAGTAAAGCGGCACCATCATCTTCAGGATCGGTAAAGTATTTTTGTGAGATGTCGGCAATAGTTTTGGCTTGATTTTCTAAAGAAGTGGTTCTGTCTGTGATATTTATTTGATAGAAATAATTGACAATATAGATACTGCAAATCAGCAAAGGTAAAATTACTAATACCAGTGAATAAAGTGTAAGCCGCCGGCTGATACTTGATTTTAGCATAATGAGAATCCTCTCTAAGAATGTTTATTATAATATAACGCAAATCTTGTCGTTATAAAAGTGATAGATTTTGTAAAGAGAGATTTGTATGGATAAATTGTAAACGTTTAAAAATACTTTTTGCCTCAATAAAGCAGCGATATGGACTGAATGGTTGGAACAATACAGATAGATAATATTTTCATAAAAAAAAGGCTGCCACATGCAGGTGTTTTCATTCATAAGCATACACTATCCCGTTGACTTTATCCCCTTTGGCAGGGGATAACCGTATAACGGCGGTAGCAGTATCTGATGAGGTCAATACCCTTCATGCGACAGCTCCTTGCACTGAAGATAACGGTTATTTGATTTTTTTTGTTTTGCGGATGCGTTCGGCCGTTTCGAGATAAATGACCCATTCAGCAATATTTGTAGCATGATCACCAATTCTTTCCAAATAACGTGAGATAAATACCAATTCCGGTAGTGATTCAACACTGGTATAATTTGATATTTCAGTCAGAGTTTTGGCAAAAAGTGAATCAGCATTATCATCCTCATGACAAACCTGTTCGGCCAGACTAACATCACCATCTTTATAAGCTTGGATTGACATGTTGATCATCGTGACGGCACAATCAGATAATTCTTTTATGTAAGATTTATTGAAATTAAAAGGTTTTTTTAAATTACGGGTGATTCTGGCTATGTCAAAAGCATGATCACCAATACGTTCCAAGTCAGTGGATATTTTAAAGGAGGTGGCTATTATTCGTAAATCGTGAGCTATAGGCTGCTGTTTAGCAATCAGCAGTATGCAGGAATCTTCAATATCAATAAGTAATTTGTCGATTATGTCATCGTTGTTCATTACCTGGGCAGCAAGATCCTTGTCAAAATTCAATAACGCCTTAATTGAATCCCGAGCCGCTGCTGAGGCTGTCGTTCCCATATCGACTATTTTTTTTTGTATTTTTAGTAAATCTTCGGTATAGGCTTTGCGTGTCATTTGTTGATCCATAGTTTACATTCCCTTCTTAGCCGAAACGACCGGATATATAGTCTTCAGTTTGCTTGTCCGACGGATTGGTAAAGATTACATCGGTGACATCATGCTCGATTAATTTACCGTTGAGAAAAAATGCCGTATAGTCAGATACACGTGCTGCCTGCTGCATATTGTGTGTGACCATTACAATAGTGTATTTCTTTTTTAATTCAGTAACTAGTTCTTCTATTTTCATTGTGGAAATAGGATCAAGTGCAGAGCAGGGTTCATCCATCAAAATGACTTCCGGTTCGACTGCAAGAACGCGGGCTATGCAAAGCCGTTGCTGCTGGCCGCCGGACATTCCCATAGCAGAATCATTAAGCCGGTCCTTTACTTCATCCCAAAGAGCGGCATTATGCAGACTGCGCTCAACAATTTCATTTAATTTGGCCTTACTGTTCAGTCCGTGGATGCGCGGCCCGTAAGCAATGTTTTCATAAATGGACATAGGAAAAGGATTAGGACGCTGGAATACCATCCCGACGCGCTTACGCAGATAAACAACGTCGTTATCAGGTGCATAGATGTCATTGCCATCCAGATATACGTCACCGTCAATATGGACACTGTCAATTAAATCATTCATGCGATTGAGAGTTTTTAAAAAAGTCGACTTACCGCAGCCTGACGGACCGATAAGTGCAACGACCATATTAGACGGTACATCAAGTGAAATATTATATAAAGCCTGCTTACTGCCATAATATAGATTTAGATTTTTGGCCTGCATTTTATACTGCATTGTAGTACCTCCTGGACATGTCTTCCTCGTAAATATAGCATATAATAGCGATATCATTGTTAGCTGAATGTTAATTTTTTGTAAAACTATCTGACTGCTGAAGTGTATTGTTTTGTTGCAGGAAAAAGACCTGACTGTCAAATGGGGCGGTTTTACTGATGATTTTCTGATAATTGCCGTCGGTATCCAATGATCGCCCCTTAACTGTGTCCTGCCACATTATCAATAAATTTTTATAAATGCTTTCTTTCAGTGACTTGTCATATATGGGACAGGCCAATTCTACCCTATGTTCAGTATTTCTGGTCATCCAATCGGCAGAAGAAATATAAATTTTAATGTCTGCATCGCTGCCAAAACAAAAAACGCGGGAATGTTCTAAGAACCGCCCGACAATGCTTCTTACCTTGATATTTTCTGTTTTGCCGGCTATACCAGGCTTTAAGCAGCAAATGCCGCGAATGATCATTTTTATTTCTACACCGGTTTGCGATGCCGCTGCCAGTGCATCGATGAGTTCACGGTCAGTCAGGGAATTTATCTTTAGCAGAATATGTGCGGACTTACCTTGTGCAGCCTGCAGCTGTTCATGCTTGATTAGAGCTAAAAGACCGCTTTTAAGACCGTTCGGGGCTACTAGAAAGTGTTTGTAGCTGCCATATAAATTATCGGTGCCCATATTTTGAAAAAATTGTACAGCATCCAGACCGATACCTTCCGAAGCAGTGAAAAAAGCAAGATCTGTATACGCTTTAGCCGTTTGCTCATTATAATTGCCGGTGCCTATTTGAGTGATGTATTCAATTTTATCGCTTTGACGACGCATTATAAGGCATATTTTCCCATGTACCTTAAAACCTTCCATGCCGTAAATTACTTTACAGCCGGCATCTTGCAGCAGTTCAGCCCAATTTATATTGTTAGCCTCATCAAAACGGGCCCGTAGTTCCATTAGTACGGTGACGTCTTTGCCGAGTTCAGCAGCGATGCTTAACAGTCGGATTAATTTTGTTTTTTGACCGCCGATGCGGTAAATAGTAATTTTTATAGCAAAAACAGTTTCATCATAAACAGCTTCTTTTAATAATTGTAAAAATAAATCAAAACTTTGATAAGGATAGTTTAAAAGTAAATCATGTTCACTTATATAATCAATCATGCGGCACTTTTCTGGAACGGCGCATTTTTCAGATGGATTGAATGCCGGATAAGTTGAATCTGATGACGCTGCCAGTTTATGTTGCAGTAATGTCAAATAGGTAATATTTATCGGTGCTCGGCAATGGAAGATTTGTGCCTTTTTTATTTTTAAATGTTTTGCCAGAAAATCTACCATAAAGGGAGTAGTATTTCCGTTTAATTCTAATCGTACAGCGGCAAGCCTAGACCGCCTTCTCAGGCTTTTACGAGCATGCTGGAGATAATCTTCTCCCAATTCAAAGTCCTCGTCATCAAGACTTATATCGGCGTTTCTTGTGACACTGATGACTGCGGTGTTTTCTATGGTGTACATATCAAAAATTTTTTTGGCAAAATATTGAATGACATCTTCCATTAGAATATATTTTATTTTTTTGCCCGGCAGATACAATAATTTTGGTAAGTTTTTTGGTACTGGAATAATTCCAAGTATGTAAGATTTTTTTTCTCTTAAAATGGCTGTAACATACAGTGCTTTGTTGATTAAATGGGGAAAAGGATGGCGAATATTTATCACCAATGGGGAAAGCAATGGCATTACCTGCATACTGAAATATTTTTCAATAAAAATTTGTTCCAGTTTACCGAGCCTGACAGCGGTTTTATGCTGTATGCCGGCAGTCTTGCAAATTCGTTCTAGTTTGATAAACAAGGCATCGCGTTTTTTATATAATAAGCGTGTTGCTGAGAATATTTTGTCAAGTTGCTGTGCAGGAGTTAAGAAACTTTTATTGTCAAATTTAACTTTGTCTTCCAGAGATAAATCATACAGGCTGCCAACGCGTATCATGTAAAATTCATCTAAATTGCTGTTGAATATTGATAAAAAATTCAACCGTTCGCAAAGCGGTACTGTTTCATCAGAGGCTTCTTCCAATACCCGTTCATTGAATTTTAGCCATGATAGTTCACGATTTTGTGTATATGTCGGATGAAATTTTTTTACCATATATCACACCTCGATGTCATCAAATTCTTTTAGAACTATTTTTGACAGATAACCTTCCCGTACACCTGCCTGGCTTACAAATATATTTTGCGCTGCGAAATGTTCGACCAGAGCTTCCAATATAATTGTACCGGGCAGAATAGTACGTATTCGTTCAGGAACTATATCCAATAGAGTATCAAGTGAACTGCGGTCAATATGATTTTTGTTCTTCTTGCTTAAAAACGGTTTGATGATGTTGTTGATATATTTAGCTTGTATCGTGTTATTTTGCGGGCTGAGACTAAATATCTGGTTATATAGTTTTTTAGCTGCACGGATAGTCCCACCGACTCCGCAGATATTTTGGTATTCGGCAGCAAAGTTAATTTGTTTTTCTGCTTCCAGTAAAGATAAGATTTTGCTGCTGATTTTTTCCCGTTCGTCTTTATTGGGGAAAAAATGATTGGTATATTTATTATAAGCACTAAGCGACCCCAATGGCAGGCTGACGGCCTGTTTTATTTTCATATTTTCATAAGCGACCAGTTCAGTGCTGGCACCGCCAATATCGATCATCAGACCGCTTTTTAGTGCGGCCGTGCCGGCTATACCGATAAAATCAAGAGTGGCTTCTGTTCTGCCGCTGATTACATCTATTTTAAGACCGGTGCGGTATTCTATTTCCTGTACGGCTTGATTACTATTAGCTACATTTCGCAAAGCAGCGGTTGCAAATGCATATACATTGCTTATATTTAGTTCATTGACAATTTTTTTAAAAGTGGTCAAAGCATGACAGGCCTTGTCAATACCGGCTCCACTCATCATATTGTCATGAACGTAAGAGGCCAGCGCAGCCATTTCTTTTTTATTTAGTAAGACGGTATACGAGTTGTTTTCTGCCTTGTAAATGACCAAGCGTATTGTGTTAGAGCCAATGTCTATTATTGCATACATAAAAATCACCTCGTTAAAATTAGTGCAGTAAATAAATGATAACAGATGTTATATAAGGATATTCGGGAGTGTTATTTTTTATAATTTTGTCTGGTAAATCGATAACCGACTCCACGTACGGTTTTTATGCCGTCGCATATATCAGGTGCTGATTGCAGTTTGGCACGCAGGTGACGGACATGGACATCAACAGTTCGTGTATCACCGTAGTATTCATAACCCCATACTTTTTCTAACAGTTCATCACGCGAAAAAGCTTTTCCTTCATTGGTTATAAATAATTTTAATAGATCGTATTCCTTGGGTGTCAGCATCAGCTGTTCATCATCAAGATAAGCGGCATACCCATTAAAATCAATTTTTAAATGCCCCAGGATCAATTCACCATCGGAAGATTGTTGATGAGTGTTACTGCGTCGCAGTACAGCTTTGATTCGGGCTATAAGCTCACGCATACTGAAGGGCTTGGTCGTGTAGTCATCAGCGCCCAGTTCAAGGCCAAGTACCTTGTCTATTTCTTCGTCTTTAGCCGTTATCATTATAATTGGGATTTTAGAGGTGTTTTTATTCTGTTTCAGGCGGCGGCACACTTCAAAACCATCGATTTGCGGCAGCATGATATCCAGCAGAATAAGTGCAATGTCGTTTTGCTGGGCCAGCTCAATGGCACTAAATCCGTCTGCAGCGGTCAACACTGTATAACCATTCTTTTTTAGATTAAAAGACAGTAATTCACGAATCGGAGCTTCGTCATCGACAACTAAAATTTTCATATAAACTCTCCATACTAAATTAATTAAAATGAATTCAAAGTATAACTTTCGCTAAATTTCCTGAATATCCTATTGATAAATGCAAATATCACGATAGTTAACATAATATTAACAAATGCATAACAAGCAGTATTGAAATATACGTTAAAATGAATTTGAAGCATAAAGGATATAGTTCTGCAAAATGAGTAACAGGGAATAAATCAGGTTAGATGCCGATGAGAATTATCTGGTCGGTTTTAAATTTAATTAAATTTATTTGGAGGGTTTAGGATGCTATTTAGCGGAAAGAAAAAATTATTAGCTTTATTGGGAACAATGGTATTAGGAACAATGTTGCTTGCAGGCTGCGGGGCTGATAAAGCGGCGTCGGGCAGCGGAGATAAAGCAGCGTCGGCACTGGAAGGAAAAGTAACGGCTTCCGGGTCAACTGCCTTGCTGCCGATGCTTAAACCGGCACAGGAAGCATTTGAAAAAGCTCATGATAAGGTTACTGTAAATATTGCTGGCGGCGGTTCTTTCACTGGAATGAATCAGGTAGCCGAAGGTGCTGTTGATATCGGTGATTCAGATGTTGATTTACCGGATCAGTACAAGGATAAAGGCTTGGTTGATCATAAAGTCGCTGTGGCACCGTTTGTTTTGATAACCAACACTGAAAATAAAGTAGCTAACCTTACAATACAACAGGCATCTGATATTTTTACCGGTAAGATAACCAACTGGAAAGATGTCGGCGGTGATGATCAGCCAATTACAATTATTCATCGTGCTAAGTCATCCGGTTCCCGTGCAATTATTACGGCCACTATATTGAAAGGACAAGAATTTACTGATAATGCCTCTATTCAGGATTCTAACGGAGCTGTGTTAAAAGGTGTGGCAACTACGCCAGGAGCAATAGGATATGTAGATGCCGCTTATGCTGATAAAAGTGTAAAAACTTTCTCACTTGATGGTGTGGCATATTCAGCTCAGGCAGTTATTGATGGTAAATATCCTATCTTCGGTTATGAACATATGTACACAAAAGGTGAACCTAAAGATGCTGTAAAAGCTTTTATTGATTATGTAATGGGCGATGAATTCCAAAATTCACAGGTAGAAAAATTAGGATTTATCCCGATAAGCAAAATGAAAAAATAATTATAGAAAAATCATTGCAAAGGTAAAAACATGGAAAAAGATTTTAATCATCAACGAAAATTAATATATGACCGTTATGTGCGGTATTTGTTTATCGCCTGCGCAGCATTGATGACCATAATAATTTTTTCCATAATATTTTTTGTCGGAAAACAGGGGCTGATGACATTTCATGATGTCAGCCCTATTGAATTTTTTTTGACTGATAAATGGAATCCGTCAATCAATAAATATGGGGCATTGAGTTTTATATTGGGCTCTGTGGCAGTAACAATGCTGGCGATAGTTATTGGGACACCTTTGGGGCTTTTGGGTGCTGTATTTATGTCCAAGATAGCACCGCGTAAACTCAGAAATATTATGCGTCCGGCTGTTGATTTATATGTGGCGATACCATCGGTGGTTTATGGTTATATTGGTCTTACTGTGCTTATACCATTAGTAAGAAATTTATTTGATGTCAATATGGGCTATGGTATTTTTGTGACAGCGGTAATATTGTCTGTGATGATTTTACCGACGATAATAAGCATTAGTGAAGATGCTTTGGATGGGGTGCCAAAACCTTTAGAAGAGGCATCTTTGGCATTGGGGGCAACTTATTGGCAGACTTTATATAAAGTCGTTGTACCTGCAGCCGCACCGGGAATACTGACGGCAGTTGTGCTGGCAATGGCCAGAGCAGTGGGAGAGACAATGGCTGTGCAGATGGTAATTGGTAATACACCGCTTTTACCGAAAAGCTTATTTACACCGACAGCAACCTTAACCAGTGATATTGTCATTGAAATGGGCAATACTCCCTTTGGTTCACCATGGGGAAACGCATTGTTTTTAATGGCTCTGGTTTTGCTTGTGGTTTCATTGTTGATGATTTTGCTGATAAAGCGTATCAGTGCCAGGAGGTATGCCTGATGAGTGCCAGATTGATAAATAAAATAGCTATGCTGATATTATGGCTGACCGGATTTTTCATCATTGCGCTGTTGTGTGTATTCTTAGGGTACATTTTATACAAGGGAGTGCCGGTGCTCTCGGTGCATTTTATATTCGGCAAATCAAGTGATATATCAGCAGGTGGCGGTGTAGGCGCACAATTGTTCAATTCATTTTATATGCTGTTTTTATCATTGCTGATTTCTGTACCGGTTGCTTTGGGAGCCGGCATTTATTTGGCTGAATATGCCAGAAACAATGTTGTGACAAAAATTATCAGGCTCAGTACGGAAAGTCTTGCTACAGTACCATCGATAGTACTGGGACTTTTTGGCATGATCGTGTTTGTCAATATGGCCGGACTGGGATTTAGTATATTAAGCGGTACTTTTACTTTGGTACTTTTGAACTTACCGCTTTTAGTAAGAGTTACGGAAGAATCTATAAAACTTGTACCGCAGGCTTATCGTGAAACCAGTTTGGCAATAGGAGCCACTAAGTGGCAGACAATTTATAAAGTAGTGTTGCCATCGGCACTAGCGGGGATTATTACCGGGATCATTTTGACTGCCGGACGTGCATTAGGCGAGACGGCTATTTTGATTTTTACAGCTGGTACGACAGTATCAAGGTATATGTTTGATACTGATGTAATGGCTGCCGGTGAGACTTTAGCAGTGCATTTATGGTATTTGATGTCGGTAGGTCTGGTACCGGACAGAGGCTTGATTGCTGATGGTATTGGTGCCTTGCTCATAATTATGATTTTATTGTTTAACCTGGTGCTTACAATACCACTCAGGATAATTCAAAAACGCATGGGAATAATAAAGTAAAACAATAAAAATAAAAAATGCAGCAAACGAAAATTAATCGCTTGCTGCATTTTTTTATTTTAAGGTATTATTTTTGTAAAATGGTTTCTGTTATTTTTGTTAATTCGTCTTTGGCAGGAATATTTTTGATGCTTATTTTATCAAGCCATATTGAAAAACCGCACTTTTTAAGTTCATCTTCGACCTGGCCGATACTTTGTCCACCCCAGCCGTATGAACCAAAAGCAAAAGTGAGTCTGCTTTTGTTTTTAGGAGATAATCCCTTCAGATAACACAAAAAGGAGGCAACTGTGGGCATCATATTATTGTTTAAAGTAGGAGACCCTACGGCAAGATATTTTTTTGTCAATATTTCAGTTACTATATCTGAAATATGGTTTTCTTTTAAGTCATAAAGCTGCGCGGGGATATTTCTACGAACAAAGGCTTCAGTTATGGTTTTGGCCATTGTTTCGGTAGAATGCCACATACTGTCATAAACAATAACTGCTTCTTCGGTTGTTTCATCGGCAGACCATTTTTTATAATTGGCGATGATTTCGGCGATATGTTTTCGCCAAATTATACCATGTCCGGTAGCAATGGTTTCAATATCAAGATTGGCAACATCTTCAAGGGCCTTTTTTGCCTGACGATCGTAAAGCATCAAGATGTTGGCATAATATTTTTTTGCTTCATACATGAGAACGTTGAAATCAACTTGATCATCAAAACGCTGAACAGATGCAAAATGCTGACCAAAAGCATCATTAGAAAATAAAATTCTTTCTTCAGGACAATAAGTGAACATACTATCCGGCCAGTGCAGCATCGGTACCGGAATAAACTGCAAGGTGCGGCTGCCGATATTGAGAGAATCTCCGGCTTTGACACCTGTATAATCCAAGTCACCATAAAATTTTGGAATATTTTTCAAACCATTGGGAAAACAAGTATAAATTTTAGCATTAGGACATTTTGCCATAATACTGGGAATGGAGCCGGAGTGATCCTGTTCAAGATGGTTGCAGATTATATAATCAATCTTTGCCGGATCAATGACGGAGCTTATCCGTTCCAATATTTCGTCGTGAAAGGTATCTTTTGCCGTATCGATTAAAGTTATTTTTTCATCAAGTATCAGATAAGCGTTATAAGAAGAACCTCTGCTGGTTTGATAGCCATGAAAATTGCGTAAATTCCAATCGATAACACCTACCCAGTAAATCCCTTTTTTTATTTCAACTGCCTGCATAGTAATCCTGCCTTTCTAATATAAGATATAAAAATAATATATTATTATTATAACACCGCTAATGAATAGATACAATTAATCAATATATTGGTATTGGGCTAATGTACATCAGGTGTATCATAAAACATTTTCAGTTCATCATCACTGATGTCCACATCGACTGAACCATCATTTTCAGCTGCTGTTTCGATAATACGCTGCCAGTTAGCATTGATTGTCCGTCCCATAATTTCTTTACCATTGTCATCCAAGTGCAGTCCGTCCAACGCATATTCAGTAGGCAGTACATCAGGTGGAGTCGGAAAATCAGCCGCTGTATCAATATAAAGCTGTGTACGGATATAAGCATTGACTTTATTAAATTCATCAGCCCAGCCGGATGCTGTACCTTCATTGAATATTTTTTTTATGTTGATTGGATTTATTGGCGGTAATGTTAATAATACAGGCGTTATGTTATTTTGATAACATTTTTGTTGCAGCATTTTTAAGCCGACAATGATTTTATCGGCCGGTACACCTGCCCGCAGGCTGTTGCTGGCTCCCATTATGATTAAATATTTGGGTGCAAACGGCAGGACATCTTTATCAAATCGGTTTACCATCCTTTCAATGGTATCACCACTTTCTGATAAATTTATTGTAGGGAAATTGAGATAATGGGCATAGCTGAATTCAAAATCTGCCGGACTGTATGACATATGTCCTCCTCCATGGCTGATGCTGTCACCAAAGATACCGACATTGTAATGGGCAGCCGGATCATTACTGAATTTTTCAGTTTGTGAGTAGTCACCTACAGGCTGTCCGCTGTCATCAAGTCCGCGTACCCGCCAATAATATGTGCCAATGCGGGGAAATGGGTCATAATATTCACAGGCGAAGTCTATGGTATGGGAATAGACTGGCTGCGATGAGTCAGTATTGTCAGTTTCCGGCGGAGAAGACAGTATTTCTATTTCGAATTTGCTGGCACCGGCATTAGGTATCCATTGGTAAACCGGATATAAAAGGATACTGCCGTTACCTGAATCATAATCAGCGTCAGGAATTGGTGAATTTATTTTAGTGGGATGATTGTCAGTATACAAAACTTCCATAGAAGAAAAATTAGTAATCGGCCTGTTGTCGATATCCATTGCGCGAACCCGCCAATACAGCGTTGTTGGGACATCATGGTCAAGATTTTTCAAATCAAGATTAAAAGCATTTATAAATACCTGATTAGTGAAGTAAACATGTTCAGGTGAAGGCGCATTAATTTTTAGGTCTGTAGGAATTTTGTTAAAAACTTCCAGCTCATAGTAAACAGCCTGAGTGTTTTTATTCCATGCCAAAAGAGGTGCATCGGAAGCAGGTACAGCCTGGGTATAATGTGTACTTATTTCCGGCGCGGGATAAAGCTGTCGGAAGCTGTAAGCATCGCCTGATAAAACAGCAATAATGCTGAGTACCAGAAAAAAAATCGTATACTTCATAAACTGCCCCTCCCTTCAGCGGGCATTGAAACAATGAGAAAATGAGAATAAGATGCGGTCAAATATTCTAAAGTGCATATTTTTCAATAGCGATGGCTACACCATCATCTGCGTTGCTGACAGTGCTGTACTTAGCGGCTTTTTTAGCTTCGAATACGGCGTTTGCCATAGCCACTGAATAACCGGCATATTCCAGCATTGACACGTCATTGCTGCCATCACCGATTGCCATTACTTCGTCCGCTGCGGCGTGGAGCATTTGAGCCAGCTTGGATAAGGCTGTTCCCTTGCTGGCAGTCATACTGTTGAACTCCAGGTTAGCTTCTGTGGAGCCGGTCATTATTGCCGGCAAATCTTTGCACTTGGTACGGATATCCTCATAATTATCAGACTGGTAAAAAAAAGCATTTAATTTATATATTGGTTTTTGCCAATCCTGACGGAATAAGGCTTTAAGATTATCAAGCGGCGTACGTGTGTCCTTGACAAGCTGAACGAATTGCTTTGGTACATATTTTACTGCATGCTCGTAACATGATCGGGACGTGTATATTTGCTCATTGGTATATACCTCAAGCATCACTGGATATTCCCGTACGATTCGATAAATTGTGTTGGCGGCAGAAAAGGACAAGGGATCAGATAAAATAGTCTTATCAGCTTGTTTATCATATATTTTGCAGCCATTGCCATTTATGAAATACCGGATATCGGGCAGCTGATTTATAATAGGCAGCAACTCTGTATTGCAGCGGCCGGTGCAGACTGCCACGGCGATGCCTTTTTCCCGGGCTCTATGTATTGCTGCGTGATTCCTTTGCGATACTATATTTTCGTTATTCAGTGTAGTTCCGTCCATGTCAAGGGCGATTAATTTTACTGCCATTGTATGACTCCTTTCACATCTGATATTTTATGATTATGATAATATTTTACAATAAATAGTATGCATTGGCAATGACACGAAAAATTGAAAATAACGTGACTTTTTGCTATACTAAATTTTGTTTATATATGCAGATTTTATTTGATAATAATAAACGGATATTAAGCCGGTGAAATAGAATTCAGATAGAGAATTGATATTTAATCTATATGTTTTGCAAACCAGTATTAGAATATTGTGGATATTAATATGAAAATCATGGGGAATTAATAATTGGAACAAAAGAAAATAAAGTATAAACGAAGTTATCATCGCGTTATAATGCTGGGTATTATTTTGCTGCTGATGATTGCGGCGGCTATGGCTTATGCTTTTACCAGATATAGTACAACTAAAAATACTTTGGGACAAGCCGGCAATGAAAAAACAACGATAATGGTAATGGGAGTGGACAGTCGGGCTGACGATGTGGGGCGCAGTGATACTTTGATGGTATTTACTGTTGATGAAAAAAAAGATGATGTATCTGTGCTGTCAATACCGCGCGATACCCGGGTTAAGATAGATGGACATAATTACGACAAAATAAATCATGCCTATGCTTATGGGGGACATCAGCTGACGCAAAAAGCGGTTGAAGACCTGCTGAATGTTCCAATGAATTATTATGTATTGATAAATATTCAGTCATTCGCCAAAATTATTGATGCCATCGGCGGTGTGGATATTGATGTGGAAAAAAGAATGTACTATGATGATCCGTGGGATGATAATGGTGGCCTGCATATTGATTTATATCCGGGAATGCAGCATATGGATGGGAAAAAAGCCATTGAATATGTACGCTTCCGGGATGGCGAGGGAGACATTGGCAGGATAGCCCGTCAACAGCATTTTATAAAGGCTGTTCTGGCTAAAGTACTGACGCCGGCTGTTTTGCCTAAGATACCGGAGATAATCAAGGAAGTCAGTTCAACAGTAAAGACAAATTTGTCTTTTACTGATATGCTAAAATTTGCCAGGCTGCTGCCGGGGATGAAAGATGGTGGCGTCACATCATCGATGCTTCCTGGTAAACCAGCTTACATTGATGATGTGAGTTACTGGCTACCTGATATTGAAGAGTTGCGCCGCAATATGGCAGAGACAATGGATGTTGTGATGACAAGTCAGATGGAAGCCGATGCGCAGCAAACAGCTGAAGAATATAATAAATCGCTGCCTGATGGTTTAAAACTGCTTAGTAAGGGACCTGAAGAAAAAGTAAACAACAGCGATGCTGTCGAAAATAATACTGAGAAAAAAGATAGTCCGATGAAACCGGAAGATATTACTGTTATGGTGATAAATTCCAGCGGAATAAATGGCGCGGGGGCGGCTGTAGCTGAACAGCTGCAGCGTAAGGGTTTTAAAATCTCAAGTGTTGAAACTGGCCGCACTTCATCTAATCAGCAGACGAAAATCATGACTAATGATAACGCTGTAAATCTGTTCTATGGAATGTCATTCCCTTGTGTAATTATGACTGGCAGCGGTACAGGCCAGGCTGTAGTAAATATTGGCAGAGATTATAGAAGATAGCACATGCAGGTGGCGAAAGCTTATCATATAATTTGATTTGAAAATGATTTTAGCTATCATGAGATGCAGCGGTATGACAAATAAATTTAAGTTAGGATATAAAAATTGAGCACATTACATATACAAGATCTGGCGAAGGCATTTGGTATAAGACAACTATTTAATGACGTGACATTTGACATTGACAAAGGTGACAAAATTGGCCTTATCGGTGCCAACGGTGTTGGTAAAACAACACTTCTTAACTGCATCATGGGGATAGAAGACTATGATGGCGGTATTATTAAACTGGATCCGGCTGACCGAATAGGGTATGTTCAGCAGCAGGCTGAATTTACCGGTGCAACGCTATATGATGAATTCCTTACTGCTTTTGAAGATGTGTTATTATTGGGCGGCAGGAAAAGTCAATTGGAAAAAGCTATTGATACGGCGGCGCAGACAAATACATCGCTTGATGATGTAGTACGTGAATATGCGAAAGTCGCTGAGGAGTTTGAGCGCCGCGGTGGTTATGAATATGAAAATGATATTCGCCGGATTGCTTTTGGATTAGGTTTTAGTGAAGCCGAACTGCATAAATCGCCGTTGAATTTTTCCGGTGGGCAAAAGACACGTATCTGTCTGGCTAAGGCACTTTTGCGTGAACCGGATTTCCTTTTTCTTGATGAACCTACAAATCATCTTGATATTTCCATGATTGAATGGCTGGAAGATTTTTTGAAGAATTATAAGGGCGGAGTACTGATGATTTCTCATGACCGTTTTTTCCTTGATAAGGTAACTACTTCGATAATGGAACTGGTAAATGGGAAAATAGATAAATATGAGGGTAATTATACCCGGGCTCTGCAGGTGCGTAACGAACGTCGGGCAGCATTGGAATCAGCTTTTATCAAGCAGCAGGAACATATAAAAAAGACAGAAGAATATATTCGGCGTTATAAAGCCGGAATAAAATCAAAACAAGCTCGTGGACGGGAAAAGCAGTTGAATCGTTTGGAAAGAATTATTCTGCCGCCCGATGCCAGCGGTTTTAATTATTTTTTATTTAACCCTCCAGTCGAATGCGCTCAAAAAGTATTGGAAGTCGAAGATGCCGCTTTTTCTTTTGGTACGGAAAATGTATTTAGAAATATTTCACTGACAGTAAGAAAAGGCGACGGGGCTGCATTGGTAGGACCAAATGGAGTGGGCAAGACCACGCTGTTAAAGTTGGTAGTCGGTGAGTTAGAGCCTGACAGTGGTCGGATTAAGATTGGCAGCCGGGTAAAAATAGGTTATTTTTCCCAGTATCATGATGAACTTAGCGGGGAAAATAATGTTTTGCGGGAAATAACCGATAATTATGGTGTTACTGATGAGCAGGCCCGAAATTACCTGGGAACTTTTCTATTTAGAAGTGATGATGTCTACAAAATAGTAGCTGATTTATCAGGCGGAGAAAAATCGCGACTGGCATTGTTAAAGCTCATGATGGATGGGGCAAATTTTATAATTCTCGATGAACCTACCAACCATCTTGATATACCAGCCCGTGAGGCAGTGGAGAAAGCATTGATGTCTTTTCCAGGAACTTTTTTAGTCGTGTCGCATGATCGTTATTTTTTAGATAAAGTAACTAATTGTACTTATGAGATGGAAAATGGCAGCTTGACGCAATATGATGGGAATTATAGTTATTATCGTTTAAAAAAAAGCGAAAATATTAGGGCAATGGATATCGATAATGGGAAGATATTAAAAAACGCTAAATCAGCTAAAAGCAATAATAAAAAAAATACAGAAAAAATTAAGACCGGTGTAAAAGAAAATCATAGTATTGCTTTTGCCAGTGAAGATAAAAAACAACAGCTGCAGCAGCGTTGTGAAGCGCAGATTGCTATGCTGGAGGTCGAATTAAAGGGACTGGAACGAGAAATGAATGATCCGCTGAAACAGCAGGACCTTCAGGAAAGTCAGAAAATAGCGCGTGACTACGCAGCCAAGCAGCAGGAAATAGATGCAAAATACCAGGAATGGGATAAGCTGCTGGAATGATATTAAAAAAATGGTATAAATGGTTATCTTTTTATTGTTTTTTCTCTGCACCAAAGAAAAGATAGTACAAAAGGTAGTATAAATATATTATTAATCAGGGAAAAATTATGGAAAAAATTGAGGGCAGTGTTCAATCAGTGATATTTGCCAGTAGTGATGGCAGATTCTGTGTATTTCGCCTGCAGCCGGAACAACAAAATACTTCTATCACCGCTACGGTAAACGCTCCGGCACCATTAATCGGGCAAAATGTATGTGTGGAGGGAGAATGGGTAAGCCATCCGCGATTTGGACAACAGTTTAAAGCCTGCAGGATAACGGTATCGGCACCAAGCAGCGCTGATGGGATAGAACGTTTTTTGGCATCGGGAGCTTTAGATGGCATTGGTCCGGTGATGGCTAAGCGAATAATAAATAAGTTTGGCAAGGATACACTGCAGATAATCGAAAACGAACCGGGTCGTTTGTGTGAGATCGGCGGCATTGGCAAAAAGACATTAAAAAAAATTATTGATTCTTATAATGAGCAGGGAGAACTGCGTGATATAATGATCTGGCTTGAAGCGCATGGTGTGTCATCGACTTATGCCGGGCGAGTATTTGATGTTTATGGGTCTTTTGCCATTGAATTAATGGAAAATGATCCATATAGGCTGGCGTCGGATATTGACGGCATTGGATTTTTGACGGCAGATCAGGTAGCCGGCCAACTGGGAATTCAAAAAAACGATGATAACCGCATAACGGCAGGCATTGATTTTTCCCTGCAGCAGATTGCCGGCAACGGACATTGCTGTGTGCCGGAAGAAATGGTTGTTGCCAAGACAGCAAAACTTTTGAATGTTGATGATGAAAATGTTCGATTAAGGCTCAAGGCCGAGATTACTGCCAACCGATTGTATACAGAATATATTGGAGGGGAACAGCTCATTTATCCGGATTATCTTTATTTTGCCGAAAAACAGGTCGCACAAAAACTGCTGGATTTAAATAATAATGCGGATTCGCTGTCATTGGATAGTGCTGCTGAGATTACCACTAAATGGGAGCAAAGCAGCAACATCACATTGGCGCAAAAACAACGTGAATCTATTGATGCGGTACTTCAGCACGGCGTATTTGTGCTGACAGGAGGTCCCGGAACAGGTAAAACCACAGTAATTAGGGGCATCCTTGCCGTATTGCAGCATTTTGGATTACAGATATTACTGGGAGCACCTACCGGCCGAGCTGCCAAACGGTTGACAGAGGCTACAGGGCAAAGAGCCGTAACAATACATCGATTATTGGAAGCGACCGGGATCAATTATGACGATGAAGCAGCTTTTGGCAAGGATAGTGACGAACCCTTGGATGCTGATGTAATAATAATAGATGAGGTGTCAATGGTCGATATTGTACTGATGCAGCATTTTTTGAATGCTGTTCCCACAGGTTGTCGTATTGTTCTGGTGGGGGATGTTGATCAGCTGCCAGCAGTGGGACCGGGTGCTGTTCTTAAAGATATATTGCGGTCGCAGGTGATTTTTTCTTTAAAACTCGATGAAATATTTCGTCAGGCCCAGGAAAGCATGATAATTCATAATGCTCATGCAATCAATGCCGGCAGAATGCCGGATTGTTCTTCAAGCAAGGACTTTATTTTTCAGGAAATTGAAAATGATGAACTTACAGCACAGGAAATAGTCACACTCTGCAAGGATAAATTACCGCAAAATGGTTACAATTCACTCATTGATGTGCAAGTGCTTTCACCGATGCATCGTTTACCATGCGGAGTGAGTAATTTGAATAAACTTTTACAGGCGGCTTTGAATCCGGCGACACGGGATAAAAAAGAATATAAAACAGCGGTTCAGTCTTTTCGTGTCGGGGATAAAGTCATGCAGACAAAAAATAATTATGAAAAAAATGTATTTAACGGAGATATTGGATTTATCAAAGAAATAACAGCGGAAAAAATAGTTGTTAAATATGCCGAGGCAGACGTGGATTACCAGTTGGCTGAATGTAATCAATTGATTTTGGCTTATGCGATGAGCGTGCATAAAAGTCAGGGAAGTGAATATAAAATTGTTATATTGCCATTGACTGCCGGCCATTTTATAATGCTGCAGCGTAATTTATTGTATACGGCAGTGACCAGGGCCAAAGAGAAAGTTATCATATTGGGAACTAAGAAGGCATTGTTTACCGCAGTGCAGAACAATCGTACACAAAAACGCTATACTCTTTTGGCAGAACGATTGGCACATAAAATAACTTGATTTTATGAGGTTTATACAGATGGACATTCTGGATTATATAGCGACATTTTTATACCCGCCGCGTTGTCCTTTATGCCGGCACTATCTGCCGAATATTGGCAGCTGGTGCAGTAAGTGTATGGATAGTACTGTTCAGGCACATGTTGTTGCAATTGATCGATGGGAATATCAAAACTTTAACAGAATTTGGGCATTGGGAAGATATCACGGAGTGTTGCGCCGATTGATAATACAGCTTAAATATGGCGGACGGAAAAGCACGCTGCCATATTTAGGCAGCTTTATTGAGACAGCAATAAAAAATATTGAACTGCCCGAAGACATCGATATTGTTATCTGCGTTCCACTGCACCAAAAAAGGTTAAAAGAGCGCGGGTTCAATCAGACGGAACTGATTTTTAAAAAATGGCTTGCAAAAAAGCATTTTAAATGTGAAAATAACTTAAAGAGAATATTTTTTACACAAGCACAATATAAATTGCGTCGGCAGGAACGCTTAAAAAATCTGCAGAATGCTTTTTCACTAAAAGAAGGAATGACAGTAAGCGGGAAGAATTGTCTGCTGCTGGATGATATATATACGACCGGTGCCACGCTGTCAGCTTGTGCCAAGGTTTTAAAAAGGCATGGTGCGGTTAAAATATATGGTCTGGTTCTGGCAACAGATGCTGAATAATAGTTTTTGTTTAATGATATGAAAAATGTTTTAGAGAGACATTATCCTGGAGGTAGTAATATGGCTAACAAAATGAGAAATTGTCCGGAATGCGGCAGGCTGTTTATTGATACAGGGGCAGGGATGTGTAGTGATTGTGTTGCTGAAGAGGAAAAAAAAGAACTTGTCGTCAGCAGTTATCTTAGAGATAATCCGGGCAGTACTATCAGACAGATATATGAAGCCACAGGAATAAAAGAAAAAACAATAATGAGGATGATACGGGCCGGTCGGTTTATCGGCAAGGGTTCAATAACCTATCCTTGTGAAAGATGCGGCGAACTTATCAGCGAAGGCCGTTATTGTGTTAAATGCACTCAGGAATTACAAAATGATATTAAAAAAATGAGTGATGTTATGAATAAAAAACAGCAAAAAATTCGTGACTCAAAACTTGACAGTCGTGGTATGTATTCAAAATAAATACTTATGACCATTAACCTGCGAAAATTAAAGAAAACGAATGATTTGCTTAGAAAATATAGAAAAAATAACTAAAAACGCTATTTAATTGAATTATTGCAATCACCGATATTCTGTTTAGCAGGCAGTATCGGTAATTTTTTTAAGGAGGGGTGCATAATGATTTCTAATAGCGGTCATATTCAGTCAATTACCGGCATATATTTAAACGGTATTGATAAGACAGCTGCAAAACCGCGAAACAATATTGACATCAACAAAACTGATGACGGCGATAAAATTGTTTTGTCAAATGAAAGCCAGGAATTTTCTTCATATTTGAATAAACTTAGATCCATGCCGGATGTTCGGATGGATAAAGTTAATTTTTTCAGTGCCCAGATAAATAATAATGATTATAAAATTGATTCCCAAAAGATTGCCGGGAAAATTTTAAATGGCTAACTTAAGATAAATAGAGGATAATATTATGTGGCAGGAATTAATAAATGTATTGCTGAAACTTATAGAAACATATGATAATCTTTTTATTCTCAATGAAAATAAACGCAAAGCTATAGTAGAAATAGATATGCATAATTTGGATAAAATTGTGAATGAAGAACAAAAGATAGTGAATAAAATTGTTTTTATTGAAGCTGAACGCAGGGGCATTTTGAAAAAAATGGCTGAAAAAGATCCTTTGATAAATCAATTATCGAACAGTAAGACATTAACAGCATTTTGCCCGCAGGAATATAAGGAAAAGTTTTCAATTGCAAATACGAAATTATCAATGTCCGTGAAAAAGGTAACTGATATAAATGATGCTAACCGATTGCTGATGAGGGGAGCATTGACGGCAATAAATTTGAATATAAATTCAATATCACAATTAAAAGCTGATCCTAATTATAAGGGAAATGGGAATCAAGGTTTTTCTCCGCACAGAGAAGAACTGGGTTTTAAGGTTTAAAAGTGTTATGACAAAATTAATAGATATATTAAAAAAACAAGTGGAAAAGTATGAAGCTTTAAAAAAGAATATGGAAATGCAAAAAAAATTATTAATAGAGAAAAATGTAAATAATAAACTTTTCCATACGACAACCTGCAATCTGGAACAATTAATGAACGAAATAAAATTATTAGAAAGAACTAAGCAAAACATTCTGCAGTCAAATACCACAATATCAGATAATGAACAACTTGAAGTTGATGAAATTACAAAAAAAGTATGGGAACAAGCTAAATCAATAAAAAAAATAAATGAATGCAATAAATTGCTTTTGAAGAATAAAATGGAATGCATTCAGTTTAATATTAATGTATTAACTAAAACTACGGCTAATGTACCATATCAATCACATGGTGATATGTCTGATAAAGGTATAAATAAAATAAAGATGTTTGATGAAAGTATATAAAAAGGAGAGGCAAAATGCGGACAACATTTTCTGGATTGAATACAGTATTTAGTGGACTCCAGGCACATCAGCTGGGACTGGATACTGTTGGACAGAATTTAAGCAATGATAGTACTGAAGGCTATTCCCGGCAAAGTGTGAATTTGGTTGCGACAGCACCCTTGACACAAAATACTCTCTATGGAACAGGCTATGTGGGCAGTGGAGTGACAGCTGCTTCTATAACGAGGGCCCGGGACATATTTGCCGATAAGAATTATTGGAAAGAAAATGCCACAAATTCTTACTACACACAGTGTCAAAATAATTATACAGTGGTTGAAAATGTTTTTAATGATTCTGAAGTTAACAGTACCGACGTCGGTTTGAAAAGTTCTATAAATAGTTTTTGGTCGGCATGGCAGAAACTGGGTACTGCAGCCAGTACGCCGGCAAATAGAATAAGTGTTCGCGATACGGCTGTTACTATGGCTGATAAAATAAAGACGATGGCATCGGATATGCAGTCGCAGATTTCTACAAATTATGGGCAGCTGCAATCTGATGTCAATAGTGTTAATACGATAACGTCACAGATTGCAGCTCTTAACAAAAACATTGTACAGCTTGAGGCAAATGGTGGTTCGGCAAATGATCTGCGGGATCAACGTGATGAATTGGTGGATAATCTTTCCAAATATTTAAAAGTTAACGTTTCAGAAAAAAGCAACGGAGCATATACCATCAGCTGTGATGGCAGTAATATGGTAGATGAGGGGAGCAGCACTGATCTGGCTTTGCAGGCTGAAAATAATTCAGATTATGGCATCACTGATTATACACTGACTTTTAAAGATACCGGCGCTATCTTTAATCCTAGTGACGGTGAAATCAAAGGAATACAGGATAATGTGGCGACCGATAAATCTTATATGGATAAATTGGCCGATTATTCGGCGTTTTTTCTTACGACATTTAATGCCCAGCATAAAGAAGGCTATGGGATAGATGGTGCCAATAACGGGAATGGGACGACAGATTTAAATTTCTTTGGTGAAACGCAGAACTCATATCAATGGGCTGATGAAAAAAGCAGTGCATCGGAAGGCTATGAGTCAGCCTGCGTAGAAAAAACTGACAGCAGCGGTACAACGGAGAAGCTGCGCGGTATCAATATAATTAATGAACTGACGGTCAATAGTAAAATAACCGGTGACGGAGGAACGGATTATATTGCTGCCAAAGGGGCCAATACGACGACTGATGCTAATGGTAACACATACTACACTGATGCGAATGGCAATCAGGTGACCTATGCTAACAGGATACCGGCTAAAAATGGGACCGCGGGTATTGCCGACGGTTCCAATGCAGTGCTTTTAAGCAGTTTATTTAGTACATCGCTTTCCAATGCTAAAATAACCAGTACGATAAAAACAGCCGCAGGAATGTTGGATTCAAGCGGAAATGCGACGAAATTCAGCTCAACAGAAAACTTATCATTAAATGATTATTATGATAATTCAATGGCGAAACTGGGAGATGATTCTAGTAATGTCGATGATTATGTTACGAAGACAACATCTACCCTTACACAGCTGGATAATGCACGGCAATCAGTTTCTGGTGTCAACTGGAATGAAGAACTTACTAATATGATAAAATTTCAGCAGGGATACTCTGCTTGTACCAGAGTACTCACAACGATGGATCAGATGCTTGATAAATTAATAAACAGTACAGGTGAAGTAGGAAGGTGATGATTAGATGCGTGTAAGCAGTGCAATGATGATTAATAATTATATAAATGCTGTTAATGGTAATTATGCAACCCAGGCTAAGTACGTGGAGCAGAATTCTACACAGCAAAAACTCAATCGTCCGTCTGATGATCCGGTGGATTATGCTAAATATCTCAGCTATACAACAGATGATGTAGAAAATAGTCAATATACTTCGAACGCCCAATCAGCTGTATCGTGGATGACGGCCAGTGATAATGCACTTACTAATATATATCAGCAATTTAAAACTTTTATAGAGCAGACCAATCAGGCGGCAAATGGAACTAATCAAACATTTGACGGCAGTTCGACAGCTACACAATTGCTCAGCATATTACAGGAAACAGTCAGCCAGGCTAATAGTGATCAAGGTGGCAGATATCTGTTTTCGGGGCAGTCGGATAAGACACAGCCGTTTACTATGTCAACCGATAAGGTCCAGCGCGGCCTTACAAAGACACTCGATGAAAATCAATCGGCATTTTTTGGCAAAACTGTGAGCATAGGCGGGGTCACTACAAAAGTTGACGGCGGAACACAAGTCAATGGAATGGATCAAATGTTGAGCCTTAAGGGCAGTGACGGTAATGATTATTATCTGGATCCCAGCACAGGATATGTTTTCAGTAAGGATTTTGTCCAAAGTGGGTATAAAGATAAAATAAGCGCCGGGCAGACCAGCGTGACGGCTGATGATGCAGTGGGACGAATTACTTTGACCAGTAATTCTACCTTAGCGGATCTGCCGAAAACTGCTGCCGATTTGGCTGCGGGAAATTTAAATGCCACGACATATACTGACGAAGGAACTTATGAAAGTCTTACGACAAATGTGCGTAAGGATTTTATAAATAAATATTTTAATACTACCAACGGGGCAATTACCGATGCCGGAAAGGCATTGCAGACAACGGGGCTGTCAGTCAGCGGAACGAGTACGACATTTTCTTTTAACACCGTTGAACAATATGTAGTCAGTTATGCCGGTGACGATAATAAGATATCTATGGTAAAATTAAACGGTGGCGTCGATACAACACGTGACAGTGTTAATGTTACCGGCAGCGATATGTTTGGCGACAGCGATATTTTCGGTGCATCACATGGCACGGCTACATTAAATGATATGCTTACCGTCGTGGCAGAGATGGATAGCGGCAATCAAAACTGGTTGTCAAGCGATGGCATCACCCTTGCCAACAACGCGTCTAACTATCTTAGTGAGGCTCAGACGGGTCTGGCTTCCAGAAGCTCGGCATATAGCGCGGCTGTCACCACTTTAAATGATCAAAACACTGTTATACAGGGTAATATAACTGATGTGAATGGTATAAATGTGGCTGAGGTCGCTACTAAATTGTTGACTGCCCAGACAATATACAATATATCACTGGCCATAAGTAAAAATGTACTTCCTGGAACAATAGCAGATTATTTAAGTTGATATCGACACTTTTAGTATTACGAAGGAACGATGAATATGCTTACTTTAAATATCAGGACGACAGATTTTGCATCACAGATGCATACGGATTGGGGGAAAGCAGATGCAAGTTTTGGACAGCCCAGTGGTAAGGGGGAATATATACAGCCGCAAAACAAGTTAGTAGTCACTTCGGTGGAGGTAAAAATAGATTCATCAGCATGCAGAGAAGCGCTGGGACTGTATACGAATACCAGATGGGCACAAAAATATGGTGCGGAGGGGGAACAAAAACTCGCTGACAACATTGCCCAGACGATGAAAGAAGCCCGTGAAGTTATGAAAAAGGGAGCTAGAAGCAATGCCATCATCAATGTTGAACGTCAGCATCTGCTCCCTGAGCAAAAGCAGTTTAAAATAGCTTCAATGCCATCTGCCAAAATAACAGTTACCCCTTCTGAAATCAAAGGGGTAATTGATCCCGGCAGTGATATGATTGAATCTGTCCCTGGAAAATATCATCTTGATTATAGCCCGGCCAGTGTGGACATATCTGTAAATAGTTATTCATCGGTAAAGATGTGGACCACCGGAAATAAATATAGCATCTATGCTTAGTGGAGGCAGTAAATGTGAGAAGCATTAGTACCGTTAGATTCGGTAATATAAAGATTGATGAGACTAAAATAATAAAATTTTCTCATGGTATACCATCTTTTGAAGATGAACATGAATTTGTTATTATTCCCTATAGTGAAGAAAGTCCGTTTTTGTTTCTTCAGTCAATGAGTACAGCACGGCTGGCTTTTTTGATGGTAAATCCATTTATGTTTTTTAATGACTATGAGTTTGTTGTAAACGATGATGTAATGAATGAACTTCAGATAAAAAAACGGGAAGACATATTGATTTTTTCGCTTTTGACAATACCAAATAAAGATATAAAAATGACAACGGCGAATCTTTTAGCACCAATTATAATAAACCAGAGTAATTATGAGGGGCTGCAGTTGATTTTAGAAAATACAAATTATACTACTAAACATTTGTTGGTAGAGAAAAAAAATGTGGAGGATGATGAATAATGTTAGTACTTACGCGTCATCCGGGTCAATATATAACGATAGGCGACGATATCGTCATCCATATTTCAGATGTACAGGGTGCTAATGTCCGTATGGCAATAGATGCTCCACGGAATATAAAAATATATCGTGGAGAGATTTATGAAGCAATAATCGAAGAAAATAAAAAATCAGCGACACAGCCTGACAATATAGATTTGAATCAATTAATGCCGTCAAAGGATGATAAAAAAGATTGAAATTGGGATAAATTTGTAATTAAGGACAGCAGGATTCTTCAGGGAGGGAGTAATCATGATTAATAATTTATCGAATATCAATTTATCTAATGGTCAAGTGGAGAAAAATGATAATTCCTTGAGTCTAAGTGAACCGGCAGCAAGTGGCTCTTCTGATATGACAGCGGGAAATACTTTACCGAAAAATGCTGCGGCAGCTGGCAGTGAAAAATCAGCGTCAGATAATTTATCTGACGAAAGTGTGAAAAGTATGACCGAGAAGCTCAATAAAATGACAAAGGACATGAATCTTCAGCTTGAATTTGTCTGGTATAAACAATTGGATCGCTTGGGAGTGAAAATGGTTGATATTAATACCAATAAGACGATTAAATCATTTCCCCCTGAGGAAATCATGAATGCCCTTGTTCGGACTAAAGAATGGGTCGGAAAATTTTTGGACAAAGAAATATGATAACAGGAGATGACTATTATGGGAGTAAATGGTATATATGGTCTGGCATCGGGACTGGATATTGATTCACTTGTCACCCAGGCAATGAAGGGGAAACAGACGCAGTATGATTCCATTTATAAAAAAGAACAAAAGGCTGAATGGATGAAAGATGCATATAATACATGGTATAAGAAACTCATTGATTTTCAAAATAATACCCTTTATAAGTATGCTCTGTCCAGCGGTATGGATCCTAAAACGGCATCAAGTTCAGATACCAGTGTCGTAACAGCGACAGCCGGTGGTGCTGCGGCTTCGCTTTCCCATCAGGTATCGGTAAACAGCCTGGCGTCAAATGCATATTTGAAGAGTACCGGTACAGTGACAAGAAATACATCTGATTCGACAAGTATTAAACTATCTGACATTATAGGAATGTCAAATGTAAAGCTTACATCATCTACTGCCGATACAGCAGCAAAAGATACCCTTACTTTTACGCTGAATGGGCAAAATGTCACCTTGACCGGATCGCAGATGGATGAGACAGCTGTCAGTTTCACTGTCCGTGACGGTACAAATGTGACTAATACAGACAATAGTACTCAGACAAAGAACTATAAAACGATTTCCTATACTTACAGAGATTTGGCTGAGTCTACGTTGAATGATTTGGGCAATGATATAAGTAACAGCGGGACCAATATATCAGGCCAGTACGATTCTGTGAATGATTCCTTCAGTATTTATAATAAAGCCGGCGGGACGGGTAATATGGTCGATCTGACCGTGGATACGGTGACCAATAACCTTACCGGAGAGAATGTTACATCCAGCAGTAATGATAATACCCGTAAGCTTTTATCTGCGCTTAATTTAGGGGTTTATAATGCTGCCAGCAATACACTGGGAAGCGCTATTAATGCTGGTTCGTCAGCCAGCCCAACAGGTTTTGATGATACGCCGGCTGATGTAGGCAGTATAAATACCGCAGACAGCAGTACTGCTATTGCCGGTACAAACGGCAGTGTTACGATCGATGGCAAGACCTATGACAAAGTCACAGGAACTCAGATCAGCGTGGACGGGGTAACATATAATCTTGTCTCTGCCAATGCTGTTGGCAAAACAGCGACGGTCACAATAGGCAATGACACGGATACTGTCGTAAAAAATGTCCAGCAGTTTGTCACTGATTATAATGCGCTGCTGACCAGCTTGAAAAATGATGCATATACAAGTCCTGATAGCAATTATCAGCCCCTGACCGATGCTGAAAAGAAAACTATGACGACGGACCAGATAACCCAGTGGGAAACAAAAGCTAAAACAGGACTTTTATACAAGGATCCTGCATTATCTGACTTGATTGACAGCATGCGTTCGGCGGTCAATACAAAAATATCTGGGCTAAGCGGCAGCTATACCAGTTTGGCCAGCCTGGGTATTACTGTATCAGCCGATTGGAATCAGGATTCGAGCGGTATGCTGACTTTGGATACAAGCACTCTGCAAAAAGCACTGGCCAGCGATCCTGAGGCAGTGTATAAAGTTTTTGATAATCCGGATTATGATAAAAATGACAGCTCTACATATGGAGTGGTTAAAAGGTTGAATACGGCGCTGTCAACAGCAATTGGCAGTGGATCACTGGGAAGTAATGCTACAGGATTATTGGAAGATGCTGGTACTACTGATTCAAGCAACTATTCTGATCAAAGCTATTGGGGCGATAAGATAACTGATTTAAAGAAGCAGTTAAGTGATTTTCAGGATGCAATGAATAATTACCAGGATAGTTTATATAGCCAATTTGATGCTATGGAAACGGCCATATCAAATTTAAATTCACAATATAGCTTTATATCCAGTTATAGCAGCTAAAAAGGATAGGCACAAGGAGATTATGTAGATGCAAAATGCTTCTTATACTGCTGAAGCATATAAAAGGCAGCAGATTTTGACGGCTAGTCCGGAGATGCTCACACTGATGCTCTATAATGGGGCTGTAAAGTTCATTAATGAAGGAATCAAACATATCGGTGAAGAAGACTGTATAAAGTCCAATAAAGTCCTGATTCGTGCACAGAATATAATAATAGAACTTATGTCATCACTTAATATGGAATATGATATAGCTAAACAGTTGTATCCTATTTATAACTATATATATCGCATTCTGATAGAAGGCAATATGAAAAATGATGCCGATAAATTGGAAGAAGCAAAAAAACTGGTATTGCAGTTACGGGATACTTGGGCTCAGGCGATGAAAAAGGCGCATCAGACCGAGTAAGATATATAGTTATTGATATTTCAGTGGACATTATCGGTATATGCGCAGTTATCGTCGTAGAAAAACGTGAGGATACTGTTGATTTTATCACGAAATAGTTTGTTTTTAGTATTGCAACTTGACAAAATAGGTTATATAATGAATGAAGTTGGAGTATATTATGGAAAACAGTGATGCAAAAGCAGAAGTTTTATGGAAGAAGTTTTATATGGTGACGACGGAGATGTATCGTTTTATCAAGAAAAATGATACGGATATGTTTCTCAGCCTTTTGGATCAGCGTTTGGAACTGCAGAAACAACTAGAGCAGCTTAATAATAAAACTTATCATAAAACGGAAGCCGGTAAGGCATTGATCAGGCAGATCAATCCGCTTAATGTCAGAATTCGTGCTCTGGCGCAGTCCTGGCTGATAAGTCATCGCAATTTAAATAATAAGGTACATTCTTATGATGCAGCGATGTCTTTGTCAGGAAATTTTTTTAACGAAAAACTATAAAAGCTATTAAGTTTGAATTAAAATGACACGATAGTATTATTGAGGTTGGAAATTATATAAGCCGAGCGATCGGCGGCTGTATAATTTTTAATTATATATACCGTTCAGGATGAGCGGAACAAATTAAATTATCAGGGAGGAATTTCTCATGGCTTTAGTAGTAAAAAATAATATGTCAGCACTTAACACGCTGAATATAATGAGTAAAAACAACAAAAATTTGGCAGCTAGTCTGCAGAAGGTATCATCTGGTCAGAAAATCAACAGCGCTGCCGATGATCCGGCAGGATATGCTATTTCTCAGCGCATGCAGACTCAGATTCGTTCACTGAACCAGGATAATGAAAATGCAGCAAATGGTCAGAATATGTTAAAGACAGCAGAAGGTACTGTTTCTTCAACAGTCGATATCTTGAAAACGTTGAAGGAAAAAGTTCTTGATGCTGCCAATGATACCAATACCACATATGATCGTGATACTATTCAGGATTATCTGAACCAGGCAGTTGACCAGATTAACGATAATGCTAATGTAACGTATAATGGCAAGTTGCTGGTTGATGGTTCAATGAATCAAAAAGGTACAGCTGCAACTGTCACATACACTAATGAAAGTTTATCAACAGGTACAGCATTTTCTTCCAGCTTAACAGCTTTACTAGATCGTAATGGCAATTCTCTTAATATTCTTGGCGCAGATCAGGTTACTATATCTTATGTGAGTAACGGTAAGACTATGACAACAAGCTTTAGCGCCAGTGGTGCTACCTTGCAGTCAATTTTCAATGCGTCTTCACAAGCAGATGGTGCATCTGTGACTGGTTTTGGAGATGCCAATTATTTAACTGGCATGGATGCTAATAGTTTTATCGGTCTAAATGCACAAGGTGTATCCGTATATACGGCAGATGGTTCAAGCGTATTGTCGGTTGCTTCGACTAAGGCAGGAGTTGGCGGAAATATATCAGGTTTTACTATCAGCATAACTGGTACAGATGGTAATGTTAAAAAATCAGTTAATAGTGTACTTGATGCTTGGAATGAACAGATTAATGCGCAGGATAAATCAAATGATAATTCGATTACCCTGCAGGTTGGCACTAAAGCTAATCAATCTATCCGTGTAGGTCTTGGAGATATGCGTGCTCGTGCACTTGGACTTCAAGGTGTCTCTGCTGATGGCAGTGTACAAAATCTTGATGTCAGCACACGTAGTAATGCTAATGCTGCTGTTAACGTTCTTGACAATGCAGTACAAAAAGCTCTTAAAGAACAGACCCAGATCGGTTCTGTGGAAAGCCGCTTAGATTATACACAGGATAACTTGACAACGGCCAGTCAGAATGTACAGGCTTCTGAATCAACCATTACTGATGCTAATATGGCTCAGGAAATGACTGAATACACGAAGAACAATATTCTGATGCAGGCTTCACAGGCAATGCTTGCTCAGGCTAACTCGGGTAGTCAGAACATACTGCAGTTGTTGCAATAATGTTTGCCGGTTGTCCTTTGACGGACTTATTAAGACGGATGTTAATTTTAACATCCGTCTTAATTTTTATCTGCTTAATTAAAAGTTGAATAGATAAAAATTAAGATGGATATTAATAGGCAGTGGGGGATATATGTATATATCAGCTTGTGTCATAGTTAAAAATGAAGAAAAAAATATAAAGAGATGGTACAATTCTGTAAAAGACTGCAGCGATGAACAAATAGTTGTGGATACCGGATCTACGGATGGAACGATAGCCATTTTAAAAACATTACCGGTGAAACTTTATTATTATAAATGGCAGAATGACTTTGCCGCTGCAAAAAATTTTGTAATAGATAAGGCTTGCGGAGAGTGGATTCTATTTCTGGATGCAGATGAGTATTTTAGTGAAAATTCCATAGCAAATCTTCGCTCGGAGATTGACCGAATAAGTTATCTTCATCAGGAAGTAAATGCCTGCTTATGCTTGAAAATTAACTTTGATAAAGAAAATTATGAAGAAATCAGTCGTTTCTATGATTTATGTATTTTTCGTAACATTGAAGATTTACGTTACAAGGGAAAAATACATGAACAGTTGTTTAATTGTGATAAATTACCACAAGTGATTAAGAATAATAACCTTGTTATATATCATACAGGATATTCCGGTAATCTTATAAAGGATAAGGCCAGACGCAATCTCGAAATTTTGTTGACAAAATCTTATGCTGAAAATGAAATTATTCCAGTGCATTATATTGCAGAGTGTTATTATGTCTTAGGTGATCTTTGTAAAGCATTGGAATATATTGAAAGATATTTATATCAAAAACAATATAAAGTATTTAATGGTGAAAGTGGTATATGGCGCAATTATATAAATATAATGATATTATTACATAAACCCATTGAGAAAATTTTACCGCTGGTATTCAAGGCAATTAAGAAATTTCCTGATATGGCTGATTTTTATGCATTTGCTGGCTGGTTATATTGGCAGAAAAAAAATTATATATATGCAGGTCGGTGCTTTGTAAAAGCCATTAAAAAATTCGAGACTTATAACGGCATTCAAGAAACATATTTTGCTGCCGATTTACCTAAAGTGAAAAAATATTTAGAACAAATAGATAAATATTATTACAAGAAATTGAAAAAGAGAGATAGAATATTTATATCTGCATGTATTATTGTTAAAAATAATGAAAGAGATATAAAAAGATGGTTTAATTCGGTACAACAACTTAGTGACGAAATTATTGTTGTAGATACAGGTTCAACAGATAATACTGTTAATATTTTAAATGAAAAAAATGTTTCTGTTTATTATTTTCAATGGTGTAATGATTTTGCTGCTGCTAAAAATTTTGCTTTGAATAAAGCCAGGGGAGAGTGGATAGTTTTTCTTGATGCCGATGAATATTTTTCTGATAATGTAAATATTAGAAATAAACTTCTTCAATTAGTTGATCAATCTGTTAATGCTGTTTCATGCAGGATGATTAATATTGACATGGATAATAATAAGAATGAAATAAATCGTTTTATGCAGATACGAATATTTCGTAACTATCAGGGTATATATTACCAAGGGAAAATTCATGAACAGCTTAGGGCGGATAAAATAAGGCTAAATATTATTCAAAGAAAAGATATTGTAATATACCATACTGGATATTCCCAAAATATATATTTGGAGAAGGTTAGGAGAAATTTAAAAATTTTGCAAGAATCTATCAAAAAAGATGGAGAAAATAAATATTATTTCAGATATTTAGGTGATTGTTATTATGCTTTATTAGATTATAAAAAGGCAATCAGGTATTATGAAAAACATTTGGAAAGTAAGATATATTCATTGGGCAATGAAAATGATGTTTATTTTAATTTGATTGATTCGATGATCAAAGAAAAATATTATTATCAAGATATTTTTGCAGTTATAAAAAAAGCCTATAGAAAATTTCCTAATTATCCCGAATTTACGGCACAATGTGCAGCATTAAGTTTTGTTAATAAACATTATGGGGCAGCTAAAAGAGCTTTTGAAAAATCGCTGATTATTTATAAAAAAGAGAGAGAATTATCATCGGATAATTTCACGGCTGTATTGCCAGAAGTATATAGATATTTATCTCAAATATATTTACATGAAAATAATAGAAAACAAGCGTTCCATTTTGCAAATAAAGCTTTACTAATTGACAAATATAATTATAAAGCTTTACGGATTATGTGTAAGTGTTTACAGGAGATAGCTATAAAAGATGCTGTTAAATGTTTGGGACAATATTATGGCAAAAACGTAAAAGACAGGTTATTTGTTTGCCGACAATCATTTTATTCAGGTGCAGAAAAATTATTTATTTATTATAACAAAGTATTATTTAATGAGTTTGGTATTTACTCGGAAAATTGGAGGCTGTGGAATATATTTATGAATGAGAAAAATAAAGATGTTACTTTTGATAAGTTATTAATGCAAGTGGTAGAAAAAGTTCAATTATTGGTTATTTCTTTATTACTTATGAGAGAATTACCAGAAAAATATCATAGTATATTACCAGAGAGTATTTGGCGATGCTTAAGTGGATATTATAATAAAATGAATATAGAAGAAAGCGATTTTGAGGCATATGCAGCATTGTTACCAATAGTTGTTTCGCACACCAATGATGAAGTATTAAAAAAATATATCACTCTTGGGGGAAAATTTGCATTAAATAAACGTTGTCAGATAGCAGATAAATTATGTGAATTAGAAAAATGGCAATATTTAAATCTATTATTGCCTGCAATAATAAAAGAACAATCTGGCAGTAATATAGAATATATATTTAAAATGGGGAAATGTGCTTATTATAATAATAAATTTAACGACGCTGAGCTTTTCTTCAGGCAGGCTTTAGATGCCAATTATAATATTGATGAGTCTTCTGCATATTTAACATGGATTAATGACAGGAGATCGGGAAAATGGTGAAATTGACTGCATGTGTAATTATAAAAAATGAAGAAAAAAATATTATCACATATTTAAAACATATTAGACCAATAGTTGATGAAATTGTTATTGTGGATACAGGATCTACAGATAATACCTTAAATATATTAAAATCACTAAGAATGAAATTTTACCAATATCCTTGGCATGATGATTTTGCTGATGCTAAAAATTTTGCTATAAGCAGGGCAAGTGGGAATTGGATATTATTCCTTGATGCTGATGAGTATTTTGTTAATACTTCTAAGGATAAAATTAAAAAAAATATTGCTGGAATACCCCAAAATACAAAAATTTTCATGTGTAGATTAACTAATATTAATGAACATAGGGAAAATAAAGATA
Organism: Pectinatus frisingensis; assembly: GCF_014076555.1. NCBI lineage: Bacteria > Bacillati > Bacillota > Negativicutes > Selenomonadales > Selenomonadaceae > Pectinatus > Pectinatus frisingensis. The sequence goes on from NZ_CP045424.1 coordinate 807,274, forward strand.
CTGTATATGTAGTTAGAGGATTTAGAAATGACCATAAGTTGTGTTACCAAGGAAAAGTTCATGAACAATTGTTTTATGATAATAAAGAAATCACTGATATAGCCGTGATGCCTGATGTAGAAATTTATCATACAGGTTATTTTTCAGAAAATATTACAAGTAAATTACAACGTAATCTGAAAATAATCAACGAAGATATAAAGAATAATGGAGAAAATCCACGATATTACTCCGCATTAGCTGATTGTTACTATGGATTAGGCAATTTTGATAAGGCAATTATTTATGCGGAAAAATTTATTGAATCAGGGTTGAAAGTAATAGGCGGAGAAGAGCAGATTTATTTAACACTCATTTCAGCAATGCGTTTGTCAGGTAAAGAAGAAAAAGACATATTGACAGTACTGAATAGATATAATAAAAAAGATTTATATGTTAAATTGACAGCAGAAAAGAAAAAATTAATGGATGATATATATTATTTTAAGAATGAGAAGAAGAAAGTGTTTTTGTCGGCTTGTGTAATTGTAAAAAATGAAGAAAAAAATATTATTACATATTTGGAGCATATTAAACCGGTAGTTGATGAAATTATTGTCGTTGATACTGGATCAACTGATAAAACTTGCGATATTGCAAAAAAAGAAGGCGCAATAGTATACAAATTTAAATGGTGTGACGACTTTGCGGCAGCTAAAAATTTTGCTATTGATAAAGCAAATGGTAAATGGATAATTTTTCTTGATGCTGATGAATATTTTCCTGAAGAAGATGGGAAAAAAATTGTAAATTATATAAAAAAACATGATTTGGATCTAAATATTGATGCAATAGTTTGCAAATTAATTAATATTGATGCCGATAGAAATAATGAATTTATTGGTAGTTTTTATCAATTACGCGTTTTTCGTAATTCTTCCGATATGAGATATGAGGGAAAAATACATGAGTCATTGCAGGGGGAAAATGGGAAAAATATAAAATTAACTATATTAAAAGATAATATAAATATATATCACACAGGCTATTCGTCATCGGTAATGCAGGAAAAGGCAAAGAGAAATTTAATTCTTTTGAATAAAGAAATAGCTGAAAATGGCGAGAAACCTAAGTATTATGCGTACTTGGCAGATTGTTATTATGGGATGCAGAATTATGAAAAAACACTTTATTATGCTAAAAAATTTATTGCTAGTGGATTAAACATGATTGGGGCGGAAACTAATATATATATGCGTCAGGTCGATGCTTTGATTTTAACTAACCACTCAGATGATGAGGTTATAACTGCTCTGGATTTAGCTATAAATAAATTTCCTGATATACCAGATTTTTTATTTATGAAAAGCCGGTTTTTAATAAAAAAAGCGTATTATGTTGAGGCGGAAAAATGTTTAAGTAAAACTTTTAGACTCTGGCATATGGGAGAAAAACCAGTTACATCATCAGCGATGCCACGATTACTCACTACTTTTTATGAGACGGCAGGAATTTTAGCACAAATAAAAAATAATATCCCTGATGCTATAAATTATTATATTAAATCATTAAAAGAAAATAAGTATAATATAAATTCCTTTAAAAAACTTTATGAAAATATAAAAAAAAGAAATTTGGGAGTAATAATTAGAATTTTAAATAAAATATATGGAACAGAGGAAGAAAATATAAAATTCTTATTAAAAATGTTAGGAAATTATTCCTTGGGAGCAGTGTTTTTATATTATAGCAATGTGGCACAGAAAAAATATTTATCTGATATTTCCATAGAATATGATTTGCTGGCAAAAGAGAAGTATACAGAGATGAATGATATGTTAGTAATTGAGCTGGAAAAAAATTATAAAACATTAATGCTTGAAATTTTAACTGATAACAGTACTAAGAAATATCAGCAAATATATGCGATCTTACCAGATGCATATAGAAAAATACTGGATAGAGCTATTGAGCACTTTAACTAATTTTTAAATAAAGCTGTTAATTATGATTGGTAGGTGAGATGTATGCCTGAATTAAATAAAAATGTCTTATTAAACTGTTATTTAATAGGTGAAAAAGAATATATAAAAAAAAATTATAATGTTGCTGAGAAAAAATTTAGATTTATTTTAGAAAATTACAGCAGAAGCTTAAATGAGGTTATCCCAAATGATAAATTATATAATATTTATACGTATATTGGAAACATTGCTTATATAAAAGGTGATAAAAAAGATGCTGTAAAATATTATAAAATTTTATTGCGAAATAAACCATATGATAAAGATATATTGATAAAATTTTATAAGTCATTGAATCCTTTAGATGAGGTGGCTAAAATAGAAGTATTGAATGATATCTATGGCAGCACGATTAACGAATTGGAATTTTTGGTATATGTATTTTGTGAGGTTTTATTTACTAAGATTGGTTTATATTACCGGCAGGTTTTACAAAAAAAATGCAAATTGCAGTTAGAAAAAAATATGGGAAAAGATTTTATTGTGACGAAAAATTATAGAATGGCCGCTGGGCTTGCAATTGAAGAACTGTCAGATGATTATGAGTTTATAATTGCAATTTTAATGGGGAATAACAATTATAATTATGATAATACTGAAAAATTATTACCCGATAAATATCGAATATTTTTAATGGATAATAATTATATAGATGATAAAAATATAGACGGTAAGGATATAGAACTTATATTGAATAATTTTAGAAATTGGGAAAAATAACTATATGAAAGAGATTAATGCTGGGAGGATAGCTATGGAGGGTAAAATAAGTGTCTATCGTAAAAGATTACAATATGCCTGCAGTCAGGGGAAATATAGTGAAATATTAGATTTAACAAAGAAGATACTTTATATAGTGCCAGATGATTATCAGGCACTGATTATTGCAGCAGAAACATATATGACTATCAATGAAAATAATCGTGCAATAAAAATTTTGGATAAAATGATGGAATTGTATGGAGAAAATAATTGGAACATAATGTATTGTGCAGCAAGATTAAAATTGCAAAAATTTGATGAGGTAGGAGACATAAGACCAACACAAAAATTATTTAAAATACAAGGGTTAAATACTGATAAGAAATATAAGATATGTAATTTGTTGAGAAAAAATTATATGTTTAGAGGAGATATAGGGTTAAGTTTAAAATATTTTAAAAGATGCATTAAATATTGTACTGATTATAAACAAAAACAACATGAATATACAGGATTTTTATTTACTTTACATTATTTGCATAATATTAAAGCGGAACATATGTATAATGAACATAAATATTTTAATAGGTTTTTTAATAAAATACCTATTTATAACCATGAACTTTCTCCTGCAAAAAAGAAATTGCGTATAGGTTATATATCACCTGATCTTCGTTATCATGCAGTGGTCTTTTTTGCTTATCAAATGTTCAAAAAATATGATAAAAAATATTTTGAAGTTTATTGTTATGCTAAATGTAAAGAAGATAAAATCAGTGAGGGAATAAGAAAAAATGTTGATTGTTGGAAAAATATAAACAATATGTCTGATAAACATATTGCTCAAATGATTTATGATGATAAAATCGATATACTTTTTGATTTGGCCGGGCATAGTAAAAATAATTGTTTAGCAGTTTTGGCATATAAACCAGCTCCTATACAAATTTCCGGTATAGGTTATTTTGATACGACAGGATTAGAAACAGTAGATTATTTTTTAACTGATACATTTTGTGATGAGCGTGGAAGAAATGATAAGTATTTTTCTGAAAATTTACTTTACATGCCGCATTCTCATCTGTGTTATACACCTGCTGATGTTTCATTAACCCCACAAAAGGCACCCTGTTCAAAAAATGGATATATAACATTCGGAAGTATGAACTTTTTAATAAAAATAAATTCTGTAGTAGCAAGAGTCTGGCAGACTATTTTGGACAAAGTGCCTAATTCAAGATTGTTATTAAAAGATAGGATGATAACAACACCTTTTGCTTTAGAACAATTAAAAAAAAGATGGCAAAGAGCTGGACTTGACATTGACAGGGTCGATTTTGAACCATGGTCGCAAGATTATTTAAAATCATATTATAAAATTGATATAGCTCTTGATACATTTCCCTATCCAGGAGGAGCTACAACTTGTGATGCGTTATATATGGGAGTACCAGTAATAACATTAGTTGGTCAAAAACATGGTTCTCGTTTTGGTTATAGTTTACTTAGTAATATAGGAAGTATGGACGACTGCATTGCATATACACCTGAAGATTATATAGATAAGGCTGTTCAATTAGCCCAAAATGGTAATAGAATAAATTTTATGCATTTATTCTTACGGGAACATATGCAGCTATCAGTTTTGATGAATGGTTACGCATATATGCAGGATTTGGAACATAAATATTTTAAAATTTGGAAAAATTATGCTGGTTATGAAATAGAGCGTTCTTTTGATGATAGATTACGTTCCGCAGAGATTTATCGTCAGACTTATCAATATAAGCAAGAGTATGATATTTTGGGTGGATTAGTAAACAGAACATCAGATAATAATAATAATCTTTATCAAGAGATGGCTAATTGCTGTATCAAACTAGGTCATCCAAAAAAAGCATCACAATATTATTTGCTAGCAGCAAAAACATCAGATAATGTCTGCATTCAAATAAAAAATTATAGTGCATATCTTTTAAGCTTGCTGTATTATGAAAAAAATCTTAAGAAGATTTATATGGAACATAAAGATTATCAACAATTTTTCCACAATGTGAAACAATTTCCTTATAAAAAGCATTATAATAGTAAAATAAGAGTTGCCTATATTTCAGCTGACTTTCGCAAACATGTAATGTTTTCTTTTTATCAAGCTATGCTTTGTACTTATGACAAATCGAAATTTGAAATTATTTGTTATTGTTTAAATAAAGAGGACAATGATTCGGAATATTTAAAACGGCAGGTAAATGAATGGTATAACTTATATGGGATACCATGGGGAGATATTGGGCAAAAAATTTATCGGGATAATATTGATATTTTGGTCGATTTATCGGGACATACAATAGGAAACGCCCTACCTGTATTTGCTTATAGGCCGGCATCAATACAAATATCAGGGCTAGGATACATAGGTCCTATAGGTTTATCAACAATTGATTACTATTTAACAGATAAATATTGCTGCCCATCGGGGCTTCCAGACAGGTATTTTAGTGAAAAACCGCTAAAATTGATGAACAGTCAATTTTGTTATACCGAAAATGTAAAATTACCAATTTCAAAGGGGACACCTGTTTTAAGGAATAAGTTTATAACATTTTGTTCATTTAATAATTATGCCAAAATAACAGATGAAGTGTTAATAATATGGAATAAAATATTAGAACAAGTTCCTGGGTCAATTTTTATTTTAAAAAATCAAACATTTGTAAGTAATGATGTGAGACAAAGTTTTCATACGCGTTTAAAAAAATTAGCTATAAAAGGAGAAAAATTTTATTTGGAATGTGCAGATTCTCTTTATATGCAGCGATATTTGGATGTGGATATAGCACTTGATACTTTCCCATATAACGGTGGCGGAACGACTTGTGAGGCCCTTTTTATGGGAGTTCCCGTCATTTCACTTTCTAATGGGGCGTATGTGAGTGGCATAGGGAATAGTATATTAAGTAATATAAATATGGATGAACTTGTGGTAAATAATATAAATGATTATATAAAAAAGGCGGTTGCCTTGGCGAATGATTTGGAATTACTTGATTTACTCCATAAGAACATGAGAAAAATTATGCTTGAATCGTCATTAATGGATAAAAAATTATATATGAAAAATTTAGAAGAAAAGTATATAAAATTAATCGAAGAAATGCCTGATAAGAAAATATAAATATGTTATTTAAGTGATGAATAGCAGGAAAAACAGTAGAAATGACGAATTTAAAAGTTATTCGAAAAATAAATAAATTTAACGGTGATTAATGATGAAAAGGAAAAGAAACAATAAAAAGAATATCATGAGTAAATGTAGCGATGTAAAAAATATCATTAATAATGATACAAATAAAATGGATGATTTAAATGTTGAAAGTATAAAAACACAAGAGGACATCAACAGATGCAGAACAGCAATTATTGAACTAAAAAAAGAACGAAAGTATAATGCTGCCATGGAAAAAATAATAAGTTTGTTTAACGCTGGGTACACAGATGCGGATTTGATGCTGGATTTGGCACAAATATATTATAATACTCAAGACTATACGCGTGCCGAATCATGGGCACGTAATTCATATAATAAAGATGGCAGCACTGATACGTTGATTTTTTTGGCCAAAATATATTCTTCTGATGATAAAATGGAAAATATGGCTGAAATACTAAACGAAATTTTAGAAAATAATTATGATGCTTTTTCTGATGAACAAAAAAAGTTGATTGATGATCTTATATTCTATGTTGAGCTCACTTATGAATTAGGTGAAATAAATAAAAAATTTCCCAATATAGCAAAGTGGATGAATAGAAATGACGCAATTGACGACAGTTTTGAAGAACCAGAAGCTACCGATAACAAAGAAGATGAAGCTTTTAATGATAATATAAATAATGAACAACAGGATGAGTGTGAAAATGATAGTAGTATAGAAGAAAATATAACTGAATCATTTGGTAATGATGAATCTGAAAAAAAAGTTAAAGATATTCTTGTAGAACTAGCAAGTGGAGAGAGTATTTCAGATAAAGAAGTTGATTATCTAATACAACACAATGCATCTGGATTAATTGGAGCAATAGATAGTTTATCCGTAAGTCTGAATAAAAAAATTTTAACAGATAATTTTATAGCAGCTGCCTATTATGAAAAAGGAAAACCCGATGAGGCAATATTATTGTTAAAAGCAGCGCTCAATATTGATGATCAAAATGATTTGATTTTAAAAAATATTGGTTTTATTTTTTGGACACAAGGAGACAGGAGAAAAGCTCAGATTTCTTTGCAGGCTGTTGAACATAAAGATTTTATGGTATGTGATATATTAAAAAAATGTAATAAATAATTAAAAACCTCTAGAGAGAACTTCTTTAGAGGTTTCTAATTAGGATGGAGAATTAAGAATTATATGTACACTAAAACCAGTATTATAATATTGACACATAATCAATTAAAATATACTCAGATATGTATAAAAAGTATAAGAAAATATAGTAGATCTTTAAAATATGAAATTATTGTCGTAGATAATGCATCCAATGATCAAACTAATGAATGGCTCCGCGGACAAAATGATATAAAGTCAATTTTTAATATTAAAAATATGGGGTTTGCTGCTGGATGTAATCAAGGAATAAGAATAGCAACAGGAACTGAAATATTGCTACTCAACAATGATACTATAGTTATGCCTAATTGGTTAGATAATTTAAAAAAAGCGTTATATAGTTCTGAAAAAATTGGTGCAGTAGGTCCGGTAAGTAATAGTTGTTCTAATTGGCAGTCTATAAAAGTTGATTACGATAATACTGATTTATTACAGGCAATGAAATTTGGCAGTTTGTATAATAAAAGCAGCATTCCACAAAAATGGCAAAAAAAAATTAAACTTATAGGTTTTTGCATGCTGATAAAAAAATCAGTAGTTGATAAAATTGGTTTTTTAGATGAAAGATTTTTCCCTGGTAATTTTGAGGATGATGATTATTCATTAAGAATTGTAGAGGCTGGATATGATTTACTGCAATGTAATGACACGTTTATTCATCACTTTGGCGGTACGTCATTTAAAGGATATAATCAGCAGTATGCAGGTATTCTTTTAGATAATCAGAGACGATTCTTTGATAAATGGGGAATAAATTTTGTTTTTTCGACGATGGATTTAGAAGAATATAAGCATATAAAATTAAAACCAAAGGCAAGAATATTAGAAATCGGTTGTGCATGCGGTGCTTCATTACTGGAGATAAAAGCAAAACTTCCGGATGTGTCTGTTTATGGCATAGATAAAGCTCCGAAAGCAGCACAAATTGCCGGCCATTATTTCCCAACTGTATGTGGTGATGTCGAGACAATGAATTTGCAATATTCTCCTTGTTTTTTTGATTATATAGTTTTCCCGGACTTGCTGTCTTGTGTAATAGATCCATTGACAGTATTGAAAAAAATGAAATCATTTTTAAAAGATGATGGGCGCATTATTGTAAGTTGCCATAATGTGATGCATTATGACAATATCAGGAAACTTTTATCAGGGGAATGGAAGTATGAAAATAGTTTGTTTAATAGTACTTTTACGTGGGAACATTTACGGTTTTTTAGTTTGAAATCTTTGAATGAACTTGCCGATAGGGCAGGTCTGGTGATAAAAGAATGTCAAGCATTGACAAAGATTCAGGAAGATTTGAGATCTGATAACCTTTTGGTAAAAAAATTATTATCTATGAATTTAACACCTAAAGAGAAAGTATGGGAACTTAAAGCGTATCGTTATATATTACAGATGCAAAAATCCTAAATGTCGATGAATAGCAGCTTATTTGACCGTCTAAATTCGGGAGGAACAGTGTATTATGATTTCAGAAATTAATTATGCTAATTTTGATACAAGTGTCAGAAAATTAAATGTAGATGACAATAATCAAACAATAGCTACTCTGGGACCAGGTTCGTATCTGGTAAATGGTAGTTTCGAATATGGCAGTCCAAGGGCACATCTATTGATCGGTAGATATTGTTCTTTGGGACATCGTCTAATTTTTGAAATAGGGCTTAATCATAATTATAAAAAAGTGTCATCATATCCGTTCAATGAAGTGAACACAAAAATCAATTCGGGAACGATAAATCATGATTTTGGGGCAAATCATTATCAAATTATTATAGGAAATGATGTATGGATAGGGTGCGATGTCATAATACTGGGAGGAGCACATATTGGTAATGGCGCTATTATAGGAGCAGGCTCAGTGGTAGCTGGAAGTATACCTCCCTATGCAATTGCAGTTGGGAATCCGGCCAAGGTAATCAAGTATAGATTTTCTCATGATATAATAGAAAAATTACAAAATATAAAATGGTGGTATTGGGATAAAAATAAAATTAAAGATAATTTATTTCTGATGGAGACACCAAAAAAGTTTATAGAAAAATTTTATGATGATAATACTGATGTTTCTCACGAACAAAATATAATATTGCAATTACAGCAAATGAAAAAGGAAGGATACAGACTGTATTATTTTGTTGCAGATTTTGAAGAAACGCTTATTCCTGTGTGGAAGAATGTTCTTAATAAATATTTAAAACAATTTACTATAAAAGATAAAATAGCTCTTATTTTTGAATTTTATAAACATAATTTCTATACTAAAGAAATAGAAATAATTAATGATTTAATTGTTGATAATGGTACTGATACACCACTCATTCTCAGCCACTGTGGTGAAAAAGAATTTTCTCAGGAAATTATTGAAAATGTTGATTTTTTTATTACCAGTAAAGAAGATATATCTTCAATATGTGCAGATTATGCCAGTGGCTATATGAAAAAATTGATTTATGGTTTAGATGAGAATATCTTTGGGGAGACATTATAGTGGATGCATATGAAATACTGTTTATAATAGAACAAATAGATGGTGTAAATTATCAGCGATGTGTAAATTCAATTAAGGGGCTGCATATTCCAAATGGGTATGTTGTAAAAATAAACACATGGAAAAAAGAAAAAAGAATAAATAGAACCCAGATATATAATTGTATTTTGCAGCAGTCGAGTGCAAAATACAAAATTTACATAAGCGAAAACATATACCTAATCAATAAGAATCTTTTGCGGGATATTTTAGCAATTTTTGAATCCGATGAAACTATAGGACTTATCGGTGTCAGTGGTATCAAATATGTTCCAATATATGAAAATGATCAAGCGGCTACTTACAGATATGGAGAATATTATTATTTAGACAAAAATAATAAACCTCGAAATTGTAAATATAATTCAATTTCTTCAAAATATGAGATAGTGCAAGGTATAAGCAATATAATGCTTGCAACACAATATGATTTACCGTGGCGGGAAGAATTACCGGATATGGAATTATACTATAATGTTTCCTATTCAATGGAATTTATCAGGAAAAAGCTGAGAGTGATTGTCCCCATGCAGCTAAAACCTTGGTGCCTTAATATGAATAGGGATGGTATATGCGATGACGGTATAAATTTTCCAAATTCTTTTTATAAAGAATATGCAGGTTATCTGAAAGCTTTAAGTAATAAAGACAAGACTGGGTATCTACTATATAGCTTTGGAAATAATTCTCAAATAATGCCATATTGTAATTTGAATTTTGCAAACAAAATATTCATTGGTGACAATGTCTGTATCAATTCTGGTGTACGTTTAGAAGCTTTAAGCAGTTCGGAAGATATATTGGGCATTATAATTGAAGATGGTTGTAGTATAAATAGAAACTGCACATTATTAGCTGCAAAAAAAATACATTTGGGAAAGTATGTAAGCTTATCGGAAAATGTTTATATAACTGCATACAACTATGGTTATACATCGGTAGGAATCCCGGTCTGGCAACAAAAAAACGATTGTGCTGCCAATGAAGTCAATATTGGCAGAGGAACAAGAATAGAGGCAAATGTTGTCATTGAGGGCAACATACATATAGGAAGAGGCTGTTTGATTATGGCAAACAGCGTTATAAAGAATGACATTCCGGATTATTGTGCTGTCGCTGGAAATCCTTCTAGAATAATAAATTTTTTTGATATACAGCTTGGAGAATGGACAGTGGTTGATGGACCTAAAATGCTGAAAACTCTTATTGAAAAAAGAAAAGCTGCCCGGCCTGTATTGACCATAGGAATTCCCACATTTAATCGTTCTTACTATTTAAAGAAATGTCTGAAGGCAATTTATGATGAAATCGGTAATGATTCTTTATTTGAGGTATTGGTATCGGATAATTGTTCTGAGGATGATACACAGATTATAGCAGAAAAATATAAAGAGAAATACAGCAATTTCAGGTATAATAGAAATGTTACTAATATAGGACCCAAGAAAAATTTTAAGATAATATGGGAAAATTCCATTGGTGAATATGTTATTGTTCTTGGTGATGATGATTATTTTTGTCCAGATACTATATATAATTTAGTGCATTGTATATATTTGCATAGAGATTCTTCCATTATAAGTTTATTAGGAGATAATAAAAATGTTTTTAAAATTTTTTGCGGACAGGGTATAAATGAATTTATCAAGAGGGTATCCTTTATTACCACATACATATCTGCCTTAGTTATGAGACGTGAACTATTTGAACAAATTGACGACAGGGATAAATTTAATGATACATTATTAGAGCAGGTTTATATGCAGCTCAGTATTTTGGAGAGTAATCCTAACTTTTCTATTTTGTATGGATCTATATTCGAAAAAGATTCTGGTGAGTCTGTATTTAGTGATAAAAAAATAGATAGTGGCAACAAGGAAAATTTATGTCATGTGTTTATTCAGGAATACTTTGACATATTGAGTAGCTTTTTAGGGCATGGATTAGATTTAAACACGTTACATATGGATAAAAAGAATGTCTTGGAGAATATGATTTTACCATGGCTTAACATTATAAAAAATAGAGAAACGCGGTGGAAAATAGATAATAATATTATTGAAATATATAATAAATATTATAAAAGTGAACCTTATTATGAAAAAGGTAAGGAGATTATGAAAAACTTTTAGAAAAATGGGTGTATTAAATGGAAAAGCTGAATTTATTGTGAAGGATAAGAAAATGAAAACTACTCAGTTATTAGATTGTACACTTCGTGATGGTGGTTATGTCAATGATTGGGAATTTGGACATGATAAAATTGCAGAAATTTTTGAACGACTTGTGAGTTCTGGTGTGGAATTTATTGAGATTGGCTTTTTAGATGAGCGTCGTTCATTTGATACTAACAGGACGATTATGCCAGATACGCAGTCGGTCAATAAAATTTTCTCAGGGGTAAATAAGGGTAATGCAATTATTGTTGCAATGATAGATTACGGAACCTGTGATATAACGCATATTCAGCCCTGTGGGGAAACATTTTTAGATGGAATTAGAGTTATTTTTAAGGAACATCTAATGTATGAAGCTTTGCAATTTTGCAAGCAGTTACAGGATTTGGGTTATAAAGTTTTCGCTCAAATGGTTTCTGTTACCACCTATACTGATAGAAAACTAATGGAATATGCTAAGCTTGTAAATTCAATTATGCCATATGCTACTTCAATGGTTGATACTTATGGGCTTCTTAATGGGCAGAAGTTATTGCATATTTTTCGTATTTTAGATACATACATAGATGTTCGCATAAAAATAGGATTTCATGCGCATAATAATTTTCAGCTTGCATACGCCAATGGTATGAGTTTTTTGTCAGCAGATACAAAACACGATCTTTTAGTGGATGGAACATTGTATGGTATTGGTAAAAGCGCAGGAAATGCACCCATAGAACTTTTAATGATGTATATGAACGAGCATAAAAAGACAAATTATGATATAACTCAGGCATTGGAGGCAATCGACAATGTGATTATGGACATTTATACCAAACAGCATTGGGGATATAATATGTTTTTTTATATTGCAGCATCTATGCATTGCCATCCTAATTATGTATCATACTTGATGAATAAGAGAACTTTATCTGTAAAACAGATTATGAATATATTGGATAACCTTAAAATAAGTAAAAAGTTAATGTATGATGAAAATTATGTGGAAGAAGTATACATGGATTATCAAAATATTTTTTGTGATGATAAGAATGCACTTAGTAGTCTAAAAGAACAATTTAAAAATCATAAAATTTTATTGATTGGTCCAGGTAGTAATATTAAACGCCAAAAGTGGCGTGTTGAAAATTTTATTAAAGATAATTCTCCACTGGTTATTGCGGTTAATTATGTTCCATCAGATATAAAAATAAATGCGATATTTCTCACAAAATCTAAGCGTTATACACAACTTTTGACTGATTTAAAGAAAGGTATAAATAGTAAAGTAAGTATTATCGCAACTTCAAACGTTACAAAAACAGCAGGAAAATTCAAATATGTACTTAATTATAAGTCACTAATTGATGAGAAAACGGAAATTAGTGATAATTCTTTGGTGATGTTACTGAAAACTATGATTGAAATCGAGGTCAAAAAAGTATATCTTGCTGGTTTTGATGGTTATTCTGGTTGCAATGATAATTATTTTAATATTAGCAGAGAATATAGTTTTGTTAAAGAGAAAGCCGATTATTTAAATCGTTATGTTAAAAATTTTCTTACTACAGTTTCTGATAGAATTGAAGTGGATTTTATAACAGATTCCTATTATAAATCTAAAATAGGTGTAGTATGAAAAAGCATAATGTGGTTATATTCGATGTAGATGGCACAATTTTAAATACAGCAGAAGGCATTATTTCCTCTGCCGTATATTCAATTAAATATATGGGATATAATATCCCTTGCCCTCAGATATTAAATAGTTTTATTGGTCCACCCATACAGGATTCGTTTAAAAAAATATTTGATATCGAAGAAAATAAATTAATAGAAATGACAAATGTATTTCGAGAACACTATAAAGATGTAGATTTATTGAAAGCGGAAAAATATTATGGTGTAGACGAACTTTTTACAGAGCTTTGTGCAAATAATTATTCTGTAGGTTTTGCCACTTATAAAAGGCAAGATTATGCAGAAAAACTTATTAGATATTTTGGTTTTTTTAAATATACAGATGTGATATGCGGTTCTGATTTTGCAGGAAAATTAAAAAAGCATGATATTATTGAAAATGCTATAAATCAACTTAGAATTAATAAGCGAAGTCAAGTAGTTATGATTGGTGATACGATACACGATGCTATAGGCGCTGAACAAGCTAATATAGACTTTATAGGTGTTACATATGGATTTGGTTATAAGAAGGGAGATATTAATCCTTCTAAAAGAAAAAATTTAATTGCTCTAGTAGACAGTCCTATGGAAATTATTGATCTTTTGGCTTTGTAAAGTAAACATGAAAGATTAACAAACAGAAACAGCCAATTACTTTAAGCAACGAACAAAAGCTTGTGTTTACTTCTGGTAGAAAGATTTAGCACTGCAACTTGTGCCGGAGTCAAACTGTTAAGAGCGGAATTGAAAGAAGAAAATTCCTGTTTGGTTTTATACCATGCTTTGAAATGCTTGTTAAAGCATTCGATCAGGTTGTTGGTGATATCGTCACTGAAGCTGTGGACACGGATATGGTTTCACGTTCAGTGTTTTCACAGGAACTTTGTAGGCACTGTAACGGTCGGTCACGACGGCTCTGGTTTTGCCAAGGTGCTTAAGAAATTAAGCAAGGAAAAAACCTGAGGACTATCCCTGTGTTTGGAAAGATGAAAGCCAAGGACAAAACGTGTTTTGCTGTCCACAATTAACCAAAGATAATATTTTACGCCACAGATTTTCACCGCGGTTTCGTCCGCGTGCCATTCATCGGAGTCGGAATTGAGCGTTGGTATCAATTCAAGTGCAATGTTGTGAAACAAAGGGGCAAATTTCGTACACCAGTTGCTGATAGTGGTGTGAGAAACCTGAATATTCATGACCGTACGCACAATAAGAGCAATATTGCGGAAAGAATTCTTGCCTAAATAAAATATTGACAATGCCGTCAGAATAACATACACAGAATAACGTATTTGTTTGAAATTGGTTTTTTCCGACAATTTCGACATGGAAGGTGATGTAATAGCAGCTTGTTTCGGGACAAAAAGGGAATGACCGCATTTCTTGTCACCACATTGGTAGTTTGAATAATACTTGTGTTCATGATGAAGAAACATGGATTTCCCGCAGATAGGGCTTGGGTAAGAACGTATGCGTGGCCTTCATGATTTGCCGGTTGCATGTGTATCTGGTATAAATCGATGTCCGCATACACGGCAAAGATATTTTTGGTTTCTATCTTTATCTTTGCCATAACGATAAAAGTTTTGATAGTTGTTGCATTTTGGACAGTAAATCTGATATGATTTTGTCATGAGGACTCATCTCCTTTCGGGAGGTACAGTGTTTGTGATAAAACTATTGTACCAGAAGGGCTGACGAGTCCTCAACTTTCATTTAACTTTACAATACGGATTTTTTATATGGGAGAAATTTGAATGAAAATTAAGGTTGCAAATTATATTGCGGACTTTTTGGTAAAAAATAATATCAAGTATAATTTTACGGTAACAGGTGGCGGAGCAATGCATCTTAATGATGCATTGGGACATAATAAAGATATCAAATCTATCTATAATCATCATGAGCAAGCTAGCGCTATGGCAGCAGAAGCATATGCTAGATTAACTGGTAAGCTGGCCTGTGTTTGTGTAACAAGTGGACCTGGAGGTACAAATGCTATCACTGGTGTATTGGGAGGCTGGTTAGACTCTATTCCAATGCTTGTTTTATCTGGACAAGTTAAACGAGAAACAACAGTGTGGGCTACAGAGTTACCTTTGCGTCAATTAGGAGATCAAGAATATAACATCATTGAATCGGTAAAATCAATGACTAAGTATGCACATATGATTACTAATGCAAATGAAATACGTTATCATTTAGAAAAAATGTTCTATTTAGCTATGAACGGACGAAAAGGTCCTGTATGGCTTGATGTTCCGTTGGACATACAAGCTGCAATAATAGAAACCGACGATTTGCAGGGTTTTAATTCTTCTGAATTGGTAGGGATAGAGAACCCTATTTATGATAGGGCACTTACTAAAGTAATAATTAATAAATTACAAAATGCGAAACGTCCGGTTGTTTTAGCAGGAAGTGGTATTAGATTAAGTTCATCATATGATTTATTTATTAAATTAATAAATAAATTAAAAATACCAGTTGTTACAGCATGGAATGCTCACGATAATTTATGGGATGATCATCCTTATTTTTGTGGAAGGCCTGGAAGTGTTGGCACAAGAGGGGGAAATTTTATTGTAGAAAACAGTGATGTTTTATTAGTTTTAGGATGCAGGTTAAATATACGACAGATAAGTTATAATTATAAACAATTTGCAGCTAAGGCTTACAAAATTATTGTTGATATTGATAAAACTGAATTAAAAAAGCCCACACTTAGTGTCGATTTTCCAGTTCATGCAAATGTTAAAGATGTAATAAATGCAATGCTTGACGAAGATTTTACGAATACAAATTATCATAAAAAGTGGTTACATTGGAGCCGCACTATTAATAAAAAATATCCAGCGGTGTCGCCTAAATATTATGAGGTAGCAAAACCGGTGAATCCATATGCATTTATAGCAGAACTTTTTAATAAATTGCAAGAAGGTGATGACATTATATGTGGCAACGGTAGTGCATGTGTTATAACTTTTCAAGCAGCACATTTGAAAAAGAACCAGCGCCTTTTTACTAACTCTGGGTGCGCAGCGATGGGATATGGATTTCCAGCAGCTATTGGTTGTGCCGTGGCTAATGGGAAAAAACGTACTATTTGTATTGATGGTGATGGCAGTTTTCAAATGAATATCCAAGAATTGCAAACTGTTGTATATAATAAATTAAACATTAAAATTATTTATCTTAATAATAATGGGTATCATTCTATTAGGCAGACACAAAGTAATTTATTTAAACCACCTTTGATTGGAGTTAGCAAAGAAAATGGGATAAGCTTTCCTGATGCAGAAAAAATTGCTAGTGCATATGGAATTCCTTTTGTTCGTATTGATGATATTAATGATGCACCGATGAAAATAAACCAAGTATTAACAACGAATAGTGCTGTTTTTTGTGAAGTTATCATAGACAGCAGACAAAATTTCGAACCTAAACTTTCATCAAAAATTCTTCCTGACGGGGAAATAGTTTCACCACCAATTGATGATATGTATCCATTTCTCAATAGAAAAGAGTATATAAAAAACAAAGATATATCTCTGATATAAAATATTTTTACTAATGAGAGGTGAAGGCAAAAATGGCTAGAACTGAATTGCTGGTACAATTAAAAGAAGCATTAGCTGAAAACTCAAAAAAAGTAAGAAATATTATCAAACCTGATATGGATAATAGTGATTTTTGGCGTGAGAAATACTACTAGCTTATATCAGAAGTGTTTCTTGAAGGAAAATATACGACCAAAATATTATACTGATAATAATGAGAGTAAATGGGGGAAATTATTCTATAATATACCAGTTTTACCGCCAAATGAATTAAAGAATGAAAAAGATAGCTTATTTCTAATTTGTTCCGCTAATAGAGAAACTAATGATGAAATTGGAATGCAATTAACTGATCTTGGAGTATATTGATTACGTGTTGTGAATGTCAATGAAAAAGTGAGCCACTTGGCAATGAATTTTTGAACCACTCTGGCAACAAAAAAGTGAGCCACACGCTAACGAATTTTTGAGCCACTAGCGCTTTTCAGGCGATAGGAATCACCATTCATATTCAACACATGTGAATGGTATGTCAGACGATCCACCAGTGCAGCTACCAAAGTCTCATTAGCAAAAAGTTCTGGCCAACGGGAAAACTCCAGATTGATAGCATATAATGAAGTTCGCAAAAGAGAATAGGAAAAACCATCGTTAACTCCGAAAAAGGTAAGTGACCAAACAAACCCAAAAGGAGTTGAAAACCGATGGCTTATTCCCATTCTAACGTACCTTTGGAAAAAATGCTATTACAATTCATGACCGAAGACGATCCCCTGCTCGCTATGCTCAAGTGGTTTTGTGAAAAGCTCATGGAAGCCGAAGTGGATGCAAAGATTAATGCTGTCAAGTCGGAAAGAACCGATGAACGGTCTGGATACCGTAGCGGCTACCGCGTTCGCCGCTACGACACTCGCCTGGGAACCATGTATTTGTTCGTTCCAAAGCTAAGAAAAGGCGGTTATATTCCTTTTTTCGGCTTTGTAAAGTAAACATGAAAGATTAACAAACAGAAACAGCCAAATACTTCAAGCAACGAACAAAAGCTTGTGTTTACTTCTGGCAGAAAGATTGAGCCCTGCAACTTGTGCCGGAGTCAGACTGTTAAGAGCGGAATGAGGACGGACAAAATTGTAAAAAAAGAGAAAAACCGCAATAAGATTGTTGGCGGAATTGAAAGAAGAAAATCCCTGTTTGGTTTTATACCATGCTTTGAACTGCTTGTTAAAGCATTCGATCAGGTTGTTGGTGATATCGTCACTGAACTGTGGACACGGATATGGTTTCACATTCAGCATTGCTTTTACAGGAACTTTGTAGGCACTGTAACGGTCGGTCACGACGGCTCTGGTTTTGCCAAGGTGCTCAACGGAATTAAGCAGGGAAGAAGCCTGAGGACTATCCCTGTGTTTGGAAAGATGAAAGCCAAGGACAAAACGTGTTTCGCTGTCCACAATTAACCAAAGATAATATTTCACGCCACGGATTTTCACCACGGTTTCGTCCGCGTGCCATTTATCGGAGTCGGAATTGAGCGTTGGTATCAATTCAAGTGCAATGTTGTAAAACAAAGGGGCAAATTTCGTACACCAGTTGCTGATGGTGGTGTGAGAAACCTGAATGTTTATGACCGTATGTACAATAAGAGCAATATTGCGGAAAACAATGCCGTCAGAATAACATGCATAGGATAACGCATTCGCTTGAAATTGGTTTTTCCTGACAATTTCGACATGGAAGTTGTTGTAATAGCAGCTTGTTTCGGGACAAAAAGGGAATGATCGCATTTCTTGTCACCACATTGGTAGTTTGAATAATACTTGTGCTCATGATGAAAAAACATGGCTTTTCCGCAGATAGGGCTTGGGTAAGAACGTATGCGTGGCCTTCCTGATTTGCCGGTTGCATTGGCATATGGTAAAATTGATGCCCGCATACACGGCAAAGATATTTTTGGTTTCCATCTTTATCTTTGCCATAACGATGAAAGTTTTGATGGTTGTTGCATTTTGGACAGCAAATCTGATATGATTTTGTCATGAGGACTCGTCTCCTTTCGGGAGGTACAGTGTTTGTGATAAAATGTACCATAAGGGTTGACGAGTCCTCAACTTTCATTTAACTTTATAATACAGAAACTGTATAGGGAGAAATTTTTATGAAAAAAGAAACATTATTACCATTTTCAGTAGCTTATCAGGCAGATAGAATTCGACTTATTGATAAGGTGCCTTTAGATATTCCTTTGTGTGTTAGCATTGAACCCACAAATATTTGTAATTTTAAATGCCTGATGTGTTGGCAAAGTACTGATGAATATAAGAAAAATGGCGGACCATTTCAGAATATGGAATTAAAATTGTTTTATAAAATATTACAGGATATTAAAGATTTTTGTGAACTAAAAAATACAAAAATAAAACTTATTAAACTATATTCGACAGGTGAGCCGTTACTTAATCCGCATATAAGTGAAATGCTACGAGAAATTAAGGCGGCAAATGTTTCCTATCAAGTGGAAATTACCACTAATGCAGCACTTTTAACTCCTCAATTATCCAGAAACATAGTAGATTATGGATTAGATTATTTACGAGCCTCAATTTATTCGGTGATTACTGATAATCAAAAACGTATTACACAATCTAATGTAACACCAAAACAGATTCAGGATAATATAGCTTACTTACGCAACTATCGTGATAAAAAAGGATCGAATAAACCTTATATTTCTGCTAAAATTATGGATACACATTGTGACGAAAATGATATTTTTAAAAAAGTGTATAAAAATATTACAGATGAGCAATATATAGATATTCCATGGATATTACCCAAGCTTAAAGAAAACGCACTTGACCGTCTCTATGGGGATAAAATCAAGGGCAGTATAGCACAGAAAACATATATTGACTCTGCAGTATACAAAAAGAGAAAAGTATGTCGTTATCCATTCACTCATATGACCATTCGGAGTAATGGAGATGTAGTAGTTTGTTGTACGGACTGGGCTCGAGATACATTGCTTGGGAATATAAAGGATAAATCACTCGAAAAAATTTGGAATTCCAGGAAATTATATGATTTTCGCGTAATGCAACTAAAAAACAAAGGATGTAACCATGTATTGTGCGGTACTTGTGAAATTCCACTTAAGGATAGCAGAGAAGATAACTTGGATAACCTTCCAATTGAACGCTTGCATTATGATGATAAATCTGCAAAATAAAAATTTGCAGATGCAGTAATTATATGTACTCGAATAAATGAAGGAGTATTATTATGAATAAATATTTTATGGGGAGCGCTATAATTGAGGAAGATATGCAAGATATTTACCAACGGAATGTTAACTGGAGTGATTTTTATAATCGAACAGTTCTAATAACAGGGGCAACAGGGATGTTGGCATCTTATATAGTGTATTTTTTTATTTATTTAAATGAAATGCATAATGCTAATATCAATATCCTTGCATTGGCGAGAAATCAGGCTAAATGTTATCAAAGATTTGGTCTTTATGCCATGAAAAAATATTTTCAGATTATTAATGATGATTTTACAGTACCTGTAAAAATCAAGAAGAAAGTAGATTTTATAATTCATGCAGCTAGTTTAGCAAGTCCTCAATATTACAAGTCAATGCCTATAGAAGTTGCAGCACCAAATGCCGTTGGTACTTATTATTTATTACAATTTGCACAAAAACAACAGGTGAGAGGATTTCTTTTTTTTAGTACAGGTGATATTTATGGATATATACCATCACCAAATATAATTACGGAGGATATGGTAGGTAGTATGGATCCACTGGAGTTGCATAGTTGCTATGGGGAAAGTAAGCGAATGGGAGAAACATGGTGTGCAGCATTTGCACGTGAACAAGAAGTGCCAGTACATATTATTCGTATTGGACATACATATGGCCCAACAATGGATATTGAGAACGACCCAAGAGTATTTGCGGCTTTCATGAAATGTATCTATTATGGAAAAGACATTATGATGTTGAGTGATGGCACGGCTAAACGGTCATTTTGTTATATTGCTGATGCGATAGCAGGTTTTTTATTAGTATTACTGGAAGGTGAAATTGGAGCTGCTTACAATGTCTGTAATTCCAAAGAGTTTATCAGTATCAGTGAGCTAGCAGAGTTGATGCTTCGATTACGTCCAGAGTTGAATCTCAGGGTAATACAAAAACAACGTACCGATTCTGAGTCTTATTTAGAAAATAAAAATAACAAGGCAAATAAACTGACAGAGAAAAAATTAATAACATTAGGATGGGAATGCCACTATAATAGTTACGTGGGTTTTCGTAATGTACTGAAATATTTGCAAGGTGTATAAAACAAAAGGATGTTTCTATAATGAAAATGAATGAGTTGATGGAAAATTACAAACAACAAAATTGTAATAAACGAATGTATTGGAAATTGATGCGCGAGCGATTATTACCGCTTTTGGAATACCAAAAAATTATAGCTGATAATAGGAACTGTGAGTCTATAGAAATACGGAAAAACGGCATTATTCTATCAGTATCAGGTGTAAAATTGTATTTTGATTTTTCACAAATAGTATGTAGAGCTGAAGTTATACTATCGAAAAGTGAGAATGAAGATTGGGATTTTATTCGATGTTTAGTTCCAAAATTTGGTACGATTTTTGATATAGGAGCTAACGTAGGATGGTTTAGTTTAAATATTCGGGAGTGTATAATAAACTGTGTAAATAGGAAAGAAACAGTTTAGATATACACCCCAGTTGGGGAAGTCAAACACATGCGGAGGTAATAAATTTATGTCAAAGAAACAACCCACACGTGGCGAATCCCTGGCTAAAGCGATTATCAGTGAATATAAGCCAAAAAACGTCGAAGATATGCAAAATGCGCTTAAAGATGTTTTTGGGCCTATGTTCGAGGCCATGCTGCATGGTGAAATGGAAAATCATCTCGGCTATGACAACAATGAACGTGGTGAAAAGGAAACCGCCAATCGCCGCAACGGCTACAACCATAAAACTCTCAAAACATCCGCAGGTGAAGTCCCGATTAATGTCCCTCGTGATCGTGACGGTTCTTTTGAGCCGCAGGTTGTGCAGAAGCGGCAGACCGATGTTTCCTCGATTGAGGGCAAGGTGCTTGCTATGTATGCTCGTGGCATGAGCCAGCGTGACATTTCATCGACGATCGACGACATCTATGGATTCAAGCTATCAGCTGGACAAATTTCCAACATCACAGATTGTGTCTTAGATGAATTGAATGAGTGGCAGAATCGACCGCTGAAAGCTTTTTATCCCTTTATCTTTGTGGATTGCATATACGTTTCTATGCGTACGGAGCAGGGCGTTTCTGACCAGGCTGTCTACGTTATTCTGGGGTATGATCTAAACGGCGGGAAAGATGTACTGGGCTTATGGACGGGCGATACAGAAAGCAAGCATCGCTGGATGCAGGTGTTCGATGAAATAAAATCCCGGGGTGTTCAGGACATAGGCTTTATTTCTATGGACGGTGTAAGTGGTCTTGAAGATGGCGCTAAAGCGATCTTCAAAAATGTTGTGGTGCAGCGCTGCATTGTACACCTCATCCGCAACTCTCTGAAATACGTACCCAGTAAGGATTACAAAGCCTTTACAGCGCAGCTAAGGAAAATCTATGGTGCCATCAACCTGAAAGGAGCACAAGCTGCATTTGAACAGTTCTGTGACGCGTGGAGCAAATATCCTGGTGCCATCCGCGTGTGGAAGGATAATTTTCGGCACGTGGAACAGCTTTTTAACTATGGTAGTGATGTGCGTCGGGTTATGTACACGACCAATGCCATAGAAAGCGTTAACTCGAGCTTCCGCAAGGTTACGAAACAGGGCGCTTTCAGCAATGAAACAGCTATTTTTAAAGTGTTTTATTTACGGATTAAGGAACTTTACCAAAAATGGCGCGGTCACTCCATTCGCAATTGGGCCATGGTGATGAATCAGCTGGTTATTGACGAACGGATCGGCACCATGGTACAAAAATATCAGGCTTCAACTTAAAATCATTTACACACTTTACTTGACAATCCCAAATATTCATGCAAAATGGCCAAACACTAAAATATATGCTTTTGAACCAGTTAAGACTACTTTTAATAATATGCAGAAAAATATTATCTTAAATAATGTTCAACATGGAATTGAGACTTTTAATATAGGATTTTATAATGAAAAAGACGATTTTAAATTTTTTGTGCCACCAGCAAGTGAAGCTGCTTCTTTACGTCCTATTACAGATTCCTTTTATACACAGTATGGTAATGTGGGAAAAGGGAAAATCGGTGAGGAAGTGCGAGAAATTATTTGTCATGTGGAACGATTAGACGATTTTATAGAAAAAAATAATATCCAGAATATTGATTTTCTAAAATGCGATGTTGAAGGTGCGGAAAAGATGGTATTTACAGGAGGTGAGAAACTTTTCAGAAGATATCAGCCAATTGTTTATACAGAGATGTTACGAAAACATGCTAAAAGATTTGGCTATCATCCCAACGAAATAATTTTATTGTTTCAAAAATGGGGATATGAATGTTTTATTGTAGAAAATGGTAAAATAAAAAAATTTGAAAAGATGGATGCTGAAACAGCAGAAACGAATTTTTTCTTTTTCCATATACAGAAACACCAAAAAATTATTAATAAATATAAATAATAAGCATTATTGTAATTGGAAATATCATTTGATTGAGGTTTATAGTCAGAATTTATTGCTTAAATGTTTTAAATTAATTAAATATGTATTATGGTATTTACATTATTGCGGATCGTGAAACACTTTACGGAAAGAATATAACGATTTTGTATTGAAGAATGCATGGACAATCTTCAATAAGTTAAAGGAAGTAAAAAATGACAGCAAATCAAAACGTAACAGCTCAAGCGAAAATAAGGGAAAAGATACTTGCATCTGTCCGGGAATATTACAGCAGTACTTTTGTTCCAGGAAAAGGATTTACTCCGGGGGACAAAATCAATTATGGTGGACGCTTCTTTGATGAAAAGGAGTTAGTTAATCTTGTTGATGCTTCACTTGATTTTTGGCTTACTACCGGTAGATATTGCTCTGAATTTGAAAGTGACTTTGCCAAATTTTTGGATGTTAAATATTGTTCATTGACAAATTCGGGTTCGTCTGCTAATTTACTGGCATTTATGGCACTTACTTCTGCAAAATTGGGTGAAAGAAGAGTAAAAAAGGGAGATGAGGTCATTACGGTTGCAGCGGGATTTCCTACTACCGTTGCACCTATAATCCAATATGGCGCTGTTCCCGTATTTGTAGATGTCACATTGCCTGAGTATAATATAGATGTTTCTATGCTGGAAAAGGCATACAGCAAAAGAACAAAAGTTGTAATGGTGGCACATACATTAGGGAATCCTTTTGATTTGCAGACGGTAAAATCGTTTTGTGATGAACATAATTTGTGGTTGATAGAAGATAACTGCGATGCTCTTGGTAGTGAATATTATATAAATGGTGCGTGGAAATATACCGGAACAATAGGTGACATAGGGACATCAAGTTTTTATCCACCGCATCACATGACTATGGGCGAAGGTGGTGCGGTATATACAGATAATTCTCAGCTTCATAGAATCATCAATTCTTTCCGTGACTGGGGGCGTGATTGCTGGTGTGCTTCAGGACACGACAATACATGCCAAAATAGATTTTCACAGCAGTTCGGTGAGTTGCCACTTGGGTATGATCATAAATATGTTTATTCGCATTTCGGATATAATTTGAAGGCCACAGAGATGCAGGCTGCCATCGGCTGTGCACAGCTAAAGAAACTTCCTTTTTTTATAAAGAAAAGAAAAGAAAATTGGCAATTCTTGTGGGAGCATCTAAATGATTTAAGTGAATATTTTATTTTACCGGAAGCAAGTCAAAACAGTAAGCCAAGTTGGTTTGGTTTTTTAATAACAGTGCGTGAAACAGCGAAATTCAGTAGGAATGAAATTGTCACATATTTAGAAAAACATAATATTCAGACACGAATGTTATTCGCCGGAAATCTTATCAAACATCCTTGTTTCGATGAAATGCGTGGTAATAATCAATTATATAGAGTAGTTGGTAGTTTAGATAACACGGACTGTATTATGGAACGAACTTTTTGGCTGGGAATATATCCTGGTATAGATGAGCTGCGATTGAGGTTTATGCTCACTACGATAAGGGATTTTCTAAAAAGTAAGTAAATTTTTGTATTATATAGTCGAAAATAGATTTTAAATTTTTAAAGGCGTGATTTTATGAAAGTAGTCTTACTGGCCGGTGGATTGGGCACACGAATTGCTGAAGAATCTGATATAAGACCAAAACCAATGGTCGAAATTGGCGGAATGCCTATATTGTGGCATATAATGAAAGAATACAGCTATTATGGTTTTAATGAGTTTATAGTTTGTGCGGGATATAAGCAGCATATGATAAAAGAATGGTTTGCTGATTATTTTTTGCATACCTCTGATATTACCTTTGATTTTACGCAAGGCAATAAAATGATTGTGCACAATCAGTATACAGAGCCGTGGAAAGTTACTGTCGTTGATACAGGACTCAATACTATGACAGGTGGGCGGATTAAACGCATCCAAAAATATGTTGGTGATGAACCATTTATGATGACTTATGGCGATGGGGTATGTGATGTAAATATTCGTAAATTGCTGGAATTTCATAAACAAGCACATAAGATAGCTACTCTTACAGCAGTTATGCAAAAACAGCAGAAGGGGATTTTGGATATTGGTGGTGATGATGCAGTTCATGCCTTTCGTGAAAAGACAGCTGATGATGGAATACCGATTAATGCCGGTTATATGGTGCTGGAACCAGATGTTTTTGATTATATAGAAAATAGTGATGATGTGGTTTTTGAGCATGAACCATTAGAAAGATTAGCAACCAAAGGACAGCTAATGAGCTATAAACATACGGGTTTTTGGCAGTGTATGGATACTTTAAGAGAAAAAATAGTTTTAGAACGATTATGGCAGAGCAATAATGCGCCATGGAAGGTTTGGAAGGATAAATAAAGTTATAACTAAGAGGGCTAAACCATTTTGGAGAAAATGATAAATGATTGATAAAAAATTCTGGCGGAAAAAGAAAATATTTATAACAGGACACACAGGATTTAAGGGAAGCTGGCTTTCTTTATGTCTTTCAGAGCTGGGAGCTGAAGTTTATGGTTACTCTTTGAAACCACCGACTAAGATAAATTTATTTGATTGTGCCGAAGTGAAAAAATGTTGCAAAAGATCTTTTATTAATGATATAAACGATTTTGACAGCCTGAAAAAAGCTATGGCTGAATCTGATCCTGATATAGTAATACATATGGCAGCACAGCCTTTAGTCAGACGATCGTACGATGATCCGATTTATACATATCAAACTAATGTGATGGGAACTGTGAATTTTTTAGAAAGCATAAAAAATTGTAAAAATATAAAAGCGGCATTAATTGTTACTACGGATAAATGCTATGAAAATAATGAATGGTGCTGGGGATACAGGGAAAATGACAGATTGGGAGGCTATGATCCGTATTCGTCCAGTAAGGCTTGTGCAGAGCTTGTCACATCGGCTTATCGACGGTCTTTTTTTAATAAAACAAATGTTGCCCTGGCAAGTGCGCGAGCTGGAAATGTCATAGGTGGAGGCGATTGGGCTGAAGATAGATTGATTCCTGATTGTTTCAGGGCAATTTCTGAAAAACAATGTATAAAAATACGCAATCCAAGGGCAGTTCGTCCGTGGCAGCATGTTCTTGAAGCTTTACATGGGTATTTATCACTGATGGAGCATTTATATTTCGGGGGGCAACATTTTGCAGAAAGTTGGAACTTTGGGCCGAATGATGAATCAGCTGCAGAGGTTAAGACTGTAGTTGATATGTTATGCAATAAATTAGGCGGTACTTATGAAATATGTGCAAGTGATAATATTAGACATGAAGCCGGGTATTTGAGACTGGATTGTTCAAAGGCACACAGTCGGTTAAAGTGGCAGCCAGTTTTGACGCTTGCTGAAGCGATGGATTGTACCGCTTTATGGTATAAAGCTTATTTGCAAGGTGATAATATGCATAAACTGACATTAAAACAAATAAAAATGTATATGAAGATGTTATAGTAAATTTAAGGAATATAATATTTAAATAATTAAGGGGTTTATCTTTATGCAAACGAACATTTATGTGGGTAATCCATTTTCTAGTGAAATACGTAGTATTAATTTATTTGGCATAAATATTATTACTCTAGGAAAAGGAAGTTATATTGGTGGTGTATCATATGAAGGCGGGAACAGTGCTAGCCATGTTCTTATTGGTAATTATTGTTCAATTTCCTATAATAATGTTTTTCTTATAGGAATGGATCATAATTTTCATTCATTATCCACTTACCCATTGATGCAATTAGATACTAATGCCACAGATGATTTTGTTAAGAACTATAAAAGTGAATTGTACGGCGGAAACAAAGATCAATTAATTATTGGTAATGATGTATGGATTGGCCGTGGCTGTACAATCATGGGAGGAGTATATATAGGAAACGGTGCCTGTATAGCTGCCGGTTCTGTTGTCACTAAAGATATACCGCCATATGCTGTAGTGGGAGGCGTTCCTGCTAAAATTATTAAATATAGATTCAGCAAAGATATAATAAATAAATTGCAAAAAATTAAATGGTGGTACTGGGATAAAGAAAAAATTCAGTCAGTTGTAAAAAATATTAACACAGAAGAACAAGTAAAAAGTTTTGCTGATAAATATTTTATTGAAACAAAATCAGAAGATAATAATGATGAAATAGAAGCATATTTACATGACATAAAAGATAAAGGTTATGTTTTGATATATTTTCCGTTGCAGTCCGATGATGTTACACTTCTAAGGCATGTTGCTAGTTCATATATAAAAATGTTTGGATATCAGGATAAAATTGCATTAATTATAGATGTTAATATACCTGATGATAAACTACAAATAATAATGAATAAATATATTATCCCTAAAGGTGAGAATGCACCCTTATTATTTTCCCATAATACGAATGGAAAAATATCTGCAAATGTTTTGAGTACCATAGATTATCTTATTACCACAAAAGATTTTATTAGTTTAGTGTATAGTGATTATGGAACAGATTATGGTGTAAAATTAATTTATGGTTATAATAAAAACATTTTTTCATCAATATTAAAAAATGATATCTCAAAAATATCCTTATCTGAAGAAAAAAGGAAAGTTCGTTTTTTAGTAATAGGTAATTCCATTACAATACATGGCATTTGCGAGTATTGGTGGGGAGAATGGGGTATGGGGGCATCAAAGCAGAGTAAAGATTATATACATTTGATAGCAAAATATTTAAAACAAAAATATGATGTTGAATTTGAATCAGTAAATATGGCCTCGTGGGAAACTATGTACTATGATAGATCAGAGACACTGTCATCACTTGATCGATATTTAAATAAAGAATACGATTTCATTATTTTTCAATTAGGAGAAAATATAAGCGAATCCAGTACGCTGGAAAATGACTTTTGCGAGTTAATAAGGTATATAAGAAAAAATTCATTGTCAAGAAAAGCAAAATTGATTATAATAGGACAATTTTGGCAAAATAATAGTATTGATAACATAAAAAGAAGGGTATGTAAATCAAATAATGCATCATTTGTGGATTTAAGCGATATTCAAGAAAATGATATTTATCGAGTGGGTATTAATAACATAGTTTTTGGCAATGATGGGAAAGAGCATTATGTTCAGCATTCTGGTGTAGCTCTGCATCCCAATGATGTTGCAATGAAAATCTATGCCCAAAAAATTTTAAACATAATGAATTTATAAATATGTTGTAAGGAAAAATGATGGATATTTATATGTTGCTGGGACAGCGCTTTTATGATAGCGGTGAGTATGAAAAATGTATTACATTGCTAAGTAAAAGTAAATACAAATATGAAGAAAAAGTTTTATTATTAATGGCTGTCTCCTATAGAAATCTGCATAAGTATGATAAAGCCATATGCATTATTGAACATATTTTAAAAAAAAATCCGGCATATATACCGGGACATATGCAGCAGGCATATGTATATAAAGATAAAAAGCTGTACATCACTGAAATAAAGCTGCTTGTAAAAACGGTTAAATTTATTGACCAGCAGAGATTAACTGGTCAAATTGATAATGAACTATATCTGGCAGAGATATATAGTATGCTGGCCTCTGCTTACGTAAAAATTGGCAAAAGTAAAAAGGCATGTCAGTATTTTTTATATTCGTCACGAAAAGAGAATAACTATACAAAGAAGATAGAAGAGTACAGTAATGCTCTATTTGTGATGAATTATATTTATACTGTCAGTGATGAGGCAGTATATAAATTACATATAAATTATCAAAGATTTTTTAATAATAATATGCAATATCATGATTTCACTGTTAATAAGTCTGTGAGAAAAATAAAGATAGGTTATATATCACCTGATTTTCGCAGGCATCCTGTACTTTCTTGGACTTTCAGTCTACTGTTGAATTATACCAAAAATCAATTTGAAGTTTATTGTTATTCTGCCGGTTTGGAAGATGATATAACAAAAAAATTACAGCAAATGACTGATTTGAATTGGCGTAATATCAACGGTTTTTCGGCAAATAAGGCTGCTGAATTAATACATAATGATAAAATAAATATTCTTTTTGATTTTTCTGGTCATACAGCTAATAATTGCCTGCCTGTTTTGGCATACAAACCCGCACCGGTGCAAATTAGTGGTATAGGTTATTTTAATACTACAGGATTAAATACTGTTGATTATTTTTTATCCGACTGTTATTGTGCTTCTGATAATATGTCTTCCTATTTCTGCGAGAAAATAATACGTATGCCACATTCTCATATCTGTTACACACCATTGGGTCAAATGCCAAAGGTAGAAGATGCACCTTGTTTGAAAAATGGATATGTTACCTTTGGCTGCTTTAATAATTTTAATAAGGTAAATGATTTTGTACTGTCTTTATGGGCAAAAATTTTGGCTGAAATTCCTGCGGCAAGATTAGTACTGAAAAGCAGTATATTTGATAATAATCAGGGAAGACAATATGTTAATAGACTTATGAAAAAATATAAAATAAATATTGATCGAGTGCTATTGCGGCCGTTTACAAAAGAGTATTTGAATGAATACAATGACATCGATATTGCTTTGGATACATATCCGTATACTGGCGGAGTTACTTCCTGTGAAACACTATATATGGGAGTACCATTGATAAGCCTGTGCGGCAAACGCCATGGTGCAAGATTTGGTTGCAGTATCTTGAAAAATATAGAGATGGATGAATTGATCGCTTATTCGGCGCAGGAATATATAGATAAAGCTGTATATCTGGCAAATAATATAAAATTAATAGATATTTATCATAAGACATTGAGAAATAAAATGAATAAAAGTTCATTGATGAATAACAGGTTATATATAAAAGATATCGAAAATATTTATAAATCCATTTGGAATGAATTTATATTGAAAAATATTAACAAGCGTTAGAATGGAAAAAATCGATTTTATTTGTAGTGGTTTGAGCTAAAAAATCGACTCATAATAAAAGCATAGAATTATTTATAAGTTTGTACGGTGTGAAAATTATATTTAAACTAACTTTGGGAAATTTAAGGCATGTTGACATTCTAGTATATATTCAATGGGTTGGTTTATTGCATTTTGCCAGCATTGTGGTGGTGGATTACGAACTAATTTATTATTAAAAAAATGAGAAAACACGGGGGAAGTTGCAAATAGTTTTGTGCTTTTATCTTAGTTAAGATAAAGTGAATTTTACTTTATCAGGGGAAAACGGATAACTGCAATAGAATTTGTTCCCAATTATATTTTATTTTTAATAAAAGAGGACTTTGTAAAACTTTGTCAAATTAAAAACATATTATATTTGGCTTTGTAAAGTAAACATGAAAGATTAACAAACAGAAACAGCCAAATACTTCAAGCAACGAACAAAAGCTTGTGTTTACTTCTGGCAGAAAGATTGAGCCCTGCAACTTGTGCCGGAGTCAGACTGTTAAGAGCGGAATGAGGACGGACAAAATTGTAAAAAAAGAGAAAAACCGCAATAAGATTGTTGGCAGAATTGAAAGAAGAAAATCCCTGTTTGGTTTTATACCATGCTTTGAACTGCTTGTTAAAACATTCGATCAGGTTGTTGGTGATATCGTCACTGAAGCTGTGGACACGGATATGTTTCTTTATTTTTGGCATATGGAATAAATTGTGATGAATATTATAAGGGGGAAATATGTGTTTAATAATACTGATAGGGTGTACGTTATTTTTTTTGCTCATAATTGCTGTGGCTGCAATAGGCAGTGTAGGTGGGATATTAGTAGTTGGAATAATATTACTAATAATTCTTTATAAAATGTATCAAAATAATAAAAATAAGGAATTTAAACATATTCGACAAATAAAAACAAAAACAATTACTGAAACTACTGATGAAAAAGGTGAAAAAATAACTGTTATAAAAGAAGTTTCAGAACCACAGACAGAGTATAAAAAAATATTAAAAGGCCCTTCTGGTAAGGATAGAATGGAGACTGTCATGCTTACTATTCTTGGATTTTTGGGTTTTGCTGGATTGGGCAGAATATATGTTGGTCAATATGTCACAGGTTTAGTTTATTTTTTTACATTAGGATTTTGGGGATTGGGAACTATATACGATCTAATTTTATTGTATAATAAAAATTTTACTGATGCATATGGACGAATAGTAGTAAAAGATGCAATAATTTATTCACATTATTGCATTATTGCTGAAATATTTCTTATCATAGGTTGTTATTTAATGATTTACATAAATACTGAAAATTTATAATAAAAATAGATTGATAGTATAATAAAAGTGTTGCGGATGAATTTGTAAAATGAGACAGATTTAATTCATTAAGGATAAAGATAAACGATTGCATTGGAATATATTTATTTTTTATTCACAATGTGTCGATTGATAAAGGGTATAAAATAATGAATAAAAAATCTATCGTTCTTGGAATTATTAGTTTATTATTAGCAATAGGTGTGGGCGTTTATGCTGCTGTGCAAACTGATTCAAATCGTCAATCGGCACATAAACAAGAAGGAAGGAAAGTAAATAAATCTGTATCGGGAATATATGATATAAATCTAACGGAAGAGGAATTTCGTGATCGTTATAATAGTGTTATCAATACAGAATTTCCCGGGATGTCATTAAATTTGAAAAAAGCACCAGAATATCATGGAGTGAATGCTAATGTTTATGAGTATCATTTCATGGATGCTTTGTCGATGATGGTTTCATATTATCCAGATACTTATAAAGTTAAAGGAGTTATCTTGACAATTACATCAACGGATGAGGTCGTTGCTGATAGGATGCTATCGGCTATGGTCGCATTAGTGATTACAGTGAGCCCTGATTTGACTGCTGATGGAAAACGGGAACTTTTTCAGAATATGGGCATGTTTCAGAAAAATCATCATACAGATTATAAGACTATTGATAGATCTACTACACACAATGGCATAACCTATTTAATTAAAGGTAGTGGCGGTAATGGAGTGGGGTTTTTTATTCGGGGGAAAGATGTACAATTAGGTGGTGAATCAGTTAATGATCCTCATGACTTATTAGCTGACTTAGCGCAGTATTTAACATGGTCAAATAGTAATTCATCAGATAGTATAACTTCTAATTACAATAATACTATGATTCAAAAATATGTACATCTTAAAGAAACTTATGATGGAAATATTGTTGCTATAGCTAATCAATGTAATCAATCACCGTCACGAGAAAAAGCTAAATTCCTACATGATTCGGCATTAAAACTTCATAATGATATTGAAATAACTAAAGTCCAATTAATGAGTGAGACAGATATAGATGCTAAGGTAAAGGATATGCTTTCACATGTGCTGGAAAGTGAGTCTGAACGTGCTTATTATTTGTCTGGTGGATTATTGGCTGTATCATTAGGGCAGGATCCTTTGCCAGATTATAAATCTGGTGGAATAATGAAGGATGAATATGATCTTTATAATCAAAAACTTCAAGCATTATTAAAATAGAAAGAAAATGGAAGATATATCAGGAAAATAGAATTTGTATTAAGAATGCAGAGAGTTAATCCATGAAGAGAAAATATAAGTATAGAAAGGTTTTACGGATGTTTGAAGAGGGGAGATATGAGTGATAATAATCCTGTGAATATGAAAAAGAATGGCACAGGGCTCACACAGTGCTTGTGTAAGGGGGAAAAATGAAATATACGATTGATGTAATGAAATCATGTGACTGGGAAGAAGTAAGAGATATTTATTTACAGGGCATTAAGACGGGTATGGCAACTTTTCAGACCGAAGCGCCTTTGTGGAAAGATTGGGATAAAAGTCATCTTAAGGTATGCCGGTTTGTTGCCCACTCGAAGGATAAGGCGCTGGGATGGGTGGCATTAAGCCCAACTTCGGGCAGGGAGTGTTACCGAGGTGTAGTAGAAATTAGTCTTTATATTGGTGAAGCATATAAAAATCAAGGTATCGGAACGGCTCTTTTAATGGAACTGGTAAAAAAATCTGAAGAAAATGGGATTTGGACGTTGTATGCTTCGATTATCAGAAAAAATAATGCGAGTATAGCGGTGCATAAAAAATGTGGGTTTAGGGAAATTGGCATAAGGGAAAAAATTGCTAAAATGAGTAATGGCATATGGTATGATACAGTTTTAGTGGAAAGAAGAAGCAAAAAAATCGGGATAGATTAACTGTGATTTTAGTATGGAGAAAAATATGTAATCAAGTGTTTTATTGAATACCGATTTTTGTATATTGTGCATATAAGATAAAGAGCTATCACATGAATATCATTAATTTCATAAAGCTGTAACCCGCTATCACTACACGATTCCCTGTGTCCTTCTGTGTACGGACAAAAAAGGCGGCAATTGAGGGTTTATGAATGAAAATTAATTACATGAGATAGCTGCTATAAAACAGGTGGAATAATGAAAAAAGTTGCTTTTATTTGTGTTCATAATTCGTGCCGTTCGCAAATGGCGGAGGCTTTCGGCAAAGTGATGGGGCTTAATGTGTTTGAGTGTTTTTCTGCAGGGACAGATGAGTGGGATTATATTAATCAGGATGCCGTACGTATTATGAAAGAAATCGGCATAGATATGGAGTTAAGCCAGAACCCTAAACTTCTCCAGGATATTCCTGAAGTTGATATTGTGATAACCATGGGCTGCAATGTACAATGTCCGGTTTTGCCATGTGCATACCGTGAAGATTGGGGAATTGAAGATCCATCAGGAAAAACTGATAAGGAGTTTAGAGTAATTAGAAATACTATAAAAACAAAAATGGATGATCTTGTTAGCCGACTACGAGCTGGTGTGATATAACTCAAGTAATGTTTATAGGGAAAATCATAGACCATGTGCTGACACATATATTATAAAGAATTTATGCATGCATTTATAACAATGTGACCATCACAATAATAGTGGCAGCAAGTGTGGGTAATGCGTTCCTTTTTGTTATTTCAAATGGATTCACATTTGCCATTTTTGCAATAAGGATAGCGGAGCCGGCAACGGGACTCATTGTTCTTCCAAGGCCGGCACCTATCTGTGCCATTGAACCTAACTGTATGATATTATAACCAAAATCAGCTGCATGTGGGGTGATTGCGCCGTTAAAAGCCAGTGCAGCTGCATTACCTGTGCCTGAAATTGCACCGATGATAAAAGGACCGAAAGCAGAAGCAAATTGTGCTATATGTTGAGAATTTTTCATGACATCAATTAGTGAATCCGTAAGGCCTATTGTTTTCATGCCGGCAGTAAAACAAGCCGCTGCAGCGATAATGCCAACTACGTCGCACATACCGTCACCGGTACCACGGAAAAATTTTTTTGTAGCTTCTTTCAGATTAGGTCTCACCATTATAAAACCTATAGCCGTTCCTATTAACATAGCAGTTGGAACGGAAACATATGGAGTCAGGCCAATTTGTTTACTGCCAGTTATCAGCATTATTAAGGGTATTATTGGTAAAATCGCATAAATATAGTTTACCTTGAAATTGTCAGTCGTTAAATGTTTTTTATAATCGGCAGATTTATAACCGATGTTTTCCTTTTTGATAACAGCCAATATAGTTAATATAATGGAAGCAATAACTGCGGCCAATAAAACCTGCACGGAAAATGAACTGATGACTGTCATGACATCTGTTCCTGCCATTTGAGCAATTTGGGGATTAAACATAAGCCCTGGGCTCATTACGCTGCCCCAAGTACCCAGGAAAATGGCAGAAGCAGCCATTTTTGGGTGTATACCTGTATTTATTAGTGCAGGTATAAGTAACGTACCAACAGCTGCTGCACAGCCTGCGGCACTTGGTAGTGCTATATTTACAAAAAAAGTTACCATAACTGCACCGGGGATTAGGATAAATTTGAATTTACTTAGTATTCTGGTTATAAATGTAACCATATGTTTTGAGCATCCGGTATAATCCATTACATAACTGAATCCTAGCACAGTACAAATTGTCGGAACCAATCCGACATTTGTAAGTTCTTTTATAAATGCGTTGCTGCCTGCAATAGTATTTCCACCTATAAAACACATCACAATACCGGATATGAATAATACCAGCCTTGTTTCATAGCCTCTTATGATGGCGATAAAAGTTATTAAAACCAACAATATACCTGTTAAAATCATTTAAATTTCCTCCATATTCAAAAAAGATGTCACTTTATGTTGCATTTTATAAAGTCCCATTCCCAGTCACAATATGGGGCAGTGATTTCTATATCATCACGCAGTTCTATACCGAGACCGGGACCTTCTGGAACTTCTATACAACCATTTTCTATTTTGAAAGGAGTTTTGATTTCTTTTTGTATTTTATCCCATTCGCTTGTTATCGGGCATGTTTCCAATACCTCAAAATTGGGAATAGCAGCAGCTAAATGAAGATTTCCTGCGAGGTTTATACTGCCGGTAGCGGTGTGAGGAATAACATTGACATAATGGCTTTCAGCGATGGCGGCAGCCTTTTTGCAGCCTGTTATTCCTCGCATGAGACAGATATCGGGGCGTATAAAGCTTACACTTTCATTTTGCAAGAGCATTTGTATATCTTGAATACAGAAGCCTCTTTCTCCTGCACTGATAGGAGTTTTTGTTTTTTCTGTTACAGTTTTTAAAGAAAAGTAATTTTCGTAGTTTATAGGATCTTCGAAGAAAAGCAGATTGCAATCTTCTACCATTTTAAGTAAAGTAATACTTTCATGTGGCTGTAATGCCCGGTGGATTTCGCAGCCAAGATCCACATCGAGACCGATTGCATCTCGGATGGCATGAATCATTTCACTCATGGCGTTCATGCGGCGGGCGTAAGTTCCTTTAGCTTCTTCTATATTGGTAGGGTTAAGGCGTATACAAGTGTACCCTTTTGCTTTTAACTCTTTTGCGGATTTAATGCTGGAAGAAATGTCCCTGCCGTCTACTACACCCCAAAGGCGTATTTTTTTACGTACAGCTCCTCCCAATAATTGATATATCGGTGCATTATAATATTTTCCCTTGATATCCCATAATGCTATATCTATAGCAGAAATAGCTCCGCCTATTACTGTGCCGCCAAATTTAAAACGTTTATAGAGCTCATCATTGATATATTCTATGCGTAGTGGATCTTGCCCTATTAATGGTTTTTCCATGCGATTGATGGCTCCGACAACAGCTTCACGAAATCCCCAATTGCCACTTTCACCTATACCTGTAATTCCTGTGTCAGTATGTACTTTTACAAATAGACGTCTGGAACCGGTTAGAATAGAATCAATTTTAGTAATTTCCATTGTAAATCCTCCATAAAATACTATTATTTTTTTATTTATATTAATTATTACATTGCTTGAAATATAATTCAAATAGTATATTATATATAATAATATAGGTTTAACAATATATTTATTATGGAGGTAGTGTGATGGAATTTCGCGACATTAAATATGTATTGAAGGTAGCAGAAGAGAAAAGTATCTCTAAAGCTGCTCAAAAGCTTTTTGTAACTCAGCCTTCTTTAAGTCAGTCAATTGGACGTATTGAAAATTCCCTGGGAGTACAGTTGTTTGATCGCAGTAAAAAACCACTGATATTGAGTTTTGCAGGAAAGCAGTTTGTTAAAACAGCGTATTATATTATGAATTATGAAAAACAGCTCAGCAGGCAGATGAAGGATATAGCTGATTTGAAGAATGGTCATATTACGCTGGGAATTTCTCAGTTTAGGGGAAAATATTTTCTACCGAAAGTTTTGCCTGCTTTTTATAAGGAATACCCTGGTATAACTGTATCCATACACGAAGATCAGGCAGCTGAATTAGAAACAGCTATCTTAGCGGGAGATTTGGATTTCAGCATTGAAATTTTACCGGTAAAAAGTAAAGAATTGATAAGCTCAGTTATCAGTGAAGAACAACATTTATTGGTATTACCAAAGGAACATCGTTTAAATAACAGGAAAAGAATTGTAGATAATGCAAAATATCCTTTTCTTGATGTGTCAGAATTAAAAAACGAAACATTCATTTATCTTAAAGCTGATTCTCCATCAAGAATACAACTGACAAAATTTTTTAAAAAAAGTAATTTTGTTCCCAAAAATGTAATTGAAATAAAAGATATGGAAACTGCACATGCGTTAGCCGTTGCCGGACTGGGCGTGGCATTTATATCTGAGCTGTTAATTCCTTATTGTAATAGCGCACATCGTGGGGTGTATTATAGATTGAAAGATTGTGTACCGGACAAATTACAAGTCGGTTTTGTTTACAAAAAAAATTCATATCATTCGAAAGCGGTAAAAGCCTTCTTTGTATTGGTAAGTGAGGTATTTTAAGTATTTATTTAAGAAAAATTATCTTTACTAAAATTTCAAATAAATATAGTATGTAAAAATTGTTGATTTCTATAGATTCTCAATGTTATATTTTGGAATCAAGACATTATTCCATAAATAGATGTTCATTTAATTAAATAATAACCATAATGTATCTTCTCATTAAGATAATTATAATAGCTAGGACGCGTTGCAACTTTGTTTTAATTATAATTTGTATCACAAATGATAGCGACGGAATGTAAGGTTAGTACGATATGAGGTTAATCAAATATTTTTATATTTTACTAATTTATTATGCAAAGGTATTTGAGATATTTATCAAACTAACCAGTAAAATCCAATTTTTACTGTATAAAAGAAATCTTACTAGACATTTATTTGATGAATATGATTGTAATTTTAAGTTAGTTTATTTATACTTGAATCAGTTTAATATTTGCTGTTTTCTTTAGAATAAGATATTTAGAAACACAGCTCATGACCTTTTTGGTAATGCATTTTATTGACTATATAATGTAAATAATGATATTCAGGCGGTCTACCGAAGGAGTAATAATGGAGCAGTCTAATTTTTTTATTAAGTATTTGCCTATGAAGATATTACTGACATCTGTGAAAAAAGCTGTATTGCCGGAATATCTTGGTTCTACACTTCGTGGAACCATCGGGCAGGCTTTACATATCAATCCGGTTGCCTTTAATTATATTTATAATAATCGCATTTTAAGTGACAATAAACAGGATATTATAAATCCGTATATGATAATACCTCCCGCAATACATAAAACACCTTATCAGGCTGGAGAAGATCTCAGCTTTTATATGATACTGCTGGGTAATGCAATACAGTATGCATCATCAGTAATAGATGCACTGGGCAGTCTTGAGAAATTTAAATTAGGGGCTTCAAGATATCCCTTTATTTTAAAAAAGATAGTTCATAGCTTAGATCAACGAGTAATTTGGCAGTCAGGACTTTTCTATGGGACTGCTATTCGGAGTGCTGTTGTTCCATATAGATGTTTGAGCGATATTGAGCAGTTGACTATTAATATAAAGACACCGTTGCGTATCCGTCGCAATGGTATGTTGCTTGAAAGCATAGATTTTCCGACAATTATTCGCAATATTATACATCGAATCGAAGCAATTACCCAGCGCTACGGTGGTTGGGTGAATACCACAGAGGCAGTGCGTATTCAAACACTTGCTTCAGAAATCCCGGTTACTCAGAGCCGCCTAGCGCTTAAACAAATGTCCCGATATTCAAATAGACTTGGCGAAAAGATGGACTTTAGCGGATTGCTTGGCAGTATTCGTTGTAAAGGGGTATTGACTCCATTTGTCCCTTGGCTGTATGCCGCACAAGTTTTGCATATCGGGCGCAATACTACTTTTGGTATGGGACAAATAGAAGTAGAATTTATTTGAATTATCTATATAGTCTCATTATATAAATGTATAAATTTAAACTGAAAAACAAGGAGCAATTGACGATGTGTGATACAGAAAGTCCGAATTTACCTGCCAATGATACCATCCGCAATATTATCAATAATTATCTTCAAAATGAAAAATCACTTGTAAATCAGCTGTATTTTACTACTTCCCACGGTCCGACTATCGGCGGATTCCGTGAAGAAATATGGAAGGGGATGTTTGAACAAATTATTCCTAAAAAATTTGTTATTGAGCAATCGGTATTCATTATTGATTCGAATGGTAATGTATCACATGAAGTCGATCTTGCGATTTTCGATGAGACCTATACCCCTTATATATTTCATTACGGGAAATTAAAATTTATTCCTATTGAGGCTGTAGCAGTCGTCATTGAATGTAAAAGTAATTCCATTAAGGCAAAAAAATTAAAGAGTTGGGCAGAACGTGTATCAGCATTGAAAACATCATCCGATTCATATACCAGAACCATCAGTCAGATTGTTGTTGGTAAAGAGATTCCCAGTCCAACGCAAACTTCCACACGTCCTTTGCGTATTTTATGCTGTTTAAAAGAATGCATAAGTAATGAAAAGCTTGGTTCTGGAGAAAAATCCTTTGATTTCATTATTCGATCAAAAGGTAAAAGACAAGGATTACAAATAGATATAAATGATTCGAAAAAAAATTTATACGATTGGTATCTTGATTTAAATCATAGGAATCAACCAGAAAAATCTGCTGAAGGAGACGATAAAAAAAGAAGCCACGAAACATACAGTTATAAGCTTAAAGATGTATCACTTGACAAATACCAAGTAGAAATAGCTGAAAAGCCTGTAGCCCTCTTAACCTTGAATTTGCAGCTGAATCAGCTACTTATGCTCATTAACAATCCTATGCTTTTCCCTCACAGGGCATACGCAGATATGTTTAATAAATGTAAACTGGAGGATAAGGTTAATGGTAAATAAATATGTTGCAGGGCTTTCCATTGATAAAATTCAAACATACTTGACGAAAGCGATTCACGCGCATGTACAGGAAAAGCAGACCGAGGAAGCCACATTAAAAAGCATAGTAAACTCTTCTAGAGAAATATCAGACGATTTTTTTACTGCAATTAAAAACAAATTTAACGAGTACAAAATTGAAAAACTCATGTCATGTTCAGGAGTGTATATATTTTCTTGTACAATCGCTGAG
Organism: Pectinatus frisingensis; assembly: GCF_014076555.1. Lineage (NCBI taxonomy): Bacteria > Bacillati > Bacillota > Negativicutes > Selenomonadales > Selenomonadaceae > Pectinatus > Pectinatus frisingensis. Next base: position 848,019 of record NZ_CP045424.1, read on the forward strand.
TCTGATGAGCCTGTTTTAGAGGAATTGCTTAATGAATTATTTTTGCACTATTATCACATCTCGCAGGGAAATAAGCTATTACACTATGTGTTTTTTAAGGATGACGGACGTACAGAAATTGAGGCTATTCAAGAAGCTAAAAAACGTCTTAAGCAGAATAAATACTTTACCCAAATAATAGAAAAAAACAAATCACAGCTGTTTTCTTTTTGTAAAATCGAAAAATCAGGCACTATCTCTGCAGTTAATCAAAAAGATTATCCGATGTTTGTTAAGGATATCAATGCACTATATCAGGACAAAGATACTGATAGTGAAGATACAGGAAACAGCAATCATTTTCGTATAGCTGTGATTAAAGCCGATCTTGACGGAATGGGCGATATGTTCAGCGGCATAAAAGAGTATAAGGAATATACTTTGACGAGCAAGGTGCTGTCTGAGACTGTTTCCTTACGTGGCCTGCATGAAGCAGTTGCTGAGGTTTGCCGGACGGATAATCAATCATATACAACTGGTGGTTGGCTTTTTCCTTTTTACATTGCTGGAGATGATATATTTTTTGCAGTAGCGGTGGCAAATTTTTTAAAAGGTATTGAGGTATGCCAGTATTTACTGAAAAAAATTAAAAATGAGCTTGCTGGAAAACTTTCTGACAAATTTTCTAATAAAATCTCCATGAGCATCGGCGTGGAAATCACCTTCAACAGAGAGCCCATACGCTATTATCTTGATAGGGTAGAAGATCAGCTGGAAAATGCCAAAGATGATAAAACCTACCTAAATTTTGATAGTTTAAAACCATTTCTTAATTCTAAAATATCAATCGGCAGACTCACTTTTTTGGATATTGATTACGCTCAATTTAAAAATTGTAAAAAAAATGCCTCCAAAGAGAGAAAATCAAAACTCAATAGTGCTATTAATTCTGCGCCCATATGGCAATTTTTTATCAGTGATGTTTGTTTACTTCTTTTTATAAAAAATGATGCTGATTGTAAAGAGTTCCTTGGTACACCAAGCTTCTTTTATTCTCTGCTTGAAAGGCTTTCAGATGAAGTTATTCGTTGCGATGATAAAAAATACATAAATCATTTATTATACTATCTGCTGCCGAATTACTTGGGAAATCCCAATGAGCATCTGTGGCAAGCTGAACTACTATTGAATGCCGCAATATTAAGACAACTATACATAAAAATCCCTAAAAAAGGGTTCAAAATTGATTTGTCTGATTATAAAAAACACCGTATGGAAACCTATCTGCGCCTGATGCTTTTGTTTTCTGATCCTCGTTTTCAGATAGTTAAAAATCAAGTTTCAGATACCGTTTTATTAAGTAAAAAAAATATAGATAATGCCAGGAAAAATTTACTTACAAAGATCCGTCACTGTTTATATGAGACTATTTCACATAAAACTCTGACAAGCTGCTTTGTAAAACAAGATAAGTTTACAATACCTGCAGACAATACCCGTGCGAGTAATAAAAAACCTCTTATAATATCCTATTATAAGACTGTCCGTGTTGAAAAGTCCATGTTCTTTAGATTGCGCAATACAGAAAAAATCCCTTTTTCTAAAGCTGCAACCATGCTTTCCATGAACAATCCCCCAGAAGATCCTTTAAAAGATGGTCATAATGGCATAGCTGGTACTACTGCACCGCAATTAGATAAACCTATTTATAGAATGTCTTTTAAAAAACAAGAATTTTGTGATGAACCGCAGATAGATAAAAAATGGAATTCAGACTTCATTGATTCTTTAATGTTGTTTTATCAATACAATGAAGCCGTCATTAAATATAAAATTATTACTGGTAATAGTAAAAATTATAAAAACAAAAGGGGTATCCGTGATGTCAGACATAGTTAAATATAAAGTAAAAACATTATCTAATTTGTTTATCGGGGGCGCACCGCTTCCTTTTGAGATCGGGGGAATAGACCAGCAGACCACCCTGGATCAGGAAGGCTATCCCTACATCCCTGCTTCTTCTGAAAAAGGTAGCGTTCGCAGCATAGTGCATGAGGATAACAGCGACGAAAAAACAGCTATTACTAAGCTATATACTGAGTATTTAAAATCCGAAGAGATAAAAAATCGAGATAAAATAAAAACACTGGTAAAAGAGGATGAAGCGTTAGCCCGTGTTCGGGAAAGATATAAAGAAGCACAGAATGCGGTATCTGCTGAATACCTTTTTGGTATCAGCGGTTTCAATAATACACCAAAATTAATGTTTAGTGATTTACGTTTATGTGAAAAATTTCGTGATGAAAAAAGCTGTTTTTCTATTGATATGAAAAACTCTATTACTGCTAACGGTACCACACTCACTTCTAATCCTCGTACTTACAAGGCTGCTCGAAGTGGATTGACTTTTACCGGTGAAATTCGTCTTCACAAGATAGATGCCTTGGGAAAAGGTGCTGAACAGCTGTGTAAGGATTATATTATTTATATCTTAAAAAAATTTAATGAAGGAATTTATCGTCTTGGAAATTCTAAAAGCCGGGGTTATGGAAAAATCGGTGTAAGTATTGAGACAGAGGAGCAATAATATGGATATTTATGAAGTGCAGCTTCTGTCAACAGGTCCTCTGACACAACTTCCAGATTCTCAAAAACTATTCGGAGCTTTGGTTTATATGTATTCCGAAAAATACGGTGACACATCTGCGTCAACACTGACAAAAAAGCTTTTAAATAAAGATATTTATCTTTCACTGTCGAATCTTATGCCGCAGGGATATATTATTACACCCCTGGACTATATCATCGACTGTATAGCTTCTCAACCATCCAAAGATCAGAGCGATAAGGATAAAAATCTGAAAAAGAAACGCAAGGCCCTAAAAAAGCGAAGCTATATACTGCCAACCAAACTAGAGGAGATTTTAAATGATCTAACATTTGGTAAGCAATCAGATATTGAAAATATTTTCCCTTATATCAAGCTGGACGATAACCAACAACTTCGTGCTTCTATAGAAAGCAGCTTCTATGATATTCCGGGATTAGACAGCAGACTTTATTCAGTACCTACTATTAACATAGCAGAGATAACCTCTGATCAAAAGTCCAGGCCTGTAAATAGATTTTGTTTTTATTTACGGGTAGACAGTAGCGAAATTTGTACCAATTTACTAAATATGATACAAGAAGCAGTCCGGCGTTCGACAATCGTAATATTAGGAAAAAGAGCCTCACAGGGATTGAATACTTTTAAATTTCAGGATATCAGCAGGCAAAATATACATTATGAATCCGTAAAGCATTTTATAAATACAGGTATGCTATTGCCCGAGAATATTGATTATACAGCTTCAACTTTAAAGTTATTTACCTCAGAACGACGTCCTTTTAATATTCCCGGTGGCTGGGATAGTAATTTCACCAGATACTATATCAGCTTTATTGCTGAGGGCAGCGTCATCACGGCTTCTCAAGGAGCAGATAATACCGGAAAATCTATAGCATCACCATTTAATCCTCAAAGGGATATCGTCTTTGGCAATGCATTTTTATATCCGCTGCCGATACAGAAGGGACAGGTGCAGGCATGCAAAAAATAAAATATAAACTGACTGCACAGTCCAGTTTGATTGTATCACCCAGAATGAATACAGCTTTATATAAGGAATTAGATGAGTTCTCTCTGAAGCAGCTAACAACTAATGATAACTATCTTGATAAAGATAAACTAAATATTATTTATCCATTTTATCAGTATGGTGAATATACAAAATATGCTCCTGAGCGTGCAAAATATTATCTGCCCGGCAGCTCTATCAAAGGAGCCTTGTGCCAGAAGCGCTCCTCTGATTCTGGAAATATAATGGTCGATGATATCAAAGTCAGTAATGATGATGTTGTTTTACGCAATTTATATAAGGCGCAGTATGTTAATGATGAACAAAAGGCTGATTTTGCTGCTTTCTTTCCTAATGTTGGTGTTGAAATGATAAAAACCCGTGCAACATTAACTGGTGATATTTATGTAAAAGATAAAAATTATGCGATATCACTTATAAAATCAGCAAATGATTCTGCAAAGAAGAAGTTAGAGCAAATGCTGGTATATCTTGATAGGCTCAAAGGACAGAAAGAACATTTTTTACTTCATTTAAACTGTGCTAAATTTAAAATAACAGCTATAAAAGACAGTGATGATATTTTTTTAGTGGGAGGATATAAAGGTCTGTTGAATTCTATTGAAATTGAAAAAGCTCAGCAGGAAATAAACAGTGTCATTTTTCAGGAAATAAACAGTGCCATTTTTTTAGATCAAGAAACTGGTCTGCCGCATGGTATTGTGAAAATCAAATTGATTTAGGGTGGGGGAATATACATAAAAACAGTTTGAATATTTAGCAAACCTATGAAAAAATTTCTATAAAAAAACTTCCCCTCTAAGTCATAAGGTCTTTTATAGTGCTATCTAATCATAGGCGACTTTTTTATCATGGCAAAGCAGATAAAAGAGATTCATAAAGTTGAAATGACAGATGGAAAGTGGGATATTATCCAGCAGCTCTTCCGAGAATACAGCATCGAGAAATCTAACAACATTCAAGATGTTCTGAAGGATTTGCTTGGCGGACACCATCAAGGAGATGATGGTGTCCGAAATGGGCGAATACTTGGACTACAGCAAATCATAACGCTCCAATAATAAGAATGGCTGAATGGCTATAAAACCAAGCAAATGAATAGTCATTATGGCAGTTTTCAGGTTGACGTTTCTCAAGATCGTCAATTTTCCTTATTCTGCCCCGGATTGAAGATTGGCAGCGTCGGCCTCTTGCCAGTGTCTGTCCCAATTAGCTTTATTGATGCTATTCACTTTTCGGTATGTCATGATAGTATTGTCAGCAAGTTAGCTGCATATATCGTGCTCGGCATCAATGAGGATGGTTGCAAAGAAGTATGCACCCCTGAGGTCGGTGAAAATGAGAACAGCAAATACTGGGTGTTTTGAATGATCTCAAGAACCGTGGTGTTCAAGATATACTCATAAATGGTGCGGTAATTCCGATAGACGGAGGCCGCATGGGAAGGTAAAAAAAGAAGTGCATCGGGGATTTTCCCGGTGCACTTTTTGGTTAGCATGACCAATATGTTTTAAAGTTGGATTAAATTTGTAAATCGTAGTTTTTAAGTAAAAACTCTCTTTGGGCATTTAGATGTATTATCATGCCGTTTTTGGCACCGGTAGCATCACCTGCGGCTATAGCCTTAGCTATCTGACGATGCGTGATGACCGTTTCCTGGCACAGAGAATTATCTGTTATGAAGATATTTTTCTTTATGGAAGCATGGATTATCTGTGTTATTTTATAGATGATTTTATTGCCGCTGGCATTGCCGATAGCTGAGTGAAAAAGATTGTCCTCATCATCGTAATTTTTACCCGCTTTGATCAGGCCTTCTACTACTAAACACAGTTCATTGATCTGGCGTATGTTTTTTAACGTGGCTTTTTGCGCAGCTATTGCAGCTATTGCGGGTTCAAAAATGAGCCGCACTGTAAGCAGGTCAAATATAGTGGAAATATCATTGCCCATAAGTCCAAGGCCAAGCGGATCATTGCTTATCCCCTGCTTTTTGGAAACGAATGTGCCGGCTCCCTGACGAATGGTTAATATGTTTTGGGTAGATAAAGCTTTTAAAGCTTCACGGACGGTACTGTGCCCAACTTTGAATTTTACTGATAATTTATCCACTGTCGGCAGTTTATCACCGGGCTGCATGTTGTTGTTTTTCAAAAGATCTAAAATATTATTTATTGTTGTATTGACGAGTGAGGCTCCCATAAGATCCCATCCTGTACTAATGATTTATCAGAATAATTAAATTGTTTTAATGAAAATCCTTGGCTGTAAATGCAATAAAATATCACTTCGATGAAAAAAGATAACTATTCATCATATGTATAGATTGATTACAACAAAATTATACTCAAATATAATAGCATAAAATGAACCCTTCTACAAGTAAAGAAGATATATAGATATTCATTGTGATCTGTTTGATAAAGAGTTTTATATAAATCTCAGCAGTTGTAATTGGTTATTATTGACTTTTATATTTATAAGATGTATTATAATATTCATCTGATGATTATGATGCATAAATAACTTTTTACTGGGGGTGATATTTAATGTCTGAGGGATTGATTTTGGCTGGTGAACCTATGGGGCTTCTTATAGCACAAAGTGAAGGCTCATTGGACAGTGTGTCTGGGTATTCGTTGGCTGTAGCCGGAGCGGAGTTTAATGTAGCAGTGGGAACAGCACGTCTGCATCATCGAGTGACATATATGACAAAATTGGGTAAAGATCCTTTCGGTAAACGTGTAATAAGAGTGTTGAACGAAAATGGAATCGGTAATGAATTTGTAAGTTTTTCTGACGAGCACAAAACAGGTTTTATGCTCAAGGGTAAGGTTAATAAAGGAGATCCTGACATTTTTTATTTTCGTGCCGGTTCGGCAGCATCTACGATTTCGCCGGCTGATGTGGGAAAAATTGATATGAGGAATTATTCTTATATTCATCTGACAGGAATCTTGCCGGCTTTATCAGATGAAACCCGGGCAGCTGTTTATCTGATGTTTGACAAAGCACGTGCTGCCGGATTGACGATAAGTTTTGATCCAAATCTGCGGCCGCAGCTATGGCCTTCTTTGAAAATCATGCGGGAAACCATCAATGATATGGCTTCTCGCGCCGATATTGTTTTGCCGGGAATTGCAGAGGGAAAAATATTAGTGGGCAGTGATGATCCAAAGAAAATAAATGACTTTTATCGTCAAAATGGTGCCGGGATTGTCATCACAAAATGTGGTGCCGAAGGGGCATTTGTAACGGATGGCAATGAGAATTATAAAGTTGAAGGGTATAAGGTCAGGCAGATAATCGATACTGTGGGTGCCGGTGATGGATTTGCCGTGGGAATAATTACCGGATTAATGGAAAATTTACCGTTGTATGAAGCTGTTAAGCGCGGTAACGCTATAGGAGCTATTCAGGTCATGAGCCGTGGGGATAATGAAGGTTTGCCTACTCCGGAAGAACTGGCAAATTTTATGAAGCAGGATGACTGCGTTGGGAGAAAATAAAATGATTAGCAAGAATATGCAGAATGTTTTCAATATAGGTCTGGTACCGCTTATATCACTTGATGATGCCGATGATGCAGTGGTACTGGCACAAACATTGGTAAAAGGAGGTATTCCTGTTGCCGAAGTAACTTTTCGCACGGCTGCGGGACTTGCTGCAATAGAAAAAATGGCGGCCCAGGTACCGGAGATTATCGTTGGTGCCGGTACTGTTCACGATGTGGAGCATGCCCGTCAAGCTGTGGCTGCCGGTGCAAAATTTATTGTTACACCAGGGTTCAATGCTGCAGTGGTAAAATGGTGCATTAACAACGATGTCGATGTGATACCGGGAACGGTATCACCTGCTGATGTGGAAGCCGCGATGGCAATGGGGCTGGATGTATGTAAATTTTTCCCGGCAGAAGCATATGGCGGAGTGAAAACACTGAAAGCCTTTTCCGGACCGTTTGGTAAAATGAAGTTTATGCCGACAGGTGGCGTAAATGAGGAAAATATGCTGGAGTATTTTTCTTTGGGTAATGTCGCTGCGGTGGGTGGCAGTTTCATGGTGCCTGCTGCGGCAGTCAAGGCTAAAGATTGGAAAAAGATAGAACAGCTTTGCCTCCATATAATCGGAAAAATGTTTGGTTTTGAACTGGCACATGTAGGTATAAATTGCACAAATGCAGCGCAGGCTGATTCGATAGCAGGCAGATTATCGGAGATTTTTCTGCAGGAAAAAGCGGAATACAGCGGAGCCTACTTTGCGGGAAATATAGCTGAAGTACTTAAAGCGCCCTTTTGGGGAGAAAAAGGCCATTTATGTATAGATACCAATGATATGGTGCGGGCAGTTGCTTATTTTACCCGTAAGGGTATAAAATTTAATAATGACACATGGATAAAAGATGAGCAGGGCAGGCCGCAGGTAGTTTATCTTGCAGAAGAAATCGGCGGTTTTTGTGTTCATTTGCGGCAAAAATCGAAATAAAGGTCAAATAAATTGGAAATATTAAATCTTTGAAGATGTGGAGATGATATGGTGAAAATCATTATAACTGACTGTGATCACAAAAACATTGATATAGAAACAAGTATATTCAAAAAGGCAGATATCCCTTTTGAATTAAGACAATGCCATACAGAAAAAGCGGTTATAAATGAATGCAAGAATGCACAGGCACTTATTGTGCAATATGCCCCCATAACGAAAAAAGTAATGGAGAATCTGACTGAATTAAAAGTGATTGTGCGATATGGTGTAGGTGTTGATACTATTGATATAACAGCGGCGACAAAATATAAAATACAAGTCTGCAATGTACCCGATTATGGGATAAATGAAGTAGCGGATCATGCGATTGCCTTAATGATGGCATTCACACGTAAAATTGTGCTGATGAACACTTTTACCAAAAAACAAAAATGGGATTATACGCGCAGTATACCGGTGCATAGAGCTAGCAGCCAAACGGTTGGAGTTGTGGGATTGGGCCGTATCGGTAAAAATTTTGCGGAGAAAGCGCATGCTTTGGGATACAATATTATTGGTTTTGATCCTTATTATAAAGAAAGAGCGAAAACTGAATTTATTAAAGTAGTACCATTGGAAGAACTTATCAGGCAGGCTGATGTTATTTCTCTGCATATTCCTGCCGACGGTAATAAAAATTTGTTTGATAAGGCTGCTTTTAAAAAAATGAAAAAGTCAGCTGTTTTACTCAATGTCGCACGCGGCGGTATTATTAATGAGGACGATCTTTATGAAGCATTAAAAAATGGAGAAATCGGCGGAGCAGGAGTTGACTGTGTATCGGATGAACCAATGAATCCCGGCAGCAGGCTTTTTGAATTGGATAATTATATAGCTACACCGCATATGGCATGGTATTCGGAGGAAGCAGCGCGGGAACTTAAATGCAAGGCAGCTGAGGAAGCCGTAAGATTTTTAAATGGTGAAAAAATTCATTATCCGGTAAATAAATTTTGATTTTAAATATATTCTGATTTATCATAAAATACCCGTTCAGTTTGTTTTGACTGGACGGGTATTTTTAGTGTGCACATTTCTAAGGTAAAAAATCCCGGGAAGGACAAAATCCATTAACTGTTTGGGATGTTAAGAAGTAGATATGGTAAATATATGGAAAAAATACGGAGATTATCAGAATTCTGCAGCGGGATATGGTTAAAATAAAATGAGAATAGCAAAATGGAGTTGGGATGCAAATACTTTATTTTCACTGTACTGAAAAGTTAAAATTGAATGTGCTTTTTTCGGACGATTTCTCTTTGCTTGTGTTTTATAATAAATAAAGAAAGTCAAAAAACTTCGCAGCAAATAAACGCAAATTACCAGCAGCTGATGCGGCGAAGGGGTTTTTCTTCCTATTATGTTTATGTTATTATGTGTTAATTGAATCGATGAAAAGAAAGAGGTTTTTTGATGGCGTGGTTTACAATTCCACGTGAAGTATATTATGGGCCTGGTGCAATGAAGGAACTGAAAGTATTAAAAGGACACAAAAAGGCTATAATCGTTACTGGTACTAATTTTATGATTGAAAATGGAAGCCTCGAAAAGCTGATCGGTATTTTGAAAGAAAATGGAATGCAGGTTCAGGTTTTTGATAAGGTAGAAAGTAATCCCCGGATTTCTACGGTATACTGTGGTGCTGAAATAATGAGAGATTATGAACCTGATGTTATTGTGGCTCTTGGCGGTGGTTCTCCTGTGGATGCGGCAAAGGCGATGTGGATATTCTATGAAAATCCTGAACTAAAGTTTGATGATGTTAAGACCCCGTTTAGTTTACCCAAAATGCGCAGAAAAGCTATTTTTGCAGCAGTAGGTACTACTTCTGGGACGGGAACAGAAGTGACATCTTTTTCTGTTATAACCGAAGATGATACGAAGATTAAATATCCGATTGCAGATTTTGAAATTACTCCGGATATTGCAATCGTGGATACGGAAATTCCGTTATCCATGTTAGAAACGCTTACAGCTGATTCTGGGATGGATGCATTGACACATGCAGTGGAAGCTTATGTTGCCACTGCACAGACAGATCTCACTGATTGCTTGGCAATCAAGGCGGCACAAATGGTTTTTGAAAACCTTGTGGATTCTTATCACGGCAGTGCAGAAGCACGTAAAAATATACATGTTGCACAGAATTTAGCTGGCATGGCTTTTTCAAATGCCTTACTTGGTATAGTGCACTCTCTCGCTCATAAAGTTGGTGTTACCTATGGCGTTACACATGGCCGCTGCAACGCGATAATGCTTCCATATGTGATTGAGTATAACAGTGTAGTGACAGAAAAACGCTTTGCGAATATTGCCCGTGCACTTGGCCTGAATGGTGCGACAAATAAACAATTGACCAATTCATTGGTGGAAGCAATCAAAATATTGAATGGACAGTTGGGTATTCCGCTTTTCTACCAAGCGGCTGGTGTGGATGAAAAAATATTTCTGGATACTCTTGATACAATGGCTGAAGCTGCTTGTGGTGATCCTTGTACATTGTTTAATCCTCGCAAAACAGAATTTGAGAACATGAAAAAAGTACTTAGGTGCTGTTACTATGGTACAGATGTAAATTTTTGATTGCAGAACCCCTGGCTGGCGCTGGGGGTTATTGCTGTATTTCGCATCCGTAACAAAGCATCGGGAAGGAAGAAAGCTGTGTCTGCACCACTTTATTATTTGAAGGATGACTTTGAACCTTATCGTTCGTTGTTTTTAGAGCAACTTTACCAAACACGCCATTATAAAACAGGAGAAATTATATGTAAATCGCATACAGTATGGCATAATATGATGTATTTAAATTCCGGAAGGGTGAAAGCTTCAATCATACAAAATGACAAAGAAAAGTTGCTCGCATTTTACGGACAGGGGTATTTAATTCCGTATTACGTCCCCTCAGAGGTGAAGATCACCCATTTGATTCAGTTTACTGCGGTATCAGATGTGACCGCTTTGCAGATAAACAGAGAAAAATTTGAAGAATTGCTCTCGCAGCATCTAAAGTTGCGAGATGATATGTATTTATCAGCTTGGCGCTTGATTCACTTGCTGACTCATGAAGTGGAAAGCCAAACCTTGGATTCAGGCCTTGAACGGGTGGCTACTTTTTTATATACATATTTTGAAAATACCGGACATGCGTTATTTGAAATCTCTACGCGTGATTTGCAGTCTTTTGTCGGATTGAATCGAACTAATCTTAGTAAGTATCTTTCATTTTTGATCAATGCACATGTTATAGAAAAAAAACGAGGACTTATTAAAATAACGGCACCGGAAAAACTAAGAAATTTCTGTTCGGAACGCGTGATACATTGTGAAATTATGCCTGTTGTCCATAGTAGTATATCAGAAGAAAATAAATGGAAGGCAATTAAAGACAGAGACAAAAGTTATGATGGAGTTTTTTGGTATGGTGTGAAAAGTACGGGTATATTTTGTAATCCGTCCTGCCGATCCAGACAGCCTAATAAAGAAAATATCGAATATTTTGATACACCACAGAAAGCATTGAATGCCGGATACCGCGTATGTAAACGCTGCAGGCCGGATGTATTATCTTATAATCCAAATCGGGATTTCATTGAACGAGTACGAAAATATTTAGATATACATTTTAATGATAAAGAAATTATTACAAAATATTTGAAAAATTCAGCTATAAATTCGAAATATTTGAATAAATTGTTTAAAATACAATATGACATCACACCACATGCTTATATACAGGAAAAGAGAATTGAAAAAGCAGTGTACTTATTAACACAAACAGACAGACGTGTTTTGGATATTGCGCTTTCTTCCGGGTTCAATAGTATGTCAAGTTTTTATAGTATATTTAAAAATAACTATGGAATGTCACCGACACAGTACAGAAATAGTGAAAAAAATGAATAAATTTGCGACTTGTAAAAAATGTTGTGATAATGAATTTTTATAAAAATTTATTTGACAAATTGAATGATGCAAAATCGGAAGACAGATAAAAAAGTATCGGGTATATTAAAAATGTAAGCAAGCCTTATTGTAAAGCTCGTTTATTGTTTTCATTGAAAGCTGAGAAGTGTAAGATATGCTGCGGTACAGGAAGAACGGGAGGTAGGTTTATGAAACATACGAGATTTATGGAAACAGCTTTGGGATTGATAGAAATTTCTGAAATAGATGGTTTTGTTACAGAATTATTTTTTGCGAAAAATACACAAAAAACGGCAGACGGATCGCAAACTCCGGTGTTAAAAGAAGCTGAAAGGCAGATTACAGAGTATTTGTCAGGGAAGCGTAAGGTGTTTGATTTGCCGCTTGCTGCTGATGGAACGGACTTTCAGAAAGTAATTTGGGAGGCTTTGCGTAAAATTCCGTATGGAGAAACACGCAGCTATAAACAAGTTGCAGAAATGATTGGAAAACCGAAGGCATCCCGAGCTGTGGGGATGGCAAATAATAAAAATCCAATCTTGATTGTGACGCCATGTCACCGCGTCATTGGCGCAAATGGGAAATTGGTGGGTTATGCGGCTGGTTTGGCAGTCAAGGAAAAATTATTGAAATTGGAACAAGCACATGCCAATAGTTGAAACAAAATATTTTGATTATGGAAGAAAAGAAATGGAATATCTCGCTGCTGCAGACTCGGTATTAGGTGCTGCAATGGTAAGGCTTGGCAGAGTGGAACGCGAGGTGATTCCTGATTTGTTTGCAGCAATGATTTATGCTGTTGTAGGTCAGCTGGTCTCTGTACGCTCCGCAAAGACCGTCTGGACGCATATGCTGCAAAATATCGGCGATATTACACCAGAAAATCTGTCATGTGTTTCCGATGATGCGATTCAGCATTGCGGTATGACTATGAGGAAGGCCACTGTGATTACTACGTTGTCAAAAAAGGTTGTACAAGGCAGTATTTGTCTTTCTGATTTGTGGAATTTATCGGATCAGGAAGTTATCAGGCGCTTGACCGCAATAAAGGGAATCGGTCTATGGACGGCACAAATGCTGCTGATTAACTGCATGGAACGTCCAAATGTTGTTAGCTGGGGTGATGTTGCTATCCGCAGAGGAATGGAGAAACTTTATGGGTTTCCAAAATTGACAAGAGATCAATTCGAAATATGTAAGAACAGATATTCACCGTACGGCTCGGTAGCTTCCATTTATTTATGGAAGATTTCTTTTTTTTAGGCTGGACTGTATCAGACTATGGAATTCTAAAATCAACTGATAAATTGCGGCAGGGTATGCAAAAAAATTTTTGAAAACGAAATGCAAAGACAGGCTAAGTAAATAGGGAAGTAAATAAAAAGGAATAATAGCGTTGAGCAGCGAAAAAAATAATATATTGAAAGAGCAAATGTTTTTTAGTGCTCTGAGTTTACAATTATCGGCAATTGTTTCTGTAATATAGCTTACGTTTTTTGCTGCATTAATGAGAGATGAAGTATGCTGCCGGAAAAATATCCTGTTCAAAAGATGGCGCCGCTGTTTTTGTTTGTTCTTGTTATCGGCTTATCATCGCACAGCTGGTTTTAGGCGAAAAACTTTCCGTTGCGTAATGGATAGTGCGGTCATTTTTGTCAGTAAATATCGAATGAATAGTAGCATCCGGTAGGTTTTAGAGCATAAGGAGAAGAATGGATGCAAAATGAGATTAGAAAACAAATTGAAATACTGGTAGAAGAAAGTTATCGTATTTTTTCCTCAGGACTGCTTCCGAATATAAAACATGTTTTGGGAGTTCGTCTTCCATTGCTCCGAAAAATGGCAAAGCAGATTTCAAAGTCGGACTGGCGTAGATATTTGCAAACAGCGCAAGACACTTCATTTGAAGAGATCATGCTGCAGGGAATGGTTATTGGCTGTATAAAGTGCCCACCGGAAGAACGATTTTTATATATACAAACTTTTGTCCCTAAAATTGATAATTGGTCGGTATGTGACAGTTTTTGCAGGGGACTTAAATTTACGAAAGAATGCCCGGCGCAGATGTGGAACTTTTTGCAGCCGTACTTAAAGTCAGATAAAGAATTTCATATTAGGTTTGCAATTGTTATATTGATTTTTTATTATATTGATGAAGATCATATTGTGGAGGTTATCAATCGACTGGATAAGGTGCAGCATGATGGGTATTACGTGAAAATGGCAGTTGCATGGGCAGTTTCGATTTGTTATGTTCAGTTTCCAGTAATTACTATGCAATATCTGCACCGTAATCATTTGGATGATTTTACTTATAATAAAGCATTACAGAAAATCACAGAATCTTTAAAAGTGGATAGAAAAATAAAAAAACGAATCAGAACTATGAAACGTGGCCCGGTGGGAAAATCAAAAGAAGGGGAAAGTAAGTCATGACGGAAGAAGAAAGATGGAAAGCAGTTTTGTCTTGTGACACTACATACGATGGACAATTTTTTTATGGTGTGAAGACAACGAGAATTTTTTGCCGGCCTTCTTGTAAATCCAAAAATCCTAAACGGGAAAATGTAATATTTTTTGATACGAAAGAACAGGCGGAAAGAAGCGGTTTTCGCCCATGTAAGCGATGTCGTCCTGATTTGTCAGAGTTTCAGCCTCAAAAAGAAAGCGCTGAAAGAATAAAATTTACCTATAATCGTTATTTTTCCGACCATAATCAGTTAAAAGAAGAATTAAAAAAGCTTGGTTTTAATAGAAACCGTATAATTCAGTTATTTCAGAATCAGTATGGAAAAACTCCAGTAGAATATTTAAACGAATTGCGCATAACCAGCGCAAAAAAATTACTTGTTGACACGCAGGATACTATTTTACAGATTGCATTACAAAGTGGATTTGAAAGTCTTTCCGTTTTTTATATGCAGTTCAGGCGTTTAATGGGGATTTCACCAAATTTATACCGGAAACAAGCCTCCGTTAAGTCACTCGGCTACAGTGAAGATAATCTTTAAATTTATATAAACTGGCAATTCTGGCTGCCTTTTTACTACATGTACATTGAAATCTATATGACAGGGTGATATTATGGTTATACAAAATGCCGTAGTTTTTAGAAAAAGTTCTCAGATATCTGCATAAAATATAATAATACATATGGTTGATTTATAAATTTTGCAGTAGTCAGGAATCCATAATAAATTTGGCAGGTGAAAATCGAAATGCCGAAAATACAAATGGCAATAGTAGGTCCTTCTGATTCTGTTGCCCTGCTGAACGAAATTGCGAAAGAGTGGGCGGATATATTGAATGTCAGTCCACTCATTTATGAAGATGCTTCCGAAATTTCCCAAATTGTCGCTCAATATAAGGAATCTTTTGACGTCTGGGTTTTTTCGGGTATTGTACCTTATAGGCGTGCCTCTGCATTACAAATTCATGCCCCGTTATTTTATATTCCCCATAATGGAGCCAGTTTGTACAGGACACTGCTTCAGATTAATTATACATGTCATACACCTATCAGGGGGATCAGCTTTGATACATTTAGTGAAAAGGAAATAACGGAAACATTTACGGATGCCAATTTGCCCTTGCCTAAAATGTTTATTTATCATAGCGAAAATATCGTATTAGCTGACGAAATTACAAATTATCACTATCAGTTATGGGAAAAAGGACAGACCAGTATTGCGGTCACATGCATTTTTGCTACATACAACCATTTAAAAAAGATGGGGGTACCCGTATGTAGAATATGGCCGACCCGCAGCAATATCCGTACTACACTGGATATTGCCATTCATGCGTTTGAGGCAGAACGATTTAAGGGTGGACAGCTGGCGGTTCAGCAGATCGTTATAGAAGATTTCGGCAGTCTTGTCCGCAGCCATTCCAGTTATATGGCAAAAAAAATTGAATTAAAACTTTATGAGATTTTAGTTGATTATGCGGAAAAACTACAAGGTTCCATTGTAAGTCGTGGTGATGGACAATATACGATTTATTCCACTCGGGGAATTATTGAAAAATTAACTGATTCTCTCACGGTAGTGCCTATTTTGGATGCTCTTGCCAGAGATGTTGCTACTGATGTCAGTGGTGGTATTGGTTTTGGACTTACCGCGTACAGCGCTGAGGAAAACGCTTTTCGTGCCCTTGGCCTATCTAAGCAAAGAGGGCAGAATATATGGATGGCCGTAACTGATGAAAAAGAAGTTATTGGACCATTAAGTTCGCCTGTTCATCTAAGATATTCATTTCATTCGGATGAAAAACACTGCCAGAAGATAGCCAATCTATTAAACAGCAGCGCAACTACTATAAACAAGCTTTTAGCAGCTCTTGATAAGCTGGATCGTGACACTATAGGTGCCGAAGATTTGGCTGTATATCTTTCGATAACTAAACGCAGTGCGCGGCGTCTTCTTTTGAACCTTGAAAGGACAGGATTTGCCTCTGCCGCAGGAGAAGAAATGATTGGACGGGGACGACCGCGCAAGCTGTATCAAATTCATCTGCAATCACTGCTGCAGTCTATGTAGAGAAAAGTTTCTATTAAGAAGTGTAATTATAATAGATTTAATAAAATTGCTTGATAAGCGAAAAATTATTGACAAATATCTTTTATATTCCTATAATAAACTTAATATTTTCTTTTGGAGCAATGGAGCTTCCGTTTAATAGCGGGAGCTTTATTTATATTTGTTGTTTATTTTGGGAAATGTCTTTAAAATGTCCTAATATAATGATAAAATTAAAACAATATTTAACAATAAACATCTAAAGGGAGATAGAAAAAAGTGTGTAATGAAGCTGTATCACAACAGTTGATAAAATGGAGACGAATGTTTCATCGTAATCCGGAATTGAGTAATCAGGAAAAACAGACGTCGAATGCAATAGCCGGCGAATTGGAAAAAATGGCTGTTCCTTTTGCTACCTTCACACGAAACTTTGGTTTGTGTGCTGTGATAAAGGGAGTGCATCCGGGGCCGGTAATTGCTTTTCGCGCAGATATGGATGCACTGCCGATACCAGAATGCAGTCAGGCTGCATACTGCTCGCAAAATTCTGGTATTATGCATGCGTGTGGGCATGACGGGCATATGGCAGTGGTTCTTGGGCTTGCACAGATGTTTATGTCTGTACGCTCAAAGTTAGCCGGAACAATAAAACTTATTTTTCAGCCGGCAGAGGAGGATGCACCTACAGGTGGTGCGTCACGTGTTTTATCCAGTGGTGTGTTGGATGATGTATCAGCAATTTTTGGACTTCATGTTTGGCCGGATGCACCTTGTGGGGAGATTGGCATTCGAGTCGGTTCCATGATGGCAGCTTCCGATCGCCTGACTATACGGCTTAAGGGAAAATCATCACACGCCGGTAAGCCGCAGCAGGGGGTTGATGCCATCACTATGGCCGCAGATGTATTGGAAGGATTGGGACATATTGTCAGCCGCCAGTTAAATCCATTATCGACGGCAACCATATCAATTGGTACGATGCACTGTGGAGAACGGTATAATGTGGTAGCTGATAATGCACTTTTAGAGGGAACCGTCCGTACATTAGATGAGTCGATACGCAGAGAGATGCCAAAAAAAATTGAACGTCTTCTCGCTGGAATGACTACTGCCCAGGGTGGTGATTATGATCTTAAATATCAATTTGGCTATCCTATACTGACTAATTGGCCGGAACCTACAAAACTTGTTATAACTGCCGCACAAAAAGTAATAGGTAAAGACTCTGTCCATACGGATGTACACCCTGAATTGACAGCGGAAGATTTCAGCCGTTATTTAGAGAAACTTCCCGGTGCCTTTTTCTGGCTTGGATGTAAAAAAGATGGTGACTTATATGGCGGTTTGCACAATCCGACCTTTGATATGGACGAGTCAGCTTTATTTATTGGAATGAAAATTCTGTATCATACCGGTTTACTGGCACTTGCCCATTACAATAAGTAAAATATAAAAATTATTTGAGAAATAAGTGTTAACTGAAACATACCAGGTATGTAATAATTTACAAAAAAATTAAAGGAGGTCTTTTTTATCCATGAGTTCATCATCAGCTGTAGAAAAAAGACAATTTCAGCAGGTTGGCTTTCTTCGCAAACTCGAAATTGTCGGTAATAAATTGCCTAATCCTTCAATTCTTTTTCTCTTGCTAATTATTGTTTTAGCTGTATTGTCATTGATTCTTGCTTCTATGCATGTAAGTGCGATTCACCCTATGACACATAAAGTCATTTATGTGAAAAGTTTAATCAGCCGGGAAGGGCTTCAGTGGATCATGACTGACATGATAAAAAATTATATTAATTTTCCTCCTTTAGGCATGATTATAGTATTGACCATGGGAATTGGCCTTGTTGAAAAGACCGGCCTTATGGAAGCTATCCTAAAGGGAACTATTCACTCAATTCCGAAAAAATATATTACATTTACTATTATCATTTTAAGCTTTATGAGTCATCTTGCCTCTGATGCAGCTATAGTGGTTGTTCCACCGATAGCAGCTATGGTATTTTATTCCATGGGGCGGCATCCTTTTGTTGGTTTTGCGGCTTCGCTCGCAGCAATTTATTCTGGTTTTACAGCCAATATATTGATAGTAACGACGGATGTATTGTTATCCGGTATAAGTACGCAGGCTGCTAAAATAGTCGATGCCAATATGATAGTAACTCCTGTGGACAATTGGTATTTTATGTGTTTTTCAGTTATTTATCTTGCGGTTTTAACTACATTTGTAACAGAAAAATTTGTAGAACCGCGTATGGGAAAATATGAAGGTATCCAGCCAGTGCAATTGGATAAACCGACTCCTGCACAACAGTCAGCTTTAAAAGCAACAGGAATTGCAACATTTATTTTTATTGTCGTTTTACTTCTTCTGGTCGTTCCGGAAGGTGCGTTGCTGCGTAATCCTGAAACGGGGGGAATTGCGGGCTCACCTCTTATAAAAGGAATTGTTCCGTTGTTGTTGCTTTTCTTTTTGACGGTTGGTTTGACATACGGTATAAAAATTAAAAATATAAAAAGCGGTGATGATGTTGTACATATGATGACCGAATGCATGAAGGGATTATCGGGTTTTTTAGTCATGGTTTTTGCTATAGCTCAATTTATTGCCGCGTTTACATGGACTAATATTGCCACCTTGATTGCCACTTCCGGTGCCGAATTTTTAAAAAATATCGGGATGACTGGTTTACCGGCACTGCTTTGTTTTATGTTGTTTGGACAATTTATGGGGCTTTTTATTGCCAGTGGTTCAGCTATATGGTCACTGCTTTCTCCAGTATTTGTTCCGATGTTCATGCTGCTGGGCTATCATCCGGCTTTTGTACAGGTTGCATTTAGGGCAGGAGACGGTGCGTTTAATACAATTCAAATAGTCAATCCATTTTTGCCGCTTTTTCTGGAAACTTTAAAAAAATATAAAGAACAAAGTGGTATTGGTACGTATTTATCACTTATGCTGCCATACGCTATTTCCTTTTTTATTATGTGGTATATTTTATTTATTTTTTGGTATTTAACCGGATTACCGGTTGGTCCCGGTGTGCCACAGCGCTTATGGTAGATAGCAATAATGAAATATTAACTTTATGATAACAAAATCTCTCCGATAACATGTTATATTAAAATTGCTGGTTTAAATAACAATGTATTGGAGAGGAAGATGCTTTGCTGATGAGGATATTCAGAAAAGAGAAAAAGATGGCGGCAATTTACACGGCGGCAGTACTGTGTGTGGCTTCTACCGGGTGGGCAGCTACAAGTCATTGGAATGATGCCTCGGCAATTCCGCAGCAGATGACACAGACATCTGTGAACAAAGATACTAACTGGCAGCAATGGAAAGAAAATTGGAAAACAATTGGAAACAATTATGAACAAGTATCATTAGCACCGGGCAGGGACAGTTCCAAACTGAATTTTGGCTGGTATTCCCGGGAGCAGGCCGATAGGGCAGAAGTGCGCGTTGCCAAGCAGCAGGATATGAAACAAGCAAAACTTTTTTCGGGAAACAGTGCAGCCGGGACAGTTGTCAATGGAGTTACCTATTATTCTAATAAAGTAGAAGTGGAAGGTCTCACACCGGAAACAACTTACTGGTATCAGGTAAATCTTAATGGCAAATGGCAAAAAGAACAACAGTTTCATACCGGAAATCCGGATGATTTTTTCTTTATGTATGTGGGAGATCCGCAGATCGGTGCTTCTATCGGTCAAGTATCAGCGGAAGGGGCAAAGCAGGATGGTGAACTTGCAACCTGCAATGATGCTTATAATTGGAATAAGACTTTGAATGGGGCACTTTCCCAACATCCGGAAATCAATTTTTTGGTATCACCGGGAGATCAGATAAATGAGCCGGCGGCAGATCATAAGGCACTTATAGAAAAAGCGGTGAAGGCTTATCCAAAAGCTAAATGGCGGGTTGTTGTAATGCATCAGGACATATATGGCAGCGGACTGGATCATTCCGACTCTGACGGCATTTTGCTTCGCACCCAGTTGACACCAATTTATGATGCCAATCATATTGATGTGGTACTGCAGGGACATGATCATACTTATGCCCGTACCTATCAACTAAGTAGTGACGGTGGGAAACATGCGGATTTTGCCGAATATAGATCCAACGGGCAAAGTGGTCAGCAGCATAATATGCTTGACACAGCACTAAAGAATAAAGATACCCAAAATTATTATGCTTCGCAGAATTTATGCTATACCATTGCGGATATGAATCAAGGAACACTGGTCAATCCCAAAGGGGTATTTTATATGTCAGCTAATTCAGCAACAGGTTCTAAGTACTACGAACTTATCCCTCAGCAGCAGGACTACATAGCTGCCCGCAGCCAGACATGGCGTCCGACTTACTCAGTTGTCCATATCACCGCAGATGCATTTTCAATTGATACCTATGATGTAATGAGCGGAACACCAATCGATGATACCTATCGCATTATTAAGCAATAATAATTAGTTATTTATCAGTGTAAAAAAGACTGTTGTATTTTGTGCAGCAGCCTTTTTTATTGGGAAGAAGGAGCAGAAGAAGAAAAAAATATGGAAAGCGGACAGAAATATAGAAAAAAGGTTATTACAATAATATTTATAGTATGTCTGCTGGTTTTTGCCGGTCAGTATGCACAGATAAAGCGGCCGGTACTTGTCAACACACAGGGACGTACTTTTGAAACGGCTGTGGTTATAGAGATTTTACGGGATAATCTGCAAAATGACGGCAGTCGGGCAGGAGATCAAATAGTATTACTCCGACTTACCAGCGGCAATCAGTCAGGGCAGGCACTGGAAGCTAACTGTCCCAATGGTATGCTGTTTGGAACGGTTTGCGAACCAGGTAAAAAGGTCATTGTAATTTCCAGCCAGATTAAATCATTGGAAATACATACTGTTTACAGTCTGGATCGTTCATTGCCGATACTGTTGTTTGTCGGAGTTTTTTTCTTGCTGTTATGTCTGGTAGGAGGACGTAAAGGGGTAAAATCAGCTGTTGCATTGCTGATTACCTTTTGTTGTTTTTTATTTTTATTTTTTCCAATGCTGCTGCGCGGAGTCGCTCCGATTTGGGCAGCAGTATATACTTCATTGCTGATATTGGTAATTACTATTTGGTTGATCAACGGTAGTACGTGCAAAGCTTTAGCTGCCGGAACATCTGCTTTTGGCGGTGTGCTGACAGCTGGTATTGCGGCCGGATTATTTGGTTATGCGGCCGGATTATCCGGTTACAATGTATCCAATATAGAGGCTTTGATGTTTATTGGACAAAGTACATCTATTGATGTTGGGCAACTGTTGTTTGCCGGTATTTTGTTTTCCAGCCTTGGTGCTGTCATGGATATTGCTATGGATGTATCTGCGGCAGTGGATGAAATGCATCGGCTCAAACCGGAGATGCAGGCTTCGGCATTATTTACAAGTGGGATGAATGTGGGCCGGGATGTAATGGGAACAATGGCTTCAACTTTGATTCTGGCTTTTTTTGGCGGTTCACTTGGAATATGGGTATTGGACTATGTATATGCCCTGCCATATTTGCAGCTTATTAATTCAAATGCTATTGGTATCGAATTAATGCAAGGTTTATCTGGCAGCTTTGGTGTTATTTTTACGGTTCCGCTGGCAGCTTTTTGTTCGGCATGGCTGCCTAAATGGCTGGGACGAAGATAATGATGTAATTAATAAAGAATTGATTATTATTTTATGCAGATTAGATATCAATTTTAAAATAATTGCCGGTTTAGTTGACAAATAAATAAATTTATAATATATTATATAAGCAGTTATTATATAGGGTATGACTTAGTTGGACAGAGTGTTTGCTGACATGGTCAGGGTATTCTATAAATGTTATTTATGTCGGGTTATCTCAGTTGGTTAGAGTACATCGTTGACATCGATGTTGTCGGCAGTTCGAATCCGCCACCCGACACCAACATTGATTTTAGTCTTTTTGGAAGTCTTGCGGCTACTATAGCAGGGCTTCTTTTTTATTTAATAGGAAAGTCTTCGAAAAAAGATGTGAAAAAAGAAGAGGTAAAAAAATAAGCCCATAAAAAGCGGGCGCAGGAAAGCAGAAAGTGGTTTAAACATAAAAACCATCTTCTGGTTCACCATCAAAATCATCATCTTCAGTTAAAAAATAGTGCATATCTAAAAGATCAGAATCAGTCATAATTTTGACCAGTTTCGGAGTCATACCATCAGGAGGATCATCAATGTATTTTTACCTAAGATCCTCTACCCCCTTTTTATCTATATGTAAATCATCTCCTATCTGCAAAAATAATTATGAATCCAGTATGGAGCAGACAAGAGTGAAAATCAAGAGGAATGGCATAAAGCTTTAAGCTTTGCTTTCTCGAAAAATTGTTCAAGAGAAATATGACGATGGTTGTAATGGATTTCAGCGAGTATAACATATTGCTGCCGCATACAGGGCAGCAAAGAGGATTATAACCAAAAGATAAAAGGATATTATAGCGCCATTTAGAAAAAGAACGGAAAAGCTTGTGCTTGGATTAATCATCATATTTGTGAATATTTATACCGAAAATATGATATAAAGGCATTAAGTATGCTTGCGGGTAAAGCGATTTTCCGAAATGAGCAGACCGCTGAGCGTTAAAATACAGCCAATGATAGTGGTAACGGATATTTTTTCATCAAGGAAAACGGCAGCGGTGGTTATAGTGATAACAGGCCCGAGATAGATATAGGCAGTGCAATCGGTGGCACCAAGATAATCAATGGCCAGATTCCATGTGACAAAACAAATCGCTGAAGCACCAATGCCTAAAAATAAAATATTCAGCAGATAGTTGGTGTTGGTAAATTCAGTAAAATCAATTACAGAACCTTGGTAATAAAAAATTGGCAGCATGAATAGCAGACCATAAAAAAACATTTTGCGGGTGGCTGTGATCATATTGTAATTCATTACGGCTATCTGCTTGGTCAGTATGGAGTAGACGGCCCAGATAATGGCCGCTGCCACTGCCAATAAGTCTCCCAGCGGATTTATATGGAGGTTGAAACTGTTATTAAGGGTTATTAGAATTATACCGCTTATGGCAAGGATAAAACCGATAAAAAAAGTTTTGTGCAATCCTTCACCCGGTAAGAAAAAATGGGCGGCAATGCCTGTGAAAATCGGTGCAGTCGATACGATGATACCGACATTGGAAGCCAAAGTGTAGGTTAAGGCGATATTTTCCAATAAGTAGTACATGGTAACGCCGGTCAGGCCGGCAGCAGCAAAATAAAGTTCACCTTTTTTGTCAAATTTCAATAACTCGCGTGGATAGATTATACATAAAGTGATAAAGCCCATGATGAAGCGAATAAATAGTATGTCTATCGGAGTGAAAACCTGCAGTAAGTATTTAGTGGAAACAAAAGTTGTGCTCCAAATAAGTGACGTGGAAAATGCCAATATATGGCCGGTAGGTCTGCGTTTCATTCAATTACCTCTTTTCAATGAATTTGTATAACTGTACAAAATATGTAAAGTAAACAATATTATGTTATAATTTAAATTGTATCGGTTAATATGGGTTTATGAAGATATATTGCTGAATGTTAATCATAAAATGAATAATTAGCTTGTTTTAATTCCGGTGCTTGGTTTATATCCACTTTTTGATGAATAAAAAACGGGAAGTGGTAAGCATGACGGAAAATATGGCAGTCTATATAACAAGCAGCAGCTTTTATTAAATAACACAATGCAGATTATAATATTGTAGCACATTATTTATTAAGTGCGAAGGTGTGCTTAACCGAATAAATTATCACATAACAGGATAAATTACTATATATTACAGGAAGAATGAACAATGGTTTTAACAATAGAGAATCTGGCTAAAACATATGGTGAAAAGACATTATTTACAGATGTAAACTTTTCTGTTGATAATGGAGATAAGATAGGCGTAGTTGGTGTTAATGGAACCGGTAAGTCAACGCTATTGCAGGCAATAGCCGGAATAATACCGATTGATGCTGGTGCTTTTGTCACTATGAAGAATATCAGGATCGAGTATCTACCGCAGGATAGGCAGGTTGATAGGGATAATGCTGTTTTGGCGGAAGCTTTTCGTGGAACACAGCCAATAATGCAGGTGCTTCGAGAGTATGAAGATTTATATGGAAGTATTGCGGACAGTACAGTGAAAAATCAGCAGCTGGCAAAATTATCAGAAAAAATTGATGAGCTTGATGGCTGGCAGTTGGAAAGTGATGCCAAGACAATACTGACTAAGCTTGGAATAACGGAGTTTGACAAAAAAGCCGGTGATTTGTCTGGCGGACAGCAAAAACGTCTGGCATTGGCATCTGCGCTTATTCAGCCATGTGATCTGCTGCTTTTGGATGAACCGACCAATCATTTGGACAGCGAGACCATTGTATGGTTGGAAGAGTATCTGATGAAGTTGAAATGCGCCGTTATTTTAGTAACACATGATCGGTATTTTTTGGATAATGCTGCAACGAGAATAATTGAGCTGGATAAGGGGAAATCATATGTATATGCGGGAAATTACACTTCTTTTCTGGAGCAGAAGGCAGCACGAATTGAAAGAGAAAATGCTTCGGAAGAAAAACGGCAGAATTTTTTGCGTAATGAATTGAAGTGGATGCGGCGTGGAGCTCAAGCCCGATCTACTAAACAAAAAGCCAGAATACAACGTTTTGAGACGATAAAAGAACAACAGCCTGATCTGGAACGTCCCGATGTTCAGATAGGTTTGGGTGCCAGTCGTTTGGGGCGGACTGTAATTGAAATAAATAATATTTCTTATTCGATAGATGGCAAAAATATCATCAAAAATTTCAGCTATACTATTTTGCGCAATGATCGGGTAGGTATTTTAGGACCAAATGGCATCGGTAAATCAACTTTACTGAATCTCATTGCCGGCAGACTGCAGCCGTCGGGTGGCAGCATAAAGATTGGTCAGACTGTTAAAATTGGCTATTTTACTCAAAAAAACATGGAAATGGATGAAAAACTGCGGGCTGTGGAATATATAAAAGAAGCAGCCAACTATATCACTTTGGCTGACGGCACACGAATAACAGCGGGAAAATTGATGGAAATGTTTTTATTTGATAGCGATTTGCAGTGGATGCCGATAGCCCGCCTGTCAGGTGGAGAAAAAAGACGTTTGTATTTGTTGCGGATCCTGATGGAAGCACCTAATGTGTTGTTACTTGATGAACCGACTAACGATCTGGATTTGCAGACAATGGCTGTCTTGGAAGAATTCATTGACAGATTTAACGGAGCAATAATATTTGTTTCGCATGATCGATTTTTCATCGACCGGTTGGCCGATAAAGTATTCGTTTATGAGAATAATGGACATTTACGGCAATATCCGGGCGGTTATTCTTACTATAAACAGCTTTTGCAACAAAAGAATGACCAGCAGGTCAAGACTGTTGGCAATGAAAAAAATATGGCCGGTAAAAAAATGAAGACAGTTGATGCACATAAAAAATTTACTTATAAGGAAAAATGTGAATACGAACAGATAGAAGCAGTGATAGCACAGACAGAAGGCGCTTTACAGGCGGCACATCTGGAAATGGAAAAAAACGCGGCTGATTATGTAAAAATAAAAGAACTTAATGAATGGCAAAATGAATTGCAAACTAAGCTGGATAAATTGATGGAACGCTGGGTTTATTTGGAAGAAATTGCGGAAGCAATGGAAAAATAATCTCACTCACATAATATCAAAAATATACAGGAATACAGACAGTATGAGGCGAATTATTTATAATAAAGTTTTGTCTGGTAATGCTGGATCAATGTAAAAATAACATATTTTGGAGGGGATCATTTTGAAAAAGAAAAAAACTTTAGATGGGGAAGATATATGCCTGAATATCATCAAGTCGGCCAATAGTGCTAAAGTTGGTTATTTGCAGGGTATTCAGTTAGCTAAACAAAAAGAATTTAAAACGGCCGTAGAAAAAATCAATGCAGCTGATGAAAATTTTAATCAGGCCCATGATATTCATACTAAGCTTTTACAATCGGAAGCTGAAGGCGGTAAAACTGGTGTTGATTTGCTTTTGGTTCATGCGGAGGACATTATGATGAACGCTGAAATGTGTAAGATATTTGCCATGGAAATTGTTGCATTATATCTAAAAATTTCTGAAAAATCCTGATGTGGCAGTCAGGGGTTATAAGGCTTGTTTTTGAGAGCAGGGTTTCACATAATGATATAAAAATATTGGTAATAAAGAGGAGAAAATATGCAAACTGTTCTATCACCTTCAATTTTATCAGCCAATTTTTCCTGTTTGGCTGATGATGTGCAGCGGCTGGAAAAAAGCGGCATAAAGGATATACATCTTGATATTATGGATGGACACTTTGTTGATAATATTACTTTTGGTGTAGGTATAATAAAATCATTGCGTCCATGCACAAAGACAAATTTTGACGCTCATTTAATGGTGACAAGACCTGATGCCCTCTTGGCAGGATTGGCTGATGCCGGTGTCAATTCTGTAACCGTACATAAGGAAGCCTGTCTGCATTTGTATCATACTTTGGAAACAATAAAAAAACTGGGCATGAACGGCGGTGTCGTACTAAATCCGGCTACCGATTATGAGTCTTTGAAGTATGTAGCGGAAGACGGACTGCTGACGAGAGTGCTTATCATGTCCGTTGAACCTGGTTTTGGCGGACAGGCTTATCTGCCGATGAGTACAAATAAAATCAAAAAATTGGCCAGATGGCGTGCCGATAATGGTTTTGATTTTGTTATTCAGGTGGATGGCGGCATAAATGTCAACAATATAAAAACAGTTATTGAAGCCGGGGCAGATGATATTGTTATTGGTTCGGCAATGTTTAAAAATCGTAAGATCGAAGAAAATGTGCAATCTTTCCGTAAATTGGTTGGTTTGTGCTAAAAACTCAATTACTGAAGAGACTGCCGTACAAACGGCATTGACCTCATGAAGATGCAGCTTTTCACCACTATGTGGTTTCCTGTTCTTTTATAGGCGGACAGGGAAATGGAATATTTGCATATTTATGAATGAAAATGCTTATGTGGGCAGTCTTTTTTTGCACCAATATTTTCAATTGAGAGTAAATACCGGATTGATTTTGATATTAGATATTAAAATATGACTGATAAGAAGTATAATGATATAGTATATAATAAATAGAATTATGTATTTATCATTGGATTCTACAGACGGCATTGACAACAAAATATGTATAAGTGTAAAATAATATGGACTTTTATTATAAGGAAATGATTAAATGATTAAAAAAGCAATTGGCAAAAGCAGCGATTTGCGCTGGATAACAATAACTACGCTGCTTCTGGCAATCGGAGTGATACTGCGTATTATTTCACCTAATTTAGGAGGCATATCTCTCAATTGGAATATAGTTATGTATGCAACGGCTATTTTATTATGCCGGCCATCTCCGCGACAAGGTCTGGGAATCGGAATTGTTTCCGGAATAATAGCCACAATGACGTCAAAAGCTGCGTTGCCTTATGCGAACCTGATAAGCGATCCGGTAGCGGCCTTTATTTGTGCACTGCTGGTTAGGTGGCGCGTTTTTGATATAAAACTGGGTCGGCTGCAGATAGAACCTTTGGTGATAATATTCATAACTACGTTTATCAGCGGGGGTATATTTGTTACTTTGACTAAAGTAGTATTATCTTTACCGATGCCGCTTTATCTATATGCAATGCTGCCGGCGGTACTGTTGGTGGCAGCACTTGGTTCGGCTGCGGGGCAGTTGTTGTATTTTCCGGCAGCCAGGATATTCAATAATGATGGAATAAATAAAGAAGCATTTTTTCTGCAAAATATCGATCTGACAATTTCTAAAGGTGAGTTTTTTGTTTTGATCGGTGTAAATGGCAGCGGCAAGACAAGTTTGCTTTTATCGTTGGCCGGGGCAAAACCGTCGTATCTTGGTGGATTTAAGAATTCTGATATACATATTGATGATATTGATATAGTAAAGGCCAGACCTGAAATTTTAAATAATCAGACAGGTCTGGTAATGGCTGACTACGAGGCACAGCTGGTTACTGAAACAGTAGACGATGAAATTGCATTTTCCTTGGAAAACAAAGGTATGCTGCCGCAGCAGATTATTGAAAAGCAGCATGATGTTTTAAAAAAAGTCGGCTTAGAAAATATGGGCGGCAGGAAGGTCACTTCCTTGTCGGGTGGGCAAAAGCAGCGTTTGGTAATTGCTGCCGTGCTGGCAATGGATACTCCTATACTGGCTTTGGATGAACCTGTAGCAGCTGTTGATCCGGAAGGTGCCAAGGAGATATATGATTTATTGTACCGTCTCAACAAGGAAGATGGTAAAACAATAATAGTTGCCGAGCATGATTTAAAATATGTGCTGGACATTGCTTCACATATGGCGGTTATTGATAAAGGACAATTAAAATTCAGCGGTGAGAAACAAGTCTGCCTTGAATATATGTATACCAATAAAATTTATCCGGAAGTTATACCGCTGCGTTGGAAGATCCGCCGGGAAATGGGGCAGGAAGTATGCTGAATTTAAAAAATGTAACCTTTTCTTATTCATCAGGCAGTAAAATATTTGATGACATCAGTATCAATATTGACACTGATGCAATAACAGCGGTGGCAGGTCGTAATGGTACGGGAAAAACAACATTGACCAGATTGATTATGGGAATAATACATCCGCAAAGTGGTGTTATTGAATTTGATGGTAAACTTATCAGTGATAAACCGTCATACGTATTGGCAAAAAATATAGGCTATGTATTTCAAAATCCTGACCATCAGTTATTCGCCGCTACTGTTTACGATGAAGCAGCTTATGCACCGATGCAGCTTGGAATGGAAACAAAGCAGATACGAGAATGTGTTGATGGTGCTCTTGCGGCCACCGGATTGTCAGAAAAAGCGCACCTCATGCCGCAAACCTTGTCACTGGGTGATAAGCAGCGTTTATCAGTAGCTTCGGCACTGGCAGCCAAGCCACGGATATTGATACTTGACGAACCTACCTCGGGACAGGATTGCCGGGAACGTACAGTGCTCTTACGCCTGATGCGGAAATTAAACAGTACTGGCCTGGGAATAATTTTAGTCACACATGATATGGATATCTTAGCGGAACACGCTGATAAGATGATAGTACTGGCTGACAAAAAAATAGCATATGCGGGGACACCGCGGCAACTGTTTGCCGATGAAGAAAAGACTGTAAAGCTGGGGTTGGAGTTACCGGAAGCAGCTGTTATCGCAGCGGAAATGGGATTGGAACTTTGTCTTACACCTGATGAGCTATATGGAAAAATGGCCGTATGGAGGGAGAAGAATGCCTGAAGAAAAAAATAACACAGATTTTGCTCCATTGACAAAATTATTCATGGCAATTACAGCATCTGTGGCAGCTTTATGCACTATTAATTTATATGCTTTAGCAATTTTGGCGGGACTTGAGATGATAGCAGCGGCAGTAATGGGTGGTGGCAGGGCACTTTGGAAGGGTATTAGTATCTTAGCTGTTTTTGCAGTGATTTTGGCTGGGATTCAACTGCTTTTTACCACACCATTATTTTTGTCTGTCGGTTCGGCGTATAAGATGTTTATAATGGCAGTATCACTTTTTATACTGGTGGCTACAACACCGACACAGGCAATAACAGCGGCACTTGTCAAACAGTGCCGCTTACCGTATGATTATGCTTTTATGATAACGGCGGTTTTGCGTTTTGTACCGGATTTGCTGAAGGAAAGCAAAGAAGTACGAGAAGCGCAATCATGTCGAGGATTCCATCCTTCGAGAAATCCATTGCGCCGTATCATTGATTATATGATGATTATAAAACCTATGGTGTTTAAAGCGATATCGCGCAGTGAAAATATGGCGATAAGCTTGACTCTGCGAGGATTTTCCGGTAAAAACAAACGAACCTTTATGGCAGCGACACAGCTTTGCGGCAGCGATTATACAATTATGCTGGTAAATTTATTTATTTGTATTGCCGTAGTCAAATATTTTTGATTGTTGGATCGTTTTGCATATTGTTTATAATAAATTGGCAGCTATGCAGCGGAAAAGTAAATTTTTCCGCTGTATTTTTTTCTATGGTAATTGTATTGATTGAAAAATTTACTGTCAGCGGTAAAGTCAGCAGTGCATTTTCGTTAAGTGGATTGGGTATGCGGTCGGGGACGAAACTATGCCGGCAGTTAACAGAATCGATAATGTTTATAATATCGATTGTCTTTAGCTGCTGAAGAGCACCGCTTTCAGTGAAAATCAATGAACCGCTGTCGGCACTGAGGCCAATGCTGTTGGGATCGCAACAGGTTAAGTGACCGATTGGTGTTAGTAATTTTTGCGCCGAAGCCGGTTCGGCAGAACACAGCTGGCCGTCTTTATATAGCGAAAAACCACATTTGATTTTTAAGTGTCCGACTGGTGTGTTTATGGTAATGCGCTCAGTCGACTGTAAGGTAAGACTTTTTAAGTGACCATTTTTATAAAAATGAAAACACATGGGGCGGGTGGTGAAAGTACCCACAGATAAAGGAAAAGTCATTTTACCGAGTAAATTTATTTCGCGGTCTTCACTCCAATAGGCACTTATTTTACCATTGAGAGGGAAAACGCGGCACAATCCACCATCGGGGTAAAAGGTAATCAGCTCTGCGGCAGTAAGGCCAAGCGGTGTATTTATTGATACTTGTTTTTCCAGATAGACAGACTTTAGAGTGCCATCAGGATAAAATTTTATCGATGGAGATAGTTTGCGGCGTTCATTTTCAGTGTAATAGGGCAGCAAAGTCAAATTATTCAGGCGTATAAGACTCTTATTTTGGCATATACATTCCGCAACATGGCCATTTTTATGGTAAGCAATATTGCGGCAGTTGTATAATCTGCCATAGTTCGTATCTATATCCATATATACAATCCTTTCATAAATATTTCTGATATCAGTATGAGTGTGAATAATCGGAGCATTTTTTGCTGATAGAGACGAGCAGGGAGGTACCGCTGCTGCGTGTTGTTATTACTAGTTTTTCTGCATATTCAGCTGTATTTAACCAGGCCGGGATATGTGAACAGACAAGGTCCAGTTGTATAAATGGTGTGTTATCAAGAAAGGAGCGCAGAGCTTTTTTTGAAGAAATATCAGGATGTGCGTGTTGTAGTTTTATCAAATCAAGATAATAGATGCCATTGGCTGTTTCCACCGGCGAAGTCGGTACAGACGCACCGGCATTGATATTATGCAGATTATTGTAAAGATCATTTACGATTTTGTCGAACATGGCAGCATCAAGCGATTCTATTTCAAAAATCGCAAAACGCATGCGGTCGAGTACATTGTAGATAAGTCCATTTACTGCGGCAGAAGCGATAATTTTGCAATCATCCAGTTTTAAGATCAGATTGCGGGTCTTGTCTCGTATTTCCTGCGCAGTTTTTATACCTGAAAAAGCGAAGGGAAATTTTTTACGTATTTCCCAATGATTATTGTTGTATTCAAAAATAATCATATGAGTCAAACCAATAAAATCCGTGAGCTGGTCATTGTCATCACAGGTTACAGCAATTTTTTTGTCCATGATAAGTTCTCCTTATACCGTTTTGTTTCTATGAATAATGGTAATAACAGCGGCAAAAAAAGTCAATAGAGGTTGATTTTACAGCGTTTATGATAAAAATGACAATTACTTTATTTACCTAAAAAATGTTTGGTATTTATTATTAAAAGAAATTTTTTATAGGAATATATAAGTGTTTGTTAAGAAAAAAAATTAATTTTAAAAAATTGTTTTCAGTAAGGAAAATCAGTACAAAAAAATACATAAAATTTTAATAAAAATTTACTTAAAAATAGTAATTTAAAAAATTAAAATTAAGTATGACAGTATATTAAAATATAAGCAAAATGTGTCGAGAGATTTAAAATGAAGGGTATAAAAAATATTTATAAAGAATTTTCAGAAAAATATTCAGAATATGACTCGGGCACAGTCTATTGACAAGCTGAAAATGATGATTTATAGTTACAGCATCAACAAAACTTAACATATTTACAAATGATTGCACTGCAATTGTTTGCAGAGGACAAAGAAGTCCTGTCACAAGATGAAATGTGACAGGCTTTTATTTTTCAATAATGTTATCAGAAATTGTTGATAGGAAAATTATTATTTGTAATATTTGTACATTGGAGGGTTTTCTCATGAGACAGGTTGCTATTTATGGTAAAGGCGGAATTGGTAAATCAACAACTACACAAAATCTCAATGCAGGTTTGGGTGAAATGGGCAAAAAAATCATGATAGTCGGCTGTGACCCTAAAGCCGATTCAACACGGTTGATTTTAGGCGGCCTGGCTCAGCAAACAGTGCTTGATACACTGCGTGAGGAAGGTGATGACGTTGATCTGGATATGGTTTTAAAAGAAGGCTTTGAAGGCATAAAATGTGTGGAATCAGGCGGACCGGAACCAGGTGTTGGCTGTGCTGGCCGCGGCATAATAACTTCAATAAATCTTTTAGAACAGCTGGGAGCGTATGAGGAAGATTTGGATTACGTTTTTTATGATGTATTAGGAGATGTTGTCTGTGGTGGTTTTGCCATGCCGATACGTGAAGGAAAAGCTAAGGAAATATACATTGTTTGTTCGGGTGAAATGATGGCACTGTATGCAGCAAACAACATTTCCAAAGGTATAAAAAAATATGCTGAAACGGGTGGTGTACGCTTAGGCGGTCTTATCTGCAACAGTCGTAAAGTTGATGGAGAAGCTGAGTTGGTAGAAGCTGTTGCTAAGGAATTGGGAACACAGATGATTCATTTTGTACCGCGTGATAACATGGTACAGCGAGCTGAAATTAATCGTCAGACAGTTATTCAATTTGATCCCTCCTGTGGACAGGCTGATGAATATCGTACTTTGGCCAATAAAATAGATGGCAATGATATGTTTATCATTCCTAAGCCTTTGACTCAGGATCGTTTGGAACAGCTGCTGATGGAACATGGACTGGATACCTGAGCAATTTAATACGATATAATGGCGACCAATGCAAAAAGGGACTGTCGCATGGATGACATTGATTTCATAAAGATGCAATCCACTGTACTATGCAGGTTTCCCCCTCTAAGGACGGGGAGGAAAATGGAATATTGCATATTATGTGCGACAGTCCTTTTGAAATAGGAGGAACAAAAATGAGTGATTTATTAATGATTCGTGCAGTAGTCCGCCCGGAAAAGTCGGCTGATGTACTTGCAGAACTCTTGGATGCCGGTTATGTGGGGGTAACCAAAGAGGAAGTATACGGCCGCGGCCGGCAAAAAGGGATAGTAGTTGGTGAAGTGCATTATGATGAACTGCCGAAAGAATTGCTGATAATTATTGCTGAAGCTGCGGATAAAGAAGATATAGTGCGTATCATTATGAAAAATGCCCGTACCGGTGAGAATGGCAATTTCGGTGATGGCCGTATTTTTATAAATAAAGTTGAAGAAGCTTATACAATAAGTTCCGGCAAAGCCGGTCTGTAGGGAGGTTCGAATAATGAAAGAAATAATGGCGTTCCTGCGGATGAATAGGATAAATGATACTAAGGCGGCTTTGGCAAAGGCCGGATATCCTTCTTTTACAGTGTCAAAGGCAGTGGGGCGCGGCAAAAAACCATTGGCGACGGAAGCAATAAATGTAATAGTTGAAAATGCCGGAGAGGTACCGGCCAATGCCATTGGAGTGCATCTTTCCGAAGGCACACGGCTAGTGCCGCGTCGTTCATTTTCTTTAATTGTTGATGATTCACAAGTGGAACTCGCTGTAAATACAATAATTACCATTAATCAGACCGGACAGCCGGGTGATGGTAAAATTTTTGTAATGCCCGTTACAGGTGGTTACAATATTAGAACAGGTCAATATCAAGAAGTTGAAATGCTGCAGTTAGGAGAGGATTGAAATGGACGCACGTGAAGCTGTTTTAGATAAATATTCCGGTCGTGTATTCAAGAATAGAAAAGATCATATCATTGAATTAGATGAGGCCGGTATACCAAAAGAAATAGCAGCCAACAGTCGTTCTGTTCCGGGACTTATGATCAACCGGGGCTGCTGCTATGCAGGTTGTAAAGGAGTTGTATTGGGACCTTTGCGTGATACGGTGGTGATAACACATGGTCCTATTGGCTGCGGATATTATACGTGGGGGACAAGGCGCAATAAGGCAGATGCTCCGGATGGCCGCAATTTCATTCAATATAGTTTTTCAACCGACGTGCAGGAAACGGATATAGTTTTTGGTGGTATGAAAAAACTTCATCAAGCGATAAAAGAAGCTGTGGAAATATTTCATCCTCGTGCCGTTATGATTTGTTCAACTTGTCCGATAGGACTTATTGGTGATGATACCAAAGCGGTGGCCGCTGAAGTAGAAAAAGAGTTTGGCATTACCTGCATTGCTTATAGTTGCGAAGGGTATAAAGGCGTAAGTCAATCAGCTGGACACCATATTGCCAACAACGGTCTGATGCAAAGGGTAATCGGTTCAGCAAATGATGAAGTGAAGGAAAAAGCTTTTCGTATAAATATATTGGGTGAGTATAATATTGGCGGTGATGGCTGGGAACAGGAACGCCTGCTGAAAAAAATCGGCTATGAAGTGGTTGCTGTATTGACCGGTGATGGTTCTTTTGAAGCTCTTACCCACGCCCACACAGCTAATTTGAATTTGGTGCAATGTCATCGTTCTATAAATTACATCGCAGAAATGATGAAAACTAAATATAATATTGACTGGATAAAAGTTAATTTTATCGGTATTGATGAAACAATCAGGACCTTGCGGGAAATAGCCGATTATTTTGATAATGACGAAATAAAAAAACGCACCGAAGAGGTAATTGGTGAGGAACTTGAATCTATAGCCGAAGAAAGAAAATTTTATCGGTCAAAATTAGAAGGTAAAACAGCCGGTGTTTTTGTCGGTGGTTCACGTTCACATCATTATCAAAATGTGCTGAAGGATTTTGGTGTCAAAACTGTCATAGCCGGCTACGAATTTGCGCATCGTGATGATTATGAAGGTCGTGAAGTCCTTCCCAATATAAAACTTGATGCCGACAGTAAAAACATTGAGACGATAACTGTACAGCCTGATAAAGAATTTTATCATGTGGCATTGGATAAAGAAAGATTTGAAGAATTGCGCAGACAAAATGTCGAACTTGAATATTATAAAGGTATGTTTAAAGATATGGGAGACGGAACTATAACTGTTGATGATTTTAATCATTATGAAACAGAGAAAGTGCTGGATATATTTAAACCTGATATTTTTTACTCTGGAATAAAAGATAAATATATGATACAGAAAAAGGGATTTCCTTCTAATCAGTTACATTCCTATGACTACAGCGGACCTTATGCCTGTTTTAAAGGTGCGATAACATTTGCCAGAAATACGTATTTGAGTATTTATGCACCGGCTTGGAAAATGATTGTACCGCCTTGGCGGACAAAACCAACTTTAGAAGGTACGATGGGAGATGAAAATTATGCTTGATATGACACCAAAAAAATTGGCAGCCAGAAAAGCATTGAGGATAAATCCGGCTAAAACCTGCCAGCCGGTGGGTGCAATGTATGCCGCACTGGGAGTACATCGCTGTATGCCGCACAGTCATGGCTCACAAGGCTGTTGTTCATATCATCGGACCTTTCTCGCACGCCATTTTAAAGAACCGGCTATTGCCACGACAAGTTCCTTTTCGGAAGGTGCTTGCGTATTTGGTGGCGGCAGTAACTTGAAAAAAGCGGTAAAAAATATCTTTGATATATATAATCCGGATATTATTGCCGTGCATACCACCTGTCTCAGTGAAACTATCGGTGATGATCTTAATACACTTATCCAGCAGCTTGATATACCGGCAGGGAAAATAGTTGTTCATACTAACACGCCCAGTTATGTCGGGTCACATATCAATGGCTTTGCCAATATGATGAGTGGTTTTATAAAGTATCTCAGCGAAAAAAATGCTGTACCAAACGGGAAAATAGGCATTTTCCCCGGTTTTGTCAATCCGGGTGATATGCATGAATTAAAAAGAATAGCTAAATTGCTCGGTGTCAAGTATATAATGTTCCCCGATACTGACGGAACAATGAACTCTGCACTTACAGGGCACTATGAAATGTATCCTAAGGGCGGGACGACAATACAGGAA
Organism: Pectinatus frisingensis; assembly: GCF_014076555.1. NCBI lineage: Bacteria > Bacillati > Bacillota > Negativicutes > Selenomonadales > Selenomonadaceae > Pectinatus > Pectinatus frisingensis. The sequence continues at coordinate 884,915 of NZ_CP045424.1, forward strand.
ATACGTGAATTGGGCGGTGCACAGCATGTTTTGGCTCTGGGCGAAATAACCAGCTGTACACCGGCCATGGATCTCAAGCGGAAATGCGGTGTGGATTTTACAGCATTGCCGCTGCCGATTGGTGTGGAAGCCACTGATAGATATATTATGGCTTTATCGCATTTGAGCAGACGGGAAGTACCAGCGGAAATTGAAGAAGAACGAGGTCAGCTTCTTGACATCATGATAGATTCACATGCTTATTATGGTGATAAAAGAGTGTCCATCGCCGGAGATCCTGATACGGTTCTGGGATTGGCGGCATTTTGCTTGGAATTGGGCATGAAACCGCGTTATATGATAACCGGAACACCTGATGAAAAATTTAGCAAAAAAGCCAAAGAACTTCTTTTGAAATACGGTGTGACTGATTGCATTGCCAAAGCTAATACGGATCTGTTTGAACTGCATCAGCTGATGAAAAATAAACCGGTGGACTTATTGATCGGCGGCACGCACTGTAAGTATATTGCCCGTGCAGAAGATGTACCGTTTGTCAGAGCCGGGTTTCCCATACTGGATCGTTATGTTCATCCCTATATGCCGCTTGTCGGTTATCGGGGAGCCATGCGGTTGATTGAACTCATTTGCAATACGTTGCTTGATCGTCAGGATCGTGATGCAGCTGATAAAGATTTTGAGTTGGTAATGTAGATGAGAATAATCAAAGCATTATTAAAAAGTTTCAAAAACAATAAAAAAATATAATGCATAGAACAGAATTATTTATTTTTATTATCTTTATAGACAGACAATATATATAACACATATTATATAATTATTGCTTATTTTATTAAATATAGACTATTGTATTCTTGTAAAGTTTTGTGTATAATAAATAAAAATGAATAATAATTATAAAGAGCTTGCCGATAGCCCTCTAATACAATGATGTATTGATGTATTAGGGGGTTTTCTGTTTTTTAGCAAAAACTGAAACAAGCTGGGTAAAAATGTACTGTGCAGTGAGGGGAAGGTGCAGGTTATGGGTGAAGAAATCTTAGAAGTGCGTAAAAAATCGATAATGGTAAAAACTCTTGGCTGCAGCAGTACCGGAATAGAATGTGATAAAGCCAGTGTGTCGGGGTCTGTGAGTCAAAGGGCCTGTGTTTATTGTGGCGCTCGTGTTGTACTGAATCCGATAACAGATGCTTTTCATATAGTCCATGGACCGATTGGCTGTGCCAGCTATACTTGGGATATACGTGGCAGTTTATCCAGTGGCAGTGATTTGTATCGTAATAGTTTTTCCACTGATTTACGGGAAAAAGATATAATTTTCGGCGGTGCCGCTAAATTAACAGCGGCAATTGATGAAGTGGTACAAAAATATCAGGCTAAGTTGATTTTTGTTTATGCAACCTGCATTGTCGGAGTTATTGGTGATGATGTTGGGGCTGTCTGCACAGCGGCCGAAAAAAAATATAAAATACGGGTTATAGCGGTAAAGGCACCCGGCTTTTCCGGAACAAAACGGCAGGGATATAAACTGGCCTGCGATGCCATGATGCGCTTGATTAGGCCATACCAATTATCGAAAGATACATTGCATCATGGGGTAAATATACTTGGTGATTTTAATCTTGCCGGAGAAATTTGGTTGATAAAGAATTATTTTAAAAAAATTGGAATAGAAGTGATATCAACTTTTACCGGTGATGCTTCATATGAAAAACTAATAAAAGCACCATCAGCGGCATTGAATATTGTACAGTGTGCCGGTTCATCAATGTACCTGGCCAAGCTGATGGAAGAGGAGTTTGGTATCCCATATATGAAAGTGAGCTTCTTTGGCATTGAGGACACCAGTGCATCAATTATGCGAGTGGCACAAATGCTTGGTGATGCCGGTGTGGTAGAAAAAGCAGTGAATTTGACCAAGCGGGAAAGCTGCCGCTTGAGAAGTTTCATGGAAAAATACCGACCATATCTGGCCGGGAAAAAGGCAGCTATATATGTCGGCGGTGGGTTTAAGGCTATTTCTTTAATAAGGCAGTTTAATGAGATGGGAATCGAAACGGTAGTTGTCGGCACACAAACCGGTAAAAAAGATGAATATGAAGTTATCCAGAGTATTGTCAATGATGATACGGTAATCTTGGATGATGCCAATCCGGCCGAACTGGAATTTTTTATGAAACAAAAAAAAGCGGATATATTGGTAGGCGGTGTGAAAGAAAGACCATTAGCTTACAAATTGGGTATTGCCTTTTGTGACCATAACCATGAAAGAAAACATGCACTTGGTGGTTATGAAGGTGTGGAAAACTTTACCAAAGAGATAAATTTGAGTATAAACAGTCCTGTTTGGGAGTGTATGACAGCAATTTAATATCAGTGGTTTTTTAAAGAAGGGAAGAACAGTTATGGAAAATGCCGTCAATTTAAATGTAAATCCATGTAAAATGTGCGTCCCGTTGGGTTCAGTGACAGCTTTGTACGGCATTGCCCGCTGTATGTCTATTCTGCATGGCTCGCAGGGATGCAGCACATATATAAGACGTCATATGGCAACCCATTATAATGAACCGGTGGATATTGCCTCGTCTTCATTAACGGAAGAAGGCACGGTTTTTGGTGGAGAAAAAAATCTTTTATCAGGATTGGAAAATCTTATCAGGCTTTATTCCCCGGAAGTCATTGGTGTCTCTACGACTTGCCTGGCAGAGACCATTGGGGAAGATGTTCCGGGAATAATAAAAAAATTTTATGAACTGCATCCGGAATGTACTGCTGAAATAATTCCCGTTTCCTCACCCAGTTATGCAGGGACACATTTTGATGGATTTTTTCGGGCAACAAGAGCAGTTGTGGAAAATGTGTCAATGGATATTAGGAAAAATAATAAGGTGAATATCGTGACCGGTATGATTTCACCGGTAGATACCAGATACTTGAAACATTTACTGAATATGATGCAGATTGATTATATACTGCTGCCGGATATATCAGATAATCTTGATGGAGTTCATCTGGAGAAGTATGATCGTTTACCAAAAGGAGGAACATCACTCAGTGATATAAAAAAGATGGCTGGTGCTAAATACACTATTGAATTGTCAACTTTTAACAATGACGATTTTTCACCGGCTGTTTATTTGCAGCAGCAATATGGAGTTCCTTATTGCCGATTGGATTTGCCGATTGGGATAAAAGCCACGGATGCATTGATAAATAAGTTAAAAGAATTGGGCGGTATGATACCTGAAGAGTTGCAAAAAGAGAGGGGACGCTGTCTGGATGCCATGATTGATTCCCACAAATATAATGCCATGGGTAAAGCTGCAATATTTGGTGAACCCGATATTGTTGCGGGAGTAGTCAATATCTGCTGTGAGAATGGCGTTATACCGGTCGTTTGTGCAACCGGTTCAGTGTGCCATGCCTTTGATAAAAAACTGCGTGAGAAAGTAGAAAAAACTGCTAAAGTGCAATTTGTAGAGAAAATAAGGATTAAAGATGATGCTGATTTTACAGAAATAGAAAATTGTGTGATTGAGTGTGAAGCAAATATAATGATTGGCAGTGGTGACGGATATCGTATTGAAGAACGTACTGATATACCGCTCCTACGCTGTACATTCCCGATACATGACCGGGTGGGAGGACAAAGAGTACGTCTGCTGGGATATGATGGTGCCATGCAGATGCTGGACAATATTGCTAACACACTCTTAGCAAAACTGGAAGGATCGTATCGCCAAAATTTATATGATAAATATTTTCGGCCGGAAAATGAAAGTGCGACTGTTAAATTATCAGCAGACAATATTGTTGACATAAATCAACGTCAGGTATTGAAAGAAAAAACATTGCGTCATCCTTGCTATACCTGCGGCAGTGGTCAGTATGCCCGCATTCATCTGCCGATTGCTCCTAAGTGCAATATTCAATGCAATTACTGCATCAGAAAATATGACTGCCCTAATGAAAGTCGTCCGGGAGTTACTACGGAGATATTGTCACCACAAGAAGCCTTTGAAAAATATATGCTGGTTAAAAAACGTTTACCTAATCTCACAGTAGCAGGCATTGCCGGACCCGGTGATGCTTTGGCCAATTTTGAGCAGACCCGGCAGACCTTGTATCTGATAAGACAAGCCGATCCGACGGTGACTTTTTGTCTTTCCACCAATGGGCTTATGCTGCCGCAATATGCTCAGGAGATAATTGACCTTGGTGTAACTCATGTAACAGTGACACTTAATGCCGTTGATCCTGAAATCGGTGCCAAAATATATAAGCATATAGATTACATGGGGCAGCGCTACACCGGGATAAGCGGTGCCGGCATATTACTCGGCAACCAGCTCAATGGCATACGTTATCTCACCAGACATGGGGTAATATGCAAAATTAATATTGTCATGCTTAAAGGAATCAATGAAGAACATATTGTTGCCGTGGTAAAAAAAGCAAAAGAACTCGGTTGCGAAATCACTAATATAATGCAATTGATACCGGTTAAAGGCAGTGCTTTTGAAAACATGCCACTTGTTTCTAATAAGGAAATAATGGATATGCGGAAAAAATGCGGGCTGTATATGAAGCAAATGTATCATTGCAGGCAATGTCGTGCCGATGCTATTGGAACATTGGAAAATGACCTTTCTATTGAATATAGAAATATCAGTGCTGCAAAGGAGAAGCCAGCGAGAAACAGCCCATATCGTTTTGCGGCAGCTAGTAAAAGTGGTATGATCATTGACTGCCACTTTGGACAGACAGAAGAATTTTATATATATGAAAGTGATGGCATTGATTTGCGTTTTATTGAAAAACGTAATGTTGAAAAATATTGTCTAGGTAAGGAAAACTGTGGTAACAAAACTGACAAAATAGAAAAAATAATAATTACAATAAAAGATTGTACAGCAGTTATTGCCCTGCGTATTGGTGAAGTACCGCGGCAACGGCTTAAGGATGTTGGTATAGAAGTAATAACAACTTATGATCGTATTGAAAATGCTGTAAAAAAAGCGGCGGAATCAAAAAATGCAGCTAATGAAGTTTGGAATACAGCATTGTGATTGTCGGTCATCCGGCAGCGGCGGGTTTTGCTGATAATTTATTTTAGGCAACAGATGCCGTTGATCGGATGATTGATTTTAAGGAGGGGCAACATGATAGTGGATGCTACTTTATGCTATATGGAAACGTCAACAGCAAAACAGCAGTATATGATGCTTATGGCTCTCACCCGACTGCCGATTGATGCCATAGAAATGACTGTAGTAGTATACAATAATATTGTTAAAATGAAATTGCCCCGGCAAAAATATATTTTACGGGTAAAGAATGAATATGATATAGAAAATTATCCCGGCTTTCATTACTACGTGAAGTCGATTAATATAGATAAAGATTCTGATAAGAAATGGATAGAACAGGTTATGTATGATACATCGGGCAGAGCTGCAGCAAGACGTATTATTGTTATTGATGAAGTGTCAGTAATTAACATGTGTGAACAGTTTTGCACATGGATAAGAAATGGAAAGCTTTACTTGGAACCGCTTAACTATATCGAACAGGCGACAGCATTGGCATATACGTGGTTGAAATGCGGGGGAAATTCAGTTATTACTGCTTTTTGCGGTCTTGGCAACCATGCACCTTTAGAGGAAGTGCTGATGACACTTCATGTAACGGGGATAAAAAGACTTATGAAGCCACTTAATTTCAGTGAATTGAAAAAGGCGGCAGGAAATATTGCGATATCACCGGTTAAACCAGTTGTGGGAGCAGAAATATTTGCAGTGGAATCAGGAATACATGTTGATGGAATAAAAAAAAATCCCCAGTTATATGAACCATATCCACCTGAATTAGTGAATGCCAGTCGCCGTATTGTTCTGGGTGATATGTCTGGTAAAAGTTCTATTGAGGCTAAATTAAAAGAGTATAATTTGGTCTGTGGCAAAATTGATACAGTGAAAATTCTTGAGATTGTAAAACAAAAATCACATGATTTGCACAGAGCAATAACTGATGAGGAGTTTTGTAATTTAGTGAAAATGATAGGATGTGCTGGCAGTGCAGAAAAAAAAATTTCATATAGTAGATACAACACTGCGTGACGGAGCTCAAAGTCCGTTGGTTATGTTTGATTCGAGAGAAAAAATTGCTATAGCTGAGATGCTGGATGATAAAAATATTTATCAGATAGAAGCAGGTATTCCCATAATGGGCAAAGATGAACTGGCAATCATCAGCAAAATAAAAAAAAGCTGTTTCCATGCAAAAATCTCTACATGGAACAGATTAAATAAAAATGATCTTATAGCAGCGGCAGATTGTGAGGCGGATATTGTACACATAAGCGTGCCGGTATCACAACGGCAGATTTATGAGAAGCTACAAAAAGATGTAAAGTGGCTGCTGGCACAGTTGGAAGATGTATTGGCATTTGCTGCCAGCTATTTTACCGAGATAACTATCGGTATGGAAGATGCTTCAAGAGCAGATATGAAATTAATGCTGACTGTAATAGAAAAAGTAAAACAATTTGCAGTGAAGAGAGTGCGGTTTGCCGATACTGTAGGAATTATGACACCAAGTGCAGTTTATGAGCAGATACGTGAAATAAAAGAAAAGACAGCAATACAGATAGAATTTCACGCTCATAATGATCTAGGTATGGCTGTGGCAAATTCTATTGCTGCTGTACAAGCAGGTGCAGATTTTATCGACACTACTGTACAGGGAATAGGGGAACGTTGCGGCAATTGTGATATGGAGAAATTTTTGTCCGCCGCGGCAATAATATTTGGCAGTGATAATAGGAGAGGATTAATGTGAATAAAATGGATAAAACAGATAAGGCAATATTGAAAAATTTACAGAAAAATGCACGTATGACAATTTCTGATTTAAGTGCGGCAATTTCTTTGTCAATGCCGGCAGCAAGTGAACGTCTGCGTAAGTTGGAGACTTCCGGAGTTATAAAACAGTATACAGTGATCCTGGATCCTGAAAAAATAAATAAAAACTTGACGGCCTTGATGTTTTTGCGTTTTGAAAGTACATGCAAAGGAGAGGATTTTGCTGAATATGCCAAGACTGAGGCAGAGATAAATGAATGCTACTATATTACCGGAGATTTCGATTATTTTATAAAAATAGTAACAGAAGACGCACGTACATTAAAATCGTTGCTTTCCCGTATAAAAAATTGTGCCGGACTGGTAAAAACTTCCAATTTGGTAGTATTGTCTAATATTATTGATAATGTATCCATAATGTCAGATTAGTAATTCTTAAGTAATAAAACAGGCTTATTTTGTTGTGATAACTATGATTGGAGGTTTTTATTTCATAATGAGCGTCGGGTATAAAAAAATATGATATTCCATTTATTATAAAAGATATGTTTTCATGAAATAAATATGTTCTGCATTTAATTTCAAAGGTAATTTATATATCGAATTATTTTAATATTTAGTTTGACAATCCGTGATGAAATATCAAATAAATACAGTATAATAAAGATTCAATTGGATTGCATATTGCATTTTTTGAGGTCAGTGCCATTTATCGTACGGTTTTTTACTGATATAAAGGGGATAGAGTGAAGAACTACTGCTATTTTATCCACTCTGTCAGCTCATTTAGTGCTATTTTTGGGCGCTCATATGGTTTTTGATTGGGATAGCCGATAGCTACTGCCGCCATCAATTCATTGGGCTCACTAAGCCATTCGGAAATTTCTTTGTCACATTGGAAAATATCACAAATCCATAATGATCCCAGATTAAAGGCTTTTGCCGCCAAAATTATATTTTGGACAGCAGCTCCAATTGATTGTGTATCCATAAGATATTTGTAGTGGTCATAATTTTGCTCATGTTTGGAAAACCTATTGTATACTAATATGACAGCACTGGCTTCTTTAATCGCATTGCTGCTTATTTGCAGACTACCGATATCCGCGGAACCACTCTGTTTGGTTAATGCCTTTTCATCCATCAAGTCCGTTAGTCGGTTTTTAGCTGATCCTTCTAAAATCTTAAAGTGCCAAGGTTGTCTGTTTTTACCTGATGGGGCTTTAGTTCCCATTAAAAGTATGTTTTGCATGATATTGCCGCTGACAGCTTTGTTTTTAAATGAGCGTATGCTGCGCCTGCTTTTTATCGTTTCTAATACATTCATATAGCTGTCCTTTCTGTCGGAGATTCTTGTTTTGTGTCTGTGCAAAATATTTAAAAGCAAAGAAGAATAAAATGATTGACAGTTATCAAAATGAATATTGAATATATTTATTATAAATTACTGGGATGATGCTGTATTGGCAGATAAATAGTAAAAGTGGTGCCCTTGCCTAATTCGCTTTTGACGGTAATCTGACCGGAATGTTTGTTGACAATAATATCATAAGCAATACTCAGTCCCAGACCGGTACCGACTCCCACTGGTTTGGTGGTAAAAAAAGGAGTGAATATATTGTCTATGTTTTCCTCCGGAATACCTTTTCCGTTATCGGTTATTACGCAGCAGACAAAATTATCTTTGGTAAAAGTTTTTATGTTGATGACACCTTCGTGGGAAGATTCTCTTATGGCGTGGACAGCATTTATAATGAGATTCAGCAGTACTTGGTTAATTGCTCCGCCGGCAGCTTTTATATAGGGAATGTCACCTAAATCTTCAATTATTTTCGTAGTGTATTTAATTTCATTATTGGCTACGGCTAAGGTATCTTTAATGCCTTTGTTCAGATTATATTCTTCAAATTCCAGACTGCTGACCCTGGAAAATCCCAAAAGGCTTTTAACGATTTTTTCTATTCGTGTCAGTCCGCTCATAGATTCATCGATTATATCATTCAAATCTTCTGTAATGTAATTGATTTTATTTTCTTTCAAAGCTTTTTCAATAATTTGGAAAAGTTCTTGTAAATTTGCGTCAGAATCTGTTTCCAGAGTTTTTTCAACGCGACTAAGTGTGCTGAGAAAAGAACTGACTTTTTCCAGATATTTTTTTAATGTGTCCATGTTGCTTTGAACATATCCGAGCGGATTGTTGATTTCGTGTGCTACTCCAGCTGATAACTGCCCGATGCCGGCCAGTTTTTCCTGCTGGATAAGCTGGCTTTGCAGCATGCGGATTTTTTCCATATTTTCATTGTATTCTTTGGAACTGATATCTATACTGCGTTCTAACAATGAACGTTCTTTGTCATGATTGATATATGCCTGGTTTACTGCTTCGATAAAAGTTTGAAAATCATTATCCAATTTAATATCATGCAAATAAATTTTTATTTGTCTTTTCAACAGGCGATGTATATTATCCATTTCAAACCTCCGTTATTAATGTAATCGTCATTGTTTGATTATGTAGTTCACAGATTCTGTTTTTTATGGATGAAACTATTTCACCGTAAGAATAAAAACCTGTAAATACAGTGTTGGAACCTAAGGTATTGCGTGCGGCGTCAATTTCCTCACTGACCATTTGGCTGAGTATCAATTTTCTGCCTACGCAGCTTACCAAAACGGCTAGACAAGACGCAGTATCATTATCAGGAATAAATGAGAGGCTGAGCTGGGCTGCCTGACGTGAACCGTCAATGAGATCATCAAAATTGGTTCGCATTAATTTGGAAAGATATCCCTGAGGGACATCACCAGAAAAAATTAAGGCTCGTTCTTTTTCATCAATTCGCTGAATTGTACGTATAAAAGTGTGATTGTCGTCATTGGAACGTACCATGAGAGGAAAATAAAGACCTGCCGCAGGAAGCTCGTCGGCATATTCACCAAGATATGCTTTATATAAATCCAGTGCGGGTTTTTCATCAAATTTGTACAATATATTGTTTGTCGATTTTGTGATTACACGTTCAATCCCAAAAGGTGACCAACCACCGGCCGAAGCACAGCCTATTTGTACGTGGGTACCATAAAATCCAATAGCGGCAAGCATATTTTTTTGTGGATAATCATTGGCAATGACAAATGTTTCCTTATATGATGTACCGTCACCGGCAAGTCCGCCTGATATGGTGACATCGTCGGGTAAACTGGCAGCAAGTCCATCGACAAGCTTACTGCCATTTATGTTTATACCCTCGGAAATAATGAATATATGCTTAAGCCCTTGAAGGGGAAATTGTGCTATTAAATCAGCAGATGCTTTAAAATATTCATTATTTTTAATAGCAGCCGAGGCAAAACGTATCGGCGTTTGCTCCATATGAACTGCTGTTGCAGAAAGACTCATATCAGCAGCAACATTGTTATATATTTCTCCGGCTGTTGTTCCGCCGATAAGATAGGCACCGGGATATAAAGATCTTAATTCGTTGTAAATTTGCTGGTTTAGTAAAAGTTCTTTTGCTCCAAAAATCATGACAAATTGAGCTGAAAACTTTGAATGTTTATCCGGGTGTTTGATTATTTGTCCTGTATTGTCATATATTGACTGTTCGATTTTCATTCTTCTTACCTCCGACCGCAAAATTGATATACTGATGCTTATGGTATATTTGTTAATAAATATATCTTAAATATTTCGGTTTAATACTGCTGATTCCTGCCCACGAAAAATTATTCATTACTATTGAACGATTGCGATAAACTATGCTTATTCGGTAAAAGGATACTTAAATAATATGTCGAATTTGTAATGTAATAATTAGAAATGTTGGGCAGAGAATGAAAAAATTGAACCTGGGGTGATAATATGAGTGAAAATACGGTGTTATTTGTTGATGATGAAGTCAGTGTCTTAAGGGCAATTAAAAGGGCAGTTATGGATGAAAAATTTGTGTCCTTTTTTGCTAATAGTGGTGAAGAGGCATTGACTGTTTTGGGAAAAAATAAAATCGATGTTATTGTGACTGACATGCGGATGCCAGGCATGGACGGACTAAAATTGTTAAAAATTGTCAAAGAAAAATACCCCAAAACAGTGCGGGTGGTTCTTTCCGGCTACACTCAATTATCACAGATGCTTGTAACAATCAACCAGGGAGAAATATTTAAATTTATTACTAAGCCTTGGACAACAGAAAATGAACTGCTGCCGGTTATTAAACAATCAATTGACTATTATAATCTTCAAACTGAACGAGATTCACTCAATGAAAAGCTGACTGCTAAAAATGCTGCCTACCAGAGAATATTTAAGACCATAGAGGATAAAAAAATACAAGAAAGAGAAGAACTTCGGCATTTATATAAAATCAGTGTATTATTATTTTCGTTACTGCGGAGAAATATTGGCTCTAAAGACACTATTGAACAGGATAATAATAAAGAACAAAGCAAAATATTTCACATGGCTGAAGTGATTTATTTAACATATTTAGGACACTTGCCGGCTGTGGTGGATAGCAAACCTTTGGCTAAACTTATTGATGATATTGTTGTGAACTGTGATAACCGTATTTCTATTGAGCCGGTTGAGGGAGAAACATTTAATACTAAAGGAAATCATAAATATCTGACAATTGTGTTCAAAATATTGATCCATATTTTACCGCATAAGCGTGAAACGTTTAATTGCAGATTAAGTCAGAATAAACAAGAAGATGAAATGATAAAATCAGTATTCAGTATTGACCTGTCATCATGTCAGTTTAGCATACATGATGAAAATCAAATAAAAATTGCAGCGGCATTATTGAGCAAAATTGGTGCTTTTTATGATATAAATGTTGCAGCTGAATATGCTGAACAAAAATTAAATCAGATTTATGTGGAATGGATAACAGAAAAAAATTGATGTTTTGAATTGAAAGATCATAATTATTAGCGATAAAAACACCCTGATAAGTCTGGAATAAAAATCCAACTTATCAGGGTGTTTCTGTTATAATCGCGAATATTTTTTATTGTATTGATATGAATGAAGAAAATAATTGTTATAGCGTGCAGAATTTTACGATGACACTAAAAATAACTATTTATTATTTTTAATTTTATAGCAGGCGGCGTACATTGTTGGCAGTACCAAAAGCGTAAGTACAGTAGCAACCAGAAGGCCGCTGCCAATTGCCACTGCCATTGGACCCCAAAATGGACTTGTCATAAGAGGCAGCATACCTAAGATAGCCGCCGCTGCTGTGAGCATAATAGGGCGGAATCGCAGTATTGCGGAATCGATGACAGCATCCCATGGTGATTCGCCGGAAGCCATATGTTTTTGTATCTGGTCAATTAAAATTACTGAATTTCTGATAATCATGCCGCTTAAAGCAAGAATACCCAATTGAGCTACAAATCCCATTGCTTTATTCATAAGAAGCATTCCAAAACATACGCCTATGAGACCTAATGGGGCAGTTAGCAGAGTCAACACTACCAGCTTGCCATTTCTGAGCTGCACCATCAACAAGGTTATGATGACAAGAAGCATGATTGGAACAGGCACTAAAAGAAACTGCATTGCTTCATTACTGTCTGATAACGCTCCGTCGATATCTATACTGTAACCGAGCGGCAATTTATCACGCAGGCTTTTGGTAGCATTATAGGCCTTTTGTGTGGCGTCATTAGCTGTGCCATCCTTTATATCAGCTTCGACAGTTATAGTTGGTTTTAAGTTATAACGCCAGATAAGGCCGTCCTCTGCTCCATAACTTATTTTGGCAATTTGTGACAGAGGTACATAGCCGGCACTGCCAAGGTAAACAGGAATATTTTTTATATCAGTTAAATGTTGCCGATCATTATTATCCAGCCGCATTGTTATATTTATGGTGCGGTCACCATCATAGTATTGGGCTACTGAGGCCCCAGAAATTTCGGTGTACAATGTTTGTGCTACGGCTTGTCCTGACAGCCCCATGGCTCTCAGTTTATCCTGGTCAAGCGACAGATGCATGATTTTGCTTTTTTCATTCCAATTAAAATGTACATCTTCATTATTAGAATCACTGGCAGTAATATCAGCAACTTTTTCAGCAATAGTACGTACTTTATCTTCATCATAGCCAGATACACGAAGCATAACAGGATAATCGGCCGGCGGACCAGTTTGAATAAATTTGATGTCGCTGCGTACATCAGGATAATTATCAGCTAATTCTTTTTCAATTATTTTAGCAAGCTGTTTTCGATTGTCAACATCTTTGGAAACAATTACAAATTGACTGTAATTATCTGCCGGCAGTTGTGGATTTAATGTGAGAACAAAACGTGGTGCTCCTTCGCCTACATAATAGGAAAAGTTTTTAATCTTATCGTTTTGTGTATTTAAAAAAGCGGCAAATTTATTGGCATGTTCTTCTGATGAACTTATTGATGATCCTTCAGGTAACCGCATTTCAACAATTATTTCAGGACGCAGTGATGGCGGGAAAAATTCCTGCTTGATAAATTTGAAGGAGAAAACAGACACTATAAATAATCCCAAAGTAGAAGTGATTATGATTTTTTTATGATTTAAACACCAGACAAGAATTTTGCGAAATAACAGATAAAATCTGCTCTGGTAAGGATTTTTTCCGGCAGCTGCCGGTTTTTTAACACGTATCAAATAGTAGCCAAATAATGGTGCTACCATCACAGAAACTATCCAGGACAGGCAAAGTGCTATACCTATGACCGGAAATAGACTTTTGCAGAATTCTGAAGCCATGCCGTTGGCAAAAGCTACCGGGATAAAACCGGCACAGGTTATTAAAGTACCGGTAAGCATAGGCTTGGCTGTTGAATTAAAAGCATAGCAGGCAGCTTTAAATCGATCAAATCCCTCTTCCAGTTTCACACTCATCATTTCCACGGCAATTATTGCATCATCTACCAACAAACCTAACGCAATAATCAATGCACCCAGTGATACTTTTTGCAAATCGATTCCCAAGGCATACATCATTGAAAAGACACCGGCCAGTACCAAGGGGATACAGCCGGCAACAACCAATCCTGTTCGCAGCCCAAGGCTTAAAAAGCTTACGGCAAGTATTATGATTACAGCTTCCCTTAATGTACCGACAAATTCACCGATGGACTCTTTTACAACTGTTGGCTGGTCAGATACCTGGTTTATTTCCAAGCCCAAAGGAATATCCGATTTTATTTTATTCAGTAATGAACTCAGGTTGTTGCCGAGGGTAAGTATATTCCCGCCCGGTTCCATTGATACGGCAATGCCAACGGCTGGTTTACCATTAAAATACATTTTGGGATCGGCTGGTTCTGAATAGCTGCGGTCTACTCGCGCTATATCACCAAGGCGGAATATTTTATTATTGGCCTTTATTGGCAGGTTTTCGATATCTTGAATGTTGCTGAACATACCGGTGAATCGCAGGTAGACATTATCGGAAGATGTTTCTACCATACCGGCAGGAGTTATTTCATTTTGTGTTTTTATTGCATTGGAGATGGTCTGCGGGCTTATACCAAGTTCAGCCAATTTTACATTTGTTATTTCCACATATACTTTTTCAGTTTGTACACCAAGCAGTTCTACTTTTTGTACACTGGGTACGTCAAGCAGCATCCGGCGGATTTTTTCTGCATGCTGGCGCAGTTCTTCATATGAATAACCATCTCCACTTAGAGCATATATTGAACCGAAAACATCGTCAAAACGATCATTGTAAAAAGGGCCGTAGACACCATCCGGCAAATCCGTTTTTTCATCTTCGCAAAGATTACGGACTTCTTTCCAGGTATCGCGTATTTTGGAATTATCAATATCCTGACGAAGTGTTACATATATTATTGAAGTACCAGGTCTGGATGAACTTTTTAAATAATCCAGCCCCGGCGTATCTTGAAGTTTTTCCTCAAGTTTGTCAGTTACCTGTTCTTCCATTTGTTTGGCTGTGGCACCCGGCCAGCTGACGGTGACGACCATTTCTCTTATGGTGAAGGCAGGGTCTTCCATACGGCCAAGTTTCGTGTAGGAAAATATACCGGCAATAATTACGACGATGATAAAATACCATACAAGATCTTTATTTTTTAAAGAAAGTTCGGTTAAATTTTTCATGATGCATCTCCTACGGCATCATCATTTGTACGTACTTTTTGTCCTTCACGCAGCTTTTGTACGCCGGCAGTCACAACCATATCGCCTTCATTTAACCCCGATACTTTTACATGATTTTCATCGAAGTCAGCTACTTGAACCTTTTGCAGGGATACTTTGTCATCTTTATCAACAAGCCATACTTCGGGTGTGTCACCGGTTTGATAAATAGCCGAAAGCGGTAGAATATAAGAAGTTTTATCGGAATTATCAGAAGGCAGGCAAATGACACTGGCAGTCATCCCCAGTTTTAATCCGGCAGGCGGATCGGGCAGAGAAATTTTTATTAAATATGTACGTGCTGTTGCATCAGCTATAGGGGATATTTCTCTTACTATTCCGTTGACAGATGAATTGTTCAATGCCCAGAAGGATACTGTTACTTTTTTACCTTCACTTACGTCACCTATGTGGTTTTCCGGTATATTGACATCGACTTCAAGTTCATTAGTCTGGACAAGAGTCAAGACTGTCTGTCCGGCAGAGACAACCTGTCCTGCCTCCGCGTTGATTGCTGAAATAACTCCGTCTGTATCAGCAGTAAGATCAGTATAAGAAAGGGCATTGTGTTCCTGTGAGGATTGTGCCTCTGCCTGCTGATATGCAGCTGAAGCAGAATCATAAGAAGTTTGATATTGATCCAGCTGTGCCTGCGGTACGGCATCTTGTGCGTATAATTGCTGATATCTTTTTAAATTAGCGGCAGCAAGGTTCAGTTCAGAAGATGCCGCCTCTACTTTGGCATTGCTTTGATTTACTTGTTGGATAATATCTTTATTATCCATTACCATAAGAGTGTCTCCGGCATGTACACGATCACCTGTCTGTACATTGCGGCGTAATATTTTACCGCTTACCTGAAAGGATAAGTTTGTTTCATAGCGCCCGTGAACGGAGCCGGCATATGTAAAGCCGTCAATATTATTTTTTGTGGATATCTGCTGGGTCCTCACTAAGGGTGGAGGAGTGGCTTCTTCTTTTTTACCACAGCCGGCAACGAACACAACTGCAATAATAGACAGACACAAAATTTTTAAAAAACGGTTTTGCATAAAACAGACCCCCTGATTGGTGATTATTTAGTGATAAACAATATATAATATATGAATAACGTTTAATTATAAGAAAAATTTGTTAATTTAGTAACATATATTATTATACTAAATGTTTCGATAAAAATAAATCATTTAAATTAGACAGTGAGAAAATATAATTTTGTGAAAAAAATTATAAAATATAAAATAATAATGCTGGCAGGGCAAAGTAGGGGCCATAAGCAAAATAAGCTTTGCGATTTTTTTGTCTTGCCAGACATAAAAAAATGGCGGCAATACCTCCTAATGAAAAACCGATAAGAATAACTAAGATTAAGTTAATGATTCCCAGCCATAATCCCAATGTAAAGATCAGTTTAATATCACCGCCGCCGATACCGCCGTGGGTCAAAACGGACAACAGGAAAAAACAAAGCCCACCGCCAAAAGCAGCAATCACACAGTCTATGGCATTAGATAATTGAAAAAAAATTGGTAATAAGGAAAAACAAGCAAAATAAAGCAGCATTTTATCGAAAATAACCTGTTGCTCGAAGTCGGTGCAAATTATAAGCAGCAAAAAAGCGGCAACGATAAAACGCAGTGTAAAAATAACTATTGAGGTCATTTGTGAAAGATAACAAAATAGTGTTGTAAAAGCGATAGTTAAAAGTATCTGTCTGAATTTAGCACGTTCAAACTGTCTATCAGGAAATGACAATATTGCACAATTTTTTCGATAAAGCGTATCTATCCATATTGAGCTAAGGAATGCCATCAGATATGACAACCAGAAAAATAGGGGAATTTGGGCAATAATCAAAAAATACATCGAAATGACTCCTTACAGATATTGTTTTAAAGTGATTTGTGGGGAAAGTCTAGGTTTATCCGGTTGATTCAGCGAATTGGTATTTTTATGGTTAGAATATAAAAAATAAATCAAGAAAATTATAATGTGTTTATTTATTCTAAATAAGATATACTTTTATATAAATAAGATATATGCTATACTAATAGCAGTAATAATAATGGATAGGGAAGTGTTAAAATGAAAATGGGTCAGAATAGGCAAAAAGGTGCAGTAGCCGTAATATTTGCACTTGCAATTCCTATTTTATTGGTTTTTACAGGACTGGCTGTCGATTTTGGCAATGCTTATTTTCATAGACAGCAGCTGCAAAATATGGCTGATGCCGCAGTGCTGGCAGCTGCCGATAAATACAGTAAAACCAGTAGTGAAGCAGATGCTCAGACAACTGCCCAAAAATATATTGATGATATGAAGAGCATCAATGGAAACCGTGGTTATGAAAATCCGACGGCCCGTGGCAGTTCCTACCCGATAATTACTAGTAAAGACGGTATAATAAAGCTTAAATTGGTGCTTGACGATACGGTACCGACTTATTTTATAAAAATACTCAAACTTTTTAATAATGGCGGTCAATATGATTCCATGCCGATAGCGGTGACAGCGGTGGCTAAAATCACCGGTTCCTCATTATTTGACGGATTGATTACTTATAAATATGAAATGCAGGTTAACCAGGGATATCAAAATGGTAATAATCAGACTACTTTCGACGGAAAACTTTACTATGCCGGTCCGGATCCTGATTCGGCAAAGAGTGAAAACTATAATGCAACGGGGAAAAATGATAACAATAGCAAAAATGTTTATTCATCACCGGGTGGTTTTGTTTCATCAGATCAGTTAAAGACAAATACACCCGTTCCCGGTGAAATGCCAAAGCTGGACGGCACGCCATATGCCTTTGATACACTGAAACAAAGTGCAGATCAAACGATAACCAATGAACAGACAGTTTATACGGACGATTTAAAAGGCAATATAATCTCAATCAATTCGCCCAATATTGACATTATAATCGACAAAGCACTGATAGGATCTGATGATCCGGCGTTAAAAAATAAACCGATATTTATAATTTACGGAAAAAGTGAAAATGAAACGGGAACAATAAATTTACACGTCAATCATGATACTGTAAGGCCGCTTATCATTTATTATATGGGTACAACTTTTCATTATAATCCGGGACCGGGCAGTCCAGAATTGCGCGGCGTGATTTATGCACCGAATGCTGACGTACTGGTGAATGAAAATGCGGCTAAATTCCATGGCAGTATCTATTGTAATAATTTTTCTTCACAGGTACAGGGTTCATATACGGGTCCCGATTCCAATGATACCTTTACCGGCAGCGGTACGGCACGCTTGGTGGATGATGACGATTAATCAAAGGATTCTTTTTTTAAGAGTTGAAGACCGACATGGTACCCCGATAATTGAGCTGTGCCGGCAGTTACTTCCAGTACGGCATGGGCTCTGAAACACAGACTGATACCCAGCCATGGCTGCAGGTGCCGGACAATTCTAATGATACGGTTATCCCTATCGAGGTATACGGCGTCGATGGCAAAGCGCATGAATAACATATGGATGCTGTTGCATGGTGATAACAGCATACCTTGATCCGGTGGCAGTTTTTTTCTGCCCATCAGACCGATAAGACGTTTAAGAAAAGTATCCGCTGCTTCGATTCGAAGCGGCGGATACTTTTTGTTCTGCACAATAAAATATTTCAAAGCGGTCATTCCTTTTTCTATAGAAAGTCATGGATGCATTGATTTTATAAACACCAGCAGTGACGGCATCAGGACAATGACAAATAATGCGGGAAAAATAAATAATATCAAGGGGAAAAGTATCTTTATCGGTGCTTTTAAAGCGGCTGCCTTAGCTGACTGCATGCGCCGTTCACGAGTATTATCTGCCTGTGCCAGCAGTGTCTTGCTCATACTGGTGCCGAGTTTTTCTGATTGAATAACGGCTGTCGTAAATAAATGGACTTCCTGGAGATTGCAGCGTTTCGACAAGTTCTGCAGAGCAGTGCGTCTGGTCATGCCCATGCGCACGTCACGGAGCATTTTTTCACATTCATCAATATAAGGACCGGTCATTTGAGTGGTTATTTTCATTAGTGACGCGTCAAATGACAGCCCGGCCTGTACACTTACACATAACAAATCAAGTACTTCGGGCAGCTGGTGCAGGATAAGTTTTTGTCGGCGCCGGATTATGGTATTCAAGGCAGAAAATGGCAGCAATGCACCCACAGACAGTCCCAGCAGTAAAATTATAATGCGCTGGGCAAATGTAAAAGTACCGGTATGAGAAACATATAGAAAGGCCAATAAGAATCCTGTCCCCATAGAAAGTACCCAAGCTGTGGCAACGGCATTTACACTCCAAATGTTTTGCTTACCGGCATAGATAATGCGTTGGGCAAGACTTTGCCTTATTGCATGGGGAGCAAAAGCCAGTAAATGCCGTTCAATATTATGGTATAACGGTAAAAAAACACGCTGTGTCAGTGAAGTGTCCCCTTCAGGATTTGCTGCCGCGGTATTGCTGGTATTGTCGGCGAATTTGTCGGGATATTTATTGATGGACTGCAGACGTTCCTGTACGAATTCCTTTTTTTTCAGCATGGTTGATATGAACAAATAAAGAATAGTAAAGATTATGGCACCACAGCCACCGGCTATTAATAAAAATTTCATTTGATATCACCTAGTTTAATCTATTATACAAGCAGATTTAATGCTGACATGAGAATTTATAGGGAAGTTTCAGGAATATTGTTGATGCTGAAAAGCTCGGGCGGCAGATCAATCCCGTTGATGCGGAACTTTTCGATGAAGGAAGGCTGTACCCCGGTTGCAGTGAAGTAACCGAGTGCTTTGCCTTTTTCATCATAGCCGGTCTGGACGTATTGGAAAATGTCCTGTAAAGTGATGGTATCGCCTTCCATATGCTGTACTTCAGTAATATAGGTTATTTTGCGGCTGCCGTCACGGATACGTGACTGGTGCAGGATGAGGTCGATTGCTGAAGAAATCTGTTCACGGATGGCCCGCACCGGCAGTTCCATGCCGGACATGAGCACCATAGTTTCCAGACGGCTCAACGCATCGCGCGGATTATTGGCGTGTGCTGTAGTAAGAGATCCGTCATGGCCGGTATTCATTGCCTGCAGCATATCGAGTGCTTCACCGGAGCGGACTTCCCCTACTATAATGCGATCGGGACGCATACGCAGGGCATTGCGTACAAGATCACGGATGGTAATGGCACCGGTGCCTTCAATATTGGCGGGACGCGCTTCCAAAGTGACCACATGAGTCTGCTGCAGTTTAAGCTCGGCGGCATCTTCAATGGTGACGATGCGTTCATCTTCAGGGATGAACGATGATATCACATTAAGTGTGCTGGTCTTTCCTGAACCGGTGCCGCCTGATACAAGAATATTGAGCCGTGCTTTAACACAGGCTCGCAGAAAGGCTGCCATGTTACGGTCAAGCGTACCAAAATCAACGAGGTTTTCTATTGTCAGCGGTTTATGGGAAAACTTGCGGATTGTTACACAAGGACCGACAAGTGAAAGCGGCGGGATGATTATATTCACACGGGAGCCATCTTCCAAGCGGGCATCAACCAGCGGTGAAGATTCATCGAGACGGCGTCCTATGGGAGTGAGGATACGCTCAATAATGTGCATCAGGTGCTCGTCACTTTGAAAACTGACATTGGTCAGATGCAGCTTGCCCAAACGTTCCACAAATACTGAATGAGGACCGTTGATCATTATTTCCGTTATGGAATCATCTTTCAGCAGCGGTTCGATAGGCCCAAGGCCGAGAATCTCATTACGGATATCGGTTACCAGAGAAACCTGCTCAGATCGCGGCAGGAGAAATGGCTGTTCGGTAAGGACCTGCTGGCAGTAAGTTGTGATTATACCTTCAAGTTCTTCTTTCTGCGATTCATCGTGAAAATTGCTGTTGAGAAGCTGGTCGTGACTGGTAGTCATCTCATCTACGATGCGGCGATGTATTTCCAGTTTGATTTTTTGATAGTTATTTGTTGAATTATCGGTTGTACGGTCACCAAAAATCTGTTTGGTTTCGTTGATTCCATTTGATCGGCCGAGCCGCTCAAGCAATGACATAATGAACACTCCCAAAATAGTATGTAAAGCAGCTTGCAGACTGCGCAATTGTCGTATTTAGTATTATTTTTCCTGATGCATTTTGCAGGATACTTTAAGCTCGGAAGGCAACGTTAGTATATTGCCGTAAACAGCCGTATTGGCAGCAGTTGCCCGCAGGTTGACAAGAACATAGGTGTTATCCGGATCACCGTCAGACTGGTTGACGGCAATATTGAAATCATTGGCATCGTTCTGGTTCCATGTATAAATGGATGATATCAATGAAGGGTTATTGTTTTGATTGTATTTAGTGCGTATCTGTTCGCCGGTAGTAGTGCTGTCGGCTGCGACCGCGGCATAGCGGGCACTGTCACGGGCGATGGAAGATAAGGTAAGATAATCGGCAAATACCATACTGAGATAGATTATTGCCAGCAATAACATGGTTAATATGGGCAATACTAAGGCAAATTCGACGATTGCCTGACCTGTCTGCTGTCGTTTCATAATGTTATTCTCCTAAAAAGTACATAAAAGGTCTTCAT
The DNA here is from genome assembly GCF_014076555.1 of Pectinatus frisingensis. Lineage (NCBI taxonomy): Bacteria > Bacillati > Bacillota > Negativicutes > Selenomonadales > Selenomonadaceae > Pectinatus > Pectinatus frisingensis. Next base: position 906,542 of record NZ_CP045424.1, read on the forward strand.
TAGAAGACCTTTTATGTAAACTAAGCTAGATGATTACTTTAAAGCGCCAATGACGTTATTAAATGTTTCTTGTACAGCTTGGCCAAGTGCCCCTTTTGAACCTAAAAATCCGGCCAATACTACAACAGCTGCCAGAATTAAGGCATATTCGACGATCCCCTGGCCTTTTTCGTTTGAATAATGAAACTTTAAGTAATTGATTATTGCTAGCATATAAACTCCTCCTTAAGAATATAAATATATATGTGAAAGCATATAGCTTAAACATCGATATCAACAAGCCGCTGGATGATTATAAAACCGATTATTTCCATTATGACGGCGGCACCAATAGCCATTCGGCCGGTGGGATCGGTAATGAGTGGTTCCAGATAATTGGGATTGATAATGGAAAGAAGCAAAGATAAGGCAATGGGCAGTGCGGCAAGTATCCAGCCCGACAAGCGGCCTTGTGCCGTTAAAGTTTTAACTTCCCGTTTCATACGAATACGGGCATTGATAGTGCCGCTGATAGTATCAAAAATATAGGCTAAATTGCCGCCAACCTGTCTTTGAATCAAAACGGCGGCAACTATCAGGTCGAAGTCGCGGCTGTCGACGCGTCGGGCCATCGATTGGAGAGCTTGTTCCATGGAAGACCCCATGCGGGTTTCTGCCATTAACCGGGTGAATTCATCGCCAATCGGTGCACCCATTTCCCGGGCGGCCAGATCTATTGACTGAATAAAACTGAACCCGGCCCGCATTGAGTCGGCGACCATCGACAGCATATCACCAAGCTGGTTGGTAAAAGCTTGTTTTCTGCGAGCGATGATTATGTTTATGTATAAACGGCAAAAGATAGCCGTCAGCAGCGCTGTCAGTAAAGCTGCTGTTCCTTTTAAAATCAGGCTGAAGGCAATAATGCCGGCAATCAAACTTAATAGAACCGTTATTACTATAAATTCAGATCCCAGTATAGGGAGTCCGGCCTGCTGCATTTTGCGGTCAAGATCCGCATAGTGGCGAATTTGTTCTAGCAGTTTAGCAATGGCGCGGATGAAGGCCAAAAAACTCTGACGCCATGTTTGGTCTTGCCGGACATCTGGCTGTGGTGCACTGCCGGCAACATAATTAAGTAAATGCCGGGAGACTTTGGTTCGTTTGTAAAACAGGCAGATAATTAAAATATATAATAGAAAAAACAGTAAAAAACCACATAATAAAGCTATCATCATAATGTTTCCCACCTGAGATCCGACTGACCGCGCATGACATCGGCAAGCCGGTCGATGCTGGCGGCAAATTCCGAGTCGGGAGCAAGGTCAACGGCCATACGTCCGTTGTTGGCGGCAGCCGATACTAACGCATATTCATTGGGAATAGCGGCATCGAGCGGTCGGTGCAGAACATTTTCAATATATCCCTTGACACTGGAAGTAATCGGCAGCCGGGTAAAAGCAATATGGAGCCGTTTTTGGAAATTATCCGGCCAGGCATCGTGAAATATCGTCAAGGCGCGCTGCATATGCTGCAGTTCGGTGCCGCCGTTATTCATAGCGACTATATAAGTCTTGTCGGCTGATTCGGCGGCAGTTATGGAAATGGGGTTGAAGGCCGGCGGTAAGTCTATAAGTATGTAACGGAAAAGATGGCGGGCCATGCGTATCATTTCAGAAAAAGGCTGCATGGTAACATGTTCGGCAAATTCGGGGCGTTTGGTACCGCATAATAAGGAAATATTTTTATTAATGGGTATGAAATAGGAATTCAATGTACTCGGTGATAAAAATTTGATGTCACGGACTGCTTCCACAATCGTGCTTTGCGGTTTAAGGTTGAAGAAAACGGCCATATCGCCAAACTGCAGATCGGCGTCGATGATGCCCACTTTTTCATTGGTTTTACGGGCCAGACTTAGTGCCAGATTGGCAATCAGTGTTGTTTTGCCGCTTTTGCCTTTAGGACTGAAAAAGGCTGTTACTTCAGAGTAGGCTCCAACGTTATTTACATTAAAACTTTCAACAGCTTTAGTGAGCTCGCTGCCGGAAAAAGGTTTGATAATATATCCAATGGCACCGGCATGAACCATTTGGCTGGCATCCTGGGCATTCCAATGGGCACCGCAGCACAATAGGGAGGCGGCAGGAAATTGTTTGCGGATAATGGGGATATAGGATATATTTCCATCGGCATCAGTGTCTAAAATGATCAAACTGGGATCAAATACGGCAGACTGATCCAATGCTTCCTGGGGGGATGTATAACGTGCCATCAGATCAAAGTTCCTGGCATTGCGTACGACACTGGAAAGACGTTCAAGCATCAGAGATTTTTCTTCAATTAAAATGACACGGTACGAAATCATGTTGACTCCTTTCAGTTAAATAAGTGTTTCATCCAACCGTGCAGGCTGCTGTCGTTTTTAGTAGGAGATGGCCGCTGGTCGGTGCATTTATTAATCAGCTGACGGATACTCTTGCCAAGATCACTGCTTTTATCGGATGCCAGAAGCGGAATACCGCTGCGTAATGAGTTTTGTGCCTGCTGGAAATTATTTGGGATGATATGATAAAAATCATCTTTCAGAAGCTGCCGGACGTCATTGAGCTCAATATTGGTTTTGGAGTCGCTGCGGTTCAGTATCAGATGTATTTTCTGGTTGTCATAACCGATGCTGTGCATGGTATCATAGCCGATTTTCATATTTTTTATTGTCGGTATGAAATCAACGATGCCGATGAAAGCTATGATGGTGCTCATATCCATTACTGACAGATTTATTTCACTGAATGCCGAAGTTGTATCGACTATAAGGTAGTCAAAACATGTTTGCAATTCATTAAGGCAGCGATTGATGCCGGCAGTGAAAATATTGCAGGCTTGTTCCAGTTTGTCGGGCGGCAGCAGTGTAAAAAATTGCAGATCATCGTGTATGTAGGGAGTTAAATAATCGAAGAGGTTAATATCTGAAGGTACAGCCGTTTTTTGCAGTTGTGTTACCAGATCAAACAGGTTGTGCCTGGGTTTAAGATGGAGATAATAAGCAACATCACCAAACTGAAGATCAAGGTCGATAAGGCATACTTTATAACCGGAAGCGGCAAGACCTGCTGCCATGTTAACGGCTAAGAAGGTTTTGCCGACAGCCGAGGCTGTGCTGAATAATGTTATTATCTTGCCGTTTGGCTGGTCATTTTCCATTTATGCTGTGCCTCCTTTAGCTTGCAGCCGTCAATAAACCAAGTTCATTTTATTTGTGCGGTAACCGGTTTATTGAGTATTCCTGATAGCTTGATATTTGCAGGTTTATCCGAAGCTTTGGGTTGAACAGAGGAGGGTTCGTCTGTTTCCGACGTATGGGACTGTCCAGACAGAGCATCGTCGGTGTGCTTATTTATCGCAGAGCCTTCGGTTATGACTGTTTCCCGGCGCTGGTCAATTTGTTTATCTTTGTAGAGATTTTCTAAATCCTGGGTCATATTTACCGGGGTATTTTGGTCGACCAGCACAGGTGTTATTAAAATGATAAGCTCGCGTTTATCACGTGTTTTGGCCGAGTGTTTAAAGAATTCACCGATTATGGGAATATCTCCCAAAAGCGGTACTTTAGTAATGGTTTTGCTTTCCTCAGAGTTTAATAATCCGCCTATCGCCATAGTGCCGCCGGACTTCACGGTGACATCGGTGGAGGCTTCACGTGATGCCAGGGCAGGAATGAGAAAATTATTGTTCTTTAATTGGTGGGCATAATCAAGTGTACTGACTTCGGCTTTTATTTTAGCGGTGATATTATTGCTATTGTCTACAATAGGGTCAATATCGAGTTTGATACCATAGTCGCGCCATTCAATACTGATATCTCCATTATTGTTACTGGTAGGTATTGGAATTTTACCACCAATCAGGATACTGGCTTTTTCACCGCTCAAAGTTGTAATATTGGGTTTTGAAAGTATCTTGGCAAGGCCTTTTTGTTCCAAGGCCTGCAAAGTGGCATTCAGGTCGGCATAGCTGCGGTTGAAAGATTGACCGATGGAAAAACTACCGGTAGTGCCCATGGTAACAGTGGTGCTGCCATTACTGTTGACAGTTATCGAAGAAGGGTTGGAATAGAGAAAACCGAGATCCCGTTCATTATTGGCAGAAATTTCTACGATTTGGGCTTCAATACGGACCTGGGAGGGAGCGGACATCTGTATCATGTTTACGACTTTGCTGCCGTACAGATTGGCAATTTTTTCGGCAGTGTCCCGCTCATATTGGTTCTTGACCGTGCCGCGCAGCAAAATGTTATCACCGGATTTTTGTGCATATATATTAACGTCACTGCCCAGTACATTTTTTATGGCAGTTACCAGGGCGGAATTATTGGCTGTTACATTTACGGAAAAGTTTTGCTGCATACCGTCTGATGTTTTTATTAATAAGGTTGTCGATCCGACTTTTTTTGCGACGATGACAATTTTGTTTGAGGTTATTATTGCTATATCGGCAATTGCAGGATCGGCAATTGCTACTTTGGTTATGGTGCCTCCGGTATCAAGCGGATAATATTGGCTGATTTCAACAGTCAGTGGTGTCGGAGGTGCATCAGCGAAAACACGGACATTAATAAAAGTAGTGAAAAGTAAACAAATTATTGCTGTTTTTTTCCAAAAAGAAAGTTGTATTTGCATTATTATTGCCCCTCTTCATCTTGCTTGGTACCGCGGATGACGGTAATTGTGCTACTGTTGGATAAGCTTCCTGATGACTGTTGTACGGCAGTTGATGCGGATGCCTGCTGCGGTATTGGCGGTGAATAAGCAGGTAAAGGCAAATTAGCCGGCGCACCGGCAGTTGGCATATTATTGGCGGCAGGTTCGCTGTATTGGAAAACGGTATAGTCGATGTCAGGAACGAAATAATCACGTGGATTGAGCGGCCGTAATTCTAAGAAAACGGTACCTTCAGATTGGGCGACGGCAAGCTTTAAGGCATCGGCCGGCTGTACAGCTAAGGTAGCGGTAGCAGGTGATTCCTTGGCTTTAGTATCGGCTGCTTTGGCGGGTGTTTTGTCATCATTTCCATTAGTAGAATCGGCTTGTTCAAATGATTTATTGATACCCAGAAGTAAAATATTCTGCAGCAGTATCCTGCCGGTTAATTCATTTTTATTATTTTTTCCGGAAACCAAGATCACATCAACATAATCACCTGGCTTAGCAAATCCGGATATGCCGGTTACATCGGATATTTTTAACGAAATTGCCCGACAATCAGCCGGGATAGTTCCGGTGAATCCCGATGATCTTATATCTGAAAATAATTTGGGTACGGTGATCATGTCTCCAGCCATTATGGGTACTTGTGAAACTTTACCGATGACGTCATGTGTATCATTTATGAACTGCACGGGCAGAACATCTTTGGGGACCGTGATGACTTTCACCATGTCATCAGCTATTGCCGTACGGGCGGGGATGTCTTTGACGGCAACGACAACGGAAGTCATATTGTCTGATTTTTGCTTGGCGGTATTACGGGAAGCTGTGGACAGGTAAACATACAATATTACGGTAAACAATATGCTAATGGCCAAAGCTGCAATGATAAGCTGACGTTGTGACAGTTTTTCCATCTTTGATGTAAGACCATCAAATAATTTAAAAAATCGCAATAAAATCATTCCTTAATTGTTTTATGATAGACACTCCGGATTTCTATGTAAATGTAAATACATAATAATTATTTTTGCGTACTAAAAAAGGGCGCAGGGATGCAATAAAAATATATTAAAAAAATACATTATTGCATCCCTACCACCCACCATAATTTATTAAGTTTTAAAATATCGGATAATCGACCATTTAATATAATGACCTGTTTAATTAAATAAAAATAATATCTTATTTATATTTAAAACATTATTTATTTTAAATATAACATATCTTTTTGTGATAGGCAATATTTTTACAGAAAAAAAACAATTTTATAAAAAAGCAATTTTTGTTTGATTTTGTGTATTTTATGAATGCCTAACTTTGGTCCTCTTGATAACACTGGTCGGCATTTATTGACCAAATATTGGTCTTGTCAGAAATATTATGGGTAATATTTTTAACGGCAGCCATGGCGGTTAACATTGAATGGTCCATATTGTTATAGCGATGCATACCGTTTCTGCCTATTAAATACAGGTTATTGAATTTGTCAATAAATTCACGGATTATCGGTAATTTATCATAAGTTCCAAAATATGCCGGATAAGCTTTGGGAACTTTGACCACGATGCTGTCTAATATGTCATCGCTATTTACTATGGCAATTTTTTCTAATTCTTTGATGGCAAAAGTGGTAAAATCTGTTTTTGTTTTTGACCATAGTTCATCACCTTCAGTGCAAAAGTATTCCAACCCCAGCCAAATATTGGTGTCATCATTCACCAAATAGGGACTCCAATTATTAAATATTTGCAATCGACCGAGTTTTACTGATTTTTCCTGGATATAAATCCAATTGTCAGGAATAAGACCGTGTCGGGTTTTAAGTTTGGTTTTATTTTTTAGTTTTATTTTTTTGCACAGTAAACCTACTGTTATAAAGTCGCGGTATATAAGACCGGCAGCAACAGCGGTGACTATCGGGGGAACAGCTGGCGGCATTGCTTTGATAAGATCACGGATGGGCATGGATGACAAGAAAAAATCAGCTGAATAAAAAGTAGTTTTATGTTCAATAGTATTTTTTATCCAGACGCCATTAATTTTATTAGAATTCCAAGATAATTTTTTTACTGGGCAGCGCAGTTTTATTATACCGCCGTGCTGGGTAATTTTTGCAGCGACTTCTTCCCACAGCTGGCCGGGACCGTATTTAGGATACATGAATTGTTCGATGAGAGAGGTTTCAATATTTTTTTGTGTCAGGGAATAGTTGTTGACGAAAAGATTCTGCAGGGCATGTTTAATGAGTTTCCAAATGGATAGTCCCTTTACACGCTGTACCCCCCAGTCCGGGCGTATTTTACAGCAGGGTAGACCCCAGACTTTTTCTGTGTAGTCTTTGAAAAAAGTATTGTATAATTCCCGACCAAAGTGATTGATAAAAAAATCTTCCAGGGTTTTTACCGATTTAATGGGGAACAGCGAAATATATAAATAACTTAAAATGATTTTTATGGTACGTGATAGTCCCAGATTGGCAAAGGTACGCCATTTAATACTCAATGGATAATCAAAGAATTTTTTTAAAAAGAAGATGCGGGATAGGCGAGAGCGCACAAGCATGACATTATCGGTTTGTTCTGGGTCAACAGGAAAGTTTTGATTATCAGGCAATTCGGCAGATTGTCCGGTAAAATTATAACCACGGTTTTTTTTTGTCTGCAGCGGTAGTATGTCTGTCCACCATTTATTAATTATTTCGGATTTGGAAAAAAAGCGGTGTCCGCCGATATCCATGCGGTTGCCTTTGTAATTTATTGTTCGGGAAAGTCCACCGACACTGTCGGAAGATTCGAATATTATGGGAGTGATGTCGGTATTTTTCAATAATTCATAAGCTGCAGTTAATCCGGCCGGACCGGCACCAATAATGATAGCAGTTTTTTTCATCCTAATTGTCTCCAGTTTTTTTTCGGAATAATAATAGTTTTCTGCTGCCAAAGTTCCAAAAAAATACTATTATGGCTGTGTAAATTTTAGAAATAAGATAATAATTATTACAGACAGCAGTGAAAAACCAAATGAAAAGTTCATTAAATCCCAGTCCGACTATTCCAATTAAAGTAAAAATAGAAAATTCGGCAGGGCGGTTGTTTAAAATATGATCGGTGAAAATAAAGTGCACACTAAGCATATAGTTTAAAATCAAACCGGCTATAAAAGCAAAAACGGCAGAAATCCAATAGTAAAAATTGAAAAAGGTAGTAAGAATATAAAGCAGGGAAAAATCCAGTAAAAAGGAAATACCACCTGCTAAGATGTAATAAATTAATTCATGGATGACAGAAGATTTTTTTGCCAAATCAGCAGTCGATACCGCCATAAGTTTCACCACCAAATAAAATGTAATGAGTATCAAGGTGTGACTGATTTATAGAGGCGGTAGTTTTTGTCAGAATAAATCAGTTTATAGGCAGGGTCATTGTATAGGTCAGTGTACAATGCGTCATCGTGATAAGTTAGAAAATGCGTGAAGTGATAGTGCTTGATAAAATCTTTATAATATATATGGGAAGTTTCGAGTTGGAAATATTCGTGCAGGATATCCGTTTGCCAGTTGTTGCGCGGCAGGAAAACATCGGCACGGGTATCCAGATAGCAGCGTATACCCTTGTACTCAGCATAATTGCCGGTGTTATAGTTGGTCCAAAGTCTGATATCATCAGTAGATGCATCCTGCAGCAAACAGTTTACAGCAGGTTCGGTTTCAGAGACAAAATCCGGATTTTGGTAATGATCATTTTCATGGATGATAAATATCGTGAAAACAAGTAATAAGATAAAATAAGCGATTTGTCTGGTAATCAGTTCAAAGGAAAGCTGCCGATGAGACTTTTTTAGGAAACGGAAAAATTCAATGGAAAAAAGTAAGCCGGCAGTAAGCAGTATAATATCGGCTGCCATGGGTAAAGCAAACAGCTTTGACAGCAATATAGTCCATTGCTTATAGAAAATAAAAGACATGGTGAACAGCAGTAAGGTAATCAGTCCGCAGCGCAGTCGATAAGATGCTTTATAAGCAGGAGTAATATAAGGTGTATCAAAAGTTAACAGTTTGTAATTTTTGAAAACATACGCAAGGGGAAAAACACCCAGTAAAAATAACAGGAATACACTGCGATTTGCCGATAAGGCCATGCAGGCGGTTCCGCCTGTCAGCAGAATATAGCGCAGTGGTGGTATTTTTCGTGCATAAACTATTGTGATATATAACAACATTGGGAAGAGAAGTTTACCCAATAAACTGGTGATAACAACGGGATGCATTTCGCTTACCAATAAGTTGATTTCAGAGTAGCCGTAGGAACGTGACAGGTAACTCATACTTTCCCAGCCATATGGATTGCAAAAACCGACTGCAAAAGAGACACATAGGCAGATCAGCAGCGGACTGAGCGGGAAGTGCATGGTAGAATGGGGAAAATGCTGTTTTAATCTGCGTAATTTTCCTAATAAAGCATCGGCAATAAATGGCAGCATCAATACAAAAAGCATTGGCCATAAGGCTGCATGCAGATTAATTAACAGTACAGAGAGAAAAGGCAATATCAATAGGTACTTTTTTTGCTGGGTGAGGCTATATTTTTCCAAGAAAAATATTTCAATTAACAATAGTAAACCAGAAAAAATCTGCGGTCGGGTACGGATGAATAAAGGAATGAATATGACTCCTATAACAGTGGTGATAATAGTGGCAATCTGCCAGTTCCTGCTGCTTACAAGCATACACAGGCGAAACAATATGTAAGTTATGAATATATCGACTATATGTAACAGAATTATCAAACCGTAAGGACCAAATGAAGCATAAACTTTCCAGAAAATAACGGCACTAAGCCATTGCTGCATAACAAAATGAAAATCCTGGTGGATAGTAAATGGCTCCATGTGTGGAATACCGTGTATTAATATATAACGGCCGCTGTTGAGAAGAAACCAGATATCATTATCCAGAGTGTAAGGAATAAATAACAGTCCGATAAATATGGAAGAGCAAAAAAGTAATTTTTTAAATTCTTTTTTTTCAGTCAGACACTTTTTCAGCAAAGAGTTCATTCCTTATATAAAGAATAATGATAAATATTATCATTTGATAGATAAAAAAGCATAAAAGGTAATTAATTGAAGCCTTTTCGGTTAATATTTATGCCTAAATAAAATATAATTTAATAAAATAAATGATATTACTTATTTAAAATATAACATATTTTTTATTTAAGGGCAATATTTTGCTCTTGATAAAATAAAAAAGGCTACCGCATGCAAACATTTTTATTCATAATATGCAATATTCTTATCCACTTATCGTATAGCAGCAGTGGTGTAGATTGCACATTATGAGGTCAATGTTGTTTATGCGGCAGCCTCGTTAATATTGTAATTAAATTTTTATCAATTCATATTGGCGTGTTCCCATGCCAAGTTTGGCACAATGGTCAAGGCAGGACTGCCATTCCGTGTCGGGATGGTTATTATGGAAATGGTCATGTTTTTGTGCCTCATTAGGATCTTTTGTGACATTTTCACCTAATATGGAATTAGTGATGACCGGAGCTTGATTGACAAGATCGGCACAGGCCTGATCGATAGCAACCGGGTCGAAAGAAGCCAGCATGCCAATATTGGGCACGATAGCGGCATCATTTTCAGCATGGCAGTCACAGTTTGGTGATACATCAACAATGAGACTGACATGGAATTGCGGGCGATCATGTAAAATAGCGCAGGCATATTCAGCCATTTTCAGATTAACCATTTTGCCGGCATTCCAATTGGTGGGAATGATGGCATTGGTCGGACATACACCGATACAACGGCCGCAGCCAACACATTTGTCTTCATCAATATGACATTTTTTATTTTCGATCAACGGAGCGGCATAAGCACATGTTTTTCTGCACATACCACAGCCAATACATTTATCTTCTTCTACCTTAGGTTTGCCATCGCAGTGCATTTCCATTTTACCGGCACGCGAGCCGCCACCCATGCCAATGTTTTTTATGGCACCACCGAAACCAGTCATTTCATGGCCTTTGAAATGGGTAAGTGTGATTACGACATCGGCATCCATCAAGGCATGGCCGATTTTGGCTTCTTTTACATATTCACCGTCAGGTACAGGTACGTAGGTTTCATCAGTACCTTTAAGGCCATCGGCAATAATATTCTGGCAGCCGGTTGACAGGGGGCTGAACCCATTGATATTTGCGGTATCAAGGTGTTCAAGAGCATCTTTCCTTGTACCAACATAAAGTGTATTGCAGTCGGTAAGAAATGGTTTGCCACCACATTTTTTTACAGCATCGGCAACTACTTTAGCGTAATTGGGGCGAAGAAATGATAAATTACCAAGCTCACCAAAATGAATTTTTATAGCGGCAAATTTATTTTGGAAATCAATGTTCTGGATACCTGCTTTAGTCAGCAGTTTATCCAGTTTTTGTAATAAATTGGGTTTACCCGGATAAACACGCATGTCGGTGAAATAAACTTTTGATTTTTCCATAAAATACTCCTTTTAAACGCCAATAATCATGTTAGTAATATATATTTATTACTTTTTCTCTATGTTTTATATTATAACAATAAAATAATTATGTTTACAAGTGAGATTTCAGATATTGACAATATTAATATTGTCCTTCGCGGCCGTGGTATAGGCACCATGGTTCTTCGGCCATATAATCGCCATCGTGGTAGTAAGCGGCTCTTGCCCGACAACCACCGCAGGATTTTTTATATTCACATTTGCCGCAGCCGCCTTTGAAATTAAATGTTCGGAGTTTATTCAAGACGGGACTGTTTTTCCATATTTCATCAAAAGGGGTTTTTCGTACATCGCCTAATTCCATATTCAAATAAGCACAAGGTTGGACTTTACCACGCGGACTTATTATACAGTAAGAGTTTCCTGCCAGACAGCCACGGCGGAAGCGTGTTTTTACGCCCATTTGGGCAGCAATACGGACAAATTGCGGAGCACAGGTCGGCTTAAGTTCAATGTCCACTTCCTGCTGCTTTTTCATGATACGTGTCAGTACATCTTCATAAGAACGGGCCCTTAATGATTCGATTTCAATTGTTTTAGCGCGTCCCGTTGGTACGAGAAAGAAGAAGTGGTGTGCCACAGCTCCTTCCGCCACAGCAAAATCAGTTATAGCTTCGATTTCATGTTGATTCCAATCCATGATGGTAGTATGGATTTGAAAGGGCAGACCAACTTTGCGGCAGTTGCGCATGCCGCGGACGGCACCGTCCCAGCCGCCGGGGAATCTACGGAATTTATCATGTTTTTCTTTATTCATAGAATCGAGTGAGATACCCATTCCCATGGCGCCGGCATCTTTTAATTTTTGAGCTAGTTGTTCAGTTAGAAGTGTTCCGTTAGTACCAAAGACTGAGCGTAAGCCGACATGGGTGGCATGAGCTACAAGCTCGACAATATCGGGGCGCAATAACGGCTCTCCCCCGGAGAATATCATTATTTTAAAACTGGCTTTGGCTATTTGATCGAGCAGTGTTTTGGCTTCGCTGGTGTTTAGTTCTTCATCGGCCTTGCAGCCGGCATCACGATAACAATGTTCGCAATACATATTGCAGGCATTGGTGGTATTCCAGGAAATTATCATTTATGTTCTCCTTACAGATTTTATACGATATTAAAAGCAATTATTGCCTGGCTAATCGGCGGTAATTTCTTCATCAGTCAGGTAACAGGATGGATCGTCACCCCAGAAATCATTATTGCGGGCTTCTGCTCTGGTGCGGAAATTACCGTTGCAGACATCGAGAAATTGACAATGACGGCAGCGTCCTTTAAGTAAAGGTTTGCGATTTTTGAGACCGGCCATTATCGGATGGGAAGTGTCCTGCCAGATATCACCAAATTTTCTTTCCCGTACATTACCAAAAGTGTAATATTGGGTAAATTGATCGGGATGTACATAGCCCATTGGGTCAACTTCACCAAAGGCAATGCCGGAGCGGTTGCCGCCATTGTAGAAAGCGTATTTCTTTATCTGGGCAGCGAGCTGTTCGTTGCCCTCCCGCAGTGCTGTCAAGTACATATAAACACTGTCACAGTGGTTGTCTACAGTAAGGATCTCTTTTTTTAGCCCACGGCGTTCAAAGTCACGAGTACGTTTGATTATGATATCCATTGCCTGACGTGATTGCTCCGGCAGCACATCTTCGTCCATCATCTGGGTACCGCGACCGGAGTACACAAGATGATAAAAACAAACCCGGTTGATATTTTCCCGTTCAATGAAGTCAAAAATATTTTCCAGTTCTTGCAGATTATGCTGATTTATGGTAAATCGCAATCCAACACGCTGGCCGACGGCAACACAATTTTCTATTCCCTGCATAGCAGCAGCAAAAGCGCCATCCTTGCCGCGAAATTTATCATTCACATCTTTTAGCCCGTCAAGTGAAATGCCGACATAACCAACGCCGATATCTTTGATACGCCGGGCATATTCACGGGTTATAAGTGTGCCATTGGTAGAAAGTGTCGGTCGGATATCTTTTTTTGCAGCGTAGTCCGCCAGCTGCAAAAAATCAGGACGAATCAGTGGTTCTCCACCAGAAAAAAGTAAGACGGGTACTTTGAAATCAGCTAAGTCATCAATGAATTTTAATGCTTCAGTGGTATTTAATTCATTTTTGTATTTTTCTGCATTGGAATCCATATAACAATGACGGCATTTTAAGTTGCAGGTGCGGGTGCAGTTCCAGACTACTACCGGTCCGGCTCCTTCGTGAACACCATTTTTGGCATCACGGGCATTTTTGGTGTAACGCAGGCTGTCGCCAAAGTAATCAGTGGCAAATAATAATTTTGTAACGCTAATCATAAAGTATAATCTCCTATATATTATCATCATAAATATGAATTGTATTCATATTTATGATAGCAGTAAGAGCCGTAAAAATCAATCCTGAAAAATAAATCATGGTATATAAATACTACTAAGTATTTATATCGGTTAGTTCAAGATATGGAACGGCATTGAGTCTCATATCGGCGTATTTACCATGTAATGATTGATAATAACCACGACAGGCAATCATAGCTGCATTGTCGGTGCAAAGAATTTTGTCGGGGAAATAAAATTTGCAGTCGTGTTCACGGCAGCCTGCTGTGAGTTTTTGTTCCAACAGGCTGTTAGCAGCTACTCCACCGGCTAACACGATGGATTTCATATGTGCGGCGTGCGCTGCTGCAATTGTTTTATATACTAGTACGTCAATGACTGCCTGTTGGAAAGAAGCAGCAACATCGGCTTTATTTATTGATTGTTTTTTTTGTTCGGCATTATGAATATAGTTGATGACTGCTGATTTTAGTCCGCTGAAACTGAATTCATAGTTTTGTTTGTCCATTAATGCATGAGGAAAGTTAATAGCAGAGGGATTACCGGTCTTGGCAAGTTTGTCGATTTGCGGACCGCCCGGATAGGGAAGCCCTAATAGCCGGGCAACTTTGTCAAATGCTTCACCGGCAGCGTCATCACGTGTTTGTCCAATTAAAGAAAAAGAATTAAAATCTTTCATGTTTACGAGTGCTGTGTGTCCACCGGATACTACAAGAGCTATGAAGGGCGGCTGCAGTTCAGGGTGTGACAAAAAATTAGCAAATATATGACCTTCCAGATGATTTACGGCAAGCAGAGGAATGCCAAGAGAAAAGGCCAATGCTTTAGCCGCCGATACACCGACAAGGAGAGCTCCGACCAGCCCCGGGCCATAGGCAACGGCTATTTGATCAATGTCGGATAATTGCACTTGGGCTTTTTTTAAAGCTTCATCGAGTACCGGCATGATATTTATGATATGTTTGCGTGATGCTATTTCTGGTACGACACCGCCAAACTTTTGATGTATTGGAATCTGAGTGGAAATGATATTGGATAAAATTTTGCGGCCATCTTCAAGTATGGCTATAGATGTTTCATCACAGCTTGATTCTATTCCTAAAGTGAGCATAATTCCTCCTAAAACAAATGAAGGATCGCCGCACGTAATCATTTCCATTCATAAATATGCAATATTCGGCTCTTGGAAGGGTGGCTGATTGCAGCTTTATGAGGTCAATGCCGTTCGTGTGACAGACCCAACAAAAAGTATTTCATTAATTATAATATATCTGTGCAATTTTGTATAATTTTTTCAAAACAGATATGATAAACATTACGCATGGCATCCTGAGTACCGGCGCCAATATGCGGTGTGGCAATGACGTTGGGCAGTTCAAGAAGTTGGTTGGCGGCATCAAAAGGTTCTTTTGACCAGACATCAATTCCGGCACCCAGAAAACGACCGTTTTTCATTTCGGTATACAGAGCGGTTTCGTTGATGACCCCGCCTCTGCCGACATTCACCAGGACAGCAGTATCTTTCATTAATTTTAATTGGTCGGTGTCTATGAAATTTGTTGTCTGTTCAGTCAGCGGCAGATGGATGCTGACAATGTCAGACGTTTGCAGCAACTTGTTTAATGGTGCGTATGTGACAGCGTATGTATTTTCAATGTCATCGGTCTGACGGGTACGATTGTAGTAAATGACATTGGCACCAAAGGCATTGGCAAGTTGTGCGGTACGTTTGCCAATGTTGCCAAAACCGATAATGCCATAGGTTTTACCCTTGATATCAAATGAAGTATCACGGTACTGCCACATACCCCATTGTCTTGTTTGGCTCATAGTTTCCAGTGGTATAATATGACGATAAATATCCAGGATAAAAGCAATAGTCAGTTCAGCAACACTTTCAGCATTGCCACCGGGAACATTATCTACTATTATTCCCAGTTTTTTAGCGGCAGCTTTATCAATATTATCGGTACCGACACCTGTTTTTTGCACTGTCTTCAACTTGATCGCTTGTTTCATTAAAGCAGCGTCGACAATATAAGTAGCAGTCAACAGGGCATCTGCACGTTTTATATACTCTTCCTGCTGCATGGCAGATAATTTGCTCCAAAAAAATATTTGTATATTTTTAGGTGCTGCGGCACGAATAAGATTTTCTGTATTGGAATCGATTTTATCTAAAAAAATACAGGTAAGCACACAAATCCCCCCCATTTAATTCTACATTATTATATAATTCTTTATTTATTAGGTAAATACTTTTTTATTTATAAATTGTCATAATTTACCGTAAAATAATAATTATTAATTATCCTATAATAACCGACATAATATTTACATTATTATTGATAATTTAGAATTTTTGTGATAAATTAATAGTATCTTATCAAGGGAGGGTGTTTTAATGAATGGTGTCTATCTTGTTATTATTACAGCTTGTTTTCTTATGCTGGCATATCGTTTTTATGGAGCATTTATTGCAGCAAAGGTCTTAACTCTTAATGAGTTTAGGACACCGCCGTCAATTCGTCTTGAAGATGGTCATGATTATGTTCCTACTAATAAATGGGTGGTGTTTGGTCATCATTTTGCGGCCATCGCCGGTGCAGGACCATTAGTTGGTCCGGTTATAGCTGCTCAATTTGGTTATCTGCCGGGAGCATTGTGGATTTTGCTCGGGTCAGTTTTTGCCGGAGCTGTTCATGATATGGTAATATTACTGGCTTCAGTGCGGCATAATGGAAAATCTATAGCTGAAATAGCTAAGGCGGAAATCAGTAAATTGGCTGGAACCAGCGCTTTGTGGGCTACGCTGTTTTTGTTGATCATTACCGAGGCCGGAATGGCTGTTGTTGTTGCTAACTCTTTATTTAATAGTCCATGGGGAACATTTACTGTAGGATCTACTATTCCCATTGCTATTTTTATTGGAATTTATATTAAATATTTACGTCCTGGTAAAATAAAAGAAGCGACGATCCTGGGGGTAACTTTGATACTGCTGGCTGTTGGATTAGGCCCATATATACGGGATTCGGCAACATTGGCACCATTTTTTACCTTTAGTGTCGTACAGATAGAAATTGGGATTGCAATTTATGGTTTTTTTGCGTCAGTACTGCCGGTGTGGTTGTTATTGGCACCGCGTGATTATCTTAGCACTTATATGAAAATAGGTACAATAGCTGCACTGGCTATTGGTATCCTTATAGTGGCACCGGCTATTCGGATGCCGGCTACATCACCGTTTCTTTGGGGCGGTGGTCCTGTGATAAAAGGATCGGTTATTCCCTTTGTCTTTATTACGATTGCCTGTGGTGCATTATCGGGTTTCCACAGTATCATAGCCACTGGTACGACGCCAAAAATGCTGACTAATGAACGGCAGATACTGCCGATTGGCTATGGGGCAATGCTTACTGAAGCTTTCATTTCAATGATGGCTTTGATTGCAGCCACCAGTCTGCATCCATCAGATTATTTTGCGATAAATTCCACGCAGCAGGCATTTAATGCCTTGGGGATACATGTACAGGATCTGCCGATGCTGTCGAATATGGTCGGTGAAAATCTCATGCACAGACCAGGTGGGGCAGTATCATTGGCTGTAGGGATGGCTGATGTTTTTTCTAAGATTCCCTTTATGGATCAGTTTATGGGTTTTTGGTATCATTTTTGTATTATGTTTGAAGCTTTATTCATATTAACCTTAATTGATGCCGGCTCGCGTGTCGGCCGTTATCTGCTGCAGGAACTTTTAGGCAGAGTGTATAAACCGTTTGGTAATACCGAATGGTGGCCGGGTATTATTATCTGCAGTGCAACGATAAGTTTATGCTGGGGTTATTTGGTATTGCAGGGTAATATCGGGGAAATATGGCCGTTGTTTGGTGTATCAAATCAGCTTTTAGGTACAATTACTCTGGCTATTGGTACGTCATATATATATCGTACCGGACGGGGCCGTTACGTATGGGTGACGATGATACCATGTTTATTTATGGCAGTGATTACTTATTATGCCGACTATCTCAATATTTTTGATAGTTATATTCCCAGTGGTAAATGGCTGCTTGTAGCAATAAGTGCTATTATGTTTGTGCTTGTGACGTTGGTTATGATTGAATCGGTCCGCAGCTGGCTGCGTTATGCCAAGACTGTACCGCAGGACTATAGGACAAGAGAAGAGATAGAGGCTGAAACAAAAGCTGAATTAGAAAAAGAAGGCCGGCCTTTGCCGGTAGAATAAAAGCTTATATTAAAAAATGGGGTTTTGGTTAAACTGGCTAATATTTAACTGAAACAAAAAACCGGCTGATCAGCCGGTTTTTTGTTTCAAAAATAAGCAAGATTGCAGATTATGCCTTTCCCTGCGAGGCAACGCTGTTGATTTTTGCCTGAATGGCAGCAGCATCACCAAGATAATATTTATTGGTGACACTCCAATTGTCATCAAATTCGTATACTAAGGGAACACCAGTTGGTATATTTACATTGACAATTTCCTCGGAAGAAAGTCCGTCGAGCATTTTCACCAGGGCACGCAATGAATTGCCGTGAGCAGCAATAATGACGCGTTTACCGGCTTTCATATCTTGCAGTATATGTTCTTGATAATAAGGTACGACGCGGGCAATGGTATCTTTTAAACTTTCACTGAGGGGAAGCTCATTTTTTATAACATTTTTGTAGGCAGGCAGTAAGGCAGGATTGCGTTTGTCGGTTTGGGATAAAAGCGGTGGGCAGACATCAAAGGAACGGCGCCATATTTTAACTTGTTCTTCACCATATTTTACAGCAGTTTCTGATTTGTTGAGACCCTGTAAAGCTCCATAGTGGCGCTCATTGAGTTTCCAGGTTTTTATCACGGGCAGCCATACTCTGTCAAGTTCACTTAAAATGATGTCAAGTGTGTGGATAGCACGCTTAAGATAGGAGGTATAGCATATGTCAAAATCAAAGCCTTTTTCTTTAAGAGCATTTCCGGCCGTGTGTGCTTCATTTCTACCTTTTTCTGTCAGATCGACATCTGTCCAACCGGTAAATAGATTTTTTTGATTCCATTCACTTTCACCATGTCTTATTAATACTAATTTCATTTGATACACCTCTTTTAAAAATATCGTAAGTCGCGAATAACAGGCAGTAAAATATGAAAAAAGCCGACTGTGACCGAGCCGACTTTCTTTATAGCAATCATTGATGAGGAAAGCCAAGCGAGCGGGCATCAACTATCCTTTTTCTAAAATTCATTATAGCATAAGAATAATAATCTGCAATAGGGTGTTATAAATGGATAAAAAATTAAAGGTGAGTGTTTCCAAAAAATCTATTTAGTAGTAATATATATAATATAATATTAATAAAATTTGCAATTCAGAAATTTATCTATAAATCAGTTTTGGCGTTTTATGCTAAAAATATGTAATAACATTATATTGTCAGGAGATGAACGGATTGGTAAAATGTATTGATCTTCCTTATCATAAGGGAGTCGTAACGGCAAAAATACCGCAGGATAATCTGGCAGGTATTCTTGTCTCCAAAGCAGCTGCATTTCATACGGATTTGACAGAAAAACAGATAGTTGAAAATTCACTTAACTGTCCTATTGCATCATCGAAATTGGAGGAACTGGTCAAGGGTAAAAAAAATATTGTTCTAATAAGTTCTGATCATACAAGACCTGTTCCTTCTAAAATAATAACACCTATTATATTGAAACACATACGAGATGCCGAGCCGGAAGCCAATATTACTATATTAGTGGCCACCGGATTTCACCGCCCTTCCACCAGGCAGGAATTGATTGATAAATATGGTGAAGAGATTGTTCGTAATGAAAAAATAGTGATACATGCAGCCAGTGATGATTCGGCTATGGTTAAAATCGGTACATTGCCTTCCGGCGGACCATGTATTATTAATAAAATTGCTATGGAAGCCGATTTGCTGCTGGCAGAAGGGTTTATTGAATCACATTTTTTTGCAGGTTTTTCTGGCGGACGTAAAGCTGTTTTACCGGGGATTGCTTCTTACAAAACAATAATGGCCAATCATTGTGGTGAATTTATTGATTCTGACAGGGCTCGTACCGGTAACATGCAGCATAATCCGATTCATGAGGATATGATTTATGCTGCTAAAGCTGCTGGTTTAAAATTTATTTTGAATGTGGTTCTTGATGAAGATAAAAAAATTATTGCCTCTTTTGCCGGTGATTCTGAAAAGGCACATTTAAAGGGCTGTGAGTTTGTAAAACAGCTGGCTGAAGTAAAAAAAATTCCTTGTGATATAGCAATTACGAGTAATGGCGGTTATCCGCTTGATCAAAATATTTATCAGGCAGTAAAGGGAATGACCGCAGCGGAAGCAACAAATAAAGAGGGTGGTGTAATAATAATTGCTGCGGGTTGTTGCGACGGCCATGGCGGGGTTGGTTTTTATAATAATATCGCTGATGTTCGAACACCTGAAGAATTTTTGGAAAGGGCGATTAAGACACCACGGCAGGAAACTGTTCCAGAACAATGGACGTCACAGATCCTTGCCAGAATATTGGTGCACCATCATGTGATATTGGTATCGGATTTAGTTGATAAAAAATTTGTCCATGGTCTGCATATGGAGGCTGCTGACAGTATCGAGCAGGCTCTGGAAAGAGCATTTCAGTTAAAGGGAGAAAAGGCAACGGTTACGGTTATTCCTGATGGATTATCGGTCATTGTAAAATAAAAAATAATAATGCACCTTACTAAAAAGTTTATCTTTTTAGTAAGGTGCATTTGTGTAAATAGGTAAATTATAAAATTTACAGTCGGCAGTCAATCATAAGCACGTTCGTATTGCTTAGGTATATAGCCGACAACGCCGTATTTTTGGGCGGCCTGTATTGCAAAATAAGGATGGCGCAGTAATTCCCGTCCAAATGCAGTAAGGTCTGCCCGTTCGGTCTGTAAAAGGGCTTCAGCAATTTCCGGGTTAGTTAAAAGTCCTACAGCAATGACAGGAATATGACATTTACGGCGGATGGCATCAGCTAATGGCGCCTGATATCCGGGATAAGAGTTTACTGGTGTAGGTAATAAACCGCCTGAACTTACGTGTACCATATCTATCAATGACCGCACATCGTTAATTATCTCTACCATCATGGCAGCATCAATTCCGACGGAATCATAGTCAGAGGCTGATACACGTATCCAAACCGGTTTATCGGCAGGCCATACAGTATGTACTTGCTGCAGGACCTGTTCTAAAAAGCGGGTGCGGTTTTTTAGGCTGCCACCATATTCGTCGGTTCGTTTATTAGTTAATGGTGATAAAAATTCATGTAATAGATAACCGTGGGCAGCGTGAATTTCCAAGGCATCGAAACCGGCTGCATCGGCCCGACTGGCCGCCTGTTTAAAGGCATCAATTATTTCATTGATTTCAGGTCTGGTCAGTTCGGCAGGCGTGCGATATTTATCACTAAATGTAAGAGCACTGGGGGCGACAGGATGACCTGAAGCTGATTGACTTTTACGACCGGCATGGTTTATTTGCAGTGCTGTTTTCGAACCATAACGATGGCAGGCATCGACTATTTTTTTTAATCCAGGGATTTGTTCGTCTTCCCATAGACCTAAATCATTGTCCGATATTCTGCCTATCGGTTTAATACCGGTCGCTTCAACTATTATGAGTCCAACACCGCCGACAGCCCTGGAAGCATAATGGGTTAAGTGAAAATCATTGGCTTGGCCGTCATCGGCTGCTGAATACATACACATAGGTGGCATTACTATGCGGTTTCGTAAAGTCATATTTTTTATAGTGAACTTTTCAAATAGTTTCATTAATAATCACCACTTTCATATTGTTAAGATTAAATATATTTCATAACAATCTTTGATTTTGAAAAGCAATATCAACATCATTTATTATATAAGTACTATGAAAAAAATTCAATGTTTGCCAATATTATTTAGAATAATAGAAAACAGACAAATTTTATCTATGCTGTTTTTGGCAGATAATGTCAGTCATCGAGATTTTTCCTGGTGAGAAGTTCTAATTTTTTTTCAATTTCTTCATTTTTAATAAAATTGGTCATTATTCTTTTTTCTAATAACGGCGAAAAGTTTTTGGTCATGTTTTTAAGTAACCAGACCATGTTATGTCCTAAAAGACGCATTGTTTGGAGTCCTTCAAGATCTTTTCTCACATCATCAGGGGTAAAACCATGTACAGAGTTCCAGTATTGGGAGGTTACTAATGGCATTTGATTGATGGTGAAATATTTGTTTAATCGGTCGAAAGAAGCACTAGCACCGCCACGTCGGCAACTAAGCACTGCGGCTGATGGTTTGCCGATAAGAAAATTACTGCCGGAACAAAAAATGCGATCCAGAAGAGCACATAATGCACCATTGGGACCGGCATAATATACTGGTGAACCGACAATTATACCATCAGCCGTTTTCATTTTTTCCAAGATGACATTAGCGGTATCATCATCAAATACGCATTTTTTCAGTGAGCTGCAGCGCCCACAGGCAATACAGCCATGAACCGCGCGGTTACCAATATGAAATATTTTTGTTTCTACATCTTCTTTATTTAGTTGTGCAGCAACTTCAGTCAAGGCTGTATAGACACAGCCTTCTTTGTGCGGACTCCCATTGAGCATGAAAACTTTCATAATAAAACTCTCCTTTTAATATGGTATTGTATATTTAAATAGTGTATATTAATATAATATATAGTAATTTTCTTTTTATCAAGAATACACTTTTTTGTAACATACTATCTAAAAAGGAAGTAATAATATTGAGAACAGCAAAAAGTTTTAGTTGTCCGGTTGAAGCTGTAGTAAATTTAATCGGCGGTAAATATAAGACGGTAATCCTTTGGCATCTGATAAATAACACTTTGCGGTTCAATCAGTTGCAAAAACAAATACCGCAGGCTACTCCTAAAATGCTGACACAGCAATTGCGCGAACTTGAGCACGACGGAATAGTGAATCGTAAAGTTTATCCGGTAGTACCGCCCAAGACTGAATACAGCCTTTCCCAGTTTGGCCTTAGTCTTATTCCCGTGTTAGATTCTATGCGTAAATGGGGTGTCGAATATATAAAAAGTGCAGGGAAACAGATATTAAGTGAAAAATAGTCATTATGAAATAAAAAATTGTTTAGTAAAACCCCTGGGGATAGATGGTAAATCTAACCCCCAGGGGTAAGTTTATAATGTAAGATAGTTAATATTAATCAATAGGAATAAATTCACGGTTTCTGTTGGTAAATTTGACGCGTTGGGTATATCCGAAGGATTTGGCATAGGCGACAGCTTCATCAATGTAAGCACCGCAGTCTTCTGGTTTGTGGGCATCAGAGGAAGTAATGACAGGAAGTTTGTATTTAGCAGCGATTTTCATGAATGCGGGGAAAGGAGATATTTCTTTTATCGGATAGCGATAGCGTGTTCCGGTGTTAATATCAACGACCATGTTGGCTTTTTTCATAGCTTCGGCCACACGGATAAGATAGGGTGTTACATCAAAATCAGGTAAAAATTTAAACAGACGGATATTAAAAGGATGTCCTAATATATCATAGATTTTTGCAGTGCATAATTTTTCGACCTCTTGAGTATACCATTCATAAATTTCTTTTAAATCATGGTTTTTCCATTCAGCACGTATTTGTGATGAGTCATAGGCCCAGCCATGGAGAAAATGAACTGACCCGATTATATAATCAAATGGTTGTCGGTCTAAAATTTGTTTTACTGTGGTCTGATCTTGAAAATTGCATACTTCAATACCGGTTTTTACCGGGGAACCCTTAGCTTTGAGCATATCCATGAATTTTATATAGTCAGACAAGGGGCATTTAAATTTGTTGGTTTGCAGCCATTTTTTCTGAAACTTTCCGATGAAGGAATCATCGTGGATAACATCTTTATAATACAGTGTTTTGAAATCAGTGAAACCATGTGTATGTTCAGAAATGCCTATTTCACCGATATGGCGCTTGGCAGCACTGTCAAAAAAGCCCTGTACCCATGAAAGATCATAAGAACCGTATTCAAAATGCATATGATAGTCTATTTTCATAGGAAATGTCTCCTCACTAGTTTTTTTGCAAATATTCGCGGATAACTTTTATTACACCGCCTTGGGAATTGGTCGGGGCGATATGTTTGGCCACTGCTTTAAGTTCGGGAATAGCATTTTCCATAGCGTAGCTTTCACCGACTGATTCAAGCATTTCCAGGTCGTTGTAAAAATCACCGAAAGCCATACATTCTTCTGGTTTTATATGGAGTTTTTTTTGCATTTTTTGGATAGCTATTCCTTTGTTCATACCTTTTGGCATAATGTCAAGCCAGATGTGAGTGGCCATTACTAACTGGACTTTGTCCTGATAAGCAGCCAGCTGGGCATGGGCTGTATCAAGCATATTACGGTTATCACAATCACAGATGGAAATTTTTATGATAGGATCTTTTATAGAGTAAAAATCGTTAATTATTTTATAATTGGTATAATATTTACCCATTTCAGCAAAAAAGGCAGCATTTTCGCTGATGACATAACTGCCGCTGCAAGTGCAGACAACAACATAGACGCCCTTGAGTGAAGTAGCTGTTGCAATAAGTTTGGCAGTCAAATTATCAGGAAGGCTGGTATAGGATAAAAGTTCATTACCATGGACAACCATGGTTCCGTTTTCAGCAATAAATAACCAATCATCTTTGTAGCGGGAAAACTGTCTGGTAAGTGCATAATACTGTCGGCCGCTGGCAGGTGAAAATATTATGCCGCGCTTTTTTAATTCAATAATGGTATCATCAAAATTGACCGGTAGTTGTCCGTTGTCATCAAGCAGTGTGCCATCCATATCGGAAATAATCCATTTTATCATATGCTTTGCCCCTTTATTGATATTGATTTTATTATAACATATGAAAAGCAATTTATCAGTACGAAAGGAAGCGTATATATATTTGACAAATGATGTTTACATGATTATATTTATTTTGGTATACTATATGTTAGGATATTTATATTATAGTGTATTTATGTTCTGATCATAGCTATAATAGTCCTGCCATAGAAAGAAGGAATATATATGCCTCAAAACGACTTACACCATGTATGTAGTTTTTGCAAGCGTGACATAAAAATAACCAGTCAATATGATCTGCCGATATTTGATCCACAGACGGGGTTTGCTATTTGTAAAAACTGCATAAAAGAGATATATCAATTAATAGCTGAAAATGAAGAGGAAACAGCAAAGATTGTGCGGCGTAAATTTATTAATAATTTAGATTCTGTGCTGGATAAAAACAGACCGCATATTATAAAAAAATATTTAGACGAATATATCATCAATCAGGATAGGGCTAAAAAGATTCTGTCAGTGGCTGTTTATAATCATTATAAACGTATGAAATGTATGGAGGGCCATGATGATGTGGAAATTGAAAAATCGAATGTGATAATGATGGGGCCATCCGGCTGCGGTAAGACGGCAATGTTGTCACATCTTGCCAAATTACTTGATATACCATTTGCAGTGACTGATGCATCAAGTCTTACTGAGGCAGGTTTTGTCGGCGCCGATGTTGAAGTTGCTGTGCGTAATCTTTATTATGCCGCTGACAAAAATGTGGAAAAAACAGAACATGGCATAATTTATCTGGATGAATTTGATAAAATTGCCAGAAAGTCTGGTGAAAATAATTCTATAACAGCCGACCCAGGTCACGAAGGGGTGCAGCAGGCTCTTTTAAAAATGCTGGAAGGCAGTGTAGTGGAATTCACTGCACGGGGACAAAGAAAACATCCGGAAGCACCGACTACCAAGATAGATACAACGAATATATTGTTTATTGTCGGTGGAGCTTTTGTCGGCATAGAGAAAATAGTGGAAAGACGATTGAAAAAAAATACGGCCGCTATTGGATTTGGTGTTGATGTAAAGGATAATAATAAAGATACAAAATATGATGAATTGATACGTCAGGTCAGACCAGAGGACCTTATGAAGTTTGGTATTATTCCCGAAATTATTGGCCGGCTGCCAATAATCTGTACTTTGGAAACATTAGATGAGAATGCGTTACTGCGTATATTGACTGAGCCGAAAAATGCTCCGGTGAAGCAGTATAAAAAATTGATGGCAGTGGATAACATAGAACTGGAATTCACTGATGAGGCGCTTCGTGCAGTGGCCCGGAAAGCAATAGAAAGAAAAACCGGCGCACGCAGTCTGAAAGGAATATTGGAAGATGCCATGCTTGACACGATGTATGAACTGCCAAAATCGAAAAAACCGCGTAAAGTCATTATTACACAGGAATGTATCGAAAAAGATGCTGAGCCTGAGATACAGATATTAGATAATACTGAAACAGATGAGTCAAAAGAGGCGGCAAGTAATTTTGCCGGATGAATAAATGATAAAAAAGCTTTTATTATTGGGAAATACTGACTTATATGAAGTTAGCCAGCCAGTGATGGCAAGTGAAGATATTACCGGGATAGTAACTGATTTACATGATACATTATTTGACTGGCGGGAAAAACATCATGCCGGCAGGGCAATAGCAGCACCGCAAATTGGTGTGCGAAAACGTATTATTTATATGTATATTGATGAACCGGTGGTATTTATTAATCCCCGGCTGGAGTTTCCTACCCCTGAAATGATAGAGCTGTGGGACGATTGTATGTCACTGCCCGGGCTTTATGTAAAAGTGAGACGTTATGTGCAGTGCCGTGTATATTTTACCGATATGCAAGGAGAGGCAAAGGTCTTTTATCTGCAGGGAAGTATGTCTGAATTGCTGCAGCATGAATATGATCATTTGGAGGGCGTCCTTGCCACTATGCGGGCAATAGATAACAAGTCTTTTAGTTTGTGCAAAGATAATGTTTAGTGTATATGATGAAACGGCCGGATGCATGATTTTTCTCCGGAGATGCTGATGCGGTGGTTTAAAGGGCAGATTAATGCGTTTATTAATGGATCCTTATAAAAAGTTTGCTAGCTAAAAGTATGTTTTGGACAAAAACCGGACTATGCGGATCAATCGCATTAGTCCGGTTTTTTCATAAGTTTTGTGACTAACTCACAGATAAAAAATTATATATGTTATATAATTGATTTATCAAATGTAAGGGAGGCTGTCCATAATGAAGACAGTTATTATTGGCGGGGTTGCCGGGGGCGCCACCACGGCAGCACGGCTTAGAAGAAGAGACGAATCAATGGAAATTGTAGTTTTGGAAAAAGGTGGTTATATATCTTATGCTAACTGCGGTTTGCCTTATTATATCGGAAATGTGATAAAAGAACGGGAAAAACTTTTAGTACAGACACCGGAAGGAATGAAAAATAAATTTAATGTGGATGTCCGTATTTTTAATGAAGCGGAAAAGATTTTACCGGATAAAAGATGTGTTTTGGTGAAAGATCTTCAGACTGGTGCAAAATACGAAGAAAGTTATGATAAACTGGTAATTGCCACCGGATCATCACCACTCAGACCACCTATCAAGGGTATCGATGCAAAAAAAATTATGACTTTATGGTCGGTCGATGATACTGACAAAATCAAAAAAACTATTGATGAGCTGCAGCCCAAGCGGGCAGTAGTGGTTGGTGGCGGATTTATTGGGTTGGAAATGGCAGAAAATCTTCATAAAAAAGGTATACATGTAACTATAATTGAAGCATTAGATCAGGTAATGGCACCGCTTGATAAAGAAATGGCCCAGCTGCTGCATGAAAATATAATCGATAATGATGTCGAATTATTTTTAGGCGATAAGGTAACTGAATTTGAAGAAAAGAATGAAACAGTGCTGATTCATTTAAGCAGTGGTAAAAAAGTCCCGGCTGATGTGGTTATATTATCCATAGGCGTCAGACCAAACAGTTTTTTGGCGCGGGATGCAGGATTAAAACTGAATCAGCGCGGCGGGATAGTTGTGAATAATAAATTGCAGACTTCTGATGAGAATATTTATGCTGTCGGTGATGTTATTGAAGTAGAAAATCCGTTGACTGGTGATAAGACGATGATACCATTGGCAGGACCGGCTAATAAGCAAGCCCGTATTTGTGCGGACAATATCGTCGGAGATGATAAAATTTATCAGGGAACCTATGGAACGGCAATAGCACAGGTTTTTGACCTTGATGCTGCTTCTGTGGGGCTTAATGAAAAAACTTTAAAATTTAATGGGAAAAAGAAAAACAGTGATTATTATACTGTAGTAATAAATCAGAAATCGCACGCCGGTTATTATCCTGATGCAGCAGATTTATATATGAAATTGATTTTTACGGCGGAAGGAAAGATTTTGGGTGCACAGATTGTCGGACAGTCTGGTGTGGACAAACGGATTGATACACTTGCTGCCGTTATGCAGATGAATGGTGATATTTATGATTTACAGCGGATGGAATTTGCTTATGCCCCACCGTTTTCTGCAGCTAAGGATCCAATCAATATGATGGGATTTGTGGCAGAAAATATACTTACGGGATTGGTTAGTTTTATCAGTGTCGAAGAATTTGATAACAGTCAGAATGATAATATAACGATTCTTGATATCAGAGAAGACATAGAATTTATGGTTTATCATCTGCCTGATGCATATCATATCCCGTTGGGCCAGCTGCGCAGTCGTTTTACAGAACTGGATAAACACAAAACAATTATTGTATATTGCGCAGTCGGCGTACGTTCGTATAATGCCGCAAGAATATTGATGCAAAATGGTTTTGAACATGTCATGGTATTGGAGGGTGGTACTAATTTTTATAAGGCTGTACACTTTCAAGATAAACAAAAGGATGATTTAAAGCCGACTGCTTCAGAGCAGCCGGCTGCAACAGACAAATCTGCAAATATGAAAATAGTGGATGAATTTAACATTCAGGCACTTGACTGCAATGGATTACAATGCCCGGGTCCGATACTAAAGGTTAATCAGGCTGTGCGGAAAATGAATGACGGTGAAGTAATAAAAGTATCGGCGACAGATATGGGATTTATTCGTGATATCAGAGCATGGTGTGAAAAAACAGGAAATACCCTGGTTAAAACTGATAAAACCGGGCATCAATACATCGCCTATGTCGGAAAAGGTGTCAATAGCGCTGCCATACAGTCGTCTCATGTATCAAAAGACAGCAGTATGGCTGTGGGTAAAACGATGGTAGTTTTCAGCGATGATCTTGACAGAGCTATGGCATCGTTGGTAATTGCCAATGGGGCAGCTGCTATGGGAAGGCCGGTTACGATGTTCTTTACTTTCTGGGGGTTGAATATTCTGCGTAAAAATAATGCACCGGCGGTAAAGAAATCATTTATAGCTAAAATGTTTGGTTCAATGATGCCGCGCGGTACGGAAAATCTCACGATATCCAAAATGAATATGGGAGGCATAGGTACTAAAATGATGAAAAAAATCATGAAGGATAAAAATGTGGCATCTTTAGACGAACTTTTAAAATCAGCGCGGGAAAATGGTGTAAAAATGATTGCCTGCACTATGTCGATGGATGTCATGGGGATAACTAAAGAGGAATTGATCGATGGTATTGATTTTGGCGGTGTAACGTCATATCTTGGGGCGGCAGAAGAAGCCAATGTAAATTTATTCATTTAACGGGTCAATTTTTCCAAACCTTTGAGGCTGGTTATATTCACTTTACCGCGAGACAGTGTAACCAGCCCTTCCGTTGAAAAATATTTAAGCATTCTGGTAACTACTTCGCGGGCGCTGCCAAGAAAACGGGCAATTTGTTCATGTGTCATATTGATCGTAAGTGAATTGGATGTCTTACTTTCGTGCAGCAAAAATAATGCCAGACGCTTGTCAAAACTCAGAAATAATATTTGTTGCAATGCCCATACGGCATCAGAAAAACGATCGACAGCTTCCCGATAAGTGAACGCTTCGAGATAGACATTTTTCTTCATAACGGAAGAAAAGGCAGAGGCATTTGTTCTCACTATTTCACAATCGGTTACTGCATCTATATAAACGTCAAAAGTGATACTTTTAAGTATGCAGGTAGCTGCCAGCAGACATATATTACCAGTTTGCAAGCGGTATAATGTTACTTCCCGTCCGTCCGGGGAATTGATATATATACGTAATGTTCCGGACAATACGATTAGTACACCAAAGCAATCCATCGCGACATTGTGAATTGATTCTTTACGATGGTAATGAATTGCGGCAGTATTTTCAATGAGCGTTTCCTGTTGGGCCTCGGTTAACTTATCCCAACAAGCAATATTGTCCTTTAGGGCAGCTTTAATTTTCATGATGATATCTCTTTAAAATAAATTATTATTAATGGGCCGGTTCAAAACGTATATCAGTGTCGTAATTGCGTCCCTGGACCATACGGGGACGGCTGGCGTCAAAGGCTGGATTGATGACGCTTTTGGCCGGGTCATATTCAGTCGTTTTTATATCGGCAATATCAAGGACAGTATGAATCATATCATCAGTCATATAAGGGCGGTTTACTGCCGCATTGATAGCTGACCATTTTTGTGGATACATCTGCTTGAACTGTTCTGATGCCCAAATGATCATCGGGACTTCGAGCATGTAATGGTTGGGATTTTCTTCTACATGCCCGGCAAAATTACTGCCATCATCATAAACTGTTTCACCATGGTCCGGTAGGTATATGACAATGGTATTTGAGTCCCTGAATCTGTCAATGATGCCGCTTACGATATAGTCATTGTAATAAATGGCATTAGCATATTGTGCCAGTACAATTTTTTTATCATCGGTGACATTTCGGATAATATCATTTTGAGTGAATTTGGAAAAAGCATAAGGGAAACGTTTGTAATAAAGACTATGACCACCCATTAGATGAAGTACATAAAAATTTTTGGCAGCGGCATTTTGTCGGGCACTGTCTAAAAGCGGGAATAAGGCTTCATCTAAGGTGCCAAAATCCTCGTGCGACTCTCTCATGCTGGTAAATTCGTGGACGGTACTGCGATTGGCAAATAATAAGGCAACGTTGCCCCAGATGCCGGAACTTTCCTGGTTGGATAACCAGTGCGTTTTGTAGCCGGCGTCATTCATGACGTCAATTAAATTGTTATAAGTATACCAAGGTTGATCTGATTCATAATCGCAGAATGTAAATAAAACGCGTAATACCGATACAGTTGTTGAATGGGGACTGATGCAGTCGTTGAACACGGCAATCTCGCCTTTTTGTTTTAAACGGTCAAGGTTGGGAGTATTATCCAGATGATAGCCATAAAGATGCATATGATTACGATTAGTAGCCTCACCCAAGATAAAAACGATATTGGGAATGGTGCTGTTATTTTGTGTAATGTCATCGGTAGCAGCCATTTCTTTATCAAGATCCTGGTAGGATTTCATATTGCGCACAGCCATTTGTGCAGCGGCGTATACACGTATGGCGGGTATATCGAGAGAATCACTTAAAATAAATGATTTATAATTGGAAAGTAAAGTAGTTCCGGCAATGATACCGGCAAGCAGCATTAATGGAGCGGCGTAGCGTATGATACGATTGGAAAGATGATTTTCCTGCCGCAGACTTTTATTGAGAAATAGATTCTTTTTTAAAGTTACAGCAGCGGCAAGGAATAAGAGTATAGCTGCAATCCAACTCCATCCCACATACATCTTGAAAAATTCGTCGGCTTCATTGCTGTTTGTTTCCAGGAGAGCAGTAATGATACCTGCGCCCATGACAGCATTGTAGTTATAAATAGAGAACAGTTCCATTAAACATAACAGTGCACTGATATAAAATAATAAATTAAAAAGGATTTTTCTGATGGTTCGTATAGGAATGGCTGTTAATAAAATTGTGCATAGACAAACAGCAGCGAATAAAAATATGGCATCAATAACCATCACGGTTAGCTGACCGGTAGTCCATAAGGTCCAGGCAATAGACAAATAGTTGAATATGAATAATCCAATAGTGAATCCCAAGTGCCTTTTTATCGTTTGACCGACAAATTCAGTTAGCCGGAAGAATAAATTTTTTTTCTGCACGATTATAATACCTCAATAGCTACATTATTTATTGAAATTTTTTAATATAAATTATAGTAAAAAAATTTCTTTACATATTATACCACAATAAATATTCTATAAAAATGTTATTGTGTATTATTGTGATAGAAAAATGCCGAAAGTCTGTCTATGTTGTATTTTGTATTATTTTATGATAATATAATGCGTGAAACATGACAATAGTGATGATGAAGAGGGCACAGATAAATCCGGTGCAGAGATAAAATCCTTTGGCTGAAAGATTTTTCCGTAGAGATCTGCTGCTGTAGCTTCAGAACTTTTTCAGTGAATTAAGTAGCTGTGAACGCAGACGCAGCGTTATGCGATTGGAGCCCTGCCGGGGAGCAGGGAAAATTAGGTGGTACCACGAAAGCATACTCTTTCGTCCTATTAAGGACGGAGGAGTTTTTATTTTTAGGAGGAAAAGATTTGCAAGATACTAATATACCGAAGGTTTATGACCCTCAAAGTTTTGAAAAAAAATGGTATGAGTTTTGGGAACAAAATAAGTTGTTTCATGCCGAGGTGGAAAAAGGTAAGAAACCTTACAGCATAGTTATACCACCGCCGAATGTTACCGGACAGCTGCATATGGGACATGCTATGGATAATACCTTGCAGGATATATTAATAAGATTTCGCCGCATGCAGGGTTATAATACTTTGTGGATGCCGGGATGCGATCATGCCGGTATTGCCACACAGGCCAAGGTCGATGCAGCATTGCGTGAAGAAGGAACATCGCGTTATGAAATAGGCCGTGAAAAATTTATTGAACGAGCTTGGGCATGGAAGGAAAAGTTTGGCAGTCGGATAATGTATCAGCTGCGTTCACTGGGGTCTTCTTGTGATTGGGACAGGGAAAGATTTACAATGGATGAAGGATGCTCGAAGGCTGTCAGGGAAGTTTTTGTCAGCTTATATGAAGAAGGACTTATATATCAGGGAACGCGCATTACTAATTGGTGTCCACAATGTAATACGGCACTTAGTGACATTGAAGTAGAACATGAAAATGAAATGGGGCATTTGTACCATATCCGTTATCAGGTAAAGGATACTGACCAATATGTGGAAATTGCCACTACCCGACCGGAAACGATGTTCGGCGATACCGGTGTGGCTGTTCATCCTGATGATATCCGGTACAAGGCTTTAGTGGGGAAAACATTGATTTTGCCGATAGTTGGTCGACAGATTCCAGTGTTCGCTGATAGTTATGTTGATCCGCAGTTTGGTACGGGCGCTGTGAAAGTGACACCGGCGCATGATCCCAATGATTTTGATATGGGACAGCGGCATGGACTGGAACAAATACTCATTATGGATAATGATGGGACTATGGCTGAAAATACCGGTAAATATTCTGGCATGGATCGTTATGAATGCCGCCGTAAATTGGTTGAAGAATTAAGGGAAAAAGGGTTTTTACTTAGTATTGAAGAACATGAACATGCTGTAGGCCATTGCTCACGCTGTGGAACTACAGTTGAGCCGATGGTTTCTAAGCAATGGTTCGTAAAAATGCAGTCTTTGGCTGAACCAGCTATTGAAGCGGTAAAAAGTGGTAAAATAAAATTTGTGCCGGAAAGATTTACAAAAATTTATTGCAACTGGCTGGAAAATATACGTGACTGGTGTATTTCGCGGCAATTATGGTGGGGACATCAAATACCGGCATGGTATTGTGAAGAATGCGGAGCCACGATTGTCTCCCGTGAAGACGTTGTCATTTGTCCGAAATGTGGCAGTCATAATCTAAAAAGAGATGAAGATGTACTTGATACGTGGTTTAGCTCGGCATTATGGCCTTTTGAAACGATGGGCTGGCCGGAGCAGACTGCAGAATTGAGGCAATTTTATCCGACAAGTGTTCTTGTAACAGGTTATGATATTATCTTTTTCTGGGTTGCCCGTATGGTGATGATGGGACTGAAGTTTGGTAAAGATATTCCATTTAAACATGTCTTTATTCATGGATTGGTACGGGATTCGCAGGGAAGGAAGATGAGCAAATCACTTGGCAACGGTATTGATCCTGTTGATGTTATAGAAAAATATGGAGCCGATACATTAAGATTTATGTTGATAACAGGAAATACTCCGGGTAATGATATGCGGTTTTACTGGGAACGTGTTGAAAGTGCGCGCAACTTTGCTAATAAACTTTGGAATGCATCACGATTTATGCTAATGAATCTGGAAGGATTTGATGCGAAATTTGTACCGGCTGAGGCAGATTACACGTTGGCTGATAAATGGATTTTGAGTCGTTATGCCCATACGGTTCAAAATGTGACGCAGAATCTGGAAAATTTTGAACTGGGAGAAGCGGCTCGTTCCATTTACGAATTTATTTGGAATGAATTGTGTGATTGGTATATTGAACTAAGTAAGGCCAGGCTTT
Source organism: Pectinatus frisingensis (assembly GCF_014076555.1). Lineage (NCBI taxonomy): Bacteria > Bacillati > Bacillota > Negativicutes > Selenomonadales > Selenomonadaceae > Pectinatus > Pectinatus frisingensis. The sequence continues at coordinate 940,631 of NZ_CP045424.1, forward strand.
ATGATAAGGAAAACAGTACAGCAAGAAAAGTAGCCCAATATGTGCTGGGATATGTGCTGGAACATACTTTGCGGCTGCTGCATCCATTTATGCCTTTTATCACGGAAGAAATATGGCAGCATATACCGCATGACGGCAAAAGTATAATGCTTAGTCCGTGGCCAGACAATGAGTCGGCTAAATTAGATGCAGACTCTGAAAAAGTCATGACTGCAATTATGGATGCAATAAAGGCTATTCGTAATATACGTGCACAAGTAAATGCTGTTCCCGGGAAAAAGAGTGAAGTTATACTGCATTTTAGTGATGCTGGACTTATCGGTGAATTTGAAAAAAATCAAAGTTATTTGACAACTCTTGCAGCTGCTGAACCGGTAACTATTTGGAAAAATTCTGCTGATAAACCAGGAAATGCAATGACCGCCGTTGTTGACGGTGTTGAAATATATCTGCCGATGGCAGGGCTGATCGATGTGCAAAAAGAAACGGCACGGCTTAATAAGGAGATTGAACATCTCAATAAAGAGATTGAACGATTGTCAAAAAAATTGTCTAATAGGGGTTTTTTGGCTAAAGCACCAGCTGAAATTGTAGAAAAGGAGCGGGAAAAACAAAAAGGCTATACGGAAAAAAAGAACGCTGTTGAAGAACGGCTGTCTTATTTAGCGGATTTGTGATAAAAACTATGAATTATCAAGAAGCATTGGAATATCTCAATGAACTTAATAAGTTTGGCACAAAACTGGGGTTGGACAGGATTAAACGATTAGTTGAACTTCTGGATGAACCGCAGTTGAAATATAAAACTGTTCATGTGACTGGTACAAATGGTAAGGGTTCGGTATGTGCTATGGTCAGTGAAATCCTGCATCAATCAGGAATAAGGACAGGATTGTATATTTCACCGCACTTGGTATCGTATACTGAACGTATTCAAATAGACGGTGTAGCTATATCTGAAGAAGAATTTGCCAGCTGTATCGGGGCTGTTAAGACCTTTGCTGATCAAATGGTTGATGAAGGGATGGAATCACCAACGCAGTTCGAAGTACTCACCGCAACAGCATTCTTATATTTTGCATTTAAAAATGTGGAATATGCAGTAATAGAGGTGGGCGTAGGAGGTCTTTTAGATTCCACGAATGTCATTGTACCGGAAGTGTCAGTGATAACCAATGTGGCGTTTGAACATGCTGATTTATGCGGTGGAACACTTGAAGGAATCGCTCACCATAAGGCCGGCATAATAAAAGACGGTGTTCCTGTGGTTACTGATGCCAAGGGAACACCACTGGAAATTTTGCAGCAGGAGGCAGTGGAAAAAAATACGGATCTGTTTATTGAGGATACTGATTTTGAGGCAAAATTTGTCAGCTGCGATGGGAAAAGGCAGGTACTTTTATTTTCGTCGGAAATAGTTGGTGTATCGCTGGAATTTTCATTAAGTCTTTTGGGTGATCATCAGATTAGAAATTGCGCATTGGCTTTGATGACGATATATTTATTGTCAAGTGATGAAAAACGAATAAATTTCGAGGCGACAAAAGCTGCGTTGGCGAATGTTAAATGGCCGGGGCGATTTGAACGTTTCGATACCGCGGGGAAAATGATAATTATTGACGGTGCCCATAACCCGGCGGGAATGCTTGTATTGCGGCAAAATCTTGATAAATATTTTCATGATAATCAACGTATATTTTTACTGGGAATGTTAAGGGATAAGGCCATTGATGTAATGAGAAATACATTGCTGCGGCCGGATGACATTGTCATTGCTACTGAACCTGATTCAAAACGTATGGCAGAACCAGCCTCATGGGCAGGTAAACTGAATGTAAAATATGTTGAGATTGAGCCAAATCGAAAAATGGCTTTGGACAGGGCTATGCGTCTTACTTCGGGAGAAAGTTTGCTGTGTATCACCGGATCGCTCTATTTGATCGGAGAAATAAGGGAAATGCTTCGCCATATTCGTAATGGTGAAGCGGAGATATTAAACGATAACTGATAAATTTGTTATAAGTTTTATAATGTATTATGGCAAAAGGCATAATTGCAGAATATGCATCTAATGTCCATTAATTATTTATATAATATTGTTTAGGAGCTATATGAATATTTTTACAAGAAAAAAATATGCCCGTGATTGTTCTGCAATGATGTTTTATGCATTGTTGGCGGTGATATTTTTCCTGCCATTCAGCAATGACGCGGCAACGTATGCATTATTGCTGGGATGGTTTTTTTATTTATTAAGGACACGTTTTACCGGTTGGACATGGAAACGGACTAAACTTGATTTCCCTTTAGCAGTTTTCATTGTAATGAGTTTCTTGTCGATTTTCAATTCACCGGAAAAGGTATTTAGTTTTTATAACTGCTACCATCTTGTCGGTAAATATGTGCTGGTATATTATTTGGCAATACAAAGTGTTGAAGATGAACAACAGATAAAAAAAATAGTATTTGTCCTGGGCAGCGCGGCATTGATAGTCATATTATATGGTTTTGTACAATATATTGCCGGTATTAATACGACAGCAATGGATTGGACAGACAATAGTGCTTTTCCAGGAATGACAACAAGGGTTTTTTCAACTTGGAAAAATCCTAATCTTTTGGCAGGATATTTGGACATAATATTGTCTTTGGCTTTTGGATTGTTTTTTTACACTAAAAATAGAAAATTTAGAATTATTATTGGAGGGTTATTCCTTCTGGCATTAATCTGCATGGGAATGACATATGCACGTGGTGCGTTATTCAGTATTGCCATTGTTATAATATTATATGCACTTTGTTATAATAAAAGAATAATATTGCCATTTATTGTTTTGGCCTTTGTCCTGCTTTATGCAGATCCGATTCTTATTGACAGAATGATGTCTGTTTTTACGTCGATGGATACCTCCTCCGAATTACGAATTGCATTATGGGAAAGTACCATAGAAATGATACTGGATCATCCTTTACTGGGGATAGGATGGGGAGCATATTATTTTGTTTATCCATCGTATGATTTTTATATGCAGGGGAATTTTATAAAAATTGTCCATGCTCATAATATGTATTTAAATATTGCTGCAGAAGTTGGTTTAATTGGTTTTGCCGGATTTATCAGCTGCTTTATCGGCAGCCTTTGGCGTTCACTGAAAAATTTTAAATTCATGCCGTCGTTTTTTTTGCAGGGGACGTTGCTTGGTTGTGGTTTGGCTCTTGTAACGGTAATGCTCAATGGTTTTACTGATTATGTATTATTTAATACAAATATGTCAATGTTGTTTTGGTTTATAATGGCATTGAGTACCATTTTACTGAGTAATAAATCTTTGCAGAAGGCAAAGAAAATATTAAAAAGCAAGTACCCTGGGCTCACTTCTATTCCAGAATTATCTGATGAAGAGATTAAAAAAAATAAAGAGTTTAATTTTCCTATTTAAGATGTTATAAATTTGGCAGTGTTTTGATGGACAGGGTATTACGATAACAGTTTATCAATTGGCGAAGGGAGGTGAAAATAATGAAGGATATATCAAAAGCCACTATTGATAGGTTACCGTTGTATTTGCGGACTTTGCGCGTTGCACAAGATGAAGGCCGTGATGTTATTTCATCGGAAGAACTTGGCCGCAGACTGGAAATTACCCCTGAACAAATTCGTAAGGATTTAGCTTCATTTGGTCAGTTTGGTAAAAAAGGTGTCGGTTATTATGTAAATGAATTGAAACACAGTGTTAATAATATATTGGGATTAGATAATCACTGGAATATAGCTATCATTGGCATAGGACATCTGGGATCGGCCTTGGCCAACTATCATAATTTCGTTTCTTTGGGATTTAATTTAGTAGCTCTTTTTGATAGTGATCCGACAGTGGTAGGGCGGACAGTTAATCATGTTAAAATAATGGATATCGATACATTGGAAGAAACTATAAAAGAACTGGATATTCATATTGGCATAATTACTGTACCTGGGCAATTTGCCCAGGAAATAGCCAATCGCCTTGTAAAAGCAAAAATCAAGGGTATTTGGAATTTTGCCCCAATAAAAATGAAAGTGCCCGATGGGATGCATATCGTGAATGAAGATTTATCGATAGGTTTATCCTGCTTATCATATCATATAACAAGAAAACCGCGTTGAAGGTGGTTATGGAATTTTTAGGGAGCTGTCAGCTATTATGTAAAATTTTTCACAAATATACACAATAGAGGCTGTTTTTTGTCCAAATTGCTTGACGCCTTTGACAACAGGTGGTATTCTAACAGTTGTAGAAATGTGGTCGTTTTGTTGTGCAAATAGCTATAAATGAAGTACATCGTTACCATTTAGTTTAATTATAGTTATAAACGGCTATCAGACCATATACAGCGCTGTCAGTAGTTGATTTTCAACAGTGTAATTTGAGTTTTGATTTACGGGGAGGAGAATAATTAATGATTGACATTCTCGATCGAGTACGCAACAAGGATTTGCGGTCTAGGATCGTTAGTGCCGAGGAAGCTGCTGAGTATATTAAGCCAGGTATGAACGTGGCTACTAGTGGATTTACATCAGCAGGCTATACAAAGGCAGTTACTACAGCTTTAGCTAAGCGCATGGAAAAGGACCCTTTCAAGATTAATTTATGGACTGGTGCTTCAACTGGTTTGGAAGAAGATGGTGTTTTAGCCAAGGTGGATGGCATTGATAAACGTATGCCGTATCAGACTGATAAAGCACTGAGAAATCGTATTAATAGTGGAGATGTAGACTATCTTGATATGCATTTGAGTGAATCTGCTCAATTCGCCCGTTATGGTTATATGGGCGGAGGCATTGATGTGGCAATTGTCGAAGCTTGCGCGATAACTAAAGAGGGAAATCTTATTCCCACGACTTCATTAGGCAATACGGCTTCTTACGTACAACAGGCCGATGTTGTAATAGTTGAGCTTAATGTAACTCAGCCTTTGGAACTTGAAGGAATGCATGATGTGTATGTACCGCTTGACCCACCACATCGTTTACCTATTCCTATTGTAAAATGTGATGATCGTATAGGAACAACATATATACCGTGTAATCCCGCTAAAATAAAATATATAGTTCCTTGTGAAACCAAAGACCATACTCGTCCTTTGGGACAGATAGATGAAAATTCACAAGTAATGTCGCGTCATATTCTTGATTTATTTGATAAGGAAATAAAGGCCGGGCGCATGCCTAAAAATTTATTACCGCTGCAATCAGGCGTTGGTAAAGTAGCTAATGCGGTAATACATGGTTTTGTGAAATCCAATTTGGAAAATTTATCTGTTTATACTGAAGTGGTTCAAGATGGAATGTTTGACCTGATTGATGCCGGAAAACTGCTCATTGCCTCTGGTACTGCATTAGCACCATCACCAGAAGGTTTGGACCGTTTTTATAAAAATATCAAGGAATATAGAAAACATATTATATTCCGTCCTGAAGAAATATCCAATAGTCCTGAAGTTGCTCGTCGCCTTGGCGTTATTGCAATGAATACAGCTATTGAATGTGATATTTACGGTAATGTAAATTCAACTCATATCATGGGCTCAAAAATGATGAATGGGATCGGCGGTTCAGGCGATTTTGCCCGTAATGCTTATCTGACTATTTTCTGTACTGGTTCTACTGCTAAAGATGGTAAGATATCGTCAATAGTTCCATTCTGTTCACATGTGGATCATACTGAACATGATGTTGATATAATAGTGACTGAACAAGGTTTAGCTGACTTACGCGGTCTTTCACCACGCAAACGGGCCAGAGAAATTATTGAAAAATGTGCGCATCCTGATTTCAAACCAATGCTGCTTGATTATTTTGAAAGAGCTGATGCGTCTACTAAGCATGCCCAAACGCCTCATTTGCTGAATGAAGCTTTGTCATGGCACCAAAAATTTCTTGAAACAGGATCAATGAAATAACAGTCTTTAGATAAATATATAAAAACTGATGATTTTAGTTTATAAATCGGATAACAGAAAAGTTTTTATAAATATATATCCGAATAAATAAAAATCCAGGAGGAAAAATAACTATGAGTACTGAAAAAGAAAAGATTCAAGCTGAATTAGACGCCTATAATGCCAGCGTAGAAAAAGCAACTGCAAAATTTCCGGAACGCGCGCATTTACCTGAACAACGCCTTTACACACCACTTGATATAAAAGATACTGATTACGCTGATGATATCAGCTTTCCTGGTGTATATCCTTATACTCGTGGTGTTCAGCCGACGATGTATCGCGGTCGTTTCTGGACTATGCGTATGTATGCCGGATTTTCTACTGCTGAAGAATCAAATAAACGCTATCGCTATTTGATTGAATCAGGTGCTTCGGGACTTTCATGCGCATTTGATTTACCTACACAGATAGGTTATGATTCCGATGATCCTATTTCTGAAGGTGAAGTAGGTAAAGTCGGTGTTGCTATCGACTCTTTGGCTGATATGGAAGTTTTGTTTGATAAAATTGACCTTGGTAAAGTGTCAACATCAATGACAATTAATGCACCAGCATCAGTACTTTTGGCTATGTACATTGCTGTTGGTGAAAAACAAGGTGTAAGTCCTGATCAACTCAAAGGTACAATCCAAAATGATATATTAAAAGAATATTCGGCCCGTGGAACATATATTTTCCCACCACGTCCTTCCATGCGTCTTATTACTAATATTTTTGAATATTGCTCGAAAAATGTACCGAAATGGAATACAATTTCTATTTCCGGTTACCATATTCGTGAAGCAGGTTCAACAGCATCCCAGGAAATTGCTTTTACTATCAGCGATGGCATAGCTTATGTTGAAGCTGCCATAAAAGCAGGTCTTGATGTTGACGCTTTTGCCGGTCGTTTGTCCTTCTTCTGGAATGCCCATAATAATCTTCTTGAAGAAGTTGCTAAATTCCGTGCTTCGCGCCGCATTTGGGCAAAAGTCATGAAAGAACGTTTCCATGCAAAAAAAGAAAAATCAATGAAATTGCGTTTCCATACACAGACAGCAGGATCCATGCTCACTGCACAACAGCCAAACAATAACATTGTCCGTGTTGCTTTGCAGACAGCTGCTGCCGTGATGGGTGGTACACAATCATTGCATACCAATTCCCGTGATGAAGCATTGGCACTGCCAACGGAAGAATCAGTTATGGTTGCTCTTCGTACGCAGCAGATTGTTGCATATGAAAGTGGTTTAGCTGATGTTATTGATCCGTTAGCTGGTTCATATTATGTTGAAGCAATGACTAATAAAATTGAAGCAGAAGCGTGGGATTACATCAAGAAAATTGATGAAATCGGCGGTGCTGTTTCGGCTATCGAACAAGGTTATATTCAAAAAGAAATCCAGGACAGCGCTTACAAATGGCAGATGGATGTTGAATCTGGTGCCAAAACTATCGTCGGAGTCAATAAATTCCAGGTTGAAGAAAAACCTGTTGAAGGTCTCTTAAGAGTAGATGCTTCTGTAGGTGAAAAGCAAAAAGGCAAATTGGCTGCAATGAAAGCAAAACGTGATAATGATGCTGTTAAAAAGGCACTTGCTGATTTGGAAGCTGCTTGTGACGATACGAATGAAAATCTTATGCCTCATATTCTCAATGCAGTTCGAGTTTACGCTACTTTAGGTGAAATCTGCGGCGTAATGCGTAAAGTATTCGGTGAATACGAAGCACATACAAACTTATAATATAGAGATTGTCGGAGGGAATAATGATGGAAAAACATATAAGAGTATTAGTTGCAAAACCTGGACTTGACGGACATGATCGTGGTGCAAAAGTAGTAGCACGGGCGCTGCGTGATGCCGGTTTTGAAGTTATTTATACAGGACTTCGCCAGACACCTGAACAAATTGCTGAAGCTGCTCTGCAGGAAGACGTCGATGTTGTTGCTATGAGTATTTTGTCAGGCGCACATCCGCATCTTTTCCCAAAAGTAGTTGAACTTGTCCGTGCTAACGGCATGAAAGATACACTGATTATCGGCGGTGGTGTAATTCCTGAAGGTGATATACCGGCTTTGAAAAAGGCTGGCATCGCTGAAGTATTTACCCCTGGCACGCCGACCGGAGATATTGTAGAGTTTATTAAAACACACGTGAAAAAATAATAGTGTGCCGTCTTGCCCTCTTGCCCATTAGGAGAGGGCAAGATGTTTATATCAAAGGTGGTGTTAGGTATAGATACGGTAAAGGAACTTTTAACCGGGTCGCGCTTGGCGTTATCTCGGACAATAACGGCGATAGAAAATGAATATGAAGAAGCTTCGGCAATTATGAGAGAGCTTTATCCTCATACAGGACATGCATTTGTTCTTGGTATTACAGGTCCTCCCGGTGCTGGAAAATCGACCTTGACTGACAAGCTTGCCCGTGAATATAGAAAAATGGGGAAAACAGTTGGCATTATTGCGGTTGATCCGACAAGCCCGTTTTCCGGTGGTGCTATATTGGGTGATCGAATCAGAATGAATGGGCTCACTTTGGATAAGGGGGTTTTCATTCGCAGTATGGGAACTCGTGGCAGCCTGGGTGGTTTATCTCATAAAACCGCTGATGCTGTGAAAGCTCTTGATGCTTTTGGTAAAGATATTATTTTTGTGGAAACAGTTGGAGTAGGACAATCAGAAGTCGATATTGTAAAGGCTGCTGATACTACGATGGTAGTACTCATACCAGGCATGGGAGATGATATCCAGGCGATAAAAGCGGGCATACTGGAAATTGGAGATGTATTTGCCATCAATAAGGCTGATCATGAAGGTGCTGATAAGCTGCAGGCTGAACTTAATATGATGCTTGATCTTGATGGCAGCATGCTTGAATGGCGTCCACCAATTCAAAAAGTAATTGCTAATCAAGGTGAAGGCATCAATGAACTGATAGCGTTAATTGATAAGCATTATACACATATAAAAGAAACAGGATTGTTAGTGCGGCGGCGTCATGAAAGAATCAGAACAGAGCTTTTGGAGCTTCTTAAATCATCCATTGGCAGCTATATAACTAAAAATATAGTAGATAGCGGCAGACTGGATAATTACTTAAATGATATCGAATTGCGAAAAAACGATCCGTATACCATCGTTCGTGAATTACTGAACGAGTTGTTAAAAAAATGAGTTAAGTTTACTGGAGGTCATTTTAATGTTTAAAGTTGAATGCGTTGATCATATTGGTATAGCTGTGCCAAACTTAGAAACAGCAAAGAAATTTTATACTGATGTGCTTGGTTTGAAATGCACCGGTGAAGAAGAAGTAGCTGAACAAAAAGTAAAAACTGCATTTATTCCAACAGGAGAAGCTGAAATAGAACTTTTGGAATCTACAGCTCCAGATGGCCCAATTGCTAAGTTTATAGAAAAAAATGGTGGCCGTCAGGGTATTCAGCATATTGCGCTTCGTGTAGATAATATTGAAAAGGCTATTGCCGACCTCAAAGCTAAAGGTGTTCGCATGATTGATGAAAAACCCCGCTATGGTGCAGGTGGTTCATCTATCGCTTTTATTCATCCTAAGGCCAGTGGCGTTTTACTTGAACTTTGTCAGCGCAAAGGTTGATTTTATTATAGCAATACACACTATTTTGTGATTAATATAAGTAAGTGCCTGATAATATGGCATAATTGAGTAATTAAAGGAGGTATAATTTTGGCCACAGTTCAAGAAAGAATCGACCTCATGAATGCTAAAAAAGAACATATCATGCAGGGTGGCGGTCCAAAACGTATTGAAAAGCAGCATGCTAAAGGCAAAATGACAGCCCGCGAACGTATAAATCTTTTGTTCGATGAAGGGACTTTTGTCGAATTGGATCAGTTTGTAAAACATCGCTGCACTAATTTCGGGCAGGAAAAGAAAGATCTGCCGGGTGAAGGTGTTGTTACAGGGTATGGTACTATTGATGGGCGCTTAGTATATGCTTTTGCTGAAGATTTTACCGTTGAAGGTGGATCACTTGGTGAAATGCATGCAAAGAAGATTTGGAAAGTACAAGATCTTGCTATAAAAATGGGTGCACCATTTATTGGTATTAATGACTCGGGTGGTGCACGTATACAAGAAGCCGTGGATGCTTTAAGCGGATATGGTGGAATCTTCCTCAGAAATACAATGGCTTCAGGTGTAATCCCACAGATTTCTGTAATCATGGGACCATGTGCCGGTGGTGCTGTATATTCACCAGCGTTGACTGATTTTGTCTTTATGGTAAAAAAGACCAGTCAAATGTTTATAACCGGTCCTGCCGTAATAAAGTCGGTAACTGCTGAAGAAGTAACTGCTGAACAGCTCGGCGGGGCTATGACTCATAATACCACATCTGGTGTAGCTCATTTTGCTGCTGAAAATGAACAGGACTGTATAAACCAGATTCGTTATCTGCTCAGTTTTCTGCCGAGTAATAATATGGATGATGCTCCGACGGTTGATACGGGAGATGATCCATCCCGCATGGATGAATCTTTAGATACAGTTGTTCCGGATAATCCTAATATGCCATATGATATGAAGGATGTAATCCGCTCATTGGTGGATAATGGTGAATTCTATGAATCACAGGCACATTATGCAAAAAATATTATAACCTGTTTTGCTCATTTTGATGGGCGCAGCGTTGGCATAATAGCCAATCAGCCAAATGTTATGGCAGGATGTCTTGATATTAATGCATCAGATAAATCAGCAAGATTTATTCGTTTTTGTGATGCGTTCAATCTTCCTATTGTAAACTTAGTTGATGTACCGGGCTTTTTACCGGGAACTGACCAAGAATACGGCGGAATCATTCGCCATGGTGCAAAAATGCTTTATGCATACAGCGAAGCCACAGTTCCAAAGGTAACCGTCATTACACGTAAAGCATATGGTGGATCTTACCTCGCCATGTGTTCACGTGACTTAGGTGCAGATCAGGTAATGGCATGGCCAACAGCTGAAATAGCTGTTATGGGACCGGCTGGTGCTGCTAATATCATTTTCCGCAGAGATCCTGACGTCAAGCAGAAAACAGCTGAATATATTGAAGAATTTGCTACACCATATAAGGCAGCTGAACGTGGTTATGTCGATATGGTTATTGAACCATCAGAAACGAGACCGCGCATTATTACTGCGTTAAACATGCTTGCTAGCAAATGTGAAAGCCGTCCGGCTAAAAAACATGGCAATGTACCATTATAATAAAAGGATGTGCGATTGATGGAAAAGAATAGTAAGGTAAGTGAAGAAATCGTTGCGGTAATAACCGCAGCAATTGAAGCAGCTACTGGACAGAAAGTCAGAGCGATAAGTATTAAGCGCAGTGACATCTGGACTATGGCAGGGCGTCGGGCAGCTGTCTGACTGCTTAATATTATAAAAAAGAAATCTACATTTTATGGGGGAATATCTTGTGAAAAAGTTTAATATTACTGTAAATGGCGCTTCTTATGAAGTTGAAGTTGAAGAAGTTAAAAATACAGCAGCATCTGCTCCTAAAGCAGCTGCTGCACCGGCAGCTCCAGCGGCAGCACCTGCTCCTAAAGCAGCAGCTCCGGCTCCGACAGCAGCTCCGGCAGGTGGAACTACAATAGCAGCTCCAATGCCAGGTAAAATCGTTAAAGTTATGGCTTCGGTAGGTCAGACTGTAAAAGCCGGCGATGTTATTCTCATTCTCGAAGCTATGAAAATGCAGAATGAAATAACTGCACCGTCTGCAGGTACAGTGAAAGCTGTAAATGTTGAATCAGGACAAAGTGTAAAAGTTGGCGAACCAATGGTAGTACTTGGCTGATTAGGTTAAATTACCAGATATGATAGGAACTTTTGTACCGGGGAAATTTCCTTGGGTACAGAAGTTCCTATTTTTTATAATTAGAAGTTATGATAAATATATAATACATTTTAAGACAATCAGACGTATCCGTGACGAAATTTTATGTAAAAAAATCAGTAAATGATATATAATAATAAAAGGGAGGATATTATTATGGAAAATACAAATGAACTTGATTTTACCTGTGGTTTATCTGATGATGAACTTACGGTCAGATTTCGGGAAGCAGTACGTATTGGTAATGAAATAAAGAAAATAAAAGGTCAACCCATTGCAAAATATGACCATGAAAAGAATGTACCTTATATCGAGTACCCTGATGGAAGAAAAGAATATGCTTAAAAAACCTGAAATAATAGTAGTGGCAGGGCCTAATGGCAGTGGTAAGAGCACTGTTATACAAATGGTCAATATAATACAGCCTTATATAAATGCTGATGATATAAAAGCGGCTTTGCAGTGTACTGCACTGCAGGCAGCGCAAAAAGCTGAAAAATTGAGGAATACATTAATAAACCGTCAGATGAGTTTCACCTTTGAAACGGTATTATCAACGTCAAGAAATATAGAACTTTTAAAACGGGCAAGAAAAGCAGGATTTTTTATACGCTGCATATATGTGCTTACTATCGACCCCCAAATTAATATCATACGGGTACGTGTGCGTAAGGCAGCCGGTGGACATGATGTTCCGCAGGATAAAATCATCAGCCGTTACAAAAAGGCATTAGCACAAATACCGCAGTTACTAGAGGTATGCGATATTTGTCATATTTATGATAATTCTGATGAAATTCCGTTTCGTATTTTCAAAAAACGAAAAGATGAATATTTTTATTGGGAAGATTCATTTTGGAATAAAAATAAAATAGAAAAATTAATCAATAATAAATCCTGCTGCAACTGATATCAGCCGCAGCAGGATTTTTATTGATAACTTTGCGTATTTTCCCAGCGCCATTGCCAATTTTCATTATAATAATCAGCTAACTTTTTATTGCCGCGAATTATTAAAACGTTTTCGGCATTGTTCTTTTCGGCAGCCTTAGTAAAATTAAACGATCCTGTGATAATCGTACTGTCATCTATTATCATAACTTTGCTATGAGCTATAGCAAAATCGTGATCAATTTTGACAGGGATTTTATTATCAATAAAAAATTTGGCAGCAGAATATTTTTCTGTTTCATTACTTTTATCCAAAATTATTTTTACAATGACACCACGCTTTTGAGCATTCAACAGAGCTTTTGCGATAGGTGTGGAAGTAAAAAGATAAGCCTGTACCTTAATAGTGCTATGGGCTTCATTTATTGCTTTTATTACGGTATCTGTCGCACCGCCATTGGGACTAAAGGCAAATTCGATTGTTCCGGCAGCATTTACGATATTGGGATGGTCTATTTCACCCGGCAGGACTGCTTGTGCAGAGGCTGTTTTGTTTACAAGGGCATTTTCATGCGAAATTGTCTTATTACTGCAGCCAAGTAAAAATCCGGCGAAAAATATTGAGAGAACAACAATAGCAGATACTAATTTTTTCAAATATTACATCTCCTTAAAAATTTGTAATAAAATAACCGGCGAAAAAACTCTGCCGGTTTACATCAAATTCCTAATTTCGTGTTTCGATTATGCTGATACCTTTATAAATAGTGATTTTACTGGTAGGGCATGGTGGTTTCGAACCACCGGCCTCTTGAATGTGAATCTCATGTATTTAAGTACCTTGCGCCCTTTATTTATATAGGTTATAGCCTTGAATTATCTGATTTAAACCGATTTTCATGTTGTTGATATTAAAGGATTTTTAGTGTTTATATAACACTAATTGTTGCCAGTTTGTTGCCGCTTTATAAGTTATAAATCTTACTAATTTTATCACTGATTTTTTCATCATAGCCTTTTATGGACTGCCCATACAAATCCAATGTATGAGCTATTTTGCTATGCCCTAACCTTCTGGACACTTCAACTATAGGTATACCTTCGGCTAAAAGCGTTGTAGCGTGCGTATGGCGTAGTGCATGAAATTTTCTATAAGGTACTTTAGCATTATATAAAATACGTTCCCATGAACGTTCAAGAGTGCGCCTATCTATCAGAGTATCATTGCGTGTCTTGAAAATAAAAGTTTCCTGTTTGATATCCATATTTGCTACATTGTTTTTTAATTTTCTTAACACATTCGCCATTTCCAGCGGAATAGATATTTTACGGATAGATGCTTTTGTTTTTGGCGTGGTAAGCTGTTTGCCAAGCATTGATTTAGATAATGTGTGCCGGATAAATATTTCATTTTTTGATAGATCAACATCACACCATCTTAAGCCTAAAATCTCTCCCATTCTCATACCTGTTGTTACATCGAGCAGAACAATAGGATACCTGTTAGGAAATTTAGCTTTTGCAGTTTCCAGTATAGATTTTATCTCTTCCTTATCAAATATTTCAACCGGTTTTTTCTCAAATTTAGGGGCCGGTATCAATTCCATAATGTCTTTTTGAACCATATCCATGCTGTAAGCTGTCTTATATGTTGAACGTAAAAATGCATGGACTTTATGAACAGTCGTTTTTGATAAGCCTCTTTTTAAAAGGCCATTATATAATTTTTGTATTTTGTAAGGCTGCAAGTCCTGAAGCTTTATGTCACCAATAGGCGCTATATATTTGCTGATATAAACATAATACTCATAAGTAGTTCGTTTAACTGAATTTTTCTTATAAGTTTCTATCCATTCTATAACCCATTGCCCAACAGTTAATTCAGATGGAGCAACAAAGCAGCCATGGTTGATATTGTTGAGCTGTTCTATTAGGTATGCGTTGGCAACACCTTCATCATCAAAACGTTTGTAATGTCTTTTGCCATCACTGCCGTAAAAAGCCACCTGCCATTTTTGGCGAGTGTTATCGTACGATACAGAGCCTTCGCCATGTTTACGATTCTTAGGCATATTGATCACTTCTTTATGTTGTAACTTAAAGAGACCTTGCATCTATAAAAGATACAAGGCCTCAATTGTAATGTGGGTTAACCACTGAGTCTTAATTGTAGTGCGGGTAAACCGCTTTGTTTTCTTGTATCATTATTGTATCACACTATGACTAATTGTCAATATAGGCGTCACTTATAAATGTAAAATTCCTTTAGCTTATTATCAATACTAGTCTTTAGGATGTTGTGTTCTCATATGAGTTATATTGCTGTCACCTAAATAAATTGGTGTATTTTCTTGACAATTTAAGGATAAAATATTAATGATTTTTTGTGTTATAACTGCAACTTGTCTTTTACTCATTATTTTTTTCCTTACTGCTAATCTATTCTATCGCTTTTTGCATGACCATGATTTATATCATTAGCATTATCATATTTATTGCATTGTTAAAGGCTTGAATTGTAGATGCTTAATTATTTCCATATTCTTTTTGTTTTTCGCATGTATTCATTTACTTTTGCTTTGTAATGATACCGAAATAATAAAGCAGCCAGAAAAATGGCTGCAAGTTATTGAAGCTACATATAATCATTATTCGGAAGGAATTGTGATAGATTTGTTGAAACATAGATATAGTAATGAACCATACCAGCAAACCTGCATGGATTTGCATATAAGCAGCAGTACATACTATCAAATGATTACAGAGGTGCAACAGTACGCTTTGGCTTGCGCTTGCCAGGTGGGATTGGTGAAAGTATTTTAGGGAGGATTGAGAGACATGAATGGAAATGATAATAATGAGCTTAGTACAGTTGAAAAGATACTTGGAGATATATCAGAAAGTAAGATAGGCAAAGTTTTTAAATTGTTTTTAGAAGGTACGCCATATGTAAATACTGTATGTAATGGAATTATTGGAAACATAGAAAAGAAAAAACTAATAGTATATTTTCAAGAATGGACCAATAAAAAACTTGATGATAAATTACAGGAAAGTAATGAAAGACAGATAGAAGTAGTTACACATTCAATTTTAAAATCAATTCGCTGTAGTAGAGACGGTCAGGTCAGGCAAATTATTGCTATTTTAAAGGGAACATTTGATGGTAATATAAATTCATTTGATGAAGCTGAAGATTTGATAAATATAGTTAGCGAACTCAGCCAAAATGAAGCAATAGTATTAAAAAAAATTTATGAATTAGTCCCTAAGGGAAAATTAGTTGATTATATGGAACCAGCAGAAAATAGCATAAATACATCACAGATGGATAAAAATGGTCAAATTAATTGTGACATGCCATGTTTTGTAACTTTGCAACCTCAAACAATTAGTATAAAACAAATTTTAAAGGTTCTTTCAGAATTTAGCAGTTCTCTTGCTTTTTATTTAGGACGATTAGTTGGTAAAGGACTTTTAAGGGAAGCATCTATAGAAACATTTGATGATATAGGAGATAAAAAATATCAGTATACATATATGGGGAAAAAGCTTTTTGAATCGATATATTAAAAATAATTTTTATTCCAGGAATAACTACCCTATCATATATGCTATACTATAGAAAAGTGAAGAGTAACACAAAGCCGCTGCCGAAAGGTGAGCGGCTTTTACTCGATTATGTATATATCGTTTGGCTTAATTAATAATTATTTTCTAAAAATAAATATTTTATATACTTTTTATTCAGTTCATGGTATGCTAAGGAAGTAGTACAGAAAGGAATAATATCACATGAATGAAAAATATAATAAAGATACTAGTGAAATTTTAGAAGAATTATATAAAAAGGGATTTAAGGGAAATCTTTGCTCTGCTTGCAATGATAATTATATATTAGCAACTAAAGTTAATAAAAATCTTAAGCTTACATGCAGAAAATGTGGAAATACTAAGCTATTGAATATTAAAAAGATATTCAGCACTAAAGCTTAATTAAACAACACAAGAAATTATTTTATATAATGGAACCGCTACCGAAAGGTGAGCGGTTTTTTAATGCCTTTATTTCGATGTTTTTTTATAAATTCTCTTTACTAATACGTAAAATGCGTATATAATAAAATTAATGAGAGAGGATGAGTACTAAATGACGGGGAAAGATATGCTGAAATTACTGAAACAGAATGGCTGGGAACTTGATAGAATAGCTGGGAGCCATCATGTTATGATAAAAAGCAGCCAGACAATAGTTGTCCCAGTACATGCTAACAGGGATTTGAGCAAAGGTACTCAGGAAAAGATATTGAAAGATGCAGGACTGAAATAGGTCATGCGAGGAGGCAAAAGATTATGAAAAATATTTTTCCAGCAATTTTCAGAGTTGATGAAGATAATATTTATACTGTAGAATTTCCAGACTTAAAAGGTTGTGTTTCTGATGGTGAAAATTTACAGGATGCGATGGATATGGCAGCAGAAGCATTAAGTGGATATTTAGCAAGCTTACTTGACCGTGGTATTGATATTCCTGAACCGTCAGATATTAAAGCAGTTAAAGCCACAAATGGTTTTTGCAGTTATATCAAAGGGAATCCAGAGCAATACCAAAGAAGGAATAGAGCAGTAAAAAAGACTCTTTCAATTCCTGAATGGTTGAATGACGCAGCAGAAAAAAAACATGTCAACTTTTCGTCAGTGCTTAAAGAAGCGTTGATTGAAAAAATCTAAATTTATCAAAGCATCCTTCGGGGTGCTTTTTTAATACCCAAATTTAAAAACAAAGGTTGGTGGTGATTATGTGAAACATGAAGATGCATATCAAGATTATTGTGCAGGTATGAAATATAAAGAGATTGCCGAGAAATATAATATAAAATCTGTGTCCACTGTTAAGAGTTGGGCAACCAGATATTGGAAAGTTGCAACCACCAATAAAGAAGTTGCAACCGAGCGTAAGAGTTGCAACCATAAAAAAGTGATCAAAAAGAAGCTGTTGGATTCGGTAAATAATAACAATGATCTTACCGAAAAGCAACGGCTTTTTTGCGTATTCTATGCTACTTCCAATAATGCGACTCAATCATATTTAAAAGCATATCAGTGTAATAAGACAACTGCAATGGTAGAAGGTTGCAACCACCTAAAAAATATTAAGATTAAAGCAGAGATACAGCGGCTTAAAGAGATACTGCGGGCTACTCTTAATATTGATGTGTCAGATATGATTCAGTATTGTCTGAAAGTCGTTGGAGCTGATATTGGTGAGTATGTAACTTTTGGTCGCAGAAAAGTACCTGTAATGGGCGCATTTGGCCCAATCATTGATAAGAAAACAAAGAAACCTATTATGCATGAGATCAACTATATTGATGCCAATGAAAGTTGCAAACTGGATACGTCATTACTGCAAGAGATTAAGCAGGGGCGTGACGGTATTTCCATTAAGATGGCTGATATTTATAATGCGGCCCTTTCAAATGACTCTCAAAAAGCTATTAACTTAAGTATGCTCGAAGATGCTGACGATATTACCAAAGGTCGTGCATTTATACGAGTCAATGGCGACATAGACAAAGCAATCAAAGCATTTCCAGTATCACCAATCCAAAGCTGGACTTTTAACCTGATAACCTATCTTGACAGTGAAAAAGAAAATCGTACAGGAATTACAAAATATAACCAAGGCTTAGATTCTAACACGTTAAACAAGACAGCCACAGGCATAAATATAATCACTCAGCAGGCTAATCAGCGTTTAGAACTAATAGCTCGTATATTTGCCGAAACAGGATTATATGATATGTTTCGCTATCTTATCAAGATGAATCAGTTATTCATTAATGAACCGACAGTAATAAGGCTTACAAGCGGTCCCATAACAATAGATCCAACTGACTTAGACGGTGAGTTTGACCTTGTTGTCAACGCCGGTATGGGTGCAGGTGCAAAACAAACTAATCTACAAAATTTACAAATGCTGCAACGCTCCAGACTTTAACAGCTACTAATCAGGCAGTAACTTATACTGTATCTGAAAAAGTCAGTAAGAGCGGGCATTATATAGGCGTGACTACTGGTTATAATTATAAGGATCATGATTGCGTGGCAGGGATTTCCTATACCTGGTAAAAATAAATATAGTTATAAATCAAGCCCCGGTATTGGTATAAAACTACCGGGGCTTTTTGTTATGTCCTATGTTGTTGGCATATTTTTGTTATTTTTGAATTTCCAACATTAATTTATGAAGTTTACACAGAATGGGTTACACTCTCAGCATAATATTTGTTG
The DNA here is from genome assembly GCF_014076555.1 of Pectinatus frisingensis. NCBI lineage: Bacteria > Bacillati > Bacillota > Negativicutes > Selenomonadales > Selenomonadaceae > Pectinatus > Pectinatus frisingensis. The sequence goes on from NZ_CP045424.1 coordinate 959,648, forward strand.
CTGTCTTCAAAAGCATTCATTAAAAAAATAATATTTGTAATTGTTGACTGTAATGCAAAAGCAGCAAAATATTCAGGAATATCACTTGAAGGTTTCAATTCTCCATTTTTTCTTAATGAAGTAAGATCTATTTTCAATATATTAGATAAAGATGTGTATTGAGTTTGTAGGTACCCTGGAATTAATTTACTGTTACAAATTATATTAATAAGTCTCGTTGATGAATTTAAGCTAACAATCCATTTTTTACTTACACAAATATACCTCATTGTATCATTAATAGCCAATAATGAATTGCTAATAGTTTTCTGATAATTTTTGCCATAATAATCTTCTTGTGCTTTGAGAAGACTGGTTATTACATCATTAAATTTATGTTTTGTTAAAATTTTAATGGCTGTAGCCATAAAAGTGTATTGTAAGTCATTTGTCATTATGTTCACCTGTAATTTTTAATAATGTTATAATCACTTATCCATTAAATAATTATTTAAGTGGTTTATAGCATAAAAAAAAGACCCCTTAACAAAAAAGGGCTCTCACGCATTTTTCTATATAATAAGATTACTTTTAATGTAAATTAAGCATAACATCACATCTCAATAATGTCAAACGTTTTATTAAATTAAATATTACAAGGTTTAAACAATTTTATTTTTTTCATTTTTGACGATAAAGCTACAATGGTAAAATTAGAATTATATATAGTAAGGAAAAATCCTCAACATTAGCATAAAACCAGTGTCAAGCTTTTTTATTATGAAGCTTTAGTCTGTTGAGTACGTTTTATGTACGGAATGAAAAACCACCTGCTATGCGTCTGGGCAGTAAAAAGTTATACCCAAAATCACCTTTCGTAAGATAATAATAGTGTTCAGGTCGCCGTTAAAGAAAGGAAAGATAATCATATGATAAATCAAACGTACAACGTAATTATAAAAAAAGCTAACATTCAATTAATTTGACAATGAGATTATTCTTTATTATAATAGAAAATATTAATAAGATTTGTTTGAGTTAATATATAATTTAAACTTATTATAATTTGCCGAGTAGCTAAGTGCGTAAATCCAGGTAATGGATTTACGCATTTTTTTGTATAAAAAAACCACGAAGGATAGCGTGGTTTAAAAAAGCGTAAGCAATTAGTCTTGTCGAAACAATAAAATAATAACATATATATTCTAGCATACAAAAAAATGAAATCATATCTATAATATATTATATCAAATACAATTCATATTATTAATTATCTACGTAGGAGAAATTCAATTATGCCAAAAACTATGTCACAAAAAATTATTTTCAGTATATTAATGGCTATTTTCATGGTATATGGTATGGAAACTTATAATAAGTTTATTTCTGATCAAATAGTATCATATACACTTTTTATAATTCCATGGCGAGAATTGTTCGGTTTATCACTATGTGTAATGGTATTGCAGACTTTTATCGGCGAGCCGCTTGCTACTCGTTTGGTTTTTTATATTGTTAATCATAAAAAAAATGTTCCTGGTTTGATGATAAATTTATTTCCATTTGCTATGGTAGCTTGCATGTGCCCAATGATGAGTCTTGTTGCTACATTACTGTTCAAATCTTACAGTAATAACAGTATACAATTTTTAACAATATGGTTTGAAACAATTATAATAAATCTACCTATGGCTTTAATATGGCAAATTTTTGTCGCTGGGCCTGGAGTTCGTTTCATATTTAAAAAAATTTTTGTAAATATTTCTGTCCAACATAAAATATAATAGTTGCTATATTCAGTCAGATATATTATAACGTATTCAATAAAAAACCAGAATTAATTGCTTAGTTTGCAGGGTACCATTAATAATTAATTTATGAAAGGATTTTTTATGAGAAAATTAGTTTTATGTATTTTATTTGGTTCATTTGTAATTGTTTCAGTGACTGGAGTTTTTCTTTCACTAAGGTTTCCACGATTTTTTAATTATAAAGCGATTCATGAGATGTTTAGTTATATTTTTCTTATTAGTAGTTTTATGCATATCTATTTTAATAGAAAAGCTATAACACATTATTTAATGCGCAGACGTTAATAAATGTATTGAATATTTTCCATCAAAAAGTGGAATATTTCTTAAGTAAAAATCAAAACGTAAATATTTACTTACAATAAAAAACCGGCAGAAAATTCTACCGGTTATCATTTAATTTCTAAATTTGTTGCCAATTTGTTGCCAAAGACCACTTGACAAATTATTATAAAACCTCAAACGTGCTGATTTTATTGGTAGGGCATGGTGGTTTCGAACCACCGACCTCTTGAATGTGAATCAAGCGCTCTCCCCCTGAGCTAATACCCCGAATACCCTATAAATATCACAACGTGTATTATTATAGCATAAATTGTTATTTAATTCTATATATGGAAAAATAAAATATTTGGTCAGATATATTTCTTTTCCTAAAATCTAAAAATCAAGGAAGAATAATGATACTAAAACCAGCTATGAAGTCAATAATCAGGTAAAACAGGGTCGCTTATTAATTAACTTTTCTACAATGACCATGTCCAAGTCTAAGAAATTCAATATATTCGACTATTGATCGATATTTTTAAAGGTAAAACATTGCAGCATATCCATTCTACATGGCATGTTGATTGAGAAAAAGGTTTTTGTTTTGATAGTATCAGGAGTGAAAAATATTCGAGTGAGACATAACAAAAAGCCCTCTGAGAAATCAGAAGGCTTATTTAGCTGGTGCGATTGGCCAGAGTCGAACTGGCTACCTGCCGCTTAGGAGGCGGCCGCTCTATCCATGTGAGCTACAACCGCAATTAACATGCCTATCTATTATAACAACTCTCTTTTATATCTGCAAGCACAAAACCAACTTTTTCTACTGAAGGGTAAATAAATTTAATTTTGCAGTGTCTGATCAGCAGTCATTTCTGTCAAATAAGGCCAATATTTTTCCGGCATGAATGAACGGCGCAGCCTGGGATTTTCTCTTTCTTTGATGGCAATACTGCGGTAATATTGGCACCACATTTGACGAAATTTTTGTTCGTCCTTACTGTAGTCAAGATTATGTTTAGGTTCGGTAATCTCAGTTATGAGTAAAGTTTTTTTATCATAATAAGCCGCTATATGGCGGTGAATATCATGAATGGCCCATTCCTCTGCGGGTAAACGATTGGTAAAGTGTCCGGCGATGAGTGGGACAATATTGTAATCTGGTTTGATGATGGCATAAAGCATTCCGGCGGCAAGTTCGTTAAAGCGGAGTAATCCCAGTATACGCTGGCATTCATTACTGGTTTTCAGCGACCATTTTTCGACCTGTTGTATCCAGGGATCACGTCGGCAGACTGATAGTGTTCCGATATGACGGAAGGCTGTACAAATATAATAAAATAAAATCATTTCCCGTTCCGGCTGTTCTGCCATAAAAGCATAGTATAGTGTATGGGCGGCTATTGAACCACATTTTTGGTGAAAGGAATTAATCACTGAACTGGCATGATCTATATTGCTGGTTATTATTTTTTCATTACCGAATAAAGAAGAACCGGCGCGTTTATTTTCTATTTTTTCCACATGGCTGGTTCCATCATGATATGCTTGATAAACAACGGATAAAAAACCGGGAAAGGAGCCATCGTATTGATAATACATGTTTACACCTGACCTTCGAAAAGACTAAACTGTTTAAATATTATCTGGCTTTTTTGTGAGAGCAGTATTTTTTTTATGAGCAGCGGGTCATCACGGCGAAGTCCGTAATATTTCCCTGAGCAGGTAATAAAGTGCCGGGCCCGTTTCCAGACGATACCGATATGGCGTAATTCATCATAAGAAAGATTGCCAAAACGACGCAATGTGCGTATGCGCATTGCTGAACGAACTCCTATCCCCGGAACACGCAGCAGCATCTCATAAGGAGCCCGGTTTATTTCAACCGGAAATATATGCCAGTTTTGTAAAGCCCAATTTGTTTTTGGATCGACAGATAAATCGAAATTAGGCCTGTCAGCAGTTAAAATTTCATCTGCAGAGAAATGATAGTAACGCAGCAGCCAATCAGCCTGGTAAAGACGATTTTCCCGCAGCAGCGGCGGAACTTGCAGTGCCGGCAGGTTTTTACCAGTCATTACCGGTACATAAGCGGAATAATAAACTCGCTTTAATGAAACTTTTTTATATAAAGCTTCACTGAGTTTTAAAATATGGCGGTCATTTTCACCACTGGCGCCGATTATCATTTGTGTAGTTTGGCCGGCGGGAATAAAGCTGGGAACATATTTTACCAAATGTTTTTCTTCTTGGCGTTCGGTCAGTTTATTTTTTATAAATTGCATGGGAGTTATGATTGCTGATCTGGTTTTTTGCGGAGCCAGCAACTTTAATGAACTTTCCGAAGGCAATTCCATGTTTATACTCATGCGGTCAACATATTTACCCAGTTCATAAATTAACATGGAATCAGTTCCGGGAATACCTTTCATGTGTATGTAACCATTAAAATTTTCTTTTAAACGGAGTGTCTTGGCTATTTTTATTAGTAATTCGGTTGTATAATCCGGAGATTTTATTATACCTGAGCTTAAAAACAGTCCTTCAATATAATTGCGGCGGTAAAATTGTACGGTCAGTCCGACAACTTCCTCCGGGGAAAGATGGGTGCGCACTATGTCATTGCTATGACGGTTGACGCAGTATTCACAATCATAGATGCAGTAATTGGTCATGAGTATTTTAAGTAAAGAAATGCACCGCCCATCAGCTGCCCAGCTGTGACAAATGCCGCTGGGAGCCGCATTACCAAGGCCATTGATTCTGTTTTTTCGTTTTGAGCCGCTGGAGGAGCAAGAAACATCATATTTGGCAGCATCAGATAAAATTTTTAATTTTTCCATGATTTCCATGGCAGTTATCTCCACAATACAAAATTAAATTTATAAAATAATTGAATTGCTTAGAGTATAACATTATAATTAAGTAAAGTAAATAATAAAATTAAGTAAACTGAATGAGAAGGAGATGCTAAAATATTATTGAATATAGAAATTAAGGTGGTATCTGTTGTATTGTAGAGACATATATAAAGATTAAGGGAGAATAAGATGGATGTATTAAAAGTCGTATTTCATATTGATGAAATGGCAAAATGGCAGATGGTCATTGGCAATGTAAAAAATTTTATAGCCGATGTCGGAATGGACAGATATGATATTAAAATAGTGGTCAATGGTGATGCTGTGAATTTATTTAACACAGCGGATAATTCTGCTGTCTTGCATGATATGGAATGTTTGACGCATGAAAGCGTTGAAGTTTTTGTCTGCCGCAATGCTTTGCGCGGTAATGAAATAAACGAGTCTGAACTGCCACCGTACATATTTATTGCTTCTGCAGGAGTGACTAAATTAGTAAAGCTGCAATTGGCAGGGTATGCATATATAAAACCATAGCGAAGTTGTTAAATATATTATCGGTCATTTTCAGGCAGCCGTTTATCTGGTTGTATTGATAAAATTTCAGGACAGCTTTTAGATAGAAATATCACAGTTTACCATTTGCATTCATGAATACGCAATATGTACCACTGACCTTATTTTGTATGGCAGATGTGTACCTTTATGGTCAAATACTAATTGTGTGACAGTCTATTGTTTTCCTGATTATAATGGTATATTTTTGGGGTTATAATTGTTAATCGTAGCAAGGATGCCAGGCTTTGTTTTATAGATAAATAAATATATAATAGACAGGAAATACAATGATGAAGAAGATGGCTGTGGTTATCATAAAAATAGCTGTAGCCATGTTTGTATTTAATTTGTAAAGCTGACTTATTGCAATAGAATTTATAGCAGCAGGTGCAGCACCTATTAAAGTCATTGTGTTGATGAAAAGTGAATCAGTACTTATCAAGGAAAAAACTGTATAAGTCAGTAATGGCAGGATAATGAATTTTATTGGCAGCATCATTAAAGATTCCCGCAGATAAAATTTTAAAGCTGAAAATTTTAATAGAAAACCAATTGGCAGCATGCCTATCCATGCACCAATATGGACGAATGAATCGAATATCACAGGAAATATTGTTGGTCTGGGTACATGATTTATAGATAATAGAAAACCCGCCAGTACACCGATGAGAGCCAATTGATTCCAGCTGATGAATATATCGCGCCATTGCGGTTTAAAAGAAGCTTTGAAAGAACGAGCCTGGGATAACTGTTTATAATAACCGGCTAAAGGAATGCAAAACAGCAATGTAAATATATTTTGAAATATAGCAACTGCCTGTACATACGCAAAGCCAATCTCACCATATAAAACGAAGCAGCATAAGCCGACGAGAGTGCCGATGTTTGAAAGATATCCGGTTAGTAAAAAAGAACCTTCAGCGCGTGGATTTTTAAGATGCCTGCTTAAAGGATATGAAAGAAGTCCAGGGATAATGCATACCAAAATCCCATAAAGTAGTATACTTAGGAATTTACTGTTGATATCCATCAGCCAAAAACTGCCCAAGGCCAATACTGTGGCAATAAATCTTATATTCAACTTCAGCAGCAGATTACAGGTCGTAATGCCCATCCATTTCTTTTTATGCAGTATATACCCAATAATGAGTGGTAAAATCAAGTCAATAAAAATGTAAATTATGCGTGTGTTTGATTGTTCCATTTGACATACCCTTCGAAATTTTACTTTTCTTCTATTACCATAGATAAAGATAATGTTAATGTCAACAGTTTGCATGTATTTTTTGTTATCCGGATAAAATCAAGCGATAAAAACGGGTTTAGATTCGGCCCCTTGTAAACCTGCCGTATATCTGCGATAATATATATTATAAAATAATATGTGTCGGCATTTATCTATTGTTGCAATATGAAATGTAAAAAAATTTAGAAGTTTTAATCAACATATTTGCAAAAATAGATTGGAACTAATAGGACAAGCTGATTATATTTACTGGGAGTTTTATTTTATGAAACGTATTGACCGTATATATGCATATATAAAAGGAATATATAACGATAGCAAAGTAAGAGAAAAGGGTGTCACGGCTGCGGCAATAGCTCAGCAGCTGGATATACTGCGCAGTAATGTCAGCCGTGAGCTCAATGAGCTTTATCGTCAAAAGAAGATATGTAAATCAACCGGGCGACCTGTATTATATTTTTATGATGATGGCAAAGTTAAGAATACCGTCAGGCAGAAAAAGACTGATAATTTGTCGGATAATATTCATGATACGCACTCTAATACAGCTTTTTGCAAGTTCGTTGGATCTAGTTTAAAACCGCAAATTGATCAGGCGAAAGCAGCAATAATTTACCCGCCTGATGGTCTTCATACGCTTATTTTGGGTCAAACCGGTGTCGGAAAGACGCTGTTTGCCCATATGATGTTTGATTATGGTTGTGAAGTAGGACGATTTAAAAAAGATGCGCCGTTTATAACATTCAACTGCGCTGATTATTATAATAATCCACAGCTTTTGATATCACATATATTTGGGCATATGCGCGGTGCTTTCACCGGAGCTGACACAAATTCAATCGGATTGATCGAATCAGCTGATGAGGGAGTCTTATTCCTTGATGAAGTTCATCGCCTGCCGCCGGAAGGCCAGGAAATGATTTTTTACTTTATGGATACCGGAACTTTTAATCGCTTGGGAGAAACCAAACGGGAACGAAAAGCACGTGTTTTGATCATCTGCGCTACTACCGAAGATCCTGAATCTGTTTTGACAAAAACATTTCAGCGACGTATTCCCAATATTATTCAAATTCCACCATTGACAGAGCGCCCAATCGAGGAAAAGCTGGAGATAACGAAATTATTATTTTTAAAGGAAGCCCATTTTATCAAACGTCCGATAAAAGTCAGCGGTGATGCCATAAAGGCACTTATTGGCAGCATCGGGCCGGGAAATGTAGGTCAATTAGAGTCTAATATACGATTGCTGTGTGCCCAGGGATTGCTGAATATAAAAAATCGTAAATATATAGAAATAGACTATCATATATTGCCCCAGCAGATAAAATCAGGAATCTTGGCAATGAGCACTAAACGGCAGGACATGGCGGCCATTTCTGCTACGATTGGCAATGAATTTTATGTTACGCCAAATAGTAAGGGAAAACTGCCTAAAGAAGTTGAAGATGAAAAATTTAATCTTTACCAAATGGTTGAAAATAAAGTAAAAATTTTGCGAAGTGAAGGCATTGCTGATGATGTTATCCAGCAAGTGATGATTGCCGATGTGAATGCATATTTAAAAGATTTTTACATAAAACAAAAGCAAAATGTTAAATTATCGGTTCATGATAGATTGTTAAAAATTATTGATGCCGATATGGTAGATTTTACTCAACAAGTGGCCGATGTTGTGGCCCGGCGGATTAATCTGGTGTCCAAGGAAAGATTTTTATATGCTTTTGGATTGCATTTAAGCTCGCTATTTGCCAGAATAAAAGAAAAAAAACAGCTGCGCAGTTCTTCTTTATCCGGTATGGTGGATACAACTACCATTGAGTTTGAACTGGCGCAGGAAATAAAAAAAATTATTGAGCAGCATTATGACCTGGTTATTGCAGATTCTGAAACCGAATATTTTGCCATGCTGCTACAGTCATTAAAGGAAGAAGATATCACTGATAAAATAGTGATAGCGGTCGCTATGCATGGTAATTATACGGCAAGTTCGGTTTGTGATGTTGCCCGCAAACTTTTTAGCGCGACAAAAGTACAGCTGATACCATTTGATATGCCACTGGAATGTAAACCTAATGAAATGCTGGGAAAAATAACCGATAAATTAAGGACGATAAATTGCAGCCAGGGCGTTCTGCTAATGGCTGATATGGGATCGTTATGTAATTTTGGGGCGCTTATTGAGGAACAGCTTAATATTCCGGTCATGACAATAAATATGGTTACGACACCATTGGTTTTAGAGGCAATGCGCAAGGTGGATATGGCGGGAATAACTCTGCCGGCAGTATATGATTCATTAAAAAGTTTTGGCGGATATGATGACAGTACGATCTTACCTGATACTAAAAAAGCAGAAAAAAGTGATGCAATTATCACTATCTGTAGTTCGGGTGAAGGTACAGCTGAAAAACTGAAACAGATAATTTTTGATATTTTAATCAATGCGGGGATACTTAATATAAAAATTATTCCGTTGAGCCTTTATGATATGAAGGAAAATATAAAAAAATTATCGGAAAAATATAACATCGTAGCTTCAGTAGGTGTTGTCAATCCCCAGATAGATGCTCCGTTTATACCACTGGAAACCTTGTTGGGCGGCAGAGAAAATGCTTTGTTGTGTCATCTGCCAATGGTAGGAAATCATGTTGCAGCGGGTAAAAAGGATAATAATGTTGTACTGCGACATTTATGCAGGGATGCGCTGCATGACATGCTGTTGTATCTTAATCCTGATAAAGTAATTAATTTATTGTTAGAGTTTACGGAAAGATTAGAAAAACTTTTTGACAGTGATTTTTCCAATGCGCAGAAGTTAAAAATAATAGTCCATACCGGCTGTGCCTTGGAACGTCAGGTAATACATAATACCATAAAATATAATAGCAAATTAGCCGGAAAAATTGATGCCGACAAATTGTCTAAAGTCGCCGAAGCTGCCAGTGTGTTTGAAAAAATTTTGCAGTTAAAACTGAATAAAGATGAATTGTGCTATATTGCCGCAATGGTTTGATTATAACGATATTGAGAACATAAAGGACTGTCACACATAGACATTTAATTCATAAATATGCAACTTCCGTTTATCCGTTTTTAGAAGGGAAAACGGCCGTGTAACAACGGTAGCATCTTTATGAGGTCAATGCTGTTCGTGCGTCAGTCCTTTATATTGGTTATTTTATTTAATTACTGCCGCTTGTCATGATGGTTGCAGCCAGTATCCATGCTATAAGGCTTTCTGAGCCTTCATTTTTGTTTAGCCCAGTGGAAGTGATTCCATCAATGCAGCCGCCGGAATGGGTGTCAATGGTAGAACGGCCGGCAATATTTTTACCAAGATACCATTGATAGCAACTATGGGCACGCTGCAGATAGATCGGTTCATGAGTTATTTTATAGGCTTTTACACATGCTAATAAAGTTGAACATGCTTCGACGGGCTGCTCATCATATATAGCAGGGGATTGTCCTTTCATTAACCAACCCTTGCATCCGATCGGATGAAAAATATCATCGATAAAAGTTTTTTTCAATAAAAAATCCAGACTTTTTATACCGATTGATTTATACGTATCTTTAGTGGTCACTGAATAAGCATGGAGCATTGCCGCCGGTAAAACAGCATTGCAATAGGTAATCTGTGTGTCAAACCAATGCCAGTCCGGTTCGTCATACTTATCATAAGCTAGAGCAAGTTCGGAAGCTAATTTATTAACAATTGTGAAATTTTCCGGGTCGTGCAGCAAAGAAAGGCCAACAATCGAGTAAGCTTTGGCCCGTATAAATGAAAGTGATTTATAATGGGGCAATGTATTTTGCAATAATTTGGCCGCAGTATTGCGAATATCGGCAGGTAAACAATTAAGTGATGCCGTAAAACCAAGTGACCAAACACATCGGCCAAAACAGTCTTCAGATCCTTTTTCTTCTATAAAACGGCGGCTGTAATCCATAAAATTACGAAACCAGCCGTTGGACTGAGCGTAAATTAAAAAACGCAGATAAATTACAAGCAGCTCAAGATATTTATCATTTCTGGTGGTTTTAAATAACCAGCCGGCCATTATCATTGCACGGGCATTATCATCACTTGTGTAGCCCTCAGAAGGATCAGGAACGGAATTTAGGGCATGCTGAAATATACCAGTATCATCGGTCAGGCGAAATATATAAGTGTCATCAGGCAATTCACTTTTAATGATAATATTTGAAGTATGGCAAACCGTCTGAAATATTTTAGCATAATGCTGGGCGACCGACTGCCAGCGTAAATCTTTGCCTAACAATAATGTCTTTTCTTCCATTAATTTTTTTTCATCAGGATGTTCAATTATATAATTTATACAATTGCTTAAAGACATGCTGTCCTCAAATTTTGCCAGAAGGCCGCGGCCTTCTGCAAGCATTTCCTGTGCGTAAGGATAAGGCGTGGAGACGATTACCCGACCGCAGCCGGTGGCGTAAGCTAAAGTGCCACTTACAGCTTGTTCTTGTCCGAGATATGGGGTCATATAAATATCGGAAAGCTTGAGCCAGCGCACTATCTCTTGCTTAGTAAGATATTTGTTGACAAAGGAAACATTGTTTTGCAAATCGTAATCGCGAACTAATTTTTTTAATAAATTACGATAACTTTCCCCATATGATTTACGAATGACCGGATGTGTCTGACCTAAAATTAAATAAAGAATATCAGGATGTTTTTGTGTTGATTGTCTGATGGCATCAATGCCATAATCTATTCCTTTGCTTGGACTTAAAAGACCAAATGTGGATATAATTGTGCGCGATTCGAACCCAAACTCTTGTTTTAGTGTCTCACGGCTGGGAAAATTAAAATAAGGAACACCATGATGTATTTTTTCTATTTTTTCAGGAACAGCTCCATATATTTCCTGTAATAATTTACGGGAATTTTCGGCCATAATGATTATTTTTTTACTTTTTTCGCATAAACATGCCAAAATTTTTTGTTGAATTTTTTCAGGTTTTGGTAAAACAGTATGCAGGGTTGTTAATAATGGCTTTTGTAATTTATTCACAAAATCCAGCAGATATTCACCACTGTCACCACCAAAAATACCATACTCGTGTTCAATTACTACGGCATCTATATCAGACAGATTTATTTTGTCAGCAATAACGGTATAGCTTTGTCGGTCCTGCTGAGGAATACTGAATATAACATCGGAGTCATATTTATAATAATCATCTCGTACCGCTATGACTACAGGGGTTATTTGAGGAAGTTTTTTCAGCTCACGGATAAGATCCTGGGTAAAGGTGGCAATACCGCATTTTTGTGGGGGATAGGTACTTAAAAAAGCAATTTTGAAAGTAGAATTATTAATGATAAACACTTCCTTACAATATGCAATAATGTTTAATAATTCAATAAATTAGATTGAATTTTTTGGAAATAATATTGGAAATATTAAAAAAATATTTGTCGAAAAATCGGTATTACTAACTGGCAAATGGGATTAGTACTTATTCACTGGTGTGGGTATGTCTGATATTATGTCATATTCTATCAAAAAATTTTTATATAAATTTTTTTAATCTGGGTGTTATTATATTTTTTTGAAATGTATCGCTTATGATGCTTTTGTCAGTGATAATGCAGCGATCTATCCGGGCGTGGTTTTTCACAGTAATTTTATTCCATAAAATACTGTTGGCAATAACACTTCTTTCTCCAATTATACTGTTGTTGCCGATTATTACGCGCGGGCCGACTACCGCACCAGCTTTGATCTGGACATTTTTTCCAATGTATATTGGTCCACGCAGTATGGCAGACCGGCTTATTTGAGTATTAACATCACTATAGACAGCGCGATGATGAAAATCGGTTTCTGCCAGACAGAATTTCCCTTCGAAGCTGTCGCGATTAGCCCGGACATATTTTTCCGGTGTACCAATATCAAGCCAGTAATTGCAGCCCCTGTATACAGCAATTTTTTTGCCATCCTGTAGAAGCTGTGGGAATATTTCCTTTTCAACAGAAACAGCGTGACCGGTTGGTATGTGCTCCAAAACCTCCGGTTCAAAGATATACACACCGGCATTTATAAAATGGGAGACTATTTCATTAGGATCCGGTTTTTCGCAGAAGGATAATGCATAACCATTCTTGTCATATTCAATGACACCGTAAGCAGAGGGATCTTCTACACGCGTTACGGCAATAGTCACAGCGGCATGCTGACGCTTGTGATAACGCAGCATTTCGCTGAAATTTATATTGCTCAGGATATCAGCATTAAAGACAAAAAAAGTATCATTAAGTAATTTTGCACAGTTTTTTATAGCACCGCCGGTTCCCAGTGGGGAGTTTTCCGATATATAGCGGATATTTAATCCGAAAGCTGAGCCATTGCCAAAATATTGCTCGATACACTCAGGTTTATAGCAAATACTTAAAATAATATCGTGTATACCATGTAATTTTAAAAGATTCATGTTATGTTCAAGTAATGGTTTGCCCATAATCGGAACCATTGGTTTGGGAATTTCATAGGTCAGAGGATAAAGACGAGTACCCTTACCACCAGCTAAAAATAATGCCTGCATGTTCAATTCCTTCTTTCATTTCATGCACAACAAGCGAAATATAAACTGCTATTGATAAGATTGAGATTAATTTACGGCAATTACGAGATATAAACCTGATTATGAATTTTCTGGTGTGGGACAACTTTCGATATAAGATAGAATTTCATCTAATGAAGCTGTAGCAAGGGCGATACAAGTATCAGCGGCACCGTAATACATTTTAATTTTATTGTCATTCGGATTTAGCAGCCAGCCGCACGGAAATACGATATCCCGGACATCGCCTTCTTTTTCATAATATTCCTGTGGTCCAAATACCCATTCGTCACTGCGATGTAAAACTTTTAATGGGTTTTCGAGATCAAGCAGAGCAAACCCAAGACGATAAATTGCTCCTGAAGCAGTTTCACGTACGCCATGGTACAATATTAACCAGCCGCGGTCTGTTTTTAAAGGTTGGGCACTTATGCCGACTTTGCTGCCATCCCACCAGCTGCCGCCGCGAGCATTGATGAGGACTTTATGATTGCCCCAGTATTTTAAATTTTCTGAGCAGGAAACCCAGATATGGGCACCGTGTTCTATAGGACGATGAATCAGTATCCAGTGTGAATTAAACCGGCAGGGAAATAATACGGCATCCTTGTCTTCCGGTGGCATAATTGGCCCCATGCGTTCAAAATCAACAAAATCATCAGTAAGCGCCAGGCTGACTACCGGTCCGCACGATGAGTATGCAGTATATGTAACAGCATATTTTTTTAATTCATCAATATAGGTGATACGTGGATCTTCAATACCCCAGGCTTCTTCAGGATGTTCATTACTGGAAGAAAGAGTAGGAGTTCTGTCAATTGTCCAATTGCTTATTCCATCATCACTGATTGCTTTAGTAAGATGGGAAAAACCCCGCCGATCTTCTACTCGGGCTAATAATAAAACTTTATTGTCAAAAAAAGTAGCAGCTGGGTTAAGAACTACATTTACCGGGTATGGCCAATCCTTTGCTGTAAGAATTGGGTTATACGGATAACGATGAAAAAGTTCCTTAAAAGTATTATCACCGGCGTTTAAACGTGTTTCAAAATAATTCAATTTATCGTGCTCCCTTATGAAAAAATGCTGGCATCAGAAGATTTCTGATGCCAGCACTAAGAATATTGGTATTATGTCAACACTTTAGCCCATATATTAATACAATTTATTGCTGTATTAAATTATCAAGAATAGACAGCTGAAGTGTTATTTATTTGATATCGTGCAATTAAGGCAAATAAATGAAATCTCCTGTGTTTGTTAAATATAGTTGCTGCAATAATAGTAAAAAAACACCCATATTACTAAAACAGTAATCGTCCATAACTCTAATTTATACCTTTATGACATCAATGTCAACTTTTTAAATAATGCAAAAATTTTGTTATTTGGTGATTTCCAGGAAATATCATAAGAAAAACAGGCTCTAATCTTATTTTTATACAAGTTAGAGCCTGTTTTAATACGTCAATAATAGTATTTGTTTACAATGGATATAATTATATCAGAAATTAAGTAGTTTTTGATTCCCTGATAATTACTTGTTCATTATTATCAATGCTATCAAGCTGGACACTGATTATTTCAGCAGCCGCTGTAGGGACGTTTTTTCCGACGTAATCGGCCCGTATAGGCAGTTCACGATGTCCTCGATCTATTAAGACAGCCAGCTGAATAGCATGTGGCCGACCCAGATCAGTAAGTGCATTTAATGCGGCTCGAATAGTGCGTCCGGTATAAAGAACATCATCAACAAGAATGATGGTTTTTTTTGTGATATCACAAGGCAGCTTTGTTTCTTTGACTAACGGCTGATAAGCAAGTGTTGATAAGTCATCACGGTATAATGTTATATCCAATGTACCTACCGGTACTGTTGCCGGTTCAATATTGGCAATTTCGTCAGATAATCGTTTGGCTAAGGGAACACCTCTGGTGCGTATACCAACGAGAATCAAATTTTGTACGCCCTTATTTTTTTCAATTATCTCATGGGCAATACGAGTTAAAGCACGATGGATGCCCTGTTTATCCATTAAAACTGTTTTATCAATAAGCTGAGTCATTTTTGCCACATCCAATCTCGTTGTGTAATATATTGATTAAATGGTTCATATCGTCCGGAATAGGAGCGGTGAAAAGCATTTCCCGACCGGTGACAGGATGGTGCAGCTGCAGAGTGTAGGAATGCAGTGCCTGTCCCATTATGAGTTTATCAAGCGGTTTTTTACATTTTGAATAAGTCGGATCACCAAGCAGCGGGTGGCCGATATATGCCATATGTACACGAATTTGATGAGTACGACCTGTTAACAGCCGGCATTTTACCAGTGTATACTGGCGAAAATGTTCCAGAGTTTTAAATAAAGTTGTGGCAGGTTTACCTTTATCGATTAATACAGCCATTTTCTTTCTGTCCACCGGGTGGCGGCCGATATTGCCATTTATTTGTCCGGCAGCTTCACTGATATTACCGTTGACTATAGCGAGATAGCAGCGTGTTGCAGTTTTACTGCTGATTTGTTTGGCAAGGCTTAAATGAGCTGCATCAGTTTTTGCAGCAACCATGACTCCGGATGTATCCTTGTCAAGTCGATGCACAATTCCGGGTCTGATAATGCCGTTTATACCCGATAGATCATGGCAGTGATATAAAAGAGCATTGACTAGTGTTCCGCTGTATACACCCGGTGCGGGATGAACAATCATGCCCCGGCATTTATTTATAACGATGATATCAGAATCCTCATATAATATATCGAGCGGAATATTTTCTGGGTTGATGGTAAGTGGCTGCGGAGCAGGGATGCTGACGCGGATCAAGTCACTGTACTTTATGCAGTGATTGGCCTTGACATTTTTCCCATTGACAGATACATTTCCTGTTGCAATCAATTTTTGGATATTGGAGCGGGACAATTTATCAAGTTGTGCAGCCACAAATAAATCAAGCCGCTGTCCGTCCTGTTCAGAGCGATATTCATATGTTTTCATTACTCGGGCAATCCTTTTGTTAAAATATAATACATTATTATTATAACGCCGCTGACGATTGCTATATCAGCTATATTAAAAATCGGCCAGATATGAAAATCAAAAAAATCTACAACAATACCTAACCGTATGCGGTCAATCAGGTTTCCGACAGCACCGCCAAGCAATAATGCACAGCCCAGTCGGATAGATGACGGTTGTTTTTTGAGATAAGGATAAAAATAAACACTACCAAAAAGTATGAACAGTGTGGCGACAATAAAGAAGAAGCGTTGATGTTCGAGAATGCCGAAAGCAGCGCCGGCATTTTGGATGTAAGTGATGCTGAATATATTTTTAATAACGGGAAATGACATTCCCGGCAGCATTGTTGCCTGCACATAAAATTTAACCAACTGGTCAACAATAATTATAGCTGCGATACATGCTATAAACATAATAATATCTCCAAGTTTTATATATATCGTTTCAGTAATATACCGGTACGGCCCTTTTTAGTTTTTCCCTTTATCGCGGTGACTTCCAGTCTGCCGCGACCACGCATAGAAATAATGTCACCCGCTTTTACAGTGCGTGAAGGACTTGTTACCGGCTGCCAGTTTAATTTCAATTTGTCCGATTCGATATCCGCAGCCATTTTGCTGCGGGAAGCACCGTAACCGGCAGCAGCAATGGAATCAATGCGCAGTGAAGCGACTGTAGCTGAAATTTCCTTGCAGCGTTCTTCTCTGGCCGGGATGGTCATCAGGCTGCCAGAAGAGCAGGATACAGCAGCGGCACCTATTTGTGTAAGATTGTTGATAATAAAGTCACCTATTTGAGCGGTGCAGATTATTTTAGCACTGCCGGCGGTAATGAGCAGGTCACCGATATGGCGCCGGTCTATACCCAGACCAAGCAAAGCGCCAAGTACATCACGATGGGAAAGATGATAAAATTTATCATTCCAGGCAGCCTCAATTACTTTAAGGTCAACGTTTATTTTTCCGGGAAAGTCTGAATGAATAAAAATAGCACATTGACGTTCAGCACCATCATAACCACCATTGAATTCAACGCGGATGTCAGGATAATTTGCCGCAATAGTCTCAGCGATTTCCTGTCCGTAAGGATCTAAAAAATCACTTGTGCGGAATTTTTGTGTTTTTTTTACAGCTTCAGCATTGTCGAGGAGATGAACAGCATAAATTTCACCCTCGGTACCTTTATAAAAACGGATTATTTTTTCACGATCAGCCATTAGATTTTCCCCATTGATCTGGATTTGGCAACAGCTGCTGTTACAGTGTCGATTAAAGCACCGCGAACACCATGTTCTTCCATTACCTGGACACCTTCGATGGTTGTTCCGCCGGGAGATGTTACTTGATCACGCAATTGCGCAGGATGAAGTCCTGTTTCAAGCACCATTTTTGCTGAACCGAGAACGGTCTGGGCAGCGAGTTTTATTGCGGCATCACGTTTTAGCCCGGCTTTTACACCAGCGTCTGATAAGGCATCAATAATAATAAATATAAAAGCAGGACCGCTTCCGGATAAACCGGCAACAGCATCCATCAGTTTTTCCTCAACAATTATTGCGGCACCTGCAGCAGCAAATATTTTTTCAGCAGTAACACTGTTGGTTTCATTTACATGCGAGCCAAGTGAAATAGCTGACATGCCGGCTCCCACAGCCATTGGTGTATTGGGCATAACCCGAACAACCGGATTTTGCGGGAATGATTTTTCTAAGACGGACAAAGTTAATCCGGTTACAATTGAAATTATCATTGTGGTCGGATTGACAGTATTTTTTATCTCATCAATTGCTTTTTTTGCCGTTTGCGGTTTTATGGCCAATATAAGAACATCAACGTTTTTAATAAAATTGTCGGAACCAACATAAGCATTTATATTATATTTATTTTTTAAGTATTCACAGCGGGAGGCTTTGTGATCGGAAACAAAGACGTTTTTTTCCGGCAGTAAATTTTGGGAGGTAATGCCGCATACTATGGCCTCAGCCATGGCGCCGCCACCGATAAATCCTATTTTCATTAAAATCACTCCAGTATTATTAATATAAAATTATTCCCAGGGAAGTTTATCATCCTGAGATGGTTGCGAACGACGGGATGGCGGATCGGAAAAAGTCACATTTACATTGTTAGGGGCACATAAAAATATATGTTGACCTACTTTTTTTATATCGCCGGCTAAAGCATATGTGGCACCGCTAATAAAATCGATGATCCTTTTAGTAGTATCATCATTGGTATTTTCAAAATTCAGAACTACCGGTTTACGTGCCTTAATATGGTCGGCAATTTGCTGGGCGTCATCGAAGGAAACCGGTTCGATAATAATAACTTTCATTTGTCGATTTGTTCCGGCTGAACCACTGTTGGCAGAATAGGCTGCTGACTGAAAATCCACAATATTATCCTGATTATTCATGTCATTGTATTCGGACGGATCACCGTCAAAATCTCTGTCTTGCATATTATCGGAATTCTTGTTTTTATCGTCGTTAAGGCCTATTTTGCTGCCAAACTTATCGAACAAACTCATAATAATCCTCCTTAATATTGGCGTGGGCCAAATATTGCGGTGCCTACACGCACAATGTTGGCTCCTTCTTCTACAGCAATTTTATAATCATGTGTCATTCCCATAGAAAGATAACGGATATCGGCATTATGGAAATGCAAATGTTTTACTTTTTCAAATAATGTGTACATCTTTTTAAACATTGGCCGGACTTGCTCCAAATTATCCAAATTTGGAGCAATAAACATAAGACCCTGCAGTTTTAATGATGACAGATTATCTACATCCTGAAGCAATGCATTTAAATCTTCTATATATATTCCAGTCTTGCTCAATTCTTTTGCTAAATTGACTTGGATCAGTATATTTTGTATCTTATTCAGTTTAGCAGCTTCTTTATTTATGGTTTCAGCAAGTTTAATACTGTCGACCGATTCAATGAAATCAAATATTTTTACAGCATGCTTTACCTTATTAGTTTGCAAATGTCCGATTAAATGCCAGGCAACCTGACGGTCAAGCTGTCCGTATTTTTCCCAAGCTTCCTGAACACGATTTTCACCGATTGTATCAGCTCCGGCATCAATAGCTTCACGCATTTCAGCAACGGTATGATTTTTGGTTACCGCAATTAACTTGACTTTTTTTGACATTGCCGCCTGACGTTTTTTAGCAGCTTCAATAATGCATTGTTCCACGGATAATAGATTTTCTTTAATCATCAATATATACTCCTTTAAAGACAGAATAATTCGCCTGTACGATAAGATTACGGCCAATAATCATCGTCTTTAATGTTAACTATAATAAATTCCCCTTAAACAAAAGGTTTTCCTGCAATAATTATACCCTTTTAACAATAAAATTTAAATGTTATTTAAACAAATTACAGCAGCATGACGGCCAGTTTTTCCCTTATCGGCTCTATATGAATAAAAAAGTGAGGAATTACAGCTGGTGCATGGACTTTCAGCAGCAATGTTGCAAGATAAAAGGCCATGTATTGTGAGCAGTGCCTTATTGGCTTCATAAAGTGAAAGATGATAACGGTCATTTTGTTTAACTAGTATGTGGTCAAGGGTAAAATGAGTGGAATCATTAAATAAAGCAGCAAACTTGTCAGCAACTTCATCACCTATTTCGTAACAACACTGTCCGATGCAAGGACCAATACCGGCAATACAGTCTTGTGGATTGGTTTTATAAGCCCTGTGCATTGTGTGCAATGTACTGGCGGCGATATCGCCAACAGTCCCGCGCCAGCCAGCGTGAGAAAGACCAACTGCTTTATGTACCGGATCATATATCAAAAGTGGTGCACAATCGGCAAAAAAAAGCATTAATGGAGTATTGGGAACATCGGTTACTAATCCGTCGGTATCGGCAATAGTGTCATTAAGACTAAGTGTACCCTTGCCGCGATCAGCCTTGGTCACAATATGGACATGAGTACCATGTATTTGTTCGCAACACACAGTATTTTGTAGGGAAAGATTCAGCTGTGAACAAAAAATATGCCTGTTTTCAATTACCTTATCAGGAACATCAGCAACATGCAGACCCAGATTTAATGATTTGTAATAAGAGTCGCTGACCCCGCCAATGCGGGTAGAGATGCCATGAATAAAATTTTTTCGATATTTGTTAAGTAAATCAATTGTATATACAGATGGAAAACTATTATTGTACATTTGCAGCTCCTTTCAGCAAACACCGCAGCGCCAGCAATTTTCAAAACATTTCAAGGTAGGTTTTTCTTGTTTTGCCATTTCTAATTCATGAATAAAATAGGATTTTTTTACTCCCATATCCAAAGTGTCCCATGGAAGAATTTCATCAGTGCAGCGCTGCCGATAAAGATAAAAATCTTCATCGATATGGTGCTGTTTCATTACTTTAGGCAATAATTTCAAACTGCCGGATCTATATGTCTCAAGCAGAATTTGTGAAATGCGCCGGTCACCACGGGCCAGAATGCCTTGCAGGCATGATTCTCTCGAAGATTCTGTCAGTACTTCAATACGTCGATCTTTTTTCAAAGTATTTTTGATATGTTTTAATATGATAGAGGTCGATTTGATATCAGCCATTGGCAGCCATTGGAAAGGAGTGAATGGCTTTGGCACAAAAGGATTTATACTCAAAGTCAATTTACCATGGGCATTGTGATCGTCCATATAAGTTCGCAGTTTATATGCCATAGTAATTATTGCTTCTGTGTCTTCAAAGGTTTCTTCCGGCAGTCCCACCATTATATACAAACGGAAATTTTTAATACCGGCTTTTATTCCCATATCCATTGCACTATATAAGTGTTTATCTTCAATGCCTTTGTTGATAATGCGGCGAATCTTATCACTACCGGCTTCAGGAGCTAAAGTCAAGGTTTTTTGACCACTGGCTGCAAGAGAGTCAACTAACAGCTGCGTGACTGAATCGGCACGAAAAGAAGCTACGGACATAGGATGGTGGGTTTCATTGATAAATTGACAAATAGTATCTATTTGGGGATGATCTGAAACCGCCGCACCCATCAGGCCAATTTTTTTTTGTGACGGGACGGCTAAAATCATTTTTTTAATAGAAGCTATGCTTCTGTTGCGAGGTTTCCTGAAACAATAACCTGCCATACAAAAGCGACAGTGGCGGCCGCAGCCACGTGCTGTTTCGATAAGATAAAAATTGAACTCAGTGTTATTACTGCTGATTACAGTATGTGCCGGATATGCATCAATATTTTTTATCCACTGCCGCGAAACTTTGCATGGAACATTATTTTGTGGTTCGATAGCCGATAATAAACCGGATTCACTGTAAAAGTGGTGATAAAAACATGGAACATATACGCCGGGAATATGGGCAAGTTTCAGCAAAATATCATGACGTGAAATATTTTTACTGCGGCAGTCAAGATAGGCATCAAGAAGATTATTTATTGTTTCTTCTCCCTCACCAATGATAAAGGCATCGATAAATAATGACAATGGTTCGGGATTGAAAGTGGAACAGGGACCGCCGGCAATAACCAGTGGATCATGATCTTTCCGTTCACTGGATAAAAGCGAGACTTTTCCCAACTCCAGCATAGACAAAACATTGAAATAATCAAGTTCAAATGATATGGCAAAGCCGATAATGGCAAATTCATATAAAGCAGTCTGTGATTCAAGACTTAAAAGAGGGGTATTAGTCTGATCATACTGTTTTTGCAGATGTTTATCGGGCACGAAAAAACGTTCAGCGGCAGTATCAGGGCGGGAATTGATTTGATTGTAAATTATATGCATACCCAAATTGGACATACCAACGTTGTATTGATTGGGATAACATAATGCAAAACGTGTGCGGATACCGGTGGGAAAGATGCTGTATCCGGTTTCATCACGCAATATACTTTGCAGGTAACTTTTAATTTTCCATGACAAAATTTATGCCTCCAGCGATAAAATATAAACAATTAAAAATAAAAAAGACCATTGCCAGAACTTTAAGTATCAATAGCATAATATCTATTATGCCGATTAACAACAGTTTTGGCAACAGTCTTTTTATTATTTATTTCCCTTGGCAGCACGCAATTCTTTTAATTCTTGGGCAAAGTTATCGATATCAGTAAATTTGCGATAGACTGATGCAAAACGTATATATGCGACTTCATCAAAGCCTTTGAGACGCGCCATTACTAATTCACCAATTTTTTTGCTGGGAATTTCTGTTGACATCATATTGCGCAATTCTTTTTCAATATTGTCAGCAAAACGAATGATTGTTTCAGTTGGAATGTCCCTTTTATAGCAGGAACTGATAATTCCGTTGCGCAGCTTGTTGCGGTCGAATACAGCCCGGCGCCCGTCATTTTTTATTACGAACAGTGGAATGGTTTCTACTGTCTCATATGTAGTAAAACGCTTGCCGCATGCAGAACATTCTCGGCGGCGGCGTATTGATTTTCCGTCATCGACAGAGCGTGAATCAATTACGCGGCTGTCAATAGTTCCGCAAAATGGACACTTCATGGATACACCTGCTTTATTTTTTGATATCTTCCACTTTATTATCGGCAAATTTTTTAGTTACGACAGCACCGACAGCACCAAGGTTATCAATAGATTTGCCGTTGAAGGTAACTTTTGCTGCACCGGCATTGCCTAAAGTCATAGTAATATCTTTTTGTCCGTCCCAGTTAAATGAACTACCCTTATCGACTGTCTTGCTGAAGACAGTTTTTCCATCTATAGTCACGTCTACCCAGCATTTATCATTAAAGACGGCATTTATATGCACACCGCTTGGTTTTTCAACAGGAGGTGCAGTCGGTGGAGCAGCTGTGGTCTGTGAAGATGGATTGGCAGGTGCCGGATTAGGTGATGTTGGCGTGGAAAATGAGGAGAAAATAAAATAAGCTGCACAGGCAATTATTATTATTATGATGATTCCGCCAAAGACGATGTTGGAAAAGTTTCTTTTTTTCCGACGATATTTTATACGCTGATCAAGAGAGACAGCAGGTTTTTGCGAAACTGTCTCAGTGGTGGTTGCCTGAGGTGTTCTATCAGGAGCAGCGTTAGGTACACCAGCTGCCGGTTGTTCGGCAGGCTGCCTTTCAGCATAATACTTGTTTAGCATTTCATCTTGATCAAGCCCTAAATACTTAGCATATGTTCTGATAAATCCCTTGAGGTATACTTCACCTCGAATTGTTTTGTAGTTACCCTTTTCTATGGCATCTAAATATAAAGTTCGTATATTTGTTTCACTTTCGACGTCCTTCAAAGTGAGCTGCTTTTTTTCTCGTTCTTGTCGAAAAATATCGCCAATCATGCCATTTTCTCCCTTCATAAAAGTACATTGTATTAATTATAGCGTATATCAGATTTTTTGACAAACTATAGAATTACAACTAGGTAAGGTATAAATGTTCCTTGCGAATGTATTGCTCAACAGTTTCGGGCAATATATACTTTATAGAATAGCCCTTTCGCAGACGATTGCGTATGTCGGTGGAAGATATTTCCAGTTCAGGTGTGGCGAGCTTGTGAATACGCTTTTCGCCCAATTCACCAAAATGTTTTTTTATGGCATCAACATCAGGTATACAGCCTTGTCGCGTAGCTGCAATAAACTGACACATATCCAGTAATTCTTCAATACGATCCCATGTGGGCAGTTCCTGGACAGCGTCAGCACCGGTAATAAAATAAAATTCGGTGTCCTGTGGATATGTTTTGATCAATTCCCCAACAGTATCAATAGTATAGGATGGGCCCGAACGACGCATTTCAATATCAGAAACTTCGAAATAAGGATTGGAACATGTTGCAAGTAAAGTCATATTAAAACGATGAATAGCAGGAGTGATAGTAAGACCTGCCTTGTGGGGTGGATTGGCTGCCGGTATAAAAATAACCTGTTCCATTTTATATTCATCACGTACTGCCTCGGCAGTCATTAAGTGACCGTAGTGTATGGGATCAAAAGTACCGCCCATAATACCAATTTTTCTCATTGAAATGCTCCTGCTAAAGATTTTAGTAAAAAATATATTACCAGCATGATAATAAGCATAAATAAGATTGCCCTCAAGTAATCAAGACAATCATGTTGTCCCTTTGGTGTATGAAGATATTGCTGTATAGTGCGCAGATAGCCGCATAGTTTATTCATCAGCGGATCTGCCCGTTCCCATCAATCAAATATTTCATAGTAGTTAAAGCGTTGAGACCCATAGGACCTCTGGCGTGCAGTTTTTGCGTGCTGATGCCTATTTCAGCGCCAAAACCAAATTCAAAGCCATCAGTAAAACGGGTGGAAGCATTTACATAAACGGCAGCGGCATCAACGGCTTTTTGGAATAAACGGGCATTATTATAATTGTTGGTGATTATGACTTCCGAGTGGCCAGTATTATATTTATTAATGTGTTCTATAGCGGCATCGACATTATCGACGACTTTTATTGATAATATCAAATCGTGATATTCAGTGGACCAATCTTCTTGTGAGGCGGCAGTCATACCAGGATAAATAGCCTGCGTACGGGGACAACCTCTCAGTTCAACTTTATATTCGGCAAGTTTACCGGCGATAATGGGAATGAATTTGTCAGCAATATTTTTATGAACCAATAGTGTTTCTATAGTATTGCAGACAGCCGGCCGGGAAGTTTTAGCATTTATTATGATGTTTTGAGCCATATTGAAGTCAGCATCCTCATCAACAAAAGCATGGCAGATACCGGCGCCGGTTTCAATTACCGGAACGGTACTGTTTTTAACAACATAATTTATCAGGCCGTTACCGCCACGGGGAATTATTACATCAATATGTTCGCGCAAATGAAGCATTTGGTTTACGATACTTCGGTCAGTTGAATCAATGAACTGAATGGCACCTTCCGGAATACCGGCTTGGTAGGCAGCCAATGCTAACATAGAACTTATTATCCTATTGGAATTTATTGCTTCGGAGCCACCGCGCAATATAATAGCATTGCCGGATTTTATGCATAGTCCGATAACATCGGCAGTAACATTAGGTCTGGCTTCATAAATTACGCCGACAACTCCGAGAGGTACACGCACTGCTCTTATGTCCAATCCGTTAGGACGGCGCATTTCCATTATGCCGCCGCCGATAGGATCGGGCAATGCCGCTATTTGACGCAGACCATCGGCAATTTGGTGAAGTCGTTCTTCATTGAGCATGAGACGGTCAAGTAAAGCTGGACTGAGATTTTCATTACGTCCGGCTGATAAATCTAATTGATTTTCCGTTAAAATAAGTTTTTGTCGATGTTCGAGGCAATCGGCCATAGCTGACAAGGCATTATTTTTTTCCCGTGTTGACAAAGCTGCTAATTTGTGCGACGCATCATCGGCAGCTGCAGCCTGTTTGTTTAAAGCTGCCATCATTTCCATAAAGAAAACCCCCTTCTATAAAATAAATACTCTAAGTCATTAAAACCATATTATCACGATGGATAACTTCATCATACATTTTTCCTGTAATCAAGGAGGAAAATTCACCCGTGTTATGGCCCTTGATTTTAGCTAATACAGCAGAATCATAATTTATTATACCACGGGCGATTTCCCGTGAGTCCGGTGTCAATACCCGTACAGTGTTTCCTGCTGCAAATTCACCATCAAAATCTGTTATACCGGCTGCCAGAATACTTGAACCGTTGTTGACCAGGGCAAGTTCACAACCATGATCGACAGTAATACTGCCGGCAATATTTTTACCAAATGCCAGCCAGCTTTTCCGGCGTTTTAGATGTATTTCACGAGCCGGGAAAATCGTTCCAACATTCCTTCCGGCAATTATATCAGTTAAGATATTTTCACGACTGCCATTGGCAATGACCATAGTGACACCGGAACTGGTAGCAATTTTTGCTGCCTGTATTTTAGTGTACATTCCGCCTGTGCCGAGTTTTGTACCGGCGCCACCGGCAGCCCGTTCAATTTTCGGAGTTATATTAGTTATTTTTTCAATGAATTTGGCATCCGGATATAGCTGAGGATTCTTATCATAAAGACCATCAATATCGGTCAGCAATATTAGTGCATCAGCATCGACTATACTGGCAACAATTGCTGATAAAGTATCATTGTCACCAATTTTTAGCTGGTCAACAGCTACAACGTCATTTTCATTGATTATGGGGATGACCTGCATTTGCAATAAAGCTAAAAGTGCATTGCGGGAATTTATATATTGAGAATAGCGCACAGAATTTTCTTTTGTTAAAAGTACCTGGGCAACGGTTTGACCATATTCATTGAATAATTTTTCATAAATATGCATTAAAATGCCCTGACCGATTGCAGCCAATGCCTGTTTTTCCGGGACATTGTCAGGTTTATGTTTTTTATTCATCCGTGCCAAACCGGCACCGACGGCACCGGACGTGACCAATAGTATTTCTTTGCCCCTATTGTTCAAATCTGCCAATTGCCGTACAAGACATTCAATGCGTTGAATATTGAGTTTGCCTGTGGGATAATTCAGGGTGCTGGTCCCAATTTTAACGATGATGCGGCCGGCATTTTTAAGCCCGATTCTATCCGTCATAATACTTACCTTCATTCATTAGTGACTGTCAGTCTTTTTAAACAGGCGGACAGCCTGATTCAATAAATCATTCCGTAATAATGCTGATGTAATAGTTTATTTACTTAGGCAGTTCTACTTTGGGCTTTTTGAAATTCCTGCGGAATAAAAGTGCATTGCGGCCAATTATCTGCACCAGATCACAATTAGTTCGTTCAGCCAGCAGTTTTATAGAATCATCAGGTTCCTGCGGACAATTCTGCAAAACGCGTATTTTTATTATTTCACGTTTAGTTATGGCATCGTCGGTGCTTTTTACTACTGCAGGTGTAATACCTTCTTTGCCTACTTGTACGACCGGTTCAAGTTTTGTTCCCATAGCGCGCAAAAATCTTTTTTGTTTTCCTGTTAATGTGTTGCGAATCAAAATATATCCTCCAAATAGGTTATTCCTTAAATTCAAATTCCATGGCACCGATGTGGACCGTATCGCCCTCTTTTATACCTTTTTGTTTAAGTTTGTTATCAATTTGCTTCATTCTCCAGATATATTGAAAACGGCGTAGTGCCTCATCATTAGCAAAATTAGTCATAGCGACAAGCTTCTCTATTGCTTTGCCGGAAACAACAAAATCACCGGTCATATCACGGGAAATTTTTACTTCATCGGCTGTATCTTTGGTGACATCGTACAATTTGACTGAGTCTTCTGTTTCCGGTACAGCGGTATAATTAAGCAGCATCGTATAAACATGCTTGATAAGATCAGACAAACCTTGCTTAGTAGCAGCTGAAATAGGGAACAATGCCATTTTTTCCTGTTTCGCAAGAGCTATAAGGCGCGGCAGATTTTCCTGCGCCTGAGGCAGGTCGATTTTGTTAGCTGCGATAACCTGGGGCATTTTTGTTAATTTATCAGCGTACAAGCCAAGTTCTTTATTTATTTTATGAAAATCATCCACAGGATCACGGCCTTCAATACCAGAAGCATCAATTACATGAATTAATATTTTGGTACGTTCAATATGGCGCAGAAAATCGTGCCCAAGGCCGACACCTTCGGCAGCGCCGTCAATCAGACCGGGAATGTCAGCCATAACAAAACTTTGCTCTGGACCAACATTTACGACGCCAAGAATAGGTGATAACGTGGTAAAATGATATTCGGCAATTTCAGGGCGGGCTGCTGATACTGCAGCAATCAGACTGGATTTACCGACGCTGGGGTAACCAATAAGCCCTACGTCTGCTAAAACCTTCAATTCTAAAAGTAAATTTTTGCTTTCGCCGGGTTCACCGAGCTCGGCAAAAGTAGGTGCACGATTGGCACTGTTGGAAAAACGGGCATTACCGCGTCCACCACGTCCACCAGAGCAGATGAGAGCAGTTTCATTTTCAGCTGTCAGATCAGCAAGAACAGCACCAGTATCCTCATCTTTAATAATAGTTCCTGCTGGTACTTTTATCAATAAATCGGGAGCATTTTTACCAAACTGATTTTTTATATCACCATTGCCGCCATTTTTACCGACAAACTTGCGATTATAGCGAAAATCGAGTAAAGTATTTATATTGCGGTCAACGATAAATACAATGTTGGCACCTTTACCGCCGTCACCACCGCTGGGACCGCCTTTAGGAACAAATTTTTCGCGGCGGAAGGCAGATTTACCGTTGCCACCGTCACCGGCTTTTACTGTGACTTTAGTTCTATCTATGAATTTCATTTTTAATCTCCTGGTTGTAATGGTTTATAATGAGTTGACCAAATGAATAATTGTAAAAAAAGGCCTATCTATCAAACAATATCAGAAAATACTATATTTGTAAAGACAGCAGAAAAAACATAGATACTTTTTGAATTATTTCCTAATAAATAGTTTACCATACTTTGACTAATATGATAAAATATTTTACTAGCCCGTGTGGGACTAAGAAAAATAAAAGATTTAACTAAAAGGAGAAATACATTGTTTACAACAGTCAATATATTAGGAGTGACGGTGGCATCGCTGACGATGCAGGAAGCTGTGCAGACAGCAGGGCACTTTATTGAAGGAAACAGTAAAGCAATGATAGCCACAGCTAATGCAGAAATGATCATGCGGGCAGCACATGATGAAAAACTGAAAGAAATACTCAATAAAGCTGATTTAGTAGTACCGGATGGAGCAGGTACGGTATGGGCTTCTAATTATTTGGGCGTGTCTATGCCAGAACGTGTTGCAGGGTTTGATTTAGTGCAGAATTTATTAAAGATGGCCCCAGAAAAAAACTGGCGGATTTTTTTCTTCGGTTCGGCACCGGGAGTCGCCGAAAAAGCTAAGGCTAAGGCAGAACAGGATTATCCGGGAATAAATATTGTCGGGACCAGAAATGGTTTCTTTACTGATGCCGATACCGCTGCTATAATCAATCGGATAAATGACACTGCTCCGCATATATTATTGGCGGCATTGGGGGTTCCAAAACAAGAAAAATGGCTGTATGCAAATTTGGGAAAATTAAACTGCCCGCTTTCCATTGGAGTGGGGGGAACTCTTGATGTGATGGCTGGAGTGATGAAACGGGCGCCATTATGGATGCAAAAGGCAAAGTTAGAATGGTTGTTTCGCGGAATAATGCAGCCGCAGCGGGCTGGCCGCTTATTGGCACTGCCTAAATTTGTCGGAGCCGTTCATTTATGGAAAAAGCACCATAATCAGTAGACAAAAAAACCTTATTATACTATAATTAGTGTGTTATAGAGGAATAGTAACTATACATGAATAATTATTTAGTTTTTAGGAAAGCGCTGGTTAATAAGTCTGTGAATTGGTCAGTTAAATGCTTTCTCAAATATATAAAGAGGTAATAAAAATGAATATTGTCAAGGAAGGATATAAATTCATCGGCGCTGCCACGGTTTTGGCAGCAGCTGCATATGTGTTTGTAAGTCCTTATGCAGCAATAGTTCCAGGTGTTTTGGCTGCTTTTTTTACATTCTTCTTTAGAAATCCGAAAAGAATAATACCTGACGATGACACCGCTATCGTTTCACCGGCGGACGGCAAGGTCATGAGTGTATCGGATGTAGAAGATGACGATTTTGTTAAAGGCCGCTGCAAGAAAGTAGTAATATTCTTATCGGTTTTTAACGTACATGTGAACCGCAGTCCTATGAGAGGCGAAATCAAACTACAACAATATACCTGCGGTCGTTTTCGTCCGGCATATAAAAATAGTGTCGGATTTGAAAATGAACGTCATATGATTGGTATAGATAACGGCAAAATGCGGATAACTGTCACGCAGATTGCCGGCATTTTAGCCCGGCGCATTGTATCATGGGTTACATTGAACGATACATTGACAAGGGGTGAATTATACGGCCTGATAAAATTTGGTTCCTGTACAGAGGTCGTAGTGCCGAACAATGTCGATATCACTGTAAAAAAGGGTGATAAAGTCGTTGGCGGAGAAACAATAATTGGGAGGATAAAAAAATAATGAGTAAAGCATGGATACCGAATATCTGTACATCGTTAAATTTGGTATTTGGTATACTGGCCATATTTATGATGATTATGGGGGGCGTCAAATTTGGACCTTTGATCGATGGCCCTATATGTATTCTGCTGGCGCTGGCAGCAGACGGACTTGACGGACGTTTAGCCCGTTATCTGGGAACGGCAAATGAACTTGGAAAGGAAATGGATTCACTGTGTGATGTAGTTTCATTTGGCACAGCACCTGGCGTTATGTCGGTACTGTTTACATTGTCGGTTGTTAGTATGGCGGCAATGAAAGCAGGAATACCACCGGCAAATCTGCAATACTTTTTGTATTTCAGTATAGCTGCCGGTGTTATTTATGCTGTCTGTGGTATGTGGCGTCTGGCACGGTTCAATATTAATGCTGCCGTCGTTCATGGTTATTTTATGGGTCTGCCTATTCCGGCAGGTGGCTGCATAATAGCAACAGCAACTATGTTGATTGCCAATTTACCGTTTATACCGCCAATGGCGGTTGGTTATGCTGCACCGGTAGTTGTCATTATTCTTGGTTTGTTGATGGTCAGCCGTATACATTACCCTGATTTTAAGGGAACCGGTGAACGAATAAATGTTATAGCACTTATTATATCTTTACTGTTTGCATTGGGTGTTATCTATTTGTGCCGCTCTGCGTTTCCGTTTGCAGTGTTGTTTGCTATCTTTTCCACATATGCCGTATTGGGTATTTTAAATACTATCTTCAATAAAATCGCATGAGGCGGCTTTATTTATTAGCGGCAAAATATATTTTAAGATATACGGCCAAAGGGGAAACTGCTGATGACATACGTTCTTGATGGCATTATGCTGCCAATTCAAGTGATTATCTTCTTGTTCACTATATACTATTTTTTTATCGGCTTTTTTGGATTGTGGCGGCGCAAAGAGGTTAAAATTCTTACACCACAAAAAACATTTGCGGTAATTGTGGCGGCACATAATGAAAAAGCTGTTATCGGTCAGCTGATTGATAATTTAAGAGAACTGGATTATCCTAAAAATTTATATGACATTTTTGTTATTGCGGATAACTGTACCGATAATACGGCACAAATAGCAAGAGATCATGGCGCAACTGTACATGAACGTGTTGATAAGGAAAAACACGGCAAGGGTTTTGCTTTGGAATGGATGTTTGACCGTTTATTCAAAATGAAACGAGAATACGATGCAGTTACTATTTTTGATGCGGATAATCTGGTACATAAACGATTCCTTTTAGAAATGAATAATCGGTTATGTAAAGGCGACAGAGTTATACAAGGTTATCTTGACTCTAAAAATCCTTATGATACATGGGTATCAGGAACATTTTCAATTGCATTCTGGGTTATTGACCATATTTGGCATCTGGCTAAGACTAATATAGGATTATCTTCTGTATTAGGCGGTACGGGAATGTGCATTTCGACTGATGTACTGCACAAATATGGCTGGGGGGCTACCTGTCTTACGGAAGATATGGAATTTACGATGAAAGCTCTGGTGGAAGGAATAAAAACTACCTGGGCACATGATGCCATCGTTTACGATGAAAAACCGCTTACCTTTATGCAGTCATGGCGTCAGCGCAAGCGTTGGGCACAAGGTCAGTTTGATGTGGCACATCGTTTTATCCCCAAAATGATTAAAGCGGGAATAAAAAAGCATGATATACGCATATTGGATGGCTGTCTGCATTTATTGCAGCCTCATTTTCTGCTTATTTCCACGTTCTTTGTCATAATGAGCTATATTCAGATGGGAATCGGTCACCCGATATTCACGAATATGTATCAGTTTTTGCCGTCGGCTCTATTGACAGTGATTACCCTTGGACAATATATATTGCCGATCATTATATTACTTAAAATACATGTGAAACCAAAAGCATGGCTGTACCTTATTTTGTATCCGGTATTCATATACAGTTGGATACCAATTGTATTTTTAGGATTTTTACATCGCAACGAACATGAATGGAGTCATACACAGCATACACGTGCTGTGTCTTATGATGATATTATGCATTGAGTATAGGAAAAAGCTATTGCGGCATTTTGCTGCAATAGTTTTTTTAAAACAAAAAATATGGTTATTATGTTGGTGGAGAATATGGAAAATAATAAAGAAAAATTGAGTATAGACATAGCAAAATTGTATTATAAATCTAATTATAGCCAGCAACAGATAGCAACTGAATTGAATATTTCCCGACCAACAGTTTCACGGCTTTTGCAATATGCCAGAGATAAAAAATTCGTTCAAATAAATATTATTGATCCGGTGGAAGACAGTGGTAATTTAGAGCGGCTGATAGCGGATAAATATGATTTGGAGGATGTTAAGATAGCTTATGCACCTATTAATACTCGTGATGAAATCAAAAAAACGATTGGCGCAAAAGGTGCGGATTATCTGTATGATATAACTAAAGATGGAGATATAATAGGCGTAAGCTGGGGGTTGACAATTTATAATGTTGCCCTTAATTTGCGGCCTAAGACGTTAAAAGGAATACAGATAGTACAGCTGAAGGGTGGTGTCAGCCATTCACAAAGTAATACCTATGCATATGAGGTAGTAGGATTGTTTTCGGAAGCGTTTGCCACGGTAGGACAGTACCTTCCATTGCCGCTTATGTTTGACAATGTGAAAGTAAAGGAATTAGTAGAAAGTGACTGCCATATAAAAAGAATTTTGGAATTGGGACGACAGGCAAATATAGCAGTATTTACAGTTGGTACAGTGATGGATGATGCATTATTATTTCGCCTTGGATATATAGGGGAGAAAGATAAAAAAATGTTAAAACAAAAAGCTGTAGGTGATATATGTTCCCGTTTTTTTGATGCAGACGGGAACTTATGTGATGAGTCACTTGATAAACGAACTGTGGGAATAAAATTAGAAGAATTGAAAAATAAGGAAAAGAGAATACTTGTCGCTGGCAGTCAGCGTAAGATACCGGCCATTAAGGCAGCATTAATAGGGAAATTCGCAAATGTTTTGATAACTGATCAGTATACGGCATGCGAATTGATTTGATTAGATTTTATATAATCCTGTATTGAAATTAGATGGATACTATTTTGCATAATTTCAATACAGGATTTATTTTTATTTTTGATATAATCATTTGTTCTTATTAAAATAATAATATGATTATATAATTATTCCTTTATTTACAATGGTTTGTTAATTAAATATATTCAATAATTTAAATATGAAATTAATTGCAAAATTCTATTTACATAAGTTCACAAAAGTGTTAGTATTAAAGCGTAATTTAAATAGATAATATTTTGGAGGTAAATATGGATTACTCGAAAATTATTGACCACACTTTGTTAAAAACAGATGCGACCAAAAAAGATTTGGATAAACTGCTGAAAGAAGCAAAAGAATACAAGTTCGCGTCAGTATGTGTCAGCCCGATTTGGGTAAATTATTGCTCTGCACAGTTAAAAGGCAGCGGTGTGAATGTATGCACAGTGATCGGTTTTCCCCAAGGTGCCACGCCCACTGCCGTTAAGGTTTTTGAAACAAATCAGGCGATAAGCGACGGGGCAGCGGAAGTAGACATGGTAATTTCAGTGGGCAAGTTAAAAGATGCTGATAATGAATATGTAAAGAATGATATAAAAGCGGTAGTGGATGCAGCACGGGGAAAAGCATTAACAAAGGTTATCATTGAAGCATGCCTGTTGACCGACGAAGAAAAAGTACGTGCTTGTAAACTGGCCGTGGCAGCCGGAGCTGACTTTGTGAAAACATCTACAGGCTTTTCCACGGGCGGGGCAACAAAGCAAGATGTAGCACTTATGAAGAAAACAGTCGGCAACAATGCCAGGATAAAAGCGGCTGGTGGAATCCGTAGTAGAAAAGAAGCCGATGAAATGATAGCTGCCGGAGCACAACGGTTGGGAACCAGCCACGGTGTGGATATTGTAAAAGGATAAAATCGACTGGGTATATTGGGCAATTTAAAGCATTGTTCCGGTATACCCGCAATTACAGGGGGAAATTTGATGGGCATTAATGATACAAAATTATTGCAATGCGATGATGGATATTTAAATAAAACACCGATTTTTCAATTTATTTTATTATCGTGCCTGTTCCCATTATGGGGAGCGGCTGCTAGTCTGAATGACATACTGATAACGCAATTTAAAAGTGTGTTTGTTTTAAGTGATTTTGCTAGTGCATTGGTACAAAGTGCTTTTTATGGCGGATATTTTTTAATATCCATTCCGGCGTCAATGGTTATAAAAAAGACTACTTATAAAACAGCAATTTTATGCGGACTGATATTTTATATTGTCGGATGTAGTTTATTTTTTCCAGCGTCTACTATGGCCACTTATACAATGTTTTTGTTTGCTGTTTTTTCTATTGCAATAGGATTGGGATTTTTGGAAACAGCATCAAATACTTACAGCACTATGCTGGGACCACGTCGATATGCAACATTACGGCTTAATATAAGCCAGACTTTTTATCCTATAGGTGCAGCTGCGGGGATACTATTAGGAAAATATCTGATATTTCAAAACGGAGCTAGTTTAACCACACAAATGGCTGGACTGAGTGCGGATCAGCTTCATTTGTTTAAACTGCAAATGTTGCAGCACACATTGGAACCGTACCGAATAATGATATTTATTTTATTGGCGGTATTTGTCTTATTCCTTTTTACTAAATATCCTAAATGTAAAACTGTCGAAAAAAATGATAGCATTAATAATAATGTGGGAATTATTGAAACTTTAAAATATCTTGTAAAAAATAGTAAATTCAAAAAAGGCATTGCCGCACAATTTTTGTATGTCGGAATGCAGGTCGCAGTCTGGTCATTCACGATAAGGCTGGCGTTGGTACTTGATAAAAGTATAAACGAACGAATGGCTGCTGACTTTATGGTAATCAGTTATGCATGTTTTTTTGCAGGAAAATTTATAGCTAATTTCTTAATAGCAAAATTTTCTGCAAATAAAGTTTTATTGGCCTATTCAGTAATCGGATGTTTATTGATTTTGTATGTTTCCTTTATACCAAGTTTCACTGCCGTGTATGCAGCTGTTGCCATAAGCATCCTGATGGGACCCTGCTGGGCTACTATTTATGCAGAAACATTAGATTCTGTTGAAAAAAAATATACTGAAACAGCTGGTGCTATTTTGGTGATGTCGATAATAGGTGCAGCCTGTGTTCCTGCTGTACAGGGGTTGGTATCTGATATAACGGGGTCAATGCAGTTTTCTTTTATCGTCAATTTTTTCTGTTTTGCTTATGTCGGTTATTATTTTTATAAAAAGATGCATAATGAAGCGTGATTAAAAAAGGAGTGTTTGAAAATGAGAAATAAGATATTCTTAAAACGCAGCTTTTTTACCTCAAAAACTACGGGAATTTTTAAAAATGAGGAATTTACGGTAGAAATATTTATTTATTCGTCTGGTGTAGAAGCTATAAAAATAAATAACAGCCGCGGGTATGTGATAGTTTTACCCTATATGGGACAGATTATATGGGACGTTAATTTTGATGGGATAGACCTGCGAATGAAGAATATGTTTTCTCAGCCTAAACCAGCCGGATGCATAATAGACACTTATGGTTGTTTTGCTTTTCACTCTGGATTGCTGTCTAACGGTTGTCCGTCACCGGAAGATACTCACATCATGCATGGAGAAATGTCCTGTGCAGTAATAGATGAAGCATGGCTGGAAATAGACGAAGCAGGTATCACTGTAACAGGAAAATATGAATACTGTCAGGGATTTGGTTATCACTATATTGCCAATCCATCTGTTGAACTGAATACAAACAGTACGAAGATAAAAATTGGCATGAAGGTAAAAAATCTTACAAGCATAATGATGCCGCTTCAATATATGTGTCATATGAATTATGCATATGTTGATAATGCCGTAATTACATCTAATATACCCGAGAAAGCTTTTAAACTGCGCGAATCAATCCCCGCTCATGTTAAGCCCACTCCTAAGTGGATTAAATATAATGAAGATATAAAACAGATGCAAAAAACGGGAAAAACACTGACTAAACTTGAACAGTCCGATATGTATGATCCTGAAATAGTATTTATGGCAGACGATGTCAAAAAATATGCGGCAAGGGCTGTTTTTGAAATGGATTCTCCTAAGGGATATGGATTCGCTACGGAATTTTCAACAAGTGATTTTCCTTGTGCGACAAGATGGATCATGTATAATGGGGATTTGCAGGTGGCGGCTTTTGTACTGCCGGCTACCTGTAGGCCGGAGGGATTTTTAGCCGCGAAGAAAGCGGGTACATTGGTAATGCTTGAACCTAACGAAGAAAAGACTTTTTCAGTGCTCACCGGAAAAAAATAGGAGGCAGTATTTTGAAAATAGCAGTAATTGGTTCCAATATGGTCGACCTGATATCTTATATTGACAGAATGCCGGCAGATGGAGAAACCCTGGAAGCACCGGAATTTTCTCTGGGATGTGGGGGGAAAGGTGCCAACCAAGCTGTGGCAGCAGCAAAATATGGCAGTAATGTTATGATGCTGACAAAGGTTGGTAATGATATATTTGCTGATAATACAATTAATAACTTAAAGAAATATAATATAGATACTACGTATGTTGAGCGAGTTAATAATGTTTCGAGTGGAGTTGCACCAATATTTGTCGATGCGTCGGGACAAAACAGAATTTTAATAATTAAGGGAGCCAATAAATGTTTATTACCGGCTGATATTGATAAAGCTGCAGAAAGTTTAAAAAAATGCAGCATTTTGATATTGCAATTGGAAATCAATTTAGAAACGGTATACCATGCAATCGAATTTGGCAGTAAAAATAATATTCCGGTTCTGCTAAATCCTGCTCCGGGAAATGCCGAGCTGGATATAAAAAAAATTTGCAAATGTGATTTTTTTGTTCCTAATGAAACAGAGCTTTCCATTATTACAGGAATGCCCACAAATACAGAAGAAAATATAAAAAAGGCGGCACTGACATTAATAGAAAAAGGTATAAAAAATGTCATTGTTACGATGGGTGCCAGAGGTTCCATGTGGGTTACAGAGGGGAAAATACAATGCCTGAAAGCGTTTAAAGTAGATGCAGTAGATACTTCCGGTGCTGGTGATGCTTTTATCGGATGTTTTGCCAGTTGCTATGTAAAAAATCATGACGTACTAAAATCAATGCGGGAAGCCAGTGCTTTTTCTGCGCTGAGTGTAATGAAAAAGGGAACACAGATATCATATCCGGAAAAAGAAGCTGTGCAGGACTTATTGACTGAATAATAGTAATTGTGGATTTTAATAAAGGGGACTGTCGCACGAACGGCATTGACCTCATAAAAATGCAGCCTACCACCGCTATGCGGTTCTCGTCCTTCTAAAGAAGGATAAGGAGAATGGAAGATTGTATATTTATGAGCGAAAATGCTCACATGCGGCAGTCTTTTTTGCTGTACCGGTATAATTAATAAATATTGCGTATTTTAGTAAAATATTTTAATTATATGTTATAATTTTAAATAGCGAGGTTGTGAGGAGGTAAAAAATGTTTGAATTATCAATTAGAGATAGTTTTGGCGCAGCCCATCGCATTGTAGGTTATCCGGGGAAATGTGATAATCTGCACGGTCATAACTGGATAGTAGAAGTAGTTGTATATGGGAATAAGTTGGATAAACTCGGAATGCTGGTTGACTTTAAAAAACTAAAAAAAGCATTAAGAGAGGTAATAGACTGCCTTGACCATCATTATTTAAATGAACTGGAACCTTTTGCTGCGGTGAATCCATCAGCGGAAAATATATCGGCTTATATATATCATAGTTTAGCGATAAATGAAATGATTAAGGATAAGTGCCGGGTAAAATTTGTCAAGGTATGGGAAACAGAAAAATCAGCAGCAACCTATTACGGGGAAATGGCAAAATGAAGGTACCTATAAGTGAAGTATTTTCTTCGGTGCAGGGTGAGGGTAAGTATATCGGCTGCCGTCAGTTGTTCATCAGATTTGTCGGCTGCAATTTAGATTGCGGCTACTGTGATACAGAAGATATGCTGGCCGTTAATAAATGCAATTTGGAAGATGCTGATTGTCTGGCTAATCCTGTTGAACTCAGAACGATTTTGCCGTATATTAAAAAAAGACTGCAAAAAAAACATCATTCGATCAGTCTGACAGGTGGAGAACCATTGTTATACCCGGACTTTATCAACGCATTGGCGGAACAAACCGCAGTACCTTTATTTTTAGAAACAAATGGTACTTTATCTGAACAATTGACGAAA
This sequence comes from Pectinatus frisingensis, assembly GCF_014076555.1. Classification (NCBI taxonomy): domain Bacteria; kingdom Bacillati; phylum Bacillota; class Negativicutes; order Selenomonadales; family Selenomonadaceae; genus Pectinatus; species Pectinatus frisingensis. Next base: position 998,374 of record NZ_CP045424.1, read on the forward strand.
GTAATTGACAATATTGATATTGTCAGTATGGATTTTAAACTCCCAGATGCTGTTGGTGTTGATTTGTGGGCACAGCATGAAAAATTTTTGTACATAGCCAGACAAAAGGATGTTTATGTCAAGATTGTGGTGGCAAAGGAAACGGCAGATAATGATTTTGCTGCGGCAATAGATTTATTGGGCAGAGTTGACAAAAAAATTTTGCTTATACTGCAGCCGGTAACGCCTTGCGATGGATATACGGCACCGTCACCGAAAAAACTGTTGATATGGCAGGAAAAGGCTTTGGAAAAATTATGTGATGTGCGGATAATCGGACAGACTCATAAATTGATAGGATTGAGGTGATATTGTGAAAAAAATTTTATTAGTGAATGATGATGGTATAAATGCACCGGGGATCCTTACCATGGCCAAGGTATTAAGTGATGATTATGATGTGCGTGTTGTAGCACCGGCTGCCCAGCAAAGTGGAATGTCGCAGGCTATATCGGCGCATAGGAAGATAAAGGTAAAGAAAGCTGATATTGGCCTGCCGGTCGAAGCTTTCAGGGTATTTGGCACACCGACAGACTGTACTAAGCTGGCGATTGAAGTCCTTTATGAGCATGACCTGCCGGATATTGTATTATCCGGCATAAATGACGGCGGAAACCTGGGTACTGACATATTGTATTCAGGAACGGTCGGCGCGGCTATGGAGGGGCATTTACATGGGATATTGTCAATAGCTGTGTCACGTGTAGTCGGTTCGCAGTTAAGCTTTGCTGAAGCTGCAGCAATATTCAAGAAAAAATTACCTGAATTTAAACAGGAAAGACCATATATGTATAATGTTAATTTTCCTAAAAAAATACAAGATCCTTTTAATGTTTTTTATTACACTAAACAAGGTTACCGCAAATACCATAATGAATATGGCAGGGAAATAGATGCAGATGGTGACATCTGCTATTTTATGAATGGCACACCAAATGATGAGGGCAATCTGGCCGGCAGTGATGTATGGGCTGTGCAAAATGGGTTCGTTTCTATAACTCCGCTGAAGGTAGGACGAACAAATAAAAAATTGTTGGACAAGCTGTCAGCCGATAATTAAATTGGCCTGTAATCGTCAGAAACTGTTAAAATTTGTTTTATTTTGAAACACTCATATGCTTTTACAGATTGATAGCAATGCAGCATAAATTAATGATTTATTATATACAGGGGGCATTTTTAATGGAATCAATGATTCGCGATATTAAACTGGCACCATCAGGACATGACAAAATTGAATGGGTAAAAAATTTTATGCCGGTATTGAACCATATCGATGCAGAATATTCAAAAACCAAGCCGTTCGCCGGTAAAAAAATGGTCATAACAATGCACTTGGAAGCAAAGACGGCTTATCTGGGAATTGTATTGATGCATGCCGGGGCTGAACTTACAGTGACCGGCAGCAATCCATTGTCAACGCAGGATGATGTGGCAGCAGCCTTAGCAGAAGAAGGCGCTACGGTATTAGCTTGGCACGATTGCACCGAGACTGAATATGATATGTTTATTAATAAGGCGCTCGATACACAGCCGGACATGATTATTGACGATGGTGGCGATTTAGTTGCTCATCTGCACGGTGACCGTAAGGAACTGGCTAAAAAAATCATCGGCGGCAGTGAAGAAACCACTACAGGTGTAATCCGTCTGCATGCTCTGGCTGATGCCGGCAAGCTCAATTTTCCAATGGTCGCGGCTAATGATGCCTATTGCAAATACTTATTTGACAATCGTTATGGAACAGGCCAATCGACATGGGATGGCATTATGCGTACGACTAATCTGGTAATAGCCGGTAAAAATGTGGTAATAGCTGGTTATGGCTGGTGTGGCAAAGGGGCAGCAATGCGAGCTAAGGGACTTGGCGCTAAAGTTATAATTACCGAGGTAGATCCGATAAAAGCAATTGAAGCTGTATTTGACGGTTTCCGGGTGATGCCGATGCAGGAAGCTGCAAAAATCGGCGATATATTCCTTACTTTGACCGGCTGCAAAGACGTAATACGTAAAGAGCATTTTGCCGTCATGAAAAATGGGGCGGTGCTGGCCAATTCTGGTCATTTCGATGTGGAAATAAATAAAATTGATTTAATGCAAGGGGCAGTTTCAAAGCGGCCTGTACGCAAAAATATCGAAGAATATAAACAAAAAGATGGCAGGAAATTGTATCTTTTGGCAGAAGGACGTTTAGTAAACTTAGCGGCCGGAGACGGACATCCTGCTGAAATAATGGATTTATCCTTTGGCGTACAGTTTTTCTCGGCACTGTATATTTTGAAAAACCATCAGAATATGGAAAATAAAGTATATCTGATGCCTAATGAAATCAATATAAAACTTGCCAATATAAAGCTTGCTTCACTTAATACGGATATTGATAAACTAACTCAGGAACAACACGATTATCTGCATAAAGCCTGAGACCGGATATTATCATAAGGGGGTTGTAAGGCAGTAATGAATACATTAATAAAGAATATTTTGACAGTTTTACCTGACGGTACGATAAAAAAAACAGCTATAGCGATAAAGAATGACGTCATTTCATCTGTGGGGGATGTGCCGCCTGATTTCGTTGCCGACAGTATAATAGAAGGACAAGGCAAGCTGGCCATTCCCGGTTTTGTCAATGCACATACCCATGTATCGATGACTTTGCTTAGAAGTTATGCTGATGACATGAAGCTGATGGATTGGCTGAATAACAAAATCTGGCCGGTGGAAGCCAAAATGAATAAAGACGACATTTATTGGGGTGCCATGCTGGGCATAGCGGAGATGATTAAAACAGGAACGACTACATTTGCTGATATGTACGGTGACATGGAAAAAGTAGCTGAAGCAGTCGAAACTACCGGTATAAGGGCAGTATTATCACGCGGCATGATTGGCACGGCACCTAATGGCATGACAGCTCTGCAGGATAATTGCATTTTGTTTGAAAATTATAACGGTGCGGCTGATGGCAGGATAAGCGTGATGTTCGGACCACATGCGCCATATACCTGTCCGCCGGATTTTCTTGAAAAAGTCATTGATAAGGCGCAGCGGTATAAAGCGGAAATTCATATCCACCTGGCAGAAACTATTGGTGAGGTCAATGACTGTATAAAGCAATATGGAAAGACACCGATGGCTTTGATGGAATCGGTCGGCCTTTTGGATTGTGGTGTTCTGGCAGCACACTGTGTTCATGTAAATGATGAAGATATCGCTATAATGAAAAAACATCATGTGCGTGTTGCCCATAATCCCGGCAGTAATCTTAAACTGGCCAGCGGCATAGCACCGGTCGATAAATTATTAAAAGCCGGTATTTGTGTCGGATTGGGAACGGATGGCGCATCCAGCAATAATAATCTTGATATGCTGGAAGAGATAAATCTGGCAGCACTTATTCACAAAGCGGCTGTTCTTGATCCGCTTGTTGTCCCGGCATTTACTGCGCTGCAGATGGGAACAAGCTATGGCGCTGCGGCAGTGGGTCTTAACAACACCGGTAAACTGCAGACAGGAATGAAGGCTGATATAACACTTATCTCTATGCAAGGAACACAATGGACACCTTGTTATGATGCAGTATCACTACTAGTATATTCGGCTAATGCCGGGATGGTCGATACCGTTTTGGTAAATGGGAAATTACTTTTGGACAAGGGACGGCTTATTACCATTGATGAAGAAAAAGTGTTATATGAAGTGAATAAAAGTGCACAGAGACTGACCGGCAAGACCTTATTGGCATGAATAGTATAAAAAGCTGACAGTAAAAGGAGAATAACTTGGCTGCAAAGAAAAATTTTTATGCTGTTAAAAATGGCCGTAGAATTGGTATATATAAAACATGGCATCAATGTAAAGAACAGATAGACCATTTTACCGGAGCTCTTTATAAAGGGTTTGTCACGCTGCAGGAAGCTGAGGATTACTTAGGTGATGTGTCTGACGGGCAATCGGATAATAATGCGGACTGTTATTGTATCTATGTTGATGGATCCTATGCAGCAGGCAGATATAGCTGGGCGATAGCGGTATTTTATAATGCCGAACTCATACATAGTGACAGCGGTGTCGGACGATCGGCGGAAAATGCCCAGATGAATAATGTGGCCGGTGAGATAGAGGCTGCCATGCAGGCAGTAAGCTGGGCTGAGAAAAACAATATAGGTAAAATAGTCATTTACCATGATTATATTGGAATATCGGAGTGGGCTGAAGGCCGTTGGAAAGCCAACATGCCTGGAACACAGCAATATGCAGCTTTTATGTCCAGCCGCCGTAAATGGGTCAGTTTTAAAAAGGTTACCGGACATACTGGAGTAAAAGGTAATGAACTTGTGGATAGATTAGCTAAAAAAGCATTGGGAATATAAAAATAAAAAAGGCTGTCACGCATAGACATTTTCATCCATAAAATATGCAATGTACCACTATTGTGTATGCCTTAAAACGGCATACACAATAGTGTACACGTATTTGTATGAAGTCAATGTCATCTGAGTGGCAGCCTTTTTGTGGTATGGTGTAAATGTAGAAAACTTATAGTGTATTTGCATTGTTTGAAACTGAAGCGGCAGATTGCGAAGCAGTACCGATCTGATAGCGATCTACCCAATTGGGCTGATTGTCCGTATATTGCTTCAGCATACGAAATTCCATATCTTCCTTACTATCTGGTATTATTGACATATAATTCCCGGATAAAGAAGCATTATTGGATTTCCAGCCGTCAGCCGGAGTCCATTCGGAATAAGAAGTAATTTTATAGCTGTAAGAAGATAGATTAAAAACTTTTTTATAAAATTTTATATCAATAATTGAACCACCGCTGTTATTGCGGTTTTCCTGCCATATCCAAACAAAAACATCGTTGCCGGTTTTTCGTATAGTCGTGGTATCAGCCGTTGCCGATGTGGCAGCTGCTGCATCAACCTTGCGCCAAAGTGTAATCCAGCGGTCAGCGGCTTTAGCTCTGGCGGTTTCACCTTGATTGAAAACCTGATCGACGATAGCATCATAAAAATTCTCATCGAATGATTGGGAATTGATTTCTTTCAAACGAGGTTTATCATACCAATGTGATGCTAAAACGGTACCGTTTTTGTTATAGAATATTTCTTCCAAATATTCAAGAGTACGTCCCTGAGGGTTTATTCGTATAAGAGCCAGACTGTAGTTTAAATCACTACTGTTGGGGATTTCCTTGCTAAGCCCCATGGACGGGATCGTTTCAGCGGCACCAGCAGCTGTGTAGGCAGTCTTTATCCAAGCTTCGATACAGGTCGGTGCGCCGTTTTGTCTTGCGACGACACGGACTCTTTCCGGAGCATAAAATTTCCCATATCGGTCATCTGACGTTATCCAGGACCAATTAGTTTCGGCATCAGCCGCTTGAGCATACACCGGGCCGATGCTGGTAATAAATAAAGCCAATAAAGAAAAGATTGCAAACATAATATATTTTTTCATATAGGGTACCTCATTCATATCTTAAATCATTATAGAAAAAAAGAAAAAACGACAACAAGAATAATAATCAGGAACACCATTATACTAAGACAGCCGGTTTTACCCAAAGATTTTTTTCCGCTGGTATTTGTATATTGTAATTCCCGCAGTGGTTTTTTTGTTGTGGGAGTGGGCTGGTAAACAGGCAGATCGGCAGCGGCTTTTTTGTCCAAATCAGGTATTTTTACAATTTTATTCTTTAATTCCAGAGCCTTTGAAGGAACAAAAATATCATTTTTCGATATTATAAACACAGATGGTTTTTGATCGGAGACGGCTTGGGAGACAGAATGTATTTCATCGGATATCGCGATTTTGTCAGTATCTTTATTGCCCGATGACACAACAGTGGGATTTTCCAGAGAAGATTCATTGATAACTTTTGCCGTAAGCGGCAGGAACTTTTCATCAAAGTGATTTTTGAGAAAAGCAGTCGCTGATTTGTAAGCAATTGTCCTCACTCCGCCGGCTTTATAACCGTCAGGCAATCCCTCGGCAGTACCAAAGGTGCAAAGATGTTCACCCTTATAGTTGCTGATTGAACGCATCAGACGTTTGTCAGCAATTGCAGCCGTGGCATATTTATAGAATATATCTTTGTAAGGGTGTGAATCCAGATTGGATTTTTTATCGCCGGACAAAAATTTGTATACGGTGAAAACAAAAAAAGCCGCTTTGTTTTCGGATAAAAGATTTTTGAATATCGTGTTATATAAAGCACGATTGCCAATATACTGTGAAAAATATATATCCCATCTTTCAGCAAAAGCAGTCAGGCCGGCAGGCGGAGCAATATCGTCTTTGCCCTGAATGAGGCATGCCACATCATCACTGCTGGCCCCGTCAGGGATAGTAAGACCGGCAGCCGACGCCTGTTCAAGCAGAATCGCACTTGGGGGATCAAAAGGAATTTCTTCACAGATGAACGGCGGTAAAAGTTTTTTGATTATTGCTTTTTGTTTGGCGATAACGTCAGAACGCGCTATAATATCGAGAGTCCGTATACGTTTTGTCATATAGTGTTTGCCTTTTACTTTATATCTATGCCAGGCCATGAATAATAACTTCCTTTTCCACAAGTTTAACTTTTTACTATCAGAGTTCTTAAAAATTAATATTAACTCTATTTTATCATAAAGCGAGTTCTTTCGATATATTTTAGCTGATTAATTAAAAAAATATCTGTCAGAAGTTTATTCTTTACAAATTCATTATCTTGATTAGTATAGAATGATATGTTAATATGTCACATATTAATTCCAGTAGGAAAGGCCGCGTATATATGCTGAAGAAATTTTCGGGACTGAGTGTTGATAATGCTTGGAACAGCATTTTTATTTTTTTGGTCAACGGATTAAAATGCTACTTATTTTTTTGGGTGATTTTGTCAATTTTTCGGATAGTATTTATTGCTGATATGCACAGTTACATGTCGCTGCAGATAAATGCTGACGATATCAAAAAAGCTCTGGTTCTGGGAATGCAGATGAGCATGCAGACAGTGGGGGTATTGACGATTTTTGATTTATTGTTTTTGGGAATCGGCAATATATTTTCACATCACCGGGGCAGACAGTTTTTAAACATTATCATGCTGCTGCAGCTCATGGCGGTTTCAATACTTTTTGTTGCCAGATTTCCCTTTTATCGTACTTATCACAGCGGATTCAATCAAATGCTGTTCACCGGTATGCACGAAGACTGGGTGGCATTGTTTTGGACTATGGTGGATCAGTTTGATTTGCCGGTTCGCTTATTGGGGGCAATGGTTCTTGCCATAGTGCTGTTTTATTTATGGCAAAAATTTTTGGATTGGAATGTTACGGCATATTTACCGGTTAAATGGCTGCCGCTGCGTTGGAAAGGCCGGATAGTATTTTTGCTGCTGGTGTATTTTATTGCACGTTTGTCATTATTCAGCGGCAGTTGGAGTTGGCAGACACAGATAGACTGGGAAAATTCGGCAATTACAAAAGATGATTTTTTAAATGAGGCAATACTTGACGATGGGCAGGCGATATACAGGGCCTATCGGTTAAAACAGCGCAGTGCTGCCAGCAATGGGCTTAGTTATACAGCTGATGATATAAGAGATTTTGCCAGATATTTGAGTGGGAAAAATATACAAAGCGATAATCTTAATGATTATTTGTCTAAACAAGCGCAGGGACCTGTAATAACAAAACCCAGACATATTTTCCTGTTGATTTCAGAAAGCTATGCCAATTGGCCCTTGCTGCCGGAGTATGACAATCTGCATATAGCCGATGGAATGAAATCGGTTATCGGTGAAAATGATACAGCTTATTGTAAGGCCTTTCTGCCCAATGGTTCAAGCACTGTCAATGCTCTTATGGGGGTCGTGACAGGATTTGCCGATGCCAATCTTTATTTGACAACAATGGTAGATAAAATGCAGCAACCGTACTCTACAGCTATTGCGCCGCAATTAAAAAAACTTGGCTATACAACAAAATTTTATTATGCCGGACCATCTTCCTGGGAAAATATCGGCCGGTTTACCAAAGCTCAGGGATTCGACAACTTTTATAGCCGCAGTGATATTACAGAAACCTCCAAGGGAAGTGTATGGGGGGCAGATGACAAAGATCTTTACAATTTGGTTCTTGATGATACGGATGGGCGCAGTTCTTTCAATGTTATACTGAATGTATCTAATCATTCTCCATTCGAGGTTGATTTAAAAGCCAATGGTTTTGATTCGGCAGGGGTCAAAAATGCACTGGAACCGCAATATCAAAACGATGATGAACTGTTGAAAGAATTGGGGCATTTTTGGTATGCCGATAAGATGATGAGTGATTTCATTGCGGCAATGCGGCAAAAATATCCCGATAGTTTGTTTTTGATTGTCGGTGACCATGCCGACCGCTATAATATAGAAAAAACACCTACGATGTATAAACGTTATGTGATACCATTTATAGTGACCGGTGATGGTGTCAATAAAAAGCTGTTTTCTAAGGATGATGTCGGCAGCCAGATCGATATATTCCCAACTTTAATGGAGCTTATAGCGCCAAAAGGATTCACCTATTATTCTGTGGGAAGAAGCCTGACACTCGGTAATAAAATAGCTGCCAATTACGCTTTCGCAATAACAGACGGTTATATCGGCCGTACTGATGAAGCCGGGTATACACCGGAAGGATTTCTCCCTGATAAACCATCTCCTGATGCGGCAGCAGTAATGAAATATACTGATGCCATAAGGGGAATTTCATGGTGGGCGGCAAAATACGGCAGCCATATTGCAGTAAATCAGGTGCAGACTGCGGCTGTATCACCATAAGGGTCACTTTAAATTTTTGCCGGAGCAATGTATAATAATATATTAATAGCAGTTAAATATACTATGACGAAGGAGAATTCATATTGAGTAACTTGGAAGTTGGAATTATTGGTCTGCCAAATGTTGGAAAAAGTACATTATTTAATGCGATAACAAAGGCAGGCGCCGAAGCGGCCAATTATCCTTTTTGCACTATAGAACCCAACGTGGGGGTTGTTGATGTTCCTGACAAAAGATTGCAAGTGCTGCATGGAATGTATAATTCAAAAAAAACAACACCGGCATCAATTCGTTTTGTCGATATTGCCGGATTGGTTAAAGGAGCGGCACAAGGGGAAGGATTGGGCAATAAGTTTTTGTCGCATATACGTCAGGTGGATGCTGTGGCGCATGTGGTGCGTTGCTTTAACGACGGGAATATAACTCATGTAGAGGGTTCTATCGATCCATTGCGCGACATAGATATAATCAATACGGAATTGTGTCTGGCTGATATGGAAACAGTAGAAAAACGTCTTGAAAAAGCCAGCCGGGCCGCAAAAAGCGGTGCAAAGGAAGCCAAGGCGGAAGAAATAATGCTCAAAAAAGTGTATGAACTTCTTTCTGACGGACAGCCGGCTCGTCGGGCCGAACTTTCTGATGATGAAATAATAATGATCGGTGAACTTAATCTGCTGACACGCAAGCCAACGTTGTTTATTGCTAATGTGGCAGAAGATGAGGCGGGTACGGCTGAGCAGAAAAATCCTTATGTACAAAAGGTCAAAGAGTATGCCGCACAGGAAAAGGCAGAAGTAGTCGTGATTTCGGCTAAAGTGGAAGCGGAAATTGCTGAACTTGATGATACCGAAGCCGGTGAGTTCCTTAAAGAAATGGGTTTGTCGGAATCGGGACTTAATCGTTTAATAAAAGCCGCTTTTAAATTACTGGGACTTTTGACATTTTTGACGGCAGGACCTGATGAATGCCGGGCCTGGACAATAACCAAGGGGACGAAAGCACCACAGGCCGCCGGTAAGATTCACACTGATATTGAACGTGGTTTTATTCGTGCCGAAATAGTTAATTATGATGATTTAGTTGCTGCAGGGAGTACCAATGCAGCTAAGGAAAAAGGTCAGGTTCGTCTTGAAGGTAAGGATTATGTCATGCAGGATGGCGATGTGACTTATTTTAGATTCAATGTGTAAATCCGATTTGATTTTTATGAAAAGGAGACGGAGTATATGAAGAAAATCCAGATGATGTTATTGATGATGCTGTTCGTACTGCCCTTTGCGGTCAGTCCATCAATAGCCGGTGCGGAGGCTGCACCACGGATAATAAGTGTCGAAGGAGAATCAAGTTTTTATGTGACACCTGACCAGGTATCGGTTGAAATTGGCATAGAAACGACCGGAACAACGGCCGCTGATGCTTCACGCAAAAATGCCGCAGTTATGACTGATATCCAAAATGCATTATATAGTCTGGGACTGACGCAAAAAGATATCAAGACAGCTTCGTATGATTTCTATCCGGTGTATGATAAGGATAATTCGCAGCATATAACGGGATATAAGGCTGAAAATACTGTCGTTGTCACGACCGACGATATCAATAGTGTCGGCAGTATAATTGATACAGCCGTAAAAAATGGTGCCAGTAATGTCAACTCGGTGAAATTCAGTCTGAAAGATGTACAAAAATATAAAGACTCGGCATTAAAGGCGGCCGTGATCGATGCCAAGCAAAAATCCAAGGCAATAGCCGGAGAACTTGGCAAGAGCATTGTCAATGTAGTAAGTGCCAGCGAAAGTAATATCTATGTGGAAAATCGGGCTGCAGGAGTTTCTTTTAAAGCAATGAATGCCGATATGGCGGCACCTACACCTATAAGCGCCAAGGACTTGCAGGTTTCAGCCAGAGTAAGTGTGACTTTTGAAATAAATTAAATATATTACAATAAACAGCCCTCCGTATGGGGGCTGTTTTTTATAATATATTTTAATAAATCTGCAATTGATGATATTTTTCTAAAGCATCAATCGATGTTCTGATTTTTGCGATATCTATGGGGTATGGTGCATAAGGAATATATTTATCCTGGCCAATCAATGTGGTGAATTTTTCTTTATAACCGGTATCTACAGTAATATCCGACAGACACAGCGGCAATCCGACTTGTTTATTAAAGTCATATACCTTATTGCGCTCAGTGATCTGTTCGTCCATGGTCAACAAAAATAACACACCATAGGCGACTATTTCACCATGCATATGTTTTTCACATCCGGGCAGCTGGGTACGAGCAATGTAAACGGCATGAGCCATGCTGCTGTTGTAACGATTATCAACTAACACCGATACCAGACCGGTATTGATGATGATTGTAAGAACAACTTGTTCAAAATCAGCTGATATGGTGTGAGACATAGCTGCTTTTAGGGCAGGCAGACCGTATTTTAGTAATAATTGCGAGCAATTACGGCTGATCTGGATTCCCAGTTCATTTTCATGATGGAGCTGATCATTGCGTGAATTGAAACCAGCTTCATACTGCTTAGATAAAGCATCACCAATACCTGCCCGCAGGTACATCAAAGGTGCTTCGGCAATTATTTTGGTGTTGATAAAAGCATGTATGGCTGGTTGACGGCCGAAGTAAAACTCACCGAAAGTACCGTCATCATTATAAAGTATACATAAAGATGTCACGGCAGCGCAATTGGAAGCAATTGTGGGAAAGGTGAATACCGGCTTATGCAATTTATCGGCAGTGGCCTTGGCTGTATCGACGGCCCGGCCACCGCCGACGGCAAATATCATATCAGCATCATACACCGATGGATCACGGATTAGTTTATCAATGTTTTTATGAGTGGCATTGCCGCCAAACCAAATAAAGCCGGTTATTTTCAATTGAGAATCGGTCAGCGCATCTGAAAGATCATTTTTTGCCTTTTGCAAAGCGGTTTTTCCGCCGATCACTACAGCTGTTCTGCCATAGGCGAGGCATATGGAGTCAATCTTTGTATAGGCATCGATACCGGCAGTGTAACTGGGAAGAAAAGTTGTGGAACTCATATAGATTCACTCCTTTATTATATGTAAGTCGTCTTGGGGAAAAGTATTGCATAATTCACATATGGCTTTATTAGAAACCGGATGAATCTTGTAAGGAGCAATTTGGTTCAACGGTATCATCACAAAATCTCGGTTTAGCATATCCTTGTGCGGAATTGTAAGATTTTCATCATCCATTATGATATTGTCATACAAGAGTATATCAAGATCCAAAGTACGCGGTCCCCAGTGCAGTGTTCGTTTTCGACCGGCGGCCTGTTCAATTTTATGCAGTGTATCCAGTAATTCATATGGTGATAATAAAGTCTGTAAACCCAATACTCCATTGAGAAAATCAGCTTGTTGAACATTACCGTAAGGCGTTGATTCATATAGATCTGAAATGGTTTCCAGCCGTATCTGGGGAAAAAGTTTTAGTGCTTTTACGGCATGATCGATATATGCTGCCCGATCACCGATATTTGAACCAAAAGCAATAAAAACTTCATGCCAAGAACGGCTGATAGTCACTGCTACTTCTTTTAACGGCAAGCCAATTGGCGCACCAGGTTTTCTGATAGACAGAATAATTTTCTTTATTAAAGGAAATTTTAGTAATATTTGTTCGGCTAATTGTTCAGCAGCGGTTTCGATCAGTTTTACGGTATGCGACTTAGTATAGTCATTGATAAAATGACAAACATCGGCATAATTGACAGTAGCGGATAAATCATCCTTTATACCTGCCTCGCGAGTGGAAAGAACAAGCTGCGCCGTTATAAAAAAATTCTGGCCCAGCTTATTTTCTTCCGGTAAAATACCATGAAATGCATAAACCGATAAATCATTTATTGTTATTATATCCATATAGGTTCCTTTCTGCTGTCGAATAAAAAAATGAAATCAGGAATGCGGCAGACAGTAATTAATTGCCGCATAAAAAAACTAATAGATCAATGTACTGCGCCGCTTTTCTTTCGGCCAGTTACATTGATCAGAAACCATACAGCAAAAACAGTTGCGGCTCATTTTATCGGCACGATAGATGAGACCGGACAAATTTTGCTCGGCTTTAACGGCAGGGTCACGATGACTTTTTATTGCATTGCTGATAATACTTGTTTCTTCGACGGAAAATTTGCAATCCATGAGAATGACTTGTGCTATAGGTACACTGGCGGCAGAGTGATCAACCTCAGTTTCGTATTGTACGCAGCGACCGATATCGTGTAAAAGTGCTGCGGCATAAATAATTTCTTCATCAATGTGGTAATGCTCTTTATTGTTGATTATCACAGCAATACGTGCTACGGCAAGAAAGTGGGCAATGTCATGGTGACAAAAATGCCGGTTTTTTTCCCATAATAGAATTTGTTTATAATGTTTATGAAATAATGGGTGCTGTAAAATGAGATTATACCTAGGAATATAAATTTGTTTCATATTGACCGATATCCTTATTGCCTGATATTATAGAACAATATTGTATTCTGTGCGGCAAGGCAGATTCCCTGCAATATAATAGACTTTTATAAGGCACATTTGTATATAAAAAGACTTCAATAAGCTTATTACATCAGCTAATGATTGACTTTAATTGTAAGTATAATATAATGAATAATGCAGTCTTGATTATTATTTTAGTATAAAAAGCAAATAATGTAGTCAGATTGCTGTATATGCAACTGATTTTAGGAAACAACATGTGATAAACTTACTATGAAAACAGTATGAATTTGAAAGGATGGTCATTGGCGGATATGCATAATGAACAGGATACTACAAAAATACATCAGATGGAAACTATGTTTTTACACTGCGAATATGAGAAAGCTTTTGCTTTGGCAGACGGACTGAAAGAAGCAGGTTGTGCCAGAGCATTTTATATATTGGGGAAAATTTACAACGGTCATTTTGACAAAAAATATAATGATAAAATAAAGCAGAAAAAATACTATCGTCGTGGCCATGAATTAGGTGACAAGCTATGTTCTCTTTGGTATTGCATATTAGAAAATCCCGGTTATGGACAGCCGCGTTTGATCAAAGAAGTAAAACGATTGGCAGATAATAATGATGTTTTTGCCCAGTATGAGTTAAGCTTTCTATATTACTCCGGAATGATGGTAGTAGTAGATGCGAAAGAAGCTGTTCATTGGTGTGAAATGGCAGCACGGCAGGGCTATGCACTGGCTCAGCATGACATGGCCGGTTTCTACACGAATGGCTGGGGAGTGCCTAAAAATGCCGGACTATCGGTTGAATGGGATAAAAAAGCTGCTCAAAATGGTCACGTAGAGGCACAATGCCGTATTGGTGATTTGTATTTTGAAGGCAGCAGTGACAATAATATTCCACAAGATTACGCTGAAGCAGTTAAATGGTATGAACGGGCAGCTGCAAAAGACAACGCACTGTCACAATGCAACTTGGGATTTATGTATGATAATGGTTATGGTGTACCGGAAGATAAAGGTAAGGCATTTTTTTATTACGAACAGTCAGCACTGCAGGGACATGCCCCTGCACAATGCAACCTGGGAATAATGTATGATACGGGTTGTTCTGTTGCAGAAGATGCTCAGCAGGCCGTTAAATGGTATGAATTGGCAGCCAAACAGAATTTTGCTCCTGCTGAGTTTTATTTAGGTAAAATGTATGATACCGGCCGGGGCATCAAGCAGAATTATAAACTGGCTGCCAAATGGTATGAACGCGCTGCCAAACAAAATTATGCCGTTGCTCAGTGTATGCTGGCATCTTTATATGATGAAGGACTGGGTGTAGAAAAAAACTTTACTGAAGCTGCAACGTGGTATACGGCCGCAGCAAAGCAAGGATATGCTCCGGCACAATTCGAGCTTGCCGCTATGTATAAAAGTGGTGACGGTGTGGGAAAAAACCTGGAAAAAGCCTATGAATGGTTTATGCAGGCTGCTGAACGAAATGATCCTTATTCAGCATATCAACTGGGAATTATGCAGCAAAATGGGGAAGGCGTTCCGCAAAGCTACACTGAAGCCGTTAAATGGTATAAAAAAGCTTCGGAAAAAGGATTAGGTGTTGCCGATTACCAGATAGCGTGCATGTATCTTTATGGTGAAGGAATAAAAAAGGACTATAAGCAAGCTTTGCAGTATTTTATAGCAGCTGCCAAAAAAGGTGATCCCAAGGGACAATGCAGTCTTGGAGTAATGTATGAAAACGGTTATGGTATGCCGGCAGCAGACTGTGATATTGCCCGGAAATGGTATCAAAAAGCTGCTGAAGCAGGTGAGATAACCGCCCAATACAATCTTGGTGCATTGTATGCATCGGGTAAAATCGGTGAAGACAAGAAAATGGCAGAAAAATGGATGAAAGAAGCTGCTGGCAATGGGGATACGGCAGCACAAAAATGGCTTAAAGATAATATTTGATAGGTAATGACAATAGATGCGGATAGGGTGGAGCCAATGCGGGTATTGCATATTGAAACTGATAAAGTCCTTTCTCCGGTAATAAGAAGAATAGTCGAAAAAAATGGATTTTCCTATATGAAAGTCCATCTTGAAAACATAACGGATAAAGCAATAGACTATATTTTGCAGCGTGATGAATACAGTGCTGTCATCTTAGACCAATGTGTTTTAGGATTGGTAGAAAAACTGATAAATATAATGAATACAAGAGGCATGATTCATCCCTCAATCATCACCATTTCTTCACAACAGGACTTTAATCTTAAAAAACGTTATTTTGAACTTGGCGTCATGGCACATTTCGATAGAGAAAATTTTGCCGAACATCGTCTGGAACAATATTTGCAGACAATAAAAAATGAGCTGGAAACAGTTGAATTTTTTAAGGAATTTCATGTGGCGGTTATTGATGACAGTGAACTTTCACTTGATACCATCAGAAAATTTTTTATAAATGCAGGTACCCATAACGTTGATTATTATCAAGAATCGGCTGAATTTTTAAACAGCAAGAGAAGATATGACCTGTTTTTGATCGATTTAGTAATGCCAGTGTATGATGGCGAGGCATTAACCAGTTATATCCGCAAAACAGACAGTGAGGCTATTATAATATTGATGACAGCCTATAATAATGGTCAGATAATACCACATTGCCTGAGTCTAGGAGCCAATGATTTTATGACTAAACCATTGGAGTATAATTCCTTTATGCTTAGAATACAGTCATGTATAAGCCGTTATAAGATGCAAAAAGAAATTATTTACAAAAACAATGAATTATTTGAGATGGCAATAAGGGACAATCTGACGGGAATTTATAACAGAACATATTTCAGTCAGATTTATGAGGAAAAATTAGCGGCAGCAAAGACCGGGAATCAGGTATTTTGGTTGATTATGGTTGATATTGATAATTTTAAGAATATTAATGATGAATATGGACATCTTGAAGGAGATAAGGTACTAAGAAACTTTGCCGTGGCCTTGTCAGACAGCCTGCCTGACAAAGATACACTTTACCGCTGGGGCGGTGAGGAATTCATTGCTTTGCTGCAGCCGTATGATGATAAGAAAACCGTATATCAGATCGCTGAAAAAATGCGCGTAAACGTGAAGAAAAATAATTTCCACCACAAATGGAATATAACCGGCAGTTTTGGAATGGCCAAATGGCATCCTGCCGATACGGGTGAAAAATTATTTCGCCGTCTGGATAATTCTCTCTATCTGGCAAAATTGACAGGCAAGGATAAAATTGTCTGCGAAGAATATTTAAACATAATGGAAAATGGCCGATTTATCAGGATAACATGGGGTTCATTTTTTACCAGCGGCAATGCCATCATTGATGAAGACCATCAAGCTATGATAAACGCTGCCAACAACATAATAGACAGTTATGAATACCGTGCTGAGCAAATGATTATCAATAAAGAATTGAATAATGCTTATAAACATATAATGCTGCACTTTAACAAAGAGGAAGACATTATCAAAAACCTAAATTACGAACATTACGAAGAACACACAAAGGAACACCGTAAACTCATGGCGGAACTGCTGCGATTATACGATTCCTATTCAAGAGAAAAAAGTAACGCCATAGATGTGATAAAATTTTTGGTTCAGGACGTTATAGTTGGTCATATTGTGCAAAAAGACTTTGATTTTTATCCGCTCTTTGGACATGAAATTCTAAAACAATAGAATATATCATTATGTATAGAAAAACTAATCATTTACAAAATAATAATATAGTATTATTTTAAATAATAGATTTATTTATTGATATTCGTGGTCTAATAAAGATAATTCCTCAGCCGGCTGTGCCGACAGCGCTCCCGGAGGGGAGCCTTTGATCAGTGATTTTTATAATATATATAGGAAAACACTTATCACATGCCGATACTTCAAAAGGTGTCATTTAGTCAGTGACTCCTTTTAACATATTAGAAAAATATTTATCATATTCCGATGCTTCGAAGAAAACTTCTGGTAGGTATCCCTATAAATTTTGAATATATCTTACTCTTTATCTGCATAAAAGGGCAGAGAACTGTGGCTGTGTTAAAAACTTAATAAAATCGGAACAGGTGCCCTTCGGGGCTTAATAGGGAAGTTTGGTGTAAGACCAACACGGTCCCGCCACTGTAACGGAGAGCGAACCCGCAGAAAATGTCACTAGAGCAATGCTTTGGGAAGGCGCGGATGAGCAATGACCCGGAGTCAGGAGAACTGCCTGTTGTACAATCACCACTTGACCTGCGAGGTATGGGAAGGGGATTACATAATTGGTCTATTTGTGCAATTACTCCCGTGAGGGAGTTTTTTTATTGCCTTTTAGGTTTTTTCATTGAATACATAGCCTTTGTTTTATCAGCAGTCATTGTAACGAATCAGCCAACCCGCTGTCCGTCCTTAAAAAAGCGGGCAGTCAAGTATAAAATAGCGGCAGACTGCATAATAAAATCTAATGGAATAATAAAGTACCATGGAAGGAATCATTATGAAAAAATATTATATAATAAGTATGATTTGCATATTTGTCATACTTATTTTCAGTATCGGCACAGCAGCTGCCGACAGTAACATCAATTCGCAGGAAACCATTTTACAGCACCAGCAGCAAAGACTCGCCGAGCAAAATGCCCAAGAGCAAAATCAGCGCAGAACTCAGGAAAAATTTATCTCGAACGGTAAAAGTGCACAACACTTGGAAAAGATAAAACTGCCTAAAGAAAACGTTAGCTTTCTGATAAAAACTTTTACAGTAAATGGTCCATATGCACAAACCAAATTCAAATGGATTAAAAAATACCTCGAACAATATGCAAACGAAAAAATAGGAGCAGCTGGGATAGACCTGCTTCTCAATAGCATAAATGAAGAAATAATTGCCCGCGGTTATGTCACGACAAAAGCATATGTCACGGCACAAGACCTCACATCGGGTGTGCTGACGATAAATATTCAAGCTGGAACCATTGATAATATCTATTTTACCGGCAAAACATGGGGAACATGGAAAAATGCTTTTCCGATACGTCATGGAGACCTTCTCAATGTTCACGATCTTGACCAGGGATTGGAACAAATGCAGCGCGTTTCCTCGCAAAACGTAGCCGTTAACATTCTGCCGGCCCAAAAACCTGGACAAAGTGATATCGAGATTACCGTAAAGAGAACCAAACCATGGAAAGCAGTGTTTTCTGCTGATGACTCAGGACTCAGCAGTACCGGAAAACTGCAGCTGTCCACAGGATTGGAAATGGATAATTTGTTTTCTGTCAATGATATACTCAACATTTCCTTTAATGAAGATGGTGAGAAAGATGGTCAAAATAAGGGGACGAGAGCAAACAGCATCTATTATGCTGTACCATTGGGCAGGCAGACATTGTCCTTCAGTGCTTATACCTATGATTATCATCAAAAAGTGAGAACTGCCATTAATCCTTTTATGTCTTCAGGTGCAATTACCGCCTATGATCTGGGCATCACTCGTCTCTTGGACAGGGACCAGAAGCAAAAAACAAATCTGGAGCTGCATCTTTTGCGCAATAGACGACACAGCTATATAAACAATACGGAAATCGGTGTCCAGAGGCAAAACACCACAGCAGTACAAATCGGTGTAACTCATAAAAAATATATAGGTAAGAGTGTCCTGGATGCAGCATTGTTTTATCAAAGAGGTGTCGGCTGGCTGGGAGCGCAGCCGGGAGCCAGTGATAATATTTCCGGTGGACCGACTACAAAATACAATATGTATCTGTTCAACCTGAACTGGAATGCACCACTGAAAATCGGCCGCACAATGTGGCAGTACAATCTTGAAGCCAAGGCGCAATATACAAAGAATCTGCTTTATGGATCAGACTTTTTCGGCATCGGCGGAAGATATAGTGTGCGTGGGTTCGATGGAGAACAGACGTTATCAGCAGAAAATGGGCTGGTGCTCAGGAATGAATTGCGGCTGCCGATATATAAAGATCAACAGCTATATGCGGCACTCGATTACGGCAAAGTTTCAGGACCATCGGCGGCTTATCTGCTGGGCAGGGAACTAGTGGGAACGGCACTGGGGATAAGAGGCACAGTAAAAAACGTTCAATATGACATATTTATCGGCTGGCCGCTTAGTAAACCAAAAGGATTTGACACACCGGCCAGGACAGGTGGTTTTTCAGTTTCAGTACATTTTTAAAGGAGTAAAAAATGAAAAAAACAAGGATGAAAATAAGAAAAAGCATAGCTGCCCTGCTTCTGGCTGCAATGACACTGCAAAGTCCCCTGGCCGCGGCAGCTGCTATAGCCGATGCTTCGGCAGATACTGCACATCAACCGATGGTAAATCCCGGTACGGTCCCGGTCATCGACATTGCTACGGCAAATGACAAAGGAATATCACATAATCTGTACAGTGATTTCAGTGTGGATAAAAATGGCATTATTTTGAACAATTCCCTGCAACCGATCAATACGGTACTTGCCGGACAAATAGCAGGCAACGCCAGGCTTAAAGCTCCGGCGACTATAATTATCAACGAAGTGACTGGAACAAATCGCACCAACCTGAACGGACTCATTGAAGTGGCAGGGACGCGGGCCGATGTCATTATCGCCAATCCCAACGGCATCAGCGGCAGCGGCTTTGGTTTTATCAATACCGGCAGGGCAGTGCTTACGACGGGACGTCCACAGCTGGATAAGGATGGCAGTCTGTCGGGCATTCAGGTCACAGGCGGTGACATTGCTGTCGACGGTGACGGACTAAAAAGTGAAAACGCACCGGATAAACTTGATATCCTGACCGGTGCGGCCAAAATAAATGCGCAGCTGTGGGCAAAAAACGATCTGAACGTCGTGACCGGCAGCAATCTTATAGACTATAACACATTGCAGACGAGAACACTGCCTGGTGCAGCAGACTCCGGTGTATCACTGGATATCAGTGCCGTCGGCGGAATGTATGCCGGACGCATAATGCTGCAAGGGACAAGTAAAGGTCTTGGTGTCAATGTAGACGGCCAGCTGTACTCAAAAGGTGACCTGTCCATATCAAGCAGCGGCATGCTGTCTGTGCAGGGCGATGTGGCAGCTGCCGGCAAAGTAAGTACCACTGCCGCAGATGATGTGACCAACGCCGGGCAGATAAGCGCCGGAGGCGATGTCACTGTCACATCCGGCGGCATGACAAAAAACACCGGCTATATTGCTGCCGGACAGGCACAAGATGATGATGACGAGACCGACAGCCCGGCGGCACTTCCGGCCGACATATCAGTAAAGGCCGGGGCCAATATCAACTCGGACGGTATCCTTAAAGCATCCCGGAATATAACCCTGGCGGGAAAAAAGATAAAATATAACATACAAAACACGGATGCAGCACAAGTAACAGTAAATGAAACCGATCCGGATCCCGTGCAACCGCCGGAAAAACCGGTACCGCAAGCTCCGGTGCAGACCGAAGCACCAGAAAAGAAGATTGTCAACGACATCACCCCTGGAGCACCGGGAACAGCAGATATTCCTGATTATGCCAATGTTACCACGACAAAAAAACAAGATAAGCAGGATGTTTTACCGCTGGTGGCTGACCAGGACGCTCCGGAACAGTATAAACCTATAGCAGACAAAGCTGCCGATGGAATAGACCTTATACAGATAGCAACAGCCGACGGCAGCGGAGTATCAAGAAATCTTTATACCGATTTCAATGTCGGATCGCGCGGCTTGATCTTCAATAACGCGATCGGTTATACTGCCACTCGGCTGGGTGGATATATCGACCGCAACTTTCGACTCGGAACTGTTGCGGCCCGGACAATACTAAATGAAGTGACAGGTACTCGACCGACCCGATTAAACGGTTATATGGAAATAGCCGGACAAAAAGCCGATCTGGTCATTGCCAATCCTAACGGTATTGCCATAAATGGCGGCGGTTATATCAATACGGCCAGCGCTGTACTGGCGGCAGCACCTGTGCAAAACCGTGCCGGGCACGTAGACTTCGCAGCACCTTCGGCTGATATTCTTATCCAAGGTGAAGGGCTTGATGCCGATACTACGAATAAACTTATCATACAGACAAAAAACTTTACCAATGATGCCTCAGAATTATGGTCAAACAGTCTGGAACTGACTGCCGGTGGAATTTTGTACAATAGCGGTAAACTGGCCGCCGATCAAGACATGCAGCTGCATGCCGACAACCTGACCAACGAAAAATCAGCCGTCATAACCGGTGGTGGCACCTTGTCAATAACTGCTGCCGAAAGTATAAAAAACAACTCGGCTGTCATTCATGGCGGTGCCGATAGCACAATGACCGCACAAACTATTGATAATACCGATAAAGCGGCTATATACAGCGATGAAAATCTCCTTTTGACTGCCGGAAAAAGTCTGGTAAATGATGATTCGGTAGTAAAGGCCGGTAAAGATGCAGACCTTCAGGCCGCCTCACTGACCGGCACCGGTGCCGAGATAACAGCTGGCGGCAGATTGACAGCATCAGCCGGAGTCATCAACAACACCAATACCAATCTGGCAGCAAAAGAATCCGTGTCCCTCACGGCTCTTGGCAGTATCAAAAATCAAAATACAGCCATATACGCTGATAAAGACCTGACAATAAAAGCTGCGGCACTGCTGAATAAAACATCGTTGCTGGCCGCCGGCGGACAGACAGGACTTAGTACCGGCATACTGGAAAATACCGACAGCTCGGTGATCTACGGCAGCAGCGACATGAACATAGCTGCATCCGATTATCTTTTAAACAGCTCATCAGATATCGAAAGCGGACAAAACCTGTATATAACAGCCGGCAGACTTACCAATGAAAAAACAGCATTCGATACTGACTGGACGATTACCCATCAGGATATCTCTTACGGCATTGCCCATTGGAATGGCAACTATTACAGCGCCTCACGCCGCTTTGATCGGGAAATAAAAACCGGTACAATAGAAAAAGAAACACCGACTGCCCATATAACGGCGGATAAAAATGTGGCTGTCACAGTAAATAAACTTGTCAACCATTACAGCGAAATAACGGCAGGCACCGATCTTGCCGTCAATGCTGCTGATTCTCTGGAAAACCTCGGTTATCAGGGCACCATTATCGCAACTGACACAGGAAATGACTACCAGAACTGGAAATACAAAAAGAAAGGCCGCTGGTGGAAGCACAGCCACTGGGTTTATGGAACTACTGTCGTTCCTTACTATGACCAGAATATAACCGATGAAACCACCCAGCGTGCCGGAATACTGAGTGGCGGTGCCAGGGTAAATATAACTGCGCCGCAAATAAAAAATATAACCTATGACGCCGGTAAAAATGAGATAACGCAAAGGCCGGCCGCTGCCACTGCCAGTGCTGACCGCACCCTTATTGATGCACGCCTGATCCAGTATGCCGGAACCGACAGTTACAGATTCTGTATCAATAAAGATCCCTCAGCCAAATACCTCATTGAAACCAATCCCCGGTTTGCCGACTATCACAGCTTTTTATCGAGCGATTACCTATTGCAAAGAATCAAAAATGACCCCGAAAAGGTAATGAAAAGACTCGGCGATGGCTACTATGAACAAAAACTTGTTACAGATCAGATAACCGGACTTACCGGACGCAGATATCTGGACAACTACAGCTCGGCTCTCGACCAATATAAGGCTCTCATGGATAACGGTGCCGCCTTCGCCCAAAAATATGACCTTACCACCGGGGTAGCTCTCAGCAAGGAACAAATGGCAGAACTGACCTGTGACATCGTCTGGCTGGTAAAAGAAAACATCAACGGACAAGATGTGCTGGTGCCGAAGGTATACCTCTCCTCACTGAAAAACGGTGACCTCAGACAAAGCGGTGCCCTCATAACCGGTACAGATGTGACACTGATAAGTCCCAAAGACCTTCAAAATATCGGCACGATCAAGGCTGATAAAGATCTCACCATAAAAAGCGGCAGCCTTGAAAATAAAAATGCCGTGGTCGTCGGTGGCGATATAGCTATCAAAGCCGATGGTGATGTTGAAAACAGCGGTGCCGTAATAAATGGACAGAATGTATCCATAGCGGCACAAAACATAATAAATAACACCCGTACAGTAACTACTCAGTACAGACAGCTCAGCCAGACTGTGCTCGGCAGTACTGCCTCGATAAACGCTGCCAAAGACCTGAACCTTTCCGCTGCGGCATCCATAGAGGATAAAGGCGGCACGCTTGCAGCCGGACAAGGGCTGGTACTCACTGCCCAAAAGGATATCAACATAGAAAATATATCCCAAAAGCAGCATGTAGCAGTGGCTTACGGCTCATCAAGTGCCGAACTCAGCAGCGTTGAAAGCTTTGGCAGCAATATAGCTGCCGGCGGAGATATCAGCATAACAGGCACCAAAGTGACGCTAAAAGCATCCTCGCTTGATGCCGGCGGCAAAGCTGCTGTGACTGCCAAAAAGGATATCGATATAACCGATGCCAAAGATGACAATGAATCCGACATAGCCGTAGGCAGCAGAGGGGGAAGCTACTTTGCCCGCCAAAAGCACGACGATGAAACCGTTGTCGGTGCAGCTGTCAGTGCGGCAGGCGACATTGCAATAAAGTCGGGCGGCAGTGTGGATATCAAAGGCTCGGCTATTACCAGCGATAAAGGTGCTGTGAGCCTTGCCGCACAGGGAAATATCAATCTGGTAAATGATACCGGGCACCATGAAAGCATTTATGAACTGCACAAAAAAGATAAAGGCTTTCTAGCATCGAAAACGACAGATATATATGATTACAAATCATCGGATGATGTAGTAAAAAGCAGTATTGAAGGTAAGGATATAGCCGGTCTGGCCGACAAAGACATCAATATAACAGGTTCCAGTGCTGTTGCCGATAATGATGTCAGCTTAAAGGCAGGCGGAGATATCAATATTATCTCTGCTGAAGAACAAAGCGGCAGTACCTACTACCGATCCGTCAAAAAATCCGGTCTGCTCTCAGGCGGCGGGCTGGGCTTTACCATCGGTAAAGAAAGTGCCAAGGACAAACTGCAAAACACTGACACCGAGCAGATAGCAGCCACTGTGGGCAGTATCGGCGGCAGTGTTGATATAGCGGCTGGCAGTAAGGCAGCCGTAAAAGGCAGTGACATCATGGCCGGTAAAGACATCAATATAACAGCCGGACAGGTGGATATACAAAACACCGATAACGTATATAAAAGTAAAGAAGACCACGAATACAAAAAAAGCGGACTGACCGTATCTATTGGCGGACAGGCAGTAAAAACTGCAGACGATATCACCGCACCGGTGCAGCGCATCGGACAGGTAGAAGATGACCGCCTGAAAGCCCTGTATGCTAAAAAGGCCTATGACCAGATCAAAGATGCCAAAGATACAATAAAGGACATAAACAAAAAAGGCATAAAGTCAGCCATCAGCATTGACGTAAGCCTTGGTACAGCCAAGAGCGAAAGCCACAGCACCAGTACGGACATAGAAGCCAAGGGCAGTAGTATCAGCGCGGCCAAAGACGTCAGCATAACGGCCAATAAGACTGATATCAATATAAAAGGCAGCACCGTAGCAGGAAACAACATTACCCTGGATGCGAAACGGGATATCAATCTGACAGCAGCCCAAAACAGCAATAAGACAGACAGCACAGCAAGCTCTGCTTCGAGCAGTATAGGAGCCTCTATCGGACTTGCCGGCGGCGTCAGCTACAATGCCCGGCTGGAAAAAAACAGCTCGGCAACACGGGAAAATACCACTGCCTACACCAATACCGAAGTGACGGCAGGAGATACCCTGAAAACGAACTCGGGTGAGGATACCACCATCACCGGCGCCAAAGCCAGCGGTGGCAAAGTAGAGATGAATGTCGGCCGTGACCTTGCTATAAAATCACTGCAGGATGCGGATGACTATAATGAGCACAACAGCTCCTCAGGTATAGCTATAGCAACGGGCGGTACTAATGCCTCGGCAGACAAAGGCAAAATAGACTCCGATTACCAAAGCACTGCAGACCAGTCCGGTATCTATGCCGGAAAAGACGGCTTCGATATTACTGTTGGCAAGAATACCGACCTTAAGGGTGCGGTCATCGACAGCGATGCGGTGCCGGACAAAAACAAGCTGAGCACCGATACCCTGACCTATTCGGACATAGATAATAAAGCAAGCTATGACTCGAAGAACACCGGAGTGAACTATAACACCGGAAAAGATGTCAGGACAAAGGACAAGGGCCTTACCCCGGATATAGGAGTAGAAGCAAAGGGCAATGCCGCTGGCACGACCAAGTCGGACATAGCACCAGGAACTATAGATATAAGAAGCAACCCCGGACAGGACATATCCGGCCTCAGCCGTGATACAAAAGACGCTTTAAACAAGCTGGGCAAAATCTTTGACAAAGATAAAATTCTGGAAAAACAAGAACTGGCAAAACTCTTTGGTGAAGAAATATTTAAGACAATAGGCGACCTTGGATTAAAAGACGGCAGTCCGGAAAAGACAGCACTTGATGCTTTTGCCGGCGGTATAATGAGTAAGCTCGGTGGCAGCAGTTTTGTCGCAGGAGCGGCAGGAGCCGGCATCAATGAAGTGATTATCAAAGAACTGGGGAAAATAAAAGACCCGGCTGTTATGCAATGGGCAAGCGCAGCTGTAGGAGCCGCAGCTGCGAAGGTAACTGGTGGCAGTGCAGCGGCGGGAGCGGGTGCAGCAGCCAGTGAAACAAAAAATAACTGGCTCAGCCATGAGGATGTCCAAAGATTAAATAAAAAATTGGATGATATTTTGCATTCATCTGCACCCGAGAAAGATAAAGAACGACAAATAGCTGCCTTATTAAAAAGTTATATTGAACTTGATATAAAGCAAAATACAAAAGATTTTTTTAATAGATATAAAGATAGCAACAACGAATGTTTTAGTTTTGCTTTCGCATCATATAATTGGAAAGACTATATGACTATAGGCATTTTAAAATATTCATATAACGGAAGCTATTATTATGGACATAACCCGCTTGATATGAATTACACAGTAAATAAATATTTATATGAATATAGGGGAGGCGAATACCAGAATAATTATCCAGCTGAATATCCGGGAACACTCATCAATATGGGGTTAACAACGGATCAGATAGCTGGTTTAATATATAAAGACGGCAATATATTAAGTAATATATCTGATAGGAGATTAATACCGCAGCAGGAAAATAGTATAATAAAAACCTTTGTCTATGATTCAAAAGCCAGCATGGCTGATAATGTTCACAAGGCACTGGATATAGCAGGTTTTATCCCGGGTATAGGATCATTTTCTGAAGGCGCCAATTCATTATTATATGCTTTTCAAGGAGAAAAAGGCGAAGCGGCACTGGCAGCATTATCGGCAATACCGGGCATCAAGGCAGTAAAAGTTTTAAAAGACGGCATACAATATCTTAAAATAATACCCGAATCAGGGGAAGCTGGTAAGGCATTAAAAGAATTATATGATGTTGAAAAAACAGCCGGAAATACCGGGCATGTTATTGAGGGGTCGGGTAAAGCTGAATTAGGAAGAAAACTTGATTACATTTTTGGAAATGCAACAGGGTCAAAGCATAATATTGATCGTTCAATAGCAATGGAAAGGCAATTAAATAGTATTGGAATTTTTAACAATGCAGAGGGCAGACAACTGGTGGAAAAGAATTTAATAGAGGCTTTTAATAATCCAGCAAGTATTCTTAAGACTCAAGAAAATGGAAGGGTCGTTAGAGAATCATTGCTTTCTGGACCCAACGGGGTAATCAAAGTAGAATCTGTTTGGGATGGATCAAAATTGATCACAGCTACTTTATTTGGAGGTAAATAATGAGAGTCATTATGGATAAGGCTGAACTAAAATTATATGAAATAGATTCAGAATCGGGATTAAAAGAATATATCGGGGCTAATAACGGCATTATTGTGGGAAATAATGTTCAGGTGAAGAATAATTTTTACATAATTGAATGCATAGCGAATAATGTAAAAAGAATGATAGGTATATTAAATGAAGGACACGGAATAATACCAACAGTGGCTAAATTAAAGAAATCAGATATATTAATCGTAGCATCAGATAAATCGCTCTATATTTTGGATTTAAAGGTGAACGCTGAATTTAAAAATATAATAAGTGATTCCTTGATTTTTGATCTAATAGTCAGGGAAAATGAAGAAAAAATAGTTGTTATTTGCGAGTTAGGTATACAATGTATGACTATTACAGGTGATAAAGTTTGGAATTATGATAGCGATATAATAAGTGATTTTTCCTTGTATGAAGATTATGTAAAAGTGACTATTGAGGGAGTAGATTATGATATTTCTCTAGTAAATGGTGAAGTAATAAGTAGTCAATTGCAAATATAATATTGCTGAAACATGGTGAAATGTACTTTTATCGCAATATCAAAGAGAGAGGCCAGCGGACGTAAAAATTCGCTGACCTATGATCATACGCTACTCTGACTTACTCGAACATAGATAATAAAGCAAGCTACGACTCGAAAAACACCGGAGTGAACTATAGCGCCGGAAAAGATGTCAAGACAAAAGACAAAGGATTGACCCCGGATATAGGAGTAGAAGCAAAGGGCAATGCCGCTGGCACGACCAAGTCGGCCATAGCACCGGGAACCATAGACATAAGAAGCAACCCCGGACAGGACATATCCGGCCTCAGCCGTGATACAAAAGACGCTTTAAACAAGCTGGACAAAATCTTTGACAAAGATAAAATTCTGGAAAAACAAGAACTGGCAAAACTCTTTGGTGAAGAAATATTTAAGACAATAGGCGACCTTGGATTAAAAGACGGCAGTCCGGAAAAGACAGCACTTGATGCTTTTGCCGGCGGTATAATGAGTAAGCTCGGTGGCAGCAGTTTTGTCGCAGGAGCGGCAGGAGCCGGCATCAATGAAGTGATTATCAAAGAACTGGGGGAAATAAGAGACCCGGCTGTTATGCAATGGGCAAGCGCAGCTGTAGGAGCCGCAGCTGCGAAGGTAACTGGTGGCAGTGCAGCGGCGGGAGCGGGTGCAGCAGCCAGTGAAACAAAAAATAACTGGCTCAGCCATGGAATGGCAAAATTATATGTAGATTTAAGAAAATTAATAAAAAATGATAAAACTTTGACAGATGACGAAAAAAATAAAAAATTACAGATATTGCAAGAAAATTGGCAGGAAATAGATAATAAACTAGGAACTGGTGCAGATCATGATGCATTTACTCAGTACGGTGTCGCATATTATATTGATCCCGAAGGAAGAATAGTAGGTTTTATGGATGATGCAAAAACCCATGTCATGACAATAATAATGTCGAAAAATGATGACACAGTGCCAGGTATAGGTTTAACACAAGCCTACTCAGACAGCTTTAATTCTAATATAAAATCATTTGATTATGGAGAATCAATTAGAAATAATATAATTGAAGAAGGCATAACAGATATGGCAACATTACCTTATGCAATGTATGGTAACATGGTTGAGAAAAATGGAAAATTTGTATTAGGAAAAGTGTTTGGTTCAGTAGGTACGCCTATTCAACTTTTCTATGATGCGTTTGCTGATTCGAACACCTATAGTGGTAATGATTTTAAAAAGGCGAAAGCAGCGGATCTAATTGGAGCTGCTTTATCAACTGGTAGTGACTTATTAATAAGTGGTTCAGGTGGAATATCTTTTACATTTAGTACAGCAATTGATGTTGCAATATCAACTGGAGTGGACAAATACAAGAACGACGAATTAAAGACTGATACTCAGAAAAAGCAGAAAATGGAGAATAATAAATGATAATAAATTATATACTTTGGGCAATTATGTTATGGGGAGTTTATGACTGTATTTTTCATAAACTGGATAAACAGTATAAGAATAATAAAGCATATGTGATTTGTCATGTTGGTGGTTATTTCTTTTGTTATTTAGCAGCTTCTTTAGTACCTATTTTTATTGATACTGTTGGGCGTGGTGATATTTTCACATTATTATTTTTCCTCATTTACGGTATGGGTCTGTTAATGGTTGGTATTTCCCGGGTTATTTATGCCAGATTACAGCATATGGAAGGTGGTATTTCTGCTGATAAACTTTTTATTTACCGTCATCAAAAATTAGTCATAGCATGTTCTTTGATATGTGTATTATGCGCAGTTCAGCTGGGCTTAATGATATATTATTGATCATTTTGAACGTGGTGATAGCGCCTAATATTGTTATTTCTTTTTCTTGATAGTACAGGCATACTAATGGGTGGTATTTCCTATGTTATATAGTATTTTAGGTAGTTAATGTTTAATAATTTCATATATAATGGCATTATCGGCAATACCGGGCATCAAGGCAGTAAAAGTTTTAAAAGGCGGCATACAATATCTTAAAATAATACCTGAATCAGGGGAAGCTGGTAAGGCATTAAAAGAATTATATGATGTTGAAAAAACAGCCGGAAATACCGGGCATGTTATTGAGGTAACTGCGGAGTCGAGTAATATTGTTTCAAATGTAAGCACAGACATAAGAAAATTTACTGAGTATATATTTAAAGACGGCGCGGCACCTGGAAAGGATGTAGTATTTAAAAATTTAGGATATGAGATAAAGGATTCTGAAACGTTAGTAAAAATATATAATGAGCAAGCTGCAGCTAAATTTGCAAAAGGTGAGTATACACTTGGGAAAGCAGATTCCTTTGGGCAGAGAATCAATATAGAAATTGAATTACCAGGAATTGGTGATGCAGCGGGTGAAACTAGCTATTTTAAATCTGGTTGGATGATAAGGCCAGATGGCTCATTAACATTAAATACACCATTTTCCGGTTTTACCAAGTAAAAGGATGTGGAAACATATGAAACCATTTCAAAAAGTAAGACTTTTAGCTGACAAATATATTGATGAAGGTATAAAAACTGGAGATATTGGGGTTATTCTTGAAGATTATGATGGGGAAAATTTTGAAGTTGAGTTTTCAGATAGTAGCGGTAACACCATAGCATTGTTTGCAATACCTGGAAAAGAATTAGAACTTGTCGATGGTGAGTAGTTTTTTGGGAAAGTAAGAATGAGAATCTTACTGCTAAACAATAGATTCGGAAGGATAAATTCCAAAAACTAAAAAAGCATATAGTTTTTTGTCAAGTACATCATTAATAATCTAACTGCATAATCATAATTCTGCAGTCGGTCACCTAAAATACTCTTAGCGTGACGGCAGTACCGTCGTAGCATCAATGACGCAATTATCTCTACAGATCTACTCGTGGGAAACAAACTAAATAGTATTAATAAGGCTAAACTATTCAGTGACATTGTATAATCCAGGGGTGAATTTCCGCAGGGAAATAGTATAATAAAAACCTTTGTCTATGATTCAAAAGCCAGCGTGGCTGATAATGTTCACAAGGCATTGGATATAGCAGGTTTTATCCCGGGTATAGGATCATTTTCTGAAGGCGCCAATTCATTATTATATGCTTTTCAAGGAGAAAAAGGCGAAGCGGCACTGGCAGCATTATCGGCAATACCGGGCATCAAGGCAGTAAAAGTTTTAAAAGACGGCATACAATATTAATAATACCCGAATCAGGGGAAGCTGGTAAAGCATTAAAAGAATTATATGATGTTGAAAAAACAGCCGAAAATATCGGGCATGTTATTGATGTAACTGCGGAGTCGAGTAAAGCTGGAAATGCTATTGCTCATGAGACAAATAATTTTGTAAAATTAAACCGAGTTGATGATGTAATTGGCGAGACACTTGAAGGAGCTAGCAAAAATGCTGGGAATATTACTAGTAAGTTTGGGGTAACAGTTGATGAGGCGCTAGTTTTAGTAGACAAGCTCTTAGAACAGGGATATAAAGAAGTTGGAAAAGCTGGAAGCGGGGTTTTTGAAAAACAAGTTGGTAATCAGACTTACAGATTTAGAATTGATAATAGTTCGCTGGCAGGAAATCATGCTTCTAATGTGCCTCATGTTTATGTGGAGATACTAGATGAAGCAAGAAATATTCTGGTTAATAACCATATTCCGTTGGTTGAATAAGGGGGTAGGTATTGATGGCGTTAGCTAATTCTAAAGGAAGAATAGTAAATGGAAAAAACAAGGGTTGGTATATTTGGATTAAAGATGATCAAGAAAATACGGGCGGATATTTAGTAATTCAATCACAGAAACCTGATTTTGGTGGAGATGGTTTTGATAATTGGTTTGAGACAATGGAGGAGATAGAGCGGTTTTTCCAGTATAAAAGCTGGTATATTGATTGGTTTGAGTAATATCAGTCACTACAAAAGTCTAATTACATTGACTACATAACTGCGCACAATCTATTCTTAGGAGACCATATGGAAATAATTTAAAAATAGGGAGTGTATAATAAACTGTGTAAATAGGAAAGAAACAGTTTAGATATACACCCCAGTTGGGGAAGTCAAACACATGCGGAGGTAATAAATTTATGTCAAAGAAACAACCCACACGTGGCGAATCCCTGGCTAAAGCGATTATCAGTGAATATAAGCCAAAAAACGTCGAAGATATGCAAAATGCGCTTAAAGATGTTTTTGGGCCTATGTTCGAGGCCATGCTGCATGGTGAAATGGAAAATCATCTCGGCTATGACAACAATGAACGTGGTGAAAAGGAAACCGCCAATCGCCGCAACGGCTACAACCATAAAACTCTCAAAACATCCGCAGGTGAAGTCCCGATTAATGTCCCTCGTGATCGTGACGGTTCTTTTGAGCCGCAGGTTGTGCAGAAGCGGCAGACCGATGTTTCCTCGATTGAGGGCAAGGTGCTTGCTATGTATGCTCGTGGCATGAGCCAGCGTGACATTTCATCGACGATCGACGACATCTATGGATTCAAGCTATCAGCTGGACAAATTTCCAACATCACAGATTGTGTCTTAGATGAATTGAATGAGTGGCAGAATCGACCGCTGAAAGCTTTTTATCCCTTTATCTTTGTGGATTGCATATACGTTTCTATGCGTACGGAGCAGGGCGTTTCTGACCAGGCTGTCTACGTTATTCTGGGGTATGATCTAAACGGCGGGAAAGATGTACTGGGCTTATGGACGGGCGATACAGAAAGCAAGCATCGCTGGATGCAGGTGTTCGATGAAATAAAATCCCGGGGTGTTCAGGACATAGGCTTTATTTCTATGGACGGTGTAAGTGGTCTTGAAGATGGCGCTAAAGCGATCTTCAAAAATGTTGTGGTGCAGCGCTGCATTGTACACCTCATCCGCAACTCTCTGAAATACGTACCCAGTAAGGATTACAAAGCCTTTACAGCGCAGCTAAGGAAAATCTATGGTGCCATCAACCTGAAAGGAGCACAAGCTGCATTTGAACAGTTCTGTGACGCGTGGAGCAAATATCCTGGTGCCATCCGCGTGTGGAAGGATAATTTTCGGCACGTGGAACAGCTTTTTAACTATGGTAGTGATGTGCGTCGGGTTATGTACACGACCAATGCCATAGAAAGCGTTAACTCGAGCTTCCGCAAGGTTACGAAACAGGGCGCTTTCAGCAATGAAACAGCTATTTTTAAAGTGTTTTATTTACGGATTAAGGAACTTTACCAAAAATGGCGCGGTCACTCCATTCGCAATTGGGCCATGGTGATGAATCAGCTGGTTATTGACGAACGGATCGGCACCATGGTACAAAAATATCAGGCTTCAACTTAAAATCATTTACACACTTTACTTGACAATCCCTAAAAATATAGCTATGACGTTATTTCTTTAGATGATTTGATGGGTCTGTAAATAGTTTTGTGCTTTTTTCCTAATTAAGATAAAGCAGATTTTACTTTATCGGGGAAAAAAACGGATAATTGCAGCAGAATTTGTCCCCAATTTTGAACCCGGCCCGTCCATTTTCTTAGAACGTCCATAGTAGCTAGATAGAGCATCTTCTGCAGTGATTCGTCATTAGGGAAAATGCTTTTTCCCTTCGTTACTTTCCGAAGCTGCCGATGGTAGCTTTCAATCATATTAGTTGTATAAATAATTTTCCGAATCTCCGGTGGGTACTTGAAAAAGGTCGATAGTTCTGACCAGTTAGCTCGCCAAGAATTGACGATCAAGGGGTATTTATTGCCCCATATCGTTTCAAAGCTTTCCAAGAATTCTAGTGCCAGCGGCTCCGACGCCGCCGTATAGACCGGCTTTAAATCGGCCAGTACTTTCTTCACATCCTTGTAGGATACATAGCGAATGGAATTACGAATTTGATGAACAATGCATTTTTGAATTTCGGCCTCAGGGAAACAAGCTCCAATAGCTTCGTTAAATCCCTTCAGATTGTCAACGCAGCAAATGAGAACATCCTGTACGCCGCGGTTTTTCAACTCATTTAATACGACTAGCCAAAACTTTGAGGTTTCATGTTCGCCAATCCACATTCCCAAAACGTCTTTACGTCCGTCTAAATCAATGCCAATAACCATGTAGGAGGCCTTGTTTACAATGGCGCCTTCCTGACGCACTTTATAATGAATCGCATCCAAAAAAACGACAGCATAGGTCTTCTCCAGTGACCGACTTTGCCATTCCTTGATCAAGGGCATGAGCTTATTGGTTACGTTGGAAATCAAAGTTGGCGATACGGTAATGCCATATAGTTGATTTAGGTGATCTTGAACATCTCTGACTGTCATTCCCTTGCTGTATAAGGCAATGATCTGTTCTTCAATGCCGGTCAAATTTTTCTGATGTTTTCTTACGATTAAAGGTTCATGTTCGCCTTCGCGATCGCGAGGAATAAGCAATTCGGTATCACCATATTCACTAACCACAGTCTTCTTGCTATGACCGTTGCGGCGATTGTCGGTTTGTTTGGCAGAGTTTTCATTTTTACCATAGCCCAGAGTCGTATCCATTTCAGTTTCCAGCATTTCCTGCATCGTTTCACTAAATAAATCCTTGAGCATTGCCGAAATATCGCTAGTTGTCTTTATGTTTCGTTCTTTAATGAGTTCCCGAATTTGTTCTTTCGTTAATAGTCCCATGCTTTTGACCTCCATATCTTCATTCTACAGATTTTTTTCAAAAGCACAAACTATTTTACACTACCGATTTGATAGTTCCCTGTCAATTCATGAGAGGATACATTTCTCGTTTTAATAAGGCTAATGGCGATCATGCAAATTTCTGAAACCCTCGAAGACGTCTACGTTTTAGGCATCTAAAGGCTTCATATCGGATGTCACGATACATTACTCATGTTTGAATGATGTTTTATAATTACTACTTAATTTTTTATTACCATTGATATATTTAGATCATATATATTATAATAGACTCATCAAAAATCTAGAATAATTATTTTGAATTTTATAAATAATTGTTAATATTAATAGTTTAGTTTTATTGTTAGATGAATAAGAGGGGAAAAAAGTGATTGATGTAACAAATTTTGATACAAAGATATTAGATTATTTAGCATCAACGGGATATCTTATAGAGATAATAGATAAAAATGGAGTTTATGTCTATGCTTCAGGAACTTATGAGGCCATATCTCCTAAAGATATAATCGGTAAAAAAGTAAATGAAGTTTATAATTACAATAGGGATCATAATAAAAGTGTGTTATTGAAGACACTTTTTCTGGCTCGTCCAATAAAAAATGCGCTTTATGAATATAAATCAAGTACGGGAAAGCAATATTATGATGTCATGGATTCTACATCCATTATATCTAATGGGGAAGTATGGGGAGTAATTTCTATTGCAAAACCTTTTAAAAGTATAAGAGGTGCTATAGATAGAATCAGCCGTATACATCAAGCAGATATTTCTGTTATAAATACAAATAAACAAAGTAACAATGCACATTATGTTTTTGAAGATATACTTTGTGGTAGTCCCAGAATGCAATTGATTATTAATGAAGCAAAGAAAATTGCTATCAGACCGGCTTCAGTATTAATATATGGTGAAACTGGAACTGGTAAGGAATTGTTTGCGCAGAGCATACACAATTATAGTTCATATGCTGATGGCCCATTTGTGGCGGTTAACTGCAGTGCTATTCCGGATACTTTGCTTGAGGGAACTCTTTTCGGTACCAGTAAAGGATCTTTTACTGATGCTGTTGAAAAAAAAGGACTTTTAGAAGATGCACAAAATGGAACTATATTCTTGGATGAAATTAATTCTATGAATTTTGCATTACAATCAAAGCTGTTACGAGCTTTAGATGAAAAAAAAATACGCAGGGTTGGTTCTAATAATGAAATAAATATAAATGCAAGAATAATTAGTGCAATGAATATTACTCCAACTGAGTGTTTCAAAAATAAAATAATGCGCCCGGATTTATTTTATCGTTTAGCTGTTACTACAATTGAAATACCACCTCTGAGAGAACGGAAAGAGGATATTCCGGTGTTATGCGATTCATTCATTAATAATAATAATTTAGCTTATAATAAAAATATCAATAAAATTAGTACTGATGTTTTAACTCTTTTTAATCAATATGAATGGACAGGTAATGTTCGGGAATTGCAACATATTATTGAACATTCTATGAATATGGTTGATGATGATGAATATGTCATCACTAAAGCACATTTGCCAAATTATTTTCTTAATCAAACTAATAGTGCTAGTGATATATCGAACAAAAAAGATACTGGTCTGGGAAAAAATTTTAAAGAGGTGCGTGCAATAGCACTTAAGGAATATGAGATGAAATTTACTAAATATGTTGTTTCATCCGCTTTGGTAACTTGTAATGGTAATATTAAAAAAACTGCTGATTATTTGGGGATTTCTCGTCAATACTTGTATCAGCTCATTGCTGATAAAAATATTTCAGTCGGTTCTTTTAAATAATAAATTTGTAGAGCGTAATAATAGTAGGGTTGATATATTTATATTAGCAACATCATTTTTTATATAGTCACAAAGATATGATAATTGATGATTACAAAAATTAGTGAAGAAAACCGATTATGTAAGGTGCTAGCTTACACGTACGTAAGTTAATACTTTACATAATCGGTTTTTTATAATGTGCAGTTTAAAAATAACTAATCCTTTTAAGTACCTAAAAATATAGGTAAAACAAAGAAAATATATAAATTGTATGAATGATAAAATAAATTGGCATGAAAATTGCATAATAATTTATATAATTAGTTTTATACATAAAATAAATTGAATCAACTGAAAAGGGGAAATTGTTATGAATAATAAAAATTTATTAATGATAAGGGTGATAAATAATGTAGCCATTAAAATTTATTGTTAATAAATATGGTAATTTGGATTCTAAGAGTTACATAAAATTTTTGTGGTGCGGTAATGATGTTTTATATGAAAATGCATATTTTTTAGGAGAAGATAAAATTGAATAATATTGATATTCCAAAATTTGGGAATTTGCAAGGTCTCAAGGTGGTATATTCGGCTATTGAGACAGCTGTGCCGTTTGCGGCTCATATTATGGCTCAATGGGGAGCTAATGTTATTTGGATAGAAAACACCTTTGGGGGAGATTCAGCGAGATCAGGGCTTTATTCGGAACAAGAACGTGTTAATCAACGTAGTATAGCGTTGAACATTTTTTCTGAAGAAGGTAAAAAAGTATTATTGGATTTAATTAAAGATGCAGATATTTTTATTGAATCAGGTAAGGGAAATGGATTTACCAACCATGGAATTTCTGATGATGATTTATGGGAGGCAAATAAGTCATTAGTAATCGTTCATGTTTCCGGTTTTGGACGATATGGTGAAGATAACATGATTGGACGCGGCGCATATGATGGTGTAATTCAAGCATTTAGCGGATATCTTCATCAAAATGGTTTTGCTGATCGGCCTCCGGTAGCTGCTTTTCCTTATACCGGTGATTATTTTACATCATTTTTTGTTCTAGGGTCTAGTCTGGCTGGGGTGTACAATGCCCAGAAAACAGGTAAAGGTGAAAGTATTGACCTAGCTATGTATGAGGCTTTGCTGGCTACTATGTCATGTAACATTCTCGATTATTTAAATTATGGAAAGGTATATCCAAGAGCAGGGAATCGTGATCCTTTGTTCATTGGATATGGGGTATATCAGTGCAAAGAAGGATATGTTTATATGGCATTATGGGGAAAGAGGGCTGTAGCGAATCTTTTTGAATTGATAGGCCTAAGTCATTTGATTGGGACAGAGGACTATCCTGAAGGTATAGGAATAATAAAAAAGGACAGTGTGTCTGCAAAGTTGATTGAGGAAAAAATAAATAAATATTTTGCAGGAAAAACAGCTAAAGAATCGGAAATGGAGCTCAATGACAGAGGCATTTCTTGTAGCCGTGTTATGGATTTTAAACAGATTGCAAATCATCCCCATTATAAGCTTCGTGAGGATTTTATCAAGTGGGATACTGATGATCGTGGAAAATTTACGGGTATTAATGTAGTCCCCAAATTTGCAAATAATCCTGGACTGATTTGGCGGGGTAAACCGGGATATGGTTCGGATAATGAATCTATTTTACGTGATGCAGGTTATTCAGATGAAAAAATTAGAAGGTTGTATGAGAAAGGAACGATAACGAACGGTAATGAATAATTAAGATTATTTCATTAGAAATCACAATTATAGAACTAAGATTTAGAAAAATATGAAAAAGATTATGAACAAGATAAAGAGGTTTTTCATATGATTGATCTTATGGGCGACAGAAATCTCAGAGATGTATGGCTTGAACGGGTGCAGCTTACTCCTAAACGGACGTTTTTTATTTATGAGGATGAATTAAATAGAAAGCATACCAGGACCTTTCAAGAATTTTATATGGAAATTAATAAAACGGCCAATTCATTTATTGACTTGGGAATCAAAAAAGGAGACAGAGTTGCTCTGCAGATGGGCAATTGTCCGGAAGCATTGATGTGCATTTTCGGTTTGGCTGTTATTGGGGCTGTGGCAGTTATGATTAATTGTGCATATGGGATGGAAGATACAGCTTATTCAGTAAATAAATCTGGTACAAGTGTTTTTATATCTAATGGGGAAAATTTAGATAGGGTGGTTGATAATCCGTTATGTTTTTCCGGTATTAGAATATTTATTAATACCGATAAGAGAGAAAATCGGTCGAATATTGTTAATCTTAGAAAAATGAATATAAACCAAATAACGACTTTAAAAAAAATTAGAAATATTAGTGCAGAAGATGATTTTGAGATTGTACTTACATCAGGTACAACATCACGGCCTAAAAGTGTGCTAATGACTCATGCCAATGCCATTTTTGCAGGAATGGTAGCCACTTATGAGTTTGCTATACGATCAAATGATCATATGATGATAACATTGCCTATATTTCATGTTGATTTTTTTTATGTAGGCGTTATGAGTGCCTTGATTAATGGTTCTATGCTCATTATGCCGTGCAGATTCAGTGCAAGAAATTATTGGAGACAGGTTCGGGAGTATCATGTCACAGTAGCAATGGTTGTGGCGTCAATTATAAAAATATTACTTAATACATCCCCATTCCCCTTGGAAGAAGAAAATGATCTTCAAATTATGGGGTACTTTATGGATCTGTCCCTTGAAGAAAAGAGTACATTTCAAAATAGGTTTAATATACCTTATCTGTTAAGTATGTATGGATTAAGTGAAGCATTAGGTTCTATAACTTGTGAGCCTATTTTTGGAGAAAAACGATGGCCATCTATTGGTAAACCCTTTTTTGCATGGCAATTAAAAATAGTTGACTGTGATGGGAAGGAAGTGCCAACAGGTAAAAAAGGTGAAATATGTGTAAAAGGAATCAAAGGCAGGAGCTTGATGAAATGTTATGATGGTGATCCGAAATCGACTAATGCTGTTATTACATCGGAAGGATGGCTGAAGACTGGAGATATAGGGTTCTATGATAAAGATGGTTATGTTTATTTCTCAGGACGCATTAAGGATATTATTAAACGGAGAGGAGAAAATGTTGCGGCAGCTGAGGTAGAACATGTCATACTTAGTTATCCTGATGTACAAAATGTGGCGGTTATTGGAGTTCCAGATGAAATCAGCGGTGAAGAAATTAAGGCATTTGTAGTTATGAAGAAAGGTTGTCTTTCGACAAAGCAGGATATCATCGACTGGTGTTGTAAAAGAATGACTTATTTTAAGGTGCCTAAGATAATAGAACTGTGTGATGATTTGCCAATGACATCAATGGGAAAAATAAATAAAAATGCGTTAAAAAATGTTAAATAGCGGTGTAGTAGTATTTACATGATATATTTAAAATCAAAAATGAATATAAAAAGCAATAAAATACTTTAAAGGGGGAAAAAATATAATGACTACTTCTAAGACAGAAAACAACATCGATCGATTTTTATTGTGGGTTCCATTGGTGCTTATAGCTATATTAACGGGATTACTAGTCTCTAATAAAGATGTGGGAAATGCTATATTAAATACAATATTTTCTACTGTGACCGGTGGATTCGGTTGGTTATATCAATTGTACACATTTGGTTTTTTTATTCTTTTTTTATACTTTGCGTTTGGTAAATATTCTTCAAAGAGGATGGGGAGTAGCAAACCAGAATATAAAACTTTTACGTGGTGGGCATTGATGACTACTTCTACTACAAGTGCAGGTTTGCTTTATTGGTCCTCAATAGAATTTTATTATTACATTAGTGCGCCACCATTTGGTGCTGTTCCTTTTTCTGTTCAAGCATATGATTGGTCAGGAGCCTATGTTCTATTGCATTGGGGTGTCACACCGCTGGCTATGTATACTGTTCTGGGTGTGGTTTTTGGCTATTATTTTTTTGTTTTGAAAAAGGATGTCGTCCGGCCGAGTACAATTTGTGATGGTGTAGTCGGTGATAGAGTAAATGGTTGGTTGGGCAAAACTATAGATGTGTTTTTTATTTTTAGCATTGTATGTGGTGTCGGTACTTCTTTGGGATTGGGCACACCTTTGGTAGCAGAATGTATTCATGCATTATTTGGTATTCCTCATACGATTATGTTAGATATTATATTGGTATTATGCTGGACTATATTTTTTGCTACTACGCTTTATTTGGGATTGGAAAAAGGAGTTTCACGGTTAAGTGATATACGTATGTGGATATCAATATTTGTTATTGCTTATCTTATTATTGTTGGGCCAAGAGCATTCATGTTCAATCAAATGACAGACAGTATTGGAATGTTTTTGCAGAATATTTTTAGAATGAGTTTTTATACCGATCCTTATGCAGCAACAGGATTTCCACAAGAATGGACTATTTTTTATTGGGCTTGGTTTATTGCATATGCTATTACTTACGGAATGTTTCTTGCCAGACTGTCTAAGGGAAGAACGGTGCGTGAATTTGTAACTGCAAGTATGGTTGGTGGTTCTCTTGGCTCATTTATCTTTTTTTGGGTTCTTGGTAATTTCAATATGGTTCTTAATAAAACTGGTGTAGTTGACATTGGAGCTATTATGCAGTCAGGCGGAGCACCTGCTGCAATTGTTGCTTGCTGGCAGCATTATCCGGGGGCAATTATATTATTCCCTATTCTAGGAATTTTAACATTTATTTGTGCAGCTACGTCTCTTAATGGTGCTGCTTTTACCCTTGCTATGGTTACTACTAAAAATAATACTGAAAATCCGGCTAAATGGACAAGGGTTATATGGGCTTTACTGTTAGGTTTTGTGGCAATAACGCTGACGTTTTTGGGTACGTTGAAGGCAGTCAAAACAGCGAGCGTTCTTGGCTCATTTCCATTAATATTTATTACCATTATTATGATGGTTTCTTTCTTTAAAGTATTGCAGAAAATGGGATGGGAAGATCACGAGCAAGTGAATACAGATGATTTGTTAAAAAATAAAAAGATGTAAACATAAGATTTTATTGGCATGATTTATTGAATTAAATGTAGTGAAATATTTAAATATTTAATTTGTCATCTGATTTTAAGTAATGAGGAGTTTCTCAAAATGGTGGAACAAATAAATAAAGACTTATATCGTATCGGAGTCCCGCTACCGGGAAATCCTTTAAAAGAGCTTAACTCTTATGTATTACTTGGCAAAAAACGAAATCTGATTGTAGATACTGGTTTTAATATGCCTACGTGCAAAGAAGCAATGAATAAGGGAATAATGGAAATTGGAATTCCCCAAAACAGTTTTGACTTATTTATTACGCATGTGCATAGTGATCATTGTGGTCTGGTGAAGTATTTATCAGGGGTAAATAATAAGGTATACTGCAGTAATTATACTTCATATGCATTTAATGGTTCATATGGAAATAAAGTGTTGTATGGATATTTTAATGATATGGTAGTTCAAAGTGGCCTACCAATGATGGAGCTGGACATTCATCCTGGGATACAATATGCTCCAGAAACAATAGGTGAAGATAATATAATAATCATACGTGATAAGGATGTAATTAATCTCGGCGATTGGAAACTGCAGTTTATAATGACTACCGGACATGCTCCAGAACATGTTTGTTTATATGATAAGAAGAGAAAAATTCTATTTTCTGGAGATCATATATTAGATGGTATTACTCCTAATAACACTGTGTGGAGTTCTCCGTGGAGGAGTAAAAAGGATTTATTAGGAGAATATCTTGCTAATTTGGATAAAATAGATAAATTGGAAATTGATGTGACTTACCCGGCACATAGAAATAAAATTATTGACACTCATGGTAGGATAGGCGAACTTAAGGATCATCATGCAAAGAGACTAAATAGTATTCTGGCAATTTTAGGTAAAAGCAAAATGAACGGTGTGGAAGTGGCAAGTAAGATGCAGTGGGATTTGCGCGGGCAAACATGGGGAAATTTTAATATTATCCATAAGTTGTTTGCGACAGGTGAAGCGTTGTCTCATTTGGTTCACTTGGTTTGTTTGGGAGTATTGAAGGAAGAGCTATATGATGGAATTGTATACTACAGCAAGCTGAATTAGTCTGAAGGGGAAGAGAAAATGAGTGAAGAAAAATTTGATGCAATAATTGTTGGTGGAGGTGTGGCGGGTTCAACTGCCGCATACGTCTTGGCTAAAGAAGGCTTGAACGTTTTGATTATAGAACGTGGAAATTACAGTGGGTCGAAAAATGTAACAGGAGGACGGCTTTATACACATAGTTTAGAAAAAATAATTCCTGGATTTGCAGAAGAGGCTCCGGTTGAGAGAAAAGTCGCTAAGGAACGAATTAGTATGATGACAAACGACAGTGCCATGACTGTTGAGTATGCTTCTTCGTGTTTGGGAAAACAGGGGCATGATTCATATGTCGTTTTGCGTGGAAAATTTGACCGTTGGTTATTTGGTAAGGCAGAGGAAGCAGGTGCTATGGCAGCCTCTGGAATTAGGGTAGATGAATTGATTGTGAAGGATGGCCGTATAAGCGGGATAAGGTGCGGTGACGATGAAATGGAGGCAGATGTGGTAATTTTAGCCGATGGAGTTAATTCATTATTAGCTGAAAATACAGGACTAAAAAAGCGG
Organism: Pectinatus frisingensis; assembly: GCF_014076555.1. Taxonomy (NCBI): domain Bacteria; kingdom Bacillati; phylum Bacillota; class Negativicutes; order Selenomonadales; family Selenomonadaceae; genus Pectinatus; species Pectinatus frisingensis. The sequence goes on from NZ_CP045424.1 coordinate 1,041,343, forward strand.
ATCATCCCTTCGCAGGTTTCTATCGGAGTGAAAGAGACATATGCATTATCTTCTCAGGTAATTGAAGAACGTTTCGGTTTAACAGGAAATGAAGGTTTGTCGTGGTTATTCGCAGGGGCACCGACTGATGGTATAGCAGGTGGTGGTTTCCTTTATACGAACATGGATAGTATATCAATTGGGATAGTTGTTGGATTGGGGCACATTGGAGAAAATAATAAAACTGTCACGGAAATGATTAATGCTTTTGAATCACATCCATTAGTGGCTCCACTAATAAGAGACGGAAAACTTGTTGAATATAGCGGGCATGTGGTGCCAGAAGCTGGACTTTCTATGGTTCCCCAATTAAGTGGTAACGGATATTTGATTTGCGGCGATGCTGCGGGGCTTTGTATAAATGTTGGCTATATGGTACGAGGTATGGATTTGGCAATTACCTCTGGTGCATTAGCTGCAAAAACCGTTATTGACGCAAAGAATACGGGAGATTATTTTGAAACAAAATTAAAGTATTATGATCAATTATTGGCTGATAGTTATGTTATGAAAGATCTCAAAACATATAAAGGAATTCCTGACTTTATGGAAAATCCACGTATTTTTAATGACTATCCTAAAATGATTACGGATATTATGGGAGAAATGTTTGTTGTCGATGGAAATCCATCAAAACCAATGCACAAAATAGTAAAAAATAATTTAAAATCAGTAGGATTTATGAATTTGATCAAAGATGCCTTGAAAGGAGCTGTGTCGTTATGAATATGTCGATAGAAGAAAAACTTGGTGTTGATAAATATTTAGTGGATGAAAATAATGCACATATTGAAATTGACAACGCCCATTCTGACATACAGGAAAAGATGAAGTTAGTTAATGCTTGTCCCGCTGGTTTATATAAGTTAAGCGATGACGGAACATTGTCCTTTGATTATGCTGGTTGCTTGGAATGTGGTACTTGTCGTATTTTATCTATGGGAAAGGTTGTTTCTAAATGGGAATTTCCATTGGGAACTATGGGGATAGAGTATAGACTGGGTTGATGTACGTATACATGGTAGAGATATTTTTGATTTCCTTTGCTATAACAATAAAAGTTTTGGCAGTTGTAGCATTTTGAATGGTAAATCTGATATGATTTTGCCATGAAGACTCGTTCCTTTTAGGGAGGTGTGGTGTTTGTGGTAAAACTATTGTACCGAAAGAGTTGATGGATTTCCAACATTTAACTTTACAATACGTTTAGAATTTTTAGGAGGAAAAATAATGGATTACAAATTTACTGAAGAACAAGAATTGTTGATGGCAAGTATGACTGAAATTATGCAAAGTGAAAATTGGGAACCGTATTTTGCAGAGTGTGATGCGAATAATGTATTCCCTGATAAATTTTATAGAGTATTGAGAGATGCAGGACTTTTTCATCTTTTATTGCCTGAAAGTTGTGGAGGTATGGGTGGTGAAATGGTGACTTTTGCAGCTGCATGGGAAGCCTTATTGAGAAATGGTGGTTGTGCCGCACCAATTTGGACAGTGGAATATATGCTTGAAGCTTTACGTGATGGTACACAGGAGCAAAGAAAAATTTTATGGGATGTTTTTGAAAAAGGAGATAATGTTCCTTTGTGCGCAGCTTATACGGAGCCTTCTGGTGGTTCGGACTTAGGAAGCTTGCAAACATCATATACCAGAAAAAATGGTAAGATTTATATAAATGGACAGAAAACATTCATTACAGATGCTAGAGAAGCTTCTTATGCTCTTTTATTGACTAGAGATGCGGAAACAGGAGAAAAGTACACAATGTGGCTTGCACCGTTAAAAAATAAAAGCGGTATAAAAATTGTACCAATGCATGGAAAATTGGGATTGAGAACAAATAGCTGTTGCGAAATGTTTTTTGATGACTATGAATTGGAAGAAAAAGATATGCTGGGAACGGAAGGAAAGGGGTTTGACCAATTAAAAATTGATTTTAATTTGGAAAGATTGATTCAGCCGATTTATCATTACGGACTTGCCTTTTGTGCATATGAAGATGCCGTTAAATATGCTAATCAAAGAGAAGCATTTGGTAAAACAATAGGCAGATTCCAGTTGATGCAGTTGAAAATTGCTAATATGTCATCTAAACTTGCGGCCATGAGAAGTTTGGTTTATGAAAGCTGTTGGAAGTTCGATAAAAATCTTCTTGGAAGAGAAGACGCTGGTATATGCAAATTTTTTTGTCTGGATGCAGCTTTCAGCATAATTGATGATGCTATGCAGATTATGGGGGGGATTGCCGTTGCCAGTGAAAATAGAATAGCAAGAGCTTGGAGAGATGTTCGTTGTGATAGAATGGCTGGAGGCAGTACTGAAATGATGGTTATTGCAATTGCCAAAAGTGTTTTGAAGAGATATAAATAAAATTTTACTAATAAGGTTGTTATATTAAAAAAGTAATTACATGAATTATTAGTTAAAATATTTCAAATTAAATTTTATTAGTTTTTTATAAATTGATATGAGCAGATATGATTGAAAATTTTGAGGTGATTGAATTGAAAATTGTCATTTGTTATAAAGCTGTTCCTGAAGAACAGGATATTTTGGTAAATTCTGACCATACATTATCTTTTGAACGAGCAGAATACAAAATAGGTATATATGATTTGAATGCTATTGAAGCAGGCGTAAAGCTAGGTGGTACTGTGATTGGATTGACTGCCGGTGGAGAAATTGTTAATAATTCAAAAATGAAGAAATCCATTTTATCTAGAGGCGTGACTGAAATGTATGGTGTAATGGATGATTCGTTGGTGGGGATTGATAGTTATTCTACTGCAAATGTGTTGAAAGCAGCAATAGAGAAAATTGGTGATGTTGATTTGGTACTGTGTGGAGAAGGTTCAGGCGATATTTATTCTCAACAAGTTGGGCCTATCCTAGGGCAATTATTAGGTTGGGTTGGTCTAAATGCAGTCAGTAAAATTACAGAGGATTCTGATGGATTAGTTGTGGAGCGGAGTTTGGAATCTGAAATTGAGGTTTTAAAGGTGAAATTACCGGCGGTACTATCGGTAACTACAGATATTAATATCCCTCGCATTCCTGGGTTAAGAGACATTATGAGTGCTGGGAAAAAATCCTCTAAAGTGTGGAAGTTGGATGAAGTAGGAGTAAAGGTTGAAAATAGGGTGGAAACTTTAAGTGTATTGGCGGCAAAACAGATCGATCGTAAGAAAGTTATTATCGAGGGCGATAGTACTGAGAAAATTGCTGAATTATATGAACATCTTCGTAAAATTTTATAGCTTGTAGGAGGACCATTATGACTAAACTAAAAAATATATGGGTTTTTGCAGAAAAACAACAAAACTTAAATGAGTTGTGTGCCGGAGCAGCTCAATTTGGAGAAAAAGTATCTGTAATTTGGGCAGGTAGTAAAGAATTAGCTTGTAGCGCTGATGTTGTGTATTATCTAGGAGAATTAGATAATAAAAAAGTGTTCGAAAATTATATACCGACAATTATCCGACTGATTAAAGATAATGAACCAGATATGTTCTTAGTAGATACCAGCAAAAATGGTAGGTTAATTGCAGGCGCTGTTGCAGCGGTATCTAAAACCAGTGTTTTGACTGATATTAATGAAATTGAGTTATTTGATGATGGTGTGCAAACCAAACGTATGGTATATGGTGGGGCAGCTTTTAAAACAGAAAAAATTACACATGGATTGGTTATTGTGTGTATTCCTGTTGGAGTATTTAAGCCTAATATTATAGACATTGCGGGAAATGCTAAAATAATTAGTGTGGATTTTGTACCACCAGCCGTGTCCGTTGAATGTATTGAAAAACGTCCGAAAATTGGTGAAACTGTAGATTTAAGGTTAGCTAAAAGGGTTGTTGGTGTGGGCAGAGGATTTCCAAATGAGAAATCATTGTCACTTGCATATGATTTTGCTGATGCAGTTAACGCGGAAGTTGGGTGTACTCGACCTGTTGCAGAAGAAGAAAAATGGTTTGCTAAAGAACGTTATCTTGGAATATCTGGCACAATGATAAAACCAGATATTTATTTCGGTATTGGTGTTTCTGGACAGGTGCAGCATATGGTTGGGGTAAACCAAGCTCATACGATTGTGGCAGTTAATAAGGATAAAAATGCACCTATATTTAAACAGGCGGACTATGGTATAGTGGGGGACTTAAAAAATGTGATACCGGAATTACTAGCGTTAATCAAACGATAAGCTTTTGATGCTAGAGTATAATTAAGGATTGTCGTATAAATGGCATTGAACATTACAAAATACAACGAATCATAGCTGTGTAATTTCCTTTTCTTTTAAGGGAAAATTAGAAAAATAAAATGTTGCATGCTTATGAATGAAAATGTCTAAATGCGACAGTCCTTTAAATTAAGTTGTCAAAATTTAATTATACTGCATTTTTCTAAGAGAGGATGAAAGCTATGAACTCTGCTAAAACTCTTGATGATTTTGAGTTGACTCCTTACCTAAAAAAGATGATATTATTTTCTAGTGGAGGACCTTTCATAGATGGTTATGTATTGGTAATTATAGGCATCGCTCTCACTCAAATAGCACCTTATATGAATATGGATGCATATCAGATGGCATTGGCAGGAGTTGCGGCATTGGCGGGGACTCTTTTTGGAGCAGCCATATTTGGATATTTGACTGATTTAATTGGGCGTAAATTTATGTTTACATTTGATATAGTAGCAATAGCTGTTATTTCTATTTTGTGCATGTTTATTGATACGGCGATTCAATTGATTGTTTTGAGGTTTTTTATAGGTATAGTGATTGGAGCAGATTATCCGATAGCTACGTCTTTGATTGTGGAATTTACTCCGCGTAGTCATAGGGCATCAGCAATGGGGTTCATCACCGCGGCATGGTTTGTAGGAGCAGTTTGTGCAGATATTGCTGGATATTTTTTACTTGAGACAGCTGAGGGGTGGCGTTACATGTTGGGAAGCGCTGTTATTCCATGTATAGTCCTTATCCTAGGAAGATGGAATACTCCAGAATCACCTCGATGGCTTTTAAGTAAGAATCGTATTGATGAGGCGCGGACTGTAGTGACAAATTATTTTGGTGCTGATTTCATATTAGAACCAGAAATACATGAAAAAATTATGTATTATGAATTATTTAAAAATAAATATTTTAAAAAAGTTATATTTATTGGTGTTATGTGGGCGTGTCAAATTGCACCAATGTTCATTTTGTATACATTTGGTCCTCAGATTATAGGTGCATTTGGCTTTGATGAGGAAAAGTCAGTTGTTTTTGGAGATATTGTTATTAGTTTTTTCTTTTTGGCTGGGACAATTCTGGCAATGTGTTGCTTGGACTCAATTGGTCGTCGCCCAATGATCATTGGGAGTTATGTTGGCATGACAGTATCTTTGGGGGTTTTAAGTGTTGTCCAAAAATCAAATATATGGATTATTGTGGGAGCTTTTGCCTGTTATGCGTTTTTTTCTGGTGCCCCTGGTATTTTAGAATGGCTATATCCAAATGAACTTTTTCCTACCAATATCCGTGCCTCTGCCGTAGGGGTAACAATGGCTTTTAGCCGAGTGGGAGCAATTGTTTCTTCATATGTTCTACCAATTATCCTTACAACTCATGGAATCAGGGTAACTATGCTGGCAGGGACATTGATAACAATTTTGGGATTATCCATTTGTATTACAATGGCTCCTGAAACCAAAGATTTAAAATTAAGTGAATCTTGCACTGCTGAACTTAAGCAACAGATAAAAAAATAAATATACAAATATACAAATTATTTTATCTTACAGAGTAGGAAAATCTGCGTAGTATTTATGTAGTAAAAGGGTAGCAGTGTTTTTTAGGGAATAAAATTTTCCTGTTTCATATATTATTTAATAAGTTTGTATACGAAAATGACAATAGATTTTACATTAATTTATGCTATAATTAACACAGAAAAAGTAAAACTTATGTTTAGTTTAGCTTGCCTTATATAATATTTGATTGAAAGAAGCCGGGCTGGTTGCAAAGTCATGGCTTTTTTCAATATAGACATTATATGAGATAATAATATTTGATTAAAAGGGATAGCAATAAAGTTCACCCTAAAAACTAATGATTTAAAATAAAAATAGGACTGAGTTTTAAATTTACAAATATATTTTGATTTCAATGTGCTATTTGGATTTGGATATACTGGTGTTTCTTGTGAACCTATTTAGTGAGCAGGCTAATAATTAAAAAATATAGTTATGACGTTATTCCTTTAGATGATTTGATAGTTCGCTGTCAATCCATGAGAGGATACGTTCATTGGCGAGCAGCTTGGCACCGCACTGTCCATGCTCACCGGCACCTTCTTCTGCGGTAAATAGCATGAAGTCTTTTTTACAGGTAAGGGCATCATAAAGCAGCCTTGCCTGACCGGGCATCATTTTGTCTTTTTCAGAATCTACGATGAGAGTGGGACATTGAATTTTTTCCGCACAATTTTTCATAGTAAAATTTTTTATTTCCAGAATAAATTGAGCAGGGGTATCACTGCCAAAGACGAACATGCCGTGTTCAAGTGCCCATTTGAGCACGGCATTGTTTGCTGATGTTTTGTCAATGATTTTGTTAAATTTGTCTGGATCAGTGCCGGCCATGTCAAAAAGACTGCTGTCGGAAAATGAATTTTTAACGGCAGCTGAAAAACTGTATACACCGCCATTAGCTACACAGGCTGCAAGACGATGTTCATAAGCAGCCGCCCGGGGGGCTAAATATCCACCAAGGCTTACACCCATTAAAATAATTTTATCAGGATCGACGCCATCGAGTGAGAGAACAAAATCTACGACTGGTGTCACGACGGCCTCATAGTCATAACGAAAGTGCAGATGCTGTCGATGCAAGGCTTCACCTTGACCGGGTCCTTCGAATATGAGACAGTTCATACCGTGTTCCAGAGCGGCCATGGCCATTCCGTATAGTTCTTCTTTTGTACCATCAAAACCGGTCATTAAAATCAGTGTAGGGACTTTTGATATATGAGGGCACTTGTAATAATGCCCGGGCAGGGTTGTCATTTCATAGGGAATTTTTACCGGTTCAATTACGGGATTGTTTAAATTCATTACTTTGCTAAAACATGTCAAACCGGCTTCAGTCAGTTTAATGATTCTTTGATCATTTATATTTCCGTGCAGATAAAATTCTGCTGAACGGTAATAATTGTAGGCTCGCAGGTAGGTTTTTCGGGCGCTTATCAAATGGCCGTTTTTTAAATAGGTATCTGCATTATGATGAAGTCTTTTGGCCGTGATGGTCCATTCTTTACACCAGCTGTTTTTATCACCTTCTATTATTTTTTCAGCAGTGGTGAGGACCTCGCCAATATCAGCCATACCATATGCTGTTTCGCTGAGTAGTCTTAAAGTTTCAAATGCAAACGAGTCATTTTTAAATATTATATTTTTCATAAATTATTTCCTTTGACTTTTATTTTTGTGTTCAATTATCCAACAACATGTTGTATAAATGTATTATAAATTTAACTATGGCTGTCATCAACCGTCAATTGTTGTCAAAGTGTCGGATTTTTATGGGAGGAAATAAAATCGGATGAGACATAATCATGAAATTGCTATGCGAACTAAGAAAAATTTACTGGATGCATTTTGGATACTGTACAGCAAAGGGGGGATAAAAAAAACATCGGCCAGGGAGATAGTCAGTACGGCAGGATATAATAGAAGTACATTTTATGAATATTTTACTGATGTTTATGATGTATTGGAACAGGTAGAAAAAGCTATTGTACCGGATATAGAAAAGCATCAGAAGATCATAAGGGAAAAAGGTATCCGTTTACCGATAGAACATCTTGTGGACGTGTATAGAAAAAATAAAAAATATTTTGCCGTATTGTTGGGGGAAAATGGCGACCCCGGTTTTCGGGAAAAAATTAAGGATGTATACAAGGCATTATTACGTCCTTATTTTCAATCTTTTGGGATGGATAATTTTGCATTGGAATGTACGCTGGAATATTCAATATCAGGATTTCTCGGAGTGATGACATATTGTTTTACAAAAGAGGAAACCCCGGATATTGAAAAGATGGTACGGCTGCTGTGGGAATTTATGGATAACGGTGTAATGAGAGATTGATTTCTATAAATAAAAAAAGAACTGCCGTATGCAGCCATTTTCATTCATAATGCAATATGCCACTTTCTTTATCCGTATTCAAAAAGGTGGGGGACAGTACAGCGGTAGTGGTTTATATCTTTATGAATTCAATGAGTTGTTTCATGCGACAGTTCTTTTTTGTAAGTCAAATTTCTTTTTGCCTGCCGGCACCAGGACCGTCATTAGCTACGGCAACTGCAGCTTCAGCAAAAGTTTTCATGTCATTGAGCATATGGAGGGCTCCTTCTATCAGTATAAGACCGATTCTTTCGGCGGCGCAGCTGTTGGTCACCGGTCTCTTTAAGCAACGGCTGGTTTGGATGATATAGGGAAGCAATTTATTTTTATTGGCAATGATATCGGCCATTAAAGGTCGTTCTTTTTGTAAGGCACCTGCCAGATATACAGCAATTTCTTCGAATTTTCCCAGGCAATGTATTGGTTTGGTCAGATTGTCTATACGTTCCTGGCATTTGTGCATTATTGAATCATTTAGCTGCAGGGCGGTGCTTATTGGCGGTGTGGTAAAAACCGTAAAAGCAGGTACGCAATTAGTTCGAGCCATATCGTATAATTCCACAGCCAATTCAATAAAACGGCAGATAACAGCAGATCCGGCTGTTTCACTTAACTGTAGGTGCAGGTCTATATAAGGTGACAATCCCAATTTTTTCAAGGCGGCCCGATGTGCCGGTTCACCGGCCAAATGGGAAGGCATGAGATGTGTCGCTGATGCCGGGCAGATGGCCTGGGCAATAAGGGCAGCCGCTGCGGTGTTGAAACCGTCAAGGATTATCAGACAATTGTTGGCCGCAGCGCCGAGAATAATTCCGGCAAGGCAGCCAAACTCAAACCCGCCGATTTTTGTCAATACATCTATTCCGTCATTGGACCGGGGGACATTAATGGCAAGAGCTTTTTTTACGACAGCAATTTTGGTTTGAAGTCTGCTGTCGGATATATTGGTACCCCTGCCGGTTGCTTCTTCCGGGCTCAGTCCGCATATAGCCGCGGCAATGGCAGCACTGGAAGTGGTGTTGGCAATACCCATTTCTCCGAGTAAAAAGCAGTTATATTTTTTTTGGACCAGTTCATTGGCGATATTTATTCCTGTAATCAGAGCTTTTTTTGCATTTTTTTCGGACATGGCCGGTCCGACAGCAAAATTATTTGTACCTAATGCGACTTTTTTATTGATCAGTCCGGGCAGATTACTAAGATCGGCAGCAATTCCCATGTCAACGACCAGCATATCCGCACCAGAAAAGTTAGTCATGGCGTTGGCTACAGCGCCTTTATTGATTAAATAATTACGAGTCATATCGATGGTGGTTTTTTGTGGATAGGCACTGACCTTCATAGCACAAACACCGTGGTCAGCGCAGGCTATTACTGCAGCTTTTTTCGGTTTGCGCGGATTGATCTGCCCGGTTATGGCAGCATAGCTCAAAAATATATCATATAATCCGCCTAAACCGGAAATGTTGTGCAGTGTTGCGGCAGGGCCGGTTTTTACTGAAGTGATAAATGCATCATCTACAGGAGTTATTTTATTTATAGTTGTTGTGATTATTCCCATTAAGCTTTTAATTCCTTTGGTACTTGTTTCAGGCTGAGCCCGATCCTGTTTCTGGCGGCATCGACGTTTATCACCATAACATCAAGGATATCACCAACTGAGACAACATCTAAAGGATGCTTGACTCGTTTATAGCTGAGTTCTGAGATGTGGATAAGTCCCGCTGTTTTAATGCCAATATCGACAAATACACCGAAGTCAGTGATGTTTCTCACAGTACCGCGCATAATCGTACCTACTTTGATATCATCAAGTTTGACAATAGCTTTTCTGGTGAGTGGAGCCGGTAAGTCTTCGCGAGGATCACGGCCAGGTTTTGCCAGGGCATCGATGATGTCGCGTACAGTTGGAACACCGGCTTTGAGGGAAACGGCCATTTCGTCCGGGTTTACCAGTTTCAGTTTGGCTTTTAGTATTTCCAGCTGCTTTTTGTCATTGATATCATCTAGTGTGAATCCGAGTTTATTGAGCAGTTGTTCGGCAATTTTATATGATTCGGGGTGTACAGGTGTATTATCGAGCGGCATTGTTCCATCGTTGATGCGGAGAAAGCCGGCACATTGGGTAAAGGCTGCCTGGCCTAAGCGGGTCACTTTCAAAAGCTCTTTGCGATTTTCAAAGCTGCCATTGGTGTCGCGGTATTTTACGATATTCTTGGCAACGGCTGCATTTATGCCGGCAATGTGCTTCAGCAAGGCGGCAGAAGCTGTGTTTAAAGCTACACCGACATGGTTGACGGCCGATTCGATTACTGTATCCAGTGTAGAGCTCAGTTCTTTTTGATTTACATCATGTTGGTACTGTCCTACGCCAATAGCTTTGGGATCAATTTTTACCAGTTCGGCCAGTGGATCTTGGATACGGCGGGCGATGGAGACGGCACCTCTGATGGTTACATCATAGTCGGGCAGCTCTTCTACAGCAAGTTTGGAAGCTGAGTATACAGAAGCGCCGGCTTCACTCGTGATAAGATAATGTACATTTAGATTGTTGTCGGCAATCAGTTTTGCGGTAAATTCTTCTGTTTCAAAGGAAGCAGTGCCGTTACCAATAGAAATTAGCGTTACATTATATTTTTTTATAAGCTGCAATACTTTTTGTGCAGATTTTTCTTTGGCGTCTTCGCTCATGGTTATATACAAAACACCGTGGGCAAGAATCTGCCCGGTGGCATCAACAATGGCCATTTTGCAGCCTGTACGATAGCCGGGATCAAGGCCCATTACGACATGTCCGGCCAGAGGAGCCTGTAATAACAGTTGTTTGAGGTTGGCACCAAAGATGTTTATAGCCTGTTTTTCGGCATTTTCAGTTAATAATGAACGGATTTCGCGTTCCAAAGCAGGAAACAGCAGCCTTTTATAGCCATCGGATAAGGCAGTCTGCAGCGTTTGTGTGAAAATTGATGGACGGGTAATGAGTTTATCATAAAACCGTTGGATATTTTTGTCGTGGTCGGCGGTGAGTTTTACTTTAAGTGCACCTTTTTTTTCACCGCGGTTTATTGCCAGAATGCGGTGTGAAGGGAGAGTCCGTATTGGTTCACTATAGTCTTCATACATGAGGAAAGCCTGTTCCGGGTCTTTTTCGGTATCGCGGATTGTTTCAATCAGACCTTCCTGCCATAAAACTTTGCGCAGCCAGGCACGAATAACTGCGGTCTCAGTTGTGCTTTCAGCTATTATATCCATGGCACCGGCAACAGCATCATCAGCAGAAATCACTTCTTTTTCGGGATTGATGTATTTGGCAGCCAGATCGTTTATTGTGCCGACTGTAATTTTTTGTTCTAACATGAGCTGCGCTAGTGGTTCCAAGCCTTTTTCCCGGGCAATCATAGCACGGGTGCGCTTTTTTTGTTTATACGGAAGATAAATGTCTTCCAATTCCTGAAGTTTTATGGTTTTATTGATGGCTGCTTTTAGTTCGTCAGTGAGCTTACCTTGTTCGTCAATATTGTTTAGTATTTCAGTTTGACGTTTTACCAGATTACGCAGATAAGTTAATCGTTCCGACAAATCACGCAGTTGTTCTTCTTTCAATTCACCCGTAGCTTCCTTACGATAACGGGCAATGAAGGGAATGGTATTTCCCTCATCAATGAGTTTCACAGCGGCCGTAATTTGTTTTGGCGCTATATTTAATTCTTTGGCAATAGAAGCATTGATATTTTGTTCTAACAAAAAGTTCCCTCATTTCATTTAGTACTGATATGTTATTATAGCATGAAATATTGTGCTGATATATGAATTGAAACAGTTATCAGGAAAAGTCCAGCCGGAATTTTCTGCCGGGAGTTATATATTGCAGTAAAAATATTTCATTGGCAGGAATCTGACCGACAACGTTTGTTTTTTCATCGGCAGGCTGGGGATTTTTTATAATTTGCAGTTCACCCTTGTAGCGTCCGTATAAATCATTATCTAACGTTATCATGCCAATCTGACGGTCTATGGAATTTGCTTGTGTGATAGAAAGATCATTGAATAATTGGCGGCTTTCTTGTGTTCTTATAACATCGCGGGCTTCATCAAGACGTGCAGTGAAAGTGCGTTGCAATAATTGTCCAACAGCAGGATTTTTATTGTAAAGACGGGCCTTTATAGTGACAATATTTTCCTGCAGACGGGCCAGAGTTTGAATTTCATCAATTGTAGGAAGACTGTCGCCAATGAAAATTGAATTGATACCGAGAGCACATAGATGGCGGGCTGCCAGGCCAAAGGGCAGACGGCGGTGATCTTCTAAGGTTGGCAGTCCTTTTTTTAAAGGAGGCCTGGGTCGGTTATGGCTAGGTAGAAAAGCACCTACTTTTATACCGTTTCCCTGCAGCATCTGTGTTTTGTCGATCAGTAATTTTTCCGATATACCGGTACCGGGACGCGGATAGAAATTATGCAAGGCATCAATGTGTGAAAAATCGGCGTTATGCAGTGACAGTTCATTGAGGATTTGCCTGGTAACAGTAGATGCGTTGAGCTGGAGATTTATATCACAGGAATTACGGCTGAGATCGCTGATCGTTGCATTTTCGTAACCGTAATCGATGCGAAGGCGTTTGATGCCTTTTAATTTAAATAAAGAAACGTTGAATTTTTTGCTGCCGAGTAATGTCAAAGTATCAGGAGAAATGTCAGCGATGATTTCCATATTATTTTGTGATGCTGCTTTCATAAGCTCATCAAATTGGCTGCGGAAGTCAGTAAAATTGGTCTCAGGGATGTGAAAGGAGGTAAATATTCGTTTGATATGGTAGTCAGCAGCAATATTTATCAGTTGTAGATTTTCTTCAAAAGAATTTTCCAGACCGGGATAAAGAGAAATGCCGTTGTTCATCAAGTCACCTCATTAAAATAGCTTAATTGATACATTCTGGGAAGGCGGTTTGTCCGCACAATAAGTAATTTTGTGATATCGAGCATACAGGATTATTCATCAGGATCTTCAAAACCGACAAGGTAGGTAACAATGAATCCTGTAAGATAGGCAGTAAAAAGGCCAAATAGATAGGCAGGCATGTTGTCGGTAGCAGCTGTCAGGGGCAGACCAGATATACCTATAGCAGAAGCACCTACGTTATTCATTGCCTGGATACCGCCGCCTAATGCACCACCAATGCAGGCTGTAAAAAATGGTTTTCCCAAAGGCAGGGTGACGCCGTAGATGAGTGGTTCACCAATGCCCATTATGCCGACAGGCAGTGCGGAAATAATGATTTTTTTTAGTCGTTGGTTTTTGGTTTTGCAATATACGGCAAAAGAAGCACCGACTTGTCCTGCTCCGGCCATTGCCAAAATAGGCAAAAGTACGGTTACACCGTATTTGGCTAATAGTTGTGCGTGAATAGGCGTCAGACCTTGGTGCAATCCGGTGATGACGAGAGGTAAGAATGTGCCGCCGAGGATAAATCCAGTCAGCATACCACCGGAACTGATAGCGGTGGTTACTGTCTGTCCGATAAAGTCGGCAATTATACCGCCGACAGGCTGTAAGATAAATATTGCTGGGAAAGTAGCAAGTAAAATGACCAGCAATGGTGTGAGAAATAGATCAAACATCTGAGGAATGATGTTGTGTAGTTTTTTTTCCAGCCAGGAAGAAAAAGCTACAACCAGTAAAACCGCTATGATACCGCCGCGCCCGGCAGAAAGTTTTTCATCAAACAGCATTATATCGGATAATGCCGGGTGAGTTATGATCACGGCCATTGTTCCACCCAGCATAGGGGAAGCACCAAATTCTTTTGCCGCGTTGATACCGACAAAGATGTTGATACCCCAAAAGACACTGGTGCCAGCTATTTTTAATATTTGGATTATTGGATTCAGGCTGAGTGAAGCATCTGTTTTCAAGATGATATTTAATAATCCGGTTATAAGGCCGCAGGCAATAAAAGCGGGAATCAATGGCAAAAAGATGCCACTGATTTTTTTTAACAGTAATTTAAATGGGGTAGCATTTTTTTTGCGGATGGCAGTGTGTAATTGCTCAGCTGCAGTAAAATCAGGATTTGAAATGGTTTTGTTATTTATAAATTGCTGCATGATTTCGGCAGCTGCCGTGGCTTTACCGGGACCTAAAATTATCTGCAGTTCATTGCCGTCCAGGACAACTCCCATTACACCGTCGAGTTTTTTTATTTCGCCAAGCGGCAGATTGTCGGTAATGGTTAATTGCAGCCTCAGTCTGGTCATACAATTGTAAACTTTATTTATTTTATAATTGTGCAGCAAAAGATAAATATGTTTTATTAATTGCTGCATTGTTTATCCTTTCCAATATCAGTTTGTATTTGTCTGATGGAATCGTTGCTGCAGGCAAGTAATTTTTGTGCCTGTGGCAGGTCAGCACCAGTCAGGTGCATAACAATGGCCAATTTTACCCTGCCGTTGGTTTTTTTTAATAATTCGACAGCTGATTCATAAGAAACATCGGTGGCAGCCATAATTATGCGCACGGCCCTTTCCTGAAGTTTTAAGTTGGAGACATGCACATCAACCATTAGGTTTTGATATACTTTGCCGAGCTTTATCATGACTGCAGTGGAGAGCATGTTTAAAAGCATTTTTTGAGCAGTACCGGCTTTCATTCGGGTGCTGCCGGTTATGACCTCCGGTCCGGTTATCATTTCAAGTGGAAAGTCGGCATAGCGGGCAATGGCTGAATTGCTACAGCAGGCTGCGCTGATGGTTGTGGCACCAATTCCCCGGGCATATTTCAATCCACCAATAACATAAGGAGTACGGCCGCTGGCGGCAAGACCGACGAGTACATCATCGGATGAAAAGGCTTTGGCTTTTAAATCGTCTTCAGCAGATTTTTTGTTGTCTTCAGCACCTTCTTGTGCTTTGAATACAGCTTCTTTTCCTCCGGCGATTATTCCTTGTACAAGCTGTGGAGAGATGCTGTAGGTCGGCGGACATTCAGCTGCATCTAAAATACCGAGACGTCCGGAAGTACCGGCTCCAAGATAAAAAAGCCGCCCCCCTTTTTTTAATTTATCAACGATATTGTCAATAGCGGCAGCAATTGCTGGCAGGATTTTTTCAACGGCATCAGCGACTTTTTTGTCTTCGTTGTTAATAATACGGCATATAGTAAAGGTATCTTTTGTATCTATATTCATAGTAAAAAAATTGCGATTTTCTGTGTTAAGTTTTTTTAAATCAATCATAAATTATGTCACCTGTCTATAGTTAAATTATAGATATTATTATAGCAAATATAATTGCTAAAAACATGGATTCGCGGTCTTATTTTTTGTTTCCAAATGGATTTGAGACCATGAATAATAAAAACGACAGTATTTTTACTGTCGTTTTTATTATTCATGGTCTCAATGATGCTGCTATTAATCAATGTTGAGTGGTTCGGCCTTTACAGCAAATGCTTGAGCCGGGTTGCTAAGAGCAACCGTGGCATACCATACCAGCACACAGTCACCATTTTGTACATTTTGCAGCTCAGCAGAGACGTTTTGAGGAATTGTTACATAAGTATTGGTGCTTTCATCGAGAAAACGAACACCATTCGCAGTTTTTTGCGGGTCAGATACGATAGCATACATTGCGCCGGTTTTGTTCTTGGGAGTCATGACCAGTGCATAGCCATGTGACTGTGGTGGCAGACTGCGAGTCATTATATGGCTATAATATGCCATAACATCATCACCGACATTGAGACGGTCAAGTGGCACATCTTTGCCGGATTCACCGGATAAAATCAATGTGTCCCATCCAACCAATATCACTACACTGTTTTTATTATTATTATCAACAACGGTGATGTAATGATTATTGATGCCGGATATGTGTCCGCGCAAAATAAGTGGTGATTCGGGTTTAACAGGGGCAGCCAGAACTGTGGCATTGAACAAAAGGAGAGCAGCGAGCATGAAGAAAATCTTTTTCATTAAATCCTCCTAATATGTATACTGTTAATATACATTATTATACGATAAAACAATAATGTGGTCAAATGTATGACTATAACGTTAACTATTTAAAAAAAATAGATACATTAATGCTGATTAAACGTATTGAAATTACTTTTCAGGCAAAATAGACAGCCGATTATAAAACCGATAACGGCTGGTAATATCCATCCCATGCCGATATTAAAGAAGGGCAGTAATGAATTATAGATATTTAAAATAGATTGAATAAACTCGGTATTTTTTATTAAGAGAGGCAGATTGTTGCAGGCATCACCCAAAGCAGCAAATATAGTAAAAATTGTTGTTGTAACATATACTATTTGCTGGTTGCCAAATAGTGGTGATAACAAGGCCAGCAATATTAAAGTTATCGATAATGGATAAAGAAACATCAATACGGGAACAGCCAGATTAATTATTTGTGTTAAACCTACGTTGCTGATGATGAAAGAAATTATTGTAAAGACAAATACATAATTTTTATAAGATAAGGAGTTTGGAAACATTTTATGAAAGATATCTGAGCAGGCGGTTATGAGGCCGATGGCTGTCTTTAAACAAGCCAATGTGACTATGATGGCAAGCAGAACATCACCAATCATTCCTAGATAATAGTCGGCTATTTGGGCTAAAGCAATACCGCCATTACTGGATACGGCAAATTGGTTGACACTGAATACACCAATATAAGCTAAACAAGCGTAAATTATGCTCATCAGTATTAAGGTCACAATACCGGCTTTTATTGTACCAACGGCTATATCACTGGGCTGATTCAATCCTAAGCCGCGTAATGTATCAATTACGATAACTCCGAATACAAGTGATGCCAGAGCATCCATTGTGTTGTAACCTTCCGTAAAACCATGAAAAAATGGTGCGGTTTTAAAGGCATCGTGGGCAGGGGGAATAATACCGCCGCCCATCGGCTGATAAAAGGCGATGATGATGAGAATAGCTAAAAATAATAAAAATAGAGGATTTAGCACTTTTCCTACCCACAGCAATATTTTATTGGGCTTGAGAGAAAATATGAGAGCAATAAGAAAAAATAGTAAAGTAAAAATGAATAAGGACAATGTTTGATTTTGCGGGGCAATATACGGTGCCAGACCAATTTCATATGATACTGAACCAGTCCTTGGCAAGGCAAAAATTGGTCCAATGGTGAGATTAAGGGCAACTGTAAGAAAAACAGCATAATAAGGATGAATGCGGCTGGATAGATCATACAGACTGGAACTTCCGGATATGCCGATTGCTAAGACACCAAGAAATGGAAGTCCTACCCCGGTGAGGAGAAAACCCAAAATTGTCGGTATGATATTATTGCCGGCTTCCTGCCCCATATGCACTGGAAAAATCAGATTTCCCGCACCAAAAAACAGGCCGAACAGCATTGAACCGACAAATACATAAGATGACAAAGAAAGTTTCTTGTGAATCATGAAAACGGACACCTCTTTAGATTGTTTTATGACGATAAATTTAAACTTTGAAGATAAAATTTAATATATACTAAATCCATAATAATTTATAAGTGCAAAATTCAAATTAATATACATTTTAGCATATTGTAAAGGTAAGGGCAAAATTATTATACAGCAATCTTTTGGGTCAAATAAATAATTTTTGGATAATGAATCAGTAATGTATACTGTACACTTTTTAATAATATGGAAAATTTTTCAGATTTAGAGTATAATAACAAAATGTAATCATTCTTATGACAAAATGTAATTAATAGTTAGAGAGCAAGGTTGAAAAAGATATTGCTGCTAGTGTATTACAAAGGGAGGTTGTATTGTTTTGAGTATGAAATTTTTTAAATCATTGCATTTTCAGGTTTTTGCATCAATAATAATTGGTATTGTATTTGGTTATTTATACCCTACCCTTGGTACTGAAATGAAACCGTTGGGTGACGCCTTTATAAAATTAATTAAGATGATTATAGGTCCGATTATATTTTGTACTATAGTATGCGGTATTGCCGGTATGGGTGATATGAAGAAAGTTGGCCGGGTCGGTGGTAAAGCCTTGCTGTATTTTGAAGCAGTGACTACGTTTTCCCTGTTTTTTGGTATATTGCTCGTAGAAGTTTTGAAACCCGGTCAAGGAATGAATATCGATCCATCGACACTTGATGCGTCGTCAGTGGCTGCATATGCACAGGCGGCACAGACACATACTGTCGGACAGTTTTTTATGAATATAATTCCTAATACAGTAATAGATGCTTTTGCAAAAGGAGAAATTTTGCAAATATTACTATTTTCAATTATATTTGGCTGGGCGTTATCGAAGATGGGAGAAAAAGGCAGGCCGCTTTTGCAGATTATCAATGATGTTTCACAGACATTTTTCAAGATTGTTGATATAATTATGAAATTGGCACCGGTGGGGACCTTTGGTGCAATGGCATTTACCATTGGTGCTTACGGGATTGGATCATTAAGCAATTTACTGAAATTACTCGGAACTTTTTATCTGGCATGCTTTTTGTTCTTGATGATCATTATTGGACCTATTGCCAAGTGGGCCGGGATAAATTTTTTTCATTACCTCAATTATTTTAAGGAAGAACTTTTGGTTGTATTTGGTACGGCATCATCAGAAAGTGTTTTACCGCGTATGATGGAGAAACTGGAAAAATTGGGCTGTTCTAAATCTATTGTTGGATTGGTCATACCCACGGGGTATTCTTTTAATCTTGATGGGACGTCGATTTATTTGACGATTGCAGCTATATTTTTGGCACAGGCAACAAATACTGATCTGACTTTTACGCAGGAAGCAACGATAATTGCAGTGCTGCTGCTGACTTCTAAGGGAGCATCCGGAGTTACCGGCAGCGGTTTTATTGTGCTTGCCGCTACACTATCAAGCATGCCGTCAATACCAGTAGGAGCATTGGCACTTATTTTCGGTGTAGATCGTTTTATGACACAAGGCCGGGCTTTAACAAATCTGGTTGGTAATGGTATTGCAACTTTTGTTGTAGCACGTTGGGAAAATGAGTTGGACTATGATAAAATGCAGGTAATCGCCAGCAATGGTAAAAGAAGTACTAAACATGAATTAGTCTGAATGAAATTATAAAAAGAGGCTGTCGTACCGATGGTATTGACATCATAAAAATGTAATTCGCCGTGTTATCCTCCTGCTTTTTTGAGGGCGGATAAGAAAACTGGGATATTGCATGTTTATGAATGAAAATGCACACGTACAGCAGCCTTTTTTATTGTTCTGTTATAGTGACGTTGCGTCCGGAATTTTTACCGTTATAAAGAGCCAGGTCGGCTCTTTTTATAATATCTTCTTCGACGGCATCGTCAATATGAATTGTTGAAACTCCCAGGGTAATAGTAACATGTAATACGTTGTCATTGTGTATCCAGATTTTTTTATCAATTAACTGCCGGATATTTTCAAGTTTATTTTTAGCTTGTTCCAAGTTGGTTTTGGGCATTAGTAAAATAAATTCTTCCCCTCCCCAACGTGATACTATATCAACTCCGGATAAGTTTTTTTTCATGATTTTAGATACTTCGATTAAAATGAAATCACCGGCGTCATGTCCATACTTATCATTTACTTTTTTGAAAAAATCTATATCAGCCATGCCTAAAGACCAAATTTCTCCGCTGATTTTAAATTTTTGAATCATTTCTTTAATTTTTTTTGCTGTGTAACGGCGATTATTTAATCCGGTTAATTCATCTGTTATTGAAATTTCATGTAATTTTTTATTTAAGGTAGTAAGATAATTATTTGTATTTTCTTGCAAGATTTTTGTACTTGTCAATTCAGCTATAGTTTTTTCCAATTCCGAAGTTCTTTCACGGATGATTTTTTCAAGATTAATGTTTAGCTGGGTTACTTTATTTTCAGCTTTTTTTCTTTTTCTGTATGTTATGAACAAAAAAATAGTCAGTGATGTTTCAAGCAAAATAACAATGCTGCCGTAAATTATCCAGTTTTTATAGTGTGTCCATAGAGAAGGCGGTTTATTTTCTATTTGCGTATTTTCCGGTAGTAAGTTTTCATTTATTCCCCAGCGGGTAAGTTCGTGCCAATCAAAAATATATTGGTTTACGCAGTTAGGTGTATTGATGACAGGAGAAAGCTTTTTTCTCGCTAAAATGTCAATACAGGCTTTTGCTGCATATTGGCCGACTTGTTTCCAGTTATGTATATAGCCTCCTGTTGCTCCTTTACCTATATAGTAAGAATTTATCGTATATATGGGTACTTTGGCTGAATGGTATATTTTTTGGAAAATTTGCAGAGGAAGGAGTTTTTTGTTATCATCATATCTATTCCAAAATAAATATAATATTGCTGTATCATTTTTAAAAGTATTTATATTATTGTATATTTCTTCATAATCCATTTTATTGGAAAATACGAATTGAATATTTGGATATTTATCTTTATTGGCGAGAATAGATTTTATTGCACTGTGCCCAAGTGGTGAGTCATTGACGATTATGAAGATTTTTTGTGTATTTGGCCGGGTGGTAAGGATCAACTGAATAATCTTTTCTTTGTCATCGTTGTCACTGGAAATAATTGTGAGATTGTCAAATAATTGTCTGTTTATCGGTATGGGATCATTGACTTGAATGGCTGCAATAGGGACGTTGGGGAATATTTTCTGCGAATAAGTTTGCAAAAATGGCAGCATGAAACTATCGCAGATGATAAGATCCGGCGGCGCGTTTTTAAATTTTGCTGCGAGGTGGCGGGCCATTTCCGGCAGGTAATCATCTTGTGATGCAAAATGGATTAAGTCGAAGTAACTATAAGAATATGTAAAGTTATAGGTATCGTCTTTATTAAATTGTTCTTTTATTCCATCTATCCAAGCATTAACGGAAGGATAATCCGGGTTATACCCGCTGATAAAAAGAATATGTTTATCATTTTCTACTGTCTGGCATTCAGCTGTTTTGCTCAAAGCTGTTATCATAATAATTATCATAAATATAAAAAAGTAATGTTTAAAATAAAATCGTTGCATGAAAAATATATACCCTTTGTAAAAAATTAAATTTTATAATCTGATTAAACAATAATATATATTCATTATACACAATTATTTAGATAAGTACATGAAAATGTACTTTTTATGATGAAAAATGGCAGAAGCTATTACTTAAAGGGTATTTCTGATAAACAGAAATATATAATAAAGGGAAATTTATTAGTAAAGGCGAATTATTGTTTACGATGATAAATGTATAGAGGGATATAATGAAGATTTTGGTGACAGGTTGTTCGGGGCAATTGGGGTTTGATGTATGCCGAGAGTTGACGAAAAGAAGAATTGATTATTATGGAGCGGTAAGAAAAGATTTTGATTTGATTGATGGTAAAGCTGCTGCAGCTTTTGTCGCGGCCTATGCTCCTGATGCAGTAATACATTGTGCAGCTTACACAGATGTTGATAGGGCGGAAGATGAAGTAAATGTTTGCCGGAAAATCAATGTTGATGCAGCGCGGGTAATGGCTCGGGTTTGCAAAACTATAGGGGCTAAGATGATATATGTCAGTACGGACTATGTATTTGATGGAATCGGTGAGGAATTTTATCCGGTGAATGGATCAAAAGCGCCGTTGAATGTTTATGGACAGTCTAAATCAGACGGAGAAGAGGCTGTCCGCGGTTTGCTTAACGAGTGTTTTATTGTGAGAACATCGTGGGTGTTCGGAATAAATGGTAATAATTTCGTCAGAACAATGCTGCGCCTTGCTGAGTCGCATGATGTACTCAAGGTAGTTGATGATCAAGTCGGTTCGCCGACATATACAGTAGATTTGGCAGTATTGCTATGTGATATGGTGATGAGTGATAAATATGGTATCTATCATGCAACAAATGAAGGAATCTGCTCGTGGGCAGAATATGCCAGGGAGATATTCCGGCAGACCAAAATATCTGTACAAGTAGTTGGGCAGTCTGCGGTGTCATATCCAACAAAAGCCAAAAGACCGCTGAATTCTCGTTTGAGTAAGAAGTCATTGGAGGATGCCGGCTTTACCAGATTACCAGATTGGCATGATGCATTACAGCGGTATATCCAGGAGCTGCGGGATAAAGGATCAGTGTAAGTTATTTAGAAAAAGGAGGCAGTGTTTTGAAAGTTATAATTTTGGCAGGCGGTGGCGGTACGAGATTATTCCCACTTTCACGTAAAAGAAGGCCTAAGCAGTTTTTACATATAAATAAAAATAAATCACTTCTGGCTGAAACGGTAGAAAGATTTCGTCAGTTGGTAAAGGCAGAGGATATCGTTATTGTTACCGGCAGGGACTATCTGTTTTCGGTACAAAGTGAGCTGGCTGAATGCGATGCATCAGCTGTTCATATAGTATTGGAAAGCGCGGCCAGAAATACGGCACCGGCAATAGCTCTGGCTGCGCAGTACTGCTGTGATGTATTGGGCGGCAGTGAAGATGAAGCATTGTTTGTAGCGCCATCAGATCATATTGTGCGGCCAATAAGTGTATATGGCGATATGGTACAGAAAGCGGCTGGGAAAGCCCGGGAGGGACAGTTTGTCGTGTTTGGGGCTGAGGCGGTGCGTCCTGAAACAGGGTTTGGTTATATCGAGGCAGGAGAAAAGCAGTCAGATAAGACATATAAAATAAAAGCCTTTAAGGAAAAACCCGATAAGGCAACAGCCGTTGAGTATATAAAAAAGGGAAATTATTTCTGGAATGCAGGTATGTTTTGTTTTACATGGCACACATATCGTGAGGAACTGCGCAGATATGCAGCACCGGTGTATCGCTGTATATTGGAAACTTATGCGCAGACAGCAGCAGCCTTTTCCAATATGCCGGGTATTTCCATTGATTATGCTGTAGCCGAAAAAACGCAGCGCGGAGTGATGGTGCCGCTGGATTTATATTGGAATGATGTTGGGTCATGGGATGCTCTTTATGAAGTATTGGATAAAGATTCCTCCGGAAATGCTATCAAGGGTGACTGCATCAGTGTAAATTGCTCGGATAGTCTGCTTTGGGGACAAAGCAGACTGATAGCGGGAATTGGACTTAAAGATATAATGGTGGTGGAAACGGACGATGTGATTTTAGTTGCGCAAAAAGGTGAATCCCAGCATGTCCGTGAGATTGTAAACAGACTCAAGGCTCGCGGCAGACGTGAAGTAGATGAACATACAACTATCTATTATAAATGGGGTTATGCGACGCTGTTAAATGAAGGAACGGGTTATCGTATGAAAAAACTGACGATAAATCCAGGCGGTGTGTTGCCGGAAAAGATGCATTATCATCGTGCAGTGCATTGGATAGTGACACGCGGTGCCGCATTGGTCGGTATAAACGGGCAAGTACGTATGATGCATAGTAATGAAAGTGTATTTATCCCGATGACTACGCCATATAAAATAGAAAACCCCGGTAAGGTGCCATTGATAATAATCGAAGTGGCCAGTGGTGAGTATTTGGGGGAAGATGATGAGAAGTTTATCGGTTCGGAAAAGGATGTTATAAAGGGATAGCAGATGAAAGAAGGTGGGAAAATGGCAAAAATGCCTGTTTTATTTATTGGACATGGTTCACCAATGAACGCTGTGGAGAACAATGTTTTTTCGGCAAAATGGATTTCTTTGGCCGATATATTGCCACGGCCGCGGGCAATATTGGCAATATCAGCACATTGGTATACTGACGGAACAAGAATAGCAACGTCTATATCACCCAATATGATTTATGACATGTATGGTTTTCCCCAGGAGCTTTATGCAGTGCAGTATCCAGTAAAAGGATCACCTCAATTAGCCGAATGTACACAAGCAATGATAACAAAAAACGTCAGTATTGATAATACTTGGGGTATTGACCATGGAACATGGTCTGTGTTGTGCAGAATGTATCCAAAGGCAGATATCCCGGTATATCAGCTCAGTATTGACAAAAATGCCAGTGGGGCAGAACAGTTGCAAATAGGCAGGGATATTGCCGGATTGCGCAGCCGCGGTGTATTAATCTTTGCCAGTGGCAACGTCGTGCATAATTTGGGAATGGTGAATTGGAACATGTCTGATGGTTATGCTTGGGCTGATGAATTTGATGGTTATATTAAGGAAAAAACTGCTGCAAAAGATTATGCGGCAGTCGTTGATTATAAAAAAGCAGGTCAATGCGCTGAGAATGTGTTTTTGACACCGGATCATTTTTATCCGTTATTGGTAGCCATCGGGGCTGTGGAAAAGACGGACAGCCTTACTGTATTTAATAATGCGTGCACTCTGGGATCATTGTCAATGACCAGTTATTTGTGGGAAGATACTGTTGGATAAACAGTAAAAGCTGACCTTATTTTTAGTATTTTAGATATTTTGTCACCAAAAATCGCAGATTTTCCTGCAGAGCCATTTCCGTGTCGGCCAATGCACCGGCTGAAGGAGCCAGTTTGTTGTAATGAAAGACTTGTTCCTTGTTTTCAATATAATCAGCAGGATAGGCAGTTACGGTCACACCTTCTTGTTCGAAATTTAAAACGGCTCTTTTCATATGGAATGCAGAAGTCACTAAAATTGGCTCATAAAGTTCATGATCACGTAATATTTGCGCAGAAAAACGGGCATTTTGTTTAGTGTTAAGACTTTTATCCTCTACTAGTATTTTAGATTCCGGGACTCCTAAATCGAGTAATACACGTTTGGCAATGACAGCTTCTTTCCCGCTGTCTTCATATACCTGGCCACCGGAAACGAGAATGGGGACATTGAGAAGTTTTTGCAGACGTACCGCCGTTAAAAGACGATTTGCCGGAATGCTGCGTAATTCACCTGTTCCGCTTACATCAGGAGTATCTAAAGTAGCTCCGCCACCCAGCATTATTATGGCATCACCTGTCGGAAACACTGGTGGGTTATATTCATTTTCCAGATTGCTGACAAGTTTTTGCGACATCCAGCTTGTTGACAGTAAATATAAACTCATCGTTAGAATTAATATTATAATGGCAACGTATTTTTTTGTATATTTCCAGCAATATATAGCTAGCAGTAAAAATAATACAAAAAAAATGCCGGGGGGTAAAATAAGACTGGCACCAAATTTCAATAGGTAAATCATTAACTGGAATCCTCCCAATGTGTATTATGGCATATATAAATATCATATTATATAGTAACATAAAATTAATAGGTATGGTGATTTTATTGTTTGACTGACTTGTTTAAGAAGAATGTTAGAAAAGAGAGCTGTATTTACAAAAAGGATATTTTTTCACTACAGCGAACTGATTAATATAATAAATTTTTTGATAAGAGGAGCGTTTTATGATGTTGATGGAAAAACAAAAAGTTATACGGACTGAAAAAAAAGCCGGTGGTAAGGGACATGTCTTAATAGAACATCTTATAACTGCCGCTGAAATGAAGGATAAGTGCCAAATGTTTGCTAAAGTGACCTTGGAACCGGGATGCTCACTGGGATTTCATAAGCACGAAGGTAATAATGAAACATATCATATAATTACCGGAACAGGTTTATATAATGATAATGGCAATGAAATTACTGTGAAAAAAGGTGATACGACTTTTTGTCCTGTCGGTGAAAGCCATGGTATTGAAAATAGATCTGCTGAAAATCTTGTTTTTATGGCATTGATCATGAATGAATAAACTATATATTTTTATTTTAGAGATTATGTGTTATCGGCTGTTACACCGATGGGCTTATAGATGTAAAATCCAATTAAAAAGGGCTTTGCCTTTGGCAGAGTCCTTTTTAATTGGATCTTTTAGGGTGGTATATCATCACACGGCACCATACGGCATTAAGCAATAATAAAAGCGCTGTTATAAAAAAAACATTTTTGATACCAATAAGTGCCGCAAGATGCCCACCAAGGAACGAACCGGCAAACATCCCCAAAAACTGTGCGGATTGATTAAATCCGTAGATGCGTCCCAGACAGGCTGAAGGGGTATATTGGCGGATAAGATTGTTTACTGAAGGGAGAAGGCCGGCTGTTGCGATACCGAGGATAAAACGAAGTGCGCCGAGTTCAGCAGGAGTTCGCACGAACCCCTGCAGGATAAAAGAGCAGCCACTTAATAACAGTGAGATAAAGAGTATTTTTTGTGAACCAATGGTATCGGCCAGCCGTCCAATGCGTGATGCCGAAAGCATGCTGGCAAAACCGGCACAGGAAAAAACAATTCCGGCTATGAGTGCCAGATGTTCGGGTGAGGCAGCTAATTGCGCTATATATACGGTAATGATTGGTTGAATGGACATTAGTGCGAACTGCATAATAAGTGTTGTGACAAAAAGGCCGATAATTAATTTTTTATCTGGAAGTGCATTAAAGGTGCGGCTTAATGTCAAGGCAGCGATTTGTGGCTGCGGATGGAAATTTTCCTTGAGAAGAAAAAGTAGCAAAAAGCCGACAAAACAACAGGCACCGATTATAAAAAAATTTTCCCGATAACCGACTGTTTCAGATAATAGGCCGCCAAATAACGGTCCCAGCAGTGCACCACTTACCTGTGATGTAAAAAATATACCCAAAGCCCAGCCAGAATGTTCTTTCGGAGTGGATTGAGCAATAAGAGGGATTATTGCTGCCTGAAAACCACTCATAGCTCCTTGGGCGAGACGCAGCCCGGCAAGCTGGTATACATTTTGGGCAAGTCCCATTCCCACCATGATGATACCAAGCCATAAACTGGCACGCAGGGTCATAGGTTTGCGTCCGTATTTATCTGATAGGCGTCCCCATATAGGAGAAAAAATTGCCAGGCTGATGAAATTGCAGCTGAAGATGATTCCTGACCAGCGTTCTATTTCCTGAAAATTGTTGATACCTAGTGATTCAATATAAAGTGGTAAAATAGGTGCCATTTGGCTCATGCCAACAGATACAATAAAACTTGCACAACAGCAAATCGCAAGATTTCGTTTCCAGATTTCCATTATAATACGCCTGCCATTTTTAAATTGGTTTAATAATAACTCATATCGTGCAGGTTTATTACATTACGGCTGTATTTGAGGAATAATACATTGCTTGAAATGAGCTTTAAATTTATGTTATGATTGCGATAGTAAATATATATTTACTATATAATATGCAGGGGAAAAAGTAAATATATATAAATTAATTTAGAACTGGGGAATTTTAATGACTAAAGATTTAACATCAGGCGGGCCGGCAGGCTTGATATTTTCTTTTGCTGTGCCACTTATTGCCGGCAATGTTTTTCAACAGATGTACCTGTTAGTAGACACGCTTATTGTCGGCCGGTTTTTAGGCGTCAGCGCTTTAGCGGCAGTGGGTTGCTGTGGTTGTCTGATGTTTTTACTGGTGGGGTTTGTTATGGGGTTTACGAGTGGGTTATCCATTTATACCGGACAGTGTTTCGGGGCAGGTAATTTTACCGGAGTGAGACAAAGTGCGGCAGCTTGTTTATTGATAAGTTTAGCTGCCACGCTTATATTAACATTGCTGGGAATATTATCGGCCAGACCAATGCTGGTTTTTATTCAGACACCACCGGATGTAATTGATATGGCATATTCATTTATCAGTATTATTTATGCCGGAGCTGGTGCATTAATAATGGTTAATATGATGATGAATTTTATCAGGGCATTGGGTGACAGTAAAACGCCTTTATATTTTTTAATTTTTGGCACGGTGGCTAATATAGTTTTGGAGATAATATTTATTCCGATACTGGGGCTGGGAGTTGCTGGGGCCGCAGAAGCAACAGTGATCTGTCAAGTAATTTCGGCTGCTCTATGTTTTTGGTACATTGCTAAAAAAATGCCATTGTTATGGATAAGACGTGAGGACTGGCATCTGTCATGGAATTTTATTTGGCAGCATTTGCGGATAGGGCTGCCAATGGGGTTTCAAGCTTCGGTAATAGCATTAGGGGCAATAATATTACAGATATCTTTAAATAATCTGGGTGAAACAGCGATTGCTGCTTATGCCGCTGCACAAAAGATCGACTCTATAGCAGTCATGCCGATGATGTCTTTCGGTATGGCGATGGCCGCTTATACAGCGCAAAATTACGGCGCTAAAAAAATTTCCCGTATTGATGAGGGCGTACGAAAATGCATGCTGATGTCGGGCGGATTTGCTGTTGGTATTGCGATTATATTGATAACACTCAGCCCATTGATGCTGGAGCAGTTTGTCGGACCGGGTCAGACGAAAGTTATTGAGTATGGGCATTTATATTTAATAATTGATGGGATAAATTATATTATTTTGTCATTGCTGTTTATTTATCGATTTACATTGCAGGGGCTGGGCCAAAGTATTGTTCCCACTATTGCCGGCATTATGGAGCTGGTCATGCGTGGCATAGCAGCGGTGTTCCTTGTCAATGCATGGGGTTATATCGGAGCCTGCCTGGCTAATCCGTTAGCATGGATAGGATCATGTCTGCCGCTGGCAGTGATGTATTATTATACGCGCCGCAGTCTGTGCAGATCTTATAAAGCAGCTCATTGAATAATGATTTTAATAATATATAATTTAGCTTTGTTTTTTAAAGGGAAAATTTATCTTTATAACGAATAAATAATAGCAGCATAAATGATGGTTTTATTTGACAGTTGCTTAAAATGGTTTGTGAGATAATAATGTGACAATGGTAAAATACAATGTTCCGGTAACTGCCAGATATAGTATAGTCAGGCATAATTGGTAGAAGGGAATGATAAAGCATGGAATTAAAACGTACAGCATTTAAGGCTTATGATATTCGCGGAAAATATCCAAGTGAGGTAAATGAGGAACTAGCTTATCGAATAGGTCGGGTGTTTGTTGATATTTTTAATAGCAAAAGGGTAGTAGTGGGCAATGACATCAGATTGTCAGGACCTAAAATCAAGGCAGCATTGATACGCGGTTTGACGGAAATGGGCTGTGATGTTGTTGACATCGGAGAATGTGGCACGGAAATGATTTATTTTGCCACATATTTTTTGCAGCTCGATGGTGGAATAATGATTACTGCCAGCCATAATCCAAAAGATTATAATGGAATGAAGCTGGTCAGACAAGGTGCCCGCCCAATAAGTTCTGATACAGGACTTAAAAGAATAGAAGAAAAAGTTATCAATGGTGAACTGGGTCGTCTGGCACTCAGACACGGCCTTGTAAGTCAGAAAAATATTATGAATGAATATGTTGAACATATTTTAGGCTATGTCGATAAAAAGGTATTGAAACCGTTGACGGTAGTTGTTAATGCCGGTAATGGCGCCGCCGGTCCGGTACTTGATGTCATGGAAAAATTTTTACCATTTAAGTTTATAAAAATTTATAATGAACCGGATGGCAATTTTCCTAATGGGGTTCCCAATCCGCTGCTTCCGGAAAATCGCGCGGCTACAGCACAGGCTGTACGCGAAAATAAAGCTGATATTGGTGTGGCTTGGGATGGAGATTTTGACAGGTGCTTTATTTTTGATGAAAAAGGCAGTATGATCGAAGGATACTATATTGTTGGTTTTTTGGCAAAAGCATTTTTGGAAAAGACACCGGGAGCGAAGATAATATATGATCCGCGTCTGATTTGGAATACAATCGAAATTGTTAAGGAAGCCGGTGGTATACCGGTTATGTGCAAGAGTGGGCATGCGTTTATCAAAGAAAAAATGCGTCGGGAAAATGCGGTTTATGGCGGCGAGATGTCAGCACATAATTATTTTCGGGAGTTTACATTTTGCGACAGCGGTATGATAACGTGGCTTTTAGTGGCAGAATTATTGTCAAAAGCAGACAGACCGCTTTCGGCGTTGCTGGCTGAACGTATGCAGCGATATCCGATAAGCGGTGAAATTAACAGTACGGTAAAAGATGCCGAAGCTGTAATGAGAAAAATTGAGGAATTATACGGCAGGACTGGTAAGGTTGATAAAACAGATGGACTGAGCGTAGCTTATGATAATTGGCGCTTTAATTTGCGTATTTCGAATACTGAACCGGTGATTCGCCTTAATGTAGAATCGCGTGGTGACAAGAAATTGCTTGAAGTTAAAACTAATGAACTGCTTAATATTATAAGAGCATAAATACGGATACTTGGATAAAATAAAATGATGGCAGGTAATTTTTGTGCAGAAAAAAATAAGAAAAGCAATAATTCCGGCAGCCGGTCTGGGAACGAGGTTCCTTCCGGCGACAAAGGCCCAGCCTAAGGAAATGCTGCCAATAGTTGATAAACCGGCAATACAATTTATTATCGAGGAAGCTATTGCATCGGGTATTGAAGAAATCCTGGTAATAACCGGGCGTAATAAACGCTCGATTGAAGATCATTTTGATCGATCTTTGGAATTAGAAATGCAGCTTAAGGCCAAGGGGAAATATGAAATGCTCAAGATGATCGAAGAAATTTCAAGTATATCGCTGCATTTTATTAGGCAAAAAGAGGCACGGGGATTGGGACATGCTGTTTTGTGTGCCAAACAATTTGTCGGAAATGAACCATTTGCTGTATTATTGGGCGATGATTTGGTGGATTCTGAGGTACCGTGTCTGTTGCAATTGATAAAGGCTTATGATGATTTAGGCGGCAGTATTCTGGGAGTCCAGGAAGTCCCTCATTCGCAGGTCTGTAACTATGGTATTGTTGATCCTGTGCGGGTGAAGGATAATGTATGGCAGGCAAAAACCCTGGTGGAAAAACCGGCAATAGATAGGGCTCCGTCAAATCTGGCTGTTTTGGGACGTTATATTTTGCAACCGCAGATTTTTGAAATATTGGAGCATACGGCACCGGGTAGTGGTAATGAGATACAGTTAACAGATGCTATTCGTGAACTGGGCAGTAAACAAAAAGTATTTGCCCTCAATTTTTCCGGACGACGCTATGACATTGGTGATAAAGAGGGCTTTTTGGAGGCAACTGTGGAGTATGCATTAAAACGTCCGGAATTACGGGATAGATTTATGGCTTATATGATGCATACTATTGGGCCATTATTGTTAAAAGAAGAACAGTGAAAGGGTGTTGGTAAATGAGCTTAAAATTGAAATCGGGTTTTGAATTTGATTATGAAAATCTTGTTGGTGAGGGACGTGTGACCAGGGATGATGTAGAGCAACTGGCACCACAATTAGGTAAGGCTCATAAGGCAATGGACACTATGCGTAAAACTGGTGTAATCAAAGCACATTTATCAAAAGATGGTACACCGGAAAAGGTATTGTTCAGTCAGTTGCCATATGTTGAAAAGGGAAACCTTAATTCCCCGGAATCGATTGATCGTCTTAAAAAATTTGGACAGTCACTGCGAAATCGTATTGATACGGTTATTTCATTAGGAATAGGCGGTTCTTTTTTAGGTAATAAGGTTTTGTTTGATGTGCAATGTGGCAGCTTTTGGAATATGAAAACACGGGAAGAACGCGATGGTTATCCTCGGGTATTTTTTAGTGGTAATAACATTGATCCGCGCAGCACAAAGGATTTAATTGACTATATAAACCATGCTGCTGATATGGCAATGCATCACGATAAAAAAAATCCGCACAAATATAAGGTTATGCTGATTTGTATTTCTAAATCAGGTGGCACACTTGATACGATGTCTAATTTTATGGTTATTTATGATGCATTAATGAATAATCCAAACGTTGAGGTCGAAGTAACTGCTGTTACTGATCCCAATACAGAAAAACCAACATTGCTAAAAAAAATGGCCATGGAAAATAAGTGGGAAAGTTTCGCTGTACCGGATGGTGTTGGCGGACGTTTTACTATTTTTTGTGAGGTAGGATTGGTTTTGGGAGCAGCAGTAGGTTTTGATATTGAGTCTTTTTTGGCTGGTGCGAAACAGATGGATATTGATTGTCAAAATGATGATATATGGCAGAATCCGGCTATGCTTAATGCTGCACTGAAATTTATCGCATCGGAAAAATATGGACGTAATGAAGAAGTTATGATGCCATATGGGGATTATCTTGAATCTGTTTCGATGTGGTATATTCAGCTGCTGGCTGAATCACTTGGGAAACAATTCAATAAAGAAGGAAAAGAAGTCTGCTATGGACGGACTCCGATTGTGGCCTTGGGAACACGTGATATGCATTCACAAACGCAGCAGCATCAAGAAGGTCGTCTTAATAAGATAGTACAGTTTATCCGTATTGAAAAATGGCCAAATGATTTAACCATTCCCAATGTCTTTCCGCAGGCCCATAAACTTGCCGATATAGCAGGAGTGACTATGAGACAGGCATTGGAAGTGGCACGACAGTCAAATGCTGATGCACTTGCGTCAAATGGTCGTTTTAATGCATTGTTTAGTCTGCCGGAATTGAATGCTTATTATCTTGGTCAGCTTTTGTATATGTTGGCTTTATCTGTTGCGTATGAAGGAGAACTGGCCGATGTCGATGCATTTAATCAGCCGGGTGTTGAAGCCTATAAACGTATTATGGGTCCGAAGCTTCAACAGGTAAAAAGCAGGGGATAATTATAAAACATTTGTTTTAAGATGAAACTAATGCAGTAAGTTTTTTTGTCAGCTGTCCTGGTAGTTTTATTTGATGGTATTTGTGTATAGAAGAAATTCGAAAAATAACCCCACATCATCCGGCTATATTATGGAAAGGATAATGTGGGGTATTTTAGTTATTATTATACAAAAACAGCGGTAAGATGAAATATTTTGTTAATTAAATGCTTGGCCCCATGCTGAGAATGTCTTCATCAATTTCACCTTTAAATTTTTTAACATTTTTATTGAATAGGCCGACTAACTTAGCAGACTGGCGTTTATAAGCTGCCTTGTCAGCCCAGGTATTGGCCGGTTTCAGAATGTCACTGGGTACATCCGGACAATAGTCCGGTACTTCTATCTTGAAGATAGGGTCCGGTGTCCAGCCTACACTGTCAAGTTTACCGTCTAGTGCTGCTGAAAGCATTGCCCTGGTGAATTTTAATTTCATTCTTGACCCTATTCCGTAAGGACCACCTGTCCAGCCGGTATTGACCAGGTAAACCTTAGTATTATGTTCCTTTATTTTTTGTTCAAGCAGACGGGCGTACTTTAATGGTGGCAGCGGTAAAAATGGTTCACCAAAACCGATAGAAAAAGTTGCCTGCGGTTCAACAATACCGCGTTCAGTACCGGCTACCTTACTGGTGTAACCGGATAGAAAATGATACATGGCCTGCTTAGGATTGAGTCTTGAAATCGGCGGTAATACACCAAAAGCATCTGCTGTTAAGAAAATGACAGCTGTCGGATGTCCGGCCATACTTGGATGGATTGCATTGGGAATATATTCCAAAGGATAAGCCACACGGGTATTTTCCGTATATTTGGCATCATCATAGTCTTCCTGGCGGGTACGGGGATTAAGAACGACATTTTCCAATACAGAACCATATTTAATTGCCCTGTATATTTCCGGTTCGCTGTCTTCTGTCAAATGAATACATTTGGCATAGCAGCCACCTTCAATATTAAAGATGCCATGTTCGCTCCAGCCATGTTCATCATCACCAATCAGACTGCGGTGTGGATCGGCCGATAGTGTAGTTTTACCGGTGCCGCTTAAACCAAAGAAGATAGCTGTTTTACCATCCTTACCTACATTAGCAGAGCAATGCATTGATAAAATACCTTTTTGCGGCAGGAGATAGTTCATCACTGAAAAGATAGATTTTTTCATTTCACCGCAATATTTGGTTCCACCGATTAAAACCATTCTGTAATCAAAGTTTATTATTACAAATGCTTCGGAATGTACTGAATCTTCCATTGGATTTGCCTTTACACTAGGAAAACATACGAGGGTAAAACCTTCCGGGGTAGTTGGCGGAGTTTCTGGTTTTATGAATAATTCCTTTAGAAAAAGATGCTGTGCCGCGGTTTCTGTTATGCATTTTACCTGTAAACGATGGTCAGGATCAGCACCGACATAATTATCACTGACGTAAAGCCGATGATTTTTGGCAAAAATTTTCATTTTTGCATATAATCGTTCAAAGGTCCGTTCGGTACATGGTGCATTGTTAGTCCAGCTTATAATATTGTGTACAGCAGGGGTATCAACAATAAATTTATCCTTGGGGGAGCGGCCGGTATATTTGCCGGTGTATATGCAGATCGCTCCGCGTTTGGAAAGTACGGCCTCTTTGTTTATTATAGCTTCTTCAAATAATTCCGATACGCTTAAATCACGCGATACCATACGTGCAACAGATAAAATATCAGCAGCTGAAAACTTTTTATTTTCCATCTTGATCAACTTCCTTCATTAAAGATATCAGATATCATTTTTATTTCGTCTGATTTAATATACTATACTTCTATTTTTTCAATACAAACCCTTCTAAATTTTTCAATAATTAAGATTAATTTATATAAACTATTATAAAATAATCTTAAACTATTTATAATGACGGTTTGCATTTATGCGATAAATGATACTTTCTTATAATGCACTGTTTATGTAAAATCATGAATAATTGACTTTATAGGGGGATTTTTATATAATTAGATATATTTGTAACCTTGGAGGTAGAAAATTTTGAAATATATGAGTGGCAATGAACTGCGGGAAAAGTTTCTGCAATACTTTGCACAAAGAGGTCATTTGCGTCTGCCAAGTTTTTCTTTGATACCGGAAAATGATCCGTCTTTATTGATGATCGGTGCGGGGATGGCACCTTTCAAACCTTTTTTTACTGGGAAGATGAAGCCACCATGTACGCGTATAACTACCAGTCAGCGCTGTGTTCGTACCGGTGATATTGAAAATGTTGGCAGGACGGCTCGTCATCAGACGTATTTCGAAATGCTGGGTAATTTTTCTTTTGGTGATTATTTTAAGGAAGAAGTGATACCCTGGGCTTGGGACTTTTTAACAAAAGAATTAGAACTTCCTGCGGATAAATTATGGGTCAGTATTTATCCTAAGGATGATGAAGCTTATAAAATATGGACGGAAAAAACCACGGTTGATCCACGGCAGATCATTAAGCTTGAGGATAATTTTTGGGAAATAGGTACGGGACCGTGTGGGCCTGATTCAGAAATATATATTGATCTTGGTGAGGAACGCGGTTGCGGTAAGCCGGATTGTGCACCAGGCTGCGATTGTGATCGCTATTTGGAGATATGGAATCTTGTATTTACCCAATATGATCATACTGAAAACGGTGACTATATTCCTTTGGCTAAGAAAAATATTGATACTGGTGCAGGTTTGGAACGATTGGCATCAGTGGTTCAAGGTAAACCAACTAATTTTGAAACCGATTTATTGTATCCGATTATAGAGTATGCTTCCCGTGTTTCCGGTGTAGCTTATAATGCAGGTGAACAATCAGACATTTCTTTAAAAGTCATTGCCGATCATGCCCGCAGTATAGCAATAATGGTAATGGATGGAATTTTGCCTTCTAACGAAGGCCGGGGATATGTATTACGCCGTATTTTGCGCCGAGCAGTACGACATGGGCGTATGCTGGGAATCGAAAAGGCATTTTTGGCAGATGCAGTTGATGTCGTAGCTGATATTTACAAGGATGTTTATGATGAACTTATTGTGCGTAAAGATTATATTAAAAAAGTTATCAGCGTTGAGGAAGAACGTTTTCATCTTACCTTATCACAAGGAATATCGCTATTAAATGAGGAAATAGAAGAACTTACTGCACAGGGAAAAACTGTTCTTAATGGGGAAATAGGCTTTAAATTATATGATACTTACGGGTTCCCTTGTGAACTGACCAGTGAGATACTTCATGAAAATCAATTAGTGCTTGATATGGATGGATTCAATAAAGCTATGCAGGCACAAAGGGAACGTGCCAGAAAGGCCCGCCAGGAAAATAAACGCATTGATATTCCGGATTTACGCAATCTTGATGTTGATAAACTCAGCAGTAATGCCGCAGCTAAGTCAGCAAAGATAGTTTGTATATGGAAAGATGCACAGATTACAGACGCATTGCATGACGGTGATGAAGCAGGAATAATACTCGATGTAACGCCCTTTTATGCTGAAGGCGGCGGACAGGTCGGCGATTGCGGTCAATTGATCGGAGAAATGGGACGTGTTGCTATTTCTAATACTAAAAAGCTGCCTAATGGAACGGTCTATCATATCGGTTATGTCACAGAAGGTGTTATTCATACCGGAGATGATATGAAAATTGAGATAGATGTTGAAAAGAAACTGGCTTCAGCGCGTAATCATACTGCTACGCATTTATTGCAGGCCGCTTTGAAGAAAGTTGTCGGGGTTCATGTAAATCAGGCCGGTTCGTCAGTAACACCTGAACATTTGCGGTTTGACTTTTCTAATTTTGAACCGATGACGAAAGAACAATTATCACAAACAGAGCAGATGGTAAATGATGAAATTATTAAGGCTCTGCCGGTAAAAATAAGTCATATGCCTCAGGATGAGGCTAAAAAACAAGGCGCAATGGCATTGTTTGGCGAGAAATATGGTGATATTGTAAGAGTCGTTACTGTACCGGGATTCAGTATGGAATTATGCGGCGGCAGCCATGTTGAAAATATCGGGCAGATAGGTTTATTTAAGATAATCAGTGAAAGTGG
The DNA here is from genome assembly GCF_014076555.1 of Pectinatus frisingensis. Taxonomy (NCBI): domain Bacteria; kingdom Bacillati; phylum Bacillota; class Negativicutes; order Selenomonadales; family Selenomonadaceae; genus Pectinatus; species Pectinatus frisingensis. The sequence goes on from NZ_CP045424.1 coordinate 1,078,162, forward strand.
TGTCGCGGCCGGAGTTCGTCGAATCGAAGCATTGACCGGCAAGGCTGCTTATGAATATACTAAAAAGCAGGAGGCAGTTATTACCGGAGCGGCGGAATCATTAAAAACAGATGTTTTTGATTTAAATGCGAAAATAGTTGGATTGTTGCAGGAAAATAAGGAATTTAAACATCGTTTGAATGATGTAAGGGAAACAGTTGCTAAGGCCAATTCGCAAAAATTATTGTCTGATGCAAAACAATATGGTGATTTGAACGTAGTGTCTGGTAAAGTCGATGCTGCGGATATGGACGAACTGCGCAGTATTGCTGATACAATCTGTAGTCAGTTGAAAAATGGTGTTGTAATATTAGCAGCTGCAGTTGCAGCGGATAAAGTTAATTTAGTGGTAAAGGTCTCGACAGATGCTGTTAAGAAGGGTGTTCATGCCGGCAAAATAATTAAGGTTGCCGCTCAGGTGACCGGCGGCAACGGTGGTGGCCGTCCTAATATGGCTCAGGCCGGTGGTAAAATGCCTGGTAAGATACCTGAGGCTTTTGAAAAGGCAATAGAAATTTTGGAATCACAGATAGATAATTAGATATTTTTTCCGTGAAAGGAATGTGATTTATATGTCCAATATGGAAGAAACAATGATGTTTAAGTTTGGTGCCGATAAAAAACGGGCTGAAACGGTAATTAAGGAAGTATGTGCGGCGATGCAGGAAAAAGGATATAATCCGATAAACCAGTTGGTAGGTTATTTGTTATCAGGTGATCCTGCATATATAACCAGTTATAAAGATGCCCGCAGCAAAATTCGCAGTATGGATCGTGATGAATTGCTGGTAGAATTGGTGCAATTTTATTTGAATCAAAATAAGCTGTAAGAGCAGGAGAATGTAATGCGTGTCATAGGCCTTGATGTAGGAGATAAAACAATAGGTGTGGCGGTTAGCGATGCCCTTATGTTTACAGCTCAGGGGATCGAGACAATAAGGCGCACAGTATGGGAGAATGATTTACGTCGTCTGAAAGAGCTGTTTGATGAATATGATGTTGATAAGATAGTTGTTGGACTACCACGAAACATGAATGGCACTGAGGGCGAGCGCTGCGACATTGTCAGAGATTTTGCCAAACGGTTGCAGGACGTTGTTGATAATGAAATAATTTTTTGGGATGAACGATTGTCGACAGTAGCAGCGGAGAAATATTTGGTGGCTGCGGATGTCAGCAGGGCAAAACGGCGTAAGGTGATAGATAAAATGGCGGCAGTTTTTATTCTGCAGGGGTATCTTGACAGCAGTCCGCGATTTTAACTGAAAAATTCAGTGAAAGTAATATTTTTGTAGTAACTGTCAAGTGAAATGGTATTAAAAACTGAATAGTGAACGTAAAGCAGGGTACTATGTGAATGGTACCCTGCTTTACGTTGTTCAACTGTGTCTCATACAGGCAGCTGTTGTGAAATCTCGGTGATAAAAGATGCTTAGCTATGCAATAATCGTTATTTAACGCTAAAAATATTGCTGTCAACTGATAATTGCGAGATGTTCGAAGTGGGAAAATGGAACCCCGGATTCCAACGTATCCAATATTGATTTTGGGAGGACCATTGAGAAATCTAAATAAACCGTAAAATAGGAAAATCGGTATAGCCTTAAGCTATGCCGATTTTCCTATTTTACAGTTTTGTTCAATCCCCCTGGTAGACGTGAGTTTTCTGGCTTAAGATAATTGGTTAGTTTGCGGCAATTATTTTTTGGCAGTCACGACAATAGCCATATAATTCCAAACGATGATTAACGATGGAAAAATCGGTCTGCTTTTCTACTGCTTTTTCAAATTCTTTTAAAGGACAGCCACCAATTAAAATGACTTTTTTACAGCGCAGACAGATTAATTGATGTTGATGAGTGGTGGGAAATAATGAATATACACACTTTTCGTCCATAAAAGAAGTCCGCAGGGTTATTTTTTTTTCGGTGAATTTTTCTAATATTCGATAGACCGTTGATAGATTTACTAATGCGTCGCTTTTTCTGGCCTTAAGATAAATTTGTTCAGCTGTGTGCGGTATTTTGATATTCTTCAATATATTAAGCAGTAAATTGCGTTGTTTTGTACTTTTCATGCCATATTTATTGAGATATTCTTTATAATTTAATTCTTCCATCTTCATCCTTCCTCGTCTATAGGATTTATGCTGCAAAAATATTATTGTAGCAGTTTAGTTTTTATTTTATATTTATAAAATAGTACACATAACAATAATAATACTGAATTCAATGCTATTATACCACCAGGAGCCGCATTGACCCAATAGGAAGTGATAATGCCGGAAAAAATATCAATATAACTAAACAAGATGCCATAGCAAAGTGTTTTTTTAAAACTCATTTCTAATTGTAAGGCAGCCGCAATCGGTAAAGCTATTAGTGCACTGATAACTAAAATACCGACGATACGTATTGATATTGATATGGTAGCAGCTACTAGAATAGCAAATAGATAATTGATTAATTTTACATTCAGTCCGGCTATTGTAGCACCTTCCTCATCAAAGACAATAAAGACCAATGCTGAATAAAAGCGATAGACGAGAAAAAGAGAAATGGCACTGAAAAATAGAACCCAATAAAAATCTGCCCGGGTAACAGTTAAAATACTGCCGAACATCAGTGAATCGATATTAGCATGCACCAGACCGGAACTGAGTAAAGTGATTGCTATACCGATAGACAATGATAGTATGATAACCAGAATTAATTCGGCATAGGTGCGAAAGTGTTTTCTCAGCCATTCTATGATGACACTAAAAACCGACACAGCTAAAAAAGCGCTTAATACCGGATTTTCTTGAAAAAGCATGCCTAATGCTATACCAGCCAGTGATGCATGTGATAATGTGTCGCCAATCATGGAATAACGCCTGAGCACGAGAAAAATGCCGATGACAGGACATAATACGGCGATAAATATAGAAATTAAAAAAGCATTCTGCATAAAACTATAAGTAAGCATTAATAATTTTCTCCTATGTCATTTTCCAGATGTTCTTTGATATATTGCTGCGGCAGACAAATATGGCCGTGACCCTTTTCAATATGATAAAGGGCTGTAGAATTTTTTACAGCAGCCTGAAGATTGTGTTCTACACAAATGATCGTTGTTTTGTCCTGTCGGTTGAGAGTGTGCAAAAAATCGTATATTTCAATTTGGCTTTGCCGGTCAATACCGTTAGAAGGTTCATCGAGTATCAACAGTTTGGGATTTCCCAGAAGTGCTCTGGCAATGAATAATTTTTGGCATTGTCCACCGGACAGCTGGCCAATGAGAGTATTTTCCTTTCCGTTTAAGTGTAATAATTTAAGGACGTCGGGTATTTTTACGGTGAGAGATTTTTTTTGGACTTTTTTGTAGCAATTAAGAACTTCATTAACTGTTATAGGGAAATGAGTGTTTAACTGATTGAAACGTTGCGGCACATATGCCGTGGTAGGATAAGTGTTTTCTATTGTTCCGGAATCAGGTGTAAGCAGACCTAAAATCAGACGTATTAAAGTGCTTTTGCCTGAACCGTTGGAACCGATTATTGATATGTAATCGCCATGGTTGACGGTGAGGTTTATATTAATAAGCAAATTACGTTGATTGTTATATGAAAAATACAGATTATTAATTTTTAACATGAAAATCCTTTCTGGTTAACCTTGACTTTTTTCTTTTTATATTATATCTTTATATTATTGCAAATGCAAATTATTTGCAATAATATAAAGATATAATATATACTAGGAAAGGTGGAATTATTTTAATGAAAAAGAATCTAATTATTGGTTTTTTACTTGTAATGTTCTTAATTGTTGTTTCGGGATGCGGGAAAACAAATCCTTCTTCATCGCAGGAGCAAAATAATGATAAGCTGCCTGTAGCAGTGTCCTTTCAGGCCATGAAAGAGATAACAGAGGCTGTGGGAAAGGATCATGTTGAAGTAAATTGTGTCATACCAGACGGTACAGAACCGCATGATTTTCAACCGACAGCTAAAGATCTGACGATAATCAGTAAATCAAAATTGTTTATTTATAACGGTTTGGGATTGGAAAAATCGTGGCTGGATAAAGTTACGGCAGCTGATGATAATAAGGGTCTTACATTGGTTGAAGCGTCAAAGGGGGCTACGCCAATGATGGTGGCGGAAGATAACAGTGACAGTAAGGTAACTGATCCACATTTTTGGTTGAGTGTTGAAGGAGCTAAACTCGAGGCTAAGAATATAAGGGACGCCCTGATTGCGGCAGATGGTAAAAATAAAGCTGATTATGAAAAAAATTATCAGGAATTTGCTGGTAAATTAGATGACTTGAAGAAGGAATATACCGAGAAGTTTCAAAACTCAAAACGTCATGATTTTGTGACAGGACATGCCGCATTTGGTTATTTGGCCAGAGATTTTAATTTGAAACAAAATAGTGTATCAGATGCTTTGCTTTCCGGTGAACCAAGTGCCAAGAAATTAAAAGAATTGACGGACTACTGTCGTCAAAATAATGTCACAACTATTTTTGTAGAAGATATGGTAAATCCGAAAATTTCTGAAACACTGGCTACGGAAGTCAATGCCAAGACTGTTAAAATCTATACATTGGAAAGTAGTCCGGACAATTTGGATTATATCAGTGCGTTGCGCTATGATTTAGATAAAATTTATGAAAGCTTGAATTCGTAAAAAATCTATACGTTTAATAAAAAATTAATCCCTCCGTATTGTGGAGGGATTAATTTTTGCTTAATTGCTAAAGGAAAGTGGCATGAAAATTATTGGGCCTTATTTTCAACTGTTTTTTCCGGTTCATCCAAGTCTTTTATTTGGATATTGCGATAACGACTCATGCCGGTACCAGCAGGAATTAGTTTACCAATTATGACATTTTCTTTTAGGCCGATAAGTGGATCAACCTTACCCTTTATTGCAGCATCAGTAAGTACCCGGGTCGTTTCCTGGAATGAAGCTGCAGATAAGAATGAATCTGTTGCCAATGATGCTTTGGTAATACCAAGCAGGATTGGATGGGCAACTGCCGGCATTCCGTCGGCTTCAATGATTTTTGCGTTGGCAGATTCGAAGGTATTGATATCAATATATTCTCCCGGTAAGAATTCCGTGTCACCGGAGTCTTCGATTTTCACTTTATGAAGCATTTGGCGGACCATTACTTCAATATGCTTATCATTTATTTCAACACCTTGGGATTTATATACTTTTTGTACTTCATAGACAAGGTATTTTTGTGTTTCTTTCAAACCGCAGACGCGCAGGATGTCATGTGGATTGATAGAGCCTTCAGTGATTTTATCACCGGGTTTAACAGTCAATTTATCGCGGACCAACATTCTTGCGCCATAAGGTATTGGATATTCACGGGCATCACCTTCTGGTGGAGTTACCACGACCACACGCATGCCTTTTTCTTCAGTAATGCTTACTTCGCCAGCAATTTCAGAAATGATGGCATGGTGTTTTGGTTTGCGTGCTTCAAATAGTTCTTCGACACGCGGCAGGCCCTGGGTGATATCTTCTCCGGCTACACCACCGGTATGGAAGGTACGCATAGTCAGCTGCGTGCCCGGTTCTCCGATCGATTGTGCGGCAATGATACCGACAGCTTCACCAATATCAACTTCGGTGGCATTAGCTAGATCACGACCATAGCATTTTATGCATACACCAAATTGCGATTTACATGTCAATACACTTCTTATCGTTACTTTTTCGCGTACAGTACATATTTTATCAGCAAGTTCATCAGTAATACTGTCATTAATAGAAGCAATTTTTTCATTTGTTGAAGGATCAAGGATATCTTCTGCCAGAACACGTCCGACGATTCTTTCCTTTAATGATTCAATTACACCGTTACCTTCTTTTATTGCTTCAACTTCAATACCACGGATACTGTTGTTGCGGACCTTAACTTCTTTGGCGTCACTATTTAATATATTTTCAATGCTTTTTTCTGTCAGTGGTTCACCACCGGCAATTAAAATATCACCGGCACAATCACGAACATCTTCGGTAACTTTTTTGCCCAGCATTTCATGCATCATTGCTTTTTTGATGGAATGGCGCACATTTTCTTCCGGGGCGCCAAGTGCTATTGTTTCTGTAGATACGGTACTGCCAGTGCAAATATCGGCATTTGACAGACCTTTTAGAGTAATTTCAGCAACACCGTGTTCGCCGATAGATTTTAATGATGTTTCATCAAGAGCTGTATCCGCCGAGAATAGGATATCAGCCGTCTTAGGATCAGTTACATTCTGAGCCAGTATACGGCCAATTAAGGTAGGAGCCAGCATGGAAACGGCGCTGGATGCTGAGGTAGCTAGTTTTGCCCGTTCACGAACGAGGTTGATACCTACAATATCACAGTCTTCTTCACGCACTATTACATCTTGGGCAACGTCGACGAGGCGGCGGGTAAGATAACCGGAATCTGCTGTACGCAGGGCAGTATCGGCAAGACCTTTACGGGCACCATGCGATGATATAAAGTAATCGGATACAGTCAAGCCTTCACGGAAATTGGCTTTGATAGGCAGTTCAATAATATTTCCGGATGGATCAGCCATTAAGCCGCGCATGCCGGCAAGCTGGCGCATTTGCTGTTTATTACCGCGGGCACCGGAATCGGCCATCATGAATATTGGATTAAAAGGATCCATATTATTCATCATTGCATCGGTTATATCATCGGTGGCCTTGGTCCAAAGATCGCAAACCATTTTATGGCGTTCTTCTTCGGTTATCAGACCACGATTGAATTTTTGTTCAACCTTATTGACTTTTTCTTCTGAAGCGGCTAAGATTTCTTTCTTTTCCGGCGGAACGATGATATCGGAAATAGCAACGGTCATACCAGCGATACAAGCGTAATGATAGCCCAAGTTTTTAACACTGTCAATTACAACAGAAGTCTGGCTGCCACCTAGTTTTTCATAGCATTTAGCAACAAGTTTGCCAAGTTCTTTTTTATCCATGCGGATACCTAAACACCATTCGCCGGCTTTTTTATCTTTATAGTAGTAACGTATTGGTTCCGGTAAAATTTCATTGAAGATCATGCGACCTAATGAAGTGTTGACTAAACCATATTTACCGATACGTACCTTAATTTTTGCCTGCAAGTCCAATTCTTTATGCTGATGAGCCAGGATGGCTTCATTTATTCCTGTAAATATTTTGTTTTCACCATGTGCACCGGGTCTTAATATTGTTAAATAATAAGAACCCAAAACCATATCCTGGGTAGGTACAATGATCGGACGGCCATCCTTAGGTGCCAGTATATGATTGGCTGCCAGCATCAATATGCGGGCTTCAGCCTGAGCTTCAGTTGAAAGTGGCAAATGGATAGCCATTTGGTCACCATCAAAATCGGCGTTGTAAGCAGTGCAGGCAAGTGGATGGAGTTTTAATGCTCTGCCTTCAGTCAATACAGGTTCAAATGCCTGAATACCTAAACGATGCAGTGTCGGTGCACGGTTAAGCAGGACAGGATGTTCTTTGATAACTTCTTCAAGAACATCCCATACTTCGGGACGCACACGTTCAACCATGCGTTTAGCTGATTTTATGTTGTGTGCTATTCCTGCATTGACTAATTTTTTCATTACAAATGGTTTGAATAATTCCAAAGCCATTTCTTTTGGTAAACCGCATTGATGTAATTTTAATTCAGGTCCTACAACAATAACGGAACGGCCGGAATAGTCAACACGTTTACCAAGCAGATTTTGGCGGAAACGGCCTTGTTTGCCCTTTAACATGTCACTTAATGATTTCAGTGGGCGATTTCCCGGACCAGTTACCGGACGACCGCGACGACCATTATCAATCAATGAATCCACGGCTTCTTGAAGCATACGCTTTTCATTCCTGACAATGATGTCTGGTGCACCTAGATCAAGCAAGCGTTTTAAACGATTATTGCGGTTTATTACACGGCGATATAAATCATTTAAATCAGAAGTAGCAAATCTGCCACCATCCAATTGTACCATCGGACGAAGTTCCGGTGGGATGACCGGAACCACATCCAATATCATCCATGATGGTTTATTACCTGATTTGCGAAAAGCTTCGACCACTTCCAGACGACGTATGGCACGAACCTTTCTTTGTCCGCTGGAGGAAGTGAGCTCAGCTCGTAAACTGGTACTCATTTTGTCCAGATCTATTTCTTCTAATAACTGTTTTACCGCTTCAGCGCCCATACCAACTTTGAAGCTATTGCCATATTTTGCATTGTATTCGCGATACTCATTTTCTGTGAGTAATTGTTTTTTCATCAATGGTGTATCGCCCGCATCTAATACTATATATGATGCGAAATACAGGACTTTTTCCAAAGAACGTGGTGATACATCGAGTATAAGTCCCATGCGGCTGGGAATACCTTTAAAATACCAAATATGTGAAACCGGTGCTGCAAGCTCAATGTGTCCCATGCGTTCACGTCGAACCTTTGCCCGGGTTACTTCGACACCGCAGCGATCACATATTACACCCTTATAACGAATGCGTTTGTATTTACCACAATGGCATTCCCAGTCACGTGTCGGACCAAATATCCGTTCACAAAACAACCCGTCACGTTCAGGTTTTAATGTACGATAATTTATAGTTTCCGGTTTTTTGACTTCACCATAAGACCATTCTCTGATTTTTTCTGGTGAAGCAATCCCTATACGCATGGAATCGAAATTATTCACATCCAGCAAAGGGTAATCACTCCCCTCTTATTCATCATAATCGTCATCATCGGCCGGCTTGCCGTCTGACGAAGTATTTCTTCCATCAGTGGTATCTTCTTCATTGGTCATATTGCCTAATTCAGCAATGATATCATCATCGCTGATGGAGTCTTTTTCTGCGGTATCGGGCTTGTCGGCAGGAGCATCAACGGGATCGTTTTGAGAATTTTCCCGCGGTGCAGATTTTATATTATCAGCATGTGGTTCAACAATATCGTCATCTGGATCGTGAATCATTATTTCCTGAGCATCTTCCGAAAGAACTTTGATATCCAGTCCGATGCTTTGTAATTCCTTAATAAGAACTTTAAATGATTCAGGAACACCCGGTTCAGGAATGTTTTCTCCCTTGACAATGGCTTCATAGGTTTTTACACGACCTACAACATCATCGGATTTTACTGTTAAGATTTCTTGTAAAGTATATGCTGCGCCATAAGCTTCCAGTGCCCATACTTCCATTTCACCGAAACGCTGTCCGCCAAACTGGGCTTTACCACCTAATGGCTGTTGTGTAACAAGCGAATACGGTCCTGTGGAACGGGCATGGATTTTATCATCAACAAGATGATGTAATTTCAGCATGTAAACGCAGCCGACAGTAACGGGATTTTCAAATGGTTCACCGGTACGGCCGTCATAAAGTATGGTTTTGCCGTCATCGGAGAATTGTGACGCATGTAAGGTCTGGAATACTTCATTTTCCTTGGCACCGTCAAATACCGGAGTAGCTATGTGGATGCCGGCAACATCAGGTTTCGGCATACCATATTTATCATAATCGTAGCCGATATCCCGCAGTCGTTTTTCAACAGTAAGATCACCTGCTTTGATCTGCATACCCAACTCGCGTACTGCCATGCCAAGATGTGTTTCCAGTACCTGCCCAATATTCATACGTGAAGGAACACCTAATGGATTTAAAACAATTTGTACTGGGGTCCCATCCGGTAAAAATGGCATATCTTCTTCACGCATTACACGAGAGACAACGCCTTTGTTCCCATGACGACCGGCCATCTTATCACCCACAGCAATTTTACGCTTCTGAGCAATGTAAACACGTACCAGCTGGTTCACGCCTGGTGGCAGTTCATCATTATTTTCACGGCTGAATATCTTAACATCTACAATCTTACCTGATTCACCATGCGGGACACGCAGTGATGTATCACGCACTTCCCGGGCTTTTTCGCCAAAGATGGCTCTCAATAATCTTTCTTCGGCAGTAAGTTCGGTTTCACCCTTAGGGGTAACCTTGCCGACCAGTATATCTCCTGGACGAACTTCAGCACCAATGCGGATGATACCTTTTTCATCAAGATCTTTTAGAGCATCTTCCGCAACATTTGGCATATCACGGGTTATTTCTTCAGCACCCAATTTTGTATCACGGGCGTCACATTCGTATTCTTCAATATGAATAGAGGTATATATATCTTCTTTTACTAATTTTTCGCTTAATAAGACGGCATCTTCATAGTTATAGCCTTCCCATGGCATAAATGCAACGATTATGTTATAGCCAAGCGCTAATTCGCCGTGATCTGTGGCCGGACCGTCCGCAATTGGCTGACCTTTATAAATATTGTCGCCTTTGTAGACTATCGGAACCTGATTTATACAGGTCCCTTGATTGGAACGCAGGTATTTTTGTAATTTATAGTTGTCATAGTCGCCGTTTTCCTTGCGGATTATAATTCGATCAGCGGTGACCTTACTTATTGTTCCGGCATTTTTGGCTAAAATCATTACACCGGAATCACAGGCAGCCTTATATTCCATACCGGTACCGACAAGTGGTGCCTGTGTACGTAATAAGGGAACAGCCTGCCGCTGCATGTTTGCCCCCATCAGAGCACGGTTGGCATCATCGTTTTCCAAAAATGGAATCATTGCTGTTGCAATAGAAACTACTTGTTTTGGTGATACATCCATGTAATCTACAGAGTCAGCGGGCATTAAGCTGGTTTCTTCGTGGAAACGTGCTGTTACACGATTGTTGGCAAACCAATCATTATCATTTAATTTTTCGTTAGCCTGGGCGATTACGATATCTTCTTCTTCATCGGCAGTCAGATAGAAAACGTCACTGGTGACTTTTTTATGGATACGGTCAACTTTGCGATAGGGAGTTTCGATGAAACCAAAGCGATTTACCCGGGCATAAGTGGATAGTGAACCAATGAGACCGATATTAGGACCTTCCGGAGTTTCAATAGGGCACATGCGTCCATAATGAGAATTATGGACATCGCGTACTTCGAAACCGGCCCGTTCACGTGATAACCCACCAGGGCCAAGGGCGCTCAGACGACGCTTATGAGTAAGTTCACTCAATGGATTATGCTGATCCATAAACTGGGACAATTGGCTTGAACCAAAAAATTCTTTTATTGACGCAACTACCGGACGGATATTAATAAGCGCTTGTGGCGTAATGGCTTCATTGTCCTGAATTGTCATGCGTTCTCTAACGACACGTTCCATGCGCGATAATCCAATGCGAAACTGGTTTTGCAGTAATTCACCAACGGAGCGCACACGGCGATTGCCTAAATGGTCAATGTCATCTGTAGAACCTATGCCATCCATCAAGTTCAAAAGATAATTAATTGCGGCCATTATGTCTTCAATGGTTATTGTACGATGATGATATTCCAGAGTGGATGAACAAATCATCTTCATCGGTTTATCTTTTTTATTTTTGACGTAGAAAGAAATTATTTCCCCGTCACCAAAAATATTTTTTTCCTGTTCGACTGTAATGGGATTAAGCATTGTCATATTAATCGGGGTATTTGCAGGAATTACTATTTCACCCGTGGTGTGGTCAACTAACGGTTCAATCAGTTCATGACCTGATAAACGTCTTTTCCAGCCGAGTTTTTTTGTTATTTTATAGCGGCCTACTGTAGCTAAATCATAACGTTTCGGATCAAAAAACAATCCGTCCAGGAGGGCTTGTGAATTTTCAACTGTAGGTGGTTCACCGGGACGCAGACGTTTGTAAATTTCAACTAATGCTTCCTCTTTAGAGGTGGCACTGTCACGTTCCATTGTATTGACAATACGCGGATCATTATCAAATAATTCGGCGATTGCCTGATTGGAACTTACTCCTAAGGCACGAATGAGAATTGTAACCGGTAGTTTGCGTGTACGATCTATTCGGACTGAAACAACATCATTAGCATCATTTTCTAATTCTATCCACGCACCACGGTTTGGAATAAGTGTAGAATTATACAATTGTTTACCAGTGGCATCAGTGGCAACACCATAATATGCACCTGGTGAACGCACTAACTGACTGACGATGACACGTTCGGCTCCATTTATAATAAATGTACCTGTTTCTGTCATCAACGGGAAGTCACCCATAAAGACTTCCTGCTCTTTTATTTCTCCAGTTTCATTGTTTATAAGACGGACATTGACTCTTAATGGTGCTGCGTAAGTAGTATCTCGTTCTTTGCATTCATCTATGGAATATTTCGGATCACCTAAAGAAAAATTTTCAAAGGATAAAACGAGATTCCCCGTAAAATCCTGAATAGGTGAGATATCATGGAAAATTTCTTTGAGGCCATCTTTCATGAACCATTCGTATGAACTTCTTTGGATATCCAGCAAATGCGGCATATCCATAACTTCTTTAATTTTGGCGTAGCTATACCTTGTTCTTTTTCCTACCGGAACAGGTTTAAACAAAATTTTCACCCCTCAGCACATTTACACAATAATAAAGTAATGAACATTAAAAAGGCAAGGCCATTATTGCTGTTCACACCTTGCTTTTTTAATTTCGTGATATTTCATTGTACACCCCGCCTGATATATTTTATCCGTAGGCAATGCACTTCCTTTTACGGATAATTAGCCATTCTGTAATAACCAATTATAGCACAACATAACTCAAAGGTCAACCAAAACATGAAATAATTTTAGTTGACCTTTGAGTTATGTTATACCAGATATTATGATAAGAGTCAAATATTGTTTGTTCAGCAGCTAGTGTACGATCATAGATTGGCACGGGCCGTTTGAATATTATTCATTATGTCGCTGGCGATAAGACCGATCATGCCGTGCTGAGCTGCTATATCGCCGGCTTTACCATGTAAATAAACAGCAGCTATGGCAGCTTTTTTTGCATCTGTTTCCGCACGTATTGCCGCAGTTATTCCAGCCAGAACATCTCCACAGCCTGCAGTTGCCATTCCCTGGTTACCGACTGTTGTCAGGAATATATTACCATCAGGACAGGCGACAATAGTCTTTTCACTTTTTAGGATAAAGATACTGTTGTATTTTATAGATGCTCTGCGGGCATATGACCATAAATCTGCCTTGAGTTCTTTTACTTTGATTTGCAATAAATTGGCCATTTCACCGAGATGCGGAGTCAATATCGGCGGGGTGAAGCATTTAGCCAACTCATCGATGTGCCCGGAAAATGCAAAGATAGCATCAGCGTCTAATATAACTGGTTTTTTTATTTTATTGACCAGTTCACGTACGAATTGTAAAGTAGCAGTATCTCTGCCTAAACCGGGACCGATTAATATGCTGTCATAGCTTTCTTCTCGTGGCAATATTAAATTAATGGCTGAGATTCCCAGTATTCCGGGTTTTTCTTCTGGCAGAGGTTTTACGATCACTTCTGTCATTTTGCCAGCGAATATAGGGTATAAACTCTCAGCAGTTCCCAAAGTTACGAGTCCTGCGCCTGCACGCAAAGCTGCCTGAGAGCATAATGACGCGGCACCTGTGTAACCGGTTGAACCTGCAATGACCAGTACTCTGCCGCAACTGCCTTTGTAAGCATTCATCGGACGAGGCAGCAGAAATTTTTTTGTCAAATTTTTATCAATAAATCTTTGTTTAATAGTTGTATCATTGAGGACATTGAGAGGAATGCCAATGCTGTCTGTCAATAATTTACCAGTATAGATTACACCTGGATAAAGCAGGTTTCCTATTTTAGGAATACCTAAAGTAACTGTCGTTGTGGCTTTTACTGCCTGTCCATCGCTTACGGTGCCATTGTCGGCGTTTACACCGCTGGGAATATCAATAGCAATGACTGATTTTCCAGCATTGTTTATGTAAGCAATCATTTTTTTGTAGTCATCTTTTAATGGCAAGCGAACGCCAGTGCCGCAGAGTCCGTCAATGACGATATCAGATAAATTTAGGCCTAATCTGACTTTATCCCAGTCGTGAGGTGTTTTGATAAAGTAAAGCTCTGCGCCCATATGTAGTAATATTGCATAATTCGAACGGGCTGACCCGGTAAAATGTTCAATATTGCCTAAAAGAAAAATTTTTACTTTAAGATTAAAATTCAATAAATGCCTTGCTGCAACTAAGGCATCACCGCCGTTATTACCCATTCCGGCAGCCACAAAAACAGTTTTATCAGAATTGTTTTCCAATAAATTGAATGCAGCCCGGGCAACGGCACGGCCGGCATTTTCCATTAAGACGATTTCTTTGATACCATATTCTTCAATAGCTGTTTTGTCAATATTTTTTATTTGTTCAACTGTTGCTATTCGCAATTGAAAAACCTCCCCTGCCAAGTGTTGCTGCAGGCCAGAGACTAATTTTTGACCTGGTTATAACACTATTTGATGTTTTGGATGCCATCAGGTGAGTAGCTGCGCGCAATTAACACTTCTACCCGACGATTCTGGGCGCGATGCTCCGGTGTATCATTGGGCACTATCGGATGGTACTCACTGTTTCCTGTGGCTTGAAAGCGTGCAGGGTTAAGATTGGGATTTTTTTGCAAAATTTCTTTCATGAAATTAAGCGCCCGCTGACTGCTCAAGTCCCAGTTAGAAGGAAAGCGGCTGTTGGAGATGGGGACATTGTCAGTATGTCCGGAAATTATGACACTCTGGCTGATTTCTCCTAATAAAGATGCCACGATAGATGTTACTTTGTTGGAGTCATTTGTCAAATCGGCACTGCCAGAAGCAAACAGGGCTTTTTCCTTGATCCGTATCATCAAACCCGGTTCAGTCATCTGTGTACTGACTTCATTTTCTAAATGATTTTTTTTAATGTATGCTTCAAGCTTTTGCTGTTCCTGTTCTAATTTATCATTTTCTGCCACATAATCGCTCATGGACTTTTGTCTGGTTTGATCTTCGGTAAGATAGGCAGAGTAACCGCTTTGTGTACCCATTTTGTTGAAAAAAGAAATACCGCCTGCATTGAAACCACGCCGAAATGAAGCTGTAGCATCATCAGTGTTTTTGCTGGAAGCGGCACTGACTGCAAAAAGAACGATAAACAGTGCTAATAGAAGTGTCAACAAATCTGAATAAGGTAGAAGCCATGCTTCGCTGGCATGTTCTTCCTTGGGCTTAGATCTTTTTTTTCGTGCCACATCATTCACCCGCTTTTTCAGATTTTATTTTGTCTCTTTCCGACTGAGGAATAAATGTCATTAGCTTTGCTTCAATTGCCATTGGTGAATCACCGGCCTGCAAAGATAAAATACCTTCAATGATCATTCGTTTCTGCGCGATTTCCATTTGAGACAGAATTTTTAGCTTATTGGCTATTGGCAGCCATAATACATAACCGGTGAATATACCTAGTAAAGTAGCAACGAATGCAGCCGAAATAGCATGACCGAGTGCCTCAATATCCGATAGATTTCCCAGCGCTGCAATAAGTCCTACAACGGCACCTAATACACCGAGTGTAGGTGCGTAAGTACCGGCTTGGACAAATATCGACATACCCTCAGAATGACGGTGTTCCATGACCTGTAGTTCTGCTTCCAATACATCACTAACAAATTCAGGATCCATCCCGTCAATTACCATTGATAAACCTGAACGAAAAAACGGGTCTTCAATTTCATTTACTCTGTCTTCCAACGCTAAGATGCCTTCACGTCGGGCAACTTGAGATAAATCAACAAAAAGCTGGAGCATTTCAGTTTTGGGTTTGTTGTCAGGCGGCTGTAGCGTTTTTTTGATTAACTTTGGAAAATTCTTCATCTGCTCTGATGTAAATCCGGTAAACAGACAGGATATAGTACCTCCGATAATAATCAAAAATGCAGCCGGGTTGATCATTACCGTAGGATCTGCTCCTTTTAACACATATCCTATACTCACTGATAAAAAACCAACGGCTAAACCGATAATTGTCGATTTTTCCAAGCTTAAATCCCTCCCTGGATTGCTAAATACATTTATTTAGAATCGAATTCTAAGTTTAATTGTATATTATTCCATATGGTACAGTAAAAATCCTATTAAAAAATTATTTTATTTCATTTTTATCAAAAATTATTATATTTGTATAGTAAAACGGCGAAGAATTCCTTCGCCGCTTCATTATTTGTAGATTATATTTTAATATCGGCCGCCTGTTTGAGCGTTAATTTCGCTTCTGCGATTATCGAAGTGATTATAGTTTTTGCCGGTTCCACTTTATTTAGCAACGTCAATGTTTGCCCGGCCTGAACCATACCATTTTCGATATCACCGTCAACAGCAGCTAATTTATTGGTGCCGGTAGCCATTTTAATGAGTTGTTCCTTGGTTGTGGTACCCAAATTCTCTTTGGTGACAAAATCCTGGGAAAATTTATTTTTTAGACCACGGACAGCAGCCCCAAGTGTATAACCAGTTACAATAGTATCAGTATCAATAGCTTGTAATAGTTTTTCCTTGACATTTTTATGAACCTGACATTCCTCAGCTACTAAAAAACGTGTTCCCATTTGGATGCCTGCAGCCCCCATCAATAATGCTGCGGCTAATCCCCGGCCATCGGCAAAGCCACCGGCCATGATGACAGGAATATTTACGGCTGGTATGACCTGTTCCATCAAAGCCATAGTTGATAATACCCCGATATGACCGCCGGCTTCCATCCCTTCAGCAACCATGGCATCAGCACCTGCGTCTGCTACACGTTTTGCCAACTTAACATTGGGAATGACGGGAATTACTTTTATGCCGGCTGAATGCAGAGCTTTGAAATAAGGCACAGGATTACCCGCACCTAAAGTTACAAATGCCGGTTTTTCTTCGCAGAGTACTTTAAGAATTTCGTCTTTATTTGGCGCCATAAGCATCATGTTTACACCGAATGGTTTATCGGTTAATGTTTTGGTGAGCCTTATTTGATCACGGACGAAGTCGGTCGTTCTGCCGCCACTGGAAATAATACCGGCCCCACCGGCATTTGATACGGCCGCTGTTAATTTTGCTTCAGATACCCAGGCCATGCCGCCTTGTATTATCGGATATTGCACACCAAGGACTTCCGTTATCATTTTTGGCATTAATAATGCCTCCTTTTTTATTATCTGATGAACTGCAATTAATTTTATGGTATCATTTTTTATCGTTTTTGTCATTACTATTAGCTAATAAAGTCATTTTTGCGGCATGTGTCAATTGTTTTATTTCATATTCTCGCTTCATAGCTTCCGATTTAGTGGTAAAAATTTCATAATAAGCAATTGTGACCGGCAGACGTGTCCGTGTATATTTACTGCCAGCCCCGCTGTTATGCGCTGCCAGACGCATGGTAAGGTTATTTGTCCAGCCGGTGTAAAGGCTGCCGTCACTGCAGCGAAGAATGTAAGTGTAAGCGGTCATTTGTTAATTTTCACTGATGGATATTTGCTCAATGATGACATCTTCACAAGGACGATCTTGAAAATCGGTTTTTACCCGACCAATATTTTTGACGATATCCATACCGTCGGTTACTTTGCCAAAAACAGTATGATGTCCATCAAGCCAAGGTGTAGCCGCTAAGGTAATAAAAAATTGAGAACCACCGGTATTCGGTCCGGCATTGGCCATCGATAAAATTCCTTCTGTGTCATGTTTCAAATTATCATCAAACTCATCAGGAATTGTATAACCGGGGCCGCCTGTGCCGTTACCGTCGGGATCACCGCCTTGAATCATAAATCCGTCGATTACCCGATGAAAAATTAAACCGTTATAAAACTTTTTATTGATAAGGTCTAAAAAATTTTTTGTCGTTTTAGGTACTTTATCTTCAAATAGTTCTATTGTAAAATCACCTAATGTAGTTTTAAATTGTATTGTATGATTTATCATTTTATCGCGCTCCAGTTTAGTTTTTTTATATAAAATGCGTCAGTCGGTTTCGGTTATTGTCGTGTTTTGTCCCGGTTGAGCTGGTGACCATATATTTATCGGTCTGTTGTTCCCGGCAAAATTATTTGGAAGCGGCCAGGGACTGCGGCCAGCGTTATGCATAGCAATCAGATTTTTTACATCGGTATTGCGGCAGAATTCTTTGACACCCCAGTCACAGCAGTCTTCAAGCCGGGTATCAATTGGGAAAAAGGTAATATCCGTTTGTAAACCGATCAATTTTTTCATTTGTTTAGCAAATCCGTTTCTGGCGAAAGCATTGTTTTGGGCGGTATCGGCTTTCCAGTGCCACCAGTTAAAATCACCGGCATGAAATATTTTCCAACCGTTTGTTTCAACGAAAAAAGATATTCCGGCATCGGTTGAGCTGTAAGAAATCACTTTGATTTGATTATCGGTGTAATTGTCATATTCATTTAATACCACAGTTTTGTCAATTGGCAGTGTTTTTCTGTCGTGAATATCATAGCTGATAAAGTATTTTGTAACTTTTGCAGAAAATTCTCCTATATCCGGATTCCAGTGATCAAAGTGACTGTGCGAAACAAAAAAATAAATTTTTTGATATTTTGCCAAAATACTTGGCAAACAATTTTTTTTGTCTATATAGTAATCAAAAATCAGCGCACAATCTTTCAATTCAACGATAAAGCCGCTATTATATAAATATGTTATTTTAGCTGTTCTGACCATAATTGTAATGCCTCTTTTCATATCCTGATATAGTAATATTTTATTAATAATGATATGCTGATGTCAACTATAATATTATATATTTATTTTGTTTATTGACGTTTCACATTATGGTACTATAAGATAATATAGAGAATTTAACAGGTTGCTATTGCGGTAATATTATCCGTGAACAACCAGATTTTAGATATAGAATTGTTGGTTTTGCCAATTAATTTTCGCTAATTTATAGGATATACAAGGATTTTTATTATAAAAATAGAATAAATTTATTATACCTTTTTACTAAGGAGAATTCTAATGTTACTAGAAATAAAAGGATTATTATCAACTATCGACATACTTGATATCTGCGATATCATTATTGTCGCCGTCATTTTATATAAATTATATGAACTGCTTAATAATACCAGGGCTATCACATTGGTCAAGGGTATTATGGTATTGCTTGTATTGACTATGGTGAGTGATTGGCTCGGACTGCATGTTATATATTGGCTGCTGCAAAAAACGGTTACACTTTTATTTGTAGCGTTGCCGATAGTATTTCAGCCTGAGCTGCGTCGTGCGCTTGAACATATTGGGCAGGGGCGGTTGTTTGTACGGACATCATTGCTTAATATTCAGGAAGCCCGCAGTTTGGTGAGCGAAATTGAATCAGCGGTTACCCGTATGTCACAAAAAAAGATTGGCGCATTAATTGTCATTGAACGTGAAATGGGATTGGATGATATATCTTCTAATGGTATTTTTATTGACGGCATTGTTTCATCCGAACTGTTAATGAATATTTTTATACCCAATACACCACTGCACGATGGGGCTACAATAATCCGTGGCAAAAAGATTATTGCTTCAGCCTGCCTTCTTCCTTTAACAGATGATCGTACGCTGAGTACTGAGCTTGGTACACGTCATCGTGCTGCCATTGGCTTGTCAGAGCAATGCGACGCCGTTGTTGTGGTGGTCAGCGAGGAAACGGGTACTATATCTGTAGCTGAACACGGCCGCATATACCGCCATCTTGACTCGGAGCAGCTTAAACAGTATTTAATTCCGTTATTTGCACAAAAATCATCGGCAGTCAGAGATTTTATCAGGAACTGGAGGCAGGGAACAAAATGATGAAAATGCTTAGGCAGAATTTGATTTTAAAATGTCTTTGTCTGTTGCTTGCCCTAGGGTTATGGTTATATGTGATGAATGAACAAAATCCCTCAATAACTAATACTGTGACGGTATCATTGAGTGTTATAAATGCTCCGGACGGATATCAGATTCATCATGATGAGGATACTGTTAAATTGAAGGTTAAGGCACCAAGGACTTTGTTTGCATCTATTGATAATTCGGATTTTAAAGCTTATGTCGATTTGAAGAATGTTGAAGAAGGTACACAGACATTGCCGGTTCATATTCAGATGCCGTCAGGGTTTGAACTTTTGTCTACTACACCGGAAAAAATAAATTTTACTATTGACAAAATCATTCAAAAGCAGATTCCTGTTGATTTATTGCTATCGGGTAAACCGGCTGATGATATGGTTGTATCAAATGTAAAGCAGTCAGCTGATACAATAGTTGTAAGGGGGCCGCGTTCTCAGGTTGATACCGTTCGCCGCGCTGTTGGTTATATTGGGCTGGATGGCAATAAGGAAGACTTTACCGTAATTGTTCCTTTGCGTGCTGTAAATGATAATAATAAGGAAGTGGCCGATGTGACACTTCTAAGTCCTACGGTGAACGCCAATATTGCTTTAGCACGCGGTTTAACTAAAAAAGTGGTTTCAATAAAGCCAATTACTGATTCTGATCTGCCGGCCGATTATGTACTTGACTCAGTGAAAACAACTCCTGATAAGATACTGATAACAGGTGATCCGCAGGTTATCAGTACAGTTAATTTCCTTGACACGGAAAAAATAGCTTTAGCTAAAATGACTTCTTCAGGGCAAAAGACGGTTAAATTAGTTATTCCTGATGGAATTACAGTCTCGAAGGATACAGTTGATGTCACTATTACTGTTTCTGCTAAAAAACTTGATAAAAATTGAGAGGTTTGTGTAATTGATTTGCCTGACAAATTTAAATGTAGCCATTGGTGACGTTTTATCGCTGGAAAGTGCAGCGGCTAAGCGGTTGAAAATTTCTTCCGACAGCATAAAGAAAATTAGTATTGCCAGAAAAACATTGGATGCCCGGCGTTATAAAAATGCACCGATTCGTTATGTATATACGTTAAATATCACTTTGGAAAACAGCCTGGAAAAAAAATTATTGCATCGTTTTTTTAAAGATAAGAATGTCAATCAGGTTGTTGAAGTTCCGTTGAAAGTATCACGGCCTATTGTCGATAAGGCAGCAGTCCAACCATTAGTGGTCGGTTTTGGACCGGCGGGAATGTTTTGTGCACTTACCTTGTGCCGTTTTGGTTACAGACCAATTATTTTAGAGCGTGGCCGTGATGTCGACCAGCGGCATCGTGATATTGAAAAATTTTGGAAATCAGGTATACTTGACACAGTCTCAAATGTTCAATTTGGCGAGGGTGGTGCAGGAACTTTTTCCGATGGTAAATTAACGACCAGGATTCATGATACAAAAATAAACCAGGTACTGGAAGATTTTATCAGCGCCGGTGCTCCTGCTGAAATACGTTATTTGCATAAACCGCATATAGGTACGGATATTTTGCGTGTTGTCGTGAAAAATATCCGCAAAAAAATTATCAGCATGGGAGGGACGGTTAAGTTTTCCCATCAATTGACAAATTTAGAGATTATTGATAAAAGGGTGCAGTCTGTTATCGTCAATGGTAAGGATCGTGTGCCGTGCAGTGCATTATTTTTAGGTATAGGTCACAGTGCCCGGGATACATACGAAATGTTGTATAAAAATGGCATAAGTATGGCAGTAAAGTCCTTTGCAATAGGTGTGCGTATTGAACATCCGCAGACGTTGATCGATATGGCACAATATGGGGAGGATGCTGGAAATCCTCAGTTGCCTGTGGCAGATTATGTACTTACGTTTCATGATAAAGCCAGACAATTAACTTGTTATTCATTTTGTATGTGTCCGGGTGGCAGTGTAATTGCCGCGGCTTCGGAAGAAAATCGCCTGACAACTAATGGCATGAGTAATTATGCCAGAAATTCCGGCATTGCCAATAGTGCATTATTGACACCGGTGACACCGGCAGATTTTGGTAATGATGTTTTGTCCGGCATCGAATTTCAACGCCATTATGAAAATCTGGCATTTATGGTTGGTGGTGGAAATTATTCAGCACCGGTTCAAACGGTAGGAGATTTTTTGGAACATAATAGTGGTGACGATAAATTTTTAACTGTTCCAACATATAAGCCGGGAGTTTGCCCAGTAGATCTGCATAATTGTCTACCAGGCAAAGTGGCGGCAGCATTGGAAGCGGCATTGCCGTATTTTGATAAAAAAATACATGGCTTTGCCAACAGGAGAGTTGTAATGACCGGATTGGAAATGCGTTCATCAGCTCCCTGCAAGATTAACCGGTTTAAGGATTCATATCTTTCACTTAATACTAAAGGGTTGTATCCGATCGGTGAGGGGGCCGGTTATGCCGGTGGTATAATGAGCGCCGCTGTTGACGGTATTAATGCAGCTCTCAGCTATATCACGGTTGATAAAAATATGACTCAATCTGCTAAAATATAAATTTCAAGGAGAGATTTTTTTAATGACTAGACTTTTTGGAACAGATGGTGTCCGTGGTGAGGCTAATAAGGGATTAACTGCTGAATTGGCTTATAAATTGGGTCGGGCAGCGGCAATTTATTTTGGTAAAAAGGCTGACACTTTTAGGATCCTTATTGGCCGGGATACACGAATATCGGGAGCCATGTTTGAATCGGCGCTGGCAGCAGGTATCTGTTCGGCCGGTGGGGACGTTATAATAACGGGGATTATTCCAACTCCGGCAGTAGCTTACCTGAGTAAAAAGTATCAGGCTAAAGCCGGGATAGTTATTTCGGCCTCGCATAATCCGTTTCATGATAATGGTATAAAATTTTTTGGCGGTGACGGCTATAAGTTACCGGATGAAGTAGAAGATGAACTGGAAGATATCGTCCGCAAAATTACTGAGCAGGATACTTACACCAGAGCAGTCGGGGCTGATATTGGAACGATAGCTTATCGTCATGATTTGATACATGACTATATTGATTATGTGACGGCAACGTGCAAGGTAAGGTTAGACGGATTGAAAATAGTGCTTGATTGTGCTAACGGTGCCGCCTATGAGGCGATGCCTGCTGTTTTGCGAAATCTTGGTGCTGAGCTGATTGTCATAAATGATAGCCCGGATGGTGTAAATATAAATGCTGATTGTGGTTCTACGCATTTGGCTAATTTACAACAGGAGGTTTTGTCACATAATGCTGCCATTGGCATAGCTCATGATGGTGATGCGGACCGCTGCCTTTGTGTTGATGAAAAAGGGCGGATTATTGATGGTGATCATATAATTGTAGCTTGTGCTCTGGCAATGCAAAAAGCAGGAACATTAAAAAATGATACTGTTGTTTCTACGGTTATGGCTAATATTGGTTTTCATAAAGCATTGGAAGGACATGGCTGTAAAGTTGAAATAACAGCTGTCGGTGATCGGTATGTGTTGGAAAATATGTTGAAAAATGGCTACAATCTTGGTGGTGAACAATCAGGACATGTTATATTCAGTGATTTTGCCACTACAGGTGATGGTTTGATAACAGCTCTGCAGGTACTATCTTATATAGTTGATAATAAATTCAAGGCGTCGTCTATTGTGGATGGGATGATAAGTTATCCGCAACTTTTGGTTAATGTAAGGGTTGCAAGTAAGGATGGCTGGCAGGATAATGCGGCTATAAAGGCGGCCATTGATAAAGGTGAATGGCAGCTTGGCTGCGATGGGCGTATATTGGTGCGGCCATCGGGAACTGAACCACTTATTCGTGTGATGGCTGAAGGGCCTGATCAAAATCAGCTTGAGATGATTTGTCAGGCGATTGCTGCAGTAATAAAAGAACAACAAGGATAAAAAAATAAAAAAAGTATCAAAGCATAAAATGCCTTGATACTTTTTTTCTTACTGTTAATTCCTGCCACGGGCTGGTTCTACGTTTATTTTATAGCCTTTTAAAGTATTCCTATGCATTACTGATATAACTCTTTCAGCAACACTGCCGGGAACTTCAACGAAGGTGAATTTATCATATATGTTTATGACACCGATTATATTACCAGGAATATCAGCTTCTGTGGCAATGAAACGAACAATGTCTTCTGGTCTGATTTTTTGATTCCGGCCAATATTTACAAAAAGCCTGACCATGCCGGGAGCACCGCCGCTGTTGCTGAACTTTTCTTGAGTACTATTGTCATTGTTAGATTGCTCATGTTCTTTTAAGCCTTCTACCGACAATTTAACAGCAGCCGCTGCAATATCTAATGAATCATATTTGTCTGCAACCAGATCAGCGACAATCATATGATAATCGGAATAATTGTTGGCTTGTAATACTTTTATCAATTTTTTCTTTATAGATTCTTTTTGCAGTTCCAGTACATCAGCTGAAGTGGGAAGTTGTCCGCGAATCATACGGTGTTTTATGAGTTTTTCAATAAGTCGGAGCTGGCTGTATTCCCGTGGTTCTATAAAGGTTATGGCAATGCCGCTTCTGCCGGCACGACCAGTTCTGCCGATACGGTGTACATAAGATTCAGGATCCTGCGGTATATCATAGTTTATGACATGTGTTATATCATCGATATCAATACCTCTGGCAGCTACATCAGTGGCAATAAGAATATCAAGTTTGCCGTCACGGAATTTTTTCATTACACGCTGCCGCTGAGCCTGATTCATATCGCCATGTAAGCCACCGGCCATGTATCCTCTTGCTTCTAATGAAGCGATAAGATCATCTACGCCACGTTTGGTTCGGCAAAAAATAATGAATTTGCCTGTGCCTTCTACATCCAGAATACGGCTCAGTCCGTCAAATTTATCACGGGTTTCGTAATATATTTGATCAATAAGCGGTACAGTAAGATGTCCCTTGCTGATCAATACTTTTTTGGGGCTGTTCATATATCCCTGAGCCAGTTTTTCAATTGGTGCAGGCATTGTAGCTGAAAATAATAGAGTTTGCCTGTTTTCTTTAGGGATATGTGACATAATTGATTGAATATCATCAATAAATCCCATGTCGAGCATTTCATCAGCTTCATCAAGTATAAGGGTTTTGATGTGGTCCAGTTTAATTGTTTTGCGATTGATATGATCAAGAAGCCGGCCTGGTGTGCCCACAATTATCTTTATACCGTTTTTTAAAGCGCGGATTTGTCGTTCAATCATCTGTCCGCCGTAAATTGGCAGAGTCTTTATACGTTTGTATTTGCCTATTTTGTTTAATTCTTCTGCGACTTGTATTGCTAATTCCCGTGTGGGAGCTATGACCAATGCCTGAATATGGCGGTTGGTTTCATCTATTTTTTCCACTGTCGGAATACCAAAGGCGGCGGTTTTACCAGTACCTGTCTGTGCCTGGCCCAGCACATCGTCACCTTCCATAACTAGTGGAATAGTTTTACTTTGAATGGGAGAGGGTTCTTCAAAGCCCATATCGTTTAAAGCATCAATAACTTTTTTGCTTAAAGTGATATCACCAAAGGTCATTGTTTCGTTTTTCAAAAATATATCCTCCTGCTTTCTAATTTTCACTTTAAAAAAATAAATCGAGTTATAATATTTTATCTGACAGATTTATTTTCTAAGTATAATCGTACCATATTTAATGCTTTTTGCGTAGCACGATATTTGATTTCATTTCTTTTACCGGACAGTAAATTTTTGGTGGTGAAAGTGCCCCTTTTTCCTGTGACACTGATATACACAAGTCCGACCGGCTTCTTGTCGGTGCCACCGCCGGGACCGGCTATTCCGGTAATGCCCACACCAATATCAGCAGATAAAACTTTAGCAGCACCTTCTGCCATATATTGTGCCGTTTCTTCGCTGACAGCGCCCTTAGCGGCTAATACAGCAGAAGGTACGCCTAAATGGTTAATTTTAACGGCATTGGAATAAGAGACAATGCTTCCTAATAAATATTCAGAGCTGCCGGCAATATCAGTTAGACGACTTGTTAAAAGACCACCGGTGCATGATTCCGCACAACTGATAGTTTGATGACTTGTTTGCAGAAGCTTGCCGACCACATGTTCCATGTTGTCATCATTTTCAGCATAAATATATTCACCGATGCGGGAATATATTGCCTGACGAAGTGGCGTGATCAAAGCCTCAGCATCTGATAAATTATCTGACTTGGCTGTAATGCGGATTATTACACCGCTTGGACGAACTAAAAGTGCTAATGTAGGATTTTTTTGTTTTAGAATTAAGTCCCGGATTTTTGTTTCTAAAAGTGATTCACCAATATCAAAGGTGTTTAAAACTAATGAATGGATTACATTTTTTAAGCCAAATTTTTCTTTTAGAAAAGGACGCAAAGAGCGATCAAACATATCCTTCATTTCACGAGGCGGGCCGGGCAAATTTATAATGTATTTTCCCCGATATACTTGCACTATTCCTGGTGCAATACCATTGTAATTAAGAAAGACGCGAGAGTTTTCCGGAACTAAAACCTGACGAAGATTATTTTGTGTCATTTTGATATTTTTGAGTGTAAAATGACTGTTCATCCGGTTTAGACTTTCTTCATCAGTAATCATAGGGCTGCCGGTTATTTCTGCACAAACATATTTTGTTATATCGCCCTGGGTAGGACCCAGCCCGCCGGTTGTTATTATTATGTCGGCCCTTGTTAGAGCAGTTTCTATGACTGCCTTCATCCGGTCGTGATTATCACCTACGGTAGTTTGATAAAATACATCAAATCCTATATCGTTGAGATGGGCTGCCATATAAGCACTATTTGTATTTACTATCTGACCCAGTAAAAGCTCACTGCCGGTAGTAATAAGTTCAACACGCATTTGTATACCCCTTTTAGATTTTTTGACCTACTAAATCGTAGGCAAAACCCTGCATTATTTTGACCTTGATAATGTCACCAGGTTCACTGGTTTCATCGTTTTCTACATATATTTGTCCGTCTACTTCAGGGGCTTCACGATATGAACGACCGTAAACAACAGATCTTTGCTCTTCATCACGTCCCTCCACCAGAACGTCCATAACCCTGTTTTCTAAGTTTTTATTTATTTCTTCTGAAATTTTACTTTGGACACTCATCAGATCATGATATCTTTCCTGCATTATATCTTCTGATATTTGATTGGGCAAATTGTAAGCCGGGGTGTCTTCTTCTCTGGAATAAGTGAATACTCCTACCTTATCAAACCGATATTTTTCTACAAAATTTCGCAAAGTTTGATATTGAGCATCTGTCTCACCGGGAAAACCAACAATAAATGTCGTGCGTAATGAAACATTGGGAATACGCTGCCGTATTTTTCCAATTATTTCTTCGATATATTCAGTAGTATCGCTGCGGCGCATATTTTTCAGAACAGCATTATGTGCATGTTGCAGCGGGATGTCAACATAGTTGCAAATTTTTTCTTCTGAAGCAATGGTTTCAATGAGTTCATCGGTAAAAGAGTGAGGATAAGTATACTGTACCCTAAGCCAATTTAAATCTTTTATTTTCACCAATTCATGTAATAGTCCTGCCAGGTTGGTACCCTTGGATAAATCAGCACCATAGTTAGTTGTATCCTGAGCAATGAGATTTATTTCCTTTACACCATTTTTTACCATTTGTAAGGCTTCTTGTTTTATATCATCGATACTGCGGCTTCGATAATTGCCGCGAACTAACGGTATCGAACAAAATGCACAGCGATGATTGCAGCCATCGGCTATTTTTATATAGGTGCTGAAAGAAGGCGTTGTTATGATACGAGGCATATCTTTATTGTAAATTGTCTGCATATCATCGATAAATAAAACCCTTTTGCCGTTTAAAACGGCTGTAACAGCGTCCATTATGCGATTCCAGGCACCTGTCCCGATGACGGCATCAGCCTCCGGTATTTCATCAAGTAAAGTTTGTCCGTATCGCTGTCCCAGACAGCCGGCGATAATCAGAGCCTTGCATTTGCCATTGTTTTTGTACTCAACCATATCTAATATGGTTGTTACAGATTCTTCCCGTGCCGATTCAATAAAACTGCAAGTATTAATAATCAATATATCTGCTTTTGTGGGATCGGATGTTATTTCAACATTATTTTTATTTAAAATACCCAGCATAATTTCTGTGTCAACACGATTCTTAGAACATCCAAGACTTACAAATCCGGCTTTTAGCATTTAATTCCTCCAAGTGATGTTAATTTTGATTTAATTTATGTTATTGCAAACGAATATTTTTTACCCATTCATCTAATAAAGATTTCTTTTGGGCATCTGTGAGCGTCGTTGCAAAAGTGTCAAATAATTTTATGTTTTTCCCGGCATATGTTTTATATGCTAAAGTAGAATAATTAGTCGGTATAAAAAAGAAGCCATTACGTTGTAAACATAGTTGAAGATCGTCACCTAAAAGCCATTGGATAAAATAATCGGCCTGCAGTTTATTAGGGGCATTTTTTAATAGAGCAGCTCCGGTAATTTCAGCATATGTACCATCTTCAGGATAAATTATTATCAGCGGATAATTATTATTCAGGTATTTGAGGGCCTCACTTTGCACAGCTATTGATATATTAACTTCTCCCATTCCTGCCATTCTAACTGGAGTTGATAAGTATTTTGAGTATTGAAGTACTTTGGGATGTATTTTTTGCAAAAAAGAGAAAGTGTTTTCAGAGCCATAATGTTCAACGAGCGCGTAGAATAATCCAGATGAGACATCAGATGCCAAAAAATCTGTCAAACCTATGGTTAAATCTTTATCAGTAGTTAAATCTTCCCAAGTCCGGGGAATAAAAGCTGCCGACTGCAGATAATCTTTGTTGGCACAAAAAATAATCGGATCATACCATACTCCTACCCATAAATTATTGGTATCTTTGAATGATTTTGTTACAACATCTTCTTGTTCTGAAGTAGAAGCTGCCAATATACCAGCCGCAGCTGCCTGACGTAAGATGTCATCACTGGCCAGTATAATATCCCCTTGTCCGTTTAGAGGCATTGTTTTATTTTTTATTTTATCTAATAGTTCCTGTTTGGAAAGCGGAACAAAATTTACTTTTACTTTGTTGAGTTTTTCATAATCGGCAGCAATTGGCGCCGCCATTTGTGTTGGTAAAGTAGTGTAAATTGTTATTTTATTTTTGTTTCCAGTGTTTTGTGAGCCGGTTGACGTTTGATAAATCCAATATACGTTTATCGATAGTAAAATCAACAAAATACTGCACGCAATAAAAACTAACGGTATATAGCGCCGCATAAACAGACCCCTTAATAAATAGTCTTTTTAAGTATTTGCAATAATGTAATGATTAATTGATTGAACTTCATATTAGAAGTATAACATTTTATAAAAAATAAGCAACCGTTGGGATTCCAGCGGTTGCTTATTTTTATTTGCTGTTTTTTCTCATCCAAATAGGAATATCCGGTATCTCTTTATCCATTTTAAAATCACTTATTTTATGTGTGACTGTATTTACGTCCATCTTTTTACCATCAAGCTCCACTGTTACAGTGCTGTCATCAAAACCGGTAGCGATAACCGTAACACGCA
Source organism: Pectinatus frisingensis (assembly GCF_014076555.1). NCBI lineage: Bacteria > Bacillati > Bacillota > Negativicutes > Selenomonadales > Selenomonadaceae > Pectinatus > Pectinatus frisingensis. The sequence continues at coordinate 1,107,587 of NZ_CP045424.1, forward strand.
CACTGTCACCAATATTTTCATCTATTGCTGCCCCAAAAATAATGTTGGCATCTTCATGAGCTGCTTCTGAGATAATTGCTGATGCCTCATTGACCTGGAACAGACTCAAATCTGAGCCACCGGTTATATTAAGAAGGACACCTCGTGCACCTTGAATAGATGTTTCTAATAAAGGACTATTGACTGCTGCTCTTGCAGCATCGACAGCTGCATTTTCACCGGATGACTCACCAATTCCCATGAGGGCAGACCCGGCGTTGTTCATTACTGATTTTACATCGGCAAAATCTAAATTGATAAGTCCCGGAATGGCAATTAAATCCGATATTCCCTGAACACCTTGCCGCAAAACATCATCAGCAATGCGAAAAGCATCCATCATAGAAGTTTTTTTGTCCACTACATCAAGCAGCCGGTCATTAGGAATTGTGATTAAAGTATCAACATTTGTCTTTAAATTGACAATGCCTGATTCTGCTTGTTTAAAACGTTTGCGTCCTTCAAAAGTGAATGGCTTGGTTACGACACCTACGGTCAAAGCACCAATCTCCCGGGCACATTCGGCAACTATCGGAGCCGCTCCGGTACCAGTACCGCCGCCCATACCGGCAGTCACGAATATCATATCGGCACCACGCAGTGCCCCAAGTAATTCCTCGCGGCTCTCTTCTGCTGCTTTTTCGCCTATTTCGGGTTTAGCACCTGCACCTAAGCCTCGTGTAAGCTTTTCACCTATTTGGATGCGATTTTGTGCTTTGGCGTTTAGTAATGCCTGTGCGTCAGTGTTAACAGCTATAAAGTCGACGCCCTTAAGTCCCGATTCAATCATACGATTTACAGCATTATTGCCGCCACCGCCAACACCGATAACTTTTATTTTGGCAAATTGATCAACGTCCATATCTAATTCAAACACTAGAAGCCCTCCATATATCCCGTATAGAATGTCCCTTAAGACATACAACTCGTCAAATTAATAGTTATATTATATAACATCTGCATTAAATAATCCATCTTAATTTTTATATCAGCATACTATTTTTTTATTAAACAGTGTCGCAGATAAGATAAGTTTTTAAAGATTCTGAGACCGAAAACAAACAGTGCTACATAGTATAAGTCAATGGATAAGTTATCACCGAGATAAACTAAAAGTGCTGCCAGTAATGTATTAGAAAAAAAACCGGTCAAAAAATTCAGGTTGTCAAATGTTTTGAGAAAAATGGCTTTTAGGGCACCGAATACAGCATCAAAACCAGCTAATAAAGCAACTGAAAATAATTTGCTGTATTCTACAGGAATAGTTATATTGCAAAAATAACCCACTAGTGCACCGATAACTAAACTGGCAATAGCATAAATCATTTTTCTTCGCCTTTCTCCACTGATTTTGCATATTTGAAATCATTGGCATGATTGTAAGCCGGAATTGTTAACTGTTCTTTGGTAGAAACATCAATTTTGATTCCCCATACACCCAGGGTTTCAATCACACCGCCGCGCATCTTTAATGAGTTTTCCAATGCCTTGGGGTCACCGATAGCTTTGATTTCAAACGGCGGTGCCGAACGTTCATTATTGACCGATACTGTCGGTCCGGCGCATCTTATTTCAGTGGTAGCTACTACCCGCTGACCATTTATGGAGATAGCCTCCGCACCGGCAGCACGTAGTTCATTGATGATGCGCAGCATATCCTCATCATGGACAACATATAAATTAACATTATCATCACCCATTGTTTTTTTACTGCTGTCAGCGACTGTCACTATTATGCCGGGGCCTTCCACAGCTGATATGCCCGCTTCAACAATTGCTGAGTCAGTCAGATTAGTTGTCTGAACAGCTGTGCCGTTTTTTATCTGTTCTTTTAATGCGTCACGTTCCCTCTCTGTTTGCAGCAGACGTTGTGACAACTCTTCGGTACGTTGATACTGAGTCAAATATTTTAAACTGTTTTGTGTGGAGTGAAACTGAACGGCAATCATGAAACCTAGTATAAAACAAGCTAAAACAATGGATAGGCGGGTGTGTTTTAATGACAACATAATATTCTCCTAATATCAAGGCTTGAATTTTAACACAGGAGCTCCATAACTAAAATCGACATAGTCAACAGGTCTGTTCATTCCATTTAAATCATGCAGGAATACGGTTGTTTCTTTAATTTCCTGTTCCAGGAGAGACAAATCTCCCAATTTTATTTTTACACCACCGGAAGTGTAGGCTATGATGTTTTGCGGGTCTGCTATATTGAGTTCGGCTATCTGTGCTAAAGTATCATTATCCAAGCCTGATAAATAATGTACGGTTTTGGTGATGGTTTCATCAGTAACAATATCACCAATGTAAACATCGGGCAGGACTGTACCGGTCAGCAGCGGAATTTTTACAGTGTGTAGATTTTTATAAGCATGTATTATAATATCATTTTGGGCTATATCTACATAGCCATAACTGCATTGTAGTGTAGCCACCGGGTGACGTTCTCGAATTTCTATGGATAAGGCAGTATTGGGGAAATTTCTTCGCACAGTGGCTTTTTCAATGCGTAGATCATTTTCCAGACGATTTTGCAGATTATCCGTACTGATTGCAAATATGTTTACCGGATCTTTTATCCCGGCGATAGAGCAGATTTCGTCTTTATTCAAAGTTTCGTTGCCGCTGACGGATATATGTCCCACGGCTAACAATGGTGAACGAAGCAATATAATGATAACAGTAATGCATAAAAGTAATAAAATACTTTTTCCAATATAACGTTTAAAAATATTTTTCTTCATGCTCGACTTAAAGGCATCTGCCTGCTCCTTCCGCCCTAAATTAATGATTTATTCAATCATATCCAGCATCATTTCACATAAATCAGGAAATTCTATTCCGGCATGACGGGCTGTATCAGGGACAAGCGAAGTCTCCGTCAATCCCGGCACTGTGTTTATTTCTAATACATATGGTATGTTATCTTCGCTTAGAATCAAATCCACCCTGGCTACACCGCTGCAGTCGGTTATATTGCAGGCCTCAATGGAAATGTCATTAATTTTTTCTGTCAGTTCTTTTGAAATAGGGGCCGGTATGATATGTTTTGAGCAGCCTTTGGTATATTTATTATGATAATCATAAATGCCATTTTGTGCAACTATTTCGATTATCGGCATGGCTTTTTTTTGTTTGTTGCCGTATACGGCTACAGTAAGTTCCCGTCCTCTTATGAATTCTTCAACGATTATTTCATGGCTGTATTTGAACGCTTCATTTAATCCTTTTGTCAGTTCATTTTTATCCTTTACAGTAAAAACACCAATACTGGATCCCTGATCCACGGCTTTTACTACCATAGGAAAATCAAATTCATCCATAATATGGGTTTTTATATCGATATCATCTGCGACGGTATCTTTAAAAAATAAAGTTCGCGGTGTATTTATTCCTGCTGATAAGAAGATTCTTTTACTGGCTGCCTTATTCATTGTCAAAGCGCTTGCTAAGACGCCTGAACCGGTGCAGGGCATGTCGATCATCTGCATGGTTGCATATAGCAGGCCATCTTCACCGTACTTGCCATGTACGGCATTAAATACGACATCACAACCACTGGATTTTACATCATTTACCAATGTATGCGGACATAATTCTAATGCAGTTACCTCATAACCTTTACTGCGCAAAGCTTCTGTAACAGCCTGGCCCGTAAGACGGGATATTTGTGCTTCTGAAGATGGGCCGCCCATGACAACGGCAATTTTATTATATTTCACTTTGTATTCTCCTTGCATTCGGCATTATTGTAAATTACGGGCCAAAGTTTCACCGCATTTGAAGATATTTCCTGCCCCCATGGTTATTATAAGGTCACCAGACTGCATTATGTTTTGTACATAGGGAGCTATTTTGTCCATATCCGGGATATAAACTGCTTTTTTTCCGGTTTTTTCTACTTCAGTGACTATTGTTTTACCACTGATGCCGGGTATTGGCGATTCACCCGCAGAGTAAATATCAGTAAAGATTAAAATGTCTGCAGGTGAAAAACAATGGCCAAATTCAGCTGCTAAAAGCTTAGTACGGCTGTAACGGTGTGGTTGAAATATACAGATAAGCCGTTTGGGCTGAGTCTGCCTGGCAGCTTCCAATGTAGTTTTTATTTCTGTCGGATGATGGGCGTAGTCATCAACAATCCAATAAGAAGCCGTTCTTTTTTTAGTTTGAAAACGACGCTTGGCACCGTGAAATAATTTGAAGCCATCGGCTATCTTTTCAACTGGTATGTCCAAAAATCTGCACACGGCTATCGCGGCCAAAGCATTTAATATATTGTGGCGTCCCGGAATATTAAGCTCAATATGGCCAATTAAATTTTCTTTGTAAGTTACATCAAATGAAGTTGTCGTTTTGGACATTTTTATATTGGCGGCTCTATAATCGGCGGGGGTATCTATGGCATACGAAATATATGGTTTTGTGGTATCACTAATTATTTTGCGGACATTTTTATGATCCAGGCAAAGAACGGCTGTGCCCTTTTCACTTATATTGCCAATAAATTGTTTGAAGGCATTTATAATGTTTTCCATGTTGCCATAATGGTCCATATGGTCATCTTCAATGTTTGTTACGACTGCAATATAGGGATCAAATTTGAGGAAAGAACCGTCGCTTTCATCGGCTTCGGCAATTACATAGTCACTTTTGCCAAGACGGGCGTTGCCATGAAAATAGTCTACCACGCCACCAATTAAAACGGTAGGATCTATTCCAGCATTGTCCAGGATAACACTAAGCATTGATGAAGTGGTAGTTTTACCATGCGAACCGGCCACCGCAATACCTTTTGCTGAATTCAGCAAGGCTGCCAATACATCTGAGCGATGGTACACCGTTATATTCTTTTGCCGCGCCGCCAACAATTCCGGGTTGTCTTTTGCTATTGCCGACGATATAACCACAGCATCACAATCTTTTATATTATCGGCGCAATGATTATGGTATATTTGTGCGCCCTTTTGTTTTAAATTAACTATTATATCAGAATTATTTAAATCGGAACCGGTTATTTTATAGCCTTTTTCAAGCAATATTTCTGCAATTGCACTCATTCCTACTCCACCGATACCGATAAAATGAAATTTTTTCATTTTTTTAAGCAACGAAATAGCCCCCTGAAATTCTCATTTTTTATTTTTTATGATTGAAAATATTATGTCCACAATAGTTTTAGCTGCTTCGGGATGTCCCATGGCCTTACTGTTCACCGACATTGCAGTAAGGTGTTTTGGTGATGCCAGAAGTTTTTGCAGTTCATTAAGCAGCCGTTTTCCGGTCAATTCAGAATTAAGTATCATTACGGCAGCATTATGCTTTACCAATGCCCGTGCATTAAATTCCTGATGATTTTCAGCTGCATAAGGATAGGGAATTAATATAGATGGAATGCCACAGGCTGTTATTTCTGACAGGCCGATTGCACCGGCGCGAGAAACTGCTATGTCGGCTGCAGCCAATGCTTTGGGCATATTATATAGATATGGTTTTATAAAAATATTATTTGCCGTTTTTATGTCAATATTATTTTTCTTTAAATTTTGGATGACTCTGTCATATTCAGTTTTACCAGTTATATGAAGAAATTGTACAGACGGATCATTAATAAAGTATTTGTACACAGATACCATGGTCTCGTTGATACGCCGGGCTCCTCTGCTGCCACCTGTGACTAAAATGGTTTTTTTATTTTCGTCGAGTTGCAGAGCTTTTGCTGCTGCGCAGCGGGAATATTCAAGAACAGAGTGTCTGATAGGATTGCCGGTCAAAACGGTTTTAGCAGTGGGAAAATGCTGGCAGGCCGATTCATAACCACAAGCTATTTTGGTAACAAATTTGGCTAATATTTTGTTGGTAATACCAGGAATAGCATTTTGGTCCTGTACTAATGTAGGAATTTTCAGTAAAGCTGCAGTCAGTAAAATCGGACCGCTGACATAACCGCCGGTGCCAATAACGGCATCCGGATTAAATTTTTTTATGATGCGGTAAGCTTTGCATAAACTCCATAATGCTTTGGCAGCAACTGCCAAATTTTTGATTGTGGCTCTGCGGGCAAAACCTTCTATGTTTATTGTGACAAAGGGAATGTCTTCTTTGGGAATAATATCTGCTTCCAGTCCATTTTTAGTGCCGACATATAGAATTTGGGCAGACGGGTGCCGTTGCTTGATGTTGTCAATCAAAGTTATAGCCGGGTAAATATGTCCGCCGGTACCACCACCGGAAAAAATAAATCTCATAATTATACTACCTGCTTTTAATTATTACAGTGCTTTTACAATTTTTTTAAAATCTTTGCCGCGTGCCTCATAGCCGTCATACATATCAAAACTTGCGCAGGCCGGAGAGAGTAATACTGTCTGGGGAATGTGGGCAAGGCTGTGGGCTGTTTTAACCGCCTCAGACATAGAATAACCAACCATTGAGATGTTTTCTGCAGCAAATCCATTGGCTATAGCCGCTGCTTTGAAACGATCGGCGGCATCTCCCAGCAGTATTAACTTATCCACACGTTCTGCTACTAATTTCATAAAGTCAGTTAAATCAGTTTGCTTATCACGTCCGCCGGCAATCAATATTATGTGATTGGGAAAAGATTCCAGGGCTTTTACAGCAGCGTCTGTATTAGTCGCTTTGGAATCATTATAATAATGAATCCCATTAAGAATTCTGACAGGTTCGATACGATGCTCAACACCAGGAAAGGTTTTCAGCACTTGTGCAATTTGTTCAATGCCGACACCCGCCAAAAAAGCCATTGCAGTGGCAGCCAACGCATTTTCAATATTATGGCTGCCTTTTATTTTTATTTCATCAAGCTGACATACATCATACACTTTATTTTGCCATTTTACTACTAAGCTGCCATTTATAGCAACAGCTCCTTCGGATAAATTGGTTTTGCGACTGAAAAACATAACAGTGCTGTCAGCTCGTTCAGCCATGTCCCGGGTACGTAAATCATCAAAATTAAGTACGAGAAAATCATTTTTTGTCTGGTCTGCAAAAATTTTTTCCTTGGTTTTTTGATAGGTTTCCATGGAACCATGGCGAACTATGTGATCAGGTGTGACATTGAGGACAGCTGCTATATGTGGATGAAAAGCACTTGTACTTTCCAGCTGATAGCTTGATATTTCAGCTACTGTGCAGCCATCGGCGCCAACACGTAATACTTCATCACACAGCGGTACGCCAATATTGCCGCCGACACCGACATTATGGCAATGTTTTTTCATCAGAAGCCCTAATAGAGTAGTTGTCGTAGTTTTACCATTTGTTCCCGTTATTGCATAAATTGGTGCTTTAGCCAAATGCCATGCAAATTCAATCTCACTCATTATTTTTATACCCATATCCATTGCTTGCTTAAATAAAGGTGTATATAACGGCACGGCTGGTGATAAAAGTACATAATCGGCAGATTTTAGCAGATCTATAGTCTGTTTCCCCAGCACAACACGGATATCGAGATTTTTTAGTTCAGATAAATCATATCTTATTTTATCAGCAGTGTTGGTGTCACTTATGATTACAGATGCACCTGACTTTTTTGCTATCTTAGCTGCGGCAATTCCGCTTATACCGGCGCCTATTATAACAATTTTTTTATCTTTTAAGTCCATATAATTATCTTCTTTCTCAACTTAGTAACAATATGATCAAACCTGAAAAACCACACAGTGCGCTGATCAGCCAAAAGTTTCTTACCACTTTGACTTCCGGCCAACCTTTTAATTCAAAGTGGTGATGCAATGGACTCATTAAAAAGACTCTTTTTCCATGACGGCAGTGGAAGGAAACAACCTGGATTATAACTGATAATGCCTCAATGACAAATAAACCGCCAATTAATATTAATAGGATTTCTGTATGTGTCAGGATAGCGACTGATGAGATAACTCCACCGAGGGCGAGTGAACCGGTATCACCCATAAAAATTTGGGCAGGGTGCTTATTAAATTTTAGAAATGCGACTAAGGCTCCGGTACAGGATAAACAAAGTATGGCTAAATCAAATTTTACAAAATATAGACAAATAAGTGCATAGACAAACGAGGTTATTGCTACTGAACCGGCAGCCAGACCATCCAAACCATCGGTCAAATTTACGGCATTAGTGGTTCCGACTAATACAAGCCATATTAGGATATAGTAGAAGAAACCCAGATTTATATTAATATTCAGTAATGGCAACCATAGTTTCATATCCAGCACACCGTAATGGATGCCAAGATATGTTGCCAATAGAGCAATTATCAGTTGACCAAGAAATTTTTGCCGTGCCGTCAGGCCTAAATTTCGTTTTAATACGACTTTTATATAATCGTCAATAAAACCGATTATAAAATACCCTAAAGTTATCAATAAGGCTAATAAAATTTCCACAGTCAAGTGGGCAAAAGTCAATGTACCAACCAGTATGCCGAGGACAATTATAATTCCGCCCATAGTGGGTGTGCCTGATTTTATCTGATGGCTTTTAGGCCCTTCCTGCCGGATACTTTGACCAAATTTTAATTTATGCAGTTCAGGGATCAATTTTGGTCCGCATAAAAGAACTACTGCAGCTGATAATATTGCTGCCCAAACAGGATAAATTATTACCATCATTTATTACGTCTCCAATAAATTTATTATTTTTTCCATTTGCATGCTGTGTGAACCTTTAAATAAAACTACATCACCGGCAGTTAGTATAGCTTTTAATTTTGTTGCTGCATCGGCATGCGAACTGCAGTTATAGACCGCTTTAAGGCCATAGTGCGCAGCTGTTTCAGCAGTATAGCGGGCTAATGGACCTAAAGTTAATAGGACATTAACTTTCTTTTGGACACATAAAAGTCCGATTTGTTCATGGGCGGTACGTTCAATTTCACCAAGTTCCTTCATATCGCCAAAAACCACTATATGTCTTTGTGCAGTCATTGACATTAAACTATCTAAAGCGGCAGCCATCGATGCCGGACTGGCATTATACGCATCATTGACAACAGTATAACCATGCATGGCTATTATTTCGAAACGCATCCCTGATGGTCGAAATTTTTGCAGACCTGCCTTTATTTCCAGTGGTGTCATTCCCATGGCGCAGCCAGCCGCAATTGCGGCCAATGAATCATAGACATTATGTTCTCCAATAAGCGGTATTGTTAACTGGAGATTTTCATTAAGCAGCTTACAAGTGAAAGTCGTTTTATTATTGGAATGAACGGTTATATTTTCTGCCATGATATCAGCTGAATTTTTTATACCAAATGTTATTATATGTGCGGTTGTCATAGAGGCCATTGCTGCGGTGTATGTATTATCAACATTTAAAATTACGGTACCCTGTGGTTTTATTGCTTCGACTAATTCTCCCTTTGCCCGGGCAATATTTTCCTGTGAACCTAATAGTTCAAGATGGGTATTACCAACGTTAAGTATAATTCCTATATCCGGCTTGGCAGTTTTTGCCAAACGTCTTATTTGACCGAGACCGCGCATGCCCATTTCAACCACCGCCATATCATAAGAAGGTGTAATGGAAAGCAGTGTCAAAGCTATGCCTACTTCAGAATTGAAATTTTTAAATGTTTTTAAGACAGAATATTTTTCGGATAAAACAGCCGCTGTCAAATCTTTAGTGGTTGTTTTGCCGTTCGAACCGGTTATGGCGATTACAGGTAGAGAGAACTGGTCGCGCCAGCCTCCGGCTATGTCTAAATAAGCGTCAAGTGTGTTATTAACAAGTAAAATAGTAGACTTTTTGGTAACATTGGCAGGCAATTTGGTTTTATCTGAAATGATAAGACCGATGGCTCCTTTTTCACAAGCCTGGGCAAGAAAATCATGACCGTCAAAATTTTCTCCCTTTAGTGCCAAAAACAGCATACCGGGAGTGATGCTGCGTGTATCAGTACTTATATCGGTAAATTTGGTGCAGGTTTGTTGCAAGATTTTACAGTCAGTGTATTTTTTTAGTTGTGCTAATGTAAATGCCGGCAATTATAATTCCCCCGCAAGCTTTGATTTTATGGCTGTTATGGCGATTTCTTTGTCATCGAAATGAATCGTTTTATCTTTTAAGATTTGGTAGTTTTCATGGCCTTTACCGGCTATCATAACGATGTCACCTGCTTTGGCAAGTTCTATAGCCCGATATATAGCTTTTTTACGATCAGTTATTTTTTCATGAAAATTACCGTGTAAAGCGGGTATAACGCCATTTTCAACTTCTGATAAAATGAATTCCGGATCTTCACTGCGCGGATTGTCGGATGTTGCAATTACAATGTCGGATTTTTCAGCGGCAATCTTTCCCATAATGGGTCTTTTAGTACGGTCACGATCACCACCGCAGCCAAATACTGTTATCAAACGCTTGGTGGTAATTTGTCGGGCTGTATTTAAAACATTTTCCAAACCATCCGGAGTATGTGCATAATCGACAATGACAGAGAAATCTTGTCCTGCCCTAATCAATTCAAACCGTCCCGGAACGCTGTGAAATTTTTCAAGAGCTGCAGTGATGAACCGCAGCTCAATATTTTCAGCTAAAGCGGCACCTATTGCACCCATTACATTGTATACATTGAACATACCGGTTATATTTAAGTGCAAAGTTATATCTGTCAGGCTGCCCCGCAGAGAAAATTCCATTCCATTAGCGTGGATATTAATATTACAAGCTTTTAATGAGGCGTCCTTATGTATGGCATAAGTGAATAAACGGCATTTGGTATGCTCACACATGATGTTGCTGGAGGGGTCATCAATATTTATTATGGCTGTTTTATTTTGTTTTATGTTGCTTTTTGCTGTCAAAGAAGAAAAAAGTTTAGCTTTTGCCAAGGCATAATTTTCAAATGTTTTATGAAAATCCAAGTGATCGCGTGTCAGATTAGTAAATACAGCCGTGTCATATTCGCAGCCAGCTACACGATTTAGAGCCAGCGCATGAGAGGAAACTTCCATAACTACATAATCCATGCCGGCTTTTTGCATGTGATATAAAACATGCTGCAAATCAATGATATCCGGTGTTGTATTGTGTATCGGCAATATTTCATCTTCAACCATTATTTTTATTGTACCGATAAGGCCTGTTTTGTAACCGGCTTTACGCAAAATAGAGCGTATTATATAAGTGATGGTTGTTTTTCCATTTGTTCCGGTCACACCAATCAGACGCATTTTTTTACTGGGATAATCATAAAAGTATGGTACTATTTCTTCCATGGACCTATGTGTGTCAGGAACGATAATTTTTACTATGCTGTCTGGTACAGCAACATCATGTTCAGCTATTATGGCTGATGCGCCGTTTTTTATGGCCTGTTCGACAAAGTCATGACCGTCTACGGTTGCACCTTTTATACAGAAAAAAAGTGAATCTTTTTGTACCTTACGGGAGTCACATTCCAGTGAGCTTATATCTATGCCTGTTATGTCTGTGGTATTTATAGTTGTAGCGTTGCTGAGTTTTTTTATTAAGTCAGTTACAGCCTTATGCATGGTAATACCTCCTATTTTTACAAAACAAATATATTATAGCAGATTATCAAAGAACTAAAAAGGAGCTGTAAAAAAACAGCTCCACAAATTTATAAATCAGCGCTTTTTGTCGGCAAAATATACCTGCGGCGGCAGGATCATTCCTAACTTGCCAACAGCTATCGACCTTATTCGTTCCGGTGATTTTAAACTGGCAATATCTAAATGCAAACGGGCATTTTCTTTTTCCAATGTGGCAACGGATTGTTTTGCTTTGACAAGGTCATAGCCTTGCCGTGCAGCCAGACCGTTACGGAAAGTGATGAACATGCCCATGGCTGAAATCAAAATGACTAAAAACAAGCAGCGCGCCCGCCATTTTGTGTTCAGTTGAATTTTTTCTTTTTTGCGTCGGCGGCTGTGAAAGGCAGAATCTGTTGGTGAGGAATGTTTTGCCTCAGATGATTTTTCTGCCAAATTGCCGTAAGTATATTTTACCATTGTCCGTGCCCCCAAATAATTTATTGGACAGTGTGAAAGAACATTGTTAGGATGCTGAGTGCCTTATTGATGTTAGTTTTAAGTAATGTTTTATAATTTCTCTGCGATGCGTAGTTTTGCACTTTTGGAGCGTGGATTATCGATCAATTCCGTTTCGGAAGGTGTCAGGGCTTTACCGCATAAACGTATCTGCCTTTTATGTCCACAGATACAAATTGGTAAATCCGGTGGACAGATGCAGCCTGTTGCCATGAGTTTCAGGGTCTGTTTGGTAATGCGGTCTTCCAATGAATGGAAGGTAATTACAGTTAACCGGCCATGCTGAGTTAAATGTTCAACGGCACATTCAAACGATTTTTTCAGTATACCAAGCTCATTATTGACTTCAATGCGAATGGCCTGGAATATTCTTTTTGCCGGGTGACCGGGATTGTTTCTGCGGACTGCTGCCGGAATGGCCCGACAGATTATATCAACTAATTGGGCAGTCGTTTTTATAGGTGTTTCCTGCCGATATAGTATAATAAATTTGGCAATTCTTTTAGACCAGCGTTCCTCACCGTATTTTTTGAAAATATCGGTAAGATGCAGTTCACTGTAATTGTTTACTACATCGTATGCCGTGAGCGATTCATGCTGATCCATGCGCATATCGAGCGGAGCATCATGCATATAGGAAAATCCCCGTTCAGCATCATCAATTTGTGGAGAGGATACGCCCAGATCAAATAAAAAACCATCGACTCCGGTTATATTTTCCCGAGCTAATATGGCAGTCAGATTTTTGAAATTGTCATGTACTACTATTGTATGACAGATACAGCAGGCTAATTTTTCTTTAGCTGCCGCCACGGCTGTCTCATCTTGGTCAATTCCCAGTAAAGTTCCATTTTTGCCCAGAAGCGATGCAATGCGTGAAGCATGACCGGCACCGCCAAGTGTGCAATCTACGTAAATTCCGTCTGATTTTATATTCAATCCCCTAATGACTTCATCAGCCATGACACTTATATGATGAAATTCCACTAAGTGAATTCCTCCGTTCGTTTGTAATACAATAATGAAATTTGGTGCATCTTGATTTATATTCTATGACAGATAATAATAATCCTGTATGAATAAAAAAAATCTCATAAATAATTGTGTTTTTTATTTATATGACTATAAGACAGCAATACTCAGGATAAATCAGGCAAAATGAGATTATCTCTTATGCTGGATATATCCGGGGAAATATTCAAATTAACCGGAGATTTTAATATGCGGATGTTGTCAAGCTGCTTGTACTGGATATCGCGTGGTTGATTTAAAAATTCGGGCGACTGAAGCAGTTGCACAGATGCGGTTATAGTTTCACTTTGTGCTGCTAAATATGATCTGGTTTTTTCCAAAACATCATAACTGAGTTTATAATTTGTATCGGATAATTCCTGGGGTGGCAGTGCTGTTGCAAGCTTTTTTTGCAAACTGATGATATCAGCCTGATTTTTAATCAAGTTTTCTGTTAAAACCCTCAATGATACATCATCTTGGGAGAATCTGTTGAGGTTGTTGTTGTATCGGCTCCAAACACGGTCAATGTCATCAATATTCTGCTTATATGATTCATACCATGTCACAAAAAAAGGCTGTTCACTTAAAATCTGCATCTTTTGAGAATCGGTTACTTTGCTTTGCTGTGGATATCGGCTGCTGAACCAAATAATGGAAGATACACAAACTAATACAATAGCTGCAAATATACAAAATATGCGCTTTTGTGGTAAATAGCGGTAACCGGCATACAAAAGGACTATAATCAATAAGAAAGTCACTGCAAGTAAAAAAATGTAGTTCATCGATATATCTACCCCTGTTTTTACTGATGATAACACGTTGCAATAAGTTTATTTTTTTATTATACTTTTAACCATATTTTATTTCAAGCCATCGGAGGCTATACTGTGAAAATATATGATAAATATGGTATAAAAAAATCAGCCTGGATTTTTTATTTTTTGTTCAAAGATTATTGGCAGTCAAAGGAAAAATGGAAGGCTCGTGGTTTATTGAGTGCAGTAATCGTAATGAATTTGGTTTCAGTTTATATTTTATTACTGTTGACCAGCTGGTATAATGAATTTTATACTATATTACAAAATTATTCTTACCAAAACTTTTGGCAGTCTATAGGTAAATTTAGCTTTTTAGCATTCCTGTTCATATTATTGGCAGTATATGCACTTTATCTGCAGCAAATGCTTCAGATAAAATGGCGTACCTGGATGACTGCGCATTATTTGGATGCGTGGCTGGAGAACCAGACCTATTATCGTTTGCAATCTGCAATAAGGGATACAGATAATCCAGACCAGCGTATACAAGAAGATATTAATCTTTTTGTCAATTTGACATTGAATTTGGGAATAGGATTGTTTAAACAATTAGTGACGTTAATTGCATTTATTGCAATGCTTTGGCAGTTGTCAGGATCATTTTCATTTTCTTTTAATGGACAAACGGTGCAGATATACGGCTTTATGGTATGGGTAACAATTATTTATTCAATAATTGGCACTTTATTGACTCATAAGGTGGGGCATCAATTGATTGGCTTGAATTTTAATCAGCAAAAATATGAAGCCGATTTTCGTTTTTCTTTGATGCGTATCAGGGAAAACAGCGAATGTGTTGCTTTTTATAAGGGGGAACAACCAGAAAAAGTTAATTTTAAAAATCGATTTATTTTTGTGATTAATAATTTTCGGCAGATAATGAATCGGCAAAAAATATTGACCGGTATGACGGTGAGTTATTCACAACTGGCTATTATTTTACCAATATTAATTGCCGCACCGCGCTATTTTGGTGAAATGATGCCAATCGGCTGGCTTATTCAGACGCTGACTGCTTTTGGTAAGGTTCAGGATGCATTGTCCTATTTAGTGAATTCTTATACTGATATTGCACAATGGTCTTCAGTTATTCGTCGGTTGGGTAGCTTTACTGAGCATATGTGTGAAATTAAAAAAATTGAATCACCCGTGGAAAAAAGCACAGCGGCCAATTTGGAGATAAGTGGGTTGACAGTTAATTTGCCGCAAGGGAAATCTCTTATTAGTGATTTGAATATAAGACTGCCGGCAGGAGAAAGCTTGATAATAACCGGAGCTTCCGGCTGCGGTAAGAGTACTTTGCTGCGCACTTTAGCCGGAATCTGGCCGTTTGCTGCCGGTAAGATAGGCCTGCCGCAGCAAAACAAGATATTGTTTTTACCGCAGAAACCTTATTTACCGCTTGGCACACTGCGGCAGGCTCTTTATTATCCGCAAACGCAGTCGGCTGCGTCAGCAGTTTATGAAGAGCATGTGCTAAGTTTGTGTGAACTTGAGAAATTTATCAGTCAGTTAGATAAGTCTGATGATTGGAGTTGTATTTTATCGCTGGGTGAACAGCAGCGCTTGGCTTTTGCCCGGATACTTTTGAAAAAACCGGAGTGGGTATTTTTAGATGAGGCAACATCAGCTTTGGATGAAATTACAGAAGCCCGTCTGTATAAAATGTTGAAAACTGAGTTGCCAAATATTACAATTATAAGTGTTGGGCATCATTCTACACTTTTGCAATATCACAGATACCAGCTTAAACTGACCGGTTCGGGCCGTTATGAATTATTTTGTCTATAAAATGAGGCATGATGATGATTTATAAAAAAATTACACAAAAAGATTTTGATGAAGCAGAAAAAGCATATAATGATTGTGATCGGGCAGAGCGGACGTGTAAAATCAAACAGGTCGGACCTGAGAGAAAACATTTTACCAAAGGACAGTCAACAGCTTCATTGCTGGCGATACTATTGCTTTTATATAGTATTTTATTTACTGATATCCCCGCTTTTTTCCTTAGTGCATCTTTTCTGGTCTGGATAATACAATATTTTATCTGTCCACTGGCAAAAAATAATGCTGAAACTATACGTTCAGCCCTTAAATCATTAAGTTTAACATTGTTTGTCGGTTCAATTATTCTCATATTTCTATAAGAAAGTTTTTAAACATCAGGCTAAAACGTTTTATATATTTACAATAAAGCGATTTAGCCTGATAAATTTTATACAAGGGTGAAGAAAATAATATGAAAAACGCCAAAAAGAATGAGGAAATAGAAATAAAACTGCAAATTCAAGATAAGTATGAAATTGATGAGCTCAATAAATTTACGGCAGGGCTTTACCGACCAGGGAAAATATTTAATTTTCATATGTCAGCATATTATTATGATACTGATAACCTGCTGCTAACCAGAAATAAGATTGTTTACCGGGTGAGAAAAGAAAATAATTTATGTGTTGCTACCATAAAAGGAACAGACACCGGTAGTGAAATGCTGCACCGCCGCTTTGAAATCAATCGAGTGGTGCAAACTATACAACCCAATCTAAATACATTTGCCGATATGGCAATATTTCACAATATTATTCCTGATATAAAAAATATGACACTTTCGCCTATTGTCACCAATAATTTTTTACGGCACCAATCAATTATATTTTATAATACATCAAAAATAGAATTGGTAATAGATCAGGGATTTATTTATGCCGGTGTAAAAAATACACCTATTTGTGAAATGGAATTGGAATTGAAGTATGGTCGGGAATCAGATGCTGTTGAATTGGCTGAAAAATTTATTAATAAATTTCGTTTATCATCAAATGTGTCAAGTAAATTTTCCCGTGGGTTGAAATTGATTAAATTTCAGTAAAAACATTTTTTATCAGGCAGGATTTATCAGCTTAATCCAGAATTGTATAAATATACTAATATAATGTTTTTTCTCATAAATCACAATTACCATACTTAATTAAACAATGCAATTAAAAGAGAATTATTATCTACTGAGGAGGAATTATTATGAAAAGAGTCGAATGTCTAGCAATGATTTTGGCAGGTGGACAAGGCAGCCGTCTGGGAGAACTGACGAAAAAAATTGCCAAACCTGCCGTACCATTTGGTGGAAAATATCGTATTATTGACTTTCCGCTCAGTAACTGTTCCAACTCCGGTATAGAAACAGTGGGAGTATTGACACAATATAAACCACTCGAGCTGCATACATATCTGGGTACAGGCGAAGCTTGGAATTTAGATAGAAAAAATGGCGGAGTATATATATTACCACCGTACACAAGAGAAAAAGGGGCGGATTGGTACAAGGGTACGGCAGATGCAATCTATCAGAATATAAATTTTATTGAAACCTGCGATCCGCAATATGTATTGGTTTTGTCGGGTGATCACATTTATACAATGGATTACTCATGGATGCTGGAAGAACATAAGATGAATAAAGCTGATGCAACAATTGGTGTAATTAAAGTCCCGATGAAGGAAGCTACGCGTTTTGGCATAATGAGTACGAATAAAACAGGACGAATAACAGCCTTTGAAGAAAAACCTAAAAAACCACAAAGTAATCTGGCATCAATGGGTATATACATTTTCAGCTGGAAAATATTAAAAGAGTACTTGGAAAAGGATTCTGCCGATAATTTATCAGAGCATGATTTCGGTAAAAATATTATTCCAAAAATGTTGGCAGATAACGCCCGCTTATTCTCCTATGCCTTTGATGGATATTGGAAAGATGTGGGTACTATTGAAAGTTTGTGGCAAGCCAATATGGATCTTTTGAAAGAAAAACCATCTCTTGATCTGGGTGGAACATGGCGCATTTATTCGGCTAATCCGTCGCTGCCACCGCATTTTGTTGCTCCCGGAGCTAAAATAAAAAATTCGTTGATAAGCGGCGGAGCTTTTATCGAGGGAAATGTTGAAAATTCGGTGATTTTTCCCGGAGTACATGTTGGCAAGGGAACTAAAATAATAAATTCGATAATAATGCCGTTTAGCAGTATAGGTGAAAATTCTGTGGTGGAAAAGGCTATCATTGCCCAGAATTGTGAAATAACCGATAATTGTCATATTTGTTCTGAAGATGGTTCTATTGTAGTTATTGCAGAAGGAAAGCTTGTCATGGCACCGGATGAAGAAAATAAACAAGTTGGTTGATTTACTGGAGGAATTATAAATGAATCATGTTACGGGCTTAATAAATTTGCATGAAGATAATGACCTCATAAAAGAAGTTACTAAAATACGTCCCATAGCCACAATACCTTTTGCCGGCAGGTACAGAATTATTGATTTCATTTTATCCAGTATGGTGAATTCAGGAATAGTATCGGTAGGGATAATTTTACCCAATAAATCAGCATCGGTTCTCGATCATTTACGCTCGGGAAAGGATTGGGACTTGGCTCGTCGACATGAAGGACTTTATTATATGACACCACTCGATACAAATAGCAGGACACATCCATCTGAACTGCGTACACTTTATCAGAATTTGGATGCTATGCATCGTAATGTTTATGATTATGTACTGTTATCAGGCAGCCGGAGTGTATTCAATATGGATTTTAATAATGTGCTGCGTTTTCATCAAAATACCAAGGCTGATATAACAATGCTTTATTATAAAAATTCACAGAAAAAATTTTCCCCATGTACTGTTTTGCAGACACAAGAAACAGGATTGGTGACTGATATAGCTAATCAACCAGTGGCCGATGATAATGCAAGTGTATTTATGGATATATATTTAATGTCACAAAAAATTTTTATGGATATAGTTAAATATACTTATGAACGCGGTGGTTCGGACTTTTTGCTTGATGGCATAATGCGGACTCAAAAAAAATATAATATTTACGGCTATTGTCATAATGGTTATGTGTCTATCGTTAATTCTACACTCAATTATTATCACACTAGCATGGATTTACTTAATCCGCAGATTTGGCATGAATTATTTCTCAACAAATTTCCTATTTACACACGAATAAAAGATGATGTGCCGGCCCGATACAAGGCAGATGCACATGTGAGCAATTCTTTGATATCAAACGGGTGCGTGTTGAAAGGTCAAGTTGAAAACAGTATTCTTTTTCGTAATGTAAAAGTGGACGCGGGTGCCCGGATAAAAAATAGTATTATCATGCAGGGTTGCCGGATCAAAGAAAATGCGTTTATTGAAAATGTCATCTGTGATAAAAATGTTATGGTAGACGTAAAAAAGGTGCTTAAGGGGGCAGATGACTATCCATTCATAATAGAAAAAAACACAGTGATTTGATCTGGAAATTTATTCTTATACGTTGCAGTGCTGGCGGATAATAATAATAATCCTATATGAGAGGTGTTAATGACATGTTGCCAAATAAGGCATTAGAAGAAAAAAATCAATTTGAGCATTTGTTTTTACAAACGGCCACAATATTGTTCGGACGTGATATAAAAGAGCTGCCTAAAGTTAATTTATATCAGGCATTAGTAAATACTATCCGTCAGTATATAAGTGAAAATTGGATAAAAAGCAATAGATATTATACAGAACATCAGGAAAAACAAGTATACTATTTTTCTATTGAATTTCTTTTAGGACGTTTGCTGAATTGTAATATAATGAATCTTGACATCGGTGATATATGTTATTCAGCGATGAAGGACCTTGGGATTGATCTTAATGAATTGTTTGAAGAAGAACCGGATGCCGGATTAGGCAATGGTGGTCTTGGTCGTTTAGCGGCATGTTTTATTGACTCCATGGCATCTTTGGGAATAGCAGGTCACGGCTGCAGTATTCGTTATCAGTATGGTTTGTTTGAACAACGGATAATCAATAGAAATCAGGTTGAAATTCCTGATAATTGGCTAAAAAACGGTTTTGCCTGGGAATATCGTAAGGCGGAAAAAGAAATAAATATCCATTTTGGCGGCAATGCATATATGAAGAATATGCCGGACGGCAGTCTAAAGCTGGTTCATGAAAAATATACTGTAGTATCCGCAGTACCTTATGATGTTCCAATTGTCGGCTATCATAATGATGTTGTCAATACGCTGCGTTTATGGAACGCGGAATTCAGTCAAAACTTTTCGGAAAGCGGTGCTCTTACACATGAACAGCTGCAGGAAAAGTTAAAATTCCAGTATCAGCTTAAAGCAATAACGAGCTGTCTGTATCCTGATGACAGTTCTAACGAAGGCAAATTGCTGCGGCTTACTCAAGAATATTTTTTGGTTTCTGCGGGAGTGCAGAGCATTATTCGTTCCTATAAAAAATTACATTTGCCTATAACCATGTTCTCACAAAAAGTTGCCATACATATAAATGATACTCATCCGGCTATGGCTATCGCTGAATTGATGCGTATACTGGTTGATGATGAAAATATACCATGGGAAAGTGCCTGGGATATAACGGTCAGGACAATGTCGTATACAAATCACACAATTATGCCGGAAGCGTTGGAAACGTGGTCAATTGATATGTTCAGACCATTGCTGCCGCGTATTTATATGATTATTGAAGAGATCAACCGACGGTTTTTGCAGGATGTTCGCCAGCGTTATCCTAATATAGATAACATGCTGTTTAAATACTCTATTTTACAAGATGGGTTGGTTCATATGGCCCGATTGGCAATAGTTGGCAGTCATAGTGTGAATGGCGTGGCCAAGATTCATTCTGATATATTAAAAAATTACAGTATGAAACAATTTAGCGATTATTATCCGCATAAATTTAATAATAAGACTAATGGCATTACACATCGTCGTTGGCTTATGGCAGCTAATCCGGAATTGACAGCGTTGATTGATGAATTAATAACACCGGAATGGAAGACTCATCCCAGCCAGTTGATTAAATTACTCGAGTTTAAAAATGATATGGCGGCACTGGATAAATTACAGCAGATTAAACAGTTGCATAAAAGCAGGCTGGCTGCCTTTATAAAAAATAAGTACGACATTGCTATAGATCCTTTTTCTATATATGACATTCAAATAAAAAGGATTCATTCTTATAAACGGCAGATAATGAATATTTTTCATTTAATGTACATATATAATCAATTATGTGATAATCCGCAGATGGATGTATTTCCTCATACGTTCATTTTTGGCGGGAAGGCAGCTCCCGGTTATCATATAGCTAAGGAGACAATCAGACTTATTAATACCGTTGCTGAAATAGTCAATGCGGATGAACGAACTAACCAAAAGCTGAAAATAATTTTTTTGGAAAACTATGGCATATCTTTAGCTGAAAAATTATTTCCGGCAGCTGATGTAAGCGAACAAATTTCTACAGCCGGTAAGGAGGCATCCGGTACAAGCAATATGAAGTTTATGATGAATGGTGCAATTACCTTAGGGACACTTGATGGAGCCAATGTAGAGATACTCGATGCCGTCGGTGCTGATAATTGTGTTATTTTTGGCCTTAATGCGGATGAAATACTGTCTTATTATAAAAATGGCCGCTATTCGGCTTGGGAGGAATATAATCATACTCCGGCTATACGTACAGTAATTGATCAATTATTGGCGGGGAAATTTACCGATAATGGTAGTTTTCGTGACATTTATAATTATTTATTTAATAGTAATGATGAATATTTTGTGTTTAAGGATTTTCCGGCATATTGCAATGCCCATAAAACAATTGATGAAAAATACCGTGATACGAAAGGGTGGCTTGAGTCCAGTTTAATGAATATCGCCCATTCAGGTATTTTTTCCAGTGATAGAACAATAATGGAATATGCCAGGGACATTTGGGATGTACAGCCTATAAAGTTGCCTGCACAATAAATCTTATTAATAAGGAGGCAGGAATAGAATATGATAATTTCAGAATTAAAACCATATGACATTTATTTATATCATCAAGGGGCGAATTATTATTCATATGGATTATTTGGAGCTCATTTTACGCAGCAAAATAATATTCCCGGCGTCCGATTTGTGGTGTGGGCTCCGCATGCGGCAGCAGTCAGTGTCGTCGGTGATTTTAATAATTGGGATAAGTCAGCTAATCCCATGGTAAAATTAGAAGACGGTGAAATTTGGTATACGTTTATTCCTGACCTGCCGGATGATAGTATATATAAATATGCTATTGTGCCTGATACCGGAGCCGAAGTATTGTATAAAGCTGATCCTTATGCCTTTTATGCCGAAAAACCACCTCACACGGCTTCACGCTTATATGATATGGATAAATACCAATGGCAGGATGCAAAGTGGGAGAAAGATAAACCGGTGAACCCTTCTTATGATGCTCCAATGCTTATTTATGAAGTACATCTGGGTTCATGGCGGCGGACATTGGATGGCAATTATATTTCCTATCGTGATGCAGCGATTAGTTTGATTGATTACGTTAAAAACATGCATTACACACATATTGAATTTTTACCATTATATGAACATCCTTTTGATGGTTCATGGGGATATCAGGCAACTGGTTATTATGCGGCTACCAGCCGCTTCGGAACACCTGATGATCTGAGATTCCTAATAGATACGGCACATCAAAATGGCATTGGCATAATAATGGATTGGGCACCGGGTCATTTTTGCAATGATGCACATGGCCTTAAAAATTTTGATGGACGTAATTTATATGAATCTGATAATACACAGCGCAGTGAAAATCGTCAGTGGGGTACTACTAATTTCGATTATGGACGAACTGAAGTGCAGAGTTTTTTAATTTCTAATGCATTGTTTTGGTTTACTGAATATCATATTGACGGGCTTAGGATAGACGCTGTCGCTAATATGCTGTATCTTGATTATGAGCGACAGGACGGGGAATGGTTTCCTAATAAATATGGCAGTAATGGTAACCTTGAGGCAATAGATTTTGTTAAAAAACTTAATCAAACAGTTTTTAAATATTATCCTGATGCTTTAATGATCGCTGAAGAATCTACTTCGTGGCCGCTGATTAGTAAACCTGTATATATGGGAGGAATGGGATTTAATTATAAGTGGAATATGGGGTGGATGAATGATATTCTTGCTTATATCAGTCTCGACCCTTTATATCGAAAGTGGCATCATTCTAAAATTACATTTTCTTTGATGTATGCTTTTTCGGAAAATTTTGTTCTACCGTTGTCGCATGATGAAGTAGTGCATGGAAAATGTTCCTTGATAGAAAAAATGCCAGGAGATTATTGGCAGAAATTTGCCGGATTGCGTGTGCTTTTTGCTTATTGGATTGCCCATCCCGGGAAAAAATTGTTGTTCATGGGCGGTGAATTTGGTCAGTTCATTGAATGGAATTATAATGACAGTCTCGATTGGCATCTGACTGAAAAATATCCAATGCATAAAAAAATGTTGCATTATTCACAGAGCTTGAATAAACTTTATACACAATCACCGGCATTATGGCAGGTCGATTTTGATTGGAATGGCTTTTTATGGCTTAATTGTGATGATAGTAAAAACAGTATTGTTGCATTCATGCGAAAGTCACGGGATTGCAACGATTTTATATTTGTTATTTGTAATTTTACGCCAGAAGTCAGATATAATTATCGTGTTGGTGTGCCTGTCGCAGGAGTCTATGAAGAGATATTCAACAGTGATTGTGTTGATTTCGGCGGATCGGGAGTAATGAACAGCCAGAAAATCGTGACTGAGAATACAGCATGGAACGGTTTTGATAAATCACTTGTTTTGACAATTCCTCCTTTAGCAGCTGTTTATCTTCATTTGAATGAAATTGACTATGAAGAATTCATAAGCCGGAAAAATCTGACGATGAAATATGAGACAGGTGATAAACCGCAGCGGGAAAAAGTAAAAAAACTGCATGGCGTTCCTAAACGGAAAATAGCTAAATTAAAGGCTCGGTTATATAAGCGTGTCAAGGATAAAATGCACCAACCTAATATTAAAGGAGGCTCTTTATCATGCTGAAACTTCTTTATGTTGCATCGGAGGCAGCACCGTTTGTAAAAACAGGTGGATTGGGTGACGTGGCTGGTTCGCTTCCGAAAGAATTAAAAAAGCAGAACATTGATGTTCGCGTTATACTGCCTAAATATAATACAATTCCTGATCAATACAGCAGTAAGATGAAACATATATATGATGGCAGTATCAATGTTGCATGGCGGGAAAAATACCTTGGTATAGAAAAGCTAAAGCATAATGGCATTACTTTCTATTTTATTGATAATGAGTATTATTTTAAGCGCGGGCAGTGTTATGGTTATGATGATGATGCTGAACGGTTTACTTTTTTTTGCCGGGCTGTGTTGGCAGTATTGCCCGTTATTGATTTTTGGCCGGATGTAATACATTTAAATGACTGGCAGACAGGCCTCATCAGTGTATTTTTAAAATTAAATTATATGAATGATAAGCTATATAAAAATATAAGGACTGTTTTTACGATTCATAATTTAAAATATCAGGGGATTTTTCCGGCGTATATGCTAGAAGACGTCTTGGGATTAGACTACAAATATTTTTCCAATGGTGATTTGGAATTTTACGATGCTATTAATTTTATGAAGGGAGGATTGATTTATTCTGATGAGTTGACAACAGTGAGCAAATCATATGCAAAGGAGATACAAAATGCCTATTTCGGTGAACAAATGGACGGTATTTTGCGCAGCCGCAGCGATACTCTCACCGGTATTGTCAATGGAATAGATTACGAGGAATATAATCCGGTAACTGATGAATATATATATGCACCGTACAATATCAATAATGTGCTGGAAAGAAAGATGGCCAACAGAGTATTATTGCAAAAAAGGTTGGGGCTGCCGATAAACCGGCGGACACCGATTATCGCTTTTATTTCCCGTTTGGTTGAGGCAAAGGGAATAGACTTGCTAATGCGGATATTAGATGAATTGCTACAGTATGAAAATGTTCAGTTTATTTTATTGGGAACCGGTGATTATAAATATGAAGAGTGGTTTCATGGACTGCAATGGAGATTTCCCAAAAAGGTATCTATCACTACTACTTTTGATAATCAACTGGCGCATCAAATATATGCTGCTTCTTCGTTTTTTTTAATGCCGTCACGCTATGAACCCTGCGGCATTGGACAGATGATTGCCTTGCGGTATGGCAGTATACCAATTGTACATTCAGTGGGGGGGCTGCGTGATACAGTTATCCCTTATAATAGCTATAAAAATACCGGTAATGGATTTGTCTTCAAAAGTTATAATGCCCATGAACTTTTGTTTTCTATAAAACGGGCGCTGGAAAAATATGGTGATATCACTTTACGGCGCCGTATAATAGCTAACGGGATGACAGCCGATTTCAGTTGGGCAAATTCTGCTAAGCAGTATGTAAGAATATATCAGGCACTGTCAGTTGAAAATTCTTAACGGTTCCTGTCAGCTGATATAGTATGAAAATCAGTTTATTAAAATCGTTCCGCAACATTGTTGGTCAATAATGTATATAAGATGGTGATTACTTGTCAGAAAAAAATTTAGTACGGCATGATTCGCACAGTCCCTATTATCGCCTGCCTCTGGGAGCCTGTCCGACAGACAAGACTATTTATCTGGCGGTAGATGTTGTAACGGAAGAACCACCCGTCAGCGTTGTTTTAAGATTATGGCGGAATAAAGAGGGGGAACAGCTGATTCCTCTTAAGCAAACACCACGGGACAGTAATCATTATTTTGTGGAAATTACCGCACCCGACAGGGGATGTCTCATCTGGTATTATTTTGTGATAACGACACAAGATAAAATACTGTATTATGGTAATAATCAAGAAAATATGGGCGGCATTGGGCAGCTTTACAGTCAGCAGCCGCCTTCTTTTCAGGTAACTGTATATCAGTATGATGTAGGAACACCGGCATGGTTCAGGCAGGCGATAATTTATCAAATTTTTCCCGACAGATTTTATCGGCACGGCAACACACTTATTGCCAGAAAAAATGCAGTATATCATGCTGACTGGCATGATGTACCATGTTATTATAAAGACGCTGACAGTGGGAAAATTATTTCCTATGATTTTTTTGGCGGGAACTTGAAGGGAATAATAGACAAACTCCCTTATTTGCAAAAACTGGGTATTTCAGTAATATATTTGAATCCTGTTTTTGAATCTTCCAGCAATCATCATTATGACACGGGTAATTACCATAAAATTGATCCTACATTGGGAACAAATGAGGATTTTAAGGTTTTATGTGCAGCGGCACAGGATAATAATATAAAAATAATACTTGATGGAGTATTCAGTCATACGGGCAGCGATAGTATTTACTTTAATCGTGAGGGTAATTATCATTCACTTGGTGCTTTTCAATCAAAATACTCACCTTATTATGGGTGGTATAGATTTACTGATTATCCAGATAAATATGATAGTTGGTGGGGCTTTGAAACACTTCCAAATGTCACGGAAACCACACCGTCATATATGGATTTTATATTGAATGAAAAAAACGGCGTAATAAGGCATTGGATGGAAAATGGAGCCAGTGGCTGGCGTCTTGATGTAATTGATGAGTTGCCGCAGCAGTTTTCCCGTAGTTTATATGCTGCAGTAAAAAAAATTGATGCAGATGCCGTAGTTATTGGCGAGGTCTGGGAAGATGCTTCCAATAAAATCAGTTATGACGTATCCAGAGAATATCTTTGCGGTTATGATATGGATGCAGCAATGAATTATCCATTTCGTACGATTGTTATTGAATTTTTGCTCAACCGTATTTCAGTGCAAAAGACAGAAGCACTCTTAAACAGTCAAAAAGAAAATTATCCCATACAAAATTATTATGCTATGATGAATTTGCTTGGCAGCCATGATGTAGAACGTATTATAACTATTTTGGGGGAAGCACCATCAGCAGATAATATGACTGCTATGGCGCAGGCACATTATAGATTGGATGCCGAACATTATAAACTGGGACAGCAAAGAAGTATGCTGGCTGCTTTGTGGCAATTTACTTTTCCTGGTGTACCGTCAATTTATTACGGTGATGAAATAGGCATGCAGGGATTTCGTGATCCGCATAACCGGGCTCCGTATGATTGGGATAACCCGGATCGTATTATGCAAAAATGGCTGGAACAATTGATTAAATTACGCAATAATTACCCTGCGCTGCAGGCCGGTGAACTGCTGTTTTTACATGTTTCAGACGATATATTGGCCTATGCCCGCCGTATTCGAGATAAGCAGGATGTTTTTGGGCAGCCATGTGCTGATGATATTTTTGTTATTATAATAAACCGCAGTAATGAAATTGTTCCTATACAATTGGATTTAAATGGACTGTGTCACGATAGACTGGAAAATATGCTGGACCCCGAAAATAAAGTTGTGCTGAATAATAATGTTCTTTCAATGAATGTGGGAAAATTGTCAGGAAATGTATTGCGGCAAATACATATCACTGATAAATACCGGCATTCCTGTGGTATCTTATTACATCCTACTTCACTGTACACACCCTATGGTATAGGTGATTTTGGACAGTCGGCATATGAGTTTGTTGACTGGTTGCAGTCTGCCGGGCAAGAATATTGGCAGATTCTGCCGCTTAACCCGACTGGGTATGGTGAATCACCATACCAAACATCTTCTGTTTTTGCCGGCAATCCACTGTTGATCTCACTTGATAAATTGGTTGTCGAGGGGTTATTGACTAATTTTGATATCAATGCGGTATTTACCGTAGAAAACAGGGATATCAGTATCACTAAAATGGCGAAAGAAAAGTTATTGCGGCAGGCTTTTAAAAACTTTTCACCAACTCCTGCATATGAGCAATTTTGTGATGAACAAAAATATTGGCTGGATGATTATGCATTATACAGTGCTTTAAAAAAATATTATAAAAATACCGCATGGATAAAGTGGCCGGATGATATAAAGCAATATAATACAGTTGCCGTACAGCAAGCATTTGAAGTACATATCAGTGAGATAAATTACATTAAATTTATTCAATATTTATTTTTTACGCAATGGCTTCAATTAAAACATTATGCTAATGTACGGGGCATAAAAATAATTGGTGACCTGCCGATATTTCCTTCACATGATTGTGCAGATGTCTGGGCACATCAGGATTTGTTTAATCTTAATATTGATGGAACGGCGGCAACAATTGCTGGTGTACCTCCGGATTACTTCAGCATAAATGGGCAGTTATGGGGTAATCCGCATTATCGCTGGGACGTAATGGCAGATGACGGTTATACATGGTGGGTACAGCGTTTTTATACATTAGAACAACTAGTCGATGCCGTGAGAATAGATCACTTTCGCGGGTTTGCAGCTTATTGGGCAATTGATGGTAAAGCTGTTACAGCAAAGACCGGTAAATGGATAAAAGGGCCTGGCAGGTCGTTTTTTGAAGCGATAAAAAAGCGATTAGGTAATATCCCGATTATTGCCGAAGATCTTGGTATTATAACTACTGATGTAGAAAAATTAAAAAATGAATGTGGCTTTCCTGGCATGAAAGTGCTGCAATTTGAGTTATGTCCTGATGGTCGGAAAAATATAGGCTTTAGCTGCAGTGAAAATACAGTTATCTATACAGGTACACATGATAATGATACGACACTGGGCTGGCTGAGAAATACTCTTTCACCAGAGCAAAAAGCGGTTTTAGCGGAATATTTAAAACTTTATCGACCAGATGATAAAAAAATATGCTGCAAATTAATGGAATATGCCTATGCAAGTGCGGCCCGGCTTGCTATATTACCACTTCAAGATGTACTTGGTCTTGATTCGTCGGCCAGAATGAATACACCAGGTACATTGAATAAAAATTGGGCATGGCAGCTGGAAAAAAATCAGCTTACAGTTGAAAGAGCTTCATTTTTAGCACAGCTTTGTCATAAATATGATCGCTGAATATAGGAATGTAAAGACAGAGCTGACAAATATAATTGCAGCATTGACAAATTTATGTAATGATATATAATATTCATTGATAATTGTTTTCCACATTTATTAAAATTTTATGACAGGAGAGATTTAAATGGAATTAAAAGGATCACAAACAGAAAAAAATTTACTGGCTGCATTTGCAGGTGAATCACAGGCTCGCAATAAATATACTTTCTATGCTTCTAAAGCCCAAAAAGATGGATATCATCAAATATCTCAGATTTTTACAGAAACAGCTGACAATGAAAAAGCACATGCTAAAATCTGGTTCAAACTTGTCCATGGTATTGGTGATACGGCAGAAAATCTGAAGGATGCGGCTGCCGGAGAAAATTATGAATGGACAAGCATGTATCCTGGATTTGCTAAGACAGCCCATGAAGAAGGATTTGAAAAGATTGCCAAATTATTCGAATTCGTTGCCAGTATCGAAAAGACACATGATGAAAGATATCAACTTCTTTTAAGTAATGTAAAGGAAGATAAGATTTTCAAAAAGAATGAAAAAGTAATTTGGATGTGTGCAAATTGTGGTTATATTTGTGAAGCAAAAAACGCTCCGCAGGTTTGTCCTGTATGTGATCATCCACAGTCTTTTTTCCAGGTTCGTGCTAATAATTATAAATAATTTTCGGACAATCAAAACAAGCCGGTTATACTGAGTCAGCTCAGTATAACCGGCTTGTTTTGATTAGTGCACCGGGCAAGGATACAGCCTAATTTTAAAATCTGAAACTACCAGTATTGAATAAAGACAAAACATGGAAATAAATCAATACAAGATCGGAATATTGGTATATTGACAGATAAATATCTTTAATCTTGTTAGTCATGCAAATACAGCCAGGAAATATGAGACCTTTTATTCATGTTAAATTATTTTGATATTTGTCCGGCAATAATAGTGTTGTCAACGGTGCTTTTTGCATCTTTTTTAGCAAAATAATCGGCTAATAAAGTGCCTGATATTGAATGCCATACACAAGCTACAGCGGCGACTAATGCGGCTTCGGGGATAGCAGCAAAATGTGCCATAGCCAGACCGGTGGCAAGACCGGCATTTTGCATTCCCACTTCCAATGTGATTGTACGTTTTTTGGCGGTGTTCATATGTACGGCATGTCCAACAATATATCCCAAAGCATAGCCACCGCAATTGTGAAGTATAACGGCACCAAGAATTATAAGCCCGGATACGAAAAAATTTGAACCTTGTAGTGCGACTACACCACCTACAATAAATGCAAAACCAATAACAGAAATACCAGGCATCATTTTTTGCACAGCATGAAATTTAGAATTGTGCTGATAAAAATAATTAATTATCAGGCCTAATATAACGGGGGAAATGACGGTCTCAATAATTGTAATGAACATTGCTTGAGCAGGGATATTTACAATGGCTCCGGCCAGATATAGTACAAGTATAGGTGTCAAAAACGGAGAAAATAAGGTGGAAATTGTTGTCGTACCTACAGCAAATGGTACATCACCATGACAAAGAAAGGCCATTATGTCTGAAGCCAGTCCGCTGGGACAGCAGCCAACAAGAATCAATCCTAATGCAATGGGGTCAGGTAAATGAAAAATTTTAGTCACAGAAAATGCCAGCAGCGGCATGATTGTATAGTGAGCAACAGCTCCTATGCATACATCAGTTGGATTTTCGGCCAGTTTTTTAAATTCCTGGATAGTCATTGTCAATCCCATAGTAAACATTATCATGAATAGAATGAATAATTGTGTATTTCCTCTGACCCATTTAAATGTGCTGGGGAAAAAGAAAGTGAAAATAGCAATACATATAATTATAATTGAAGTATTACCTGAGAGAAATAAACTGATTTTTTTACATTTTTCCATAAGAATGCCTCCTAAATATAATAAAAAAAACTCCATCCCTATAAAGGGACGGAGTTTTCCGCGATACCACCCAAAATTATTTATCATTACTGGTAAATACACTCACAACGTACTAACATACGCGTTTCTTATAACGCAGAACTAACGTCTTCACTTACTTAATTCGGTGTCGCTTCTCAGAGATGATTTTCTGTATACCATTATTTACCGAATTTCAGCCCTGCTTCGGTTCTCTGTAAAATAATTCAATACATACTCTTTCTCGTCATCAAATGTATTAACATATATTATATTGTAATCGTCTAAGAATTTATTTTAAATCAGCTGATAGTGTTTGTCAAGTTGTAAATAATAAATAGTTTAATTAGAAGTAATAAAAGGAGGAGGAGAAGATTTGGTCAAATTTTTTGCTGCATACATTCTTTTATCAGCTGAACGAAGTATTTCCTCAGCAGTAAGTGATGAATGTGATGTTGTTTGTATGCCATAAGAAATAGCAACATGATTATTTTGTACAGGAATGTTTAATTCCAGAATATTTTTGCGAATTTTCTCAGCAGTTTGCCGGGCTTTTTTATTATCGGTATTGGTAAGACAAATAACAAATTCATCACCACCATAACGGGCAACCCAATCCAAATCTTCACGAATAGATTTTTTCATTATATCGGCCACACTCTTTAAGGTCATATCTCCTGCTAAATGGCCATATGTATCGTTTATAAGTTTCATATTGTTTATATCGATAAAAATAATTGATATAAGCTGATGCTGTGCAGCAGCTTTGACAATGTCGACAGGTAAGCGATCATCAACAAAACGACGGTTATATACTTTAGTTAAGTGGTCCATTATTATCATATTTGTCAGATTATGAACAATTAGTCCCATTTTTTGTCCGATATTATAATCGCCATGCCCCAGCAGCATACTGTCAGTAGCATTTTTTAATAGTTCTAAAATTATCGGTCCATCTTCACTGTCAATAGGCAAGGCCGTAACCAACATTATTATACTGGTGCTTTGTTCAAGTTTTATATAGGTGCGGTTTTCATGAAAAGCCCTAACAGAAATACAGTTATCACAGATTTTTCCATTTTGCCAATAGGCATAACAAATCTTGTTGCTCTCGTTTACTTTGTGACCGCTGTATTCAAGGACGCGTTTTTTTACTGGATCGACTAGGCGTACGATATCGTACATTTTATGAAAAAATGGTAAATTCTTTTCCAAAGTATCAAAATTTATTGGCTTAGGCATATTATTCACCTCAAATTGACTGTAAACATAAAGGGTTGAATCATTTTATTAAAAAAATGCCGAAATTAAAGTTATTTATTAGTTTTATCCAAATGTTTATTTCTGAGCTGACCACAGGCGGCATCAATGTCTGTGCCCATTTCTTTACGTAAAGTAACATTTATATGATGATTTTGCAAAAAGTCAGTAAAAGTCTTAATGCGCTTTGAGGATGGACGTCTAAAGCCGCGCTCCACAACGGAATTTAATGGTATAAGGTTAACGTTAGCCAGCTTATGTGATAATAAATTGACCAATTGTTTGGCTTGTAATAAGTTGTCATTAATATGATCGATCAATATGTATTCATAAGTAATCCGTCGTTTTGTTTTTTCGGCATAAAAATCAGCGGCCTGTATGACTGATTGTAGTGGATATTGATTGTTTATTGGCATTAAGTGCGAACGCAGGACATCATCCGGAGCGTGCAAGGATATTGATAATGTCAGCGGTAAATTTTCTTCGGCTAATTTTTTTATCATGGGAACTATACCTGATGTGGATATAGTGATATTGCGGTAACCGATATTCATGCAATATTTTTCATGTACCAGATGAATGAACTGGATAACATTATTATAGTTAAGAAGTGGTTCACCGCTGCCCATAATTACAATATTATTTATATGCTGCCCTTCTTTGGCAACAATGGCCTGGCTTTTCATAGCTTGTGCCAGCATTTCACCGCTTGTTAAATCACGTTGAAAACCATGCAGCGTCGAGGCACAAAAACCACAGCCTAATTTACAGCCGGCCTGTGAAGAAATGCAAATGCTATTACCGTAGCTTTGCCGCATTAATACAGTTTCCACTGCTGTTTTATCAGCGAATTCAACTAAAAATTTGCTGGTTTGTTTATCAATAGAATTCTTTTGAATAATTATTTTACCACAATCAATAGAGAATATTTTTGGTAATTCTTCTCGCAGCTTTAATGACAGATTAGTCATCAAAGAAAAATCGTAGATATTTTTCTGATACAGCCATTCTAAGATTTGTCCGGCACGAAAGGCCGGCATACCAAGTTGTTTTACTTCGTCCTGCAAACTTGTTAAATCAAGGCCAAAGATATTTTTTGTCAATTTTATCCTGCTTTCTTTTTATTGTGCAGCTTATCAATAAATAATAAGTAATTATTTTATTCGTTTTAATCTGGCGATAAAAAAGCCATCAGTATCGTCGTATGGTGGAAGTAGCTGTAGCATATTACCGCGTCCGCGCAGCTGCTGTGGTAAAAACGCATCTATTGGATCAATGCTGAAATCATCATGGGCAGTTAAAAAGCGTTCGATAACAGCTGTATTTTCCCGTTTCAGTATGGTACAAGTACTGTATATAAGTATGCCGCCGTGTTTAACTGCCTTAGCGGCACTTTCTAATATTTCATACTGCAATTGCGGTAATTTTTCTATATCGGCGGCTGTTTTATTCCAACGGGCATCAGCTTTACGGCGCAATACGCCCAGTCCTGAGCAGGGAACATCCGCCAGCACTTTGTCAGCTGCATATTTGTAATCATTGCCCAGCAGCCGGGCGTCGGCAATATTGGTTTTGATATTGTGAAGATTAAGCCGTGAGGCATTGTCTGTAATTAACTTTATTTTATGTTCATATATATCATTTGCCAGAACTGTGCCGGTATTTTCTAATAATGTTGCTATATGAGTGGTTTTTCCACCCGGTGCACTGCACATATCAATGATAAAATCATTTTTCTGTGGATCGAGAACATGTGCCACCAGCATGGAACTTACATCTTGTATTATAGCCTGGCCTGTTTGAAGTTCCATTAAATTTACCAAAGAAGGATGTTTTGTGCAGATAATCCCTTCCTGACATAACGCAGACTGATAACAAGTAAAACCTTTCTGCGTAAGCTGTTCCAGCAATTCAGCCGGATTATTTTTTAAAGTATTGCATCTGAAAGAAAGCGGTGGATCGGTATTATTAAATTGACAAAAGTTTTCAGTTTGTTCTATACCAAATTCATTTATGAGAAGTTTTACCAGCCAGCGCGGGTGCCAGTATTTTAAAGCCAGATAGGAGATTTTGTCATTGGATACTTTATTAAAATCGCATTTATCGCTGTTGCGTGTGATAGCACGTAAAATAGCATTTACAAATTTAACTGTTCCTGGGTGGCCATATTTTTTTGCCAGTTTTACCGATTCATTACAGGCGGCCGATGCAGGAATTTTATCCATGAAAACAAGCTGATAAATTCCCATGCGTAATATTGACCTGATAATTGGATGTATTTTTTTAATGGGTATTTTACTATATTGCTGCAGTATCCATAAAAGTGTGTCACCAGCCTTGATTGTTCCATATACCAATTCGGTGATAAATCGTCTGTCGGTTTCTTTTAGTTCGTGCCGGACAAGATATTTATTTAGAGCAATATTGGCATATGCACCATCATCATATACGGCACATAAAATTTGCAAGGCTGTTTGTCTGGCATTCATTGTGTGGTATCCTCATTTTTTATTATAAATTTTTCAATCATTGTACGTACTTGTGTAAGATCAACAGTAGTGTTGAAACAAGGTCCGTTAGGTCGTATGTTTAAAACTCCCACTGCCGGCAGCGGATATACATCTTGTATGCCGCTTGTCAGATCTCGCTCACAGGCAATTGCCAAAACAAGCTTGGGATGCATTTCTCTAACTAATTTTCTTGCTAAAGTACCACCGGTCACAACTTCAAAATTAAATCCGATTTCGCGTGCCATTTTCAACATAGCACCTATTGTGCAGCGTCCGCATTGATGACAATTATTGATATCATAGGTTATCTTGTATTGACATGCTGCCAGTTGGAGGCAATGGGGTGATATGACAAGTAGTTCATTAGGATGTACACGTAAGGAACGATATTTCATCAAAGTATTATTGAGGGTTATAAAAGATTTTTCTATATTGCGTCGTGAAATTTTTAAAATACGTCCCCATAAAAGTATAAAAGGAAATAATAAGTTAACAGACTGATAAATATACTTATGTCCAAAACTAAATTTGGCTAAGGGAGATACAATTAAAATAAGATCCAGCAATATGATTATTAATATGGTGAAAACTATTATGCAGATGCCTAAAAAGAATGTCGGCAGTCCGACAGAAATTTCACGTAAACCTAAATAACTTATTTTTCCGATGCCTGCTATGATGATAATCAGGAATAATATACTCAGAAACATCAATAGAGGTAATAAGAAATTTGTATTTTTTTTCATGATGTGCTCCAAGCTGAATAATATTTGTCTAAATGAATTCTACCATATTATAGTCATATAACACAAATTATTATCGGTAAGCAGATAATACAGGTTTATTTCATTTCGTGAAGATTCTTATGAAACTGCATACGATAATATCGTGCATATAGTCCGTTGCGATTCATCAAATCGTTGTGATTACCGCGCTCTGAAATCTGATGATCACGAATGACAAGAATCTCATCAGCGTTTTGAATTGTGCTTAAACGGTGAGCAACAACAATTGTAGTACGATTTTCGGCTAAAAGATCTAATGATTTTTGAATATAGCGCTCGCTTTCATTATCAAGAGCACTGGTTGCTTCGTCTAATACCAAAATTTGCGGATTCTTTAAAAAGACTCTTGCGATTGATAAGCGTTGTTTTTGTCCACCAGATAATCGTGTACCACGTTCACCGACTAAGCTGTTATAGTTATCCGGCAGACCCATGATGAAATCATGTATATTAGCACGTTTTGCCGCTTCGACTATTTCATCATCGGAAGCCTCGGGTTTTCCGTAAGCAATATTGGTTTTTATTGTGCCATTAAACATATAGACATCTTGCTGGACAATACCAATATTGTTGCGCAGAGATGTTAATGATACATCGCGTATGTCATATCCGTCAATGTAAATGGCCCCACCTGTTACATCATAAAAGCGAGGCAGAAGTGAGCATATTGTCGTTTTCCCGCCACCGGACGGACCGACAAGAGCAATTGTTTTACCAGCAGTTACCTTAAAATTAATATGCTCTAAAATTTTTTGTTTTTTTTCGTAATAAAACGATACATCATCGTAAACAATATCACCTTTAACACGGCTTAAATCCTTGGCATCAAGTTTATCTTTTATGGTAATCGGGGCATCCATTATTTCAATGAAACGACAAAAACCAGTGTATCCTTTTTGAAATTGTTCTGTAAAATTAATCAGCATGTTTATAGGATTGAGAAAGATACCGATATACAGGGCAAAAACAGCTAAATCGGCCGGCTGTAAAGATCCAACGGCAATTAAATAACCACCTACAGTGAGAACTGCCATATAACTTAATCCAACAAAAATTCCGCCGCCGGCGACAAAGCGTCCCATCGCCATATAACTGGCTGTTTTAGAGCGTAGAAATTCATTATTGCTATGTTGGAATTTGTCATGTTCAATTTTTTCGTTGCCAAATGATTTTACTACCCGGATTCCAGCTAAACTGTCTTGTAGAGCTGAGTTGACATCAGCAATTTTTTTTCGGTTATCCAAAAAGATAGTTTTCATTTTACGATTTTGTTTTATGCCAAAAAATAGCATCAATATCATTATAATAAATAAGATTCCGGCAAGCTGGAAATTTATTATAGCCATGAGGATAAATGCTCCGGTTATTTCTAATAATGCTAAAAATATATTTTCCGGACCATGATGAGCCAGTTCTGATATATCAAATAGATCGGAAACTAATTTGCTCATCATAACTCCCGTATTATTTTTATCATAGTACGAAAATGATAATTCCTGGTATTTTTTAAATAATAAGCGGCGCATCTCACTTTCCATCCGGGCCCCCATTATATGTCCCCAGGTAGTAATATAATGCTGGCAAAAATATCTGATTATATATAAAATAAGCATTGTAACAGCTATTAATAGACAGCTTTCCAGTATTCTACCCTGATTGTTGACAAATAAAACATGTGTTGATAAATAGAGCAGCTGTGGAAATGATAAATCCACAGCTGCAACTAAAGTGGCACAAATCAAATCATAAAAAAATAACCGCTTATGCGGTTTGTAAAACTCGATAAAGCGTTGAAAAATTTCCATAATTACCTCTGATATAAATTTATTCTACTTTTAAACCTTTAAGCTTATCACCAAATAAATCACCCAATGAGTAGGTCATTGGCTGACTGGGTTGTAGTACATCGAGGACAGGCTTCATAATCTGTTTGAATTTAGTTTCATTGCGTGATAATACAAAGATTCGTGCTGTGTTTTCTGCATCCCATAATGCGTCATGCATTCGTCCAACGAATGCTTCTCCCATGGCACCAACGGCAGCATGCAACGTTATCATGCGTTGTAGTCCAAGCATTGAGCAATATTCTTTTTGCAGGTCATACCACGAACACTGCAGGACAGAATACTTTTCCTTAGGTAATTGTTTGAGCTGCATTTCCTGATCAAGCTGCCGGCGGTCATTTTCACTCCATGCATATACAGCTATGGGTTCGGCCAAGTTACAGCAATTTTCCTGCCAATGGCAGAAATTCTGCATGGCTTCTTTAAAAGCTGGAGCATTTTGAACTAATTTATTAGTTACACCTGTCAGTTCCTCATATCGCCGGCCGATAGCATTATATTCAGGTTTTACGTACTGCTGGTATCGGGCTACTTTATTATATTTTTCATCAATGAGAACAGCGCCTATCTCAACAATTTCATTTTTGCAGATACGACGTTCTTTTTTAAACTTGTTTATTATCGGATTCATTTCTAAATCTATGACAATGTATTTCATAACATGACCCTTTCGGTACATTTGCTGTTAGAATAATGAGTTTGTCTGATGCAAATGATTACTTTATATTTTACATCATCTTGTAAAATATGTATATAAATATATGTTTTGATTGGTTAATTACAGTCATATATGAAAAATAAAAAGCTTCGGTTTGGCTGTATATATATTATTTGACAGCCGAATCGAAGCTTAGAATAGATGTTTTTTATAATTTAATGACCTAGTAATGCCAGCATGATACCACCGGAAATGGCTGTACCGAATACACCGGCAAGATTTGGCCCCATCGCATGCATAATCAGGAAATTATTTCTGTTTTCTTCTTGGCCAACTTTATGTGATACTCGTGCAGCAATAGGTACGGATGCTATTCCAGCCGAACCTATTAATGGATTTATCTTTCCCCCGCTGATTTTATTCATGATACGGGCGCAGATGACACCGGAAGCCGTACCAAAGACAAAGGCTGCCAACCCCAATACTATTATAATTAATGTTTGGGCTGTAAGAAAGTTGTCAGCCTTCATTGTGGAGCCTATTGCTATGGTTAAAGTTAAGGTTATGACGTTAAGCAAAGAGTTGGATACTGTTTCCGCCATACGATCCAATAATAAACATTCACGTATTAAATTCCCCAGCATTAACATGGTGATAAGCGGTGCAACCGGTGGCAAGAATAAATTAACAATGATAATGATTACTACAGGGAACACTATTTTTTCTAAACGGGAAACATAACGCGGTTGTTTCATGATTATACGGCGTTCTGATTTTGTGGTTAAAAGGCGCATGACTGGTGGTTGAATGAGTGGCATTAAGGCCATATATGAATAAGCCGCCACTGATATCTGCGGCAATAAATGGGGCGCCAGCTGTACG
Source organism: Pectinatus frisingensis (assembly GCF_014076555.1). Classification (NCBI taxonomy): domain Bacteria; kingdom Bacillati; phylum Bacillota; class Negativicutes; order Selenomonadales; family Selenomonadaceae; genus Pectinatus; species Pectinatus frisingensis. The sequence continues at coordinate 1,146,258 of NZ_CP045424.1, forward strand.
GTGGTATAAATAGCCATTGGCCCATCAGCTCCACCAATTATACCGATAGAACAAGCTTCGGCTAGTGAAAAACCTAATATTTTAGCACCAATTAATGCAACAAAGATACCAAGATGAGCGGCCGCACCCAAGATGACTAGTGATGGATTGGCAATCATTGGACCAAAATCGGTCATTGCACCAATACCCAAGAAAATCAATGGCGGCAGAATTAATAATTCGACACCTTTATAAGCGTAATAAAACAACCCGCCGGGCTCAGCTAATCCCGAACCAGGTATATTTGTTACTATGCAGGCCAGACCGATTCCCACCAGTAAAAACGGTTCATATTTTTTGCCAATGCCAAGATATAGCATAACGGCGCCAATGAGTATCATTACTATATTCCCCAGTGATATCGATATCAGTCCTGTCTGGGACAGCAGGGCGTTCATAAGCGCACCAAAATCAATCATAAAATCACTTCCTCATATAAGTCAGTACTTGCTTTCTTTTACTTCACCTAATTTATTTATGTATGGGAACAAGTACAATATCCCACCTATTCCGGCAATGAATACAAAACTTAATATAAAATCTATTATGCTTAGTGATAATGCTCCTGTTATATCATCAGACAACATCATATTAATCACCCCTGTTTAGATTCTTCTATGCGTTGATTTGCCAGAAAACGAGTCCGGCGATCTGCATGGTCATATAAATGTTGTTTACTTACGATGCTTCTTTTATGGGTCCCATAGCCAATTTCTCCTTGTTCATCCCATACATCTATATGAAGATCAATTTCATGACCTTCAATAGCCACTATACTGGCTTTGACAGTTACTGTCATACCAAGACTGGTAGCGGCTGTATGAGTAAACTTTATATCGAATCCGATGCTGATAAAATTATCCGGCAGATATTTATCAATCGTCTCCATTGATGCCCGGATTGCCATATCAATTACTGCCGTCGTTGACAAAAATCTGTTAAGATCTTTTGAATAACTGGCAGCTGTGTCGGAACGTTGGACTACTTTTCTCATTATCGAATTTTGTCCAACGGTCAGTAAAGTTTTAGCATCAAACATTTTACTTCCTCCCCTGAAAATACAGTAACATTCCTCTTATACCATGGTTTGTGAGGTTTATTCAGTGCACTTGTTTGGATAATTACCTTTAACTGTAGGTTTATAATAGCATCACTGTCCGATACTGTCGAATACCATAATGTTATGTTGGATATTACTTTTACGCATGACAAAAGCCTGATTTTAAAAGTGTATACAGAACACGTAGATTAATTATTCCTATTATTCTTAAAAATACAATTAATCATAGCAGCTATAACAATTAATCATAATGAATATTTTATATTAGCAGAATGAAAATGCTGCAGTTTTGTAATATAACGAAAACTACAGCATTATGACAGTGAAATATTTGACCAGGTTTACATTTTATGCAGTAATTGTCTTATTGGCAGTACGCGAATAATTAGCAGGCATATGATCAACTCTGGTAATAAATATGAAGCATTAAAAATCAGTGAATACCAGTATGGTGACATACCGGCCGGAGCATAGCTGCCAAAAAAGGCAACTCCAGATATAAAATGACATAAGAAACGGGCAGTGATACCAATCAACACACCTAAGTATATCCTATTTTTAAAATAACCCGCCAGACCAAGTGCCATATAAGGAAGCGGGTAATCAAACAATACTTGTACTGGTTGTAAGATGAAAGGATCTTGTAATAGATTGATCATGCCATAGGCAAAGCCGGCTAAATATCCTCCTCCCGGTCCATAGCGAAATGCTATCAGTAAAAGCGGTATCATACCGCCCAAAGTTACACTGCCGCCTTGCGGCATGTGATAAAGACGCAATAGATGTAATATAAAGGCCAAGGCAAGCATTAGTGCAATATTAATCAGCATTTTTAAATCTATTTTAAGTTTTTTGATATACAAGAATGCCAAGATTAACAGCAATAATCCCAATAAGGAGAAGACACTGGATGGTGAGGCTGCAATAACTGTCAATTTTCCCGATATTTCCGTCATATAAAAATCTCCATTCATAAAATAAAGCAGCGCTTCCTATTCATGGAAAACACTGCTTGGATACGCTTCCCTCCGCTGGTATTATCCAGATCAGGTAAAGGGTTGCAATATTGCTCTCAGCCGCTGGGCACCCCTAGCATTACATTTATTTTTTAAGACTATTTTACTGCAAAAAGGAAACTTTTTCCAGTGCCGGATTATTGAGATGATTATATTGAAAATTTATTTATAGTTTCACTTAATGATACGGCCATCTGTGCCAGTGAGTTAGATGCAGTTTTTATTTCCTGCATAGAGTTTGCCTGGGAGGTTCCGGAAGCTGCCATGCTTTCCAAATTTTTCATATTATCTTCAAAGAAATGTCCCAGTTCCTGTATAGAATCATTGACCTTTTTGCTGCTGTTTTTTTGTTCTTCTGATATAGTCAGTATTTTTTGTAATTGAGTGTTTAATTCTTCAATTACTTCATATATCTTTTTAAATACAGTTACTGTTTTTTGCACTGATTCTACACCGGTCTGAACTGTATGGCGGTTTTTCTCCATGGTGTTGACAGCATTGGCTGTATCGGATTTTACTTCACTGACAATACCGGCTATTTCTTTTGCTGCTTCTTCTGATTGTGAGGCTAATTTAGAAACTTCTTCGGCTACCACGGAAAAACCTCTGCCGTGTTCACCGGCTCTGGCGGCTTCTATGGCAGCATTTAATGCCAGGAGATTGGTTTGTCCTGCAATTCCGGTTATTGTGTCAACAATTTGTTCAATTTGTTGTGATTTTTCACCTAACACGGTTATTACCTCGGTAGTTTTGTCCACATCTGCCTGTATGTCGGTAATTTTTCGCACAACATCATCTGACTGTTTAGAGCCGGTATCAATGATGGTTTTACTATTTTCTACTGATTTAGCTATAGTATCGGCAAATTGAGCTGTTTTTTCAACATTTTCTACCATATTAGTCACCATGTTGATGGAGTTTTTTGACACAGCCATCTTATCTTTTGTACTGTTGACAGTATTATCCACAGTATTTCTGATATTATTGGTTAAAGTTCCCACGGAATCTATTGAAGATGATAATTCTTCTGATGCGGCGGAAACGGTTTCACTGGCAGTAGCCGTTTCGGTGATAACTTGTTTCAGACTGGACAACATTGTATTAAAATGATGGCCTAATTCTTTTATTTCTGAAGTTCCTTCGATCTGTATCTGCTGTCGTAAATCTCCCTGAGCAGTCTTTTGTGCTGCTGTCATCAATTTTTTTAATGGTTTGATGATACTGTCGGCTATTTTGAAAGCTATAATTATACTTATGGCTGTAAAAATCAGAATTAAGATTATTGTAATTATTATATTGTAAAAAAGTGTGTGATAAAAATCGGATACAGGTTGATAAGTAATGACTCCCCAGTTGTAACCTTTTACAGGAGCATAGGTGATCAGACTGTTTTGCTGATCGGAGGATAAGGCAGTAGTGCTGCCGGAATTTCCTTTGAGTAAATCAGCTACATATGATATTTTAGATAAATTTATTTTTTGTTCTATGGCACTTTTATCAGGATGAGCCAGTATGTTGCCTGTTTCATCAACAATATCTACATATCCGGAGGTACCAAAATGAATATTATCTGCAATGTCCCATAAAGCTTTCAGGGAAATATCCGATGATACCACGCCTACAATATCGCCGGCTGTATTTTTTATTGGTGTGGAAATAGTTACACAAAGTGATTTTGTTGTTGCTGAGGTGTAGACCGGGGTTATAAAAGTTTTTCCCAACATTGCATTTTTAAAATAGTCACGGTCGGCTCTATTGCCAACTTTGCCGCTGGAACGGGCAATTTGTTGTCCACTGGTATCTAAAACGGCAATTAATTCTATCTGTGGATGTTTTTTATTAATATCTATTAAAGCTTGCTGCATATTTGCCGGGTTCATGGACTGCAGCGTTGGTATTACGGCGAAACTTTCGTTAATACCCTTATTTACATCAAGAATACGCTGTATTTCGGAAGCCACTTCGGTATTTAACTGTGTATCTGACAGCAGTGCATTCTTTTTTATGGTATTTATTGCGGTAATATTGTTTATTATAGATAATACTATTAAAGGTATACACGCAAATAAGGCCATCAAAACAATCAATTTTTTCTTCAAACTACTTTCCATAAAAATGTCTCCCTTATAATTTTTTATCAGATTAAATTTTAAAATTTATCTAATTAACATAAACAATAACAATTAATGAATATATACTGTATACATTATTGATGTTAGATAAATAATTAATATTAATAGTAACGAATTCATTAATTATCATTTTACTACGCAAACCCCTTCTTTACCAGTATGTAAGAGCAATAATAGATGACAATGAAATGTTTGCTCTGCAATAATACATAGTTATTGATATAAATGTATTTTATATTAGAAAATTTATTAAATACTTATGAATTTACGATATATTAAATCTCTTAAGATAAAATTGAATATATTTATGACTTTTAAGAAAAGAAAAATAATATGAATATATTTTTGTGATATTTTTAATATTTGCAGCCAATTCTTGTTTTATTTAGAATGTTTTCCTGAAAATTGTTGACAAGTCCATTTAAAGTATATATAATAATATACGTTCCAGCGGCGACATAGCCAAGTGGTAAGGCAGAGGTCTGCAAAACCTTTATTCCCCAGTTCGAGTCTGGGTGTCGCCTCCATAAAGAATTCGGAGAGAGAAGTTTTACTTCTCTCTTTTTTTTGAAATATTTTTAGCAGTATGGACAGAAAGTGGTTGTTAATTATGATGTTTATTGCAGATACTGATAAAATTTTTACTGATGAAACATTTAAGCAAAAAATATTAACTGTAAAATTTTTTTATAATGCTTTTTCTATATTAAAAATATTAATTTATTAATATTTTTAATATAGATTAACATGTTGACAAAATTTATTTAATGCTTTATACTTAATTCATTCATAAGCAATGGCGCTGTGACCTTTTGTCGGTCTGGGCGCTTTTTTTATACTTAAAAAGGAGGCGGTAGAATATGATACACCTAAGTGGTGTAAATAAGTACTTTGGTGATAATCATGTGCTCAAGGATATAAATCTGCACGTAAATGCCGGCGAAAAAGTTGTAATTATCGGACCCAGCGGGTCCGGAAAAAGCACGATGATTCGCTGTATAAATCAATTGGAAAAACCGGATAGCGGTGAAGTAGTCGTTGACGGTATCAATTTGACAAAATCTAAAGGACAGCTGAAAAAAATCCGGCAGGAAGCTGCTATGGTTTTTCAACAGTTTAATTTATATCCTCATAAAACTGTCTTGGAAAATTTAACGATAGCTCCCATTCTGGTGCAGGGTAAAAAAAGAACTGAAGCAGAAAAAACCGGATTGGAATTTTTAGAAAGAGTGGGTTTAAAGGATAAGGCTTATGCATATCCGACACAGCTTTCCGGTGGTCAGCAGCAGCGTGTGGCGATAGCCAGGGCGCTGAATATGCATCCTAAAATAATGTTATTTGATGAGCCTACATCGGCATTAGATCCTGAGATGATTAAAGAAGTACTTGATGTAATGGTGGATTTAGCGCACAGTGGCATTACTATGGTATGTGTTACACATGAAATGGGATTCGCCCGTGAAGTGGCCGATCATGTTATTTTTATGGCTGACGGACAGATATTGGAAACGGGAACGCCGAAGGCTTTTTTTGAAAATCCTCAGAATGAACGGACTCAGCAATTTTTGAGCAAAATTCTTTAATTTAATTAGTTTATAATATAAATCAGGAGGTTACAGCTATGTTATTATCAAAGAAAAAATTAACTGTATTGGCATTAACTGCAATGACTACATTCTCCTTATTAGCCGCTGGATGCGGCGGAGAAAGCGCGTCTAATTCGAGTTCTTCTTCCTCAGCTTCAGGCGATATAATGCAGACGATTAAGGATCGCGGTTACATTAAAATTGGGACTAAAGTTGATGTGCCGTTGTTTGGTTATAAAAATCCTGATACTGGTGAATTGGAAGGATTTGAAGTTGACCTGGCTCATGCCGTAGCCAAAAAGATTTTTAACGATCCGTCAAAAGTTGAGTTTACTCCCGTAGTTGCCAAAACCCGTGGCCCATTGCTTGACAGCGGTGAATTGGATGCGGTTATCGCAACATATACGATTAATGATGAACGGAAGAAACAGTATAATTTCAGTGATCCATATTATACTGATCCTGTGGGTTTGTTAGTTAAGCAATCTGACAATATAAATTCTTTAAAGGATTTAAATGGCAAGACTATTGCAGTTCCACAGGGGGCTACAACAAGGAAGGCTGTTGAAGATGCAGCAAAGGCTGCCGGTATTGAAGTGAAATTTGCTGAATTTCCCACTTATCCTGAATGCAAGGCTGCTTTAATGTCGGGCCGGGCAGCAGCATATGCTATGGATACGTCTAATTTGGCAGGTTATGTTGATGATCAAACGAAAATTCTGCCGGATAAGTTTGCTCCGCAGGAATATGGTGCGGCGACTAAAAAAGGTAATGAAGCCTTAGCTAAGATAATAAATGACACTTTTCAAGAAATGAAAGACTCCGGCGAAATGGATAAACTTTTGGCGAAATGGAAGCTTAACAAGTAATGGATGTCAATAATCCGTTTGCAATTTATAAATGGCAGGCGTTGTTTGACGCACGTGATATATTTATTGACGGACTGACTACTACATTGGAAGTAGTAATTGGTGCGCTTATTCTATCAATTATATTAGGAATAATTTTTGGTGTTGCCGGTGTCTTTCCTAATAAGATAGTCAAAGTAATAAATCGCGTATACGTTGAATTTTTTCAAAATACACCACTAGTAATACAAGTAATATTTATTTATAACGCATTGCCGCATATTCATGTGATGATGCCGGTTTTACTTATCGGCATCATCGGTGTGGGACTTTATACCGGTGCCTACATGGCCGAAGCTGTGCGCGGGGCGATCTTGTCGGTTCCCAGAGGGCAGGTTGAGGCAGCTGTGTCACAGGGATTTAATTACTGGCAGGCTATGTGGTATATAGTGTTACCGCAATCAAAAAAAATAATGCTTCCCGCTATGGCGAACCAGGCAATAAATCTTGTAAAAAATACATCTGTACTGGCAATGATCGCTGGTGGAGATTTGATGTATCAGGCTGACTCGTGGTCCGGCAGCAATATGTATTATGGTCCGGCATACGTTGTAACAGGTGCCTGTTATTGGATAATCTGTTTCGCTCTCAGCAAATATATAGGTAAACTTGAAAAGGAAACTGAGGTGTAACGAATGGCAGATTTATTCGAAATGAACAACTTTCTATTTTTAATGGGCGGATTCAAGGTTACCTTGGAAATAGGTTTTTTCTCAATAATATTCAGTGTTGTTCTGGGAACTTTGATTGGCATAGTACGTTATCTAAAACTGCCTTTGCTGGCACAATTAGGCGGTTTGTATGTGGATATAGTGCGTAATATACCGTGTCTGCTGTGCGTATTGATAGCACGGTTTATGACACCTCTGCCGCCAACTATGTCGGGGATACTGGCAATGTCTGTTTTTACCGGAGCTATCATGGCTGAGATTGTTCGTGGCGGAATTAACTCTGTTCCTAAGGGGCAATTTGAAGCTGCACTTTCTCAGGGGATGAACAAGTGGCAAATCGTATACCATATAATTTTGCCGCAGGCATATCGTAATATTATTCCACCTATGGTATCACAATTCACTACTGTAATAAAAGATTCTTCTTTTGTTTGGGCAGTGGGTACTGAAGAACTTACAGGCCGCAGTATGATCTTGATCGGGCGTTATAGTGATACCAGTCATTTGTTTGTTATAATGGGATGTGTGGCTTTGATATATTTCATGTTAAACTACAGCTTATCACTTATCGCCAGATGGGAACACCGCCGGTTGATTGCTAAAAGTTATTAAAAAAGTAATATATTTTTGTTGTATATAAAAATAAGGTCGTTGCATTATGTCACCACCCCCTTATAGGATACTGAATATAACAGGCCTGTAAGGGGGTATTTCTATATCTGAAAAAAGCAGTGTAAATATTCAATAGAAAAATAAATTATCAATATACAAAACCCCAATTTTATACCTGTTAGATTATCATATGAATAAATATATGCCCACTGCATCAACAATGGACTAATGAAATAATTTTTGAAAATTTTGAAGCATGAAATATATCATAACAATCACATTCTACTACTAGAAATAATTTAATGGATATTATAGCTGATTATATAAATTACTACAATAATCGACATCTGCAATGCAGGTCAAATATAATAACACCAATGGTACACCATGATCATTATAGATTGGCATCATAAAAAATATCGCCAACCGATGTCAGGCTGGCGATAGAAAAAATCATTGTTTTTAATTGTTCTCTTAATGGGGAGCATGTCAAAAATTGTAATAATTCTATTTTACATAATATGTCATTAGATGTTAATATTTTTGTCTTTCTCTCAAAGCCCGGTCGATTTCACGTTTAGCTGTTTTTTCGGCAATTACCCGGCGTTTGTCATAGTTCTTTTTACCAGATGCCAGTGCTATTTCTACTTTGGCGCGGCCTTTGGTAAAATATATTTTTAAGGGTACTAAAGTTAATCCTTTTTCTTGTGTTTTGCTGAACAATCTGGTTATTTCAGTTTTGTGCAATAAAAGTTTCCTGGCTCGCAGGGGATCATGATTAAAAATATTACCATGTTCGTAAGGACTGATATGAACATTTTCCAAAATTGCCTCGCCGTTTTTTATTATGACAAAACTATCCTTTAAATTAGCTTTCCCTTCACGCAGTGATTTTACTTCTGTACCGACAAGAGCAATTCCTGCTTCATATTTTTCCAGGATAAAATAATCATGCCATGCTTTTCTATTTTCGCAGACTATTTTCAACTTGCTATTTTTTGTTCCCATTATTCAGTGTCCTCCATTATGTCATTTGCCTGAGACTTTGTCAGATATTTTATTGTATGCAGCCTCAATTGCCAGAAAGAACTGAAATTAATGTTTGCCAACCTGTTTTTTGGCAACGGCTGGATTTTTTCGTTTATCTTTTTTCCGTCTGTTCCTTTTGGCGTGCTGTAACGGTGTATTGTGTGAATGTTTTGATGATGGATTTGCAATCGTTGGCTGCTGTTTTTTATTTTTAGTGGTATTTTTCTTTGGATTTTTTTGATGGTTTTTCTGTTTGATATTAAGTTGATTGTATATGCCGTTATCTTTTAAAATAAAATCTATTATGCGTTCTTTTATATCAGCCCGCATTAGTATTACTGTAACCTGATCACCAATGCGGTAGACTTTGTTAGTGCGCTGTCCAATCAAGGCGTATTGGTTTTCCGCGTATTCATAATAATCATTGGCCATGCTTGATACATGAACGAGTCCTTCTACGCCATTATCGAGCTCGACGAATAAACCGAAAGCAGTGACACCGCTTATGACGCCGGTAAATTCAGCATTAACGAATTGAGCCATATATTCAATTTTTTTCATGTCTACTGTGTCTCGTTCCGCATCAGCAGCGACACGTTCCCGTGTCGATGCGTTTAAGGCAATTTCTGGCAATACCTTTTTTAATTGTTCGGTTCGTGCAGTGCTTATTTTTCCTGTTGGTAAGAGTTCAGATAACAGACGATGCACGATAAGATCAGGATAGCGACGAATCGGTGACGTGAAATGAGTGTAGAATTTTGCGGCTAAGCCAAAATGACCGGCATTATCAGCCGAATAGCGGGCTTGCTGCATTGTTCTCAGTGCTATTGCTGAGATTATCCGTTCTTCTGGTTTACCGGCAACTTCATTTAGGACATGCTGGATCGACTTGGGTTCAATCAGTCCCGTTTTGCTGTTTTTGTTTATATAAAGGTTAAAGGTGCTGAGTAACTCATTTAAGGCCTTTATCTTTTCACTATCTGGCTGTTCGTGGATACGGTAAATAAAGGGAGTTTTTTTCATTGCCATGTGTTCGGCAACAGTTTCATTGGCGACAAGCATGCATTCTTCAATTATTGACTCCCCTAATGAGCCGCTGCGTTTTAATAAGGAGATTGGAAGGCCTTTTTTGTTAAGGACTACTTTTATTTCAGGAATATTAAAATCAATTGATCCGCGTTTGACGCGTCGCTGGCGTAAAATACCGCGCAATTCCCGCAAGGTATGCAGCAAAGGCAGAATGTCGCCATTGTCGGCAATGAAATGGTCATCTTTATCGACAAGGATTTTGTTGACAATATTATATGTCAGACGTCTGGCTACATGGATTACAGTGGGAAAAATTTCATATGAGATTACTGTGCCCTCGGTGTTTATTTCCATTTCGGCGGCCATCGATAAGCGATCTTCGCCGGCATTAAGACTGCATATACCATTAGATAGACGTGTCGGCAGCATCGGAATAACACGGTCAACAAGGTAAACACTGGTGCCGCGTCTACGTGCTTCCAGATCCAGCGGAGAATTTTCTTGTACATAATGACTTACATCAGCAATATATACACCCAACAAAAAATTACCGCTTGTTTTTTTTGTTGCATATACGCCGTCATCCAAGTCTTTGGCATCGTCACCATCAATGGTGACGATTGGGAAATTACGACGATCGCGACGGTTTTTGCAGTCACTTTCTTTGATCGTCAGTGGAATTTTTGCCGAAGCTGTTTTGACAGTTTCAGGAAAATCGAGCGGCAGGTCATATTGATAAATCACTGATAATATATCTATGCCGGGATCATCTGTTTTACCTAATACTTTTATTATTTTACCTTCGGGATTATGGCCTTTGTGAGCCCATTTAGTTATTTCCACTATAACTTTTGTACCCACTGCGGCACCATTAAAATTACGTCTGTGGACAAATATGTCTTGTTTTAATTTACTGTCATCAGGAGTGACGAAACCAAATGAAACACTTTTTTCAAAAGTTCCGACGATTTGTCTGTTGGCATGCTCGAGAATGCGGACAATTTCACCTTCACGGGAACGTCCGTCGGCAGCTGTATCGTTTAACCGGACGATGACCCGGTCGTTATTCATAGCTGAATTTAGTTGTGGTGCGGGAACAAATACATCACCTTGTTCTTGTTCAGCGGCGTCACTTGGGATGATAAAGCCAAATCCCTTGCTGTTCATTGCCAAACGACCAATTACTAAATTCATGAGTCTGGGCAGGCCATATAAATCATTGCGATTGCGTACAATGCAGCCTTCCTGTTCCAATTCATCCAGAATAGTAAATAGTTGGATTAGTTCTTCATTATTAAGCTGTAATCCTTCAGCAATATCTTCTTCACTTACCGGTCGGGAAGCCTTGTTTTCCATATAATCTAAAATGCGTTTGCGTAGTTCCATGTTTACCCCTCATCTTCAGCAATGCTAAAGATTTATTAAATTTATTTTGCCAGAAATTGTTTTATCCGTTCAAAAACAATTTTTCTTTCCGTATCCAATATAACCAAGTGCCCTGATTTGCTTAATTGCAAAAATTGTTTATCCTGACTTTCTATTTTGTTATATATATATCGACCGCTTTTGTTGTCAACAGTGTGATCATTACTGCTTTGAACTACTAAAACGGGTACTTTCACGCGTTTTAGGTTTTTTTTCAGATATTGGATGCAATCAAGCAGTTCGTGTACGCATATCAGCGGCATTTTTTTGTAGCCGACGTTACATACAGCCGGTATATTGTTTGGCAGATGCCGTATCTTGGGGATATAAATATCATTGGATAAATGTCGTGGCGGCAGCATATCAAGACCACGTTGTGCGGCGATGAAAATAGGAGTGCTCAAAGATGCTGCTTTCTTTACAGGAAAATCAATGCTTAAAAGAAGTGACAACGCTCCTCCCATAGATAAACCTATAATATAAATATCTTTACAGTAGTTTTTAAGTAAATGATAACCATCACAGACAGAAGCATACCAATCGCGCCATTTCATGCGAGCCATATCCTCAGGGTTTGTACCGTGTCCGCAAAGTCGGACAGCCATTACAGTGTAACCAATGTAATTGAGATATTTTCCCAATAAAAGCATTTCTGAAGGTGAACCTGTAAAACCGTGCACTAAAAGGATTCCTTTTTTGCTGCCGGCTAAAAAAAACGGCTCCGCTCCATGCAGGATCATTGTCGACACCTCTTCAAAAATATGATAGTTGAATTTGATTACAGCAAATCTTGCTATTTATTATTGATAGTGCATTGCTTAAATGGTAAAAAACTTATCAGGCAGTGATACTATCATAGTGAACGTACTTCCGCCTATAGAGGCGGGAGCTTCCTGCTTCTCCGAGAACAGCACTGCAATTCTGAAGAACTGTGGCGGCTTACACTCTTTCCACAGGCGTAGATTCCCGTGCGACCCACGGTATTTTTACGAGTTTCATCAGGCAGATATTCGTCTGGCTTCTTCTCGAATATTTATGGCAGCGTTCTTATCCCGGTTATGGTGACTGCCACATTTTGGACAATTCCATTCCCGTACAGATAAGTCCTTCGTTTTATTGTTCTGATACCCGCAAACATGGCACAGTTGGCTGCTGGGATACCATTTATATATCTTGATAAGCATTTTCCCCTGCCAGGCAAGTTTGTATTCTAAGATATTCACAAACTTATTCCAGCCATTATCAGCTATAGATTTTCCAAAGCTGAATTTACCGCCTTTCTTGTGCTTAGCCATAGCCTTGACGCTAATATCTTCGATGCCAATAGCATCATAGTGGTCTACGAGACAGCGGGCTTTCTTATGCAGAAAGTCGCGGCGTTGGTTCGCTGTTTTCTCATGAAGAATCGCTACACGAAGTCTTTGCTTATCTCGATTATGACTTCCTTTTCGCCTTTTGGATAGTTTCCTTTGTGCTTTAGCTAATCTTTTCTCGGCTCTGCGTAAGAAATTTGGATAATCCGCATCGTCTTCATCGGAAGCAACATACAGACCATGCATAGCAAAATCTAATCCGAGAAATCTCTTCGGTATGATGGGGAGTATTTGGTTTTCGTATTCCACCAAGATACTGATATAGAATTTTCCTGACGGCGTTTTGCTGATGGTAACCGTTTTTATGATGCCGTTCTCCATAAGCGGACGATGTAGACATAGTTTTACCCAGCCAATCTTAGGCAATTTGACTTTGTTTTCCTCCACTCGGACAGAACCTTTCTGATTATTCGTAGAGTAAGAACAATGTCCGGTTTTCTTAGATTTGAAACGAGGTTTACCAAAATTCTTACAATGATTCCAAAAATTATTGTAAGACTTATTCAGATTCATCTGGGCGTTCGCAAGAGCTAGGCTGTCAACTTCCTTTAGCCAGGGAAATTCAGATTTGTACCGTGCCGGTGTATTATTCAGTTTCTTACCTGCTTCTTTGTAATGGTTAAGGCGGTCACCAAGCATCTTGTTATAGATGAATCTGGCACAGCCGAAGGTCTTAGCAAACATGATTTTTTGTTCAGCGGTTGGATAGAGTCTGTATCGGTATGCCTTATTCACTATAATCACCTGCCCTGATTTTCTATATATTTCCGAATCGTCTCGATAGGAGCACCGCCTGTTGTCAGCAAACAATAGCTTCTCGACCAAAACATCTCTTTCCACAGCTTACGCCTAACCTCGGGAAAATCCTTTTTGATTAGCCTGGAACTGGCACTTTTGTAAGCATTGATGAATTTCGACATCTCCGTATTAGGCTGGGCACGGAACATGATATGTACATGGTCTTGGTCGTGATTCCACTCTTCTAGTGTGATGTTGTATGACGAGCTTATACGAACAAATATATCTTTAGCATATTGGCTCATTTGGTCAGAGAATACTTTGCGGCGGTATTTTATCACCAAGACAAGATGGTAATAGAGCAAGAACACTGAATGGTTGTTATTGTCTAATCCCATAGTATAATAAGTCCTTTCTCTTTTACGACTGATTGTACTACCAAACAAGACAAAAAACAATTGTATGGCTCAATTACTTGTGTAAATTCGCCACACCTACCTTCATCCCCCACCTAAGAGGTGGCGGACTTCTCGCGGATTAGGTTAAAAAAATATTCTCTATCATATGATAGAGAATATTTTCAGGCAGTCATTTTTGCTATCACTAAAGTAATGACTCCAAATAAAATGGCGAAGAAGACAGTTGCCTTTGCTAATAAGGCATCAAGACCGCGGGCTTTTCTGCTGAATACTGTATCTGTTTCACCGGAAAGTCCACCAAGACCGGCACTTTTGCCTTCCTGCATCAAAACTGAAACGATCAGACAGACAGCAATAATGGCATCTATTATCATTAAAATAGCTAATTTCAAGCAATAACCCTCCTAATGAACAATATTTAATCTATCATATATATGGTATATTTTAGCATGACACAGCTTATTTGTCTATGAAATGTGCTAAGAATATCTGTTGTGCCGCACACATGAATTTAAATATGTGCTAAAATAAATATCATACTATCGATAATGTGGGGAGAGTTTATGAAAAGGAAATCACAAGCTACAATTGTGTTGATAATTATGGCGATCGGTGCATTGGTTACAATGAATGAAAGCAGTTTTATCCTTAGTCTGCTGCATAACGGTTTTTTAGCGGCAACAATCGGTGGTCTTGCCGATTGGTTTGCAGTCACGGCTATTTTTAAAAAGCCTTTGGGTATTTCATGGCGTACAGCTATTTTACCACGCAACAGGCAGCGGATAATGGATGAAATAATCAGTTTTATCGGGTTGGATCTTTTAAGCATAGATAATATAATGAAGGATATTGTACGCTATGATATGGCAAAAATGGTTATAGAATATTTTGATAAATTAGGCGGTAAAAAACGCTTGGAAGATACAATAAATGCTTTGGTTAATGAGATTATCCAAAATACCGGTTATGATGCATGGACTGATAAGTTTGCCTGTATTTTATCCAAATATAAGAATACTCATTTATTTAAACCGGCGCTCGTTGAATTAATAAAAATTTCCGCCAATGATGGACAAATAAATAGATTTATTGCTGTACTGGATATATTTGCCAGAAAATTGACAAGCGACACGGAAGTTAAAAGTATTTTGCAGCCGATATTGCATGATATTATTGAAAATTATAAACAAGGATCGACATTACGTGAAATGGCCATTGCCATGTTTGATATAAATGATGTTACATTAATGCAAAATATTGATAGAAAATTTCTTTCGAACTGTGCCGAATTGAAAAATGAAAAAAGTCCGCAGCGGCAAAAATTACAGCAGTGGCTGAAAATCACACTGCCTCAAAATATATCATCCGGTAAATATGATAAAATTTTATCTGAAATGGAAAAAAAATTAGTGCAAAAATCGGCTGTAGAAGTTATTTTAAAAAAATTGCAGCATTATTGTCGCCAAAGTGGAAATGTCGGCAGGGACGTTGCCAGGGAAATTACTGAGTATGCTGATGCTGTACTGACGGGTTTTAGTGCAGATTATAAGGCACAAAAACATTTTGATACTTGGCTGAAGGAAAGATTAAGCAATTTTATCAAAGCCCATTCATCTGTTATTTTACAAATGATAAAAGACAAGCTTAATAGTTATTCAACAGAAAGTTTTATTATATTGGTGGAAAACCATGTTGGCAATGACTTGCAGATGATTCGCATAAATGGATCGTTGGTTGGTGGTATTGCCGGGATGGTTTTATATATGGCGGCTTATTTGGCAGAAAGGATTTACAGTTAATGAAAAAATTTAATCGTGCCGATAAGACTTTAATTACAGTTGCCGGTATGTTTATTATTGTCTTAGTGATAAAGACCCATTATGAAAATGTATTTACACGTGGATTGCTTTTTTGCCTGGAAGCGGCTTTAGTCGGTGGCATTGCTGACTGGTTTGCGGTTACGGCACTTTTCAGAAAACCGCTTGGTATTCCCTGGCATACGGCTATATTGCCGAGACGGCGGGAGGCTTTTACCAAGGCAACCATTCAGTTAGCGCAGGAACAGTTTTTTTCCCGCAAAAATATTTTTAATCATTTGAAACAATTCAATGCCTCAGAGCAGCTGATCTTATTTATGAATGATGAACGTTGTAATATGGCGGCTGTGAGAGGAGCAGACTGGTTACAACAAAAATTACTGTTGCTTGATGCAAATCAAACGGCAGAAAAGCTGATTGTTTTTATTCATAAAAATAAGGACTTTGTTAAAATAATAGATATTGACAGTCTGGGTAGAAAATATCTGAGACAGGATATGTGGAAAAATATATTGTTGGAAAAGCTTTCCGCACTGATTTATGATAAGTTGTCCGGAGAGGATGGGCTGGTTTATTTGGAAGCCCAACTGAAAAAACTTGCCGATAAAAAATTTAAATCTGGGATGTCATCGTTTTTGTTTTCGTTGGGAGGCGTATTGGATGTTATCAATAATAGAGAATGCGCTGCTTTAATACAAAACAAAATATTGCCGCTTATTGGGCAGATTCCAGATAACGGCAGCAGGATTCACAAAAGACTGTTGTCAATCATGAATGCTACAGTAGATGACGTTTTAGCGCAGAACATTTGGTCGGATGCAGCTGCCGAAGTGAAAGCAGCTGCATTGTCTCCAATGGTTTTGAATTCTTTAATCACAGCCGGCATAAAAAACATTCAAGGACAGTTCAGTCAGATAGACAGCCCGCTAAAAAAAGACGTAGTAGAGTTGTTGTCACAGGCAGTCAATTTGTTTTTGCGTGACCTGCATGATAATTTTCTGGTAAAAAAACTCATTAATAATTTTATTAATGACATTGTTGGTCGTTCTGCACTTCAGGCTCAAGGAATGATCGGTAATATCGTTCGCCGCGCAATTGCCAATATGAGTGATGCACAGCTCAATGAGTTGGTATATGCCAAAACAAAGACAGACCTTATCTGGATTCGCATGAATGGTTCAATTGTTGGTGGGGGAATAGGATTACTGCTGTTTATTGGGATAACAGTATTTAACAAATAATATAATATCTGTGTGGTAATGTAAATATTATCAGTACATACATACAAGCAAAGTTTTTTTTGTTATACTATATAGCATATGACGAAGTAATAAGAAAAAGGAGGTTCTTTTCGTGGGAAAAGCAATGATTATCGGTTGTGGCGGAGTAGCCAATGTAGCCATTCATAAATGTTGTCAAAATAGTGCTGCTTTTGATGAAATTATGATTGCCAGTCGGACAAAAAGTAAATGTGATGCGTTGCAGCAAAAACTTTCCGGTGGAAAGACTAAAATTTTAACCGCGCAGGTGAATGCTGATTCGACTGAGCAGTTAATAAATTTAATAACTGAATATAAACCTGATGTGGTTTTGAACTTGGCACTTCCATATCAGGATTTAACGATAATGGATGCATGTTTGGCGACAAAGACACATTATGTTGATACGGCAAACTATGAACCGCTGGAAACGGCTAAGTTTGAATATAAATGGCAATGGGCATATCGTGATAAATTTAAAAATGCTGGAATAACGGCTTTACTGGGCAGTGGTTTCGACCCTGGAGTTACCGGCGTATTCAGCGCTTATGCGCTGAAACATCAATTTGATGAAATAAATTATATTGATATATTGGATTGCAATGGTGGTGACCACGGGTATCCGTTTGCGACCAATTTTAATCCGGAAATAAACATCCGTGAAGTAACAGCCAATGGCAGTTATTGGGAAGATGGTAAATGGATTGAAACAAAACCGATGCAGATAAAAAAAGTATATAATTTTACTGAAATCGGTGATAAGGATATGTACTTGCTGCATCATGAAGAACTGGAATCATTAGGACAAAATATTAAGGGAATAAAGCGAATACGTTTTTTTATGACCTTTGGAAAAAGTTATTTGACACACTTGCAATGTTTGCAGGATGTAGGCATGACTTCGATTAAACCCATTGATTTTGAAGGCAGACAGATTGTGCCATTACAATTTTTAAAAGCAGTATTACCTGATCCGGCAAGTCTCGGTCCACGTACAGTGGGAAAAACTAACATAGGTTGTATTTTTACTGGTAAAAAAGCCGGCAAAGAAAAGCATTATTATTTATATAATATTTGTGATCATCAGGAATGTTATAGAGAGGTCGGATCACAGGCAGTATCATATACAACGGGTGTGCCAGCGATGATAGGCACTATGCTGGTAATGAATGGTACTTGGCAGCGTCCCGGTGTCTATAATGTTGAGGAATTTGATCCGGATCCCTTTATGGCGGCACTTAACAAATGGGGACTACCGTGGAGGGAAGATTTTAATCCGGTTCTTGTAGATTAAGTATATAGTCAGATATGTGATGGTATCGCTGCCGCAGATTTGACAGTGGTACCACCTTACAGTTTATAAAATAATTAAAGAATACAATAATGGGTGATTATTTTGAATGAACAAGTATTGGCAAAAATTCAACAGCTGCCTTCACCCTGCTATGTAGTTTGCGAAGATTTATTGGAAAAAAATTTGAAATTACTGGCAAAATTACAACAGAAGGCCGATTGTAAGATTCTTTTAGCACAAAAGGCATTTTCCATGTTCTATTGTTATCCACTTATTGATAGATATTTGGCGGGTTCTACTTCCAGCGGCCTTTATGAAGCTAAGCTGGCACATGAATATCTAACAGGGGAAAACCATATTTTTTCTCCTGCATATAATGAAAAAGATTTTCCTGAAATAGCAGCCATCTGCGGCCATATTGTTTTTAATTCTTTTTCTCAGTGGGACAAATTTAAGCAGATTGCTTTGGCAGCTGGTTGTGAGTGTGGTTTGCGCATTAATCCCGAATATTCAACACAGAAACATGCCATCTATGATCCTTGTGCTGAAGGTTCACGATTGGGGATAACACTGGATAATTTTGCAGCCGATGACATCGCCGGTATCAGTGGATTACACTTTCATACGTTATGCGAACAAGGCTCAGAAGATTTAGCTGCAACCTTATCAGTGGTAGAAGAAAAATTCGGTGCTTATTTACACAAGATGAAATGGCTTAATTTAGGCGGCGGACAATTACTTACCCGCAGGGGGTATGATATGGATTTGTTGGTAAAATTGATTCGTCATTTGCAGCAAAAATATAATTTGTCAATTTATCTCGAACCGGGCGAGGCTGTGGCATTGAATACCGGTTTTCTGACTGCCGAAGTGTTGGAACTAATCCATAATAAACGTGATATTGCCATCCTTGATGCATCAGCAGCCTGCCATATGCCGGATGTAATTGAAATGCCATATCGGCCGGATGTAGTTGGTGCGGCATTGCCGAATAAAAAAGCTTATACTTACACATTAGGAGGAGCTACCTGTCTTGCCGGGGATATTATCGGTTCATATTCCTTCGATAAACCATTATCGGTCGGAGATAAAGTTGTCTTTTGTGACATGGCTATTTATTCAATGGTAAAAAATAATACTTTTAATGGCATTCCCTTACCGACGATAGCTGTGCTAAAAAAGGATGGACAAATAAAAATTGTAAAGCGTTTTGGCTATGATGATTTTAAAAACCGTCTTTCGTGAAAAAAATATAGTTGGTTTTGTGGAAAAAATAATTTGGTATGGGAGTGTTTTATTGGTCGGCGCCATATTATCAAATAGTGCTCAGGCAGAAGTGCGCTTGCCTGAAATGAATCCACCCGATATTCAGATTCCACAGCCTCCTGCCGTTCCGGCACCGCAGCTGCCGGAAATAAAGGGTATTGATACAGATAAAATATCAGCTGAAATTAATGATCATGCAAGATCAGCAAAAGACAATGACAAAAAATCCGCTGATAATGCGGCATCGGCAGATAAAAATAATTCTTCAGATGATAAAACTGGTTCTGACAAAATAAAAAATAATAAATATATTAAACATGATGATACTGACAAACAGACGGATAATGACGCAACGGCAGCGGCAGAAGAAACTGGAAAGGACCAGGCTTCTGATCAGGCAAATAAAAATATTGATGCGAAGACACTTTTGTCCACTGATTTTATCGGAACGATGTTTTATATTTTTGAAAAAACAGCGTTTATCGCTGTTGTAATGTGGTTGCTGCTTTTATTTATCTTTAGAAATTTGCCAATATGGGGTGAACTTTTTCTTTTTACAGCACTCAATATTATCGCCGGTGCCATATATTTTCCTTTAGTAGAAGGTTTGGATAATGGACAGTTGAATTTTTATGGGAAGATTATAACCGATAAAGATTTTTTCATTATTATAGGAACATTTGCAGCCTGCAGTCTGCTGATAACCGCTGTAATTGGACTTCTTATTGTAATGTGGGAAAAATTTTTGAAAAGGGATGATTGAAATGACAAAAATACCTAAGGGGTTATCAGACACTGATATGCTTAAAGATTGTAAAGAGCATAAGTCAACCAGATCATTATTTGATTTAGCTGATGAATTTGATGATAATAATATTCAAAAAAGAAAACGAGTGACAGAAACTAAAGCTACTTATATTGATGACGAGCTTACAACTGCGTTGAATAAAGAACTTTTAAAACTAAAAATTGATCTTTACAAAAAGGGAATTATTGAATATCAAGTTAAATTGAAACGTGATGGTGATAATATAATACTTTATCCACAGCAGAAAAAACATAAAAATTAGTAGATCAGGCTGATTTTATCTTATACCAGTCCACATGTATCTTTGTATCTTTTATGTAGGGTTTGATGCAGGCAGCAATTGCTGCATAGCGTGCCAATACCCGTAAATCTTTTGCTTTGATGATACGGCTGTAACCTAGATGTTTCATTACAAAATCCTCCTCGTTATATTGACGTTTAGTTTTGTTAAATAAAATGTTCGGAAATCTTTATAGACAATAATACAATATAAGGTAAATTTTGGCAAGTCTTTTTTCATCTTTATGAATTTTTTATTGCTGTTTATTGTTGATTTTTCCGAACATATTAAGTATACTAAATAAAAACTGGAGGTTTAAACTATGACTGATTTTTCCGAAAAACTGCATGAGTATATGATTGCTGCAGGAATAAACCAAACTAAATTATCACGTGTTACAGGGATAAACAAATCTTCAATATGTGAATACTTGTCAGGCAGTTATGAACCCAAACAAAAAAATGTCTTAAAAATCGCTGCTGCTTTGAATATTCCACCGGAACATTTTTGGGGAATGCAGTTATCATCGCAGGTTAAGAATGCTGATAATGACTCAGTGAGAAAAATTCCGTTGATAGGGCGTATAGCTGCCGGGAGGCCTATTTTAGCGGTGCAGGACTTTGATGAATATATTCCGTGCTGTGATAATATAAAGGCTGATTTTTGTCTGCGTATTTCAGGTGACAGTATGATAAACGCCAGAATATATGATGGAGATATTGTTTTTATTCGCGAACAGGCAGAAGTGAATGACGGAGAGATTGCTGCCGTACTGATAGATGACAGCACTACTTTGAAGCGGGTGTATAAATATGGCAGCATGATTCAACTACGTTCAGAGAATCCTAAGTATAAGCCAATGGAGTTTAACAGAAATAATTGCAGCGATATACGTATTCTTGGCAAGGCTGTTGCTTTGCTGGGAAGTGTAATATAAGTAATATAATATGGAGATAGCAATAACTATTAAAAATTTATTTGCAGTAAAAATAAAAAGGCAACTGTTTTGTTAAACTGGTTATACAATTTAGTATGCCGGAGGACGAAGTGGCAATAAGGTTAGCTGCCGGGATTTAATAAGAGGTATTAGTTAGATGGATAAATCATTAATAAAAGATCAAGTTAAATTATTTAGGAAATTTACTAATTCATGTGTCTGCAATGTCAAAGCTGCCATGAATATATACGGAATTAAAAATGAACCAGCTGATTCTTTGGTTTTAGCATATATTTGTCAGGCGCATGCTTGCGCAAAGCAGATTCAATTGATGGCGGCAATATTGGACACTAAAGAATATGATGTATTCTATAATGCGTTTATTGTGTTTAATACGACTTTTATGCGAGTGGCGGTAACTGGACAAGACGCAGATAAAATAGATAACAAATATAATCTTTTTTTGGAAGCTTTTAGTAAGTTGACGTTCATTGATGATTGACGGCGAATATTTGATATAAAGTGCATTATTAAAGAGAGTATTTATCTGGTGAGAATAAATGAGGAATAAAAATGCAGGAAAAATTGACTAAACGGGAAAGCAAAAAAATTCAATCTAAAAAGACCATAATTGAGTCAGCAACGCGATTATTTGCTGAAAATGGACTGGCTGAAACATCTATTGCAGATATAATGAAAGAAGCCAAACTTGGGTTGGGGACTTTTTATAATTATTTTGACTCCAAGGAAAGCTTGCTGAAAGATTTATTAAACCAGTTGGCAGAAGATATTCGCAGTTCATTTTCTTCGATTTCCCGCACACAAAAAACCTATGCCGGTATTCTTGAGACTGTTGTCACGGAAACGGCAGCATTGCTTGATAAAAATCGTTTTGTTCTGCCATTATTTATGAAAGCGGCCGATAAAAGTGCACTGCCGCGTGATTTTGAACACGAAAGCGGTGCAGCGCCATTGTTTAAATACATATTTGACGGTATTATAAAAAAGGGACAGGAAACCGGTGAATTCCGCAGGGATATTCCGGCTGAAGTAATTACGGAAATGTTTCATTCTATATTCCAGGCAGCATCGTTTAGCAGTCTACCGGTTCCATTTTGTGAGAATGTCCATTATAAAGTACTGATAATACTTGATGGTTTAAAAATAAAGCAGGAGAAATGAGTAATTCTCATTTCTCCTGCTTTATTTTTAAATTGAGTGCGCCCAGCATGGGCGCATTAATGGGTGAAAGTTCCGAGTGCAGGTTAATAGTGCTAAGCATATAACTGTCCATTGCAAGGCGGAATTTAAAATAAGCCAAGGGCAAATCTTCGGTCCGATAAACAAAGCCTACGTATAAGGCAGGAAGAATAGGGTAGGTTGTCCATCAAACCAAATTGATATTGCATAGTACCTAGACCCGGTAAATATTGATTTATTGAAAAAAAGTATAATAAACATTTATTTTTTGCTGTCTGAATTGTGATAAGTTCAGTTTTTAAGAGGTTTTTTTAATGCGGCTAAAATTGCCATTCCAACTATAGAACCAATTAATATAGATAAAATATACATTAGTGGATTACCGATAGTGGGTACTACGAAGATTCCTCCATGCGGTGCGCGCAGAGTGCAGGAAAAAGCCATTGATAAAGCGCCGGCTGTTGCTGAACCGATTATACAAGATGGCAGTACGCGCAGCGGATCACTGGCGGCAAAAGGAATAGCTCCTTCGGTGATAAAGGATAGGCCCATTACATAATTACTGACAGCGGATTTACGTTCGTTTTCCGTAAAACGATTTTTAAAGAATGTGCTGCACAGAGCAATGGCTAAGGGCGGTACCATTCCACCGGCCATGACTGAAGCCATTATACCGTATTCACCGCTGGCCAGCATGCCGGTGCCGATAACATAAGCGGCTTTATTGACAGGACCTCCCATATCAACAGACATCATGCCGCCTAATATGGCACCAATCAATATGCGACTGCTCATGTCCATGTTTTTTAATGTGTCGATGAGCCAGGCATTTAAAGCACTTACAGGTGGATTAATAATAAATTGAATGAGAATGCCCATTAATAATACACCGAATAATGGATAAATAAGAATAGTTTTTATACCTTCTAATGAATCAGGTAATACCGTGCAAATTCTTTTTAGGCCGATAATGATATATCCGGCAGCAAAACCAGCCAATAAAGCACCTAGAAAACCTGAACCGCCTGAGTTGGCCATCGCTCCACCAACGAATCCGGCAACAAGTCCGGGTCTGTCGGCAATGCTCATAGCAATAAATCCAGATAAAACCGGCAGCATAAAACCGAAAGATACGCCGCCAATTCCTTTGAAAAAGGCTGCTAGTGGAGTGTTCGAGCCAAAATTAGCCGGATTGGCCGGATCAAAAGGATCAACTAAAAATGCCAAAGCAATCAAAATACCACCGCCTACGACAAATGGCAGCATGTGTGAAACACCATTCATCAAATGCTTATATATCTGGCGGCCGACTGATTCTGATTCGGAAGAAGGTGTTTCATAGGTGTCTTCGTCATGGTGATAAATTGGTACTTTACCGCTTAATGCTGTATCCAAAAGTTCATCAGCTTTGTTAATTCCATCAGATACTTTGGTTATTAGTACGGGACAACCATTGAATCTCGCCATAGGGACATTTTTATCAGCAGCTATAATGATACATTTAGCTGCCTTTATTTCAGCAGGGCTTAATGTGTCTTTTGTACCGCCAGAGCCTTCTGTTTCTACTTTTATTTTTATATTACGTTTTTGGGCATGTTGTTCGAGGCTTTCTGCTGCCATATAAGTATGGGCAATTCCGGTAGGACATGCCGTTACTGCCAGCACATCGTATGATCCCTTACTGGGTACTGCCGGCTTTACAGCAGTTTTTTGCGATTCTTTTTCATCAATTAGTCTGAGAAATTCATCTGCTGTTTCTGCATGGATCAAAGCTTCTTTAAAATCATTGTCCATAAGCATGGCAGCAAGCATACTGAGCATTTTCAAGTGTTCATCGTCAGCTGATTTTGGTGCGGCGATAAGAAAAAAAAGCCGTGCCGGGCGATTATCCAATGAAGCAAAATCAACACCGCCTTTTACGACCATTGCAGTCAGTCCGGCTGTTTTTACTGCATTACTCTTAGCATGTGGTGTTGCAATCCCGTCACCAAGACCGGTGGTGCCGGAAGCTTCTCTGTCTAATACGGCTTTTTTATAAGCAGCTTTGTCTGTTAATATACCTGTTTTGTCCATGAGTTCGACCAAGATGTCTATTGCTTCATTTTTATTAGATGGTTGGGCATTAAGCAGGATGCCGTCTTTTTTTAATAGATCTGTGATTCTCATTGATGTACCCCCTAAAAATTAAATAATTATATTCTGCATTAAAGCGTTTACTTCAGCTTTTGTAGCTAGATTGTCAGAAAAAGCAGATGCTGAACCAGCAGCTATTCCCATGCGAAAAGCTGTTTTGTAATCACCGGAGTAAATATAACCGGCAAGAAATCCAGCGACCATCGAATCACCGGCACCAACAGAATTGACAAGTTTGCCGATTGGAGCCGGTGCTGTCAGACAATCCCCGTCCTGTGTTAATAAAATTGCTCCCTTGCTGCCGCGGGAGATGAGTATATTACGGGCACCGTGTTGCTGCAGTATAGATGCATGTTTAATTAGTTCATCGGTGGAAGTTAATTCTTTATTAAATATACCGCTCAATTCATGGTTATTAGGCTTAATTAAAAACGGTTTATATTCGAGGACATTGAGCAGTAATTTCCCTTCGGCATCTACAACAAAATTTATTTGCTTATCTGTTAGACGCTGTAGAATTTTTTCGTAAATATTATTAGGTAAAAAGCTGGGGATGCTGCCGGCAAGAACAAGATAATCATTAGACTGTAGGGAATCCAATTTATCAAATAATGCATCGATAGCCTGTGGTGGAATATTTGGACCTTGTCCGTTTATTTCTGTTTCCATATCAGCTTTTATTTTTACGTTTATACGAGAATTACCATGAGTTAAATTTATAAAATCGCAAGTGCAGTGAAAATCGTTTTTTAATTGTCGTTCAATTTCTCTACCGGTAAAACCGGCGGTGAAACCGGAAGTTATACTGGCAACTCCCAGATTTTTTAAAACGATGGATACATTTATTCCCTTACCGCCGCAAAGTATTTTTTCGTATTTTAAACGATTTATTCGACCGGTATTGAAAGAATCAAGGCGGACTATATAGTCAAGGGAAGGATTAAAAGTAACAGTATATATCATGATGACTCCTTTCGATTGGGGAAGCGTAACTGTGGTTACGGGGAATTCGGACAATAATTATCCGGCAACAACAATGTCATAATGCGCATATGTTTCATCAGGTTGTTTATTAGTGATTACCGTGACTTTATCCAGTGAAGAAAAACTAAAAGGAGTAATTTTACCGAATTTGGAATTATCAGCTAATATATAAGCTTTTTTGCAATGGTTTATTGCGGTTTCCTTCATCATAGCTTCTTCGTCAGTAGGAGTGGTGAGACCGGCTTTGATACTTACGCCGTTCGTACCGAAGAAACCGATAGTAAAGTTATAACGGCGGAGATTTTCTACGGCGGAGGCACCAACTGTCGCATAAGTCACAAGTTTCATAGTGCCACCGATTATTGTAGTGGTAAAACCATGACTGATCAGTTGTACGGCATGTGAAACATCATTAGTTATGTAAACGGCATCTTTTTCCTGAAGATATGGGATTGTCAAGTAAAGTGTGTAAATGATTTTAAGTTGAAGCCTGATATTTTTGTACCATGGTGCCGATCCGTTCGTCAATAACCAGCTGATTCATCACCATGGCCCAATTGCGAATGGAGTGACCGCGCCATTTTTGGTAAAGTTCCTTAATCCGTAAATAAAACACTTTAAAAATAGCTGTTTCATTGCTGAAAGCGCCCTGTTTCGTAACCTTGCGGAAGCTCGAGTTAACGCTTTCTATGGCATTGGTCGTGTACATAACCCGACGCACATCACTACCATAGTTAAAAAGCTGTTCCACGTGCCGAAAATTATCCTTCCACACGCGGATGGCACCAGGATATTTGCTCCACGCGTCACAGAACTGTTCAAATGCAGCTTGTGCTCCTTTCAGGTTGATGGCACCATAGATTTTCCTTAGCTGCGCTGTAAAGGCTTTGTAATCCTTACTGGGTACGTATTTCAGAGAGTTGCGGATGAGGTGTACAATGCAGCGCTGCACCACAACATTTTTGAAGATCGCTTTAGCGCCATCTTCAAGACCACTTACACCGTCCATAGAAATAAAGCCTATGTCCTGAACACCCCGGGATTTTATTTCATCGAACACCTGCATCCAGCGATGCTTGCTTTCTGTATCGCCCGTCCATAAGCCCAGTACATCTTTCCCGCCGTTTAGATCATACCCCAGAATAACGTAGACAGCCTGGTCAGAAACGCCCTGCTCCGTACGCATAGAAACGTATATGCAATCCACAAAGATAAAGGGATAAAAAGCTTTCAGCGGTCGATTCTGCCACTCATTCAATTCATCTAAGACACAATCTGTGATGTTGGAAATTTGTCCAGCTGATAGCTTGAATCCATAGATGTCGTCGATCGTCGATGAAATGTCACGCTGGCTCATGCCACGAGCATACATAGCAAGCACCTTGCCCTCAATCGAGGAAACATCGGTCTGCCGCTTCTGCACAACCTGCGGCTCAAAAGAACCGTCACGATCACGAGGGACATTAATCGGGACTTCACCTGCGGATGTTTTGAGAGTTTTATGGTTGTAGCCGTTGCGGCGATTGGCGGTTTCCTTTTCACCACGTTCATTGTTGTCATAGCCGAGATGATTTTCCATTTCACCATGCAGCATGGCCTCGAACATAGGCCCAAAAACATCTTTAAGCGCATTTTGCATATCTTCGACGTTTTTTGGCTTATATTCACTGATAATCGCTTTAGCCAGGGATTCGCCACGTGTGGGTTGTTTCTTTGACATAAATTTATTACCTCCGCATGTGTTTGACTTCCCCAACTGGGGTGTATATCTAAACTGTTTCTTTCCTATTTACACAGTTTATTATACACTCCCGAAGATATTTCAATAATAGTTCCGTGGTAGTTCCTGCATCAATGTAAACGATATCTTTTGCTTTTATAAGTTTGGCAGCGGTAATGGCAATTAATTCTTTTTCACTGACATGGACAGTTTTCCTAATTTCAACTTTATCTTCAGTGGTAGTGTAATCTTCGGCAGACATTGCTCCACCGTATACTTTTATCAGTGAACCTTTGGTATGCAAAACGTTTATATCACGTCGTACAGTTGCCTCTGATGCCTGTAAAAGTTTAGATAATTCTGCAACGCTTACTGACTGCTTATGATTTAATAATTGAATGATTTTGGCGTACCGTTGTGCTGCTAACATTTTTATCCCTCATTTCAAGTAAATTATACAATCAAAGTAACTCATAGTCAATCAAAATAAATCAAATAGTGAAATGATTTATTTTATTAAACTAATTTTTACAATTTACAGCTGTACAATTTTTTAGAAATACTATATAATAAATAATGTAATTTGTTTAGTTATGGCGATTAATATTTCATTTAAAGATAATTGTCATGCTAAAAACCGTGGGACACACGGAGTTAGCTCGTTTCGGCTGACGGCATTAGCTGTATCGAACGAGAAGCCCTGCTTTGATGAACAGTGAGAAGCAGGAGCATGTCACCAGCCTATACCTGCATAACATTAATGGGGTGATTTGATGGCGATAAGGCAAGTTGTAGTAGACCGAAGAGATAGTACAATCTATCGTAATACTTTGAAAAGGGGAGGGTTTATTTCGGCTAGTTATCTATCAATCAATGGATTTGATGCCATGCGGCTAAAGAAATTAGCACTGCAGGGAAAACTTGATGCCATACGATGCGCCATTGGTAAATCGGTGCGGTGGTATTATCAGGAGAATCAGGCTGAATTGGCTCACTTAAAAGGAGAAGTATAAGAGGTTTCATTCTTATTGTATTTATAGATCGGTGTATACCGGTCTTTTTTTTGTTTGTTTCACCATCTGCACAATTATGATATAATAAATGTACCTTTAATCATAAGAGGAGATATTTAAAATTGTCGAATAAAAATCAGCAATTATTCAATGAACAATGGCAGGAAATGCTTAATTGGATGAAAAATTACATGAAATCATTTTACAGTGCTGATCAAAGTATACAAGAGGGAATATTAATTAAAGAAAAGCATACTATGCAGGTAGTAAAGATAGCTGAGCAACTGGCAGACCATTTAAAACTTAACCAGCATGATACACTTTTGGCTAAAATTATTGCATTATTTCATGATGTAGGCCGATTTCATCAGTTCGCAGTGTATAGGACTTTTAATGATGCTGCGTCGGAAAATCATGCACTGCTGGGAATTCAGGTCATGCAGAATCTTGCCTGTATTCAGGCGTTGAGTGAGCAGGAGCGCCGGTTGATAAAATTTGCTGTAAAAAATCATAATGCCAAACAGATCGAGATAACTGATGATAAAAAAGCGCTGTATTTTGCTAAATTTATTCGTGATGCTGACAAGCTTGATATTTTTCGTGTTTTGCGTCCATATTTGACCCAAAATGATCTGGAACCGTGCAGTGATGAGTTTATCAGACAATTTCAAACAGGCGGGCAATGTGATTACCGTAAAATGCGTACGCAAAATGATCGTAAGCTGGTTCGGTTATTATGGTTATATGATATAAACTTCACTTGGACGCTGCAAAAAATAGTCAATCATGGATATGTTGATGAAATTATCAATAGTCTGCCGCAGACTGATGATATGCAAAAGGGATTTACCGTTTTACATAATTATATAGAAACAAAGCTAATGCAAAGCGATAGTTCACTTGCAGATTATTGCGGTTTTTGCGGTTCATGATAATCAATACAATAGCCAGCTCATTTAATGCGGCAATTGCCGTGCCTTAATGTTCTGCTGAGGAAGATAATGAGAAAAAGTACAATGTAGTATGACAGTTATTGCTTTAAATAAATTTGTAATGAGGGATATTTAATGCCGGAAAATGTAAATCTTTTGCCAAATTTTATTCATAATATTATTGATGAAGATTTAAAGGATGGTAAATATGCTGATGGGATACATACAAGGTTTCCACCGGAACCGAACGGATATCTGCATATTGGTCATGCTAAATCGATCTGTATAAATTTTGGAACAGCGCAAAAATATAAGGGACTGTGTAATCTGCGGTTTGATGATACTAATCCGACTAAAGAAGATATTGAGTATGTGGATTCTATACAGGAAGATGTAAAGTGGCTCGGATTTTCCTGGGATGACAGGATGTTTTATGCTTCAAATTATTTTGATAAATTATATGATTTTGCTGTTGAGTTGATAAAGCGCGGCAAGGCTTATGTCTGTGATTTGAACGCTGAGCAAATCAAAGAATATCGCGGTACATTAACTGAACCTGGTATAAAAAGTCCTTACCGTGATCGCAGTGTCGAAGAGAATATTGATTTATTCGGGCGAATGAAGAATGGTGAATTTGCTGATGGGGCGAAAGTGCTGCGCGCTAAAATCAATATGGCTTCTCCCAATATTACTATGAGAGATCCAATCATTTATCGGATATCACATACACCTCATCATCGTACAGGCGAAAAATGGTGTATTTATCCAATGTATGATTTTGCGCATCCACTTTCTGATGCTATTGAGGGGATAACCCATTCTATATGCACTTTAGAATTTGAAGAACATCGTCCGTTATACAATTGGTTATTGGAAAGCTTGGGGTTTGACATCAACTCCAGGCCGAAACAGATTGAATTTGCCCGTTTAAATTTAACCAATACTGTTATGAGTAAGCGTAAGCTGCGTCAGTTAGTGGAGGGAAATTATGTTTCGGGATGGGATGATCCACGCATGCCGACAATTTCAGGATTTAGGCGCAGAGGCTATACAGCAGCATCCATACGTGATTTTTGTGAGCAGATTGGTGTGGCTAAAAGCAACAGTTTGGTTGATATTGCCATGCTGGAACATTGTGTACGGGAAGACTTGAATAAGAAAGCAAATCGGGTGATGGCAGTGCTTCATCCGTTAAAAGTAGTAATAACAAATTTTCCTGCGGATAAACGAGAGGATTTACTGGCGGAAAATAGACCGGATAGTGATGGAACGCGTTATGTTCCATTCACCAGGGAAATTTATATTGAACAAGCTGATTTTATGGAAAATGCACCCAAAAAGTTTTTCCGTTTAAAACCGGAAGGTGAGGTTCGGTTGAAATATGCTTATATTATAAAATGTAATGAAGTTATAAAAGACACTGATGGTAATGTCGTTGAGCTGCATTGCACCTATGATCCTGAATCAAAACGCGGTGGAGCAACTGCCAGCAGAAAAATAAAGGGGACGCTGCACTGGGTGTCGGTGAAAGAATCGCTGCCGGTGGAGGTTCGCTTGTATGATTATTTATTGAAAGCGGATGCTGATAATCAAAAGGATTTTATTACGGCATTAAATCCGAATTCCTTGACAGTTTTGTCGGAGTGCCGTATTGAACCTTCAGTGGCCTGGGTATCGCAGGGGACTAAATATCAATTTTTGCGAGAAGGTTATTTTTGCGTAGACAAAGATTCACGAAAAGAGCATCTTGTTTTTAATCGGGTGGTCGGATTGCGTGACAGCTGGGCAAAGGCTAAAAGAAAATAGAAATTTTATGAAAAAACGGGGCAAGTTTTATTAAAACTTGCCCCGTTTTTGCAATGATATTTTTTTATCAAACAAATAAAGCTATTTGATCGGTTTCATTCATACCAGTTAAACAGCCGTGCTCACGCAAAATGTCAATGGAAGGTGTCGGCACTCCGGCTCGTTTTTTTAAATCATCAATCGAAGAAAATTCGCCATTCTTCCTGGCTTCTACAATATTATGCGCCGCTGTGTTTCCAACACCGGGGAGAGCCGATAGTGGTGGCAACAGAGATTTTTCATGCATGACAAATTTATCAGCTAAAGACTCATATAGGTTTACTTTTTCTACACTGAAGCCGCGCAGGTACATTTCCCATGCTAATTCTAACACGACCTGCAGACCCTTTTCCTTGACTGATAATTTTTTCATTTTTTCTTCTTGGGCTAATTCATCGAGTCGGGCTTTAATAGCGGTTTTACCCTGTGCTATTAAATGTGCGTCAAATTCATCAGCGCGGATAGAGAAATACGCAGCATAAAATGCCAGTGGGTAATGTACTTTGCAGAAGGCAATACGATAAGCCATCATGACATAAGCAGTGGCATGGGCCCGTGGGAAAAGATACTTTATTTTTTGACAAGAAGCAATAAACCAGTCAGGAATGCCGCCTGATTTCAATTCAGCAACGACATCATCTTTTATACCGCGTCCCTTGCGGACGTTTTCCATTGTTTTGAAAGCCAGTAATGGTTTGATGCCTTTATGCATAAGATACATCATAATATCATCACGTGCCGAAATGGCATCTGAAAGTGTGCATATGCCGTTTTTTATTAAATCCTGAGCATTATTGAGCCAAACATCAGTACCATGGGAAAAACCGCTTATTCGTACAAGGTCACTGAATTTTGTTGGATGGGTGTCATCAATCATCTGTCGTGTGAAAGGAGTGCGAAATTCGGGGATGCCAAAAGTTCCCGAGGTAGCACCCAGTTCTTCTGGTGTTACACCCAGAGCCTCAGTAGAAGAAAACAGGCTCATAGTTGCCGGATCATCGAAGGGAATTGTTTTAGGATCACGATGGGTGACATTTTCCAGCATTTTTATGACAGTCGGATCATCATGACCTAAAATGTCAAGCTTTACCAAACGACTGCTTATCGAATGATAATCAAAATGAGTGGTTATTGTCGCGGTATCCTTATCATCGGCCGGATGTTGGATCGGTGTGAAATGGTGGACATCCATATTGCGTGGTATTACCATGATCCCACCGGGATGCTGTCCGGTGGTGCGTTTTACTCCTGTACATCCGGCAACCAGACTGTTTATATATGCGTCGCGCTTTTTTAGTCCCTTATCATTAAAGTAACC
The DNA here is from genome assembly GCF_014076555.1 of Pectinatus frisingensis. Classification (NCBI taxonomy): domain Bacteria; kingdom Bacillati; phylum Bacillota; class Negativicutes; order Selenomonadales; family Selenomonadaceae; genus Pectinatus; species Pectinatus frisingensis. The sequence goes on from NZ_CP045424.1 coordinate 1,179,101, forward strand.
ACGTACGTATCCATATGCAGTTTTATCTGCTACAGTTGCTATTGTTCCTGCCCGGTAGACATTATCCTTGCCAAATAATTCTTCTGTATATTTATGGGCAATTGGTTGGTAATCACCGGAAAAATTTAAATCTATATCCGGTACCTTGTCACCATCAAAGCCCATGAATACGGCAAATGGTATATCGTGTCCGTCTTTGATCATTGCGGTACCGCAATATGGGCAGGTTTTGTCAGGCAGGTCAAAACCACAGCCATAGGAACCGTCAGTTATAAATTCACTGCTGCGGCATTTAGGACAACGCCAATGTGGTGGCAGCGGATTGACTTCGGTAATGTCGGTCATTGTGGCTACAAATGATGAACCGACAGATCCTCTTGAACCTACCAAGTAACCATCATCTAAGGATTTTTTAACGAGTTTATGTGCGATTAGATATAATACAGCGAAACCGTGCCCAATAATTGATTTTAGTTCAAGTTTCAAACGTTCGGCAACTATTGGCGGTAAATTTTCACCATAAAGCATTTTGGCGCGGGCATAGCTCATGTCATGTATTTGTTCGTCAGCCCCTGGAATCATTGGTGAATAAAGATCGTCAGGAATTGGTTTTATAACATCAATCATTGCAGCAATTTTACGAGGATTTTCCACAACTGCCCTATAGGCAAGTTCTTTACCAAGATAGTCAAATTCATGCAGCATTTCTTCTGTTGTCCGTAAAAATAGCGGTGGCTGGAGGTCAGCGTCTTTGAAACCTTTTCCGCTCATTAATATTGCCCGGTAGATACTGTCCTGTGGATTGAGGAAATGAACATCGCAGGTTGCAACCAGCATTTTGTTCAGGCGTTTGGCCAATTCGGCAACCTTTAAATTTATTTTTTGCAGATCAGAGTCGGTCTTGATATCAGGAAAATTTTCGCTGCGTACTAAAAATTCGTTATTGCCGATTGGCTGTATTTCCAGATAATCATAATAAGAGGCTATTTGCAACAATTCATCATCGCTTTGTCCGGCAACGATGGCTCGGATCAATTCGCCGGCTTCACAGGCCGAACCGACAATAACACCCTCACGGTATTCTGTTAAGATTTTTTTAGGGATGCGGGGACGTTTTTGCAGGTATTTAAGATGTGATAGCGATACAAGACGATATATATTGCGTAGTCCAATGGCATTTTGAGCCAGAAGGATGATATGGTTTGCTCGTTTTTGCTGTTCATCGTAGATCAAGTATCCTTCCAGACCGTAGATTATTTTTATATTAAGTTTTTTATCAGCAATGGTTTTGGCGGCTTCAGGAAAAGCCTGTACAACACCATGATCGGTGATAGCAATCGCCGGCCAGCCCCATTTGGCTGCCGTACAGATTAAATCCTTGGCGGAGACAACGGCATCCATATTGCTCATATGGGTATGGGCGTGTAATTCCACACGTTTTTGCGCAGCGCTATCCATACGGTTTTTCATTTCTCCCTGGTAAATGCTGTTAGGCATCATAACAAAGTCATTATTAAAACTGTCAAAACGAATGCTGCCTGAAAGTTTTATAATTAATCCGTTTGATAATGCTGTATTGACTCGTTCAAATTCAGCTTTATCCTTGAAAAAAATTTTACAGTCAATACCATTACTTTTATCTGCCAATTCAAAAGTGAGCAGATTATTGCCGGTTTTAAATTCACGATTATTTATGTTGTTTATTTTACCTAGAAGTACAACATTTTTCATTTCCCCATCAATATCGTCGATTGGAATGGCTTCTGCAGTGATTCGTTTGCCAAAAATCCAGCCACGGTCAGTGCTGTTGGTAGGTAAGCCCTGTTTTTTATTGTAATGGCTTCCATAGGAAGCAGCAGTATGCGATTTTTCAGATGTTGATTTATCAATATTTTGATTGATTATTGGTGGCGTATAATCGACCATAACATAATCATTTTCTAATGTTGGCAGGGTATCGTTGTCATCGATGGCGTTAAAAGATATCCGACATTCCAAGTCGAGTATGTCATGAATGCTGTCCTTCAATCGTTTACCGATACTGTGAGCATGTAATATTTCACCGGCCAGTTCACCGTGCAGTTCCAAGGTAAGTATATTTCCGTCGATACTGTAGCGGGCCATGCGCAACAGCGTTTTTATAGTGGGATTATCACCGGCAGCAGCCATGATTATTTTAGACCAATTTTTATCTATTTGAGCGGCAAAGTCAATAATATCTTGATAAAAGACAACTTGTGATACGCTGCAGTTATCGGCAATATAATCAGCTGCCTGTGCGAGCATATCTTCCGGCAGATATCGATATGTGTTTAGTAGAATTTCCCAGGTATTATTCCTGATATCTATTTCGACATGTTTAATTGTGCTGGCTTTTAAAAGAACCATAAATTCATCGGCCAGCGGAATGGAGTCAATCAGCTGGCGAAATTTATCACCTGATTGTGGAACTATACGATATTTACGCATAAATTACCTAATACCTCTTTCAAATTACACTTATATCCGATTACTGACTGTACCATAAATATTATTAATTAATATGTATACGGGTCCATTACATTAAATGAGATGTATTATTTATCGTATGAATGTAGAACTTTTTATATTCATCGTCATATGACAAGATATTATAAGCGGTGTTGCTTTGTCCTACAGACCATATATATTCGAAAGGAATATGTGTCACACAGGAAAGGATTGCTCTGTTTATTGCACCGTGGGCAACGATGGCAACATTGCGGCCTGAATTTTCCTGGATTATTTTACGCAGGACGCGCATGCCACGATTTTGCACCTGCTGAAAGTTTTCTCCATCAGGGATTTTTATTGAGTCAGGATTGTCAAAAAAATGTTTGATAGCACCGGGCCAACGTTCGTTTATTTTATCAAATAAAATTCCTTCCCATTGACCAAAGTTCATTTCCCGTAAGTCTTCAGTCAATTGTAATGACAAGTTAAATTTATCAGCAATCAGCTCAGCGGTGCATTTGGCGCGCTGCAAATCACTGCTGTAAAGAGCATCTAAATTATTTAATGGAAATTTTTCTGCCAGAAGCTTTGCTTGTGCCACTCCTTCTGTTAAAAGTTTTGTGTCAGACTGGCCTTGAAAACGACCTTCGATATTCCAAGCTGTTCGTCCATGACGAATAAGCACAATTTTAGTAACCATAAATTTACTCCCTTTAGTATAATTGATTATTGTAAATATCGCTATATTATTGCAAACGTAATCAACACCAATAATTCGACCAATTCTGTAACTGCACCGTAAACATCACCGGTCAGTCCGCCGATTTTACTGGTAACATGTCGGCAAAAAGCGACTGAAAAAATAATTGTAAGTAACAAGGCCCATAAACTCTGGTATAAATTATGATAATTTATTATGAGAACAATGATGAATATAAAACTAGCTGTCAGAAGTGATTTCTTGCTGGAATGAGCTGAAAAAGCTTTTCCTAAACCTTCCTTACGGGCATAAGGGAACATTGTTATACCTATGACCATAGCCAAACGTCCCAGTGCCGGCATTAAAAATAAAGCACTGTATAGCAAATATAATGCATTTGTATTTTGCAGACTTAATGGATATAGGCAAAGCAATGCGGAATATTTACCCAGCAACAATAAAAACAATGCCGTTACACCGTGGGCACCGACATGACTGTCCTTCATTATTATGAGCATTCTATTTTTGTCACGACCGGATAAAAGGCCATCCATTGTATCAGTATAACCATCGCAATGCAGTGCTCCAGTCAATATGATACTTATGAGTAACAGAAAAAATGCTCCCAGGTACCCAGGTATATAGATATGCAGCAGGGGTAGTAAGACAATAAAAAAATAAGCGGCAGCAACATTTACTGCGCCTAAGACAGCACCAATGAGAGTAAAATATTTTACACTGTCACCGCAGGCTTTTGGAGTCCAATCAGCATTATAATGAACAGGAATACGTGTTAAAAAAAGCAGGCCGGTAAAAAAAGAATTCAAAGATCATCCACACATCCTTTAATAAAATCATTTTAATTGTACGGGTATTCCCGCTACAGCCAAATATACTTCATCAGCCTGTCTGGCTGTGTATTGGTTGCACATGCCGGCGGCATCGCGATATTGTCGGGCTAATTCATTTTCCGGTACAATGCCCGAACCGACTTCATTGGTAACAAAGACCGTAGTTTGTTCATGTTTTTTTGCTGCTTTGATTAATTTATGCAAGGCAGTAAAAATTTCTTGTTCGCGATTTTGATTGCTGGCTTTTTCTAAATGAGGCTGGCAAATAATATTACTGAGATAGACTGTAAGACAATCAAATAAAATAGTGTCATAGTCATGGCACGCATCGATGGCTTTTTCTGCAGCAAATGGTGCTTCAATAGTATGCCAGCTGGCTGGACGGCGTTCCCTATGTTTGTTTATTCGCTGGCGCATTTCGTCGTCGAGAGCCTGCGCTGTGGCAATATAAGCAATTTTCTTGCCGCAGCGGGCTACGTATTTTTCCGCAAAACTGCTTTTTCCGGAACGTGCCCCACCGGTAATCAGAATGATTTTTCCCATGAATACCTCCAATACTTACTGTTTACCTTTTATTAAATTTATGATACAGTAAATACGATTTAATATGATTCTGTTTGGTTAGGAGAACACAACTATGCTGGTCTATTCACATATCGTTGATTTGACATCAAAATTTCAAAATAATGTTGTAGTTTTAGGAACTTTTGATGGAGTGCATATCGGTCATCAAAAAATTATTCGGAGAGCTGTGGAACTTGCTCATAAAATTCATGGGAAAAGTATTGTATTTACCTTTTCCAACCATCCTTTAGAGATAGTTGCACCGCAGCGGGTGCCGCAGCGTATAAGTACTAATGAGCGTAAGGGGAATGAATTGAGTAAATTAGGCATTGATATATTAATGAATATTCCGTTTACGCATGAATTCGCTAACATAACGGCAGATGGCTTTTTAAGACTGCTGAAAAATAATTTGGCACCCAGATATGTTGTAGTCGGGCCAAATTGCACTTTTGGCTATAAGGGCGAAGGTACACCGCAGATATTGCGTGATAAAGCGGTTCAGTTTGGGTATAATGTGGAAATTCCGGCGGCGGCTTATTTTGGTAATAAAATTGTCAGTAGTTCGCGTGTGCGTCATGCTTTGCGCGATGGTGAACTGCATTTAGCCAATGAATTGCTGGGACATCCCTTCACAATAGAAGGTAAAATTGAACACGGTGAAAATCGTGGTCATTTATTGGGTGTACCAACAGCAAATATTTATATATCGGATAAATATATATTACCACCTGATGGTGTATATGTGGCAGCAATAGAATTAAAAGGTGATAAATATCATGGTATTGCCAATGTGGGAACTAATCCGACGTTTAATGTGAAACGACGGGTTGAGGTCAATATATTCGACTTCAATCAAGATATTTATGGCAGCTGGATAAAAATATCATTTTTGGAAAAATTGCGCTCTGAAAAAAAATTTTCCTCCGTGGAAGAATTGCTGGCAAAAATCAATAATGATATCACAGAGGCTAAAGACTATTTTAAACGAAAAAGTTCAATTAGTAAAATTTGATAAATAGTGATCTTTATTTATCTGAAGTCAAATAATACCAGTTTTAAAAGCAGACTTCACCAATCGACGAATGTACAACTGTTGTTTTTTAGTTACCAGGAACGTTTGTAATTGAATCCTAATTTTATATTATGGGCTGTTTTGTCAGCAGCGGTTATGGCACTGGTGTCGATATTGCTTTCTTTGGGGTCAGTACCGGGTTCATCGGAATATGAGTCAGCATCTTCATCATCAAGCGGCAGACTGGTGATACGTATGCCAATCAGATAATCTTCCATTGGGTCAAGTTGCAGTAAAAGACGTTTTCTTTCATTGGTAATGTCGGTATATATATAATATTGATTACCATTTAACAGGCTTTTTTTATTTTTTCCAAAAACAGATTGTATTTTATATGGTGTTGCTCCTATTTTGACATCTTGTGATAAGCTGTATTTTCTGTCGGCAATGATAATATCGACAATTTTTCCTGATTTATGGTCGATTCCTATACATGTTTTGTCACGATACATATAGTAATCAACGGCTATGCCATAAGTAAACCGATTATCGCTATACCATGGTTTTCCAAGAATTTTTTCCATTGCAGTGTAATCATCGCCGATTTTTAAACCGCTGCACGAAAAATCCGCCTGTGTTGGAACAGCTTTCATGCCCATGGTGATGATGGCAGCTCCAATTAGCATTATAATAAACATTAAACGTATTTTCATGATGATCTCCTTGTAGTATAACATTATGGATGAATTCAGTATAATGAAATTTCTCTATATGGTCAATATTGATTGCAATAATGAAAAGGAATGATAATATGGCTGATTCACTAAAAGTGTCTGTAATAACGGCAATGCATAATGCCGATGAATATATAATCCGCGCTGTCGACAGTATTTTGGCACAAAGTCTTGAGGACATAGAAATTATTATAATTGATGATTATTCCACAGACGGCTGCGCTGAAAAAGTAGCCAAGTATTATCAAGGTATTACTAATATACATTTATTCAGCAATACTGGTATCAGTGGGCCAGGATTCTGCCGCAATATAGGACTATCCCATGCTCACGGAGAATATATTGCATTTGTTGATAGTGACGATTTTATTGACAGGGATTTTCTAAAAAAACTTTATGAAATGGCAAATTATCATGCGGCTGATATTGCTGTATGCGGTTATGATAAAATAACTGAAAAATCGCTTATACGTTCTTATCAACCGTCGTGCGGATTGCATAAGGGCGGTATTGGGCTGGCAGATGATTTGTCGAAGATAGAATTTGTCATCTGGAATAAATTATATCGCCGTTCACTCATTGAAAATAATGCAATCAGATTTCAGCTGTCTTGCTATGGAGAAGATTGGCTATTTTGTTTTAAGGCAATGTTTGCAGCTGATTATTATGTTTGCAGTGATGAATCTTTATATTTTTATTATCAACACTATGATTCAGTAAGCCATAAAAAAATCAATCAGGATGCTTTCCGGCAATTTTATGATTTTTTTATTTATCTGGATGAGTACCTGCAGGAACAACCTGATATGCCGGTAAATTTACAGCAGCAGATAGAGCAGACGTTCTTTTTTGCTGTTATTTCCTGCTATATTGTACCATTTTATCGCAGCAGTACAGCTGCTGACCGTTCGTCCATGAAAATAATGCTTTTTCAGCAGTTTGGGCAGGGTGGGCTGCATTTTCAGATAGTGCTGGATGCATTTTTATATTTATATGATTATGTTGTAAAAAATGAAAGAAGTGAAAATTGGCAAAAACACAACTGATGGTATTTATGGTACAATGTCTACATGTACTGTCATAGTGTAAACATTTTGGGAGGCGTGGACATGCAATTCAGTTTAAATGGTTTTTTGTTGTCGATATCTTTTGCCTTGGACTGTATTGAAAGGGATATTCTGGGTGTAAAGTTAAATCACGGTAAACGTGTGGCTTATAACGCATTATTGATTGGGCAGCAGATGGGGATGACTCAGGACGATCTGGTTGACATGGTAGCATTTTCCATTTTACACGATAACGGAATCAGCGGCTGCTTAACAGAACACAAATTAATGGATAGGAAAAAAGTATTTTTATTTGAAAATATAAAAAAACATTGCACCATCGGTGAAAAGAATATCGAAGATTATCCATTGTTGAAGAAAGAGCGAAATATTATTTTATATCATCATGAAAGATTAGATGGCAGTGGTTATTTTCATATGAAGGGTGATGCAATTCCTCTAAAGGCACAAATACTGGGACTGGCTGATTATGTGGATACGCATTTTAAAGTCAATATGATGTATGGTGACTATGAAGAGCGGGTAATTGATCATATAAAAAAACTGCGTAATGTCAAATTTTCGGAAAAAATTTGTGATAGTTTTTTTAAAGTTATTGAACCGGTTTATTATCGGTTAGATCAGGAAGATGCAAATATTGAAGCAGCATTGGATAAACGTGCACCATATAAATTTTTGGATCTTGATTATTTTCAGATTCACGAAATAACCGCAGTTTTTTCCCGTATAATTGACACAAAATCAAAATTTACATGGCGTCATTCAAAGGGACTATCAGAAAAAGCAGGCATTATGGCAGAATTTTATGACTATAGTGCTGAAGAGACTGTCAAACTGCGTATTGCTGCTGATTTACATGATATTGGCAAATTATTGATATCTAATGATATTTTAGAAGCGGAAAGACGGCTTACGGCCGAAGAATTTGCTAAAATCCAATGCCATACCTATTATACACGCAAAGCTTTGAATAAAATCAGCGGATTCGAAGACATAACACAATGGGCTGCCAATCATCATGAAAAATTGAACGGCAAGGGGTATCCTTATTGTAAAACGGCTAAAGAACTGGATTTTAATTCACGGTTATTAGGCTGCCTCGATATTTATCAGGCTCTTACAGAAGACCGGCCTTATCGTGCCGGTATGGAACATAGTCATGTAGTGCATATTATGCGTGACATGGCAGATGGGGGATTTGTTGACCGAACGATTGTAGATGATATTACACAGGTGTTTGGTTGATATCAATAAAGTTTATAGGGTATAATGATGGCTGATATGGAAGAAATAATAAATTTAAATGGCAAGCAGTTGTCAGTGGTAAATGATCTCGTGGATAATATTTTACTTAGTGCTTCGGCTGGTACCGGTAAGACCAATACACTTATTTACCGTATAGCAGAAATTGTAAAAACTCAAAGGGCGCAGCCTGATGAGATACTTTGCCTGACATTTACTAATAAAGCCTGCAATGAAATAAAAGAACGTATTAGTAAACTTATGGGGAAAACCGGCAGACAGGTAAATATTGCTACATTTCATAGCTTTTGTTATTACATAATAAAAGCGGAAGCAAAAAAAAATACAGATGTGTTTGTCGATTTTATTGTATTTGATGAGGATGATTGCAAAGATATTGTGAAACAGCTTAATAAACAGGGATTTTTTACTAAATCATTACAGAATTTTATCAATTTGGTGAAGATAAATCGAGCGGTATATGATATTTATTCAAATGATATAGTGAAGGATTATAGCAGCGTTGTTGAACAATTATTTGCAAAAGACCAGGACAAAATAAATGCGGTCTGTGTTAATATTCATTATGGAACAGATGATAAATTAAAAAGATTTCTGCGCGCTAACGGAGCCGGTTTAGTGGCAGAATATGATAAACAGCTTAAAATGATGCATGGCCTGGACTTTACTGATTTAATAACTATGGTCTATGTATTTTTTAAAGATGTACAGATAAGAACATTTTGGCAAAAAAGGTATAAGTATATAAATATTGATGAAATGCAGGATACCAGTGAGTTAGAATATAAAATAGTGTCACAGTTATTCGTAAAAAACCATATTTTATTATGTGGCGATTATTTTCAGACTATTTATGAATGGCGCGGTTCAAAACCAAACTCAGTCTTAGCATGCTACAAACGGGATTATAGGCCTAAAATTATAGTTTTTGATGAAAATTATCGTGCTACCAGGGTATTGCTGAATGCTTCTTATGACTGTTTGAATAAGCTGTTCGGTAGTAAAGTTCAGGAAATATACCAAAACAAAATAAAAGCGGTGAGCAGTGACGAGGGTGAGCAGATAACTGTAAAAAGGGCTGCTGATGCGGTAGAAGAAGCGGCATGGATATTTGCTCAAATACAAAATCTATCTACAGCTGCCGTTGCCAATATAGGTATACTTACAAGAAGTAATAAATATAACCAGCGGTTGAGCCGACAGTTTGAATTGTATAATAAAAAATTGCCGGATGAGGAGAAAATAAAATTTATCTTGGTAGATGAATTTAAATTTTTCCGTCGAAAGGAAATAAAAGACGTACTGGCATTTTTGAAATTACTGATAAATCATTACGATTTAAATAGTTTAAAGCGTATTTTAAAGAAATTTGCTGTCGGAATAGGGGAGAGAACGATTGCAGCGGTGACCGCAAATGAATTTAAAAAATATGGGATTAGCCTGGCCGATTTTATTGATAAAAAAACGTATGAATTTGCCGGAGAGCCTTTTGAATTATTGAAGCAGGCAGCAGTCAATGAAAATATTGTGATTTTTGATGTCGAAAGCACCGGTATAGATACCAGCAGTGATGAAATAGTGCAGATAGCGGCAGTAAGGCTGGATAAAGACGGCAAAATAAAAAATAAATTTATGAGAATGTTAAAACCTGACAGACGGGTTGGTGATTCGTATCATGTGCATGGTTTTTCTGACGAGTTTTTACAACAAAACGGTGAGAATCCAGTAACGGTATTAACTGATTTTATAAAATTTTCGTCAGATGCAGTGATTGTTGGGCATAATGTGGAATATGATTTGGGTATTTTATATAGTCAGATAAGGCGTTTAGGTCTTAAAATCCAACATTTTTCCGCCTATTACGATACATTGGAAATTTTCAGAAGATTTTATCCCGGTTTGAGTAATTATAAGTTAGGATTTTTAAGTGATTATTTCGCGATAAAGGCAAAACCCACTCATGATGCTTTTGATGATGTCATGGCCACAGCAGGCTTGCTGAATTATGCTATAGAAAAAAATATACGTCCGACATCAGCAGAACGAAAATTATTGGTAAGTAAATATCTTGACCAGTTTCGGTGGTTTTCTGTGCAGATGAATGAATTGATCGATAATAGCTATATATTGCGGCCCTATGAAATTATCGCCAAAGTAATGAGTGTAACCCGACTAAAAGCTTTTTATGAAAAACAGCCGGAATGTATCAACCGCATCAGAGAGCTATATTTAATTGCCAGACAGATGGATGATGGACATGCTGATCCGAGGGATGCATTGACAGAGTTATTAAAAGTCAGTGCGCTGTCTAATAGTGATTTAGACAGAATATTGCTGCAGTTGCCGCGGATTCCGATAATTACTATCCACCAGGCTAAAGGAACAGAATTTGATGATGTTTTTTTGGCAGGTATGCAGGAAGGGTGTTTTCCTGCGTACCTGGCGCTTAAAGAAGGTCGCATTGAAGAGGAAAAAAGATTGTTTTATGTGGCGGTTACCAGGGCTAAGAAACGTTTATACCTGAGTTGGAGCCAGAGGAGTGATCATGGGCGGGAAAATACTGTTAGCAGATTTATCGCAGCTATTCCGGATAAGTTTATTAGTAATAATTAACAATTGCATAAAATTACTTTATATAGCATAATAGATAAATCAAGTATTTTAATAATTGTGTTTTTTGGGAGGTCTATTTTGAAAAAAATTATTTTAGCTTTTGCGATGTTTTTAGCAATGGGAAATGCCGGTGTAATGGCTGCACCAGTTAATACATTGGCAAATAATGAAACGGCTGTTGGTATAGGTTCTAAAGAAAGTTATATTGAACATAAATTTACACCTAAATTGACTGTCGGATATCAATATGCCGATCGTGATGAATATGATCATCAAAATGATTTATATGCACAATATGATTTAATTGGATCCAATTTTAAGGCTGTGGCAGGTTTTCGCAATCATCTGCCAAATGATAAATCCAATGGATATGGCGGAGTAGCTGTAGTGTCACCGAGCTTTTTGGGTTCTCAGCTTTATGCCTCGTATGTTAAGGGGAATGATTTTGGTGAAACACAAGTCGGACTTAATGTAAATGTTGTAGCTAATGTGGACTTGAATATAAATTATCATAATTTTGATCCGGACTCTGGACACCATGAAAATGGTGTAGGTGTGGGCGCGACGATAAAGTTTTAACAAATGATTGTTGTTCTACATTATGAAGCGGTGTCCATCCGGGCACCGCTTCATAACGTAATGAATAAAGCAATTCTTGCTAAAAGAAAGAGCATGCAGTATTATATTAGACAAAGCTGGTAAAAAATAACAACTAAGTTGAAATTATGCTAGTAAAGTAAACTTTATGTATCAACGCGGAGGGATAATGTTGAAGGTCCTGTCGAACATGAAAAATTATGGTAAGAAGACCTTTATGTATATAAAAAATAATGAAATATATGGCCTCCCGCTGCGTTACGTGGCAGGAATAGTATTGTTGTTTTTGGCAGCAGTAATCATTGGATTTTGTTCTACGAAGGATGAATCGGCCCAAGGATTTGTGACTATTGAGGTAAAACCGGGCATGCAGACAGTACAGATAGCGGATCTGTTAAAAGATAAAGATGTTATAAACCATGAGGTATATTTCCGTGTTATTGCTAAATTACGTGGACTTGATAAGCAGTTGAAGATAGGACAGTATACTTTTCGTAAAAACATGAATGACAATGAGGTATTGGAAGAACTTATGGATGGACCCCGAACAGAAATTATAAAGGTAACTGTCCCGGAGGGGTATACCGTAGAGCAGATAGCTGATCTTTTATCAAAAAACGGCATAGTGGATAAGGCCATTTTTTTGCAGACAGTCAAGACTTATATACCATATGATTACATGAAAAGTGATAATCCAGCAGTCAAGTACAAATTAGAAGGCTATCTTTTTCCTGATACATATGAATTCAGAATCAATACGCCGGCTAAAATGGTAATAGATACTATGACCGGGCAATTTGACAAAAAAGTCGACAGTAAAATGAGGGAGCGGGCCCAAAATATGAATTTATCAATGCATGAATTGGTAGTTTTAGCCTCCCTGGTTGAAGCTGAGGCTAAATTTGATGCGGATAGACCAATTATCGCCCAAGTATTTTTTAACAGGCTGAAAATAAATATGCCATTGCAGTCAGATACGACAATCCAATATGCCATGCTTGAACGTAAGGAAAATATTTCGATAAAGGATACTAAAATAGACTCACCGTACAATACTTATAAAAACTATGGATTGCCACCGGGAGCCGTTGATAATCCGGGTATTTCGTCTATAAAAGCTGTGCTTTATCCACAGCAAAATGATTATTTATATTTTGTTGCAGACGGTCAGGGCCATAATCATTATAGTAAAACATATGGAGAACACCTTCAGGAAGTTAATAATGCAGAATAGTCAGCAGGGAAAGAACAATCAAATAAAAGAATTATTGGCTGAAATGGAAGAATATGCTTATTTTAACCATGTACCGATAATAAAAAAACCGGCAGCAATGATTTTAAGTGATATTACCTTGTCGCTTCAGCCGCAAAATGTATTGGAAATTGGAACAGCAATAGGTTATTCAACGCTGTTACTAGCATCAAACAGTAAACCTGATACCAGGATTATTACTTTGGAAATAGATGAGGAACGTGCACGGACAGCAGATATATTTATCAGCAAATCACCCTATCGGGATAATATCAAAATAATAACGGGAGATGCAGCGTCTATATTGGATAAAGTTGGAAAAAATTTTGACTTGGTTTTTATTGATGCGGCAAAAGGGCAATATGTAAAATATTTGAAATTAGTGCAGCCATTGCTCAACAGCAGGGGAATAATTGCGGCCGACAATGTATTATTTCGTGGTTATGTAGAAAGTGCAGAAAAGCCGCCGCGCCGCTACAAAACAATAGTCAGGCGCTTGCGGGAATATATCAGGCTGATAAATGATGAGACACAATTTGTTAGTAAAATTTATTATGAAGGGGATGGATTGGCTGTTTCACAAAAACAGATATAATGATGAAAACTAAAACGGAATTATTAGCACCGGCCGGAAATCTGGAAAAATTGAAAATAGCTATTTTATATGGGGCCGATGCTGTTTATCTGGGGGGCAAACGATTTGGACTGCGTTCCTATGGCGGTAATTTTTCTTTTAAGGATATGCAGACGGGTGTTGAATTTGCCCATGCACGTGGGAGAAAAGTATATGTGACAGTTAATATATTTGCCCATAATGATGATTTGATTGGATTGCCGGAATATTTGCGGCAATTGGATAATTTAAAGGTGGATGGAATATTAGTGTCCGACTTAGGAGTATTTTCAGTGGTCAGACAGACAGTACCAAATATACCGGTGCATATCAGTACACAGGCTAATACGACAAATTGGGCGGCAGTAAAGGCTTGGACAGACATAGGAGCTGCACGGGTGGTTCTGGCAAGAGAACTGTCCAGGCATGAGATCAAAAAAATTCGCGATAATTGTTCAGTGGAATTAGAAATGTTTGTCCATGGAGCTATGTGCATTTCTTATTCAGGACGTTGTGTTATGAGTAATTACATGACAGGACGTGATTCTAACCGTGGTGCCTGTGCACAAGCCTGTCGCTGGAAATATTCGCTTATGGAGGAGAAGCGTCCAGGTGAATATTTTCCTATCAAGGAAGATGCGCAGGGAACTTATATTTTTAATTCTAAGGATCTGTGTTTGCTGCCATATATAGGTGAAATCATAGAAAACGGTATAAATAGTTTGAAAATCGAAGGAAGAATGAAGAGCATCTATTATGTTGCCGGGGTGATAAAGGTTTATCGGGAAGCTATTGATGCTTATTACAATGGAGTTGATAATTGGGCAGAATTATTGGTAAAGTGGCAGATTGATCTGGCGAAGATATCACATCGCCAATATACCAGTGGCTTTTTCCTTGGGAAACCGGATGAGGAAGGACAGGTTTACGATAGTTCGAAATGTACACAAACTGCAGATTTTGTTGGGTTGGTACGGGAATATGATGCCGCAACCGGATATGCGGTCATTGAACAGCGTAACAATATAAAAGTCGGGCAGAAAGTGGAGATATTTCAGCCTACTAAAGCGTCATATTATCAAGTTATAGAAGATATGCAAGATGAGTGCGGCAACAAGATCACTGCAGCACCGCATCCGCAACAGCTTATAAAAATGAAACTTGAAAATCCGGTGGAACGATATGCGATGCTGCGACGGGATGTAAGATAGATTTATTTAGGCTATGCAATTGAAAGAAGGAATTTTTATGAAACGCTATTTTGGTCAAGCTTATGGACGGGTCCAGGGTGTGGGGTTTCGTTATTTTGTGCAGTCTGCGGCAAAAAAACTGGGTCTGACCGGATGGGTGAAAAATATGGATGATGGTAGTGTGACAATGCAAGTGCAGGGTGAGGAAAAAAACATAAATGGACTTTTTATTAAAATAAAACAGGGTAATATGTTTATAAAAGCCAGTAAATTTACCACTAAAGAAATAAATTGCATAGATGCGGAACAAGATTTTGATATAAAATATTGATGGATGGTAAAATAAAAATGGATAGTGAGAATATTGAAAAAAATTTTAGTTTTGCATGGGCCAAATTTGAATTTGCTGGGAACGCGTGAGCCGGAAATATATGGATCAACTACTTTACAGGACATAAATATGATTTTACGGCAGCAGGCTGAAGCAGCAAATGTCATCATTAATTTTAAACAAAGTAATTTTGAGGGAGAAATTGTCGAGGCTATTCAACATGCTGCTGATTATGATTATGTTATATTAAATGCAGCGGCATTTACTCATTATAGTATAGCTATTCGTGATGCTATTGCGGCCGTGAGAACACCGGTCATTGAAGTGCATTTGTCCAACGTGGATAAACGGGAAGAGTTTCGCCATAAATCAGTGATCGCACCGGTAGTCGTTGGACGGATATGTGGTTTCGGTGTGGATAGCTACAAAGCAGCATTGTATTGTGCAATAAATAAATTATCCGGAGTTGACAGTGATGCAGATTGACAGATTGGGAAAATTAAGGGAATTTTTGACTAATAAAAATGCTGAGGCTGTAATAATCAATAAGAATGAAAATGTCCATTATTTCAGTGGCTTCTATGGTGATGATTCGGCATTGGTAATAACTATGGATAAAGAATATTTGCTGACAGATTCCCGGTATATGGAACAGGCCAGTCAGCAAAGTGATTTTACACTGATTGAACAAAAAAAAGGGTTACTCAGTAAGATAGCTGAAGTGGTTTGCAATAATAATATAGTTAAGCTGGCTTTTGAAGAGAATGCACTTTTGTATGCTTCTTATGCAGCTTTGCAAAAAATGCTGCCACAAGCTGTTTTATCTGTTCCGTTGAATCTGGATTGTCTGCGCGCAAAAAAAGATGAAACTGAGCTGGATTTAGTAAAAAAAGCTGTAGCAATAAGTGATGCAGCTTTTTCACATATTATTAAATTTATAAAACCAGGTATATCAGAAATTGCAGTAGCTGCGGAACTGGAGAACCGCATGCGGCAATTAGGCAGTGAACGGCCGGCATTTACTACAATTGTGGCCTCTGGCAAGCGGGGCAGTCTGCCGCATGGTATTGCCACAGAAAAGTTGATTGTTGACGGAGAATTTGTTACAATGGATTTTGGCGCAGTTTATAAGGGTTATCATTCTGATATTACACGTACGGTTTGTGTCGGTAAGGCATCGAAACGGCAAAGGGATTTATATGAAACAGTGCTTAAAGCGCATTTGATGGGTATTGATAGTGTAAGGCCGGATACTGACGGAAAGACCATTGATGCACCATCACGGCAGTTTATAAAAAGTATGGGATATGGTGATTATGGGCACGGACTGGGACACGGTGTGGGATTGGAAATACATGAACTGCCGCGCCTTTCACCGATGGCAGATAATGTGATACTTCGTACTAACATGCTTGTAACGATAGAACCGGGAATATATGTTCCCGGCTTTGGCGGAGTGAGAATAGAAGATACGGTATTAGTTGGCCAAAGCGGCGCAATTCCTTTAACTAAAAGCCGTAAAGATTTACTTGAATTATAATGTTTTGTAACTAAAGCAGTTATCCAAGAGAATATAATTGTTATTGGATAAGATAAATGTAAATTTATTAATTGGGGGTTTATTTTTAATGATTTCAAGCAGCGATTTTCGCACAGGCCTTACTCTGGAGATTGATAACGGTGTATGGCAGATAATTGATTTCCAGCATGTAAAACCGGGTAAAGGTGCAGCTTTTGTACGCACGAAGATAAAAAATATACAAACAGGTGCTGTTGTTGAACGTACATTCAATCCTAATGAAAAATTACCGGCTGCACACCTTGAAACCAGTCAGAAACAATATTTATATGAAAGTGACGGAATGTACACTTTTATGGACAATGAAACGTATGAACAAGTTGAACTCAGCAAGGAACAGCTTGGTGATGCACTTAACTTTTTGAAGGAAAATATGGATATCAGCATACAAACCTTCAAGGGAAAAATAATCGGAATATCACTTCCTAATTCTGTGGTGCTGGCTGTCGTTGAATGTGAACCGAGTGTTAAAGGTGACACGGCTACAGGGGCAACAAAAATGGCAAAAGTTGAAACAGGTTACGAAGTACGTGTGCCTTTGTTTGTGAATGAAGGCGATAAACTTCGTATTGATACACGTACTGGAAATTATATCGAACGTGCTTAAGTACGATAAAAAGACACTATGCTTTTTTGGCAATAGTGTCTTTTTATTAAAACATGGATATATAGGAGATATTATATATAATGCTGATTTATCAAAAGAACTGCAACAAAAATTAAAAAGAGTCTGCATATAAAACATATTGATAGTAAATGTAATGTTGTAATTTTTTTCTTGCGTTTGAAATTTGAGAGGTGTATAATGTATTCATTCCACAATGATAGGAGATAATTATATATGAGTACTGTTAAATTTGTAAAGGCTGCAAAACTCAAGGAAAAGCCTGACGTAGCTAAAATTGGCTTTGGTACGCATTTTACAGACTACATGTTTGAAATGACTTATACGGAGGGAAAAGGCTGGCATAATGCACAGATTATTCCGTATGATAATATATCTGTAAGCCCGGCAAATGCTACCATTCATTATGGACAGGCTATTTTTGAAGGAATGAAGGCTTTCCGCCAGGGAAACAAAGTGGTCATTTTTCGGCCTATGGATCATATCAAGCGCCTGAACAATTCAGCACGGATTTTAGACATTCCGCAGGTTGATACGGCTTTTGTCCATGATGCGTTAAAGCAGCTTATAACAATTGAAAAAGATTGGGTACCAGCGCAGCGGGGTCAAAGCCTTTACATCAGGCCGTTTATTTTTGCTGATGATGGTTTTCTCGGTGTAAGTGTTGGTAAAACTTATAAAATGTACATAATATTGTCACCGGTGGCGGCTTATTATGTGCACGGTTTTGCTCCTGTCAAAATAATGGTGGAAGATACATATGTAAGAGCTACTAAAGGAGGATTAGGTGAGGCTAAAACTCCGGCTAACTATGCAGCAAGTCTGCATGCAGGGCTTGTAGCTCATCAAAAGGGTTACGATCAAACATTGTGGCTTGACGGTGTAGAACGTAAGTACATTGAGGAAGTTGGCTCAATGAACATATTATTTAAAATTGATGGTGAAATAGTAACACCGGAACTTGATGGCAGCATTTTAAGCGGGATAACACGCCGTACAGTTTTACAGGTTGCCAAAGAATGGGGATATCCGGTGGCAGAACGTCGCATATCAATTGACGAAATCAAAGATGCTTATAAGAAGGGGCATTTGGAAGAAGTGTTTGGCTCGGGTACAGCAGCTGTAATATCACCGGTTGGTGTTTTGGGATATAAGGGTGAAGATATGATTATAAATAACGGTCAAATAGGTCCGTTTGCTCAAAAAATGTTTAATTATGTAACCGGTGTACAATGTGGTGCAGAAAAAGATATCCATGGGTTTACTGAAATTGTAGCAGAAGTTTGAATAAGATATAATAATATTATAGGTTTCATAATAGAGTAAATTGCATTGTTATGGGGCAATAAAAAAGATGGGGAATTTTTCTTCCCCATCTTTTTTATTTATTCAGCGGCATATACGCTGATTTGTCTTTTATAACGTCCGTTGCGTTCAAAGGCAACTTTACCGTTGACCTTAGCAAACAAAGTATCATCTTTACCGATGCCAACATTTTGACCGGGATGGAAATGAGTACCTCTTTGACGGACTAAGATGCTGCCAGCACTGACAAGAGTACCAGCTTGTTCTTTAACACCGAGGCGCTTAGCTTCACTATCACGGCCATTACGAGTACTGCTGACACCTTTTTTATGAGCAAAAAGCTGTAAATCAAAATTAAACATTCAGTTCACCCCCTGGTGGTTGAAATAGCGACGTTGTCAGGATTCTTTTGGGATATCTCCATAAAACCCAATACAGCTACCGAAAATATCGCTTCAGTAAGCTCAGTAGGTGCATCTTGTAAATTTATCCGCAGATATCCTGCTTTAACATCATAGTTGATTTTAAAATGTAAATGTTTCGTCAAGCTCAAAATGACCGATTGCGCCAGTGCCGATACAGCGGCACAAACTATATCCATCCCATATTCACCGGCATTGGCATGGCCTTTTATTAACAGTCCGTTAATTTTACTGCCAGAGTAATGGATAGTTATGTCAATCATTATGCTTCAATGTTTTCAATGGTAATTTTTGTATATGGCTGACGATGCCCCTGACGACGACGATAATTGGATTTAGCCTTATACTTGAAAATCAAGATCTTTTTGGCCTTATCCTGTTTGTCGACTTTAGCGGTAATCTTTGCACCATTAACAACAGGAGTGCCGATTTTTACATCATCATCGTTAACTACTGTTAAAATTTCATCAAATGTAACGGTAGTACCTTCTGCTGCATCAAGTTTTTCAACAGTAATAGTATCTCCCTCAGAAACACGATACTGTTTGCCGCCTGTTTTAAAAATAGCGTACATTATACTTACACCTGCCTCTTAATATACTCGCCAGTTTATGGTTAGCATAAAGCTATTGAACCTCACTGAGCGGTTGATAAGAATGTTTGCAACAAACTTATACTTAAGCAGTTTAGCATAAATTTGTCATATCTGTCAATCTTTATCTTCATCTTCATCATAATAATTCTGCTTTGCCAGTTCAGCAGGATTAATATTTTTAATGGTAAAACCACGTCCGGCAACTTCTGAAGCATCTGATATTATCATGAAGGCCGTCGGATCCAGAGCGTATACGATAGACTTTATTTTACTGATTTGAGTTAAACTGGCTACTACCAGCATTATATTTTTTTGCTGACGGGTAAATGCACCTTCACCATGGAAGAATGTAACGCCGCGGTTCAGGTACTGCATGATCAAGGGAGCAATTTGCTCGGCCTTAGGTGATACGATCATTATGGATTTTTTTCTATTAAAACCGGCTACTACCTTGTTAGTCATTTCTGCTGATATATACATGCCGATTAATGTGTAAAGACCGGTATTGACATTAAAAATAAAAATACCAATGACTATTATTACAAGATTAAGTACAAAAATTGCCGTTCCTACATCGAAGGAGTAAAATTTTTTAATTACTGCACCGACCACATCAAGACCGCCTGTATTTGAATCGGCCCGAAAAATTATTCCAAAACCGATACCAGATAAAACACCGCCAAAAATGGAATTCAACATTCGATTATCAATAGTATTATAGCTGGCAAGAAAGCTGGTAGTATCGATACAAACAGAAAATAATGTCATACCAATGATGGTATCGACAGCATATAATTTGCCGAATACACGATAGGACAGATAAACTATAGGCAAATTGTAAATTATTAGCTGTATACCTATAGGTAAATTGAACAAATAGTATAGAATAATTGCAATACCACTGATACCTCCGGACAGAAGCTGTGCCGGGACCAAGAATATATTCATGGCAGCGCCACTGATCAGGCAGCCGATAAATATTTGAGTGTAACGTCTAAGATGAAACGCAAACATGCTTATTCCTCCGTAAATTTTCTTGTATGTATAAGAATATAACACATTTAAATGACTTTTACATTAATTACCAAGGAATATAATAAATTATGCTGAAAAAGTTGTTGCCGCAAAATGGGTTGGGTTTAGCATGGGTTAATATGAAAAAATTAAACGGCTGCTTTGTACAGCCGGCGGCGTATTGTCAGTATTACGCCAAGTGTGCAGATCACAGCTATAACAATACAGGCTGACTTCATTCCAAATAAAAAAGCAATGTTGTGTCCATTAGTAAAAGTTGTTATATGGTGCCCAATAATAATGCTCATACCAGTGTACAGCAGTGTATTGGCAACGGCAATACCGGCAGCATTGCCAATATAGCGTATCAAGGCATTGACACTACCGGCAATACCTATTTTATTTGATGGGACAGACGACATAACGATGTAATTATTAGGCGGCTGAAAAGCACCATTACCGATTCCCAGCAGGGCAATTAATAAAGCAATGCTTGATAATGATGTATTAACCGTGATAAAACCGACCAGGAAAAGTCCGCACGCCGTTAATGACAAGCCAATTATGGTGAGACGTTCAGCCCCAATGTGATCAGACAAAGCTCCGCACAACGGTGAAACAACGATAAGCAGCAGTGGATATAAAGACATATACAGACCGGCTGATGCTGAATCCAATTGACGAATGTATTCTAAGTAAAAAGGCATAATGAAGGAAAAAGCTGAAATAGCCATATACGATGTAAAGGCGCAAAAAATACTTATTGAAAACAAATTATTTTCAAAAATATGTAAATCAAGTACCGGATATGTAATTTGTCGTTCTAATTTAATAAATAATAAAAAACTAATAACGGATATGCAGCTGCATATTAAAATAAATGGGGTAAAAAAACCATGTATTTGGCTTTCCTGCAAAATATAAAACAAGTTGGACATTGATAAAGCAAATAATAAGGCACCCTTGAAGTCAAGCGGGATATGTTGTTGCCTTTCATGAGGAAAAATTAATAAACCGCCAATAAAAACCAATAGGCCGAATGGGATGTTGATTAAAAACATGCAGGGCCAGCCAGCAAGGGCAATTATAAATCCACCAAGTGATGGTCCGGTAACGAAACCCAGGGCAACAAATGCGCCATTTATTCCCAATGCTTTGCCCCTGTCGGCACCGGGAAAAGCACGAACTATAATGGCTTGGCTATTAGCCATGGTTGCACCGCCACCAATTGCCTGGATAATTCGTGCGGCTATCAAAAGCGGTAATGTTGGGGCAAGACTGCATAATAAAGAACCAATTGTAAAAATTAATATACCAAGTTGGAAAATTTTTGCTTGTCCATATATATCTCCCAGTTTCCCAAAGAGAATTATATCGGCTATCAATGTTATAAAGTAAGCATTTGCTACCCAGGCAACTGCTGCGGAGCTGACATGCAGGGCATTAGCCATAACAGGTAATGCTATGTTGGTCACACTGGTGTCAATTGTTGCCATAAAAGGAGCCAGTACGGTGATAAAAAGAATCAACCGGCTATTGCCGCGTAATTTACTAAACAAAAATATACATCTCCAATTATCAGATTAACTCAAAATTGCCAGGATAATCAGCTTCTATAATGCTCATCGGCAATTCGGACGCTGCCCCAGTTGCTTTGTTGTAAAACTTGGAATGCTTTTTCAACTGTATTCGGTAAATCAATATGTACTAAAAAATTTTTACCCTTGGGACCATAGCCGTTTTTATCATCTCGCAAACGTGAAATTTCTCCCATGAGAAGAGTGATATAATATTTTATATCCCATAGGCCCCAATATATTTGCCGAAAAACCGGTTTCCCGGCATGAACGGTAATTTCGGGAAGATAAGGTGCATAATTGATAAGTGTTACCGTTTCTGGCGGCAGTACTTTTTTAAAAGTTGCATCCATACGCTTTTGCATAGATGCATCCTGCATGATTAGTATTGTTTTAGGTTTATGGCAACTGTATTCACGAAGTTTTGCTAATGCATAGGTTACATTATTTCCGCAATTTGTCGATTTGTTTTCGATCAGGCAGTCATGAATCCCATAATTATGTGACAGATAATCAGCCATAATATCAGCTTCGGCACGTCCTTTTGTCATCATAGCAGGAAATCGTGCGGCAAATGTCTGTTGCAGAAGATGTGTTGTATGGCCGATACCACCAACTAGTAAAAGCTTTTTGACCAGGCCTTTTTGGTATGCCTGTGCTGCAACATCACAGCCAAAGGGGATGCTTCCACCAAATAAAATTAATACATCCACAGCAGCAATACCATATTTAATCTGCAAGGCTGTTGACGTAAGCACAGGAATATCCCGTACGGCAAGGTAAGATGTCAATGTATTTGCTGCAGTTGTTGTTTCTAAAATATTCATAATTAACCTTTCTGTCGAGCAGTATCATCAAAATATTTTTTATAAACAAAATATCTCTTTATTTTAGAAAGAAAAATGGATTTTGTACGTTTGAAAATATATCCTATTCATAGGATATATTTTTTTACAAATTAAGTCAATATTGCCGGCAATATAGGAAAGCAGAGTGTCAGCACGGTGTGATATATTAGATTTTCAAATTATAAATTTTTGTATTTTTATAGTTTAATGCATATTGGTCTGTTGCATTTATTTTTATTGACATATTATTGATAAATGTTCATTTGGTGAAAAAAACAACAATATTTAGTTAAAAAAATAAATAAGGTACTTGACAAAAAAATGTATAAAATATATAATCAATGACATCATATATAAAGGCAACGCAGCCTGTATAGCAGATTATCTGCTGACAGGCTGCGTTTTTTTTATGATGAAGATAAATGCATGTAGGCGCAGTGATGTCATTGTGAAACATAGATATCATAATTACAAATTTTAATATGTACACTGGTGCTGCATGTATAAAAAAGGAAGGAAAGATTTATATGAAAAAACTCTGGTCTGTGTTTTTATCAACATTTATGTTGATGGTGGTAACTACTCCGATAGCTTTTGCCGCAACTGATGCACCAAAGATCGACAGTGGTGACACTGCGTGGGTACTTGTAAGTGCCGCACTGGTTTTTATTATGACACCGGGACTTGGTTTCTTTTATGGCGGCATGGTCAGAAGTAAAAATGTATTGACAACCATTATGCATAGCTTTTTTATTGTAGGCATGATATCGGTAGAATGGTTTATCTTAGGTTATACGATGGCATTTGGTGATGACGCGACTGGAGTTATTCCTGGTATTATAGGTTCCCTGGATAAAATTGGCTTAGCTGGAACAGCCGGCCAGATCTGGACGGGAACATCAATTCCGGAACTCGCTTTTGTAGCTTTTCAATGTATGTTTGCAGTGATTACACCGGCACTTATAACAGGGGCCTTTGCTGAACGTGTCAGATTTAAAGCATACGCATTATTTGTACTATTATGGGCTATTTTCATTTATAATCCGATGGCTCATATGGTATGGGGCGGCGGTAAGTTATTTGAATTAGGTGCATTGGATTTTGCCGGAGGACTAGTAATACATATTCTTTCCGGGGTGTCAGGTTTGGTGATTTGTATTTTGGTAGGTAAAAGAAAAGGTTATGGGAAACTGCCAATATTACCGCATCATTTACCAATGACTGTTTTGGGAGCAGCTCTTTTATGGTTTGGTTGGTTTGGATTTAATGCCGGCAGCGCATTGGGAGCTAATGAATTGGCTGCCAATGCACTTATTACAACGCAAGCTGCGGCGGCTATGGCAACAGTCTCCTGGGTTGTGTGTGAATGGCTGCATAATGGAAAACCAACTATTTTGGGAGCTGCTTCGGGCTGTATTGCCGGATTGGTAGCTATAACACCTGCCGCTGGATTTGTTGCACCGATGCCGGCCGTTATAATTGGTATTATAGGTGGGGCAGTATGTTATTTTGCCGTAGCAATTATGAAAGCAAAGCTTGGTTATGATGATGCATTGGATGCTTTTGGTGTACATGGCATAGGTGGAACATGGGGCGCTATAGCTACTGGTTTATGGGCTTCTACTGCTGTAAATTCAGCCGGAGCCAATGGTTTGTTTTATGGTGACAGTACACTTTTAGTTGCTCAGATAATATCGATTATTGTGGCGTATCTCTTGGGAGGAATAGGTTCATTTGTTCTTTTCAAAGTGGTAAATGCAATTACACCATTTAGAGCAGATGAAGCAGAAGAAATTTCCGGTCTTGATATAGTTGAACATGGTGAACGTGGGTATTCTCAATCAATAATGACGGGTGAATCTCTTGGTATTCAAGAAGATATTACAAAAATAAATTAAGATACGATTTTTGTGAAAAAATTCTAAATTTGTTTTATAATAATAAGCAAATAAGAAGTTATAATTTGGGAGGGAAACCATATGGCCAAAATGACAAAGATAGAAATTATTACCCGCACTAATAAGCTGGAGGAATTGAAAACGGCCCTCAACAGCATTGGCGTTGAGGGAATGACTGTCAGCCAGGTATACGGTTGTGGCCTGCAAAAAGGACATAAGGAAGTATATCGTGGACGTGAATATTCAATAAATCTTGTGCCTAAGATAAAATTGGAAACAGTGGTTTGTGATGTACCTGTTGAACAGCTTCTGTCGGTAGCGCAGAAAGTCTTATGCACCGGACAGGTCGGCGATGGAAAGATTTTTGTTTATGATGTAGAAAATGCAATGCGCATACGTACGGGAACACAAGGAACAAAAGCTATAACAGATGATGAGGCTTAATCTTAATATTTAAAATAAGGAACTTTCCAGGGAAATTTCTGGAGAGTTCCTTATTATTTTACATAAATTAGAGAAAATATTAACACTTAGTTAAGAAAATTCAGAGGAGTTTTTAAATGAATATAGAATCTTATTAACATTCTATATTGTGATTATTTCAAGGAGGGAATAAAAATGTTTTTTTCAAAAAAAAGTAAATTGGAAGTACCTGTTGGAAATTATGAGGTTACTGATACCGTGATCAAAGAACTTTTGACAATGAGCAATACTAATATAGGGTATTTAAAAGGGCTGGAAGGAGTAATTAAAGATAATTTAGATGAAATAACTGAAAAGTTTTATTTGAAAATAACATCAGTAAATGATATGAAAAAGTTTATCGAACAGATATCTTCGTTAGATGCATTGAAAAAAACATTTAAAGTATTTTTAAGTTTATTATATGAGACCAATGTGAATTCCCAATGCATGGACAGAATTTATAAAATTGGCAAAATACATCATAAAATAAAATTACCACTGGAATGGTTTCTAATGTCTGTTGCAGCGTTAGAAGAAAGTATTTATCCATACATATTTCAAAAATATAAAAATAATACAGAAGATTTATGTAATGTATGTGCAGCTCTTTCCTGGCACATTCAGTTTATTCAAACAATAGTAATACATACTTTTACCGAGGAGTCTGTTTTAGAGTTAAAAAATAAGGCAGAAGAAGAGGCAGAAAAATTAAAGCATGATGCTGAATTATTAGGAATAATAAAAGAATCGGCAGAATCTTTGGCTGCCTTATCGGAAGAAATGTCAGCATCATCAGAAAGCATGGCAGATAATGTAATGAAAATCCAAAAATCGGCGGATACTGTGAAAGTGCAGTCGACTTCGACTAATGATCTGGCGGAAACAGGTAAACAACAGATAGGAGGAGTCATTGATAAAATAAATAATTTGACAGGACAAGTCAAACAAATGAAGAATAATTTGGCAGAGCTGAATCAAAGCACAGCATCGGTAAATAATATAACACAAACGATTACTGAAATTTCTTCGCAGACAAATTTGTTGGCACTTAATGCTGCAATAGAAGCTGCACGAGCTGGTGCAGCTGGTAAAGGGTTTGCTGTGGTGGCTGATGAGGTCCGTAAACTAGCTGAACAAAGCAGTCAGGCTGCCAATAAAATACATGAATTGATTAGTCATAATGCTGTATCGACTAATAATGTCGTAGCTAATATGGAAGAACAAAATGAATTGTTGTTTAAAGTAGTAAATAATGTAAAAGAAAGTGTTGAAGTCATAGAGAAAATAGCCGCAGCTACAAATGAAAATCATACTCAGGTGGAATCTATTGATGTATCCTTGAATACATTGACCACAACGTCCCAAGATATAAAACAAGTTTCACATGATGTTGCCAATTCAGCTACATTATTATTCAACAGGATTGAAGAAAATAAAATTTAAATTGTATGAATATAGTTATGTAACTTTTTATCAGGCAAAAAGTTTTTATAGTTCGGCATGTAATGGTCACATGTCGAACAAGGCGGCAGCAAAATCTTTAGCAACAAAAGGTTGTAAATCATCTTCACCTTCACCGACACCAATTAATTTTACAGGCATTGATAATTGGGCTTTTATGCCGATGACCACACCGCCTTTGGCAGTACCATCCAGCTTAGTCAGTACGACACCTGAAATGGGGGCTGCCTTAGTAAATAATTCTGCTTGGTGGATGGCATTTTGTCCGGTAGTAGCATCTAATACTAATAATGTTTCATGTGGTGCGGCGGGAATTTCTCGTTTTATTACACGATAGATTTTATTAAGTTCATCCATCAAATTCGATTTCGTATGTAACCGGCCAGCCGTGTCAATGAGCAATATGTCGGTATTACGTGCTATGGCAGCTTTTACAGCGTCAAAGACAACTGCTGCCGGGTCGGAACCTTCTTCGTGGGCGATAACATCTACGGCAGCACGTTTGCCCCATATTTGCAGCTGATCAATAGCAGCTGCACGGAAGGTATCGGCAGCTGCTAATAATACAGATTTCCCATTGGCTCTATAATATTTTGCCAACTTACCGATAGTAGTAGTTTTACCGACGCCATTTACACCGATTACTAAAAATACAGTTGGACCGGATGGAGCGATAGTGATGTGATCTTCACCACTTTCTAATATCTGGCTGATTTTCTTTATTAAGAAGGGGTGTAAATCTTGTGGTGAATTTATTTCTTTTTGACGGATACCCAAACGAACATCATCCATTAATTTCATGGTAGTGGACACGCCTACATCTGCTGAAATAAGGATTTCCTCTAATTCGTCAAGACATGATTCGTTTATGTTGGCATAACCAATTATGAGACGTTCAATTTTTTCGGTAAATGAATTCCTTGTTTTGTTTAAGCTGTTCTTTAGTTTGCTGAAAAATTCCATTATTATTCCTCCGCTTCAGTCATTTTTACAGATATTATTTTTGAAATTCCCGCATCAGCCATGGTAATACCATACATTACATCAGCAGCTTCCATGGTTCCCTTACGGTGAGTGACAATTATGAATTGTGTTTTTTGGGCGTAGTCTTTTAGAAAAATACTAAAACGTTTTATGTTTGCTTCATCAAGTGGGGCATCAATTTCGTCGAGAACAGAAAAAGGAGCCGGACGGTATTGTAAAAAAGCGAATAACAACGCAATAACTGTCAAGGTTCTTTCTCCACCTGACAGTAAAGTCATATTTTGGTTTTTTTTACCAGGTGCCTGTACTATTATTTCGACACCGGAAGATAAGATGTTTTCTTGATCTGTTAATATTAACCTAGCCCTGCCGCCGCCAAATAAATGTTTAAATATTTCATTAAAATGATTTTCGATACCACTGAAAGCCTCTTTAAACTGCTTGGTCATAGATAAATTTATTTGTTCGATGATTTGCTGCAAATTATCTTTGGCAGTCAGTAAATCTTGTATTTGCGTTTTTAAAAATTGGCAGCGTTTATTTAAAGTGTCATATTCTATGACAGCATTTGGGTTTACAGAACCAATCGCAGTAAGTTCGGCACGTATCCTTTTTATGTTTTCTAACAAGTTGTCTTCATTAAGGTCTTCTTTATAATTGAGAGCGGCTTGCGGTGAAAGATTATATTGTTCCTGTAGATTTTTTTCGTGTTGTGCTATATCAAAGGAAATTTTTGTGGCTTTTATATTGATTTGATGCAGATCTTCTTGAAGCTTGCTGATATTTTCGGTGAGTTTTTTACGGTCAGCTGCATAGTTTTTGCTTTTGATACGTTTATCCATCAAGGAACTATGAGCTGTATCATAATCGCGCCGGCCATTAGTATAGAGCTGCTGCAAATTTTGGCTGGAGGACTGCAGATCCTTCAATTCGCTTATACTATCATTTATTGAGGTTTGAGCACGGGCTTGTTGATTTTGATTATTGCTGAGGAAAGATTCACAGCGCTCATATTCTGTTTGGATTAAGGTTATTTTTTCGTTTATGCCTGTAATATTTTGCGTTATACCGGCAAAAGCAGAAGATTGCTGTAATAATTGCTGTTGTAATGATTTTTGTTCAGTTTTATAATGAGTAATAGATTTTTCTATATCGCTGTGCTGAGTTACATTACTGGTGTTCGTTGATTTAGTCAGCTGTATTTGCCGGGTATATTTTATCTGTGCTGCTTTTAACGCGCTAAGTTCAGTGTTTATGGCAGTTACAGCATTAAAATCTGCTGATATATCGTTTTTGCGCTTATTGTTTTCTTCTGTTAAATGGATATGCCGGGCATTTTTTTCCGTATAAGAAATGGAATAACGCTGACACGTTGATTCGTTGCTGCTTATAGCTGCCTCCAATTCAGAAATATCGGATAGTAATTGTCCCTGTTGGGTTTTTGCAGCAAGAAGACGGCCAATAGTTTGTTGATTTTTTGCTGAGATTTGTTTTATTTCATTTTCGCGATTAAGAAAATTAAGATTATGTTTCAGGCTGCCCCCAGATACGGCTCCGCCCGGATATAGTATTTCACCGCTTAAGGTTACAATACGTAGTGAATAATTGGCCTTTTTAGCAAGATGCAAAGCATTGTCTATGGTATCAATGACGATGGTACGTCCCAAAAGTGCTTCGATGATTGCTTGATATTTGGCGTCACTGCTAACTAATTTATCGGCATAATTAATAAACCCGTGCCAGGTGCTGTCAAATGGCTGATTTATTGATTTTGGTTTGACAGCAGTAAGTGGCAGGAATGTAACGCGTCCTAAATTTTTCTCTTTTAAAAATTCAATGGCCTGTTTGGCTGTGTCGGTATCAGCAGTGATGATATTTTGCAGGCTGCTGCCCAGAGCAACTTCTATTGCTGTAAGATATTGTTTTGGTACATTTATGATTTCTGCCACAGAACCGCAGATGTTCTGGTGCCAAAAATATTGTGAAGCGGTAAGAACTTTTTTCACTCCATTACCAAAACCTTCGTATGATTTTTGCATATTAGTCAAAATAGTTATTCGTTCTTTTGCCCTGTTGGTTTCCAAAGATAATGAATTACAGGTGTTTTCTATTTCATAGAGCTTTCTTTTTAGTGTGGCTTTTTTTTCCCGAAGATTGATGGTCTCTGTTTGCAAAAGTTTGTTATCAGAAACAATGGTTTGTAGTTCAGCAGCAATCTTGGCAATGTCAGCAGTAATCTTGTCATATTCTCGTTGCCGGATCAGCCGATTGTTTTCTTTTTCCTTGAGTAATCGTTCTTTTTCGATAATATCATGCTGTAAAAGTAAAATCTGGCGTTGTTTAATTTCTTCGGTCCGGCGGTGTTGTTCCGCTTCAGCATTTAATTGCTGCAGAAGAGTTTCCTGAACAATAATTTTTTTTTCGTTGATTTTAATAGCGGTTTTTGTACTTGAAAGATTATCTGCCAAGGTATTTTTTTCTTTTTCAGTATTAAGAATCGTCTGCTGTAATGAAGCCAGATTTTCTTCAGCAGTTTTCTTTTGTGCCAAGGTTGAGGTATGGGCAGTTTTTAAATTATTAATTGTGTGACTGTTTTGTTTGATGCGTTCTTCTAAGACTGTACAATTACTGCGGATACGATTTATTTCTTCTATGATTTTTCGATTGTTTTCGTCTCTGTCGCTTAGATCTTTTTCTGATACAGCTATGCTTTCCTCTGTTGCTGCAATGAGGTTGTCAATAGTGGTCAGAGCAATATTTTGATTAGTGGATTTTTGTTCCAGCTGATTAATTTGATCGGTGTATTTTTTTTGTTCTGCAGAAAGTTTTTCATAATCACATAATATATAAGACAGATTGTACTTATCATATTTATTTTTTAATTCGTTATAGCGGCTGGTTTTTTCAGCTTCTTGCGATAAAGGTAAAAGCTGTTTTTCTATTTCAGCAATGATATCATTAATGCGTAAGATATTTTGTTTGGTGTTTTCCAGTTTTTTTTCGGCTTCTTTTTTTCGATCACGATATTTAGTAATACCGGCACATTCTTCAAATAAAAGACGACGATCTTCCGGCTTTGCGTTGAGAACCTCATCAACTTTATTTTGACTGATGACGCTCATTGAATTTTTACCTAGTCCGGTGTCGGCAAACAATTCATAAATATCTTTTAATCGACAATGTGTTTTGTTAATATAACATTCACTTTCACCAGAGCGGAAAAGACGTCGTGTTATAGTGACTTCCTGATACTCTATGGGCAGCTGCCCATCGGTATTATCAAAAGTCAATGAAACTTCAGCTATACCAAATTGTTTTCTGGTCGAACTGCCGGCAAATATTATATCTTCTGCTTTATTGCCTCGCAGACTGCGAATGTTTTGTTCACCCAATACCCAGCGTATAGCATCTGTTATATTGCTTTTGCCACTGCCGTTGGGACCGACAATTGCAGTAATGCCTTTATTAAATTCTACCTCTATTCTGTCGGCAAAAGATTTAAAACCATATGCTTCCAGTCGTTTTAATAGCAACTAATTCACCTGCTGTCATTATTAATTGGAAAATCATAAATCAAATAACTATTTTCCAATCGATATTTTGGCTGTGGCAATCATATTGGGTTTTATACCGTTCATTTTGTCAGATGGAATGAAAATTTTAACAGTATAATTTTTCTCGTCTGATGCCGGATCAATTATTTGTACAACGGTACCACCGATAATTTTGCCATTTACCTTGCATTCCGCATAGGCACCTTCTTTTAATTTTACGGCTTGTTCTTCAGGTGCCTTGGCTTCTAGCCAGATATAGTTTGATGTGGCGATATCAAGAATATTTTGACCGGCAGAAATGTTATCACCCTCTTTTACGCCAGTGTAATAAACAGTTCCGTCAGCAGAAGCATAAAGTTCGGTCGTATCAGTATTTTTTTGTGCATCTTCTAAAGCCAGTTTAGTTTGGTTGAGCCTTGTAAGTGCCGTTTGTATATCTTCTTGGGTGACACCGCTGGGGACAGCAACGACACTGGTTGTTGCTGAAGGTGTACCTGAACTTGAACTGGGATTCAAAGTGGCCTTGGCCGATTCTACGGCAGCTGCGGCTTGTTCATATTCAGAGCGGCTGACAGCACCAATATCATACAATTGTTTCATTTTACTTTCTTGGGCTAAGGCATTTTGGTACTGACTGTCATCAACTGCGGCGGGCGCTGACGCCTGTGGTGTTGATATTGTTTTTGTGGAGGTTTGTTTGCTTAAAGATACCATATTATCATATTGCTGCTGAGCCTGATCAACCGCTTGCTGCAAATTATCTATATCTTTTTGGGTAATATTGGGATGTATTTGTGCCAAAGGCTGGCCGGCGGTGACAGACTGGCCGTCTGCTACCAGTAATTTTTCCAAAGTTCCATCTGTCAATGTTTTGGTTTGTAAAAAAGAGCCAGTAACTCGTACATCGTAAAACGTGATATAGGCATGATATTGTCCATAAAGCCAAATACAAATGTTTAGAATGACAGCAATCAGGACTATAATGGGCAGCGTAAATTTTATAATAGGAATAACTTTATGACTAATATCGACTTCCAAAATGAGACCTCCTGGTATGACTTATTTTAAGTGTAGTTAAAAAAAACATGAATTTCCGATAAATTCTCGTAAAATGGAATTATTAGGGATAATATCTTCATTATTTATTGTTTCAAAGTAATTTAGGAAATCCAGTAATTGTCGGGATATACTGTATTCTGGAACTTCATTGCTTATTTTTTCCAGTAGTGGATAAGCATATTTTTTTAATACAGCCAGTTCATAAATAAGTGCGGAATTAAACATGATATCGGCATGTTCCTGATAGGGGAAAATATTATTTTCCTCACCGGTACGAACATCGGGCCATTGTTTTATTGTTTTTAGTGCAGAAGAACCGCGAAACTGGTAATCGCGGACTATGCGCCGGATAAGTCGGGCAACAGTGGTCGGGATATTATTGTGTTTATCAATGCCGAGCTGGGTCAAAGCGCTTATATAGATTTTATATATTTTATCCTTAGGCAGTGATTTAGTCAAATTTGGATTAAGTCCGTGTATACCTTCGACAATTATCGGATGATTGGCTGGAAGGTGTATTTTATTGCCGGTCCATTCTTTTTGTCCGGAGAAAAAGTTATAAGTAGGAATTTCAACTTCTTCTCCAGATAAAAGTGATAAAATTTGGTCGATCAAAAGTGTTTTATCAATGGCAGTGAAAGATTCAAAATCATATTCACCCTTTTCATTGAGCGGTGTCTGATCACGATCGAGAAAATAATTATCCATTGATAGGGAAACGGGCTGCATGCCGTTTACTAAAAGCTGCACACGAAGACGTTGAGCAAAGGTTGTTTTACCGGAAGATGATGGCCCTGCTATAAAGATAACTCGTGGATGATTTGGACTGTTGACAATAGTATCGGCAATCTGAGCAATTTTCTTTTCATGCAGTGCCTCGGATATTCTGATAAGGTCGCCGGATTTTCCCGTAGTAATATATTGATTTAAGTTGCTGACATAGTCACAGCGGAGAATATTAGCCCAATCATCGGCTTCAGATAAAAGTGAAGCCAGTTTGTTCTGGTTTTCCTGCGGTGGAACAGCAAGTGGATTTGATAGTGACGGTGTACGTATTATTATCCCAGGTGGATAATGGTCAATTGCAAACAGTCCAAGAGATTTGGTTTCCGGCAACATCGGTCCGTAAAGATAATCATAGTATTCATCACAAAAATAAATGCTTACGATATCTTGTTTTAATGATTCTATTAAGGCAACTTTAGCATATTGCCCATTTTTTTTAAAAAGATTAATAACGTCTTTTTTACACCAGAATTTTTTAATTATAGGAATATTTTCTTTAATAAGTGATTGCATTTGCAAAGTTATTTTTTTTATGTTTTCCGGCGTGACTAATTTTACTGGTAAGATCTTACAATACATACCATTATTGACGGAATGTTCAACAATGACACTGGCATCAGGAAAAAGCTTTTTTACAGAGGTCATCAGAAGAAAAAGTACGCTGCGCCGATATATTTTAACACCATCTGAACTATTCATGTCAATTAATTCCAGTTTTGGATCTCCATCAAAAGGTGTTTGGAGATCTTTTAAATTATTGTTTATTTTTACTGCGGTTATAGGAGCTGTATGACGATCTTTTTCCAAATTAATCAGGTCAACTAATTTAGCGTTAATATTTGCAGTTGTCATTGTTGTCAAATCCTCCTTAATAATAAATAAAAGCCTAAATCAGCCAAAGGCTGTTTTTTTAGACTTTTACGATGAAACTATGCTGGTTTAAAAAAATAATTTTAAAAATTTATAAATAATTGCTGCGGCCAGAGCCGTCGATGGAATTGTGAGGATCCAGGCAATCATCATCTGTTCAGCTACTCCCCAATGAACTGCCCGCACACGTTTTGCAGTACCAACTCCCATTATTGAACCGGATACTACATGGGTGGTACTTACCGGCAGCGATAATAAGGTTGCCGAAAAAATAATAAGCGATGAATTTAAATCGGATGCAAAACCACTTATTGGTTCAAGTTTAAAAATCTTGCCGCCGACAGTACGAATTATACGCCAGCCACCGATACCAGTACCGCAGGCCATAGCAATAGCAGCCATGATCTTTACAAAGGTAGGAACTTCAAATACCTGTATGTACCCTGCACTGAGCAATGCCAAAGTAATTATTCCCATAGATTTTTGGGCATCGTTGGAGCCGTGGGAAAAAGCCATCATTGCTGCTGATAAAATCTGCATTTTTTTGAATTTATTATTAATGGAAGACGGATTGAATCGGCCAAAGGTTATAAACAGCAAAGTCATAATTATGCAGCCTGTGATTCCTGCAATAACTGGTGAAAGAATTAGGGAAAGGATGATTTTGCCGATACCATAAAAATTAAGACCAATCGCTCCGGTAGATACTAGTACGGAACCAATTATACCGCCGACTAATGCATGTGAGGAACTACTTGGCAAAGCCAGCCACCAAGTTAATACATTCCAAAAAATGGCACTGGCCAGTGCTGCGACAATTATCAGTTCATTGACATGACCGGCTGATTTTACAATATCACCGCCGATAGTGTGAGCCACGCCGGTGCTGTACATGGCACCGCAAAAATTTAATACGGCAGCCATTACTATCGCTGCCCGGGGACTTATTGCCCGAGTTGATACAGAAGTGGCAATCGCATTTGCTGTGTCATGAAAACCATTTATAAAATCAAATACCAGTGCAAGTGCTATTATTAAAATAATTAATATTTGGAATTCATGCATATTTCATTACCACGCCTCTTATCATGTCAGCTATAGATTCGCAGTGGTCCAATGTATTTTCCAGATACTCAAGAATGTCTTTCCATTTTATGATTTCAATAGGATCTTTAACCGTCGTGAATAATTGTGCTACTTCCTCACGATATAATTTGTCACCGGCACTTTCTATTTTGCAAATACGTGCAGTGTAATTTAATATTTTTTTCTCATTTTGATGCAATTTATGTAAGAGTTTAAAAATTTCAGTAATGTCAGCAGTAGCCTCAATCAATAATTGTGACATCTTTAATGCAGTGGGACGAATTTCACTGATGTGATACATTATAGCACGTTGTAAAGTACCTTGTAAAAAGTCGACACCGTCATCAAGACCGTTCGCAATAGCATAAATATCCTCCCGGTCTATTGGTGTGATAAAAGTGTGATTGAGTTTGTCAATTATTTTATCATTGATGTTATCGGCAGCATGTTCTAAATCAGTAATTGCTTTCATTTTTTCTTCAGCACCGCGATAATCACTCATCACTTCATTGATTACTAAAGCGCCTTTGTGAAAATAATTGGCACTTTGTGCAAACAGATCATAAAAATCCGTATTCTTTTTTACAAGAAACATAAGCTTCCTCCCAAATTATATCTGTGAATATATTTATTCCCCATAAAATGATTTTAATTTATAATTATTTTACAAGGTGCTAATAATTATTTTACAATATATAAATAGAAATATACAATATATTAATCCGGATATCCTTTAAATTTTTAAATAATTTTTTATTTCTGCTGACATTTTTTCAGTTTTGCAGATATTTTTATGCAGTATTGGAGCAGTCTTCAGGGAGGTCAGACCGATCGGAATGGGAGCTGTATTATATTTTTTTAACACATCAAGCAGTTGAAAATCATTGTTTGATGTGATTTTTACATTCAAAGCAGAAAGTACACTGTCATTGAACTTATACGGGCTAGCTGTTGATAATATCAGCATTGGTGTAGTATCAGCAGTTTTTTCCCGGTAGTTTTGGGCAGTTTGCCAAGCCACGGCTGTATGGGGATCGGCAACATAATGACAGGTGGTATATAGATTTTTTATGGCAGATGCTGTAGCCGTTTCATCAATCCAATCAGCAGCAAATGATTGCTGCAGCTTGGTGAGGAGAAATTTATCAATTTGATAATGGCCGGATAGGTTGAGTTCATTCATCCAGTTGGTTATTTTGGCGGCATTTTTTGTTACATGATACAATAGTCGTTCCAAATTACTGGAAATAAGAATGTCCATTGAAGGGGAAATAGTTTTTATGAAAGGACGATTTTTGTCATAAACTCCCGTTTGGAAAAATTCAGTCAATACATTATTGGAATTTGATGCACAAATTAATTTATTAATAGGCAGTCCCATTCTTTTTGCATAATAACCGGCAAGGATATCACCAAAATTTCCTGTCGGTACGGTGCAGTTAATCTTGTCACCGCAAACTATAGCTTTATTATTCACCATGTCGCAGTAAGCGCTGAAATAATATACTATTTGCGGCAGCAGCCTACCCCAGTTTATTGAATTGGCCGATGATAATTCATAACCATTGTTATTTAAGGTAGTATTAAAATTTTTATCATTAAAAATATTTTTTACACCTGATTGCGCATCATCAAAGTTGCCATCAATGGCGATTACGTCTACATTGGATCCTTTTTGTGTAATCATTTGCCGACGTTGGATGGCACTGACGCCGCTGCCGGGGTAAAAGACAATTATTTTTGTATGGGGAATATCACGAAAACCTTCCAAAGCAGCTTTACCGGTATCTCCGGAAGTAGCAACCAAAATGACGATATCTTTTTTTTCGCTGCTTTTTTTTCGAGCTGTTATTAATAACCGAGGTAAAAGCTGCAAGGCCATATCCTTGAAAGCACTCGTCGGGCCGTGCCATAATTCAAGTAAATATTGACTGTCGCTAATTTTTACAATGGGAGCGATTGCATTGTGGTCGAATTGTTTACCGTAAGCGTTACTTACACAGTTTTTGATTTCTTCGGGAGAGTAGTCGGTAAGATACAAGGAAAGAATCTTACCGGCACGTTCCTGATAGGAAAGCGGCTGCAATCCGCATAAAAAAGCATCATTGATTTGAGGAATATTTTTTGGAACGAACAATCCTCCGTCATCGGCAATCCCCTTTATTATTGTCTGGGCAGCAGTCAAATTTATTTTGTCATTTCTGGTGCTGATATATTGCATAATTTCAATTCCTTTTACATAATTTGACGAAATATTAAGATAAGTGCTTTAGACTGACTAATAGTCTATAAAGCACTTATCCGGGATAGAGCATGGATAAAATTAATTTTGTGGAAAGAATTCATCATGTATTATGTTGACGGCTTCTTTTAATTCGAAACTTTTTATCAAGCAGGAAATACTTATTTCCGATGTACTTATGACATCAATATTTACACCGCCGGTCGCTAATGCTTTAAACATTCTGGCGGCGATTCCCGGATTGCCAAGCATGCCGACACCAACAATAGAGACTTTTGCAACATCTTTTTCAATTAATACACCGATGGCGTTAAGATCACTAGCGGTTTTATCAACGACTTTTTTTGCAATTGATAAATCATCAAGCGCTACTGTGAAAACCATGTCTGTGACATTTTTTTCAACGTTGCGTATACTTTGTACTATCATGTCGACATCAATATTTTTTTCAGCTAAAGCTGAAAAAATAGAATAGGCGATACCGGGATTGTTGGGAACGCCAAGAACCGCAATTTTGGCTACTTTATCATCGTGACTGACGCCTCTTATAACAAAATTTTTATCTTCCATTGTATATTCCTCTCTGATTATTGTACCGGGTTTATTAGTAAAAGTAGATCTGACGTGAATGGGTATATGCAGTGCCTGTCCCACTTCCACGGAGCGCGGCTGCATAACACCGGAGCCTAAGCGCGCCATTTCCAACATTTCACAATAGGTTATTTCCTTCATCTTATGTGCATTTTTGACAATACGCGGATCAGCAGAATATATGCCATCAACATCAGTATATATTTCACAGGTATCAGCATGCAGGGCACCGGCTAGAGCAACGGCCGATGTATCAGAGCCGCCGCGCCCCAGCGTTACGGGATCCCCTAATTGATCGCAACCTTGAAAACCCGCGACGATGACAATGTTTCCGTTTTCCAATTCATTTAACACGCGTTGGGGGTTAATGTCTAATATCTTTCCCTTTGTATGTATGCCATTGGTTTTTATACCGGCCAGGTAACCGGTCAGGGAGACCGCTTTTTGACCCAGGGTTTTAAATGCCATAGTTAAAAGTGAAATGGAAATTTGTTCGCCGGTTGACAACAACATATCCATTTCACGGGTGTACTTATAGGGATCCTTATCTATCTGAGTTGCCAGATTTATCAATTCATCGGTTGTATCTCCCATAGCTGATACGACAACCACAATTTTGTCGTTGTTTTTTCTTTCTTCTATAATGCGTTTAGCAACATTTATAATTCTTTCAGGATTGCTGACGGAACTTCCGCCAAATTTTTTTACAATCAAGGCCATTTTTATCCCCCTAAACTTATCTGGTAAGAGATATTTCTTTATGTATTTTTATTGCTTGGTGCAATAGCTGTTACATTATACAACAAAATGATATATTGTGTACAGCCGTTATAACAAAAAATATTACTATTTGCCCAATTGATGTGGATTGCTTAATAAGGCGAAAAAATATCTTATTGTTATTTTAACATAATATCGTTCATAATTAAAAAAAAAAGTAAAAATATTGGTAAGGTATTATATTGTATTGAAGTTTGTTATGCATTTTGCTATTATTGAGAGGTACAAATATTAATTTTATATTAATTTAGGAGGAGATTTCATGAAAGTGGCTGTTGTAATGGGCAGCGATTCAGATTTACCGGTATTAAAACCGGCGATTGGATTATTACATGATTTTGGTGTTGAAACAGAAGTTATAGTTGCTTCGGCACATCGTACCCCGCTGAGAGTACGGGAAATCGTATCCTCGGCGCAGGAGCGCGGCGTTGGTGCTTTTATTTCAGCAGCAGGTGCGGCAGCTCATTTAGGGGGAGTTATTGCTTCTTATACTACACTTCCTGTAATAGGCGTACCCATCAATGCAACTGCATTAAATGGAATGGATGCTCTTTTAAGTACAGTACAAATGCCTTCGGGTATTCCCGTAGCCACCATGGCTATAAACGGCGCAAAGAACGCTGCAATTTTTGCAGTGGAAATTTTTGCGGTCAGCGATCCGGCATTACAAAAAAAATTGTGTGAATATCGTGCGAAAATGGTCAAAGAAGTGGAAGCTAAAGCTGCAAAAGTAGCTGAAGAACTGAAATAAAATGTTTGTTTACAGGAGGAGTTATTATTATGAGTAAAGAAAAGTTGTATGAAGGCAAGGCTAAAATTATTTATGCGACAGAAAATCCCGAAGAACTTTTGGTTTATTACAAAGATGATGCTACTGCCGGCAATGGTGCTAAAAAAGGTACCATAATGGGAAAAGGCATTTTTAATAACAAAATTTCAGCGTTCTTTTTTAATATGCTGGCGAAAAATGGAATTGAACATCATTATGTAAATATGCCTAGTGATAGGGAAATGATCGTAAAAAAACTTGATATGATTCCTTTGGAAGTTGTTTTGCGCAATGTAGCAGCAGGAAGTTTAGCTAAACGTCTTGGTGTTGAAGAAGGTACAAAATTGTCTTCTCCTGTTCTTGAATATTATTATAAGAGTGATGAATTAGGCGATCCAATGATCAATCAGTTCCATATAAGGGCAATGAAATGGGCTACAGATGAAGAACTGATGCAGATCGAAAAAATGGGATTTAAAATAAATTCAATAATGACAGAATATCTTAAGACTAAAAATATCGATTTGATTGATTTTAAACTAGAATTTGGTCGTTTTAAGGGCAACGTGTTATTGGGCGACGAAATTTCTCCTGATAATTGTCGTTTCTGGGATAGTACTACGCACGAAAAACTTGATAAAGACAGATTCCGCAGAGATTTGGGACATGTAGAAGATGCCTACAAGGAAATTTTGCATCGTTTGACAGGTGAACAAGCATAATAACAGGTGAACAAGCATAATAATAGGAGAGAAAATAATAGATGGCTGATATTTCCACATCAAGTGAATGGCATGAAGAATGCGGCGTATTCGGCGCTTATTCTCATACTGAAGATGTTTCTTTAATGACTTATCTGGGCCTTTATGCATTGCAGCATCGCGGTCAGGAAAGTGCCGGTATAGCTGTGACTGATGGTGCGTGGATGGACGTTTCCCGGGGGATGGGATTGGTGAATGAAGTATTTCGTCATCAAATCCCCCATATGGATAATCAATATATTGCTATCGGGCATGTGCGCTATTCAACTACCGGTTCAAGTCTGTTGGCTAATACTCAGCCGCTGATAGTGAATTATGCCGGCGGTAAAATAAGCTTGGCACACAATGGCAATCTTACCAATGCTGCTCAGATACGTCACGAAATGGAACAGGAAGGGAATGTGTTTCAAACATCTATCGATACGGAAGTCTTTGTTAATCTTATTGCTAAATCCAAAAAGACTTCTATTGAAGATAAAATAATGGAAAGCCTGAAAAAGATTAAGGGTGCCTATTGTTTAACAATCATGACCGAAGATAAATTGATTGGTGTGCGCGATCCGCATGGCTTTAGGCCATTATGTATCGGAAAGTCCAATGATGCATGGGTCTTATCGTCAGAATCATGCGCACTGCCCGTTGCCGGAGTAAAATATATGCGTGATGTTGAACCGGGTGAACTGGTAGTAATTGATAAAAATGGACTCAAATCATATAAGTTTGCTAAGGTAGAAAAAAAAGCCGCCTGCGTTTTTGAGTATATTTATTTTGCTAGACCTGATAGTGTTATTGACGGACAAAGTGTTCATGATGCTCGGTTTATGATGGGACGTATTTTGGCCAAAGAATCAGGTTTTAAGGGTGATGTGGTCATTTCTGTGCCGGATTCAGGTACCACTGCGGCAACCGGATTTTCCTATGAATCAGGTATTCCTTTTGTTGAAGGATTAATCAAAAATCGTTATATTGGCCGTACTTTTATACAACCGACACAAAAAAAACGTGATACTGCTGTCAAGCTAAAACTTAATCCGATAGTTTCGGCTGTGAGGGGAAAAAATGTAATAATGGTCGATGACTCTATTGTACGGGGTACTACCAGCGGCAAGATTGTTCATATGTTGCGCAAGGCTGGAGCCAAATCGATACACATGTGTGTCAGTTCACCGCCAATAGGGTATCCTTGTTATTACGGAATAGACACTTCAATACGTAAGGAACTTATTGCGGCAACTAAAACAGTAGATGAAATACGTAAATATATAGGTGCTGATTCATTGCATTTTCTTTCGTTGGAAGGATTGAAAAAAAGCATTAAGGATGCTGACAGCAATGATATGTGTTATGCTTGCTTCAATAATTATTATCCGGTGGAAGGACCTAAGGGTGATACTGTCGGCAATGATAAATATGTTTTTGAACATGCCAAAAATAGATGAGGTATAATATCTTATTTGATGGGAGATAAAATGTCTGACGTGAAAAGTACAGGATTGACATATCGCGATGCTGGTGTGGATATTGATGCCGGAAATTATTCAGTTTCGCTGATAAAAGATAGTGTAAGAGCAACCTATCGTCCGGAAGTATTGGGAGATTTAGGAGGCTTTGGCGGTTTATTCGCATTAGGCGGTAAGTATAAAGAACCGGTATTGGTATCAGGAACTGACGGTGTCGGTACTAAGCTTAAATTGGCATTTATGTTTGATAAACATGACACGATTGGTCAGGATGCCGTTGCTATGTGTGTTAATGATGTCTTGGTCCAGGGGGCTGAGCCATTGTTTTTTCTTGATTATTTAGCAGTTGGCAAATTAGAACCTGCTAAAGTAGCGGCTATTGTAAAAGGGGTTGCAGCTGCCTGCAAGGAATCAGGCTGTGCACTTATCGGCGGAGAGACAGCAGAAATGGCGGGATTTTATTCTGATGGAGAATATGATATCGCCGGTTTTACTGTCGGTGCAGTGGAAAAATCGAAAATAATAACCGGTGACAAGGTGGCGAATGGAGATGTCCTGTTAGGATTGCCTTCAACAGGCATTCATTCCAATGGCTACTCTTTGGTGCGAAAAATTTGTTTTGAACATAAGAAATTTACCGGTAAGGAATATTTTAATGAACTGGGTACTACTTTAGCGGAAGAATTATTAAAACCGACAAGGCTTTATCCTAAGGTATGTCTGCCGTTGATTGAAAAATTTGATATTCATGCATTGGTGCATATAACCGGCGGCGGTTTCTATGATAATATACCCCGCATTCTGCCATCAGGCTGTGATGCGCTGATAGATGCTGCCGCTTGGCAGATGCCGTCTATTTTTAGGCTGTTGCAAAAATGGGGAAATGTGGACTGGCACGAAATGTACAGGACTTTTAATATGGGGATCGGTATGATCATGGTTGCTGCTCCGGAAGATGTACAGGCGATCACTGAACAACTCCAGGCACAGCAAGAAAAAGTGCATATCATTGGTAAAATAGTTTCCGGCGCCAGGGGGGTAACTATTAAAGGCGGGATATTTGATGAATAAACCCGTTTTAGGAATTTTGGCATCAGGGCGCGGTACTAATCTGCAGTCAATTATAGATGCTGTTGATGAGGGGAAAATTTCAGCCGAGATTGGTTTGGTGATAACTGACAAACCGGCAGTAATGGCATTGCAGCGCGCTGAAAAAAATAATATACCAAATATATGCGTAGACAGAAAAAAATATGCCATGCGTGAGGATTTTGAAGCAAAATTGCTGGAGAAACTGAGAGAATATGAGGTTGAACATATTATTTTGGCAGGATTTATGCGGATTTTAAGTGCTGCATTTATCAGAAATTATAAAAATCATATTTTAAACATTCATCCGGCGTTACTACCTTCCTTTGTGGGAGCACATGCTCATCGTGATGCTTTGGCCTATGGTGTTAAGGTATCGGGCTGTACAGTACATTTTGTTGATGAGGGTATGGATAGTGGTCCGATTATCGCTCAGGCGGCTGTGCCGGTGTTTGATACTGATACAGAAGAAACATTGGCTGCACGTGTGTTGGAACAGGAGCATATTATATATCCAAAAGCAATTGAGTTGTATTTGACCGGTAAACTGCATATTGAAGGGCGCAAGGTATTGATAAAAAATAATACAAGTGGGGGATTATCTTGAAAATGAGGCGGGCGCTGCTTAGTGTTTCTGATAAATCGGGTATTGTTGAATTAGCACGTAAACTTCATGCGGCCGGGATAGAAATTGTATCTACCGGTGGAACGATGCGGGCAATAAAAGAAGCCGGTATACCTGTACTTTATGTAAGTGATGTTACAGGTTTTCCGGAAATTATGGATGGCAGGGTAAAAACACTTAATCCGTATATACATGGTGGAATTTTGGCAGTTCGTGACAATCCCAATCATTTGCAGGCTATGCATGATCATAAAATTACTGCTATTGATTTGGTTGTAGTCAATCTTTATCCGTTTCGTCAGACAATTGCCAAACCTAATGTAACCTTGGCTGAAGCTATTGAAAATATTGATATTGGCGGTCCGGCAATGATCAGGGCGGCTGCCAAGAATTTTAAATATGTAACGGTGATTGTAAATCCGTCAAACTATGGAAAAGTTGCTGATATGATTTTAAAAAATGGTGAGGTTTCTGCAGATTTTCGCATGCAGTTGGCACAGGAGGCGTTTAGACATACGGCACAGTATGATGAATGCATCCAAAAATATTTAGCCGGGCAGTTAAATAAATAGTTTATAAATTAAAGGGGCTGTCGCATGAACAGCATTGACTTCATAAAGATGCAATCCACTACCGCTATACGGTATCCCATCTTTTTCGGGGCGGATAAAAAGAGTGGAATATTGTATATTTATGAACGAAAATGGGCACGTGCGACAACCCC
This sequence comes from Pectinatus frisingensis, assembly GCF_014076555.1. Classification (NCBI taxonomy): domain Bacteria; kingdom Bacillati; phylum Bacillota; class Negativicutes; order Selenomonadales; family Selenomonadaceae; genus Pectinatus; species Pectinatus frisingensis. Next base: position 1,223,532 of record NZ_CP045424.1, read on the forward strand.
GTTTTAGGAGAGGAGAAAAATTTGGATATTTTAGTAATTGGTTCCGGCGGCCGCGAACACGCGTTAGTATGGAAATTGGCACAAGGATCGAATGTGGACAAAATATATGCTATACCGGGTAATCCGGGAATAAAAAATAACGCTGAATGTATTTCAGACATTGCTATAGATGATAATAAAAAAATTGTTGATTTTGCCAGACGGAAAAATATTGGATTGACGGTTATCGGTCCGGAAGTCCCTTTGATTAATGGATTGGTTGACGATTTACAGGCAGCTGATATAGCGGTGTTTGGTCCGACGAAAGCAGCTGCCCGGTTGGAAGGGTCGAAATCATTTTCAAAAGATATAATGCGAAAATATAAGATACCTACTGCAGCTTATGAGAGTTTTACTGATGCAGCAGCAGCTAAAGAATATATAAAAAAAATGGGTGCACCAATTGTTGTAAAGGCTGACGGACTGGCTGCCGGTAAGGGTGTAATAGTGGCACAAACCGTGGAACAGGCAAATGAAGCAGTCGATGAAATAATGTGTGATAAAGCGTTTGGCAGCGCTGGTGACAGTATTGTAATAGAGGAATGTTTGATTGGTGAAGAAGCCTCAGTATTGGCTTTTACTGATGGGGAAACGATCGTTCCGATGATTCCTTCGCAGGATCACAAATGTATTTTTGATGGAGATAAAGGACCAAACACCGGAGGAATGGGAACATATGCACCAGCTCCAATAGTTGATGGAAAAATGCTGGAACAAATTCAAGCAGAAATATTGGAACCGATAATTGCTGCAATGAACAATGAAGGGAAAAAATATCGAGGCTGCTTATATGCCGGGCTCATGATAACCAGTGACGGACCTAAAGTAATTGAGTTTAATGCCCGTTTTGGTGATCCGGAAACACAGGTCATTTTGCCATTGCTTGAAAGTGATTTAATGGAAATAATGCTGTCATGTGTCAATGGTACTTTGAAGCAGATGTCAATTAAATGGTCTGATGATGCGGCAGTTTGTGTGGTATTGGCAGCAGGAGGTTATCCGCGTAAATATAATAAAGGGGATATCATTGATGGCCTTGCTGAGGCACAGCAGACCGGTGCACTTGTCTTTCATGCCGGAACAAGAGAAAATAATGGAAAGCTTGTTACGGATGGCGGCAGGGTGTTAGGTGTGACAGCTGTTGGAGCAGATATGAAAGCGGCAATAGATAAGGCGTATCAAGACGTAAATTTGATAAAATTCAATAATATGTATTTTCGCAAAGATATAGCGCAAAAAGCTTTTAGACATATAAAAACTAAATGATTTCAGACGAAAAAATTAGTGCAGTACGTTTTTTATTACGTTACTGCACTAATTTTTTACAGGGCTTATATCAATCCAAGAACATGTTGAACAACGAGAGAGACTGCAGCAACTGCAAACCAGCAACACAATCCGAGTAAAATAGGACGAAAGCCATTTTTGACCAATGAATGAAGATTTGTATTTAACCCGATTGCACTCATCGCTAAAATTATGCAAAATTTGCCTGCCGATCCAAGCAAATGAGTTATACTTTCCGGAATAATACCGATGGTATTAATAATTGAAGCAACGATAAACCATAAAATAAACCAGGGAAATATTTTATAAAAATTAAAATTACTGCTTTTTTTGTTACAGCGGGTGGTAAGAACAGCGAAAAACACACAGGCGGGAACAATCATCAATGCCCGGGTCAATTTTACAATAGTGGCATAACTACCAGCAGCAGTACTATAAGAATAACCGGCAGCTACAACAGAGGAAGTATCGTTGATAGCTGTACCGGCCCACATACCGAAACCGGTGTCTGACATACCTATTAAGTGCCCTAGAAAAGGAAAAAGAAATACGGCAATAACATTAAAAAGGAAAATTGTGGAAATCGAAAAAGCAATATCTTTGTCTTCGGCGTTAATGACCGGGGCTAAGGCGGCTATTGCCGAACCGCCGCAGATAGCAGTTCCTGCTCCGATCAATGTGGTGGTGCAGCGATCAAGTGCGAGCAGTTTGCCAATTGACCAGGCAACGACGAAAGACGTAAGTAATGTAAAAATCATTACATAAAAAGAATGAGAACCTATTTTAAGGACATTAAATAAATTCATTTCAAAGCCAAGCAGTATTATGGAATATTGCAGTATTTTTTTCCCCGTGAACTTTATACCCGGTTCAAAAGTTGCAGGCCGTTTAAATCCGGCGGCTAGTATGCCTAATAATATTGCAAAGACAGGTCCGCCGATGATGGGAAATAAATTGCCTAAAAAATAAGCCGGAATGGCAAAAATGAATGTGTAAAGGATACCTCTGATATTATTATGCATAAAAGTAATCACTCCTAAATTGTTATAGGCAATATTCTATCAGCTGAATATATAGATGTAAAATAGTATAATTATATAAAAACATAGTATTTTTACTATATATATTATTAATTTTTAAAATGCTTTTGCCATAATCAATAAATTATAATTATTATATACTAAAAAAAATTATAAAAAATAAGAATTTGAGGAGGATATAGTTTATAACTGTCGAAAATAGTAGAATATAAGCTATCATGAAAGGATGTGTAATTATGGCTAAGCAGACTTTTATTAATGAAAAACCATTTTGTCTGAATTTACAAAAAAACGTGAATGTAGTGCGTTATTACCAAAAAAACAGCGCTCAGAAAATGGTTTGTTACAAACAAGAATGTGAACATCGTTTTGATTGCAAGGAATCCACTAATTGCAAGCATGCATTTCATTCTGTTGGATCCGAGTATCTGCAAGGGTAGTGCAGTACGAATTGGTGGATGAGAAGAAGTTTTGACTTAGGCACCGTTAAATAGGGGGAATATGCCATCGATATTATGATTGGGATAAATTTATCGATGTTGAATAAAAGTTAGAGTAAGAATAAGAGGCAGCAGTAAAAATTTTAATTTTTACTGCTGCCTCTTATTCTTAAAAAAACGGTCATTAAAATCAAAGATGTCTTATAAATAAATTATTTTAATGTATCCTGACAAAATTCAATAAAAGATTGGGCTGCTTTTGATATGTAACGGTCTTTTTTCCATGCCAGGCCAACATCAACGAATATCGGGTTTTCAAATGGAAGGACTTTTATGTTTTTAGCATCTTTTACAACAAAATCCAGTAAAAATGCCATACCCACATTACTGGCTACTAATCCTTTTATTGTTTCTATTTGGTTTGATTCTAAAACAACATTGGCTTTTATATTTTCGCTGGACATTTTCTGCAGCAATAGATTACGCAGATAAGAACCGTCTTTAAGCATAATGATGTTTTGATTTTCAATATCACTTATAGCAATTGATTCTTTTTGAGCTAAGGGGTGGTTTAAAGGCAGACAGGCAACGGACTGGTTACGTGACATGGGTAAAAGCTCTAAACTGGACGAAGCACCGGATAAAATAACTATGCCGAAATCCAGTTCGTCACGGTCTATTTGTTCGCGGATGGTCATTGACCCTTCTTCGTATAAATAAATATCCAGGTTAGAATACTTTTTTTGAAAACTGGAAAAAATCTTAGGAAATAAAAATGCACCAATCATTGAAGGAATGCCAATTTTTATAGTACCTTTTTGCAATTGCTTATAATCATTTACTTCCAGCACTGCATCTTGGATATTACGCAATGCCAAAGATATCCTGTTAAGGAAAACTGCGCCTTCCGGGGTCAGTGATAATTGTTTTTGGCTTCGATCAAAAAGCTGTATACTCAGTTCTGCTTCTAATTTTTTTATGGCCACCGTAATATTGGGCTGAGATACGCGCAGCCGTTTAGCGGCCCGGGTAATGTTTTTTAATCTACTGGTCATTTGAAAATATTCCAGTTGTTTGAGTTCCATTTTGCTCCTCCTAAATCGGTCGCATGATATAAATTTCAAGGTGATTTCTAATTGTATCTAACTGTTATTTAGCGCAGACAGTCTGCTTGGTACTATAAAATAATCCCTTGTCATGGACGTGATAAATATGGTATAGTTTTATAAGTTAAGTATATTTATGTCATTTATTATAGCATAAGTAGATGTTTAAAAACTATAATTATTTTAAATATAGTGTAAATTAGTGAAAAAATTATGAAGAAATTTTATATTATTCGAATATAATTTGACAGTGCATCAGGTATATGATATACTACTATCGTTGTTTAAGCAGGAGCCACCGCTTCTCACCTGATGATGTATAGTCAGTCAGGTTGATATTGACGGATAGAAGGGTGGCTGTGTGCCGCCCTTTTTTTGGTATATATTTTTATAAAGAGGTGATTTGATATTAGTAAAGATAGCTTGAGGATAAATGAAGAAATCCGCGTACGCGAAGTACGTGTAACAGACGTTAGTGGTAATCAGCTGGGGATAATGCCTATAAGAGAGGCGTTAGCACGTGCAGAAGAAGCTCATCTGGATTTGGTAGAGGTGGCTCCTAAGGGAAAGCCACCGGTGTGCCGAATTATGGATTTTGGTAAATATCGTTATGAGCAGCAGAAACGTGAAAAAGAAGCACGTAAAAAACAGAAAATCATAACGATGAAAGAAGTAAAGCTGCGCCCTAACATTGAACAGCATGATTTTGATGTCAAGACGAAAAATGCTTTACGTTTTATAAATGATGGTAATAAAGTAAAAGTCACAATTATGTTTCGTGGCAGGGAACTTTCTCACCCGGAATTAGGCCGTGAACTCTTGCTTAAAGTTGCCGATGCATTGTCGGAGTCCGTTGTTGTTGAGCGTGCTCCTAAGCTGGAAGGCAAAAATATGATAATGATTTTGGTTCCAAAACAGATTAAGGGAGGAAATTAATAATGCCAAAAATGAAAACACGCCGTGCGGCAGCTAAACGTTTTACTGCTACCGGTACAGGTGAATACAAACGCAATAAATCTTTTAAAAGCCATATTTTGGAAAAGAAATCACCCAAACGTAAACGTAATTTGAGAAAAGCTGCTATCATTACAGCTGCTGATCATAATCGCGTCCGCAGAATGCTTCCGTACGCTTAATATAAAATTTCAGGAGGAAAGATAAATGCCAAGAGTTAAAACAGGCGTTACTGCACATGCGCGCCATAAAAAAATATTAAAGCTAGCTAAAGGTTATAAAGGTTCTAAGAGTAAACAGTTTAAAAAGGCCAATGAAACGGTAATGAAGGCGTTGTATTATGCCCGCAGAGATCGCCGCGCTAAAAAAGGTGATTTTCGTAAATTATGGATTGCCCGCATTAATGCAGCAGCCCGTATCAATGGAATGTCTTATAGCCGTTTGATTTATGGATTGACCAAGGCAAATGTTGAAGTAAACCGCAAGATGCTGGCTGATTTGGCAATTAATGATGCTGTCGCTTTTACAAAATTAGTTGCAGTGGCAAAGGAAAATCAGTAAAATAATATTAGATGCAAAGAAGCTGTACATAATTTGGATTATGGACAGCTTTTTTTGCATATTGATAAATTTAAAATAAGGAAGTGCAGGCTGATGACAGTAGTTAATGAAAATTATTTGAAATTGCCGGGCAGTTATTTATTTGCCGAAATAGCTCGTCGTGTAAAAGCTTTTAAAGACAAGAATCCTTCAGCTGATATTATAAGTTTAGGTATCGGCGATGTTACACAACCGCTGGCACCCGTGGTAATTAAAGCCTTACATAAAGCAGTCGATGAAATGGCTGATGCCAGTACATTTCGTGGTTATGGACCGGAACAGGGATATGATTTTTTACGGGAAAAGATTGTTAAAACAGTATATCATGCTCACGGAGCTGATATAGCACCTGATGAAATTTTCGTTAGTGACGGGGCAAAAAGTGACTGCGGCAATATTCAGGAAATATTTGGTACTGATAATATTATTGCGATAACAGATCCGGTTTATCCGGTATATCTTGATACTAATGTTATGGCTGGACGTACGGGCGGCTATGATGAAACTAAGGGAATTTTTTCCAATGTGGTATATATGCCATGCACGGCGGATAATAATTTTGTTCCTAAAATACCGAAACAGCATGTTGATATGATATATATATGTTGCCCTAATAATCCTACAGGGACAACTTTGACCAGAGAACAGCTTGCAAAATGGATAGAATATGCCAGACAAAATGATGCTGTTATTTTATATGATGCTGCTTATGCCTATTATATAACAGAAGCTGATATTCCCAGGACTATCTATGAAATACATGGAGCCAGAGATGTAGCTATAGAGTTCAGATCATTTTCTAAGACCGCTGGTTTTACGGGAATGCGCTGTGGTTATACAGTTATACCGAAAACAGTTTTTGCCCGTACTAAAGCAGGGGAAAAGCAGGCTTTAAATCCATTGTGGAATCGTCGCCATACGACTAAATTCAATGGTACGGCGTATATTGTTCAGCGGGCTGCGGAAGCTGTTGTGACTGAACAAGGGCAAAAGGAAATAATGCAGACCATAAATTATTATATGGATAACGCCAGGATAATTAGAGAGGGATTAGACGGGGCCGGTATAGAATATTTTGGCGGGATCAATGCTCCGTATATCTGGCTTAAGACACCTAATGATATGAAGTCATGGGACTTTTTTGATAAATTATTGTCTGAGGCAAATATTGTCGGGACACCAGGAGCCGGTTTTGGCCCTTCAGGGGAAGGTTATTTTCGGCTTACAGCATTCGGCGATAAGGAAAATACAAAAAGGGCTGTAAAACGTATTAAAACAAAGCTGACTTTATGAACGGAGTAATATAAATTAAACCGCTGTTGATTTTTGCAGCGGTTTTTGCCAGCCATAATAAAATACGTTAAATTTGTGTAAATAGTGAAAAATACATTGCATTTTATTATTCATAGTGCTAAGATAAGCCAGTGGAAAATTAATATAGTTTTGTTAGGTGAGGTTCCTGCAATAAACATAGGCTATTGCCCGGAAACATCGAGAGATGCCAAGGGGTAGGACAGGTGTTATCGAAATAAGGTATTACCCGAGATAGCTGAGTATTTACTCTACGTTATGCAGTGCTAAAGCTTGGACGATTGAAATCTGCAGCGGATGTTTTGGAACCTTCTCATGATTTTTGAGAGGGTTTTTGTATTTAGTTACAAAAATTTATTTTGATAAGGGTGGTGGTAAATATGGACGATGGCTCTGGTGGCGGTAAAAAAATATTTACAATTATCGTAGGAGGTACCTTATGGAAATATTTACCAAATCCCTGTCAAGAAGAAAATTTTCTTTAATGGATGTAGGAATACTTTGCATTATTTTTATTATTTTATATGCTATATTGAAATTAGGAATGGGGATGAATGCCCCTTTTTCTCAGGGAGAGCATCTTGAAATAAGTCTTTCACCGGCGATGCTGCCCTATTATGCCGGTAGATCTTTACTGCGAATGTTCATTGCCTTTATTTTTTCTTTGATTTTTACATTGGTTTATGGTTATATAGCTGCAAAAATTAAATCTGCAGGGGCAATAATGATACCAATTCTTGATATTTTGCAGTCAATACCTGTTTTGGGGTTTTTATCGGTTACGATAGCAGCGCTTATGGCAGCGTTTCCTCATAGTCTGTTCGGTGTGGAATGTGCATCTATTTTAGCAATTTTTACAGGACAGGCATGGAATATGACTTTTAGTTTTTATCATTCGCTGATTACTATACCCAAGGATCTGACAGAAGCGTCGCAAATGTTGCATTTCAACGCCTGGCGGAGATTTATTAATCTTGAATTGCCTATTTCGGCAATAGGATTGATTTGGAATGGCATGATGTCTTTTGGCGGCGGCTGGTTTTTTTTGGCAGCCAGCGAGGCAATAAGTGTATTGGGTGAAGATATTCATCTGCCGGGAATAGGTTCATATTTGGCTGTCGCAGTTGATTCTGGTAATATTCAGGCCATGCTGTATGCGATGGTAACGATGCTGGTCATGATTTTATTAGTGGATCAGTTCTTTTGGCGGCCTTTGGTAGTGTGGGGACAGCGTTTTAAGTTGGAATTATCTGAGTCTGATATTCAACCTACATCGTTCGTTTATAATATTTTGTATAAATCTTTTATTGTACAGTGGCTTTATCATAGATTATTCGTCCCATTGGGCCGGTCGGTTAATAAAATTGCCATGCGGTCGGTAGACAAAATAGATGATGTTTCTGAAATGTACAGAAAAACTCCCGAAGCATTAACCGGGCAAAGGATAGCCAAAGTAATTGTAATTATATTTTTTATTTGGTTATTATACAAGCCCGCGATGGAAGCAGCTGCTATGCTGTATAATATAGGCATGTCTGAAATAAGCGGGGCTTTTATGCTGGGATTATGTACAGCAGGACGTGTTTTTACGGCTTTACTGCTTGGTGCGCTGTGGACAATTCCTGTAGGAGTTAAAATAGGGCTCAATCCTAAATTATCACAAAAAATGCAGCCAATAGTACAAATGGCCGCATCTTTTCCGGCAAACATGCTTTTTCCATTCATTACTATTTTATTTGTCCAGTACAATGTAGATTTTGAATATGGGTCAATTTTGCTGATGATGCTTGGCACTCAGTGGTATATATTATTTAATGTAATTGCCGGAGCAATGAGTATACCAAATGATTTATTGGAAGCAGCTGATGTTTTTGAATTAGCAGGCTGGAAAAAATGGCGCTCATTTATCCTTCCTAGTATATTTCCCAATCTGGTAACTGGTCTTATAACCGCGTCCGGTGGAGCATGGAACGCTAGTATTGTGTCAGAACTGGTCAGCTGGAAGGATATTACTCTGACGGCATCAGGAATCGGTGCTTATATAAACTCATCGACTTCATCGGGCAATTGGAATGAAATTTTGGTGGGACTCACTGTTATGTGTGTGATAGTAGTATTTATAAATCATTTTCTTTGGCATAAATTATATTATTTAGCACAGACCAAATATCATTTAGATTGAATAGGAGAAGTTAAGAATGGATAATTTACTGGAATTAAAAGGAATAAATAAAACGTTTAAAATAAAAGGCAGCGATGATTCTGTTGTTTTGGAAGATATAAATCTCCAAGTGAAAGAGGGAGAATTTTTAGCAGTGCTTGGTCCGTCAGGATCAGGCAAATCAACATTGCTGCGTATAATTGCAGGACTTATTCCCAGTACGAGCGGTACAGTGTCGTATCTTGGCAGGCAGATTCATGGGGTTAATCCCGGTGTGGCAATGGTTTTTCAGTCTTTTGCATTATTCCCCTGGCTTACTGTCGTAGAAAATGTAATGCTTGGCTTGGAACGAAAAAAAATGAGTACGGAAATGAAAAAGGAAAAGTCAATGCAGGTGCTTGACATAGTTGGGTTGGATGGTTTTGAAAATGCCTATCCTAAAGAACTTTCCGGCGGTATGCGGCAGCGTGTAGGTATTGGCCGGGCATTGGTCAGTGAACCGGATATATTGTTGATGGATGAAGCTTTTTCAGCACTTGATGTACTTACGGCAGAAAATCTGCGTCGTGATTTATTGGAATTGTGGCTGGAAAAAAAGATACCTACAAAATCTATTGTATTAATTACGCATGGAATTGAGGAAGCCGTGTATATGGCAGATAGAGCGGTAATTTTATCATCAGGACCGGCGACGATAATTAAAAATATAAATATTGATTTACCGCGTTGGCGGGATAGAAAGTCAGCAGAATTTCTTGCTTATGTGGATGAAATATATTCAATAATGACAAAAAAGAAGGATAGAACTACACCGCTTCAGGTATTGTCAAAAAAAGATATAATTCCTGCTGTTTCGGCTGGTGCTTTAACCGGTTTCCTGGAGTTGCTGGAAGATTTGAATGAAAAAACGGATCTGTATAAATTGGCAGATCGATTTGTAATGGATATGGAAGATTTTCTGCCTTTGATAGAAGCGTCAACCTTATTGCATTTTACTAAGGTTACGGAAGGTGATATTGAGCTGACTGATTATGGAACGGAATTTGCCCGAGCCAGTGTACTGGATAGAAAAAAACTTTTCCGTCGGCAGCTTTTGAAACATGTACCATTTGTAAAAAAAATGTTGACTATTTTGCAGTCTAAATCAAATAAGCAGATGAATATAGAGTTTTTTGAAGAGTTATTAACGCGTACATTTGGTGAAACCGTAGCCCATCAACAATTAGAATGGCTGATTGGTTGGGAACGATATGCTGAACTCATTGAATATGATGATAATCGAGAAATAATTTATTTGGAAGAAAATGTATAATATTATGAAATAAAATCTTGCCGGAAAAAATCATTCGGAACGGGCCCATGTTACAGCAATAGAAAATATTCAAATAAGAAGGTAATTATGGTGAAAAAAGTTATAGCTATTACGACGGGTGGTACCATTGCAATGAAATATGATAAAGCAGCCGGTGGATTAATTCCGGCGGTGAGCGGGGAAGATCTTTTGGAAGCAGTGCCGCCGCTTAAAGATATGGTACAAATTGAGGTGGTGGAATATTCAAATGTGCCTAGTGGACATATTACACCAAGGATGATGCTTGAGCTGGCAAAATTAATAGATATAAAAGCCAGTGACAAGGATGTTGCGGGAATTATTGTTACACATGGTACTGATACTATAGAAGAAACGGCTTATATGCTGGATTTGTCTACACATACAAAAAAACCGATTTGTCTGACGGGAGCAATGAGGGGAGCATCGGATATGAGCTGGGATGGTCCGGGGAATATTTTGGCGGCAGTTAGGACGGCAATAAGCCCGGCTATGATTGGACAAGGGGTAACAGTGGTATTAAATAATCAAATACACGCGGCAAGTGAAGTTACAAAAACCCACTCAGTTAATACCGATACTTTTGCTTCACCATGGTGGGGACCGCTTGGTTACGTTTATGATGATTGTGTTGTAGTGAAACGACATCGGGCAAAACAGCAGAAAATTTATACGGATTCTCTGGAAGAAGATGTATATTTATTGAAGGTAACTGCCGGTATGGATGGTTTTTTGTTTGATTGCCTGGTCAAAAAAGGTGTAAAAGGAATAGTGGTAGAGGGGTTTGGCTGCGGTAATGTACCACCGGCAGTGAAAAGAGGAATTGAATTGGCACGTCGACATGATATTCCGGTGGTCATGGCAACCCGTGTAATTGCAGGACGAGTTGCACCGGTATACAGCTATGAAGGCAGTGCGGGGTCACTGATTCCTGCCGGTGTTATTCTGGCTGGTGAAAGCAGCGGGCAAAAAGCGCGCCTTAAATTAATGCTGGCTTTGAAAGCGGCCGAAAATGATACTGAACTGCGGGCTTATTTTAAAGAAAGATAAACAATATAGCCAGTTAATAACAATATTAAGAGAAAGAAGCTGACAAAAATAAGTGGCGACGTCAGGTTAATTGAAGAATTATTGCTTAATTCTGTTCCGGCATCAAAAACAGTGCTGTTGGATGGCTGGGTAATGCGATTGAACAATAATTATACTTATCGTGCTAATTGCGTTTGTCCTATTCGATATGCAAAAGAAGTAAAAATTGATGATAGGATAAAAATTTGTGAAAAACTTTTTGCTGATAATAAATTACCATCAGTTTTTAAGGTCACACCTGCGTTGCAAGAGGGTTTTGATGATATTTTATTATCACATGATTATCATAATGTAAAGACAGTGCAGGTCATGTATCGTAAGCTGGAATATGAAAAATCAAACAGCTGTGCAGGATTAAGCTGCATGCATCGACCTGATCGTGAATGGTTAAACGCATCGGTCAGACTTTCAGGTATAAATTTGCCAGAATTAATAACTGTTCATTGTCAAAATCTGAAAAATATTGCTATTGAATCTATTTTTGTAAAAGTAACTGTCAATGGGAAAATAATAGGCTGTGGTTATGGGACAGTTGAACGTGGGTATGTTGGTATATACGATTTGCATGTGGACAATGATTATCGTTGCAGGGGAATAGGCAGTGCTATTTGCAAAGCTGTTTTTAGCTATGGTATGACACAAAATGCCAAATCAGCTTATTTGATTGTTCATAGTAAAAATGAAAATGCACTTTCATTATATTCACATATGGGATTTGCTGCACTTTATGAATATAATTTTTATTGCAGGGATTGGTCAAATTATAAAATTATTGACTGAAAAATTCGGTTAAATACAAATGGACTCCTCATCGTCGTTGAATAGATGGGAGTCCATTGTTGTTAAAGTATAAAAAAATTATTTTACAACTATATTTACAAGTTTTTTAGGAATACAGATGGCTTTGATGATAGTTTTACCTTTAGTAAGTTCGTGAATTCGCGGCAGCTGAATAGCAAGTTCCTTGAGTTCATCTGCTCCGGCCTGCGCAGCGACAGTAATTTTGTCACGCACTTTGCCGTTTATCTGGATAACTATTTCTACCTTGTCAGCAAGTGTAGCTTTGATATCGCAGTTTGGCCAGGCAGCTTTATGGATACTGCCCGATTTGCCGATCCTGTGCCATAATTCTTCGGTAATATGCGGGGCAAAAGGTGCCAATAAAAGTAATAGTGAGGTGCTTGTTTCATTTATCAGTCCGGCCTGGACAGGTTTATCCTTTATGGCATAAAAAGCATTAACCAGTTCCATGATAGAGCTGATTGCCGTATTGAAATTGGATCGTTCAGCGATATCTTCAGTGACCTTTTGTATTGTAATATGAAGAATACGGCGCAGTTCTTTTTCATCGTTGTTAAGCGTTGGTGTATCAATGAGTTTGTTTTCTTTGACTATATCAGCATAATGTAAGATAATACGCCAAACGCGGTTTAAGAAACGCCAGGCACCATCGACACCCTGATCACTCCACTCCAGATCACGTTCCGGTGGTGCGGCAAACAATATAAATAGGCGGGCAGTATCAGCACCATATTTACCGATTATTTCTTCTGGGGAGACAACATTGCCAATCGATTTGCTCATTTTTGCACCATCTTTTATTACCATGCCCTGAGTAAGTAAATTGGTAAATGGTTCATCAAAATTTACCATTCCGGCATCTTTTAATACTTTGGTAAAAAAACGAGAATACAAAAGATGTAAGATAGCATGTTCAATGCCGCCGATATATTGATCGACAGGCAGCCATTTATTGACAAGTTCTTTAGAAAAAGGAGCTTGATTGTTCCTGGCATCGGCATAACGCATGTAATACCATGAAGAACAGATAAACGTATCCATGGTATCGGTTTCCCGTTTAGCTGGGCCACCGCAGTGTGGACAGATACAATTTACGAATTTTTCACTGTGGGCCAGTGGAGAGACTACTCCCGGATCAAATTTTACATCTTCCGGTAATTTTACCGGAAGATCTTTTTCAGGAACAAGTACTGTGCCGCATTTTTTGCAGTAGATTACAGGAATCGGAGCGCCCCAATAACGCTGCCGTGATATCAGCCAATCACGCAGGCGATAATTTATCCGCCGTTTGCCGCAATGATTTTTTTCCAGCCAGTCAATCATGGCTGGGATGGCTTTGCGGTTATTCATTCCGGTAAATTCACCCGAATTTATCAATATACCGTCATCGGTATAGGCATCAGTCATATTGTCAATTGCTAAAGTATTGTCATTGTCAGTTATAACAATCTTTTTGCCAAGATTATATTTTCCGGCAAACATCCAGTCACGGCTGTCATGGGTAGGAACGCCCATGACAGCACCAGTCCCGTATTCAAATAGTACATAATTGGCAACCCAGATAGGTACTTTTTCACCATTGAATGGATTAATAGCATAAGCTCCGGTAAATATACCTTCTTTTTCTGATTTATCGGAAGTACGTTCAAGTTCACTTTGGTTGTGGACACGATCGATAAAATTGCGGATTTCAGCTTCATTTTTACGGCCTTTTATGAGTTTACCGACCAATGGGTGTTCTACAGCCAGCACCATATAACTTATGCCGAAAGCTGTATCAGGTCTTGTGGTATAGACCGTCACTTGTTCATCAAAGTCAGGAATGGCAAAATTTATTTCGGCACCTTCACTGCGGCCGATCCAATTATCCTGCATTGTTTTGACCCGATTAGGCCAGCCAGGCAGTTTTTTTAAATCTTTAAGCAGCGTATCGGCATAATCGGTTATTTTGAAAAACCATTGTTCCAGATCCTTTTTTATTACCGGAGAATCACAGCGCCAGCAGCGTCCGTCGATAACCTGTTCATTGGCAAGAACGGTTTTACAGGAATCACACCAGTTAGCAGTGGCTTTTTTCTTGTAGGCAAGGCCTTGTTTATAAAATACTTCGAATAAGTATTGTGTCCAGTGGTAATAGTCGGGAGAACAGGTTTGTACGAGCCGACTCCAATCATAAGAAAGTCCCATACGCTTTTGCTGACGAATCATATTGTCCATATTGGAGTATGTCCAATCAGCAGGTTTAACGCCATGTTTTATAGCGGCATTTTCGGCTGGCATACCGAATGCATCAAATCCCATGGGATGAAGGACATTAAATCCCTGCATTGTTTTAAAACGAGCGATAACATCACCAATTGAATAATTTCTCACATGTCCCATATGGAGATTGCCGGATGGATAAGGAAACATTTCCAATACATAATATTTTTCTTTGGTATTATTATCTTCTGTTTTATAGATGCCCCTTTTTTCCCATTGATCCTGCCATTTTTTTTCTATTTCCTGTGGGCAATATTTGTCCATTTGATTTCCTCCTTAAAATAAAAAAATCCCTGGCAAAAGCCAAGGACGACAATGTCGCGGTACCACCCTGATTGACAGTAAACTGTCCACTTTGTATATTAACGCTATCAACGCCGGTTTTCCGGAAGCCTCAGCAGTGAGTTCAAACTGGATAAATGCCGGTTTGCAGCGTCCAACGGCTCTCTGAAAGATATCGCAGCTTTACTATTCTGTGTCATAAGCAGATTTGTTTGTTAAGTTATAAACTTTTTTTATTATAAAGGCACTGATGCGGAAAGTCAACATAGCAGGAATCTTACCCGCCATTTCCTAAAAATTGGCTATATGATAAAATACTAAATATAAGCTTAGAAATAACAGCAGATAAAATCAGAGGTAAATAAATATATGCAGGAAATTAATAATCAAGAACAGTTTGTACATTTGCATGTGCATACTGAGTACAGCTTGCTTGACGGGGCAAGCCGGATAAAAAAATTAGCGGCGGTTGCCAAACGTATGGGGATGCCGGCTATTGCCATAACAGATCACGGCAATATGTATGGCGTTGTTGAGTTTTATAAAGCAGCGAAATCTGAAGGAATAAAGCCCATTATTGGCTGTGAAGTTTATGTAGCACCAAAAAAGCGTCAGGAAAATTTTGAAGTTAACGGAGTACGCTATTATCATCTTATACTGTTGGCTGAGAATGCAGTAGGTTACAAAAATCTGGTAAAATTGGTTTCTTTGGCTAATATTGAAGGCATGTATTATAAACCGCGTGTCGATAAGGAACTTTTGCGCAGATATCATGAAGGTATAATTGCATTAAGTGCCTGTATAGCCGGTGAAATTCCTCAGGCTATCCTGAATGGCGACAGCATACGGGTGAAAGATGTTTTGAAAGAATACGTAGATATTTTTGGCAGGGATAATTTTTTTCTGGAAATACAAGACCATGGTCTGCCGGAAGAAGCCAAAGTTGACGCTGCTCTAGCCGAATTGGCGGAAGAATACGGACTGAATTTGGTCGCAACTAACGATATTCATTATTTAAATAAGTCTGACAGTGAGTTTCATGACGTGCTATTGTGTATCCAGACTGGTAAAACCTTAGCTGATACAGATAGAATGAGATTTTTTAGTGATGAATATTATTTAAAGTCGCCGCAGGAGATGCAGAAACTTTTTGCTGCTTATCCGTCAGCTATCAGTAATTCATTGAAAATAGCCGAGCGTTGTAATGTTGAATTTGAATTTGGACATTTGCATTTGCCACAGTTTCCCTTACCGGACGGGATGACGGACAAACAATATTTGCGCGATTTGTGTGAAAAAAATCTGCCGGGGCGTTATGCGAAAATAACAGATACTGTAAAAAAAAGGCTTGAGTATGAGCTGGGCATAATAAATCATATGGGTTATGACAGTTATTTTTTGATCGTCTGGGATTTTATCAATTTTGCTCGCAAAAATGGCATTGCTGTGGGCCCGGGCCGCGGCTCGGCCGCCGGCAGTATCGTAGCTTATTTATTGGGGATAACTGATATTGATCCATTAAAATATGATTTGTTGTTTGAAAGGTTTTTGAATCCGGAACGGGTGACAATGCCGGATATCGATATTGATTTTTGTTATATCAGGCGCGAAGAGGTTATTGAGTATGTTAAACAGCGTTATGGTGAAGATCATGTTGCTCAGATAATAACATTTGGAACGATGGCGGCTCGGGGTGCTATTCGCGATGTCGGCAGAGTTATGGATATTCCGTATAATGATGTTGATAAAGTGGCTAAAATGATTCCTGCTGAACTGGGAATGACACTTGATAAAGCACTAAAAGAATCGAAAGATTTGAATAGAATTTATGAGGAAAATACACAAATTCATCGCTTGATCGATTTTGCTAAAGATATTGAAGGAATGCCGCGCCATTCATCGACACATGCTGCCGGTATAGTGATCGCGCGTAATCCGCTTACGGATTATGTACCGGTTCAGATGTCGGAAGGAACGCTGGTAACGCAGTATGATAAAGATTATGTGGAAGAACTCGGACTTTTAAAAATGGACTTTTTGGGACTCAGGACACTTACGGTAATCGGTGATACCATAAAAAACATCAAAATTACTAAAAATATTGATATTGATTTGCACAATATCCCTTTGGATGATAAAAAAACTTCGGAAATGCTTTGCAGGGGCGATACATGCGGTGTGTTTCAAATGGAATCATCTGGTATGACGGCGCTGGTAAAGGATTTACAGCCGGAAGATTTTTCTGACCTGATACCTTTGGTAGCTTTGTATCGTCCAGGACCGCTGGGCAGTGGAATGGTAACAGATTTTATCAATGGGCGGCACGGCAAAAAAAAGGTGACATATATGCATCCGTTGCTTGAACCTATACTGAAAGAAACATTCGGCGTGGTATTATATCAAGAACAGGTAATGCAAATAGTGCAGGTCCTGGCAGGTTTTACCCTGGGGCAGGCTGATATCCTGCGTCGGGCTATGGGTAAAAAAAAGCATGATGTGCTAATGGCACAAAAAGAAAATTTTTTGTCAGGAACTGCCAAAAAAAATATCAATAAAAATTTGGCGGAAAAAATTTTTGATTTATTGGTAAACTTTGCTGATTATGGATTCAATAAGTCGCACAGTGCCGCTTATGCATTGGTGGCATATCAAACGGCTTATTTGAAAGCACATTTTCCATATGAATTTATGGCGGCAATGTTGACTAGTTTTATGGCAAATGCTGATAAAATTAAGAATTATATTGAGCAATGTCAGCATATGGGGATAAAGATTTTGCCGCCAGATATAAATTTAAGCGGTGCGTCATTTACAGCTGATGTTGAAATAGGTGGTATCAGATTTGGTTTGGCAGCTATTAAGAATGTTGGTGAAACCGCAATGCATGACATAATTACCATTCGTGAGAAAGATGGCTTGTTTAAATCCGTAATGGATTTTTGCTGTCGTGTCGACAGCAGAGTCGTCAATAAACGTACTTTGGAGTATTTAATACGATGCGGAGCTTTTGATTCCTTTGGAAATAAACGTTCACAGCTTTTGACAGTTCTTGATCAATTGGTTGATACGGCTTTAATAAAACGCAAAGACGCTGATAGCGGACAATTATCATTATTTGGAGAGACACCGATTGAACAGGAAAAAATAGAACTGCCGGATATGGATGAACTGCCATTGCTGGAAAGGCTGAATTGGGAAAAAGAAATAACGGGATTTTATATTACGGGGCATCCGCTCGACTTATATCGCTCTAAATTAAAGCATATAAAATCAGCAGCTCAGCTGATTGAAGAAAAAGTTTCGGAAAATGCTCATGTGCGTATTGCCGGTATTATAACCGGTATTAAAAAAATGACTACGCGCAAGGGTGATACTATGTGTATAATGCAGGTGGAAGATTTTTCTCAAACTGTTGAAATTGTGGTTTTTCCCAACGTATTCTACGATTCAGTCAATTCAATAATTCAAGAGGAACCTGTAATTGTATCGGGCCGGGTAAATTTATTGGATGAAGGGTTTAAAGTGATTGCCGCTAAAATTATGTCTTTGGAAAAATATGAAGAAACATTTTGGATACAAATAAATGCCATGCAGGAAAATCATGAATCATTACAGAAATTAAAAGATATATTAATGAATCATCATGGAAATCATGTGGTATGTTTTTATTTTTCTTCAAATAATAGGAAGATAAAGACACAGCAACAGTACTGGATTGATGGAAATATTGAAACTATCAGCACTATAGAAGAGCTGCTGGGAAAGGGAACGGTGCGAATAGGCTGAAAAAGTAAATCTTTAACAACATCTGATGATGTGTGTTTATAATGCGTCGTCAGTTATATGGGGGAATATTGAATGAAATTACAGTTTCTTGGGGCGGCACATGTTGTCACAGGCTCGTGTTATTTGTTGGAGGTGGACGGGAAAAAAATCTTGATAGACTGTGGTATGTTTCAAGGCGGTCGGCAGCTGCGGGAACTTAATTATCGGCCCTTTCTTTTTTCACCGGCAGAAATTGATGCTGTACTGCTGACACATGCGCATATAGATCACTGCGGTCTTATTCCGAAACTTTGCCGGGACGGGTTCAAAGGAAATATATATGCAACTAAGGCCACTTGCGATCTGGCAGGAATAATGCTGCCGGATAGCGCACATATTCAGGAAAGTGATACGGAAATAATTAATCGTAAAGGCCTGCGGGTAGGACGGATACCGATAGCACCGCTTTATACGATTGAAGATGCCCAAAAATCACTATTGCAGTTTAAGCCTGTTGAATATCGGGAAAAATTTGCCTTAACTGATGGAATTACTGTAATATTTCGTGATGCCGGGCATATTCTCGGTTCGTCAATTGTTGAGGTATATATTGCGGAAAAAACAGAAAAACCGGTTAAATTAGTATTTTCGGGTGATTTAGGGCAGCCGGACCAGCCAATTATAAAAGATCCTGAACTGATAAGCGATGCTGATTATCTTATTGTCGAATCCACTTATGGTGACAGGCGGCACCAAGTATATGATAAGGAATCCGCTTTAGCAGAAATAATTAATGATACTATGGACCGCGGGGGTAATCTTATCATACCGGCTTTTGCGGTAGGACGTACTCAGACGCTTTTATATTATTTATATCGGCTGTGGAAGGAAAAACGTATCGATGAAATGCCGATTGTTGTTGACAGTCCGCTGGCAATTGCGGCTACTAAAGTTTTTGTAGACAATATGAAAGTATTTGATGAAAAAACTGCTGAGCTGCTACAAAAAAACGGTGAATTGCCTGAGATGCCTCAGGTGAAAATTTGTCGTACGGCTGAAGAATCAAAGGCTTTAAACAGCAGTGAAAGTTCTTCAATTATAATATCGGCCAGTGGTATGTGTGATGCCGGTCGAATCCTGCATCATCTGAAACATAATCTTTGGCGGCCGGAGTCGACAGTATTATTTGTGGGATATCAGGCTGAAGGCTCATTGGGCAGACGTCTTATCGACGGTATTAAACGAGTAAAAATATTGGGTGAGGAAGTAGCGGTACGGGCTCGTATTGCACAATTGGATGGTTTTTCTGCACATGGTGATTATCAGCAGATATTGGATTGGCTGGGACATATTAAGATGAATGCACCACAGCAAATATTTCTGGTACATGGGGAATCATTTTCGATACAATCACTGGCGGAAAAGATAAAAGATGAATATAAATATAATGTTTATGCTCCGTTTTATGCCGATACAGCTCAGATAGAGGGCGCTCAATGCAATATAGTTCCGGCAAATATTCCGGAAGTATCGGTTCAAAAGGAAATGGAAGAATTCTTACAGTTGCTTGATGCTGAGTATCGCAACTGGCGTAAAAAATTATTGCTGACCGTGGTGAAGAATCCGCAGATAATGGAAAGTACAATTCGGCAGGCAGAAAAAGCCTGGCGCTATGTAAAAAGGATGTTTAAAGATTTCGGAGTAAATTAATAGGAGTGCGAAATGAACGATAAATATATAAATCCATTGGCAGGGCAAATTGATGATGATGTCGATGACAATATAATTGAAATGCTTGATGAGACAGGCAGAAAGCATTATTTTTATGAAGAAATGCAATTTTTTGCAGATGGGAATAGATATGCTTTACTGCGTTTCATAAAAACAGACGATGAATCTGAAACAGATGATGAATTTGAAATAGATGATGATGAAAATATCACTATTGCCAAGATAGTGGTAAATCCGGCAGGTGAGGATGAATATTTTTCACCAAGTGATGAGGAATTTGATATTGCGGTTAAAGCCTATGAAGAAATAGCTATTGAAGATGAGTGAAGGATATGAGTAATAATAAAAGACTGTGTTTCCTTGGCAGATTATTTGGAAATACAGTCTTTTTGTTAGGGAATATATATAGGCGAAGTGAAAAAATCACTGCCTGAGGGATGGATATGAGCATAGCTGAGTGCATGAATGTCACAGGATAATATATCATAGGCAAGCATTTTTTGCATAGGTGTCAGCTTAGAACGCTGCCAGAATTGTTTTTGTGAGATAGAATTAGTCGTTTTTAGAATAATTGGAATGGAAGAGGTGTTTTTTAGGTGTCGTAAAATTATGCGGCCGTTATTGTTAAAAGCTAATATGCGTGCATAAGTCGGTCCGGTTTGGTCAAATTCATATAAATCATTTTTGGTAATATTAAGCAGTATGTGTAGCAACGTGCGCTGCAGACGGCTGCGATGGAAATTTTTGCTCTTTATATTATCAATAAGTGTATTCAGGTTGTCGGAATGACTGGCAGCTTGCAATATTTTAAAGTCCAGACCATTATTTACACCACTGAATTGGCGAAGTTCATTTAATGATTCAGAACGAAGTTTACCGATGATGATACGTGACAATTTATCAGTAGAAGAAATACTGTCTGATTGATTGATATTTCTTAGATAATGATAACAGGCAGCCGGTATGGATTGTTTGATTTTGCTGAAATGGTCTTTATCATTTTTCAGCAGTCTGCGCAAGGCGGAAGCACTTGAAAATTCACCGGCAAATGCAGTATCATTATGATGTGTATGTGTTCTTTTAATTATGACCGTATTTAAATTAGCATTTAATTTTTTTATGGCCCGCAGATATTCTATTGTCAAAATCATGTTGGGTTCTTTTAATGAAAAGGTTTTCTGGGGTAATTGTTCAGTGAGTATCTCATCAACGGCAGCTGCATAATTGAGACCTTTTTTTATTTTTTCCCGCAGTACGGATGTTGTTAATGTATTGTTTAAAATATTGGCGGCCGTTGTCAATATTTCGGTATCATTATTTTCACTGCCACAGCAGAGCATATCTGCACAACCAAGCTTATCAAACAAACTGATGGCTCCGTTAGCAAATCCTTCGGCACTGCGCAGAGCGAAAACTGCAGGCAATTCGATAATCAGGTCGACTCCGCCTAAGACAGCCAGTTTTGCCCGCTGCCACTTGTTAAAAATAGCAGTTTCACCGCGCTGCGTGAAACTGCCGCTCATTACTGCGACAAATACGGCGTCGGGGTAGAGCATTCTTACTTTATCCAGTAAATATTTATGGCCATTATGAAATGGATTAAATTCAGCGACGACGGCAAATATTTTCATTTATACAGCTCCTTTTGAGTTTATAATTGATGGATGTGATTTTTTTATGTATATCTATTATAATATAGGCTTAAAGTTGTTAAAATACGCAGTATAAAATTTTTTTAAAAGCAATTTGACAAAATATATAGTGCCAGCTATAATGAGTTGAGGTTATTGTCTTATGATGAAAATAAAATTATCCGATGTAAACAATGCTAATGGGAAAAGATACAAATTTGCTTTTTCTGCAGCTGCTGACAAATTTGATTTTCCTATTGAAGATTATCGTATCAATGGCACATTAAAAGTGAGTGGTACAGTTGAAAACACTGGTATATCCTATTGCTTTAAAGGCACGATAGAATGTGACAAGCATTTTATCTGTGATCGTTGTTTGGAAGAGGTCACAGAAAAACAAGTCCATACTTTTAAAGAGGTTTATAAGGAAAAGATGTCTGTAAATGAACCGGATGTGAATATTTTTTCGGGAGATTTTATTGACATTACAAAATTGGTGCGTGATATTGTAGTTGCAGAGCAACCGATAAATAACCTTTGTAAACCGGATTGTAAAGGCTTGTGTCTCAAATGTGGAACGAATCTGAATAAGAGCGAGTGCAACTGTGATGATGCAGCTGCAGATACTCGTTTAACGGTATTGGGAAAACTATTGGAAAAGAAAATCCATTGATTTGGGATTTTTAAGGAGGTGTTTTTAATGGCAGTACCAAAGCGTAAAATGTCTAAAGCCCGCCGTGATAAGCGCCGTGCTAATTGGAAGTTAGAAGCTCCAACTTTAGTATCATGCCCGCAGTGCCATGAACCTAAAATGCCGCATCATGTTTGTACAGAATGCGGTTATTATGATGGCAAGGAAGTCATTTCTGCGGAATAATAATCTTCATGAGCAAGGTATAACTTTATATCTTGCTCATTATTTTATTTAAGGAATATTTTGTTGTCCTACAGATTTTAACTTGTATACTCGATATCATACAGATGCTGTTTATTAAGTATAAATTTATATACAATAAACAGTCATGCTGCACAAACTTATTATTATCACTGTTGTGCAGATTTTGCCCGAAGGCTTTGTCTATAAGGAATAAAAGGGTATTATCAATCTTTTTATTAAGTTTCTACTTGCTATTTTATTTTAAAGCCAGTATAATAACAAAACGAATGAATAAGAATCATTTATATTATACTTTAGCAAGCCATAGGGAGGCTAAACATGAAAATAGCGCTGGACGCAATGGGCGGAGATTATGCCCCGGAACAAATAATCGCTGGCGCGATTGATGCTGCCCGGAGTTTTGATTGTGAAATAGTGCTTGTCGGAGATCAAAAACAAATATATGAACAATTAAATAAAGTTTCTGATTGGAATCAGTTAAAAATTTCAGTACATCATGCTACTGAAGTAATAGAGATGGGTGAACATCCGGTCGCTGCCGTACGCAAAAAGAAAGATTCGTCTTTGGTGGTAACGGCACAATTGGTAAAAAGCGGTGAGTGTGATGCGGCAATTTCTGCCGGCAGTACAGGAGCTGCTGTTACGTCGGCACTTTTTATATTAGGCCGCATAGTTGGAATTGACAGACCGACAATAGCTACACCAATTCCTACCGGGCACAGTGTGACACTGCTTATGGATTCTGGGGCCAATGTCGACTGCAAACCCAAGCATCTTGTACAAGGCGCAATCATGGGATCAATTTATTCTGAATGTGTTTTTGGGATAAAAAAACCACGGGTTGGACTTTTAAATATTGGTGAAGAGTCGACTAAGGGAAATGAACAGGTTCAAGGCACATACCCATTGCTGCAGAATATGAGGACTATTAATTTTAAGGGTAATGCCGAGGGCCGTGATATTACCAATGGTCGATTTGATGTTGTAGTTTGTGACGGTTTTGTCGGTAATGTGGTTCTTAAGTTTGCTGAGGGATTGGCCAAGACATTATTGAAATTAATGCGTGAAACAATTATAAAGGGCGGAATTATGGCGAAAATAGGGGCGTTATTGCTTTCACCAACGCTGAAAAAGTTCGCTCGTAAAATAGATTATGCCGAATACGGCGGGGCTCCTTTATTGGGAGTCGATGGATGTTATATAATAGCACATGGCAGTTCCAATGCAAAGGCAATTAAAAGTGCGATTGGTGTGGCATGTGAATATGTTAAGCAGGATGTCGTGAACCGCATACGGGAAAACATACAAAAAGAGGAAATGCCGACTGATGATAAAGAAAAATAGAGCTGGTATATTCGGCACAGGATTTTATTTGCCAGATGAAAAGCTGACAAATTTTGATTTGGAAAAAATGGTCGATACAAGTGATGAATGGATAGTTGAAAGAACCGGGATACATGAACGGCGAATAGCTGGGAAAACGATGGCCACATCCGATATGGCATTCAATGCAGCAAAGATGGCCTTGGAGGATGCTGGGATTACTCCGGATGAACTTGATTTGATAATAGTAGCGACCATCTCATCGGATCGGATAATTCCTTCAACGGCTTGTATGCTGCAAAATATGCTTGGTGCTGCGCATGCGGCGGCTTTTGATTTGACAGCGGCTTGTTCCGGATTTATTTATGCCTCATCTGTAGCTGCCCAATTTATTGAAAGCGGCGTATATAAGAAAATATTGGTAATAGGAGCGGAAACATTATCACGTTTTATAAATTGGCAGGACAGGAACACTTGTGTTATATTTGGTGACGGAGCTGGTGCTGCTGTCTATGGCGCTGTGGATGGAGAATACGGTATTTTAGGATTTGATCTCGGTGCAGATGGTGCCGGCGGTGATTATCTGGACATACCTGCCGGTGGCAGTCGTTGCCCGGCTTCAATTGAGACAGTTGAGAATAAACTTCATTATTTAAGAATGAACGGCAGGGAAGTATTCCGCTTTTCAGTAAAGATTTTCGGCGAAACTATTCTGAAGTCTTTGGAAAAGGCGGATTTGCAAAAAAAAGATATAGATTGGCTTGTTCCCCACCAGGCTAATATACGCATTATAAAAACCGGGGCTAAACGTCTGGCAGTACCAATGGAAAAAATCATTGTAAACCTAGATAAATATGGCAATACTTCAGCGGCTTCTGTACCGATAGCATTAGCTGAGGCTGCGCATAATAAAGTATTTAAAAAAGGCGATATATTGGCCTTGGTCGGTTTTGGCGCTGGTCTCACGTGGGCATCATGCATCATGAAATGGTCTAGGGAGGAATAGTATGTTTGAAAATAACCGTTTGTGTAAATTGCTTAATATAAAGTATCCGATATTTCAAGGCGGTATGGCGTGGATTGGTACAGCAGAGCTGGTTTCTGCTGTTTCTAATGCGGGAGGACTGGGCATAATCGGTGCAGGTCACATGCCGCCGGATCTGCTGAGAATTGAAATTCAGAAAACAAAAAAATGGACACAAAAACCGTTTGGTGTTAATATCATGCTGATGTCGCCCTTTGTCAAAGAAGTAATGCAGGTAGTATTGGATGAAAAAGTACCTGTTATTACGACAGGAGCGGGCAATCCTGGAGAATATATACCGGCGTTGAAAGAAATTGGCAGTAAGGTCATTCCGGTCGTGGCATCTGTGGCATTAGCCAAAAGGCTTGTTAGGACAGGCGTGGATGCTGTAGTGGCAGAGGGACTTGAAAGTGGCGGACATATCGGTGAGATAACTACAATGTCGCTGGTTCCGCAGATTGTTGATGCTGTTGACGTACCGGTAATTGCTGCTGGCGGTATAGGAGATGCACGCGGCATGATAGCTGCTTTTGCACTTGGTGCAGTTGGTGTACAGATGGGAACGCGTTTTGTGCTTTCTACTGAATGCATTGCCCATGAAAATTACAAAAAGATGGTTTTAAAGGCAAGAGATAGATCTACAGTAGTAACCGGCAGAAGTACGGGCCATCCGGTACGTGTCTTATCCAATAGGCTTACACGTAAATTCCAAGAATTGGAAAAGGGTGGTGCAAGTGTAGCTGAACTTGAAGAATTAGGTGCTGGCAAATTGAATCTGGCTACACATAAAGGCGATGTCGAAAATGGTTCTGTAATGATTGGGCAAATCAGTGGTATGCTTACTGAGATAAAACCAGTAAAGCAGATACTTGAAGATATAGTTTCACAGGTGGATGCAACGGTAAATCATGTAAAGATAAATTATAAATAATGATTTTATTATGTTTTGAGTAAGATTTAAGTTTGGTAAGGGAGATAATTTGTTATGAGTAAACTTGCGTTTATTTTTCCTGGTCAGGGTTCTCAGACAGTTGGAATGGGAAAAGAATTTTTTGATAACTATGCTATTGCTAAAAAAATGTTTAAGGAAGCCGATGATGCATTAGGTTATTCGATCATGGATATGTGTTTTAATGGGCCGGCGGAAGATTTGAAACTTACGGCTAATACACAACCGGCGATACTCACTATTAGCGTTATTGCTGCAGCTATTTTAAAGGAACATGGTATTATACCGGAAATTACGGGCGGTCATAGTCTGGGAGAGTATTCAGCTTTAGTTGTCGCCGGTGCCATGAAATTTTCTGATGCCGTATATTTGGTAAACAGACGCGGAACTTATATGCAGGAAGCTGTTCCTGTCGGAGAGGGAGGTATGGCTGCTGTTATCGGGTTGGATCGGGATAAAATAATTGCTGTTTGTGATCAAGTTACTAAGAATACATCTTTGGTTCAGGCGGTCAATTTTAATTGCCCAGGGCAGGTGGTAATTGCAGGAACTACCGCAGGGGTTAACACAGCTGTTGAGAAACTTAAGCAGACAGGTGCGAAAAAATGTGTAAACTTACCGGTAAGCGCGCCTTTTCATAGCAAGCTTATGGAACCGGCCGCTAAAAAATTAGCGGTGGAATTGGATAGAATAATGATAAAAGACGCTCAGATACCGGTAGTAACCAACGTCACGGGGAAAGCTTTGATAAAAGCGGACGATATAAAAGAAAGCCTTATTAAACAGGCAGCCAGTCCGGTAAAATGGGAAGATTGTATCCAGACGATGCAAAAGGCCGGTATACAGACTTTTGTTGAAGCAGGTCCAGGAAAAGTTTTATGTGGTTTTAACCGCCGGATTGATAAAACTATAACATCACTTAATGTAGAAAATATGGACTCTCTGCAAAAAACGCTTGATTATTTACAGGAGGTTCGCTAAAATGCTGTTAGATGGCAAGGTGGCATTGATCACAGGCGCATCGCGAGGTATTGGTCGTGCAATAGCTTTATCATTGTCGGCTGCAGGGGCAGCTGTAGCTGTTAATTATGCGGGAAATGATGCCGCGGCAGAAGCCGTGCGCTCTGAAATAATTAAAAATGGCGGCAGGGCGATTATAATTAAAGCTGATGTTTCAGATGCAGCTGCTGTAGATGCGATGATTGAAAAAGTAATTGCTGAGTATGGTACAATTGACATCTTGATAAATAATGCCGGCATTACCAAAGATACAATAGTGGCGCGCATGAAGCAGCAGGATTGGACAGCGGTTGTAAATACTAATCTGTCAGGTGTGTTTAACTGCTGTAAACCGGCAGCTAAACTGATGATGAAGAAACGTGCTGGGAAGATTGTCAATATGGCTTCTGTCGTTGGTTTGACCGGCAATATTGGACAAGCTAATTATGCGGCAGCAAAAGCAGGCGTTATTGGTTTTACAAAGTCATTGGC
The DNA here is from genome assembly GCF_014076555.1 of Pectinatus frisingensis. NCBI lineage: Bacteria > Bacillati > Bacillota > Negativicutes > Selenomonadales > Selenomonadaceae > Pectinatus > Pectinatus frisingensis. The sequence continues at coordinate 1,251,046 of NZ_CP045424.1, forward strand.
ACGTGAACTGGCTGCACGCGGTATTACAGTGAATGCAGTAGCACCCGGTTTTATTTCTACAGATATGACAGCAGTGCTTTCTGATAAGGCAAGAGAAAATATACTCAATGGAATTCCATTAAAGAAAATGGGTTCGCCTGAGGATGTTGCCGATGCTGTGCTGTTTCTGGTTTCCGGCAGGGCTGATTACATAACAGGACAGGTCATAAATGTTGATGGCGGAATGGTGATGTGAAACTGTGAGAAGGCATAAGTATTGATTTTATGGAGGGAGGTGAACAACACATGTCGACATTTGAAAAAGTTAGAGATATTGTCGTAGAACAATTAGGCGTTGAAGCAAATGATGTTAAAATCGACTCCACGTTCATTGACGATTTAGGCGCTGATTCACTTGATATTGTTGAATTAATCATGGCTTTTGAAGAAGAATTCGGTATCGAAATTCCTGACGAAGCTGCTGAAAAGATTAAAACCGTTCAAGATGTTGTAACCTATATAGATCAGGCTAAATAAGATCATCAGTATGAGTTTAGGAAGCTTTTTAAGCTTCCTAAACTTATATAGGCGAAAATTGATGGGAGGAGTTATTTTGAAGCTTCCGGAATTAAAGATTGGCGATAAGATCGCAAGAGTACCGGTTATTCAAGGCGGTATGGCAATAAGATTGTCTACTGCACGTCTTGCTGCTGCAGTAGCAAATGAAGGCGGTATTGGCTTAATCGCTGCGTCCGGTATGACAAATGACGAATTACGGTATGAAATTCGCTTGGCCCGTTCCTTAACATCGGGTATTATTGGTGTCAATATAATGGTTGCTGCTAAAAAGTTTAGTGAATTAATGAAGACTGCTATTAAGGAAGGTATTGATCTGGTTGTGGCCGGAGCAGGTTTTTCCCGTGATATGTTTGGGATAGGTAAGGAATCGGGCACGCCGATAGTTCCAATTGTATCTTCCGCTAAATTGGCGAAAATTTCTCAAAATCTTGGTGCATCTGCTATTGTAGTAGAAGGTAAAGAAGCCGGTGGGCATTTGGGGACGACAATTTCAATCAAGAAATTGATTCCAGAGATTCGCCAGGCAGTCAGTTTGCCTATAGTTGCAGCCGGTGGAGTGCTTACAGGACAAGATATTGTTAATTTTATAAAGATGGGCGCAAATGGAGTCCAAATGGGGTCTCGGTTTGCTGCAAGTGAAGAGTCAAATGCAGCACCGGCTTTGAAAGAATTTTATTTAAAATCCGAGCCTGATGATATTGTAGTAATTCACAGCCCGGTTGGATTACCAGGCCGTGCTGTACGCAATCCCTTTTCTGAAAGAATAATGCAGGGACCTGTCCCGATAAGAACTTGTGATAATTGCCTAAAAAATTGCCGGCATAATTTTTGTATTATAAAGGCATTGGAAAGAGCTCAACAAGGAGATGTTGAGACAGGATTGGTTTTTGCAGGTGAATATATCCATAAAATACAGGAGATATTACCAGTAAGGGAAATATTTGCGCGGCTGAAACACGAGGCTGCTATGGTAAATTAAAGGTGAGGTGTACTATTATTTTGACGAATAGAGTAGTTGTTACCGGTTTAGGTGCAGTCACACCTATAGGTATCGGCAAAGATGAATTTTGGAAAGGCCTTTTGGCCGGCAAATCGGGTATTGGTAGAATTACCCATTTTGATGCCAGTGATTTTAAAACACAGATTGCTGCAGAAATAAATGATTTTACAGCATCTGATTTTATCGATAAAAAAGAATCAAGACGTATGGATAGATATACACAATTTGCTATTACTGCCACTAAACTGGCGTTTGAAGATGCACAAGTTGATCTGACAAAAGAGGATCGGGAACGTATTGGCGTATTTATTGGAACCGGTATTGGCGGCATTGAAACTATGGATGAACAATACAGGGTCATTTTGGCTAAGGGACCAAACAGGGTAAGTCCTTTCTGCGTGCCAATGATGATTGCCAATATGGCTACAGGCCAGACGTCTATTAATTTTGGACTTAAAGGACCAAGTTCCTGTCCAATTACGGCTTGTGCTACGGGAACCAATGCAATTGGTGATGCAATGCGCACAATACAGCGTGGTGAAGCTGATGTGATGGTTGCCGGTGGCACAGAAGCGTGTATATCACCTTTACCTGTAGCCGGATTTGCCTCGATGAAGGCATTGTGCACCGATATGAACGATAATCCTGCAAAAGCGTCACGGCCTTTTGATAAAAATCGCAGTGGTTTTGTGATGGGTGAAGGTGCGGGCGTTGTTATTTTGGAAAGTTTGGAACATGCAAAAAAACGCGGCGCGTCTATTTATGCTGAAATTGCCGGATACGCATCAACATCTGATGCATATCATATAACCAGTCCGGATCCTGACGCAGTACAACCGGCCAGATGTTTTTCTATGGCTGTAAAAGATGCCGGGCTTAATTTGGAAGATGTGGATTATATAAATGCACATGGTACATCGACACAGCTTAATGAAAAGACAGAAACAAAAGCAATCAAAAAAGCTTTTGGAAAACATGCCTATGAATTGTCTATAAGTTCAATAAAATCGATGATAGGACATCTTTTAGGCGCTGCTGGTGGCATAGAGTGCATTGCTACTGTTTTGACAGTTAAAAACGACATTATGCCGCCGACGATTAATTTAGATACACCCGATGAGGAATTGGATCTGGATTATGTGCCTAATGTAGCCAGAAAAAGAGTAATTAATGCTGCTATTTCAGATTCTTTAGGATTTGGTGGACATAATGCAGCAATTCTTGTAAAGAAATTTAAGTAAGTCAGGGTTTATAATGAATTTTTCCAAAGAACGTGAAGTTGAATTATTAAAATTGGCAAATGAACTAGGTGTTAAATTTACTGATTTAGGATTGCTTAATACCGCATTGACGCATACTTCCTATGCCAATGAAACCAGATCCGGTATTAAACATAACGAACGTCTGGAGTTTTTAGGAGATGCAGTACTTGAGCTGGCATCAAGCACATATCTATTTAAAAGATTTCCTCAAATGGCTGAAGGTGAAATGACCAAAGCCCGTGCTTCGGTTGTTTGTGAGGCTACCTTGTCAAATTTATCGGCACAATTGAATGTAGGTTCTTTTCTTTTATTGGGTAAGGGAGAACGTTTGACTGGCGGTGATAAGCGGCCATCGATTTTGGCTGATGCTTTTGAGTCAATAATCGGTGCCATATATCTGGATCAAGGCTGGCAGATTGCATATGATTATATTATTGACAAATTACACGATGATTTTATAGCTGTTGAACAAGGATATAATCTTAAGGATTATAAAACAATCTTACAAGAAGTTGTTCAAAGTAAGGGGAAGCATATTGAATATAGATTGGTTTCGGAAGATGGGCCGGATCATGCCAAACAATTTTGTTTTGTTGCCATCATAGATGGAAAACAAGAAGAAATTGGCAGAGGCAGCAGTAAAAAGGAAGCTGAACAGCATGCGGCACTGTCGACGTTGAAAAAATATGATTTACTTTAACACTTTAATAGAACAAGATGATCTCACATGATGAACTGCCACCCATAAGTTAATTGTAATTTAACTTATGGGTGGCAGTTTTTATGATAAAATGCAGCTGTAGATAATTATTTTGCCGGCAGGTATCAAATTAAAAATATGTCGGATTTGATTAAATGTGATTTATTATTGATTTAAAAATTCTGTTAAATAAAAAAAAGGGGGTGTCACACATAGCCATTTTCATTCATAAATATGCAATATTTGTTCTTTTGGTCCGCCTTTAGGAGGGTAGGGGACCGCGTAGTGATAGTGTATCGCATCTTTATGAGGTCAATGCTGTTCATGCGACAGCCCCTCAATCAAATTGATATTTCGTATTTTTTATTAATTATATTGTAAAAAATCGGCTGTTGCAGAGGTTGAATCAACTTCTGCAACAGCCGACTGAAAATTATATTCTAAACAAAATAGGTTTGCTGGAAAAAAGTTATTTTCCTGCTAATTTTTTATATATTGCCAAGCGTTCTTTTGCGTCTTTTTCCGTTTTTTCAAATAACAAGTCAGCTGTTTCAGGGAAAGCACGTTTTAAGGAATTGTAACGAACTTCACCCATAAGAAAATCGCGGAAGTTGGCAGTAGGTTCCTTAGAATCTAAACTGAACGGATTTTTTTCAGTATCCCGCATGTTAGGATTGTAACGGTAATTAGCCCAGTAACCTGCTTCAGTTGCACGTTTGGCTTCAATCTGACTCTTACCCATGCCAATTTTGATACCATGGTTTATACATGGTGCATAGGCGATTATAAGAGATGGTCCTTTATAACTTTCAGCTTCAACAATAGCTTTTAGTGTTTGATTTTTGTCGGCGCCCATATTAATTTGAGCCACATAAACATAACCATAGGACATAGCCATCATACCGAGATCCTTTTTCTTTGTCTTTTTCCCGGTTGCGGCAAATTCTGCAACTGCAGCTGCCGGTGTAGCCTTGGAAGATTGTCCGCCGGTGTTTGAGTATACTTCAGTATCCATGACCAGTACGTTGACATCTTCACCGGAAGCCAATACATGGTCAAGTCCGCCATAACCGATATCATAAGCCCAGCCGTCACCGCCAAAAATCCATTGTGAACGTTTGACCAGAAAATCTTTTTGATCAAAGATTTTATTCAAAAGAGCGTCATTGCCCTTTTCATTTTCCAATACACTGATAAGAGAGTCAGCACGATCTCTGCTGCCTTCACCTTCATCAAGTTTGTCAAGCCATGTTTCCATGACTGATTTTAATTCAGTGCTCACACCTTGTTCTATGGCAGATTTAACATCAGACGCTAAAGTGTTTCTTACAGCTTTGGCACCGAGGTACATACCAAAACCATATTCAGCATTATCTTCAAATAAGGAATTAGCCCAAGCAGGACCGTGGCCTTTTTGATTGGTTGTGTATGGCATAGAAGGAGCAGCAGAACCCCAAATTGAGGAACAGCCAGTAGCATTGGCAATCATCATGCGATCACCATACAGCTGTGTAATGAGTTTTACATATGGTGTTTCACCGCAGCCAGCGCAGGCACCGGAGAATTCAAGTAATGGTTTTTCAAATTGGCTTCCTTTAAGAGTATTCTTATTCATTGGATTCTTTTTCGGTGCGACTTTTTTCGGATCGAATGCGTAATCGAAGATTGGTTGTTTAGGTGCCTGAGTATCAAAAGGTTTCATTTCCAAAGCCTTGGCTTTAGGTGCCGGACAAATCTGTGAACAATTACCACAGCCACTGCAATCATAAGGCGAAATAACAATGCTGAAATACATATCCTTAGCACCGATGGCTGGTTTGAACTGCATTCCTGTCGGAGCATTGTTTTTTTCTTCTTCAGTTAATAAGACAGGACGAATGACTGCATGCGGACAGACAAAAGAGCATTGATTACATTGAATACAGTTATCAGCAATCCATTCAGGAACATTTATGGCAATACCGCGTTTTTCGTAAGCAGCTGTTCCAACAGGGAAAGTACCATCCTGCATACCTTTAGTAAATGCGCTTACAGGGAGTTTATCACCTTCCTGACGATTCATGGGAACGAGTATATCCTTAATGAAAGTCGGTACTGATTTTTCTTCTTTGACTTCATCAGGAATATTAGCCCAATTAGCGGGAACATTTATTTTGACAACGGCTTCGATACCCTTATCGACAGCACCGTTGTTCATATCGACAATATTCTGGCCTTTCTTACCATATGATTTTACAATGGAATCTTTTAAATACCCTACGGCTTTTTCGATAGGAATAATGTTGGTAAGTTTAAAGAAAGCTGATTGCATTACCATATTGAAACGACCGCCTAACCCTAATTCCTGGGCAATTTTTACGGCATTAACAACATAAAAATTGATTTTATTTTTTGCTAAATAGCGTTTCATATAAGCCGGTAGATTTTTGGACAGTTCTTCTTCCGTCCAGTGAGTATTCAATAAGAAAGTGCCACCTGGTTTTAAACCTGCAAGAAGGTCATACTTATGCACATAGGATTCTTGTGAGCAGGAAATGAAGTTGGCTTTATTGATTAAATAAGGAGAACGAATAGGCAGTTTGCCAAAGCGCAAATGGGACATCGTGACACCGCCGGATTTTTTGGAATCATAAGCAAAATAAGCCTGTGCATACATGTCGGTATTGTCACCGATAATTTTTACAGCACTTTTATTGGCACCGACAGTACCATCTGAGCCTAATCCCCAGAATTTGCAAGCAGTAGTTCCTTCTGGTGTAAAGTCAAGATCCTGCGGATATTTTGTTAAGGATGTATGGGTTACATCATCATCAATACTTAAAGTAAATCCATTTTTCGGAGAATCTTTTTTCAGTTCTTCGTACACAGAAAGAATATGATCGGGTGTTACGTCTTTACCGCCGAGACCATAACGTCCGCCGACAATTAACGGAGAGATATCACTGTCATAAAGTGCTGTCTTGACATCAAGATATAATGGTTCGCCATATGAACCAGGTTCTTTAGTACGATCAATTACAGCAATTTTCTTTACTGTTTTAGGAAGAGCCGACAGAAAATGCTTTATTGAGAAAGGACGATAAAGATGAACGGTAAGTACGCCGGTTTTTTCGCCCAGTGAATTCAAATAATCAACGGCTTCAGAAGCCGTTTCGCATACTGAACCCATAGCAATTATGATGCGTTCTGCATCGGGAGCACCATGATAATTGAATAAATGATAGTCCCGACCAGTTATTTTGGAGAGCTGCTGCATACTTTCTTCAACTAATTCAGGAATAGCTTCATAATATTTATTTACAGCTTCTCTTTCCTGGAAATATACATCAGGGTTTTGATTAGTGCCGCGAACTACGGGATGATCCGGATTTAAAGCGTGATGACGAAATGCTGCTACTGCATCCCAATCAAGTAATTTTCCTAAATCATTATAATCTATTGTTTCAATTTTTTGAATTTCGTGAGAAGTGCGGAATCCGTCAAAGAAGTTTACGAAAGGTACATGTCCCTTTATAGCCACCAAATGGGCAACAGCACTCAAATCCATAACTTGCTGGACACTGCTTTCAGCGAGCATAGCACAACCCGTTTGGCGTACTGCCATAACGTCTTGATGATCGCCAAATATATTGAGAGATGAAGTGGCCAGTGAACGGGCACTCACATGAAAAACTCCAGGTAAAAGCTCACCGGCAATTTTGTACATATTAGGAATCATCAGCAAAAGCCCCTGTGATGCAGTATATGTTGTTGTTAAAGCCCCTGCCTGTAAGGAACCATGGACAGTTCCTGCAGCACCTGCTTCAGATTGCATTTCGATTACATTAACTTTTTGACCAAAAAGATTTTTAGCACCCTTAGCAGCCATGGCATCAACAGCTTCTGCCATTGGGGATGATGGTGTGATCGGATAGATTGCAGCAACATCAGTAAATGCATATGAGATATATGCAGCAGCTGTATTACCATCCATTGTCTTCATTTTTTTGTTCATTTCATTCTCTCCTTTACAATTGCGATTTTCATATTGTACTAATTATAATACGAATAATAATATACGCTTATAATACACCCTTTTATAATTATTATCAATTATAAGCAATAAATTTTTTTAAAGCCTGTCCGTTGAGATAGTTGTAATGCAAGCCTTGTTGTAAATTTTTATTTTCCATTTCGGCAATTATTTCATCACGAATTTTCCACCAACCGGTATGCCAATTTGAAAATAATGTATTTTCAGCCGGAGCTCGTCCAATTAAACGTTGTAATACAATATCCGGAGACAGATATTCTAAAAAGGTGATAACACGTTGTTTATATTCACTGAGTGAAATAAGTTTTATTTCATTGTTAAGGTATTGTTCGGCCATTACTGTGTTTTTAATTATATAAAGTGCATGCAGCTTCACTTGATCAAGTCGTAAGGCTGACATTATTTTAGCGGTTTCTATTACGTCTGTCATGTCATCCCAGGGAAGATTCAATATAATATGAGCACAAGTCTGTATATTATATTGTTTTATCCGCAGTACGGCATCAATAAATTCTGCCAGTGTATGTCCACGGTTTATTTTGATCAGCGATTTGTAGTTGACTGTCTGCAATCCTAACTCTATACAAATATCGATATGGCGATGCTCTTTTAAATCATTGAGGCGGGCAAGGTAATATTCATTTATACAGTCAGGCCGTGTAGCAATATATAGTGCTACTATATCTTCATCGTGTGTCGCCTCTTCAGCATAACGAATCAAATCGTTTATAGGCAGATAAGTGTTGCTGAAATTTTGTAGATAGGCAATAAATTTTTTAGCTTTATATTTAGGAATGATGTGGGCTTTGTTGGCTGTAATTTGCTGAGTGACCGACATTGAAGATGGCAGGTTTTCATAGCCGGTACCGATAGAGCCGCAAAAAGTACAGCCATTTACCCCACATGTCCCATCTCTGTTGGGGCATGTGAGCGGTAAAGCGATAGGCAGCTTATAGACCTTTTCACCATACCGTTGTTTTAGATAATCAGAAAAAGTATAGTATACCATACTATAAGTCACCTGGATCTATAGAAATTTTTTTTACGGCAGGTCTGGTATAAAGAAACAATACGGGAGACATTTTGCTCTTGATATCACCTGTCTGCTCAAATTGTAAAACGTCGACTGTAAAATATTCTACATGATATTTTGTTTTTATATCACGCCAATTAATGAATTTATAATCAGGAATATATTTTTTGACGGCAACAGAGTTTTTCCAGAAATTTTCCAACGTTTTGTGTAGTTTTTTTTCACTCCAAGGCAAAAATTCAGCCTTGAATCGTCCCCTGTCGGAACATAAAGCATCAAAGCGCAATAATTCATTGATTGTTTTTCGTTGAACCGGCTGCCAGATATTGACAAAATCAGCCAGATAGCTGTACAGCAATTTAGGTGAGTGCGGTGTCTTATCCAATTGCCGTTTGTGCCAAAATCGTGTTAGCGCGGTGAAGAATATAAATGCATCATTTTGTGTAAATTTGCAAAGATATCTTATTGTATATCTAAAACGTCCGGAATTATAAAAAAGATCAAATACCTCAACAAATGTACGTAGAAATCGCATTTCATCAGCAGACAGATAATTGTTTGATAATACCTGATAAGGCGCTGTGGGCATAAATTCATAGTTATGTTCAGTGACCAGGGATTCCATGGCAGAGCCTTTAAGCAACTTTAAGAAACCTACCTGGAGCATATCAGGCTGCAGAGCATAGGCTTCATTAAATGAATTATGCAGTGAGACCATGTTTTCATACGGCAGCCCGATTATCAGATCTGTATGGACGTGTATATTTTTTTGGGAAAGGATAGTGTGAATGTTAGCTGTTATTTTACTCCAATTATTAACGCGGCTGACTTGTTTTAAAGTGTTGGTATTAGTCGATTGAATACCAGCTTCCAATTGTATGCGGCCGGTTGGCATTTGTTTCAGTAAAGCCAATGCATCTTCATCCAGATGATCGATAGCTACTTCAAAATGAAAATTGGTGCGGCAGTTTTGTTTAGATAAAAACTCCCAGATTGGCATAAAATGCTTTTTATCGGCATTAAAAGTCCTGTCAACAAATTTAACTTGTTTTACGTCGTGGGCAATGAAAAAGGAAAGTTCAGCCAATACTTTATCGATTGCGCGGTAGCGTACACCTTTGGTAGCACAGGATAAACAATATTTGCAGGAATATGGACAGCCGCGTGAGCTTTCATAATAGATTATACGTTCACCAAGTTCAGCAATGTCCTTTTCACAGTAGGGAAAAGGCAATTTGTTAAGGTCAGGAAAGACAACAGGAAAACCAATTTTTTCATCAGTTTGGCTGCAGCGATAGGCAAGCCCCGGAATAGTATCGGGAAGCTTATCTTCCAACAGGCTGGACAGTAATGAATGCAATGGCTGTTCACCTTCACCGCGGATAACAAAATCGACCATTGGAAAATTACGCATAAAACTTTTAGTATCATAAGATACTTCCGGACCACCGCAAATTATTTTGGTATCAGGTAAAAGTTTATTGAGTAATAAAAGCAATTTTTTTATCAGCTCAATATTCCAAATATAGCAATCAAAACCGATTATGTCAGGCTTTTTGTCAAAAATCTGGTCAGCTATTTCCAATAAGTGATTATTTATTGTAAATTCACTGATTTCAATACTGCAGGGAAGATCACGGCAATAGTTTCTTAAATAACGTACAGCTAAAGACGAATGGATATATTTGGCATTTACAGCGATAAGCAGCAGTTTCACATAAATCCTCCTGATGATGTCGCCATGAAATAATAAAATCGACATCTCGCTTGCATTATACATAATTGAATTTATATGTCAAGTCAGCATATTATTATTTAATGGGCAAATACCGTGTTAAATATAGGAAATAACGTTATTATTATTTTTATGTTGTATCATGGATATATTTATTTTTATGACATTTTATGATATTCTAATACATTAGAGAATTTAACGTTGAGGTGGATTTTTTGAATATATTTTTGTCAGTGTTGAATCGGTTGGATTGGAAGAAGATACTGGCAGCCATTATGATTGGCTTTTTTTCGGCTAACATACAGGCAGCCACTGTGTCAGCAAAAAAACCAAAGGAGAAAGTCATACTATACGTACCGCATGATAATCGTCCTATTTCTGATAAACAAACAGTGGAGGTAGCCCAAAAGGCTAATGTCATTATTAAAGTACCGCCCGAACAATTGCTGGGGAATCGTACTGAACCGGGAGATCCTGATGGCCTGTTTAAATGGGTAATGGATAATGCTGAAGATGCAGATGCTGCAGTTGTCTCATCTGATTCATTCCTCTATGGCAGCCTGGTGGCATCGCGTAAGCATGACTTTGCTAAAAATACAATTTTACAAAGGACCAATAATTTTATTGAAATACATAAGAAATATCCTAAACTGCCACTATATGTATTTTCTTCAATAATGCGTACTCCTAAAAATGCCGCGGCATCAGGAACTGAAGAACCGGAATATTATCAAACTTATGGGGCGGATATTTTTCAGTATACAGCATTGCTGGATAAAGATATTTCAACAGGACTTTCCGGTGATGAATTAAATAAAATGATGGACCTGCGGCAGCGCATTCCAAGCAGTGTTATTGGCGATTGGCTTGACCGACGGCAAAAAAACTTTCAGGCTAATAGGGTATTGATCGAGCTGGCCCGCAACGATATAGTTTCCTATCTGGCACTAGGGTGTGATGATAACGCACCATATTCCCAAACACATAATGAAAGAGTAATGCTGGAAAAATCTGCCCAGGGTTTGTCAACAGATAGATTTAGCATTGTGGAAGGTGTTGATGAATTAGGGTTATTATTGATTACAAGGGCAATAAATAAGTTTAATAATTATCAGCCGTTGATAGCTATAAGCTATGCCAATGGGTATGGTGGGGCTACAATACCTTCTTATTCTGATGAACCTATTGATAATTCGGTTCGTTCCGAAATATGTCTGGTAGGAGGAATACCAACTGCTTCGATAGAAAAAGCAGCAATGATAGTATTGGTAAATACAAATGTCAGCGGTTGGACTTACGAAGCCGGAGAAGCAGCAAATTCACCGTATCCGCGTGCCAATACAGAATCATTTGTGGATAAGATAGATCAGTATATAAATATGGATATCCCTGTGGCAGTCGGCGATATAGCATATGCCAATGGAGCTGACAACGCTCTTATGCGCTTGTTGGCTAAACGGCATCTGTTGTTTAAATTAAATTCGTATGCTGGTTGGAATACAGCAACCAATAGTACGGGCTGGTCCATCGGTCAGGGAATTTTATCATTGCACATGAAACCGGAGGATAAAAATAAACTGTTGCTGATGCGTTATGTCGATGATTGGCTATATCAGGCTAATGTACGTCAGACAGTAGCCAGAGCACTTAATATTTTCCCTGGTCAGGGAACAAAATTACTATTGGGAGATAAAATAGAACCGGCACAAATAGATGCCCAGCAGATGGCACAAGAGTTTTTTAATGAACAACTGCCATTTTTACAAATACGGGCCGTAAAGGTGGATTTCCCTTGGGATCGCTTGTTTGAGGCCGATATTCAAATATCGCGCAACCCCGATGAATATGAAAAAAGATTTTTTAATAGTTACAAAAAATGAATGTGCAAAGGGGTTGTCACATGCAACCATTTTCATTCATAAATATGCAATATTCCGCCTGCTTTATCTCGCTTTTAAAAGAGCGGGAAACCGTGCAGCGGTGGTAGTTGCATTCTTATGAGGTCAATGATGTTCATGCGACAGCCCCTTTGTTTTTTATAAAGAGTCATTAGTTTAAAGAGTCATTAGCAAGTCACCCTTAAGTTCATCATAGTGCCAGGTGATAAGACTGAATTTACCGGCAGTATGTCTGTTGATGCGGTTAATCCATTCAATTTCATTTTCGGCTTTTGCCGTAAGCATAGGATTGGATGTATTTAGACCTTGCAGGGATTTATTAATGATCCACCATTTTGTCGGGATTCCCGCCCGGTTTAAGTCATCTTCCAGCCGCAGTGCCTCATAGACAGGGGTTACTTCAGGCAGTGTTACGATAAGAACTGCCGTTTCACTTGATTTAAGCCGCGGTAACAGTTGCTTTATTGACTCAGAGGTCTCACCTTTTGTACGTTTGATTTCGTGATCATAATTTTGCGTCGATTGTAATAAAAGTAATGTATGACCACTGGGCGCTGTATCAATGACTATGATTTCGTCGTCGGCTTTTGCTACAATTTCGGCAAAAGCGCGGAACACTGCAATTTCTTGTGTGCAGGGTGATTGTAAATCTTCTTTAATATAAGCCATATCAGCATCGCTTATCCCTGCAGCGTGGGCTTTGTCGATGACTTCGGATTGATATTTTTGTAATTCTCTGATTTCGTCAATATGACTCATGGTAATACCACAAGTCTCATTTAGAACAAATTTTAAATGTGCAGCTGGATCAGTGGTTGTAAGGTGAACTTTTTTACCACGGTTGGCAAGGTTTAAGGCGACAGCGGCAGCAATTGTGGTTTTTCCTACACCACCCTTTCCCATTGTGAAAATAACACGTTTATCAGTTGCGGATAATTCATTAACTATATCATTTAAATTGGGGATTTGTGATATAGTTAATTTTTCTGTGCATTTTGTTATATGGTCACTGTGCAGCATTGCACGCACATTTTCAATACCAGTGACATTATAAGCTCGTAATGGTACTTCGTAGCAAGGTAAAATTTGTAATTCTTTCGGCATAGAGTTAAGTGCTGTTTGCTGTTTTCTATATAAACTGGCAGAAAGTTTATCGTGGTGTTCAGGTAAAATACCGTTAATAATTAGAAGCTGATTACTGATGCCCAGAGAAAAAAGATCAGCATGAGCTCGTGCTGCTTCTGCAAGTGGAGTTATTTCCGGACGTGTGACAAGAATGATAGTGGTCATTTCCCTATTGGATAAGGTTGTAACAGCCTGCCGATATATTGTTTTTTTATTTTCCAGACCAGAAAGCTGACCGAGACAGGAAGCACCGTGGGTGCTTTCACTAATGAAACTGGTCCATGCAGATGGAAGCTGCAGCATCCGTAAGGTATGACCGGTAGGGGCAGTATCAAAAATAATATAGTCATATGTTTTTTGTATCGTATCATCCGTAAGAAAATTGGAAAATTTGTTAAAAGCTGCAATTTCTATAGTACACGAACCGGAAAGTTGTTCTTCCATGTTTACCAAAGCTGCCTGGGGCAGTTTACCGCGGTAAGGGGCGATGACGTTTTCCCGATACTCTGCGGCAGCCTGTACAGGGTCAAGATTTGCTATAAATAAATTTGGAATAGTCGGGACAGATGATACTTCATTTGTAAGTGGTATTGAAAAAACATCCTGTAAGTTTGAAGCAGGATCAGTACTGATCAGTAATACCCGCTTTCCGCTGTCAGCAAGGGATACAGCAGTCGCACAAGCAATGCTGGTTTTTCCTACACCACCCTTGCCGGTATAAAAAAGATATTTTGTCAGCTTAACGTGGTGAGGATCAAAAATGTTCATTTTAACAGCAGCCTCCTGTACAACAATCATTGTTTTGCGGTTTTTCGGCGATTTTATTTAGTAGATCAGCAGGAAGATCCAGCCATTTTATAAATTCTGCATTGGCAGGATATCTGCCGATAAGAATTATTTTGTCATCCAGTAGAACGACTGGCAGACTATCAGGACCCTTATCAAAGAGAAATTTACTAATTATTTTATTGTTTATAAATGCCATTGGTGTACTGGTAAGGTTATAACGTTCAACTGATATGGTATGTTTTTTTAATATATCAAGTACGGTTGAAATACGAAGCAGTTCAGGATCAACTGTGGCACCACATAATCCGGTAGAACAACACATGGCAGGTTCAAATATTTGCATAGTTTTCATAAATGTTACCTCTTTTTATTGAATAAATTTTTAATTTAAGCACTCTGAAAGTGCAAAGATTTTTCAAAGTGTAGAGTGTTTATTGGAAATTTTCGTGTGACAAATGCATTCGGCTGAAGAAGAAAATATCTCACCAAGATTTTTATAAAAATTTTGTAGATTTTTTTTGTTAAGTGAATAGTTTGTCCATTTCCCTTCCTGTCGGGCATTCACTATACCGGCATCTATTAATACTTTCATATCATGGGAAAGTGTCGGCTGGGTGATCTCAAACTCTTCCAATAATTTGCAGGCACAATACTCGCCGCATGAGAGGATGTCAATGATGCGCAGTCGCTTTGGGTCGGCAAGGGCTTTAATAATTTTTGTGTTTTCAATATACTTTTGTTCCATTACAAACCTCACAGTAATTAATTATACATAGAAAAAATTCTATATATAGAATATACTTCATATAGAAAAAAGTCAATATGTTTTAATTTATTTTTATAACACTAACTACAAAACAGCTGGTATACTTGCAAATAAATACAGTTACAATTATAATATAAAATATATATTTATAGATAATTATGCAAATTTTCATGAGAGTTTGGATGATTTTTATAGAAAAATTTAATAATATGATATGAAGGCTGTCGTTGTTATTAAAACGGCAGCCGTCTTTTTAACAGAGGATTGATTGCTGTGCTTTGGCAGTACTTTGGATAGGAGAGCGTTTGATTTGCGGTTATATATTGCGGAAAAACCTAGTATGGGAAATGAAATAGCAAAATGTCTCAACGGTCCAATAAAAAGACATGATGGTTATTTACAGACAACGGACGGAGTGGTTACGTGGGCTTTTGGGCATATACTCCGTCAGGCGGAGCCCAATGAATACGATATTAAATATAAAGTATGGCGGGCGCAGGACCTGCCAATAATACCTGATAAGTGGAAGATGCTTATTGAGGATTCATGTAAAAAACAATTTAATATAATTGAATCATTGATTGCAAAGGCTGATGAAATAGTTAATGCTGGTGATCCGGATCGTGAGGGCCAGTTATTAATTGATGAAATTTTGGATTATGTTAAAAACACGAAACCAGTCAAGAGAATTTTATTAAACGCTTTGGATGAAAAAAGTATAAAAAAAGCTAATTCTGTTTTACAGGACAATAAAAATTTTTTGCCGTTGAAATTGTCGGCTTTAGCTCGTGCACGGGCAGATTGGTTAATTGGAATGAATCTTTCAAGAGCGTATACTCTGGCGGCCAGAAGAGCCGGACATAATAAATTAGTATTGCCGGTAGGCAGGGTAAAAACACCGACATTAGCACTTGTTGTGCGGCGTGAAAGAGAATTGAAGGATTTTAAACCGGTAGATTATTATATAATAAAAGCGGATTTTAAAACCGTGGACAGTACTTTCGGAACCACTTGGAAAGCGCATTCTGCACAATCCGGGCTTGATTCCGAAGGCAGGCTTGTCGATAAATCAATTGCAGATGAATTACTGGCAAAATTTGCGGCAGAAAAAAATCAGGCAACAGTATTAAATTATAGTAAAACGGAAAAGAAAGAATCGCAGTGTCTGCCATTTTCTCTATCCTCATTGCAGGTTTTGGCTGGGCGGCATTTCGGTTATGAACCGCAGCAAGTGCTGGATACGGCTCAACATTTATACGAAAGGAAACTTACGACCTATCCGCGGTCCGATTGTGAATATTTACCTGTCAATCAATTGGGAGATGCAGGGGGAATTTTAAATAATTTACAGGCATGCGGTGAAACTGATTTACAAAGATGGGCAGCGGATGCAGACAGCAAAATAAAAAGCCGGGCTTGGAATGATAAAAAAATCTCGGCCCATCACGCAATTATTCCTACTTCAGTACGGATAAAAACAGCTTCACTTAATGCTATGGAAAGAAATATTTATTTTCTTATTGCCAGGAGTTATATTGCTCAATTTTATCCGCTGCATATTTTTGATCAAATTAAATTGTCATTAAAATTTGCCGGAGAAAATTTTCAGGCAACAGGACGGACAGAAAGACAGCTAGGTTGGAAATCATTGTATATGTCGGAAAAACATCCGTCGGAAAATGAAGAAGATGATACTAAAAACGCAATTCTTCCGGTAATTAATAAGGGTGATTTACTCGAATTCGCTGCAGCAGCTGTCGACAAGCGGGCTACCAAACCGCCGTCACGTTTTACGCCGGCGACTTTACTGGCGGGTATGAAGGAAATACATAAATATGTGAAGGATGAGGCGACTAAAAAGAAACTGAGGGCCATATATGGAATTGGCACGGAAGCTACCAGAGCTTCGATTATTGATGATTTGCTGCGACGTAAGCTGCTAAAGACGGAAGGACGGAAAAAAAGTCTTGTGCCGACGCAAACTGCTTATATGCTGGTTGATGCTTTACCGGATGAACTGCTTTATCCGGATGTCACAGCTGTATGGGAAGATTATCTAAATGAATTAGCAAAAGGGACAGGAACTGTAGAAGACTTTCTGGCAGAACAAATACAATTTACTAAATTACTTTGTAAAAAAGCTTTTGACAGTGCCATGCCCATATTGGGCGAACATATTTGTCCTCTCTGCAAAAAAGGCATAATGGTAAGGCGGACTGGGAAAAAAGGCGTATTTTGGGGTTGTTCCAATTATCCGCGATGTCATATGACGTGCAATGATAAAAATGGCGAACCGGATATGAAAATGGCACTGTCACGTGTGGTGATGAAAAAGGAACAGCCAATTGGTGCAGCTTTTTCGGTGGGAATGGTATCAGCCTTGGACATGGTCAGACGGGCAAGAGAAAAAGATGCTGTACAGCAAAAAGTGAAGCCGGCAGATAAAAAATATTTGTGTCCGCATTGTAAAGAAGGTCTGCTGAAACGGCAAAAGGGGAAAAATGGTTATTTTTGGGCATGCTCCAATTATCCGCATTGTACGGCAAATTTTGATGATGATAATAATAAACCGGAATTGTAACTATTTGGTAAAATGTTGCTATGGGAATAATAATCTACTTTATCGGGAAGGAATTTTTTATCTGATTTTGAATTATAATATACGATGATATAATATATAAAGACGCGATAAATTTTGGAGGTGAATACCTGCTTGCGCAGGTAATTATTGGATATTTTTTCTGTTCTGCTCAAATTTTTGCTGGTTTTGTTCCTGGTATTCATGAATGGTTTTTTTGTTGCCGCCGAATTTGCTGTTGTAAAAATTAGAACAACACGATTGGATATATTGATTGAACAAGGTAATAAAAGGGCTAAGTATGCTAAAATGCTTACAGAGCACATGGATGCATCACTTTCTGTTACACAGCTTGGTATAACGCTGGCTTCTTTGGGTTTAGGCTGGGTCGGTGAACCGGCGGTCTCTGAAGTTATTGAGCCAATTTTAAAAATATTGCAGGTGGATCCGTCGCTAAGCTATTCTATATCTTTGGTGATGGGGTTTTGTATAATTACAGCACTACATATTGTATTGGGGGAACTGGCACCTAAATCGATGGCTATCCAAAAAGTAGAACCGGTGGCATTGGGAATTGCTCTGCCGATGATTATTTTTCATCGCATTATGTATCCGGCGGTGTGGTTTTTGAATCATGTTGCCAATTGGGTAGTAAATAAATTGGGGTTTCGTCCTGCCGGTGAGGAGGAAGCGGCACACACCGAAGATGAGATCCGCATTTTAATGGAAGAAAGTCACAGACATGGCTATATTGATAAGACGGAACTGACCTTTGTTGACAATGTATTTGATTTTTCAGATCGTAACGTGCGTGAAATAATGATACCGCGCACTGATATGGTATGTTTATATTTGGAGGATTCTCCTGATGAAAATATCAAGACGGCCTTGGAAAAACATTTGACCCGTTACCCCATTTGTCGGGAAGATAAGGATAATATCGTGGGTTTTTTGCATATCAAAGATTTACTGCGTTCTTTATACATTGGCAAGAGACCTGATCTGCTGTCATTTATCCGACCAGTACCGTTTGTACCTGAAACAATGCCAATAAGTAATTTACTGCGTACTATGCAGCAGCACCGTGTACAGTTAGCTATAGTGGTGGATGAATATGGCGGTACAGCCGGTATGGTGACTATTGAAGATATCATTGAAGAGATAGTCGGTGAAATACAGGACGAATTTGATGAAGAACGGCCTCTTATTGAAAAGAGGGGCAGGCAGTTGTATTCAGTGGATGGGCGAATGCTGCTTAATGAACTGGATGATATACTGCATATTGAAATTTCGGCAGAAAATGTTGATACTGTCGGTGGCTGGCTGGCAACAAAAGTTGATACACCACCGCGTATAGGGCAAATGACGGTATATGATACAAATAAATTTTTTGTTGAAGAGGTGGAAAATATTCGTATAAAACGAATATTGATCAGGCTGGGCACAGGATTGAGTGAAGAACCCGATGAGATAAAATTTCAGGAGAAAAAATATAAATAAAGGTTATCTTTGGGGGTCTTTTTATAAAAAGACTTTACTTTTAGACTGTAATTATCTAAAATAAAAATAATTATAGTTCATTAGGATTATATAAAGCCTGATTTAGAACTTAGTGAAAACAGGGGAGAGTGGCAAAATGTTAAAATCCATTGCAGTGTTGACTAGCGGCGGTGATAGCCCAGGAATGAATGCAGCTACACGCGCAGTTGTTCGTACCGCAATTTTTGAGGGAGTCAAGGTCTGGGGCATTTATAACGGTTACCAGGGAATGATTGAAGACGATATACATGAGTTGACTTCCCGCAGTGTAAGTGACATTATTCAACGTGGCGGCACTTTTCTGGGAACAGCGCGCAGTGAAGAATTCAAGACGGAAGCAGGCCGTAAAAAAGCACTGGCCAATCTAAAAAAACATGAAATAGAAGGGCTGGTCATTATTGGCGGTGATGGAAGTCTTACCGGTGGATCACTTCTCAGTAAACTCGGTGACGGTATGCCGATAGTAGGCCTGCCAGGAACTATTGACAATGACGTATGGGGAACAGATTATACTATTGGTGCCGATACAGCTGTCAATACAATTTTGGATGCGATAAACAAACTGCGCGATACGGCATCATCACACCGGCGGATAATTGTCATTGAAGTAATGGGAAGAAAATCAGGCTGGCTTGCCATGATGTCGGGCATCGCTGGTGGTGCTGAATATATTTTAGTACCGGAGGCAAAATTTGATTTAGACCAAATATGTCGGGAATTGAAGGATTCTTACACCAGCGGGCGGCGCTATAGTATTATAGTCGTTGCTGAAGGAGCTGGCAGCGGCATTGAAATCAGCAAACAAATAGGGGCAAAAACCGGTATTGATACGAGAGTATCAGTTTTAGGACATATACAAAGAGGCGGCTCTCCTAGTGTGGAAGATCGTTTGAAAGCAAGTATATTGGGAGAACGGGCAGCTTTGGCTGTCATTTCAGGTGTTTCCAATGTGGTCTTTGGGTTTAATGCCGGTAAAGTCGTAAGTATCGATTTATTTGATTCAGTTAAC
The DNA here is from genome assembly GCF_014076555.1 of Pectinatus frisingensis. Lineage (NCBI taxonomy): Bacteria > Bacillati > Bacillota > Negativicutes > Selenomonadales > Selenomonadaceae > Pectinatus > Pectinatus frisingensis. The sequence continues at coordinate 1,271,071 of NZ_CP045424.1, forward strand.
AATACAAAGACGCTTGATCCAGAATTAGTACGTCTGGCACGCGTTTTAACCTGATTGATATTTTTTGTTTACCTGCAGACACATTATAATTATTGGAAAAGCCGATATGACTTTGTCGTATCGGCTTTTCCAATAATTGCTTTATTTTTCATTAGCAATGTGTTATATTTGAATGAGTCTGTTATTTTACTATTGTAGTGGGTTGGCGGCAATTAATGCGGAATTGTTGAAATAATATGGTGGGAGGCATAGCGATGGTCACAATGATAAATTATCGTGTCCATTTTTTTGATACTGATGCAATGGCTGTTGTGCATCATGCTAATTATATAAGATGGTTCGAAATAGCGCGGGTAGATTTTTTGCGTAAAGCGGGTATAATACTCACGGAAATGATGGATGATGGTTATGTATTCCCGATAACTGATGTAAGGGTAAAATACCTGTCGTCAGGATATTATGATGATATTCTGACGATAAAAACCATACCTACTGCATTGACACGCGCAAAAATGGAATTTTCCTATGAAGTATATCGGGAAAAGGATAATACACTTTTGGTGAAAGGTTTTACGCAAAATGTGTTTACTAATAAAAATACGGGTAAAATTGTACGTCTGCCAGCCAAATATTATGATAAAATGCGGCAGGCCTTAAAATAAAATCATACGCTGATTAGGAGAGAATGCAGATGCAGGCTTGTGCACCAATTGGAGTTTTTGATTCTGGATCGGGAGGGCTTACTGTTGCTTATCAATTACATAAAATTTTACCATCGGAAAATATAATCTATGTCGGTGATTTGCAAAGAATGCCTTATGGACCACGTAATCCGGAGGAAATAATAAAATTTATGCAGCAGTTTTTGAATTTTTTTAAGCTAAAAAAAGTAAAAATGGCTGTTTTTGCTTGTAATACAATGACCTCATGGGGATTCGATGCGGCTGCCGGCAGAGAACCGTATTATCTTGTACCAATGAATACGGCTGTAGCGGAAGCTGTTGCAGTTTCGCCACATAAAAAAATAGGGGTAATTGCCACTGAGGCAACGGTAAAGAAAAATTTCCATAGTGATGTAGCTGCGGAGCTTGATAAGGATATTCAAGTTATAGCGCGGGCTTGTCCTGAATTTGTGCCGCTTATTGAGGGCGGGCATATCGATGATATGGCGATTGAAACGGTGGTCAGGCGCTATATGGCAATGTTTTCTGCTGATAAAATCGAAGCGCTCATTTTGGGATGTACACATTATCCAATAATTAAAGATTTGTTGAAAAAATATCTGCCGTCTTATGTTACATTGGTAGATCCGGCATTATCCACAGCTGAAGCGGCAAGGAATATTTTAGAGCAAAACAAACTTATAAATGATGACAGGCAAAAGGGCAGTCTGGAATTCTTTTTTTCGGCAATGCCTGAACATGCCGGAGAAATGGTGAAGATTGTGATGGGAATTGATAATCCGGTTATCAGCGGTATAGATCTGAGTAAGTTTAATTGATTTAGGGGGTAAATCAATGGAAGTATTGATTATAATAGTCATAGGGATAATATATCTGATTTGGCACAATATCGGTGATGCTGATATTAATTTTAAAATAAAGGAACATACGCCTTTTGTACTTGATGAATTAAAAGAAGATAAGGCCGTTTTTTCTACTGAGATTGAAATTAGTAATGATGGAAAGCAATGTGCGACAATAATGGATTGCTTCATACGTTCCCAGCTGCCTTATGAACAATTTGCCGGTGTGAAAGTATATGGTAAAGCTGAACTAAAAAATGTACCGCGTGAAGATGACTATTTTGAAGCGGTACTGATTCAAAAACATGAAAAAATAAATATTGTAATAAAAATAACATTACTTGACCGCAATAAACAAAGCATTAAGGAAACATTACGGCATGTTGTCGATATACCAGTAGATGTGGTTTATCAGCATACTGCGCGCCATAAGGCGGCATTGGACAAGAAACGGCTTGTGCTGCCGGCGGCAGAAATTGCAGCTTTACTCAATATAGAACTTGTAGATTGATATTTTGGGGGTAGAATATTGATGAATGATGTCGAAATAGTTTCAGTGCCGACTAGAATAATTACAGAAAAAGATAATATTGTAGACATTATAGAACGGTATACTAAAGACAAGGTCACTGAAAATGATATCATATCGGTGGCTGAAAGCGTGGTTGCAATAACACAAGGAAGATTTGTGCGGCCGGAAGACTTAAAAATATCCAAAACAGCACTTTTTTGTTGCCGTTTTATTCCGGACTATGGCAGTCTGGCCAGCCCGCACGGTATGCAGTCATTAATGGATGTGGAAGGCAAATGGCGGGTTGCGGCGGCCTTGTTTTTAGGATTTGCAGCTAAATTAATTGGTAAAAACGGATGTTTTTATAAATGGGGCGGCGAGCAGGCAGCACTCATTGATGATGTGACCGGGACAATGCCGCCTTTTGATAAGTGCATTGTTTATGGACCTGATAAACCAAATGAAGTCGTAAAACAAATAAAAGATCGTTTGGGTTGCTTTGGTGCAGTCATTGCAGATGTAAATGATTTGAAACGGTCTCGTATTGTTGGAGTGACTGATGCGGTGGATGGGAATAAGGTTGCTAAACTTTTATTGGATAATCCCTTTGGCAACGCATCGCAAAAAACACCAATTGTTATAATAAAGAATTTTAAGCAGTATCAAGAAGAAAATTAAAAAATGATGCCGGCAGATTCATTCTGCCCGGCATATTTTTTACTTCATATCAGTCAAGTGTCATATAGGTTATTTAAATGTTTGGGTGGGATAAGTTATGTTCGGTATTTTTATAACATCGGTAGCTTTGACCTTTGTGGTATTCTCATTATTATTTGCTTATGCACTGCATGATACCTTTCCCCGCATCGACAGCAAATATATTTACTTGAAAGTGCTTTTATGTAATGCAGCACTATTGGCATGTCTGTATATTAGTAAGATAATACCGACTTTTGTGCCTTTAATATGGCTTTTACAGCAAGTAATAATAGCAGTATTTGTTGGGGAAATTTTTGCAGCATTATTGAAGGCAGTTTGTTGGGCAGCAGTGAAACTATACGGAAAAGTGATTGGCAGTACAAAATCTGTAGCTGTTAACAAATCACGGCGGGTGTTTTTGTATAAGGCAGCTCTTTTACCATTGAGCGGAGCTGTTTTATATGGCAGTTTTATAGAAAAAAATGATATTATTTTAAATCAATATGATATCCCGGTAAAAAATTTCGATGTACTACGTGGTTTTAAAATAGCCCATTTGACAGATGCTCACATGGGCAGCTTTTTCTCTTTAGAAAAGTTGCGATATATACTTGATCGTCTAGTAAAAATATCACCAGATATTTTAGCTGTGACCGGTGATATTTTTGACGATGACCGTATTAACAAAGCGGCTGTAGCATTACTTGGCAGCTATTGCTATCAGTTTAAGTATGGTATATATTTTTGTTGGGGTAATCACGAATATATGCGTGACATGCAGTTAATAAAGGACAGTATAAAAAATACACCAATTAAAGTTTTAACAAATGAAAACGATACATTAAAAATCGCCGATAAAAAATTATCAATAATTGGTGTTGATTATCCGCATAATCGCAGTCATTTTGTTGAATTAAGCGATGAATATATGAAGCAGGCAATGTGTGGCGTACCAATCGATTCTTGCAAAGTATTACTGGCGCATCATTCGGATTTTATTGATAATGGTTTTTCCAATGGTATTGATTTGACTTTGACCGGACACACACATGGCGGACAGTTGGGAGTGTTTGGACATCCGCTGTTTCCGGGATTCAAATATACGCGCGGTATGTATACGCTTGGCAGCATGTATGGCTATGTCAGTACCGGAGCCGGCAGCTGGTTTCCTTTTCGGCTGGGTTGTCCGCCGGAAATAACGTTATTTACATTGGTATGATTAAAATTGTTTTATTATAAAGTTATGGGGGATTTTATGATTAGAAAAGATGGGCGCAGTGATACACAGCTGCGCCAGATCAAAATAACCCGGCATTATTTAAAAAATCCGGCCGGGTCGGTTTTGATTGAGCTTGGTGATACAAAAGTAATTTGTACGGCTACTATTCAATCAACAGTTCCAAAATTTTTACGCGGAACAGGAACAGGCTGGTTGTCGGCCGAATATTCATTATTACCGGGATCCACGCAGACCAGGGTGACAAGAGATGCCGTACGTGGCAGAATCAATGGACGCACACAGGAGATACAGCGTCTCATTGGCAGAAGTCTGCGTAGTGTAATGGATTTAAAAGCCTTGGGGGAACGTAATATAATTATCGATTGTGATGTCATCCAAGCTGATGGAGGAACGAGAACGGCCTCGATAACTGGTTCTTTTGTGGCTCTTATTGATGCAATGGAAACAATTTATGATCCGCAGAAAGTTTTTCCTGTAAAAGATTTTCTGGCGGCAATTAGTGTTGGCGTAATAAATGAAAAAGACGTAGTATTGGATTTAAATTATGAAGAAGATAGCGCAGCAGTGGTCGATATGAACGTTGTGATGGCTGGAATTGGTGATTTTGTGGAAATTCAGGGAACGGGGGAAGGTCATCCCTTTTCTCATCGGCAGCTTAATGATCTGCTGGAAAAAGCTGAAGCGGGAATAAATAAAATAATTTCATATCAAAAAGATATTTTGGGAAATTATCTCGGCTGGCGAATAGGAAGGGAGCCTTGAAATGATGAAAACAGTTGTTATAGCTACAAAAAATAAGGGAAAGATAAAAGAATTGCTGGAGGAATTTACAGGACTGCCAATTAAGGTCAGATCATTAGACGAATTTTCCGATTTACCAACGGCAAAAGAAAATGGAGATAGTTTTGCAGAAAATGCCCTGATAAAAGCAAAATTTTATTCTCAACAGACAGGGATGGCTTGTATTGCGGATGACTCCGGACTGGAAATCGATGCTTTAAATAAGCGCCCGGGAATATATTCGGCGCGTTTTGCGGGAGAACCAAGTGATGATCAGGCCAATAATCATAAAATGATTGATGAATTAAACAATGTACATTGTGTTGAATCAAGTGCCCGATATAAATGCGCCCTGGTGTTTTATGATGTTAACGGTAAAATTTTTCAGACTGAAGGCATATGCGAGGGCACGATAAAAATAGTTCCCAGTGGTGTCAATGGATTTGGTTATGATCCGTATTTTTATTTATCCGATAAAAAAAGTATGGCTCAGTTGTCTATAAGAGAAAAACAAATAATAAGCCATAGGGGTGAAGCCGTATGTAAAATGAAAAAACTATTGGCAGGTTATTTATTATGAAAATAGGAATTATTAGTGACAGTCATGGAAATACACAAACTGTCGATAAGGCAGTTAAAAAAGCTGCTGATGTACAAATGTGGCTGCATGCTGGTGATTATGTCCAAGATGCCGAATATTTATCTGAAATTGTGGCTGTACCAGTAGTAAAAGTGGCTGGTAATGGGGATTGGAATAATATTGATGTCCCTGAAGATGAGTTTATAAATATAGGAAATAAAAAAATCTGGCTTACACACGGACATAAATATCAGATTAAATGGGGAATCGATTGTTTAAGACAAGAAGCAGAAAAAAATAATGCTGATGTAATTATTTTTGGACATAATCATGTTTATTCCAAGCAGTACATTGATAACCGATTATTTATTAATCCAGGAAGTATAGCACTGCCGCGCGATGGAGAAAAAGGTAGTTTTGCAGTTATGAATTTTTTAGAAAACAAAACTGCAATTGACGTCCAAAGGTATACAATATAATATTATTTAACATTTTATTATGATCAAAAATATTCATATAGATTATAAAATAAAAATGAATCGATTTCACCTTTTTGAATCTGAAAATACTTGTTATTAAAGGCTTGAAAGCCTTTTAAAAATGTGATAACATTTATTGCATTGGGATGATTATATTCTTAGGAGGGTTTATATGCGTACTATACAGGTAGAAAAAATAACAGACGCAGTTGCACAGATGTGTAAAGAAGCGGCGTATTACTTGCCTGAAGATGTTTATCAAGCATTGAAAAAAGGGAAAGAAACTGAAGAATCTCCAGTCGGCCGTGATGTTCTTGACCAAATAATAAAGAATGCTGAAATAGCCAAGGCGGAAGACAGACCAATTTGTCAGGATACCGGTATGACAATTATTTTCCTTGAAGTAGGCCAGGATCTTCACATTGAAGGCGGCAGTTTAAATGATGCGGTCAACGCCGGCGTAGCAAAAGGCTATACGGAAGGTTATTTAAGAAAATCAGTGGTTGCTGAACCACTGTTTGATAGAAAAAATACACAAAACAATACTCCCGCTATTATTTATACGGAAATGGTGCCCGGTGATAAGTTAAAAATTGAACTTGAACCAAAAGGCTTTGGCAGTGAAAATAAATCAGGCATAAGAATGCTGGTGCCGGCTGATGGTGTTGAAGGAGTAAAGAAGGCTGTAATGGAAATAATTTTACATGCCAGCTGCAATCCATGTCCGCCTATGGTCGTCGGTGTTGGCATTGGCGGAACTATGGATAAGGCAGCGTATTATTCCAAACGCGCGTTGCTGCGCCCTTTGACCGAACGTAATGCTCATCCGAAGTATGCAAAACTGGAAGGTGAACTTTTAGAATTGATAAATAAGACTGGTATCGGGCCTCAGCTCGGCGGCACAACGTCAGCACTGGCAGTAAATATTGAATGGGGTCCGACACATATTGCCGGTCTGCCTGTTGCAGTGACTATTTGTTGTCATGCTACGCGTCATAGTAAACGTGTATTATAATTTTGAGGAGGAATGTTGATAATGGCTGAAAAAATTCGAATTACGACGCCTTTGACTGAAGAACAATCCCGCAAACTTAGAGCAGGTGACAGTGTTTTGATAAGTGGGGTGATTTATAGTGCCCGTGATGCTGCTCATAAGGTAATGACAGAAGCTTTGGCAAGAGGTGAAAAGCTTCCTATTGACTGGCACAACCAGATTGTCTATTATCTGGGACCTACACCGGCAAAACCAGGTGATCCGATTGGTTCATGCGGACCGACTACTGCCGGACGCATGGATGCATATACCCCGACGATGCTGGAACAAGGCATTAAGGGCATGATCGGCAAAGGATCGCGCTCACCGGAAGTAATTGAATCAATGAAAAAAAATGGTGTCACATACTTTGCTGCTGTAGGCGGCGCGGCTGCTTTTATAGCTAAATCAGTGAAAAAATATGAAGTGATTGCTTATCCTGAATTAGGACCTGAAGCACTTGCTGCACTTACTGTCGAAGATTTCCCTGCTATTGTTGTAATCGACTCGAAGGGGAATAATTTTTATGAAATAGGACAAAAACCCTATCGTAAACTTTAATTTTTAGAAATTCGGAAGGCTCAGACAATTGAGGTATCCTTATTTTAAATTTTCCCAAAGGGGATTAATAATAGGAGGTTCATAATGTTCCATGTAACATTTTACATTCGTCGTCTGCATTCTATTTGCGGGATTGTGCCAATGGGATTATTCCTGTTAGAACATGTATTGACTAACGCAGAGGCTATGGGCGGACCGGCAGCTTTTAATGAAGCTATTGCAAGAATTGCATTAATACCGCATAATATCATGCTTGTGATTGAAATTTTTGGCCTTGCTATTCCGTTTTTGTTTCATATGATTTACGGGCTTTATATTGCCCTGCAGGCAAATAATAATCCTGCTCAATATGGTTATACCCGTAATTGGCAGTTTGCTTTACAGAGATGGACGGCTATATTCCTGTTTGTCTTTTTGATTATCCATGTAGTTGATCTGCGTATTTTCACCAAGGGCGGCGGAACACCTATTTCTTATGCTTTATTGGATGAAATGTTCAATAATATGGGTTGGTTTGTTCTTTATCTTTTGGGGATGCTTGCTGCTATCTTCCATTTCTGCAATGGTATGACTACATTATGCATGACTTGGGGCATTGCTAAGGGACCTCGTGCCCAGTCAGTGGTCGGCAAGTTAATGATGCTTGTCTGTGCAGTGTTGTGTATTGTTACTATTGCATTTATGGCATCATATAAAATGCATTGATTAGTTTTTTATTAAGAATAAGGAGAGAAGCTACGTGAGTAAAAAGAATATAATTGTTGTCGGCGGCGGTTTATCCGGTCTTATGGCAACTATTAAAATTTGCGAAGCAGGCGGCGAAGTAAAATTATTCTCGTATTGCCCTGTAAAACGTTCACACTCGTTGTGCGCACAAGGCGGTATCAATGCGTGCATGAACACCAAAGGACAAAATGATACAACTTGGGAACATTTTGATGATACTGTATACGGCGGTGACTTTTTAGCAGATCAGACGGCTGTCAAAGGGATGTGCGAAGCTGCACCAAAGTTGATAAAAATGTTTGATAGAATGGGAGTTCCTTTTACACGTACGGCAGAAGGTGTATTGGATCTTCGTAATTTTGGCGGACAGAAAAATAAACGTACCGTATTTGCAGGTTCTACAACAGGGCAGCAGCTTTTATATGCTCTTGATGAACAAGTGCGCAAATGGGAAGTAAAAGGCAATGTCAAAAAATATGAATTCTGGGAATTTATTAGGATAATAAAAAATGATAACGGTATTTGCCGCGGCATTGTGGCCCAGAATATGAACTCTATGGAGATTGAAGCATTTCGTGCTGATGCTGTTATTTTGGCTACGGGTGGCCCAGGTGTTATTTTCGGTCGCTGCACGGCATCGACTATTTGCAATGGTTCTGCTGTATCGGCAGTTTACCAGCAAGGTGCTGAAATTGGCAACAGTGAATTTATTCAGATTCATCCGACGGCTATTCCTGGTTCCGATAAAAACCGTCTTATGTCAGAAGCCTGCCGCGGTGAAGGTGGGCGTGTATGGACCTATAAAGATGGTAAACCATGGTATTTTCTGGAAGAAATGTATCCGGCTTATGGGAATCTTGTGCCGCGTGACATTGCTTCCCGGGCAATTTATGATGTCTGCGTAAACCAAAAACTTGGTATAAATGGTGAAAACCGTGTATATTTGGATTTATCACATATCCCGGCTGAGTATTTGGAACGCAAACTCGGCGGTATATTGGAAATGTATTCAGAATTTGTCGGTGATGATCCGCGTAAAGTTCCAATGCAGATTTATCCTTCTGTACATTATTCCATGGGTGGTATCTGGGTAGATACTAAACATAACACTAATATTCCGGCATTGCTGGCTTCCGGTGAATGTGATTACCAGTATCATGGAGCAAATCGTTTAGGTGCAAATTCATTGCTTTCGGCAGCTTATTCAGGAACTATTTCGGGCCCTGAAGCTATCCGGTGGTCTGAAAGTGATGATATCGGAGAAGAACTGACTGATGAACAATTAGCTGCGGCTAAACAAGCCTGTGTAGACGAATTTGAAAACATTATTAATATGAATGGCAAGGAAAATGCACATGAACTTCATCACGAACTGGGTGATATGATGAACAGATATTGTACAATAGTTCGTGTCAATAAAGAACTTGACCTTTGTATGGATGAATTGAAAAAAATCCTCGTTCGGTGGAATGATATCGGTGTAAACGATAAAGGACATTGGGCAAATCAGGAAGCAATGTTTGTTCGTCAGCTGCATAATATGATCATTTATGCTATGGTTATTTGCAAAGCCGCCCGTATGCGTGATGAAAGCCGCGGCGCTCATTATAAACCAGAGTTCCCTAATCGTGATGATGAACATTTCCTTAAAACAACTATTGCTTCATATAATGCTGAAACACATGAACCAAATATTACCTATAGAGAATATGATCACTCCTTGATTAAACCACGTCCGCGTCGTTACGATGTTGCTAAGGGAGGTAAATAATAACAATGTCAGAACAAAAAACAGTACATTTTATTATAGAACGTCAGGATGGGCCTGACAGCAAACCGTATACAGAAGAATTTTTGGTTCCGTACCGCCCGGCACTTAACGTTGTCGCTGCTTTGATGGAAATACAAAAAAAACCTGTTACAAAAGATGGTAAAAAGACAACTCCGGTCGTATGGGAATGTAATTGTTTGGAAAAAGTCTGTGGTGCTTGCATGATGGTAATCAATGGGAAGGCACGTCAGGCTTGTGCTACACTTGTTGACCAAATACCACAGCCGATACGTCTTGCTCCGGCGCGTACTTTTCCTGTGATCCGCGATTTACAGATTGATCGTTCAGTGATGTTTGAAAGTCTTAAGCGCATTCGTGGATGGATTGATGTTGATGGCAGCTGGGAAGTAAACACTGCCCCTATCCAAAACCCATACACAGCTGCTACTGCCTATGAAATAGCACATTGCATGACTTGCGGCTGCTGTCTGGAAGCGTGCCCTAATGTTGGACCGCAATCTGATTTTATAGGACCGGCACCTACTGTTCAGGCTTATCTATTTAACCTTAATCCACTTGGCAGTTTTAATAAGGATAAACGGCTTAATGCATTGATGGAAAAGGGCGGTATCACAAGCTGCGGCAACAGTCAAAACTGTGTGCAGGTATGTCCGAAAAATATTAAGTTAACAACTTATTTGGCTCAATTGAATCGTGATGTCAATAAACAAGCATTGAAAAATATTTTCAATAAATAAGTTTAAAGCGATGCCCGCCTTTGTAAATGAAGGCGGGCATTTTTGCGGTTAAGTTTCTTTGTTTTATCATAATATAAGTTCTTGCTTTTACTGATAAATTCTTTTATAATAGAGCTTACAGTAATAATTAGTATAAAGTCCAGTGTGAGCAGAAATTGTTGACTGCTTTATAAATAAGGCAACACAACGGACAGGGCAGCTGCCCTTTTATTGATTCTGCTATTGCATCATTATAGCAGATAAAACTAGGATTTCAATATCACAGTTTGAAATCGGGGTTCATTTTATAAGAATATTTTGCGTATTGGCGCGTTGCTTGTGAAATGGTCAATAAGAGTATTAAAAGTAATTTTCTGCTATATAGACTCTGGCTCATATAAAGGTATCAGCGACGATATCTTCATAACTCAGGTAAACGGCAGTATGTGCAGTTTTATCTGAGTTTTATTTTGCGGAAAAGAGGTCATTGTATGAATGAAAAATTGAAATTATATGGCTTTAATAATCTTACTAAGGCATTGAGTTTTAATATCTATGATGTTTGTTATGCCAAGACACCGAGGGAACAAAAAGATTATATAAAATATATTGGCGAGGAATACAATTCAGAACGATTGACCAAAATACTAACACATGTAACGGAGATGATCGGAGCAAAAGTGCTGCACATCGCTAAACAGGATTATGATCCGCAGGGAGCCAGCGTAGCGATGCTGATAGGCAATAAAAATATGTCCAGGTCGGCTTATGCTGATGTGGAAGACGAAACTGTGCCGGGCAATACAATTCTTGCCCATTTGGATAAAAGCCATGTAACTGTACATACTTATCCCGAATATCATCCTGATAATTGTATAGCTACTTTTCGTGTTGATATTGATGTATCAACTTGCGGAGAGATAACGCCGCTGAATACGCTTAATTATTTGATAGGCAATTTTGATTCCGACATAATAACCATGGACTATCGTGTGCGTGGCTTCACAAGAGATGTCAGTGGCAAAAAGTTGTTTATGGATCATCGCATAGCTTCAATTCAGGATTTTATTGATCCTAAAACTTTAGAAGAATATGATGCTATTGATATAAATATGTATCAGGCTAATCTCTTTCATACGAAAATGCTGATAAAGGAATGTGATCTGAGCAATTACCTGTTTAAAACTGATATTTATGAAATACCACCCAAAACACGTTTATCAATAATGAACGGTCTGCGTCGGGAAATGATCGAAATTTTTAGTGGTACAAATATCTTTTAAAAAAGGGGAATTGAGTTTAAAGGTGAAAAAACTTACACAGGAAAATGCACCGATATTGGAAGCTTTGGAAAAAATGAAACAAAGACGTATTGTACCATTTGATGTACCGGGACATAAACGGGGCCGCGGTAATAAAGTCCTGACTGAATTTTTAGGGGAAAAATGTATGGCAGTCGATGTGAATTCAATGAAACCTCTGGATAATTTGTGTCATCCTGTTTCCGTTATAAAAGATGCCGAACATTTGGCGGCCGCGGCTTTTGGTGCGGCTCATGCTTTTTTCATGGTGGGAGGAACTACTTCGTCAGTACAGGCTATGATACTCACTGTGTGTAAGCGGGGAGATAAGATAATTTTACCGCGCAACGTACACAGAAGTGTCATTAATGCGATGATTTTATGTGGAGCAGTACCAATATACATAAATCCGCAAATGGACAAAACACTAGGGATTTCTCTTGGCATGAGCATTGCTGATGTTACCGCCGCAATTGAAAATAACCCTGATGCCAAGGCGGTGCTGGTGAATAATCCTACGTATTATGGTATTTGCTCTGATATAAAAACGATAGTTCGGACAGCTCATGCCAATAATATGTTTGTTCTGGCTGATGAAGCACATGGTACCCATTTCTATTTTAGTGACCGGCTGCCGCTTGCTGCAATGCATGCAGGTGCCGATATGGCAGCGGTGAGTCTTCATAAATCAGGAGGCTCTTTGACCCAAAGCTCGATGCTGTTTATAAACGATAAAATTTCCGAGGGTTATGTTCGGCAGATAATCAATCTTACACAAACTACCAGCGGTTCTTATCTTTTAATGTCAAGCCTTGATATTTCCCGGCGGAATTTGGCTCTATGTGGAAAACAAATTATTGATTCGGTGATAGACTTAGTAGAGTATGCCCGTAGTGAAATAAATAATATTGGCGATTATTATGCTTATTCCCGGGAAAAAATAGACGGTGATGCAATTTATGATTTTGACATAACGAAACTGTCTATATATACGCGGTCTATTGGATTAGCCGGCATTGAAGTGTATGACATACTGCGTGATGAATATGATATTCAAACGGAGTTTGGTGATTTGGCAAATTTATTGGCTTACGTATCCATTGGTGATCGTCCGCGCGACATGGAGCGGCTGGTAAGTGCACTATCAGAAATACGACGCATTTATAAAAAAGATTCTACAGGAATGCTGGAAGCGGAGTATATAAATCCGCAGGTGATTTTACCACCTCAGGATGCTTTTTACACTGATAATGAAAAATCATTGCCTTTGGATGAAGCAGTGGGAAAAGTTTGTACGGAATTTGTTATGTGTTATCCGCCGGGAATACCAATATTGGCGCCGGGGGAATTGGTCACCGGACAAGTATTGGAATACATTCATTATGCTAAAGAAAAAGGCTGTCAGATGACTGGCCCTGAAGATATGGAATTAAAACATTTAAATGTGATGGGGTGATGTATTATGGAATTATGGTTCACTGAAAAACATACACCATATGTACGGTTTTCTATAAAAGTAGATAAACAGCTTTATTCGGGGAAAAGTGAATTTCAGCGTATTGATGTTTTTGAATCAAAAGAATTCGGCCGCATTTTAACATTAGATGGTTATTTGATGTTGACAGAAAAAGATGAATTTATTTATCATGAAATGATTACGCACGTACCGATGTCAGTCATGCCGCAGGCACAGAAAATTCTTATTATCGGCGGTGGTGACGGAGGAACTGCCAGGGAAATACTGCGTTATAAAACAGTTAAAAGAATTGACCTCGTCGATATTGATGCAACCGTGGCTGATGTTTGCCGAAAATATATACCTCAGACGGGTGCCAGTCTTGATGATCCGCGTGTACATTGCCACTTTGAAGACGGATTGAAATATATTCGTCATTATGAGAACGATTATGATATTATTATAGTTGATTCCACCGATCCGTTTGGTCCGGGAGAAGGACTGTTTACAAAAGAATTTTATGGAAATTGCTATAAAGCATTGAAAGATGATGGAATAATGGTTAATCAGCATGAAAGCCCGTTTTATACTGAGGATGCCTATGCTATGCAGCGAGCCCATAAAAGAATTTTTGCGTCTTTTCCTATCAGCCGGATATACCAGGCACATATTCCAACATATCCTTCAGGTCATTGGTTGTTTGGTTTTGCCTCTAAAAAATATCATCCTATTGAAGATGCTGATTGGGACAAATGGGAGAAGTTGGGAATAAAGACACGGTATTACAATCCTAAATTACACGCAGGTGCATTTGCCCTGCCCAATTATGTGGAGGAAATAGTTCGTGAGGTTGAATAAAAATATTGAAACAATTATTGGTTGCGAAAAGGAATATGATGCAGCCAATGTAGTTATATTCGGGGCCCCGTTTGATTCGACTGCTTCTTATCGTCCCGGAGCCCGTTTTGCGTCAAAAACGATGCGAACAGAATCATATAATATGGAAACATACAGCCCGTATCTTGACCTTGATTTGGAAAGTGACACCAAGATATTTGATGGAGGAGAACTGCCGGTCTCACTCGGAGATACACAAAAGACGCTTGACATCATTTATGAATTCAGTAAGAACTTATTGATGGACCATAAATTACCATTTATGATCGGTGGAGAGCATTTGGTAACTTTAGGCGCATTCAGGGCTGTCGCTGAAAAATATCCTGACGTTCATATTATTCATTTTGATGCTCATGCTGATTTGCGTGACGAATTTCTGGGAACGCCATTTTCTCATGCCACTGTCTTACGGCGCTGTTATGATAAAATCGGTGATGGTCGTATCTTTCAGTTTGGAATCAGAAGCGGAGAAAAAACAGAAATGCTCTGGGGCAAAAAACATGTTCAGATGCATTTATTTGACTTTGCAGGATTAGACAAAGTCCTTGATAAACTACATGATAAACCAATTTATTTTACTGTTGATCTTGACGTACTGGATCCGGCCGTTTTTCCAGGGACAGGGACGCCTGAAGCCGGTGGTGTCACTTTTGATGAATTACGCCTCGCCATGCAGGCAGTTGCGAAACTGAATATTGTTGGTACTGATATGGTGGAATTGAGTCCGCCATGCGACTTAAGCGGAGTATCAACTACCGTGGCATTAAAATTATTAAGGGAGTTTTTGCTGGCTTTAGTGGGCAATGATCATTTAAATAAATAATAAATGCAGTTATGATGAATTATAAGTGAAAGAGCTGTCGTATGTGAAATTTTCATTCATAATATGCAATTTTGTTTCCTTTGTCTATTTCAGGAGGGGAAAATTGCATTTTATGAGGTCAATGATATTCATACGACAGCTCTTTTATTATTACAGGTATGATTTTAATTATTTTCAACAAGATTGGCAGCCAGTAAATAAATACCATGAAAACAAAGACGGCGAAAACTGATGGTATTAAAAATGACATGAGCTTCTTTCATTGCTGTCTTTTGTTTTTTGCTCAGATGAGTAAACGGATAAATACCGAAAACATAAATAAAGAATTCTGAGCGGAAAGTTTTTTTTGCTTTTTCAGGTGTGGCAGAAAAAAATTTGTCTATTCCCTGTGAAAGTATATCAAATACTACGGCAGAATTTTTTTTAAAAGCAGACAGTTTTTCTGTACGGCAATTATTTTCTATGGCGGTGAGATGAATAGATAGGAGCCTTAGCATTTTTTCTCGTCTGACTAAAGAGTCAGTGAGAAAATGACAAAATTCTTCTTTGCCCATAGTATTGCAGACATGAAATTTTGCTGCAACATCGGCATACCAATCCATATATTCTCTTTGCATGAGATCAAGGAAGATTTCTTCTTTTGTTTTGTAATAATTATAAATAGAAGGCCGAGTGAAAGAAGTAAGTTCGGATATGGCTTTTATTGTAACACTGTTGAAACTAGAATTGCCATAAAGTGTATCGCAAGCATCGATGATTTCCTTTTGACGACGGGTAATTTGTTCTTCAGTGCGGGCTCTTTGAAAATTCATGTCATTCTCCTTAACATATAAATCTATTTTATATTATACCGTACTATTAGTTTTTTTTCTAATTTCTGCTGTGATAATAGTTGACGCATTGTCAATTATTTGCTATATTATAAATAAATAACACAGTGTCAGCAATATAAGGAGGAGATTTAATGGATAAAGTTATTGATGGAAAATATGGTCTGTGGATTGGCGGTAAATGGACAACTGCCGAAGCTGATAAAACATATGAAACAATATGTCCGGCCACTGGTGAAGTATTGGCCAGCTGTGCCGAAGCCTCTAAAAAAGATGTGGACACAGCTGTTCAGGCTGCATGGCAGGCTTTTAATGAATGGAAGAAGACTAGTGTAGGACAGCGTTCAGCGATATTATTGAAAATTGCTGATGTTATTGATACTAATAAAGAGAATTTGGCTAAAATTGAAAGTATGGATAATGGCAAGCCGATTCGTGAAACATTAAATATAGATATACCGGCAGCCAGCGATCATTTTCGTTATTTTGCCGGCGTTTTACGGGCTGAAGAAGGAACAGCATCTTTTATTGATGACAATACGTTAAGTATCGTAACCGATGAACCGATTGGCGTTGTCGGTCAAATAGTTCCCTGGAACTTTCCGTTTTTGATGGCAGCATGGAAACTGGCACCTGCATTGGCAGCAGGAAATTGCATAGTATTTAAACCATCTAGTGAAACATCATTAAGTGTGCTGACTTTAGCTAAATTTATCGATGCAGCTGATATTTTACCGGCCGGGGTGCTTAATGTAGTGACTGGTAAAGGGTCAACAACAGGAAATTATATTCTGGAACATCCCGATATCAAAAAGCTGGCATTTACCGGTTCTACAGAAGTCGGGTATGACGTAGCTAAAGCTGCCGCTGCCAAATTAATTCCGGCGACCTTGGAATTGGGTGGTAAATCAGCCAACATATTCTTTGATGATATGCCTTGGGATAAAGCGGTTGAAGGTGTCTGCATGGGAATATTGTTTAACCAAGGACAGGTTTGCTGCGCCGGTTCGCGCGTTTTTGTGCAGGACACAGTTTATGATAAATTTTTAGCTGCTGTTAAGGAAAAATTTGAAGCGGTTAAAATCGGTTTACCACTGGATAAAGCTACAATGCTGGGGAGTCAGATAAGCCAGCGACAGTTAAAGAAAATTTTATCATATATAGATATAGGACAAAAAGAAGGCGCTGTTGTCGTGACCGGCGGTAAAAAGGCTGTTTTATCGGGTTTGGAAAACGGTGCCTATATGCAGCCGACAATATTGGGAAATGTTACTAATGATATGCGTGTGGCTCGTGAAGAAATTTTTGGACCGGTAGTATGTTTCATTAAATTTCACACTGAAGAAGAAGCGGTGCGCATGGCTAATGATAGTGAATATGGTCTTGGCGGGGCAGTCTGGACAAAAGATATCAACAGGGCTTTTCGTGTGGCACGTGCCGTAGAAACAGGACGGATGTGGGTGAATGATTATAATAATTTACCGGCACATGCACCATTTGGCGGTTATAAAAAATCTGGTATCGGCAGAGAAACGCATAAAATGATTTTGAAAAATTATTCTCAGACAAAAAATATTTTCATCAGTTTGAAGGAAGCCCCTGCTGGTTTATATTGACTTAGCAGGTGATCGTGGATTCACCTCGTATTTTTTCGCTATGTTCATAGACTTCCTTTAGATTCCATCTCACGCTGGACATCCTTACCTTAGGGTATGTACTTGATACTATTAATCCGTACGCGGGACTTTCACCCGTTAGACTGCGCCCAATGCCGGGCGTGCTGTTTTAGCTTATTATTGCATTTTTACCACTTGTTTTAGCCTGGTACAAATTTTTGTCAGCCAGTCGTATGGCAGCCTTCAAAATATCGTAAGCACTGTCAGTTGCTGTAGGAGAAATAATTTTCAACCCAAAACTACTGGTAATATTGAAGATATGATTGTCAGAAGTTTCAATATGGAGCTCTTCTATACCTGCGCGTATCTGCTCAGCAGTCATTTTTAATTCCCGCAAAGAGGTATTGGGCAGACAGATTATGAATTCATCACCGCCGTATCGTCCGACAAAATCGTATTTACGACAATTCTTGGTAATTGTGTCAGCTAGATTTTTTAAAACAATATCACCGACGATATGCCCGTAGTTATCATTTATTCCCTTGAAATTATCCACATCGGATAAGATGATGCCGATGTATGTACCTTGAATTTGAGCTTTTTGAAATTCTTCGGCAAAGCGAGTAAAAAAAATCTGTCGGTTATATACTTGAGTAAGATTATCATAATAAGCTAAAGCCTCAAGATCTTTCCTATGTGTTTCTGCTTCGATAAGTCTTCGTACACGATGCCGGAGAATAGTTTTATTTACCGGTTTAGTTATAAAATCATCAGCACCGGCTAAAAATACATCATCAATATGTTTATCACCATCCAAAGCCGTTATCATTATTATAGGGGTATACTCTGAACGATGTGAATGACGCAATTCGCGGCAGGTAGTAATACCGTCCTTTATCGGCATGACTACATCCAATAAGATCAAATCGGGCAGCACCAAGGGGAAAAGGTCTGTTACCTGTTTTCCGTTGGGAACATCAATAACATTGTAATGCTCATTTATTAAGAAATCAGTTATTATTTTTCGCACCAGTTTATCATCATCAGCAATCATTATTATTGGTTTATGTTCAATATAATCTGATACTTTATTGATCGTTTTGGACATGTTTCAGATCTCCGCTCTAAGTTTTAAGATAAATAACCACAATTAATAATATAACAGTTGTAAGGTAAATAGTAAATGATAAAATGATTGAATTTTTTTAAAAATAGATATAATATTTCTTGATAACAAGTGAAATTGCGGTTTATTAGTTAAAATGTTATAATTAACATATTGCCGATAGTTTGGCAGTCAGATTATTTTACCAGGTGAGGGGAAGAAGAAAAATGGCTAATCCTGTTATTCGGATAATGGAAAAAGAAAATGAAACTGCGGCGGTAAACTTTGGACAGACGGCAACGTTAGCTGGTTCTATACGGAAAAGTATTGGATTAGTGTTATTGACAATAGTAGCAGCGGTTGTTGCAGCCCATTATTTAGCTGATACCGGACTTGCTGCAGCGGGAATTGGGGCAGGTTTCATTGGAGGTTTTATTTTGGCAATGATAACGTGTTTTAAACCGGGAATCGCTGAATATACTGCACCGGGGTATGCTGTTTTTGAAGGAATGGCTTTAGGTGTTATCTCGATGCAGTTTGAACAGATGTATTATGGTGTGTCGGCTATAGCTGTTGGAATTACTTTTGCTATTATGATTTCAATGCTGCTGCTTTGGAAAACGGGGATAATAGCTGTTACGGATAAAACTCGTTCAACTATAATAAGCATGACCGTCGCTGTAGCGTTATTTTATTTTGTCGGATTGGCAGCCTCTTTTTTTGGTGTTGATTTTATGCCGCATTCAGGTATTATGGGAATTGCTGTTTCAGTTATTATTTCAGCAATAGCAGCATTCAATTTATTACTTGACTTTGACAATATAGAAAAATCAGTAGCAAATGGTATGCCCCGATATATGGAATATTTTACGGCGTTTGGATTATTGTTGACCTTAGTATGGATATATGTGGAAATTTTGCGTTTAGTTACAATGGTAATGTCATTATTTGAGGATAACTGATAGTATTAATAAAACGTTTATCAGCGGTAATATGTTGCAAATGTCGTGATAAATAAAACCATCCATAATGTGTACCGGCCCCCATAAGTCAGACTTGGAATTAGTCTGGCTTATGGGGGTATCTTTATAGCTGAATATAATACTGAATTTAAGAAAAAATTGTAGATAAATGTTACATCGTCGCTTCGATACCTGTATTCCTCATCAGAAAGTCACAACAGATACAACTAAATTCAAATATTATGAAATTGACGCAAGGGGAAATCTATCATAGTTTTGAAGAGTTGGAACGTGTCCATCGGTTATATCGAATACTATAATAAACACCGAATAAAGGCTAAGCCCGGCCGGCTTAAGTTCTGGGAATTATCGACTACGTTATGCGCAGCATAATAAAAACCGCAGTAACAATAAATGCTAGTGCGGTTTGGTCTGACTTTATGGAGTCACTACATAGTTTTGTTTGATGGGCGGTTTTATTTATTGAAATTTAGCAGGTAGGTGCAGTTTATGCCCATTAATATAGGCGGCGGCTGTCATGCGTTTTTTGTTGGGAGCCTGCAGTTCAAGAATTTTAATACTGCCATTTCCGGTTGCAATTATAAAGCCGTCATGGGTGATTTTTATTATTTCACCAGGTGATGAATCTTTGATGTCAGTTGAAGATAAGGCTGTACGCCAAATTTTTATTTTCTGTCCGTTAAAAAATGTAAATGCCACTGGCCAGGAATTAAGACCACGAACAAGATTATGAATTTCCTGGGCAGATTTTTGCCAGTCAATTTTACAATTCGCATCATTGAGCATCGGTGAATATGAAGATAAAGAATCATTTTGTTTTTTTCGCGGCACATTATCTTGTTGAACCAACTTTATGGTTTTGGCAAGTAAATCAGCGCCTATTACCATAAGTTTGTCATGCAGCTGATTTGTTGTCATTTCGCTTGATATCTCGGTAGATTGTTTTAATATTATATCACCAGTATCAAGACCGGCATCCATATACATCGTGGTGACACCGGTGAGCGTTTCACCGCGGATAATTGACCAATGTATCGGTGCTGCCCCGCGATAAGCCGGCAGAAGGGAAGCATGGACATTTATGCAGCCTTTGGGAGGTATATCGAGTATTGCCTGAGAGAGAATTTGGCCAAAAGCCACGACGATAATTATATCGGGATTTAATTCTCTTAGTTTTTCAACAAAATTTGTGTCTTTGACCTTAGCCGGCTGCAAGACAGGAAGGCTGTGTTCTAAAGCAAATGTTTTTACCGGTGAGGGTGTAAATTTTTGTCCACGGCCGCGTTTTTTGTCAGGTTGGGTTATAACAGCGATGATAGTACTTAGCTTATTTAATTCAGCAAGACAGGGAACGGCAAAATCCGGAGTACCCATGAAAATTGCACGCAGTTTAGTCATCATTATCCTCCTGCTTAGTTATACTTTTGGCCTTGTCGACAAATAGGATACCTTCTAAATGGTCGAATTCATGCTGGATACAGCGTGATAATAAATCACCTTTTGCCGTTATACGCTGTTGTTTACCGCGGCGGTTGAGAAATTTCACTGATACATTGGCGAAACGTTCTACTTCACCGCTCATGCCGGGAATGCTCAGGCATCCTTCAAATCCGAGCATATTGCCTTCGGTACGTACTATTTCAGGATTTATTAATTCAATTAATCCATCACCAACATCAATTACAATAATACGCTGCGAAACACCGACTTGTGGGGCTGCAAGTCCCACACCTTCAGCATTGTACAAGGTTTCAGCCATGTCATCAAGCAGCCTTCTCGTGCTGCTGTCGATTTTTTCTACGACAGCAGCTTTCTTTTTTAATATAGGGTCACCAATTGTTTTAATGTTCAATAGAGACATAAGTATATCAACTCCAGTGCATTTTAGTGTAATATATATTTAATAATTCAGCTTGTATTCTTTTAATAATTTTAGCATTGTCTGTAATAAAATTCAAATTACATGGTATTCAGCGGGTTTATATCAATTTTTACTTCACTGTCAGTGGACAGATTATTTTGTTGTAAAAAGGTATGCATGATGGTTAGATCAACGGTTTTTATCAACAGATTGAAGCGGTAAACACCGCGAAAATTAGCGATTATTGAAGGCGCCGGGCCGATGATCTGATGATTGGCTGAATTGGAAAAAGTTTTACGAAAAGCAGTACGTAGTTGTAAAGCCTTGTCCATTGCATGATCTTTATTCTCATTTTGTATGGTGAGTTTGATAAGTTTGGCATAAGGCGGATAAAATAATTCCCGGCGCTGAATTAGTTCCTGATCGTAAAACTCGCGGTAGTTTTGTCGGATACCGGATAAGACGGCATAATGCTCCGGATTATATGTCTGGATGATTACCTGTCCCTTGACATTGCCACGGCCGGCTCGCCCGGCCGTTTGTGTGATCAGATCAAAACACCGTTCAGCAGCACGGAAATCAGGCATGTTTAAACTGGCGTCAGCGCTTATTATTCCAACGGCAGTCACATTGGGAATATCGTGGCCTTTAGCAACCATCTGTGTTCCAAGCAGAATATCGTAATTACCGGCGCGAAATTGCTGCAAAATATTTTGGTGAGCCATTTTTTTACCGGTAGTGTCACGATCCAAACGGATAGTCCGCGCTGTTGGAAAAGTTTCATGCAGTTCTTGTTCAAGTTTTTCGGTACCGGAACCAAAAAATTTTATATAACGGCTGTTGCAGGCCGGGCAGACTGTGGGAACCGGTTCTTTTATATCGCAATGGTGACACTGCAGGTAATTTTGCCGATGGTAGACAAGCGGTAAACCGCATTGCGGACATTTTATTACCAGACCGCAGGAGCGACACATAACAAAAGTAGAGTAGCCGCGGCGGTTTAGCATAATAATTATTTGTTGTTTTTTTTGTAAAGTATCATTTATAAGTTTAACTAGCTGGCGTGACATAATATGCCTGTTGCCTAAATGTAACTCTTCACGCATATCTACACAATTTATTTGTGGCAAGGGTTTATTGTCGATGCGATGCGGCATAGTCAGTAATTTATACGTACCGTTGCAGGCTGAAAAATAGCTTTCCATTGATGGAGTGGCACTTCCTAAAATAAGAACGGCATTATATAATTGTGACATTTTACGGGCAATATCGCGCGTGTGATAACGTGGTGATTCATCCTGTTTATATGAAGCGTCATGTTCCTCATCCATGACGATAAGTCCCAGATCAAGAAATGGTGCAAATATAGCTGAACGGGCACCAATTATAATTTTTGCACTATTAGTGCGTATTCGCACAAATGCATCATTGCGTTCATTTACTGTAAGCCGGCTGTGGATTACGACGACAGAGGAAGAAAAATATTTTTTAAGGGAAATAACTAATTGGCCTGTTAGTACGATTTCAGGTACAAGAATTAAGGCCTGTCTATTTTGCAGCAAAACTTTTCGGGCAGTTTCAATGTAGATTTGTGTTTTACCGCTGCCGGTAACTCCATGCAGCAAGAAAGTATGCGGTTGATTTTTATCTATATATGGTATTATTTCTGCCATTGCAGCGTTTTGCTCGGCTGTCAGATGTACAAAAGGATTGTTAGCAGGATTGACATGGTCATAGCTGTCACGAAAAGTACGCTGTTTGGTAATGGTAATATAGTTATTGTCGCTCAGAGTCTTTATAATACTGCGTGAGAAACCCTGCTTGTTAAGTTCATTGATACTGTAAAGATGATCATCAGATAAAAATTCTAACAATTTTTTTTGAGATTTTTTTCGTGTCATATTGTCCAATAAAGTTTGGTTGACTATATTTTTATTTATTCGGACATAAGAGGTATAAATTTTATTTGAGCGGTTTTTGTAAATATAATTTTTGAATATGATTTTATTATCCAATAGTTCTTTTAATAGTGCAGTGCTGTCGAATTTACAAAAATCCTGGATCTGTTTTAAGCTGCAATCTGGATTTTTCAATATAAAATTATAAATAGATTGCTCACTTGCCGATAAAGAGGCTGTTGTGGGTATTGCCTGATAACTACTGTTGATTTTTATACTATTTTTCCCAGGAATAAAAAGACGGAGTGCTTCCCCTAATGAACAAAGATAAAAGTCAGCGATAAAATGGGCCGTTGACATGATTTTATCAGTAAAATATGGTTCAATATCAATAGAATCGATTATTTCTTTTAAAGTGTGGTCAGTTTGGTCAACAGTTGTTATACGGACAATGAATCCTTCCATTTTTCTCGCACCAAATGGTACTATGACACGGCATCCGGTTTTTAGAAAATTTAAGTTTTCCGGGATGATATAAGTATAACTGGTAGCGATGGTTTTTACTGGTATATTTATAAATACATCTGCTAATAATTTCATAAAATCACCATTTTAATTATATCATATAAGCAAAAGAAATTTTACTTCTCAATAAAATATGGAGCTGCCGCGCGAATTACATTGACATTACAAAAATATATTCCGCTGCCGCTGCGCAATCAACCATCTTTTTGAGGACGGATAAGACGGCACGTTGTATATTTATGAATGAAAATATTTACGTGTGACAACCCCATGAATAGAATTTACAATGATTTTAAATAATAAAAAAATCGGATTTATATACCGGCTTCTTGCTTTAAAAGAGCTGCTTTATCGGTGTGTTCCCAAGGTAAATCGATATCAGTGCGGCCAAAATGACCATATGCTGCGGTTTGGGCATAGATTGGACGGCATAGATCAAGCATTTTTATTATGCCGGCAGGCCGCAAGTCAAAATGTTTTTTGATCAATTGAATGATTTTTTCTTCATCGATCTTACCCGTTCCAAAGGTGTCGACCATTATTGATACCGGGTGGGCAACACCGATAGCATAAGCTAGCTGTATTTCGCATTTGTCAGCAAGACCGGCAGCCACAATATTCTTGGCTACATAACGGGCTGCATAGGATGCGGAACGATCAACTTTTGTTGGATCTTTACCTGAAAATGCACCGCCGCCGTGTCGTGCCATACCACCATAAGTGTCAACAATAATTTTCCGGCCGGTTAGTCCGCAGTCTCCCTGCGGTCCACCGATGACAAATTTTCCGGTGGGATTTATATAATATTTGGTGTTTTCATCGACCATATCAGCAGGAATAATGGGAGTAATAACTTTTTCCCTGATATCTTTCTCGATAGTTGACAATGAGACATTGGCATCATGCTGAGTAGATACTACAATAGCTTCTATATGAACTGGTTTACCGTTTTCATAGGCCACAGTTACTTGAGTCTTTCCGTCAGGCCGTAAATAAGGTATTTCATTATTTTTGCGTACTTCGGTCAGACGACGAGACAAACGATGCGCCATAGCAATAGGAAACGGCATATATTCCGGTGTTTCATTACTGGCATAACCAAACATCATACCTTGGTCACCGGCACCGATGGCATCTTCTTCGGACATATCACCATTTTTGGCTTCAAGTGCTTTGTCAACACCTAAAGCAATATCGGGAGATTGTTCATCAATGGACACAGAAATACCGCAGGTAGAAGCATCAAAACCGAACTTAGCTCTGGTATAACCGATACTTTTGATTTTTTCGCGAACGATTTTAGGAATATCGACATAACAATTAGTGGATATTTCACCGGCTACATGAACCTGACCGGTCGTTATTAATGTTTCGCAGGCTACGCGGCCATGTGGATCCTGGGCTAAAATAGCATCCAGAATACTATCGGAAATTTGGTCGGCAATTTTATCCGGGTGGCCTTCAGTAACCGATTCTGAAGTAAAAAGTACACGTTTTTGAGCCATATTTTTCCTCCACATATTAAAAATTAGCAAATAAAAAAGCTCTCAATGGTGAGAGCTGAAAATACATACTCTCATCTCATAGGTAAAACCTAAAGGAATTAGCACCGTTTGATAAAATCAATGGTTGCCGCAGCTTCACAGGGCCAGTCCCTCCACTGCTCTCGATGAGTTCGATATTTATTTGTTAAACTAATAATACATTACCTGATAATAAATGTCAACTGAATTTATTTCTTTAAATTCCGGATCTTGTCGATGATTATTGCGGCCAATGCTTTTTTTGACATAAGTGGAATATCTTCGACAGCAGCATCACGAGTTATTATTTTTACCATATTAGTATCATAATTAAATCCGACATTTTTTTGACTTACATCATTCGCAATAATCATGTCAAGATTTTTACGCTGTAATTTTTCTTTGGCAAAAGTCAGCAGGTTTTGTGTTTCGGCAGCAAAACCCACTAAAATCTGTTCGATGGATTTTCTTTTGCCCAGCGCGGATAAAATATCAGGATTTTTTACCAGATCAAGAGTAAATGCTTCCGTGGTCTTTTTTATTTTTTGGCCGGCAATTTTCCTTACACGGTAATCAGACACGGCTGCAGCCATGATTACAACATCACTGGCCGCAAAAATGGTATCGACATATTCTTGCATTTGACATGCTGTTTCTACTTTTATAAACTCGATTCCCGCAGGCACGTTAAGAGATGTCGGACCACTGACAAGTGTAACTGACGCACCGCGTCTGGCTGCTTCTTCAGCCAGCGCGTAACCCATTTTTCCGCTGGATCGATTGCCAATATAACGCACGGGATCAATTGCTTCCCTAGTTCCGCCGGCAGTAATTAAGATACGTTTTCCTTTTAGATCCTGTACCTGTGCAGTATAATTTGTAATTTCTTCAACGAGTACAGCAGGATCGGGTAATCGGCCAATGCCATTGGTACCGCAGGCCAGATGACCAGTAGCCGGAGTTATTATATGATAACCGCTTAACTGCTGTAGTGTCTGCAGATTACGCTGCAAAATGGGATTAATATACATGTTGCTGTTCATTGCCGGAGCTATGAATACCGGTGCCGTTGTTGCCATAATTGTCGTAGAAAGCATATCATCAGCAATGCCGGATGCCAGTTTGCCGATAATGTCAGCCGTTGCCGGAGCGAGCAATACAACATCAGCCTTTTTGGCTAAAGCAATATGTTCTACATTCCAATTATGCACTTTTTCCCACATATCACTGCTGACAGGATTACCGGTTATTTCTTGAAAAGTCAGCGGTGTGATGAATTTTGTTGCTGCCTGTGTCATGATAACATCAACATTTGCATCGAGTTTACGCAGCCGGCTTGCGATTTCTACTGCCTTATAAGCTGCTATTCCGCCGCAAACACCCAATAAAATATTTTTATTTGCCAACATCATTTTATTCCGTTTTTCGTTCGCTGAAAGGTAATCTTGTTTTCAGCGACTTCTTCAAGTGCATTAGTTACATTTTTGGTTGAAACCTTGGTAGCTCTTACTTTGGAACCATCCAATATTTGACGGGCCCGTTTTGACGCCAGCACAACAAGCGTATATTTACTGTCGACTTTAGGCATTAATTCATCAAGTGACGGATTTACTATATCCATTATTATATCTCCCTGTTTTTAATTTTATTAATGATTTCCAGATTACGTCCAGTACGGCATCGTTCGGCAACGACTATGGCGTTGAGTTGATTGACAGCCCGACTGAGGTTTCTGTTAACAATAACATAATTATAGTGGGTACCCAAAGCTATTTCTTGTGCAGCGGCATCAAGTCGTCTTTTTATTACCGCTTCAGTTTCAGTGCCGCGCCGACGGATTCGTTTTTCCAATTCATCAAGTGACGGTGGTAATAAAAAGATATATATGCCGTCGGCGACCTGCTTCATGACGTTGAGTGCCCCCTGTGTATCTATTTCCAGCAACACATCTTTTCCTTGTAAGCGCAGCTCGTCAATTTTTTCAGACGGAGTTCCATAATAATTACCATATACATTAGCCCATTCCAGAAGTTCATTTTCTTCTATCATTTTTTCAAAATCAACTTTTGATAAAAACCAGTATTCTCGTCCGTTGATCTCGTGTGGACGTGGCCTGCGGGTCGTTGCCGATACAGAATAAAATATATTTTTGTTCATCGTTAAAAGTTTTTTACAGATAGTGCCCTTTCCCGTACCGGACGGTCCCGATATAACTATTAAATTTCCTCTGTTGGGCATCTTATTTATCTTTATCCTTTGCTATTTCATCATTGTCATCGATTATGCGATTGGCGACTGTTTCCGGTTGAATAGCCGATAAAATAACATGGTCACTATCAACTATTATAACAGCCCGTGTACGCCGTCCATATGTAGCATCAATTAACTGACCATTTTCCCGTGCTTCTTGGATAATGCGCTTGATTGGAGCTGATTCGGGACTGACAATGGCAATGACTCGATTAGCGGATACAATATTGCCGAACCCGATATTAATTAATTTAATATTCATATAAAACGCAGCCTTTCTGTAAAATAAGCTGTTGTGCAACGATGCCGGCTTATTCTATATTCTGTATTTGTTCGCGGATTTTTTCGATTTCACCTTTTACGTCTACGACAAGTTGTCCCGCTTGAGCGGAATTGGCTTTTGATGCTATTGTATTTATTTCTCGATTCATTTCCTGGACGATGAAGTCCAGTTTTCTGCCGATGCTGCCGCCAGTGCTTAATGTTTGCTCAAACTGCTGCAAATGGCTTTGTAATCTGGTTGTCTCTTCGGTGTAATTTGTTTTTTCAGCATAAATAGCGGTTTCCTGAATAATACGTGTCTGATCGATATCGTTGGCGTTTAAATATTCACCTAAAGTTGTGACCAGATTTTGCCGGTACTTTTCAATTATTGAAGGAGCCAAATCACACAGCAGTGTGACTTTATCGCGGATGATGGCAAGTCGGTACAATATATCGCTGCAAAGGTTTTTTCCTTCGGTAGTTTTCATTTCGATGAATAAAGTCAATGCTTCACCAAGTGTATTGATAAAGTCATCTTTAATTTCAGCAACAGTCGGTAATATATCCTCCTTTGTTAAAATACCGGGATAAACTGACAATGCAATAAGATCATTAGAAGAAAAATTGTACTGCGTCGGTTGACACAATGTACGGGCAATTTCATCAAGGGCTTTTTTGTAAGCAAGCAGTAAGTTTTTGTCTACTTTTATTATGCTGTTAGTGCCGCTGGTATCAGTGAAATTAACATATACATCAATTTTACCCCGCAGTGAATATTTATTCAGGTAATCGTTGATAATTACTTCTAAAGCCCGCAGGCCGGGGGGCAAATGAGCGGCAACATCCTTATATCGATTATTAACAGATTTTATTTCTACACTTATCGTGTAATTATTTTTATTGCACACAGCTGTACCAAAGCCGGTCATACTTCGTACCGCTGAAATTTTGGCTGTTAGTTTATCCACTGTAATATATACCTTCAAATACTTTTTTTGTCGGACCGGTCATGTAGATATTATTATCATCTTTATTCCACTCGATGGAAAGCAGACCGCCATCGAGTTTAATAGCGGCTTTTCTGTCAGTCAGATCGTTTAATACCGCTGCTGTCAGACTGGCACAGGCGCCGGTGCCACACGCTAAAGTGATGGCAGCGCCGCGTTCCCAAACGCGCATGCGCATGTGTGACCGGTCAATGACCTGAACAAATTCTACATTGGTCTTATTGGGAAAAATTTTATACTTTTCCAGTATCGGTCCCCATTTGCTTATGTTTATCGCACTCATGTCATTGACAAAGATAACACAATGAGGATTGCCCATGGATACACAGGTCATTTTGAACTGATGGTCTTGTATCTTTAATGGCTGCGCGATAACGGCAGAGCCGTCGAAACCATGCACAGGAATTTTTTCACCTTCTAAAACTGGCTGTCCCATATTGACACAGACAGAGTTTTCGTTTTTTTCATCAATGACCAGACGTGGTTTTATTGTACCGGCTTTAGTTTCTACGGTAAATTCCTCTTTATTGGTAAGGCCTGTTTCGTAAACGTAACGGGCAAAACATCTGATACCGTTACCGCACATTTCAGCTTCCGAACCGTCAGAATTAAAAATACGCATACAAAAATCACATTTATCGGAAGGAAGAATAAAAATGACACCGTCTGCACCAATGCCAAAATTTCTGTCACAGATTGTAATAGCGGCAGAACGAATAGTCTGCCAGTCTTCTGTAAAACCATTGACAAGAACAAAGTCATTACCGCAGCCGTGCCATTTAGAAAATTTAAATTGCATAGTAGATCCTCCTACACCTATAGCTATATAAATTAATTGTAATATTTATTTTGACTTAATGCAACCTATACGGGATAAAAGAAAATATAATATGAGTTATTTTAGTCTTATGGCTACGGATTCCTTATGGGCAGCAAGTCCTTCGGTTTCTGCAAGGTTCATGCAGGCTTCTGCAAGATTTTCACAGCCTTGGTGTGTTATATGCTGGTAGAAGGAAGTTTTTATAAAAGTCCCAACGTAGACGCCATTTGAATAACGGGCTGTCCCCATAGTAGGCAGGGTATGATTAGTTCCGGAACAATAATCACCAAAGGCTACCGGTGTATATTCACCAATAAACAGTGAGCCGTAGTTTTTAAGTCGTTCACTGATTTTCAGGCTGTCTCTGGTCTGTACTTCAAGATGTTCCGGGGCAGCCTTATTTGCAGCCGTGACCATTTCCATTTCATCAGTGGCTAATAAAATAGTTCCATTATCCTGCCATGCTTTATAAGCCAGACTGCCTGTAGGTAATTTTTGTGAAAAATCAAGTATTTTTTGAGATACAATAGCTGCGTAATTACGATCAGTGGTTATTAAAGCAGCCTTGGCCCGTGGGTCATGTTCACACTGTGCCAGAATATCCATTGCCGTATAATCCGGATTGGTTGTTCCATCGGAAATTATCAGCACTTCACTGGGCCCAGCTAAACTATCGATGCCGACGTCACCCAAAACCTGCCGTTTAGCCTCGGTGACGTATTGGTTACCAGGGCCCACAATCATATCAACGGGGGGAATACTTTGCGTACCATAGGCTAATGCTGCTATGGCCTGGGCTCCGCCAGCACAATAAATTTCATCGACCCCGGCTATATCCATCGCAACTAATACGGCAGGATGAATTGTTCCGTATTTTTTTGCTGCCGGACTGACAGCGGCGATTCTTTTAACTCCTGCTGTTTTAGCGGGAATGGCTAGCATTAGTGCTGTGCTAGGCAGTGGATAACGGCCGCCCGGTACATATGTACCGCAGGATTCTACGGGTATAAGTCTGTGACCCAGGGTGACGCCTTCAATTTTGCTGGAAACCCTTAATTCCTGCATGCATGACAGTTGCTTTTCAGCATAAAAACGTATTTGTTCAGCTGCAAATTTCAGATACTTTACTGTAGAAGGTGAAACTTTATTATAGGCAGCTTTTATTTGATCGGGAACAATCTTAATGCTTTCTGGTTTTATTCCGTCAAATTTATAGCTCAAATCCTTAAGCGCCGCATCACCGGATAGTTTCACTGATTTTATTATGCTGCCGACATTATTGATAAGTTCTGCTGAGCGTTCATGTGTGTCTTGTTCGGCTGATTTTAATATTTCCATTTTTATCATTCCTCTTTTATATACTTACCTTAGTATTGTAACGTTGACAAGGGATTATTGCAATATCACCTGCAGTAATATAATATTTAATTGGATATGTTTGACCGTGGGACCGGTAGATGATATACTCAGTCTATTATTTTAGCGGTCATTGTTAGAAATGAGGTAATATGACATGGGACTTGATGGTTTTTCCCTTTATGCCGTAATAAATGAATTAAATAATATATTATCAGGAGGGCGTATTGATAAAATTTGCCAGCCGCGCAGATCCGATGTTTATATGACCGTACGTTTGCCTGGTACAACATATATATTGCATATTTCTATTGATCCGCGCTTGGCTTCAATGGCAATTTCGGTTAGGCAGCCAGAAAATCCTTTAGAACCGCCAACGTTCTGTATGCTGCTGCGCAAACAACTTGAAGGTGGCCGTATTGCTAAAATATATCAGCTGGGATTAGATCGCGTGGCAGTGATTGAAGTGGATATTTTAGGCGCAGGTGCACGATTGATAACTAAAAAACTTTATATAGAGCTGATGGGGAAATACAGCAATATAGTCTTAGTAGAGAATCAACGAATTATCGATTCACTGAAAAGAGTAGGCAGTAACAGCAGTCGGGTACGCACTGTCCTGCCGCAGCAGGAATATATACCGCCGCCACCACAGGATAGTATTGATATATTGACAGCAGCGGATAATTTTATAAACAAATTAAAGCTGTCAGCGGGGCAAAGTGTATATAAAGCGGTATTGAAAACAGGTGCGGGATTTGGTCCGGTGACAGCATCAGAAATATTATTTTTAGCAGGACTGCCGGATGATATGGCAATAGAAAAACTCGATGTTGAGGATTTCATCTCTTTGCGGCAGGCCATCGACGAAATTATCACTGTTTATGATACAAAGATGTTTGTGCCGACATTAATAAAAGATGATAATAATAAAATAATGGCAATGGCGGCTTTTCCTCTGCATAAATTTACCGCATACAATACGGTGACTTTTGCTTCGATGAGCTGTCTGCTGGAAACGGCTCATCGACTGGCGGATGATTACGTTTCTCCAGAAAAAAGCCAATTGTTAAAAATAGTAACAAATGAATTAGAAAAACAAAAAAATAAAAATAGGAAACTTGCTGAACAGTTGCAGCAGGCCGAAAATGCTGAAATAGAAAAAATTAAGGCAGACAATATAATGACGTATCAGTACCAGTTTGCAGATCATAAAGACAGCGCGATAACTGTTCCCAATATATATGAGGCAGATAATGCCAAGCTTACAATCAGCATGGACAGGCGGCTTACTATAGTTCAGAATATGCAAAAGTATTATAACAAATATGATAAACTGCGCCGTGGGCAAAAGATATTAGCAGAGCAGCTGCAAGAATGCAGGGAAAATACTGTCTATCTGGAAACAATTGAAATATCACTGGAATCTTCCGATACTTTATCTGAACTGGCTGATATAAAAGCCGAATTGGTAAAAAGCGGTTATCTGCACATTGAAAAACGCAAACGTACTGCAGTTCCCGAGTCAAAACCATTTAAATTTATCTCCTCGGATGGGATGCCAATATTAGTTGGTAAAAATAATGTACAAAATGACAAGCTGACATTTAAGATAGCCGATAATGATGATATTTGGCTTCATGTTAAAAATATACCGGGTTCGCATGTAATAATACGTACGGCGGGAAGTGACCCGGCTGAAACGACGATAGAGCAGGCGGCACTGTTGGCTGCTCATTATTCCAAGGGGAAAAATTCATCTAATGTTCCGGTCGATTATACTTTTTGCCGTTTTGTAAAAAAACCTTCCGGTGCGAAACCGGGTTTTGTTATTTTCACCAATAACAAAACATTATATGTGACACCTGATGAAACAAAACTGAAAATTTTATTTGCTAATTTTTCATAAAAGCATCATATTTTCTCTTTAATTGCTGACGACTGGGCACTGCCGGCCATAATTCACCGACAGCACTTTCCCGCATAGCTGCGGCCAGGTGTTCATAAAAAAGAGGATAGTGGGCAGTTAGCTTTTTAATCAGTTCTTTGGTATCCTGGCGCATTGTAGTTCCATCTATAGGACAAGGAGATGCCACAGGAGCAACACCGTGATATTTAACAGCAGTCCTGGTTTCAGTCTCGCGAAAATAAATTAACGGGCGGATAACCGTGAGTTTCATTCTATCAAGATAAGTAGACGGAGTGAAAGTCTTAAATTGTCCTGAGTACAGCAGATTCATAAAAAGGGTTTCAACGGCATCATCTTGATGATGGGCATAGGCAACTTTGTTGCAGCCTTTTTCTTTGGCAATACGGTTTATCGCTCCGCGGCGAAAATAAGCACAAGTAAAGCAGGGGTTTTTGCCGCTTGATTTTATGGCATTGTTTATATCGACCCGATGGACAAAATAGTCGATCGATAATTCATGACAAAATTTTTTTACGGAATCTGTAGAGAAATTTTTAGTGAACAGCGGATCGATGGTAACAGCCTTTAAAGTAAATGATTTTTTCAAACGACTGCGTAAAACAGCCAGCATATAGGTTAAAAACAGGCTATCCTTTCCTCCTGATAACCCGATTAAAATACTGTCGTTATCTTGAATCAGGTCAAATTCGACAACGGCACGCATGAGTTTGCTAAAATATAACTGTGGTATATTTATATTCATTTTATTCCCTTCAAGATAAATTTTTGATTATTTGATGATTATAGCACACAAACGGACTTAACGGCTGTTTGTGTAAATTTTATTGTATAAATCTTTTGCGAATGGGTTATTTGTTGTATAATATTACCCAATGGCATATCGTTTTGCGTGTTGCGAATACTGCATCGCAAATGGTGTTATTTTATCATGATAGTATTTTTTGCTGGTATATTTAAAAATTAATTTGCCGCAGGCGGAAAAGTTTTTATCATGATTTAAAATATTTTGGAGGTTAAGATTTTATGCGTGAAAAAAAACCGATATATGTTATAGGTCATAGAAACCCGGACACTGATTCGATTTGTGCGGCTATCAGTTATGCAAATTTGAAAAAATCTTTAGGGGAAGAAGTAGTTGCCGCTCGCGCTGGTAAAGTTAATAAAGAAACGCAGTTTGCTTTGAATTATTTTGGGACGGACAGTCCGCAGCTGTTGGTTGATGTTTACCCGCGGGTTAGTGATATAATGGAGCAATGTCACACTATGCTCGGTGAGCATGATAATCTGCGTAAATTGGGCAAAGTAATGCGTGAAACGGGATTGAAATCAATACCGGTAGTGAGGAATGAACGTGATTTAGCCGGTATTGTAACAGTAAGTGATTTGGCTAAACGTTATTTTGATGATTTGGGTATGCAGAGTTTTTCCAATACCAAAATAACAGTTCGCGATATTTTGTCTGTCATTGACGGAGATGTTATAGTTGACGGAGATGAGGACAAATTAGTCAATGGGGATGTTCGGATAGCAGCCGGCAGCTTGCGGATGATCGAATCGATTATTCAGAAAAATGATGTTGTATTAGTCGGCGATCGGGTTTCACCAACGTTACGGGCCTGCCTGGAAAGAGAAATTGCCTGTCTTATTGTCACTGGTAATGGGCATATACCCACGGAAATAATCGAGGAAGCACAAAATCATAAAACGATGATACTGGTAACGCCTTATGATACTTACACAGGAGCCAGGCTTATTAACCAATGTGTACCGGTGTCACGTATTATGCAAAAAGATGTCGCTTCTTTTAAACCGACGGATATGCTGAGTGATATAAAAGGGATAATGGAAAAGAAAAAATTTCGCAGTTATCCGGTAGTAGAAAATAGCAAAGTTGTCGGCATGATAAGCAGCGATAAGCTGATGGTACCGGAAAGGACACGGCTCATTCTGGTCGATCATAATGAACGGACGCAGGCAGTGGAAGGGATAGAAGAGGCACGTATCCTGGAAATAATAGATCATCATCGTCTAGGTGGTCTGCAGACAGGTGAACCGATATTTACCCGTCAGGATCGGGTGGGATGCACTAATACGATTGTGGCTGATTTATACTTTCAGCATAATGTGGCAATTCCGCCCAAGATAGCGGGACTTATGCTGTCGGCAATAATATCGGATACAGTATTGTTCAAATCGCCTACCTGCACATCACATGATAGGGAGATTGCTGACAGCTTGGCCCGGATAGCCGGGGTAGAAATAAATACATATGGCATGGAACTGTTGAAAGCCGGATCTGATGTAGGCAATATGTCAGCCATGGAAATAGTAAAAAATGACATGAAGGAATTCCAAATTGGTGACCGTAAAGTTATTGTGAGTCAGACTTCTGTGATGGACAGCAGTGATGTATTGAAGAGAAAAGACGAGCTGCTGGAAAATATGAGGGAAGTATGCAGCAGGGAAAAATATGACATGTGTCTGGTAATGATCACAGATATTTTAGAAGAGGCAACATCACTTTTATTTGTTGGTGAGCCTAAAACACTTATTGGTGAAGCGTTTAAAAAAACAGCAGCTGATAACATCCTTTATCTGCCGGGTGTAATGTCACGTAAGAAACAGATAATACCGCAGCTCACGGAGGCGGCTAAAAAATATACGGCCAATTGATCTATTAAAGTAATAAAGCTGCTGTGTTATCAATAATACAGCAGCTTTTGCATACTAACTGAGTAAACAAAAACGGAGGACACTTTGGATATATTTGACAGACTTAATCCTGCCCAAAAAAAAGCGGTAGAACACGTTGACGGACCATTGCTCATAATGGCAGGAGCAGGTTCAGGCAAGACGCGGGTATTGACTTGTAAAATAGCGTATTTATTGCAGCAGGGAATTTCACCTTACAATATCCTGGCAATAACCTTTACTAACAAAGCCGCCACGGAAATGCGCGACCGCGCTGATAACATGATAGGAACAGCTGCTAAAAATGTCTGGCTGAGTACATTTCATTCTTTTTGCGCGCGGCTGTTGCGTTATGAAATTGATAACATTAGCAGATACAAAAAAAATTTTACGATATACGACACTGCTGATTCTCATACGTTAATAAAAAATTGTCTCAAAGACTTGAATCTTGATGAAAAGCAATATCCACCATATAATATTCAGTCGGCGATATCCAATGCCAAGAATATAATGCTGACACCAGATGCATTTGCCAAACAGGCAGGAGATTTTTTTGAACAAAAAACGGCCGAAATATATACGGCATATCAGAAGCATTTAGTTGATAATAATGCTTTGGATTTTGATGATTTATTGATGATTTCAGTGGAACTTTTGTCGCAAAGTAAATCTGTCCGGGAAAAGTATCAGGATCGGTTTCATTATATACTGGTCGACGAATATCAAGATACGAATGGCGCTCAATACCAACTGACTAAACTGTTGGCCGCAAAGCACCACAATATCTGTGTGGTCGGTGATGCCGACCAATCCATATATGGCTGGCGTGGTGCCGATATAAGAAATATAATGGATTTTGAAAAAGATTATCCGGAAGCATCAGTGATTAAATTAGAGCAAAATTATCGTTCTACCCAAAATATTTTGGCGGCAGCAAATGCCGTAATTGAAAATAATTTGAACCGTAAGCCAAAGAAACTTTGGACAGAAAATCCGCAAGGCGATAAAATATCATTATATGAAGCGTTTAATGAACGCGATGAAGCTCGTTATATTGCAGATAATATTGTTAAACAGAATACTTTGTTTAATATTTCCTATAATGATATTGCAGTGCTTTACCGTACCAATGCCCAATCGCGTTCATTTGAAGAAGGACTCATGCGTGCAGGAATACCATATACTATGGTGGGTGGGTTGAAATTTTACGACAGAAAAGAAATTAAGGACATACTGGCTTATTTAAAGGTGATTTTTAATCCTGCTGATGCGGTAAGTCTGCTGCGCATCATCAATGTACCCAAAAGAGGTCTGGGAGCAACGACTATAAATAAACTGAGTGAGTTTGCTGCGGCAGGAAATATAAGCATATTTGATGCTGTTTCAAGCACTGATGAAATCCCAGGCTTGACGGCTAAAGCGCGGGGAGCCTTATCAGAATTTGTACAATTTATTTTTAAGATGATGACGGCACAGACAGAGCAGTCTGTTCATGAATTTATTCAACGGGTTATGGATGAGTCGGGTTATATGATGGAGCTGGAAGCCGATAAAAAGGTAGAAAATGAAACACGGATTGAAAATCTAAAAGAACTACTTACAGTAGCAAAAAATTTTGAAAAAGAAAATGAAGATAATCCCACCTTGGAAAATTTCTTAAATTCAGTTTCATTGGTAGCTGATATCGACAATGCCGATTTTACTGATGATAAAGTTACATTAATGACATTGCATGCGGCAAAAGGACTGGAATTCCCTGTTGTATTTATGGCCGGTATGGAAGAAGGGCTGTTCCCGCATTCCCGTACATTGATGAATGAAGCTGAAATTGAAGAAGAACGGCGTACTTGTTACGTTGGAATAACCAGGGCACAACGAAAGTTATATCTGACAAATGCAAAAAGCCGTACTATATATGGACGTACTGTGATGTATCCACCATCGCGGTTTTTACAGGAAATTCCATCAGAATATGTGGAAACCGAACATTCCAAAATAACTTTACATCCGTTCAGTGTACCGAAGATTAATAATGAACGAATAAGAAGCATTAAAGATTATGTAAGACACGATGCGCAAAATAAAGGGGCGGTAAAGACAGGCGTCCGTCCTGATATGGGAATAAAATGGCGGAGCGGAGATAAGGCTAAACATAGTAAGTGGGGAATTGGAACTGTTGTCGCGGTCAAAGGACACGGAGAAGAAACTGAATTGACAATTGCTTTTCCCAATATGGGAATAAAAAAATTAATGCAAAAATATGCCCCTTTAGAAAA
This sequence comes from Pectinatus frisingensis, assembly GCF_014076555.1. Classification (NCBI taxonomy): domain Bacteria; kingdom Bacillati; phylum Bacillota; class Negativicutes; order Selenomonadales; family Selenomonadaceae; genus Pectinatus; species Pectinatus frisingensis. The sequence goes on from NZ_CP045424.1 coordinate 1,309,128, forward strand.
AGTATAGATTATATCTATACCGTAATATGGAGAGAGTAAAATGGCAGACAGTGCAAAACAGCAAATCGAAAAATTGCGCATAGAAATAAATTATCACAATAATTTATATTATAATGATGACGCCCCGGAGATAACTGATTACGAATATGATCAATTGATGTTAAAGCTAAAGGCATTGGAAAAGCAATATCCGGAATTAGTAACGCCGGATTCTCCAACGCAGAAGGTAGGCGGTACAGCTAAACGCATAGCTGGTGTGTTAATAAAGCACGATGTACCGATGCTAAGTCTACAGGATGTTTTTTCGAAGACAGAGATAGATGCTTTTGTTGAATCAATGCAGTCAGAATTGACTGCTTGCCGATTTACCGTTGAGGAGAAAATTGATGGATTATCGTTGGCACTGCGTTATTATGACGGTGTATTGAAAATGGCTGTCACGCGCGGTGACGGCATTGTAGAAGGAGAAGATGTCACTGCCAATGCACTTAACCTTACCGGAATAAAAAGGGAACTTGCCGATAAACTGCCGTATCTCGAAGTGCGTGGTGAGGTTTATATGCCGAGGAAAGCTTTTGATGCCGTTAATAAAGCACAGGCGGAACAGGGAAAGAAAATTTTTGCCAATCCGCGTAATTGTGCGGCGGGAACGTTGCGTCAATTGGATAGTCGCATCGTAAAAAGACGTCAATTGGCGATTTTTTTGTTTAATTTGCAAAAAATAGAAGGCCGCAAATTTCTAAGTCATGCAGCCAGTTTAGAGTATTTTAAACAGCAGGGACTACCAATTGTACATGATTATATAATCTGTACAACGAAAGAAGAAGTATGGCAGGCAATAACTGAAATTGGGGCCAGAAGAGGGAAACTGCCTTATGATATAGATGGCGCTGTAGTTAAGGTCGATAACTTGGAACAAAGACAGGCATTGGGAAATACGGCCAAAGTACCGCGCTGGGCTGTCGCTTATAAATATCCACCGGAAGAAAGAGAAACAAAATTGCTGGCGATAAATTTATCGGTGGGACGGACGGGGCGCATCACACCCACAGCGGTCTTTGAGCCAATTCAGTTGTGTGGTACGACAGTGGAACGGGCTACTTTGCATAACCAAGACTTTATTGATAGTCTTGACATACGTATTGGGGATATCATCAGGGTATACAAATCGGGAGAAATTATTCCTAAAATAAGGTGTGTTGAAAAAGAAAAACGTCAGGCAGATTTGCCCAAATTTGTAATAGGTGACAAATGTCCGGTTTGTGGCGCTTTAGCTATACGTGAGGAAAATACGGCCGATATAAAATGCACTAACATAAATTGTCCCGCCCAGTTAGACGGTCGAATAATTAATTTTGTTGGTCGCGGTGCAATGGATATTAAAGGATTCGGTGAAAAATATATTAAATCATTGATTGCGTCAAAATATATAGTTGACATAGCTGATATCTATTATTTAAAACAATATCGCAGGGAGCTTATTGAAAAGGGGATAATTGGTAAGGAAAAAAATACTGATAAATTGTTGGAAAGAATTGAGGCAAGTCGTATCAATGAACCATGGCGTCTGCTGGCCGGCATGGGAATCCCCAATATTGGCAAGGCTGCGGCACAATCTTTATTGGATTATTTTCATTCAATCGACAGATTGGCTGATGCTTCTGTCGAAGAAATTGAAACAGTGAAAGATATTGGCAATATAAGTGCTGAGTCATTATACAGATTTTTCCGCAGTGCTAAGACAAGACAAATGCTCGATAAACTGCGATCTGCCGGTGTCAATATGACCGAACGGGAAAAAGGACAGGCGGCAAGCAGTATTACTGGTAAGACATTTGTATTAACGGGGACGTTGTCAATGAGCAGAACATCAGCTGCCGATAAAATAATTCAATTGGGTGGCAAAGTATCCGGTTCAGTATCTGGTAAAACCGATTATGTGGTAGCCGGCGAAAATGCCGGCAGTAAATTATTTAAGGCACAGCAGCTAAATGTCACTGTGTTGAATGAAACTGAGTTTACAGAACTCATCAATAAATAATAATGCGGGATTAGTATCTGCACGCATTATTCTATGCTATAATTAACAGTATCTGCAAAATAAGAACAGGATGGTGAAAATAATGAAAATAACAAAACAGACTGTTGAAAATGTGGCAATGCTGTCTCGTTTAAATATTGCCGATAATAAGATGGATAAATATATTGAAGAATTTAGTAATTTTTTGGAATATGTAGATGTTTTGCAACAGGTGAATACCGAGAATATAAAACCGACAGCACATGTACTGCCATTGCAGAATGTTTTTCGTGAAGATATAGTAAAATCGTCATTGAGTAGAGAGGCAGCATTAGCTAATGCTCCGGAACAAGAAGATGGCTATTTCAAAGTACCGCGGATCATTGAATGATTTATTACAGCATGAGGAGGATTTAAGTGGAATTATATAAACAGCCGGCACATACTCTGCATGATATGCTGGTAAAAAGGGAAATAACTTCAACAGAACTTACAAGGGCTTTTTTAAATCGTATTGAGCAAACTGATGCTGATATACATTCATACATAACTACAACTGCTGAGAAAGCTTTAAATATGGCTAAATCAGCCGACGAAAAAATATCATCTGGTGAATCAGTCAGCTTTTTGACAGGTTTACCAGGGGCGATAAAGGATAATATATGCACTTTGGGGGTGAAAACTACCTGTGCTTCAAAGATGTTGGAAAATTTCATTCCTCCGTATAATGCTGCTGTCATGGAAAAAATTAATCATATGGACGCGGTGATTTTGGGAAAGACCAATATGGATGAATTTGCTATGGGAGGATCAACAGAAAATTCAGCTTTTTTCCCTACACATAATCCATATGATACGGATTGCGTTCCCGGAGGATCCAGCGGAGGATCAGCTGCCGCAGTAGCCGGTGGTTTAGCCGCATGGGCAATTGGTTCAGATACGGGTGGTTCAATTCGTCAGCCGGCGTCTTTTTGCGGTATAGTAGGATTGAAGCCGACTTATGGCAGGGTATCACGTTACGGCCTTGTTGCCTATGCATCATCACTTGACCAAGTCGGTCCACTGACGCGTGATGTAACGGATTGTGCCAATATACTCAATGTTATTGCCGGTTATGATTCCATGGATTCGACTTCAATAAATGAACCCGTTCCGGATTATACTAAGGCGTTGATTAAAGATGTAAGAGGCTTAAAGATAGGCTTGCCCGCTGAATATTTTGTCGATGGTATGGATGAAGAAGTAATAAGAGCGATTCATGCTGCTGTTGCTGATTTTAAAGCAATGGGTGCCCAGATTGTTGAGATTTCACTGCCATACACTAAATATGCCATTGCAGCTTATTATCTTGTGGCGTCAGCGGAAGCTGCAACTAATTTGTCTCGTTATGATGGTGTAAGTTATGGCAGCCGTGTGTCAGGAGAGGATATTGTGGCAATGATGACCAATACCCGTACGGAGAAATTTGGCAATGAAGTAAAACGCCGTATAATGATTGGTAACTATGCGCTGAGTGCCGGATATTACGATGCTTATTATTTAAAAGCATTGAAACTACGTACATTAGTCAAAGAAGATTATGACAAAGCTTTTGAAAAAGTTGATGTTATTTTGGCACCTACGGCACCGACACCTGCTTTTAAAATCGGTTCGATAATCAATGATCCGTTACAAATGTATTTGCAGGATGCCTGTACAGTTCCCCTGAATTTAGCAGGGCTGCCGGGAATATCACTGCCGTGTGGCTTTAGTAAAGCCGGCCTGCCGATCGGGATGCAGATAATTGGCAAACCGTTGGCGGAAGAAACAATAATAAAAACAGCTTTTACTTACGAGCAAAGCAAGGATTTTCATAAAATGTTTGCGGGAGTGATTGAATAATGTCATATGAAGCAGTAATCGGTCTGGAAATACATAGCGAACTTAAAACAAAAACCAAGATTTTCTGCGGCTGTGCTACTACTTTTGGCGCTGAACAAAATACGCACGTTTGTCCTGTATGTCTCGGCCTGCCCGGCGTGTTGCCGGTAGTTAACAAGAAAGTAGTTGAATTTGCCTTGAAAGCGGGGCTGGCACTTAATTGCACAATAAATAAATTCAGTAAATTCGACAGGAAAAATTATTATTATCCTGATCTGCCCAAAAATTTCCAGACATCACAATTTGATTTACCTATTGCGGAACATGGTTATGTTGATATTGAAGTGAATGATACTACGAAACGCATCAGAATAACACGTATTCATATGGAAGAGGATGCCGGTAAGCTCGTCCATGCCGGTGATACTATTAAAGATTCTGCCAGCTCTAATGTTGATTATAACCGTACTGGTGTACCCTTGATTGAAATCGTTTCCGAACCGGATATGCGCACAGCGGAAGAAGCCCGTGCATATATGGAAAAAGTAAAATCAATATTAGAGTATATTGATGTATCCAATTGCAAAATGGAAGAAGGAAATCTTCGTGCTGATGTAAATGTTTCCTTGCGGCCGACAGGCAGCGAAACGCTGGGGACAAAAGCTGAAATGAAGAATCTTAATTCTTTTAGAATGGTTGAAAATGCCCTCGAATATGAGATCGAACGCCAGGAAGAAATACTCGAAGACGGTGGTCATGTCATACAGGAAACACGGACCTGGGATGATAACAAGGGAATCACATTATCCATGCGCACTAAAGAAAAAGCCCAGGATTATCGTTATATGCCGGAACCGGATCTGGTACCAATAATTACAACGGATGAACAAATTGCTGCGATAAAGAAGACATTACCGGAATTGCCGGATGCCCGCCGAGACCGCTTGATAGATGATTGCGGCCTTTCATCATATGATGCGGGAGTTATTACTAATTCACGGGAAATGGCAGAGTACTTTGATGCAGTTATCAAACAAAATGTGGATGCAAAGCTTGCTGCCAATTGGATTATGGGCGATCTGGCTAAAAATCTTAATGCTGCCGGTAAGACTATTGCGGAATCACCTGTGTCAGCTAAAAATCTGGCAAAAATGATTAAGCTTATTCAAAATAATACTATTTCATCTAAAATAGCAAAAAAAGTTTTTGATGAAATGTGGCAGTCCGATAATGATCCTGAATTAATAGTAAAAGAAAAAGGTCTTGTACAGATAACTGACACTGATGCCATTGAAAAAATAGTTGATGAAGTGTTACTGGGCAACCCTAAACCAGTGGCGGATTATAAGGGCGGAAATACAAAGTCAATTGGTTTTTTAGTGGGACAGGTAATGAAGGCCAGCCGGGGAAAAGCCAATCCGGCTATGGTGAATAAGCTCTTAAAAGAAAAATTGTCTCAATAATTTATTATATATATTAATGAAAGAAACCAGTAAAAAAATCAATTTTTAATCAGATTTTTCTGCTGGTTTTTCTTGTGGATGTAGGATTTTTAGCTTATTGAAAGCCAAATTGTTATTGACGGCAGGAAAAAACTTAACTATAATCATAAGAAGTTTATTTAATTTTCAAAGTTTACTATAGGTGGAACTATATGGAAAAATATTATTTGGCTGCATTACAAATGGTATCAGGTATGGGAATTACAAATATCAGACGATTGCTTGCCTGCTTCGGCTGTGCAAAAAATATCTGGGATGCATCTGAAGATGAAATAACAGCAAGTAAATGCTTGTCAGAAAAATTATCTAGGAGATTATTCAGGCAACGACAACAGTTTGATGTTGATACTGCAGCGTCTGACTGGGATAAAAGAGGAATAAGGCTGATAAGTATTCTGGAAGATGATTATCCAAAACTGCTGACTAATATTTATAATCCGCCGGCAGTACTGTTTTGCCGTGGAAATTCGATCACTGATAAATGTCTGGCCGTGGTGGGAGCACGAAAATTTTCAGTATATGGCAAAAGTATTGCCTATACCATTGCGGCCGATTTAGCAAAGCAAGGATATGCTGTTGTCAGTGGTGCGGCACATGGTATAGATACTTTTGCCCATTGCGGTGCCTTGACTAAAGGACAGACAATTGCTGTGCTCGGATGTGGTGTAGATATGGTATATCCGCGTGAGAATAAAAGGCTTTTGGATGAAATTGCTGAAAAAGGTACGATTATTTCTGAGTACGCACCGAAAACACAGCCATTGGCAGCATTTTTTCCGGCACGTAACCGGATAATAAGTGGACTGTCAATTGGGACGGTTGTAATAGAAGCTGCAGAGCGCAGCGGATCGCTGATCACAGCTGAAATGGCGTTGAGTGAAGGCCGTGATGTTTTTGCCGTACCAGGTAGTATTTATTCTGAGCAAAGCCGTGGCTGCAATCATCTGATTCAGCAGGGGGCTAAATTGATTACTTGTGCACAAGATATTTATGAGGAATATGATGCAGTGAGGAATGTTGCTGTATCAAAGGAACAAATGCCTTCCATGACAGATGGTGAAGCTAAAATTTATAATCTTTTGTCATATGATCAGGCAATCAGCATCGATGAGATAATTTACAAGCTGCGTGCTAACGTTACTAATATAAGTTTTGTGTTATTGCAGATGAAACTTAAAAAAATTATTGATGAAGCGTCACCGGGAATGTATGTACGTTCAGCTAAGGGGAGAATTTAGTGGAAAAAAAGTTAGAAGAATCCAAAAAAACATTAAAAGCAAAACCTAAAAAAAAGAAAACTGCTTCCAAAAAAACGTTGGTGATAGTTGAATCACCTGCTAAGGCCAAGACTATAGAAAAATATCTGGGACATAGAAAATATGAAGTACTGGCCTCCATGGGGCATTTACGGGATTTGCCAAAAAGTCAGTTTGGAATTGACATAGAAAATGATTTTGCCCCCAAATATATAAATATAAGAGGTAAGGGTGATTTAATAAAATCTTTGAAAAAAGAAGCTAAAAACGCTGAAAAAATTTATCTCGCATCTGACCCGGACCGTGAAGGAGAGGCTATTGCATGGCATTTGGCGTATTTATTGGGAATTGATGACAAGGAAAAATGCCGCATTGTATTTAATGAAATAACCAAACCGGCAATCAATGAAGCAGTGAAGGCACCGCGGACGATCAATCTTAACCTAGTAGATGCCCAGCAGGCCAGACGTATGCTGGATAGAATTGTCGGTTACAAACTTAGTCCGCTGCTCTGGCGCAAAATAAAAAAAGGATTGAGTGCCGGGCGTGTGCAATCTGTCACCGTTAAAATAATTTGCGATCGAGAGCGGGAAATCCGTGCTTTTATCCCTGAAGAATACTGGACTATTGATCTCAATTTTAAGTGTGAGGCAAGAAAGTGCACACTTGCTACGGAACTGGCAATGGTTGACGGCAAGAAAATTGCTGTGACATCGGAAGAAAGTGCCGCACGGATCAAAAAAGATTTACAGCACCAACAGTTTGCAGTTGAAGAAGTGAAAAAAAGTGAACGTCGTCGAAAACCACCGGCTCCTTTTACCACCAGTTCCCTGCAACAGGATGCTGCAAGAAAATTGGGATTTACTTCGCGGCGTACAATGATGATTGCTCAGCAGTTATATGAAGGAGTAAATGTCGGGAAAAAAGGTCCGGTCGGTTTAATTACTTATATGCGTACCGACTCTACACGTATAGCTGAATTGGCGCAAAATGAAGCGAGAAACTATATAACGGAAAAATTTGGTACTGCTTATATGCCTGGAAAACCACCTGTGTATACTGCCAAAAAAGATGCTCAAGATGCTCATGAAGCCGTGCGTCCGACTGATATAACGTTGACACCGCCGCTGATAGAAGGATTTTTATCGAAAGAACAATTTAAATTATATCGGCTTATTTGGCAGCGCTTTTTGGCCAGCCAAATGACAGCAGCTGTTTATGACACAATGGGAATTATAATCAAAGGTGGTATTTATACAGCTAAAACAGCCGGTTCTGTATTAAAATTTGCCGGATTTACTGCTGTATATGACGATGCAGATAAAAAGAAGGAAAAGGATATTATTTTACCGGAAGTATTTGCCGGTGACGTCATGAAACTGCAAAAAGTATTACCTGAACAACATTTTACTGAACCACCACCGCGTTATAATGATGCCTCAATAGTAAAAACTCTGGAGGAAAAAGGTATCGGACGGCCTAGTACCTACGCACCGATAATCGAAACAATTCTGGGGCGAGGTTATGTTGTCAGACGCGATAAAAAATTTGAACCTACTGAACTGGGGTTTATTGTTCTTGACATGCTCGAGCAGTATTTTAAAAATATTGTTGATGCCAAATTTACCGCTGAGTTAGAAAACAGCCTCGATAAAATTGCTGACGGTATGATGGATAAAAATAATTTATTAGCAGAATTTTATAGTCCATTCGCAACCACTCTGGAAAAAGCGGAAGAAGAAATCGGACATGTTGATATACCGGAAGAAGTTTCTGATGTACGTTGTGAAAAATGCGGAAGACTTATGGTTGTCAAACAAGGCCGTTTCAGTAAATTTCTGGCTTGCCCAGGATTTCCGGAATGTCGTAATACAAAGCCAATTTTAAAGGATACTGGAGCCAAATGCCCTAAATGCGGTGGACGTGTCGTTGAGCGTCACACTAAGCGCGGCAGAATTTTTTACGGCTGCGAAAACTATCCGAAATGTGATTTTGTGAGCTGGGATGCACCGTTAGCTGATAAAGTCTGTGATGAATGTGGAACCAATATGTTTCAGCACCGTTATAAAAATGGCAGAGTAGTGCTGTACTGCGGCAATGAAAACTGCAAAACACGCAAAGATCATCCAATCAATGAAGAAATAAAAAAAATGAAGGTAAAATCGGCGGATAAGTCTGTAAAAAAGGCTTGAGATATGTATAATAATATATAAACGGAGCGATTCAGCTATGCAGCAAAAAAAAATAATTGTTATTGGAGCAGGATTAGCCGGCAGTGAAGCTGTATGGCAGATTGCCAAAAGAGGGTTAAAGGTAACTCTTTATGAGATGCGCCCGCAAAAATTTACACCGGCCCATAAAACTGCCGAATTTGCCGAATTGGTTTGCAGTAATTCACTGCGTGCTGCAGGACTTGAAAATGCGGTGGGTGTATTGAAAGAAGAAATGCGGTGCATGGATTCACTGATAATGGCATCCGCCGACAGCAATTGTGTACCGGCAGGGGGGGCACTGGCAGTTGATAGACATGGCTTTTCCCGCTATATAACGGAAAAAATAAAAGAACATCCTAATATTGATATAATTAATGCAGAAATTTCGACTATTCCCCGGGATGATGATACAATAGTAATTGTGGCTTCCGGTCCGCTGACGGCAGATGGATTGGCACAAGATACAGCCAGGTTGACAGGTGAAGATTATTTTTACTTTTATGATGCGGCTGCACCGTTGATAACCAGGGAATCAATCAATATGAAAAAAGCTTACCGAGCTTCACGTTATGGTAAGGGAACAGCTGATTATATCAATTGTCCGATGAACGAACAAGAATACAAAACTTTTTGGCAAGAATTAGTCAGTGCAGAAAAAACACCAATCAAAAAATTTGAAAAAGAGATTTTTTTTGAAGGATGTATGCCGGTCGAAGTGATGGCTGAGCGGGGAATCGATACTTTATTATTCGGACCTTTAAAACCGGTTGGACTGGAAAATCCTAAAACGGGGCAAAAACCTTATGCTGTTGTGCAGTTGCGGCAGGATAACAGTGCCGATAGTTTGTATAACATGGTGGGGTTTCAAACACATCTTAAATGGCCGGAGCAAAAAAAAGTATTTTCACTGATACCCGGCTTGCAAAATGCCGAATTTGCCAGATACGGCGTTATGCACAGAAATACTTTCATAAACTCACCGGTGGTATTGCAGGCAACTTTGCAGATGAAGAAATGCGGCAATATTTTGTTTGCCGGACAGATGACCGGAGTTGAAGGTTATGTTGAGTCGGCTTCATCAGGATTGATTGCCGGAATAAATGCGGCTTTTTTAGCAGCGAACCGCTCCCCTGTGATTTTTCCTGAAGAAACAGCTCACGGGGCACTTTGCAAATATATAACAACAGCACCGGTGAAACATTTTCAGCCGATGAATATTAATTTTGGCCTTATGCCGCATCTTTCCGAAAAAATTCGCGATAAAAAAGTAAAAAAACAAATGATAGCTCAGCGGGCATTAAGCAGCATGAATATGTTCAAACAGACTATTTGTGATAGGAGTGAAATAAATGTTTAAAGCTACAACTATTGTGGCAGTACGTAAAAATGGAACTGTAGCCATTGCCGGTGACGGACAGGTTACTTTTGGGCAAAATACGATAATGAAAGGAAATGCACGTAAGGTACGACGCATTTATCATGATAAAGTATTAGCCGGTTTTGCAGGGTCAGTGGCTGATGCGTTTACTCTATTTGAAAAATTTGAAGCCAAGCTGGAAGAATATAATGGCAGTCTGACACGTGCTGCTGTAGAGTTAGCTAAGGAATGGCGCACCGATCGGGTGCTTAGAAAGCTGGAAGCATTATTATTGGTGGCTGACAAAGATACAATGCTGCTTTTATCGGGTAATGGTGAGGTTATTGAACCGGATGGCGCTGTTGCTGCTATTGGTTCAGGTGGATTTTATGCTTTGTCAGCAGCCCGGGCGATGCTGGAACACACGGAAATGCCGGCAGCGCAAATTGTCAGGGAAGCGTTATCTATAGCTGCAGATATTTGTGTATATACAAATCATAATATAATAGTTGAAGAATTAAAGTAGGAGGATTTTATCTTGAGTGAGCAAACACCTCGTCAGATAGTAGATGAACTGGATAAATATATAGTCGGGCAAAATAATGCCAAACGTGCTGTGGCCGTTGCCCTGCGCAACAGATGGCGGGCACACCGCCTGCCGGCAGTGATGAAGGATGAAGTTATACCTAAGAATATTTTGATGATTGGGGCTACCGGTGTCGGGAAAACAGAGATAGCCCGCCGGCTGGCAAAATTGGTTAATGCACCTTTTATTAAAGTGGAAGCTACTAAGTTTACTGAAGTCGGCTATGTTGGCAGAGACGTTGAATCAATGGTACGTGACTTGGTTGAAGTGGCTGTCAGAATGGTTAAGCAAAGAGAAATGGCAGCAGTCGTTGATAAGGCTAAAAAGATGGCTGAAGAACGAATTTTGGATTTATTGGTACCACAGCAGAAAGTTAATTCTGTTAACCCTATCGGGGCTATATTTACAGCCGATAATGATGAAAGTGAAGCAAGCCAGACAACAAAGGAAGAAAAGCCTAAGTATGGAGCAGGCCGCGAATTTTGTCGCAAACGCTTGCTGGCCGGTGAACTGGAAAAAAATTTAGTCGAAATAGACACGGAAGATACCCGTACGCCGATGATTGGCATGCTGGCCGGTGCGGGGATGGAAGATATAACCAATAATCTGCAGGATATGCTGGGCAGCATGTTTCCGAAAAAGCGCAAAAAAACTAAAGTGACCATTGAAACTGCACGTAAAATATTTGAGCAGGAAGAAGCACAAAAACTTGTTGATATGGAGGAAGTGGCTAAAGAGGGCGTGAAAAACGCTGAAAATGACGGTATAATATTCCTCGACGAAATAGATAAGATTGCTGTAAAGGGTGCGACGGCCGGACCTGATGTTTCACGCGAAGGGGTACAAAGAGACATTTTACCAATAGTGGAAGGTTCAACTGTGGTTACTAAATACGGTCCGGTAAAAACAGAACATGTTTTATTTATAGCTGCCGGTGCTTTTCATATGGCGAAACCGTCTGACCTGATTCCTGAGCTGCAGGGCAGGTTTCCTATAAGAGTAGAACTAACTTCTTTGACACACGAAGACTTTAAAAGAATATTGACCGAACCGGCCAATGCATTGATAAAACAATATGCAGCTTTGCTGAAAACTGAGGGTATTGATATTCATTTTACCGATGAGGCCATTGATCATTTAGCTAAAATTGCCTGTGATGTTAATGCTCAGACAGAAAATATCGGAGCACGCCGGCTGCATACAATTATGGAAAAACTATTGGAAGATCTTTCTTTTGACGCACCCGAAATGGCTGCTGGAACAGTAAATATAGATAAAGCTTATATTGATGACAAACTGGGTAATATAATTGCAAATCGTGATTTGAGCAGATTTATTTTGTGATTTACGATGGGAGAATTTAAATTTCAGATGAAATTTATATATTTTATCTGAAATTTAAATTATTTTTTCTGTATTATATTAAATTCACCTAAAGTTCCTAAAACCAGATGGATATTGAATGATGAATTATGTATAATTTAGTTGAAAAATATATTAATTTATAAAATTGAAAAAAAACTGTATTTTTATAGTCATATATGCTACAATAAAAAAGTAATACAATTACGAAAGAAAGGGATTTAATAATGCCAACACTATTAGAAAAAACAAGAAAAATCAATCGTTTATTGCAAAAATCAGATAATGTAGAATATGATGGTATTTCGTGCGTTTTAAGTAATGTCCTTAATGCAAACGTATATATAGTTTCTACAACTGGAAAAATTTATGGTTATGCTTTTATAGATGACTTTGAATGTGATATTATGCTTGATAAAGTAGTAAGTCAGGGTCAATTTCCTAAACACTATGTAAATTGGCTGTTAAAAATGGATGAAACATCAGCAAATATTAAGTCCAAAAGCGGCATGTGTGCATTCACTGAAAAAACAAAATGTCTGTTTGATGGGAAAAATACCACTATTGTTCCGATATACGGTATTGGAGAACGCAAGGGAACATTGATCATTGCAAAGTTTGACGATGAGTTTACTGACGATGACCTGTTATTGGCAGAATATGGTGCTACGGTGGTGGGAATGGAGATAATCCATGATCACACGGAAAAGATGGAAGAGGACATGAGAAAGCAGGCCACAGTAAAAATTGCCTTGTCAACATTGTCATTTTCCGAACAAGAGGCTGCTGTCAATATTTTAGGTGAGCTGAACGGCATGGAGGGACTGCTGGTAGCTTCGAAAATTGCCGATCGTGTGGGAATAACTCGCTCAGTGATAGTCAACGCACTACGCAAATTTGAATCGGCTGGCTTGATCGAGTCGAAGTCACTGGGAATGAAGGGAACATACATACGGGTATTGAACGAACATTTGCTCGATGAGGTTCAGAAGCTGAAAAGATGAGCGTTTAGCGCTCTACACTAATTTTTATAAGTCTAAAGTTTCGGTATAATATATATTGAAATTTTAGACTTATTTTATATATAATATAAAGTAAAGTTAATTACATAAGTTTTCCGGATTGTATATACGGTTTACCGTAAAACTAACCAGGTATTATTGATGTAAAAATGAAATTGATTGTTAAAAAATAAAAGGATAATTTTTATATATAGAGAAATTATAATAATTGTATATAATTATATAAGGCTTTGATTGTATTTTGATATTACAATTAAAAGAATTATTTTTATAAAAGAGGGACACTATAATGTTTGATAATGTAGTTAATACACCGGCAATCAATGTTTTAGAGATGGCAATGCAGGCGGCTAATATGCGGCAGCAGGTCATCAGTAACAATATAGCTAATGTAAACACGCCAAATTTTAAGAGAAAGGAACTTGTTTTTGAAAGTATACTGGCAAAGGAACTTTACCCGAAGCAGGACAGTGGTAATTTACAATTGGCTGTGACTAATCCCGGACATATATCGAATGATGACAGTACTGCAGGTTTTACCGGACCGGTCATAAGAAATGATACATCCACTACAATGCGTACTGACGGCAACAATGTTGATCCGGATATTGAAATGGCTGCTTTGGCAAAAAATACGCTGTATTATGATGCTTTGGCACGAGAAATGAATATGAATGTGACTAATCTTAATAATGTAATTAAAGGATAATAAGGAGGAATGGACTTGAGTATGTTTGGCTCTATTGATACATCGGCGTCGGGAATGACGGCAGAACGTCTGCGTATGGATGTAATCAGTAATAATATTGCAAATGTAAATACGACAAGAACCGCAGAAGGAACGGCATATCGCCGTAAATATGTTGTTTTTGAGCCGCGCAGTGATGCCGGTCAAAATTCTTTTGATAATGTTTTTAGCAGTGAACTTGATGGAAACGCAGGAAATGGCGTACGCGCAGTGAAAATACAAGAAGACGATACTCCGTTTAAACTGAAGTACGATCCGGGTAATCCTGACGCTAACGCACAAGGTTATGTACAGATGCCTAATGTCAATATCGTTGCAGAAATGACAGACATGATAACTGCTTCACGGGCCTATGAAGCCAATGTTACAGCGATTAATTCAGCTAAAAGCATGGCTATGAAAACACTGGATATTGGAAAATAAATGAGGTGATTCGTAATGGATGTTGGAATGCTGCAGATGACACCGGTGAAAGCTGTTGGTCAGATTGCCAATGTACAAGAAAAGACTTCTGATGAATTAAAAGCGCAAAAACCCTTTAGTGAATTTTTAGTTGATTCTTTAAAAGAAACTAATGAATTGCAGAAAAATGCGGAAAAGATGGATTTGGATTTGGCTGCCGGAAAAGTAAACGATATATCACAGGTAGTTATGGCCTCGGAAAAAGCTCAGATCGCGCTTAATTTAACAATGAGCATTCGCAATAAAGCTGTTGAAGCATATCAGGAAATAATGCGGATGCAGGTATGATGATTTACTACTAAATATCGTTTAAAATGATCAATTGGTGAAGGGATTGAGATAATGGCAGGCTGGAAGGAACGATATCTGCAATTTTGGCAAAAGATGACTAAACGGCAAAAATACATTCTGGCCGGTATCGGAGCGCTTCTGCTTTTTGCTGTAATAGGCATCAGTGTCTTATATGCCAGTAAACCTGACATGCAGCCTTTGTTTACTAATATGGAGACGAAAGACGCCGGTGAAGTTGCAGCAAAACTCAAAGAATCAAAAGTAGACTACAAAGTAGAGGAAAATAAAAAGGGAACTACTATCTTAGTCCCGGCTAAAGACGTTCATAAGCTGCGCTTGGATTTAGCAGCACAGGGCTTGCCGCGTGGTACTAAAGGTTTTGAAATATTCGATGACAGTAAATTAGGCGTCACGGATTTCCAAAATAAGATTAATTATTTGCAGGCATTGCAGGGCGAACTGACCAGAACAATTGAGCAGATTGACGCCGTTGAAAGTGCCAGAGTACATATAGTTCTTCCTGAAGACAGCTTATATAAGAAAAATGAAAAACCCGCCACAGCTTCAATATTACTGAAACTGAAACCGGATAAAGAACTGAATAAAAAAGAGATAAAGGGAATCGTAAATTTAACAGCACACAGTGTACAGGGACTTCAGGCGGAAAACGTCACAATTATCGACAGTGACGGGAAAATTTTAAATGATCCCGACAGTCAGGACGATGACAATAAAAATAATCTTGGCAATGTGACACTCACTCAGATTAAAATGACACAAAAGGTCCGTCAGCAGATGCAGGCAGAAGTGCAAACGCTGCTGGATAATGCCTTAGGAGAAGGAAATGCGTTTGCCCGGCTCAATGTGGAATTAGATTTTGACCAAAAACAGACCGATAAACAGACTTTTTCACCGGTCGTCGATGATGCAGGAATATTACGCAGTTCACAAGAATCACAAGAATCATATAACGGAACCTCAACTACACCGGGTGGACCGGCTGGTATTACTTCAAATACGCCGGGATATGTGGCTGCGAACAACACCAATGCCCAGTATTCCAAACAGCAGGCAACTAAAAATTATGAGATCAATGAAGAAAACCAGAAAACTATTGCAGCTCCAGGTACGATAAAACGGCTTAATATAGCTGTTTTAGTAAGTGATAAAATGAGCCGTCAGCAACAAGATGCTATAGCGAGAGCTGTTGCATCAGCTGCAGGAGTGGACCCTGATCGGGGAGACACTGTTTCTGTTGAACCGGTTCCGTTCAGTACAGAAATTTCTGACCGGAAAGCCCGTGAGGAACAGGCAGCCCGTGATGCGGCAAACAGAATGCTTTTATTAGAGATTGCAGCTGTTGTCATACCGTTGCTTTTGCTGGGGTTGGCTTATTATTTATACAGACGGAAAAAACGTCTCGAAGAACAGGCGGCAGAGGAAGAAATGCAACGTCAGGCAGATATGGAACAGCAGCGTTTGGCTGCACAACAGGCAGATGCGGTACCGGCTGAGAAAGAAGAAATTTCAGAAGAAGAACAGACTCATATGACTGAAAAGCAAACTGTCGAAAAACTGATAGATGATAATCCGGAACAAGTAGCAGAATTGATTAGGACATGGCTTGCTGAAGAGTAAAATACAATAGTAGGTGGAAAAAGATGTATGAACCCAGTGTACACGAATTGACAGGACAACAAAAAGCGGCCGTTTTGCTGATCGCATTAGGACCGGAATATTCGGCTAAGCTATTTAAACATCTCAATGATGATGATATTGAAAAACTGACATTAGAAATAGCCAGTCAGCAGCAAGTGACACAGGAACAAAAACAGGAAGTTATCAGTGAATTTTACCAGATAGCAATGGCAAAATCATATATTTCGCATGGCGGCCTTGACTATGCGCAGAAAATCCTGGAAAAAGCACTTGGCTCTGATAAGGCAGCAACTATCATTAATCGTTTAACAGCCAGCCTGCAGGTTCGGCCATTTGATTTTCTGCGCAAAACGGACCCGTCGCAATTGCTTAATTTTATACAAAATGAACATCCACAAACCATTGCAATGATTTTGGCTTATCTGAATCCCGATCAGGCGGCCAGTGTACTTTCGGCACTGCCGGCGGAAAGTCAGGCAGATGTTGCCCAGCGTGTCGCTGTCATGGACAGAACTTCACCTGATGTGCTGCGTGAGGTAGAACGTGTTCTGGAGAAAAAGCTTTCGTCAATGTCTTCGCAAGACTTTACAGCCGCCGGCGGTATTCATGTTGTTGTGGAAATGCTTAACCGTGTTGATCGTGGAACAGAACGGACGATACTGGATAATCTGGAAGTTGAAAATCCGGAACTCACTGAAGAAATTAAACGACTTATGTTTGTCTTTGAAGATATTGTCATGCTTGATGACAGATCATTGCAAATGGTGCTGCGTGAAGTCGATTCCAAGGACTTGTCATTAGCGATGAAGGGAACCTCTGATGAAGTGGCAGCCAAAATATATAAAAACATGTCCAAGCGTGCCGCTACTACCCTCAAGGAAGAACTTGAGTATATGGGTCCCGTACGTATACGTGATGTTGAAGAATCACAACAGAAAGTTGTTAATATAATCAGGAAGCTTGAAGAAAAGGGTGACATAGTTGTGTCACGCGGAAAGGGCGATGAAATGATTGTATAAGGTTATTAAATCTGCTGTAATGAAAACTGAACCGTATGTAGTCAAAACATCTGAATTGATTGCGGCGGCATCACCGGACAATAACGTCGTTGATGTAAATGACAAATCTGCCATCACTGAAAAACCTGATATTACAGACAATGTACAGACAGATATTGACAAATTGCGACAAAAGAAAACAACGCTGCAGACTGAATTAAAGCGGCTCACTGATGCTATAGCTGATAAGCAGACGAGTTTAGCTGATTTGCAAAAAAAAGCTGATTTAATAGTAAAAAATGCACAGGAAAAAAGTGATTCTATATTACAAAAGGCAGAAGCTGATTGTACTGAAAAATTGCAGACTGCCAATAATGAAGTTGAAAAAATAAAACAAACAGCCCGACAATCAGGACATGATGAGGGATATCAAAAAGGGCTGGATGATTCTAAAGTGCAGGCGCAGCAGACGGTAAAAACGGCTGATGATAAAGCAATAAGGGTTGTAAGCAATGCTGAACAGCAGGTTCAGGAGTACTTTGGAACTGTAGAAAATGATTTGGTTGATTTGGTAATGGAAGTAGCCGGGAAGATTATTCCGCAGCAATTCACTGATATGCCGCAGCTTATTTTGCCGATTGTGCAAAGTGCATTGGCTAAAGTGAAAAATCAAACAACAATAGAGATACGTGTATCGGCTAATTCTTATGAATTTGCATCAGCAGCGAAATCAGAGCTGCAAAATATGCTCAGCGGCAACGTTCGGCTCAGTATCAAAACAGATGAAAGCTTGTCAGATGGGGACTGCTGGATAGAAACACCCGATGGGAGTATCGATGCCAGGCTTCTGTCACAGCTGAATGAAATCAAGAAATCTTTAAAGGAAGTTTTAGGCAAACATGAAACTGGCGATAGATGAATTTAAGAAGGCTATACATGATTGTGATCCGATAAAGATGACAGGGAAAGTCACGCAGGTAATAGGTCTTGTTATTGAATCCATCGGACCTAATGTCAGTATGGGAGAACTATGCTATGTGTGTTCAAGATTTTCCCGGACAAAACCAATTCCGGCTGAGGTGGTCGGTTTTCGCGGCGGACATATATTATTGATGCCTATAGGGGAAATGCAGGGAATTGGCCCTGGCTGCGAAGTGCTGGCCGCACAAAAGACTCTTAAGGCAAAGGTCGGCAATGAACTGCTGGGGCGCATATTGAACGGGCTGGGGGTTCCTATTGATAATAAAGGACCGCTGCCGCCGGATATGGAAGAATATCCGCTGCAGGCAGCCCCTCCGCCGCCTTTATCACGGCCGAGAATACATGATTCCTTATATGTTGGAGTACGGGCTATCGACGGATTGATTACGATTGGTTCCGGACAGCGCATCGGTATAATGGCCGGCAGCGGCGTCGGTAAATCAACACTGCTGAGTATGATTGCGCGCAATACCGAAGCAGATATAAATGTCATAGCCCTGATCGGTGAACGAGGCAGAGAGGTTCGCGAATTCATCGAACGGGATCTTGGCGAGGACGGACTGAAAAAATCCATTGTAGTGGTGGCAACATCAGATCAACCGGCACTTGTGAGAATAAAAGGTGCAATGACTGCAACGGCAATTGCCGAATATTTTCGCAATCAGGGCAACAAAGTTGTTTTGATGATGGATTCTGTTACACGTTTTGCAATGGCACAGCGTGAAGTAGGGCTGACAGTTGGAGAACCACCGGCAACACGCGGTTATACACCATCGGTATTTGCACTTTTACCGCGGCTGTTAGAACGGGCCGGTACAAGTGCCGAAGGCAGCATTACCGGTATATATACCGTTTTAGTGGATGGAGATGATATGAATGAACCGATTGCTGACGCTGTCCGCAGTATTTTAGACGGGCATATTGTATTATCCCGCAAAATTGCAGCGCAAAATCATTTTCCGGCCATTGATGTATTGGGCAGTGTCAGCCGTGTAATGATCGATGTAGTATCCAAGGAACATTTTAAAGCAGGCCAGCTGTTGCGTTCTTATCTTGCCACTTATAATGATGCAGCTGATCTTATACATATCGGAGCATATGTCAATGGCTCTGACCCTAATATAGATATGGCAATAGAAAAAATCGATGCGATAAACAAATTCCTTTGTCAGGATATTTTTGAGGTAACCGGCTATGATGAAACAGTTGCCCGCCTGATAAAAATAATAACTGCCAATAATCAGAAAAAGTGATGAGGAAGCTGACGTGAAAAAATTTGTATTTCAGCTGGAGACTTTTTTAAAAATTTCTATTATCGAAAGAGAAAAAACTGAAGTGGCGCTTGCAGCAGCTGTTCAAAACCTGATCAGACAAAAGTCTGTCCAACAGCTTTTGCAGCAGGAACTGGCTGACAACCTGCAGGAATATAATACATTGTTAAAAGGAAAGACAGTCAATGTTGGTATAATGCAGATATATAACAATTTTTTTACTTGGAAACGCAGCCAGATAGATCTCCAGATTACGGCTGTCCATCAGGCTGACAAGAAGAAACAAGACTGTTTTCGGGCTTTGCTAAGTCAGCAAAAACGCGTAAAGAGTCTGGAACAGCTTCGTCAGAAACGATTTGATGAATATAAATATGAAATGCTTGCCGAAGAGCAAAAACAAATAGATGAAATAGGTCTGCAGGTTCATATGCGCAGGGCTTGAAGGGGGAAAGGTTTTTATGCAGATAGACAATATCTCTGCAGTGGGGAACAATGATAATTTATTATCAGACATGAATAAAGTACAGCAGCGGATAACGCAGATTGAAGACAGATTCAACATCAAACATTTTGCGCCGCAGAATGTCGTCGATTTTCAGCAGACACTTACCAAACAGTTGAAAAATGAAACTGATGGAAGCGAAAATATCAATACAAAAAAGAATATCACTGGCAGGGCAGCAAATTCATCAAGTACCCGGGAGGGGTCAGCACCTGGGGCGATAGCTGATTTGATACAAAAATCAGCAGCCAAGTATGGCATAGATGCCAGATTATTGTCTGCGGTGGCCGAAGCCGAATCCAATTATCATCCTGATGCCGTTTCTTCTGCAGGCGCAGTCGGTGTCATGCAGCTTATGCCCGATACGGCAGCAGCTCTTGGCGTTGCGGATCCTTATGATGCCCGGCAAAATATCGACGGCGGGGCGAAATATCTTAAAGAACTGCTCAACGATTTTGGCGGCAATGTCCGTGATGCAGTGGCTGCTTATAATGCCGGGCCACAGGCTGTAAAAGAATACAATGGCGTACCGCCATACGGTGAAACACAAAATTATGTCGACCATGTTTTAGACTTATATCAGTGAAAAATATCTTGCTAGTTTACGAAATAGATTGCATTTATTTTTATTATAGTATATTATTTTTTCAGCAAGGTGGGTGAGTCAATGGCAGGAAATTCAGCAAACTTAACTGCTAAACAATTGGCGAAAGATGCAGCACCAAAAGATGCTGTTCAGCAAGCAAATACACCGGAAAACAAACCGCATAAAACTAAGCGGGCTTTGAAGCGGTTTTTAATAATACTGTTGATCGTGATATTATTGCTGGGCGGTTTTTTACTGGGGATATATCTGCGGGTTTTAAATACTGATAAGCTGAATGACTCGCTGCATCTTTATGATTGGCCAATAATTGGCAAGAGTTTTGTAAAACCGACTGGCGAATCGTCAGGACAGTCCGGTAAAAAAGAAAAAGTGGATGTTGCCGGCAATGATAATCCATCTGGTGCCGAACCGGCAAATGATCAACTGCAGTCCGGACAGCAGTCAAAGCCGGTGGTTTTGACAAAAAAACAGCTGGAACAGCAAAAAAAAGCGCGTGAAGCGGCAATAAACAGTAAAATAGGCAAAGTAGCCCATATATATGAGCAGATGGACCCTGTAAAAGCTGCTAATATTCTTAATACTTTGAGCAGCAATGTAACAGCATCTGTTTTACAGAAAATGGATCCGGCTCGTTCGGCCAAGATACTGGAAAATATGGATTCCAATCAGGCAGCGCAGATAACCCAGGACATTTATAACGGCGTTGCTCCGCCGACCGGAACTCAAATTGATAGTGCAGTGAATGCCGCACAACAGTAAATGATTTTCATTATCATTAATGTATGATACAATTAATGCGAAAGGAGGTGATACTATGGTAACAACGACAGCAGACTTATTTATTAAATCACCTGCCGTTTCTGAATCAGGCAGCAGTCAAAAAACTACCGTGTCGACACAAGACAGTAATAAATCAACTGGATTCAGCAGTGCCTTGGATAGTTCTTCAGCTAAAGCGGAAAATAATACTGCATCTGTTGGTAAAAATACAGTTCCGACTGTCAGTAATGCCACATCGGGCGGCAGCAAAAAGACGGTTGTGTCTGCCAATACGACCGATAGCAGGAAAACTGCCGGTGACAAAGAAGAAGATGAAAGTACGACAATTACTGACAAGCAAGGAAAATTGAATATAGCAAATGTACTTGATATAAATGTCCTGGCGACACTTCTGGCGCAGACCGAAACTAAAAATACTGCCGCGACAGGAACCCTGGATCAGCTGACTGCAGCGGTACTATGGAAAAAACCCAGTAACACAGCTGCAGCTGTAATACCGGCTGAAACCGGGCAGCCGGCAGCAGTGTCCAATAAGGGACAGACTACTGATTTCCCGGCTAGTGTGCTGAAAAATGAACAAACTGTTGTATCGGCGGCAAATCAAGAGACTGTTATTCAGGCTCCGGTGACTAAACAGCAGCAGGCGGCAACTGGTAATTCGCAGCAAAAAACCAACAATATTTTAACACTGCAGGACTTAACGGCATTAATAAAAAATATGCCCAAGGCTGATTCACCCGAAATATCCGGACAGGCAGCAACAGCGGCAACAGCAGCAAATGTTTTGACAAAAACTTCGACAGTCAATGCGCTGCCTGTCGAACAGTCAATACAAAACCTGCCTGTGACAGATAAAAACCAGGCAAATGGCAAGGATGAAAAAAACAGCACCCCGGTGACAATCAATGTTATTGATCTGACGGATAATCAGGCAGTAAAGACAGATGATTCTTCATTGGGAAATCATGCCAATCAGGGCAGCCTGACACAGGGAAATTTGACGGACAGCGCAGATGATAAAACCGGTAAAATGACGGATGCCAATACTAATACAGCTGCTTTGAATTTTGCCCTGCCGGCAAAGGATAATCTAACTGATACGGCAGCTGCTCAACCCAAGGCTGCCCAGCAAAATCAGCAAGCTTACGATATTGCCGGACAGATAGTAAAAAATGCGCAGCTGATCAAGGCCAATGATAACTCACAGATGGTTATCAATCTGCAGCCGGAGCATCTGGGAGAATTATCCCTCAAAATTACCGTGCAGGCGGACGGTGTCGTCAATGCGTCTTTTCACAGCGATAATGCACAGGTACGCAACATTATCCAAGCCTCTGTAGTACAGCTGCGGCAGGATCTGCAGCAGCAGGGCATTAAAGTTGACAACATCAACGTTTACAGCGGTCTCAGCGACTTAATGTCAAATGGACAGAATAACTCCGGACAATTCGCACAGAACAACAAAAAGTCGGCTTACCGGATAAACCAGTTGACAGATGCTGCCAGTCAGATGGAAGACTTTGATACAATAACAAGTGTTATTGGACAGAATTCCTCACAGGAAAGTGAAGGAATCGATTATAAAATTTGAACAGGAGTGAATTAATATGGCAACAAGTGCTATTACACCGACAGCGGCCTCATCGACAGGTACAACAGCAGTTAAGAGTACAGGAACCGACTCGAATACGCTGGCTAATGAAGATACTTTTATGCAGCTTTTAGTGGCTCAGATGAAAAATCAGGATCCGTTGAATCCTATGGATGGAACACAGTACGTTTCACAGCTTTCACAGCTCACTTCGACCGAACAGATTTCCAAGATGGCAACAGCAATGAATACGATGTCTACCGTAGTTGACAACTTGAATACTTCGGTATTGGTGGGACAGTTGAGTTCAATGATGGGAAAAAATGTTACATGGGTCACCAATAAGACAGTCACTGCTGCCGATGGTAGTACATCCACCCAGAAAGTACAGCATTCCGGCGTGGTCCAGGGCGTTACAATAAGTGATGGAACTCCTTCACTGGTTGTCAAAGAAGGCAGCGGAGTTACTACTGTGGGCGTCAGCGATCTGACACTCATTGGTAATACAGGCTTGGAAAATTCTTAAACAGCGCGGCGGGGGGGTAAATATATATGGCAAATCCACAAATATATTTGCAGCCATTTATGCCGGTAAACAATCAAAACAATGTATCAGTTCATGTTGCTAATAATAACAAAAAGTCTGTGCAAAGCTTTGCGGACGTATTAAAGGACACTACCCAGGAGGTCAGTTTTTCCCAGCATGCACTCAAGCGAATGAAAGAAAGAAATATAACATTGACTGACGCAGCAAGGGAAAAGCTAAATGATACGGTAAGCAAAATGGCGCAGAAAGGGGCGCGGGAAGCGCTTATATACTTAAAAGATACAGCTTTTGTTGTAAGTGTGGCAAATAAAACTGTAATTACCGCCATGGATGGTGAAAATGCAAAAGATAATATATTTACTAATATTGACAGTGCAGCTATTTTATAAAACCGGACCTTCGGGAAGTTTTGGCAGTTGAATGACAGAAACAGCCAGCTGCACAACAGAAGGAGCTTGATTAATTATGATGAGATCTTTGTTTACGGCCGTTTCCGGGCTGAAGAACCACCAGACCAGAATGGACGTAATCGGCAATAATATTGCCAATGTAAATACCACCGGCTATAAATCAAGCCGGGTGACTTTCGCCGATACCCTTAGCCAGACCTTATCCGGGGCATCTTCATCCAACGGCAATGTCGGCGGGGTAGATGCCAAGCAGGTTGGCTTGGGAATGTCGGTATCTTCCATAGATACCAATTTTACGCACGGCAGTGCCTCTTCCACCGGTAACAATACGGATATGGCAATCGACACTGATAATGGGCTTTTTGTGGTAAAAGACGGCGACAACACGTACTACACCCGTAATGGTAACTTTACCCTTGATGATGACGGCAGTCTGGTAATGAACGGCAGCGGTCTTCACTTGCAGGGCTGGAATGCAACCGACGGCAGTGTAAATCCCAGCGGTGACACACAAAACCTTAAGATCAATATGAACTCGACAATGCAGCCAAAGCCGACTTCGGCGGTCACTTCAAGCGGTAATTTATCGGCTGACGATACTGCAGAAACAATAAAAAATATAAAACTGACACTGGCTGACGGCACAACAGTATCAGTACCGTCCACTGACACCAGCACGGCATATCGTATAGGCGATACTGTAGATAAGAATAAGGTGGTTTCAATAAATGCAACCTTGGCGGATGGTTCTACTGTTCCATTGACAGGAGGTCCTCACAAAGCAGGTGACATTTATCCTTCTGATAAAACTATTAAGGATGTTCAATTGGTTTTTGCTGATGGTGGACAAACATCTTCTACGGCAGATGGTACGTATGACACAACGTATCCGTCTAATAGTATTACAATAGGAACCTGGGGAACTAATTCTGATGGTACAAAGTCAGTTACTTTAAGTGATGGTACAATTGTTAATAACTTGCCATCATCTGGCACTTACGCAGTAGGTCAGCCATTTGCGGACACTGTTCAAAGCATAATTGTTACACTTAGTGATGGTTCTACAAAAACGATATCAGCAGCGAATGCAGCTGGCATTGGATATAAAAAAAATGCAACTAGTCCTGAAAAGTATCAAAGCAAAATAACAGGAATACTTCCAACCACATTAGGCGGGACTACGGCGACAACTCCTGATACAACTAATTCATATACTATCGGCAGCAGTGATTATCCATATGGCACTCCGGATAATAGTACTATAAGCGGTATGACCCTGACTTTGTCCGATGGTACCAATACCACAACAAGCTCAGGTGTATATGGCAGCAGTTATACCTTGGGGGGGAGTACTTACCCAAGCTATGCGACTACGGCAACGGTATACGACAGCCTGGGTGCCGCACATTCTGTTCCGGTTTCATTCCAGCGTACATCAGGCACCGGCGATACCTGGCTGGCCAGTGTGGCTCCGGGCACCTATGGCACTTTGACGATTCCTTCCGGGGTGACCCAGACGCTGACCTTTGACGGCAGTACAGGAAAGCTGACATCAGGCGGTTCGATGTCAGTCAATATGACGGTGCCGTATCCCAACGGGGCTACACAAAATCAGCAGATATCACTTGATTTCAGTAATCTGACACAATATTCCGGTGAAAATAATGCCAGTGCTACCGGTGACGGCTATGCTGCCGGTTTTTACAAGGATATGTCGATAGGTCAGGACGGGGTCATAACGATAAGCTATACCAATGGACAAAAGCAGACTGGCGGACAGATTGCCATTGCCTCTTTCAATAATCCGGCAGGTTTGGAAAAAGAAGGCGGCAGTCTTTATTCACAGTCAAATAACTCCGGTACAGCCCGTGTGGGTACGTTTACGTCACAGGGCGTGACAGTTACACCTGGGGCGCTGGAAATGTCCAATGTCGATATCTCTAATGAATTCAGCGATATGATTGTCACCCAGCGTGGCTTCCAGGCCAATTCCAAAATTATCACAGTATCCGATGAAATGCTTCAGACTCTTATCAATATGAAACAGTCTTGATTTTTATGAAGGGACGGGGGAGAACGATTCTCCCCTTGCCTTTTATTTTTCAATGTTTTAATATAATGCTTATACATCAATTATAATTGGAGAACGTTATGATAAAATTAACAAAATTTAATTCTGAGTCAAATAAAAAAGGAGAATTCGTTCTCAATGCGGAAATAATTGAAACTATAGAACAAACTCCTGATACGGTCATCACCTTGTTGAACGGCAAAAAAATAATTGTCGATGAAAAAATGGATGAAGTAGTACGGCGGGTAATGCTTTATCGCCGTGCGTTACATAAGTATTAATGAAAATAATACAGTGTTTTTTACAAAATGATACTGTATAATATAAAAAGAACTGCATACAAGGAAGGTGTGGTAACATGGCGAAAGAGGAAGTCGTTAACAATAATAATGGTGAAGACAGCGGCCAGAAAAAAGGAAAACCGACGGTCATGATCATTGTGATAGTTTTGCTGGGGTTGGTTCTGGCCAGCGGGATATCATATTTTGTGACGACTAAAATAGTCAGCAGGACAAACGTTGCATCGCCAATTAAAAAGGAACCAGGGGTATTTGTAAAAGTCGGTGATCCGAAAGACGGCACTGTTATAGTTAATGTCGGTGGTGTTAAATCCGGCCGTTACTTGAAAATTGGCATTGTACTGGAGATGAATCCAGCTGATGAAGTTAATTTCAAGGATAAGAAGTTGACAGATAACGCTCAAGCTAAAGTGCTCGATGCAGTGATGGGAACATTGCGCGGTCAAAGCATGGATCAATTTGAAGCTGCCAATGAAGCTAAACTAAAGGATGCAATCAAGGAACAAGTCAATTCTGCCATAGGTGACGGCAGCGTCTATAATGTTTATATAACCAGCTTTGTCCTGCAGTAATTGCCCCAAATATGGCTTACAGCTAATGAGGATATCTTTTCTTATTTAGTTAATATCACAATAGCAAAGGAGGATGGCGATTGCCTGAAGAAGTCTTATCACAAGCTGAAATTGATAAATTGTTGTCGGCTATTTCAACCGGAGTTGTTTCTGCCGATGAGGTAAAAGCTGAAAAACAGAAAAAAATAAAAGTATATGATTTCAAGCGGCCGGATAAATTTTCCAAGGATCAGATCAGGACATTATTTATGCTGCATGAAAATTTTGCCCGCCTTTTAAATACATATCTATCCACTAATTTGCGTGTATTAGCTAATGTTGAAGTTGCCTCTGTCGACCAATTGACTTACGAAGAATTTATTCGTTCATTACCTAATCCCAGTGTCATAAGTATATTGTCTCTTTCTTCATTGGAGGGAAATATAATTTTTGAAATGGATACCAATATCGTATTTGCTATCATTGACCGTTTGTTTGGCGGTATGGGTGATGAGGGTAAAATGAAATCCAGGACATTGACCGATATAGAAGAAACTGTCATGCGGAAAATGATGGGCAAAATGATGGAAAATCTCCAGGAAGCCTGGTCCAATGTAGAAAATTTCAATGTAAATATTGAAAGCATGGAATCAAATCCGCAATTTACCCAAATTGTACCGTCCGGTGATATGGTGGTTATCATAACACTTCAGATCAAAATAGGTGATGTAGAGGGAATGATAAATATTTGTATCCCCTATATCGTGATTGAACCAATTATTCCGAAATTGACCACTACTTTCTGGGTCGCTTCAGCATCGACCCGACAGGAACATCCTGAAGAGGTTGATGCACTTAAGCGTAAGCTGCGCAGGGCTGTAGTGCCTGTCAGTGTCCAGCTGGGGAAGGTAAGTCTTACAGTAAATGAGTTTTTAAACCTGGGTATGGGTGATATTTTACGATTGGATACTAAAATTGATGGTGAATTACTTTGTATAATCGGTGAAAAACCTAAGTTTTACTGTCGGCCTGGTGTTATGGGGAAAAATTCCGCAGTTCAAATTACAAAAATGATAGAACAAGAAGAGGAGGAGGAGAAAAAGGATGGCTGATGGTATGCTTTCACAAGAGGAAATAGATGCTTTAACTAAGGGCATCACTCCTGACGCTCCACAAACAAGTACTCCAAATACAACAAACACGGATGCAGCGGTTGCCGCCGATGGCAAACCTTCAAATGCAGCACCCCCCCTTACTGAAATTGAAAAGGATACACTGGGGGAAATCGGCAACATTTCTATGGGAAGTGCAGCTACGACATTATCATTGCTGCTGGGACATAAGGTGTCGATTACCACACCGAATGTTACCATGGATACGATGGCGGATATCAAGACACATTATCCTATACCGTATCTCATCGTGGGAGTCAGCTATACGACCGGTATTATCGGCAATAATATTTTAGCTATTCAGGCTCGTGATGCAGCGGTTATTGCTGATTTGATGATGGGTGGCAACGGTACGAATGTAAGTGACGAATTGGATGAAATACGTCAAAGCGCTGTGAGTGAAGCGATGAACCAGATGTTGGGATCTGTGTCAACGTCGCTATCACAGGTATTTGATAAAAAGATTGATATTTCACCGCCTAAGGTTCATATAGTCGATATGGCAACAGCCGATGAGGTAACAGATTTTTGGACGCAGACAGAACCCGTTATAAGGATTTCCTTTAAAATGGAAGTAGAGGGAATAATCGACAGTGAAATAATGCAGATACTGCCTGTTGATGTTTCTCGTGAATTGGTAAGGGGATTGACTGAATCAGCTAAAAAGAGCGCTGAGCAGTCAACACTTCCACAACCGGAGCCGGCAGTACAGCCGGAAAGTACTCCGGCACCGGCAGCTGCAGCTGTTTCCCCATCGCCTTCAAGCGCGCCGGCGCAGCAGACTGCACCAACTTATCAGGTACATACGCAGCCAGGTAATTCACAAAATATCGTATCTAATGTTCCGGTTCAACCGGCACAATTTACACCGCTTACTGTTGGTCCACCGGCAGCGGTAAATAATGCCAACATCGGTTTACTTTTGAATGTGCCGTTGGATATTACTGTAGAACTTGGTTCAGCAAAAAAGAGCATTAAGGACATACTGGATTTATCGAGCGGTTCAATAATTGAACTGGATAAGTTAGCCGGTGAACCTGTTGACGTATTGGTCAATGGTAAGTTATTGGCTAAGGGTGAAGTAGTTGTTATTGATGAAAATTTTGGTGTTCGTATAACTGATATAGCAAGTTCTTTGGAAGTAACCAGAAGTTTATAATATTAAAAATTTATATTTAATAACAATGAAGGAGAATACAATATGGCAACAAAAGTTTTGATAGTTGATGATGCGGCGTTTATGCGCATGATGGTCAAGGATATTTTGTCAAAAAATGGTTATGAGATAGTGGGTGAAGCAGAAAATGGTGCTGTCGCTTTGACAAAATATCAGGAATTAAAACCTGATTTGGTGACAATGGACATTACTATGCCTGAGATGGATGGAATTACCGCAGTAAAGGAAATAAAAAAGAGTGATCCAAATGCCAAAATTATTATGTGCAGTGCTATGGGGCAGCAGGCAATGGTAATTGAAGCTATTCAGGCAGGAGCACGGGATTTTATTGTAAAACCGTTCCAACCTGAAAGGGTTTTGGAAGCTGTCCGCAAAACTATGGGCTGATGAATAAATACAAATGCGTTGCATTTTCTGCGGCCATATCTTTTTTCTTTTTATTCGTCCCCATGGTTTCGATATTTGCCGCCGGTGATTCTTCATCAGGCGGCTATTTATCTCAATATCAAAATGTCGATCCGCATCCGACAAGTGCTTCATGGATATCTACATTTGCCTATTTATTGAGCCTGATCGTTATTTTTGCGTTTGTCATTGGATTGGCTTATTATGTATCGCATTACTTAGGCGGACATTTTGGTAAAAATCTTAAACAGAGCAGTAAAGGTGTATTATTGGCCCATTTCCCCTTGGGCGCTAATCGCGCTGTATGTGTTTTGGAGATAGCCGGCCATATTATGATTTTGGGTGTGACTGATCATAATATAACCCTTTTAAAAGAAATAACGGATATAAAGGAAATAGAAAAGTTGCATTTATCTGATTCTGTTGAGATGAATGAAAAAAATCCATTAGATATTTTTGATAGCCAAATCAGCTCACTGGATGGAATTTCCAAGAAAATAGCCGGCATATTCAAAAATAAATATCGTAAGTAGAGAAAGGTTATTATGAATTGAAAGGGTATCTTAAAACAGGCATATTATTATTGGGACTTGCAGCTATCCCAGCCTATACGGCAGCAGCCGCACCACTGCCGTCGGCTAATATCAGTCTGGGTGTGGGTGCATCCAATAGTCCTCAGGACGTAGCGGTTACACTGCAGATAATGGCGGCGCTGACTATTTTATCAATAGCACCGGCAATTCTGATCATGACTACTGCATTTATTCGTATCGTTGTTGTATTATCTTTTTTACGCAATGCTCTTTCCATTCAAAATGCACCGCCCAGTCAGGTAATTATCGGGTTGTCGTTGTTTTTGACATTTTACATAATGTCTCCATATTGGGGACAGGCTAATCAAAATGGACTGCAGCCTTATTTAAATGGGCAGATTTCACAAAATGAGGCTTTGGAAAATGTAGCGGCACCGATCCGGGAATTCATGTTTAAACAGACGCGTGAGGCAGATATAGCATTATTTGTAAATTTGTCGCAGGAAAAACGCCCTGATACACAAGATGATGTTTCAACCTTTACATTGATCCCGGCCTTTATTATCAGTGAGCTTAAAACAGCTTTTCAGATAGGATTTATGATTTACATACCGTTTATTGTAATTGATATGATAGTTGCCAGTACATTGATGTCCATGGGGATGATGATGCTGCCGCCGACAATGATTTCACTTCCATTTAAAGTGCTTTTGTTTGTCATGGTAGATGGCTGGCATTTGTTGGTGAATTCTTTAATTGTAAGTTTTAAATAGGTGATATTATGTCAGGAGATACAATAATTAATTTGAGTCAGAATGCCTTGCTGATGGTTTTGGTGATTTCCGCTCCAATGCTTGGTTTGGGATTGATTGTCGGACTATTAGTAAGTATTTTCCAGGCTACTACGTCCATTCAGGAACAAACACTGGCTTTTATACCAAAAATAATTGCCGTATTTATTTCTATACTTATTTTTGGACCGTGGATGTTGACAATGATGGTGGATTATATGGCCCGTATTTTTATTAATTTACCGAATTATATTGGGTAAACGATCAATACTAGGAAAGGAAAAGCTGCATATATTCAGGCAGTAGTTCTGCTCTTGGATTTATTTGATTTATTGCAAAACAATATTGGGGTTTATTTATTGGTACTGACAAGAATAAGTGGTATTTTTTTGATTTCGCCCTTTTTTGGCAGTATGAACATACCGGTAAAAATAAGAGCGGGTACAGCTTTTTTTATAAGTCTGGTGGTTTTTCCAATCGTTGATTTGCAGCAGCTGCCGGCTGTTCCCGGTCAATTGGGACAATATGTCATGTTAGTGGTCAGTGAGCTGCTGATTGGCTGGCTGATCGGTTTTGTCGGTTATGTTTTGTTTTCAGCAATTAATGTCAGCGGGCAGTTGATTGATATGCAGATTGGCTTTGCTACAGTGAATTTAATGGATCCTACTTCGGGACAGCAAGTTCCGCTGATAGGAAGTTTTTTATATAATTTGTGTATTTTAATTTTCCTGGCGACCAATGGGCATTACATTGTTCTTTCCGCGTTAACAGAAAGTTTTGCGGTAATTCCGCCGATGACAGCTCACTTTAGCGGCAATATTGCGATGTTTATTGTTGATATGGTCGGCAATGTATTCACTACCGGACTGAAGATAGCACTGCCGGTTTTATTTGCTATATTATTGACTAATGTCGGGCTGGGAGTCCTTGCCAGGACAATGCCGCAGATGAATATATTTGTTGTCGGCATTCCAGCGCAGATTGTTGTGGGTGTATTTGTTATCGGCATGATGCTGCCTTTTTATGCTGTATTTTTAGGTGTGATTTTTAATGAGCTTTACAGCAGTATCACGACAATGCTGCACATTATATATTGATGAAACTCGGTTGCTTGATTTTGATCTGCAATTGTTTGCCGAGGAAAAAACTGAAGATCCGACAGCCAAACGCTTATCTGATGCCCATAAAAAAGGCCAGGTGGCAAAAAGCCAGGATTTGTCGGCGGCTATTGTAATATTGGTGGGTTTTTTTACGTTATGGAACTGTGGCGAATATATTTATAATTCTATTACACAGTTTATGGCACTGATCTTTACCAATCTTACACTTTCTCTGGACGCTGAAAGTGTAACGCATTTATTTCTTGAAACGATGATTATTCTGGGTAAGACGATTTTACCGGTAATGGGGGCAATTTTATTAGCCGGACTGGCGCTTAACTATTACCAGGTCGGGTTCGTTTTCAGCATGGAGCCGCTATCTTTTGATCTTAATCGCTTGAACCCGATAACCGGGTTGGGACGGATTTTTTCCAAGCGCGCAATTATGGAATTATTTAAGTCTATTGCCAAAATATTGGTTGTGGGATATTTTGTTTATTTATATATAGTTGATCAGGTTATCCAGATGCCAAAGCTTATTTTTATGGATCTGCGGATGGCATTGGTGACGATTACCGATATTATTTTCAAATTGGCTTTTGAAATATGCGCGGTGCTGCTAATAATCGGCTTAATAGATTTTATGTATCAAAAATGGCAGCATAGGCAGGAATTAAAAATGAGCAAGCAGGATATTAAGGATGAGTTTAAACAAAGTGAAGGGGATC
Source organism: Pectinatus frisingensis (assembly GCF_014076555.1). Lineage (NCBI taxonomy): Bacteria > Bacillati > Bacillota > Negativicutes > Selenomonadales > Selenomonadaceae > Pectinatus > Pectinatus frisingensis. The sequence continues at coordinate 1,341,980 of NZ_CP045424.1, forward strand.
CTCAGATAAAGGGGAAAATAAAACAAAAGCAAAAGCAGATATCCCTGCAGCGTATGATGCATGAAGTTCCCAAAGCCGATGTCATTATAACTAATCCTACACATTTTGCAATAGCCTTGAAATATGAAAAAGGCATGACTGCTCCGGTTATAATTGCTAAAGGACAGGATCTGGTTGCCCAAAGGATAAAGCAGATTGCTCGTGAGGCAAATGTCGTTATAGTAGAAAATAAACCGTTGGCCCGAACGCTGTATCTTTCTGCTGAAATTGGTGATGTTGTTCCACCGGAATTGTACAAGGCTGTTGCTGAAGTATTGGCATATGTGTATAGATTGAAAAAGAAAAAATTAGCATAATATTTTATTTTAAAGCAGAGTGAGGGGTTATTGCATTATGGCTGCACCATCTACTACAGCAGGAAATTTTATTAATAAGTACAGTGATGTTGTTATCGCTCTAGCTATCGTGACGATAGTCATAATGATGATTATTCCGCTGCCGACGTTTCTTCTGGATTTGTTGTTATGTCTCAATATTACTTTGGCTTTAACCGTGGTAATGGTAACAATTTATAATGTTGAGCCGTTGGATTTTTCGGTTTTTCCGTCGTTATTGCTGGTTGCAACTTTATTTCGTTTGGCGTTGAATGTATCTTCAACCAGATTGATTTTGTTGAATGGTTACGCCGGAGAAGTAATAATGGCATTCGGTAATTTTGTTGTCGGCGGCAATCCGGTAGTAGGATTTATTGTCTTTGTAATTTTGATAATTATACAGTTTGTTGTAATTACTAAAGGGGCAGAACGTGTGGCGGAAGTTTCTGCTCGTTTTACTTTGGATGCTATGCCCGGTAAACAGATGGCTATTGATGCTGATTTGAATCAAGGTATAATAAATGACGCCGAAGCTAAGGCCAGACGTGAAAAAATACAGCATGAAGCTGATTTTTACGGAGCTATGGACGGGGCCAGCAAATTTGTCAAAGGCGATGCTATTGCTGCTATTATAATAATCATTATCAATATCTTTGGCGGATTTATAATTGGTATGGTTCAGCGTAATTTGACTATAGCTCAGTCATTGCAGCAATATACTTTGCTGACTGTCGGTGAAGGTCTGGTAAATCAGATACCGGCACTTTTGATATCAACGGCTACAGGTATCATCGTTACGCGGGCTGCTTCTAATTCCAATTTGGGACATGATCTGATAAGCCAATTATTTAGGAATCCACGGATATTTTTTATAGTTTCCGGTGTTCTGGTTTTCCTATCCTTGATACCGGGGCTGCCTACAATTCCATTTTTGGTGCTGGCGGCATTCGCTTTCATAATTGCTTATAATCTGCGTAAGTCAGAACGGACGTCTTTAGCCAATACTCAGGCTAAACAAAAAGAACAAAGTAAGGAAGCAATAAAAAAACCGGAGAATGTTATATCTTTATTACAGGTGGATCCAATGGAACTGGAAATAGGTTATAGTTTGATTCCATTGGTTGATACAGCACAAGGTGGAGATCTGCTGGAGCGTATTGTGATGATCAGACGGCAATGTGCCTTGGAATTAGGCTTGGTTGTCCCCACTATCAGGATACGTGATAATATTCAGATAAAACCTAACGCTTATATCATAAAATTAAGAGGTATTGAAATAGCCAAGGGAGAATTATTACTTGACCACTATTTAGCAATGAATTCCGGAACAGTGGTAGAAGAAATTGATGGCATAAAAACTACTGAACCAGCTTTTGGATTACCGGCTATATGGGTGACTGAAGCACAGCGTGAACAGGCAGAATTGAATGGATATACGGTGGTTGATGCCGTGTCTGTTTTGGCGACGCATCTTACAGAGGTTATAAAAGCCCATGCTGATGAGATACTGAGTCGTCAGGAAACGCAGAATTTAATTGATAATATTAAGAAAACTAGTCCGTCGGTGGTTGAAGAAGTCGTACCTGATCTGCTCAGTGTCGGTGAGATACAAAAAGTCCTGGCTAATTTACTGCATGAACGAGTGTCTATTCGCGATATGGCTACGATTTTGGAAGTTTTGTCGGATTATGCGAAAATGACCAAGGATACTGATGTTTTAACAGAATATGTACGGCATGCTTTAGCAAGGCAGATAACTAGTCAGTATGTGCAAAACAACACCCTGCCATGTGTGTCACTTGATCCGGGACTGGAAAATAAAATTGCCGGTGCTGTGCAGCGGACGGAGCGGGGATCATATGTAAGTCTTGATCCTAATACGATGAAAAATCTTACAACGGCGATGAATAAGGTCCTGCAGGAACTCACGGATCTGGGTTATCAACCGATTGTGCTTACAGGGCCGGCTATCAGGATATATTTTAAAAAATTGATTGAAAGATCTATTGCTGGTGTAATTGTATTATCACAGGCTGAAATAGATTCAAATGTGGAAATTCAGATTCTTGGGGTGGTGAAAATATAATTGCAGATTAAAGTATTTAAGGAACGTACTGCTAAGGCAGCTATGGATAGAGTCCGTGCGGAATTAGGTGCGGACGCGGTGATTTTGCATACTAAAAAATACACTACAGGGGGGATTTTTGGTTATGGTGGCAAAAAAATGGTTGAAGTAACGGCAGCTGTTGAGGATAAACCGCGCACAGCAATTTTACCGCCGGTTATAAATAGTACCGCACCGGCTCCTGACAGCAAGCCAATATCAAAGCCGGTCCGGCAGCAAGCTGTACCGGAGCAAATGAAACCAATTGTACCTAAGAAAGTATTGCAGAATTATAAAACTGTCAACTATAATGAGCCGGCAGCAGATACACCCGGAGAAGATACTGTATCGGCCGATCATGTACGACAGCCGAAGATTATAAAGGCGTCTGATAATATGCAGGATATGAATACTGGAGAAAATGGACAGGAAGTAAAAATCCGGCAGCTGGAGACAGAACTTGCCCAAATGAAGCTCATGCTTAATGACGTACTAAAAGGACAAGGCAAAAGTGCGGAATCTGATACTGTATCATTACAAGAGGCATTGCAACAGCAGGAAGTTGATGATGCGATAATCGAGGAAATTGTTAATCAGTCGGCCGATAGTAATGCACTATTGGATAAAAACATGCCGGCAGCCCGAAAAATTTTACTGGATTATCTGGCTCAATATATAAAACCACCAACGGGAATAGAACTCACTGCCGGACGGCCTAAGATTGTCGCGTTAATTGGTACTACCGGTGTAGGAAAGACTACGACACTGGCTAAGATAGCTGCCCGTTTTGCTTTAGAACATGGCGTGCGTGCAGCATTAATAACTGCTGACACATATCGAATATCGGCGGTTGACCAGTTAAAGACATACTCGGATATCATTGGATTGCCATTGGAAATTGTTTATTCACCATCTGAGTTAAAAGATACAATCGATAAACATAAAGATAAACAATTGATTTTAATTGACACCGCCGGCCGCAGCCAGCATAATGAATATCAGTTAATGGAATTGCATGATTTACTTGCTGCCAGCAGCGGTATTGAAAAGCATCTTGTTCTAAGTGCTACCACTAAGCCGCGTGATGTAGTGGATATAATTAGAAAGTTTTCTTTATGTGCACCTGATCGGGTTATTTTTACCAAAACTGATGAAACATCTAGTATTGGCATGGTTCTCAATTTACTTAAGCAATATCCGATTACTTTATCATATTTTACCAATGGACAAAGTGTGCCTGATGACATTTTCCCGGCATTGGCAAAAAATTTAGCTGATCTTCTGTTGAGGTAGATATATTATGAAAGACCAAGCTGCCAAATTGCGACAACTAGTCGGGGGAAAAAATTTTGTTGGTGATTTGCAGGAGACAGGTTCTGTAAATGGTGATAAGAAAGATAATCTGCCGTATATCATTGCAATCACGAGTGGCAAGGGCGGTGTCGGCAAAACAAATTTTACCGTTAACCTGGCCATTGCTTTATCACGAATGGGCAAACGTGTTTTGATAATTGATGCGGATTTGGGATTGGCAAATGTTGAGGTGATTTTAGGCTGTTCATCAAAGTATACGATGATGGATTTGTTAAACAGTGATATTTCTTTGGCGCAGATCATATTGGAAGGTCCTGCCGGAATCAAATATATCTCGGGGGGATCTGGAATTGAACAAATGTCGGATCTTTCAGTTACCACCAGGGAACTACTGATACAAAAGCTATACGCGTGTGAGACTGTTGCTGATATAATTTTAGTAGATACTGGTGCCGGCGTCGGTAGAAATGTGTTGGATTTTTTATTATCATCCGATGAGATTATTTTACTCACTACACCCGAACCAACGGCATTGACGGATGCATATGCCGTTATCAAAGCCTGCAGAGCGAAAACAGATTTTCTTAATATAAAATTCGTTATTAATAAGATATATGATGAGTCTGAGGGAATCGATGTCGGTATGAAGCTGATCGAAACCACCAGAAGATTTTTACAAGTTAATGTAAGTTATCTGGGAATGATTTATGATGACCGCAATATGACAAATGCTATAAAAAAGCAGGTTCCTCTGTTATTGTCTTATCCTGATACTATTGCGGCCAAATGCATAAATTTAATAGCAAAGGCAGTTTTGCAGGGAGACAGTATGCGAGTCAAACGGGGTTGGCGCGGTTTTTTGCAGCGTTTGATTTTTTCCCGTTAGTTTTACGGAGGAAACGACAATGAAGCATATTAATGTTTTTAAGACAAAAAAAATTTTAAGGATAGGGCAGCGTATAGAGATTACTAAGATAGGCAACAGTGATGAGGCCGTTGCTTATTCAAGCAGAGTTGAAGATATACAGGAAAATGAAGTTTTTTTGGCCTTGCCGGCAGATTCAAGGCGATGTCCGATAATCCCGGAAACAAATCAGCCTATTAGTGGTAAAATAATTGACAGCACCTGTATTTATATCTTTACCGGTCAGTACAAGCATCTGGCAAAAATCAATGTACCGGTATGGGTATTAAATATTAATGATACAGTCATAAAAGCACAAAACCGGGAATTTGTAAGAATACCGTTGCGGACGGCATTGCGAGTTATAACATTTGATGAAAACGGCGGAATCAATGCACCGCTTAAAACTGAAAGTTTCGACATGAGCGGTAATGGCATATCTTTTTTCTACAATACCAAATTGCTGCCCAATAGTAAAATTATAATTGAGACTGAACTTATTCCTTCCGTAGGCAGAATATATACTTTTGCCAGGATAAAACGTTCTATTTTAAAAGACAGTAATCAATATCTTGTCGGCGCTAAATTTATTGATTTATCGCGGCAGATTCAAAATAAATTGATAAAATATCTTTTTACTAAACAAAGGGAATTTATTAATAAAGGGATAATACAAAAGTAAGAAAGGAAAATAGCATTGATCCGTATTTTAATAGCAGATGATTCAATCTTCATGAGAAAAATATTGTCAGATATATTTGCTACACAAGCAGATTTTACAGTAGTAGGTGTGGCAGTGAATGGAAGGGATGCTATAGAAAAAGTTTTGGAGTTAAAACCTGATATTATGACCCTTGATGTCAATATGCCGATCATGGATGGCTTACATGCCTTAAAAGTGATTATGCGGGAAGCTCCGCTGCCGGTCATAATGGTAAGCAGTCTCACTAAATCAGGTGCTGACGAAACAATAGCGGCATTGGAGGCAGGCGCGGTAGATTTTATTAATAAGGGTAATACCAATATAATTAATTCCAGAGATATAAGTGACAGTATAATAAATAAATGCCGGGCAGCAGTTAAAGTGAAGGGTAAGCTATCCGCATGGCATATAAATTCTAAAAGGGTGAGTCCGTTTTATTCCGTAACCGAAGGACGACCTGCATATAATAGCAGTGCAGCAGGTTGTACCAGATTGGTTGCTATTGGAACATCGACAGGGGGACCTAAGGCACTGCAGGATGTAATTACTAAGCTGCCGGCAGATCTGCCGTGCGGTGTGGTCGTTGTACAACACATGCCGCCCGGTTTCACAAAGTCATTGGCAGACAGATTAAATCAATTGTCTGAGGTGACTGTTAAAGAGGCTGAAAATGGTGACCGTATTGAACCTGCGCATGTCTATATAGCACCGGGAAATTACCATATGGTGGTGCATAAGGATGCTGCCGGAGGTATAATATCACTTAACCAGGAGCCGCCGATCGGTAATCACCGCCCGTCAGTCAATGCATTGTTTAATTCCGCAGTTCCTTTCGGAAAGAACCTTGTAGCGGTTATCATGACTGGTATGGGAAATGACGGGGCAGCAGGTATGCTGCAGATAAAAAAGGCCGGCGGCTATGTAATTGCCGAGAGTGAGCTGACATCAGTCGTTTATGGAATGCCCAAGGCCGTTGTTGATTTGGGAATAGCTGATGAAGTTTTGCCTGTGGATGAAATAGCTAATGCAATAGTTAGTGCCATAAAAAGAAATCAATAATATTCTGGAGGAATGAAAAATGGATACTAGTCAATATATGGAGATGTTTCTGGAAGAATCAAAAGATCATTTGCAGTCACTTAATGAACGTCTCCTGGACCTTGAAAAAGATCCTGAGGATTCCGATGCGATAAATGAGATTTTCAGAAGCGCACATACATTGAAGGGGATGTCGGCTACGATGGGTTTTACAGCCATTGCCGAACTTACTCATGATATGGAAAATGTACTGGATTTGATTCGTAATGAAAAACTGCACGCTGATGAAGACATTGTGGATATATTATTTAAAAGTGTCGATGCCTTGCAGCAGATGGTCGATAATGTAGAAGCCGGTAATCCTGAAGATTCGGTTGACGTAAAAGGTTTGGTAGAAAAGTTGAATGCCATTGCTTCCGGTAATTCAACAGGTTCAATCGCTAAAAGCAGTACAGATAAATCATCAGCTGCGCCTGCGGATGCAGCCGGAACTGATGATAAAAAAGCTGATATGAGCATAGAACTTACCGATATTGACAAAGATCTCATTAATAAGGCTAAAGAATCGGGTCTGCGGGCAATGCATGTGAGGATTATTTTAGCTGAAACATGTGTGCTGAAAGCGGTTCGTTCGTATATGGTAATGTCAGCACTGGATGAATTGGGTGACGTAATAAAATCTGTTCCACCGGCAGAGGATTTAGAACAAGAAAAGTTTGACTTATCATTTGATGTCATTTTACTGACAGGTGAAGAAGAACAGCGGGTAGAATCTACATTATTGGGTATTTCTGAAATAAAGCAAGTAATGATAGAAATAATTAAACTTGATGCACCGGTATCGGTACCGGCTGTCAAGAAAGCAGCTGTTCCGGCAGTGGCCAAATCGAGCGCTCCGGTCAAAAAGAAGCAGGCTATCCAGCATCATGACAACATGAAAGGTGGACAATCTGTACGTGTTGGTATTGAAAAGCTTGATTCTTTGATGAATTTGGTCGGTGAATTAGTTATTAACAAGACACGGCTGGAACAAATTGGCAATACTCATCGTATTACTGAATTAGTGGAAACAGTTGAACAAATGGATCGGGTCACGAGTGACTTACAGTCAATTGTCATGAAGGTGCGGATGGTTCCGGTAGGGCAGGTATTTAACCGGTTTCCCCGTGTTGTACGGGATTTGGCAAAAGAATTGGGTAAGGAAGTCAATTTGACTATTGAAGGTGAAGAAACTGAACTGGACAGAACTGTAATAGATGAAATTGGAGATCCGTTAGTCCATCTTATTCGCAATTCAATGGACCATGGTATAGAACATCCTGATGATCGTGAAGCAAAGGGTAAGCCGCGTGTCGGTAAGGTAGGTCTCATAGCCAGACATGAAGGTAATAATGTAATAATCATGGTCACTGATGACGGCGCTGGTATGGATGCTGCAGTCATTCGGGATAAAGCATTGGAAAAAGGTGTTATTACACAGGAAGATGCCGATAATATGACAGAGTCAGAGGCAGTGCGATTGATCTTTTTACCGGGCTTTTCCACTTCTGATGTAATTACTGATGTATCCGGACGTGGCGTAGGAATGGATGTTGTGCGAACTACGATCGAAGCATTAGGTGGAGTTATTGATGTTGAAACCAAGCGTAATGCCGGCAGTATATTTAAAATAAAGCTGCCGTTGACATTGGCTATTATTCAGGCTTTACTGGTCAATGTACAAAAAGAAATTTACGCTATTCCATTGGCTTCTATTGATAGTACGATAAATATAACGCCAGATGATATAAAAACTATCCAAAACAGGGAAACTATCGTTATTCGTGGTGAAATAATACCAATAGTCCGTTTGAACCAAGCCCTTAATGTACCGCCTGCGGCTGATTTTGACAGTGATGAAATATACATAGTCGTCGTGCATATTGGTGATAAGAAATGCGGCATTATGGTTGACAGATTGATTGGTCAGCAGGAAATCGTAATAAAAACGCTGGGCAAATTGTTATCGGGTATCAAGGTTATTTCCGGTGCAACGGTTTTAGGTAATGGTCAGATTGCCCTGATTTTAGATGTTGCAATTTTAATGCAATAATTTGTAGGAGGAGTATATCATGGAACAGCAAGAAGCTGCATCAAGTGAAGTACAGATAGTCGCATTTAAGTTAAAGCGTGAAGAATACGGCATAAGTATCTTAAATGTTGAAGAAATAAAAAGACTTACTGACATAACCCGGGTACCTTTTACGCCAGAATATATCAAGGGTGTTATAAATCTGCGGGGCAGTGTACTGCCGGTTATTGATCTGAAAAAAAGAATTGGTCTGCCGGATGAAGAGTATAGTGAATCTACCAGAATAATTGTCATAAAATTGGAAGATATAACAGTTGGCATGATCGTGGATGCCGTAACCGAGGTTTTGACTGTTGATACTAACTGTATAACTAATTACAAGCAGATAATATCAACGGAAAATGATCTGCATGCAGAGTCCAATAAATTTATAAGCGGCATAGGCAATTTAAATGACCGACTCGTTATTTTATTAAATTTATATGAAATATTAGGATTAAATAACGAAAATAAATGAGGTGTGCATATGTCAGACAGTATGTTAAATTTATCAGCAATGCAGCTGGACGCAATAAAGGAAATAGGTAATGTAGGTGCCGGAAATTCAGCTACGGCACTTTCACAGCTTATAAATAAAAAAATAGATATGGATGTTCCAAGTGTATCTGTGGTACCATTGGCAGATGTCCCTAATCTTGTGGGTGGTCCGGATACTATGGTTGCTGGTATTTTCTTACGAGTGTATGGGAAAGCACCGGGCAGCGTACTATTCCTGATGCCTAAGGAAAGCGCCTTTTATTTAGTTGAGCATTTATTAGGAGAGCAAAAAAGCACAGAAGGAGAGCTGACTGAAATGGATCAGTCAGCTTTGATGGAAATAGGGAACATATTAGCCGGTTCATATTTGAATGCTTTATCTTACTATACAAAATTGACATTGCTGCCTTCAATACCAGCTATGGCTGTGGATATGGCAGGAGCAATATTAAATGTTGTAATTGTTCAATTGGGACAGATGGGAGATCACGCACTCGTTATTGAAACACAATTCTTATCGGAAGATGATGGTATAAATGGACATTTCTTTTTAATACCCGACTCTGGCTCGCTCCAAATAATTTTAAATGCAGTAGGAGTGAAATAATATGGCTGAAGCATTAAAAGTCGGGATAGCCGATTATAAGGTCGGCAAGGCGCCAGATAAAATTATTAGCTATGGATTGGGTTCCTGCGTTGGTATTACTTTATATGATCCTGTTATAAAAATAGGCGGATTGGTTCATATTATGCTGCCCGACAGTACTCAGGCACGTGCTAATGAAAATCCGGCTAAATTTGCCGATACCGGTATACCGCTTTTACTTGATAAGGTTATTTCGATGGGTGCTGTTAAGACGAGATTGATAGCCAAACTGGCCGGCGGTTCACAAATGTTTCAATTTGCCGGTACATCTGATATAATGGCAATAGGTAAAAGAAATGCTGAATTAGCTAGGAAAACTTTGCAAAATTGTGCAATAAAAATTGCCGGCGAAGATTTAGGCGGAACATACGGACGTACGGTGGAAATTGATTTAGAAACAGGTTTATATAAAATAAGAACAATTAATAAGGGTGAAAAAACAATTTGATATTATCCCGGTCAACAGATAAAATATATATGAAAAATGATATTTGTCTGTTGTTTTGATAATGCTGCAAATTTGTTTGAACATAAATTAAGGAGGCACAAAATTGCAGACAATTAAACCCCTTTCTGCCCCCGATATTATTGATTTATGGGAAACATATAAAAAAAATGATGATTTAGCCGCACGAAACAGTTTGATAGAAAATTATTTGCCGTTAGTGAATATTATTGTAAATAATATAGCGTATAATTTACCGTCACATATTGAACGTGATGATTTGATAAGCAGCGGTTTTTTTGGACTTATGGATGCCATTTCACGGTTTGATATCAATCTGGGGGTAAAGTTTGAGACTTATGCTAAAAATCGCATACGCGGATCAATATTGGATTATTTGAGGTCAAGGGACTGGCTGTCAGTTTCTTTGCGGAAAAAAATTAAAAAATATGAAACTGTGTATATTGGTCTGGAAGAGGATCTGCACCGCACTCCGACCAAACAGGAATTGGCCCAGGCAATGACGATGAAATTGGAAGATTTATATACTTTAGAAACCAATATAAACACGACTTCATTGACATCACTGGAAGAATATATAAATGCGGAATACATGGTCAGTGACAGCAATGATGTGGAAAAAAAAATCAACAGAGATTTCATTAAGCAAAAGCTGGCAGAAGCTATAGACCGGCTGCCGGAAAAAGAAAAGTTGATAATTTCATTGTATTATTCGGAGGAACTGACTTTGAAGGAAATCGGCATGACACTTAATCTATCGGAAGCACGTATAAGTCAGCTGCACAAAAGGGCAGTTCTCAGACTAAGGGGTTATTTATCGCGTTCCAAATCTGATATTTTTAATTAAAAATATATAAAATAAGCGGCGTAGGAGATGAGTGGTGATTTATTTCGGAAAATTACAGCTATAATAAAAATAGATGTAATTTAAGGGCAGTTATTATAAAAATAGGTTTTAGCAACATTGTATCTCGAAAACAGTTTTCGAGGGGAAAGCTGTTAATTGTAAAAAAATTCAAGTGTTCTAATCTCAGGAGGATTTACTATGCCGGATGTTGCTGTTGGCAGTGAAAAAGAAGGATACTTATTAGAGATTTTAGGGGAAGAAGTTTTTTTAACCGTGTATCAACCGGCTGAAGGAATGGCTTCATTCAAAGACCTTACGCTATTATGCGCAATTTTAAAAAAGCATGAAATAAAGGATTATAAGCTGACAGATATAGTAAAAATCGTTAATGAACATGATGGGCAGCGCAAGCAGATAGCAGGAGGAGCAGAGCAGACTGTGGCACGGGAAGTTCCTGTGCCGTTGGTAGAGATAAGTAAGGATAAGATGCAGGCTGTGATCAGCTTTAACGGAGAAGATAAGGAGTTTAATTATGATAAGAATTATATTATGCAGCTGCTCTCAGACAAGAAAATAAGTTATGGTATAAATGAGTCAAATATCGACGAATTTATAAAAACACCTTTTCAAACACAAATAATCGCTGAAGGTAAGGCACCAATTAATGGCGATAATGCTTATATAAAAAGACATATTGATTTTTCTAAGAAGGGGGCACCGGCAACAAAGGAAAACGGTAAGGTGAATTATAAGGATCTTAATTTGTATTTTGTTGTGACAAAGGGAACGGTCCTTGCTGAAAGGATTCCTCAAACCAAGGGGGAATCGGGTATGAATGTCTTGGGGCAGGAAATAGCCTGCCGGGCGGGTAAACCAATACCGCTGATAAAAGGGAAAAATACTGAAATTGTAGATGATAATACACTAGTGGCTGCTATTGACGGACAGGCCATTGAAGAAAATAACCGTATTTCTGTTGATCCCAAACTGGACATAAATGGTGATGTTGATTTATCGACCGGCAATATCAATTTCAATGGCAGTGTCTTTATTAAAGGTAGTGTTCAGGATGGTTTTACGGTCAAAGCCGAGGGAGATGTAAATATTGGCGGTGTTGTCGGCGGCGGGACGGTGATAGCACGTAATATTTATATAGATGGCGGTGTGCTGGGCATGCGGCACGGTAAAATAACTGCCCAGGAAGATGTTCACACTACTTTTGCTGAAAACGCCTATATAACAGCAGAACGTGATATTTATGTGGTTGATGTGGCGATGCATTCGAAATTAAATGCCGGAAGAAGAATTATTGTAAAGGGGCGCCGTGGACAAATAGTCGGTGGTCATGCAATTGCTGGTATTTTGATTGATGCGGGTGTACTGGGAAATATTGCCAATGTATCGACAAAAATTGAGGTGGGAATAAATCCTATAATCAATGAACGGTATACAAGTCTGCTCAAAGAATACGAGACTGACAAAAAACAATTGCGCAATATAACTAATGCATTAAATTCATTTAAGAATAAAACTAATTTATCATTGCTTCAAAAAGAAAAATTAGGGCAACTAAAGCGTGTGAGATTTCCCTTGGCAGGAAAAATTGAAAGAAACAAGGCTATAATAGAAAAATTGGCTGAAACACTTAAAAATATGTCCAATGCTAAAATAAGGGTGGATGCTGCTGTGCATCCGGGTGTAAAGGTGACGATATCACCGTTCCTTTATACTATGCAGACAGATGCGCAGCATTGTTCATTTGTTGCTGATAAGGAACATGAATGTGTAAAGTTGAGTCCTTATTGATAATGGAGGGATAAAGATGTCTGTAAATCCTATTGGTAATCTGCAGGCAATGCTGCCGAACAGTTCCGAGGTTGGTAATATTCAAAATAAAATGAACCAACAGGTAAATGCCGCACAAGACTTTGGCAATACTAAACTGCAGCAGGAATCAGAAGATAAACAATTTCAGGTTTATGCCAAGGATGCCGTTGAGGGGGAAAAAATTCGCAGCGATGATGAACGCAATAAGCAAAATGGTAATGGCTATTCGCGTCCTAATCATAAACATAAAGCTGCAGCACCGCCACAAGAGGATGAGGATAATTTATCTGATGCCATCCGTGGTCATAATATTGATATAAAATTATGAATGGATTGCGGAGGGCAAAATGATCACAGAAGTTTTGGGTATAATAATAATTTTAGGCGTTTTGGTAATATTACTGCTGAAGCGTAATATGAGTTCCGGTATAAAGCATGACGATACCTATGCAAGTGTCGAAAATATCGGGATGTCGGCTGATAATTTAAAAAAAGAGATAATAAATGCCGGAGATAATGTTTTACAACAGATGGACGGACGTATAAACCAACTGGAAACCTTGATTAAGACGGCTGATATGCGGGTCGAAGAGTTAAAAAAATATAGTGCTTTATTGGCAGAGAATGAAAACAGCCGTATTTTTTCACAGACGACAACTACGAAACCATCAACGAATTTTAATACAGCTTTGAAGTCAGCTGATGTTAAGCTCAGGCATATTGATGTTTTATCAGCAGAAGAGTCGGTTGCTGAGCAACAGCAAAGAATAAAGTCTGATACTTATGAGGCATTGCCGGCGGCAACAAAAGTCGTTTTTTCATTATTAGATCAGGGAATGACATCTTCTGAAATTTGCCGCAGGTTGTCAATGAGCGGCGCTGCAGTTGCCATGATTGTTCAAATGTACGAAAAACTTCATAGTAAATAAAATAAATAGGCTGGCGCTGCGGCATCAGTCTATTTATTTTGCGGACTTACGAAGATGGCTTGTCAAACTGTTGAAGAATCAGGTAAAATAATATATCATTACAAGTTGGAGGTTAATTTTGGAACGGTTGCAAAAATATATTGCTGATTGCGGCATAGCATCGCGGCGAACGGCAGAAAAGTTTATTAGTGATGGGCGTGTAAGTGTCAATGATAAAATAGTAACTACTTTGGGTACAAGGGTAAATCCTTTGGTTGATAATGTTAAATTTGACGGGAACGTAATTAAACAAATTGAAGAAAAAATATATATAATGTTGTATAAGCCTAAAGGTTATATTTCCACGGTGAAGGATGACAGAGGCAGAAAAACGGTATTGGATCTGCTTCCCGAAATACAGCAACGTATATTTCCAGTTGGACGATTGGATAATAATACAGAAGGTTTATTATTACTGACTAATGATGGAACATTGACACAAAAGTTATTACATCCTAAATTTAAAATAGAAAAGACCTATCTCGTTTCTATAAGGGGCAGACTCGGCAGTGATGAATTGGGGTCGCTGCGGCATGGAATAAGTTTGTCGGATGGTAAAACAGCTCCGGCCAAAGCAGCCATTATCAACTATAATCGGGAAACTGACTGCAGCAAAATAGAAATGACGATACACGAAGGGCGTAATCGTCAGATAAGGCGAATGTTCGAAGCTGTGCAGCACGATGTTGTTAGTTTGAAACGAGTACAGTTTGCCGGAGTGACTTTAAAAGGACTGAGGAAGGGTGAATATCGTTCTTTGACAAACGATGAATTGTTACAACTCAATTATATAATCAATGGAGAATAATAAATATGAAAAAGATAGTGGTCATCGGTGCCGGCGCAGCCGGTATACTGGCTGCATTACAGGCGGCAAAAAAAGATGACAATAAAGTTATCCTGATGGAACGTAATGACCGGATAGGTAGAAAATTAATGATAACGGGTAAGGGGCGTTGCAACATTACTAATGTTGCCGATCTGCCGACGTTTATAAAAAACATTCCGGGAAATGGTAAATTTTTATATAGTGCTTTCAGGAATTTTTTTAATGATGATGTTATTTCTTTTTTTGAAAAAATTGGGGTGGCTACTAAAGTTGAACGCGGTGGCCGGGTTTTTCCGCAAAGTGATAGGGCTGTAGAAGTAGTAGATACGTTGTGTAAATGTTTATATGATGCTAAAGTAGAGTTACAGTTGAATACTAAGGCAATGAAAATCATTACAGCCGATCATAAGGTAACTGGTGTTAAAACAGCAGTCGGACAGATTACTTCTGCTGACGTTGTAATATTGGCTGCAGGGGGATCTAGCTATCCGGCTACTGGTTCGGATGGGAACGGAGTGCATCTGGCATCGGTCCTGGGGCATACTATAGAAGAACTGCATCCGGCTTTAGTACCATTGGAAACAGATCTTGACTGGGTGAAGAATCTGCAGGGATTGTCATTACGAAATGTGCGTGTGAGTGTTTTTACTGAAGGTAAGAAAAGTGCTGAAATGTTTGGTGAAATGATGTTCACGCATTTTGGCGTTACAGGACCGATAATATTATCTTTAAGCCGTGCTATCGCAATATCTTTGTCTAAGCGGCAAAAAGTTTTTTTGACAATAAATTTAAAACCAGCATTGACACCAGAGCAGCTTGATGCCCGGCTTCAGCGCGATTTTAAAAAGTATGCCCATAAGCAAATGAAAAATGCAATGATTGATCTTTTGCCACATCGTTTAATACCGATTATTTTGGATCTGGCATATATCAACGGTGAAAAACCTGCCGACCAATTGAGTAAAAAAGAGCGGTACAAACTTGTTGCCACATTAAGAAATTTATCTGTTGATATTACAAAATCCCGTCCTTTAGCTGAAGCTATTGTTACCTGCGGCGGTGTAAATGTTAAGGAAATAGATCCAAAGACAATGCAGTCTAAGCTTATCGACGGGTTATATTTTGCCGGTGAAGTGGTGGATGTTGATGGTTATACCGGCGGATTTAATCTGCAGGCTGCTTTTTCTATGGGATACACTGCCGGTAAAAATGCCGCTGATTGTTAATTGGTTGCGATGGGGAGGAAATCTGAGCGAAATCGCGAATTACTATTTATATAATATGAATTGCCAGCTAATACAAAAGTTTGAAAGGTATGGGATGCATGACAAGTAAAATAATTGAGGCGGCGGTTGATGGACTGCATGGTGTGATTACTATTCCTGGTGATAAATCAGTATCACATCGCAGTGTTATGTTTGCCGGGCTTAGTGATACTCCGGTCCGCATAGTTAATTTCCTGCGCGCACAGGATTGCCTAAGTACGGTGAACTGTATGCGGGCTTTAGGTGTCAATATTGCAGATGATGGAGAAGAGCTGACAATATGCGGTAAGGGTTTATATGGTTTAAACGAACCGGAAAATATAATTGATGCCGGTAATTCAGGGACTACACTGCGGCTGATGCTCGGTATACTGTCCGGTCAAAAATTTTTGACTACATTTACTGGTGACGCATCACTGTCCAAAAGACCGATGCAGCGGGTCATTACTCCTTTAACTCGAATGGGAGCATCGATCGTCGGCAGAAAAATAAACACTTTGCTGCCAATTACAGTAATTCCTGCCAAACAAAGATTGACCGGTATTACTTATGAAATGCCGATGGCCAGTGCGCAAGTAAAATCGGCTGTTTTATTGGCCGGATTATATGCGCAGGGAGTTACCACAGTAATCGAAAAATATCCGTCACGCGATCATACAGAAAGAATGCTCAAGGCTTTTGGTGTTGATATAACGACTCAGGATGGCGCGATAAGCATTCGTCCGGCAGACAGGCTGCATGCCCCTGCTGAAATAATTGTACCTGGCGATATCAGTTCTGCTGCGTATTGGCTGGTTGCAGCAACAGTAATTCCCAACAGTGACATAATAATAAAAAATGTTGGTATAAATAAGACACGTACAGGTATATTGGATGTTCTTAATAATATGGGAGCAAACATTGAACTTTGCGGATGTCGGACGGATGGCGGTGAACCAGTGGCTGATCTGCATGTTC
Source organism: Pectinatus frisingensis (assembly GCF_014076555.1). NCBI lineage: Bacteria > Bacillati > Bacillota > Negativicutes > Selenomonadales > Selenomonadaceae > Pectinatus > Pectinatus frisingensis. Next base: position 1,358,830 of record NZ_CP045424.1, read on the forward strand.
GATCGGCCAGGCTGCATGGCATAGATATAGCTGCTGATATTATTCCCCGTCTGGTCGATGAAATTCCAATTATAACGGTAGCAGCGATACTTGCTGACGGCCGTACCACTATAAATGGAGCACAGGAACTGCGTGTAAAGGAAAGTGACCGTATCAAGGCAATCTGCCGCGAATTCGGCAAGCTGACTAATGCTGTGACAGAAAAAGAAGATGGCCTCATTATAGAGGGAAATTCAGCTTTTAAATATGCCCAATGCGATTCACACGATGACCATCGTATTGCCATGGCACTCGCAGTTGCGGGTGCGTCAGGAAAAGGTGTAAAAATCAGCGGTGCAGACTGTGTAAATATATCATATCCGCAGTTTTATACTACACTGGAACATTTAAAATAAGCTTATAAGGTGAATGATAATCAGATGAATAACAGCAAAGTAATAGCTATTGACGGACCGGCTGGTGCAGGGAAAAGTACCGTTGCCCAATTGGTGGCCGCCAGACTCGGCTATACATATATAGATACAGGAGCCATGTATCGTGCGGTGGCGTGGAAAGTGCTTCAAGCTGATGATTTTGATTTCAAGGATGAATTTATTATACAAACAGCACAACATATGAATTTGATTTTACAATATATAGATGGCAGCACACGGGTGTTGGTTGACGGAGAAGATATCTCTGATAAACTGCGTGCGCCAGCGGTGAATAAGATAGTTTCGCAGGTCGCCAAACTGGGACCGGTACGGGAAAAAATGGTGGCTTTGCAGCGGGCAATGGCGCAAAATGGTGCTGTAGTAATGGATGGACGGGATATTGCCAGTAATGTCCTTCCTAATGCCGATATAAAGATATATCTGACAGCTTCAGTAGAAGAGCGGGCCCGGCGCCGCTTTATTGAAATGAAACAAAAAGGATATAATATTGATTTGGAACAGCTGAAATCAGAAATTGCCGCCAGAGATAAGGCCGACAGTGAACGTGCTATATCGCCGCTGATAAAGACTCCGGATGCATTTTTATTGGACAGTACGTCTATGACGATCGAAGCTGTGGTTGATAAAATATTGTCATTGATTTCATGATTTGGAGTGAGTGATTCTTGGAATTAGGCTATAATTTTTTACATTGTTTTTTTTATTTATTCTATAGGGCGTTATTTGCTGCGAGGGCTGTCAACAAGGAAAACGTGCCTAATAAGGGCGGCGTAATAATAGCGGCCAATCACTTAAGTAATTGGGACCCGATGCTGATAAGCTGTTTTATTAAGAGACCTGTTGGCTACATGGCTAAACAGGAATTATTTGATGTTCCTTTGTTAGGCAGTGCTCTGCGTACTTTTCATTCATTTCCGGTGCGGCGCGGCACTGTAGATCGTACTGCCATAAAAACAGCTATTAATAAATTAGTTTCTGGCGAATGTATGGGGGTATTTCCGGAAGGTCATCGCAGTAAAACCGGTGAGCTCCAGCAGGCTGCTACAGGTGTGGCATTGATTGCAGCCAAAGCAGCAGTGCCGGTTATCCCCACAGCAGTGATCAACACAAATAAAATTTTTGGATCAGGCAGCTTTTTTCCAAAGATCTGCGTAGCATACGGGAAGCCGATTTATTATACCAGTGCTTCCACGAATCGGGCTGAATTACAAAAATTTACCGATATGATTATGCATGAGATACAGAATTTGATAAATTCTTGCAAGACATGAGAAAATATTTATGTTATACTAAGAAAGATATTAAGTATAAATGGTGAATAAATGGAAATAGAATTGGCAGATCATATGGGATTTTGCTATGGTGTCAAACGGGCAATAAACTTAGCCCGGCATCAGGCAGGGAAAGACAGCCGGGTCGTGACGCTGGGACCTATCATTCATAATCCTCAAATGGTACAACAACTGGCTGATGAAGGTATTTTGTCAATAGATGATCTTGATGAAATTGACAGCGGTACTGTTATCATCCGTTCTCATAGCGTGGGGCCGGCAGTTTATAAAAAAGCTGCAGCCAAGGGGTTAAATATTATTGATGCTACCTGTCCGCATGTGAAAAAGGCACAAATGGCAGCAAAATCTCTTGTTGATGAAGGTTATGAGGTTGTAATCATCGGCGAAAAGACACATCCGGAAGTAAAAAGTATCTTTGAATGGGCCGGTGAAAATGCTGTTATAATCGAAGATGAAGTTCAGGCTCGGCAGTTTCATTTTGTAAAAAAATTGGGAATTGTTGCCCAGACTACTTTTTCAGGTAATAAATTTAAGCAATTAGTGAATATCTTTATTGATAAATCTAATGATATAAAAGTATTGCGCACTATTTGCACAGCTACGGAACAAAGACAAAGTGCCGCAGAAAAGTTAGCTGCTAACGTTGATATGATGATTGTTATTGGCGGTAAAAATAGTGCTAATACTACGCGTCTGGCTGATTTGTGCTCAAAAAAATGTATAACGCATCATATAGAGACAGCAGATGAGCTGGATGTTGAATGGTTTCATAATATAGCAAAAATTGGTGTGACGGCAGGGGCTTCAACACCTGACTGGCTCATCAGGGAGGTATATATAAAGTGCAAGAACAAGATATGAAAAGCCTGCTGGAGGAAGAATCTATCAGGGACTTTGCTGAGAATGAAATAATAAAGGGAACGGTCATAATGGTTGATCGTGATGCTGCTTATGTAGATGTCGGTTATAAACAGGAAATACCGATTCCTAATAGGGAACTGGCTTATCCTACGCCGGAAACTGCTTCAGATGTGGTGAATGTCGGCGATGTCATTAACGTATATGTTGTATATATGGGCGGTGAAAATGGTATGGTTTTATCAAAACGCCGTGCTGATGAAATGGCGGCATGGAACGATGCCCAAAAGATTTTTGACGAAAAGAAAACTGTTACGATAAGAGTGACAAAGCTCATAAAGGGTGGGTTACTGGTGTCTTATGCCGGATTAAGAGGCTTTTTACCGGCTTCGCAAATTGAGCTTCATTTTATCAAGGATTTGGCCAGCTATGTTAAACAGGAAATGCCGGCGCGCATAATTGAAATAGACAGTAAGAAACAGCGTTTGATTTTTTCACATCGTGTTTTATTGGAAGAAGAACGTGATAAGAAACAAGCAGAACTGATGGCTTCCTTAAAAGAAGGTGAAATCTGCAAGGGTAAAGTTAAACGTGTGGTTGATTATGGTGCTTTTGTTGATTTAGGCGGCATGGATGGATTGGTACATATTTCTGATTTGTCATGGAATCATATAAAACATCCTTCTGATATTGTCACTGCCGGTGATGAAGTTGAAGTACTGATTAAAAATTTTGATCCGAAAACCAAACGCATTTCTTTAAGCATAAAAGATACTGTCCCTGATCCATGGTTTGCAAAAATCGAAAAATATTCAGTCGGTAATTATATTGTCGGCAAAATTGTAAAACTTGCTGATTTTGGTGCATTTATACAATTGGAAGAAGGACTTGACGGGCTGATTCGTATGCGCGAACTGTCAGAAAAGCATATTACTAAGGCTGATGAAGTAGTAAAAATAGGCGATGAAGTAAAAGCAAAAATTATTCATATTGATAAGGATAACAAAAAAATTGCTCTCAGCATTACGAGAGTCAAACAGGATGCTGATAAGGCTGAATTTGAACAATATCAGGAAAATCACGCTGAAGAAGATAAACCAGCAACTGTTGCTGATGCGGTAGAAGAAAAGAAATAATTTCGTTAAATTTACATTTAGCATTAAAAATACTCAGCTGTCATATAAAAAGGAGTAATGCCGTTGACATTACTCCTTTTTATATGATATTTTTGATATGCGAATAATATTAAAGGAGTCAGCTAATGTCTCATAGTGGTAAAATAATAAAAGTAAATAAGGGTGGTTTAGCTGAAGAATTGGGACTGTTGGCCGGTGATTTGGTAATAGCAGTCAATGGGCGTAAACTTTCTGATATAATCGATTTGAGTTTTGCCTTTGCTGATGAAAGTATAGAACTCCTGGTTGAGCATATTGACGGACAGCAAGAAACAATTGCGTTTGATAAAGACTATGATGAAGAATTAGGTGTTGAATTTGAATCGGCTGTATTCAATGGTATCCGTAATTGCGGCAATAAATGTTGTTTTTGTTTTGTTGATCAAATAGCTCCCGACATGCGCAGCAGTCTTTCAATTAAGGATGATGACTATCGGATGTCATTTTTGTATGGCAACTTTATTTCGATGACCAATATGGGACCACGGGATTTTGAACGTATTCATAAGCTTCATTTGTCACCGTTGTATTTGTCTATCCACACTACCAATCCACAATTGCGTGTTAAAATGATGCACAGCAAACGTGCTGCGCAGATTATGCAACAGCTTGACATTTTGGATTCCATGGATATAAAGTATCATACACAGGTTGTTTTGTGCCCTGGTATCAATGATGGAGAGGAGCTGCATAAGACAGTCAGGGATATCAGTGAGCGAATTCCTCATGCTTTGAGTATTGCCGTTGTTCCTGTCGGTCTGACAAAATATCGTGAAGGATGCTATCCGCTTACAATGTTTGATCGGGAAAAAGCATTGGCAGTAATAAAATCAGTTGAAAATTGGCAGGATGAATTCAGGAAGAGGACAAATACTTCTTTTATTTATCTTAGTGATGAATTTTATCTGATGGCTGATTATCCATTTCCTGACAGTAAATATTATGATGGATTTCCTCAGCTTGATAATGGTATCGGTTTAAGTCGCAATTTTATTGATGAATGGAATATGCAATTGGAAAGTAATATGGAGCGGTCTTTTTCATATGATAAGGACTTATACTTGACTATTGTATGTGGTCAGTCTGCCGGGAAAGTTTTTGCCCCCTTGCTGAAAAGACTGGATATAAAAGGACTGCATATTAATCTTTTACCAGTGCAAAACGATTTTTTTGGACATGATGTCACAGTGACCGGGCTTTTGACAGGACAGGATATATTAAAGGCATTACAACAGCAGGCCGGTACCTGTGATGGTGTCATATTGCCTGCATCAGCACTGAGAACGGGTGAAGATGTATTTCTTGATGATTATTCCCTCCAGCAGATAAAAGATAGATATAATAAAGATATAAAAATAGCGACGGGTGCGGTCGTACTTTATCAGCTGCTCACTGATTGGTATGCTGTAAAAGATATACGTGAAAAAAATATTTATACATGGCAGAGTAATGCCGCATATATTAAATAAGGCAGGTGCATAATTTGAATAAACCAATAGTTGCTATAGTAGGGCGTCCGAACGTAGGAAAATCTACTCTGTTTAATCAAATCGGCAAAAGGCGTGTTTCAATAGTTGATGATTTTCCTGGTGTGACTCGTGACAGGATATATATGGATGCCGAATGGCTTAATAAACAATTTACTTTAATCGATACCGGTGGTATTGAACTTGAGGGACAGGATACTTTGTTATCCTCTATGCGGATTCAGGCAAAATTAGCTATTGAAGAAGCTGATGTCATAATCTTTTTGACAGATGGCCGGGCAGGAATTGTCAATGCTGATGAAGATATTGCCGATATATTGCGCAACACCAGAAAACCGGTTATAGTAGCTGTAAATAAAATTGATACACCTAAACAGGAAATGGACGTATATGAGTTTTATAATCTGGGGTTGGGCGAACCAACGCCGATAGGTGCATCAAATGCGCTCAATCTGGGTGATTTATTGGACCGGGTCACAGAGTCATTCGCTGATATAACCGATACTGCGGCTGAAGATCCTGATGAAATTCATATTGCGGTCATTGGCAGACCCAATGTGGGCAAATCATCATTAGTCAATGCTATGCTCGGACAAGACCGCGTAATTGTCAGCGATATACCGGGAACAACACGTGATGCCATTGATACTCATTTCAGTAAGGACGGCATAAAGTACACCCTTATTGATACGGCTGGTATGCGTCGTAAGGCCAGAATAGACGAACCAATCGAAAGATACAGTGTTATCCGTTCACTACGCGCAGTTGATCGCAGTGATGTAGTTCTTATGCTGATAAGTGGGCCGGATGGCGTAACCGAACAGGATAAAAAAATAGCCGGGTATGCCCATGAATCTGGTAAAGGCTGTATTTTGGTGGTTAATAAGTGGGATCTTGTTGAAAAAAATTCTAAGACACCATTGCATTTTACCGAAGATCTGCGTGATGAATTGGGTTTTTTACAGTATGCACCGGTAATTTATGTATCGGCTCTTACTAAGCAAAGGGTACATCGCATACCGGAACTTATAAAGTATGTGGCGGAGCAACAGCATATGCGCATACAGACAAGTGTTTTAAACCAGCTTATAATGGATGCTTTATCAGTTAATCCACCACCGGCTCATAAAGGTAAGCAATTGAAAATTTATTTCATGACTCAGGCAGACGTAAAACCACCTAAATTTATAATTTTTGTTAATGATCCCGAACTTATGCACTTTTCTTATTTGCGATTTATTGAAAATAAACTCAGAGAAAGTTTTGGCTTTGAGGGTACACCATTGAAATTAATTGTGAAGGGGAGAAAGGAAGATGATGAATGAATTATGTCATTATCATATTAGTCGGTTATCTTATTGGTTCAATACCTAGTGGATTATTAATCGGCAGGGCGATGTTTAATACTGATTTACGTCAATATGGCAGTCATAATATCGGCGCGACAAATGCCTGGCGTATATTGGGAAGAAAAGCCGGATTAATTGTTTTTGTTCTTGATTTTTTAAAAGGGGCTGTAAGCGTTTTATTTGCTATGTTTATTGGTTCCGGAGCTGGATTGCCGGCAACACCGTTTGTTTTGATTTTAGGTGGAATAATGGCTATTGTCGGACATTCCTGCTCAATATTTCTTTCATTTAAAGGAGGTAAGGGAGTAGCTACAGGGTTAGGTGTGATAACTATGCTGATGCCTCAGGCTGCTGTGTGTGCGTTTATTTTGTGGCTTATTATTGTACTTATCACCCACTATGTATCACTAGCTTCTATGATAGCTGCCGTATCAGTTCCGCTGCAGGCCTATTATTGGGATAAATCATGGGAATATGTAATTTTTGGTATATTGGCAGCGGCTTTTGTTGTATATAGACATAAAGCCAATATTTTTCGTTTAATGAATGGCAGTGAATCCAAAATACATTTCTAATTATGTTTACGTGGCAGATTGTATAAAATAAAAAACCAGAAAACAGTATTATCGCTGTTCTCTGGTTTTTTATTTTATATAGGTTCTTATTGCGAAATTTCTTCTGAAACCTTTTTTTCCGGTACATAATTCATAGTCAATGTTTTGAAAGGGATAATTGTGGAAATTGCATGCTTATACACTAACTGCTGTTTACCATTGGTATCTAAAATAACCGTAAAATTATCAAATCCGGTCACATTGCCGCGCAGCTGAAACCCATTGACTAAATAAATAGTAACACTTATATTTTCTTTGCGTGCCTGGTTCAAAAAAGCGTCCTGCAGATTAATTGCCTTCACTGAATTTTCCTCCCAAATTTCAACTACAATTATGTCAATTATAATTGAATTTTTATCTATAGTCAAATTTTTCTTGTACTAGAGCATAAGTTTTTCCCAATAATTCGTCTAAGGATAGATTATCGATTTCGAGCCAATTTATATAAGGCATTTTGCGGTACCAGGTAAGCTGCCGTTTGGCAAAATGTCTTGTAGCAGTTTTTATTTGTTCCACAGCAGTTTCCAAGGTGATTTTATTTTGCAGATATTCAGTCAGCTGACGGTAGCCAATGGCCTGCATAGACTGTGCCTGAGGACTGACACCATCTTGGAGCAGTTTTTTTGTTTCAGTCAGCCATCCTTCCGTCATCATTATGTCAACACGTTTATTTATTCGTTTATATAAATCAGCTCTATGGCGATTTAAACCAATTACTAAAGCATTATAAAACAAGTCATCATTGCCTGTGGTAAATTTTTGCCGGGAAATAGTTTCTTTGTTATATTTGTAGACTTCTAAGGCACGTATTATTCGGCGAAAATTATTTATATGCAGGCGGGCAGCTGTTTGAGGAGCTGCGTCACGCAGTAGGGAAAACACATATAACCGCCCGCGCTTTAGTGCTAAATTTTCAAGATAAGCACGGTATTGAGGGTCCTCCGGTGCGGCATTAAATTGGTAACCTTCAATCAATGATTTTATGTAAAGGCCTGTACCGCCGGCAATTATTGGTAATTTATTGACATTGTTCAATTGTTTTATCAAAGCAGCTGATTTATCGCAAAACATTGTGACATTGAATACATCACCGGGATCGAGTATATTTATTAAGTGATGCGGTACCGCAGCTAATTCAGCCGCGGTAGGTTTAGCTGTTCCAATATTAAGACCGCGATAAACCAGCATGGAATCACCGGAAATTATTTCCGTGTTTAATTTTTGTGCCAGTTTTAAACTTAATGCTGTTTTTCCGACGGCTGTCGGACCTAATATAATAATGACTGGTGCTTTACCGGCAGTTACCATTTAGTAAGTTCCAATGATTTTCCCGGTTCTACTATATGGACATCAACAGCAATCAGACTTTCGGCAATTTGTTTGAAAAGTTTGGGATCCTGTCGAATAGCCGGCCATGTGTTATAATGAACAGGAATGACATTATGCGCTTTTAACAATTGTACAGATCGGGCTGCATCTTCTTTGCCCATTGTAAAATTATCACCGATTGGTAAAATAGCATAATCAATTTTCTCTTTGGCACCGATAATCTGCATATCAGAAAATAGTGCTGTATCACCGGAATAGTAAACAGTCGGACCTTTTTTGAAATTTATGACAAAACCGCAGGCTATACCGCCGGCTGTACCACAACTGTGAATGGCAAGTGTCATACGCACCATACCAAAGGGGAAAGAATGTGAACCGCCGATATTCATACCATAGGTATTTGCAGTCTTACCACATAGCTTCAATACTTCAGGGATGGCAATTATTGTTGCACCGGTTCTTGCTGCAATTGCCGGTGCGTCGCCCAAGTGATCAAAATGAGCGTGACTGACTAGTATATATTGACAATCTATATCTTCCGGTTTAACTTTGGTCAAAGGATTATCAGTGAAAAAGGGATCCACTAAAATTATGTTATTTTCTGTGGTCAAAGAAAAACAGGAATGTCCATAAAAATTAAATTTTACCATCAAAAAACCTCCATTCGGGCTTTAAAAAAATTTTCTTATCATTAAACATTACGCATAAAATGATAAAATCCTGCTAAATTTTATATTAAGTTTATTTTAAGATGAGGTGATATAATGATATATAAATTATCATTGCCGGAAATATTAGTTTCATATGAGACGAGTTCAGCAACAACCAATAAATTATTGCTGATAAGCGGTGGACGGGCGCCTGAATCAGCGTGGCTCCAAAGTGTGTCCAGACAGCGAATCATTTATTGCGCAGATCATGGTATCGATATCTGCCGGCATTCCGGGGTGATGCCTGACTATATACTTGGTGATGGAGACAGCGCAGCTGCAGATAATTGGCAGTGGGCAAAAAAAAGTAACATTCCCTTGGCTGAGTATCCGGTTGACAAAAATCTTACTGATACACAGCTGGTTCTGCAGGTGATTGCAGAAAAATACCATCAAAATGATATAGTCATCACCGGTGCATGGGGCGGCAGGTTTGATCATTTATACAGCAGTATATTTTCCTCAGCATCATTGGCTGCGCAAAACAATATTATCTGTGCTGCCGATGAAAAAGAAACCCTGTTATACTTACAAAATGGTACTTTACAAGTTAAATGTCACAGCATGCCGATAAGTATATCACTTTTACCATTAAGCACCGTATGCGAGGCAGTAAGCATCAATGGCGTAAAATGGCCGCTGCATAAAGTCGTTCTGCAGCAATACTGGCCATATGCTATCAGTAATGTTTTGCAGAAAGATTCGGTTCTTGAAGTAACAGTGGGCAAGGGATTACTTGGAATATATTTCTGCTGGAGTGTATAACAGATAAATTCCATTAAAGCACGTTTTATTTTAGTATTGCCAAATAATTTACAAATAAAATACCCGCTTGTCGGCGAGTATTTTATTGCGGCAGAGGATTATATCAGGCTTCTGCTAAAAATGCACTGTAACCTTTCTTGGTTTCATAAACATCAATTTTACTGGTCACTTCCCATGGAGCATGCATATTAAGTACTGCTACACCGCTGTCAATGACCTGCATGCCATACAAGGCCATGATATAAGCGATAGTACCGCCGCCACCTAAATCAACACGACCCAGCTCAGAAAATTGAATATTTACTTTATGTTTATCCATCATGGCACGGATTTCACCCAAATATTCAGCATTGGCATCATTGGAGCCGGATTTACCGCGGGCTCCGGTGAATTTATTAAAGGCCATCCCTTTTCCCAAATAGGCAATATTTTTTTTGTCATAGGCAGATGCATACAGAGCATCATATGCAGATGTGACATCAGAGGAAAGCATCTTGGAATTTGTCAGGCAGCGTCGCATATTAAGCTCAGTGTATGTACCCAATAAATTCATGACTTCCGCTAAAGTGTTTTCAAAAAATTTTGATTGCATGCCGGTGGCGCCGACACTGCCGATTTCTTCTTTATCAACTAAAAGACAGCATGCTGTCTTTTTGACATTTTTGGTTTCTAATATTGCTGCCAATGACGTATAAGCACAAACACGGTCGTCCTGTCCGTAAGAGATTATCATGCTGCGGTCTATTCCCAGCTCTCTGGCGGCTCCAGCTGGAACAACTTCCAACTCTGCTGACAGAAAATCATTTTCTTCAATGCCATAGGTTTTTTTCAATATATTGAGTACATTGGCTTTTACTGCGTCTTTTTCTTCATCCTTCAGCGGCAGAGAACCTACTAAAACATCAAGCGATTCACCGGTGATTACTTCAGTAGCTTTTTTTGTCATTTGTTCCTGAGCAAGATGAATAAGAAGGTCTGTTACGCAAAAGACAGGGTCATCTGCTTTTTCACCAATGACAACATTCACAACAGTGCCGTCTTTTTTGACAATTACACCGTGTATTGCCAAAGGCATTGTCACCCATTGGTATTTTTTAATACCGCCATAATAATGTGTATCGAGATAAGAAAGACCGCCATCTTCATAAAGCGGATTTTGCTTTAAGTCAAGACGGGGACTGTCAATATGTGCTCCTAAAATCGTCATGCCATTTTCTAATGGATCACTGCCTATATTAAACATTACTACCGATTTTTTCATGCAGACTGCATACACTTTATCACCTGCATGAAGTGAACCGTCAGCTGCGATTATTGACCGCAGATCCTTATAACCTTTTTCTTCAGCCTGCTTGATTATTTCCTGTACACATTCTCGTTCGGTTTTACCAACAGTGAGAAATTTACGGTAATTGTCACAAAGTAGTTGAAGATTTTCCTTTTCTTTTTTGCTATATTTTTCCCATATGGATTTTTTATTATCTTTTTTATTTTCTTCTTTTGCCATATTTGTTTATCCTTTCAGTTTTATTATAGTTTCATTATACTATTCATTAATTTATCTGGCAATCATAAATCTTACTATTTTAGTAAGTAATCATACAAACAGCACTTTTATAAATCATTTAATTGTTTACTAAAAGGATAAGTGTCTGTTACATTAATGAAAGACGGTTAATTATTCATATAGTTATAAAATGAAAATGATTATGATTATATGCGTCAGCCACTTATCATAGTATTGTCATGATAATTTTCAGAATTGTTTCTTTTACACACTTTTTAACTTATGAAAATATAAATAGTTTAATAATATTCTATATCTATAAGTTCCAATTATTATTAATAAATGAAATCCTTGAATAATAAATAGCTATAAATATTTATTATTATTTTTACTATTATAAATACGAATATAAATATTATTAACTAATTAATATCAAATAATATTTATATGTTGTTATTTAGTCTAATATCAGACGTATAACGATTATCCATTTGACTAAATACATGAGCATATTTGCTAGTTATATTTATATCACTATGGCGCAGAACCTGTTTCACTATCTGTAAATCCTTGGTCGTGCTGTACAATAGGGTACCACAGGTATGGCGCAGCATATGGCAGCTGATACCGGCTTTTTTAAATCCGGCAATTTCCAGCCATTTATCGATGCTGCGGCGAATACTGCGCCGATTCATCCGGCCCCCTTTATTTCTATTGCCAAGGGCAGTAAATACTGGCTCACCATATGGATCTTTTTTTTGTTTATCGGCATAACGTAGTTTTATATATTGCTTTAAATATGCCATAACATCATGACGCGGATAAATAAAGTCATTGTGTCCCTTGCCATGGATATAAATAGTTTTTACCTGCCAGTCAACATCAGCTACCGACATGCGGTATACTTCAACTGTGCGCAATCCTTCCAGTGCCATAAGCATGATCATTGCTTTGTCACGAATGTTTTCAACGTTTTTTCCGTCATCAGGAATCACATTAAGTAAATGTTCCAGCTGCGCTGCCTGCAAAAATTTTAGAGGTGAAATGTCATTGGGTTCATAGGCCTTTACACCGATGCCATCAGTAGGATTTTCTGCCAGAAGTTTCAGTTTCACAGCCACATTGTAAAATTGTCTGACAGCATTGAGCTTGCTCTTAATACTTCCCTTTTTCATTTTTAACTGGACCAGCATATCCCGGTAATAAGTGAACTCATATTCGGTTATTTTGAGCGGGTGGCGCTTGTTATAGCGACACCATTGCAGATAGTTATCAATAGCTGAATAATAATTGCGCAAAGTATCCGGAGAAGGTTCACCATGAGATAGATAACGTTCTAAAAGTTTTTTGTAATTTAAGATAAAAGTGTTATCATTTATTTCATATTCCGGAATGAAATCAGGAATAGTCATGAATTTGTTAGAATCGGTAGATATTTTTGCTAAGTTTTTCATTGTAAATCCCTTTTTTTAATGGATTTTTCCGCTTTCTAAGTCCTATTTTTTATGAAGTAGGACTTAGAAGATTAACTTAATTATATCATATATAATTAAGCGCAGTAAAATATTTTTTAAAATAGACTGTATATAATTCTAATTTATTTAGAATTATATACAGGGATAGAATTATATTAAAATTAAAAATTTCAGTAAAAAAACTACCTCTAAAAATCAATTTTAAGCAATTTAAAATCGATCGGTAATATCAATACATTAATAAATAATTAAAACAGCTGCTGCTTAAATACAGGCCTAATAGTGATGATTCCTAATATTTTTATAATAAAAAGTTAATACTATTTAGTAACAATTATGATATGGTTAGAACTATTTGATGATATTATATTTTTAACAAAATATTGTCCAACAAATATTAAGTATTAAACATCTGAAAAGTTTATTGATATTTAATATTTGATAATGTTACGTATCAAATATTTTGAAAAAATTATTTTTATATTGTAATTTTATGGTTTCAATTATTGCAGCAATATTATTTTGTGTATGACACCATTGTTCAGCTTCATTACGCGCATTTAACAGAATGTCTGTATCGTTTAAAACATCGGCAATTTTTAAATCAGGCAAACCATGCTGCATTGTACCAAAGAATTGTCCGGGACCTCTGAGTTGTAAATCTGCTTCAGCAAGTTTAAAACCATCGTTGACTTTTTCCATCAAAGTCAATCTTTGCTTTGATTTGTCACTTTTGTTGTCAGATAAAAGTATACAGTAAGAATTATAAGGACCTCGGCCAATTCTTCCTCTTAATTGGTGAAGTTGAGCCAGGCCAAAACGGTCAGCTCCTTCTATCACCATTATAGATGCATTAGGTACGTTTACTCCAACTTCGATTACGGTGGTTGAAACTAAAAGCTTTATTTTATTGGTAAAAAAATCATTCATTATTTGTTCTTTGTTTTTCGTATTTAATTTACCGTGTAATAAGGCACAAGAAGTATTTTTAAAAACAGTATGAGTAAGTTCCTCATAAACTGCTTCTGCCGAAACGGCAGCAACATTTTCTGAAGTTTCAATTAAAGGACAAACAACATAAGCTTGTCTCCCTGCATTTATTTGCTGGTAGACAAATTTGTATATTTTATCTCGAGCGGACTTTGTCCGTAAAAAAGTCCTTATTGGCTTTCTGCCCGGTGGCAGATGCTTTATTGAAGATATATCAAGATCGCCATATACAGTAAGTGTCATTGTTCGTGGTATAGGTGTGGCTGTCATAACCAGTACATCGGGGGTATATGAAGCTTTGGTTTCTAAACGGGCTCTTTGTTCGATACCAAATCTATGCTGTTCATCAGTCACGACAAATCCCAGTTTTGCAAAAATAACTTTGTCTTGGATTAAAGCATGTGTACCGATGATTATCTGCCATTCTCCGGTGGCTATTTTTCCCAATGCATCTTCATGTTCCTTGGATGAAAGACTGCCGGTCAGTAATCCGACTTTTATATCCAATTTTGTTAAAGTCCGGCAAAAATTTACAAAATGTTGTTTTGCTAATATTTCGGTCGGTGCCATAAGAGCTCCTTGATAACCATTTTCAATTGTTTTAACCAAGGCAAGTAATGCAATGACAGTCTTACCCGAACCTACATCACCTTGCAGGAGCCGCTGCATTGGAATAGGGGATTCCATGTCATGACAGATTTCCCGCCAGACATTCTGCTGATCAATAGTAAGCTTAAAGGGCAGCTGCTGATATAATTTGTTTGTAAGATTACTGTTTGCCAGATAACGTATGCCGCGTCGATTTTGGCTATTGATTTTGCGGCGATAAATCAGGCCGCATTGCATGATAAAAAGTTCCTCAAAAATCAGCATACGGCGAGCAGCTGTTATTTCATCTTTATTTTGTGGCTGATGAATATATTGCAGTGCAGTTTTTTTATCTACCAATTTATACTTAGTCCTTATTGAGAGAGGCAGCGCACAAGGAACTTTTTGCAGATCAGTCAATACTGTGCTGATGATCTGTCGGAAAAATTTTGGTTTTATGGTTTCCGGCAGGGTATATAAGGGCAAAAATTTACATTCTACTTCATTATTTTCTAATACTGAATATGAAGCTACCTGATTGATTGTCATATGGCCATAACCACCATAAGCATAGTCAGCCTTACCTCTGATAAATATATTACTGCCGATTTTTAAGGTTTTTTTAATAAATGGTTGATTAAACCAGATGATTTGAATAGTTGCGCTGTCATCTGCCAATAGAGCAGTTGTAATTTTCATGCCGCGCCGTGATACCTTTTCCTGAATGTTCAGCAGCCGTCCCGTTATATTTACTAAAGTGCCAGCATTGACCATGCTGATTGGTGTTAATTCGCTTTGATCACTGTAGCGTTTAGGGTAGTATGTTAAAAGGTCATAGATATTTTCAATGCCAATTTTTTTTAAAGCTTTAGATTTTTGTGGTCCAATACCTTTTAAATATTGGATATTTTGTTTAAGGTCCATTATCATCACCCTGGCTGTTTGATAAATTAGCTTATTACTGGTTTTATGTCGAGCACCGGAGTACCATCCAGCATATCAACACCGGTAAAATATATAGTGTTATTTTCTATTTTTGTTATTTTTACTTCAGATATCCCGATATGATTGGGCCGATGTGGTGAACGAATAGAAAAAACACCAGTGATTTTATCACTCTGGCAGGGTTTTTGCAGAAGAGGAGTTTCAGTTGATTGATGAAAGTAAAATATAATCAATATTTTACTTCCGCAGGTAAGACCTTGCAGTCCATCTTTATAGTCATCCAATAATTTCAGACGTGCTTGTTTTTCCGGTGCATAGATACTTTGGCGTGGTATTTCTGCGGTATTTTTAAATTCAGATTCGATAAGGCCGATGGGTCTGACAGTAATTTCCATAATAGATTTTCCTTTCGTCTTGTCTGGGGTGCTGTTATTTAAAAATGTCCATTATTACAATGATTAATAGGAAAATTGAAATAAGTACCGTAAAATTCATACGGTACTTATCAATATTAATCTTCTTTATGTTTTTTGCCAGCAATAGTGGTTTTTATTGAAAGCTCACGCAGCTGTTTGTTATCGACATCAGAAGGTGCCTGGGTCATAAGGCAGGAGGCGCTTTGTGTTTTTGGAAAAGCGATGACGTCACGGATCGAATCACATTTTGCCATGAGCATAACAAGACGATCCAGACCAAATGCCAATCCTCCGTGCGGTGGAGTGCCATATTGGAAAGCATCCAGCATGAAACCGAATTTACTGCGAGCTTGTTCAGGTGTGAGTCCGATGGCTTCAAATACTTTTTCTTGTAAGTCACTATTATAGATACGCAGACTACCGCCGCCGATTTCGGTACCGTTCAGGACCATATCATATGCTTTAGCTTTTACTCTGCCGGGATCCGTCATGAGATACTGAACATCTTCATCACAAGGAGCAGTAAACGGATGGTGCATTGCCTTCCAGCGATTTTCATTTTCATCGTATTCAAACATTGGAAAGTCAATTACCCATAGGAAAGATAATTTATCAGGGTCAATAAGATTTCTGCGACGAGCCATTTCTAGCCGCAAAGCTCCAAGAGCCTGAGCAACGATCAGCGGTTTATCAGCAACAACCAGCAATAAGTCACCAGTTTTAGCTCCGACAGCCGATTTTATTTTGGCAAAAATTTCTTCTGAATAGAATTTTTTAAATGGTGATTTTATTTCTGTTTCAGTATATTGAATCCAGGCTAATCCTTTAGCACCATAAGTTTTAACATATTCAACCAAACCGTCCAATTCACGACGTGGTATATTAGCATATCCGGCTACATTGATGACTTTAACCTGTCCGCCGTTTTGCAGAACGGATTCAAATACCTTGAACTGGGAACCGCGCACATACTCGGAAATATCCATGAGTTCCATACCAAAACGCATATCTGGTTTGTCTGAACCAAATCTATCCATAGCATCCTGCCATGTCATGCGTAAAAATGGACCGGGAACCTTAGCACCAATGGCTTTATCGAAAAGCTCAACGATCATGTTTTCCATTGTGTTTAGAATATATTCCTGATCGACAAAGGACATTTCCACATCAAGCTGAGTAAATTCTGGCTGACGGTCAGCACGCAAATCTTCATCACGAAAACAGCGGACAATCTGAAAATATTTTTCATAACCGGCCAGCATCAGTATTTGTTTAAAAATCTGTGGTGATTGGGGCAGAGCATAAAATTTACCCGGATTTAAACGGCTTGGTACTAAAAAGTCACGGGCACCTTCCGGTGTGCTTTTTGTAAGCATCGGAGTTTCAATTTCCAAAAAATCGTTCCTGTCAAAATAATCGCGCATTATTTTGGTAACACGATGACGCAGAATGATATTTTTTTGCATTTCCGGACGACGTAAATCGAGATAACGGTATTTTAAACGCAATGTTTCATCAGTATCAATGTTGTCCTGAATGTAAAAGGGCGGTGTTTTAGAAATATTTAGTATCCTGAGTTCTTCGCAGTATATTTCAACTTCACCAGTCTGCATATGAGGGTTGATGGTATCTGTGGAACGCAGCGAAACCTTGCCGCGGACAGCTATGACGTATTCTGAACGCAGTGATTCTGCTTTTGGAAAAGTATCCTTGCCCATCTTATCTTCAGCGTAGACTGTTTGTACAAGTCCGGAGCGATCACGCAGATCAACAAATATTAATCCACCATGGTCACGGCGCCGAGAAACCCAGCCGCATACGACTACTTCCTTTCCTACGTCAGCCTTGCTGATTTTTCCGCAATGATGTGTGCGGGGCATTCCTTCTAATGTTTCCATTATTATTTATTCACCTCAAAAATTAACTTATCTATTAATGTATCAAATGGAATTTCCATTTGTTCACTATCTTTCATATTGCGTACGGATGCGATATTTTTGGATAATTCATCATCACCAATGATAACAGTGTACTTGGCTCCGCTTTTATTGGCCTGTTTCATTTGAGACTTCATGCTGCGGCCAGCATAATCCATCGATGCTGCTATATTGCCGTCACGTAATTGATGGAGTAATTTGAAGGCTGGCTGCGTAGCATTTTCACCCATTGCCACGATAAATACATCACAAGTATTTTTTCGGGCCGGTAAAAGATGCTGCGTTTCCAGTGCCAGCAGAATGCGTTCTAATCCGGTTGCGAATCCAACAGCAGGTGTTGGAGCACCGCCGCATTCTTCAATGAGTCCATCATAGCGGCCTCCGCCTAAAACAGCACTTTGAGCTCCCAGAGGTGTGTATTTGAATTCAAAAGCAGTCTTGGTATAATAGTCAAGGCCGCGTACTAAACGCGGATCCAAAGCGTATTCTACACCAATTGCTGTAAGATGGCGCTGCAGCTGTGCAAAGTGTTCGGAACATTCATCACACAGACTATCGGTTATTGCCGGAGCTCCTATTGACAATTCCCTGCAGTGTGGATTCTTGCAATCAAGTATTCGCAGGGGATTGCGATTAAAGCGTGATTGGCAGTCTTCACATAATTCATCAAATTTATCTTTGAAAAAAGCCTGTAATTTCTTCCGATATACAGGCCGGCACTTAGGGCAACCTACCGAGTTTATCTTTAGCTTGATATCGTTTAAACCAATTTGATTTAAGAGGCTGGCACCAAGCTTTATCACTTCAGCATCAATTAATGGATTTTGTTCTCCGATAGCTTCGACGCCAAACTGATGAAATTCACGGTAGCGGCCGGCCTGTGGTTTATCATAGCGAAACATTGAACCAATATAAAATAACTTGGTAATATTACCATCGGCATATAATTTGTTCTGCAGGTAAGCCCGAACGGCTGAAGCAGTATTTTCCGGGCGTAATGTAATGCTGCGTCCGCTTCTATCAGAAAATGTATACATTTCTTTTTCAACAACATCAGTAGTTTCACCTATGCCGCGCAGAAATAATTCTGTATGTTCAAACATAGGCGTGCGTATTTCTTCAAAACCGAATACAGTACATAAGCGGCGTATTTTTTCTTCCAGATAACGCCACTCGTGAACAGTACCCGGTAAAATATCCTTTGTACCGCGTGGAATAGTTGTCAGCATTAATATCTCTCCTTATTTTCCGTAAACTTCCTCCATCAAAGAGACACGCCGCATAATATAATCATCAACACTTTTCAAATAAGCAGCTAAATTTTTCGGGTTAAATAAAGTCTTTAAATATGTTCCCGCCGGAGCTACTATTTTTGTTGACGCATTGCCGCCTATTCCTAAAATAGTCTGGTGTTCACTCATTATTTGTATATTATATATACTTGCCGCATCTTTTTTGCAGTAACCTGTGTTTTCCAGTTGACCACTCATGTATCCCTGACGATAAAGATAATATGGCTGATAATCACTGCGACGCAGAGCATTTTCCACTATATGGGCCATCTTCTGGACGACAGCATCATTTGGCAGAGTAATGTCGGATTTATTTAGTTTCAGTGCCGATCCTTTTTTTATTGCCAGGGCGTGTACTGTTATATCATCCGGTGCTAATCCGATAATTTTTTTTATAGTATCGGATGTATCTGCATCTGATTCTCCCGGCAGACCTAATATTAAATCCATATTTATTTTTGCAGAACTCATCCGGCGGATAACATGATAGACATCTATGATATCTTGTGGAGTGTGTTTGCGTCCGATAAAATTTAAAGTTCGTTCTTGCATTGTTTGTGGATTTACACTGATTCTGTTGACGCAATACTCATTCATTAGCAGAATTTTTTCCTGGGTAATTGAGTCGGGGCGTCCTGCCTCCACAGTGAATTCAACAGTATCAACAGTCTTTAAAGATGCCGCATATTTCAGCAATGCTGCAAAATATTTTTCCGGCAGACTGGTGGGAGTACCACCGCCGATATATATCGTCTGCACTTTTAACTTATAACGGATGATCAATGACTGCAATGAAATTACTTCTTTATGCAAGGCAGCCATGAATGAATTCAAAACAGTTTCATCCGGCAGCAAGTTGGAAGGAAATGAACAATACAAACAGCGTGATAAGCAAAATGGTATACCAATATAGATACTGATTGTACTGGCATCGGACGAAGCAATTGTCGGCAGCTGACGATAGGCAATATCAGTAAGCAAAGCTGCCTTAGCCGGTGAGACGGCATAATCGTCAATGAAACGTCTTATTATTGTCTCACGCGGCATACCAGAGGCAATATAGCGATGAACAATTTTAGCGGGTCGCACACCATGTAGTATTCCCCATGGTGCAGTTACCTTGCCAAATTTTGTTTTCAGCAGATGATAAAGATTCCATTTTATAAGGCGATTGACAGCGGCTTTAGGATTTTCATCACTGTTTGCAGCAGTTTCTTGCTGCAAACTCTCCGTTCGATCGTCTGTTGTTAAATAGATTTGTGTGTTTACTTTTAGTTCGCCAGCATTAGTGACAGTATTTTTTATTTCCATGACAGAATAATCACAATGCTGGACAGCTGTCTTAGGAATATACAACCTGAATAAAAGTAATATTTCTTTGATTATCTTATGGATAATTTCTTTATCATTATCAATTATAAGTTTGCCGATGGTTATAGTTTTTTCTGACATTCGCTGCAGTACCCATAAAACGTAACCTGATGGTCAGTTATTTTAAAATTGCTTTTTTTCATTATATCAGCTTCCAGGTCGTCCAATAAATCATCAGCAAATTCATTTACTTTACCGCATTTTACGCAAATTAAATGATGATGCTGGTGAGCATTAGGACTGGCCGTATTAAGCTCATAGCGACGACAGCCATCACCAAAGTCATTTTTTTGCAAGATATTAATATCTGCTAAAAGTTCCAGGCTGCGGTAAACAGTTGCCAAGCCAATATCATAATCTTTATCTCGCAGAATGTAATGAACGTCTTCAGCACTCAGGTGTTTGCCAGGATTATCGATAAATACCTGTAAGACGACCTTTCGCTGCGGTGTAATTTTATGATGAGGTCCTTGTAATTTTTTTGTTAAATCATCAATGGTAATTTTTTTGCCCACAATTGTAAGCCCCTTTCTCAGAGTAATTTACCATGAATATTACTATCAACTAATTATTTTACCAAAAAATAGTATATATTACAAAGTATTTTTAAGAATAACCATAAATGCTTTTATTATAGTAAAAGCATAATCTAAAATATGTTATTAGTTTTTATCAGCATTCAGTTTACGGTTAAACAACGGCCAGATGTCAGAAGTTTCAAATCCCTTGCGCCAGCTGGCAATACCAGGCAGGTTATACAAGCTGACTAAATTAAGTTTTTGGCTCAATGAAGCGGAATCTTCCTGCCAGACACGATAACGGAAATTTTTATCTTGATATTCGAAATAATACTGTTTCTTATCATCGAGCCAGTGTGGCGATAAATTATATTTGTCGATCAAAGACTGGGCTGACTCCATGCTTAAGGTCTGAGCTGTTACCTTGCCCTCACCTTCCCGCCAAAGTCGCATATATAAGGGGACTCCCAGCACAAGTTTATCGTTGGGGACTCCTTGGGCGAGCGTGGCTTCCAACCCCTTTTTTACCCAATCATATGAGGCAACTGAACCACTGTCCGATGACAGACGGCTGTGTTCATCATAGGCCATAAGAATAAGATAATCAAGTGGCCCAGCTAATTCTTTGCGGTCATAGCATTTAGACCATACCGGATTATCGGAAGGAATGGTTATATCCATGGATAAGGTCAAATTTTCACGATGCAGTACAATAGCAGACTGTCTGATGAAAGAAGTCAAAGCATCACGGTCCTGCTCGTAAATATTTTCAAAATCAAAATTATAACCGTCAAAATGATTCTTTTCAGCATAAAATACCAGCTGTCTTATTATATATTCACGTGCTGCCGGATCATTTAAAAAAGCATGCGTCAAATCCTTATCAAAGTCATTTGTAATTAATGGCCAAATCTTATAACCGTTTTCATGGATCCTTTTCACATAGTTTTCACTTATTGTTGTTTTAATGAAACCATTTGGTTTGACGATAGTAAGCCATGATGGTGAGATGACGTTTACACCGTCAATTTTAGGCTGACGTGATAAATCATTTGCAGTGTCAAACGTCGGCTGCCAGATAATATTTAATTTTTCTTTGGCAGAATCCTGCGATTCATTGCCAATACCAGCATCAGCAGTAGAAAAGAGCATCATGCTGCAAAGTAAAAATGCTATAAATATTTTTATTGAATACATATTCACTCCATTAAAATGGTATAATTAAACAATAAATTATTATTTTACGTGAGGCTAATGCTATGAATACAACACTGACTTTGAGGTGCGGACACAATATTACTGTCAATTTGCCTGATGATACAAAAGCTCAGGCTGCTTTAATAAAAAAATATCGATCACAGGATTGTCCAATTTGCCGCCGTAAAAAACAAACAATTGCAGCCGCAGAAAAAGCAGGTCGGATGCAGCTGATAATGAGTGCCTGTAAACCATTACTGGGAGAGGTTTCTGCTATTGAACAGGCTGAACGGATACGTGAAGGTAAACTGCGTATGCTTGATGCGTTATTTGACAAGACGGTTTTGGCTTATGAATTTAGCAGTGACAAAGAAAAACAAACATTTGAACACTATAGGTGTCGAACTATCCGGCGTTTTTGCGACAAGCAGAATGCTGCATGGTGGCTCGAACGGCGCAATATGCCGGTGGAAAGTATCATAGAGGCCCTAAAAGAAAAAAGTTTTTTAATTGACGGACGACTGTTTCAGGAAAAAAAATAATTTATCGTTTGCGGCGCCATTTCTTAAAACCGCGTTCCCATTTGCGTAAAGCTATAAAAAGTATAAACAGGCGGCTTGTTTTTAAGATAAATTCCCATTTTGACTGATGTGACGGAATAGGGATACGTGGTAAGGCATACAAATCAATATGAAATAAATTGACACCTTCAAATATGGCAAAAGCAGCTTTGTAGCCAGTTTTTTTTGCTGCAGCGGCAACAGATTCATTAAAATTTCCATACGGATAACATAAAAAATCACCGTCAGCAGATAAAGCATTGGACAATAACTGCCTACTGTCGTGTAATTCATCAATGATTTTGGATTCAGTGCAGTTTGTTAAAAAAGGATGTGTCATTGTATGTGAAGCAATTAGCTGACCGTGCTGCTGCCAGTCCAACAATTGTTCCTTGGTCATTGTAATCGTTTCTTCTTTACCCAAATTTTCCCAATTATTTTTTTTGCCTATCCAGTTGCCAATGGGAAACACAACAGCAGTCATCTTATATTTTACCAATAATGGTAAAGCAGCTGTATAATTATCGGCGTAACCATCATCAAAGGTGAGCAAAATTGATTTAGACGGTAATTTTTTTCTTATGGCATAAAAATCATACAGCATATCTAAGGTTATAGTATGATAATTTTTTTTATGCAGATAATTCAGCTGCCAGGCGAGCTTTTCTACAGATAAACTATTTCTGTCGTTTTTAACATCTGCGATGCGGTGATACATCAACACTGGTATATAATGGGCTGAACGGGCAATAAAACAAATGACTGCCAAAATTATAAACAACAGTATTAAAAAAAATATCATAATGAAACTCCAATTATTAAATAATAACAATAGCGGCAGGTTACTGCCGCTATTTATAATCATGTAAGCAAAAATGATAAGGTAAATGACATTTTTATCTTTTAATGCAAAATTTTAAAGATAACCCATACTATAAAAATTGACAATAAAGCTATTGATAAAAATGGTAAGGCCACAAATATCATAAAAGCCATTGCTGCTAAAATGATTAATCCGATAGTAAATCGTGACAGCCAACTGTTTTTAGAAGATATATTCCAAATGTGATACTGTCGATAATGTGGTCTGGCATGGCTGTGCTGGCGGTTATTTTCCTCTTCTATGGTCACACCGGAATAATTATCTTTTTCGCGTTCAGTCATCACAGAAACACCATTGTCAAAACCACAGTAAGGGCATGTAGACGCATCACCAATTTCTCTTTTGCAATTAGAACAAATCATATTTTTCTCCTTGCTGTTAAGAATAAACAGCAGATATATTATCTGCTATAAATAATATATTATTTTATAGCTTATACTTGCAGTTTCTTATATTCTATCACATAATAGGTATTTTTATGAAGACATATGATACTTTTTAGCAAATATCTTTATTGTACTTTTCCATTTCATTAAGAATGACAATAAAATCGTTTCGTGTCTGTGCTAAATTGAATTGCCGGCGCAGTTCAGCTCCACCGGGTAAGCCACGCGTATACCATGTGGCATGCTTACGCATTTCACGCGGTCCTATATAACTGCCTTTTTTAGCCAAAAGCATGTCAAGATGTTCGAGTATAACCATTTTTCTTTCTTGAATGGTAGGGTCGGGCGGCTGGTGACCGGTTCGCAAAAATTCACTGAATTTATGAAAAATCCATGGATTTCCCTGCGCAGCGCGGCCAATCATGACTGCATCGCAATGAGTCTGAGCAAAAATAGTCGTCAAATCATGGCATGTTCGTATATCACCGTTGCCAATGACTGGAATTTTAACTATTCGTTTTACTGCGGAAATAATTGGCCAGTCAGCATTACCACTGTAAAATTGTTCGCGTGTTCTACCGTGTATGGCTATTGCATCCATTCCGGCCATTTCAGCCAATTTTGCCATGTCCAGTATATTTATATGTTCATCATCCCAGCCCTTGCGCATTTTTACTGTCACAGGCAGACTGACAGCTTTTTTCACAGCCGTCATTATAGCAAAAGCTCGTTGTGGATCCAGCATTAAGGCAGCGCCTTCATGATTTTTTACTATTTTAGGAGCAGGACATCCCATATTAATGTCAATTATATCGGCACAGCCGCACGCCTCTACGTATTTAGCAGCTTCCGCCATGCTTTCCGGGGTTTCACCAAATAATTGTAAAGTCAAGGGATGTTCGCGTTTGTCAGTCTCAAGCATTGATAATGTATGCTGATTCTTGAAATGGATTCCCTTATCGCTGACCATTTCTGAATAAACCAGACCGCAGCCCATACGGTGGGCTAAAATACGGTAGGCGGTATCAGTTACACCTGCCATTGGTGCCAAAAAAACAGGCGTATCAATTTGTAAATTACCAATAAACATGTCTTGTTTGTTATGTATGCTCCTTAATATAATAATCTATCTATTTATTTCTTTCATATAGTACACGCAGTCCGGTCAATGTAAGAAAATGATCTGTCTTGTCTATCGTTTTGGATTCACGTGCAATCATGTTGGCAAGTCCGCCGGTTGCCACCACTTTCATTTCTGTATTTAATTCTTTTTTCATACGGCAGACAATACCATCAATCTGTCCAACGGCACCAAATATGATACCGGCTTGTATACCTGTTATTGTGTTATGGCAGATGACAGCCTTGGGGGTAACCAGTTCAATACGTGGCAGTTTAGCAGCGCGTTGGAATAAAGCTTCACTTGAAATGCCGATCCCGGGGGCAATAGCTCCGCCCAGAAAATCCCCGTTTTTACTGACTACATCAAAAGTCGTGGCTGTCCCGATATCAATAACGATCAAAGGTCCGCCGTATTGCTCAAAGGCACCAAGCACATTAACGATACGGTCCGCGCCGATATCACGGGGATTCTCATATTTTAACTTTATGCCGGTTTTGATGCCGGGTCCCACTAAAAGCGGCCTTATGCCAAAGTAACGCTGGCACATTTTTATTATAGGCACAACCAGAGGCGGAACCACTGATGAAATGACAATTGCGGTAATGTCAGACATCGAGATACCTTGAAAACGAAATAATTCATTAATCAGCATCCCGTATTCATCACCTGTTTTTTGACGGTCAGTCGAAATGCGCCAATGATGCATCAATTTTTTTCCATCATACGTACCTAAAACTATATTGCTATTACCAATGTCGAATACCAACAACATTTTCAGTTATACTCTCCTAATTGTTTATTTTGCTGAACGTATGGAAACATCTCCAGCCAATACCCGTACTACTTTTTTACCTGTATCAATTAACAAAGCCCCATAATCATCGATGTCAATGGCTTTACCGTAAAAAGTTTCATTCACACTAATGACCTTCACATTATTGCCTAAGGTTACTGAGTATTTTTTCCATTCAGCAAGAATTGTCGAAAATCCATATTGTTTAATATCATAATAGGCTCTTTCCAATTCCAACAGTATCTGCGCCAGCAACGATGCCCGTGATACTTTGGCACCGGTAATCTGCAGCAGTGATGTAGCAATTTGACCAATATCAGCCGGCATGTCCTGTTCGCTGATATTAACATTAACACCCATACCGATAATGATATAGTTTATCCTGTCCATTTCAGCATTCATTTCGGTTAATATACCTACTAATTTTTTGCCATTATACAAAATATCATTTGGCCATTTTATTCCGACTGTTACACCGGTAATGGCTGATATTGCCTTAGTGATTGCCACTGCAGCCATAAGGGTGCATTTTGGTGCCTCCTGTGGTAGAAATTGCGGACGCAGGATAATTGAAAACCAAATTCCCTTTTGTGAAGGAGAGAACCAGCCTCTGCCAATCCTTCCTCTGCCGCTGCCTTGCGCTTCACTTACGATGACGGTGCCTTCAGCTGCATCTTCTAAGGCAGCTTTTTTTGCGGCATTATTTGTGGAATCAACAGTTTTATAATATTTTATTTCATTGCCGAAAAATTTTGTTTGTAAAACAGCTTTTATTTCACCGGGAGTAAGTAAGTCTGGAGCGCTGATAATACGGTATCCGCTGCGTGATTTACTATCAATATTGTATCCTTCTTTTCGTAAAATGCAGATATGTTTCCAAATGGCAGTGCGTGAAACAGAAAGTTTCTCTGCCAGATAGGCTCCCGACACATATTCACCGTTAGCTTTATGTAAAATAGTTAAAATTTCCGAACGCATTTAAACATAACCTTCTTTTGATATATAATAATACACTCGTAATCTCAAAATTAATTTTTGATTTGCCTGCGGCACAAATATCTGATGCATAGTTTAAATGTGCAATATAGCAACATACACTTCACTGTACCTGGACAGTTTCTTATTTTTCTTGCAGACAGATAAATTCCGGTAAGCATTGTCTTTATAAAAACATTACACATAGTTCGTCCCAAATATATTATTAATCATACCCTATGAGTTTTATTTTCGCAAGAAAAATAAACTGGCAAAATTATTTTAGGATTGTTATAATGAATTTATCAGTTAAACTTTGAGAGGAGTAATTAATAAAATACATGCGCTATTCATTGATCAAAAAAATTGTTCTCATTATTTTTTTATGTTTTATTCCTGTGATATTGACCAGTCCGCATGTTGTTTCGCAGAACAGCACGGCATTGGAAAATACCGGACAGGACGGTATTATCGTTTTAAATTATCATAAAATAGACGATGTCAATATATCTCTTTCTGTAAGGCCGGCGGATTTTGATAAACAGATGGCTTATTTAAAAAACAATGATTACAATGTAATTACACCGGATGATCTTTATGAAAATCTTGAACAAGGTAAAAAATTGCCGCCTAATCCTGTCCTTATAACTTTTGACGACGGTTATGAAGACAATTATAAAAATGCCTATCCCATATTGAAAAAATATGGTTTTACTGCAACTGTTTTTGTAATAACAAGTTTTTTAAATAAATATCCTAATTATCTGACATGGGATCAATGCCGGGAATTGAAAGAAAATGGTTTTTATATTGAATCACATACGGTTACGCATCGCTCTTTGACGGAATTGACTAATGAACAAATAAAAGATGAGATTGTTCAATCAAAAGCGGCCCTCGATAAAAACTTGGGGCAGAATACATATTATTTTGCTTATCCTACTGGTACTTATAACTTATATATAGCGCAAATGCTTAAAGATGCAGGTTATCGCGCAGCTTTTACGATAAAATATGGAACAGCAGAAACCTCAAGTAATATTTTTGCTTTGGAGCGAATACCGATTTTTCATACGGCTGATACGTTCAGTTCCTTTTATCGCCGTTTAAATTATATTCCGTTATTTGAAAAATTAGGCTGGATAAAAAGCTGATTTATATGGATTTATGGTATACAAAAAGGGCAGATTATTCTGCCCTTTTGCATACCATATTATTTTTTTACGCCATATTTTTTGATGTAACGATACAAAGTAACTCTGCTGACGCTTAATAGATTAGCCAGACGGCTGATATTGCCACCGGCGGACTGCCAAGCACTCATAAATATATCCTTATCATCTTTCCATTTACTGTCTGGCTTTATGTTACCCATGAGGTTTATGTCTTCAGCATAGATAGTATCATCAATAGTGGTAAATACGGCATTTTCAATAACACCCTGCATTTGTTTGATGTTACCTGGCCAATCATATTCTGATAACAGCTTTATTGCTTCGCTGCTGAGCTGCTTCGTACTTAATTTGTGCTGTGCTGACAGTTCCTTTAAAATACTTTCCGCCAACAAAGGTATGTCATCTCTGCGGCTTCTTAATGGAGGCACATGAATGATACTACGCGAAATTATCTCAAATAAACGTTTATCAAATAGATTTTTTTCACATAAACGACGCAGATTACTGTCTGATGAAGCGATTATCCGCACATTGATGCTGCGTTCCACATCTTCACCGATACGGCAGATTTTCTTGTTCTGCAAGGCGTCGGCAAGCCGTTCAGCTGTTTGTAACGGTAGTTTTTCTATTTCGTCAAGTAATAAAGTGCCGCCGCTTGCCAGTTCTAATTTCCCAGGATGACTTAACTCCTTGCCCATTTTGGCTCCAAACAATTCTTGTTCTAATAATTCGGGTGTTATATCACTGCAATTTAATGATATAAGCGGACCATGTGAACGAGAACTTGCCATATGGATGCCGTGTGCCAGACGCTGCTTACCGGTACCGGCTTCCCCCTGCAACAGGATATGATAATTTTTTTTAGCGGCTCTTGCTGCACGCTCTTTCATTAATTTACAAGACGAGCTGATGCCGACAATGGTATCCAGACTGTATTTTGCTGTATAACCGGCAGCATGAGCTACCAGCATACGCAGATCTTCGATAGGCATGGTAACGGCCACAACACTGTCGATACTGCCGTCATTACTGTCTTTTATCGGAACTACTGTTGTGATGTCTTCATAAGTTTTTATCTGGGTAGTCCAGGTGATTTCCTGATTAATGCACGATACCCCTTCGAAGCCTTTATAAATAGGCGTATGCTTATAATTTAATACTACATCATTGAGATTTAAAGTCTTTTTGGCTTGCTCATCAATAGCACCTATACCGGCAAGACGAGAAATTCCTAATTTATTGGTATAGGCAACGTCACCATTTTTAAGAATATGATATACGGCAAAAGGTGTAGCATTTAATATTTCTTCTTGTGCCTGCAAAAACATTTTTTGTTTTAAATGTATTTCCATACCGGTCTTAATTGCCATCAGTAAAGCAATTATCCCGTCCTGCGGCAGCTTATCATAATCGCGGCACAAAACAGTGACGATGTAAGCTGTATTGCCACACACCATAATCGGTGCAGAACCCGTATCGCAATCATGATATTCCTTAAACCATATTTCCGGTCCGAACATCCAGAACAAGCTTTTATATTTAGCCGTGATATTGGAACTGAACGTACCAACAGTTTTTTCGTCTAAACAAATGCCTTCAATTTTTTTAGAAAGCAATCGATTGTAAGGGGAAGAATAATTTTTCAATACTGTGCATTCACTATCGAGTAATAGCAGGCAAATATCATATTCCTGCAGAAAATCTTTTATCCCCTCAGTAAAATCCTGCATATATTCCATTGCAGCATTGTGATGTGATTGAAGTGCCTTTAAATTTTCTTTGTCCATTCCATTTACATCATTAAATTTTTTTGCAGCTATCGTAAGTCCTTTGCTTTCCTGCCACGAATCAGCAATCCATGGATGCACGTTGGGATCAATTACACCGCTTTCCATGAAACTATTATAATAATTCGCTAATTTTTCTCGGTTGCGATTTTGTCTAATCATTATGTTCTTGCGTCCAAATACATTTGACGCAAAATGTACACCTCTATTCTTTATTTTTAATAAAACTTAACAAGACATATGTTATATTGTAGCAATCATTGGCAAAAGTATCAATCCATATTTAGAAAAAAACTGTTATTATTTTATGAATTTTATAAATATATTATAAAAAATTGCAATATTACACGATAATATAAAATATATGCTATAATATAAAAAATTAATAAAAAGGATTGATGTTAATGTCACGCTATTCAAAGCGTATTAGTGAAAAAATTGAAAAGACAAAAAGTACTGCCAATCCACCGGGGAAAAAAGCCGGTCGTGATATTCTCCTGCTTATTTTAATCGCAGTAAACTTTTTATTTCTTATATTAGGCTGGTCACAGGCACTTATAATTGATAAGGCGATTTATATCTTATTGGAATGTTCCTTGATATCAATTTATGCTTACAGGCATGCCAGACTCAATGAAAAAAATACTGAACGACTGAAATACATGGGTCTTACTTTTATGGGCATTGCCTTTGCCTGCTTTATTTATAGTGCCTATATACGTTATTTTGCAAATTGAGCTGTTTAATTTGCAGCAATATGGTACCAAACAGGCTGCCAGTATTTGGTATTGGCAGCCTGTTTGGATTTTACAAATTTTATCAATCATCATCTTCCACAATATTGTCACCGAAAATTTTCACGGCTGTTTCCAATCGTACTTTTTCCTCTTGACTTAAATTATCTTTTTCCTGTAAAGTTTTGGTTTTATTGGTTTTTTTCGGCTGGGGTTTATTTTCTTCCGGTGCGGCAGTCGGATTGTTGCTGCCAGAACTATCCATTACACATAATAAACTGATTTTGTGACCGCTTTTTGCCAATAAAATATCTTCCAGCAAATTTTTATAGTCTGCCTGTTCAGTACGAGCCTTAAGAAAAGGAATTTTAAAAGCCAAAGTCAGACGGCCATTTTCTATACCGCGGAGCTGTGCCTTTTCAATGCAGGCCAATGCCATTTTTTTGTGCTCATTTTCCAATTCTGTCAGTACGGCTTTCCATAGGTCGGCAGCATTTTTTACAGTAATATCAAGATCCGGTGCTGCTCCGGACGGGACCGGGCGGGAAAGTGTAGTTTTAGATGATTTTTTTGGAGTTGTCATCTGCCGGTCATCATTTCTGACAGTTGATGTCGGCACGGTAATATTTGCTGGCGATTGTTTTTTTTCAGCCGCTGGTTTCATATTTTTGACAATGTTTTCCAAATGTTCTACTTTTTCTTCTAATATTCTCAGCTGTGAATTACCGGCAATTTCTTCTGCTGCTGTACCATCAGGGTATACACATAGCTTCATCAGGGCCATTTCCACTGTGATTCGCGGTTGTGGTGACCATCGCAGCTGCGTCAGCGTATCATATATTTGTTCTATCATCGATGCCAGCCTGGTATGTGAAAATGATTCAGCCTGTCGTTTTACAATAGCATTGTCCTCATGGTAGACATCGGCTGATAGCTCACCTGTGGCTTTATATATCATCAAAGCGCGCCAATGCAGTGTCAATTCTAATAAAAGTTGATTTAATGCCATGCCGCCTGCTAAAAGATCATCTATTATTTTTAATATTTTGAGGGTGTTGTTTTCTAAAATCGCATCAGTCAGCTGCCATACACAATCATAGCTTACTATTCCCAATATAGTACATACATTATCAGCAGTTAGTTTTTCGGCCGACAGTGCCGTACATTGATCGAGCATGCTTAAGGCATCACGCATGCCGCCGTCTGCGTGGACGGCGATGATGTCCAAAGCTTCATCATCTGTCTGTATTTTCATTGCAGCAGTAATTTTTTGTAATTGTTTAGTGATAGCCTGTTTAGTTATCCGTTTAAAGTCATACCTTTGACAACGTGATTGAATTGTTGCCGGAACCTTATGGATTTCGGTTGTTGCTAAGATGAATACAACATGGGCCGGCGGTTCCTCTAAGGTTTTCAACAGAGCATTAAAGGCCTCAGCAGTCAACATATGCACTTCATCAATGATATAGACTTTGTATCTGCCATCGACGGGGGCAAATTTTACTGTTTCACGTAAATCGCGTATTTCATCAATGCCACGATTCGATGCCGCATCAATTTCGTAAACATCCATCGAGGTATTGTTATTTATTTTTTGACAGTTGGCACATTTATTACATGGGGTGGCAGTAGGTCCGTGTTCACAATTAAGTGCCTTCGCCATGATTTTTGCTGTACTTGTCTTACCTGTGCCGCGTGGTCCGAAAAACAAGTAAGCATGTCCTATTTTACCGGTTTTTATAGCCTGTGCCAAAGTATGGCTGATATGGTCCTGTCCAACTAAATCGGCAAAATCCTTGGGCCGCCACTTGCGGTATAAAGCTATATAAGCCATAGAAATCCATCACCTTAAAAAAAATAAAAACAGCTTCTAAAGTCAGACTGCGACGCTCAGGCACCCTCACGGCACACGAAGGTGATCACTTACCGCTGCTTCCTTCCGGATCTGACGGGGTTCATGAGTCTTCATTGCGTGAGACCCAAACGCCGCAGTCTCACCTGAGAAACTGCTTTTGCTTAATCATTCTAACATAACTCGGACGCAGTTGCAAGAATATATATTTACCCGCACACTTAAATGAACTATACTATAAATAGACATGAAAGATATTAAATTGTTTTTGAAAGGGTTGGTGTTATAAACTTATGAAAACTATCGCATTGATTGCCCATGATGAAAAGAAAAATGAAATGCTTGATTTTGTTAATAACCACAAAGACTTATTAGAAAAATTCCACCTTGTTGCTACTAAAACCACTGGTGAGCTCATAAATGAAAAATATCATCTTAATGTTGAAACCATGTTGTCAGGGCCAATGGGCGGTGACCAGCAGATAGGTGCTCTTGTTGCTACAGAAAAGGTAGACTATGTAATATTTTTACGTGATCCATTAAATGCGCAGCCGCATGAACCTGATATTAATGCTCTCCTGAGGATTTGTGATGTGCATAATGTACCACTAGCTACTAATCGAAAAAGTGCACATATTTTGTTAAAATATGTTTCCAGTAAAATGGCATAATCAGCTGCAGGTTTTCCCAGACAATTCCTTTTTACACTATATAATATAATAATATTTTCTGGCTTGCTAAGGAAAATCGTGTTGTTTTTTGCTAGACCGGAACAGATATTATTTAAGATATTACCATTAGTCAACAAATGAGAAGAATAGAATAGTATGCCGCAGTCCATATAAACCTTCAAGCCGATATGTAAAATCAGTTTGGGGGTTTTGTCATGCATAATGTAAAATGAAACCTAAATCTTTATATTTTTTATAGGTTGATGGCGGCGCTGATTTTTTTTGCTGCCAGCTGAATCTCTGCTTCAGTATGTGTCGCCATAACAGCCGCCCGCAATATGGCCGCTCCTTTTGCCACGGTAGGATAACGAATTGCTGTAAGAAAAATATTTTGCTGGAATAATTCTTTTTCTATCCGTATTGTTTTGGCTTCATCTCCTATTTTTATCGGGACAATTGCTGAATCGCTATTAGCCGAAATTCCATTTATCCTTAGTGTTTCGCAGAAACATTGAACATTTTTCTGAAGCTTTTTTACTATACCGGGGTGGTTTACCAAAATATCCAAAGCTGTAAGCGCCGCGGCAAGTGCTGCCGGTGATTGACTCGTTGAAAAGATATAACTGCGGGCTGTGTTGCGCAAATAGTCAATCAATATTTTGCAGCCGCAAACATAACCACCTTCACTGCCCAATGATTTTGATAACGTGCCCATAAGGATATCTGGTTTTTTCTCCATTTTATAGTATTCACAGATACCCTTTCCATTTGGACCGATTACGCCTGTAGCATGTGCTTCATCTACCATTGTCAGTACATTATACTTGTGTGACAAACTCATAATTTGGGGCAGACTGGCAATATCACCATCCATGCTGAATACGGCATCGGTCACAATTAACCCGTGACAAGGGGCAAATTCACGCAATTTTGCCTCAAGACTATCCATATTATTATGATTATATATTACAATTCTGGCAGAACTCAGCCGACAACCATCGATAATGCTGGCGTGGTTTAGCTCGTCACTGTATATTATCCAGCCTTTTTGGCAAATAGCTGAAATAATTCCTAAATTTGCCATATAACCTGTGTTAAATAACAATGCGGCTTCTGTATTTTTGAATTTTGCTAAAGCACATTCCAACTGATTATGCAGTGAAAGTGTTCCTGTTGTCAATCGTGAGCCACCAGAACCGCAGCCGTATTTTTTTATGGCTTGTTCAGCTGATTCTTTGACCACAGTATTATTGGATAGTCCAAGATAATTATTTGAAGCCAGCATCAGCATACGGCGACC
This sequence comes from Pectinatus frisingensis, assembly GCF_014076555.1. Classification (NCBI taxonomy): domain Bacteria; kingdom Bacillati; phylum Bacillota; class Negativicutes; order Selenomonadales; family Selenomonadaceae; genus Pectinatus; species Pectinatus frisingensis. The sequence continues at coordinate 1,393,318 of NZ_CP045424.1, forward strand.
CTGATAAATTACATGGGCAGACTGGGCAGAAGTTATTTCGCGCGTTTGACGATAAAGATGCAGCTCCTTTTTATTTTGCAGGTACTTTTCCATTTGCTGGATATAATTTATGGGCATAATTGATTTTTCATTTGGAAAATACGGTACATGGCATACTAATACTCTTTGTTTTTCCAAATAATTGATACATTTGTCAACGTCCTGTTTAGGACCCTGATATAAAAATATACGTCCCCCGTTTGGACAGCCCATATTTTTCAATTTACTGATTCTAACATAACCAATATTTTTGGCAGCAATATATCCTGTCACATAATCAGGATCATCCGATATACATATTTCTGCAATGATATGTGGGGCAGCGACTACCTTACTGGCAAGAACTATTGCTTCCTGAAAGTGATTTTTACAACTGTCGGGCAGTCTGTCCAGTGAATGTTCAGCATCCATATAAGTCGCTCTGATGCCGCGCCCGAAATCAGGCTCCAATCTGCTTAAATCATTAATATCCAGAAGTATTGCACCGCGCATAGTATAAGTATCTGCGAATCTTTTCATGATTTCGGTACCATTTTTTATTCCCAGTTTTGACAAATATTGTAAAATTACCTCTTGTCCTTCTTCAGGAGTGTTCACCATGATGGACGAAACCGGCAAGGCATTTATATATTCCAGATCATCAGGCCGTACAGTTTCAATTTTCATATTAATAAAATCGGCCTGACCTTTAGCATGATGGAGGGCACGTGATAATAAAGCGTTCATTTGAGCGGGGAGCTCTTGTTCATGTAAAATTTTTTCTGCTCCGGACACGTGCTGCGAATTTTTACTGGCGCGCATTTTTAAACTGTAAAAAGACATATCTACATCTCCTAACCAGATTTTTGTTATGCCCATTATAATATACTGCTTTGTTTTTATTGTCAACTATATATATCTATAAGTTGACAATAAACTGATAAAAATAGACTGCTGCATACAGTAAATAATAATTATGTAAATTACCTAATTAGACGACATTTATTCTTAGTATAGTCGGATAAATTCAGGCATACTGCATATTTATCTAAAATACTGTCACAACAATCTATTTGTGGAACTTCATACTATTTTGACAAGAACTATATTTTTCATATTTTATTTTTTATTAAGTCTATTTTCATATTATAAAATCATTACTCAAATTTCTTGATAGTCTGTTCCAAGGCATTGAGCAATTTGTCAATATCGGCAGCTGTTATTACGAGCGGCGGTTGAAATGCCATGACATTTCTGGATACGCCGTTTTTACCGATTATAAATCCATTATCCTTCATGTCTTCTAATATTAAATCAAGCTTGTCCGGTGCCGGTGAACCGTCCGGATTGATAAACTCTGCTCCGATCATGAGACCGATACCTCTTACATCACCAATTACAGGATGCTGTTTTTGTATATTTTGCAGACCGTGTTTTAATTGTTCGCCGCGTTTTTGAGCATTAATCATTAAGCCGTGTTCTCTTATATACTTTAACACGGCCATCCCGGCAGCAGTAGACACCGGATTACCACCTAAAGTGGATGCTCCCGGTCTTACATAAACATCAGCAATTTCCGGTTTGGCTATAAAAGCGCTTATTGGTGCGCCATTTCCTAAAGCTTTCGCTACCGTCATTATATCAGGCACAACATCAAAATTTTCTATGGCAAACATCTTGCCGGTACGGGCAAAACCGGTTTGTACTTCATCAATAATCAATAAAATACCATGTTCGTCCAAAATTTCTCTGACACGCTTAAAATAGTTTTTTGGTGGAACAACTATACCACCATTACCCTGAATCGGTTCGGCAATAAATGCAGCCACCTTGCCGGAAGCAGCATATCCTGCAATATCTTCTATCATATTGGCGCATTCAAGATCACATTCAGGATAATGTTTCTTTAAAGGACAGCGATAACAATTGGGGTTAGGTACAAAATGAATGCCGCCCACCGGATTGGGATCGGTACGCCACATGCTTATACCGGTTAAGCTCATTGTCAATTTGGTGCGTCCGTGCAGGCCATGCCGTAAACCAATATACTCACTGCTGCCGGTATAAAGCTGTGCCAAGAGCAATGCACCTTCATTAGCTTCTGTTCCTGTAGAGCAAAAGAATGACTTTTGCAGTGAACCGGGTGTGGCTTGGGCAAGTTGTTCGGCTAAATCGACAAAATTTTCGGTGAGATATATATTGCACACATGCTGCAAAGTTTGCACTTGTTCACAAACTACCTTGGTGATTTCTGGATTGCAATGTCCGCAATTGATAACCGACACACCGGCAAAACAATCCAAATAACGTTTTCCGTTGCTGTCATAAAGATATTGCATGCTGCCCTTTACAAACTGCGGTGGTTCCTGATAAAAATGTCCCAAACAAGGCATGATATATTTTTTCTTTTTTTCAATTATTCCTTTCGGTCCAATATAGTCTGCCATCTGATTACCTCTTGTTCTCTGTGATAAATTTTTATAAAAATACATAAATAAAAATAATTATTTAGCCGTTTCATAACGGTAAACACCGCTGCCGAGCGGGCGCGGACCTGATTTTGTCATTGATTCAATCATTTTACCGATATTACAGCTGGAAAAATCATCAATAGCCTGACGATAAATGCTGACTATTTGTCCGGTATACTGTGGTGTATAGTCCTGCGCCTCAATGCAAAAGGATTTTGCTTCGGTCAGACTGCTAAGATAAGGAAGCAGGCAAAGATCATGAGCAAATAAAATATTATTTCTATTATATTGTGTACGTCTTATTGAATGTATTTCATCTGCTGTATCAATGAAAGCATAATGTTTATCAAATACAGCCGGATCTTCCAAAGGCGTTTTACCGGTTTCTTCTGCAATAAAATCGAAATCACAAATCATTGCTTCTACAGCGCCATGTACAACTACTTCGACTGGCAGAGAACTTTTTTTCAATAATTCAACAATCTGCTTATGGGGCAGTTCAAAAGATGCCGCTGCCATAACGGCACCCTCATGCTTTAGTAAAGCAGCAGTTTCAGCATTGAACAGATTGAAAGAAGTACCACACTGCACGGATAATTGTGTACACTTTTCAGCCAGTAGAAAACTTCCCATGTTATGAACCAGAATACCATCAGGATCGATCGTAGATAATTTGCCGAATAGTTGTTCCAACTCGCTGAGCTCATGTGCACGGGTTATTCGTGGTGTGGAAATAATAAATTTGCAACCGGTGGCAGCAGTAATTCTTCTTCCTTCCATAAAGTCCTCCAGTGTCCAGGGACGAAACGGCCGATAAACATCACCGCCGGCATATATGACATCTGCCCCATTGCTGCAGGCTTCTTTCAAATGATTTAAGGAAGCACACCGCACTGATAATAATGGTTTATTCTTGCTTTTTTTCTCTATTGTTATGACTTCATTGCCGACAGCGGCTTCTTTTACAGCTTTACTGAAAAACCGCGGTTCATCTTCGCCGCTCAAACCAATGTCATCATAGGTTGGTTTATCAAGAGCAAAACAAGTAGAAAAGCCTCTTACTTTTATATCATTAAGCTTGTTTTGTTCCTCTTTAGTTACATTGTATCCCGTCGGATCAGCGATATATTTGTCTATAGCCCGACGATAGAGACTGACTAATTTACAGACAAATTCAGCATCACGCATGCGGCCTTCTATTTTGAAGGAATATACACCAGATTGGATCAGTTCCGGCAATGCATAATACATACACATATCTTTTAGTGCCAGCTTATAGGAGAAATCCTTTTGTGCCATGCAGGATGGATTTCGTACTGCATGTTCCGTACCAAATTTATACTGCCAGCGGCATGCCTTCATACAGCGGCCGCGATTGCTGCTGTTACCGAAGACAACACCTGAGTGTAAGCATTGTCCGCCTTCGGCAATACACATATCACCGTGGATGAAGTATTCCAGTTCAATGTCACTTTTTTGCTTCAACAACTGTATTTCACTCAAGCTCATTTCACGACTGGCCACAATACGGCTGATGCCGTATTCCTTAAACTTCCTTACCATAGCAGCGTTATGAGTGTTCATCATTATTGATGAATGAAGATTAAGTGACAAACCCAGCTCTTTTACGAGTTTTATTACGGATAAATCCTGGATAATAAGAGCATCTGGTTTTATATCATCGTTTAAACATTTTAAATATTCAACAAGCTGCGGGATTTCCGTATCGCTTATAAGATTATTTAAGGTCACATACAATTTTACACCATGTTCATGAACATATTGCACAGCCTTTTTTAAAGCGATATTATCAAAATTATAATCATCACGAAACATTCGCATATTGAATGCTTTTCCGCCTAAATAGACGGCATCCGCACCAGCTTTGACGGCAGCTTCCAAAGTATCCCACTTGCCGACCGGAGCCAAAAGTTCAACTGATTTTTTATTGAGCAACATAAATTACTAATTCCCATCCTTACTAAAAATATTTCTAAAATTTTACACCGACCTGTATTTTTATAAGACAAAATAATAAATCACTAAATATAGCATTAATAACATTGCATAAGTGATTTATCTATTTAATTATACAATATTATTACAAGATTTACACATAAAACCATTGATTTATTTCGTGATTAGCATATTTTATGCGTATGCAACCAAATATACTTTATTTTGCAGGTGAGATTTTTACTGTTTTTCTTACTTTTAAGACGAAAAATTTTTGTCTGTCGGCAAATAGTCTAATTTTTTAAATTATCGGTAATTCGGACAAAAATCTTTTCATATTCAACATATATATATATATCTTTTCTACTTGACTCATATAACATTGATAAACTAAAATAATTAAGTGGATAAAGTATTTGTTAACTTATCTTCATTTCAAAAAAGGAGACAGGATATTATAATGAAAGTTTTAGTTGCTGATGGCGTATCAAAAAAAGCTGTTGATATATTAGGCAAAGATTTTGAGGTAACCGTCAAGGATAAATTACCGGCAGAAGAATTACTGGAAATAATTCCTGAATTTGATGGAATTATTGTACGCAGTGCTTCAAAAATTACCAAGGACGTAATAGATAAGGCCGTAAAACTCAAAGTAATCGGTCGTGCCGGTGTAGGCACTGACAATATTGATATTTCTGCTGCAACACAACGCGGCATTATTGTTTTAAACGCTCCGGAAGGAAATACCATAGCAGCTACTGAACATACAATGGCTATGATGCTCTCTATGAGCCGAATGATCCCGATAGCCAATGAAACTTTGCAAAAAGGTGAATGGAACCGCAAAAAATATGTAGGGGTTGAATTGTGCGGTAAGACCCTCGGGATTATTGGTCTGGGCCGCATTGGCTCAGGTGTTGCCAAAAGGGCAATGGCTTTTGATATGAAAGTAATTGCTTATGATCCGTATTTGAATGAAGATAGAGCCAATGCTTTAGGTGTTACTATTGGTTCTTTGGATGATGTAATAGTAAATTCTGATTTTATAACCGTTCACATGCCACTCACATCACAGACAAAAAATATGTTAAACAAAGATAATATCTGCAAAATGAAAAAAGGAGTACGTCTTGTTAACTGCGCCCGTGGTGGTATTATTAATGAACAAGACTTGGCTGATGCTGTAAAAGACGGTCAGGTGGCCGGTGCCGCTGTTGATGTTTTTACTGCGGAACCATTAGCCGCCGATAGTCCGCTGCGCCATGTGCCGGGTATCGTCTTAACGCCACATTTAGGTGCTTCAACTGTAGAAGCTCAATTGGGAGTGGCAATCGATGCCTCAAACGGTGTTGTTGCTGCTTTAAAGGGCGAACCTGTATCCACGGCTGTGAATATGGCGCCGGTATCGGCTGAAACCATGAAAAAAATTCGTCCGTATCTGACCTTGGCCGAAAGACTTGGCTGTACGGCTCAATCATTATCCGACGGTCCTATTATCGATTTAACTGTGCAGTACAATGGCGATATTGCTGACATAAACACAAAAATGGTAACAATTGCTGTTATTAAAGGGATTTTAAATCCTATTCTCCAAACAGCTGTTAATTATGTGAATGCTCCTTCAATTGCCAAACAGCGCAATATCAAAATACAGGAAATAAAAGATAAAGATGTTGAAGATTTTGCCAATTTGATAACCGTGACAGTAAAGACTCCTAAGGGAGAACAGACTGTTCAGGGGGCACTATTTGGCATGGAAGGCCGTATAGTATCAATAAATGAGTATCGTGTTGATGTAGACCCGCATGCAAGGATATTGATTTGCCCACATATAAACAGGCCGGGGATGATCGGACAGGTTGGTTCCCTGCTGGGAAAACACAAAATAAATATTTCCGGTATGCAAGTCGGGAAAACAGCTATTGCCGGCACCAGTATGATGGTTCTTACCATCGATGATGTGATACCGCAGTCTGTAATTGATGAAGTTATGAAAATAGACGGTATTTTTGATGCTAAACTAGTAAACTTTTATGCAGTATAAAATCATATAGTAATGCAATAGTATAATGATAATGATTTTATTAATTTTGATAAAACAAAAGCTGTAAATCTTTCATTTTAATAGTAAATTATTATCAAGCGAATTTATTTGTTGGTCGCTATATATTATTTTTATTGTCCTATAAGTAAATACTTTACTTATAATCCCGATTGTATTATACTTTTATTTAAAGATGGATATAGCAATCCATAATTTTTAAGGAGGCTTCTTAAATATGAAAATTTCTGTTATTGGTGCTGGTAACGTAGGCGCCACTGCTGCTAACGTACTGGCCTTAAAGAATTTTGCTGATGAAGTAGTACTGCTCGACATTAAAGAAGGCGTTGCTGAAGGCAAGGCCATGGATATGATGCAGACCGTAAAAATGATGCACATTGACACCAAAATTACAGGCATAACAAACGATTATTCCAAAACTGAAAATTCAAATATTGTTATCATAACTTCCGGTATACCTCGTAAACCCGGTATGAGCCGTACAGATCTTATCGGTGTTAACTCCAAAATTGTAAAATCAGTTATGGATGAAGCTTTAAAGCATTCTCCTAATGCTATATTCCTGATTATCTCTAATCCGGTCGATACGCTTACATATCTTGCATTAAAAGACAGCGGATTGCCGCGTGAACGCGTATTAGGCATGAGCGGACTTCTTGATGGCAGCCGTTTTGAATATTATCTGGCACAGGCTATTGGTTGTCCTGTAGGTGATATTGATGCGATGGTCATTGGTGCTCATGGCGACTTAATGGTACCTCTTACTCGTATGGCTACTTATAAGGGAGTTCCTGTTACAGAATATCTTTCAGATGATAAACTTGCCGAAATTGAACATGCGACTCAGGTAGGCGGTGGCACACTTACCAAGTTACTTGGCACTTCTGCATGGTATGCTCCAGGCACTACTGCTGCTACAATGGCAGAAGCAATAGCTAAGAATACAGGCAAGACACTTTCCTGCATTGCTTTGCTTGACGGTGAATATGGTGAACATGATGTATGTGCCGGTGTACCTGTAGTACTTGGCAATAAAGGTATAAACAAAATATTAGAATTACCGCTTGATGAAAAAGAAAAGAAAATGTTCCAGAACAGTGTTGACAGTGCTAAGGAAACCAATGCTAAATTAAAAGATGCTTTAAAATAATTTAACATTGCTAAATTAAAGATAGGCAGAGGTTTGGGTTTATACCAAGCCTCTTTTTTATATCAGAACTTTTTTATATTACCAGTTTGTCAAATTTGCATCAAAAATAAAGACGGCTTGCAATTACACACAAGCCGTCCTCAGCAATAACTCAATGTTAATCCCTCTCTATTTTATTGTCTGTATATATTTTTTCGCGATTTAAATATATACTCTATAGAACATAGTCGACTATTTGGAAATGACGCGTAATCGCTATCATTAAATATGAAGATTCTCAAAGCGAACCACCATACTTATCTAATGCGCATTATTGTGACTCATGAAATGACACTTGTTTTAGTACAACTTCTACACTTTTGTGTCGATGAATACTCATTATAAAGAGTGGGCAACTTCACTTCCCCTACACCTCAGTAAAAATTGATGCTAAACCAACTCATGACATCTTCTATAATACGTCACATCCCTTCTCAATTCCTACAGTTAATCCATACTCTATATTGATCAATATATTCGTTAGAAGAGATATGATGATACCTATTGTAACTTCTATTAGGTTCATCTTTCTCTACTACAAGTATAGCAACAAAATATAAATATTGCAAGAGATAATAGAATATTTATTATAAATTTTCAGAAACAATCAACCAATCCCTGAATAGGGATTGGTCAATAAACATAATTAATATTTAAGAAAATTAAATAATTCACGAACCATGATTAAAGACGACATTGCACCAGGGTCTTCATGTCCGATACTGCGTTCGCCGATATAGGCTGCCCGACCCTTAGTAGCTGGAATAGTCTTAGTATAATCCAGTCCTTTTTTTGCTGCTTTGACCGCTGCCCCGATACATTGATACAACGTGTTATCTTTCACTTGCTCAGGTGTAAAACATTCATATACCGGTACTAGTACATCCAGCATAGTCTTTTCCCCGACATCTGAATGGCCGCGTTTTTTTATACCGTCTATTGCTGCTTTTAATAATTTTTCTACATTTTCAATGTTGAACTTGGTATTTTCATCACAAATGTCTGCTGCCCGTAAAAATGCTGTGGCATATAAGGGCCCGGATGCACCTCCGATGCTTTCTGCGAAAGCTTTTCCTACAACAGTAAAGACTTTTTTTGCACCATCCAGGTCTTCAATCTTATCAAGTGCGTCCACTGCCGCCTCGAAACCACGGGCCATATTTGTTCCGTGGTCACTGTCGCCGATAGAATCCAATCTGTCTAACAAGTCACGTTGTTTAATCACTGCTGCTGCAATATAATCAATAGCATCTTTTAATCTAGTCAATATAATTCCTCCAAAAAAGATATTATATTTATTGTATCATAAAACACCATAATTAATAAATACAATATATATAAAATATTTGATTATATTTCAAAGTTTTGTAAAATTCAATAGAAATTTAGTTATTGTAAGACTAATTTGTGGGAAACTGACAAAATAAAATATATAATTAATTATTTTATGACAATAAAAGCTATTTAATTTTCTTCATTTTGATAAACAATTTTTGCAGATAGCGGGTTGACAGAGGCAATTTCATGTACAGATGATTTGGATTGAATGATATGACCGTTAAAAGATATGCAGTTTCTGCCCAATTTTTTTGCATCGTATAGTGCTTCATCGACTTTTTTATAAAACGCGGTTAGGGTATCATCAACTTGCGGAATGCGTGTCACGATACCGATACTTACAGATAAAAAATTGCAGGGGATATTTTCCAAATTGATTTTTGTATTCAGCCTGATAATGTCCGCGGAAAGTTTTTGGCTCATTTTTAAAACATAATCATCTTTTATATCCGGCAGAAAGATTAGAAATTCATCTCCCCCAATCCGGCTTACAATATCTGTTTTACGTTTAAAACAATTTCTTATACTGTCTGCCACTTGACGCAATATATTGTCACCTTCCGGATGCCCCAGGGTATCATTATAATTCTTAAAATAATCAATATCGACCAGTATAATGCCCACATGCTTTTTGTCGCGTTTGCAGCCGTTCCAAACGAGTTTTATTGACTGCTCCAAACCATTGCGGTTGAGTAATTGCGTTAGACTATCTACTGTCGCTTGTATTTTTAAATGATTTATTTCTTCCATTTCAGTCATAAATGAATGGACAATTATTTTAGTATTGGCATTTGCCCGGAAAAGTACGCCGATATTGATGAAAAAGAGAATCGAAAATAAATCGATGCGTATCTGTGTGAGGAAAAACAATAACGCTGTAACACTGGTCGTGATAAAAAATACTACCAATAATTTTTGAAAAGGCAGAAGAAAAACTGCACTGCATAACAAAAAAACGGCAGAAGAAAACACCGACAGTTGAACCGGCAGCGATTCCAGCCCGGGTGTCGGAACAAAAACTAATATGCCAATAAATACAGTAATACTGATAGCTGATCCGACACGATTCCTATTATAATCCTTTATTTTAGTTTCTACTTGCCGTACTATCTGATTTTCATTATCCGTCATGATCTACTCCAATAAATTTTGCAGTTGTCCCTTACTTTATTGAATAATATTTTACTGTGCTGGTTTTTCCGTAAACCCCTTTTTGATTTATATGCCCCATATTGAGCATATAAACATATGACCATTATAGGGCATACTTTAGTTAAAGTAAAGAGTACTGGGGGTGAATAAGCTGATTTCCTATGCACCACTGTGGAAAACAATGAAAAAAAAAGGGGCAACCACTTACACTTTGAGAAATAAAGGGAACTACGACAATATCAGCGGATCGACAATTTTAAGGCTGCAGAAAAATGAATCGGTATCTACTAATACGTTAAATGCTCTTTGTAAAATTCTCAATTGTAAACTGTCTGATATAGTTGAGTATATACCGGATTGAATTTATATAGTTATATTCCAAATATTTTAAAATAATCATTGTTTTTATAAAAATACATAAATAATGCTAATGGAGTAACTTGGATATTTGTACCTGCCCCCAGGTAGAATTCACTTTTCATCAGCCGAGGCTGCCGCATGAACAGCATTGACCTCAAGGATTGCCGCCCGCGCTGCACGCTTACCACCCTTTTAAGGGTGGACAAAAGAAGCAATATATTGAATATTTATAAATGAAAACGGTTGCGTGTGACAATCCCATAATAATTCATTATACAGAAACAGTTTTGATAATGAAAATTTAAAGACCGGACGGAAAATACTTTACACAGTATCTTTCCTGCCGGTCTTTGCCAATTATAAATCATTTAGCTTTGAAATACCTGATATTAATTCCAGCAGCCACCGCCGCGATAACTGCCACTATCATAACCGCTGCCATAATATCCGCACCACTGTGACCCCTGGCTGTTATTAACAGGAGTTATATTTGGCGCAGCCTGCTGACTATCTGCCGCAAATGCAGTCAATGATGTAACAGTTATAGCTAAAGCTGCCGATGCGGCAATAAATAATTTTTTCCCTTTCATAAATAAAACCTCCTGATGATATTTCTGTGTCATGCCGGTTTATAATTAAAATACCGTCATAGCTGGAAAAAAAGTATTAAGTACTAACCTGTTTCCGTAATTCTTATATTAATAATAAAATATGGCAAAAGTGTGACATAAACATATTTAATTTATAAAGTATATGATCATGTCAGCCGTGGCTGATGTTGGCGAAATCCTTTATCAGCGGCTACATAGCGCCCGATTGACTTTATTTTTCCACCGATGCAGCTGCGGCACTGTGCCGGAGTATCTGCAACACATATTTTCCCGGGATAAAGAGCATATTTACGTCGGTAATCACCTTCTGTGACATTAGGCATTACTACATTGGCACCCGACTGCAAAATAATGATACGAGCATCGGCCTTAAGAGTTTCCATCGCCGTAGTCGCAGGAATATTTGCTTCCGGCAATAACAGCCTGATAAGCGACACCATACGGCGGGTTAAAGTAAAATCACCTTTTGCAGCTTTTGCCAGCGGAGTATCCTGATTTGGGATCAAAGGACCGATACCGATCATGTCGGCATCGAGCTGTTTGAAGAACAGTATATCCTGTGCCAATGACTCGATTGTCTGTCCTGGTAACCCCACGAGACAGCCTGTGCCAACCTCATAGCCGAGCTTTCTTAAATTAAAGAGACAACTTTTTCTATTATTGAAACTCATTGCCGGATCAAGTGCCTCATAAAGTTTTTTGCTGGTCGTTTCTATACGCAGCAGATAACGGTCAGCACCGGCTTTTTTTAATAGCTCATATTCTTCATAAGAGCGTTCACCGATAGATAGTGTGACCGCCATATCCATTTTCTTTATTTGTTTTATTATTTCGGCGAGAATATTCGCTGAAAAGTACATATCTTCCCCCGACTGTAAAACAACTGTCTTGTATCCATATCTCCGGGCTTTTTCTGCCAGTTTGACGATCTCAGACGGTGTCAGGCGATATCGCTCAATATGCGGATTATCACGGCGCAGACCACAATACATACAATTTTGCCGGCAGATATTAGAGAATTCGATAAGTCCGCGCAGGTGGATACTGTTGCCAACGTATTTTAAACGTACTTGATCGGCAGCGGCAGCCAGTGTATCATCAATAGTTGTATCGGACAACAGAGCCGTTAATTCATTTTGGTCAAGTTCATGCGTCATTTGGGCTTTTTTTAGATATTGAAGGATCATTTTATCGGACATTTTGTAACTCCAATTAAAAAAAAATTTTTTAAATTTAAACCTGATAAAATTATAACAGAAAAAGACAACTATTAAAAACAGGAATAAATTCAATAGTTGTCAATATATAAAACTTTATCTTGTTAAAGAACGTCTTTTAATTAAGAATATCCAAAATATCGTCTTCATTGCATTTGATCATATCGACAAATGGTCTTGCCAAAGCAGGATCGTATATTTTTCCAACATTTTGCTGCAGTTTTGCTATGGCTGCCTGATAATGCAAGTCATCATTATCATTATTTAAAAACATACCATGAAAGCTGTCTATCAGACGAAAAATTCTGCATTCAAGCGGGATTTCTTCTTTGAATAGTCCCAGTGGGTAGCCGCTGCCATTCCAATTTTCATGATGCTTTAATACTGCATTGGCCAATGTGGAATATTTTTTTGACATATTCAATATGCGAAATCCTATTTCGCAGTGCCGGTAAAATTCGATGGATTCAGGGTCAAAGGGCAGCGATGCTTTCGATAAAAGGTTTTTGATGCCAATGTCGTGAATAACCGACAGTTTATATAAACGAGTTGTCATATGAGGCGATAAGTTCAATTTAACGGAAAACATTTTTGTCAGATAATTGAGCAACTCAGTATTTTGATATCTTATTGGATAGTCATCTCTTAATCCCGCAACCAGTTTGCCGATGATTTTCTCCCGTACTTTGTTATCATTGCCAAATTTTTCGTGATACATATTGCTGTCGGCATCGTCAAAGACATTTTTTACACTTTTACCGTTGGAAAAATTCTGCCAGCCCAATGATATGCTTAAATAAATATCTTCCTCAATTTCATTGTGTTGTTCAATATTTTTTTTAATCTTTTCATATAGGATATCCATTTTTCTTTCCTGCGAAATAATGACAAATTCATCACCGCCAATTCGAAAAAACAATTCATTTTCTGTTAAGCACTGTCTTAATATATTAGCGGCTGTGCTGATTATTTTGTCTCCGGTGCGATGGCCCAATGAATCATTTATAAGCTTTAGACTGTCAACGTCGCAGATCATGAGCCCGCCGGAATCAAATTTTTCTGTATGGATAATCGTCATTACCTCGTCAAAATAATTCCTGCTGAAAGCGTTTGTTAAAGAATCGCGGATTTTAGAAAAATCAGGTTTTTTATTCTCCTTTGTTTTTCCTGTAATATCCCGGACGATAACCAGTACCTTATCATCACTGCATTTTACAAAACGTGCCTCAAAATGTTTAAGTTCATTTTTTATGACAAAATGACAATTAAATATTTCTATGGAATCTTTGGCAATAACGGCACCGATCATCTGTAAGGTACCTGCTGCAATATAGCCGGGAAGTATTTCTTTGATGTTTTTCCCTATATATTTATCAAACATAGCCGTTGAACCAAAGGCTCTGGGATGATTACAAGCTATACAAGTACCCCCTGTATCTATCTGTAGAAGTAGGTCTGGCATAAGATCCAATAATATCAAGGCATTTGTTCCTTCATCATGCAAATCGATCAAATTTTTTTCCATAAAAATGCTACCTTTCAAAAATCAAGGAATGCTCAGGGAATACGTCATTATATAGAAACAGGGCGGGCAAAAATAAAAACAGAGAGGGTGATATTCCCTGAACCGAAATAAAGATTTCATAAACAAAATCTTATATTAAATTTACAAAATTATACGTATTCTGTAAAAATCTGAACTAAAAATTATCGGTTGTTTTTATTTTATAATAAAACACAGCGATAAGGAACAACAATTACAAATTATTTCATTAAATAATAATGATACTGGATATTATTTTTCTCTTTTGCGGCAAACCGATAATTAAAAAATATGGATCTGATTGGTGCAAATAAGTAAAAACGATTATATTTGATTGATTTTGCTTGCCAAGGCATTTGCTATTAACCGAAATATAAACTATAATGTATAGCAAATTAGTTATATATTAATTGTATGATTTGGTATTGTCAAATTTAGGGGGAAAAATGAAAAATCGCGGTTTTGAAATAATCAGTTCATATGAAAACAGCGGCATAGTTCTGCCGGAACGAAAAACTGATAAAAGTGCGGGGTATGATATAGCCTGCGCTGATGACGTTACATTTGATGTCGGTGTGGTAACTATAGTACCCACCGGTCTCAAAGCCTACATGCTGGATGATGAATACCTGGGAATTCATATGCGTTCCGGCATGGCAATAAAACATGGTTTATCATTTATAAATAGTCAGGGAATTATTGATGCTGATTATTATAATAATGATGAAAACGAGGGACATATAATGCTGGCTGTATTTAATCATGGGAAAACAGTATTTACAGTGAAAAAAGGAACACGTCTGGCTCAGGGGATTTTTTATAAGTATCTTATGGCTGACGGAGATAATAGGAGCAAGGGATCTGTCCGTCAGGGCGGGATGGGCTCCACGGGAGCATAATTATGGAAAGTATGGATTTATTTACCAGTGCGGCCTTGAATGCAGAAAAAAATGCTGGAATTGACAGTCAAAAACCTTTGGCAGTACGAATGCGGCCACAGGCATTTGATGAATTTGTTGGACAGGAGGATTCAGTTGGCAAAGGGCGTTTCCTGCGGGTAATGATCGAAAATGACCGTATACCGTCACTCATTTTATTTGGACCACCTGGTACCGGTAAAACAACATTAGCCCGAATGATTGCCGTGATGACAAAAAGTAATTTTAAACAGCTCAATGCGGTTGCAGCCGGTATCGCCGATATCAGAAAAGTTGTTGATGAAGCCCATGAACAAAGAAAATTTTATCAAAAACGGACTATTGTTTTTATTGATGAAATACACCGCTTTAATAAAAGCCAGCAGGATGTTTTATTGCCATATGTGGAAGATGGACGAATAATTTTAATCGGAGCCACTACTGAGAATCCTTACTTTGAAGTAAATCATGCATTGCTGTCGCGTGTACGGGTAGTGCGTCTGCATAGCCTTTCCGATAAACAAATGATTATCGTACTGCAAAAGGCACTATGTGATAAAAAACGTGGTCTTGGTGAATATGGTATAGGCTGTGCTGAGCCTGAGCTGACTACCATCGCCCAGGCTGCTGCCGGGGATGCCCGTGTGGCACTTAATCTTCTGGAACAGGCTGCAATGCTGGCTCATACCGCTCATAGCAATATCACTGCTGAAATTCTTTCAGATATCATGGGAGAAAAGTTGCAGACCTATGATAAAAAAGGGGATAATCATTATGACACCGTTTCGGCTTTCATAAAAAGCATGCGCGGCAGTGATCCCGATGCTGCAATACATTATCTGGCCCGCATGATCGTTGCAGGCGAAGATGTTAATTTTATCGCTCGGCGGATTGCTATTTGCGCTGCTGAAGATGTAGGAAATGCTGATCCCATGGCATTGGTAGTGGCAATGGCTGCTGTGCAGGCGGTTCAATTTATCGGTTTACCGGAAGCTCGTATCCCATTGGCACAGGCTGTGACCTATATTGCTTCAGCACCGAAGAGTAACGCCGCCTATCTGTCCATTGACAGTGCCTTACAGGATGTCCGCACAAGGGATTGCGGCGCCATACCGCTGCATCTCAAAGATGCCCATTATAAAGGTGCTGAAAAATTGGGACACGGCATAGATTACAAATATCCGCATGATTTCAATGATCACTTCATCAAGCAGCAATATCTGCCCACAAAAATTATGGGGAAAAAATATTATGATCCTACATCGAATGGTCACGAGAAAATAATTAAACAATATCTGGCAACACATCAAAATTTTTTGCCAAAATGACACCTTAACTGGTATAATGTTAAGTAGTAGTAAATATATAATATTAATAAAAATTATAAGAATAAACAGTTTGATGGTTTATTCTGCCAGAGCTGCTTGGGAACAGCTTACGAAAATAATTGGGGGAAAATATTATGAAATTATCAACGAGAGGTCGCTACGGCGTTACCGCTATGTATGAGCTTGCCCTGAACTACGGCAAAGGACCCTTGTCACTGCGCACGATTGCCGCTAAGCAGGATATATCAGATAATTATTTGGAACAGCTTATCTGTGCGTTACGAAATGCCGGACTGGTAAAAAGCACCCGCGGTGCCCAGGGAGGGTATGTCTTGACAAAGGATCCTGCTGAAATCACTATTGGAGATATTATTACAATAATGGAAGGACCTATCGCATTAGTTGACTGTCTGCTCAATGAAGCTGATTCCAGCAGCCAGATTTGCAAAAAGGCTGAAAAATGCGTTACCCGCAGTGTGTGGGAAAGAGTCTGCCAAAGTATAAGTGAAGTTCTTAATTCGATAACTCTGGCAGATTTATGTAAAAATAACTGCCAAAAATCAGACTGTCGATAATTTGTACTTGAATGAGTGAAATATTTATCATAAAATAAGCAAATAACTAAGAGGCTGTGCTTTAAGAAAAGTTTCTGCCGTATGTTGGAAATTTCAGGAAATAAACAATATACAGCAGGAACTTTGCTCAGGGCAGCAGCCTTTTTCCATTATGATGCAGATATCTGCGTCGTAGGTATAACAGCAAAAAAATTTTGCAATAGTGGTGAATAAGGTTCATTTTTCCGCGTACATAAAACGATTTCATTAATCAGATCAATATCTTTTACATATATTCTTGATAATTTGCCCGCAGTGATAAATTCATGCACTGTCAAGGATGAACAAAAGACGATGCCATAACCTGAAATGGCAGCCATAAGACTTTCATGCAGACCATCAAATTCAAGTGCGATTTTAGGAGCTTTTAAGTTGTGGATATGGCACAACGCTTCTAATGTAAAATGGTTGTAGCTGCCATTTTCCCGCAAAATAAACGGTTCAGATATAATCGTTTCCAAACTGATGATTTTATTAGCATATTTGTGATTTGGCGCAGCAACAAACCACAGTTCATCTGTCATTATTTTTTTTATACATAATTCATTTTTATGGATAATAGCGCCACCGCCTAAAACTGCTGCATCTGCCTGATAATTGAGCAGCTCGTTTACAGCAGCTGCAGTTTTATTTGTTGTGACCTTGATGGTCATGTTTTTGTGGATCTGTTTTAATGCCGCTGCCCATACCGGTATCAGGTAATTTGCGGTTAGATAATTACCGGCAATTCTCAATGAGCCGCATTTACCGTCAGTATAATCACGGACTAATATATTTCTCTGAGAAGGGAAGTCTTATAATATTATTTACATTTGCAAGACAATCAAATCAGTCTGTGAGATATCTGTAATAAAGTTTTTATAATACCACGGCAAAAAAATTTATTTATGATTAGCTTTATTATTAGTGTATATTGGAATTTTATTATTTTAAATTTGTAATTTTTTTATTGACAAATTTGTAAAATAGCATTATCGTAATAAGTGAAAACTATTATTTATTAAATTAAGATAATATTAACAATTAGATAATTTTTATGAAATCAGGTATCCATTATCTGGATGGATTCAATAGGGAAGTCCGGTGCAAGTCCGGCGCTGTCTCGCAACTGTGAAGGAGAGCTGTATTTTTGTTTCCCTCTTACCAAGGAAAAATGCAGCAATGAACCTAAGTCAGGGTACTGCCTGGTTTTTATATCCGTATATAGCCTGCGATGTACAGGTCTGGGATTGAGAACATTTGCAGGTATATGCATGATGTATGTGGTGCATTTGACTGCAGATTTTTAGGTGAGCTGTTTTTGGGAACAGCTTTCGTTCTTGACCCGGCAAAAGCAGGCAGCTTTTAGAAAATAAAGCGTCGGTAATTCCGCTGGTCGGGATAACTGGCGCTTTTGTTTTATCAATATAGCTATGTAAGACATTTTTGCTTTATCTGCCCTTAGAAATTAAGAGCGGATAAAGGGCAAACTGACAGTTATGCAGGCATTTCGTTCTTTATCCACCCTTAAAAGGGCGGACAATCGCGCGCAGCGTGGTGATGGGCTGCATAAATAAAAACTTAATAAATCGGAACAGGTGCCCTTCGGGGCTTAATAGGGAAGTTTGGTGCAAAGCCAACACGGTCCCGCCACTGTAACGGAGAGTAAATCCGCAGACAACGTCACTGGAGCAATGCTTTGGGAAGGCGCGGATAAACGATGACCCGGAGTCAGGAGAACTGCCTGTTGTACAATCACCGCTTGACCTGCGAGGTATGGGGAGGAGATTACACATCCGGGCTTTTTTGGCCTGTCTGTGTAGTGCGCTCCCGCAAGGGAGTTTTTTTATTGTCCTTTTATATCACAAATTTTATTTATAGTGAGGTAAACCATGAAACAATTATCTTTAATTTCAACACTGACCGCTATGTTTTTCAGTCTTATTTTGCTGCTGCCGTCAACGGCAATGGCCGCCGATATTCAAAACATCGGTGTAATGAATCGACAGCAGGTTGTTGCCGCCTATCCCGGCATACAGGAAATATTCCAGCAGCTGCAGGATATGCGCACTGCCGCACAAAATGATTACAATACCAAGAGCAAAGGTCTGTCCGATGATAAGCGCAAGACACTCAATGACACTATCGCCCAGCAGGAAGCACAAAAAGAAGCTAAACTCATGAATCCGGTAGAAAATAAAATCAGCGCTGCCGTCAAAGCAGTCGCCGCTGACAAAGGGCTTACCATTATTCTGGATGCTGCCGATGTCGTCTATGGCGGTACCGACATTACCAATGATGTTATCGCCAAAATAAAATAAGCATATTAAAAGCCTGTTGTCTGCACGGACGACAATAACTAACCGCCGGTGCAGTTATTAATACAGTAATCCGGATAAAGGAGGTGCAGCGTCTTAAATGTCGCAGGGCAGTGAGGCTGTCCTGCCGGGGTATAAGAACCAATTTTGTTTAAGGAGGCTTTATTTATGAGTTTGTCTACAGTGGTGTCAACTTTTTATAATTTCGGTGCTTCTCCTGCGGCCGGTCGTCTTAAATTGATTTCTTCTTCGGGGTCAACGCCGACTGTTACGGGAGGACTCCCAAATGATATTCCTAATACCGATCCTATCGCTTTTTACTTTAACGGCGGCAGCGGCACCGGCATCAGGATATTGCTAGTGGAAAGGAATTACGACAAAAATTATAAGCAAACTTTTTGTACGCTTTCCGTGTATGATCCCAGCAGTTGGACAAAAACAGTCAATGAAAATTCGTCGGCTTATGAATACAGTGATGGTGCTCCGCTGCTCAATATTTACAATATCAATTCACCGGGCGGGACTGATGCCGGCACACTTTATGGTGCTGATTACACCGGTACTGATAATGACAACGGGCGCATATTTAAGCTTATCCATGGCAAGACCGGCAGTGCGGAAACCCTGACATTGGACAGCCATGATTATCAGTTTGTACCGACGGGTTCGGGTGCCACGGCACACAGCGTCGACTCGGTATTTAACACTGAATCAGGCACTGACTACGTTTATGCCGCAGCCCAGCAGTATAGTTTGTCCGGTTCGCCCTCTAATCCGGCAAACTATACTTACTATAACAGTATCATTGTCAAGCTCGATCCCGGTACGCTGACACCGGTCAGCGGCGGCGGTCCGAGTGCCAGCCTGGCACCGAATGTCTTTGATCTGCAGTACTATGGCGGCAGCTTCTATGTGACGGCCCTGGGTGGGGCGCAGTGGAACCAGACTCCAATCAAATGGAACTTTTTGTAATAATAACAATAAGGAAGAAACATTTTGAAAAGGAATAATAAATATATAGTATTATATCCCCTGGCTCTTTTTTTGCTTACTTATACCGCACCCTGTGAGGCATGGGATCAGCTGGTAATAAATGGAGAAAATGCCAATTACATAAATTGGGGAATAAATGCCGACCCAAGCGGAACTTATAATATCACGAGTGGAGGCATTTATACTACCTATGCCAGAGATACACAGACCGGCGGACCACCGGTTTCCAGATATAATGAACCTATTAATATTTTAAATGGAGGAATATGGCGTCCGCTGGATGCTAAGTCTATAATTCTTGCGAGTGCTTTAACCATGCATTCCGGTTCCATGATAGATCTGGCATATAAATACAGTGCTGCCAACGGTTATACTCAGGAAAACGGCTATGATCCCTGGTCGGCAGCAACCTCTATTAATACAGCGCGACGTTTGTCATTGAATAATGGCAGTTTTGAAGGCAATATTGCTTTTCGGCTTAATATGGGAACAGCTGTTTTTGACCAAAGCGGATATAGCTCCATGGGTGGTACTGAGGGTATATCTTTGACTACGCCGCAGATAATCAATACGGCTGAATATCCAACTGTAAATGTTACACTGCATTATATCATCGGCAATCATTTTGGTGAAGGAATGGTTGGATCTAATTGTTACTATCCATGGGATCACCAGACAGCAGCCATGCTGAAGAACAAAATACCTGGTATTTTTTTTATAAGCAAGTCAGATACTGCCACAATGGATAAATTTAATGTGTCGGGCAGCGGCGAGTACCATCTTGATGGTGCCATCAATAAATATCTGCTGTGGACGCAGGTGCAGCAAGATGAAAGCGATCCGCGAATAGATTATACTACAAATAGAGAGTGGAGCCTGGTCTGGACAGCCCGGCGGCAGAATTATCTTTCCCAGGGGGCTTACTCGGCGGCCAATGCGGCACTGGCCAGCCGCAATATGTGGCGTATCGAAGATGATGTACTATGGAAGCACGGTGACGATATCCGCTTTGCCGACCGTACCGGCAGCAAGTCACCGGAAGGTTTTTATGTCAATAACTGGCAGGGCAGGTACACCTTCGGCGGTATCCAGGGCTCGAGCTTCGACCAAAGCTACAGCGGCATCCAGGTCGGCTATGACAAGCTGCG
This sequence comes from Pectinatus frisingensis, assembly GCF_014076555.1. Lineage (NCBI taxonomy): Bacteria > Bacillati > Bacillota > Negativicutes > Selenomonadales > Selenomonadaceae > Pectinatus > Pectinatus frisingensis. The sequence goes on from NZ_CP045424.1 coordinate 1,414,532, forward strand.
CAGCCGTGACCTGTTCAACGGGCGGGTGCATACCGGCGTATTTGTCAGCAAGCTCAATTCCGGCGCCGATTTCAGTGCCCAGAGTGCCGGTGGTGCCGACTACAACAGCGGCTCCGGCAATATCAGCAGCCTCGGTTTTGGTGCCTATATGCTCTGGGAAGGGCAGAAGGGACATTACCTTGATACCATGCTGCGCTGGAGCAAGGTCGACAACAACTACGCCTATACCGATTCCTTTGATAATACCTATACCAAGGACTTTATCAGCAAGAGCTACGGCATCGGTGCCCGCTATGGCCGCTATATAACAAGAAACAACGGCTGGTTCCTGGAACCGCAGATCGGGCTGTCTTATGGCGTCACACGGGCCTATGATTTCCGCACGGCCAATGACCTTGAATACATGCAGGACAAGACCGGCATGCTGACCGGCCATGCCGGGATAACCCTGGGCAGAAAATACGGACAGGGCAGCCACAGCGGTGAAGCCTACCTGAAATTGGCAGCCAACCATGACTTTAGCAGCAATGATGCCATGTTTTATGCCATGCAGCCTGAGTCAATGAAACTGGAAGTCGGGGCAGATCCCGTTCTCGCTTCGCAGAAAATCGATAATCTTGAAGGCCGGGACACCTGGTATGATGTGTCCCTGGGCAGCAGTATCAAACTGGGAGAAAGCCATGATGCCTGGATCGGTGTCAACAAATCCTTCGGCGGCAATGTCAATACCAAATGGCAGGTAAACGGCGGTGTTACCTGGTACTGGGGCGGTCCGGCCAAGCCCCAAAAGGCACGGACAGCTGCCCCAAAGACAGCGGTTCCGGACAGCCAGCCCACCCAGTCCGTCAGCAGGAATGAACCGGCGGTCGGCAGTACGGCCAATGGTGCGACACCGGCGGTACGGCCGGCCGATAACAAGACTGCCGTGCAGCAGACCGGCAGGAAAATGAAACCTGCCGCCGATACGGCGGCTGCTTCACCGGCTGCCGACGGACAGCCGGTATCAGTGCCGGTGCCTGAAAACAACCGGACTTCTGCCGCAGCGGCAGAAAGCACCCAGCCGCCTGCTGATACCGGAGCAGCCGATGCTGCAGCACCGGCTGATGAGGGGAAAACAAAGCTGGCGCCGATGCTTGTCGAAGCCGACCGTCCCGACTGGGAAAGCAAGCTGTCACCGGGTACAGTATCGGTAATCGACGTGCCGAAGTACAAAGGCGAGCAAAAAACGCTGGCCGATCTGCTGCAGACAGTACCGGGAGTATACATCGACCGGCTGTCGAGCGGTACCGGCCATTATACGACCGTGCGCGTACGCGGCTCCTCGGCCAGCCAGGTAAGCATCTATATGGACGGCGTACTGGTCAATACCGGCAGTGAAGCGGCAGTCAACCTGGAAAATCTCAATATCGACAATGTCCAGCGCATCGAGGTCTACCGCGGCTATATCCCGGCCCGTTTTGCCGGAGCGGCAATGGGCGGGGCAATCAATATAGTCACCAAAAAACCGACCAAGACCGGCGGCAAGGTCAGCTACGGCATCCGTTCTTTCGGCGGCCAGAAGTTCAATCTGGAAACCACGGCACCGCTTGGCGACGGCAGTCTGCTGCTGGCGCTCAATAAAGAACAGGCGGAAAATGACTTCCAATATAACATGGTGCCAAATTATTGGTCCAGTCCCGACGGCAGTAAAATGCCTACTGGTGTGCCCGATAAGCGCTGGCGCAAAAACAACGGCTATAACGATAAAAACATCCTGCTCAAGTGGCAGGATAAGGACTGGTTTATCAAGCTGAACTACACCGACAATGTCACCCATACCCCGCAGGCGATAGACCCGTATTTTCCCCGGGTGGATTCATCGGAAGAATGGAAGACTTATGGCGGCCTTAATTGGGCTGAGCAGTCTGCTTTGATGGGTGGTACCATAGATACCAAAAAAACGGAACTGTCCTTTGGCCGCCGCCAGCAGGCAGGCAATCTGGAATGGGGCTGGCAGCTGGGCACCATTCACCAGAACAAACAGGCATTGTTCCAAAAAATTGTGAATGGGCTGATGTTCGGCACCAATACATTCAAGAATAATATCTATAATGCTTCTGTCGACGGTACCTGGAAAATGGGCAACCATCTGCTGGAATTCCTGCTGAGTGGCAGCAAGGAAACTATGGATGTGGGTTTTGCCACCAACTATACTTATTCCTCCGGATACAACATTGATAGATATAAGGACTACTTCCTGCCCAAATACAATATGAGCAACTATTACTTCCAGCTGCAGGACACGATGAAGCTGGACGATTCGGGCAGCCTGACCTTTACTCCGCTGGTGCGGTCGCAGCGTTCCAACATGGGAATCGAGATACAAAATGGCAAGGGCTGGCTCAACAGCTATAACCTGGCACTCAAAAAGAAATTCGACAAGCACCTGACTGCCAGAGTCACCTATGGCACCTACTATCGCCTGCCCAGCTGGTATGAAATCTTCGGTGACGGTATCAATCTGGTATCCAGATGGCAAAATTACCGCTCCAATTCGACATGGAGCCCGGATGTATTTGCCGAACATGGACAAAACTGGGATGCCTCGCTCAACTGGACCGGCAGGCTGCTCGGCTCGGACAGCGACACAACCCTGACCTATTTCCGCCGCAACTCGGAAAATACGATGACGACTATGTTCAATCCTATATGGGGCGCCACATGGTATGCTAATTTTGGAACCGGTGAAGTGCATGGTGTGGAATTCAACAGCAAGCTGCACTGGCACCGCTATGATCTGTCACTGGCGGCCACCTGGCAGAATTCTTTGGTAAAGCAGGGTTATACGCCGGGAGCCAATATGAGCAATACGGCCTGGCAGGGACAGCCACTGCCATGGACACCGGCCTGGACCGTCAATGCCCGGCTTGACTACCGTTTCCCGGGGGATAAGCTCAGTATCTTCGGCGAATACAACTGGACCGATAAACTGTCATGGTTTAATAATGGAGGTGTAGCTGCCTATTATGACCCATTGGGCTTATTCAATATCGGTATGAAGTATAATTTTGACAAGCAGCTGAGATTGATCGCCGGTGTCAATGATATCGGCAACAAAGGACCAAAACAAATGACGCACTCGGAGGGTGATCCAGGCCAGCTTATTACTGAATATACCGTTCCCTATCCGCAGCAGGGACGGACCTTCTATATGACACTGGAATATTCATTTTAAGATTTTATTGTATATTTAATTTGTACAGGAGGATGACGATGAATACTAAACAGAAATTATTGGTTTTAAAACTGGATGTTACTGATAGTATGAAAGAAGCCGACAGTCTTTGGCAGGCCGTTGGCAGTATGGTAAAAATGAATATGGTGGTCTGCCGGCAGTCGGCAGATATCCTGACAGCTGCAGTCAGCCGTAAACCGGACTGGATACATATCATCAGCCGCAGCGATTCGGAACACTTATTTTTTACCGACGGTACAAAGCAGTCTGGCAGCTGTAAGCGGATATCTTTAATAAAACAGCTCCTAAAAGCTGATCCGGTGCTTACTTTACTCAGTCTTAACAGTAAACTCGACAAAAGGGATGCTGAAAACATCGGACAACTCAAAGCTTTGCTGGGTATGGAAAATGGGTACAATCCCCTTGCCTCCAGGTTGTTTATCCCCCGCTTTTATAGCAATATTTGTATGGGTATGGCGCTTGCCCCTGCGGCAAAAATAGCCATTAGCAGTATGCAGCCGGAAGTTATCAGTCACGGTGGAATACCGGCAATGTGCTTTAATAAAGCCATTGATCCCGAAACGTTCACTTTTGTGAAACAGCGCTATATACCGCAGCAGCCAATTCCTTTTATGATGCAATAAAATTTATTACTTGATGATGCTGAATAAATAAGGGGTTGTGAAATAACGCCCTGACAAATAAAAAGAGGTCCGTCAGCTCAGAATAGCTGATGGACCTCTTTTTGTGGTAAAATTTTACGTACCAATGAAAAACATTACCCCTAATCATTCTAAAGTAAAACAGGCAGTTTTGCCACTATTTATTTCGGATTTTCTGGATATCTGTGATCCCGTGCTGGTTTTCGACAGATTTATGGAGGGAATCGACTTGGAGAAGTACCTGAAAAATGTTCCGGAACACGTTACCGGACGCATCAGATACAACCCGACCAGTATGTTGAAAACAATCTTATTTGGATTTATGACAAATGGATATATCTCTCTGCGCGAACTGGAAGATTGCTGTAAAGTCAATCTTCGCTTTATGTACCTTATGGATCATGAGACACCTTCTTACCGAACTTTCGGATATTTCATCGAAAATATGCTCAATCCATCGGTTGAGGAATTGTTCAGCGATATCAATAAGAAAATCTTTGCCGAAGATCATGTGGATTTGAGCCATCTGTATATCGATGGTTCGAAATTTGAGGCAAATGCCAATAAATACAGCTGGGTATGGAAGAAAGCAACTGAAAAGTCCAGATACAGGCTTTTTGAAAAAATCACCGGGTTACTTGATGAAATCAACGATGATCTTGCCGGATTTAATATCAAAATTGATACGAATTCCGAATATGTTCCTGAATACCTGAATGAAGTAACAGATCGGTATGCCAAAATCTATGAAATAGATGAAACAAAATTTGTCCATGGAAAAGGCCATCGAAAAACACCCCGGCAGCGCTATTACGAACGGCTTCAGGAATATACAGCCAAACTCAAAGAATATGTTGAAAAAATAACTATTTGTGGTCCAGACGGGAACAGTTATTCCAAAACAGATCACTGTGCGACATTCATGCGGATCAAGACAGATTATATGGGCAACGACCAGCTCCTGCCAGCCTACAATGTTCAATTTGGTATTGCAGATGAATACATAGCTGTAGCTGATGTAAATCAATACCGTGCAGACATGGATTGTTTTGTTCCCTTACTGGAGAAATTTCATAATACCTACGGATTTTATCCAAAGTATCCCGTAGCTGACGCAGGCTATGGTTCATACAACAATTATATTTACTGTGAGCAGCACGGGATGGAAAAATACATGAAATTCACGATGTACAAGAAAGAAACCACAAATGCGAAGTATCGAGAGAATCAGTTTCGCCCAGTAAATTTCAAGATTGATGAAGAAGGTACTCTGCGTTGTCCCGCAGGACAGGCATTTCATCTGCAATACAGACAAAATGTAAAAGGAAATCGATACGGACAGTTTACCAGTGCAAAAATTGTACAGATTGTCCTTATGGTGCCGAATGTAAAAAGACGGACAAAAACAGGACGATTCGTCTTAACCAGGAACTAACCTCTATGCATCAAGAAGTTGTGAACAACTTAGAAAGCATTCAAGGAGCGCTTCTTCGTATGAATCGCTCGATTCAATCTGAAGGTACTTTTGGGATTATGAAAAATAATCGCTGGTACAAAAGAATAGTTCGAAAAGGTATGGAACAGGTACGTTTAGAGATTTTTCTGGTTTCTATCGGTTACAACCTATATAAATATTACAATAAAAGATTGCGAATCAAAAAAGCCGCATAAGCTGAAAAAATTGCAGTTCTTATGGGAAAAGGGGGGTATACACTTTTTTCGGATTTATCTTGTGAAAATTTCAAAATAGACACAAAAAAGAGCTGTGGATAAAATGATTTCTCATTTTGTCACAGCCCCAGAAATATTCATCACAAAAATCTGTAATATAAAATCTCCTACCTATCGCTCGCAGGTATAAGCATCAACAAAAATAACCAATGCTAATGGTGACGTTAAAACAGGTAGTTCTCTTGGCTCAGGATCATTATTTCTCAAGCCTTCCCAAAGTTTTACTTCAGTGGCATAGTTTGAAAAACTCATCTTCACAGTGGCGGGACCGCTTCGGCATATACCAAATTCCCTATTAAGTCATTTCTGACGCCTGTTTCCAACAATATTTTATTTTCATATTAATATTAACTATATTTATCTTTTTTGTCAATATACACATTCATTTTATAAAAATGGTTACGTGTAATAATTTATTTCATCTCCATCCAGTCTATAGGGAAGATGCGCATTTTTCTGTAAAAAACTTTACAATGCTGCATCTCCTGTTTCCCTAGTCCTGACACGTATAGTTTCATCCAGTGGCGCTACAAAAATTTTCCCGTCACCTATGCCGTAATCGGTGCGGTTAGCTCCGATTATTGCCCGTATGATTTTATCAGCATCTTTATCAGCTGCGAGCACGATAATCACCCTGCAGGGAAAAATCTTAGTACCATTGACAAATTCAGTCATCAATACATCAGAGCCGCTATTTGCAGAATTCATACTGACAATAGATAGTTTTCGTTTGGCAAGAAGATTTTTATCAGTTACAAGTCTGCCTCTCCCTTCGGCTTTAAATGCGGTAAATCCAGGAATACCAATGTCCAACAAAGCCTTTTTAGTAGAACCAATTTTTTCCATCCGGATGACAGCTGTTATTTCTTTCATTGTTGCCTCCTCCATTACAAACCTGTTTTCCCACTGGAAACTGTGTATACCTGCTCTAATCGGCTGACAAAAATTTTTCCGTCACCAAATGCTCCCTCAGCGCCACTTTTAGCATATTCAAGAATAATATTGATCACATCATTTCTCGCAGTGTCTTCTATCCCCAGCATCAGCATACATTTGGGAATTTCATCGTATATGCGTTCACCAAACTTTATGCCTTGCTGTTTACCGCGGCCGACAACGTCAATAATTGTTGCCGAATGAAAACCAGCTTTTGAAAGTTTTTCCAATAATAAATTCTTTTTTTCTGGACGGATAAATGCTTTAACCATTAACATAAACAACACTTCCTTTCAAAATTATTCAGTTAAACCGTGTGATGGTAAATGTAGTCCTACAAAAATAAAATTGCCAGATATGATGTATTTATTTTAGAAAAATAAGTCACAGTATGACCATGTCAAGAAAATTATGAAGATTGAACTGCATAATACAGAACCGTTGAAATATTTTAAAGCGCTGATGCAAAAAGTTTTTCCGGTTCGGCATAGTTTTCTTTAGCTGTTAATATATCGGCAATAAGCTTGTGAACTTGTACTGTACAGCCATCATTGGCCGATTTATAGTTTTTTATGAAATTTCCCGTAAAATCCGTTTTATAATATCCCGGCATATATTTTTCAGTCAGTTCCTTAAGTATGGCACCCTTTTCCTTATAGTTTTCCAATAAAGTTACCTTACCGAATATGATGACACTGAAATAAGCTGTATCAGCGTGGCATGGCATAGCATCTTTTACAGTGCCGTATTCGTGATAAACTGTAAAACAGCACTGTGGATTGTTCTTTAAGGCTTCTTCCTTACGTCCGGAAGCGAGGCCGTGAAAGTAAACCGTATCGTTCAGCCATATATAGTTAAGTGGCACGGCATAGGGAACCCCATTACTCATCACAGCCAAAGTACCGGTTCTCATGTTTTTCATGAATTTGTCGATTTTCCCTTTATCTTCGCAAATCCTTTGTTTATAGCGTATACCCGTCATCGCATTTCTCCCATTTTTTCCATATTATACAAAGAATATAGTATGGTATAGTTTATTTGTTATTTTTAGATGAAATTTGAGAAAGTATTTTTTGTGACATATTGGATAAATAACAACATAAATGCAGTATCTGAGAAATTTCGACTTTGGTGAAATTTGTTTTACGTTGATAATTTTCCAATGAACATATACCATAAGCAGTATCTAAAATTCTTATTTGTGCAGTTATATCTGAGGGTATAATTATATCTGTGATTTGTTCCAGTGCATCCATAAGGGATTGGTAATTATGCGTTGCCGGATCAATACTGTAAAATTCGCATATGGCTATAAGATAATTTTCTACAGCTATAGATGCTATATCAAAGACCACAATATAAGACTGCTTTTCAAGCATAAATTGTTCGGCCCGATGGTGATACATCAGCGCACTGTGATATCTTTTTTTGAATCCGGCTATATTGGTAAAATATTTTTTCATTTTTTGCCCTTGTTATAATGCATTTACCACATGTTCAGAAGCCATTCCTTATTTTTGGTATATTCCATATCAGTAAACCATACATTGGCTATTTTTTCAGCCAGCAGCATGGCACCTTCATAGCCAATTGTTGGGTCCCTATAATAACCTGCCCTATCAAACACGGGGAACCCGACACGTACAAGAGGAATTTTATTGTCCATGGCAATGAAACGGCCTTTGGAATGTCCCAATATAAGATCAAGTTTCAATCCCTTATTCTGCAATAGATCACCCAGATTCCAAAGATCTGCATTAGTGATTATTTCCATATCATAGTTAATATTTTCCTGTAAAGCTTTTATGCGTTTATCAGCAGCATAATTAGTATTGTCATCACCTAAAAGTAGTAAAACCGGTTTCATTTCCATATCGAGACAAAATTCGGTAAGACCTATGACCAGATCAGGATTGCCATAAATAGCTACACGTTTATCAGCCAAAAACATATGTGCCACATCTGTGATGGCATCGATAGCTATACCCCGCTCCCTCACCAAAGACTGGGGAATTGATTTACCCGTCAACGTTTTTACGTTTTGCAGAAAGGTATCAGTATTGCGTATACCTATAGGTGAAGGACCTATTATTGTGGGAATACCAAATGTTTTTTCAAGATAAGCCGCTGCCCTGCCTGATTCATAACGGTTAAGCGCTATTGTTCCGATTGCACTGCCGGTATTTTCCAGATCTTCGATAGTTGTGCTGCCGTGTGCTGTATGGTTGCCGTCAGGCATCAGCGGAGCATCAAATTTTTCAATGTCAAAAATGATGTTGGCATCTACTTCCATTTCGGAGAGCAAATGCTTAAGCGTGCGCACATCCCCGGGATTCTGCCAGCCGGTCAGTACATTAAGTTTTTTTTGCGGTTTGTCTTTTTTGGCAAAATGACTTATGATTGCCTCCATACCGACATCATAGCCTGTTACATGACTGCCTTTGAAGCTGGGAGTATGAATAGGAATCAGATGGACTTCCCGATTGGCATACTTTTCTTTTAACAATCCTTCGTTGAGTTTATTGATTACCCCGTCAATATCATCTCCTATTACTTCTGTTGAACAAGTGGTAATTATCGGAACAACTTTAACATGTGGATAACGCATAAGAAGAACATCGACAGCCTCTTCTACACGATGGATGCCGCCAAATACAGCCGCATCTTCATGTAAAGATGAAGATGCCAGTTCAAAACTTTCTTTGTAGTGCTGGGAAAACCACAGCCGTACAAACATTACGCAGCCCTGTCCGCCGTGTACGATTCCAATACAGTCCTGTATGCCGATACTGGCATATTGCGCTCCTGCCGGTTGGCAGGTAAAAATAGGATTGATCACACCTGTACGTTCTTTTTCCTTCAATTTACAAGGCATTGCTGCGCACCCCTTTTTATTTCAATTGCTTTTTCAGATAGAACAGCTTACTATAAAGGCGTTGTCTGCGTCTGCCTGCTCAGGCAGGCGCAGGCAAGCCACTGAATAGATTTTAATAATTAGGATTTTTAAGTTCTTCATTAAGAGAGTTAGTAATCAATTGATAATCAAGAGCTTCTTTTAATTTTCCCATCATAGTTTTAATATCTACGGAGTTCATTACTTTTAACCAGGAAAAACATTCCCATTCATTTACCAATTGTTGTGCTTCAGCCCAATAACAACGGTCAGCCAGACTCTCCTTTGTCGTTTCTTCCATGCAGAGTATTTGTGTGGCTTTTTCTATGATATTTTCATTTTGCAATTTTCTGTCCCAGCCGCGGGAATTGAACTGCCACAGACAATTTTTCATGATATAATTCATTAAAGCATCTTTTCCTGATTCTGTTGTGATTTCCACGGTCGGTTGCCTCCCTTACATAATCAGACTGCTGCCAGCTTGCCCTTCATTGGATATTGAGGATATTCTTTTCTGCGCAGTTTTTTTACACTGTCGAATTCACCGGTATATTCATGTAATTTTTCAGAATTTATGATTGATTCATCGAGCTGGTCATCCGATAGCATTTGACGTGTCACAAAGCTTTTGTCAGTGGTTATTTCGTCTTTGCTGATATCTACGAGTGATAGTTTATGAATTGGGGAATATACGGCATTATAAATATCTCTGGCAAATCTTACCCAGCCTTCAAAACCTTTGTATGGACCATTATGATAGGCATGGGCATTAAGATAAGGAACACGGATTTTTTTCGCCACTTCACCGGGACGCTTTCCTGTAACTATAAGATCCGGTTTTAGTTTATACATTGCTTCCAAACTTTCAAGCTCATTAGGGTCATCAATAGCCAAAGCACCTGCTTCACAACGGGATATACCTTTTTCCATATCACCCTGATGACCAAATTTAGTATAGACAGAAACCACCTCTAAACCCATTTCTTCATGAATGATATGAGCCCAATGCCATAATTTTGAACCACCTGGCCATAAACATATTTTTTTCCCTTGTAAACGCGCCGCATACCAATCAAGTTCCGGTTTCCAACGTTTGGTTTCTTCTTCAATAATAGCTTCAGCGCGGTCCTCAATACCGAAAAAAAGCCCTATTTTGCGAAGCGAAGATGTCAATGCTTTAAAACCAAAACCGTCGATATCCATACGCGGTATACCATAACGTTTGCGCAGTTCATCACAGATATATTCGGCTGAACGAGCACATTCCAGAACATTAAGCTGTGCCCGATGCATCGCTCTCAAGTCATCATAGGAACCATTTCCCGTAAATGTCGACAATATCTGAATACCCATCCTCTTAAAATAATCCTGCATAACTTCTTGATCGCCTTGAATATTATATTCACCAACATAATTTATCACATAATCACTGGTGATTTTGGGTTCTACCTGACCAACCTTATCGTTTACCCAAGCCAGATTTATCTTATGATGCCCACCCGATTGGCTGGGGCCGGCAAATCCGGGTGAATTGCAGACGAAAATGTCTACATCAGGCATTTCATCCATTATTTCATTAGCAATCGCCTTAATGTCATCACCGATGAGCGCTGATGCACATGTCTGATAAATCGTCATCCGTTTGATTTTAGGAAATGCTTTGAACGCTTCAATGATATTATTTTTTAAGACTTTTTCCGCACCAAAGACAATATGTTTTTCTTTCATATCAGATGCAAAAGTATATTTAATTTGAAAATTATCATTATCACTTATATATCTTTTTGTCTGCCACGTATCATAGGTGCAGCCGATAGGTCCGTGGCTAAGGTGGATAACATCCTTCATCGGTGTGCCGATAACATGCTTGGCACCGCAATATGCACAACCACGCTCAGATAATGTTCCCGGGATAGTATTGAGGTATCCTAGAGGCAATGCTTCGGTCAAGTCATTTTTTGTCTTATCTACAGCATGTTTAATTCTTTCAGGAATGCATTTGCTGCATTCAAATTGATGATAAGGCATTTATTATTCCTCCTCATAACGGACAGTGAATATTTTCAGTCTGCTATTCCGTATTTTACGACCATAGCTTCCAATTCATCCATTTTTAAAGGATGCGGTATGACAAAATCCTTATTGTTTATAATTTTCTGAGCCAAAGTCTTATATTCATTTGCCTGATTGCATTCAGCATCGTATTCAACAACCGTTTTTTTATTAAACTCGGCTTTTTGAACAACGTTGTCACGCGGTACAAAATGTATCATTTTGGTACCGATAGCGGAAGTGAATTCCTCCAGAAATTCTTTTTCCCTGTCGACATTACGGCTGTTGCATATTATTCCACCCAGCCGTACACCGCTCTGCTTGGCATATTTCAGCAAACCTTTGCATATGTTGTTGGCGGCATATATCGCCATCATTTCACCGGAGGCCACTATATATACTTCTTGGGCTTTTCCTTCACGTATCGGCATGGCAAATCCACCGCAGACAACATCACCCAGTACATCAAAAAACACAAAATCAAGATCATCGGTATAAGCACCATTTTTTTCCATTAAATCTATAGCTGTTATAACACCTCTTCCGGCACAGCCGACACCCGGTTCGGGACCACCGGATTCCACACACCTAATACCGCCGTATCCTTCTTTTACGACACGGTCAACCGTAATTTTTTCTTCACCTTCATCGCGCAGCATATCCATCAGTGTCTTCTGGTTCATTCCCCCCAGAATCATGCGTGTGGAATCTGCTTTTGGATCACAGCCATGTATAAACACCTTTTTATTGAAAAAATGGGCCATAGCTCCCGCAGTATTTTGCTGTGTTGTCGATTTACCAATACCGCCTTTTCCGTAAATTGCAATCTTCCTCATTCTTAACTACTCCCTTCAACTTTGCACATACCATCGATATCACCCTGATTTTTCCGCTTATTCCCTTGAAAAGTTTTTACCCTTTTGCTATACTACAAATGGGCATATCAAATAATCCTCATACCAGTGGAATAGGCGAATACCCATGCCCTATGAATATTGCCGTATTCATAGGGCTTTTTTAAATTCATTTTATCTGTCTGATTTTCATGCCTCCTTAAAAACACAAAAAGGCACTTTCATCATTATCTGACGATAATAACGAAAGCGCCTTCGCTCTTAAATTTATAAGCATAATTCACTTTAGCATATCTTTTTTATGAAGTCAATATAAATATATTAAATTTTTTTCTTATCAATATAAATATCAGAATATTAGAAATATATTTTGTAATGGATTAGCTAAACACAATATCAATAATTGTATAAATGAATTCATCTACGGAGCGTTTATTGACCAACAGCTAATATTCCCTATACAATTAATATATAAAAGGAAACATTTCCAAGAGAAACAAATTATATTAATGCAATTTGACTATTATTGTAAAGGAAGATAAAACCAAATGAAATTTATCGCGTTTAATGGAAGTCCCAGCGGAGCAGACAGCAGTACAAATGTAATCACAGAAGCGTTTTTGCGCGGTGCAGCAAAAGCGGGTGCCAATACAGAAAACATTTTTTTAATTGATAAAAAAATTGAATACTGTAAGGGTTGTTTTGCCTGTTGGTTCAAAACACCGGGTAAATGTGTGTTGCAGGATGATATGAAAAAACTTTTGGACAAATACAATGAGGCTGATATAGTCTGCTTTGCCTCGCCTGTTTATACATGGAACATGACGGCAGTTCTTAAAAATTTTGTTGATCGGCTTATTCCTTTGAAAAGTCCCTTGATTATAAACTCAGGGGGGGAATTTGACCTTGTCGACTCAAAACCAAAAACACAACAGTTCGTGGTAATCTCTAACTGCGGTTTTCCGGGCAATAATAACTTTAAAACAATGAAAGCGGTGTTTGCTTCCTGTAACCCTGTTCTTGAGATCTATCGCAGCTGTGGTAAGTTATTAAAAAACAAAGACGCAAAGATTGGAGCAGCTGTAAATCAGTATCTGCACGTTGTCGAGCAGGCGGGATATGAATTGGCAAAACAGAATCATATATCAGAAAAAACAAAATCAAATCTTGACATGCAGTTGATGTCAATACCGGATTATGTTAAATATATTGGTATGCAGCTTGCATAAAACATGGATATCCTACCAATAAAAACAATCTTGTTTTTATTGAATATGAATGCTTAAGTTATTCCTATTATTTTACGATATTGTATGTAGGAAAATTTTTTATTTATTAATAATAGGAGATGCTTTTATGTAAATACGATTTCTTCGCTAAAAACAGATTCAACGGCCTATATATCTGAACGTTATTATATGAACGATAATTTTATCATAATACTCGGGTATTATCTATATAGGAGCATTCCCGTTAAGTAAAAAATAGCGGGTTTGCAAAAAAAGAATACCTCACGTAGAATAAAGATTGTTAACCTGACCAGTTAATAAATCTATATTCAACGGAGGCATCCTTACTATGAATTATACACAGAATGAAAAGATTGAGCAAATCGCAGAAACAACTTTGGTAGTCGGCGTCGACATTGGCAGCAGAATCCATTATGCGCGTGCCTTTGATTGGCGAGGACGGGAACTGAGTAAAGTCCTGAAATTCGCTAATTGCAGAGACGGTTTTGACCGCTTCCACAAATGGATTGTGGAACTGCAGGCAGCACAGAAAAAAGATAAAGCTGTAGTCGGAGCAGAACCTACGGGCCATTACTGGTTCACGCTCAGAGATTATCTGGAGGCAGCTAGCATTCAGCTGGTACTCGTCAACCCGTATCATGTAAGGCAGAGCAAAGAAATGGATGACAACAGCCAGACAAAGAACGATCGTAAGGATCCCAAGGTGATCGCGAAGCTTGTTACGGAGGGCCGTTATGGCGTGCCGTACAGTCCGAAGGGCGCATACGCAGACCTGAGAATCATGTCGCCAATCCGCCAGCGGACGATGGAGCAGCTTATCAGCTGTAAGAATCGTCTAAATCGGTGGTTTAGCATATATTTTCCAGAATATGAGCAAGTCTTTGGCAGCTTTGAAGCCAAGAGCAGTATCATTCTGCTAAAGAAAGCTTGTATGCCAGCAGACATCGTAGAACTGGGAGCAGAGGGAGTCAACCGCATATGGCGAGATGCAAAATTGCGTGCAGTGGGAATGAAACGGGCAACGACCCTGATGAACGCTGCCAAAGTAAGCATAGGCCAGCGGCAAGGCTCCGAAGCGGCCCGGATGGAGATGGAACTCCTGTTGGAAGAATATGAACACCACAAGGTACAGTACGAGAAAGTCATGGAGAAAATCCAGGAACTGTGCAGCAAGATACCAGAAAGCAAGCAAATGCTAGCCATCAAGGGAATAGGGCTCATCACGGTAGCCGGGTTTCTGGCAGAGGTAGGAGACGTGAGGCGTTTCGACTCACCAAAGCAAATACAGAAACTGGCGGGACTCGCATTAAAGGAAAACAGCTCAGGAAGACACAAGGGGCAGACGACCATCAGCAAGCGAGGAAGGGCTAGGCTTCGAGCCATATTATTCAAGGGCGTCATCCCGCTGATCGCGAAGAACGAGGAGTTTCGTAGCATCCATGCGTATTACATTGGTCGCCCAGAGCATCCTTTAAAGAAAAAACAGTCCGTAATAGCCGTAGGATGTAAGCTGATCCGTATCTTTTATGCCATATTGACGAAAAAAGTAGTCTATGACGGACAAAAGATGTTGGAGGATATCCATCGGCCGCTCAAGGCCGCCTGAGCAAGAAAAGAAAATCTTTTGGGAAAACGTCCACCGAAAGGTGCCAGAAGAAAATAGATGCACAACAGCATAAGCAAAGAGCCGGTAGTCAGAAATTATTCCATTAGAGCAGAGACTCAGTCGAGGAGCATCCAGACACCCATATGTGGACAGGCCGAACGAGGGAATTCAGGACACTGGAAACAGAGGATCCCGTTAGACATAGGAGGTTGTGCCGCCGCAGGAAAAGTGGGCAAAGAGACGGCCTTTCAAAAAAAGAAAACAACGACGTTCTCTTTGTTGTACGCAAAAACCTGCGAATCCGAGCAGTAAATGCAGGATGAAGCCACATTGATAGCTCTTTTGTTTATGAAAAAGTGAGAAAAACAGAGATTTAAAGAGAAAAAGCAAGATTATATAAGGAGGATGAATATGCGGCAAACAATGATTAAATCAGTATGGATAATATTTATTTTATTGTTTACATTTGCTGCAACAGCAGCTGCGGCTGATAAGGAATATCAAAAAAATGAATTGCGGCAAAAAACAATAGCAACATTAAATATGCTTTATGAAAAACAGCCTGGTGCAAAACATGCCATTAGTAATGCTGCCGGTTATGCAGTATTTAATAATACCGGTTTTAAACTGGGGATTTTAGGAAGTTCCCATGGCCGTGGGATGGCAATAAATAACCGTACCGGAAAGGAAATATTCATGCGAATGCAGGAATATCAGGCAGGGCTCGGTTTAGGGATTAAAGAATATGCCGTTATTTTTGTTTTTGCAAATGAAGATGCGTGGAACTCATTTGTGGACAAAGGCTGGTCCTTTGGCGCACAGGCAACGGCTGCGGCCAGTGATGGAGTGAATGGTGATTCATTAGAAGGAGCAGTGCAAGTGGCACCGGGTGTATGGATATACCAGATGACTACAAAAGGCTTGGCCGCCGAATTGGCTGTGAAGGGTACTAATTACTATAAAGATAAAGATCTTAATTAGGAAATTGCTGATTATTAACTTAACAGTCGGGCCACGTATAATGGAAATGCTGTATGATAACTTATACATGGCTATTTCTATTAAAAGGAGCACATATGAATAAAAATCTTATTACGACTACATGCGGATTGGAAGGCTATAATATTATTGAATATTATGGATTAGTAAGAGGAATAACAGTACGCTCACGAAGTGTCATAGGAAATTTGGGTGCGGGTTTTCAAAGCATATTCGGCGGAAATATTTCAATATATACAAAGCTTTGTGAAAAGGCCCGGCAAGAAGCTTTTGATAATATGATTCAGCATGCCGCTGATGAAACTCCTGATGCCAATGCTATTCTCGCCATGCGCTATGACGCAAATGAAGTCGCAAGAGGTATAACCGAGGTCATATGCTACGGTACTGCTGTTAGGGTATCCAGTAGGACTTGATTATAATTGCTATAACTATAATAGATTGCAAAGTGACTGTGGGAGGAAAATGTGGGCGAACAGTTTATAAATTTGACAAGTGATAATATTGATAAAGAACATTTGTGCTGTGGATACCTTAGAAAAATCGAAAAATCTTCCCTGCATTTTCAATAATTGGGCGGTCTTTTATAACGGGAAATTTGAAACAAATCACCTTCTGAATGAAACTTTTTTAGAGAAAAAATTCCAGATATAAAAGAACTTTCCGATAGTCGGTATCAGATAGTATATGACAAAATATTTCTATCTATTATGATAATATAAGTGTACCTGATTCTGTATAAATAAGATAATTGATTTTTTATCAATCTATGCTATAATTGAACGCAGAAAAGGATAATTGACGCGTATAAACCGGTTTATTTCATCTTATTCCATGGTCAATATCATAAGCAGCAACTTATTATTGGGAATTTATTCACAGTATTACCTTTTGTTACATTACGAATTATTCGCGTGTAATACTGGAACAATGTCGTTTTGTTTGTATACTCTATCAGTCATTTGGAATTCTGCTTTTGGAGATTCATAATAGCAGATGGTATTTTAAAATTAAATATATAAAGGCAATTTATTTGTGAAAAGGAGTTCATCAAATGAAAAGGATTTTATTGCTTACTTTATTACTATGTATAATTTCGGGTACAGTGTTTGCACAGGTCTATACTAATCCACAAAATGTTTCAATAACAGTTCCTGATAATTGGCAGGTGCGTAAAGATTATTATTCAGCTGAAAAAAATTCCTATACCACGCTTTTAGGTGATGGTAAAATTCAAATTTGTGAGATAATATCAGTTATTAACCACAATATACCTGAAGATGCCACTTTGGATATCATTTCTGACGAAAAAATAATAAATATTATTTCTTCTATGTTTGGTAAATTTGCTATCAGCAGTGATATTGAAACAAAATCTAATTTTAAAAGAATTACAATTAACGGATATCCGGCAATAATAAGTGATTTTACAATTGTAAAAAATAATATTTCACTTTCAGGGAGAATATATTTAACTTTAAAAAATAGCAAAATTATAGGAGTGTATTATGTAACGACAACTGATAATATGGCAGATTTTATGCCTATTATAGAAAAATCTATAAATACACTAACAGTCAATTAAATTATTGCTTTAAAAATAAGATTTTATTATAATAAGTAAAAATTTGGGGCATTAAAAAGGCAGCTAAAGGGGTATCTGATGAAGTTTTAAAGTGCTATTCATTATGGCACGATGGGTTTATTTAACAAAAAAACTATCATCAAAGATGATATGCAAAAACTTAATACTCCTGTATAGGGTATATAAATAATACAATCAGCTTAACAATAAATTTTAGCGATCATTGGTAAAGTAAATATTATGGGGTTATCGCATGCTGAAAGTGCGATGGCTTCTTTTTTTGTGAAAAATATTTTCGGATTTTAAAGATTTGGTAATACCTATAAAATTTAATTATAGTGTTAGTTGAATTTATGCAAAGAAAATGGACGTAAACATTTTCTTTACCATTTATCTAAGAAATTAATTTGTTGTTTTTTCGGTGCCAATAATTTATTAAAGGTAATTCGCACACTTTCTCATCACCTTTGTTCACTGTTTATTATTTACTGATTTTAACTGGTAAAGTTGAACAATATAAAAATGGAGGGGTAATTATTTTTAAAAATAAAATAATTAATTTGATAAAGTCAACATTTTCTGCATTACAATATAGAAATTTTTGCTTCTTCTGGTCTGGACAATGTGTATCATTAATGGGGACATGGATGCAGCGTACAGCATTGATCTGGATGGCATATTCAATGACGAATTCACCTTTTTTAGTGGGACTGATAGGTGTGTGCCAATTTGTGCCTATGTTTTTATTCACTTTGTTTGCCGGGGTGATAGTAGAAAGACATAATAAAAGAAAAATTATATTGATAACGCAGTTTTTATCTATGATTCAATCAATAATATTAACATTATTGACATATTTTGGTGCAGTTAATTATGTACATATTTTAATTTTAAGTACTTTTCTAGGCATTATCCAAACATTTGATATGCCGGCCAGACAGTCATTTTTACATGAAATGGTGCCAAAAGACAGTATAATGAATGCTGTATCGCTTAATTCGGCAGTAGTGAATCTTGCTAAGATAGTCGGCCCAGCAGTTTCCGGCATCGTAATGGTCAGTATGGGCCTGGTATATTGTTTTTTATTAAACAGTCTAAGCTTTTTTGCAGTATTAATAGGACTTTTGCTTATAAATGTTAAATCAAATAATATAAAAAATATAAAAGATAAAAATTTAATACAAGAAATAAAAGAGGGTATAGTTTATATAAAAAATGATGAATATTTAAGATTCGATACAATTTTTATGGCAATAATATGTACTTTTGCCATGAATATGCAAGTTATCGTGCCTGTTTTTACTAAAGAGGTATTGCACATGGGAGGAGATGTATACACTCATTTAATGAGTGCTACTGGCGTGGGTGCATTGTTCGGGGCTGTTTTTATGTCGGTACGGTCAAAAAATGGCATAAAAAAGTCATTATTTGTATTCAGCATGTTTATGACATCATATAATGGACCCAAGGATTCAGACCAGTACTGAAAATTTTAAGAGCACATGATATAGTATAGGTAACAAAATAGGAGGTTGTTATCATGCCAAGAAAAAAGTACACTGCTGAGTTCAAAACAAAGATGGTTTTGTCGATTCTTCAAGGCGATAAGGAATTCAATGTTATCTGTTCTGAGAACGACTTGAATCCGAGCATGGTCCGAAAATGGAAGCAGGATTTTCTAAAAAATGCCCATCTCGCCTTTGGTATAGATTCTGAACGTAAGGCCGTTCAGAGAAAGGAGGATGACCTGAAGAAAAAGAACGACCAGATGCTTAAGACCATCGGTCAGTTGACGCTGGAACGCGACTTTCTTCAGGACTGCTTTTGCCAAGCTGGAGAAGCCATCCCACAAATCCCAGAATATGATTCAAAGGGATAATGAGCTCTCCATACGTCGTCAGTGCGAGCTGTTGAGGCTGAATCGCTCCGGCCTGTATTACAATGCCATCCTGCCGGATGCAACAGCTGTTGAATTCGAAGAGTCTTTAATGGCGCGTATCGACCATTGGCATACCAGATGTCCTTATCTTGGATCTCGTAAAATTATCATCAAGCTGCTGGAAGACGGCTTTCCCGTATGTCGTAAGACTGTGCGCCGGTTAATGCTGAAAATGGGGATCTATGCCGTTTATCCTAAGTCCAATCTATCCAAAAGAAATTTCAAGGAGGCTATCGTGCCATATCTGCTACGCGATTATACGGCATCATATCCTAATCAGGTCTGGTCTATCGATATCACCTATATTCCAATGCCGCATGGTCATATGTACCTGACAGCAATCATTGACTGGTATAGCCGACGGCTGGTTGGACACTATCTCTCTGACACATTAGATGCGACTTCTGTCATTTATACAGTAAAGGAAACCGTAAAAAAGTGTGGAATTCCCGCCATTATCAATTCAGATCAAGGAAGTCAGTTTACCAGCGATGACTATAAGGCATTGCTTCACAGTCTTAATATCCGACAAAGCATGGATGGTAGAAGCCGCTGGGCTGACAACATCATGATTGAGCGATGGTTTCGTAGTCTCAAGACAGAACAGCTCTATCCCAACGAATACCATTCACCAAGAGAGTTGCGTCAGCTGATTAACACGTATGTAGATGACTATAACAACATACGCCCCCACTAAGCCTTAGGTTATAAGGTCCCAAATGATTTCTACTTCGGCAGTTTTGCTGCGTAGACTTACTTTGTTTGATGACACGCTTAAAAATTTACGAAGTGGTCTTGACAAGGGGCCCATTATACTATTATGCATAAGCGATTTCCTTGTAATATTAATTTTTTTAATTAATATTACTTTCTTATCAATTCTGTTTTACTTTAAAGTACATATATTTTTTATCACTTCCCTGCAAAGTTAGTGGTTTTCACTTTGAATAGTTCACGGGGTTCTTGAAAAGCTGGATATGAATATCGAGTAGCCCATACGAATTTCATCTGTAAGCTATCATAACCATATGTGAATCTCTCATTCATACGGTTCCTATCTTTAATCACTAGTTAAACGAATCCGAGGGGCTTATCGCATGAAGATAATTTAAACTTCACTGGCAGCCTTATTTTTAAGCTTTAAACATATTTTAAAATAAATAATATTTGGCTAAATAATTATTCACCCCCATAAGTTAGACCTGGAATTAATCTAACTTATGGGGGTATTTTTGACTGTTCGAAATAAAAACCGCAGTAGCAATAAATCCTACTGCGGTTTGGTCTAACTTTATGGGGTCACTATAGTTTCATTTTTAAGTCTTTTAGTGATACGGATAATTGTAATGGCATTTTTCCCAACGATAGGTTAGAATGGGAGTAGGTCATCGGTTTTCAACTTCTTTTGGGTTTGCTTGGTTACTTGCTCGTTTCGGAGTTATCGATGGTTTTTCCTATTCTCTTTTGTGAACTTTATTATGTGACATGAAAATCGAAGCAATTACCTTACAGATATTTTATTATTCAGAAACCCCAATTAATTAACTTTTTTATGGCACAGAAATAATTTTCCTGACAGATACCACGCAGCCACTCCCGATGCGATTCCCAAAAAGGCTCCAGCTAACACATCACTTGGATAATGCATAAAAAGATATACCCGTGAAAATGCTATCCCACTTGCCAGTACAATCGTCAGTAAAACCCAGCGGCTTCTTATTCCTTTTATCATAGCGGATGCAGCTGCAAAAGATGAAAATGCATGTGCGGAAGGAAATGAATAGTTATTAGTTGCGGGCATGTGTAAATGTAAAGATACCCATGGATAATCAATGCAAGGCCTTGACCGCATAACGGTATGTTTCAATAAATCATCACCTATAATCAAGCTAAAAAGCAGGGCAATGAAAACAGCTATTCCCGTACGCCGATATTTTCTTATACATAACAAGATGACACCTAACAAGATCCATATTCTTCCTGTATTTCCCAACCAAGATAAATTTTTCATAAAAGGGGTAATCATGCTGTTGACTAGATTATTTTGCACCCAAAATACTGTATTATGATCTAAAGCTATGAGCCATCCCACTATTATCACTTGCCCTCTTGTCATTAAATTTTATATATTATAACACATAGCGCATAAATTTAGAAATTTGATTCAGTAGAGAAAGTATTAGATAATTGAGAAATATTATATTTTTAATAATAAAGCATGGTGAAAAATGGGCAGAATTCAATAAACTGGTATAATAGATAGCTATTATAATACCAGGGGGATTTTGTTGTAAAAAATTGTGCGAGCTTTTCGATATTGTTAAATACAGAAAAAGAAATGTTCAGCCAAAAAACTTGACTATATTACTATTATGCTATGAAAGGATTCTATAATGAATAATATTTTGTTTTTTATACTAGATGGTTATGCAGATTGGGAAAGTGGTTTTGCAAGTGCAAAACTAAATAAACCGGATGAGGGATACGCTGTACACACAATTTCAGTAAGTAAGGCACCTGTTATTTCGCAAGGCAATTTTTTCACTAACATAGATTATTCTATTGATACTTTTGAAGATTTTGGTAGCTGTGCAGCCTTGCTATTAATAGGCGGTACAGGCTGGGGGACAGAACATTTAATAAAAGGATATGATTTGTCATTATATAATTCATCGCTTAGTAAAAAAATAACAACATTTATCAATTATTTTTTAGAAAATAAAATACTTGTCGGTGCAATTTGTGATGGTGCAACATTCATGGCAGATAATGGCTATCTTGATAATATTTTATAATGGACCCAAGGATTCAGACCAGTACTGAAAATTTTAAGAGCACATGATATAGTATAGGTAACAAAATAGGAGGTTGTTATCATGCCAAGAAAAAAGTACACTGCTGAGTTCAAAACAAAGATGGTTTTGTCGATTCTTCAAGGCGATAAGGAATTCAATGTTATCTGTTCTGAGAACGACTTGAATCCGAGCATGGTCCGAAAATGGAAGCAGGATTTTCTAAAAAATGCCCATCTCGCCTTTGGTATAGATTCTGAACGTAAGGCCGTTCAGAGAAAGGAGGATGACCTGAAGAAAAAGAACGACCAGATGCTTAAGACCATCGGTCAGTTGACGCTGGAACGCGACTTTCTTCAGGACTGCTTTTGCCAAGCTGGAGAAGCCATCCCACAAATCCCAGAATATGATTCAAAGGGATAATGAGCTCTCCATACGTCGTCAGTGCGAGCTGTTGAGGCTGAATCGCTCCGGCCTGTATTACAATGCCATCCTGCCGGATGCAACAGCTGTTGAATTCGAAGAGTCTTTAATGGCGCGTATCGACCATTGGCATACCAGATGTCCTTATCTTGGATCTCGTAAAATTATCATCAAGCTGCTGGAAGACGGCTTTCCCGTATGTCGTAAGACTGTGCGCCGGTTAATGCTGAAAATGGGGATCTATGCCGTTTATCCTAAGTCCAATCTATCCAAAAGAAATTTCAAGGAGGCTATCGTGCCATATCTGCTACGCGATTATACGGCATCATATCCTAATCAGGTCTGGTCTATCGATATCACCTATATTCCAATGCCGCATGGTCATATGTACCTGACAGCAATCATTGACTGGTATAGCCGACGGCTGGTTGGACACTATCTCTCTGACACATTAGATGCGACTTCTGTCATTTATACAGTAAAGGAAACCGTAAAAAAGTGTGGAATTCCCGCCATTATCAATTCAGATCAAGGAAGTCAGTTTACCAGCGATGACTATAAGGCATTGCTTCACAGTCTTAATATCCGACAAAGCATGGATGGTAGAAGCCGCTGGGCTGACAACATCATGATTGAGCGATGGTTTCGTAGTCTCAAGACAGAACAGCTCTATCCCAACGAATACCATTCACCAAGAGAGTTGCGTCAGCTGATTAACACGTATGTAGATGACTATAACAACATACGCCCCCACCAAGCCTTAGGTTATAAGGTCCCAAATGATTTCTACTTCGGCAGTTTTGCTGCGTAGACTTACTTTGTTTGATGACACGCTTAAAAATTTACGAAGTGGTCTTGACAAGGGGCCCATTATAATTTCACATACTGGCAATTCCCTTTCACACTTAAAAGAAAAAGCTCCAAAATATAATGGTGAATGGTTATTTAAAGAAAAGCAGGCTATTTATGATAATAATATAATTACAGCTAATGGGACTGCTCCGCTAGAATTCGTCCGGGAAATTTTACTTGCTTTAAATATGTTTGGTGGAAAAAATAAAGTTGATGAATGGTATAATTTATATAAACAAGGTACTTTTCAATCTTGAAACTGGTACTATACTGCTAAAAAACTATTAATATAAAAGGGAAAAAGAATTTGAGAACTTATTAAAAAACTAAACATGAAAACTACCATAGCTGCCGTTCATTTGCTTGGATTTATAAACATTACGGGCATTTTCGCTGTCGGAGTGTTCTGTTTTGCCATGATAAAAAGGCCTCCTATGATTAAATTGTACCATAGAAGACCTTATGACTTCGAGTGGAAGTTTGTTTACAGAGATTTTTCATGTCCGAATCGTCACAAAAATTCTGCGGTCATACTATTTCCCCGTCTGTTTCTTCCGGATAATACAGCTGCCATTCATTGCGTATTTCTGACATCATTGCCATCACATCGACAGTATCATTGAGTCGCATGATTTGCCTGTTCCCTCTTATCGCCGTTTCCATATCCTCCATCTCATATTGCAGGGCGCACTGCCTGTCGCCCTCCTCAATAATGGTTTTCTTTCCCGATGCCGCGTCAACAAGCACAGCTTCGCAGGCCCGCGGATATTCCATTATTTCTATATAGCATTTCTCACAGGAAATAACCGCCCGCTTTGGCAGTTTGGAATGCAGGGACAATGATACCACCGTCATTTCTCCCTGTTTGTTCGTCATAAGTATGCCTGCCTTCTCATCCACTCCCGTCGGTGCATAACTAACCTGAGTCAGGATATTGTCCGGTTTAGATGATAAAAATAGTCTCGCTAGTGAAAGAGCATATACTCCGATATCCAGCATCGCACCACCAGCCAGATTTTTGTTGAAGAACCTATTTTTCATATTATATTCCTTAAAGCTGCCGAAATTTAGCTGAATGAGATTTACCTTGCCGAAGTGCCCCTCGCCGTACATTCGGCTCAGTTTTTTATATAGAGGCATATGATAAATCGTCATAGCCTCCCCTAGTACAGACTTGTTTTTTTCAGCTAGTGCCACCGCTTCACGCAGTTCCGCAGAGTTCAGTGTAATCGATTTTTCGCACAAAACATGCTTTCCCGCAGCAAGCGCTTCGCGCAGGAAATCTATATGCGTGTTATGTGGCGTTGTTATATAAATAACATCCACATTTCCATCATGGAACATTTCATGATAATCGCCATAGACTTTCTCTATGCCGTACTTTTCCGCGAAGGCAACCGCTTTCTCATGTGTGCGATTCCCTACAGCATAAACTTTCTTTCCTGAATTTTTCAAAGCGGCTGCCATTTCGTTGGCCACTACCCCTGTTCCCAAAATAGCCCAGTTTATATCTTTCACTGCAAGTTGTTCCTCCCCAATAAAAATTATTCCGATGGCTTTAATATATCATTTTTATACAACAACATCAATGGTACAGCTCAATTGATCTGCTTTTGTATTCTTTCACCTTCATCGGTATCAGCCACAGTGATCTGATAGTTCCGCACCTCCGTAGATATGGAAATCAATTCAATATACGTGTTGTCCATTATAGGAGTTTTTAAATTTGTAAAGTCACGATATCAATCAGGTGCAGTTTCCGTAAATTCAATACCAGCTAGAATTAGTATGGTGCTGTTTTGTTGTGATGGTACGGTAAATCTTTAATAACGATAGCTTTATAAATATGTAATATTTGACAAATACCTTACTTTATATTATATTGAACGTATGTTCAATATAATATAAATATTTTGAGGATGGCAGAAATATGGCACAGGTATTAAAAGAAGAAATAAAAAACAAAATATACCAGATGGCAATTGAGGAATTTTATAATAACGATTATAAGACTGCTACTTTAAGAAATATTGCAAAGAATTCAGGTATTCCCGTGGGGCTTATTTATACTTATTATAAAAGCAAAGAGGCTCTGTTCAATATTATCGTTAATCCTATATATTTATCTGTCCAAGAATTACTATTATCAGAGCCAGGCGTATCAGGTAGCAGTCAGGACCATGATACTTCTTTTCATTTTCAAAAGGAACTGCCGGCTGTCCTTAACATGCTCAAAAACAATCGCAGACAATTTGTTATTCTGATCGATAAAAGCAAAGGGACCTCATATGAAAACACTAAGGAAGAATTTATCCAATTCGCTAAAATACATATACAAACGCAGCTGCAGGCTAAAATACATAAAAGCCAAAAAATAGATGAGTTATTTTATCACATATTAGCCAATAATTTTATGGAAGGTGTTTTTGAAGTCGCCAGACATTATAAAAATGAAGAATGGGCTGCCAATATTATGCAGCTTTACACGCAGCAATATTTTTATGGTGTAAATTCTTTGATCAAATAATTTTTTTTGCTCAATATTGAACGTACGTTTAATATTGAGCAACTTTTTAAAGGAGTACAAACTATTTATGATTACCTGGATAAAAAATGTTAATAAAAAAACTTTGTGTTTAACGATTGCCATAGTTATTTTAATCATAAGTGCTGCAACAGCATATATACATTATAGCAGGCAGTCAATCTCTACGGATGATGCCGCAATAGACGGGCAGACTGTAGTACTATCGCCTAAAGTAGCAGGATATATAAAAACCATATACGTTAATGACAATCAGACTGTTAAAGCCGGTGATATCATTATGCAGATCGATCCTAAGGATTACCAACTTCAGGTAAATAATGCCAAAGCTGCATTATCAGCGGCCAAAGCCGCTTTAGCTGCTGCCCAGGATAACGCCGCAGCGACATCGATTACTGCTCCGGCGAAGATAAGGTCAGCCCAGGAAAAGATTAATTCTGCGCAGGCTTCTTGGGAAAAGGCAGCCGCCGATAAGCAGCGCATGCAAATGCTGATAAACAGCGATGCCTGTTCGCAGGAACAATATGATCAATCTGTTGCCGCTGAAAAATCAACACGGGCATCATTGCAGCAGGCTCAAGCTGATTTAAGTTCAGCAAGCTCTGCTTCGCATGTAATTGCAAATGCTGAAGATACAGCAAAGCAGCTTGAAGCTCAGGTTGAAAAAGCACAGGTAGAGCTTAACCAGGCAGAAACTAATTTACAGAATACAAAAATAATTGCCCCTACAGATGGCCGCATAACGAAAAAGAGCGTCAATGAAGGAGCTTATGTAGAAGCCGGCACACAGTTATGCTCATTAGTTAGCTTTGATCTATGGGTTACAGCAAATTTCAAGGAAAGTCAGCTAAAAGGAATGAAACCCGGTGATAAAGTGGATATTTCGATAGATGCATACCCTAATCTCAAGCTTACCGGTAAAGTCGACAGTTTTCAGGCAGGTACCGGTTCTTATTTCTCATTGTTTCCAGCAGAAAATGCTACTGGAAACTTTGTAAAAACCACACAGCGTATTCCTGTAAAAATATTACTTGACCAGTTTTCTGATTCTACTGCGGTATTATTAGGTCCTGGTATGTCGGTTGAACCTACTGTCCACATAAATTAAAGGATGAAAAATATATGAAATCTAAATCTTTGGTTATTTCTTTTGTCGTCAGTATAGCCGCCTTTATGGAAATTCTGGATACAACAGTAACCAATGTAGCGCTTACGCATATTGCAGGTGATTTAGGTGCCGGTATGGAAGAAAGTACATGGATACTGACATCTTATTTGGTAACTAACGCTATTATTCTGCCGGTTTCTGGCTGGTGCTCCGAGAAATTTGGCCGGAAAAGATATTTTATAGTCTGCATAGTTGGATTCACCATTGCTTCTTTTTTATGCGGAATAGCCACTTCATTACCGGTATTGGTTTTTTTTCGATTGATTCAAGGTTTGGCAGGCGGAGGCCTGCAGCCAAGCCAGCAAGCTATTATAAAAGACAGCTTTCCACCGCAAAAGCTTGGCAGCGCCTTTGCCATTGTTGGCATCGTGAATGTATGTGCGCCTATTTTAGGGCCGGCTTTGGGTGGGTATATAACTGACAATCTCAGTTGGCGGTGGATATTTTTTATCAATGTGCCTATTGGTATATTAACAGCTATTTTAGTAAAAAAGCTGGTTCCTGATTTTCAGCATGAAACAGCCAATTCTTCTATTGACTATATCGGTTTTATCATGCTTGCAGTTGGGCTTGGTACGTTGCAAGTTGCTCTGGATAACGCCCAACAGTATGATTGGTTTGCAAGCTCGGGAATCACGGCATTATTTATTATTTCGTTTATCAGTATAATTGCAACAATTATATGGTTGTCACGCCAGAAGAATCCAATCGTAAATATACGGCTTTTCAAGATACCGCGCTTTGCCATAGGTTGTATAATGATGTTTTTTAT
Source organism: Pectinatus frisingensis (assembly GCF_014076555.1). Taxonomy (NCBI): domain Bacteria; kingdom Bacillati; phylum Bacillota; class Negativicutes; order Selenomonadales; family Selenomonadaceae; genus Pectinatus; species Pectinatus frisingensis. The sequence continues at coordinate 1,442,805 of NZ_CP045424.1, forward strand.
CGGAACACTTGTAAATGTCAGTGTAATGCTGCTGCCTATGCTGGTACAAAACTATTTTGGCTATGATGCAACGACAGCTGGACTTATTTTAGTTCCTGGTGGAATCGTTATATTGCTGCTGATGCCTGTGGCCGGTAAGTCATTAAAAATTTTCAAGCTCAAATATTTAATAGCTTTTGGTATGTTTATCAGTGCTGGCAGTATGTTATTTTCTCAAGGCATCAGCCTGCAAAGCGATAAAACATATTTCATATTGGTAAGAGTCATGCAGATTCTTGGCACCCCCTTCCTTTTTGTTCCGACATTGTCCGTAGCATTCTGTGATATTTCCACTAAGGAAAGCAATAATGCTTCTGCCATTGTTTCGTTAATGAAAAATCTTGGCGGCAGCTTTGGCATTTCCCTTATAATCAGTTACATGGACCATCGGCAGCAGATAGAACAAGCATATCTGGCTTCACATCTTACTCTTGATCATATAGGATACACATTAGGATTAAATCAATACACTGCTATAATTCAAAATATCCACCTTCCTTCTTTATTAAACAGCAATACAGTCATATATGGAACAATGATGAAATTGTATCAGAGTCTCCAGTTGCAGGCTGATATTTTAGCCTATATTGACACTTTCCGTCTGCTTGGCTGTCTTTTTCTGGCACTCGCCTTCGTAGCTTTGGCACTGCCTACAGGGAAAAAGCAACCGGTAAAATAGTGTGTATACAGCTTTGACGTTAATAATGACGATTTTGCTAAAAGCCAATATAACTCAATAGTGATATATTTAAGGGTATTGCTGTGAAAGTGCTACCCTTTAAATATCTCTTTCTAAAAGGTATTCTTCAAAATAGATATCTAGCTGCGCTCTTATTTGATATCAGTCTTGTTACCATTCAGTCCATTTTTTACTAATGTCCATTATAGTTAAATACAACATTTTTAAGAGACTATCATCTGAAGGGAAAATCGTCCTGAACTTGGTGACCCTTCCAAGTTGTCTGTTAGATTTTTCTATATGTTATAATTTTTTCTAGTTATCTCAATTAGCGGGAACTATATCAATGGCAGTTTAAAAGGATTTAGAAGATTATGATTTTTTCCGGAAAACTATTTTACTGTTCTGTATACATGAATGTAATAATTTAGGACATAGTGAAAGGAACATAATGAAAATTTTGCTTCAGTCTATTGTTTAAACATGAAACAGCTATTTATGGCAGTAATATAAAAAATTAAAAAAATTGATATTAATCTCTGAATCAATAAATAAAATGAATAATAGGAATATTTACGATAAAAAATATTGACTTTGAGTTAACACAAAGTAGTAAACTTTATGTATATAAAAATTTTTTTGTATTGCGAAAAAGGTCGACTTTATGAAAAAACACTGATTGTGATCAATGTCAGTGTTCTGGTCAAAATAATGAATGATGGCCGTAGAAATTAGACTTATTGCGAGAAAATATTTTTAGACGAGGAGAATTAAAAATGACGATATCAGAAGTAAGCGAAAAATATGGGATGACACAAGATACGTTGCGTTATTATGAACGTGTGGGACTGATCCCAATAGTACCGCGTAAACCAAGTGGAGTCCGAGACTATGATGAAAGCAGCTGTGGTTGGGTAGAATTCATTCGATGTATGAGAAATGCCGGGCTCCCAATCGAAACGTTGATAGAATATGTACATCTTTGCCAGGAAGGACCTAAAACCAATGAAGCACGTAAACATTTACTTATAGAGGAAAGGCAACGACTGGTTGAACGTATTGCTGCGATGCAAGCGACACTGGTGCGTCTAAATTGCAAAATTGAACATTATGAAAGTATGAATAAAGTTGCGGATAAATTGAAAAAATCCGCATCTATGATTTCATAAAAAGATCAGTATATTATTTAGAAATACCCATGGACTTTATAAAATAAAAATGAAAGATCGAGAAACGAAAACAGCTAATTACTTAAAGCAACGAGTAAAAGCTTGAGATCGGCACAAGCTGCCAGGATCAGGCTTTTAAGAGCAGAATGGGGCAAACAAAATTGTAAAAGAAGAGAAAAACTGCGATAAGATTACTAGCGTAATTGGAAGAAGGAAATTCTCATTTGGTCTTATACTAAACCCTGAATTGTTAGCTGTTAGTTAAATTCTACCAGTCTGTTGTGATATTATCGGCATTTTTACATCCATGATAACCTGAGTAAAATGGTATTTCCCTGCCACTTCATTTGCTCCCAATACTATGTGTAATAGTTATCTTATTGGCATCTCAAAATAATGAGCGTTCATACTTTAAAGATTCCACCATAGTGTCTGCGGATAATTATTACTACCAATTGTAACCAATTCACCTATCTTAGGAGTAGTAACTTTTACCGGCATAAGCTGTGCCTGTTTTAGCAGCCGTTCAATCTGCTGAGTCCAGTCAGTATTTGATTGACTGAATATTCCCCAATGAATGGGAAGCATAATCTTCCCTTGTAAATCAATATTTGCCTGTACTGCTTTTTCAGGGATCATGTGAACATTCATTGAAAATTCATGTTCCTGCCCACATTCCATAAATACCAAATCAAACGGTCCATACTGACTGCCTATCTCTTTAAAATGTGATCCATAAGCACCATCTCCGCTAAAAAAGATTTTGATTTTACCACTGTCAATAACCCAGGAACACCATAGCGTTTTATTATGGTCAAATAAGCTTCTTCCCGAAAAATGCTGATTGGGTGTACAAGTAAAATTTATTCCGAATTCCGAAAAAGTATTACCATAGGACAGTTCCACAATTTTTTGTTTTTTGATTCCCCATTTCCGCAGCCGTGCTCCTACACCGCGTGGAACACAGAATTTTTGAACATGATACTGAATGTCCTTGATAGAACGATAATCCATATGGTCATAATGATCATGTGACAAAAGCAGAATATCTATCTGGGGAAATTCCTTTATGGATAAAGGTAATTCTTCGGTAAAACGCCTTCCTGTAAAAATTGAAAATAACCAAAAAAGATTATAGAAAACCGGATCACATAAAATTGTTTTCCCATTTATTTGTATAAAAACCGTAGAATGACCGAACCAAACGCATCGGGGCGTTCTCGCATTCATAATATCTGCCAAATTTATTTTTTCTATCGGAATATGCCGATGTGGTCGACTGTTAGGATAGCGGCAGACTAATCTTTTAAATAAAAAATATGGAAGCTTCATTTTTTTAGTAACTCCCCAGTTTATTTATTTTGAAAAATAATATTGATGTTTGAATTAAAGCCATGGAATGTTATCTTATTCGGCAGATTTTCGTGGCTTTATCAGATTGAGCAATCATAAGTTATTTTAATCTCTTATATTCACTATCAATGACAGGCTCGCACCATTCATTTGAAGTTTCTTCACCGGGAACCTCAATGGCTAAATGAGCAAACCAGCTGTCTGGTGCAGCACCATGCCAATGTTTTACACCAGCCGGAATATGTACTACATCACCGGGATGCAATTCCTGCACTTCTTTTCCCCATTCTTGATAATAGCCTCTGCCTGTCGTAACGAGAAGCATCTGCCCACCTCCTGTTTTGGCATGATGTATATGCCACCAATTACGGCAGCCAGGTTCAAAAGTTACATTTCCCACAATGATTTGCTCCAATGATAGCATGTTTAAATAACTTTGGCCTGTAAAATATTTTGTATATAAATCATTTTTTTCTCCTATTGAAAATACGCTTAATTCTTTCATCGTCAACACCCTTCCGACTTGGTATATATTTATTTTGATAAAACAAAAATTACTTATATTAAGGTAATATTAATATTGTTAGCTAATTATGGGAAAACACAATATTTTATTTTAAAAAAGTGTGTTTTATCTTCATGATCCATTCTTCAATTTTAGATTCTGCTGTTTCCATATGGTTGCCACCATTAGAATCAAAACGAATTTCCATTTCTTGAGCAAATTCAGCACCCTGACAGGTTTTCTTTATATCGTCAATAACATGTCCAGGCCAGCCGGCATCAGTAATGAACGGAATGATAATTTTACCATACCAGTTCTGATTATTAAGAAATGATAAAACAGCCGGAGCCATTGTGTACCACCAGGTTGGAGTTCCAATTGCAATAACATCATAATTTTCAAAATCAACTAACAATGGTTTAATTTCAGGTTTAAACCTACTTTCTACTTCCCTTTTTCCTTGTTCTACTACTTCTTTATAGTTTCCAGTATAAGGTTTTAACGTTTCTATATGTACAATATCAGAAGCCGTAATTTTTTGTATTAATTTAGCTATTTTTTCTGTATTTCCATTCGACCATGAATAATATACTACAATCATCTTGTTCATATTTTTATGTCCTTTTCATATTTAATATTTTACCAATTATTGCTGACAAGAATAGTCTACTATTTGGAGTTAACTCCATGTCAATACTTTTTATGAAAATTGTTTATTTGATTACATACTCAATTCGAAAAATATGAAGGCATTAGCATAGTAACTTGATGAAGCGGTTAAGACTGTTATGATCAACAAATATTGATGCATCTTGAGACTCGTATTATTTTTACGATTGAAATTTATCCTCAAAATGTCACATTATTGTCACATATTTTATTGGAAGTGTGCTATATTATCTGTATAAGAAGTAAATAAATCTTTACAATAGGAAAGAGTGATTGATATGTTTAAATTAAAAGCAAAAAAATTAGCAGCATTGCTTTTTTCGTCTTTTATGGCGATAGCCATTATGGGAACAGCGATGGTTTCAGCGGCGCACAAAGATGTTCCACCACCACCGCCGCAACAACAGCAAGAAGAATCTCCACAGGATCAACAACCACCACAAGATCAACAGCCACCACAACAACCGGACCAAACACCCGATCAGCCGCAACCTGCTCCCCCAATGCCATAACAATTATAAAAAAGTCTGCTTTTTCCCCGATAAGATAAAGCAGGCTTTATTTTATCGGGAACAAATGCAACATAATTTATCCCTGATTTTGGATTTGGACTGTTTATTTTTTTAGATCTATAGCAGCCAGACAGAGCATTTTCTGCAAGAACGGCACAGGGCATATGTACAACTCCGCTTGGCATTATGACATTATTAATTTTAACGCAGCTATTTTTGCTATTTCTCTATTTTATTGTTAAAATAACAAGTGTAAATAGATGATCAAGAGGTGATAGCTTTGATTAAGAGATTTGTTTGTAAAATAGCATTCTTAGGAGCATTATGGTCTGGTATAATGGGAACAAATACTTTGGCTGCTGCACCATCGCTGGATACGAGCACAGGCATGCCAAATCCTATCGTAGTTTATAAAACATATGATGAAGCAGCAAATGCTGCTGGGTTCAATCCACTGTATTTGCCTAAATTATCAGGATATACTTGTAACTATATATCTCTTATTGGAAAAAAGACAATAGATCTCGGTTTTCAAAAGCAAGGGGATGTAAATAAGAACCTGCGTATTCGCACTGCTTTGAAAGATGATTTTACAGATGATGATATTAGTGGTGCTTATAGTGTGGCATGGGAACCGCAAATAATAGATAATGTAAAAGTTTATGTTGGAAAAATCAATAGAAATACATATGCTGCACATTGGAAACAAGGAAAATATCTCTTTTCTGCGAATGCAAAAGGTGTTTCACAATTAGAATTTAAATTATTGCTTTCGGATGGATTAGTTGATTTGTCAAATCATTACTTTGATTAATGCGCCAACGAATCTCAAAGTACCTTGTATTGCTCTACCATTATTGTTAATAATTTTCGATAGTATTCCCAAAAACATTTAAAAATGCAGATTTATCCCGTCAACATAAGAATTTTTTCCATGTATAATTTCCTATTCATAGTTTGGTGACTACCTCCGGGTTAATTCAGAGATATTGATAACCCCATTCCACACCGCGGGATAAAAGTATATTTGTCAGGTTGTTAATTAAAAATCATCGGTTTATCTCAGAAACGAAATCTATACTTTCAGAGGTCATTTCGATCCATGCAGGTCTAAATCCGCTTTTTATCGCATTTCGGACAGATCGGATATTCGACCATGCCGCGCAGTAAAAGGGTATTTTATCATAATGGATTGCTTCTATAGCTAAACGACTTGTGAGAGTGGAAGCAATTCCTTTCCTGCGATATTCAGGCAGAACATCCACACCAATTTGCCACATCACTTTACAGTCGGCAGAACAACCTGCTAACCCTATAAGTCTATCTTTATCATAAGCTGCTACAGCTAAAACATCCAAGTGTTTTCGCTTTTGACATAACGCGTTGGCCCATTCAGTGGTATACAAATTTGCAAAATCTTCGGGAAATAAGACTCTTGTCTCATAATCACAGGACTTTGCTATAAGGACATTCATATCTGGTAGAAAATACTCAGCCATAAAGCAGATCAGCATATCCTTTTTTTGCAGCTCGTTGTTCAGCATATGTATGTTCGGTGTTTCAAAGCAATGCTCAACAGGATATTTATTGATATACTCCTTTACTACATCAGCAATTTCTTCATTCACGGATGCAACAATGTTGTTGCCGTAAGAAATTAAATTGCAATAAAAAGGCAATGTTAAATATTTTCTGGCATCAGGATTACTAGTTGATAAGACAATCCTGTTTTCATTTTGACAAAAATCCTCTGTACAACAGTTCGCGTCTATTGCTGACTGCCGCATTGCAATTCTCAAAAGTTCCTGATTCGTCAAGTTAACACCCTCCTTATAATTTATAAGTTACAGTACGGATTATCGGATTTGACTGGAAAGCTGCCTTAAATTAATATGCATTCTTATGGAAAGAATCGAAATTTCCAGCCTGTTTGAACCATTTATCAAATAGACTGTGCCAAGATAATATTCTCAACAGATATCGCATCTACTTTTCCTGCATAATATATTTTAATTAGCTGTTTTTTCTTATTACTGGGGATGATAATTTATGAATATAAAACAACTTAACCGTACAGCATTATTGCTGGCACTTATAATTGTTTTTCAGTCACTACGCCTTTTTTTGCCGATACCGTTTTTCGTGTCGGTTTATATAATTGGCAGCTTAGTGAATGCGTGTTTCCTGTTGGCTGCAGCAACAATCGGCTGTAGATTTGCATTGATACTTGCTGTTATTGCACCAATAGTGGCCTATATGCAAAAGGCGCTGCCGCTGCCTATTTTGATTTTACCAATAGCTGCCGCCAATCTTTCTTATATTGCAGGATATCTGATGTTTTTTGCTAAAAGCCGCATACTGGCAATAAGTATGGCATCAATTGCTAAATTCGTCATTATCTACTTGACAGTTATTGGGATTATACAATATCTTGGAGTAACTGGGAAAACTTCAGTGATGCTGACAATGATGTTAGGATGGCCGCAGCTGATTACCGGTTTTACCGGTGGAGGAATTTTTCTAGCAGTCTGCAAAAAACTATCGATCTAAGTTGTGCATAATTTCCCATTACATTTATTACTGATTATTTCAGTAATATTTTTTTGTCTTATGAACTACAGGATTATTGCCTGTTTGTGAATAATGAAAACATTTGGCCATTTTGTATACCGAATGTTATAAGTAATGCAGAGCATAAAAATGATACCAAATCTGTCTGTTAGTAATATTTCAGCCACTTACATAAAAGTGTAAAACCATCATCTTCAATTGTTAACATGATAAAAACAGATTTATTAGATAAAGGATTATATGAAATCTTTAGTGGACATGCAAACTTTGGAAGTTTCAATTGAAGAACCATGAAATCAAAATTGAATGTTTAAAATGAATAAATGTTCGAAAAAATCAACCCTTGATATATAATATAAAAAGTTAATTTCTATAAAACTGTTAAAATTTTACAAAAAAAAGGCTATCAAATCTAATTATCTTCAATTAAAAATGTGCAACTATATCCCCATGCCTCCATGAAATGGCAGGAATCATAAACTTGATAGTTGGCGCATCTTTATAATGCTGATAACATCCGTATGATAGCCTTTATTATCTTATCCGTATAAATAAACATACTCAATAATGAACGAAGGGTGGTGTGATCCACAACTGTCCGTATCGGTAAATACCAAAACAAATATTTAAATTATAGTACAATTACCTCAAAATATAGTATCAATATTAATAAAAATTATTAATACTATTGGTTTGTGAGTTTGTTAAAGCATTGTATCCTTCAGCAGAGATTTCAGTAGTGTAAGCATCACCTATTTTTTTTTGTAAATCATTATCTGTATCAGCAGTCGCTTGTGTATTTTGCCTGATACTACTATTTTGAGAAGTATGCGAAGTTTTCTCGGTCCCTTCGCTTTTCAATTTAATGATTTCTTCATTTACTTTTTCAATACTTTTTTCGAGACTGGCAATCTGAGTTTGTTTTGAGTTTTTTACTGATGAAGCTGTTGGTGAAGTAGTAGTTGAAGAATTGGAAGAATCACCTTCCAATGATAAGAGTTCCTGCTGATACTGATTCTTTTCAATTTCTAACTGTGCTATAGAAGCTGATGAAGATGCCGAGACGTTGTCTGTATTTGATGCTGTGGAGAGAGTTGATGAACCAGAGACAGATGATATTTGCATATAAATTCCTCCCTATTCATTGACTAAACTATTTATAAATACCATTCACTTATTATTCAAAAATCAGGACAACAGCTATGCTATTGTTGAGTATTAATGTGCAAAAAAATATATAAAACATAATACTATTTATATTATAGTCCAGCATTGAGCGGCATGCAATAATTTCAATTGTTATAATTTACACTTTTACATCAATATTAATGTTATAAAAATTTACCAGCAGTTATGGCAGACTCTATGATGATTCTTAAAGCTAAAAGTATAGAGAATCTTATCAGGGAATATATCTATACAGTCTGTCAGATATTTAAATCATGTAGATGACATTAAAAAACAGGATAAAGTTTTGCAGGAGGCGAAAATCATATAAAACAGGAATTACTCGGCAATAGAATTAAAGAAAATGTGGCCGATGCTTATAATAGTGTCTGTAAAATAGCGTGCATTCTCCCAAAAATATAATTATCATGGCAGTATATTGATTGATTTTTGATTGAGCTATGTTATAATTAAATATAGAAAAAGGACAGTTGATGCGTAGTGGCTCGGCTTTCCTCGTATACTAGCATGATTGAAAGAAAGCCGGCTTGCTATAACGTGAGTCGGTTTATTTTGTTTTAGTGCATGAAATAATGGCTGCTATAAGCAAGCCAAAATAAGACTTGAAATGTACCCACAGCACCATCTTCTCCTGAAAGGAAAAATTAAAACATCAACTGTTCCATGCAAATCGTTATAACATATATCAAATATTAAATCTAAGGATAGTATTGAAAAAATTAATATTACTAATTTCCATTCAGGGAACTTGGACAATCATTTAAAGAGAAAATAAGTATCTAAAAAACTGTCAGATTAACAAAAGTTGAAAATATGAGTAAGATCTATATGGGCAAATTATTTGCGAAAAGGAGTTTATCAATGAAAAGGATTTTATTGTTTGCTTTATTACTATGTATGATTTCCGGTACTGTATTTGCACAAGTTTATACCAATCCACAAAATATTTCAGTAACAGTTCCGGATGATTGGCAAGTACTAAAAAATTACTATTCAGCCGAAAAAAATTCTTATGATACACTTTTTGGTGATGGTAAAATTCAAATTTGTGAATTGATATCAACCGTTAATTATGATATACCTGAAAATACCACTTTAGACATTCTTCCTGACGAAAAAATAATAAATGTTATTTCTTCTATGTTTGGTAAATTTACTATTGGCAGCGATATTGAAACAAAACCTAACTACAAAAGAATTGTGGTTAACGGATATCCGGCTATAGTGAGTGATTTTACTATTGTGAAAGACAATATTTCACTTTCAGGAAGAATATATATAACATTGAAAAATAGCAAACTTATAGGTGTATATTATATGACTATGACTGACAATATGATAAATTTTATACCCGTCATAGAAAAATCTATAAATACATTGACAGTCAATTAAAAATCACAGATGATTTTTGTCTTTCATCCGGGCATAATAGCTCGATACAGCAATGCCTGCGATTTTTAAGAACAATGGCTGCAACGTATACTATAATGGATAATTATGATTTATTAACTGACACCCTATCAATAAGCTCTCCATTAGGTAGAAATGATGAAAAAGTCAGAACATTATTACTAGCATCCATAGTCATATAATTATCTGTTTCAGGTTGTGGCGCTAGCGTTTGATCCAGTGAGTGCTGTTTCCAAAGCCCGGGATAGCGTACGTCACCCGCAACACCGGTAATGATATATAAAGGTCCTGATTCATCCCGTACGAAATTGCGTATATGTCCACGATTGCGGTATGTATGCAGATGCCCGGTAAGAACTACATCAACATTATATTTATCAAAAAGCGGCATAAACCTGCGTCCTTCATCAGTGAATCCCTCTTCACGCGGTTCAGGACGGTTCTGGAAACCATACTGAAGAACGTCTTTATGCATCAGTACAATTTTCCATTTCTTTTGGGTATTTTCTATGTCATTTTCGACCCATGTAAGTTCATCTGACAGCATATCAGGCTGAAATTGTTCCATTTCTCCTATTTGTGTATTAATTACTATAAAATGAACTGCACCATAATCAAAGGAATAATATTGATTTTGATACTTTTTCGGCATAATTTCCGGAAGAGCGAATAAGTGCAGATACGCTTCAGGCATGCGTACTTTCCAATTTCTGGTGTATGTTTCATGGTTTCCCAAGAGCGGTACTGCCGGTATAGTCTGAATCATATTTTCAATAGCATCAAACCAAGCGTTCCATTGATTATGGTCTTCACCATTATCGACTAAGTCACCAATATTAATAAAAAATTGTGCATCCGGATTTGAATTCCAGGCAGCTTGAGCAGTATCACGCCAAACATTGTAATCGTTTGATTGAGAATCGGGGAATATAATAACTTTAAAATTACTATTATCGTTTGTAGAAAGATCGTGCCAATTACTTCGTTTATTACCATATCCGACACGATACTCATATGCTGTAAGCGAATGTAAATCTGTGATAGCTGCGAAATGTATATAGCTTGTGGTATTGTCATCAGTAAATTCTTCGTCAGTTGCCTTTGCAGCGTGTATATTTGTTGTATCTTTTATGCGATATTCAACGATTGCATCCGGTTCATTAGACTTTGACTGCCACATAATAGTGCGAGACTTTGTAATGTCTGATGTAATGACTTGGTGCAAGTTAAAAACAGCGGCATTATTTGTCATTTGATAACGAGAAGCGATTGTTTTTGTGATTTGTATTATTTGTTTAACCTGAGGAATAAATATAATGCCGCATCCTGATAAAATAGCGCCAATTCCAGTTAATTTTAGAAAATCACGACGCTTCATATTTCACTGACTCCCTTACCATGAACATTTTCTAAAGGACATACTTCATTTTCCATAAGACAATAAATGCTTATTTTTCTGATATATCTACAATACCACTTTTGGATATTCAAAGTAAAAATTCACTATTATCTGATGAAATTTTTCCTTCGACAGTACTTTAAATAATCAATTGTAAATCCTAATGATGTACCTTTGGCAATTCAAATACTTTCTGTATGAATCTGATTGAAATCACTTATTAGTATTAAGTTTTTTTATAAAAGATCCACCAGATAGTGTTAGATAAAATCTACGTTTTATTTTTAGTTTTGATATTAATGTTTAATTAATAAATATGACTATGTTTTAATCATATAAACGCTGATTCTGCGCAAAATAAAAAACAGTTTACAGTTTATTGATCATGCTGGCTGCGTAAGCAGCACCAAACCCATTATCAATATTGACAACACTGACACCACTGGCACAACTGTTCAGCATACAAAGCAGCGCTGATAATCCACCAAAATTTGCTCCATATCCGATGCTCGTTGGTACAGCTATCACTGGTTTATCAACCAATCCACCCACCACACTGGCTAATGCACCTTCCATTCCGGCAACTACAATAATCACTTTTGCCTTGCGGATAATATCCATCTTGGCAAATAACCGATGAATACCCGCTACTCCGACATCTATTACCCGTTCCACCCTATTTCCGAACAGGCTGGCTGTTTCAGCAGCTTCTTCGACTACCGGCAGATCTGATGTCCCTGCTGCAACAATGGCTATATAGCTTTCGGTAAGCTGCATCTTGTGCCTGCGAATAGTAATTATCCGGCCTAATTCATTATATTCAGCATCCGGACAAACTTTCTTGACGGCAGTATACATTTCTATATTGGCGCGCGTGGCCAATATATTATTTTCTTTTTTTAACATAGATTCAACTATTTTCTGCACCTGTAAAACCGTTTTACCCTTGCAATAAATCGTTTCAGGATAACCGACTCTAAGCTCTCTTTCGTAATCAATAGCAGCAAAACCCATATCTTCAAATGGTTTTTCACAAATTGAATTTACAGTTTCGTTTATATCTAATTTACCATCCTGAAACTCTTTTAAAATCTGTTGTAAGTCATTTTTATCCATTAAATTTCTTCCTCATTATATATTTTGAGTATCTATATAATTATATCCCTTTGTATAAAAATAACCTAATATAATTTTACCGGTGCATTTCTTAAAAAATACTGATGTCTGTACTAGAAAAGGTTATGACAACTTTTCACTGTATAAACTGCAGTATGATTTGATCTCAAACTTATTTTATACATAATTTTTAGAAAATTATGACATAAATTATAATAATCGTAATTTATAACACATCTTTTAATAATGCGTTATTTAGGCAATCGGAAATTAAGAATTATGACGACTTTATATGCTTTACCTATAAATATAAAAAACTGTATTAGCAACAGATAATACAGCATTTTTAAAGAATAAACAAAAAAATTAGTTTCTCTGGAAAAATCGTAGGACTTTTCATAAGGACAAAAAGTATCAAATTAAACAAGGCTGCAATATGTACCCATTTTCATTCATAAATTGCAATATCCTGCACGCCACGGTTCTTAAGACCGTTCAGAACACCCAGCCAATATTTACTGTTTTCATTTCGAGTGGAAGTTTGTTTACAGCGATTTTTTCATAGGCTCGGTTTTATTCATGATAATAAGAAAAGCTCAATCATACAACCATTTATTTATTGTTTCTTTGTTAAAAATAAATAGTAATAGCAACAGTACAATTGATATTAAACCACAACTTGGAAATCCCCATATTCCTCCAAATCGTTCCATGACTGAGCCAGCATAAAAATTACCTATAGGGGTAGAGCCTTGGTTTAAAAAAGCATAGACGCTCATCACGCGTCCTTTATATTCTTTCTTTGATTTTAATTGGAATATGGAATTGCCCATATTCATAAAAGCAAGATTATAAAAGCTGATAATTGCCACACATAAAAGTGCTATATAATAATTACTTACAAACCACATTACCGCCTGAACAAATGATATAATGGGCCCCTTGTCAAGACCACTTCGTAAATTTTTAAGCGTGTCATCAAACAAAGTAAGTCTACGCAGCAAAACTGCCGAAGTAGAAATCATTTGGGACCTTATAACCTAAGGCTTGGTGGGGGCGTATGTTGTTATAGTCATCTACATACGTGTTAATCAGCTGACGCAACTCTCTTGGTGAATGGTATTCGTTGGGATAGAGCTGTTCTGTCTTGAGACTACGAAACCATCGCTCAATCATGATGTTGTCAGCCCAGCGGCTTCTACCATCCATGCTTTGTCGGATATTAAGACTGTGAAGCAATGCCTTATAGTCATCGCTGGTAAACTGACTTCCTTGATCTGAATTGATAATGGCGGGAATTCCACACTTTTTTACGGTTTCCTTTACTGTATAAATGACAGAAGTCGCATCTAATGTGTCAGAGAGATAGTGTCCAACCAGCCGTCGGCTATACCAGTCAATGATTGCTGTCAGGTACATATGACCATGCGGCATTGGAATATAGGTGATATCGATAGACCAGACCTGATTAGGATATGATGCCGTATAATCGCGTAGCAGATATGGCACGATAGCCTCCTTGAAATTTCTTTTGGATAGATTGGACTTAGGATAAACGGCATAGATCCCCATTTTCAGCATTAACCGGCGCACAGTCTTACGACATACGGGAAAGCCGTCTTCCAGCAGCTTGATGATAATTTTACGAGATCCAAGATAAGGACATCTGGTATGCCAATGGTCGATACGCGCCATTAAAGACTCTTCGAATTCAACAGCTGTTGCATCCGGCAGGATGGCATTGTAATACAGGCCGGAGCGATTCAGCCTCAACAGCTCGCACTGACGACGTATGGAGAGCTCATTATCCCTTTGAATCATATTCTGGGATTTGTGGGATGGCTTCTCCAGCTTGGCAAAAGCAGTCCTGAAGAAAGTCGCGTTCCAGCGTCAACTGACCGATGGTCTTAAGCATCTGGTCGTTCTTTTTCTTCAGGTCATCCTCCTTTCTCTGAACGGCCTTACGTTCAGAATCTATACCAAAGGCGAGATGGGCATTTTTTAGAAAATCCTGCTTCCATTTTCGGACCATGCTCGGATTCAAGTCGTTCTCAGAACAGATAACATTGAATTCCTTATCGCCTTGAAGAATCGACAAAACCATCTTTGTTTTGAACTCAGCAGTGTACTTTTTTCTTGGCATGATAACAACCTCCTATTTTGTTACCTATACTATATCATGTGCTCTTAAAATTTTCAGTACTGGTCTGAATCCTTGGGTCCATTATATATTATAAGAATGAAACCTGCATTATGGTATTAAACTGATGCAGGTTTTATTGTTTTGTACTGTCAATAAAATAGCTGATACTATCTTATAATTCACTATTACTGAAATAATATTCAGTTATGGTCAATTTTAATTTACTTAAAAACCGTCATAATTATAAGAGAAAGGAGAATTGTGCTATGGCAAGGCCTATTGATAATAAACTTTTAGGGATAAAAATATCTTACTACAGAAAACGCAAAGGGTATACGCAGGCTCAATTAGCTGAACAGGTCAATATAAGCCAAAGCTATATGGCAAAAATCGAATGCGGTTTTTTATCCAATTGTGTTTCACTGGCGGTATTAAATAATATTTCCAGTGAACTTAATGTCAGTATAGATGAATTAATAAGTCCTAATTAAAACTGGGGGGGATAATCATGTCCAATAATGACGGTGAGATAATAGGTCCATTAAAAAAAACGGTTGACTTATTTTTCCGTCTGTTCAAAGGAATGCTGAGATATTATACCAATAAGTTAAAAGAAAAGTTTTAACTATCAATCGCAAATTCAAGGAGGATACTTAAATGATCAATTTACCTGATACTGTTGTCAACCTGATATATTTTATTACTGTACCGATATTGGCAATTATCGGTACATATTGTTATATGAATTCGCACTCAATTATATCTACCGGTCCTGAGGGAGAAGCAAAAGGCTGTTTCAGTGTCTTTTTAAGCTTTCTTATCGGGGCCGGTATTTTAGTGACAATCATCATGGCGGTATTTGCATGGATAATCGGTTTTATAGTAGCGCACTGGATATGGTTTGCTGTTGGTGCGGCAGTAATCGTTGCACTTGTAATTGCCGGTTCAAGAGTACCTGACAAGGAAAAAGGACCGGACAAATCAGATGACTCAAACAACCATAATGGCTAATTCAAGAAAGACGATAAATTTTCCGGACCACAGGCGCATCAAATCATATATTACTGTTTTCTAAGGACAGAATACTTTTATGAAAGGAATATTTCAATATGATAAAGAAACTGCGGCCATTAATTAATTTTTGTGTACTGGTTGCAGCCTGCCTTGTTATCAGCGGCTGTGTGAATGTGCAGGCAGATTTTATTTTTAACAAGGATGGCAGCATCACCGGGCAGCATACCATAGAGTTCTCTTCAATGGTTGATAAAAATAAGCTGGAAGACCAGAAAGAAAATGATCGTAAAGACGGCTATGAAATCAAAGATATTTCCAACGGGTACACGGCTACTAAAACCACGGAGTCAATATATCCGTTAGTCGGTGGTACGCAGATGTTCAATCCTGATGAATATTTCAACGGGGTACAGGTTCATAAAGGCCTGCTTTATGATTATTATTCCTTTGACCTGTTTAAAAAAGGTGAAGAAAATAAAATGCCCAAAGCTAATTATCAGGCTAATATACCGGGATTTTTCTCTCCGAATGTTAATATGAATATATGGCAGTATATGGACTATCGTCAGCAGGCGGAAGAACAAGCCCGGCAAATGAACCAGATGGCCGATCAGGCGACAAAAGCAGCCATCGATTCAGCTAAAATGAATGTTACATTTAATCTGCCATATTCCGCTGACGATTCAAATGCCGATATAAAAACTAATGATAATAAAACACTTACATGGGATATAAAACCAGCTTTTTTGAATAATCAGGACACATCGATACAGGCAAAATTTAAGATCTATCATGAACATACAATTATCGCATTAATAATTATCGGCATCATAATATTAATAATTGCCATAGTTTTGCTTGTATTAGGCATAATAAAAAGACATGACAGACGAAATAGGAATTTGTTTTTGAGTTTCAGTGCTGTTTTATTTATTATAGTTGCAGGTTCGGCTTACATGGCTAAACATTCCATTGACCATCCGCCGCAGCTGACAATGGCTGACCGCATTGTATCGGATAACGCTAAAGATTCAAATAATAAATCACTTCTGACAAAATTAAAAGCGGCGTCCGAAGTTCCATTAAATCCCATTGACACTGCCAGTAAAACAATATCCGGCAAATACCCCGCTATTCAGATAACCGCAGTTTCAAGCATTGATGAGGATGGATTTTTAGCTCTGGGAACAGAAGATTCAAAATTGTATTTAATAATCTATGATGCTAGAGGCAAAAGTGTGGCATTGGTGCCTTATGACTCCAAATTACTTAATTACCGGGAGCACGGCACTTCCACTGGCAAAGATAAAAAATTGTATGATCCGATGCGGTTTCTTTTACAGGTAAACGAAAAAAAGGATAATAAGGATGAAAATTTGGGTACATGGAAGGGAATCACGCATACTATTCCTATCTATATAGATTTTAAAATTGATGCCAATGATAAGATCATACCGGGCATGATAACTTCCGGACAGGGAGCAAAACCAATGCACTATCAGGATGCGCTGCAGGAACCAAAGAATGTTGAACTGGCCAATATAGTTGTCACCCATATTGACAGCCTGCGTGCGGATATTAAGGAAAGAAATATAATTTTGCCCAGTAAGTAATAAATTATGAAAGAAGATAACAAATAATGGTTAAATGCCTAAAAAATCTTATCCCAGGTTTTATACTTATATCAGTGTTGCTGTCATTTCCGGTAACAGCAAGGGCAGAATCCGTGGGCGGAATCGGTCTTGGTATGAGTTATCAGGAGGTGGTTGACTTATATGGAAAACCTCAATGGTGCTTAAATGAAAATCAGTCCCATCAATACCTGGGTGAATATGTTGACAATATGTATGTATGGAAAAACGGCATGACCGTGCACTTCGATGACAGCGGTTTGTCGAGCCGTGTCGGCATTGTGAAAATGAATACACCGACTGACCGTAAGCTGGACTGGTCCGGGCTTGGGCTTGGTGACGGTGATCATAACTGGTGGCAGACCTATGGCAGGGTCTGGCGAATGTATGGCGATTTAGTGATGCATTCCAATGCTGCTAAAGAATATATATGGGTAAAATACTCACAGGGCTACCATATCAGCTATATAGAAATCAACCGATTTGCTGAATAATAAACATAATAGAAGGGAATCTTAAATAATGAAAAGACACATCATATCATTAATCATGTCCATGCTGGTTATATTCACAGCCTCAACGGCACTTGCTTATCAGCCTTATGCCCAATATCTGAACGGAGATCCCAATTTCAAATTATGCGACGGACATATGGGAACCGCATGGTATGTCGATCTCAGCTCACTGAATGTTAATTTATATGACCCGCCGACATATATCATAGGTGTAAATGTTCTGGCGGCTGATGCGGATAATAATTATGCCGTGTCAAATATAACTACCTACAGATTCCAATACAATTACACCCAACAGACGCTATATGTGGAAAACCCTAATACCGGCAGCTGGCGCTATATTGATCCCAATGATTGCTGGGCAGAAACCGGTATTGTCCTTCCTGCCGCTAAAATAGCATTTTATCAGGCTTATGGCATTCCGTTTTATAACTGATAAGTAAAATATGTTCCATGAAGGCCGCAGGATAATATTCTCCTGCGGTCATTTTATATCCAAACCAATACAATATTATAATCAAGGGAGTTATTATTATGAAAACAGGCAGAAATATTGAAGAATTAGGTAAGGAATTATTACGGCAACGACAAATACGAAAAGACTTTGTGGCTGACACCCGCTGCATAGATATTGATACTGACGAATACGGCACATCCACAATGCATCTGGCACTGAATGATGATGTCATGGATTTTAAATTAGATGATCTTGCCCACAGTCAGATAGCCGGCAGGCTTCAGATACCATTCAAGTATTATAACCGCATGAGGATGACAAATCCTGATCTTTTGGATACCAATATAAATAACTGGTTCAAAAAAACACCGGAAAAAAGGATGGTCCGTACCTTGGATAACAGGGTACGGGCTTTTTTGTCTGACCGCTACAGACGCCTTGATAATCTTGAACTTGCCGCAACAGTCCTGCCTATAATCCAACAGATGAAGGGAGCACAGGTAATTTCCTGTGAAGTAACAGATACCCATATGTATCTGAAAGTTATCAATAAACGGTTAAAAACTGAAGTTGCTGTCAATGATATCGTACAGGCCGGATTTGTCATATCCAACAGTGAAGTCGGTCTCGGCAGCTTAAAAGTAGAACCGTTAGTATACCGGCTGGTGTGTAAAAATGGTCTTATCGTAAAAGATTATACCCAGAAAAAATATCATGTGGGCCGGCAGATCGAAAATGATGATACAGCCTATGAGATATATTCCGATGAAACCTTAAAAGCTGATGATAAAGCATTCTTCATGAAAGTAGAAGATACCGTAAGGACGGCGATCGATGAGACAAAATTCAATCTTACCGTGGAAAAACTCATGGCCGCTAAAGGACAGACTACCGGCAGTGATCCGATAAAAACCGTGGAACTGCTAGCCGATAAGTATATCCTGAACAAAAATGAAGAAGCCGGCATCCTGCGCCATTTCATCATGGCCAATGACAACTCGGCTTTCGGACTTATAAATGCCGTTACCAAAGCCAGCCAGGATATAGATGATTATAACCGGGCCACTGAACTTGAAAGATTAGGCGGGGAAATTTTGGCAGATACGGTGCCATGCATATTACTGGACACAAAAAGATCTGTTATGAAAGATATCACTCCGCCGCAGAATAAACTGGCTGTGGACGGAGCAGCTTATTAATAATCTGTGGGAGAAAGAAAATGAAAAAAGACTTAAATCTGGCAAATTGGTCGGAAGAAGAACTGCTGCAGGCATTCCTGCCGGCCAAAACCGCAGCTGATCTGCTGCGGGAATATACAAGCGTTTATGATATTATGCTCCATGTCTCTAAAACGCAATTAGCGACAGCATCGGGAATCGGTGCCACCAGAATGAAACAACTATTGACCATTCGGGAAATCATCCGCCGTCTGCAGATAAAAAAACAAAAGAACATAAAAAGGATTCGTGGACCGGAAGACGTAATGGAATATTTCAAATTTCTGGAGGATAAACAACAGGAGGAATTATGGGTCCTGCTGCTTAATACCAAAAACAATATTATAAAAGGAAAATGCATAACCATAGGAACTCTGGACGCCTCCCTGGTCGGACCGAGAGAAGTGTTTCATGTGGCAGTCCGATATATGGCGGCAGCAATTATTATTGTCCATAACCATCCATCAGGTGACAGCTCACCCAGTGAAGAAGACAAAGCAGTTACAAAACGTCTGGACGCCGCTAGTGAAATAATTGGTATTCCCCTGCTGGACCATATAATCATCGGTAAATATGGTTCATTCAGTATGAAGCGGCAAAAAGAAAGCACTGGTTAAGAAAAAACCTCAACCCTTCCTGCTTTATGTCCGGCATGTCCTGTCCGTCAGGTTAAAAAAAAGTGTATATACAGCACTTTCAAGTACTATATATACACCAAAAATTCTTGGACAGCCGTGACATACCGGACAAAATATCGAAATATCCTATTACGGATGCTTATACTATAAAAAAAGGAATAATTTTTTATGAATATAAAAACAATTGATCTTACTCATAGTGATTTGCTGCTCACTCTGGAAAACAACAGTGATAATCTCAACATAAAGCTTCTGGGCAGAAATATTATACTGAACTTTATTTTAAATCCGATGCAGGCTAAAGAATTTAGCAAAAATATAACCAGTGCCGCCGGATACCTGAAGATATATAATACTGACACCATTGTAAACGGTATACTGGAAACTACTTTTAAAAATATATAATATAAGATATATCTGATTGTATATTGCATATATAATGTATTTACAATGTAATTTAATAATGCTAATATTAAATAAAAGGAGGGGATAATTATGCCGATAATAACAAAGAAAAAGGCAGTCACAATGACAATACGAGTTGATGCTGATTTAAAAAAACAGGCTGAAATACTCTGCAATGAAATGGGGCTCACTATGAGTGCTGCTTATAACGTATTTTTAAAAGCACTTATCCGGGAACGTGCTATTCCATTCAAAATATCAGCAGGTGATTCTTTCTACAGTGAAAAAAATATGCAGCATCTAAAAGCTGCTATATCCCGCCTTGATAATAAAGAAGGCGAAAAGCACGAAATCATTGGAGAAAGCAATGATTAAGATATGGGATGACGAAGCGTGGGATGATTATATAAACTGGCAGGCAGAAGATAAGAAAACACTAAAACGGATCAATGCCTTGATAAAGGATATCGATCGTAATGGCTGTCTTATGGGAATAGGTAAACCGGAAAGTCTTAAATATGAATTAAAAGGCTGGTACAGCAGACGCATCGATGATAAAAACAGATTAGTTTATCGGATAAAAGACAACTGTATTGAAATAGCACAATGTAAAAACCATTATAATGACTGATTTTATTAGACGGACAGGAAAATTTTTCTGCCCGTTTTTTATGTCTAAAAGAAGGGAAGAATGTATATGCCAATAGCTTATTTTATCTGTCCTGATGGTAAAAAGGCCAAAATCTTGTCCTGCCTTAATAAATGTCATATGCGTGAAAGATGTATGTTCCTGCCGACATTAAGAGCAATAGCATCTTCATCAGACCGGAAGCTTTTTAAACCAAGCGTAACTGAGCTTATTACCGGGACCCGTGAAATATACCTGAAACGGACAAACGAATATGCCATAGATCCATTTAAGACATTATTTGCTCTGCATGGACAAGCTGTCCATTATATGAATTATAAAAAGCATGGTGATACTATTTTAGCTGAGGTCAGGCTGGAAGACAGCATAACCTCCGGTCAGTTTGATATGTTCGGCTGCGTTTTAAATAATGAGGACAGCATCCTTGGTGACCTTAAAGTAACATCCAGCTATAAATTAATGCGGGCTCTGGGAATTTATAAAAAAGATGTATCTACCGGTGAAATTTATAAGTCAGGATTAAAAAAAGGACAGCCTAAATTAAAAAAACAGACCTGTTTTAATGGTGTCCGTCATGTCATGGACTGGGCATTGCAGCTTAATTATTACCGAATGCTGCTGGAACAGAACAAATATGAAGTAAAGGAAATGGTAATACAGGCTTTATGCCGGGATTTCAGTACCAGAACCGCTGCTGAAAGAGAAATAACGCGTCCACTGTACCTGATAAAAATAAACAGAATTAGCGATATCTGGCTCAAAAGGTACTTTCAGTATAAAGCCAATAAATTGCAGCAGGCTTTAAAAAATAAACAACTGCCACCGGTATGTACCGCTAAAGAACGCTGGTATGACCGGAAATGTCTTGGCTTTTGTGATGTGTCAGCGATGTGTCCCTATGCAGACGTTTTAGAAAAACAGCAGGAGCAACCTGCCATATAGGAGGCCGGTATATGAATAAGAAATTATGGGTAATATTTATCGCTATAGCTGAAGCAGTGATAAATGTATTAAAAACTGATAAAAAATAACCGCTTGTCTGCATGTCATGTCTGTCAGCGAATAACATGCTTACCGATTACACTTAATTTCACTGTATATACCTATAAATTACAGCTGACAGACATGACAATATGACCAAAACATAAAGGAGACGACCTATTTATGCAAAAAATAGCTAAAAAACTCATTGAAATAATGAAAGACTGTGCCTACGTCACTAAAAATGGAATTAATAACTTTCATAACTATAAATATGCCACCAGTGCCGATGTGCTGGAAAAAATAAACACCGCTATGGTAAAGCAGGGAATCTGCTCCATAGCGGTACCGGAAATAATCAGCATTGACGAAGTAACCACAGCCAAAGGAAATACGGAAAAACTGGCTACGGTGAAAATAAGTATTACTCTTATGGATAAAGACTCTGACGAAAATATTACCATAACCGGATTGGGATCAGGGCAGGATGCGAGTGACAAGGCCATCATGAAAGCCCAGACAGCGGCAATAAAATATGCTTATATGCTGTCTTTTGCCATTGCTACTGGTGATGATCCAGAAGCTGACAATAAAACTGATGAAAATATGGTAGTACGGGTAAAACCGATACAAAAAAAGAAGAGTACTGTTATTAAGCCGGTAAAGGCTGCCTGTGTAAACTGCGGAGTAGTAATTTCAGATAAGGTGAAAACCTATTCGATGGAAAAATACGGCAGACCGCTTTGCCTTGATTGTCAGAAAGGTGCTAAGGTAGTTGCTTAATGTTTATCGTATAATACCATCTGGTTTTAATGATTCAATATTATATTTATCAATAATATATGAATAAAAATCAAAAGACATTGACCTTTTATAGTAATATAAATCACTAGTAATATTGATTTTTGAGGTGATATTAAAGAAATAGCTGACCCATGCGTAAATACAATTTACATTTTCAAAATAGTTTTTAGACATATTGCTAGGATAAAGGTGGCATATTGTTATTTCATTTGGTTTAAATTCGAAAAATGTGTTATGTTCCTTTATTAAAATATCTAATGCCGGTTGATTTTCTAACGTAATAGAGAATTTCTGATTGTTATTTGCAGCCCTTTGGCTAATATAAACAAGCATATGAAATATAACATTCATTAATGGTAATGTAAAAAAAATATGGTTTTCGAGAATTTCTTGTATATCTGTTTCTGAATGAAGTATTTTTCTATCATTGTTTAATTTATTCAATAACATTAGCCTGAAATCCAGCAATGGATAAACAGATAATAGCCTGATAATATAATAATTATTAATGCTTGAAATGGTATTAAGTTTGTTGAGAAAGTTTATGTTTAATATTCTTTCCATAAAATAAGTATGAAAATGCCAGCCTGCCTTGTCAAGAATGTTTCTTGAACTTAACTTGTAAAAAAGAGGATTGAAGTTTTCAATAAAGTCTTTAAAACTTTTAATAGTAAACTTACGTCCGCTACACTTGCCATCGAAATCCGACTGCCATAAAAATGGATTTTGGATATTAGAAACAGAACGAAATAGTCCAACAATAATGGATAAATCATATTTGTTGGGAATGTTTATCTTTTTATCTAATGTAGTTCCGGATAAAGGCTCATATATATATGGTACGTAATCACTGGAAGAAGTATTACGGGTTTCAATTCTAGATAATATATCGTGCTTATTCACACTAATAGAAGACGGAATACCTTTTATGGTGTTTATTGGAATACTTCCTTTAGAATTAATTACGGCATGATTTGTGTACAAATACGATAATATTAAAAAACTATTTACAGAACTTTTAAAGTCTTCATTATCAAGCATTTTTACACAGTATTGTTTTAAATTATTTAAATTGCTAGTGTTTGGATTAATATGCCAGCTGCTGGGGAAAAGATAAATGCTGCATAAGTCATACGTTAATTTGGCAATTTCTTCAAGACTTTTACAGCCATTAACACGTTCGGACAATACGTTTTCTATATTCTCTAATAAACCGGTTTTATTGGAAGTATCTCCTGATAGCTTAATATTTAATGGAATCGATAGCAATATGTCTCTGAAATATGGGGGCAATTTGCTATCGACCTTTTTCTTTTTTGCGATACTAATATATGTACTTGACAATGGTTTTGACCAAATAGCAAAAATATTTTCCAAAAAATTTTCCCCCTATTATGTTTACTACAACGGTAAATTATACCAATTTTTGAGTGTATTTTAAGTAAACTATAACAAACTTTATGTATAAAAATTAATATAAATAGGTAATTTTAAAATTTTATACTTTAATCTTAAGAAAGTCACTATAAATTGTCAAGCACTTTGTTAATGCGGA
This sequence comes from Pectinatus frisingensis, assembly GCF_014076555.1. Taxonomy (NCBI): domain Bacteria; kingdom Bacillati; phylum Bacillota; class Negativicutes; order Selenomonadales; family Selenomonadaceae; genus Pectinatus; species Pectinatus frisingensis. The sequence continues at coordinate 1,467,424 of NZ_CP045424.1, forward strand.
TTTTCACTGATATACTAAAAATGTTTCATAAAACGAAAAAATTTTAGGAGGAAAATTCAGTGAGTTTAAAAGATCTATTTCCAAATGGACTCCAAGGTGGTGTTAAAAAAAAAGTTTATACTGATGTATCGTGCCAACTGCCAGATGACGATCCGGCGTTTGGCGATAAAAGATATGATTTATCCGAAAAGATTATCGGCAGAACAACAATGCATCAATTTGTAAATAATTTAGTTGATACATCTGTAAGAATGCAAAATGATGCTGTTACCAAGGTGATCTCAACGTGTAAAGCAGCATTGCCTATTGGACCTAACATTGTTGAGGATAATAGCCAGAATGATACTTATGTCGTTACTGAAAGCAACGGTGGGATTGTTTTAATTAGGAATAAGAACAAAATAAAACCCCTTTTCGATGGAATAATAAAAATTTTAAGAAAGGAAGTATGTCACAAAAGGCTTGAAGATACCAAAACTTATTATGTAGTCAAAATAACGAATAAAAAAGGACAGGATAGACTTGTCCGAATAGCTTATGAAAACTACGCGGAAAAAGGCTTCAGGCAAATTAATATGCAATGTCCAGATGTGGTTTTTTATTCAACGGAGCCTAACGCTGTACAATTGATGAATGAATATCTTGCAAAAATATTGAGCATGATTCCGACTATAGAGATGCAGCATGTTTTTATGTACTCCGGCTGGGAACAACTGGATGGCACATGGCAATACTTAAACGGTGCGATGCCGAATGTCAAATCGGCAAGGACTTTAGTCGCCAGGGATAATATGAATACAGATTATATTGAGAAATTTTTCCAATTGTCAAAGAACATTTTATGTACTGGACAAGAAAAAGAATCGCTTATAATTTTTCTATGTTCTCACCTTGGATATTTATCTAAATTACTGGAAGAAGGAGGTTTATCAGCACATTTTGTAATGTTTTTGAAAGGTAAGTCCAACACCGGCAAAACTAGCCTTATATCGGAACTTGGTGGCGAAATTTTTTATCCGAAAAAAAATATTATCAGACTGGAAGATACGCCAGCCTATATCGAACGAGTCATAGCCGAAATGCAAGATACGAATCTCTTAATTGATGACGCACATCCGGCCCCGACAAAGGTTTTGGAAAAAATAATAAACGAAAACGTGGAGCGAATTACAAGGGCATATGGAGATATGCAGTTACGCGGTAAGTGCCGGACAGATATGGACACGTATGACAAAAAAATTTCCGGTGCAGCATGGCTTACCGGTGAGTATCTCAATTTATCCTCATTCAGTTCTGCATTAAGGGTTTTAGAAGTTGAGCTGGCTGACATTGGGGTCAACAAGGAAATTTTATCGAGTCTTCAACAGGATCACCTTATCGCGAAGACATATTACAGCGCATACATTTATTATTTGGAAGCTAACTTCGAGCAACTCGTTAAATATTTTAAAAATAATGGGGCCGAAAAGCGGCAGAAATGGAGGACTACATTAAATGGGGCTATGGATCGGACAGTCGACATTGGTGTCACGTTGGAATTTGTCATAGAAACTGTTGCTGCTTATGCTAACACGATTGGCATTGATTCTTCGATATGGCAGGCTGAAAGTGAAAATAAGCTAGCCAGCTTTTTATTGAAACAGGTTGAAAAAAATAAAAAGGCTGACCCAATCGAGCTGTTTAAAAGCGCGATAAAGGAGCTTTACGATGCAGGAAGCTTGAAATTAGCCGCAAGCAAGCAAATTTTCAAAGATGATCTCGAAAATATCGGCTATGTTGACGATAATAGAATTGTCGTCATAAGAACGTTGATTGAAGAAGACATTGACAACTTGCTACGTAAAAAGGGTATCGCCTATTTAAAACCAACATTAAAGGAACTCTACCAAAAAGGTCTTGTTACAGCATTGCATCCGATACGTTTTTCAACATCTCGCACTGATAATTCTAGACCAACCATGATCGAAATAATTTTTGATATAAAATAATTTTTTAAGGAGAATTTATGTGGAAACGATAAATAATATTTATGCTATATACACAACTGATGGAAAATTTTTATGCGTTGACTCGCTCAAGGAGGTTGCTGGTATAATGCCGGATTTGGTTAAGGCATACAAAGTCCGTGTTAAAAAATTTGATAATGTCGATGACGCCAGCACATTTCTCCGCATTAATAATGCTCGCAGGCAGATCATGATGGGCAAATGTGATGGTGATGAACCGCTTGTAGATTTACCTCAAATTAACTCTTTGCCTTATGGGGTAGAAGTTTATTCAAATAAAAAAGCATTATCGGGAGGCAGAAATAATGAATAAAGGGACAATGATAGAAAATGCCAATGGAACAATAGTATATACTGAAAACGCTGAAGAACTTCAAGATATAATTTCTTCTATGAATGATCCGATAGACCTTTTAATTATCAATACCAAAAGCCGCGCAGAAGCCAACAGATTAATACAGCGTGAATATATATCGGCAGAAATTGCATATTCAAATGATTCAAACATAACTATGCCGCCTAAAATTAACGGACCAAAGTACGGCATAAAAATCAATCTTCCGGATGGTCATAAACTACTTGAATAAAATCAATAATATAAGTCGAGGCGTTAATCATGCAACAGGCATTAAGTGCTATAAAATATGCTACACATGCAGGCTACCAGCCGTATATCATAAAAGATCTGTGCAATAAGGGGATTATCCCACATATTAAGCGCGGAAAAAATTACTATATCCGGCCAGACATTGCGGATAAAGCTTTGCTGGCTTATGAGGGGAACTACCAACCAGAACAAACAATTAAAAAAGCTCAACCCTTAAAGCAGGAAACAGGCTTTAATTTTCTTAATGCACTAAAAAAAGTATAACAATAATGAACAACAAAGACCGCCCAGTGCGTCAACACTGGACGGTCTGGCTGATTGCTCAACCTATTCAAGCACAATTATATCAGTAATCAGCCTCCAATACAATTAGCAGGAGGTTATTTATGTCCAAAAAAATTAATGGCAATGGAGCTGGCTCCATTTATTATGATGCCAGTAAAAAGCACTATTACGCTGCTGTGACAACACCGGCAGGCCAGCGTATAAAGAAAAGCTTCCTAAATAAAACGGAGGCAGCAGCTTGGAAGAATGCGCAACTTACTGACATAAGTCGTGGTATATTTGTCGAACCTACCAATATTACAGTCGGAGCTTGGGCTATTACATGGCTTTCAACATACAAGAAAGGAGCTGTAAAGCAGAGAACATACGAAAGGTACAAGCAACTGGTTGCGCACTTAGATCAAATTGCAGATATAAAGCTGCAGGAACTACAACCAATACAGGTACAGCAGCTATATAAGGGACTGCCTTTATCAAACTGCACAATAAATAAGGTTCATAAAATTTTGAAGGAATTGTATACAAAAGCCTATAATCTGGATATGATACCGAAAAACATAATGGTTGCAGTAGTCCCTCCAAGATTCGAAAAACCAGAGATAAGAATATTTTCTCCTAAGGAAATAGAAATAATTCTGCGAACATGCCATGATACAACATGGTTAAAAAGGTATTACCCTATTATTTTGTTAGGAGCAACAACCGGTATGCGGATTGGGGAAATCCTAGGTTTAAGATGGTGTGACATATTATTTCCGACATCTGAAGTCTATATAAAAAGGTCATTGCAACAATCGCTAGAAATCGGACTATTCTTAGAGACACCAAAAACCAAGGCTGGTATCAGAAAAATCAGTGTTACTGAAGATGTAATTAAAGAACTAAAAAAATTTAAAAAAGACGCTCCTACCATGGATATTAAGCAAGAACAGCTATGCTTTATAACCAAAAATAATACACCTATAGCACCTCACAATTTTGAACGTGTGTGGCATCAAATTTTAGCAAAAGCAAATGTACCATATAGAAATTTCCATGTATTGCGGCACACTCATGCAACTGAATTGTTAGCGCAAGGAGTTCCGATAATTGAAGTATCACGCAGACTTGGACATGCAAGAGTAAGCCATACATTAGACCTGTATGGGCATGCAATTCCTAATTATGATGACAAAATTGCTGATAATGTAAGATCCCTTTATATTATTCCAAAATAAAAAAAGAAACAATAGGTTCTATTGCTCCCCTATTGCTCCCTATGATATACGGTTTGTATTGCCCCCAAACCGCGACCCCTTATCAAATCTGGTGCGCCAAGCAGGATTCGAACCAGCGACACACGGCTTAGAAGAATCGCAGTACAATGCCTCCTAGCACTAGTGTTCATGCGGCTTAAAGCCAATAATTACAGATGGTAAGCCGTTTTACTAATCCCTTTTATATCAACATATTCGCAGCTTATAACTTTCACTTTGTGCCCACTTTGTGCCCACTTGTGTCCATTCATTTTGGAATGGAATATATATTACTTATTTTATCTGCAATACCTTTATCATATCCTTTTATGGCATGTCCATAAAGTTCGAGCGTATGAGATATTTTGCTGTGTCCGAGGCGGCGGCTTACTTCTATGATTGGTACGCCTGCGGCAAGTAATTCAGTTGCATGAGTATGTCGTAATGCGTGAAACTTTCTATATGGTACATTCGCACATCTTAGTAAATCCCGCCAAGCTCTATCGGTATTTCTGGGATACAGCGGAGTGCCATTTTTGGTTCTAAAGCATAAAGTAGACTGATCTATATTCATATCAACTACTTCTGATTTTAAGCGTTTCAATTCTGCGACAGTTTCTATCGGAATGGATATTTTCCTAATAGCGGCTTTTGTCTTTGGCGATGTCAGCTGTATACCTCTACCGGCTAAATAAGACAATGTATATTTTATAGATACTTCCATATGCTTAAAATCAACGTCGCACCATCTAAGTCCTAAAACTTCGCCTAATCTCATTCCGGTCGTTACTGCTAATAAAAACATCGGATATCGCTTATTTAATACTAAGTGATTTTTACATATCTCCAATATGGTTTCTATTTCTTCCCGTGTAAAAATTTCTATTTCCTTTTTTTCATATTTTGGGGCTGGAATAGTTGTCATTATATTTTTCTTTATTAATTCTGTTTCATAGGCCTTCTTAAATATAGATGATAAAAATTTATGCGTTTTATGAATTGTATGAAGTGATAATTTATCCTGTAGGTTCACATATAATCGATTTACCTGTCTGGCCGTAACATCCTGCAGTAAAATATCAGCTATTTCAGATAAATGACGTGCCTGATCTAAGTAATGTGCATAAGTTGTTGCCTTAACACTATTTCTTTTATATGTTTCAAGATATTCAATTGACCATTCTCCAACAGTTAATTTACTTGGAGCAATAAAACTACCCTTATTAACGTCATTAATTTGTTCTATTAAGTACTCTCTGGCAGATTTCTCATCATCAAACCGTTTATAATGGCGTTTATCATCTGCATCATAAAAGGCTGCGCGCCACTTTTTTCGGGTATTATCAAATGACACTGAGCCTTCTCCGTGCTTACGATTTTTCATTTTATCACCTCTAATTTATATACCAATTAAAGATTGCATTATTTATTTAATTTCATGGTGTTTATTAGGCTGTAATTTTTTAATTTTACTGATACTCGTTTTTGGCGTGGGTAAATCTTCGGGCATTGTACCGCCGAGATTTTTAATGGTTGTTCTAACGGCCTTACCCACATCATAGTGGGTTTTATTAGCGGCTGTCTTTGAATGTATGTTATCACGGCGAAGCTTTTCATCTGTCTGGGTTGCTCTAAATAAATTAGCAGCTAATTCGGTACTCCCCATATGATCTAAAATCTTCTGGGATTTTTTGAGCTTTTTTTTCTCATGTATTTCTTTTTGCCCAAGGCCGCCGTATAGTCCTTGATAACCATTGTTTTGAAATATGGCGAAATCCTTAGGTGTTTGCACTCCTGATTCCTGTGCTGCCTCCACTAATGATTTGTTATGCTCAACTAAGTCTCCACGAATTGCTAATCGTTTTTGATCTTCTGTCATTTGGTTAAATTCATTGGATACTTCTTGCTGACGAGTTTTTACAGCAAAATAAGTTTGGGCTAAAGCAATAGCTTTTTTCCGGGAATCGCCATTCATAGCAATAAGATAGCATGCATATCTAGATAAATGATAGTCTTCTAATTCTCTATAGGCGCCACTACCGAGTTGAACCATTTTGGCGGCACCGACAAAATGGTCAGACTTAGTATTGCCACTAGATTCGCAAGCTGCAATTGCCCGTTTAATAGAAGCTTTGAATTTTCTCCATTCGGTATATTCTAAAACTGATTGTAGCTCTCTTGCGGTCCAATATTCCTGCGCATATTTATTGATATGCTTAATTGATTCAAATAATGTTTCATTAATATGCTCTATATTTGCCATATTTTCACCTTCTAAACTTACATTAGTATATATTACTGTTTTTTTAACTAATCGAAATTAACTACGGAATATACTCCAATATTTTATTTACACAAATATCAGTATTATTCTTTATGTCACTTTCCCAAAACCGAAGAACCAACCAGCCTTCGCGTAAGAGCTCATCATTAACTTCTTTATCACGTTCTATGTTACGCTGTATTTTAGGAAGCCAGTATGCTCGGTTTGATTTTATCTGTTGTTTAATTTTAGAAAAATTTTTACCATGCCAGAAATCGCCATCAACGAATATAACAATTTTATATTTGGTTAGAGCAATGTCGGGTTTACCATATAATCTGCCATAATTTTTTCTATAATGAATGCCATTTTTCCAAAGAGCTTTTCTTAATATAATTTCTGGTCTTGTATTAGTTGATTTTATATTAATCATGTTTTTGTGGCGTTGTGATTCAGTTAAATTATCCATATTTAATTATGTCTAGAAATAAATGTGAGCCTTATAGTAGTATTTGTTTCCCAATAAAGTTCTACTTGATCACCTACTTGAGCAGCATTTGCTTGAAACCAATTATATAGGCCTGTTAAATTCCCCTCTACTGAAATGTTTTTTGCTTTTATATCACCTGCTTTAGAGCATCCTTGCATTTTTAACACGTCTCTAAACATACCATCAATAGAATATGCATTAAATATATTATTTCCTAATCCTTCAGCAACATTAGCGTTATACAATTCAAATCTTCTTGCAAATTCTGCTCTGATAGGAATGTAACATTCATTAGGTCTCCGTTCCCTCGTATGTGTCTTGCGATATTCCCCCCAACCCAATTGACTTGGTGTAGTAAAAGTTGCAACAAAACAATCTCCAGCCTTAGCCATAATAACCCCTCCATTGTTAAATGCAAAACATATTTTACATAATTATGCACCTATTTTTAGTTATTTTCATCTACAACGTCATAATAAACTACATTATCTGGAAGCTTAATATTCGGTACCCAAATTTTTTTGCCTTCCCAACCTTTATCTCCTGTCATTTTGTACATAGTCAGCACCAGCTTATTTTCCACTGAACCACCAATATTCCAATCTGTAGGTGATAACAGCGCTCTTGAACCTTTACTTATATTCCTTTCTCGCCGTACAATCAGAACGCCTTGTGCCGTTGGTAATTTAGATAAAATCATATCAATAAATGCCTGAAATGAAGACATCGAAAATCCATTTTCCGTAGTAATATGCAATAAAATCTTTCGTATTAGCTGTAGGCTGACTTGATACTTATCTTTCTTTTCATTGAAAGGTGAAAGTAATTTATCCAGTTCATCAATGTTATCATTTTTAGGATATAATGGAAAATAGTTTGTCCCTCCGGAAAGAGCAAAAACTTTTTTCTTATCTAATACATTTTTACGAGTCGGATTAAGTTCTGGTGGATAATATATCTTGATATTATCTAAGCCTCTTTCTATTTGGGCAATGATTGCATTATTAGTTGCATTAATATCTGCAAACAGTTTATACAAATGCTCATCAATATATACTTTCATTAATCCACGGTCTCTGTCATATCCAAACATACGGCTATGCTGCCACATAGTATCAGCTTGCGGCTTTTTCGCAGTACGTACATAATAAATAGTCTGTAATCCACCAAATGTTACTCCACGTCCCAGCGTATTGCCACCAATAATAATATTAGAACCATTTGCATATTCCGAACTGTCTACTTCATTTTTGCCATTCATTACAATAACATTGACTTTATCTTTTATAAGTAACTCTTTCACAAATAAGCGAATCTCTTGTAATGGCTGCAATTCTGCTTGTTCTGGATGAAGACTATCATAAATACGAGCGAATACTGTATTAAAGTTATCTGTATCAAAATTTTCTTGATACTCCTTCAACACCTGCTGCACTTCTTTTTGAAATTTTGTATGAACATTAGTTCTAACGCTTGGATGGATCATAAAGTTACAGACTTTTTTCCCCGATAACAAAAGTTGCGCAGAAACTATTAAATGATGCATCACTGCTTCATTTAATGGTTTCCTCATTTCATCAATCAAGGATATACAATTTGGTTGTTCTTCCGGAAAGAAAAAATCTCCACCAAGATATGCTTTTCCTGGTCTAAAGTAATGTGCGAACAATGGCTTCCAGCCTGTTTCTTTTGCCTGCAGTAAAAGGGCCTGTGGTGTTCCGGTAACCTGAAGATAAATACTACTTGATGTCCCTGCCTTAATAGAATTAAGATATTTATTTATTGAAGATTGTCGATTTTGGCTTATCATCGTATTCAAAGATGCTGCATCTGCCTCATCATCTACTATGAAAAGCGGATTTCCTACCATAAATTCTGTTGAATTGATTACAGAGTCCCAGAGTTTTAAGATTCGTACATTTTTTTTCAATACAATAATTGTTGGTTTAATTAATCTATTCTTGGTAAAAAGAGCTGTATCATTTTCACCACAGACACAAAAATCTTTTAAATCATCTTGAACTCGTTCTAATGTTTGCTGCTGTAATAGTACATTATCTGTTGTTAAAAGCATAAAAACCGGAAAACCGAGATCTGCTGCCTTACTGATAATACCAAACATTTGCGCTGTTTTACCTGACTGCACATTACCAAAAAGCAATCCAATTTGATTACTTACAAAGTCAAATGATTCCAGGTATTCTTTACCTATCTCTTCTGCCGTTACAGCAATAGACTGCGCTAATGCTTCATTACCTCTATCTTTAATTGTTGCCAAATATGTTTCTAAATATTGTATACTCATTCACTTTTATCCTCATTTGACTCAAAAGCAAGTACCCATACATCAAGTTCTATATTATCTTCATCAATAGCTTTTTGGTCTGTTTTTGAAAGTACGAGTCGATCACATCCGTAAGCTTTCAGCATTTCTTTTGTGATCATACCAAGACGGTCAGTGTCTTTCTGAGTATCATTAACCGGATTAACTAATCCTGCAGCTACTAAACGTCCTTTTAACCATCTTCCCAATAGCAACTCATTTCCAACAGCACTCAGTTGCTTGTTGTTATCACTAGTAGTGTGTGCTTTGAACCAATATCCGTCATCTGTAACAATAAAAAATGGATGATTTTTTTCCGGATATCCTGGCATACGTCTGATATTTACACCGACAGTCATCTGAGTTTCATACCAGTCGCGGGATTTTCGAGCGTTTCTTGGTGCAGCATAACATACATTGATATTTGATTTTGTAAAGTGTTTATTGTCATCTATATGCCTATAAAAAAAAGCCGGTACTTTAATTGGTAATTCAAAAGACAAACCTTTAATGTGTCTTTTAAAAAGCTCTACACTGGTAGGGGGTAACTGAGATACTTCCTGTACACCATCTAGGGAAGCATTTTTTTCTCTAATTAATTTCATGTCTTTGATATCGGCAATATTACTAGAACATTTAGGTTGTTGAAGGTCCCGAATGAAATCTGCTATAGCTTGTGTTTCTTCTGAAACTTCAGTCATTGCTGAAATCTCATATTGACGAATATTTGATGCTTCTAATTTAATTGCACCTAAATTATGAGATCCCACAAAGGCCTTGAACGGTTTATTTCCCTTATAAAAAGCATAAAGCTTGCCATGATATTTAAAAGGCCGTACCATTCGGATTTCTCCACGACAAGCAGTTTGCCATTTTTCATTTATATTCATAGCAGTATGATAAGTTCCTTCTGGTATACCTTCTATACAGTACATACCAATTGTTAAAACTATCGTTTTGACTTTTAAATTTTCAGCCAGAAGATCCAATTCTTCCAGTGATGCTTTTGAAACATACCCTGTAGCAATTTCTACTCGATCTGCAGCCGCCATTCCAGTATGAAAAGCATTAATAAATTTTTCTTGTCCTGCCTTAACTTTAAGTGGCAGCATATCTGAGTACAACAACTTCATGAACAGGACCTCCAAATTTGAAAAAACATATTATTTTTTAATATAGTATAGCATAGCTTAATAATTTCATAAACCGGAAAGTATATGTGTTAATATATAAAAAAGCTCCTGTATTATAAACAGGAGCTGTAAAAATTATTTTCAACCTATTAGCCGTTCTTGTGTTACATCTTTTATATTAATGGCATTTTGTTGTATTTCAATAGTATTATCAAAAGAAATATTGCATGGAACACTGGCATATTCTATTCCAGCAAAGGTTCTCATAATAGCCTCAAAAATAAGTTGTGCCCCATGGCAGGGAACAGCCATACCAATTTGTCGACGTACATTTTCCTTTGTGCCAACAAACTTATAATCATCAGGAAAAGTTTGCAATCTTGCCCGCTCACGATTTGTTAATGCTCTAGGTTCAGAATAATGATAAATATGCGTACCGCCACCACCTGAACCAGTAACTGTATAAGAAGGTTTATGCGGATCTAAACGGCGATATATTTGGCTGATTTTAGCACCTTTGACATTCAATTGTAATTCTTTTGGCAATCTAGAATTAAATGCATTATGACCTGGCAGAATATGATTAAGCCTGTCTATAACTTTTTGCGTCATGCGGGGCATTTCATTATTTGATACATCAGCCGGCATTGGACGATTGAATACCTTTTCTACCGTGACATAGTCTTTCGGATCCGGTGTTGTTGGTGCAGGCGGTCTGAATTCAAATTCCAAATCATCGCGTATTCCTATAATAATAATTCTATGTCTGGACTGTGGAACACCATATTCTTCGAATTTATATTTGTGAGGATAAATTCGATATCCTGCAGCACGTAAATCTGCTAAAATTTTAGGAAATGCATTTCCACCGTTTGCACTTGATAGTCCACTGACATTTTCAGCAAGAAACCATTGAGGATTAAAGGCTGTTAACGCCCGCACTCCATAAGTATATAAAGGACCATAAGTCCCGTCAAAACCTCTTTGTTCGCCAACTGTAGAGAAATCATTGCAAGGAAATCCAAAAGCTAAGGCATCAATATCGGCCAAATTATCAGGACTTATCTTGAGCTGACGAACGTCACCACAAATAACGCTGCCTGGATTATTTCGGCAAATATTATTACGATATGTTTCACAAGTGGATTCATCATAATCGTTTGCCCATGCATGCACGATGCGAAAATTATCATTCCCAATATCAGCATTTATTGCACCACGTGCCAATCCTCCTGGTCCGGAGAATAATTCACCTAAACGAAACATGCTATTCCTCCATCTAATTATCTATGCTGTGTGTTAGAAAAAATATTATATCACAATTTTATCCTAATTGCAGCTTAGCAGCATTGAATGATTTTGTCAAGTCCTTATTTGAATTTATTTTATTAAATAAATTATTGGCCGATATTTAGTTATTATTGAGTATGGTTTTTCTTGATTTAATAACTCCAAAATTAAATATTGCACCAAATATTGAGTCACCCGATGCCATTAGTCACTTTTTGTTCACGTTCTTGACGATGTTCCTCCAAAGGATCATTGCCATAGTCATTTGCACCGTTAGTACCTGAGAAAAATAGCATATAAACGTTGATAATTAGACTTAGTATTGGAATTACCATAAATACTGTGAACCATCCGCTGTGATTCAAGTCATGGAGTCTTCTGATAGAAAGCATGAACGTTGAAACAAATAATAGCATTATCAAAATTAAAAAGAGTGTCTCAAATATTTCATATAATATATTGATTTTTGATACATTTGCTATTATACTCAACAAAACAACGGGGCCAATAAACAACTTCAATCTTCGAATAAGATACGGTTTCCTATTTAATCTTCCGTGCGTAGAAAAATACAATTTGGATATATCACTAATATTAATTTCCATATCATCTATCTCCTTCTAAATAAGTCACACGATACTATCATTTGATTATTTGAACGTTACTTCTATTACATGTGGAGCATTGAGATTCATGTCATCAGCTAACTTGCTTAACAGAACATTTATAAGTCTGGCATTCCTATCTACGATTTATTACTCTGCTCCATATCTCTTTCTTGAAGATAATAGCTGCTGCCAATAGGCATATGAACAATCAATGTTAGTAAAAATGTCGACCCAAAGTCTCCCAGACTATTAAATAATGCATCCTTTATTACTACAATTGCCTCTACAATGATGGAAATAATCCATATGATAAGAAGCAACCCACATCCTAATTTTTTTGTGTCTACATCCTTGTTTAATAAATTCCTTGCTATGACCAAAATGAGTTGGCAATCATTGCCAATTGATTCTCCTATTTAAATCACAATATTTGTCTGCGTATTCTATTTGTGATTCTATAGTGCCCCGATCTGCCTGTTCTTCTGTAGAGACGCGAACGTATATTGCTGCTGTGATAATTTGATTATTGAAATTCAAAATTATATCTCTCCCTAAGTATTACTTTACTTTTATTAAAAAAATACACAACTACTTGACTTTAAAAGTAAAGTTATGTATTATAATTATAAAAAAAGTAAAGCGGTGTTGATTTAATGTTTTATACTCGTGAACAAGAAAAAGCTGAAGAAATCTATAATAAAGCCATTTCTACACCAACACGGATAATGATTGCAAACTCTATTTTTTCTGGATGCAAAATTGCTTTAGATATATTTCAGGATAAATCGAATTTACTGATTCCAGGTTCAGCTTATTATGATTCAGCTTTTCGTTTGGGCTTTATTATTAATAAGATTTTGGTGCATCAAATTAATGATAATGAGTTTTGTGAAATATCATATTTTGAGCCAGATCGTGGACATGGGCGACGGACAATTGAATATAAAACGAATAATGTAACTATACAATTGAAGAAAACAAATAAAAGAAATAAGTTACCAGAACCAGCAAAGTATCGCTTAAAAAAAGCTGCTGATAATCAAATGATATTAGATTTTGGAAAAAATTATAATATCGCTGATATGTATATGCTTGTTACATATACACATCGTAGACTAGTTTTAGATTATATTCAAATAGGTATGCCAAATGAGGATTATACAGGTTGGTTAAATTCGTGGGATTTATTGCAATATATACAAAAAGAACAGACAGAAAGAATTGTTCAAAATTATGGGACACAAGTACAAGAGGAATACCAAGAAGCCATTGAAAAAAAATATAAAATTTCATTAAAGTGAAGGATGTTAGGTTACTGTGAAAAAAGTATTGCAGCCAAGAAGAATAAAAGAAGGCAGGCTTTTTAGAAATTTATCACAAGAAAATTTGGCTGATGAATTGGGTGTTACTAAACAGGCAATTTCACAATATGAAAATGGAGTAGTAACGCCTAAATCGGAAATTATTTATAAATTAGCTGATGTTTTAGAATTTCCGTTGAACTATTTTTCAAAGGGATATTCAGAAAAAATTATTACACCAATATTTTTTAGAAAACGTAAAACATCAAGGAAGAAATATACTATAATATTTAAGACTTACATAAATTGGATGGTAGATATTTATTCATATATTGAAGAATATTTAAAATTGCCTTCCTTAAATCTAATTAGAAAAACGCATGTTTATTATTCTGACGATGAAATACGAGAAGCCGCTATCGAATTGCGAAGAGCATGGGGGTTAGGTAACGGTCCTATAAGTAATGTAACTTTGTTATTAGAAAATAATGGATTTATAATTTCAAAAACAAATTTAACTCCGGAGAAAGTAGATGCGTGTTCTTTATTCTTTACATCAGTAACCCATGAAAAGAGACCGATGATTTTCCTTACGTCAAGTACATCGTCGGTACGTTCAAGACGAGACATTGCACATGAACTTGGACATCAAGTCCTTCATTCATGGATGAGTGTTGAAGACTTTGAAGAAAATGAAGAAATTATCGAACATGAGGCAGACTCTTTTGCAAATTATTTTTTAATGCCTGCTGATGCAATGGAAAGAGAATGTTTTGCCATTGATTCAATAAATTCGCTATTATTAATGAAAAAACGCTGGGGAGCCTCTGCCCAATCAATATTATATTATTTGCACAATTTAGGCTTAATAAGTAATGATGAGTTTGAAAATTTAAAGAATCAAATTTATCGTAAAGGTTGGAGAAAAAAAGAACCGTTCGACGATGAAATAGCACAGGAAAAACCGAATCTTATCCATGATGCAATTACTATGCTAATTGATAATGGGTTAAAAACAGCTAAAAATATATTAGATGATTTAAGTTTACCAGCTAATGATGTAGTGGCCTTGTGCGGAATAAGCAAATCATTTTTTAATGATAATTTAATACAAAAGCCAAAACTATATTTAATAAAAAAATAATGATTTTGGCACATTAGCGATGTGACTAGTTGTTGGCCTTAACGTTGTTGGTTAGGGTCATTACTTTATCTCCGAATATTCTCCAATGGTAAATTTAATTCTTTTATAAAGGTCATCTACGAAAGTATTTTCATCAGACCATTTTATTGTATTTATTTGCTTAGTATCAAAATGTATATTATCAAAATCATTTTCATGACGGGAGTGTAAAATAGTTTGTGTAAATAGAAGTTGCGCAAAACTATTTTCTCCCGCATAATGGGGAATATTATCTTTAAGGACGGTAACATGATGACTCGAAGAAAACAAACCCCAGGATCAGATATAGCAAATGCTATTATCGAAAAATATCAGCCTAAAACGGTCGAAGATATGCAAGATGCTCTCAAAGAAATTTTTGGACCGATGTTTCAAGCGATGCTCAACAGTGAAATGGAACATCACCTTGGTTATGAACATAACGAACGCGTTGAAAAAGAATCTTTGAATCGCCGCAACGGCTACTCTAAAAAGACACTAAAGACTTCTTTTGGCTCGGTTCCTGTAGATGTCCCAAGGGATCGTGAGGCAACGTTTGAACCGCAGATTATTCCAAAACATAAAACGGATGTTTCTGCCATTGAAAATAAAGTGCTTGCAATGTACGCGCGCGGTATGAGCCAGCGGGATATTTCGGCAACGATTGAGGATATCTACGGATTTTCTATATCGCATGAACAAATTTCAAGCATTACCGACCGTGTTTTAGATGAACTCGATCGTTGGCAGAATCGGCCATTGGCGCCCTTTTATCCGTTCTTATTTGTAGATTGCATGTATGTGTCCTTGCATAAAGACTACGAAGTAATCAATGCTGCGGTATATACAATTCTTGGCTACAATGCGAATGGTGAAAAAGACATTCTTGGCTTATGGATTGGCGATACGGAAAGCAAACATAGCTGGATGCAGATCTTTGACGAGCTAAAGGCCCGTGGAGTACAGGATATAGGATTTATATCCATGGATGGCGTGAGTGGCCTTGAAGAAGGCGCAAAAGCCATTTTTAAAGAGGTCGTCGTGCAGCGCTGTATCGTGCATTTGGTGAGAAACTCCATTAAATATGTGCCGAATAAGGACTATAAGCCGTTTACGGCACAGTTAAAGAAGATATATGGCGCACCAAGTTTAAAAGCAGCACACACGGAATTTGAGCGGTTCAAGCAAACGTGGTCAAATTATCCAGGCGCAGTTGGCGTATGGGAACGAAATTTCAAGCATGTAGAGCAACTTTTTAACTATGGCAGTGCCGTTCGCAAAATCATGTACACCACAAATGCCATAGAAAGCGTAAATTCAAGTTTTCGCAAAGTAACGAAAAAGGGATCTTTCCCGAATGAAAATGCTGTGATGAAATTGCTGTATTTGCGAATCCAGGAACTATACAAAAAGTGGAACAAACGTACGATTTCCGGCTGGGCTATGGTCAGAAATCAATTGCTTTTGGACAAACGAATGCAGCCATTGTTTGAAAAATATGACAGATCGTTTTGATCGTATTTACACAAAATACTTGACAACCCCTTCATGACATGTAAAAATAACTTCTTTGCCTAGTCCCTTAGCAACTCCGGCTTCATAGTAAGCACCTTTATTTTGTGTAGTTAAATCTGTAATGACAAAAGAGGCTTTTTTTATTTCGTTTTCAATCTCTTGTGGTATGGATTTATTATGCTGATGCTCACTTATTATACATGGTTCATAACCAGCTTTAATAACGGCTTTTTTTATCAAATCTTTACATTCTTTTATAGGAAATTTTTTATTTTCCCAGTCAAATGACATTGCTATGAAAGCAGTTTTGCTTTTTTTGTAACGCTGCAGTGAATCAATTTTTTCCCATCCTTTAGGAGTAAATGTGAAATATTTTTGTTCGCCATCTAAAAAAACCATCTTTTTTAGAATATTAAACATCCCATCAATTTGCTCTTTTTTTTCATAATTTTGAGCCAATACAAAATTATAGTTTATATTGCTATAATCTAATAAACTGAAATGATCGCCTATGTTTTCTATTTTTGTATTTATTAATTCCATAACCATATCTATTTTTCTTGAAAATGTTTTAGGATATAAATTGTAAATATTGCTGATAGTATCAGGGCTTTGAATAGAAAAATTTTGGGAGATATCGATAGAAGAATGTATTCCAAAAGAAGGTTTATAATTATGCCTAATTACTCTTAGATAGTAAAATAATGCCATCTTTAATTTTTCATTTGCATTTATATCTTTATAATGAGTGTTTATAGATTCGTTATGCTGTAAAACATTTTTTAAATCGCTATTACATGAATATAACCCACAATTATAACAACAGAAATATGATAGCCCATCTTCTAAAATTAAATCTTTTTTTAATTCACTGCCACAAATAGGACATTGCTCTGCCATAAAACACATCTTCTTTCTATAAGCTAAAATATATAAACGTTTTCATATATATAATTACAATTATTCGTTACTTTATACACATAACTTGAAATATTTTCACATATCAATCAACTGGTACAATATCCGATGCACTTCATGCAAAATAAACCATTGCCTCGCCCCAACATAAATTGCTTGATATGAAAATTATTTAACTAACCATTGCCCTGCCAAGTCATTCTTTACTACTGGTTTTCCATAATTAATATTGTTCAGCCATTCACTTAGCAAGCTATTTGATATTGTATAATCAGTATTACCACCAGCTTTTTGAATTCTTATTTGAGCAACTGGGGTATTCAATAAATCGTTAATTGCCTCAATTGGTATAATAAAATGACCATAAGATCTATAAATATCACCAGTATCACCAATCATAAAGTAATTTTCATCAGGTGAATATGTCATATATACTTTATCAGCAACCTTTAATAAAACAGGACCGTTAAGTACATCTCCTATATTACCTATAGTCACAATATAGAAACAATATAAAGAAGTATTATTTTAAACAGTTTTTATAAAATCAAATTCATGGATACCCTTTAGTGTACAATTTGTCGTAATAGTCACATCACCAGTGAAATTATCCTTTGACACAGTGGTATTTGCATAGGAGATAGACACATTCAAAAGCATTATAAATAATATTAGTGTAAAAATTTTTTTACTGTTAATTTTGCTCACCTTTATTTTTAATATATTTATAGATTACGCAGTAGGCGTAAAATTTGCCATGTTATTAGTCCTTATTATAATTCCGCATACTAAAATGTCTTCTATATACTATATTACGGCAACGGCTTATAGTATTCAGTATATCAGCGTGTTTTTTTTCGAAATTATCAAGGCCTCTGACTATGATGTAAATTCCAGATAAAATAGGAATGATATCTTTGAATATAATTGTATTTGTGTCAGTTGATGGAAATAAATATATATACATAATGCCGGCACCAAATATCATTTCTATAATAGAATAAAATGTTCGCCAGTTACTGCGGATCCAAAAAACAGTAACACCACTTCCAACTAATAGATATAATATAACAACTTTTATAAAGTATGTTTTTATAACGATTATCCCAATTACTATAACAAGTAGTTGAATTAAAAACTGTTTAAAAAATTTTTTAGAAATATTTTTGACAATAAGTGAAACAAACATTATAGAGCCTAAAAAAGTCACATAAATTATATTGGTGCCATATGATAAATCACAGACGTAATTAAAAAAAAGCCAAAACACGCACATAATATAGACATGTACGGCAAATATTTCTGATATTCCTATAGCATATATTTTTAACATTTTGCTCCTTCAGTTATTATATGAAGCACATCAATTTATACCTAAATTTATATTGCATAGTATCATTTACCAGACTATAAACTGTTTTATGGGTCGCTATTTTTCAGATATCACCTTATGAATAAGTTTCCCATCAATATCATATCTGTAGAATAGCATGTACTTAACATGCTATTCTATTCAATCTTATGCTTATTCTTCTAAAAATAGATTTCTTTTATAACTTTTTAAGTCTTACAACATCTTCTGGTACAGAGTATATTCTTGAAAGATTCTTGACGGTACAGGAACCTATGTTTTTTATTTCACTATCAGGGATGATAATTTCTACTCCAAATATGTTAGCTTCCCTTTCTATCCGGTCAATTGATAAAAATGTATTATTTATTAAAAAGGGCGTGTTTACATGCGGGTGCATGATGGCATGCCCTAATTCGTGTGCACACACAAATTTAGATAATTCATAGTTAATACTATTATTTATGTGTATAATTTTTATTCTAAACTTATTGCTAAAATAGCCTAACGTTTTTGGCAGTAATTTTTCATAATTTACTAATATTCCGACATGTTCAGCAAGTAAAAAGGGATTATTAGTATTGTATTTGTTCATTAGCTTAACTGCTATCTTTTTTGCCTCCATGCCGTAGCCTCCTACTCATCTTTACGATACTTTTTAGGAGTAAATTTCTTTTTCGCCAATTGCTTTGATAATCGAAGCGTATTCTCCAATGAAGTACGCAGTATTTCCTTGTTATCATTATCAAGAGGTTCACCATAAAAAGATAATCCACTATCACTATCTAAATCAGACATCATTTTTTCTAGTTCTTTGGCAATATCTTTTTCATCTTTTTTATTTAATTCTGGCAGACTATTGTTTTCATTTCCTAATAGGTAATCAGTAGAAATATCAAAAAAAGTGGCTATTTTTTTTAACATTTCAGGATCGGGGGATGTTCTTCCAACTTCCCAGCTACCTATAGTTTGTTGTGAAACACCAAGAATAGTGGATAAGGTAGCTTGTGACAATCCTTTTCTGTTGCGTTCTTTTTTTAGTATTTTTGATAACATGTTAAATCCTCCTAGCTATAATATTACATCAAATTGTTGTTATTTAAAATATTTAACTACAAAATGAATATAAAAACATTGACAACTTCAAAATGTAGTAATATTATATACATATGGAGTAACTACAAAACGAAGTTAAACGGGAGGGGAAAAAATGAAAAAAAATTTATTACAAATTTTACGAGGTAATAAATCACAGAGCGAAATAGCTTCAAGTTATGGAGTTAGTCAGCAAGCGTGGTGTTCATGGGAAAGTGGGCGTACTGTCCCTAATAACGAAATCATGTTAAAAATGGAAAAAGAATTTTTAATACCTATGGAAGTAATTTTTTTTGATTCTTTTAACTACAAAAATGAGTTAAACAATGAGAAATCAGCGTGAGGTGATTGAATGAAATTTGTTATTGAAGGGACAATAGAATTTAGTTTTCGTCATGAAATTACTGCAAATAGTTTAAATGAAGCAGACGAAATAGCTGCCACTATGCCAGTCTCGGAAGTAAAACGAAAAGAATATCTTATAGATGATCTTCTAAATAAACCACAGATGGAAATCTTATATATAAAATGCAAAGATTAGATTTATTAGGTGCCATCATTGGGAGCCAAATATAGTTTGGTTATTTTACTATTATCCAAACCTGATGTATCATACTCAATTCTGACTGAAACTTGTATTGAGTAACCTTTTAATGAATCAATAAAAAAAGCGTCATTTTTTTGATACATTTTTTCTATAGTAAAAGAATATTGCCTCTCAGGTATAATCATTCCACGCGGAACAGCAAAATGTCCAGAAAAAGTAAGATGATTGTAAGACGTTACTATGCCTGTTATGAGAACAGGCTTCTCAGAAATTATTTTCTGACCTTGGAATAAATTAGCATTTTCATTTGATATATTTATACATTTTTGAGGTATATCTTTGGACGTTACTGATATTTCCCCTTTGTTATTAGACATAAAGGTAGAAGATAAGTTTTTTAACGGCTGACGAATATTTGATGCAACCTCATATACTGCGGGTGATACACAAACGATATTATTATCTCCGTTAATGTTAAACAGTATCGGATTAGTAGATGACTCAACCTTTATTTCCGGTGGATTATTTTCTTTAGTCTTAACTAAAACTTCCAATAAAAATTTAAAAGCAGTAAAGGTAGTGTCAATAAGCAATTTTGGATCAATAGTAACCTCACCTGACAATGCCAATACCTGTTGAACAGCAAATAATGATAAACCAGCATCAAATATAATTGAACCTTTGCGAATATTAGTGGCCATTATTTTATAATATTGCCGATCGCCTGTTCTTATTCTTTCATGACCTGTGTAATGCAGATATGTGCGATCAAATAAATTTTGAATATTAACTAACGTATTTCCAAGTATATAAAGATCAATTCCTTTTGAATTGGCCATCGTTCCATGTAATGAAATTGTTATAGCAGCTTTTTCCTCAGTCATGATTTCATTCCTTTGTAAGCTGGATTTTCCCATTTTCTTTTTCAAATTTGGCAATGTACTGTTCGATGATAAATTCAATTTCCATAGCTATAGAGCGACGTTCTTTTTCAGCTATTCTTTTTACTTTTTGGAAATTTTCATCTTGCAGTCTTAATGTAAATTGACGCTTATCAGTAGCCAATGTAAATTACTCCTTTTTGAAGTCTTTATGAATTCATTATACAAGCATAATATTTTTTATTCAAAGATTTTTATTGACTTCTTAGTGAATTCACTATAAAATAATTTTAAAGGTGGTGAATTCTAAATGATATCACTTGACAAAAAAGAATTAGTATCCATCAGAATCCCTGTAGATATGAATAGACGATTAAGTGCACATGTAAAGCAGCTTGGAATTTCAAAAAATGCTTTTGTACTGGGCTTATTAAACAAGGAATTGCGTAAACAAAAATCAACGTGAAAAGGAATTATGCCATGATCCACAATAAATTTTCTACTCTAATGGGTGCAAGAAGAGAAAAAATTACAGCTGTTGCAAAAGCAACTGGACTTTCTAGGACGACGCTCACTAACTTGTACTACGATCGGACAGCAAGTGTAGCAACGATTACTATTGATAAGCTGTGTACCTATTTTGGCTGTAATGTAGGTGATTTGTTCGAATGTGAGCATAAGTAATTAGCATAGGGAGGCGAGATAATGGAAAAAGAAAAGGCAAAAAGGCTTGAAAATGCTATTGATACAGTTCTTGCTATTTTACCAACATTGACAGAATTTGAATGGAAAAAAATAGTGTCGGTTATTGACCATACGTATTCATCAAAAGCCGCCAAGGTGCAACTTGACGGCAGTGACATTAATCTTCTTAAACGTAACTTTGATACTGAATTCTTTGGAAAACAGTCACAATGTCAAGAACCAATCGAGGCTAAACAAATTGCTCAAGCTTTACAGAGCGCTTTAGAAAGCACCTTAAAGAGGAAATCATTGTTATAGATTACCATTTCACTTATGAGGGCTGCGGCAAGTTTACCAGTGGATACATCGCCATTCTCATTAGTACAGTTTTTGGCAATGTGTGAACTGATTCTTTGTGGTAAATCTTCTGCAAGCATTTCAGCGTTCACAGACTGAAAAATTTTATTAAGTTCTTCATTTGTCATTAATAATCACCACTCTTTCTGACGTGATTATAACACAGAAAGAAGGTGAGAAAGTGGAAGAGACCAAGACAAGATATGAATACTTAAAAACCATGTCATCATTCGTGACAGATAAACTTGAGGAAGAGAAATTCGCAGTTAGCAAAAAGGAATTAGATGTTTTTTTTGAATTGCTGAAACTGGAACTCCAGTACAAGTACAATTTTTAATATCATGGAATCCATTCTTTAGCTTCTTTTAGAGCAGCATATATTTGTTTCATTGTTGAGTTATTTTCCAGATATAACATGCCATCAACTGTTAGATGACATCCCATTAATTTATAATCGGGGATTTCATCACCCATAACATTTATAAAGGTTATACCATCAATATAACCGTCATTATAAAGGCTTTTTAAAATGATGCGCAGCCGTCTATCAGAAATACCAAGTTTATTTAAATCAAAAATATTACTGCCTCGTTGACCGTTTTCAAATGCCACATCTATAGTTTTGAGGATTCTAAAAATTGCTTTTGAATAATTCATATAATCACCACTCTTTCTAGAGTGATTATATCATAAGAATTTGTTGCAGGAGGTGAGAATAATGTTCTGCTGGCGTTGTGGTAAACCGCTTCATAAAAACTATCATGTAATGATTTTGATGGATGGAACTCCGGTACCTGTTTGCAGAGATGACTACATGTGTCCTGAGTCAATAAGAGGCAGCCGTGTGAAACTCAATCTTAAAAGGAAAAAGACTACTAAATAATCTTTTCATCCTTATGTTAATTATCAACCAAAAGGAGGCACTAAACCATGAATGAATCTTTCGGACAAACAGCAGCTATTGCCAGAACCACTTCCGGTTTATCCCAGGAAGCAGCAAGTCAATTGCTTCATGTATCAACTAGAACCCTTAGTAATTATGAAAATAATATAACTAAAGTTCCTGACGAAATCGTTTATCAAATGATGAATATCTACCATTCCCAATCACTTGGTTGGAATTACCTTATCAACACATCTAAAGTAGCTAAAACCCTGATATCTGGTATCCGTTTTTCTTGCGGCATATCTTCTGGTGCACTTGGATTAGAAGTAAGTACAAACGAATTTCTTTCCATCAGAAATGATTTCAATCGTATATGTCTTGATGATGTCATTACGCCTGATGAACAGTCAACTTATGATAAATGCCGCAAAACAATACAAATGCTAATTGGTACTGGTATCAGCGCTTTAATTGCAATAAAAAAAGAGCCACAAACGCGGGAACGTTTAATGGCTCGAGTAAAAATTCTATAACTTTTATTATATCCTTTATCTAAAAATAAGGCAAGGAGGGTAATTATATGCGAATGACAGCAAAAGAATTTGCTAAAAAGAATAATATACCTTTATATACAGTGAAACGATACTGCAAAAAAGGAATATTTCGTTGCCATATGATTGGCAGGAAGTACAGCATTGATGTTGATTATGCATTAAAAGCTTTAACCCAGCTTGACGAACAACAGGCAGTATTAAATAAACCTATAAAACCTGCACCTTATGTTCGCAAACGAAAGATAAATACACAAAGTGACTTTTTGAAGGCATTGGACGATTTGAGACGAGGTATAGCATGATTGATGAATATATTATTCCCTGCATAGCAAGCTTTTTCTTGGGCGTTGGAATCACTTTAGTGTTTCTGAGTGCCAAGTTCAAAGAACCTGCCAATAAAGAGAACGGAAATATCGTAAATGAAAGAAGGTAACACTAGATGAAAAAGACATATATTTCAAAATTACTCACAGTAAAAAATCTGAAAAAAATATTAAAAACAGGAGGTATTGAAGCATGGTTAATAGAGATAAAAGTGAAAGGATAAACATTCTTCTTGCGAGGCTGCCTCTTTTTACACCGTATGGCTGGAAATGCCTTGGAATAATTGGACTGACGATAATCGTTACAGGTGTGATAGTATCATGAAATTTTATTTTACAATCGGAAATGGATTGCCTAAAAATTCAAGAAGATACAAATATTTATATACATTATTGTGATAAGGAGAATACTAATGAATGCTAAATTAATCATGACTGTTGCACAAATGCAGGATAGAGATAAATGGTTACAATCACGTATGGCAGGTATCGGTGGCAGTGATGCTGCGGTAGTTGTTGGATTAAACAGATGGAAATCATCTTTTCAATTGTGGATGGAAAAAGTTGGCCAAGTGGAACCGGAAGACCTAAGTGAAAATGAATACGTTTATTGGGGAACGGTTCTTGAAGAAGTGGTCGCAAAACGCTTTTGTGAACTGACTGATAAAAAAGTACAGCGCAGAGGACTTTTACAGCATGAAGACTATCCGTTTATTTTGGCCAGCGTTGACCGGATGGTAGTTGGTGAAAACGCAGGTCTTGAATGTAAGACCTGCAACGGATTTGCAGGTAAAGAATGGGAAGATGATAACCTTCCGGACTCATATTATGTACAATGCCAGCATTATATGCTCGTAACCGGCTGCGAAAAATGGTACATTGCCGTACTGATTGGCGGTAACCACTTCATCTGGAAGACAGTTGAGCGTAATGAGGAGGATATAAAACTGCTATTAGATGCAGAAATTAAATTTTGGGATATGGTCCAATCCAAAACAATGCCAAGTGTTGATTCTACAGATAATTGCAGTAAAGCATTAGCAAGCCATTTCAGCGGCGGTATGACAGAACCTGTCAGCTTGCCTTCTGATGCAGTATCGATTATAGAAAATATAAAAAATCTTGAGGATGCCAAAAAGGAAACAGAAAACAGTATCACTTACCGTAAAAATCAACTGCGTGAAATGATGGGCGATAATGAAATCGGTTATGCCAGTGATTATAAGGTTTCATGGAAAACACAAAACGGACGGACCACACTTGATAGCAAAAATCTTAAAAAAAATTATCCAGATATTTATGCACAATATTCAAAGGTTGGTAATCCGACACGTGTATTGAGAATTAGCTAAGGGGGAAGACAAATATGGCAACAACAAGAGGCGGAATTATAAAGACTGCTCATGATAACAATGTATCAGCAATAAATGGCGTTAAATCAATTAAAGATTTAGTAATATCAATGAAGTCGCAAATAGAAAAAGCACTTCCTTCAGTTATGACAGGAGAACGTTTCAGTAGGATGGTTTTAACTGCCATGAGTGCTAACCCACAATTACAGCAATGTTCTCCAAAAAGTTTTCTCGGGGCAATGATGCAGGCTGCACAATTAGGTGTTGAACCAAATACACCACTTGGGCAAGCATATTTAATACCATATAGAAACAAAGGCAATCTTGAGTGTCAATTTCAGCTTGGTTATAAAGGATTATTAGACCTTGCATATCGTTCTGGAGAAGTAACAATTATCCAGGCACATGAAGTTTGTGAGCATGATGTATTTGAATATGAATTCGGACTTGAACCAAAGCTTAAACATATACCGGCATTAAGGGACAAAGGGGCTGTTACACATTATTATGCAATGTTTAAAACAAAATCAGGTGGCTATGGTTTCCATGTAATGTCAGCTGATGAAGTCAGAGAACACGCTAAACAGTATAGCAAATCAGCAAATAGTTCTTATTCCCCTTGGACTACTAATTTTGATGAAATGGCTAAAAAGACAGTATTAAAGGCATGTTTAAAGTACGCTCCTGTTAAGACTGAATTTGTACGTGGTATTTCAGCTGACGAAACTATCAAAAGCAATATTTCAGATAGTATGGTGGCTGAAAATGATGAAACGACCTATGACGATATTAATGTAGATATTGAGACAGGTGAAATCAAAGAAGATCATACCGAGGATGACAGAATTTTAGAAGAATCTATAAAAGATGTGTAATAAATAGCAGGAGTGCAAAAATGACGAAAGACGAAATAATTGGTCAGCTTGAAAGTTTGAAGGCAAACGGCCTATATTTTGCTAAAAAAGCTAAGGCAGACGGGCAATGAAAAATGCATCACATTTATAAAAAGGAGTGATGCTGATGGCAAGACCGATAAAACAGGGGCTTGACTACTTTCCCTTAGATGTCGGTTTTTTGCAGGACGTTAAAGTGCGGCGAACAATGAGAGCTTGCGGAATTCAATCCATCCCGGTGCTAATCAGCCTACTGGCTAATATCTATCGTAATGAGGGGTATTTCCTTCGGTGGGACAATGATATGCCTTTCCTAATTGCTGACGAAATTGGGGTTAGTGAGGGCGCAGTTACCGCGACTGTCGATAAGGCGGTGCAGGTGGATTTCTTCAATGCCGATATGTACGAAAAATATAACGTATTGACTTCTTCCGGTATCCAGAGTCGTTTTTTTGACGCTGCATGCCGAAGAAGTGCAGTCCGTTACGACGCAAGATTTATGCTTATAAACGTTTCTGCATACAAAAACCTCGTTTATGTAGACAATAACTCAAAAAATGTAGACGATAATACACAAAGTAAAGTAAAGGAAAGTAAAGAAAATAAAAGTAAAGAAGTAGTAGTATGTCCTGCCAACGACGGCTTAAACAATTTAATTGATATTTATCAGGACAATATACGGCCTATTGCCACGCAGATAGAAAAAGACAGGCTTTTATCGCTGCTTGATGATTATAGTGTTGACGTTGTCATTAAGGCTATTGAAAGGGCTGTAATAAGAGGTAAACGCAATATTGGCTATATATCAGGGATATTAGATAAATGGCAGCAAAACGGTTACGATGACGGGCAGGTAAGTCAAACTGTTGTGAATAAAAAATCTGATGATAAAAAGCGCAGGGAGATGTTAAAAATATATGCAAGCAGAAAACGCAGCAACAATAATAAACCTTTTACAGGCTTCTTATCCAGCGGAAGCTTATAAATTAAATAATACTGTAGATGATCCTAAAGGTGATAAATTCAGCCTGATTTTACTTGAGATATTTGAGGCCGTACCTGACGAGATTATGGCTAAAGCTGTAAAGCTTGCAATAAAATCGTGCCAAAGATTACCATCAATTGGTGATATAGCAAAATGCGTTGATCAATGCAGACCTACGCCGAAATATCCAGGACTCCCTCAACCAAGGCATAAAATTGATATGGTCCTTATAAACGAAGCTTTCCGGTTAGCTATTGACCATAAATCCAATATTAATATTAGTGATAAACTAAGAACTTTCACTAAAAAATATTTTCCAGATATCACAGATGACTTGATACGCAAGAATTACCCTGAATTGTCAAATAACATGCGTACTGGTATGAAAATTGGTGGTCATCCGGTTGTTATGAAAATGAATAAATCGGGATATATTTGCACCTCAATTTATATACCTGAGTTTACTTGGCACAAAACCAACGGGATACCGGATGCATTTACTCAGGTGTTTGGAGAAGAGGCATAAAAATGACAGCAAAAGCTAAAAATGCATTATGTCGATATTGTTGTGCAAGTTGCAAGGATAACTACAAATTTGGCCAAAAATTTGTGCATAAATATTGCTATTTTTTTAGAGGGGAATGTGATCCGTCACCGTGGACACCGCAAAAAACACCGGAATCAGCACTAAGAAAAAGAATTTAAAAATTATACTTTTCGGCAGACCAGCAACCAAAAAGAATGGCAGTCGGATTATGCGCAGAGGAAAAGCAACGAGATTGCTTCCTTCAGAAGCTTTCGTAAAATATGAAAACGAATGTCTTTGGCAGCTAAAACGCTATCAAAAATATAAATTCGAACTGCCAATAAGAATACAATGCATATACTACCTGCCAAATAAAGCTAACTATCCTGACCTTGTTGGGCTTATGCAAGCTACTGCCGACATTCTTGAAAAAGCGCAGGTTATTGAAAATGACCGCCTGATAGTCAGCTGGGACGGCACATATATTTCCCCAACTCTTGATAAATTAAACCCAAGGGTTGAGGTAATTATTACAGATATGAATGATGTAGATACGCCAGATCCATATGTAATAAAAAAAAGAGCTGCTAAAATGCAATTGGGATTATTCTGATAAACGAACTTAAACAAGGATATGTAAAATGAAACCGGGACTTGTAATAAAAAAACATAGGACGCAGCATAGACAGTAACCCTTATCGTCAGGCAGCGGCTACGCGCAAAAAGTTGACATATGATGAGTTTAAAAGGAAAATGCTGCCAAGATTACCTGTAGTATACAAAAGCTTTATACAGGCTAAATTTGAAAGTACCATAAATCTCATACACAGTTTAAGATATAAGCTTTTAATTAAAAAATAATTGGGAGGTAGGATATGCTGATAACGACCGATGAAGCACAAAAAATAGCCGAATGTTTTAATGAGGACAGAAAAACGGCAGAACGATATTTACTGCATTTTAAAAAAATTGAAGCTGATTATGAAGAACAAAAAGAAGCATATGTGAACTACAAAGAAAATGATGACAATGTCGGCGGCGGTCGGTCTGGTGTCGGCAATCCTACGGAACAGAAAGCCTTAAAAAATATTGAATATGATAATTTAAGCCAGTCTGCACGATGGCTTAAAGCTGTTACTATATGCCGGGCTGGGTTGGGAGAAAGAAAAAATATATTTATAACTTGCCGTATAGAAGCAGAGACACGAGCGTTCAGAAATGGAGATCGGGGGCGCAAGGCGTGGATTATATATACTCAGCAACGATATAACCAAGAAATAGAAAAAAGGTTTCTAAGTAATGAAAGTATCGCAGAAATTACTGTTCGCAGATGGTGGCAAAGTATAATAGACAGGGTCGTGTATATTGCAAATAAAATATATAAATAAAAAAAGATGAGCGTTTATTAGTTATATTACATAGTAAAATAGTATCGTCGATAGGCTAGACAAACGCCTTCTAAGCTTAAACATAAACACTCGCAGCAAGTGACACAATACGGTCTAACCTAAGGATGGTATTATCTAAGTATTATGGAACTATAGCAAATCATTAAGCTGTTATCTTAAACGATAGCGGCTATTTTAATAGGTGAAATAAAATGACAGTATATTGCGATAATAAAGGTTGCATATATCATAAAAATAAAACATGTACATCGGGCAACATATATTATATAAAACGTAAATGTCAATCATATTGCAATGCAGCTGATATAAACAGTCTGTGCAGGTCTGGTATTCCGAGAGTAAGGCGTGAACATGGTCGAATAAAGGCAGTTAACGGAGACGTGCTTAAATAGCTGCGCATGAACGTGTGCGGTTCCTAATGCTCAATTTCAAAATAAATAAAGGATGGTGGTGACTATGTAAATTGGCAAGAGCAAGAAGTCCTGAACGAAATAGAGCATTTGAACTATGGAAAGAATCTGGCGGTAAAATGCTGCTTAAAGATATTGCTGAAAAGCTTGGGGTATCTGATAGCCAAATCCGCAAATGGAAAAACATAGACAAATGGGACGAAAAATTAAAATGTAATGTTACTATTGGCAAAGGTAACGTTACCAGTAAACTCAATAGTAACGTTACCATTCATAAAAAGAAACATGGACCTCCAACCGGCAATAAAAATGCTACTGGTCACGGTGCGCCAAAGGGTAATAAAAATGCTATTGGCAATCGTGGTGGACATGCACCACCTAAAAATCAGAATGCAGTCAGACATGGCCTTTATGCAAAGTATCTGCCGCAAGAAACTTTAGAGATAGCAGAAAATATTTCAATGATATCACCTATTGACCTTTTATGGGATAATATATGCATCAAGTACGCATCAATTCTCAGGGCACAGAAACTGATGTATGTCGATAATAGTGAAGATTTTACAAAAAGGACAGTAACTGATGGTGTCGAAATAACAGGATATTCATATCAGGAAGCATGGGATAAACATGCTTCCTTTTTGCGTGCACAGGCTGCGGCAATGAAAACCTTGACATCGATGATTAAAGAATATGAAGAACTTTGTAAATC
This sequence comes from Pectinatus frisingensis, assembly GCF_014076555.1. NCBI lineage: Bacteria > Bacillati > Bacillota > Negativicutes > Selenomonadales > Selenomonadaceae > Pectinatus > Pectinatus frisingensis. The sequence goes on from NZ_CP045424.1 coordinate 1,497,525, forward strand.
CGACCTTTCAACCCAGGAACAACAGCTGCGCATAGATAAGCTCAAAGCAGAAGTCGTGGCAATGAACTCCGGAGCCGACAATGAAAAGGTGACAATTGTAGATGATATAGGATAAAACTAATGTCTAAAATAAAATTGAGCAATATCATTGCACCGACTTTTAAAAATGTACACAAAGACATAAAACATCATAAATACACCCATTACTGGGAAAAAGGCGGTCGTGGCAGTACCAAATCGTCATTCATAAGTATTGAAATACCATTGCTTATCTTGAAAAATTCCAACTGTCATGCGGTTGTGCTGCGTAAGGTCGCCAATACTCTGCGTCACAGCGTATATTCACAGGTTAAATGGGGAATCGATCAACTAGGTCTAAACGGTCAATTTACCGATCGGGTAAGCCCGCTGGAATTCGAATACAAAAAAACTGGCCAAAAAATATTGTTTTTTGGTGTTGATGATAAAACAAAAATTAAATCTATCAAGCTGCCATTTGGTTATATTGGCATCGTCTGGTATGAAGAACTTGACCAATTCACTGGTATGGAAGAAATCCGCAGCCTCAATCAATCGCTCATGCGTGGCGGTGACAAGTTCTGGTGTTTTGCCTCTTTTAACCCACCTAAAAGTCGCGATAATTGGGTAAATACTGAACAACTTACCGACGATAATGACCGCCTGATACATCATTCCACCTATTTAGAAGTACCGCGGCAATGGTTGGGCGAGCAGTTTTTTCTTGAAGCTGAAAAACTTAAAACCAAAAACGAAATTTTATATGACCACGAGTATAAAGGCGAAGTAACCGGCACTGGCGGTGATGTATTCGAAAATGTTGAAGATATGCGCATGAGTGATGAAATTATCGCCAATTTTGATCGCCTGCATTATGGACTCGACTTTGGTTTCAGCATGGACCCACTTGCATTTTTATCAATGCATTACGATAAAAAACGTGAAATACTTTATATCTTCGATGAGATATATCAACAGAAACTAAAGAATAAACGTGCTGCCCTGCTTATAAAGCCCAAGACAGGCCGCCGAATAATAACAGCTGACAGCGCCGAACCAAAGTCAATAAGTGACATGATAGAGTTCGGCCTGAATATTTATGGTGCCAGAAAAGGACCTGATAGCGTTGAGCACGGCATCAAATGGCTGCAGGACAGGGCGAAGATTTATATAGATAAGCATCGCTGCCCTAATACTTACCGCGAATTCATCAATTATGAATATGAACAGAATAAAGATGGGCAGTTTATATCTTCTTATCCGGATAAAAACAATCATACAATTGATGCTGCGCGGTATGGCCTGGAAAATGAAATGCGTGGAAGCGGCATGGAAGTTTTAAAGTGAGGTGACTTATTTTTGGATATATTGACTGCAAAAAAATTGATAATGAAACATACGCAAGGCCATGCAGCAGTCATAACAAAAGCAGTAACAGCCGAACGATATTATCGCAATAAAAATGATATTTTATATAAAAAAAATGCAGACGAAGAAAATGCGGAAAATCCTCTGCGCAGTGCTGACAACCGGGTACCGCGCAATTTTTATGGGCTGTTGGTCAATCAGAAAGCGTCATATATGTTTACCGCGCCGCCGCTGTTTGACGTAGGCAGTCAAGAGAGTAATCAGGTTATTTCTGACACCCTCGGAGATATTTATGCGAAAAACTGCAAAGATCTTTGTGTTAAGGCTTCGAATACAGGTATGGCATGGGTTCACTATTGGGTAGATGATAAACAGGTTTTTGACTACGGGATAATTGATGCAAAAGAAATTATACCTATATGGGACAGTCACCTGAATAAAAAGCTTTTGGCGGTCCTGCGTGTTTATAAAAATATTGATGATGAAGGCAAAACATGGAACATATATGAATATTGGACAGATACAGAATGTTGGTCATTTCAAAAGCTTGATGATGACACAATAGATTGTGAGCTGATACCATATTCAATGTTTATGAATTTTGCAGATGCAGGTTCTGGAACGGCGCCGAATCAGTTAAAGCATGACTTTGGCAAGATACCATTTATTCCCTTCCCAAATAATAATATTTGTACAGGAGATTTAGATAATATCAAAGCACTTGTTGATACTTATGATAAAGTCTATAGTGGTTTTGCCAACGATCTTGAGGATATCCAAGAAATAATATTTTTACTGACGAACTATAATGGTGCGAATTTAAATGAATTTTTAGCTGATATAAAAAAATATAAAACAGTGAAACTACAGTCGATCGGTGCAGATGATCATTCCGGACTTGAAACATTAACAATAGATATCCCGGTTGAAGCAAGAGAAAAGCTGCTCGATATGACAAGAAAAGCAATTTTCGAACAGGGACAGGGCGTTGATCCGCAGCCGCAGGATTTCGGTAATGCTTCCGGAGTTGCTTTAAAATATCTCTACTCATTATTGGAACTAAAAGCGGGGCTCATGGAAACTGAATTCAGACTGGGTTTTGGTATGCTGATACGCGCTATATGCGATCTTAAGGGTATCAAGATAAAAACTCTTACGCAGACCTGGACAAGGACCGCTATAGCAAATGATTTGGAATTAGCAACAATCTGTAAGGACTCCGTGGGTATTATCAGTAATAAAACCATATTAAAAAATCATCCGTTTGTAGAGAATGCTGATGAAGAAGAAAAACGGCTGGCAAAGGAAAAAGAACAATTAGCTGCGGAATCAGATAGCTACAAAGCGGCTTTTAATAAAGAAGGTGCAGCCAATGGGAACAGCTAATTACTGGCAGCAGCGTTTTGAGCAGTTGGAAGAGTTACTGCTGAATCTTGGTGACGTACAATATGTCGATATTGAAAAGCAGTTTAATCTTGCTATGCAGTCGATAGAAAAGGATATAACGCTCTGGTATAAGCGCCTTGCCGTAAATAATAATATTTCTTATGTCGATGCCAAGAAGTTTCTAACGTCTAAGGAATTAGAGGAATTCCACTGGACTGTTGAGGATTATATAAAAAAAGGCAAAGAAAACGCTGTTGCACAGCAATGGGTAAAGCAGCTGGAAAATGCTTCAGCCATGGTGCATATTTCAAGACTCGATGCATTAAAGCTGCAGCTGCAGCAGGAACTTGAAATATTATACGGCAACCAGGTTGATGATATTGACAAAACAATGCAGGATATCTATTCTAAAGGATTTTATAACACAGCCTTTGAAATAGATAAAGGCATTGGCGTTGGAACACAACTTAACCGCCTTGACAGCGACAAGGTAAAAATATTTATAGCAAAACCCTGGGCGGCAGACGGAAAGAATTTTTCCGACAGATTATGGCAGGATAAAGATAAACTGATAAATACGCTGCATACAGAAATCACCCAGGCAACTATCCGCGGCGATCCACTTGATAAGGCAGTAAATAATCTGGCACGTAAAATGAACAGTGCAAAGTCAGCAGCCGGGCGCATTGTCATGACTGAAACGGCTTTTTTTGCATCTGCTGCTCAAAAAGATGCTTTTAAAAATCTTGGGGTGGAAAAATACCAATTCGTGGCAACTCTGGACAGGAGAACATCGGCAATATGCCGGTCCATGGACAATAAGGTATTTAAACTAAGTGATTACCAGCCGGGAGTAACAGCTCCGCCGCTGCATTGCTGGTGCCGATCCTGCATTGTCCCTTATTTTGAAGACGATACTAAATCCATGCGGGCCGCGCGCACCGATAACGGCAAAACCTACAATGTACCCGCAGATATGTCCTATGATAAGTGGGAAAAAGAATTTATTAAAGAGGATAAAGCCAATCCTACTGAATCTGTTGCGAACGTCTCCACCAGCGGTTATAATAAAGGCATAGAAGCAACATACAAAAAAGCTCTGGCATTTGGTAAACGTACCGGCAATGAAGGTTTATACTGGATTGATAATAACGGTGATAGCGCTTATCCTGATCTGACGGGTACGCAAAATGCAGTCAGCTTTACGCCCAACCTGATAAAATTTTTACGGGATGCGGCATCCGGCAGTTTGACTTGTGTGCATAATCATCCGGGCAGCTCGTCGTTTTCACCAGAGGATTTAAATGTCATGTGCGCTTTTAACAGCATTGACTGCATGCGCGTCATTGCCCACGACGGAACGAGATACTTTGCCGAAGTAGGTAACGGTCAGCGGGTTTCACTGCCGACAATAAAAAAGTTGTATGATAAGATAATGTATGATTTGATAGGGGAATTTCGCAAAAGAATTAATTCGGGGGAACTGGATAATTCCCAGGCATGGAAAGAGCATTCGCATAAAATTATCGAGAAGGTCGCTGAAAAATATGGATGGACATACAGGAGGGAACTCAATGAAGAATGATGGAAAAATACTCATTCCTGATGAGTATTTGCCTGATTATTTTCTTTCGATTGATGATGAGAAAAAAAAGCGAGAGGAATGGAATAAAAAATCCGAAGATGCTTTTGAAAAACTAAATATTTCAAAATAACCACTTGGCACTTTTGCTGAGTGGTTATTTTATGCCCTAAATTAAATGGATAAAAGGAGTAATGGCCAATGACAAAAGAAGAATTAAAGGCACTGGGCCTTGACGATGCCGCAGCGGATAAGGTTGCGGCATCAAGTGCGACAGAGCTTAAAAACTATGTTGTTAAAACAAAGTTTGATGAAATAAGCGAATCAAAGAAAAATCTTGAGTCCCAGCTGTCGGACAGAGATAAACAACTTGAGACGCTGAAAAAATCATCGGGAGATACGGAAGAACTAAAAAAACAGATTGAAGCCCTGCAGACAGCAAATAAAACGGCAAAAAATGAATATGAAGGCAAATTAAAGGATTTGCAGTTCACAAATGCTATAAAGCTTGCTGTTGCAGATAAGGCACAGGATGTTGATCTTGTTGCCGGTCTGTTTGATAAGTCAAAAATGCTTCTCGGTGATGACGGGAAAATTACCGGACTGGATGAACAAGTGAAGGAATTGCAAAAAAATAAAGCATTTTTATTTAAAACGGCTGCCAATCCGGCATATAACCCGGCGGGGGGTGCAGGGAATCAGAGTAAAAATCCCTTCGCTGATAAAACTTTTAACCTCACCGAACAAGGTAAATTACTAAGAGAAAATCCCGAACAGGCGAAAATTTTAGCTGCTGAAGCAGGAAAAACACTTTAAGGAGGAATTGATTTATGCCAGTAACAAAATTATCTGATGTTATCGTACCTGAAATTTTTAATCCGTATGTAATTAAACGGACCGCAGAACTTTCCGCTCTTGTGCAATGCGGTATTATTACTACAGATGCAGAGTTTGACCGCTTAGCAAGTCAGGCTGCCCCGACTGTTAATATGCCTTTTTTTGCCGATCTGACCGGCGAATCCGAACAGATTATTGAAGATGCTGATCTCGAAGCAAACAAAATTGAATCAAAAAAGGACGTAGCGGCAATTATACGCCGTGCGAAAATGTGGGCAGGAACTGATTTAGCTGCGGCACTTGCAGGTTCTGATCCAATGGCTGCCATTGCGACGCTTGTCGCAAATTTCTGGGCACGCGATATGCAAAAAGAGCTCATTGCTATTTTAAGCGGTATTTTCGGTACTTATACGCCGGCTGCCGAAGGGAGCACCGCTGTAACTTCTTTGTCGTCAAATCTTTTAGATATCAGTTCTGGTTCGGGCAATGCGGCCAAATGGTCAGCAAGTGCCTTTATTGATGCACAGCAGCTTTTAGGTGACGCACAGGCGCAGCTTACGGCTATCGCAATGCACAGCGCAACATGGTCAGCGCTCAAAAAACAGAATCTGATAACAACAGAACATCCCAGTGTTGATGTGTCCTTTGATAGTTATCAGGGAAAGCGTGTCGTAATTGATGATGGCTGCCCTGTCGCTAACGGCATCTATACGTCGTATCTGTTCGGACAGGGAGCAATTGCTCTTGGTAATGGTTCACCGGTTGGATTTATTGCGACAGAAATTGACCGCGACAAGAAAAAAGGATCTGGCGTTGATTATCTTATCAATCGTAAAACGATGATCATGCATCCGCGTGGAGTCAAATTTACAAATGAACGTGTTGCAAAGGTTGAAGGTCCGAGCCGCGCAGAACTGCAAAATGCCCAGAACTGGAAACCGGTGTATGAAGCAAAACAGATTCGTATTGTCGCCTTTAAGCATAAAATTTAATTAAATAATGGGGCGATATTATGCTGACAACTGACAAATTGAAAAGTTTACTTGGCATAGAACTGGCTGATACATCAAGGGATAATATTTTAGAGTTTATTATTGATGATGTTATTGAAAATGTCATAAATTACTGCAACATCGAAGAATTGCCATCCGGATTGGAGCATACAGCTTACCGGATGGCTATTGACTTATATCGCAATGAAAATGTCGGCAACGAGGAATCGGCTGCTGCAGTGTCATCAATAGAAGAAGGAGATACTACGGTACAGTTCAGGAAATCCGTAGACGAAGATTTTAAAAATACACTTTTGAAAAACTACATTCCACAACTCAATCGATATAGGAGAATAGCATGGTAATGGATGCAATCACAAAAGCCCGGGCACTTGCCCGAAAAGCACAGCAATTGCTGTATGATGGCAAATGTACAGTTTATGAATACAAAAAAACGAGGAACACTGTTACCCATGAAACAACCAGCGAAGAAATCCCTGTCCACATAAATATTCCATGCCGGTTATCATTTAATAGTTCACCTGCAACCGATAAAACCCAAACAGTAGATACTTTGTCCCAAAATATAAAGCTTTTCATTTCACCAGATATTATCATCAAGGCAGGCAGCAAAATAGATGTTAAGCAAAATAATAATACTACTGTGTATAAAAACAGCGGACAGCCTGCCATATATGCAACCCATCAGGAAATAAACCTTGAACTTTATAAGGAGCATCCGTAATGGCAGTAAAAAAAGATTTCAGCCAGCTGGAGGGACTCAAAAAACAATTTGAGCAGGCTGTCGCTCTGAAAGAAAGCAGATTTTTTTATGAAGAGTGTATTCGTGAGCTGGCCGCAAGATTTTTGGCCAAGGTCATAAGAAGGACACCGGTCGGTCCAGGAGTATTTGAGGTTATCCGGGATAAAGAAAATAATCCGGTAAAATATAAGCGCGGTAAGAATAAAGGGAAAATAAGACTGCGGCAGCTTACCAATGGTGGTGTTTTAAGACGTGCCTGGACCGCTCAGACACAAAGCCAGGCCGAATCCGGCAATACACCAGATGCATTAAGTTATGTGAAAATGGTTAATGTAAGAAAAGTAGGCAGTAATTATCAGATAATAATCACTAACCCGATGCAATATGCGTCATATGTTGAATATGGGCACAGGCAGACACCCGGAAAATTTGTTCCTGCACTGGGCAAACGCCTAAAAAAAAACTGGGTAAACGGCAAATTTATGATGACTATTTCCCAAAAAGAATTACAGATTGAAGCACCAAATATCCTAAAGAAAAAAATTAACCAATATCTTCGGGAGGTGCTGAAAAATGGTAAATGATCTTCTACAAGGTATCAATAACAAACTTTTTGAGATATTTGGCGATAAATATAGCATATACAATAATGAAGTAAAGCAGGACTTTGAGGAGCCCTGCTTTTTCATACTGGAATTAAGGGGCAGCAACGACCTTGTCATAAGTAATCGCTACCGGCGTGTGCATAGCTTTGATGTCCAGTATCACCCTGAATTTAATAACCAATCTGCACAAGAAATAAACAATACAGCTGATATTCTCATGGAACAAATGGAGTATATTACAGTTGCCGGAAATCTTATCCGTGGTACCAACATGAACTATGAAAAAGTTGATAATGTTCTGCATTTTTTTATAGACTATGATGTGTTTATTATAAAACCAAGAGACAAACTGCCATTTATGGTAACTCTTAAGCAGGCACAGCATACGAAAGGATAGTGTATATTATGGCTGATGAAAATGCTTCAACTGCCAATCTGGTGGATAATCCAAATGGAGCAACTTACACCAAGGAAGTCTTGGCTGCATCAAAAAAATATCGTACACAATGCGATCTTATTATGTGTGTATTAAAACCCGATAAAAAATATACTGAAAAAGAAGTAGAAAAAGAATTGAATTCTTTTTTAAAAAATGAAATAAAAGAAAAAGTTAACGGAAAGGAGTAATTTTACATGGCTTTAGGAGGCGGGGGCTGGTTATTCCAGAATAAAAAATTACCAGGGACCTATATCAATTTTATCAGTAAAGTTCGCGCTGTCACCGATATTGCCGACCGTGGCTATGGTACGATGCCGCTTATTCTTGACTGGGGGCCGGAAGATGAAGTATTCACTATAACAGCTAAAGACTTTCAGGAATCAAGCATGAAATATTTTGGTTACGATTACACCTCGGACAAATTAAAAGGATTGCGCGACTTATTCAAAAATCTCAAAACTGGTTATTTTTACAGACTGTCCAATGATGCTGAAAAAGCAAAGTGTGCGGTGGCCACAGCTAAATATACCGGTATTCGCGGCAACGATATAACAATTGCTATAACAGCCAATGTCGACGAGGCAGGTAAATTTGATGTAGTGACTTATATAGACATTGATGGTATAAAAACAGTCACAGACAAGCAGCAGGCAGTGAGTTCATGGGATGACGTAATTGATAATAATTATGTTAGTTTTACCCGTAATAAAGATATCGCCGCGACTGCGGGAATGCCACTCGTGGGAGGAACTAATGGCAGTGCTGTTACAGGATTGCAGTACCAAAAATATATTGATGCTATTGAACCTTATTATTTTAACTGCATGGGCTATGCTGGCACAGATACCACCGTGCAAGACCTTCTTATACAATTCGTCAAGCGCATGCGCGACAATGTCGGGGCAAAATACCAGCTTGTCATTTATAATAAGGAAAATGTTGATTATGAAGGCGTTATTTCTGTAAAGAATGCTATCACTGATAATGGGGAATCTCCGGCAGCAGTCGTTTACTGGCTTACAGGAGCTGAAGCATCATGTACAGTCAATGCCAGTTGTACAAATAAAACCTACGATGGTGATTTCACTATCAATACCAAATACAGCCAGTCAGAGCTTGAAAAAGCTATAGATACCGGGATGATAATATTTCATAATGTGACAGACTCAGTATCAGGAAATATTGTCGGAACGGTAAATATCTTGACAGATATCAATACATTCACTTCTTTTACCAAAAAGAAAAATGAAGATTTTTCACTTAATCAAGTTATCCGTGTACTTGATCAAATTGCGATTGATGTTTCAAGACTGTTCAATAAAACGTATAACGGTAAAGAACAAAATGATGCTGACGGACGCATTGCTCTTTGGGGTGATATTGTTGCCTTGCATAAGGAATATCAGAGAGTACGGGCAATACAAAACTTTAAAGCTGATGATGTCCCGGTACCGACGCAAGGTGAATCCAAAACCTCGGTTTTATCTGAATACGCCGTACAGCCTACCTGCTGTATGGAAAAATTATATTTGACGGTACTTGTCGCTTAAAAAATTCAGGAAGGGAAAAATAAAAAAATGGCAGATATCAATTCAATCCGCACAATGCTGGCAAAAGATGTTGTCGCAGCAAAGCTGGCAACGGCTTTTATAACCATTAACGGCAACAGATATTTATTGTTTCAAGCCAAAAAACTGTCGGCCAAGTTTGAAAAAACAAAGAAAGAAGTAAATATTCTTGGCCGTACTGCTGCCGGACATAAGGCAAACGGTGGTAATGGTACAGGTAGCATGACTATTTATTATAATACATCAATGTTTGCTAAAATGATGAAAGATTATAAGGATACCGGACAGGATCTTTATTTTGATATGCAGGTAACCAATAATGATCCTACCTCGGCTGCTGGCAGACAAACAACTATTTTGAAAGATTGCAATCTCGACAATGCAGTAATAGCTTTATTCGATGCCGATGGTGATTGGCTTGAACAGGATGTTGACTTTACTTTCGAAGATTTCGAGATTCCGGAAACATTTACACAACTTGATGGTATGCAATAAGGAAGGTGGAAAATAGTATGGAAGAAAAAAATTTGCAGGCTTTCTTAGCAGAGAATGCTGTTAAGGCTGAAAATATAAAATATATAGCATCAAAACGTTTTATAAATGCTGATAGAAACCCGATAGAATGGGAAATACAGACTATTACCAGTGATGAAGATGAAACATTAAGGAATTCATGTAAGAAAAAAGAATTTGTTCCTGGTACCAGGCAGACCAGTACAACATTGGATCAGGAAAAATATGCAACTGCTTTAATCTGCAAATGTGTCGTTTATCCAAATTTAAATGATGCTGGGCTGCAAGATTCTTATGGTGTTGTTGGAGCCGAGGAAGTTGTAAAGAAAATGCTTACACCAGGTGAATATACAGATTTGTTTATGGCAGTACAGCAGGCTAATGGGTTTCAAACTGGTATGGATGAAAAAATTAAAACGGCAAAAAACTAATTGAGGGGGGCGAATTTTATGCTAATATGGCATATTATGCCCTCCATAAATTTCATTGGACACCGCATTTTTTGCTTAGCATGAATGAAAATGAACGAGCATTTATATTTGCGGCTATATCATTAAAAATTAAAGCTGATAAAAAAGCTGCTAAGAAAAAGTAATGAGGTGAGAAAATGGCTACAATACAACAGTCTATAGCACTTACGGATGGAGTTTCACCTGTGTTTAATCGTATGGCACAGGCCGCAGAAAAAACTATCGGACGTTTTGCAAAGGCAGCTGATGCCGCTGACCGTGTAAACAAAACGATAGCAGATACATCAATTAGCAGACATGTAGAGAATATAGGGACAGCAGCTAATTCAACTTTGCCTGGGTTTAATGCAATAAGTAATAAAATAAGTGAAATAAAAAATAAGATGGCAGATATTGGTTCAGGTGGTTTTGATAAGATAAAAGGCGCTCTATCAGGCATAGCTGGGCAGTTTGCTATAGGCAGTTTGGTAGCTGGAGGTATTGCTTCGATTGCGGCATTATTATCAGAACTCCCAGGTAAGCTTGCTGCGCTCAGTGATGAATACAGCGGTATTCAGGCACGTTTAAAACTTATTACTAATTCACAAAGCGAAGCTGCAGCTTTAAATGATCAGATTTATTATTCAGCATTGCGGGCACGTGGCAGTTATTCTGGTATGGCTGATGCAATATCTAAGATAGGATTGACAGCGAAAAGTGTCTTTCCTAATCCACAGGAAATAGTACCATTTGTAGAAGGCATACAAAAACTTTTTACTATTGGCGGCACAGGTATTGAGCAACAAAAAGATGCTATGCTGCAGCTCACTCAGGCATTAGGAAGCGGCAAATTACAAGGCGATGAGTTCCGTTCAATTGCTGAAGCTGCTCCAATGATTGAACAAATGGTATCAAAGTATATGGGAGTTACGCAGGGAGAGCTTAAACAATTGTCATCTGATGGGGCCATTACAGCAGATATTATTAAGAATGCAATTCTTGGTAACATTGATGAGATAAATGAAAAATTTAAAACTATGCCACTTACTTGGGGACAAATATGGCAGAATATGAAGACAGAGGCTTTCCATGCGTTTACACCTGTATTCGAACAAATATCTGCTCTTGCAAATAGTCCGGCTATAGCTGCACTTGGTAATGGTTTTTCAGTAGTGATAAATATAGCAGCAATAGCTTTGGCTGGCATAATAAATAACTTATTCTGGCTTGGTTCTGTTGCTGAAGAAGTCGGTTCATATATAAGCGGCTGGCTCATGGCAGGCTTCATTATTTTGGTTGATGCTGCTGAGTGGGCTGTATCACTTGCAACAGCTTACCTCTATATGTATGCGATGGGGTGGTTGGCAGTAAATGGGCAGATGCTCATATCTGCAGGAATACAGGCACTTGTAACAGCGTATACATGGATGCAGAATGCGGCTATGATTGCACTTAATGCACAGTTGGTATTTGCATATATCCGCATAGGAATTATAACTGCTGCCACATTTTTATGGACAACCGTTACGCAGGGATTGACTGCTGCTATGCGTATGTTAAATCTAACAATGCTTATGAATCCGATAGGCTTGATAATTGGACTTGTATTGATTGTAATTGGTGTATTTATTGCATGGGCCATACATACTCAGGGACTTAGAAATGTAATAGCCGGTGCTTTTAGTTCAATGGCGGGAATAGCAGCTGAAGCCATAAATTTCATGATAGATCGCATCAATAATCTGATTGGGCTTTTAAATAAAGCAGCCAGTGCCATAAATAGCGTTTTTGGTACAAATATAGGTACCGTGGGAGAAATTACCTGGCGTGCAGATAAAGCAAATTGGCAAAAAAGCGCCGGAGATTTTATACAGAATTTCAATATATCAGACTTAATAGGGGGTATTCCCAAGCCGAATATCCCGCAGCCTTCCCCGGTAGATTTATCGGGCTATGGTGCAGGAATGGATCCAGGGGATATCGCTAAAAATACAAAAGATACTGCTGATAATACCGGAAAAATGAAGGATGCCTTAGATATTACTGAAGAAGATTTAAAATATTTAAAAGATATCGCTGAACAGGAAACCATAAATAAATACACTACAGCCGAAATTAAAATTGATATGGGTGGAATACAAAACACTGTCAATAACGATACTGACCTTGACGGAATGATGCGTTACGTAAATGATAGTCTGTTTGAAGCAATGAATGCGGGAGCGGAGGCGGTACATCCATGAGTTATTACTTTTTTATAGATACTATGATGCTGCCCGTTCCTCCTCCCAAAATGAGTATAAAAGTTAATAACAAAAATAAAACCATAAACCTCATAAATGAAGGTGAAGTAAACATAATAAAAGAGGCCGGGCTCACTGAAATAAGTTTTGATGCCAGGCTGCCAAACTCGAAATATCCATTTGCCAATTATGATACATCCCTTGCTAATTCTCTTACCAATTCACTTTTAGGCAGTAATTTCACTTTTAAAAAGGCTGATTATTTTCTTGATAATTTTAAAACTGCAAAAAAATCAAAAAATCCGGTACGCCTTATAATTTCACGTATGTCACCATCATATATAATGCTCTTTGATACCAACATGCTGGTTACGCTTGAAAATTACACAATAAATGAAGACGCAAAAGAAGGCTTTGATATAATAGTCCCACTGAAATTTAAACAGTATAAACCTTATGGGACAAAAGAATGTGAAGTAACTACTGATGAAAATGGTGTACAGCATCTAACGGTAAAGGAAAACCGTGCGGCAACAGATATGGTAACTCCAACGGTTTATAAAATTCGCAATGAGCAGTCGATATGGGAAGTATGTAAAAGCATTTCCGGAGGGAATCTTGATTGGCGGACAGTCATGGTAAAAAATGCAATAACTAATCCTGTAGAACAGATGGTCAAAGGGACGGTGCTGAATCTTGTCTGAGATGCAGATTGTGATCCACAATAAAGAAAACAATAAATATTATATGCCTGCGGTTCAGGATGATGTAATATGGGAGCTTAATCGTAAGGGGACACCCGGTAAATTTACTTTTAAGCTCTTAAAAGATACGTTGCTGGAATTTACCGAGGGTGATACGGTCCAAGCTAATTACGACGGTACTAATTTTTTCTACGGTTATATTTTTTCAAAGAAACGGGATAAGAATTCATTGGTTGATGTTACTGCTTATGACCAGCTTAGGTATCTTAAAAATAAGGACATATATATTTTCCTTAACATAAAGGCCGGTGATGCTATAAAACGAATTGCCGATGATTTCCAGCTACAGACAGGTACCATTGCCGACACTGAATATGTTATTCCTAAATATCGCGGTTCAAATGATACCCTTATCGATATTATCCAAAACTTATTGGACATGACCACGCAAAATGTTGGTAAAATATATGTTCTATATGATGATTTTGGTAAACTGACTTTATCTGATATTGAAGATTTAAAGGTAAATCTTTTGCTGGATAACGAGACTGCAGAAGATTATTCCTATGAGTCGAGTATTGATAAAGATACGTATAACAGGATCAAACTTTATTATGACAATAAGGATGAAGGTAAGCGTGATGTCTGGTTGTCCGTTGACAGTGCAAATATTAAACGCTGGGGTGTTTTGCAAATGACAAAGTCCGTCAATCCAAAAAAAGCGATAAACTTTGCTGAAATGGCTGATACGTTACTTAAATCGCATAACAGGGTAAAACGGACACTGTCAATACAAAATGCTTTCGGTAATCTGAAAATAAGGGCCGGCAGCATGTTTTATATAAATCTTGATTTTGGAGATGTGAAGCTCACAAAACCCATCATTGTTGAATCCGTAAAACATAAATTTTCAAATAACCTTCATCTTATGGACCTTACTGTGAGAGGGGATGTGATCACAGGATGAGTACACAGCTTTTGCAGACAATGCAGCAACTTATACAGCAAAGTATCATTGCTGGTAATTTAGCCGATTATGTTATAGGTATAGTGGAAACATTATCACCGATATCAATCAGGATTGAACAAAAAGATATAATCACTGAAGAATTTTTAATGCTTACAGATTCGGTCAGAGATTATGATGTTGATATAGAAGTTTTGCATACAACGGAGAATGCAGCCGGCGGCTCTGGAGATGCCCAGTATGAAAGCCATAATCACGGTTATAAAGGCAGAAAAAAGGTAAGGTTTTATAATGGACTAAAAGTTGGAGAGTCTGTAATCATGCTTCGACAGGCTGGTGGACAGGAATTTTGTGTATTAAGCCGTGTATTTAATCATACAGGCTTGACAGGGCAATGGGGGTGATATTTATGGCACTATTGCCAGACATTGGGACAAGCAAAGCAAATAATGTATCTGACACAAGTACCCAACCAAACAAAACTTATAAAATGCTTATTGATGATAATAAAATTATGGGGCATACAACAAATGATATTGAAGCCGTTGAACAGGCCTGTTATAAAGTGCTTAATACAGAGCGGTATAAACATGTCATATACAGCTGGAACTATGGTGTTGAACTTAACAGTCTTTTTGGCAAGCCAATGCCATATGTGTTATCGGAAATTCCGCGCCGGATATCTGAAGCACTCCTGCAGGATGATCGAATAAATGACATAACAGATTTTGATTTATCTTATGATAAAAAGGGTAATGTTCTGGCGAAATTTACCGTAAAGACCAACTATGGTGATATTTCAATAAGCAAGGAAGTGAATGTATCGTAATGTATGAAGATCAGACTGAAAGTAAAATATTCTCACGAATGATGGGAAGTGTTCCCGACACTGTCGATAAAAGGGAAGGCAGTATAATTTATGATGCATGTTATCCGACAGCTATTGAAATTATGCTGCTTTACGCCATGTGTGATTATTTTTTTAAGAATACCTTTGGCGACACTGCTGAGAGAAAATTTCTTATCGAGCGGGCTAAAGAACGTGGTATTACCGCCTATTCGGCAACATATGCAAAAGTAAATTTATCCTTTACCCCCGAAAATATCAATATTCCAATTGGCAGCCGTTTCTCCTATGATGATGTTAATTATACCGTTACTGAAAAAAGTGACGGTTTTTATTATGCTATTTGTGAAACAGCTGGAACTTCTGGTAATAAACCTGTCGGAAATCTTGTAGCGATTGATTATATTGCCGATTTACAGTCCGCTTTACTCACAGAAGTGACAGTTCCGGGCGAAGATGAAGAGGAAACTGAAGCTTTCCGAAAAAGATATCTGGATAGTTTTAACAGCCAGGCATACGGTGGTAATATTGCTGATTATCGTGAAAAAGTTAATGCCATAAATGGTGTCGGTGGTGTGAAAGTATATCCCGCATGGAATGGTGGTGGCACTGTTAAAATTGTGTTCATGACTTCTGAATTTGAACCTCCGGCAGCCGAATTTGTTTCCGAAGTGCAGACAAAAATAGATCCTGTTCCTAATCATGGTGAGGGGATTGGTATTGCTCCAATAGGTCATTGTGTAACCATCGAAGGGGCAAAAAATTCAGCTATAACAATATCACTTAACTTGTCTTTTGATAATAATGGTAATTTCGACAATCATAAAAACAACATTTATACGGCTATTGATATTTATTTCAAGGAACTCAATAAAGGGTGGCAGCATACACAAAAAGCCGAAATAGGCAATTTTAGTAATAACGGAATTATAGTACGTATTTCACAAATTGAAAGTCGACTTCTTGATATTCCAGGTATTACCGACGTACAACATACACGATTAAATAGTGTCGAAGAAAATCTCATTTTAAGTGTTGATGAACTTGCAGTGAGAGGTGAAGTAATAAATGGAAGCTGAAATACGTGATGTAAGAATTGAACGATATTACCCTGACGTGCTTATAAACAGCAAGGAATTCAGCGTTTTATCCAAAGCTGTTGATCCAGAGTTAGCCAATGTATGGAAAGCGTTGTGGAAGCAGTTTTTAAATACTTTTATTTACTTGCTTGATAAAGGCGGTGCCACCCGCTGGGAATCAATGCTTAATCTTCATCCCGCTGTAACTGATTCTCTTGACACAAGAAGAAAAGTAATTCTTGCCAAAATAAATTCTTCATTGCCATATACACATAGAAGCTTTCAGATAACCCTTAATGGAATTTACGGTGAAAATAACGTAAAAGTTTCTCTTCAATATAATAAATATGAATGTTGGCTTGATATTACGGCAAGTTTGCTATATAGAAGCAGCGCTATAAAAAATCTTGCAAGTGTGGTTATCCCGGCGAATCTTTCCATCCTAGTTAGTAATACGAAATACGTAGTATTTGAAATTTATTCAGGTTTGTCCATGAGAATGTTTAAACATATTTATATTCATCCAGGAGTTACTTTTAATATACAAAATGGTTCAAAGATTGCTTGTTTTTATTCTCTTACAATAAGAAAAATGCGTCACATTAAAATAAGGAGTCGATAAAATTGGCACAATATCCAGGAATTACCCTTACTAATGCCGGTATCAATATGATTGCCGAATCCCAGGCATCAAAAACAGCCCTGATTTTCACAAATCTGAAAATGGGTGATGGAAATTTAGGTGACGGAGAAGATATAAAAAAATTATTGGCGTTAAAAAATCCACTTCTTACACTTGCCCCCAATTTGTTTAAAAATAAGAGTAATGGGCTTGTTACTCTTAGATTTGCTGTTTCAAACGAAAACCTAGAAACTGGATTTTTTGCACGCGAAATTGGAGTCTATGCAAAAATTGGCGATGACGGCACTGAACAATTGTATGCTTATACAAATGCCGGTAATCTTACTGACTATATGCCGGATAAAAACACTCCTATTGACGAACAGATTATTGATATCGACATCATTACCGGTAATGCGTCTGAAGTAAAAATATACCTCGATGGCAAGATTATGTATATAACAAAACCTGATTTTGATGAACATATTAACGACAAACTTGCCCACAAAGCAGCTTTTGGTGAACATAATAACGATGGTTCTGCCCATAAAGATATTCGCCAGCTGATAAACGATACCATAAAAAACATAGATTTATCACCTTATGCCAAATTACTAAGTCCTGAATTTTCAGGAATACCGACGGCTCCGACTGCACCGAAAAATGTTGATAATACACAAATTGCCACAACGGCTTTTGTCAAATCACTAATAACTGATATACCGGTACCAGCAGCTGACGGCATTATTGCACAATCGCTTGATACTTGGGGCTGGATAAAGTTTGCTAACAGATTTACCATACAGTGGGGACAATCCTCACATCCTGCTTCTGGTGATGCGACTACATTTACTTATCCTTTATCAATGACAACTGTACTTTCTGCATCACTACAAAGATACAGCACAAGCGCATTAGCTGAACATAATCCTGTTCTACTTTCCTTGGGAACATCAAGTTTAACGTGGATTAATAAAGGAATAAATGGAAATAACGCTGCAACAACATCACTAATAATTGTAATAGGAGTGGTATAAATGTCAAAAAAATATATAGTTATAAATACAGACGGCACTAATGCTTTTTATAATTCTGATGTTCATGACAATATACCGAACGGAGCACTCGAAATATCTAATACGGACTATCAAACATTCTTTTCTAATAGCGGAAAATACTATTTTATAAATATTAATAATACAGCCATTTTATCTAAAATAACTTATAGCGCTGACGAAATCAGACAACAAAAAATCGATACACTAAATGCCGAATATCAACCACAGTTTAATGATTTAGCACAATCTTTAGGACTT
This sequence comes from Pectinatus frisingensis, assembly GCF_014076555.1. NCBI lineage: Bacteria > Bacillati > Bacillota > Negativicutes > Selenomonadales > Selenomonadaceae > Pectinatus > Pectinatus frisingensis. The sequence continues at coordinate 1,515,823 of NZ_CP045424.1, forward strand.
GCAATGCTATCTAATGATACAGCAGCGCAAGATAGTATAAAAACAGATTATACAGCTTTAAAAACCGAATATACCAATAAGAAGGGGATTATAGAAAATGGCAATAGCTAAAAGGTGTTTTATATGTGCGCACAAAGAAAACATCGATAAAACCTGCACCAACCCAGATTGCCCGCGTTATTCCGAGTCTAAGAAAGTAGATAAAAAAACAGATAGTACAAATCACTAGATAATTATTTTATATTAAAGGGGAAGTAAAAAGTTGCAGATAATAACAGAGTTTTTTAAAAGCATACTGCCTGTCAGAACAGAGCTCGAGACAGGAACAGCCGTATCCATACTGGGTACGGTTTTTGTATATATGACCGGAACCTTTGACAAGCTGATTGAGGCTTTACTGGTACTCATGGTTGTCGATTATATAAGCGGCATAATAGCAGCTTGTGAGAACCCTAATAAAAGCTTGGACAGCCGACGTGGGCTTAAAGGTATTGGTAAAAAGATTATGATTTTGCTTTTAGTGGCCACAGCACATTTTGTTGATTATGTGACCGGTCAGGAAATTGTCCGCACTGCAATAATCTTTTTCTTTATCGGCAACGAAGGCTTATCAATATTAGAAAACGCTGCCAATGCCGGTGTTCCTATACCTGACCGGTTGAAGTCCAGCCTTGAGCAATTTACTAAAGAAAAAAACGAGAAAAGGGGCAATTAGATGGAAAGAGTAAAACTTATTGATACCGGACTAAACTACGATTACAACAAACTAGAAACCAGAAGAAAAACAGATATGGTTGTTATCCACCACACCGGCAATCCCACCGATGATGATTTATCCGCACAGGCAATAAATACCAGCCACCAGGCACAGGGCTGGACCTGTATAGGTTATCATTATGTAATCCGCAAAGATGGCACCGTTGAACTTGGTAGACCGCATTGGACTGTTGGTGCTCATGCCTATGGCGAAAATTCCCATACAATCGGTATACATGTTTGCGGTAACTTTGAACAGGCAAAGCCGACAGCGGCACAGATAGAATCATTGGCGATGCTGCTGTCCAATATATGTACCGATTATGGATTACCGATTGACTCTGATCATATTGCCGGACACAGAGATTTGATGTCCACAGCCTGTCCCGGTAAAAATCTTTATGAAATGCTGCAGAAGATAATCGGCAAAAGTATCTTTTACCAACAGCAATAAACCGCTTGCATGGTACAGGCGGTATTTTTATGCCCCGAAGGGAGGTGAGATAATTGAATTTATTTAAAGCATTAGCCGGATTATTTATAAAATCCAAGCTTGATGAACAGAAAAACCGATTGGCTGACAAGCTCAACACCCAGATTGCCACAACCAACTCGGACTATGTGAAAGGCAGGAATGCCGCATATCTTGATTTACTCGATGCAGCGGACAAGGCCGTTACCAACAAAATAGCAGAAAAATTATAATTTATGAGGAGTGTATTTATTATGGATTTAAAAACAATTGACTGGAAAGAAACTGCAAAAGAAGCTTTTACCGAAGTGCTCAATGACATGAAAGGTGATGCTGCTGAGCTAATAAAAAACCAGATATTGCCGGGCATCAAGGCGGCCAAAGATGATTTAGTGGATGACCTGAAGGCCGAGGCTGGCAACAGCTCGTCGGCATGGGTTAAAATCCGCAATGCGGGTATTGTGATCGTTGTAAATATCGTCTGTGCCGTAAGCAGCAAAGTTATTGATAAATTTGCTACTAACGATGCCACTGCAACGCCCGTACAGTAATAAAATTATATTGCAAAATAAATAGTCCGAGTTTATAATGAGCTTGAACTTATATTATCTTACTCAGTCCTGCATCTATATGGTGCAGGATTTTTTCTTTTATATATAGATTAAAATCAAAAATAAATATTTATTCGCAACAAAAAACCGGCAGAAAAATTCTACCGGCTATCGTTTCAATTTACAAGTTTGTGCCCAATTTGTGCCCATTGACCAACGGACTAGATTGTGACCATTATCGTAAACCATTGATTTCATTGGTGCGCCAAGCAGGATTCGAACCAGCGACACACGGCTTAGAAGGCCGTTGCTCTATCCAACTGAGCTATTGGCGCAATAAAGTTGCCCATTGACAACGAAAAATATTATATTATAAAAATATTAGTTTGTCAAGCTCCTGATTGGTGCCGGAATTCTGCCGCCCCGGGCAATAAAAGCTGTGGAATTGTATTTGTTTCTCACCGGTACTATTGGACAACGACCAAGTAGCCCGCCAAAATTAACAGAATCACCGACTTTTTTACCTGGAACCGGAATTATACGTACAGCGGTAGTTTTATTGTTTATCATACCAATAGCAGCCTCATCGGCAATTATTGCAGATATAGTTGACGCGGATACATTACCTTCAACAGCAATCATATCAAGACCAACAGAACATACACATGTCATAGCTTCAAGCTTTTCGAGTGATAAACTACCCCGTTCGACAGCGTTTATCATGCCGGCATCCTCACTTACAGGAATAAAAGCACCGCTTAATCCTCCAACGTGTGATGAAGCCATCAGACCGCCTTTTTTTACTGCATCGTTCAGCAGCGCCAGCGCTGCTGTGGTCCCGGGTGCGCCACAGCTTTCAATACCCATTTCTTCTATTATATGTGCAACACTATCACCCACTGCCGGTGTAGGTGCTAATGATAAATCAATTATTCCAAAGGGAACACCCAACCGTTTAGAAGCTTCTTTAGCAACCAATTGTCCGACGCGGGTGATTTTAAAAGCAGTTCTTTTTATAGTTTCGGCAACTTCTGTAAAATCAGCACTTTTCAATCCTTCCAACGCATGTTTTACAACACCAGGACCGCTTACACCGACACTGACAACTTTTTCAGCTTCACTGACACCGTGAAACGCACCAGCCATAAAAGGATTATCTCCTGGAGCATTAGAGAACACCACAAGCTTGGCACATCCTATAGCTTCATTATCGCGAGTCAGTTCAGCAGTCCTTTTGATAATTTCGCCCATTTCACGTACACAGTCCATATTGATACCAGCTTTTGTTGAACCAAGATTCACTGATGAACAAACAATATCGGTTGTTGCCAATGCCTGCGGAATAGATTTTATAAGTATTCTGTCACCATTAGTGTAGCCTTTTTCCACCAATGCCGAGAACCCACCAATGAAATTAATGCCTACTTCATGAGCTGCCTTGTCCAATGCTTCAGCCACAGGTACATATGTATCAGTTTTACAGGCTTCAGCAGCAATGGCAATAGGTGTAACCGATACTCGTTTATGTATTATAGGAATACCATATTCGCTTTCAATATCTTCTCCTGTTTTAACCAAAAATTCGGCCGATTTAGTTATTTTATCATAAATATTACGGCAAAATTGGTCTATATTAGGATGAGCACAATCACGTAAACTGATCCCCATAGTGATGGTTCTCACATCTAATTTATTTTCTGTGATCATGCGGTTTGTTTCCATTATATCATTAATGGTAATCACTATTTTCCCTCCAAGTTTAGGCAGTAAAATTAAACATCATGCATTACATTAAAAATATCCTGATGCTGTACTTTAATGTCGAGACTGATTTCATTGCCCTTTTCTTTTAAAATATTCTGCAGTTCTTGCAATTTAATCTTGCTGTCAGTCATCTCGACAATCATAACCATATTAAAAAAACCTTCCATGATGTTTTGATTGATATTTAAGATGTTAACGTTATTTTCAGCGAGAATATTGCTGACCATAGCAATTATACCCACACGATCTTTCCCTACAATAGTCACGACAAGTTTCATTGAGATTACTCCTATTCATTAAGATATACTTGTTAAGTATATCATATAATACCGATGTTTACACTGAATTTATCTTAAAAATATTAACTAATACGACTATTTAAAACAAAAAAATTCCACCCATCAATTTGATGAATGGAATTTTGTAAGCTATTATTTAGTCACTGAAAAAGTAAATTTATCATCAACGAGGCCAATCTGCACAGTATTACCTTCTTTTACTGTACCCTTGATAATTTCCTTGCTCAACTCAGTTTCGACTGTATGTGTGAGCAGACGGCGCAATGGCCGGGCGCCAAAATGAGGATCAAATCCTTTTTCAGAAAGTTTTTCAAGAACTTCGTCTGTCCATTTCAAAGAAATTTTTACTTGTTTTTGCAGACGTTTGTTCAAATTTTCCAAAAGGATAGCCGCAATTTTCTTGACTTGATCTTTTGCCAAACCTTTAAATACTATTATATCATCAACCCGGTTCAAAAATTCCGGACGAAAATAATTTTTCAACAGTTCCAAGACACTGGCCTTAGCCTTGTCAAAATCATTTTCTTCTAATATTTCGTGAGATCCCAGGTTAGATGTCATTATAATTACGGTATTCTTGAAGTTTACCACTCTTCCCTTACCATCAGTCAAACGGCCGTCATCAAGAATTTGTAATAAAACATTAAATATATCTGTGTGTGCTTTTTCAATTTCATCAAGTAGTATCACACTATATGGATGGCGCCGTACAGCTTCTGTCAGCTGGCCGCCTTCATCATAGCCAACATATCCGGGAGGTGCTCCGATAAGACGTGATACTGTATGCTTTTCCATGTATTCCGACATATCAATACGAATCATTGAACGTTCATCATCGAATAAAGCTTCAGCCAGAGTCTTTGCCAGTTCTGTCTTACCTACACCGGTAGGGCCAAGGAATATAAACGAACCTATTGGTCTGTTGGGATCTTTAATACCGGCACGAGCACGTATAATAGCTTCACTAACAGCTTTTACAGCTTCATTCTGTCCAACGACACGTTTATGAAGTTCATCCGACAAATGGATAAGTTTTTCTCTTTCTCCTGTCATCATTTTAGTGACTGGTATACCGGTCCAACGGCTGACTACATTGGCAATATCTTCTTCACCAACTTCTTCTTTCAAAAGTCTGGAATCCTTATTTTCTGTCATTGATTTTTCTTGTGCGACCAGTTCTTTCTGTAAAGAAGGTAATCTGCCATATCTCAATTCCGAAGCCTTAGTCAAATCCCCATCATGTTCAGCCTTGGTCATTTCATGTTTTACGTTGTCAATTTCCTGTTTTATGCCACGAGTACGGGTAATGAGTTGTTTTTCATGTTCCCACTGTTTCTGCAGTTTTGTTTCTTCGGCCTCAGCCGTTTTAATTTCTTCAGCAAGTTTTTGTAAACGCTCTTTCGATGCGTCATCAGTTTCTTTATTGAGGGCTTGTTCTTCAATTTTCATCTGCAAAATCTTCCGACGTACCTCATCAAGCGGTGCCGGCATCGATTCGATTTCCGTACGAAGCTTTGCGGCTGCCTCATCAACTAAGTCAATTGCCTTGTCCGGTAAAAATCTGTCGGAAATATATCTATCAGATAATACTGCTGCAGAAATAAGTGCATTATCACGGATTCTTACACCATGATGAACTTCATAACGTTCTTTTAATCCTCTTAAAATAGAGATTGTATCTTCGACAGTCGGTTCACCAACCATCACTGGTTGAAACCGCCGTTCCAATGCTGTATCTTTTTCAATATATTTACGATATTCGTTTAGAGTAGTAGCCCCAATGCAACGCAATTCACCACGTGCCAGCATAGGTTTTAAAATATTGCTGGCATCCATCGCGCCCTCAGCGGCACCAGCACCAACAACCGTGTGGACTTCATCGATAAACAGCAAAATCTGACCATCAGATTTTGCGATTTCATTTAAAACAGCCTTTAGACGTTCTTCAAACTCACCACGGAATTTAGCACCGGCCACCATCGATCCCAAGTCAAGCGCATAAAGAGTTTTATTCTTTAACGATTCAGGAACATCACCGGCAACAATCCGCCGCGCCAGTCCCTCAACTATTGCAGTTTTACCGACACCTGGTTCCCCAATCAATACTGGATTGTTTTTCGTACGGCGTGACAAGATCTCGATTGTCCGACGAATTTCTTCGTCACGGCCGATGACAGGATCAAGCTTTCCCTTCCGCGCTGCTAAAGTCAAATCACGGCCATACTTTTCCAAACTTTTGTATTCACCCTCAGGATTATCAGAATTGACGTTGTTTTTTCTATTATTTTTGATAACTGATTGTATTTTAGTTTTATTCAAGCCAAATTCCCTGCAAATTTTCTGAACAGAATCGTCAGCATCATCGACTATAGCCAATAAGAGATGTTCTGTGCTTATATAATCATCCTTCATACTATCAGCAATTTGACGAGCCCGTCCCAGCACACGGGCCAGTTCCACACTCATCGACAGACGGTCTTGTCCCTTTACTGCCGGTATCTTATTTAACTCTTGTTCAAGACGTACTTTGAGCATCGGTAAATCTGTTTTGCATTCATCAAAAATCGTAGAAAGCAACCCTTCCGGTTCTTTGACAAGTGCAAGTAAAACATGTGCTGTAGTTATCTCCTGATGATAATGCATAGCCGCATTTTGCTGGGCACTTTGTAATGCGGTTAAAACTTTTTGTGTATATTTTTCTTCTGCCATAATATAAAACCTCCTGATCAATTAAGATCAAAATTCTGTTTGCATTTTTATGTTTAATTTGATTACAAGCTCATTATAATCAATAAAAGTCAAAAAGTCAAATATTATTTTGACTTTTATTGATTATAGACATTAGTCATTTATGATACAGAGATAGACAAATATCGAAAAATTAAAAGGTATAATAATAATTTCACAGAAATAATTATCAAGAGAATTTTTATTACACAGCTGTTTAAATAAAGTGCAAAGGAGAATGAGAATGTATAATTTATTGATTGGTGGTGCAGCGGGACAAGGTGTTGATACAACTGCGGCGATTTTGGAAAAATCTTTCAAAGCATCAGGGTATAATGTTTTTAGCGTTAAAGATTTCATGTCACGTGTTCGCGGTGGTCATAATTTTTCCTTAATAAGATTCGGTACAACCGAAATAGTTTCGCATAGCACTATTATAGATGGAATAATCGCACTCGATGATGATACTGTCAGACTTCATAAGGATAGACTGAAAGCATCCGGTTTTATTCTTTGTGATATAAAATTGCAAACAACTGATAAACGAGCCATAAAGATAAATATGACACAAATGGCTAAAGAAATTGGTAATCCCCGTGTAGCTGGCAGTATATTAGTAGGCGCAATATTAAAACTATTTGATGAATCCCTTGCTCATATCGAAAAGGTATTAAAGACCTCAGTTAAGATAGATTATCTTCCAATGAATAATGCAGCCGTCAAAGCCGGGTATAATGCAGTCAAAAAACATTTCTCCCATATAAATGGAAACTATGCCGGACATATGTTGATATCAGGAACGGAAGCAGTGGCAATGGGTGCTGTTGCAGCAGGTTTAAAATTTTATTCAGCATATCCAATGTCTCCTTCAACAGGTATAATGGAAGCATTAGCTGCAAAAAGCAATAAAGCTGAAATCGTCGTTGAACAGGCAGAGGATGAAATTGCTGCTGTAAATATGGCCATAGGTGCTTCCTATGCAGGAGCATGTTCCATGACGGGGACGTCGGGCGGTGGCTTTTCCCTGATGGTAGAAGCTTTAGGACTTTCCGGTATAGCTGAAATTCCTTTGGTAGTTATCGATGTCCAACGCCCCGGGCCAGCCACTGGCCTACCTACCAGAACAGAGCAAAGCGATTTATTATTTGTTAAATCAGCTTCACAAGGAGAATTTCCACGCATGGTCATTGCGCTGCGTAATGCCCAAGATGCCTTTTACCAAACTATGCGGGCTTTCGATATAGCTGAGCGATATCAAATGCCGGTCATCTTGCTTAGTGATCAATATCTTGGGGACGCCTTATCTACAGTTGAACTTTTTGACCCCCAGCGTATCAAACCGGCAAAACCTCTATTTTCATACACGGGTAAAAATGAATATTTACGCTATGCTTACACAAAAAGCGGCATATCACCGCGGCTTATACCAGGAAAAAGTGATCAAGTCGTAATTATTGACAGTGACGAACATGATGAACAAGGGCATATCACCGAATCAACCGAAGTCAGAACGCAAATGGTCAATAAACGTATGAAAAAACTTACCGGATTATATCATGAATTAATAGAACCCGATTTTATCGGCAATAATGATTTTTCAATATTACTATTAGGATGGGGGTCCATCTGGGGGCCATTAAAAGAGGCTGTAGACCTGCTAAACCAAAATACGTCAAAAAAATATGCTGCATTGATATTTGGCGATATATATCCACTGCCGACTAAACTTTTAAAGGAAAAAGCCAATCAAGCCGACTCTATTATAAATGTCGAACAAAATGCCACAGGCCAGCTGGCTAAATTGATACGGGAAGAAACCAGTATCACTATTGATAACAGCATATTAAAATACGACGGCAGACAATTATCCGGTGAAGAGATAGCCCGGCAGATAATGGGGAGGGACGTATTATGAATAACAAATTTTGCACGTATGAAACAGCTTGGTGCCCGGGCTGTGGAAATTTTGCTATTATTGACTGCTTAAAAACAGCCTTGACAGAACTGGGGAAAAAACCATCGGAAGTTTTAGTGGCGGCAGGAATAGGACAAGCTGCCAAAACACCTCAATATATAAATGCCAATGCTTTTTGCGGACTGCATGGCAGATCCCTGCCGGCGGCGGCTGCTGCTAAGATTGCCAATGAAAATCTGACCGTCATCGTCAATACCGGTGACGGTGATTCCTACGGTGAAGGTGGTAATCATTTTTTGCATAATATCCGCCGCAACATAGATATTACTCATTTTGTCCATGACAACCAAATCTATGGACTGACTAAAGGCCAGGCTTCGCCTACTTCGATGCTGGGAATAGTGACAGGCGTCCAAGTAGACGGTAATTTCAACGAACCACTGAATCCGGTTTTACTCGCCATCGCAGCTGGTGCCGGATTCGTTGCCAGAACTTTTTCCGGTCGCAAGGAACACCTTACTAAGATTATGAAAGCAGCTATAAACTATAAAGGATATGCTCTGGTAGATATTTTACAGCCTTGTGTCAGTTTCAATAAAATAAATACCTTTGGCTGGTACAATAAAAGAGTTTACGAGCTACCGTCAGATTATGACAGCGGCAATAAAACTACCGCTATAACAACAGCCATGGAATTTGGTGATAAAATCCCTATCGGTATACTTTATAACAAAGAAAAAACGGTTTATCATAGAAAAAATAAAGTATTATCAGATGGTATACCATTATTGGATAAACCAACATCCCAGTCAGTAGTTCAAGAGTTGCTGCAAAATTATATATAACAGTATTTCTAGTTATAATTGTTTTCTTTTAAAATATGGACTTATAGGCAATAAAAATAAACAAATTTTTTTAGCCTTTTAGCCTTATTAATATTACGTGCCTAAATATTAATAAAATAAAATCAAACAAAATAATTTCTAATATCTTTTGTTGTTCATCGCAACATGAAATTAATAATAAGAACAAACTTGAATAAACCGGCTTTCATATACGAAAGCCGGTTTATTCAAGTAAAATATAGTAGTTTAATATCTTAGTAAAAATATTAGAACACCTGCCTTAATATTAACTAAATCTTATAATTGGGTAATGCCCCGGCCAAATACATAACACCCCGTAGAATTATATATATCATCATACGACGCCAATTGACCTGCTAATCGCTGCGGATTTAAACCATGGACAATTGTCTGAACATTGACCATTTTCATATACCATACCAGAACAAATATTGATATTTTCATATCACTAAAATTTCTAAACACAGCACCACGTTTTACCGCCAGACAATAAGCTATTCCGCCCTTATAAGAAGGAATACGTTCATCTTCGCGGATTTCTAATATATCATCAATATTTCCAGCAAACGCTCCATCTGAAATTTGACAATATTTGCCAATATTGGGAATATCAATGCTTTTATTATTAATACACCACCTCGAACCGCATACAAGATACGTATTACTTTTAGTAACCTTTTTTGTTTTTAATTCATAGCACATTCGATGGCCTCCTTTTCATAACTTTCTTTTATTATAACATAATAATACAGTAATTGGTAAAATTGGTATTATTTTTTTAAAAATTTTCGAAAGGATAAAATCTTGCTACTATTAAAAACCCTGAAAAATTTTGCAATAAAAAAAAGCTTCTCAATAATGAAGAAGCTTTTTTGTTGCGTTTTATTCTCAATATAATATATGGGCTATAACATAACCTACACAACAACCTGTTGCTACACCGATCAATCCAGGTAATATAAAACTATGATTTATTACGTATTTACCAATACGTGTCGTACCCGAACGATCAAATCCAATACAAGCCAAATCGGAAGGATAAGTAGGAAGAACAAAATAACCATAGCAAGCAGAAATAAACGAAATAATAATCAACGGATTGACACCAACGCTCAAAGCCATGGGAACAACAATTGCCAATGCCGCTGCTTGTGAATTAACCAATTTTGATATTAAAAACAGTACTACTGCATAAGTCCAGGGATATTGAGTAACTATCTGGCCCAAAGTCTTTTTAAATCCGGGTAAATAAGCTCCAAAATAGGTTTCAGCCATCCACGCTACACCATAAACTGAAACAACTGCTACCATACCTGATTTAAATACTGAACCATTTGTTACATCATTGACCTTTACTTTACAAACAAGTAAAATAATTGCCGCTATGACAAGCATACATAACTGGATAGTCGGAGTCATAGACAGGGGTTCCCATATTCCCTTGGCATTCGGAACAAGTGGTAATAATTCTTTCGGGAAACTGCCAAACAAAGCAATAACAACAATTCCTGCCAAAAAAATAAATGTAGCTTTATAAGCAGTAGCAGGTAATTTCATACTGGCAACAGATTCTTGCTGTTCTTCATAAATATAAGCCTGTTGTTCAGGATCAGCCAGCTTAGCCTGAAATACCGGATCTTTGTCCAAATCCTTACCACGTTTCAGACTCCATAGACCAGCTACAACCACCCCACAAAAAGTAGCCGGAATGGACACTATTAAAATCTGAACAACACCTAAAGGATGTGATGTATTCGCCAGCATAGCAACCATAGAAACTACAGCGACAGAAGCAGGCGAAGCACAAATCCCCATTTGTGAAGCTACTGAAGCGACTGCCATTGGACGTTCCGGACGAATGTTCTGCTTAATGGCAATATCATAAATAATAGGAAACATCGTGTAAACGACATGTCCTGTACCGCATAAAACAGTAAGAAACCATGTTGTAATTGGAGCCAATACAGTTATTTTCTGTGGATTTTTTCGCAACAGTTTTTCTGCATATTTCAGCATTACATCAAGTCCCTTTGAAGCTTGCAAAAATCCTGAACAAGTGACAACAGCCATAATTGTCAGCATAACATCAATAGGCGGTTTTCCGGGAACCAGTCCGACAACAAAAACGAAGAAAGTTAAACCAATACCTGAAACTGCTGCTAAGCCTAATCCACCAAATCTGACACCAACGACCAAGCAGCCAATTAATACGATAAACCCTAATAATACCATGTGCCCCTCCTAAATAAATAATAATGTTTATTATTAAATCTATATTATTCTATCAATCTGCCTGATTCTAGTCAAATTAAGAAAAACCATGAAAATAAACTTTTAAAATCTCAGTCAGACGGGGATTTACTATAAGGCAAAGATATTATTTCCATTTGATATTGATCATAAGCATCATATAAAATAAATTTAATTAATCATATAATTATTTTATAGCTGATAATAAATAAACCATATAATTGACAGCGCTTGTATTTTATACTATCATTATGAAGATATACAATTAATTAATATTGATACTATTTCCTGGAGGAATGTACGTAAATTATGACCACAAATGAAAAACTTAGAAATATTGCTATAATAGCCCATGTCGATCATGGCAAAACAACATTAGTTGACGCTATGTTAAAACAAAGTCATGTATTCCGTGCCAATGAACAAGTTGCTGAACGTGTTATGGATTCAAATGACTTAGAACGAGAACGCGGCATCACCATATTGTCAAAAAATACGGCTGTCATGTACAAAGGTATAAAGATAAACATCGTTGACACCCCCGGTCATGCTGATTTTGGTGGTGAAGTTGAACGTGTATTAAACATGGTTGACGGAGTGTTATTACTGGTAGATGCTTTTGAAGGTCCGATGCCACAGACTAAATATGTACTGCGTAAGGCATTGGAACAAAAATTAAAACCAATTGTTGTAATAAATAAAATTGACCGTCCTGATCAACGTGTCGATGATGTTTATGATGAAGTACTGGAATTATTTATGGAACTAGGCGCTGATGATGATCAACTGGATTTTCCGGTTGTTTATGCAGCAGCCCGTGACGGTATTGCTAAGCTTTCAATGGACGATGACAGCAAGGATTTAGGGCCTTTAATGGATCTGCTGATCAAAGAAATCCCAGCTCCCCGCGGTGATGCTGACGGACCCTTACAAATGATGGTTACTACACTCGATGCCGATGAATATGTCGGTCGTGTAGCTATAGGCCGGATTATTCGCGGCAGCGCCAGAGAAGGTCAAAATATTATCGTCATAAGCGGTGATGACCAAAGGAAAGCCAAAATCGGCCAGTTATTTGTTTACCAAGGTCTTAAACGTGTACTGGTTCCTAACGCTGAAATGGGTGAAATTGTAGCTGTTACAGGCTTAGGTGATATCAGTATTGGAGAAACCATCGCCGATGCCGAACAACCCGAAGCTTTACCAACTATCAATATTGACGAACCTACACTTTCAATGACGTTTGGTGTAAACACTAGTCCTTTTGCCGGTAAAGAAGGTAAGTTTGTAACATCCCGTCATCTGCGTGACAGACTATTTAAAGAAACTGAAACAAATGTAAGTTTGAAAGTGGAAGAAACAGATTCCGCAGATACCTTCAAGGTATCCGGTCGTGGTGAACTGCATTTGTCTATATTAATAGAAACAATGCGCCGTGAAGGATTCGAACTGCAAATAGGCAAACCGGAAGTTATTTATAAAACTATTAATGAAAAATTATGTGAACCTATTGAAAATCTATCAATAGAAGTCCCTCAAGATTTCATGGGAACTGTCATGGAGTCTTTGGGAACACGTAAGGCTGAGCTATCTAATATGGTTGAATTGTCTGGTTATATCAGAATGGAATTCACCATACCGGCACGTGGCCTTATCGGCTTTAGGTCGGAGTTTTTAACTAATACCAAGGGAAATGGTATCATGAACCATGTTTTCCATGGTTATGCTCCATATAAAGGAGATATTCCCGGACGTGTCCGGGGTTCATTAGTAGCATTTGAACATGGTGAAACTACTGCATATGGTATTTATACACTACAGGATCGTGGTACAATGTTCGTAGCACCTAATCAACAGGTTTATGAAGGCATGATCGTAGGAGAAAACAGTCGTGATATTGATATAGATATTAATCCTTGTAAGAAAAAAAATGTATCCAATATGCGTTCAAGCTCTGCTGATGAAGCAATCAGATTAACACCACCACGCATTCTAAGCCTGGAACAAGCTTTGGAATATATCAATAAAGATGAATTAGTCGAAGTAACACCAGAAAGCATTCGTTTGAGAAAGGCAGTACTCAATCGTCAGCAGCGTGGACGTATGAGAAAAAATACAAAATAATTTATAAAAAAATAAAATCTTTAGAAGGATTTTATTTCTTTATGTAGAATTGCAAATATAACAATCCTATTTCGACAGAAATTAAAACAGGGGGTGAATCTATTGAAGCTGATAAACAAAATAGCAAACATATTAATGCCAATTGAGGAAGAAATCGAGGAATCAGCAGAAAATACCACTTTTACGTCAGACGAAGCGGCAGACAATTTCGCAGGAGAACAGACACAGCCTGGCAGACCGGAATCCTCAGCAGTAAAAATGAACACAGCACCAATATCATCTGCACGTTCCCGTTTATCTGTACGTAAAAATAAATCCACTGACATGCAAATTCTTGTATTCAAGTTAAATTCTTTTGATGAGGTTAAATCCGTGGCCGATGAATTAAAACAAAAGCGCGCCACCCTTGTTAATTATGAAAAAGTCGATGTTGAAACACAAAAAAGAATCTGTGATTTTATCAATGGTGTTTGTTATGTACTGAATGGCGAAGTTAAACGTATATCCAGTACAATGGTATTATATGTCCCGGAAAACATCACTATTGGCAACGGTATTGTCAGAGGGGCCGACGGTATTTTCAGAAATGACCTTGCCAGTTAATTTTTGCTATTATAGCTAGTATGTTTGCAATTTAAAATCGTTTTATTTTTAATAGTTATCTTATAAAAGCCCTGAGAAAATCAGTATTTATTAACCGATTTTCTCAGGGCTTTTATTCATTGATTAATTTTTTATTAAATCTCAATACCGAGTAAATATTTGGCACCTATACCAAGTGCATAGGAAAGTGCTGCTACCCCAAGACTAATAACAGCCATTTCAACAAATTTAGGCCAAAACGCAGCCGTCTGTACAACTGCAATATAAAAATTGAAAAGATATATTATTAATACAACTAACAATAACATAATGACAAATGCTGTCACATAATATTCATCCGGCAGCAATAAATATGGCATAATTAATATTATAACTGTTATAAGATATGCCATACCAGTATATACGCTTGATTTAACAGCATCTTCACTTTGATTTGCTCTTTGTGCCAAATAATTAGATGCTGCCATAGATAACGTAGCAGCCCCACCGGTTATAATAGCTGCCAATGCCACTAATTTAGTATTAGTCAGTGCAAACGTTACACCGGCTATAGTACCCGTTAACTCAACCAATGCATCATTAAGCCCCAATACCATTGAACCTACATATTTTAAACGCTCTTCATTTATCATACTAATAAGCTGATTTTCATGTTTTTCTTCCTGGTCACTGATTTCACGGGCAATTGGAATTTCTGCAGCAATATCATCTAATTCTTTCTTATCAAATTCCTCATTGCGTTCCAATGACTTAATTATGAAAGTTTCTCCCAAAATAAAGAATAAAAATCTATAAAGAAAAATTTTTAAGTAATCTGGTTTTATATCACGATTAGTAAAACTTCTCCAACGTTTATAATGTTCATTTTCAACCTGTGATATTTCCAGTAACACATCTTTATTTTTGCTTTCATGCATTAAAACAGCAATTTTTTTATATAAAATACTTGCCGTTATTTCTGATTTTTGAAATTTTAATATGCGTTTATAATTTTTTTGCGATAATGTCATTTTATCTGCTTTCTTCTAAATATTTTAAAATATCAGCGGCATTGGTATCCGGTTTTACTTTAGGCATAACTTTTTCAATCAATCCCTGCTCATCAATAATATAAGTAGTACGAACCACGCCCATACTAACTTTTCCATAGGCCTTTTTTTCCTGCCAGACATCGTAAGCCTTAATAGCTTGCAAATCCGGATCAGACAACAAAACAAATGGCAGGTTATATTTTTGAACAAATTTTTGATGTGAAGCTTCGCTATCCTTGCTAATGCCAATAACCACTGTCTTTTGTGCCATAAATTCATTATATGTATTAGCAAAAGCGCAAGCCTGTCTGGTACATCCAGGTGTATTATCACGCGGATAAAAATACAATACCACTTTTTGTCCGAGAAAATCAGTTAAATTAAATATTTTACCATTTTTATCAGGCAGTTTAAAATCAGGAGCTCTATCGCCAACCTTTAACATTTTTCATTTCTCCTTTGTAAAAATACCAGATCATACTCTGTTGAAAACTGAGCACAATACACGTATGATAAACAATCAAATTCTTTTAGCTCTGCAATACTGTTCACATTATTTTCCGCAAGCCAGCGAACCATTGCACCTCGCACCATTTTACATTTTATTCCTTTTTCAACAAGATGTCCTTCACATAATTCGGCAAAAATACAATTAAACATTGAAATTTTTGATGGTAAATTGCTGATAAGCATCTTGCTGTACTCTCGTGATGCCAGATTCAAAAGCAAATCATCATTTATCGGACAGTCGTAATTTAATTGCTCTTTCCAATATGCATAAAGGTCCTTAAATCTATCAGTCGGTACTTTAGACTGCATCTCCAGACGATATGGCACAACGCCATCCAAAGGGCGCAGCAAACCATAAAGGCCCGACATTATAAATAAATGCTTATTGATATATTGTAACTGATTTATTTCAAATACACCAGGAGCCATATATTTATACTGAATTCCATCATAAGCCATAATGGCTGGTGTCAAATTATGATATAAATCCATTGTTTTGATTCGTTCATAATTTAATTGAGCAATAGCATCATTACATTTCCACATTTTCTGCAAGTCAGTATAATCAACCTGTTGCAATATAGCTAACAATTCTTTTGCAGCGTTGATAAATAAAGGATAACTGCGTACCGGCAGACTGTCAGTATCAACTACCATTTTTTTAGCCGGAGAAATTATTATCTGCACACTCGCACCATCCATTCGATTAAAATAGTGTAATCATTACTATTACACCTGTATTATAACAAAATAATACTAATACATAAACCTCTTTATAAAAAGGCTGCATGACAAATTAATATTACTTGCCATGCAGCCATGTAAGGGGATATTCCTTATTTTCAGATGAGCTGGGAGGATCAGCTGAAAAATAAGGCTATATTATCCGGCATAAATACATTCTTTAGGGGGGAAAACGTATTTACGCCGGGGAAATATGCAACTGTTACAAAATTAATTATCTCCAAGATTTTCAGCCAGAATATCAGCAATGTGCTTAATTTTTATATTAGGTGCCATCTTATCTATACCTCCACCGATCTGCATCATACAGGCCGGACAAGCCACTGCCACAGTGGTGGCACCACTTTCCTTGATATTCTTTAATTTTCTATTTAAAAGCTGTATTGATAAATCAGCATACTTCATGCCAAAAGAGCCTGCCATACCGCAGCATTGATCGGCACCGGTCATTTCCACAAATTCATAACCTGGAGCAGACTTCAATAATTCACGCGGTTCTTTATAAATTCCCAAACTGCGCCGCATGTGACATGAATCATGATAAGTAATTTTTTCCTTGCCTGCAGTATTTTTCAGCCGGCCATTATCAGCATAAATCTGTTCAACAAAAGAACTAAATTCTTTTAATTTTTTACTCAGCTTTTCAGCCCGTTCCAGCCAGACTTTATCATCTTTAAATAGTTCTTTATATGTTTGTTCCAGTGTTTCAGCACAAGTAGGACAGGCCGCAATTACATAATCAGCATTAGTTGCTTCTAATGCTGCTATATTTTGTTTTGCCAGTCTACGAGCCGTATCCAAATCTCCGGCACCGATTATCGGCTTACCACAGCAGTTCTGTTCCTGTGGATAAATTACTTCAGCCCCAATATCTTGTAATACTTTCACCACTGATTCACCGGTCTCTGGAAATACGAAATCAAGATTACAGCCACTAAAAAATGCTATCCGCATTTTAGAATTGGCAGGATTATTCTGCAATAATTTTTCTGCTCTATCTCGAAATGGTTTATCAGCTATTGCAGGTAAACTACGGCCTTCCGTCATCTTAGCGAAAAACAATGGCAGATTACGGATAAATTTACCTGATTTTACAGGTTTTTGTCCAAGTGAAGCTGCTCGCAGCAATGAATGAAAAACTTTACGATTAGTCATTATTTTTTGGAATATCATTTTTTCAGGGAAGGATAAGCCTTTTTTGGCTACTTGACGATTACGCAGTTCTTGAATTAAATCAGGTATATTTATCTTACCGGGGCAAACCGTAGTACAGCGACGGCAGCCTATACATAAATCACTAAACTGGGAAAATTCATCCAATCCATTTAATAATCCGGTCAATATTGCACCTATCCCGCCGGAATAAATATGCCCGTAAACATTACCGCCTACTGTTGACCATATAGGGCAGACATTAAGACATGATGCGCAACGCACACACTGATAAACTTCTTTCATTACCGGATCATGAGCAGCTTTTAGACGGCCATTATCCAGCAATATAGCATAGACTTTCTTATTTTCTTCAACCATTTCACCATTTTTTTCACGAATTATCGGTGTAGGTCCGTCAACTAAAGTTAAATAGCTTACCATTCGCTGACCTGTACCATTACGTGGTAAAAGTCGCATTATCTTTGATGCATCGCTGGTTTTTGGTATAAGTTTTTCATACCCCATTATAATTACATGAATTGGTGGTATAGTGGTAACGATGCGGCCATTGCCTTCATTAGTTACGAGACCGATTGCCCCATTTTCTGCAATGCCGAAATTAGCTCCTGATATACCCATATCTGCATTCAAAAATTCTTTACGTAATACCCGTCTGGCAGTTTGTACCATAAAGGGAATATCACTGGGAATATCTTCTTTAAGTTCATCAGAAAAGAATTTGGCACACTGATTTCGATTTAGATGAATAGCCGGCATTACCATATGTGAAGGATGCTGACCGGCAACCGACAACATCCATTCACCCAAGTCAGTTTCTTTTACACGCAGTCCCTGCTCTTCCAAATAATCATTAAGCCTTATTTCTTCCGTTGCCATTGATTTAGATTTAACAATATTATGGACATCATTTTCCTGGCATATTTTTAACAATATTTTCTTTAACTCATCGCCGTCTTTAGCCCGAAAAACTTTACCGCCTCTTTGTTCCAATGAAGTTTGAAATTCATCGGCCAATTCCTCAACATGAGCAACTGAATATTGTTTCATGTCGCGCAAATCATCGCGTAATTCGTCTATATCTGCAACATTGGCATAAGCTTTGGCTCTTGCGGCAGGATATTGTTGGGAAAAATTCTCCAGATTACTGCGCAGGATTGGATCATGTATCTTTGATTCTATTTCTGCCTTGATATTACGTGTTTCCATTTTTATCACTCCGTTTTATCTACTGCCATTAGTATCAGACGACTCGGGCCATGTACACCCAGAGTTAAAACTCTTTCTATATCAGAAGTACGACTTGGACCCGTTACAAAACCCGTATAACCTCTGTCAAAAACCTGTTCCAATATTTCAAAAGCCTCTGTCATTGTATCAACAATATTATTTTTATTCATAAAGACAATATTGATTGCCGGCAGCATACTTACCAATCTTGCTTCATATGCATAATTATCAACACAAACGCTGCCAGTTTCTCCCACACCAAATTCTGCTGTTGATATTCCTATATCAATAGACGGAGCATTTTTAGCAATAGTAAACTTATCTGTATATACTTGATACTGTTGTCCCAGATTATTATACACAGCCTGCAGTTCAGGATAGTCTTCACCATTAACGGCACCAATTTTTTCGGCATCAGCAGCTGCGATAACTTTATTTATTATTGGCAGTGCCTCATCATATGTTTTTATTTCATGCAATTCCACGGCTGCCGCCAATGCATTTTCTTTAAACGCCGGCCAATAATTTTTGTCGATAAAACCTTTATCCAAATATTTCTGCCATTCATGACATATTTTTTTCACCTTGTTCCACTCCCTGGTAAGTTCTATAATTTTTTGAATATGAACCGGTAAATCAATCCTGACAAACTTTATGAGGATTTAATATATTAAGCGGATCAAAAACCTGCTTAATTCCCTGCATGATAGCAATAGCTTTATCCGGCATAGATTCTTTTAAATATTCTTTTTTTGCGTAACCTATACCATGTTCACCGGACACGTTTCCTTTTAAACTGCGTGCCTTTGTATACATTTTTTCCATTGTTGCTTTAAGAACTTTTTGCCACTGTTCGTCATTCAATTGGTCTTTCAAGATATAAGCATGAAGATTCCCGTCACCTGCATGTCCAAAGCATTTTATCCGTACACCAATTTCCTTTTGCAAGTCATGAATATATTCAACAAAATCATTCACCATACTGCGTGGTACTACCACATCCACTTCATCCATCATCGTTGTGGAACTTTTTATTGCTTCAAGGAATGCTCCTCTGGCCTTCCAAATAGCTTCCGCACGTTCTTCAGTATCAGCAATAAGAATATCTGCAGCACCTTGTTCTAAGCATATCTGAGCCACCCCATCATAATAAGAGGCAATTTCTTCCAGTGTATTACCATCAAACTTTAGTAATAAATACGCATCAGCCTGATTGTCCGGAAATTTTCTCCCCAGATATTCTTCAGCATCTATAATTACTTCTCGTTCCATAAACTCTATTGCAGTTGGAATTGCCTTTGATTTTATTATCGGTGGCACCGCCCCTATCGCCTGAGCCAAAGTTGGAAACGGCACGAGCAGACTAACCGTTTTTTGCGGCAGCGGCAGCAGCTTCAATATTGCCTTAGTTATCACTGCCAACGTCCCCTCTGAGCCGATAATAACATCCTTTAGATCATAACCAGAACTATTTTTTACAGCTTTTCCACCTACAGTCATCACTGTACCGTCTGCCAGTACAATTTCAAGACCACGTATATAATCACGGGTAACACCAAATTTTACAGCTCTCATTCCACCAGCATTAGTACTGATGTTACCGCCTATTGTAGCTGATTTTTCACCAGGATCAGGTGGATAAAAATAACCTCTTTTTTCTACATAATCAGCCAGTTCCATCAATAGCACACCTGGTTCCAATGTAAGTGTGAGATTTTGTTCATCCAATTCCAAAAAATGATTCATTAATGTAGTATCAAGCATTATACCATGTTCTATGGCAACTGAAGCCCCAACCAAACCAGTACCAGCGCCACGCGGAGTTATAGCAATGTTATTCTGACTGGCATAACGCATAAGCTTTGCCACTTCCTCAGTTGACACCACTCTTGCAACAATATCTGGATAATACTGTCCTGCGCTTAATTCATCATGACTGTATTCTTCATTGACTTCTTTAGCCCACAGAAGGCGATCCCGGTCAATAAATTCTGCAATATTATTAAGGTCCTTTTCATCAACTTGTTTATAGGGTTTCATAATATAGTTCCCCCTGTTTTAATTTTCTGGATAAGTTCTGGTATTATATCATAAATATCCGCAGTTATAGCATAATTTGCCGTTTTGAATATGGCCGCTTTAGGATCGCTATTTATAGCAATAATCGTTTCAGCATGATTCATGCCCGCAACAAACTGCACGGAACCTGATACTCCGCAGGTTATTATTAATTTAGGCCTTACAGTACGGCCGCTCAGACCGATCTGCCTTTTGGGATCAACCCAGCCGGCTTCCACTAACGGCCTTGTTGAGGCAAGTTCCCCACCCAGACTTTTTGCCAGATCTTCTAT
Source organism: Pectinatus frisingensis (assembly GCF_014076555.1). Classification (NCBI taxonomy): domain Bacteria; kingdom Bacillati; phylum Bacillota; class Negativicutes; order Selenomonadales; family Selenomonadaceae; genus Pectinatus; species Pectinatus frisingensis. The sequence goes on from NZ_CP045424.1 coordinate 1,537,189, forward strand.
CAATTTCAAATCCTGCCGTTTCTTGACTCCCCGGCCGGCTACAACAATGACATCAGCTGCATCTATTGTTTTTTCCTTTGGTTTTTGAGTTATACCCAACACTTCTATATTGGCTTTAAGTTTTTCTTCGGCTATTTCCAGTTTTTCTATCTGTCCAGATACGCTGTCGATCCATTTAGGTGCATCCATAACCTTATAACGTACTGTAGCCATTTGCGGACGATTATTAGGTGTCAGTATTTCTGCCATGATATTACCGCCAAAAGCCGGACGTATCTGAACAAGATCAGTATTTTCTTTAATATCGAGAATAGTACAATCTGCCGTAAGACCGGTATTAAATCGTGCTGCCGTACGCGGCGCCAATTGTCTGCCGACTGATGTTGCTCCCACCAAAATAGCACTGGGTTTTACTTTATTGATAAATTCTTCAAAAACACTAGTATAAGCTTCAATTTTAAAATATTCTAACTCTGGTTTGTCACATACATATACTTTATCAGCACCATAATGCAGTAATTCTTCTGCAGCATGCTCTATATTACTGCCAATAAATAATGCATATACTGGTTGATGAATTTTTGCTGCTAACTCCTTAGCTTTGCCTAAAAGTTCATATGTCACAGGATGTACTGCTCCATCCACATGATCTACATATACGGCGATACCCCGCCATTTAGTCTTATCAATTGCTGGTACTTTTTTATCTTCAACATACTCGACAGCACCTTTAGGTCCTTTTTTTACACAGATTCGGCACATACGGCAGCCGGCAGTAATCGTTATTTTACCATCCTTTTCCTGCATGGCGCCAAATGGACATAAAGCTGCCAATGCTTTTGCATCAGTAATTTTTTCTTGGTGTACAACGAGTTTGGCCATTTTTTTCTCCTCTTTATTATGCGATAAATTTCTTTTCTTTTAGTGTTTCGTAAATTTTTACTGCCAATTCTTCAGTTGTTCCCTGCCAATGCTGCTGCACCTTATCACTGACCGGTGGAAAAATTCTCTGCACATGCGTCGGTGAACCATTCAAACCATATTTATTCTCATCTTGATCTTCCATATCGCTGAAAGTAAAAACATCAATATCCTTTTTGCTGGTTTCTTTTTGCTTTAGATACGATGGCAAACGCGGTTGGTAAATATCTTTTTGTACCGTCAACAAACAGGGAAAATAAATTTTAATTCGTTCAATATCCTGTGGCATATCCATGTCGACAATGATATTATCTTTTTCTACTTTTTCAATTCTTTGTACATTACAGACACTGGGAATTTTAAGCTGCTCAGCGACTTCCGGTCCCACCTGCGCCGTGTCTCCATCAGTGGTCTGTAAACCACATAATATTATGTCAAAATCGCCAAATCTTTTTATACCTTGTGACAATGTCCGGCTCGTCGCCAATACATCTGCCCCGCCAAATTTTCTATCTGTTATCAATGCTCCTTCGTCAGCTCCCATTGAAAAAGCCTCGTAGAGTACTGCTTTTGCCTGCGGTGGTCCCATAGTAATAACACTTACTGTCCCACCGTATTCTTCTTTCAGCCTTACACCTGTTTCCAAAGCATACAAATCATATGGATTCATCTTGCTATCGGCGCCATTTCTTTTCAAGACACCGGTTTTTTCGTCAACTTCTACCTTATTAGTACCGGGAACTTGTTTTATACACACCAATATTTTCATTTTACTTCTCCCCTAAACATGTATTATCACTGCAGTTTATATTGCTGCATATTTCTATTTGATGGAACCGCTAACAGTTTCCTCGCTAAAAACACCAAACAAAATGACACTAATAGAATTAGTATGCTGCTGGTTGAAATCACTGTATTTCCAGCAGTTTGTGCCACTGATGAACCTGCTTCGGTCCCCAACAGGGCCACAAATAAATCTTTATAGAAATAAATGATACAACAAATAATCGCCAATAAAATCATGGAATGTTTCATACTGAATTTATATATTTCGCCTTCCTTGCCGGTTAAACCAGTGGTACCTGCTGCAATAGCAATGGACTGCGGTGAAATCATTTTACCAACTGCACCACCGGCTAAATTGGCACCTATCCCCATTACAGGCATTATTCCTACAGCAGAAAAAGCTGTTGTCTGCAACTTACCAAAAAGTGCATTTGCCGATGTATCAGACCCGGTGACAAAAACACCCAACCAGCCGACAATTGGAGCAAATAAGGGGAACAAATTACCGGTTTTTGAAACCAGCAACCCCATTGTCGTTGTCATGCCGCTGTTATTAGCAACATACGCATAAGCTAAAACACCACTTATAGTCAATAAAGCAATTTTTAATTCATTTAAAGTCGAACCAAAAATACTGAACGATTTACTTAAAGGGACTCGTAAAATAATACATGACATAAATGCTGCGATAATTATTCCGGTGCCTGCCGCCGAAAGCCAGTTGAAATTAAATATTGCCGGTGATACTTTATCAGTAGTGCCATTTATTATAGCATTGTGCAAAAAAGGCAGTGGAAAAGCAATGCTGACCATATCCAGTAATTTTGCTATACTCTTCATTCCCCAGTCAGCAATAAACACAATTAGCACAATGAACGGGCTCCATGCTCTTATAATAGCTTTTTTACTAAGCACGGTATTGTTTTGAACAGATTCGCTTTCACCTTCAAACCGATATATGTGCTTTGGTTGCCATACTTTAAGAAATAAAACCAATGCAATCATTGAAGCCAGCGATGCTGTTATATCAGGTAAAATTGGTCCTACAAAATATGATGTCAGGCACATCGGTATTGAAAAGGTCACAGACGTTACCAGTACTGCCGGCCATACTTCTTTTATACCTTTCAGTCCGCTCATGACTATGATAAGATAAAAGGGAACAATAAAACCGATTATTGGACAGATGAACGCTAACAATTTAGCCAGATAATCTCCTGAAAACCCAGTTACCTGAGCTGCTACCAATACCGGTATGCCTAACCCGCCAAAGGCAACCGGAGCGGTATTAGCCAACAAACTTAAGCATGCTGCTTTTTTTGCTTTAAAACCCATACCTATCAACATTGCTGAAGTTATTGCCACCGGAGTTCCAAAACCGGCGGCACCTTCTAAAAATGCTCCGAAGGAAAAAGCAATCAGTAAAACTTGAAGCCGGCGATCATCAGTGATTGATACAATAGATTTTTTTATTATTTCAAATTGACCTGTTTTTACACTTATGTTATAAAGGAATACTGCTCCTATTACGATCCAGCCAATCGGAAATAAACCATATAAAGCTCCATGAACCGCCGACATGGCCGACAGTACAATGGGCATCTTATACACCCACCCAGCTATTATTATGGCCAAAACAGTAGTAGATAATGCAGCCAGATGGCCTTTAATTTTAAATACTATCAATACCACGAAGAAATAGACAATCGGTAAAAATGCTAATATTGCTGATAAAACCATATTATTGACCGGGTCAAAATTCTGTATATACATCTTATCGCTCCCCATGCAGTAAATTTTGTCGATATTTTCAAGCCGCAATACTATTACTAATATATTTTGTTATATTGCCATTGTTCACCTACATTTCCTATTTTTCAAATTTTTCGCTCAATTATCATCTTTTCCAAAACTGAAAAGCCTCTAAATCTTTTTGTATTCTTTTCAGTAAAATAATAATTAATAATAATTTTCTCAGTACCGATTTGTATTATGCCTTTATAATACGAAGAAAACAGCTATAAAGTCAATGCAGTCAATGGTTACAATAAATTGTCTTGAATAAAAAATCAATTCATTATTTTCTTTATTTAACAGGGATAAAAATAGCTTGGAAATTACCTTGAATATCAGTGAAAATGTTTATTCAAAAATTCATTTCATGATAACAGACATGAATAATGTATACATATTTTTTATTGATTTTTATTGAATTTTTAAATTCAATAACATTATTAGTAAAAATAGTTTATAATAATACTATTATAAACTATCTATATCAATTAATTATTGTCCATAATAACGGACATAAAAAAATAGAACCATATTATAAATAAAACCAATTCTAAGACATTTTTAAAATAAATCAAATTCCTTGGCTGCGTGAATAATTTTAGGTTATGTTATATAATGTTTATATAAGTGTAAGATATCTTATATATTTCGGAGGTAGTTTTTGCTATGGTAAATAATTTTTCAATGGCATTAAAACATTTAATCAAGTTTTCCGGTATCAAAATAAGCAGTCTGGCTGATTTTATAAGCTATGATGTTTCCTATATCAGTAAATGGTGCAACGGCAACAATCAACCATCACCTAAGCATGTTAACCGCATTAATCAACTTATCGCATCATTTATTGCAAAAGAATTGATGCGGCAAAATCGTGCTTATCCCTTTTTCAACGAATTCAATATATCAATAGAGACAACATTATCTGCAGAGGATATGAAAATACGTTTACTTGATGAATTAGAAAATTTTCTAAATAATGCTTATTACCAAAGCAGTCCGAGTGACCCCAGCAATAAACTCTGCAGAGAATCTGCCAATCTGTCTGCCCAAACTATTATTGGCAGAACTAATGTGAAAAAGTTCTTCAATAATGAATTGGCTCCTTTGCTAAGCAGCATAAAGGGAAAAATTGTCATATACGTGACCGGTGACGTCACTATGGCATTACATAATAACAGCATGGCTGATTTTCTTGCTCATTGCCAATTTTCTACTACTGATATCGACATACATATCGGCTGTAATTTAAACAAACTTCAACAAAAATCTGATGACTTTATTGATTCATTCTATGAATTATTAAATAAACACTTGCAAATAAATTTTCATGTTTACGACAATAAGGATTATACTAATTCAAATATAATATTGTTAAAAGATTATTTTGCTATGCAATACTCAATACATTCCGATGATTCTATTGACATATGCACTTATATAACCGATAAAAAAATAATAAAAGACATTTTTGAACGTACCCGTGACAAATTCAATCGCAGCAATTATGTATTAGAGCCTAAAAGTGATATAGAATTAATTCGTTTTCGTTCCTTTTTTTATCTCAACAGCCAGCTTCTGCTATTTTGTGCCAAGGGATTTGAGTTTTTCCTGCCACCGCAGGCATTTAACCGTCTACTGCGTTCTTCTGCCAATTATCGCTATTCTTCCGATTTGCAAGAAACAATAAAAAACGTGCAAATAACATGGGAGGAACAATTTGATGAAGCCCATATAGATTTTTTTATGCCTGAGGCAAATATTGTAAATTATATAGAAACAGGATCACTCACTTATGGTGAAATCGATTATGTAACTTCCCCTGAAGAACGTGAACTGCAGCTGCAGCAATTGATAAAATCCATGAAAAAAAATCCTAATATAATCATTCATGTATTGACTGCATCACGCCCGCAAAATGATCAGGATTATGCCAAACTATCTTATTACAGCAATAACAGTACCGCTTATCTCAAAAAGAATCGTAGTTTTCTGCAAAAAAAAGATAAGACAATTTATATGATCAAATCACCACTATTAATTGACAAATTTAATCATTTTTTCCGCAGTTTGAACAGCAAAGCCAATTGTCATATATTTTCTGCAGAGGATATTGAAAAAACATACAAAAAAAATAGTGCCTTATTGCACCGGATTTGGGAAAAAAATACACCGGATATACAATCAAAATAATTGTATATCCGGTGTTAATCAGCCATCATAAAATATTTTTTATTCTTGTAACCGGAGCCGTCAAGTCCATGTGTCCGCTCAGTGCATCCAATGGCTTACCTTCGACATAGAATCGAACCGCTTTTACCTCTTGAAAATTAGTCAATGTATCAACTATGGAACCAATCAACATAAGTTCACCAGTTGAACCGCCGGTAAAATTTTTTACAAAAGCATTATTAAAATTAACAGTGACAATACCTGCATTATCAATACCCGTATTTAATAATTGTGTGTTTTTAGGAATAACATTAGTGCCTTCACCCTTTTTGGGTCCTTGCAGCAGTTCATTTACTGCCGCACTGTATTTATCGGTTCCTGCCAAATTCACTGTTCTGTCAGCAGCAAGTAATTTTTCACCGTTTTCATTAGGAAAATAAATAATCAATTTAACTTTTTTTAGTTGCTGGCCGCTAGCAGATGATTTACTTTTTGTATCAGCCAGCCCGTTAGCTGTTATTTGATTGTTTTGTTGTTCACTTTGTGAATTTTCCTGACCAGTACCACATCCAGCCGTTATTAATAACCCTATAACTAACAATGCTGCTAAAACTGCCCTTAATTGATTCAAATCAGTTGCCCCCTATTCATTCCGCCTGAAAATATTTATTAATTCCCCGGCAAATTGCCTGAGCCATTAGTGTTTGGAATGTATCGCTGTTTAATAAAGATTCTTCATTGTAATTGGAAATAAAAGCCAATTCTATAAGAATAGAAGGCATCGAAGTATGTTTCAAAACATAAAAATTGGCTTCTGATGTACCACGATCAGCCAAGCCATTAGCTTGTATCATTTCTGACTGAACAAACGAAGCCAGCTGCTGCCCTTGATACGATGGTCCATAATAAAAAGTTTCTGTTCCATTCGCAGTTGGATTAGTAAAAGAATTAGCATGTATACTGATAAAAATATCTGTGTTCTTCAAAAACTCCGCCACATTTACCCGCGCCTGCAGCTCTTCGGCCGCGCTATCATTTGGTGCATACACATCTTTATCCGTCGTACGGGTCATAACTACCGCAGCACCATTACTAACCAGTATATTATAAACTTTTTGTGCAACAGCCAGAGTAATTGTTTTTTCCATTATTCCATCAGGCCCCACAGCACCTGAATCACTGCCACCATGACCAGGGTCAAGTACAATTGTATGTCCGGCTACAGCCGATAACGACATATTATTAGGTTTATTAGGCATTTTCTTGACATCTATTGTCAAGACCGAACCTGATAAATGCCGCTCTTGTGAAAGCAAATGACTTTTATAATCCGCCAATCCTGCATTATACGGCAGCGAAATAACAGCCTGGATATCATTACCCTTTTGTTGAAAACTTATTTGCTGAGCAATGGTACCATCTAAATCAATTTGTTTTAAATTATCATTTTTCAACCTGGTATTAAAAATTGTTAATAAAAGCTGCTTATTATTATCAGGATTAACTTGCAAATTATACTTTTGATTTACACTGTCTAATTTTATTTCCATATGCAGATAATTTTCATCAGCTGATGCTTTTAAGATACTATAACGAAAATCTCTTACTGTAGGTACCGAAGCTGAACAAACTGCCTGCACGAGAAACATCAAAGACAAAAATAAAAAAATTATTTTTTTTGACAAAGCCAATCTCACTTTCTTTTAATCTTGTTATTCCATGTTTAATATTCACTGTTGCGAAATTCTCTAATTGCTCTAATAATCAGATTTATATGTCTGTATGTAACTAATACTTAACAGTGTGCAGTTTTAAAGTTGCAATAAACCTACACTTAGTTTTATTGCTTCATCTACACTCTTCATTATGTGTTTATCCAATGTAGTAATTTTATTGCCGAGCCTTTTTTTATCTATTGTTCGCAATTGTTCCAATAAAACGACAGAATCGCGTTCTAATTTACACTTATTTGCCTTTAACTCGACATGTGTGGGAAGCTTCCCCTTAGTTATTTGTGCAGTTATAGCCGCAACAATAATAGTAGGACTATATTTATTGCCAATATTATTTTGCAATATCAACACGGGACGCGATCCGCCCTGCTCCGAACCAATCACCGGACTGAGATTCGCATAGAAAATATCTCCGCGTTTTATTCCACTGCGACTATTTTTTTGATGTTCCTCCATATAGACCTTCTTCCGCTAATGTTATATTTATTGACCCCATTTCCTCATAGCCTTTCTTCATCTGTTCACATAATTTTCCCATAACATTTCTATGTTTGCAATACACGACATACGCTTGTGCTGCCCTGCATAACAGTTCTTCATGACTGGTTTGTTCAGTTTTAGCCAATTTTTCCAACTCGCCCGCTAAATCACCAGGCAAATCGATTACCACACGTTTGCATACGGACAATAAAATCCCCTCCATACAGCAATATAACAGGATACAATAATAAATAGTATAGAATTTTTACTTCAAATTGTCAATTTTCTCTGCTGGAAAAATATTACCCGATACCCCGGAAACAACACTACAAATTAAAATACAGCATAAAATCAAACATACCACAAATAAAATGAGTTTGATTTTATGCTGTATTTAAAATTTATTCTCAATCTGTCAAATAAGATGATGCTCACTCATAAGTACTTTAAGACAATCGTAGTTTGCCGATTCCATATCAGTCAGCGGCATACGTAGATTTCCCATGTTATAACCCATTATTTTTAATGCTGTTTTCACCGGAATAGGATTAACTTCACTAAATAATGCCGTAATAAGCCTTGCCCAGTCAATCTGCAGCTGAGCAGCTCCGGTAACATCTCCGGCAAAATATAACTGACACATATCATGCGTAATGTTAGGTGCAATATTGGAAAGCACAGAAATTACCCCTTTGCCCCCTAACGAAAGAATTGGGATAATCTGATCATCATTACCTGAATAGATATTGAGTTCATCACCGCAAAGTGCCCTTGTTTTTAATACAGCTGAAATATCACCATTGGCTTCTTTCACAGCGACAATACGGGGATGTTTAGCAAGCTGTGCATAGGTCTCTGGTTTTATGTTTACACCAGTGCGCGAAGGAACATTATATAAAATAACCGGAATATTTATACTATCGGCAATCTGAGTAAAATGTTTTACTAATCCTTTTTGTGTACACTTATTGTAATAAGGCGTCACTGATAAAATGGCATCAGCCCCAGCTTCCTCAGCAAAACGCGATAATTGTACCGCATATGCAGTATCATTTGAACCTGTGCCGGCAATAACCGGTATACGTCCATGTACTTCATCTACTGTAAATTTTATAATTTCCTTATGTTCCTCATCACTCATGGTCGAGGCTTCACCAGAAGTTCCGGCAATGACCACAGCATCGGTATGATTGGCAATCTGAAATTCGAGCATTTTTTTTAATTCAGGATAATTAATCCCCGTTGTTGTAAATGGAGTAGCAATAGCAACAGCCGCACCCTTGAATATTAGCTTTTTCATACAAAACACCTCTGATATTTAATTTCAGGCCTCAAAAATATTACTTAAAGATTTAAATATATCTTTATGCTTTGCTAATTTGGCTTCATTGCCCACCACGCAAATAGCACTATCAGTCAGGCAATCATTAATTAATTCTGCCAAATTCTGTATATCCGCCTGTTTAATTCCCAAAACTTCATTTCGCACATTTTGAATATCAGCATCGCAAATATTACGGATATAAGCAACATCCGCAGCTCTTGCCTTACCGGCAGGTGTAAGTGGTGTATCTAAGGTACTTATTGTCCCAATTATATATTTGGTCATTTCACGCTTGCTGACATTAAATTCCTTTAAAAATTTGACCATATCTTTATAAACCTGCAATGTCTCGGTAAGGTTAGGATCGCGATATGATCCAAAATATAAATCACCATCGGAACCAAATTTAACAAACGCACCATACGCTCCGCCTAGTACCCGTATTCTATTCCAGAAATAAGTACAGCGCAATATAGTAGATAATACCAATAATGAACCGTTATATGCATAACCTTTCCTGACAAAATTGGCACCACAGCCCACATACTGTACTAAACTGGAAGATTGAAACCCCTCGTTACGTTTGTTTATCTTAAAGGGAAACGTCTCAGCCGGATACTCAGCGGTATCCAGATTACTTACAAATTCAGTAAATTTACTTTCAAATATATTGTATTGTGTATCCCTCATCGTTACACTGACTAACAAGTTGCTGCGAGTAAAAACACGTTTCAGTATTTCTGTAAAGTCAGCACATATTTCTTCATATTTTTCATCAAAATGGTCTGACAAATTTTTGATAAAGCCATAAAAAGCCAATCCGCCTTGTTCATTATACGCACCCGATGGTGTAAAATAAGAAGAAAGCCTTGAAGCAACGATCTGCTGGGCTGAATTAAGCATCTCCAGCTCCATATTAGTCTTTGATTGTATTATCAATTCTTTTAAACGTTTTTTATCGCTAAATTTGCTGGTAAAGATAATTTGATACAGCAACTCAAATAATTCCGGCAGTTTATTGACAAGTGCCTTACTTTTAACAGTAAGTTTAGGCAGAAGCGAATCCGGTTCACCTTTACGACTGTATGCTGATAAATCAAAAGTTATACCGCCGGTGTTAAGATTTACAGCGTTAGCCAATTCTTCATAAGAATATTTTGCAGTAGCAACATTACGCAGAATATCAACTAATAAAAATGCCTGAGGTAATTTATCAACTGGTATTACAGAAGCATCAAAATAAAAATCAACATATGCTATACCATTAGTATTTATGTTATGCTTCAATATTTTTACATCGGCAATATTGTCATGTTCAATAATAAACTTCCTTGCCTGTTTATTAATATCATTTAAACTCAGCATAGGTATTGTCAATAATGCTTCTGGTGAATCAGGTGTCTGTTGACGCATCTTTAGTTTTTTTGTGTCAGCAATTATTTTCGTAATTTCCTGTGAGGACATTGCTGCCTTTTTAACCGCCATATCAGTTACTGTCTTTTGCTCGGCTGCCGCTGCTATTTTATCATCAGGGATAAAAGTGAAGAGTAATTTATGGGGATTATCAATAATAACTCTTTTTAATAATTTTTCAAAGTAATCGGTAGATATATTGGCCTTCATATCGGCCAAGAGATTTTCATACTGCAAATAGATTATTGGATCACCGTCATATAGCCAGCTTTTCATCAACTGGATATTATAAATGAGTCCCTTCGGTGCTTGTCCAAAATCTGCTTCACGCAATTTAAATTCAGTTATATTAAAAGCTGCCTGCAATAATGTTTTATCAATGCCATTATCTATAATATCATTGATCGTATCAACAAATATCTTCTGAAACTTATCTATATTCTCCGGTTCCGCACCAGTCACAGTGACATTCCACCAAGGCTGCATAAGCCCGTAATCAAAAGATGATGAGACATCTGCGCCAATACCGGCTTTTATAAGAGCATTTCGTAGCGGTGCCGATTGTGATTTAAATAATACATAATCCAATAAATCCAATGCAAAACATTCGGTTGCATCGACTGATGTTCCATGACTAAAATTATAACTAAGAAAAGTTTTGTTCTTTTTATCCTCGTTTGAAGAAACGGGATAAACATCACACAATTTTTTTTCAGCTGCAAAAGGCTGCTGTTTATCTATATGTGATACAATATCAATTCTGGTAAAATTACTAAGATAGGCATCATTGAAAAACTGCAGTTTTTGCAATATATCCATTTTCCCGTACAAGTAAATATAACTATTGGCAGGATGATAATATTTTTTATGAAAATCAATAAAATCTTTTTGTGTGAGAGTCGGAATACTCACCGGATCACCGCCTGATTCAAAGGCATAGGTATTATCAGGGAACATATTATTTAAAAGTTTCCTTTCCAATAATTCTTCCGGTGAAGATAAGGCCCCTTTCATTTCATTGTACACAACACCGCTGTATTTAAGGGGAGCATCAACATCATTGATTTCATAATGCCACCCCTCTTGCATAAGGATCTCCGGTACTTGTGTCATCAAAGGATAAAAAACAGCATCAAGATAAACATCAATGAGATTTTGAAAATCTTTATCATTTTGACTGGCAACCGGATACATTGTTTTATCAGGAAAAGTCATGGCATTTAGAAAAGTATTCAAAGATCCCTTTAATAATTCCACGAAAGGTTCCTTTATAGGAAATTTTCTTGAGCCGCATAATGTTGAATGTTCAATTATATGAGCCACACCGGTGTCATCAGTCGGCGTAGTACGGAAAGTTATTGAAAACACCTTATTGTCATCATCATTGGACAGATATAAAAGACGTGCCCCACTTTTTTCATGAACAAATTGATATGCTATACTATCCAGTTCCCCTATCGGGGTTATACGGTTTAATTTAAAACCGTGATATATCTTATTATTTTCAAGTTCCAAGTTATTACTCCTCTATATAATACTAATTTCAACAAATTAAACAGTGAGTTAAATAATTATATGCTTGAATTATATCAGAAAATTCATATTCTATAAAGAGAAAAATTTTGCAGATAGGTCAAAACCATTTTTGTATTACAGCTATTTTAGCATAAAACAAAATATGTTGAACTGAAAATTATAGGGTTGTATAATAAAAGCATTAAAAATATAACTATGAATAGGATAAATGTAAGCAATAACATTTAGTATAGGGAGAATAACCATGACAAGGAAGCACCCATATAAAGCTGTAATGCTGTGTGCAGCATGTGCTGCGGCATTTACTTTGTCCACTTTTTTAATAATACCAAATGCGGCTGCATTCAGCCTTGATAACTTAGGAGGCAGTTTAATAGGTGTAGCAGCTTATTATGCCAGACTCGATTCCTCCGTTAACTATTGTGATAATGACGGTCGCGGTGAATATTTCAACAAAATGAAGGAACAATATGGTGTTGATGCTGATCCCACTAAAAATGCAATATTAGATGATATCATGGCACGTTTATCATCATCAATAGCGCAAAACGATCCGAAAATAAGAGAAAAGCCCTATAATTACTTTGTCAATCCCGATAAATCTTTTAACGCATTCTGTTCATTAGGACATAATTTAAGCGTCAATTCTGGTTTGTTTGACTTATTAAATAACAATGAAGACGAAATTGCTTTTGTTGTTGGGCATGAAATGGCACATGGACAGCAGGAACATGTAAAAAAAGGAATAAAAAAATCATTGCCGATAAATATCATTGCCAGTGTTTGGGGATCACAGGCAGGCAGCAGCCTGGAAATCATAGGTATAGATGTACTTGCCAAACAGGCTGATGCCAATATTATTACCAAACCACAAGAATGGCAGGCAGATAATATTGGTTATGATTATGCGGTCGGTGCCGGTTATAATCCGGGTGCAGGTGCCGCCGTATGGCAGCGATTTATTGAAAAAATGGGAAAAGACCGATCCAATTTTGTTGGCGAAATATTTTCTCCTTCGGACCATCCTAAGGAAGCTGACCGACGTGACAACTATTCCCAAAAAATCACTCAGTACAGCAATAATCATGTCACGGTAAAAGATGGTATAGTTAAAATCAATGGTAAAGAATTTTTACATGCCGCCAATACTGAAATAATGAGTGGTGATGAACGGGCTTTTCTGATTGGTGGTGCATTGGCTGCTGTCTATCACAATAACACTACCATACCTCAAGCATATATAGGTTCAAATAATTATCTCTATTTGGGCAATCAGGACATTTTTATCCCGACAGTAAATGATGGAGATCCACAATTTCTGGTAAATAAATTAAATATGATAAAATAAATGAATGTGAGGTTAAAAATTGCTTAACAAGAAACGTAAAGTATTAATCGCCGCATTATCCACTGCTATAATTGTTATCTGCGGCCTAATTGCTATTTATTCTATGCGGGGACTTTCCCTGTTAAACACCAGTGTTGATGATTCCTTAAAAATCTTCACACAAATAACTTTACAAAATGATTTCACAGATGCTTCTAAAGTAGGTCTTGGCAGCCCGGCAACTATAAAACAATGGCAGGATAATAACTTACAAATAAATAAAGATTACTTTAAAAATGAATTTAAAAATACTTTGTCAGACGAAAAGCTTAACCAACTGGCAGCTGCTGAACTGGACATGAATAAAAAACGTATTATCAAAATAAGTGATGTAAAAATAACCGGCGATACCGCTACTGCTACCGTAAACATCAGCAAAGTAAATTACAGTGCCATTGTCGATACAGCTGTAAAAAATCTCACCGCGCGAAAAGAGCAGGAAAACCTCTCTTCACCGGAAAAATTATCAGCCGCACTGGCCGATGAACTGATCAGCGGCTACGAAAACGCCAAGCCATCCGATGAAATGACAAGTTTTTCTGTCACTTGTCAAAAGGGCCTTATTAATAATGATGTAAAACATTCCGGTAATGATTTAGCTAAAGCATCCGATACGTTGGCAAAATATATTTTGCCATATATAGCAGGACATTATTGGTACCCACAAAATTTTGATGATTACTTTGCTAATGTTACCAGAGCCGTTGAATCGTAAAATAAAGAGTTGGGCTAAAATGATTTCTCTCATTTTCCCAGCTCTTTACTTTACAGTTAAAAAACCGGCATTAACCACTATAAAATTGCATAATTATGGACAGGTTCATTTGTACCACCAGATATCCTGCACTGTATTCATCATCAATATTGTCTACCGTCACTCGTCACATCCACTTGCACATGAGTTTATCATTATCAGCAAAACCAGAACACAGCTTTCTAAAAGTGTTCGATTTAGTGGTATAACAATTTTTTAAAAGACTGACAATATAATATTTGTTCAGCATCTTTTATCGATAATTTACCTTTTTTACTTTTATTAAAAGTTCATGTGTATCCATATCATATTCCTAGCTTATTTATTTTTATTATACAATATTTACCGCTTTTTAAAATATTGCACATTATATAATATTTGGGCTATAATAATTAATGACGACGATTTATAAATAGTTTTTATGGGAGCATTTTTAATGAAATATAATGACACATACAAGATCTTAACTTATGGATGTCAAATGAACGAAAGCGATTCGGCCCGCATGAGTATGCAGCTTGAGAGCATTGGTTATAAAGCTGTTGATTCGTTGACGGATGCCGCAATAATTTTAATAAATACCTGCTGTGTACGGGAAAGCGCTGAAAATAAAATTTATGGTAAGATCGGCGAAATAAAGCACCTGAAACAACAAAACCCATCTTTAATTTTCGGTGTTGTCGGCTGCATGGCGCAAAAAAATGGTGAACAATTATTCCACAGGGCACCGCATATTGACTTTGTCCTCGGTACCAATAAAATACACGAACTAAATAATGTAATCAATGAAATAAAACACTCTGGGCATCACTTGACTGACCTTGCACCGGCTGACGGTGGTGTACCTCAGGAAGTTTTGCCACCAAGCAACAACAATTTTTCAGTATGGGTACCAATTATGTACGGCTGTAATAACTTCTGTACTTATTGTATTGTTCCTTATGTCCGCGGCAGAGAACACAGCAGATCTTTACAATCCATCCTTACTGAAGTAACAAATTACGCCAAAAATGGTGTCAGGGAAATAACCCTGCTGGGACAAAATGTCAACTCTTATGGCAAAGACCTGCCGGATACGAATTTTGCCAAACTATTATACGAATTAGATAAAATCACCGGCATTGAACGTATTCGCTACATGACTTCACATCCACGTGATCTTAACGATGAAGTTATCAATGTAATAAAAAACGGCCGTCATATATGCACACATTTCCATTTACCCGTCCAGCATGGTAGTGACCGCATTCTTAAAGCAATGAATCGCGGCTATACCACAACAGAATATAAGACTCTTATAAAGAAAGTCCGCTCTGCTGTTCCTGGCTGTAGTTTGACCACAGATATCATAGTAGGATTCCCTGGTGAAACAGATGAAGACTTTATGTCAATGCTTAACTTTCTTCGGGAAATCCGCTATGATGCCGCCTATACTTTTTTGTATTCTCAACGGTCAGGTACCCCGGCAGCCGCAATGGCTGAACAAGTACCGGAAAATATAAAAAAGAAACGTTTAAAGCAATTAATGGATTTACAAAATTCCATCAGCCTTGACATTAATAAAACATTTTTGGGAAAAACCGTTGATGTTATGGTAGAAGGTCCCAGCCGGACTGACGTGCAGGTATATACCGGTCGTACATCGAATAATAAAATTATTTTGTGGAAAAAATCAGGCAATGAAAAACCCGGTGATATCGTAACTATAAAAATTACTCATCCACAAACCTGGGTGCTAAAAGGTGATGCACAATATGCCAAATAATGATGCAGATCTTAAAACTGCCGTACCGACAGAAATAACCCCAATGATGCAGCAGTATTATGCCATGAAAGAACAATCCGGTGACTCTATTTTATTCTTTCGTCTGGGTGATTTTTATG
This sequence comes from Pectinatus frisingensis, assembly GCF_014076555.1. NCBI lineage: Bacteria > Bacillati > Bacillota > Negativicutes > Selenomonadales > Selenomonadaceae > Pectinatus > Pectinatus frisingensis. The sequence continues at coordinate 1,553,370 of NZ_CP045424.1, forward strand.
AAATGTTTAATGATGATGCCAAAACTGCTTCGAAAGAGTTGGAACTGACACTCACTTCCCGAAGTAAAATGCCGATGTGCGGCATTCCCTATCATGCAGCTGAAAACTACATAAACCGCTTGATAAACAAGGGATACAAAGTAGCCATCTGTGAACAGATTGGTGACCCCAAAGCTAAAGGTCTTACCAAAAGAGAAATAATCAAAATCGTAACGCCTGGTACTGTGATGAATGAATCAGCTTTACCCGGTGTTCAAAATAATTATATATCCCTTATTTACGAACATGATGGACAATTAGTTTTAACCGGTGCCGATATTTCAACCGGTGAATGTTTCTATGGAATATACGAGGGAGCTGACCGGTGTCAACTACTGTGCGATGAACTTTACCGTCTGATGATGGCAGAGCTGCTGCTTGTAGGACAATTTCCCTATGAGAGTATTCTGCAGGAATTTTTAAATTTGCGAATTCCTAAATGTGTCATTACTAAAATGACCTCTGTTTCAGAAAATATCAGTGATCGTATCACTGAACATTTTGACGCAGCCAACCGACCGTCAAATAAAAATGCTCAAGCCGCCATTGCAACATTACTTGACTATCTGCATGAAACGGTAAAAACTGATTTAAGTCATTTAAATCGTCTGACATATATTGACACTTCCTCCAGTCTGATCATTGACACATATACATTACGTAATTTAGAAATAACCCATAACCTGCATGACGGCAGTAAAAAAGGAACTCTATTTTCCGTTCTTGATTTCACATCTACGGCTATGGGCAGTCGCAAACTGGCCAAATGGCTGGAGTATCCTTTACTGGACCGCTATAAAATTGAACAGCGGCTTGACGCTGTTCAAGAACTGGTCAACGACTTTTCCCGTCGTACACAATTACGGGAACTATTGAAAAATGTATACGATTTTGAACGTCTCTTAACCAGAGTAGAAGTTGGTACAGCCAATGCCCGTGACATGCTGGCATTAAAAAACTCTTTGTATGCTCTGCCACAAATAAAGACCAGTTTAAGCAACATAAAAACACAGTTATTACAAAATGTTTCTGCAAACATAAGTGTTTATACAAGACTTGCTGATTTATTAGAAAAATCAATTGCTGAAAACCCAGGGTTATTACTCAGGGACGGTGGTATAATAAAGGACGGTTTCAACGAAGAACTTGATGAATATCGACGGTTGGCATCCGACAGCCAGTCACTCTTGCAGCAGATGGAAGAACAACAACGCCAGATAACCGGTATAAAATCACTGAAAGTCGGTTACAATAAAGTATTTGGTTATTTTATTGAAATACGCAAAAGCAATATTGATCAAGTTCCGCTCAATTATATTCGCAAACAGACATTAGTAAACACTGAACGATATATAACACCTGATTTAAAAGAATTTGAAACTAAAATATTAGGGGCCAAAGAAAAAATTCTTCAGATAGAATATCAATTATTCACACAGGTACGGGAGGAAGTAAAAAAATATATTCCCAGCATTCAAGTAACAGCACGTAATATTGCAACACTTGATGTCATCACCGCTTACGCAGAGGCTGCATCTGAATATAATTACATTCGACCGGCAATAAGCAATGATGGTAATATAATTATTCGTGACGGCCGTCATCCGCTTATCGAACGCATTCTCACCCGGGAAATATTTGTACCCAATGATACAGTACTTGATAATCAGGAAAATGAAATTCTGATCATAACCGGACCCAATATGGCTGGGAAATCAACATATATGCGTCAAAGCGCTCTTTTGACACTTATGGCCCAAGCAGGCAGTTTTATTCCGGCGCGCGAGGCAATAATCTCCCCAGTTGACAGAATATTTACCCGGATAGGAGCCAGTGATGATCTTGCCAGTGGACAGAGTACTTTTATGGTTGAAATGAATGAAGTAGCACACATACTAAAATATGCCACTAAAAATAGTTTGATCATTCTCGATGAAATAGGTCGTGGTACAAGTACTTTCGATGGTATGAGCATTGCCCGAGCGGTAATTGAATACATTCGTGATAAAATCAGTGCTAAAACTTTGTTTGCTACCCATTATCATGAACTCACCGATTTGGCTGATAATCAACATATTAAAAATTGTTGCGTTGCCGTCAAAGAAAAAGGAAGTAAAGTTGTATTCCTGCGCCGCATTATCAGTGGAAGCGCTGATAAATCATATGGTATCCATGTAGCCAGGCTTGCCGGCTTGCCAAAGCCAGTAACAGACCGTGCTGAAAAAATACTGACTGATTTAGAAAATAATGAACCGGCTAAAACTTCTGCGGTTAAAACCGATACTGATAAATCGATCTCAGCACCGGCAATGGATACATTGTTCACTGCAATGCTGCCGGCTGAACTGCTAAAGCTTGATGTCATGACTATGACGCCATTGGAAGCAATAAACACTCTATATAAATTACAACAACAGGCCCGGCAGGAGGCGGGAAAATTATGAACAAAGTTCATGTACTCGATGAAAATACAATAAATAAAATAGCCGCCGGTGAAGTAGTCGAACGTCCTTCATCTGTTGTTAAGGAACTTATGGAAAATTCCATCGACGCCGGAGCCACTAAAATTGAAGTAGAAACAATGGCCGGCGGTACTAGTTTTATCCGTATCAGCGATAATGGACATGGCATGAACAGAGATGATGTACAAATAGCTATACTGCGTCATGCAACAAGCAAGATAACAGCTGTCGATGATTTGCAGCATATTTCCACATTGGGATTTCGCGGCGAAGCTTTACCATCCATTGCAGCCGTATCACGCTTTTCTATTCTAACACGGCAACCGCAGGATGAGCTGGGAACCAGTGTGAAAATAACGGGAGGTCATCTTGAAGACATTGGTGCGGCAGGTTGTAATATCGGTACCACAATCAAAGTGGAGGATCTTTTCTTTAATACACCTGCCAGAAAAAAATTTCTTAAAACCAATAATACCGAATCTAACAAAATCAATGATTTTGTAATAAAATTGGCTTTCTCCAATCCCCAAATAGCTGTAAAACTGATTAATAATAATAAACTTACTATAACCACACCGGGGAATGGCTCACTGCGTGATGCCATTCAAAGTGTTTACGGTCGAACCGTAGGACAAGAACTTTTGCCACTCACGCTCAATGATGAGACAATAACCATAAATGGTTTTATTACTAAACCTGCTGTAATTAGAAGCAGTCGTGCCTGGCAGACTTTTATTGTTAACGGCAGAATAATTTCCAACAGCATGATCAGTCGTTCCATCGATAACGCATATCATTCCCTATTGCCTAAATCCGGTTATCCACTGGCAGTGTTAAATATTACCGTTCCAAAGAATAGTGTTGATATAAATGTTCATCCACAAAAAATTGAAATGAAATTTGCCGAAGATAGCTTACTATTTAAAGCCGTATATAAGTCAGTACTTGATGCTGTGCGTCCTGATAAAACAGATAATGATAATTCATTAGGATCATTTGCCGCACCGGCAGACTATATAAAACCCCATTATGAAGAAAACAGCCTGCTTATTCCTAAAAAAATAGCTTCGGCTCCAATGACAACATTTACAGCTAAAGCATCTGTTCCACAGCAAAGTCATAACTATTCTCCTGTCAATGGTATAGATCAACCGATCCTGAGAGAAAATACAGCCGATTTCGATATAGCCAGAGAAAAAATATATGCCATCAAAAATACTGCTATCTTAACACAAAACATGAATGATTCCAATATTCTCGACGACCCTCAGTCGGCAGAATCTATTGCCGCGGGCAATCTGATGCCTCTGGGACAAATCGACTTATGCTATATCATCGCCCAAGGTGAAGATGGTATGTATATCATCGACCAGCATGCGGCACACGAAAGAATATTATATGACAAATTTGGCTTGGCTAAAGATCGAATCGTATCACAGCAGCTTTTAATTCATTTGATACTTAATTTATCACCCGCTGAATATGATTTATTGGAAAATAACCAAGAAACCCTCTATAATCTGGGATTTCGTATAGAAGCCGCTGGTCCGCAGCAGTTTCGTCTTTGTGAGCTGCCTGCCGATATACCGCAGGATGCTGCCGAAAATACTATCAGAGATATTTTAGCATCATTAGAAGAGATGCATACGCCCACACCGCAGGAAATACGGCATGCCTGTCTGGCTACAGCAGCTTGCAGGGCAGCAATAAAAGCCGGTGATAAATTGACCATTCAACAAATGAAAATTATTTTAGACGAATTGGCCAATACTAAATTGCCATATACCTGTCCACATGGCCGACCGACTATAATTAAATTTGAACACCATGATTTAGCAAAAATGTTCAAACGAATACCATAAATTAATGTAATACTATAGGGAAAAATGGACAAATTTTTTATAACTACCGGACGAAATACCAACGCATCATGTATAAAGAAAGCCGAGCTATTGGCTGCACAGCATAATGTTCCCTTTATTTTTCGTTCCGACAAATCATTGCAGCAGCTAAAGGCCGAACAAACTTACGCTGTTGCCTTATTAGTGAAAAAAACCGGACTATACATTGATACACCGAACGGCACAATTTTTTTTCATCCTAATATGGCTCAATTGCGCATTAAAAAACTATTGGAAAATAAACCTGATAATATGATCACAGCTATGGATCTGCGAAGGGGAATGTCAGTGCTTGACTGTACCCTTGGATTTGCATCAGACGCACTAGTCAGTGCTTTCATTTGCAAAACCCCTGTGATAGGCCTTGAGAGCAGTTCTCTTTTGTATGCGGTAATTACTGATGGTCTGCAGAATTTTTCTTCAAATATTCCGAATATAAATGAAGCAGCCCGGTTAATCAAACCTGCCAATCTCAATCATATTGACTATCTGAAAAAACTGCCTAATAAAAGTATAGATATAGTATACTTTGATCCAATGTTTCGCCATCCTTTAATGAACAGTACGAACCTACAGCCATTGCGCTGTCTTGCCGACACTGCACCAGTAACATCAAAAAGCATTCATGAAGCCTGCCGTATTGCCCGACATCGAGTGGTATTAAAAGAAAACAGCAAGAGTCACGAATTTCTCCGGCTGGGATTTAAAGAGCGTATAGGAAGCCGCTACAGTTCAGTGCATTATGGTATCATCAAGATTGAATAATATAAAGCAAATCAACAAACATTTGAATAATCACATGCTAAAAAGCAGCTAAAATCGTCTCACACGATAATAGCTGCTTTTATTTTACAATTAGTTCTACTGAAATAACTTTAATATTGATTGACCAAAATCATTTCAATAAATAATATACCGTTACCAACAAAACACCAGGAATACCAAAGATACCAGCAATTAAAGCTGTAACAAACTTTATTGGGATCGCTGCCAAACCCAGGATTCCCAAAAGTATATTGACACCCCAAAGACATATGGCACCAATAATACTATTATAAATCATTTTACACAACAGTCTCACTGGTAATGATAAAATTTTGGTCACCAAACACAAAATTAACAATCCAATAAAAAATGCTGCAATTAAAGTAAAATCTAACATATTTGATCCTTTACAAAATTTTATTATTACACTTGTCATTGCAATAGAAAAAATTACACTGCATCTCCAGCTTTCGAACCTGAATAATAAATTCAATTGAATTTTAGTTATACAGCATAAATAAAACTATATTAATCAGATTTCACGGCGATTTTCCAACGCCTTGGCCAATGTAATTTCATCAGCATATTCTAAATCACCACCGACAGGCAAACCATGCGCTATACGAGTAACTTTTATTCCGGCTGGTTTTACCAATTTTGCAATATACATTGCCGTCGCTTCACCCTCAACGTTGGGATTAGTAGCCATAATCAACTCTCTTACCGAGGTTGTCTGCAGACGTACTAAAAGTTCCTTTATTCTTATATTATCCGGTCCAATTCCATCAAGCGGAGATAGTGCACCATGCAGCACATGATAAACCCCCTTATAATCACGCATGCGTTCCATAGCCGCCACATCACGTGGCTGTTCAACCACACAGATAATTGAATGATCCCGGCTGGGTGAAGAACAAATGCTGCACGGATTTACATCACTTAGATTAAAACAGGTATTACAAAAACCAATCTTTTCTTTTGCTTCTATTATTGATTGAGCCAACGCCTTAGCCTGTGATGGTTCCATATCAAGAATGTGATAAGCAAGACGCGCTGCCGTCTTGGAACCTATTCCCGGCAGCGCGCGCAAATGCTCAATTAATTTGGCCAAGGGTTCAATATACGGCATTAAAACATCCCTGGTGGTATATTAAGTCCATTGGTAAGTTTGCCCATTTCCGAAGCCATCATGTCATCAACTTTTTTAATAGATTCATTTATTGCCGCCGAGATCAGATCTTGCAGCATTTCCACATCCTGTGGGTCCACCGCCGCCGGATCTATTATTAATGATTCTACCTGCTTTTCACCATTCATGACAACTTTTATTACACCGCCACCGCTGGAAACTTCAACTGTTTGTTTCTTTAAGTCATCCTGCATCTTAGCCATTTGCTGCTGCAGTTTCTGTACTTTTTTCATCATGCCGGCCATATTGCCGCCACCCATAGGATTGAACATTAATTATGCCTCCTGTGAATTTAATTAACTTCCTTCATCAGGACAAAAATCTAGCCTGACAATTAATATGTATATTATTCAGCTTGCACCACTTTCAATATTATACATTTAATAAGTATATAATATCAGTGAAATACTTGCAAGTATACCTCATAATATGCAGCATAATAACCGGAAGTTACAAATCGGTATGAAATTGGCTATATACTTATTTATCGGCAAAAAAATCACTATATTGTTTATCATCATGGCAAATATGATTAAGCAGCCAATTTCTTAAAGTGTTGAGCAGCTGTATAGGTGACAATAAATGTCTTTCATGCAGCTTAATATCCCTTTTTACTTTGTCAACAAAATCATCATGTATTTTCTTATGCCATGCGTATTTAGAATAATTGTATTTTTTCATTAACTCTTCCTCATGGGAAAAATGCGTGTTGACATAGTCAACCAATCCATCAAGAAGCGGCGCTATCATTTCATCACCACGCCCCGCCTCAATGGCATCATGTAATTGATTTATCATCCTGAGCAATTTCTTATGTTCAGCATCAAATTTCGCAACTCCAACAGAATAACTTTGATCCCAGTCAATGTAAGACATACGATTACCCCCTTGACAAATAAAAATTAATATTCAATAGTAATTATGCAAAATTAAACTATTTTTAACTTAATTACTATTGACTTATTCTCCATTAATAAAGAAAATCCTATTAAATAAGCATATTTTTTAATTTGCAATTGCAGGAGTTATTTGTTTTATTTGTGAAGCAATATTATTACTATAATAATATTGCTGAGCAAAATAACCGATGATTTCCCGCCGTCTTATTATACCTATAAATATATTTCGATCGTCAATCACCGGAACAAAATTTTGGTTCATTGTCAAAACAAGCAAATCTTCAATTTCAGCATCTATATGAACTACTTTATTATTAATATGTTTATTAATCATTTGCAGATTTATATGTTCCAAATTTTTACTATTAATATTACCTTTATCAGTCAGTGCCCATAATAAATCGCCCTCCGTAAGTGTACCGGCATACTTTCCTGCATCATCTATTAATGGAATTGCAGTATAGCGATGATACTTCATTTTTTCCATTGCCTGTCTTATTGTTGATGTTGCATTAAGATATACTACCTTATCCTTAGGAGTTAAGAAAAAAGTTATTTTCATTACCTTGCCACCTTCCAGCGTCAATCCTAAATATTATTTTCATAATTTTCTCATAAGCTTATTACTCTTCAATTCTATACTAAAGACAATCGGCAATTCAAGATAATAATTACGGCAAACTAGCTGTCGACGACCGGTTTATTGTCATATAAGCATTTTGTGTGCGATATCCGCAGCTTATCTCGTAAATTCATACAATATACCCACTTGCAATAGAAAGAAAACAATGAGTTATAAGGTAGTATAAAACAGTTTATGTTTTTAGGAAAAACCTATAAAATGAAGATATTGAGATTGAAAACATAGGCCCATTAACAAAGGCGCAAATCAGATAATTCATTAAAGAACAAAACATAAAAATAACCAATGCCATTTCAACAATGCTTAAGGATTTATTCAGTAAAACGATATTGAGCAGTAAATATTCTTTGAAAGACTGATATTACTATAAATTGATGTGTGACCAAAATTTATTTTAGAAGTTTTAGCGAATTTTTAATTTACCGCCTCAAGTACAAATAATATCGCTTGAAAATCATTTGATACTTTTATATCTTTACGTAACTTTGTCAATTGATGGATAAACAAACCGGCATTCATTAGTTCGTCACCATAACTGGTCCAAGCTTGTGGAGCATAATACATCATTCCCAAATCAAACCTACCTCCCCCTGACGAACATGATTCAAAAAGGATCTTGGGATAAGCTTTAGTCAATCGTTCATAGAGCCTGTACACCCCTAAAATATAGCGATGCGGCATTTCTAATTGTGTTTCAGCCGATAATTCAATACTGAACATTTCAGTAATATGACGATTCATATCCCATTTAACATAGTCTAATTTTGTTTCTTCAATAATTTTACTAATTGCTGTAAAAAGAGTTTCCGAATCATCACTAACATCATCAAAAGTTGACGGCAAATCCGGCAAACGTTTTTTCCCATTAAATTTTTCATAGCTATTATAAACAAATTCTGAAATACGACTGCCATCTTTCATAATTAATTGGTATGCAGGATACCTAAAATCACCCTTGCCAAAACTACTATACTCCTGTTTTAACACATCGGGCTGAATATCTGGTCTATCCTGTCGCCACGCGACTGTCGCTGTTTTTTGTTCGCGAATAATCAAATTAGGATATTGCGAACGGGCATGTACTTTTTTCCCATAATACAATTGTTCCAATTCACCATTTTCCATTACTTGAAATATATAACTACTATTATCCATTTGTAAATGAAAAGTTTTACTTTTTTCCTCTACTATAATCGCCAACATACACACTCCCATCCATTTTTACAATAAAAATTATCATGTAAAATACATTATTAAGGAATTTTTTAAATATTGCTTTAATATAGTGAGTAAACGTTTACTCAAATAAAAATATAAGTTATACAGAGCAAAAAGTAAATATCTGATCTTTCATTTGTTACTATATCTAAAAAAACGTTGAACACTTTAATAATTTTTTAAATTTAATTCAGTAAAAACATAAATCAAAACTATTTATATAGACAATGTTATGTTAATTGACATAACATTTTTTTAAGTGTACACTGAGGCCAGGATAAGAATCCAATAGATACTTTTTCCGCATTTTTTACATTAGTAACACTCAGAATATTTGTTACTGAGTGATAGGAGGTATAACATCATGAACAGACAAAGTCATTATTTTACCACCAAAGATGGGGCCAAAATATACTATGAAGATATTGGAAATGGACATCCTATTTTTTTTCTGCATGGCTGGCTTTGTTCTTCTAAATTCTGGCAGCGCAATATAAACAATCTGGCTAAAAACTTTCGTGTCATAGCAATGGACTTACGGGGACACGGCAATTCTTCCAAAACTCTCAGCGGGCATACAGTTGATCAATATGCCAATGATGTGCAAGAATTAATTGAATATTTGGATTTACATGATTTAACCTTAATTGGATGGTCGTTGGGTGGACCGACTGTCCTTTCATATTGGAAGCACTATAGTTTTGAACACCGTCTAAAGGGATTGGGGCTCGTTGACATGACTCCTTATCCCTTCAGCCCTGAAGATTGGAATGGACATGCTCTTAGAAATTATAATGCCGACGCCATGAATATGAGTTTTTTGGCATATCAAAAAAATCCCCGCCAATATATAGAAACATTCGTACATAAAATGTTTAAGGATGGACAAGTAGCTTCTGCCGACATGGAGTGGATCACTGCAGAAATGTTAAAAACCCCAACAGCAATTGGAATGGCCGCCTATTCTGATTATCTGATGAGTGACTACACTTCGGTTCTCCCAAATATTTCTATTCCTGTTACTGTTTTTTCAGGTGAAATCGGAATTTATTTAAACGGATATAAGCAAGGTCAGTATATTGCCTCCTGTATTCCGCAGGGAACTTTTATCGGATTTCATAATGCCGGACATATGCTTTTTTATGAGCAGCCAGAAAAGTTTGATCAGTCCGTTGCTAAATTGGCTGGACAGTAACGTAACTGATAGGCAATATATTAATTATTTAATAATAAGCAGGAGTTAATATTTTCCTGCTTATTATTTTATATTTTTGATACTAATGATAATGTTACCCTGTTTAACAAAAATCAACTATTATTAAAATATTTATCATCACAACCATTTACTACCGCTATAATTGCAATGTATAATTATTGTCGAAACCATCATATTATCCGAATTCTACTATTTATAAGGGAGCAGATATTTTGTTAAAGCATAATTTGAATTTGATTATAATCATATTATTTTTTATGTCTTCAGCCTCAGCTGCCAGCATATGCTCTGCCACTTCTATAGAAGAAATGCCACTGCAGCTGCCAGTTTCGTCAGGCAGCCTGACAGGTACTTTGGAAATGCCGTCTACGGTTTCCCCTCCCCCCGTGGCACTGATCATTGCCGGATCAGGTCCCACAGACAAGAATGGTAACAATCCGTATGCCGGAAAAAACAATTGTTTAAAAATGCTGTCTGATGGACTGGCCCAAGCCGGTATCGCATCACTGCGTTATGACAAACGGGGAATCGGTGAAAATAATTTTGATCTGTCCGAGCAGCAACTGACTATTGAAAACTATATTGACGATGCTGATGCATGGATAAAAGCTTTACAGTCAGACGGCCGTTTTTCTAAAGTCATTGTTATCGGACACAGCGAAGGATCTCTTATTGGTGCAATATCCGCCAGACAAGCAAATGCAGCAGGATTTATTTCTCTGGAAGGTCCCGGTTTCCCATTATCAAAAATATTATTATGGCAGATATCACAACGAGCTCCTCAATACTATGACGAAAGCAGTAAAATTCTGGCACAGTTAGAACAGGGGAAAACCGTCAAACCTATCAATTCTGCTCTGCAACCGCTTTTTCGTCCCAGTGTCCAGCCATATTTGATATCTGAACTACGTTACGATCCGGCCAAAGAAGTAGGTAAATTAAAAATACCAGTGCTCTTAATCCAAGGAACGCACGATTTACAAGTACAGGTTGATGATGCAAAGGCATTGCAAAATGCTGCCCCTGCAGCAAAAATGGTAATAATAAAAAATATGAATCATATTCTAAAAACTGTACCTGATGATCCAAAATCAAATATCAAATCTTACGGCATTCCTGATCTTCCATTAAGCAAACCATTACTCCCTGCTATAGAAAAATTTATTTTCAGCATACCTGCCGCAGACAAATAGTTTCATCATTAAAATACCTTTTATACAATAATTGCATAAAAATAAGGTTGTAGCACAAATGACATTGACTTCATAAAATACGGTTTACCATCACTATGAGGCTCCCCATCCTTTTAAAAATGGACAGAGAAAATGAAACACTGCGTATTATAAAGAAAATGTTTACATGCGACAGCCCTTTTAAAATAAACTTATTTCCCACCCGATATCATGACTATAATCAAATTTTAGGTATTATGTTAGGTATTATGTGCTATAGCTCCTCCAACGACAGCCCCGATGGCTGCATCAGCGATAGCATGTGCAGTATGTCCTTTTTTGCTGTTATGTCCGATGAGCGCACCAGCTATGCCGCCGGCTATAGCCCCGGTAGTTGTTTTGCTGTAAGTGGGTGCTGTTGAACTTCCTTCAAAAGCAGAAGCATTGGTTGTACTTATTCCAAGTGTTCCCAACACAAACAAACAAGAAAATGTAAGTGACAGAATTTTATTCAATTTCATTTTTATCACATCCTTATGCAAATTCAAGTATATCAGGTGGATTTATTTTTTAGTGTAGCACTTCATATCATAATTGGCAAACTAAACTTTTTCAATCATAAAGACTTCAAGTCTAATTGATAAACTGAAAATCACTAAATATATTTTCAAACCGTATAGCAGCTGTATCCGCTAAAAAATCATATGAGTCCGTAATTTTATAACGATTTATAAAAAAATTCGCAAGGGAGTATTATAATGAATTTTATCAGTGACATAAAACGATATTTGGAGAATTTGGGGTACTCACTTTTTTGTCCTGGCGGTATGAGTATAACCGATAAGATAAAGTTATTTTTTAGAGAACGCCTTGGTAGAAAAGAATTTGCTATAAGGCTTTTTATTTATATCATTATATATATCATACTAAAAAATATAGATATATCACCTTCGTTGGTATTTCCTGTTACAATGATTTTTTTTGCTTATTTTATTTCCATTGTCATACGCCGCTGCAATGATATTGAATTATCTCGTATGAAGACTATTTTGATTATAATATTAAATATCATTCCTGTGGCATCTGTTCTCAGCGTAATTTATCTAATGCTTGCTAAAGGGAAAAATGCGTCTTCTGAAATAATTGTCAAAAACAATTAAATAATAAATCACAAAGCAGGAATCCATCTATGAAATTCAAAGGCTGGGAGAAAATATTTATAAAAACCGATTTTGGAGAAAAAGTTGAGGCCATAGCTCCTGTAATATTATCTGCCAGCAGGGCTACAGATATTCCGGCATTTCATTCTGACTGGTTTATAAACCGCTTAAACAAAGGTTACATCAAATGGATAAATCCGTTTAATAAACGACCTCAATATGTGTCATTCCAAAATACCAGAGTCATAGTGTTTTGGAGTAAAAATCCGAAAAATATGATTAAGTATTTAAATATTATTGATGCCAAAAATATAAATTACTATTTTACATATACAATAAATGATTATGAAAGTGAGAAATTGGAACCTAATATTCCTCCCTTAGAAGAAAGAATAAATACTTTTATTAAATTATCAAATCTAATTGGCAAAGAACAGGTTATATGGCGGTTTGACCCTTTAATATTAACTGATACTATCACCCTTGATAAATTGCTGGAGAAAATAAAAAATATTGGCAATGCCTTATATAAATATACCAACAAACTTGTTATAAGTTTCGCCGATATCAATATTTACAAAAAAGTTCAACATAACTTGCAAAGGGCAAATGTTAAATATAAAGGATTTGATAAAAATGATATGATTTATATTGCTGAAAATTTACAAGAATTAAATAAAAACTGGCATTTATCAATAACCACATGCGCAGAAGACATTAATTTAAATAAATATAGCATTGAAAAAAATAAATGTATTGATGATAATCTAATGGTTAAATGTTTTTCTTCTGATAAAATACTAATGAAATTTCTGGGAAAGGAAAATACAGAAATAAATTTATTTACCAATAACGATTATAATAAAAAAATAGATTTGAAAGATCCCGGGCAAAGGGATTTTTGTGGATGTATAGTAAGTAAAGATATTGGGCAGTATAATACTTGTATGCATTTATGTGCATACTGCTATGCTAACACTTCGCAAAATCTTGTAAGAAGAAATTTTGAAAAACTAAGTAAAACAGGAGAATCCATTTATATATAGTTTATTTTAAGGTAGAACCAGTATTTAATTTATTGACTATTAACGGTTCTTTTATCATTTTGGTGAATTCCAATAATTTAAACAGCTATTATGAAATCTTAATATTCCAGGAGGCAAATATGAAACATTCAGAACAAAAAAAATGGGCCGGACAAAAAGCAGCGGAGTATATAAAAAATGGCATGATATTGGGACTAGGAACCGGCTCTACAGCCTACTATATGATTAAAAGGGTCGGAGAACTGGTTAAAAATAATTTCATTTAATTGACTTAAAATGTCATGGAATTTTCTCAATCATTATTCTTTAACTTTTAAAATATAAATCTTTCAAGATAATAAATATTCTGGGATTGTCAAGTAAAGTGTGTAAATGATTTTAAGTTGAAGCCTGATATTTTTGTACCATGGTGCCGATCCGTTCGTCAATAACCAGCTGATTCATCACCATGGCCCAATTGCGAATGGAGTGACCGCGCCATTTTTGGTAAAGTTCCTTAATCCGTAAATAAAACACTTTAAAAATAGCTGTTTCATTGCTGAAAGCGCCCTGTTTCGTAACCTTGCGGAAGCTCGAGTTAACGCTTTCTATGGCATTGGTCGTGTACATAACCCGACGCACATCACTACCATAGTTAAAAAGCTGTTCCACGTGCCGAAAATTATCCTTCCACACGCGGATGGCACCAGGATATTTGCTCCACGCGTCACAGAACTGTTCAAATGCAGCTTGTGCTCCTTTCAGGTTGATGGCACCATAGATTTTCCTTAGCTGCGCTGTAAAGGCTTTGTAATCCTTACTGGGTACGTATTTCAGAGAGTTGCGGATGAGGTGTACAATGCAGCGCTGCACCACAACATTTTTGAAGATCGCTTTAGCGCCATCTTCAAGACCACTTACACCGTCCATAGAAATAAAGCCTATGTCCTGAACACCCCGGGATTTTATTTCATCGAACACCTGCATCCAGCGATGCTTGCTTTCTGTATCGCCCGTCCATAAGCCCAGTACATCTTTCCCGCCGTTTAGATCATACCCCAGAATAACGTAGACAGCCTGGTCAGAAACGCCCTGCTCCGTACGCATAGAAACGTATATGCAATCCACAAAGATAAAGGGATAAAAAGCTTTCAGCGGTCGATTCTGCCACTCATTCAATTCATCTAAGACACAATCTGTGATGTTGGAAATTTGTCCAGCTGATAGCTTGAATCCATAGATGTCGTCGATCGTCGATGAAATGTCACGCTGGCTCATGCCACGAGCATACATAGCAAGCACCTTGCCCTCAATCGAGGAAACATCGGTCTGCCGCTTCTGCACAACCTGCGGCTCAAAAGAACCGTCACGATCACGAGGGACATTAATCGGGACTTCACCTGCGGATGTTTTGAGAGTTTTATGGTTGTAGCCGTTGCGGCGATTGGCGGTTTCCTTTTCACCACGTTCATTGTTGTCATAGCCGAGATGATTTTCCATTTCACCATGCAGCATGGCCTCGAACATAGGCCCAAAAACATCTTTAAGCGCATTTTGCATATCTTCGACGTTTTTTGGCTTATATTCACTGATAATCGCTTTAGCCAGGGATTCGCCACGTGTGGGTTGTTTCTTTGACATAAATTTATTACCTCCGCATGTGTTTGACTTCCCCAACTGGGGTGTATATCTAAACTGTTTCTTTCCTATTTACACAGTTTATTATACACTCCCTTTCTTTTGACTTCAGATTTAGACAAAAGCCCACTATATTCTTGCTCTATTGCCCATGTATTTCCTGAAGAAATCGCATTTTCAATAAATTCACAGTCGAAATCACTTTTTATTTTTTGTTTTTTTGCCAGATCGCATAATATTAATAATAAAAGTTTTTCTACAACACTAATTTCCATATGGATATCACCCTCATCAAATTTGTAACAGCCGCTGATATATGATAAAAATAATCCCTGCAATCTGTTAAAAAATTATTTATGCATAAGAAAAACCGTTTGCCTTTCGGCTACGGCTGTCATTAAATCTCTACGTGATTAGTATATCACAGATTTCAACGAAAAACAGGACAAAAAACATCTTATCCTAAAAAGATCGCATTTTGCTGTAAATGAGAATTTGGGCAGTTTAGGGGCAATCTATTCATCAACAAATACTTCAAATATTATTAATAAATGTGATGATTTATAATATAAAAACTTCAAGAAGATCCATTGACAGATGGAATAAGAATGCTATACTAAGCGAGTATTAAAGGGGTGATTAAAATAAAAGATTTAGCGATATTGTCTATCGTAACTGCTTTTATCGGTGGTATAGTACTTTCTTTGATAGCTGATACGTGGCTTATGTTAGCAGCATCATTGATTTTTATAGGATGCAGCATAGTAATAAGTTATTTGGGTGGTGTATTGGCCACTGCGGAAAATACATCTGGTCGTGAAGATAAAAAAAATATATATCATCAGCATGTATATGCTGATAAATGATACACTTTGAATTAATCAGCAGTCTGATCATGTATTTTCGTGTTAGCAGCGCGAAACGGCTGAATTGTCGTATTTTTATAGTGGCATATAGATAATACAATATAATCTAATTTATTGAATTTAAGAGGCTGCCTATTCTGGGCAGCCTCTTTCTTTGGTGCATTTAGTGCACCCGGAATGGGCGCAGTCTAACGGGTGAAAGTCTAGAGCGCAAGTTAATAGTGCCAAGCGCATGGCTTAAGGCAGGAATGTCCAGCATGAGATAGAATCTGAAGGAAACCGGCGGCAAATCTTTGGTCTGACGATAAAGCGGTAAACTAAAACTGGACATGGAGGGGTGGATTTAGCACATTTTCTTTTGCGGGAACATGCTATACTTAGAAAAATGGAAATGTTAATGGAGGATAGAATGGAAAAGGTCATTATTAAAAAGTGCAGCTCTTATAATTATCAAGAAGTAGAAAGAGCCGTTTTCTCCAGTATGGAATATTGTCCGGCCTTAAAAGAAAAGGAAAAGAAGACGGGAAAAGCATTGCTTAAGGTAAATTTGTTAAAAAAAAATGTACCGGAAGATGCGGTAACAACACATCCTGCGGTAGTCGAGGCAGCAGTCCGGTATCTGCAGAACCAAGGATGGAAGGTTATCATCGGAGACAGTCCCGGAGGTCCCTTTTATAAAAAACGTCTGTATGAGATTTACAGAGCAAGCGGGATGGTAAAAGTTGCTGAAGCTACAGGCTGTGAACTCAATTATGATGTAAGCTCTGTGGAAGTGAAGAACGAAAAAGCGGCAAAGCTCAAAACAATGGAGATTATCCGCGTAGTGACTAAGGTAGATTTGATTGTTTCCATTGCTAAGTTTAAAACACATTGTATGATGCTGTACACTGGTGGCGTCAAGAATTTATTTGGTGTCATTCCAGGATTGACGAAGGCAAAATATCACTTTAAAATGCATACGACAGAAAATTTTGCAGATCATTTGATTGATATTTGCGAATACGTTCGTCCAGATTTTTCCCTGATTGATGCGATTGAAGGCATGGAAGGGAATGGGCCCTCTTCCGGCACAAAACGGCATGTTGGGTTGCTGCTGGCAGCTGAAAACCCGTATGCGCTTGATACAGTCGGGACCTATATTATGGGTATGGACCCTCTTAGCGTGCCTACAGTCCAAGCTGCCAGAAGACGTGGCTTATTCAATGGTGAGCTGCATAGTGTAAAAATAGTTGGGAATGATGTTGAAACTGTTCCGGTCATTCCATTTAAGCAACCGGGTTCCATCAAAAAAAGTCTGATCAGTGGGATCGTTCCGCGTAAGGTGGAAAGTTTTTTTATCAAATCTTTACGTCCAAAACCAATTTTCTATCATGAAAAATGTATTTCCTGTGGCGATTGCCTGCGGGGCTGTCCAGCCCGAATCATTGCAATGAAAAATGAAAAGCCCGTTGCTGATTTGGATAATTGTATCAGTTGTTTTTGTTGTCATGAATTGTGTCCTGCTAAAGCCATCGACATAAAAGTTCATTGGCTCTATAAAATATTGTTTGGCCGTAAACGATAAAATTTATAGTTTTCGATTAAATACAGCGTGCTAGTGTCCCGACTTCACGAAGGACACTGGAATATATTAATTTGGGTATTATTAAGTTTCAAATGAAAAAATGGCATGATTTATCATAGCTCAACTCATGGGGTAAGGTTTTCTGTGTATTTCACAAAACGATTCCGGAAACATTAGTTTCGGTATTGATAACGGCAAAGAAAGAATTTTATTAGTACGGCACTTCGGGCAGCCTGACCCGAAGTGCGTTAGGATTGAGGAGCTTATGAAGTCTTTTCATTTCACCTGCACTACCAATATGAGATTAATAGAATCTCCACAATAAGCCTCAGTTACCTACTCACATTAAAAATCTGAGTATAATGCAAGGATAATTTGGATAACAAATTCTAATAAGTAGCTATTATAGAAATACCGGCTTTTGCTTTTTGCAGTGATTTAAATTCCAAGGCAGTATACTGGTCAAAATTTGTTATAACCATAATTGTAATTGGATTTAAACCAGCTTGTTTTATTTTTTCAAGATCAAATTCGATTAATTTGTCGCCGGTGGTTATATTGTCGTTGGGGTTAACCAATGTTTTAAAACCTGTTCCGTCTAATGTAACGGTATCAATACCGATGTGAATAAGTATTTCCATTCCGGTAGTCAGCTTTATACCAAGTGCATGACCGGTTTTATCGGCAGTCATTATTATGGTGCCATCAGCAGGTGCAGTGATAATTCCTTTTTCAGGGATTATAGCAATACCATCTCCCATGGTTTTTTCTGAGAAAGCTTTATCTGGAACATCATCAATTGATACTACTTTGCCGGTTGCAAAGGCTAATAATGAAGGAGATATGGCATTACTTTCATTGTTAGATATATCATTTTGCAGCAAATTTTCAAACCGTTCGCGAATTTGAGGAACAGATAATCCGACAATAACCTGAACGGCATTTTTATTATGAACTAATCCGTGTGCACCGGCGGCTATAAATGTCTTCGCATTAGCTACTAATGTGCCATCTTTTACATTTACGCGTAGACGTGTAGCACAGTTGGTTACATCAACAATATTTGTTTTTCCACCAAGTCCGTCTAAAAATGCTTCTGCTTTGCTGTCATACTCATCATTGGCTTTCTTAGCCTTATAATCGGCTTTGGTATATAGTTTGTCTTCTTCATCATCACCGCGTCCCGGTGTCTTGAAATCAAAGTGCAGTATCAGCCAACGAAATACAACGAAATAGATTGCCGTAAAAGCAAATCCAACTATGAATTGAAGAATATAGGTCATAGGATGATATTTGAACAAGGGAATCCAGTTTTCTACGGCACATTCAATTATCCCGCCGTCAAAAACACCTACTACACCGAAAGCATATGCTGTCATAGCCATTAAACCGGCTAATACGGCATGCACTAAAAATAAGACCGGTGCTACAAACAGAAACGTAAATTCAAGCGGTTCGGTAACGCCACAAAGAATTGCAGTGAACGTAGCCGGAATCAATAGGCCGGCAATAATTTTCTTTTTCTTTTTTTGGGCTGTAGCATAAATTGCCAGGGCAATACCGGGGCAGCCAAACATCTTTGACATTGAAGTTAAATCAAATCCGCCTTGTGGAAACATTTCCTTTAAGGTATGGGCTGATGTCGAAAATTCAGGCAGATGTTGAATGAAATATTGTTTGGTACCACCGTCAACGACGGCAGGGCCATATATGAAGGGCATATATATAAAATGATGCAGGCCGGTAGGAATAAGAATGCGTTCGAGAAAGGTATACAGCCATACGCCCAGTAACCCGCTGGCTTTCATAAAACCTTGAAGTGAAACAATAGCCAGCTGTACCTTAGGCCAGAATAGGCATAAAATGAATGCGACAGGCAACATTATGAAAAAACCGGCAACTATTACCAAAACTGAGCCTCGGAAAATTCCAACTATTTCAGGCAGATTTACATCATACAATTTATTATGAAGATAAACACTTACCGCAGCTATAAAAATAGCACCAAGCATACCCATATCGAGAGTTTTAATATTGGCGACCATTGCTAAGCCGGATCCCGGTACAGCATCTTGAGCAAAATCTACATTGAACATTGGCCCCCATAATTCCAAAAAACCCGATATAAAATAATTTACTACAAGATAAATGACTAAAGATTCCATTGCGGCCCGTCCAGAATTTTTTTTTGCCAATCCGATAGGCAGGGCAACTACAAATAAAAGTGGTAATTGTGAAAATACAGTCCAGGC
This sequence comes from Pectinatus frisingensis, assembly GCF_014076555.1. Lineage (NCBI taxonomy): Bacteria > Bacillati > Bacillota > Negativicutes > Selenomonadales > Selenomonadaceae > Pectinatus > Pectinatus frisingensis. The sequence goes on from NZ_CP045424.1 coordinate 1,573,379, forward strand.
ACCTTTTTCGATAATAAACCAAATATCATACCATATGGTTCCTTTATCAGCGATGCTTCCCATTATAGCTGTATTTTTGAATAATATTGATAAGGCAGCCATTATACCAAAAAATGTAAATAATAAAACAGGCGTAAACATTGCTCCGCCGAAACGCTGCACTTTTTGCATAACAATATCTTTGTTTATGAGCATTAATAGAGCTCCTTTCTATATAAGACAATATTGTATACAAGCCATTGTTAGATTTTTCAAAAAATAACAGACGTACTTTTACAAAGCTATATAGTCAGATTAATATACAGCTTTGTTTAAAATAGTTTTGAATTCCGGTAAATATAATAAACAGCCGGAATTCAAAACTGTCAAATTTATTTCAAGGTTGGCCAGTAATCTTTATTGGCTGTTATTAAATCATCCAATATTTTTTTAGCTATTGAAACACTTGGAACAGTTTTTGATAGACTTATTGCCTGCCAAAGTTTTTGATAACTGTTGCTTATCCAAGCATCGACAACTAATTTTTCCACGGAAACTTGTTGTTCCATCAAGCCTTTTTGAAATTGAGGAATTTTACCGACGCAAACACGTTCATAGCCATTAGCACCAACAATACAAGGAATTTCTACCATTGCGGTAGGATCGAAATTAGAAATAGCACCGTTATTTTCTACAATTAGCAGCATACGGGCTTTTTTGTTAAATGTTATTGCTTCAGCCAAATCGACAATGTAACTGGCATGCTCATCACTATGGAAGTCACAGCCGTTGGAAGTATTTTTATCTACAATTTGTTTAGCAGCAGCAAATACGTTTTTTTCACGATGCTCCATGACTTCATTGGCACGAGTATGCTCAGGATGCTGATTGTCATGAGCAAATACATAATCCGGAAATAAATAATATTTAAGATAAGTATTTGGCAGTGTATCAGGATCTATAGCATAAACATCTTTGGCTTTAGCATAGGTGTCATTCCAACTGGCTTCCGTTTCGCCATGTTGTTGAGGATTGACTATGTAGCCATATTTAGCAACATGTTCTTTGATTTTTGGCATTAGATCATTGCCCTGCTTATCACGGATATCTGTCCACCAGCCAAAATGATTCAGACCGTAATAACGAATATCCATGTCTTTACGACCGTTAGGCAAGTTTAAAATTTCGGCCATACGGTCTTCAATGCCAACTGGCATATCACATATATTTATGATTTTGGTATTGGGACGGATACGTCTGGTAGCTTCGGCTACAATAGCAGCTGGATTGGAATAATTTAGCATCCAGGCATTTGGCGAATATTTTTCCATGAAATCAATTATTTCAATTATGGCACCTATGGAACGCATCCCGTAAGCTATGCCACCGGGGCCACAGGTTTCCTGCCCGAATACGCCATATTTCATAGGAATTTTTTCATCCTTTTCACGCATGGCATATTTGCCTACACGAATATGTGCCATTACAAAATCTATATTGGTGAAAGCTTCTTTAGGATCAATCGTATAAGAAAATTGAATTTCAGGAGCACGTTCCTTTAAGAGAATAGCACAGGCTTTGGCAATTTTTTCCTGTCGGCTGGCATCATTGTCATAAAATTTTATTTCTCTGATAGGAAATCTGTTCAAGTGTTCTAATAACATCATTACAATGCCGGGGGTAAAAGTACTGCCGCCACCGGCAATTACAATCGATGATTTTTTCATTACAATCCTTCCCTTCTAAAATGGAGCATTTGTATACTTATCAATTGCTGTCAAAGATATACAGCGGATAGTATTTAATTCCGGATGAAAAATTTATCCGGGACGATTTCTTATGTCCATAATAAATATAAAACAGCCCATAATCAATAGACATGGGCTGTTACGGGAACTTTCACACTATAATGTAATTCGTCACGTTCTATGTGATAAATTACATTACAACAATTTTAACAATTGTCTTGAAGCTGTTCTGTCAGATAGCGGCTATAGCTTATATACCATACTTCAACCACCAGAAAAAACATCAGCATTGATTCATAGGCAGTATCCACGGCAGTCGGCATTGCTATAGGGGTAATATAGATATGTTCCGTACTTAGACTGGCCAGTGTATTGCTTTTCAATCTGGTTAAAGATATAAAGGGAATCCCGTTCATATGTAACTGATTACCAAAATCAACCACATGTAATGACTCACCACTAAGGGATATTATGATAAATAAATCAGTTTGGTCAATGTTTTTGAGTATCCGCTGGAACTCATCAATGCCTTTAATTTCATAAATTAGAATATTGCAGCTGATAAACAAACGTTTCATTTCATTAGCAACATTTTCCTGTACATATCCCGATGAATAAATAAAAACTCTGGTGGCTTTATATATAAGTTTATTAGCCCTGTTAAAATCTTGTTTTGCAACTTCTTCACCAACCTTTTTGCATAAATCAACGGCAGCCTCAGCTATATCAATCGATGGTGAAATATCATCCTGTCCCGATTCCATTTTGAGTATCATTTTAAGGTCAGAAAAACCATCTAATGATATTTTTTTAGCAAATCTGAGTATAGTTGTCCTTGAAACATTACACTCTCGGGCAATATCATAAATAGATATGTGACAGCATTTTTTTTTATTGTTATAAATATAACGCCATATTATTAAGTCTGTTGGGTTTAGTTTTCTTAGATTATGGCTTACCAGCTCATCTAATTTCATACAGCAGCCTCCTATGAGTTTATGATACATATAGGTATATAGGTAAATGTTTAATAATATTGTAGCATACTATAAAATGAGCATAAAACTAAGGCAGTTTCAGCAAAATAGCCAAAACTGCCCGCGAACAATTGAATAAATCACATAAAAAACATTTTGTTCGACAGCATTTAATGCATTTAATATTTTTGTATCATGCTGATCATCTCAGCAGACTGTACAAAAAATACAGCAATACAAACACTGCATCTTTTCCAATTTAAAAAACAAAGATTACAATTTCAGTATATCAGCTCAGTTATAAGTGAACACTAATTCTTTACTTTCAATTTCAAATTTGATTCATTAAGAAATTTAATTTTTAGAATCTCGACAAGCATGCCACTATATGCAGCTGTTTGTAAATATAATTATAATTATATTTATCATATCTGTTACTCATATTAGATTCGTTTTGCAATCACGAAGTTCCTGTTCAAAATATTGGGGAATACCCTGTTTACATTACCTCAGGGATTTACTCCCAGCAGCTTCAACTGTTCCTTGATTTCCGCTTCCAGTACGGCAATTTCTTTATTATCCTGTTCCAGTTGGCGGTTGACTTCGGTCAGGTCGATTTCGACTTCTTCCTCAAAGGTGTCTACATAGCGAGGAATGTTGAGATTGTAGTCATTTTTTTTAATTTCACTCAGAGATGCCAGATGAGCATATTTATCGACCTCATGGCGATTGAGATAGGTCTGAATAATTTTTTTGATGGCATCTTCACTGAGATTATTTTGATTTTTGCCCTTGATGAAGTCCCGACTGGCATCAATAAAGAGGATATCCTTGGTCGGACGTCTCTTTTTGAGTACCAGAATAATAGTCGGAATGCTGGTTCCATAGAAAAGGTTGGCCGGTAGACCAATAATTGTATCTATGCGGTTTTTTTCGATAAGTGTCTGGCGAATCTTCCCTTCGGCTGCGCCGCGAAAAAGCACGCCATGCGGCAAGACAATGGCCATGGTTCCCGTTTCATTCAAATGATACAGGCTGTGCAGTACGAAGGCATAGTCCGCTTTGGATGCCGGTGCCAGTTTACCGTAATCACTGAACCGCGGGTCTTTGAGTTTGGAAACGTGATTATCCCATTTCGCGGAATAAGGTGGATTGGCTACGACGGCATCAAAGCTGCGCGGCCGGTCGACACCCTTGCTGTCCGGACCATCCGGCCAGTCGTTTTCGAGGGTATTGGCATTACTCAGCGTCATGTTGGTATAGGAAACATTATGCATCATAAGATTCATGCGCGCGAGGTTGTAGGTCGTCGTATTCAATTCCTGCCCATAATATTTAACAGGTGTACCTGCTGGCAGCTCCTGTCCTACGGTTAGCAGCAAAGAACCAGAACCCATCGCCGGGTCATAAAGCTGGAAAAACGCGTCCTTTTTCACTGCCCCCTGCGTAACGATCTTGGCCAGTATCTGACTGACCTGATGCGGCGTATAGAATTCGCCGCCCTTCTTGCCGGCGCTGGCAGCAAACTGGCCGATGAGATATTCATAGATTTCCCCGAGAATATCCTTGCCATCCTCACGCTTGTACTCCATTCCATTCACAAGCTTCACAATATTATTCAGCGATTTTGCCCGTTCATTCGTCGAGCTTCCGAGACGAGTATCGCCCAGATTAATGTCATTAAAAACGCCTTTAAAATCCTTTTCCGCCGCAGCATTGCGTTCGGCATTCGCATTGAAATGATCAAATAAATCCTGATAGTCGCTGGGAATAACCTGTCCTTCGTTGATTTTCTGCAGCAGGGATTCCCATGTATCCGCTGGAGCAATAGCATATCCAAGACTTGAAGAAATATCCTCCAGATAGTCAGCTAAGTCCTCTTTGCCAGCCTGCCGGGCATAGACATCATTGATGGATTCACCCTCATTCACGTCAATGGCATTACTATTGACAAGATACTGCTCCTGATGCTCGGAAAGATAACGGTAAAACATAAATGCCAGGATATAGTTCTTATACTCTGAGGCGTCCATCGTTCCCCGCAGTTCGTTGGCCATAGCCCAAAGCTTACCGGTAATCGTCTGTATTGTATCACTCATGAATCTTATTCTCCTTCTGTAAATCACTTGTCTTATACACAATATACCCCTCGTAAAAATAGCTCATATCGATACCTTTCATATAGACCTCACGATCATGTATCTTATCCGTTAATGCTGCCCGCAACACATGTTTGATCTCGATATCCTTGACCGGACTGCGTTCCATAGCCAGCAGATAATCGGTCTTGTCTACCAGACTCCAATCCACCACCTGCTTAAGTTCTTTTCGAAACAATACATCCAGCCATATCCGCATGCTTCGGCCATTGCCCTCACGAAACGGATGTGCGATATTCATTTCCACATATTTTTCAACAATCTCATCGAAAGTTGACTGTGGCAGCTGCTCAATATTCCGCAGCGCCGCCTCTAAATACATGAGCGGCGCAAAGCGAAAATTTCCCTTGGCAAGGTTCACAGTACGCAAGACACCGGCAAAATCGTAGATATCCTCAAACAAGGCGCGGTGAATCTGTACTAATGCCGAAAAAGTCCCCGGCTGTAAATGCTCCAGTTCACCGCTTTCCCACAAATGAATTGCCTGCTGCTTGCTGATTTTCTCTTCGACACGAGCCAATTCGGCCGCATCAGTGATATGAAATTTATTTTCCAAAGTCATAGTGGCTGACTCCTTTCGATTATCAAACAAACATTTGCTGCAATAGAGCTTTTTTCTGCGTTTTCAGATGAGTTAGTTTACGCTGATGAAGGGTGATAAGGTTATCGACTTCTTTAAAAAACGCCCCAATATGTTGTTGTTCTCCAATACATGGCATAGGTAAAATAAATTTTCTTACATTCTCCATACTCAACGCTGGTTGTGATGATGTAGCAATCAGGGGGAAAATGACTCTATCATAAAATACTTTACTTCCCATTACTTGGACAGCATATTGAGAATCACATGACTGATCCACTCTTATTCTTGCAACATTTGGAGCCAAATAATACCTATCATTCTCTGGAATAATCGCTAATTCACCAACAGTACCAACATATGTTAGCAAAATATCATTTTTATATAGCTTACTTCGATTCAATTTTGAAAAGTCACTACCATCTATATACTTCACATCATCTAAAACAAGATTCCCTTTTTTTACATTCAACCCACGTAAAGCAATAATATTACCATCGTCAGCATATGTTACATACTTTGTAAATTCAAAACCTGCTAATTTAGTAACATCAGCTATATCTCCCAGCTTACGCTGTTCCCAAGCATCCGTAAATCCCGGAAAACGCAGTTCTGGGAAACACTCGCCTTTTTTCGGAAACATTTTTTGCAGCAGACTTTTCTTTTTTGCTTGCAGATGTGTCAACTTACGCTGATGAAGGGTGATAAGATTATCGAATTGTTCTAGGAACTCACCTATTTTCTGTTGTTCCGCTAGCGACGGATAAGGTACTGGCATTTCACGGAGTACTGCATCCTTAATTGCAAATCGGTCAGACCTTGCCCCTGAGTCACCATTCAAGTACATAAAACCATGCCAGCCTATCGTACTGAAATACGTTTCTAAAAAAGTATTATCAATATCATGGGTTTTAAAAACATAATACAATGGTGACATTACGCCAGTTCTGCCTAATTTATTACGTTTAATCGGACCAACTGGAGCACTCGTTGAAATACGTGGATTATAAACAAAATCATCATTTTGTACAACGTAATACCCACCTAAATTTGCATCATTAGAAATATCTTTATCAAAAAAATCACGTTGACTAATCACACCATACTCTGCCGAATTCGTAAATGTTTCCATATATTCAAGGTTGCTATTCTTTGTTGTGATTTTTTCACTAATCTCCCCCAACTTACGCTGTTCCCAAGCATCCGTAAATCCGGGAAATCTTAGCTTTGGTACTTTTGCTTTCTTTTCCATGCCCTCTATCTCCATTTCCATCTATTTGTCAGCATTCAGCCAGTTCATCGGCCAACTTATAGATGGCTTCTCTCAGGCTATTACGATATTTTATCTTCGACAACTGTTGCACTTTGGCATCATGAGCAAGGCTCTTGTAGTCGACACTAGCCTGCGTGATGATATCGCGAAGCTGATTGGTGTCATCGAGATCCTGCTGTCCAAAGTGGTGGCTGCTAAACCATTCGCGCATCTGAGCGCTGGTGATGATATCGGCAATGCCCCATTGGATGCGGAAATCCAGAAACTGACGATCCAGACTGACCACATTCGCGGCCTGAATTATCGAATCACTATCCTTCAACTGCGCCGGATAGCGGAACTTCTGCCCTTGCGGCGGATAATGACCATGCAAGATAGCTGCGGCGGCATTGCGAATCTTGCCCGCATAGATTTGGTCTTCCAGACCATTCGCAAACTGGCGAATTTTATCATGTGTTTCTTCAGCTTTCTGCCGTTTGCCCTCATGCACTTCATTGAGCAGATTTTCCAACAGCTCGGTCAAATAGTCATAATCAATTTTTACATCTTTTACATGGGTCATCTTGAGCTCAATCTGATAGACGGAAGTCTTCTTTTCCTTAGCAATTTGCTGCTTGAGCTCATTTGTGAGCACGGTAGTGAGCATCGCTTCCTGATCACTCGTCATACCAAGCTTTTCAATGAGCTCATCCGGACGGTCATAGTCAAAACCCGCAATCTCTCCTGAGACATCTTCTGGATTGTACTGCTTGAGTTTAGCCATGCCGGCATTGTAGGCACGCAGCAATTCCAGCATATGCTCATGCTGCTTCTCCGAGGGTGGCAGCTGTTGGAACGCACTTGTAAGCGCCGCCAACTTGTCCACGATCTCTTTGACTTCCTCGAACACATCTGGAAAGGACTTAGCAACAATGCCGTCCTTCAGATTCTGCGCCTGCTGCTCTTCCTCGGAAAGAATGGCCGAATCCTTGTTGGCATAGATAGCCAGCGCCTGATTCATGAGCTTTTCATTCTGTGCCGGCCAGCGATAGTTCACAATACGTCCCCAAGGTTTCTCCTGCATATCCGCAACACGGTTCGTCCGGGAGTAGGCTTGTATCAGCCCGGCTTTTTGCAGGGTGCGGTCTACATACAGCGTATTCAGCTCCGGCGCATCGAAACCGGTCAACAGCTGATCGACGACAATGACCAGATCCAGAAATTTCTTATCCGTAGCCGATTTATTCAGGCGGTTGGTAACATCTTGTGTATAACCAGCCGCATCATCAAGACCAAAACTCGTACCAAATTCTTTGTTATAGACTATCATCGCTTCATGCAGGCCCTCATTCGTTGCCAGCATGCTGTCATTATTAGCGGTATTCACACTGAAGGTCACGGCAACTTTCAATGTCTGCTCGCCTTTTTGCCGATGGGCTTCATTGACGCGCCGAAATTCCCGAAAATACATCATGGCCATCGGCGTGCTTGCCTTGCCGCCGCCCACATGGGTTGTGAGCAGCGCATTATATTTCCCCTCATTCGAACGATTTCGCCAATTTTTGAAAATATCCTTCACGACCAGTTCCACATGCTGCGCGTTCTCATCATAGAAACTCGGCTCCACCGCATCATCCATATCCTCCAAGCTCAAGTGCTGCACCTTTTCTTGTATTTGCTTTTCCGTCCATTTTGGATACCGCTCCTGATAAAAGGCCGGCAAGTATTCCGTCCGCATCTGTTCTTCGTCGATAGTCGTTTCAAAATCTACCTTGAATCCCAATACGTTGCGATCCGCGATGGCCTCCCGTATGGTATAGGCATGCAGCAGCGGACCAAAGATATCCTCCGTGCGCAGGCCTGTAGTTGTTTCATCGAACATCGGTGTTCCGGTATAGCCAATCCAGGCCGCGTGGCGAAAGGCTTTCTGAATTGCCGCAAAGCTATCACCACCCGTGGAGCGATGCGCTTCATCCACGATAAATACCAAATGCTTATCCGGTGCTTTGAAAGATTTCCGTTTGATGAGCGTATCAATCTTCTGCACCGAAGTCACGATGATATTATTATCCCTGCTTTTCAACTTCCGACTCAAATCCGTCGTATTCTTCGTATCCTGCACACTGCCAGTTTTCTTCTGCGTCATTGTTTCTTCCTTGGCATCCGGATCATAGGCACGATATTTTTCGTTGGTCTGCGTTGTGAGCGCAATTCGGTCGACAACGAAAATCACCTTATCTACTTTTGGCATACGGCTCGCCAGCCATGCGGTCTTAAAACTGGTAATGGTCTTGCCAGAGCCGGTTGTATGCCAGATATAACCGACCTTACTTGTTCCCATATCAAAGTCCACTTTTTTGAGCTGTTCCAGCACCTTCTGTGTCGCATAGACCTGATAAGGGCGCATGACCTTCAGCATCTGGTGGTTCTTCGTTCCGTCGAGGATCATGTAGTTTGTCGCCATCTGATGTGCCATAGGAATACTCAGCATGGAATCCGCGAATTCCTTCCAATTCCGCACGATTGTATTGTCCTTTTTGCGCTGCCAGTGGAACGCAAAATCTTTATTGAAGGTTTCTGAAGTAGTATTAGCCATATATTTTACATTATTCGGCGTAATCGCCACCAAAATCTGCAGCGTAGAATAAATATCCCGGTACTGGCCCTCACCGGCATACTGCTGCATCTGATTAAGTGCTTCATCAATATCATGCGTATCACGCTTTTCCTCGATCTGCAGGATAGGCAGCCCGTTAATCAAAAGTGTCGTATCAAAGCGACGATTTTGCTTGCCAATGATTTTAGCCGGACGCTCAATCTGGTTTACAATCTGATATATCGTATCGCCGGCACCAATCTGTCGCTGGTCAAACACCGTCAGATAGACATGACGACCATCGTCCAAATCAATTTCCAGCTGTGATACGCCATTCAGACCATACAGGAATTGTCCTGCTTCATAGGGCGTCGCGATATCCGAAATCTGCCGTTTCACTTGGCCGAACTCCACTACGCTCAACGGATGATCCAGCGTACTTTGATTGTGGCATTCGAGGATTTCTTTGAAATTCTGCCAAAGTTGTTCTGTCGTCTTTATGTCCGGTTCATACCGCCAAAGCTTCGTCTTAACACAATATTCGTTTGCCGTCTCTTTGGATACGAATCCCTCTCCTGCTCTTTCTTTCATTGGTATTATCCCGGATGTCAGATACTGAATCAACTCCGTTTCAAATTGTGTTTCGTTCATCACTTGCCCGCCTCCGCTAATTTTGCCAGACATATTATTTTTTCCAATTCTGCCGCCCGATTTTTCAATGCCGTCAAATGCAGCTGCTGCAAATAAAGCTCCCCTATTTGTCTTTGTCTACCCAATAACGGCAGCCTCTCTATTCGGATTTCTTTTAGTTGCTGTAAAGTATATTTTAATACCTGCGATCCCTGCAGACTAATAAAAAATTGTTTGCGTATGGATTGATCCTCATTTAGTAAATAGACTAAAAAACCCGCATCAATAGTTGAAACCGGCAACAGCTTGATATAGTTTTGCGTATAAAGATATCCATCATGAGCCAGTTGAACAATAGCCGCTTTACCCGTAATCAGACTGAACACAATATCGCCACAGGAAAGGATATGAACCTCATCCCTGGTATGCACTTCTTGGTATGCACTTCTTTGCTGGCTGTCTGAGCTGAGCACACTCTCATTTAATGCAGGGTCTTTTTATCTGTCGGTGAGTTAGCCATTTGTCACTTCTCATAATAAATGGCAGTGCGCCGTAACATAGTATTTTCGACCTTGTTACACCAACTATAGACACCATGTTTCTAGCGTAAAAAAGAGAAGAACAACCTTTCGCTGTACCCCTTATAATTTATTTGCAAAGTTCAATAGGACGACATGACGTCCTTTAACAGTATATTGATCAAGCTCTCTTGGTAAAAGGCACATTTCCATTCCTGCATGAGTTTCACAATGGGCTGTAGTTCAATATCACAAATTCCCTGCAAGCGTTTCAATCGTCCTTCCGTCAAATAATTTTTTGTTTTTTGATACTCATCTGCAGAAAAATGCCAAAGTCTCACTTGCTTATACCTCTGCCGCAATTTTTGGGCAATAATCAATCCCTCCGGATCAAAATCACCGGAATACAAAAGAACTGCTCCACTTGCCGCCAAGCGGTCCAAAAGTGCCCATGATGCCGTTTTCATTTGACCGTGTAAACAAAGCAGAGGAACAACTTTGTTGCTCTTTTGCAATGCATCCAAGAGCATAGAAAAGACTCCGGAATTTTCAACAATATAAACCAGAAAATCCGTCCCGGCACTCTCTCCAAAAGGCAGAATCTGCTCTGCCCGCACAATTTCACGAAATGGAAGATTCAGTGGGGACAACGATTGTGCTGCTGTCTGCCAATATAACAGCAGCGTCTCTTTAGCCAAGGCTTGCAATCCAAATACCGTAGCAAAATTCAAGATATCATCCCGTAATAAATGAAACATATAGAATAAATTATTTTTGTCCTCGACAGTACCATAGACTGCGCCATTTGCCAAGAAAGAAAGCGCCTGCAAAAACACCTTTCCAGCATCGGTGTTCCAATCCAAGGTATGCGGGTTTCCACTTACCCTATTGGCGAAAAAAGGCAAGCGTTCATAACCATCCGGCAACATTGAAAGAGCTTTTGCAACGAGCCCCAGTAATTGTTTACGTTCATAAAATTCAAGATGTGATAGTCTCAATTTCTGCGTTTGCAAAGCTCGTAACCAATTAGTTGCTTTTTCACAAGAGTATTGTTGTAAAAGCTCCGTAAAAATCTGTTGTCTTCGTGCTTCAATCTCTGCAGCAGTTTCTTGCTTACTCAATAACTGCCCGGGATAAAGTTGTGCAAGAAAATTTTCCAAAGGTATTGCCGCAAATCTCGTTTTTTTCCACGCTGTAGAAAAAGCCGCATAACTTATACGAAATTGTTCTTTTTTTATCATATCCCTACGAAAAAACGACGACAAATCAACTTTCTCTTCTGTAGACAGCTTTTCCATTTTCACAACTCCGCCCCAATGATCCAAGCTGCGATATTTTTCACAAAAAACCATACCTAGTTGATAAAGCCCAGCTTTTTGTAAAAAATAGCTACGCGCTTCCTCATATAAATCAGCTGTCATCTTTATCGTTTGCCTCCTGTATCACAACCTGACGAACATGTCCATTCCAATGATACGGAACAACCGTCACATAGGGAGCATTTGCCGGTCGCAAAAGTTCATAAATATTAAGAGCTGGCACTACATCATAATCCCCCCAAAGCGACTGTGAATTCATGATATAGTTAAAATGCAATTGCTCCACGAGCTTAAACATATCACGGATATTTCGTTCATCGACACCCGCAAAGGCCTCATCAAGCGTGATAATATAAGGGGCATCCGGGCCAGCTTCCAAATAACGAGAATACGCTGCTGAAAACAGCGGAATATACATTGCCATGGCTTTCTCGCCACCACTGAACTTGAAAAAGACCTTATCCGTGAGCTCACGCCTTTTAATTTGTTCGCCTTGGTCATAATAAAGGCGAAACTGGAACCATTGCCGATAATCCAACAAATTGCGCACCGCTGTTTGAAAGGACTCGATATCGCGTTCTTGTGCGTTAGCCTCATTACGAGCCCGATCAATACGTGCCTGAAAATGATGTACCATTTTCTCCATGTCATCATCTTTGAGCACCGTCGGATCCGCATGCAAGAGTTCGACGAGCTCAGCTGTATCCAGCTCATTCTCTTTTTCCGCACGGATTGGTTTCCACTCCAGAATAAAACGCAGAGCACTTGATGTATCACTTTGTTGCATAAGCATATTCATCTTTTTAATCCAGGCCTCAGCTGCATAGATCTTCTCACTGATGATCTTGCCAATGTTATTCATAATGATTTCTTTGTAAATCTTCTTATCTTGTTCAGAAAGCAGATTTTTCTGCTCATCCAAGTGTTCATTCAGCCAGTTTCTTTGCTGATAAGGACTTTGTATCTGTCCATCCGCTTCCACAAGAGCTACCTGTCGCCGTGCCTTTTCTCGCAATTCCTGCCATGCCTTGAAAAAAATCTCTTCATCTTCTGTTTCCAGTTCAGGTAATGCACTCACTTCCGTCACTTGTTCACGAAATGATACCCTATACTCGGTAAGAATTCCCTGATCGCGCATATACTGTGATGTGACCTTGCCCATCAACATATTTTCCGCAGGTTTTTCCTGCATCCACTCTTGTTCTAGTTCTTTAAGCTCATTTTTTTCAGGCGGATCATTAAATACAAGACCACGCGAAAGCTCTTCTTTTAGCAGTTTATGCCAACTTTCTTGCAGAATTTCATAAAGTTTTACCCGGCGCTGTAAACGGATGTATTCTGTCTCTTTCTGCGCGGCCACATTGGCAGCTCTCGTCTGTTGCGCTACCATGGCATCCCGCTCTGTTGGTATAACTTGCAAACGATTTACGATTTCAGCAATACGCTTTTCCACCGCAACAGCATCCATTTTCTGGAGTATCTGGTCGAGAACTGCTAAGCGTTTCTTCATTTTTTCCAATTCCATTTCACCTGAAAGAATTTCTCCGCGTAAATCATCCACTTCCGACTGAATCGTTTCCACATCCTGACGGATACGTTCCACCAGTTGGGCTGCATGCAAAAAATCATGCTGGTCAACTTCCACCCTAGAAAGATATTCCCGATATTTGCCCATAGACTCTATCGCCAACTCATAAACGGATACGGACAGCTTTAATCTCGACGTACCACGAAGTTCTATCACTTCTTGATGCAGTTTCCGCAATTTCATCGATAATGTCTTTTTTTGTGCGTCTTTTTCACTTACACGCTGTTCCTGCATCTCAATCTGTTTTGTTTTAGCCATTTCCTCCATATAAACATCCGTAATTGCTGTAGTCTGAGGAAAATCATTTTTAGCCTGATGTAAGATTGTCATCTTTTTTGCTAATTTCGTTAGAATCGCTGCTTGCGAAAACCTTTGTTCGCTAAGAAGCTGCAATTCCTTCTGTTTTTCCTCAATCTGCTGGTGCCGATAAGCCTCACGTGCCTGTCGGCCAATGTAAACGGCCCGTTCTCTCTGCTCAGCCCGGCCTGCAACCACCCCGTGATGATAGCTACCATGTATAATGTTGATGCACGTGCCCGCTCTCAGTTCTGCTTCATAGAACTTGTCATCTATTACAATACTGCCCAAAACATCTGCGATACGTTCTACTGTGATACCATTGCCCAGAGCTACCGGTTCCAAATAATTAAACAAGGTATTTGCTAAAAGAGGCACCTCCCCACTGAATAACACATTTCCGTACATCGTTTCCGGTAAGTTCTGTGCAGCTTTATTATCAGCCAAAATCAACGCATCCATGATGCCCGCCTCAATCAGCACCGATTCAATGCGTTCCCTCAACCCCGCTGAAACTTCCGGGCGAAACTCCGTCGCCTCATAAAATGACATAAACGGTTGTTGTTTTGCCGTAAGTTGTGCGCGTGCAACAACGTAGGCCGCAGCACGCGGTGGTTCCACCTCCTTCGTTTCTTTCAGTTTTTGCAGTTCTAGCCAAAGCTCATTTTCCTTTTGTTCCAGACTTTGCCCAATCGCTTGTTGTGATGCAATTTCCGTATTTAAAAGTTGCTGCTTTTCGCTATAAACACGATCCAACACGCTTACTGCCGATTTCCACATTGTGTCCCGGAACAAATTTTGCAACACATTCACCAGCGCAGATTCATCCTCATGAGAAAAAGGAAGGCTGTCTTTATACTTCTTCTGCCATTCGTAGTAGGATTTAACCAAATCATCCTGCTCCTGCTCTAACTTTTGCAAACACTCTGTTTTCTCCTGACAGTAAATGTCCAGCTGTCGATTTTCTTGTCCAAGCTCTTGTTCAAGCTGTCGGTTCTGTATTAACTTCTGCTCATATTCGGTCAACAATTGCCGCACTTGTTGTAAATTATGTACATAATTTTGGCAGTCCTTTCGCCAAAGCTGAAAATGCTCTTTTGCCTCCTGTTCTGGCACGAAACCAGCATACAGAATCCTATGTGACTCGAAATCCGCATCCGTTGCTGTATACTCCATTTCCTCCAGATTTTCTTGCATATCCATCTGCAACTCTGCCATTTTTGCCTCTTGTTCTTGTTTAACCCCCATCTGTGCCAATTCCCGCTGACGCTTTTTTTCCAAACTTTGTGTATGGGCTCTATATGTATTTTGCTCTTTTTCCAGCGCATCGATGAGCCCTTTCTTTTCCTCCACCGCCTTATACGCTTCGTTTTCCTTCAATGTTTCCTGTTCCTGCTGCAACATCTCATACTCAAGAATCAGTGTTCGTTGGCGTGACTCCGCCTCCTGTTCCGACTGCTTAGCGGCTTCAATTT
This sequence comes from Pectinatus frisingensis, assembly GCF_014076555.1. NCBI lineage: Bacteria > Bacillati > Bacillota > Negativicutes > Selenomonadales > Selenomonadaceae > Pectinatus > Pectinatus frisingensis. The sequence goes on from NZ_CP045424.1 coordinate 1,588,497, forward strand.
CCGCTACAGTTTTTGCAATTTTTCCCTGCACAGATACAACCTGATGGTCATATTCTTTGGCAATTACACTGCGCTGGGCAAGGGCTGCACGATTACAGTCATCATAGACATTGCAAAGGCGATCAAAGGCTGCTTTTTCACGACTCAATTGTTCGATGGAAAGCTTTGTTCTTTCCATATTTTCCAGCGTTTCAGCCAAAGGACGCAGATCCTCATCTGAAAAAGATGGCAACGATTCATTGAGTATCTCATAGATAACGCTTGGTTTAAAATCCCGCGAAAGTTTCGGACTTCTAAGCTGAATCAAAAGCTGCATAAGCTCTTGATACTTCTCAGTAGTTTCAAAACCAAAAATATGTTGATTGACCATCGTCATATATTCACGTTGATCTGTTACCACTCGGCCATTCTGTCCTATCCGATTTTCAAGTTCCCTACGGGAAAGCGGCACACGCACTTTCTTCCCGGTCAAAGGATCTTTATCCGCTTTATATAAAAACAAATCCTTATTGACACGTTGACCATTTTGCAGAATGAACCCCCAAAAATCCACTTTTGAAGTTCCACGCCGTGCATGAAGACCGATACCTGTCGTTAAATATTGGTCACTGTGTTCTCGTTTGTATTCTAAATATAGATAACCCGTGCGGTCTTCATAATTGCTGATCTCTTTTTCCCCCAGCAGATAATCTTCGATTCGACGAGCCCTTGAACCAAAGCTATCCAAACGATTTGCCCGCTTTACTCCATCGAGCAAAATCGTGATGAGGCTCTGCATGGTCACAGATTTTCCGGAACCATTACTGCCTCGCAAAAGCAGTCGTCCTCCTACAAACTCAAATTCAGCCTCATCATAATACCAATAGTTTAAAATCCCGGCCCGATTCATCTGCCATTTATTTGTCGCCACTCTTTTTTTCTCCTGTGCTATAGTCTTTTGGATACGTACCACTTATTCGAAACAATGCCGGCAAAAGTTCGATGAGTTCCATCTCTCCTTCAAAACTTGCCATACCCCAAGAAATCATTTCGTCTAAAACCGTATGTGTAAGCCGCTTCCCACCCATTTCACGAAATTCTTTTGTCCATCCGCTGCTGACTTGCTCTGCAAGGTTCTCTAAAAAATGACGAAATTCATGCAGACTCAGAAGCTTTCGTTTCTGCCAATCCGCCTGTTCCCGATATACACTGGAAAACTGCAAGATAATATCATGTACCCCTCGCATACGATAGGGGAAAATATCTTTAAACCAAGTGTTTCTCTCATAACTCACAGCCATTGCTGTATCTTGATAAAGTTCTAACTCCAAATCAAAAAAATCATTAATTTCATCATTGATCCTCGAAACCATATTTCGTAAATAGATAAAATCTTCCTCACTTTCTGCCTTCCGATAATAAACCGGTTGCAAAAGCAAACTGCGATAGACGCGATTACGTTTTCTGCGCAACATATCTGCCGACTCAATAGACTCTTCCATAAAATCTCCTGCACAAAGCTCTTCTGCACAATGATATTCCTTAATATTCTTTGGATAACTACGTAAAAAGCAACGCGACAAAACGCTTACTTCATATAATGCCTCGCCAGCCAAGACACCATCACTCGTCCCTTCATGCAAAAAGATATCACTCTCATCTTCAACTACACGCAGCACTTGAATATCCAATAAATAATTGATAATGCGAATAAGTACTTTCCGCCAGTTATATGATTCCCAGTTTAATTCGTCTATAGTATCTTCCTGCGGATAATAACTCAGCAACGCTTCACAAAGGTCACTAAGTAAAAATTGTCCATCAATCTCCTGTTCCTCCAAAAAAGCCATCGTACAACAAAGCAAGACATAATCTTCCGGAGTCTGCATATCTTCAATCCCCAAGACAGCTTGTGGTTTTGCCGGTATTTTTTCCAATTTATAAAAACGCGCATTTACTAAAAGTGGCCAACCACATTTTTCCCGAAAATATTCCCGCAGTCGTTTCTCATAACGGCGAATCATGAAGTACTCATCCGGCATATCGCGACGCAAAATCCACTGTTTTTCTAAAAGGAGTTCCGCCGCCTGTCGAAGTTCCTCTTTTTCTAATTCTTTCTCCATGGACTCAAAACGCCTCTCCTTTTTTCACCATAAGTTTCATCGCCGGTAATAGAAAATCTCCATCATCACATCTAAGGCAAATTTTTCTTTTCTCCTTAGAATTCCAAACCAATTTCACAATACGTCCCGTCTCTGTTTGGATTTCACCTGTAGATTGCTGCATACAACGTGCAACCCATCCCAGCAAAGTCTTACGTACCTCCATCGATATTTGGGGCAGCTTTTCCAAAGTAATTGCACCATCAACAACAAGTGCATCCAATAAAGCGTCATGTTTCGCACGCTCTGCTAAATAATCACGAAGCAGCTCCATCTTCTTTTCCCGCTGGTCTTTGATTGCTATTTGACGAGTACGCTCACGATACGTATTGACCCGCGGCCTAATCTCTACCAAAGCTGGTTTTTCATCTTCGATATGTGCATCTATATTATCACTTTCCCGGGTCTGTACAAAAAAGTGCCGTACACAAGACGCCCCAAAGAGTACTGAACTAAGCTCAGCCGCTTCCCTGTTATCCCGGCAGCCTGCGAACCATTTCGCCAAATAAAGATAATCATTCTTGCGGCTACGAACAGCTTGGTGCTGTTCAGCCAGACGCTGCGCAAAGCGCGTAATACGCCGGATGGTATCCATTGTCTCTGTATAAAGGACCTGCAGCTCACTCGTACGATAACCTGTACCCACGAACCAATCCTGCATCACCATATAACTCTCCCGAAAATCCTCAATATACGCTTCCCGACTCTGCTGTTCACCCAGACGTGGAATTTGCAACTGATAATCCGCCAGTCGCACAAAATTCTTTTCAATATGAGATTCTTTTCCTTCGTTAAAAAGTTTTTCAATTTTTAACGAAGATCTCTGCAGCCCTAGTACAAAACTTTGTAAATACTGACTAAATTTATCCTTATAAAGAATAAATTCACTTGTTTGCATACATTCCTCAACTTTTGCACTATTTAAATGTGCTAAATAATCGGATGAATTTTGTACAAGTGAACTAAAAAAATGCTGCAAATCCAGCCAAGTTTGATTAAGCTCCGCCAACGTAAAAGTATCCGCATGCTCAATTAATTCTCGCAATGCATGCAGTATACGATCAAATTGCGTCGTTTCCAACGACCCTCCAAATTCTTCTCCAATAGATTGTAAATGTCCAATCATGCGTTCAATTTCTACCGTATACGGCGTACATTGATAACGAAATTTGCGTCGTTTAAAATCCAGTATACTGCGTGCCCGTCCGGTTTCCTGATGTGGTTTAAGGTTATTCCAAGCTACAAGCTGGGCGAGATCCTGTTCAAGCTGCTCAAAGCTATATTCTTGAAAATGTACATCTTTCCGCAGTTTATGATAAATATCCTCCGGATAAACATACGTCTGCATGTGCTCATGCTTTTTGTAGCAATAATGCACGATAGCCCGATATCGCCATGTATTTTCCTGATTCAGATAAGCAGTCTCTGTGATTCTACAAAAATCATTTTCATTCATGCTCATCACCTCCTCGTTTGATACTTCCAGTAAACCTTATATAAAATACATTTTCATTCAGGGTTGATTATTTACCTTGTGAAGTTTAAGCTTTTCCCGCTCCTGTAATATTTAATTAATGGCTTCTTAGGCTGAACCTGTGGTTGAATCCTTTTACCCATTTATTGAGGAACGGATACGCCATATTCATCTAGAATATTTGATTGGTACTTTCCGTTGTTATATAGCTAAATCAATTTATTTTTAAACTCTATGAATACTTCCATTTTGTTGCCTCTATCATGTAAAACACCAGCTCATATTTATGTCTTTATCTTACACGACCATAACTTTTCTGTCTAGTTTGGCATAACCCATCTAGTGGTTACAGTACCTTTAACTTTACAAAATTCACTAGGCAAAACAGTTTTTTAGATGAAGATTTTCTTTAGCTTGGGGGATAGTTTGGTATCCATTGCGAAATAGCGGCTTTTGAAACTTTATATTCTTTTTGGAGATTGAGCAGAGTGCGTCCTTCTTATAAATGGAGCCCCTTACCATTTTTCTTTGAATTCCGGCTCATAATAACATGTCATCTTACATTCCTCTTTCCCTAATAAGATTATATCCAATTATGCTAAGATGTTACAATATTACTTTATCATGACAACCCAAATAAAGCTGACGAAGTAACAAAAAAATTAGATGCTTTAGAAAAATAGTTTTAGTATCATAGCAAAATAGAAGGATCTATAAACACAGTATTTACTTGTATTTATAGATCCTTCTATTGTTGCGTGACACTATTCTTATTCCCACTCAATAGTAGCAGGTGGTTTAGATGTCACATCATAAACCACCCTATTTACACCCGGAACTTCATTTACTATACGGCGAGACACTTTATCAATGACTTCATAAGGAATACGGGCCCATTCCGAAGTCATGGCATCAGAACTGGTAACAGCCCGCAGCGCTACAGTATGGCAATAAGTCCGCATATCACCCATTACGCCAACTGATTTTATATTAGGCAGACAGGCGAAGTACTGCCAGATTTTTTCAGAAAGACCGGCTTTGGCAATTTCATCACGAAAAATTGCATCTGCTTCCCGCGTTACCGCTAATTTTTCCTCAGTTACTTCACCAAGGACACGTATGGCAAGCCCAGGCCCTGGAAATGGCTGACGCCATACCAAATCATGCGGTATACCGAGTTTTTCTCCCACTGAGCGAACTTCATCTTTAAATAACTCACGCAATGGTTCAACAAGAGAAAACTGCATATCCTTTGGCAATCCACCGACATTATGATGACTTTTGATAGTAGCTGATGTTTTTGTGCCGCTTTCAACTACATCAGGATAAATAGTTCCCTGCACCAAAAAATCTATCTGTCCAAGTTTATTGGCTTCTTCTTCAAAAACACGAATAAATTCTTCCCCGATAATCTTACGTTTTCTTTCCGGATCGGAAACACCCTTTAATTTACCGAGAAATCTTGCCTGGGCATTGACACAAATGAAATTCATATCAAATTTATCTTTGAATACCTTTTCAACCTGGTCTCCCTCATCTTTACGGAGCAGCCCATGGTCAACAAAGATGCAGACCAACTGCCTACCGACTGCTTTATGTGTGATAACAGCAGCAACAGAGGAATCAACACCACCAGACAAAGCACACAAAACCTTTTTATCTCCGACAATTCTTTTTATCTGATTTATCTTACTTTCGGCAAATGCTGCCATATTCCAGTTTCCCTTTACCTGACAAACATCAAATAAAAAATTTTCCAGCATTTTTTTACCAAAAGGTGTATGTTCTACTTCCGGATGGAACTGTACACCGTATATCCTGCGTTGATCATTTGCCATTGCAGTGACTGGTCCTGTATGTGTCTGTGCAATAACAGTAAAATCTTTCGGTGCTTTTGCCACATAATCGCGATGACTCATCCAACAAGTATTTTCTTTTTCAATATCCTTAAATAATTTTGCTGTATTATCAAGTGTTAATACCGTCTTACCATATTCACCTGTTTCAGCATGTGTAACAGTTCCACCTAATTCGTTGGCAATAATCTGATGCCCATAACAGATACCAAGAACCGGTACATTTATATCAAATAAGCCATCTACAGCCTGCGGTGTGTCTTTTGCATATACGCTGGCAGGCCCTCCGGTGAGAATTATTCCCTTAGGATTTTTGGCCTTTATTTTTTCAAGTGAATAATCATATGGCACTATTTCACAGTACACGCCGCATTCTCTGACTCGGCGGGCAATTAGTTGATTATACTGGCCGCCAAAATCAATTACAAGTACAAGTTCATTGGTATCAGTCAAAATAAGTCCTCCTATAATTATAAGTTTTTACAACATAATCAATAATGAAAAAAGGTAAAAAGATGCTCTCCCTACAGCAACAGTTTACTATGTAATGCTGTCCGCTGTAAAGAGAGCAGAAATATTTTCTATAAATAAAACTTAAGCTTTGCCTTCGCATCCAAGGACATCGGTTATTTTGTGTTTAACAAGTTCCTTTATATATGCTCTAGCCGGTGATAAGTACTGGCGTGGATCAAAATGATCCGGATGTGCTACCATATATTCACGAATACCCGCTGTCAATGCCAACCGCAGATCAGAATCAATATTTATTTTACATACAGCTGATTTAGCTGCTTTTCTCAGTTGTCCTTCTGGAATGCCAACAGCATCAGCCAATTTACCGCCGTTGTCATTAATTATTTTTACATATTTAGGAATAACTGACGATGCCCCATGCAATACGATTGGGAAATTTGGCAGGCGTTTTTCAACTTCTTCTAAAATATCAAAACGAAGTGGTGGCGGTACTAGAACACCGTCAGCATTTTTAGTGCACTGTTCCGGTGTGAATTTAAAAGCCCCATGGCTCGTCCCAATAGCAATAGCCAAAGAGTCAACTCCAGTAGATTTTACAAATTCTTCAACTTCTTCAGGCTGTGTATAAGAAGAATCTTCTGCAGTTACATGGACATCGTCTTCTATACCAGCCAGTCTGCCTAATTCACCTTCAACAACAACGCCTTTTCCATGAGCATAATCAACAACGCGCTTAGTAAGTTCAACATTATCCTTAAAACTATGTTTTGAACCATCAATCATTACGGAGGTAAAACCACCGTCGATGCAAGCTTTACAAATATCGAAGTCAGCGCCATGATCAAGATGCAATGCAATTGGCAGATCTGTATCTTCGATTGCTGCTTCAACCAGTTTAGTCAGGTAGACATGTTTTGCATATTTGCGCGCACCAGCGGATACCTGAAGAATCAAAGGTGCATTTTCTTCTTTGGCTGCTTCAGTGATTCCCTGGATGATTTCCATGTTATTTACGTTAAATGCGCCAATAGCATAGCCGCCTTCATAAGCTTTTTGAAACATTTCTGTAGTGGTTACTTTTGCCATTACTAATACCTCCAACTTATAATGTAAGTGTCTTATAAAATTATATCACAATTACACGCCTTTTGTATAATTTGGCAAAAATAATTGTAAATTTTATAATTATTTTACCATTATGCTCTATACTTACACTTTTAACAGACAGATAAGGGTAATAGTCTACTTACGTTCAGCAAAAAATACGCAATATTAACACTCGCACAAGTTCAAATAAAATCATTAGTATTATATCTTATATTTTGTTATCAAAAAATTAATATAACTTTGATATTATCATATGTCATATGTTATAATAAAATTCAAAAGGAGATACTAATGAATGGATTATTAACTAACCTCGACAAAATACATACCACCGAATTGGGTATCAAACGTATAACCAAAAATCTAAACCTTGATACACCTGATGTCATTGCATGGTGCAAATTACAAATAAAGGATGCACGTAGTATAGTCAAAACAGGGAAAAATTGGTATGTTTATAGCGAGGATATAGTACTAACTATCAATAGTTATAGTTTCACGATAATTACGGCACACAAAGGAAAAAGAAAATAAATCAAACTTTTCTATTACAGATATACTGCCATAATTTGACATAATATCTTATTACTGTTATGCTTATACAGATACAGGTACACCATGGGGACGTAAAGGTTTCGACGGGGGCAGCTGTCGCATAAGAAGCGAGTCGGGGGGTCATCAACCCGTCAGCAAGGTGAAAAACTTTTATTTAAATATAAAAGCTAACGAAGATTACGCTTTAGCAGCTTAATGCTAACCTCTTTTATTTCTTTTCCCGCGTGAAGTAAAAAGAGGCAAACAGCGGGATACTTAATATTCAATTCTCGGAGGATATTGAGGAATTTTATCGAGATAGGATGATAAGAGTTTGTTTGTGTAGTCTTATTATCTAAAACACGAACACAAAATGCACTCGGAGAAACTTATGCGGCAATGTTTTCGGACAGGAGTTCGATTCTCCTCGTCTCCACCAGTCAAATCAATATGCGAACTCATATAAAGTGCGTCAATATCGGCTTTAGTGATATCTTTGCTAGAATCAATGAGATTGTATATTACACATATAGATTTATCATATACGTAAACTTTATGAATAAACCCGTCAATAATTTTATCATAAAAATTAGTATCAGCGCGGTGCTTATAAAAATAAGTCAGCATATATATGATATGTTCTTCGGATAATTCCGGCAGATTATTATTGATCTGCCGGTTTTTCATTTCTCTTATATTTCTTGCTGCCTAGTTTTTACAGCAAAATATGCTTGCGCTAATGCAATAGCTTTTTTTCTAGAATCACCATTTTGTGCGGCATAGCGGGATAGCTGTATATCTCTAATAAGGTTACTCTCGTATATAGAAGACTTACCGGACAACTGCAAAAAGCAGGTGGACATACCGCACGTGCAGCCCGCATGGATGCAATACTTTTTACCCGCCATGCTGACATAGTGGCAAAAATAATGTCCGGAAAAATGGGCAGGGTCCATAAGGAAGCAAGTTAAAAAAATGTAATTGCTTTAAGAGACGGCTAACAGACAGGAATGTATAATCGTAAATCTTAAAATTTGGAACGTCCAATGTATCCTATAGTTTATCTTTTGGCAGAGATATTCTAAAGCTGTTTTCAAAAAAGTCATATCCATGCTCCGTTAATTTAACAGAACGATGCACACTGCCACGAGTTATAAGATTGAGCTCAAATAAGCGATTTGTAAGGCCGACAGCGATTGGCCCGGCCATATGATGAACCCGCTGTGTCCAATCAATATGCCACGGAATTACACGATGATTCTTTTTGGCGTTTATATTAACTCCGAAATTATTTAGCCATGCCTCGCCCTGGTCAGTAAGTAAATAACCATCGCTATTTTCAATAATAAAATTTTGGTCTATGAAGGCTTGTGTAATACTTACGCCCAGTTCTCCCGCGATATGGTCATAGCAAGTGCGCGCAAATTTTAACGTCTTTAAATTGCTCAGACTGTCTTAGAGAGCTTACAGGGGCCGGAGAGGCGATACCTGCAAGCGATTCCAACACCTTCGCCACTTCTGGACTTGCTAAGCGGTAATAGCGATAACGTCCCCATGTTTCAACACTAATAAGACCTCCCGCCATTAGTTTGGCTAAATGTGAGCTTGCAGTCTGTGGAGATACTTTTGCTATTTTTGCCAATTCTCCCGCAGGCAACGCCCGTAAATCTGCCAAAGCCAAAAGAATCGCGGCCCGTGTTGGATCGCCTATTAAGGCGGCTACTGAGGTTATATTCAAATGAATCTCCATGATTTCCCTCCGTTGTGCTTGTTGATTTTATTAATGATATCATAGCACAGGAATATTTCGATGCCACGTTAAATGTTATCATGCTATACTCTGTACAAACAAATTCCTATGATAGCGAGGTGTCATATGTCAAGTAAAAAAATACAAATGGGAACTCAGGAAAAATGGATTGTGGTTGTTGCCGGCATAGGGCTGCTACTATCCACATTGGATACTGGTATCATCAACGTAGCTCTACCCACATTGGCAACGGATTTTCATGTTAACGCCGCATCAATCGCATGGACTGTTACCCTTTACACACTTTCCATCGTTGGTACAATTATCATATTCGGAAGACTTAGTGACAAATTTGGCCACCTGAAAATTTATTCTCTGGGCCTTATCGTATTTACTGTTTTCTCGGTTCTATGTGGATTTTCACAAAACATCTTAGAGATCGTCGGGTTCCGCATATTGCAAGGAATTGGAGCGTCCATGTTACAGGCAACGGCAGTTGCGATTATCTCAACGACTGTTTCTGAAAAGCATCGGGACTCAGCATTCGGGACGCTCAGTGCGCTAATGGGATTAGACCCTGTTTTGGGGCCCAGTGTTGGTGGCGCAATTATTTCACTTTGCGGGTGGAGATGGATTTTTTGGATTAATGTGCCCATATCAATAATTGGTTTAATCGGTTGCAGATATTTTCTAATGAGGAACAAAGAAGTGCATAACAGCAATTCGATTGATCTATCAGGGAATTTGTTGCTGACAGGAGCAATTTCTTGCCTTATTAGTAAGTGTATCTACTTGGAATTCTAACGGCGGCTATCATTTATTAACAGTGGTGTTATTAGGTGCATGTGCTATTTTGTTGTTTGCTTTTACAAAGAATGAAGCACGTATTGAACAACCAATCATTCGATTATCGCTTTTAAGAAATAAAATATTTTCGGCTTCTCTATTGGCTATTTTTGTATTTGGAGGCTCCACTTCATTGGGATTTATTGTCCGCCATATTTTTTAGAGCAAATTTCACATCTTGCTCCTTGGCAGGTAGGTATTGTAAACCTATCCTCCCCCCTTGGGATAGCCCTGCTTTCCAAAGTGTCCGGGCATCTGATGAAACGTTTCAAACCTATACGCTTAATGACATTTGGCTTGATAGTCATGTTTATATCGTATGCAGTTTTAGGACAAATGCAGAATAATTGGAGCCCACTATTGATGGCGCTTTTACTATTCCTTTATGGGATGGGCAGCGGTTTGTTCCTTCCGGGCCAATATCTCAGCATTGATGGAAACTGCCGACAAGGATAGCCACGGTACAATCGGTGCAACTCACGCATGGTCCAGAACCTTGGTATAATCATATATACAGCACTCGCCTCAAATTTTATACACACTACGAGCGAATCGCAATCTGTTCTGATGGGAGGACTTAGAAATTCGTGGATATTTGCAGCGCTTACTTTTATTGTTGTAATCATAATATTTGTTATAATCCTAACATCCAAAAAGAAGGTGAGAGTTTCTAATTGAGATAATAAAGTTTTATCATAATGCTATCGGCCGATAATATAAAGTAATTTTACTGCCAATCTCTAAAATAGGATTGGTAGGTATTAAATGCGCGCTTTTAAGAGCTTTCCAATAGCAGCGGTCCAATATAGCGGAAACCTTATCTTGCAAAATTTGTTTTATTTTGGCAAGAAAAACGCCTACCCAAATGGATAGACGTTAAAAAGGCATTATGCTATAATAATCCGCATGGGATAGTTGATGTTTCGGTTTTTCCTCTCCGGAGGAGGTGGTGCTGTGAGTACATTCCAAGCTTTATCTTTGATGATAAGCTTCGGGCTGCTTATAGTAGCCATTATTTCATGCATTAAAATGAAATAAACCGACTCACGCGTATAAGCCGGCTTTTTTTCAAACATACAATTATGTGAGGAAAGTCGAGCAACCACGCATCAACTATCCTTTTTCTATGCTCAATTATAACATAGATTGATAAAAAATCAATCATTTTGCCTGTATCAGATATACTACCGCAGTAAAGACGATTTCCCACATCTGCGGGAATCACACGAGATGCGTCAACACTATAAACACCACCGAAAGAATTATTTGTATTCACCGGTTCATGTCTAAAGCCATATAGCTAAAAATATGCATCTATTTTTCTATCAACTCCATAACGTCTCTTCTCATGCTTCGCGGAAATTCCTGAACTGGTCTTCCTATGCGGAAAAACATCTGGATTGTATCTCCGTTCTGTGCATAATCCCTGTGGATCTTATCATGTTGTTCTTTCATTTCGGGATATTCCTCAATAACCTGACTCATCGGTTGCACCGCCAATCCCAATGCGTGCGCTTCCAATACCAGCCGGCTGTAAAGCATGCCGCTTTTTACCTGTTCCGTACGGCTATTATCTGTAGTGATGATCAAACCATAAGCCGGTGTGTTATTTACTTCTTCCTGTACAGTTTTCATATACATATCTGCGGAAATTTTTTCACTGTTTATAAACGGAAACAATGTAAGCATTCCTTGTACAAAATACTTTTTTAACCCACTTATTCCTTGCCCTTCCACAGAAAAACCATATCTGTATTTATTCTTTTCATATTCATTTTTTCTAAAGATGTCTGCCGATTCTTTACTAATACGATGAATCCCGGATTCGATCTCCGCTCCTTTAAGTACGTAATTGTCTAAAATTCTTTTATTTTTCCTATCTTGAAATATATCCAATTTCTCAGTCCCGCTAGAATTTATAGCAAAAAACTGCTGCAGTTCCTCAGGTGTCAGTTCCTGATTTTCATATGCGCCTCTGTTAGTATCAGGCTGGAACATATATTCATAAGGTGTACATGTTCCAGAACCAAATAATGATAAAGTTATTTTGGCAACTGGCTTATCCTGCATACTTTTAGTAAGGTTCCCTTCATCGTATTCTCCGTCTGGAAAAAGAATGATATTCGTTTTATATCCCATAAAATTACCGCCAACACGAACATATTCCAAGAAAGTGCCTTGCGTAATCATTACCTGCTGTGCGCTGGTATCTACCTCTTGGGATAAACGCTGGTTATCCGCAAATAAATAAAAAACATTTTTGTTTTTATCAAGACTAACCTTCCATGGTTGCATATTATGACCGTTAGCTGCTAACAGTCCACATGCTGCCAATTTAATCCTAGGATCAGTGAATTGATCACTATATGACTTTTGCCACGGTTTTAAATAGTTTTGGTCAAGAAAAAAACCATCTGCTATAGATAGTGCTGTTGCTACAACCAGTAATATACTTATTCCCAAGATAGTAAATCGTATCACTTTTTATAACTCTCTTCCGTTATTGTCAACATAACATACATTTGGATTATTAACTTACTGTTTTGTTGCTTGGATACCTTCAGTTGTATTTTCTTTTGTCTTTAAAGAACTAACATCATCTGCTACTTTTAAATCAACTGTAGTTCCTTTTTCTACAGTAACATTCCTACCAGCAATTAATACGCCTAATAATGAATATCTGACAAAAAAATTAGGTTTTTTCCCTTTTACGTCCAGCTTGCCATCTATTGGAACAGATTGCCCGTTTTTAGCTTTAATTTCGGAAAAAACTAAATCAACTTCACCAGAACTGTCCCACGGTCCTGTCCTTTTGACTTTTATTACTGTTGCCTCCACTAGCGTATTTGCAGGAATAATAATTTCCCCTTCTGATTTTACGTCACTTTTTAACTTGAAAAATACTTTCTGACCTTTTCTACAATTTTTTGAACTAACGGATTCAATAGCTTCTACAGGAATAACAGTTCCCTTGGTAAGAGTCCATGCCGTTTGTTTGTCAGGTGACTGTCCTCCTTCTGCTGCAAATACCATACCTGAAAACAAGAACAAAGACAATAGTCCCCCTGCTATTGCTTTTAACTTCATAAATATTCCTCCTCGATCTATATATGTATTTATTTTCTAAGATTATCTGTAATAGTTTTTAAAATTTCTGTGAATTTTTCTTTCTGATCTTTATCTAGACATTGCGTCATTTTTTTTGCAAATCCAAAATAACCCATGTTTTCAATAGATAACAGATTATTGCCTTTAGGGGTCAGGTATACATGGTATACTCGCAGGTCTTTTTTGGACTGCTGCCTCGACACAATATTCTTTTGTATAAGTCTTTTAATATTTTCTGTAACCGTTGATTTTTGTACAGAAAATTTCTCTGCCAGCTGTTTGAATGTAGGACCGTCCATTTCCTGTATAGCATGCAGGTAATGAAGATGAGTAATTGATAAATTGAAAAGTGCTGAATACTCCGTTTGCTCATAATACTCTCTTGTAGTCTGTCGCATATATTCAGACAATATGTTTATATATCTCACAATCAAAGCTTCTGTTTCCATAATTTTTCTTCCCTCCATATATAGGAGATCATTCATGCTGTCAATATGGAAAAACTATTTTTTACAAATTTTTCTTAATCGTCGATAATTCAATCGACTCAATAGTAGCGAAATTTGGGTTGGAATATTTTACTTATTCATTAATACTATTATGGTTTACTGATATTAAAAATTTTTCTACCCATAATGCCTGGCGGTATTTTTCACATACATTTTCGTTATCTAATGATTCTTTAGTTATTTCTTCTATTTTCTTTATCCTATATATTAATGAATTTCTATGAATATATAATTTTTTAGCTGTTTTTACCAGATTACAATTTTCGTACAGATATATCATTAATGTATGCATCAATACAGTATGGTTTTCTTTATCATATCTTTTAAGTGATAAAAGCACTTCATCTGAAAAATTAGTCATTATCTGTTGATTATTAATCTCATATAACACTTTATAAAAACCAAGATCTTCATAAAAAATTATATGTTTATTTTCTCCAGTAGTAAAACTATTAGCACGTTTAGCCTCTAAATGGCTGCGGCGCATTTGTGATAAAGATGAATATTCTTTTCCTATACTGATGAATATGCGCGGATTATCAAGATTTTCCTCGATGCATCCGTATATTTCCATAAGCATTTTTTCTATTTCTGCACGTGCTGTTGCTGGCAATAAAAGGACAAGCATGTTTCCGTTTATAAATCCAGGGACATTCCAATTTCTCTTTTTGCATATTGCATCAACTATTCCCTGCAATGATTCCATATATATCAGTGATTTTTTTACTAGCAAAAAATTATTTTCTTGGAATATTGATTGAAGATTATTTATAGAAATTATCGCTATACGGTGAGCACCGCTAATATCGTAGTGATAAAGCATTGCTTTTGATATTAAAGACTGTTGATCGTTCTTTTGTGCAGAAAAAATGTCTATCATAAGTTCATTGGTAAACTGTAAACGCAGTTTATCTTGAATGATAAAACTGCTGATTTCCTCTGTAATCTCTACCAATGGCAATTCATATGGCATTTGAAATAAAGGCAGGCAAAAACAATCAGCAGCGGTTATCAGATCATCTAAAAACAGATTTTTTACTGTTTCTACTAATAACACAACTCCTGATAAATTTTTTTGGTACCCCTCGTTAAAAAGCTGTAATAATTGAGCAGCATTGCATGATAAATCTTTTACAGAAACAAACATTAATTCACCGCCATGCACCCATTGGGCAATTGTTTTTGTCAAGGTGACATATGGGCAGCGTACTATCCTGTCAAGGCCATCTTTACCACCGAGCAGTTTTAGGTGACAAAATATTTCCAATTTCAGCAAATCTGTACATCTCACAGCCATTAGGCATTTTATCCTCCATTACTAATTAATAATTATATTATGCAAAGTATAACATAAGTGTGTAAGTTTGTAATATAAAATTTAGGCATTTTGGTTATTTCGTACAAAACTAGTTAATTTTGTTGTATGTTTCGTATGATGATGCAGATGGAAGATGATATTATAATTAAAAAGGTAGTTTAGAAATGGAAAGAGGGTGATTTTGTGTTGATAAAAAATTCTCGCTTGCGTCGTAAAGAAGGGCTTTGGAATATCAGCATAAAAAATGGTAAAATTCATAAGATAACTCAAGAGGCGTTGTTTGATGACAATGATTGTATAGATGCTGCAGGTCATCTTACAACAGCTCCTTATGTAGAACCGCATATACATCTGGATGCTGTGTTTACGGCGGGTGAACCGCATTGGAACGAAAGCGGTACATTATTCGAAGGTATCGAGCTATGGGCTGAGCGAAAAAAGCAGATAACTATTGATGATGTAAAAAATAGGGCAAAAAAGGCCATTCGACTGCAGATTTCCCAAGGGATACAATTTGTTCGCAGTCATGTTGATACTACTGATCCCCAGCTGACTGCATTAAAAGCTTTACTTGAAGTAAAAGAAGAAGTTAAAGATATTATTAACCTTCAGTTGGTTGCGTTTCCACAAGAAGGTATTTGCTCTTATCCCGATGGTGATAAGCTGTTGGAAGAAGCGGTAAAACTTGGAGCTGATGCTGTAGGCGCTATACCTCATTATGAATTTACCAGAGAATATGGGATAAAGTCACTTAATAAGGCATTTGAACTTGCACAAAAATATGACAGGCTTATTGATATACATTGTGATGAAATAGATGATCCCCAGTCACATTTTTTAGAGACAGTTGCTGCGATGGCTTATAAACTTGAGATGGGAGATAAGGTATCTGCCAGCCATACAACTGCGATGCATTCCTACAATAATCCTTATGCGTATAAATTATTTAGGCTGCTTCACTTAGCGGGAATAAATATCATATCATGTCCTACGGAAAACATTCATCTGCAGGGTCGTTTTGACACATTCCCTAAAAGGCGCGGTATAACACGTGTAAAGGAACTACTTGAGGCAGGGATAAATACTTCTGTGGCTCAGGATTCAATAATGGATCCATGGTATCCGCTTGGCACGGATAATCCTCTGCGAGAAGTTGATATGTGTATACATGCCTGCCAGATGATGGGATATCAAGAAATTATAAATTCATTTGATCTTGTTACTGATAATGCAGCTAAAGCATTGCACATAACAAATGATTACGGTATTGATAAAGGCAAGCCGGCTAATATAATCATTATTGATGCTGATAATGAATTTGATGCTATACGGAATTTATCGCCGGTGCTATACTCAATAAGACGAGGAAAAGTTATTTTAGAACGGGAACCACAAAAAGTAAAAATGAAGCAAATTTAATTTTTTGACAATGGGGTCATGAATTTTTATTCATGGCTCTTTTTTTAGGAGGAAAAATAATGAATGATACATTTGAAAGTGCGATTAATTTTGAAGAGAGAAAAGAATATAATGCCATTGAGCCTGTACCAATAAGGGAACGCAGCATCAACGCACTAGATATGTTTGCGACATGGGTGGGAGCTAACGCCAATAATGGAACATGGTATGTCGGTGGTGTTATTGCTGCTCTGTGCTTTATACCATCATTATATGTGACACTGATAGCTAACCCTATAGCTTATATAATTATGGCTTTAGTCGGATATATAGGATATAAGATTGGCATATCAACTATGGCACTTACAAGGATTACTTTTGGCGTTAAAGGGAGTATAATACCATCATTGCTTAATACTACACAGTTTATTGGCTGGACAGCAGTAAATACATTTATTGCTTCTATTTCTGTGAGCTTTCTTCTAAAAGATTTATTTGGTATGCCGGTGTTTGGTGAACCGGGAGGAAATACAACAATGCTCATTGGTATATGTATAATGAGCGTGCTGCATCTTTTATCGATCGCCTCTGGACACCGTTCAGTAAAAATAGTTGAACGTATAGGTGTTGGCCTTATAATTTTACTTGTTATATGGGAAACAGTAGTAGTTTTTCAACAGGTATCATTAGATCAAATAATCAATTGGCGCCCACCAGCAGATAAAGCACTGCCATTTGGTTCTGCAATAGATATAATGGCAGCATTCAGCCTTGGATGGACTCCGGCTATTGCAGAATTTACCCGCTACTGTAAAACTAAAACCGCTGCTACTTGGGTCCCGATGCTTGGAGCCAATATTGGATTGTTTTGGTTTACACTTATTGGCAGTATCGTAACTATTGGTGTTGCAATCTCTACTGGAGCATATGATCCAAATAATTCTGATCCAAGCGGTATTGTCAGCAAACTGGGACTTGGCGTACTAGCTTTTCTTGTTATTATTATTACAAGTACAACGGCGAATGCGATAAATCTTATGGCATCAGGTATATCATTGACTAATGTAATTCCAAAACTAAAAGCCCTTCCTGCTTTGTGGATAGTGACGGCTATTGCTGCTTTTATTACGTTGATTCCTCTTTATATAGGATCGTTTCTAGAATCATTTACAATGTTCCTTGATTATATCGGCATGGTATTTGGTCCTATATTTGCTATTGTAATAACTGATTATTATTTGCTGCATAATAAAAAACAATCTACAGATGATCTTAATAAAAAAAATGGCAGATATTGGTTTTCCGGTGGGTTTAATATAAGAGCAGTTGTCATTTGGGCTGCCGGCGTTATATTGTTCTTATTACTAAGAAATACTGAATTTGTAACGGCTTATACTGGAGCAACATATCCAGCTATGATCATTACAGGCATTCTGTATTTCTTTTTTACCAGAAAAGCTGCATGATGTAAGCGCAATGGCAGCACCGTTAAAGGATTTACCGCACAAGGTTAAATATTGATCTATCTGCTATAAGCCGCGCTTTGAAGTCCTTAAAAATCAAAAATTAGTTCAACGCAGTCCAGATAAAGACCGAAGAGTTTATCATATAATAACAAATAAAAAAATGAACTTTTGTTAGCTTTGTCAAATCGAGAGCAAATATAGCGCCAAACGTTACTCGGCTGAATTTTTTTACCGTATCTATATCTAACACTGCCCTTGATATAATTTTCTTTTATCTGATTAATAAATTAAAATTGTCAGTTTTTGCATTTGCCTGATGGCTATTATTTATCGAATTTGTTTCTAAAAATTTTTAATGCCAAAACACTTCATTTGCTGAATGAAGTGTTTTGGCATACTTAACAGATGAGACTAATTATTATTTACCATTAAATTTAGGCGGTCGTTTTTCTAAGAAAGCAGTAATCGCTTCTTCATAGTCATGACTATCATATACTTTGCGTCTAAGTCCCTGCACACGTTCAAAATCAGCCGGACTGATTGGAAAAGCTTTAGATAAAATACGAAATTGTTCTTTAATAACTTCAACTGACAATTGAGAACGCGACATTATCGTTTTTGCTATATTCAGTGCAAAATCGAAAAGTTCTGTCTCTGGTACCAAATGGTTAATAATGCCAATTTCTAAAGCTCTTTTAGCAGGTAATGGTGATGCCGTAAAAAACATCTCCTTAGCAATGTTAAGCGGCAGTCTGTTCATAAAATGCAGAACACCAGTAAGATTGTAAGGAACACCCATTTTAGCAGGAGTCATTGCAAAGCTGGCAGTATCATCAGCAATAACCATATCACAGGTCATAGTCAAATCACATGCACCACCCCACACACTGCCATGTACAACAGCTATTACAGGGCCGAGATATTTTTCTATGGCTCTGAGCAGCCTTTCTAACGAGTCATAATAGCTTAAAGGATCACGCATTTTGCGCGGTAATTCTTTAACATCATGCCCCGCCGACCAGACTTTTGCTCCTACCGCAGCTTTTAAAATCACGACAGGTAATTTCTGCGCACTAAAATCATCAAGCGCCTCAATTATATCACTTACCATTTCCGAACTGAGAGCGTTCAGCTTTTTAGGATTATCCAAAGTAATAATACCTATATTATTCTGGATTTCTTTTTGAACTAATGCCATATGTTTCATCCTCCATAGATTTATACGCGTTACCTTTTCTATATTTGTAACGTCACTATTTATATATTGGCTAAACATCAGTCAATATGTTTTACTTCCACTCAAATAAAAATTAATTTTATTGAGTGCCTCATAGTATACACCTAAAAAGAGGCAATAAACCAATATAGCGTATGCGCTTATTGAATGAAATCAGCGTATTATATGCATTGTTAATTTCTAATTATAAACAGTTTATTTACTCAAAACCTTTAATATCTTAATTCTATTGACAAACATAATTCGTTTATTTTAAATTTGTCAATAACTATAACATATGAATCATACACAAAAGTAATAGAATATTCTTTACTAAAACTGATATTGTCAATATCTCTTTACACTTTTTCCTCGAGGATATTGGATCTACGCTGCATCCTTCAATGAGCGGTAATACTGTTGTCTCTTAATCATTGGAGGTAATCCTCCATTGGTGAGCAGATTCTTCGGTTATTCCAGTAACTAATGAAATATCTCCATATAATTGTTTTCATATGTTCAACAGTTGTTTTTGAAGCATTATATCGATTATAGATTAATTCTTCCTTTAATCTTGCCCACATGCTTTCGCAACGGGCATTTGGTGCTAGTATATAAATAGAGCAAAATAAAATTACAGTAGCTTTCTTACCCTAGCAGTTGCCCCAGTTTTAGGCTACTCGAACTTCCACATTGTCTTGTAAGCTTTCTAACCCAAATGTTACCATTCACGCTAGTCACAATAGGGTTACCCCGAATGGATGGGGCAGCCTTTCGGCAATATATTACGCGACTTCTTGTCGCACCTGTGTTCCCCTATCACTATGCAGGATACAGCCCCGAATTTCTGGATATGCTTTATATGTATTAATTATTGTTTGTTCACATAACGTGGCTTTCATATTTGTATCCATTGCTAATCCCAGTACTGCAGAATCGAAGCAGTCAAAAACTGCGGATACATACAGTTTTCCATCCAGACACTTTATTTCAGTCATATCTGTTACGCACTTGCTTAACGGTTTATCAGAATAGAAATCACGTTTAATTAAGTCATCAGATTTTCTGGCTTCTTTATCAGCTTTTGTGATTCCATTAGGTCTTCTTTTTGGTCTATGGCTAATACCGATTTCTTCCATAACACGGTATACAGTCCGTTCACTCGGAATCTCAATACCAGCAGGTTTTTTAGCTCTAAAGCTTGATGCATTCTGATTCGTCCGTAAGTATCATTGCATTCATCTTCAGTACAGATATCTAACATAGCATCTGCAAGAGACTGATATTTCCAAGGCTTATCTTTATATTTAAGATAATTGTGAAATCCCTGTCTGGTTACGCATAGGCTTTTACAATAGAATGAAATTTTACCTTTAATAGTGCCGTCTTCAGTTTTTACTGCAATAAATATCAATCTCTGTTTTTTGTTGACTTCCGACGGCTGGCGGCGAAAAAAGCGCTTGCTTCCTCAAGAAATTCATTCACTTCTTTAAGATGGTGATTCTCTTTGTCCAGTTCTTTAACACGCTTTTTAAGTTCAATAAGTTCCTCGTTAAGAGATAAGGCATTGGAAGGAGTATGAACAGCGTCTTTTGCCTCCAACCTACCTTCTTTGAAGGCTTTAACCCATGTATAGATAGTACTATCAGGAAGCCCCAGTTCCGTTGCGGCTTTGTGTCCACCAATCTCCTGAGCTAATTTTACAGCCTGTGATTTAAATTCTTGGTCATAAGTTTTTATAATTCGTTTTGCCATCTTATTTCTCCTATTCTCTATCAATTATATATCACAATCCTTGAGAATAAGGTGCCAATTTTTATTGTACAACATCAAAACTATGTTGACAAAAACGTAAACATACTTTACAATGTGAAATATGATGAATTTAAATGATGCAAAAAATACGGAAATAAGTTATTTGCTTTTTAAAATTATTAAGAAGTTTTCTGAAATTGATAAAAAAACTCGTTATTATGGAACGGATCGACCATTATTTTATTCAGAGATTCATATGATTAAAGCAATAAAAGAAAATGAAGGGATTCATATAACAGGATTAGCTGAAATTTTAGGAGTGTCTAAAGCAGCGGTATCTCAGATAATAATTAGGCTTGAGAAAAAAGGGTTAATTATAAAAGAAAAGGATGTAACTAATCAGACTAAATTTTTATCAAAATTAACGCCTTTAGGTGAAATTGCATATATAAACCATTTTAAATTTCATGAAAGTTTTGATCAGATGTTGGCCGGAATATTGGATGGTGAATCCGGAGAAAAGATTGATTTTTTAAAAAGATTCCTAACAACTTTAAAAAATGAACTCGATATTTTTAGTGATAAGGTTGGTGGTTAGTTTTTTTTGATTTATATGTAAAGTACCTTTACGTCTTGCTTTGAAGATTTTCTCGGAATTGAAAATTTGTTGATAAAAAGTTTCGAATTTGGTTTTGATAATTTCTTATTGGAAATTGATATAAGTTTTGTAGGTGAACATGAATTTGACACTGGAGGTTTAAAAATGAAATTAAACGAAAGCATACCAAGAGAAGAAAAAAAGGCGAAAGTCGTAATTGTTGGCGGTGGATGGGCAGGAATCAGTGCAGCTGTGGCTGCTTCTCAGGCTGGAGCTGAAGTGATTATCATAGAAAGAACCGATATGCTTTTGGGGACAGGTTTAGTTGGTGGGGTCGTAATTACCAATGGACGTTGGACTGCGGTAAAAGAGGCTATCGCTATGGGGTTGGGCGATATTTTTAGTGCAATCAATCAGGCTGCTACACATAAGAATATTAATTTCCCGGGCCATGAGCGTGTGACCCTTTATAGCGGAATCAAAATCGAGCCAATAATTAAAACGATGCTGGAAAACAAGGGAATACAGGTCCAACTCCAGAGTCGTGTCAAAGATGTGGAAATGGATGGAGGCAAAATCGTTGCAGTAGTCACAGATAAAGGCAATCGAATTATAGGGGATGTATTCATAGATGCCACCGGTAGCACAGGACCGTATGGCAACTGCCATAAATACGGCAACGGTTGTGCTATGTGTGTTCTGCGGTGTCACAGCTTTGGAGTGCGGATCAGCCTGGCTGCCAAGGCCGGAGTTCAGGAGTATTGCGTTAAGCATGATAGTCAGGTCGGTACTATGAGTGGCTCCTGCAAGATATTCAAGGAATCGCTTAGTAAAGAGATACGCAATAAGCTGAATGAAATTGGTGTGGTCATGATTCCGATTCCTGAGAAATTAAGGCAGAACCATCAAAATTTTGTCAAGCAAGGGTTGTTGCACCTTGCATCGGGATTTGCTGATAATATCATTTTACTAGATACCGATCAGGCTAAATTGACAATGCCATACTACCCGCTGAGCATGCTGAGGCAGATTCCCGGTATGGAAAATGCCCGCTTTGAAGATCCCTATGCTGGTGGCATTGGAAATTCCATTCGTTATTTGGCTATGTCGCCGCGAGATAATACCTTGCATGTCGAAGGAGTGGATAACCTTTTTTGTGCTGGGGAAAAGGTAGGCCCAATGGTAGGTCATGTAGAAGCAATCGTTACCGGTGGTTTAGCGGGAACCAATGCTGTCCGTAAGGTATTAGGTATGAAACTAGTGATAATTCCTGAATCATTAGCCATCGGAGATATCATTGCTTACGTGAATGAACAGGTTAAAACTCCTGACGGGAGGGGAAAGGTCTATACTTTCGCGGTCTCTGTCTACTTTGATCGTATGAAGGAAAAGGGTCTATACCTTACTGATGTAGATGCTATTAATGCTAGAGTGGAACAAGCTGAAATGCAGAATATATTTGCTACAAGGTTATGAAAAAATGTCCAGTATGATATGTTTGTTTAAGTTATCTAGAAAAATGTTTAATAAAATATAAGATTCAACTACCCTGGACTGAAGTCCAGGGTAGTTGAATTTCATCATGATGAATCGGGACAAAGACAATTGCGGCAAAAAAGAGCCTATGAAAAAATCTCTGTAAACAAACTTCCACTCGAAGTCATAAGGTCTTCTATGGTACAATCTAATCATAGGAGGCCTTTTTATCATGGCAAAACATCGGAAAGAGATTCACAAGGTTGAAATGACCGATGGGAAGCGGGCTATTATCCAGCGGCTCTTCCAAGAGTATAACATCGAGAAACCAAATGACATCGAAGATGCCCTGAAGGATCTGCTGGCGGCACCATCAAGGAGATGATGGAGTCTGAAATGGATGAACACCTGGGCTATAGCAAATCGGAACGCTCCGACAGCGAGAACGCCCGCAACGGTTATAAACCAAAGCAAATGAACAGCAGTTATGGCAGCTTTCAGATTGACGTTCCTCAGGATCGGCAATCCTCATTCAAGCCACAGGTTGTCAAGAAGCGTCAGAAGGACATCTCTGCCATTGACCAGAAAATAATTTTCATGTATGCCAAAGGGATGACGATGATAATTTAATAAAACACAACACATAAAACATCAGGGCTAAACGTCTTGATGCTTTTTTAATTTTGATTCTGTAATTGACAATTATACTTATGATTATATATAATACAAATGATTTTTACCAATGTGAAAACATATTAAACAGCAATTATTATATATCAAGTGAAAGGATTGTATTAAATGAAAAGAACTTTTTCTATCATTCCTTCCGTACGTAACATGAAAGATCTCAAAAAGGCCCTGTCAATTTCTGAAAACACCATTCTTTTAAGTACTATTACACACATCGGCAATCTAAAAGAGCTCACTGTGCTGTGTCACGGTGCCGGCAAACATGTAATTGTCAATCATGAATTGGTCGGCGGCCTTGGTAATGATACTATTGCTTTTGAGATGTTAAAAAACATGTATAAAGTAGATGCCGTCATTGAAAGTAATCAAATTTATGCAGGAAAAGCCAAGGCTGCAGGAATAGAAACAATTCTTAAAGTACCCTTAATAGATTCATTGGCGTTGGAATCCACACTCAAACTAATAGCTAATATTAAACCAAATATGATTGAAGTGAAACCCGCAGTTTGTGCACTCAGTAATATAGAAAAAATTAAAAAACAATATTCAGGGAAAATTATTGCCAGCGGCTTTATTACCGATGTGGAACTAATACACAAATTATATGATAATGGATTTGACGGTATCATGACAAGCCGGCAAAATTTATGGAACAATCCTTTTAACAAACTGTAATTTAATCTATATTAATATAGTATTATAATAATTTATTTATTCAGTATTTTCATATTTATTATTGACAAATGAAAAAATAACTTTTATACTGTAACAGAAATAAGAAGTTACCCGGGTGACTTTTCATTTCCATAACAAAATATTTTTATATTGAATTGTGTATTGAATTCGGTATCATAGTGCAGAAGTTTTTCTGTGCTTTGGTACCTTTTTTTATTACTATTCTACTACTGCCCTAATGAGGAGGTACCATCTATGTTGGTAAATATGAATAAAATTTTAAAAAAAGCCGCCAAAGATAAATATGCTGTTGCGGCATTTGATTGTGTATCAGATATTTTTGTTAAAACCATTTTAGATTCAGCTGTTAATATGGACTCACCGATAATACTAATGGCGCTTGAATATGATCTTAAAGAGCGTGGCATGGATTATATAGCCGGTCTCATAAAGGCCGTTGCCCCCACTTATAATGTTCCTATTGTACTGCATCTTGACCATGCAACAAATTTTGCAATAATTGAGCGTGCCTTGAAAAATGGTTTTACCTCTGTTATGTACGATGGTTCAGCATTACCATTCGACCAAAACGTCAAAAACACTCAACAAGTAGTTAAAATGGCTCAAAAATATAACGCTACAGTAGAAGCTGAATTGGGTCACGTAGCAGGAAAAGAATTGTCAGGCTGCGATGATGATCATGCTGTACAACTCACTGAACCTCAGGAAGTGGAAACATTTGTCAATGAAACAAATATTGATGCATTAGCGGTTTCAATAGGTACAGCACATGGTATATATGTTTCAGAACCTAAACTAAATATTGAACGGTTAAAAGAAATATCTGCAATCAGCAAAGTACCATTGGTTTTACATGGTGGCTCAGGTACACCAGAAGCAGAATTAAAAGAAGCTATAAACAATGGTATAACCAAAATAAATATTTATTCAGATTTACGAATTGCTTTAAAAAAGGGAATCACTATTGCATCAGCTGACAATCAAAGACCTGATCCTCTTCCAGATAAGATGTTTGCCCCAATGACTGCCGCAATAAGCAAAATTGTCCAAGACCGTATAAATTTATTCGGTTCAAAAGGGAAAGCAGCCATTTGAAACATTTTACAGATATTAGTTTTTTAGAAAAACACATAACATAATAAGTTTTGCAAGTCAATGATACATATCTGCAAAGCTTTGTATATGAGGAGAAATTAAAATGATTACTACTGCGGTAAGAATGTATGGAAAAAATGATTTAAGATTAGAAAAATTTTCCCTGCCGGAAATAAAAGACGATGAGATTCTTGTAAAAGTTATCTCTGACAGTATCTGCATGTCAACATACAAGGAATCAAAACAAGGTTCAGAGCACAAGCGTGTTCCTGAAGGAATTGACAAGCATCCCGTTATAGTAGGACACGAAACAGCTGGAGACATTGTTGAAGTAGGTAGTAAATGGCAGCATAAATACTGCGTAGGAGATAAATTTTCTTTACAACCGGCCCTTACGTATAAAGGACAAAATTACACTGTAGGTTACTGTTATGAAAATTGCGGCGGAGCCTGCACATATGCAGTCATACCATCTGAGGTTATATATGCGAATAGTCTCCTATCATATAAAGGGACGGCTTATTATGAAGCATCTTTATCAGAGCCAATGAGTTGTATTATAGGTGCTTTCCATGCAGCTTATCATAACACTGCAGGAGAATATAAACATGTAATGGGCACAAAAAAGAATGGTACTTTGGCAATTCTGGCAGGAGCCGGTCCCATGGGTATGGGTGCCATAGACTACGCCCTACACAGCGATGTATGTCCCAAAATACTTGTTGTCACAGATATAAATGCTCAAAGATTAGAACGCGCTTCACAAATATTTCCGATAAAATCAGCTGCAAAAAAAGGTATTAAATTATATTTTATCAATACAGCAGCCCATAATGACCCCATCACTTTTTTGCGTTCGCTGACTGATGGTCATGGATTTGATGATATATTTGTGCTGGCACCGATAGCTGAAATCATCGAACAGGCAGATAAACTTTTAAGTTACGACGGTTGTCTGAATTTTTTCTCCGGCCCTATTAATACAAATCTGAGTGCAAACATAAATTTCTATAATATTCATTATAACTCAGCTCATATGATGGGAACTTCTGGCGGATATACTTCAGATATGCTTGAATCCCTGTCCCTTTCTGAACAAAAACGCATCAATCCGGCAGTTATGGTAACTCATATCTGTGGTATAAACGATATTATAGATACAACAATAAACCTGCCTCACCTTCCCGGTGGAAAAAAATTATCCTATCCACAGATAAAAATGGAACTAACCGCAATAGATAGTTTCGCTGAAAAGGGAAAAGATAATCCTTTTTTCGCAAAACTCGCAGAAATTTGTCAAAAATATAATAATCTTTGGAATGCGGAAGCAGAAGATTATCTATTGAAGAACTGGCCTATAAAAACTTATTAATATTGATATGGGGTTGCCACACTTATGCATTTTCATTTATAAACATGCGAAATAGAAAATCATATAGCCTAACAGGTTGCACATTTATAAAGTCAATGCTATTCGTGCGGTAACTCTATATAAATAAATTAAAATTGCAAAAAATTCAAATAATTTATATCTTTTGTACTATAAATATTAGCAGAATTTAATCCAGGAAATCTTACAAACTTCAGTTATTTATAAAATATTATTTATTATATTAAGGAGGAAATAAGATGGGAATTATGCAGGAGCTGGGAGTTCTGGCAGCAGGATTTATCGGTTTATTTCAAGAGGGAGGTAAAAGTTTTGTCGGTATGGTAACAGGAATGTTGCCGACATTGATAGCATTAATTACTGCCATCAATGCATTTATTCATATTATGGGACAGGAAAGAATCAGTAAGTTGGCACAGCTGACAAGCAAAAATGTAATTTTGCGTTATACCGTATTTAATGTAATTTCAATGTTCTTTTTAGGAAATCCTATGGCATATACAATGGGACGCTTCCTGCCGGAAAAATACAAACCGGCATTTATGGATTCATGTATTTCCTTCGCCCATCCAATAACCGGACTGTTTCCTAATGCTAATCCAGCTGAACTATTTGTGTGGCTTGGTATTGCTAATGGTATCGCTCAACTGGGACTGCCTACCAGTGAAATGGCCGTACGTTATTTTCTGGCTGGTGTGCTCGTAATGTTGATTCGTGGTATCATCACGGAGAAAATTACGCTTTACATGATGAAGAAAAAAGGCATCGAACTTTAAAATTGAGCGATAAAGGAGAATAAAACATGGCTGATGCAGTTAGAATAGAAAAAGGACCTAATGGGTTTGGCGGACCGCTGACAATTAAATTGTCAGGAAAACGCAATAAAGTAGTTTATATAACCGGCGGTGAGAAACCGGAAGTTGCGGAAAAGATAGCCCAATTACTCGGCGCTGAATTGGTAGATGGGTTTAGCCACGGTGTTTCGGATGAAGAAATAGCTGTCGCAATTGTCGACTGCGGTGGAACGCTGCGCTGTGGTATCTATCCTAAGAAAGGTATTCCGACGGTGAACCTCACACCGGTTGGTAAATCCGGTCCGCTGGCATCATTTATTAATGAATCAATATATGTTTCTGATGTAAAAGTCAATGGTATAAGTGCAGCTTCAGCCGACGGCGCAGCAAGCATAAATACAGCTGTACCGGCAGCAGAGACCGTACAACCGGCAGCTAAAAGCGCACCCGCCGGCAAAAGAGAAAAGGGAAATATTTTAATGCGGTTCGGCAAAGCCGCCGGAGGAGTTATCCAGATATTCTTCCAAGCCGGCCGTGATACCATAGACATGGTTGTAAAAACTATTTTACCGTTTATGGCTTTCGTAAGTATGATCGTAGGTTTAATAATGGGTTCTGGGTTAGGTGATTTTATTGCCGTGCATTTATCACCATATGCCGGTTCACTGCCTGGATTGTTTATCATATCCGTTATTTGTTCGCTGCCGTTCCTGTCACCAGTTTTAGGCCCGGGCGCTGTTATTGCTCAGGTAATTGGTGTTTTAATTGGTACACAGATTGGTGCCGGAGCTATTTCACCAGAGTTTGCCCTGCCGGCACTATTTGCAATAGATTCACAAGTAGGCTGCGACTTTATGCCGGTTGGTTTAAGTCTGATGGAAGCAAAACCGGAAACTGTTGATATCGGGGTGCCAGCAATATTGATGTCACGTCAATTGGGCGGACCGATCGGTGTTATTGTGGCTTATTTCGTAGGCATAGGATTGTTTTCGTAAATTTAATATCATAAATAATCATCTTAAACCTTATTGAAAAATATTATTCAAAATACCGCAATATGATAATTGAACTTCCCCATAATCCAGACTCCAAATCCAGCTTATGGGGATTGATAATATCAATTTAAATTACGGTATTTTTTTATTGTCTTATCTAATGTTTTATAAATAGTATAAAATAGAAAAATATTGATCGGCATAAAAATAATTCCCTTTATGAAGCGACTGAATGCAAAGGCAAATACGGCTTTTTGATATAAAATACTAAGCCAGATAGTATTAAGCAACATATCTACAATAACAAAGCTTACTGTAAATGCAACAGCAGCTCGTTTAATAGTAATTGATTTATTATAAAAACAAAAACCATAAATCGCCCCACTGCAAAAGCTACTAATAGTAAATCCAGGAAAATAAAGTCCTGGTGTAAAAAGTATACAACCTAAAATATCTGACACTGCTCCCAGAATGCTGCCCGCTAAAGGGCCATAAGCAGCTGCATAGATGGCTAATGGTAAAAATCCGAAACCAATCCTGATAAATGGCGTCTGTATCGCAAGTACATGCGTAAAAATAATTATTAGAGCCAAAAAAATACCACTTAAAATAATTGTGCGTACTGAAAAATGGTACAAAAAAACACCTCCACATGTTTAGCGCGTTGCTACATATCAAGATGTTTCTTTTTATGCAGCAGCGGGATGCAGTGACTGTACCGCAAGCTATATCACTTTTCGTCCAAATGACAACTCCCCGTTCATCTGGCACTTTACGCACAGTCACTTACTCTGCTAAATAACTATTTAATTATATTATTTCTATCAATTATCAGTATGTTCGTTATGAATAGTTTTAATTATCGTTTGAAACGATTTTTCACATATTTCCTGCAAGCGTATTTTATTGCCAGTCAGATATAAATATCCCAAGACTGCCTCAAAACCTGTACTGGTATGATAATCAGCTACACTGGCTGCACGCGGCGCATGTGATTTTGCACTATAAGCCCGGTGAAATAATTTTTTTTCACTTTCAGTCAATTGTTTTTCAATTTGCCGATACGCTTCAGCCTGATACACTGCCGACACAATTTTGGCACTAAAATCATTGAGAACCCGAACTTTATTTTGTTCAAAAAAAAGCATCCGGGTACGTACAAACAGATGAAAATAAGCATCTCCGATATATGCTAGTATTAATGGTGATAATTTTTCAACTTCAATTTTACCATAATGCTGTTTTACAACACCTGCTGTATTTAGCTCAAACATATGTTCACATAAATATCGATAATGAGCGAACTGCATTACCGCTTCCACCTGGCTCCCGTTGGGGAATCTTCAATAATTATACCTATTGTTTTCAAATCATCACGTATCTTATCCGATGTTGCCCAATCTTTATTATGGCGAGCATCTTCCCTAACCGCAATAATCAAATCCATCAATGCATTGACAATTTTATCATCATTCTTTTCTTGTTTATCCGCCTGCAAAATACCAAGAATATCTGTCATCTCCCGATATACTGCAACAACCTTTTCAATATCGTCTTTATCAGCAGCAGTATCACCGGCAGTAATAGTTTGATAATAGATATTTATTTTTTTAGCTAAATCAAACATATTTGCTAAAGCAAGTGCTGTATTAAAATCATCTTCCATTGCATCATAAAATCCCTTTTTCGCATCTTGGGCAAATTGAACTAATTGTACAGTGCTGCCATCACCATCTTTTGCCGTGTTACATAAATCATTAAGATTATCCTGTGCATTTTTTAAGCGGGCTAACCCGGCTTCAGCCTCTTTTAAACGTTCATCACTAAAATCCAGAGGACTGCGATAATGTGTAGCTACAAGAAAATATCGTAATACTTCAGCAGGATATTTTGCCAAAATATCTTTTACTGTAAAAAAGTTATTCAGCGATTTGCTCATCTTTTCCTGATTTATAGTAATAAATCCATTATGCAGCCAATAACGGGCAAAAGAATGATCATCACAGCAATAGGCCTGCGATTGAGCAATTTCATTTTCATGATGCGGAAATATAAGATCACTGCCACCACCATGAAAATCAAAGGTTTTCCCCAGATATTTCAGTGACATAGTAGAACATTCTATATGCCAGCCAGGACGCCCTTTTCCCCACGGACTTTCCCAGTATGGTTCACCAGCTTTGGCACTTTTCCACAAGGCAAAATCCATTGGATGATGTTTACGATCATCTACCTCAATACGCGCACCGGCCTGCATATCATCAAGTTTACGCCCGCTTAACTTACCATATCCATGAAATTTTTCCACACTGAAATAGACATCACCATCAAGTTCATAGGCAAACCCTTCCTTGATAAGCCCTGATACCATTTTTATAATATCCGCCATGTTTTCCGATACCCGCGGATATATGTCAGCACGCCCCACACCTAATTTATCCATGACGGCAAAGTATGCTGCTATATACTTATCAGAAATATCTTTCCATCCGACACGCTGCTCATTGGCGGTACGAATTATTTTATCATCAATATCCGTGAAATTCTGGACGTGTTTCACTTTATAACCCAGTTTACGTAAAAAGCGTTTTATCACATCCCAGGTGACAAAAGGCCGCGCATTGCCAATATGTGGTTCGTTATAAGGAGTAACGCCGCATACATAAATACTGACATGCCCAGGTACTACTGGTTTAAATTCTTCTTTTGTTCTTGTTAAGGTATTATATACTTTTAACATTTTTTTTCGCATCCAGTTCCTTTTCTAAATTTGTTACTTTAGTTTCAAGTCCATCAACTTTTTTTACAAGTTCCTTCATCATATCAAGTATAGGATCAGGTAATTTATCATGTGCCAAATCAACATCAAGTTCTTCCGTTAGTTCTTTTTTAAATGCATCAGATATATTAGGATTCTTTATCTTTCCATCGGCAGTAGAGCTGACACGTTTTCCCTTCATCATTACCACACGGCCTGGAATTCCCACGACAGTGGCATAAGCCGGCACTTCTTTAAGAACTACTGAGCCGGAACCAATTTTAGCATGATCTCCTACAGAAAAAGACCCTAATATTTTTGCTCCAGAGGAGACCACCACATTATTACCGATAGTAGGATGACGTTTCCCCTTTTCTTTGCCGGTCCCGCCCAACGTGACTCCTTGATATAAAGTCACATTACGACCTATTTCAGCGGTTTCGCCTATTACAGTGCCACTGCCATGATCAATAAATAAGCCCGGACCGATTTTAGCTCCAGGATGAATTTCAATACCAGTAAGAAAACGGGCAAAGTTCGATATAGCACGCGGCAGTACAACAAAGCCGCGTACAAAAAACCAATGGGCAATACGGTACATCCAAATAGCGTGTAATCCCTGATAGCAAAGCAAAACCTCCAACACACTTTTAGCAGCCGGATCCCGCTCAAAAATTACACGAATATCTTTTTTTAACATATGTAGCAATTTCATAATAATCTCCCAAGAAAAAGGCCGTTTATGCTTATCGTTTTTTTATCATCATTATAATGTCTTTATCACAGACATTGCTTTTTCCAGACGTTTCATTATCCGGTCATAACCGACGACTTCAATAATACCTGCCAAATCCGGTCCATGCATTTGTCCTGTGAGTGCCACTCGTACCGGCATGTACACTTTTTTCCCACTAACTTTAAGTTCCTTGGTTATTTGTTTAAATATCGGCTGAATATGAGCAGCATCAAAGATGTCAACAGCAGACAGTTTTTGTTTAAACAAGTCAAGTACCGGTAATGCCGTTTCATCAGTCACAACCACTTTTGCATCAGAATTATCAATAGTGATTTCATCATTAAAATATAAATCGGCAAAATCCAGATATTGTGCCCCATAGCTTAAATGATCGCGAATAATTTCTGTAAAACGAACTAATCTCGCCATTTCTTCAGTTGCCAGTGCCCCAGTGAGATAACCTTTCTCCACAAGATGCGGTATTGCCATCATGGTTATCTTTTCTGATGAAAGTTTTTTCATATACTGAGCATTAAGCCAATTTAATTTATCAATATCAAACACTGCCGGATTTTTTGCAACATGTTCCATAGAAAATTCTTTAACTAATTCATCAATAGAGAATATTTCTTGTTCACTTTGTGGTGCCCACCCCAGCAATGCCAAAAAATTAACAATCGCTTCAGGCAAATATCCCAATTTTTTATATTGTTCCACCGACGTTGCGCCATGACGTTTACTCATTTTAGAATGATCCTTTCCCAAAATAAGTGAGATATGGGCAAACATTGGTACCTTAAACCCCAAAGCATGATAAAGGACAACTTGCCGTGGTGTATTGGAAAGATGTTCTTCAGCCCGTACTACATGAGAAATTTTCATCAAAGCATCATCAACAACCACAGCAAAATTATATACCGGTATGCCATCTGCTTTCATTATTACAAAATCACCAACACCATTGGAATCAAACTGCATATGACCGCGTACCATATCATCAAATTCAACTGTTTTATTTTCCGGTGTACGGAAACGAATGGTCGGCTTGCGCCCTTCAGCTTTATATTTTTCTATTTGTTCATCTGTAAGATTACGGCAATGTCCTTGATATATCGGCATTTTATTAGCTTTCATCAAAGTTTCACGTTCTTTGGCAATTTCAGCCTCCGTACAGTAACAATAATATGCTTTACCTTCATCAAGCAATTTTTGTGCATATTGTCTATAAATATCAAGCCGTTCCATTTGATGATAAGGGCCATAGTCACCGCCGGCGTCAACACCTTCATCCCAAGTAAGACCGAGCCATTTCAGAGATTCTTTAATATTTTCTTCCGACTCCTTACTGGACCTCACTCTATCAGTATCCTCAATACGCAGTACGAATTTACCTTCAGGATATTTTCTGGCAAGCAGCCAATTAAAAAGTGCACTGCGTGCACCACCGATATGAAATGGACCTGTTGGACTCGGAGCGAAACGAACTCTGATTTGTTCAGACATGTATTTACTACCTCCAAATAATACTTATACGGTATATTTTAACAGAAATATGCTTATTTAACAATGATTTTCACATTTCTCAATAAGGGTAATGGCATTTGCTGCTATTCCCTGACCGGCTCCTGTAAAACCCAAACCTTCTTCTGTAGTCGCTTTAATATTTATATATTCTTTATCCAATGATAAAACTTTTGCAACATTACTGCGCATTATTTCGATATAAGGTGCCATTTTAGGCATCTGTGCAATAATTGTAGCATCAATATTAATTACAGTATAATTTTTGTTTCTCAATAAATCTCTCGTCTTTTGTAACAGTATCATACTGGAAATATTTTTATATTGAACATCATTATCAGGGAAATGGCGTCCTATATCCCCCAATCCTGCTGCCCCCAATAAAGCATCAGCAATGGCATGCAGCAGTACATCGGCATCAGAATGTCCCAAAAGTCCCTTCGTAAAGGGAATATCAACCCCGCCGATTATAAGCTTACGATTTTCTGTCAATAAATGTACATCATACCCCATGCCTATACGCATCAATTCACAACCTTTTTCCTAATATTTTCGTTTTCATGAGTTCAACTGCATTCGTCACCGTAATTGAAAGATCTGCTTTAACCCTATCAACCGCCTTTTTGCCCAGCATAGCCTCAGCGTATACCAGATCACCCGGTGACGTTATTTTTATATTCTTATAATCACCCATTACTATTTTTACAGGGTGACCAATATGTTCAATCAAACTTGCATCATCCGTACCGAGAAAATTATCCTGCCGTGCCTGTTCATAAGCCCTTAAAAGCAATTCTTTTTTAAATCCCTGCGGTGTCTGCATCATCCATAAATTACTGCGATCCGGTGTCCGTACCACTAAATTATTTTCATCAATTACCTTTATTGTATTAGTAACCGGTACAGCAGCGACAGCGGCTTCCGATTGTTTTACCTCATCAATGACAGCATTTATAACCTTTACACTAATAAGCGGCCGTGCAGCATCATGGATAAGCACCATATCCGAATCCTTTGATACAGCCATAAGACCATTGTACACGGAATATTGTCTTTCAATGCCTCCGGCCACTACTTTACATGGTTTAATTTCAGGAATGGTATTTAACAGTTTACTCACCATAGTTACCTCCTGCGGTGCAACGACTACGACAAAATCATCTATAAATGCACAGCGTGAAAAGCTCAACAATGTATGCAATAAGACTGGTTTATCGGATAAAGACGCAAAAACCTTATTAAATGGGGTTCCCATTCGCCTGCCTTTACCGGCAGCCGGGAAAATAGCTGTAATCACTGATATCACCCTTCTTGATATTTTAAAAAAAGCTGCGGCATCACCCGCAGCCTATTACTTCAAAATATAAAACAAAAGTCCACCCTAATAAATATTATTTGGGTTTAGCAAAAATCATTCGCCCTGCTGCTGTCTGCAAAACAGATGTAACCGTCACTGGCAGCGTCGTATTCAAAAACTTTCTGCCTCCCTCAACGACAATCATTGTTCCATCATCAAGATAAGCCACACCCTGGCCTTGTTCCTTACCATCCTTCACTACAGTCACTGTCATCGCTTCACCGGGGATTACAACCGGTTTTAAAGCATTTGCCAATTCATTTATGTTTAGCACTGCTACTCCCTGCAAATCAGCCACTTTATTCAAATTATAATCATTGGTAATAATCTTTCCCCCAACCACCTGGGCAAGTTTTATTAATTTTGAGTCAACTTCATTTATATCATCAAAATCACGTTCATCAATTTGCACAAACATGCCAAAATCGGTTTGGATACGTTTTAATATATCCAGACCGCGGCGGCCACGCGTGCGTTTCAGTAAATCTGCCGAATCAGCTATATGCTGCAATTCTTCCAGAACAAAAACCGGTATCAATAACGTGCCCTCGATAAATCCACTCTGACATATATCAGCGATGCGCCCGTCAATTATAACACTTGTATCAAGCAGCTTATAGGCTTCTTTTGCTGGTTGTAATTCTTTGACGACACTTTTTTTATCCTTACCCGGTTCACCAAAAAGACGTGGAAAAAGTGCTACAATTTCATCACGTTTTTTTATCGTTATATGTATGCCCAAATACCCAAGGACAATGCTGAAAACAATTGGTAAATAACTACCTACCAAGGGTACACCGGAAAACGCCGCTCCAAGAAGATTAGCTATAATCAGACCAATGGCCAAACCACATACACCGGCTAACACATCATGTATTTTCATCTTATTAAGTTGATTTTCTACCCACGTCGAAAATCTCTTCAATAAAATAATAAGATAAGGAGAAACTATATAGCCCAATATTCCCCCAAAAATTATTCCCAGAAAACCGATTACCAGCCGAGCCAATGTAATACCGAAAATATTGAGATTAATATCAAGATATTCCGCACTGATAATCAACGGTATAATAAGCTGCATAATTGCCAATCCAAATATAGCTGCGAGAACCACTATAAAAAATCGCAATACTTTTTCTAACACGAACTCATCTCCAAATAAAATAATATATTATAATTGCAAAATACCATTCTACACAAAATAAATGAAAGCTATATAAATCACACAATACTTATGTACATACAAATTTATTCAGGCAGATAAATTTATAATACTAAATGAAACTGTTTTTGTCAAAAAATGTCTTATATCCAGCTTTACAGTGCTGCCTTTAATGCCTCACGCACATTATTTACACCAAATATTTTTGCTTTTTGCATCTTGCCAACTACTTTAACATTTTTTTGCGGAATTACAATATTTGTAAAACCAAGCTTACACGCTTCCTTAACTCTGATGTCAGCCCCGTTTACAGCACGGACTTCACCTGATAAACCCACTTCACCGAATATAACTGTTTTTTCTTTTACTGCTTTATTCATAAAACTTGATGCCAGCGCCACGCAAAGTGCCAAATCACACGCCGGTTCATCAATTTTTATACCTCCGGCGATTTTTACATATACATCACAAGCACCTATACTCAAATTCAATCTTTTTTCCAAAACAGCCAGTAATAATTGTATCCGTTTTATATCAACACAATCAGATGTACGACGCGGTGGTATATAGGGCGTAGATGCTACTAATGCCTGTATTTCAACCAGCAGCGGTCGTGTTCCTTCCACTGTAGGTGCTATAGTTATTCCCGAATCAATTACCGTTTCTGATAAAAATAACTTTGAAGCATCAGGTACATCGACTAATCCGACATCCCGCATCTCAAACAATCCAATCTCATTGGTACTGCCAAAACGATTTTTTATTGCCCGCAAAATACGAAACTGTGCATTACGTTCGCCCTCAAAATAAAGTACCGTATCAACAATATGTTCCAAGACACGTGGTCCGGCTAAAGTCCCATCTTTAGTAACATGCCCGATTATAAAAACAGCAATTGCCATACTTTTGGCTATTCGTAAAAGTTCAACCGCACATTCCCGCACCTGACTGACACTGCCTGGAGCACTTTGAATATCAGGTCGAAAAATTGTCTGAATAGAATCAATTACTAACAAGTCTGGTTTTTCCCGTTCAATCTGCATATTTATCCGTTCCATATCAGTTTCACTAAATACCTTCATCGTATCGGAAAGCGCATTTATTCGTTCAGCACGCATACGAATCTGCTGCAAACTTTCTTCTCCTGTCACATAAAGAACTTTCCGATCTCTTGCCGCATAAGCACATACCCGCAGGTTTAAGCTGGATTTTCCTACACCGGGATCACCAACCATCAAAACCAGACTGCCCGGTATCACCCCGCCGCCCAATACACGGTCAAGCTCTGGTGATCCTGTACTGAAACGTGGCGTCTTTGTCAATGATATTTCCGATAATAGTTGAGGTGTGTGGTTTTCTCCCTTTAGTTCCAATGATAATCCATGTCGTATATCAGACTTAATGATTTCTTCGACCATCGTATTCCAAGCACCGCAGCCCGGACATTTTCCAACCCACTTAGGTGAATCGTAGCCACATTCCTGGCAAACAAAAACACTTTTCTTTTTTGCCACCGATTTTTACCTCTTCTTATTTTTACGTAACAGACACAGAATGATTCTGCCACAAGAACGAACCAACCAAAATATTGCCCAAAAAAAATTGATTAAAAAATTGATTAGCCGTCTTGCAACAGAATCATTTTGGCCTAAGACATTTTTTTGTTTATTCATCTTTTGTCGAGGCAGTATCAACTGTATCATCTGAAAGTGCATTCACACCAACAGGAGCTTTTCCTGCCGCAGTCTGTCTCAAAACAGGCTGCTGAGAAAATATCAGTTTATCATTTTCTTTATCGAAAGAAACATTTATTTTGTCACCGGCTGTAAATTGTTTGTTTAAAAGATTTTCAGCCAATTCATCCTCAAGATGCTTTTGAATAGCTCGTTTCAATGGACGCGCACCAAACTTGACATCTGTCCCCTTATTGAGTAAATATTCTTTTGCCTTTGCATCTACAGTTATTGACATACCAAGATCTTCTAAACGCTTGGTCACATCCAGCAAAAGAATATCGATTATCTGCAGCAAATCTTTTTTATTAAGAGGTTTAAATACTATCAACTCATCAATGCGGTTTAAAAATTCCGGTTTAAGCAGCCTTTTTACTTCTTCCATAATACGTTTGGAACCGGCTTCAAAATCACTATTTTCATTCTTGTCGGTATTAAATCCCATTGGTCCGGTACTTTTCCGCAAAAATTGAGCTCCAATATTAGAAGTCATGATAACCACAGTATTCTTAAAATCAACTGTACGACCCTGTCCATCGGTTAACCGTCCATCTTCCAAAATCTGCAGCAACAAATTAAAAACATCAGGATGGGCTTTTTCAATTTCATCGAGCAAAATTACTGAATACGGTTTTCTTCTCACAATGTCCGTTAACTGACCGCCTTCTTCATATCCCACATAGCCGGGAGGAGCCCCTACCATGCGTGATACCGTATGTTTTTCCATGTATTCAGACATATCAAAACGAACCATAGCATTCTCATCCCCAAACAGCACTTCTGCCAAAGAACGAGCCAGTTCTGTTTTACCAACACCAGTCGGACCTAGAAACATAAACGAACCAATAGGCCTTTTTTCATCTTTAAGACCCGCCCGGGCACGACGAATCGCCCTGGCTACAGCAGTAACAGCGTCATTTTGTCCGACAATACGTTTATGAATTATATCTTCCATGTGCAGCAAGCGCTGTGCTTCTTTGTCAGCAATGCGTTGTGCCGGTATACCTGTCCATGAGGCCACTACATCGGCAATATCATCCTCAGTAACAAGTATCTGCTTTTCTTCCTCTCTTTTCAATTCACTATTGGCTTTTTGCAGCGAATCCCGTATTTTACTTTCTTCATCGCGAATAGTCGCTGCATGCTCAAAGTTTTGTTCATTGATAGCTGCCTTTTTTGCATCATCAAGTTTATCCAATTTATCTTTGAGCTGCTTCAATTCCGTCGGATATGATATTGTTGCCAGCCGTACTTTGGAAGCGGCCTCGTCCATAAGATCTATAGCCTTATCCGGTAAATAACGGTCATTCACATAACGTACTGATAATTTTACTGCCGCTTTGACCGCTTCATCAGTTATTTTTGCCTGATGAAATTCTTCATATTTACCGCGAATTCCCAATAAAATATTTATAGCGTCCGCCTCACTTGGTTCATCAAGCAATATAGGTTGAAAGCGCCTTTCAAGTGCCGAATCTTTTTCAATATATTTTTTATATTCATTTAGTGTCGTAGCACCAATCACCTGAATCTCACCACGTGATAAAGCCGGTTTTAAGATATTAGCAGCATCGATAGATCCTTCCGCCGCTCCGGCACCAATAAGCGTATGAAGTTCATCAATGAATAAAATTATATTACCGGCCTGAGTTATTTCGTCGATAATATTTTTTAGACGTTCTTCAAATTCGCCACGGTATTTTGCCCCGGCTACCAGTGAAGTCATACTAAGACTCATCACTCGCTTGTCAGCAAGAAGTTTAGGCATTACACCTTCTGCCATCCTAATTGCCAATCCCTCAGCAACCGCAGTTTTGCCGACTCCCGGTTCACCTATAAGTACCGGGTTATTTTTGGTGCGGCGCAATAATATCTGAATTACACGTTCAATTTCCTTTTTCCTTCCAATTACCGGATCTATTTTATTTTTTAGGGCAAGTTTTTTTAAATCGCGGCAATAGCGATCAAGAAAGGGGGTTCGCTGCGCTGACCCATCAGAATTGTCCTGACTGTCTTCCTGTGCACCAGTATCATGCTGCCCACTGTTTATCATATCCATTATTGTCGAGTGAACCACGTCAAGGTCTACTCCCAGGGAAACCAATATTTTTGAAGCAATTGCGTCATCCTGGCGAATTAATCCCAGCAGAATATGCTCAGTTCCAATGTAATCATGTCCCAGTGCCTGCGCCTCATCTTCAGCTAAATTCATTACCATTTTGGCTAAAGGTGTATATGATAACGTATTTCCCGCCATTATCGGCGGAATAATGATTATATTATTTAAACGGCTTCTAACCATATCACGGGTTACCCCTAAAGAAGCTAAAGCCTTTGCTGCCAGTCCCTTTTTCTCCCTGATAAGCCCTAATAAAATATGCTCTGTGCCAATATAACCGCATCTTTGTTTACTTGCCTCATAATTAGCAAGCTCTAATACTCTTTCAGCGCTAAAAGTTAATTTATTGTTGTTCATACAATCACTTCCCTATTGAGCTGTCACAAATTATTTTACGGGAAATGTCAGCTCTTTTTTTATCCAGTTCCCGCTGTGAAATACTTTCTTTTTCCTGTAAATTGGTAAGATAATTAGCCCGTCCCGCAACTATCAGCCTATTAAACACCGTAGGATCAATCCCATCAATTATTTTTTCATCTATACCTATACGGACATTGCTCGACAATGACAACAGCTCTCTTATAGACAAGCTGCGGGCATATTTCAAAACACCCAATGCACGCCATGATCTATCATGCATCTTATCTTCATTATACGATAAAATCGCCTTTCGTGCTTCATGTTCATGTGCTGCAATTTCCTGCACCGTACGTGTCAGATTTTCCACCAGTTCTTTTTCATTAAATCCCAATGATAACTGATTAGAAATATAAAACAAATTACCCGGCGCATTAGTGCCAAACATTCCCCGTACAGCAAGACCAAGCTGCGGTGAAATATTGACTATCTTAGCAATTTGATTAGTCATAACCAAACCCGGCAAATGAAGCAATACCGACACTCTGAGACCGGTTCCCAAATTAGTAGGACAAGACGTTAGATATCCCATGCTGTCATCAAAAGCAATATCATATTTCTTTTCAATAGCATCATCGATCAAAAATGCTGTCTTGAGTAAAGTATTGATATCCAGTCCACTACCCATGCATTGTATACGCATATGGTCTTCCTCATTGATCATAATGCCAATATTACTATCTGTGCTCAATATGAGTGACCGGCATTCGATATGCTTAACAAACTTGTTACTAATAAAATGTTTTTCGATAAGGACCCGCCTTTGTATATCAGTAAGCTTTTCCATATCGATACAAATATAATTATTATTGGTTAATGTAGCAATATCATCCAGTATGTCTATTATCCTTGTTTTTACTTCAGTTAATTGTGCAGCAGAAGCCCGATTAGGAAAGGGAATATCCTGAAAATTACGAGCCAGGCGAATGCGGCTGGCCAGGACGATATCACTATCTGGTCCATTTCCATCCATCCATGCTACGTTATCATCGGTAAAAATGTTCTGTAACAACATTATTATTCCCCCTCATTCGCCCTTAATTTCTTTTTCTAATCTGCGAATACAATCACGCAGTTGCGCAGCCTTTTCATATTCTTCATTATCAACGCATTGTTGGATCTGTTTGCGCAAAACATCCAGTTCTTGCTGCATATTCAATGTTTTTCCCGCACGACGCGGAATTTTTCCGGTATGTTTGCTGGATCCATGCAAACGGCGCAGCAATGGTTCCAATTTGTTACGAAAAGTCTTATAACATACACTGCAGCCAATTTTCCCGGAATTGGCAAAATCCATATATGTCATTCCACAAGATGGACAGGCATATTCTTCATCACCAGGCATTTTCCCTGTTTCTTCAGCTGACTTAGCACCCGCAGTATTATGAAAAAGCCCCGACAAAAAGTCATTGACTGAAAAAACTTCCGGCTGTACTTCCGCCTGGGGATGTGTTAAAAATTCGCCATACTGGGCAGCACATTCTTCACAAAGATATTTATCGATTTTGTTGTTGCCACTTATCTGGGTAATATGAATACAAGCTTCATTTTTTTTGCAATTATCACATAGCATTGTTATTCCTCCTCTGAAAAGTCAGCCAGAGTTATCAGCAAAGATCTTAAAAAATCAGCTCTGTCTGTTGACGAAAGCTTATCATATACATCATTAAATGCCTGATACAATAATGCCGCCTCTCTATTTTTTATCAAGCCATGCCGCAGCATGTATTCTATCATATGGTGCAAGTCTTTTAGTGTAGTATCAGCATTTACTTTACTGATCAGGTCACTATAAACCAAATCTTGCAGCGGAGCACGTGTTATGCGGATAAATCCTCCAAGTCCACGACGGGATTCTACAACAAAACCTTTATCTGAAGTGAACCGTGTATTTAAAACATAACTAATTTGCGATGGAGCACATTCTATGGCATCGGCAATATCGGCACGGCGCAATATCACATTACGATTTTGCTGGGCAGCGAGCCGCTGCAATATATAGTGTTCTATTAGGTCTGCTATATTACTCATAATTTCACCTTCATATCCTACTTTTCTTATATTATATTTGACTTTTTGACTTTTTGCAAGTATTTATTCTTTTTATTTTCTATTGTCAGCTGCCAAAAAATCCGCGGCAACTATTCTGCACCGCGGATTTTTCTCGTAGATCATATATATTTATTTTACACCCAATGTTACCGTTTCACCGTTTATATTCCATTCTTTACTAAAACCATCCATTTTATCAGTGTCAATCGTATTAGCCAAGACAATTTTTTGTATTTCGGCACCGTTGTTTGTAACAATAGCAGTAATTTTTTTACTGCCTCTGACATATACCGCTATACGGTCAGTCACTTCAAAGCCATTTTCCTTGCGCATAGTTTGAATCTTGCTAATTATTTCGCGCACAAAGCCTTCTTCAAGCAGTTTTGCCGATAAAGTCGTCGCAATAGCTACTGTTACTTTATTATAAGATTCGGTAGCAAAACCTTCTGTCTGTGTAACTGATATTTCCAAGTCTTCACGCATCAAAACAAATTCACCGGAAGCTAATTTTATTTTTAGACAACCATTTTTATCCAGTTCTTCTTTAGCTGCATGGCCATTAAGTCCTGCGAGGACACTCTTTATTTCATTAATCTGCCTACCGGCCTTGGGTCCAAGAACTTTAAACTGCGGCTTAAAACTATAGGATAAATATTCTTCCATATCATCTTTAAATTCAACGGCTTTAATATTAAGTTCATCGGCAACAATTGCTTTATAAAAATCATTCAATATAAATGGTGCCTTGACAAACATCTGTCCCACCGGCTGACGATTTTTTATGTTAGCCGTATTACGTGCGGCACGCCCCAATGTCACTATTTCTAATACCAGCTCCATATTTTTTTCCAGTTCCCTATCAATATAGGTTTCATCAACGACAGGAAAATCACATAAATGTACGCTTTCTTTAGCATCGGTATAAGAATTTCTGACGAGATTTTGATAAATTACATCCGTGACAAACGGAATCATCGGTGCAGCAAGTTTAATAAATGTAGACAAGGCTGTATACAGTGTCATATAGGCATTGATTTTATCCTGTGTCATATCCTTGCCCCAGAAACGTTCACGACTGCGGCGAACATACCAATTAGACAATTCGTCAACAAATTCCTGCAATGCCTTAGCTGTTTCTGTTATACGATATGATGAAAGATCATCATCAACGATTTTTATTAATGTATTGAGACGCGATAATAACCATCTATCCATTATTGATAATTTATCATATTCCAATTTATAATCAGCCGGCGTAAATTTATCAATGTTTGCATACAACACAAAAAATGCATATGTGTTCCATAATGTCCCCAGAAACTTCCGCTGCCCTTCCTGAACCGCATCATCATGGAAACGATTTGGCAGCCACGGTGCACTATTTTCATAAAAATACCAGCGGATAGCATCAGCACCGTGTTTTTGCAATGCGTCCATCGGTTCCACGGCATTTCCCTTGGACTTACTCATTTTCTGTCCGTTTTTATCCTGTACATGCCCTAGAACAATCACGTTCTTATATGCCGGCTTATCAAATAACAGTGTTGATATAGCTATCAAAGAATAAAACCAGCCACGCGTTTGATCAACCGCTTCAGATATAAAATCAGCAGGAAAAGTTTTTTCAAATAAAGCTTTATTTTCAAACGGATAATGCCATTGAGCAAAAGGCATTGCTCCAGAATCAAACCAGCAATCAATTACTTCCGGAACACGATGCATTTGTCTGCCGCAGTGTGGACATTTTATAGTTACCGCATCGAGAAACGGTCTGTGTAATTCAATATTATCAGGACAATTACTTGACATTTGTTTC
This sequence comes from Pectinatus frisingensis, assembly GCF_014076555.1. Taxonomy (NCBI): domain Bacteria; kingdom Bacillati; phylum Bacillota; class Negativicutes; order Selenomonadales; family Selenomonadaceae; genus Pectinatus; species Pectinatus frisingensis. The sequence goes on from NZ_CP045424.1 coordinate 1,632,854, forward strand.
AATTCTTCTATTGAACCAATAGAATGCTGATGACCACATTCACATTCCCAGATATTTAATGGTGTCCCCCAGTAACGGTTGCGACTTATACCCCAATCCTGTACGTGCTCGATCCAATCTCCAAAACGTCCCTTTCCAATTGTTGGCGGAATCCAATTCACCATATTATTATTTTTTATAAGCTGTTCACGTACCGCTGTCATTTTTATAAACCATGATTCACGGGCGTAATAAATAAGCGGTGTATCACAACGCCAGCAATGCGGATAACTGTGTTCAAAATTAGGGGCAGCGAACAACAGTCCTTTTTCCTTCAAATCTTTCAATATAAGAGGATCAGCTTTTTTCACAAATACACCTGGCCAATCTGTTTCAGCAGTCATGCAGCCTTTTGAATCGACAAATTGGACAAATCCAATATCATACCGGTGGCATACGCGGGCATCATCCTCACCAAATGCCGGCGCCATATGGACTATTCCTGTCCCATCAGCCGTTGTTACATAATCATCGCAAGTGATATAAAAAGACTTTTTCTTGATTTTTCCTATAGCATACGAATATAAGGGCTCATATTCACGATATTCCAGATCTTTCCCCGTAAGTCTTTCTAAAATGACCGCATCTTCGCCCAATACTTTTTCGACAAGCTGTTCAGCCATATAATAAATGTAATCATTGTGTTTTACCTTGACATATACGACTTTGGGATTAACGCACAATGCCAGATTAGATGGCAGCGTCCATGGTGTTGTTGTCCATGCAAGAAAGTAAGCATCTTCATCCTTGGCCTTAAATCTGACTATTGCAGAGCGTTCTTTTACATCCTTATACCCTTGTGCTACTTCATGTGAAGAAAGCGGCGTACCACAACGCGGACAGTAAGGAACAATTTTATGACCTTCATATAATAAGCCTTTTTCCCAAATAGTTTTTAAAGCCCACCATACTGACTCAATATATTTATTATCATAAGTAACATAAGGATTGTCCATATCAGCCCAGTAACCGACTGTTCGGGAAAATTCTTCCCACATTTCTTTATATTTCCATACACTTTCTTTACATTTTTCAACAAATGGCCCTATGCCATAATTTTCTATCTGGTCTTTACCATTGAGACCCAGTGATTTTTCTACTTCCAGCTCTACCGGAAGACCATGGGTATCCCAGCCGGCCTTACGTACTGTCTTATATCCCTTCATTGCCTGGAAGCGAGGAATCATATCTTTTATAACCCGCGTCAGTACATGTCCGATATGCGGTTTCCCGTTAGCTGTCGGCGGTCCGTCATAAAACGTAAAAATATCACTGCCGTCACGCTGATCAATACTTTTTTGAAATATATCATTATCATTCCAAAATTTTTCGATATTTTTTTCATGTTGGGTAAAGTTCAAACTGGTCTCTACTTTTTTATACATAAAATAATTCCTCCATTTGAAATTGAATCAATACCATATGATTCAGCAAATAAAAAAGCTTTCACCCAAAAACAGGATGAAAGCTATGCTCATCATTGTACCACCTATTTCACATACTGACATATGCAGCCCATTTAACGGTGAGAACCGGTCTAAACTTACTAAAACATATAAAAATATGCCATTCAGCTGACAGCTCAGGAGTGATCTCTTAAAATATTCATCAGCACCGGTCTTTCACTATCACCAGTTCGCTATAGCTTTTTATAAATTAAGCCGTCTCCATCAATGCTTTTATTATTATGGTAGATATGATATCACAAAACATTTATAAATTCAAATAGGATATTACATCTTTACTATCTATTTTTATGTTAAAGTAAATTATCAGATAAATTAATAAATTTAGACTTGATTTTTTTTGCTATTTCGGTTAAAATAAATGCTATGAGTACTTTATAAACCGAATCCAACTCAGGAGCGGGGGAACCAATTTTGGGGTGAATGTTGTTTTTTACAAGGGCCGGTTTCTTCTTCTGTCCCTAATCCGACAGCTAACCTCGCAGGAAAAAAAACAAAGAGAGGAGTGACCTTTTGAGTAAGATATTACGCTTAACTGCGTTATCAATGTTATTTATGTGTTGGTTTGCCGTTGCCAGTGCAGATGCTTTTCGTGCTGGAGACCAGGGAACACAGGTAGCAGAGATTCAGGGGGAACTTGCAAACTTAGGTTATGATGTTGTCGCTGACGGCGACTTCGGACCAGCTACACAGGAAGCTGTTAGAGAATTTCAGGCGTCTGCCGGTATAGCTGCAGACGGATTGGTTGGACCACAAACGTATCAAGCATTAATGGGACGGGCAATGCCTCAGGTAAGCCGCGGATCAAATTACTATGCACGTCGGATTATTCAATCATCCTTCCAGTACATAGGTGTTCCATACGTGTTCGGCGGTACTACACCAAATGGTTTTGATTGTTCAGGATTTACTCGTTATGTATTTGCCAATGCCGGTATTTCATTGCCGCGTACAGCTGATGCACAATATGAAATGGGAACACCGGTATCCTATGATGATTTAGCACCTGGTGATTTAGTGTTTTTTTCAACTTACACTTATGGAGCTTCTCATGTAGGAATATATATTGGTGACAGTAAATTCATTGATGCTTCCACCAGTCGTGGTGTAGTTGTTGATTCGTTGAACAATGGATACTGGAGCTCTACTTATATAGGTGCCCGTAGAGTCATATGATGTGATTAGATTAATTGGAGAGGAAACAGCGTTTCCTCTTTTTTTATTCGGCATCTTTTTTATTAAAATTAAAGCATAAAATATTAAACTGTGCTCTTGCAACAGATTTTTATTTTATGCTTTTGTTATTTCAAATAAACTTTTCAATGTATTTTATACCTATTTCGCATTTGCTATAATGGTGTTATTTTTGCTATAATATGTAAAATAATATTTTATAGTATTACTATATTTTCTAAAAATGATAAAAAATAATACTATCAACAATATTAAACTTATTTTATTATGTTAAACAGTTTATGTCTGCTGTTTAACATAATATTAGTTTGGAGCTGATGTTGGATAATCATGACTAATAATAACTTACTTGAACTTTGTCGCAATACTACCAATCTCAGTGCCACACAAATAAATCTTCTGCAGCGTATCGAGCGAATTCTACCTTTTACCGCTGATTTGACCATGGCCAATATAGGATTATTTGTATACGCTAAAAGCAGTGATAAATTTCTCATAGCAGACTATATTAAACCACATACAGCATACACCCCTTTTCATCATAGCCGGATTGGTTGTTTTCGTAAAGTTCAAGAAGAACCGTTAATAAAATACACTATGGAAACCGGTAAAAGCATGCAGGGGAAAAGAGAATGGAGCTGGGGCAAATTCATCGAAATGCACACAGAAGCTATTTTTGACTCTTTTGGCGTAGTAGCCGTTGTAAGTTTTGAAATGCAGCCCACTGTTGCTAAAGTAGATGGTTATTCTTATTTATACAAAACAGCCTGTTCCTTACTGTCATATTCACATAAAACACTTGATATTTCCATGTTTCATCCACTTGCATCAAGTGATGGTATTATAATAGCTGATAAAAATAACCGTATTGTATTTGCCAATTCGGCCGCCATAAAAATTTACAACATCTTAGGTGTAAACAATCTGATTGGCTATCATCTATTTGACCATCAACTATCGCACCGAATAATAAAAGAAACTATATCAAGTGACCGGCCATATGAAAGAGAACTGACTGCCGACAGCATAACCATTGTAAAACGGGATATCCCGATACAATCCGGCGGCAGTCTCATCTGTCGGATTGTGATTGTTTCAGATGTTACCGAAGTAAGGAAAAAAGATAAAGAACTTCTAATAAAATCTGCCGTCATTCAGGAAATACATCACCGTGTAAAAAACAACTTACAGACTATTGCCAGTTTGCTGCGTCTGCAGGCGCGCCGCACACAATCACAAGAAGTAAAAGATGCCCTTAAGGAAAGTGTCAATCGAATACTCAGTATATCAGTAGTACACGAATTCCTGTCACAACAACAAGATGAGGTTATTGATGTCACTCAGGTAACTAAAAATATTTTAACTCTTATTTCCCAAAACATGCTGCGTCCCGACTTTAATCTCACTACAAAATTTTCTGGTGGAACAATAATGCTACCATCCCAGCAGGCGAGCAATTTAGCGCTTATTGTAAATGAATTGATCCTAAATTCATTAGAACATGCTTTCTCACACGTTCATGAAGGAACCATCGGTTTAACTATAACACGTACTACTGATAAATATATTCTCGATTTATACGATGACGGACCCGGTCTGCCGGAAGGATTTGAAAAAAAGCAATCAAAATCACTCGGACTTCAGATAGTAAAAACACTTATTGAAGATGATATGAATGGCAAATTTGAGCTTTATAACAGCAATGGAACTCATGCTAAAATAACAATTCCGCAAAATATTAGGAGTGATTAATTCCAATGAATAAATTAAAAATCGTCATTGCAGATAATGAATCCATTATCAGGATGGATCTGAAAGAACTATTAGAGGAAGCTGGGCATAACGTTGTTGGTGAAGCCTCTAACGGGAAAAAAGCTGTAGAATTAACAAAAAAATATCTACCTGACCTGGTGATAATGGATATAAAAATGCCAGAAATGGATGGCATAACTGCCGCTAAGATAATTGGCGATGAAAAATTTGCCCCGGTTCTCTTACTTACCGCTTTCAGCCAGGCCGACATCGTGGAAAAAGCTAAACATTCCGGTGTACTGGCCTATCTAGTAAAGCCTGTAAGAGAGGACAATCTTTTCCCGGCTATGGAAATTGCCCTGACTCGTTTTAAGGAAATACAACAATTGGAACTGGAACTTTCCGATGTTAAAAATTCTTTAGAAATGCGCAAGACCCTGGACAGAGCAAAAGGCATACTAATGGATGCTTATAATCTCAGTGAATCAGAAGCATATCGCCGTATTCAGCAGTACAGTATGGCAAAGCGCAAAACAATAAAAGAAATTGCCGAGGCAATAGTTCGTTCAACAATAAAAAACCGACCTTAAATATTGTTTACAATTATCTAATAACTCAGTACAATAAATTATATTTATTGTTTAGATAAATATTGTTAAAAAAATCACATTAACGATTGACAACGCAAATAATAATATCTATACTGTATTTAGGCTGTTTAGTAAAAATATTCATGGAAGAATTATACTATTTTTACTTACAATAACAATGCGCATTACAATTCAATTGTATACTAATAAAAGGAGTTGTTTTTTTTAATTATGGCAAAAGTTAAGATTACTGAAACAGTACTACGTGATGGTCATCAATCTCTTTTAGCCACTCGTATGAGCCTCGCTCAAATGCTTCCTCAACTGAGCGCGCTTGACGCGATTGGTTATAAATCTCTTGAAGCATGGGGCGGTGCAACATTTGACAGTTGTCTGCGTTTTCTAGATGAAGATCCTTGGGAACGTCTCGATACTTTAAAAGCTAATCTGAAAACTCCTATTCAGATGCTGCTGCGTGGCCAAAATCTTTTGGGTTACAATCATTATCCTGATGATGTTGTCCGTGCTTTTGTAAAAAAAGCTGCCCAGCATGGTATTGGTGTATTTCGTATTTTCGATGCCCTTAATGACACTCGTAATTTAAAAACAGCCATTGATGCCGCTAAAGAAGCAAAAAAAGAAGTAGAACATTCCGTTGAAGTACAAGGTTGCCTGGTTTATACTATTGGTGGTCCACATACTACAAAGGAATTTGCCAAATTAGCTAAAGAACTTGATCATATGGGTGTAGATTCTATCTGCATTAAAGATATGTCCGGTCTATTAAAACCATATACGGCTTCTGAACTTGTCAAAGAACTTAAAGCTGCTACTAAATTACCGATTCAACTCCATACTCACTGCACCAGCGGCTTTGGCTTTATGACTTATTTAAAGGCCATTGAAGCAGGTGTTGATGTAGTTGACTGTGCATTATCACCATTCTCTATGGATACTTCCCAGCCTTGTACAGAAACTATGGTAGCTACACTCGAAGGAACTGAGTACGATACTGGTCTTGATCGTAAGGCTATGACTCCTATCGCTAAGTATTTCCTTGGTGTGAAACAGGATATTATTAAGAAATTCCATCTCAAAGGCTACTTTGATGTTAATCCTAATGTTCTTGATTTCCAGATACCGGGCGGTATGCTTTCTAATCTTGTAAATCAACTGAAAGAACAAGGCATGGAAGACAAATACCAGGATCTGCTTGATGAAATGCCACGTGTCCGTGCTGATGTCGGCTATCCTCCTCTCGTTACTCCTTCAAGCCAGATCGTTGGTACAATGGCTACAATGAATGTAATGACAGGAGAACGTTACAAGATGGTGCCAAAAGAATTTAAAGACTTAGCTCGTGGTAAATTTGGTCATACTCCTGCGCCAGTCAGTCAGGAATTGCTTGACAAAATCGGTATAAAGAAAGAAGATCTTATCACTTGCCGTCCTGCTGATTTACTTGAACCGGGTATGGCCAAATTCAAGACTGAATTGGCTGGCAAAGGTTATCCACATGCCAGTGAAGAAGATATATTATCTTACGCGCTCTTCCCTCAGGTTGCTGAAGAATTCTTTAAAAAACGCACTGTTAAGAAGCTTGCCGGACTTGGCCGTGCCAACGCCAGCGATGAAGATGTATTGCTTTATAATCTTGACCCTAAAGTGGCTGAAAATTTCTTTAAAGCTTGATTTAAAATTTGATAAGTATTATTTTTCTATATAAAAGAGCCCTGCCATCACGGCAGGGTTCTTTTTTGTCTATATATACTGTGTCTTTATTGAACTTTACTAATCAAATCTGGTCAGCAGTCTATAAAAGTCTTTATAAAAAAAGCGTTGTAATATTATACTGCCATATTACAACGCCAACTTACTGTACAAATTTTTATTTTCTTACTTGTTATTTGCCGTTACATTATAATCGAACTTAGGTGTACTATCTACCGCTTTCCCATCAGATTTAGCTGGTTGAGCAACTTCATCAGTATCAGTTGCTGAAATTGGTTCATCATTCCCGTTTAAATTTGTCGTATTATTATCATCGTTATTTTCATTATCTTCATCTTCACTCAACTTACCTGTTTCCATGAGTTCCTTTAATTGAGCAGCAGATAATGTTTCATGTTCAATAAGCTTTTTAGCCAATAAATGAAGCTTATCAATATTTTCCACAATTAAAGTGCGACATTCTTCATAAGCCTCTTCAATATACCGGCGCACTTCCTTATCAATTTCACAGGCGACTTCTTCACTATAATTTCGTTGATTATTAAAATCACGTCCCAGGAATACCTGATGATCATTACCCTCACCAAATGATATTGGTCCTAATACGTCACTCATACCATACTGCATAATCATATCTCTGACTATACGTGAAGCCTGTTTAATGTCATTTTGAGCTCCTGTGCTGATTTCCTTGAGAATAACTTCTTCTGCAACACGACCACCCAGCGTAACCTTTAATTGATCAACTAACTCGCTGCGTGTACGATAAGAGCGATCTTCCTTTGGTAAACTCAACGTATAACCACCAGCACGACCACGCGGAATAATAGTAACCTTATGAACCGGATCAGCATTCTTCAGCAACAATCCGACTAATGCATGCCCTCCTTCATGATAAGCAGTGAGTCGTTTATCTTTGTCACTTATAACTTTTGATTTTCTTTCCGGGCCGACCATCACTCGCTCAATTGATTCTTCCAACTCACTCATGCCAATTGTTTTCTTATCACGACGAGCCGATAATAGTGCTCCTTCATTTATTAAGTTGCTTAAATCAGCCCCTGTAAATCCAGGTGTCTGTCGAGCCAAAATTCCCAAATCGACATTCTTATCCAAAGGTTTATTTCTGGAATGTACCTTCAAAATAGCCGTACGTCCCTTTATATCAGGACGGTCAACTACAATCTGTCTGTCAAAACGACCTGGACGTAAAAGAGCCGGATCCAATATATCAGGACGATTAGTAGCAGCTATAATAATTATTCCCTCATTGGCTGCAAATCCGTCCATTTCCACTAACAGCTGATTCAGCGTCTGTTCACGTTCATCGTGCCCGCCGCCGAGGCCGGCGCCACGTTGTCGTCCTACTGCATCAATTTCATCGATAAACACAATACATGGAGCGTTCTTCTTAGCCTGATCAAATAAATCTCGTACACGTGAAGCCCCTACACCGACGAACATTTCCACGAAATCAGAACCGCTTATGGTAAAGAACGGCACTCCTGCTTCACCTGCAACAGCCTTAGCTAAAAGTGTTTTCCCTGTACCTGGAGGGCCAAACAACAACACTCCTTTAGGAATACGCGCCCCTAAATCATTAAATTTTTTCGGATGTTTAAGAAACTCCACCACTTCTTCTAATTCTTGTTTAGCCTCATCAGCACCAGCCACATCATTAAAAGTAACTTTTACCTTATTATTATTCATCTTTGCCCGGCTTTTACCAAAAGACATTACTCGGTTACCGCCGCCTTGTGTCTGTTGCATAATGAAGAACCAGACACCAATTAGAAGAAGAATTGGCAAAATAGACGTAAATATAGTAGTCCACCAAGGTGTATCAGGTGGATTTTCCGCCTTTATATCCACACCATTTGCCGCAAGTTTTGTCAACAATGAATTGTCACTATTAGGATACGTCGGAACGATAGTAGTAAATTCCGTTCCATCGGACAATGTTCCTGTTATAGTATTATCGAGAATAGTCACTTTTGTGATATTTTTCGCATCTACCTGCTGTAAAAACGCAGTGTAATTTATTTCCGGTTTTTTTGTAGTATTATTATGAAAATAATCTATTATTGAAAATGCTATCAATATGATTAACACATAGAAGCCAGCATTCCGCAGAAACTTATTCAATATTTAATCCTCCTTATTATAGTACCTTATTTGTATAAAGCCTATGGAACAACATTATATCATCAAATATTGTTTTTCTCAATTCCCTAGCACTAAGCGTAAACTGATTTTTTTAAGACGCCAATGTAAGGCAGATTACGATATCGACTCGCATAATCAAGCCCATATCCAACAATAAACTCATCTGGAACATCAAAACCTATATAATCTCCCGTAAGATCAGTTCTTCGTCCTTCAGGTTTATTAAGCATAGCGCAAAGCTTCACACTAGCAGCTTTTCTATGTTCAAAATTATTTTTTAAATATTTTAAAGTCAATCCTGAATCTATAATATCTTCCACTATTATCACATGTTTATTCTCTATATCAGTATCAATATCCTTCAAAATCCTTACAGTTCCACTTGTTTTTGTGGTAATACCATAACTCGATGCTGCCATAAAGTCAAATTTTACGGGAATCTTTATCTCTCTTATCAGATCAGCAAAAAAAACAATAGCCCCTTTTAAAATTCCAACTGTAACTATTTCCTTACCAGCATAATCAGCACTTATTTTTTCACCTAATTCGTGAACACGTGCCTGTATCTGTTCTGGAGTAAACAAAATTTTTTCTAAATCACTGTGCATTAAAATCCGCCTTTCATTTATGGGGTTTTATAGAGCTATTATTTATAAAGCTTATTATATTATAGTGAGTTTTACGAGATCAACAGTTGCCGCTGTAGGAATATAACGATTGTCCTGCTGAATCCCTGCAACCCAGACAATTCCTCCCGCATCACAAACCAATGGTATTTTATCTCTTTTTTCGCGAGGTATTTTATTATCAATAAACAAATCTTTTAACTTTTTACGTCCATTCATTCCCTTAGGATAAAAAAAATCACCATTTTTTCTAAATCGTACAAACAGCGGTACTTGTAATTTACCGATATCGACATAGCACTCATTTCTACCGACTGCCACTTTATTAAAAGATGTTTTTTCAGCAATTATACGGTTTTCACCACCGGCCAGATTTAATTCTCCTGGTATTGACAATTTTAATGGACTAGTTTCTTGAACATTTATTACAACGACTGATGTAACTATTAATTTATCATATTCTACTTTAATTATTACACCATGTGGTAAATTAATCTGTGAACCTGTTCTTGCTTGTTCTATTAAAGACAGCGCGGCTTCTATATGTACACTTTCTATATCTTTCAATCCGGTATGCAGTCTTGTGACTGCCATTCGAACTATTTCCCGCTGTATTGCAATATGCTGCTGCTTCAGCGTTGTTATATTTATACTTATCCGGTCGGTTTGATTTATTGTACATTGCTCATACACTTTTGTTGCATATTCCACAACAAAATCATTCATATCCCTGATTAAAGCCGCTGAGCGAACAACAGACATCTCTATATTAGGATTATATTCATGCAGCAGCGGCAATAATTTCAAACGGACATTATTGCGAGTATATACCAATTCTTCATTCGTAATATCATGCCGTGGCAACAATTCGTGATTTTGGCAATATCTTTCTATTGCAGTGCGTGAACAATTCAAAAGCGGCCTTATTATTCCGTTAGACTTAGGCTGCATACCTGACAATCCCGGTGCCCCTGCACCTCTTACAAAATGCATTAAAACAGTTTCTACCTGATCCCGGCGGTTATGCGCCACAGCAATAGAATCACAATTAAGTTTTTTGCTCATATTATACAAAAATCTATACCTCAGTTCACGTGCCGCAAGTTCTAAAGAAATTTTACGTTGTTGAGCATACCCGCATGCATCAACATTACATAAATAAAATGGAACGTTATGATTATGACAAAAATCTTTCACAAAATCAGCATCATCAATTGATGATGCCCCTCTAATACCATGCTCAACATGTGCCACAAATAATTTTAAATCAAACTTTACTGCCAGCCGAAGAAATATATGTACCATACACAATGAATCAGGTCCGCCAGAGCAAGCCAGCAAGATACGATTTCCCATGGAAAAAAGATTATATTTTTTGTTAAATCTCAATACTTGTTTTAACATTTTTCTCCTGAACTATCCATCTACATATAAAAAGCACCCCATAAAATAAGAGTGCTTTAGGAAAATCAAAAATTATTCATAATGGCGTGAACCGCGTCCACCGCGCTTCGAATCAGTTTTTTTCCGCAAATCCGTAAGCTTCTCATCACTATCCTTCAAAAATCTGGATAATTTATCTTCAAAAGAGACCGGTCCTAAACTGCTCTGCCGGCGAAAATCATTATTGTTTTTGCGCGGTACAAATTTTGTTGAAGCCATATGAGGCTTAGATACAGCAGCCTGTTGGAGAGGTTTTTTTTCTTGAAGTTGCTTTATAGATAGTCCAATCTTATTGCCGTCTATTGTCAGCACTTTAACTTTTACTTTATCATGTTCTTTAAGAAAGTCATGCACATCTTTAACGTATACATCGGCAACTTCTGATATATGAACCAAACCTACTTTGCCTCCGGGTAATTCAACAAACGCACCAAAGTTTGTTATCCCCGTTACCGTACCTTCAAGTACATTGCCAACTTCAATTGACATAAAATTATTGAATCCTCCTTAAATTTAAGCCATATTACTCGTATTATACCCTTAGAATATTAACAGTGTCAAGATAATAAACACTTTATCCCCTATTTTTTATTAGAAGAAACATAAGGAATTTCATCTTTTTTAGTCATGCCTAATTCTTCCCGGGCAATTTTTTCTATATACTGGGGATCTTCCAAGGCCTCTTTTTCCTGTTTAAGTTCTGCATTTTCCTTTTTTGCCTTTGCCAATTGTTCATCAACAGCAATACGCTCTTGTGTTATATTATTTATGTATATCTGTTGTTCAACAGCAACATATATAAAGTAACCGATAACTGCGACAGTAATAACGATAAAAATATTAAAGCGCCGTTTTTTCACTGTAGTCACTTCCTGATTCAGACGCTCCTGTTGCCTGATTGTATATTAATCGACTGCTACAATAACATTATATAGATTTTTTGGCAACAGGTAAATAGCTATTGCCAAAATCAATGACCATATTTGCTTAAACAATTCGAATTATCGTCATGTCCGTCCATATATCCAGTTATTATATCCACTATTTTTTTAGCTGCATAGGGTTGTTTAAGAACTTTCGCTTTCTGTTTCATCCATGCCAACCGTTCTTTATCTGTCAAAAGCTCCTTTACTGTCTCTCCGATAGCTTCTTTTTTTTGCACCCACACAGCCACACCATGTTCTGCTAAATAAGCCGCATTTTCCGATTCCGGCCCGGGAATAGGTGCATGAAGAAGCATCGGCAGTTCTTTTGCCATAGCCTCACTTATCGTGAGAGCACCAGGTTTACTTATCAACAGTGAAGATACTGTCATCAACTCATTAATATTATGTGAATATCCCCACACTTTTATCAAATGGCGTGAATGGGTTATATAACAATTAACTTCCGACCATAAAGAAAGATTAGCCCCTGCTACCACCAAAATCTGCATCGGTAATGATAATTTTTCCAGCTCTTCCAGCGCGTACTTAATACCGCCTAACCCAAGTCCGCCTCCCATAATGAGAATTATGGGCATATTCGCAGAAAGATCAAACTTCTTCAATAGTATTTCTCTGTCATATGTATCACTAAAAACACGATGTATCGGAATTCCTGTTACCTGAATGCGTTTCTCATTTATACCTCGCTCAATGAGCTGGCGTTTCATACCATTATGAGCAACAAAATACATATCCACATTCTTATAGATCCAAATTTGATGCAGGCAAAAATCAGTTATTACCGTAAAAAGACTCACATCAAATCGTTTTTCCCTTTTCAAGTAAGCTGCAGCCGCACAAGGAAAAGGATGCGTACAAATTATAATATCAGCGTTATATTTTTTAATAAGAGACACCATATTGTGTTTCATAAAGTATGCCAGCAGCATCTGAACCGAAGATCCCTTCAGCCGTCCTGATGTAAATTTATATAAGAACTCATAAAGATTTGGAACAAGCTCCAGCATTTTAAAATATATTTCCTTCATCAAGTCATTTATATAAGCTGTTTCTAGTGACATAAAATCCACTACATTAATATTGTCAGCAGGATAGCGTCGTTTTAACTCATTACCAACCGCAGATGCTGCTTTATTATGTCCTGATCCTATAGATGCTGTAACAATAAGGATATTTTTTTGTGTCATGTCTGACTCTTCCTCCAACCTGCCGATACGGAAGGCAGAATTGACGTATTTATGTGCAAATTAATAATTATAAACACCTCTAAAAATATACAGCAATATTTATTGCCCGCCAGGTGCATATACTACTCAACTATAAATATAAATAAACTTTTACAAATCTGCATCAGCTTAATGTATTGACTCTGATCTTTATTTTAAGGCAATTGCATATGAAATCTTTTCTCACCTATATTGCCTAAATCCCGGCATTCCAAAAACTTACTTCATGTATTTTATCATATAGTTTTGCCCGTGTACAGCTTTCATGCGTAATCAGCTAATATTAATGGGTCCCAATGGTATTTAATCCCCCGGGTACATCTTTATAATTAACAATTATTACACAAATTTATTTGTGTTATACTATATTCAATATTACTAAGGGAGAATCTCAATGAAAAAACGGTGGATTATATCGCCAATCGATCAAAAAGCCCAACTGAGTTTGGCTGCCAGTCTAAATATATCCCCTGTTACTGCGGGAGTATTATTAAAAAAAGGAGTTAATGAAAAAACAGCTGCATCTTTTCTAAATAAAACAGGAACCTCATTTTATGACCCATTATTATTACCCAATATGCAGGCAGCTGTTGCCCGCATCAAAGCTGCAATCTACAAAAAAGAATTAATAACTATATTTGGTGACTATGATGTCGATGGCATAACCTCAACAGTGGTACTATACAAGACATTACAGGAATTAGGCGCCAGTGTGCAATATTATCTGCCCGACCGCCAGCTGGAAGGATACGGTGTCCACAAAGCATCAATTGATAAATTCATCAATAAAACTAAGCTTTTAATAACTGTTGACTGCGGCATAAGATCAATAAGTGAACTGGAGTACGCCAGTGATTATATGGATGTGATCGTAACAGATCATCATTTGCCCGGCGATGAATTACCAGAAGCAATTGCAGTTATTGATCCTAAACGTGCTGACTGTGAATATCCGGATAAAAATTTAGCGGGTGTAGGTGTGGCTTTTAAATTATGTCAGGCACTATGGCAGAATATCAAAAATGAAGAATTCACTCGCTATCTCGATGTTGTAGCATTAGGAACAGTAGCCGACATTGTGCCACTGACAAACGAAAACCGTACTATTGTAAAAAGAGGGTTGGCAAATATAACCAATTTGGGGATTTTGGAACTCATCAATATTTGCAAACTTGATAAAAATACTATCACAGCAGGTCATATCGGTTTCGTATTAGGGCCACGCCTTAATGCAGCCGGCCGTTTAAAACATGCAGACATGGGTGTAGAATTACTTTTAAGCTGTGATTCTTCTTCTGCACACAAACTGGCTGAAGCCTTGGACAAAGAAAACTCTTTCAGACAGCAATTAGTAGAAACTGTTTTCAAAGAAGCTATGATATTAGTACATAAAAACAACTACACAAACAATAAGCTTATTGTTGTTTGCGGTAAAAACTGGCATCCCGGAATAATTGGTATCGTAGCATCGCGTCTGGTTGATGAGTTCTATCTGCCAACAGTAGTTATAAGTATTGATAATAATGGTGTTGGTAAGGGTTCTTGCCGCAGTATAAAAAACTTTAATATTGTCGGAGCTTTATCAGCCTGCAATGACAATTTGACCACTTTTGGCGGTCACGCTATGGCTGCAGGCCTCACAATAGAAAGTTCTCAAATAAACTTTTTCCGTGATAATATGATAAAATACGCTGCGGCTAATATACCAAATAGTGATTTAATACCCTCAATTGAAGTTGATCAGGTTTTATCGCCGCAAGCCGTAAACAAAGCCATGATTGCAGAACTTACTTTACTGGAACCGTTTGGTGTGGACAATCCGGCGCCACTGTTTTTGTGCGGCGGCATACAACCCTGCAATATAAAAAAGATTGGTCAAAAAGGCGTCCATTTAAAATTCACTTTTCTCGACAATAATTATTCCTATACCGCATTAGGATGGAATATGGGAAAATATGCTGATATTATTGAGAATAATAAAATTGATTTTATCTTTCAACCAGAAATAAACAACTGGAATGACAAAAAATACATTCAATTTATCCTAAAAGACATTAAACTCAGCCAAAGTGATAAACTATACCCATCACGTGAATTTATCGGTATAGTCTACCTCACATTAAAACACATATATCCCGCCGGACAAAAACCAATAAAAATTGATTTATCACAAATAATCACACATTTAAAAACACACCTTGTTGGTATAGATGAAAAAACAATAACTTATTGTCTTAATGTTCTGGCGGAAATCCAGATTATCTCCATAAATTGGGAAAAAAAGCTGCTAAAATTTTTACCAATACCAAAAATGAAAAAAGATCTTAACACCTCCAACATTTTTTTAAAAAGATATCAGCAGTAAATTTACATTGATTTACATGCAATCACCGACTATAAAAAATAACCAGACTGAAAATTAAATTCAGTCTGGTTATTTTGCTATTGACAATCATTATCATTATCTGTATTATATTAATGTAATGATAATAAATATCAATAGTATATGGAAGTGATACAAAAATGGCAATTGTTGTTGACAAAAACAGGTTGACTTTAAATCGTGTTCATCCTGGCAGTTCTGTAAAAATTGAATACTTGGAACAATCTCCACTAAAAGAACGTCTCATGAGTATGGGCCTGGTTCCCGGGACAGTCATAAAAGTCCTGCGCAGCGCACCTTTAGGTGATCCAATGGCTATAAGTGTTCGTTCTTATAATCTTTCCTTGCGGCTTAATGACGCTGAAAAAATCATTGTTGCACCTAAAGTTTAATTACCAGTATAATGCTCACCCAAAAATTAATTTATTTTAATGGAGGAAAAGTGATGGCAACATTATCCATAGCCCTTACAGGAAACCCTAATACGGGCAAGTCTACCATATTCAACGAATTAACCGGCATACGTCAAAAAATTGGTAATTGGCCAGGCGTTACCGTAGACAAGAAAATGGGTTATGTCAACCACAAAGACAGAGCTATTTCTATCGTTGATCTACCTGGAACTTATAGTATAAACGCCCGCTCACCGGAAGAACAAATCGTTATCGATTATCTGCTTAATGAACGTCCCGACATTGTCGTCGATGTTGTTGATTCTTCTAATATTGAACGCAATTTGTTTTTAACACTACAGCTTTTGGAACATCGCATACCGGTTCTCATTGATCTCAATATGATGGATGAAGCCACGAAACGCGGCCTAAAAATTTCCTCAAAAAAATTATCTGAATTAATTGGTATGCCTGTAGTTGAAACTGTCGGTAGAAGCAATAAAAGCACCAGGAAGCTTCTTGATATTTTTACTTCAACCGTAATGAATTCTTACCAAAACAGCGAACTTATCGAAAAACATATAAACGCTGTCGAAACCATTCGTGCCGGCGCAGGAGAACATGATATCAAAGAAGAAAAAATCATATCTTTGCGCTATGACCTGATAGATAAAATCATCGCTGTCATTGTCGATAAAAACGGAGTTGCCAGCACTACAACCACAGAAAAAATTGACCGTTTTCTGGCTAATGGATTTATCGCATTACCAATATTACTATTATTACTTTACGGTGTTTTTGAAATTACTTTCACTTGGATTGGTCAGCCCATAGCTGACTTTCTTAATTTTGCCATAAACACTTGGTTTTCTGGTATAGTTGATGACGCACTGAGTACCATAGGCGTTGCTGCGTGGTTACAATCGCTGGTCGTTAACGGTGTCATTGCCGGTGTTGGCAGTGTTCTTACATTTGTACCGCTTATTTTCACTTTATTTTTCTGTTTAAGTTTTCTTGATGGTACCGGTTATATGGCTCGCGTGGCTTTTATTATGGATCCGATAATGCGTCGCGCCGGATTAACCGGCAAAGGTGTCATGCCTCTTATCATGGGATTTGGCTGCGGTGTTCCGGCTATCATGGGGGCTCGTGCTCTTGATTCGGAAAAGGATCGAATGATTTCCATACTGGTAACGCCGTTTCTTACATGCGGTGCAAAATTACCCGTAATGGCTTTATTTGCAGCTGTTTTCTTTCCCAAAAATGCCTCTAACGTAGTATTTGTCATGTATATAATAGGAATTGTAATGGCTATTATAATGGCAAAAGTACTTACTGTCACTACTTTTAAAGATAAGCAATCGTCCTTTTTACTCGAATTACCCCCTTATCGTATTCCTGATATGAAAACCGTTTTGTTAGAAACCTGGGATAAGGGAAAAGGGTATCTCGTCAAAGCCGGTACTATAATTTTTGCTATGTCGGTTTTAATATGGTTCCTAAGTAATTATAATTTAAGTGGCCCTACTGATGAAATGACGGAAAGCTTTTTAGCATATCTGGGAGCTACAATTTCCCATTTGTTCACTTTCCAGGGTTTTGACACATGGCAGGCCGGAGCTGCAGTAATCACCGGTGTTGTTGCCAAAGAAGCAGTTATCTCGACAATGGGAATTCTATACAATGTTGGTGACGTCGCCGATGACACAGTTGATGCTGCCAATCAAATGATGACTGCTCTGGGCGGTTCTTTTACAGCTCTTTCCGCATTTGCTTTCATGGTATTCACACAGCTCTATTCTCCCTGCGTAACAGCATTGGGAACTATAAAAAAAGAAACCGGCAGATGGAAATGGTTGTTTTTTGCTTTTGCTTACACAACAGCTGTTGCCTGGGTAGTATCATTACTCGTTTATCAAATAGGCAGATTGATTGGCTTTTAATTGTTAGGAGGAGTTTATTATGACATTCACAGGTACTATTGCAACATATATTATTGCAGCTATATTACTGGCAGCTTTCTTATATGGAATATACCATATTTACCGTAATTTTTTCAAAGGCGAAAGTTCTTGCTGCAGTGAAGGCAGATCAGCAGCTTGCGGCAGTTGCTGCGCTTGTCATCAAGTAAAACAAAAAAAGTAATATCTAAATTCTTATTTTAAAAAAAGGCTGTCATACAAACAGCATTGACCTCATAAAAATACATTTCACTCTCATTATTCCTCTTTCTTTTAAAAACAGGAAATAATAACGAGAAAGTGCATCTTTATGAATGAAAATGTTTATGTACGACAGCCTTTCTTTTATATCATTCTTATTTTTAATTATAAAAAATATATTCAATATTTATCAGATAAAAAGGATTTTGGCAAATTTTAACGAAAATAAGAACTATACAATAATCATAGGAGGGACCCCAGCATGGAAAAAATAAAAAAAATAATAGTTGCGGTTGATGGCTCCGTAGATGGGTGCAAGGCAGTAGACAGAGCTATTGATCTCGCAGGAAAAAGCGGCGCACAGCTTGATTTTGTATATGTATCAAGCCATATCAACAAGGATATCCCCAGTGATTTAATTTTTGACAAAATTTGGGATAAATTACCCAAAACCATGAAAGCAGAAAAACATGTAGAAAACGGGTCCGTTCATAAAGCAATCATTGAAGTTGCTAAAAAGGAAAATGCTGATTTGATTATAATGGGCAGCAGGGGATTGGGATTATTCAAAGGTGCTCTGATAGGCAGTAAAAGTCAAAAAGTAGTTGAATACTCAACTGTTCCGGTCATGGTAGTCAAGTAATACGAGGAGGGATAATAATGCCCATCATATCCTATAAGGGAAAGACTCCACATATTGGCAAAAATGTATTCATTGCGCCGAACGCCACAATAATTGGCGATGTCACAATCGGTAATAATTCAAGTGTATGGTATAACACAGTAATCCGTGGTGACATGAACTCCATTGTTATAGGTAACTATACCAACATACAAGATAATACTACCATCCACGTCATGGGCTGCAGCTCTACTACAATCGGTGATTATGTGACAATTGGGCACAATGTGGTCATGCATTGCGACAATGTCGGTGACAATTGCCTGATTGGTATGGGCTCGATATTACTTGGAATGTGCAGTATTGGTGAAAATAGCTTAATAGGTGCGGGTACTTTAGTTCCTCATAAAACACATCTGCCAACTAATTCAATGATTTTAGGTTCACCTTGTAAGATAAGACGAAAACTTTTTGAAGATGAACTCGATGCAATGCATCAATCTGCACTTAATTACGCGACATTAGCCAAAAACTACTTAGAAGAAAATATGGGAGATACTTTACACAAATGAAGGAAAAAACACTTATTCTAATTAAGCCTGATGCAATAGATGCCAATAATATCGGCAAAATTATTTCCTTATATGAAGCCAATGGACTAAAAATCGTCGCACTAAAAATGATGAAAATGACAGAACAATTAGCAGCTAAACATTATTATGAGCATATTGGTAAACCTTTTTATGCGAACCTAATTGCTTTTATGACCTCAGGTCCGTTAGTTGCAGCCGTTTTGGAGGGTAATGATGCTATAGGCAAAGTTCGTACTCTAAATGGCGCTACAGACCCGGCAAAAGCCGATAAAGGCACACTGCGTCAATTATACGCAACCGATACAACTCATAATGCCGTACATTCTTCAGATAGTCAGGAAAGCGCCGTACGAGAAATTCATATATTCTTCGCGGAAGCAGAGATTTTTGATAACTAAGGAGGGTTTCCTTCATGTCTATTTGCACGAAAACCGGTGATAAAGGTTCCACTAGTCTATACACCGGTCAAAGAGTCGCTAAAAATTCACTGCGTGTTGATAGTTATGGCAGTGTCGATGAAATAAACTCAGCTTTAGCTGCAGCTAAAGCCGCTTCACAAAAAGAAACCATCAAACAGCATATAACTGCTCTGCAAAAACTAAACATGTCTCTAATGGCTGATTTAGCTAGTATTGCTGTTCCTGCACATATAACGGTTGAGGAAGTTGGCCGGCTGGAACAACTAATTACTCAAATTGAAGGAAAATTACCACCGCTTAAAGCCTTTATTGTTCCTGGAGACAGTTTGTGCGGTGCCTTTTTAGATATGGCCAGAACAACCGCGAGAAGAGCTGAAAGACGGGTTCTGGCACTGGCCCAAACAGAAGCTGTTGATGAACAAGATCGCCTTTATCTGAACCGTTTATCAGATCTTTGTTTTTTATTAATGCGCCTGGAAGAAAGTAAATAAATAAAAAGATTCTGATGTAATATAAGCTGCCCCCCTAAAATTAATTTTAGGGGGGCAGCTTATATTATTTGTTAAAAATTTTTATTTACCAGCTCATTTATTATTTCTCCGGCAATAATAAATCCTACAATAGGTGGAATAAATGAATTACTGGATGGGATCTGTCTTTTTTGCGTACATTTTCTAATTGTTCCGGGCGGACAAATACAATGCATCTTACAGCTATTATCTGTATTTTCAATCGGGACAACCGGTTTTTCCTTAGAATATACCACTTTTAATTTTTTTACCTGCCGTTTCTTTAATTCCTTACGCATCACCTTAGCAAGTGGACATACTGAAGTATCATATATATCAGATACTTCGAATAGTAACGGATTTTTTTTGTTTCCTGCCCCCATGGCACTGATTATTGGAGTATTATTAATTTGAGCCTGTACTGCTAAGTCAATTTTAGCAGTTACAGTATCAATCGCATCTACAATATAATCATATTGAGAAAAATCAAACTCAGATGCTGTCTGCGGTGTATAAAAAATTTTTTTAGCATTGACCTTACAATCCGGATTTATTTGTGCTATCCGCTCTTTAGCAACATCAACTTTATATCGTCCAATGGTTGTTCGCAGCGCATAAATCTGTCTGTTAATATTAGTGAGACAGACTTTATCATCATCTATGATATCCAGTCTTCCTATTCCCGCCCTAGCCAGGGCTTCTACTGTATAGCCACCAACCCCGCCTAATCCAAAAACGGCTATTTTCATTGTTGCCAAATTTTCTAATGCAGCTTTACCATATAATAATTCTGTTCTGGAAAATTGATTTAACATTAATTTAATCCTTCCTTATGATACTCGATAATACTCGGCATTTAAACTATTTTATAATTCTTTTAAAACATTCCTAATTCCTTGAATAATAGTATCCAAAAAAATATTGTAAAACATGATAATAATGATGTAAAAACAACACAGTTTCCTGCTAAATCGGCATCACTATCCATTTGCTGCGCCATTGCAAAGGATGCAACTGCACATGGAGTACAAAATATACTTATTAACGTTACTAACTCAATACCACGAAATCCCAGTAAAACAGCAGCTGTCAAAACTACTGCCGGAACAATGAGCAATCGTGATATTACACAAATTCCCAATTGCAGTTTATTCTTTCTTGAACTGCCAAATTCAAATGATGCCCCAAGTATTATAAGTGCCAATGGCGATGTTGCTGCTGTTATCTGCCCTAATGGTTTCAATATTGGCTTTGGTATAGGAAGCCCAATAAGTAAGCATGCTGCTCCTAATAAAGCTCCGACAATCATTGGATTCTTCAGTACCTGTATAAAGATTGGCCAAAAGGCAAATTTTCTGCCGCGGAAAGTTTCCAGTGTAAACACCCCTAAAATATTATACAGCGGTACTATTATTGCTATCATCATCGTGGGTACAGCAATAGCATCATCACCGAAAATATTTGAAACCAGAGGAATTCCCATAAGTACAAAATTACTACGAAATATAGCCTGTATCATAGCACCGCGTCGTCGGTTATCTTTTTCAAAAAAGCAGACCAGAGAAAATGCAGCAATATATATGACAAACAAGGCTGCTGCACCAAAAATCATCAGTTTGGGCCGTAAAGTAGAAGCCAAATCTGTTGTGTATATATTATAAAACATCATTATTGAAAAAAATACTTCAAAAACCATCTTATTCAAATGAACAAGTTCGATAGATGACAACAGATGATATTTTTTTACCATTATACCGATAAACATCAAGCAAAAAAGCGGTATAACCGCTTCAACAGCGATAACAAAATTACTATTCATTAAAAATTACCCTCACCGTACTTATTTTCGTCCATTCATACTGACCTTAATTTTTATATAATTACAACATTATTATATAATATACCATTTTATCCTGCATTACTATAAACTGGTATAAACTAAACTTTGATATACACCATATCAACTGCATTGACAATTATCAATAATTAATATCAATACTGATAATAAATTCACAAAAACTATCAAAAATGATAATTAATATCAATAAATGACTGATTATCTATGAAATACAAATTTATACGCAAATATCCATTATAAATTTATTGACCAAAATGTGATATAATCACTTTCAGAGACAGCACAATCACTGACTGTCACAAATAATATTACTAATATGCAAGAAAGGTGATGCATAATATGACCAAAAGCACGATAAACACTGTTCTAGAAGAAAAAATAAATGCCATTACGCATGGAATAGGTACATTTTTTGCTGTAATTGCTTTGGTGCTCTTGATTTTACAGGCTTATTTCAGCGGCGGCAGATGGCAGATGATTGCTGCTATCGTATATGGTGTATCATTGGTGCTTTTGTATCTGGCATCAACGCTTTACCACAGTTTCTCACGTCAACACGTAAAATCCGTACTGAAATTTTTTGACCATGCTGCAATTTACATACTAATAGCAGGCAACTACACTCCCTTTACTCTCATTCCCCTACACGGCAAGTTCGGTTGGAGTATTTTTGCTTTGGTGTGG
Source organism: Pectinatus frisingensis (assembly GCF_014076555.1). Lineage (NCBI taxonomy): Bacteria > Bacillati > Bacillota > Negativicutes > Selenomonadales > Selenomonadaceae > Pectinatus > Pectinatus frisingensis. The sequence goes on from NZ_CP045424.1 coordinate 1,655,656, forward strand.
GGATTGGCATTAGTTGGGATAATTTTTAAAATATTTTTCGTCAAACGATTTAAATATTTTTCCACTATATGTTATCTTTTAATGGGATGGATGGCCGTTTTAATGGTCAAACCACTGTTGGCTGTATTACCCGCAGCTGCGATATACTGGTTGGTAGCCGGTGGTATTTTATATACAATCGGTACTGTTTTCTATTTGGATAAACAAATTCCATATAATCATGCTGTATGGCATTTATTCGTCATTGGCGGCAGTGTTTCCCACTTTATATCTATCTTTAAATATGTCATGCCAATTCCCGTTATCTAAAAGTTGTACCTTATCTTTTTTATACGTGCACAAACCGCATTGCAATCTTAAGCAATGCGGTTTTTTATCGATTGCACTAAATTAATTTTTTCTTCAACTGACTAATTTTATCAAAACTGTCTTACCGGTAAATAATTTAACAGCTAAGTCATCATCTTGTAAAACAGCTGTCAAACTCACATAAAAATCAGCCAACTGCACTCTAAATTGCTCCACCAGATAATCACACTGATTTTCCAATAACTTATTATAAAATAATTTTATTCTATTTTTTTCTTGTAATAAATATTCACCCGCATATTGATTTAATATTTTTTGCAATTCTGCATTCGTTTGTTGATTATTGCCCTGCTCAAAAAAGGCTTTAGGATTTTTGAACTTTTTCAAGACTGGCATTAACATTTCATAATTTATATTTATAAATGCCTGCCTGAATTTAAGCTGTGCATCATTTACAATATCAATTACTGCAAATGATATCCCTGGATTTATTGCTTGCAGTGACTCCGTAAGTTCCAATTGAAAATTTTTAAGCAAATTTTCAACAAAACGATCTAGCCGTATCGTCGTTGCCCGCATTTCCTGAGCGAAATCAAAACCAAGTCCTTCCACTAACTCGTGTAGTGCATCGTTTAAAGCTTTTTTTAAATTATGATTATCACTGCGCAATACTCCCGGATTAAAAGATTCCCGAAAAAAATCATTAAATCGTAAAAACACTCTTTGTTGTACATAATAAATCAGTTCATCCACTTCCTGCATCAGCCGGTTTTGCATATTTTTTGCTGACTGTCTAGTAAGTAATGCATCAACCGCAATTTTCTCCCGCTCAACATTGACTTGCTGTTTTTCCTTAGAAACTTTATCAGCAGCGGCATCACTGATCAAGCGATCAATCATTTTCATAATACGTTGTAGTTCATTTGTTGCTGCAGCTATAGACAATTTAATTAAATCATTGTTTATGAAAGAATAAAATTGATTTTCAAATTCCTGCATGCCTGTTGTCTTTTTAGCAATTCCTGTCTTTTTTTCCCGCAGGGCCTCCAGACTGGAAACAGCCGATAGCAGCGGTTGTCTTATGCCATATTGAATCAACTGTTTTTTTACATAATTTATCACCATATTTTTTTCTTCACTATTTTCCGCAAGATCAATGGCATTAATAATAAAAAACATCTTATCAACTGGAAAAGCATCTTTAATTCGCCCTAACTGTATGAGAAATTCCCTATCAGCACGGGAAAAAGCATGATTATAATATGTCACAAATAATAAAGCATCAGCTTTTTTTATGTAATTAAAAGTCGTTCCCGTGTGCCGGGCATTCACAGAATCAACACCTGGTGTATCAACAAATACTATCCCATTACGAGTTAATGGGCAATCATAGTAAATGTCTATTGATTCAACAAAACAAGACTTACTCTCAATGACGGCAAACTCATTAAATTCATCAAATTTTACTGATAATGAATTACCAAATTTATCCCGAAAATTTTCATACCCATCGACAAATGCCGCTAAAAATGAATAATTCATCTTATCGACTGTATCTAAGACAGCAGAATCTTGTTTAATTTTCTTAATTTTTTTCTGTGCTTCAGACAGATTCGACGCTGTGACGCCAATTGTTTTCAATGCATAATTAACATCTGATAACATCATTTTTTCAGTCTTTATCTTCACTAACACGTATTTATGTCCATGTAGAACATCAACCGGCCTTATCCTGCTTATTGCCGCAGTCATCGGATTTGGTGATACCGATAAAACATTTTTACCGATAAGTGCATTGGCAAATGATGATTTTCCCGCACTGAATGCCCCAAACAAAACTACCGTAAAAGTTCTGCTCTTCAATCTGGCCGCTCTATCACACAAGCTGTCCGCCATTTGAAAAAATCCTGGCAGCGAGCGAATAATCTCGGCTGCCGCCGTTAACTTACCCGCCATTGATACTATTTTATCCGTCATATTAATTTCTTTATAGGTTTCCTCGTTATTGTGAGCTGATAACGCTATCTTGTTCATTGAAGCAGATGTTTTTTTCTCTGGCTGCACTGTAAATACCTTTGGTTTTATTACTGTAAAAGACTGTCTATCACTTCCAAATAATTCTTGCACTCTCATCGTTATAGTTGTACTGTTCAGCAGTTCTGCCGTTTTTTTAAACTCTTCAGACAAATTTCTTCTCTGCCGTCTAATATCTTCCAATGCGTTTACATATTCTTGAAATTTTTTCACCTTATTATCAAGTAAACACCGTTTTACATCGTTCTGCTCCATTGCCGCCAGCAATAATCTTTTTTTTATTATTCGCAATTGTTTTTCGGTTGTATATTTAATAGCTGATGCTACATTATCCGCATATCGTGTAACATATTCATCTGAAACACGCGCTCCAGTCTTTACTTCATCAACAAGCAATTCTCTGGAAAACTCAACTGTAAATTTTTCCACAGTATCATATAAAACGACATCATTAATTCGATTAGTTTTTATCCATCCCAACAAATAATTACATATGTGCCAATCAAGTTCTGATTTAGTTTTCTTTTTAACTATTTCGTAAAAATCTATCAATCGCAGTAACTGCTCATTTTTTACCCTTCTAGCCGTTGAGAAAAAACCTGTTTTAAAACCCGGCTCACATGTTCTAAGATAAGCTTCAGCCAATTCTCTGACCTCAAACGGCATCAAATACGCATTGGCAAGGATCTTCTCTGTTCCTTTATCCAACATCGTTTTTAAGGTTGCTGCAGCATTATCAATCGTATCTTTTTCTTGTAATAGTTTTGCATAATCCGTTGTCAATGCCGCTTGCTGCTCTTCAGTCAGTTCATTCAACAGCTTTATGGGTATCTCCAATCTTTCTTCTGCCTTCATCCTCTCGACTTCCCATGATACATTTACCAACCGTTCCAGCGAACATTTTATCGTATCAATTAAAATTTTACTGCGTTCTTCCTGTAAATTAGTTATCAGAAAATTTTTTAATTGTGCATATTGGTTATGTATCCCTGACATATCCTTCATTGAAGTATAAAATATCCGTTGTACTTTTATTCCCCATTCTGCCAAAGTCTTTTTAACACTTCGACGAAATTCATCAAAAGTAAGTTCGGTTTCAGTATGTTTATCTATTTGATTTATTATCAAACAAACTGCCTTATTAGTCTTCTGTAAATTTTTAATAAAAGTAAAATTCAATTCAGATTGTACGTGATTATAATCCATGACATAAAAAATCAAATCAGCAATATATACTGCTGATTGTGTTGCAGTACGATGGGCATCATCAACTGAATCTATTCCCGGTGTATCTAATATTGTTACATCTTTGGCGATAAAAAGATCGTTTTGATTGATTTCAATCATGTCTATATTATCGCCATTCCGGCAATAACTTTGTATCAATTGAATGTCATATGGTGCTAAATATAAACGTGGTGACTCTTGTTTAAAAAATACTTTTGCACAATCTGCTTCACCTTTTTTTATTTTTACCAAATTAGCACTGGTAGGAATAGGATTGGAAGGCAAAATTTTTTTACCCAGCAAAGTATTAATTATTCTTGATTTTCCCGCAGAAAAATGCCCGCAAAAGACAATTGTAAATTCTCCGGCTGCTAATTTATCGGCTAACTGCTTTACCTTCTGCATACTATCAATATCATTGTGTCCAGCAAAATAATTATATACAGTGCTGAGTTTATTTTGCAGTGAAATCTCTGTCTCTTCATATTTATTGTCAAATTTGAACATAGATGAACATTTCTCCCTAGTTAAAGTATTACTCATACAATAAAAAATATACTATTAATATTTCTTATTGTATACTATGTGAATGATAATTAGCAATGCCTGTGTCAGCAAATAAAAAAATAAAAGGCCAGCACTATATGTGTCCGACCTTTTAATATTCATCTATTGCTTATACTAAACTGAAAGTACTTTTACGATACAACTAAATTTATAAGCATGATCAAACTGCAATGTTTCATCTTTATATTTATAAAATAAAGATTTTCTG
>NZ_CP045424.1:1665000-2881049 GCF_014076555.1 Pectinatus frisingensis
TTTAAACTTTCCATAACCGCTCATCTGCTTCGTCATCATTTCAGCTCACTCATCGGCGTATATTAATACGCCTTCTTTATTCGCTTTCATGTTTCCTTGCACCTGAACGTTTCTGGTAAGTTTATTATATTCTCGAGTCTCCTCCAGAATATCACCTTTAGCTTAAATCATTTGTTTTTGTCTTAGCTTGTTTTAGTTTCCTAATTGTGCTTGGTCCAACTATTCCCCGCCATCCTCTTGAAAATTTCTTCTCACAAGTTTGGCATTGGTGATTAATTGTTCTTTGCTTTTCTTCTGTGTAGTTTTCAATGTGCAATTATGGTGGGCCTAAGTAGACTTGAACTACTGACCTCACGCTTATCAGGCGTGCGCTCTAACCAGCTGAGCTATAGGCCCATTTCTCTTCTGGTGGAGACGAGGAGATTTGAACTCCTGACCCCCTGCTTGCAAGGCAGGTGCTCTCCCAGCTGAGCTACGCCCCCATTAGTTCTATCTATTTTTTTTGAGGGAGAAACCCTCAAAACCAAACAATACATGTTCCGGATGTGCTCGACGGATTGTTTTAATCCTTAGAAAGGAGGTGATCCAGCCGCACCTTCCGATACGGCTACCTTGTTACGACTTCACCCCAATCATCGCCCCCACCTTAGACGGTCGGTGCCTTGCGGCCCTTAGCCGGCTTCGGGTGTGAATGACTTTCGTGGTGTGACGGGCGGTGTGTACAAGGCCCGGGAACGTATTCACCGCAGTATGCTGACCTGCGATTACTAGCGATTCCGACTTCATGCAGGCGGGTTGCAGCCTGCAATCCGAACTGGGAGACATTTTTTGGGGTCCGCTCCAGATCACTCCTTCGCTTCCCTCTGTGTGTCCCATTGTAGTACGTGTGTAGCCCAGGACGTAAGGGGCATGATGACTTGACGTCATCCCCGCCTTCCTCCGCGTTGTCCGCGGCAGTCTCACTTGAGTTCCCACCTTTACGTGCTGGCAACAAATGATAGGGGTTGCGCTCGTTGCGGGACTTAACCCAACATCTCACGACACGAGCTGACGACAGCCATGCACCACCTGTTTTCTTGTCCTCCGAAGAGAAAATATCCATCTCTGGATACGTCAATCAATGTCAAGCCCTGGTAAGGTTCTTCGCGTTGCGTCGAATTAAACCACATACTCCACCGCTTGTGCGGGCCCCCGTCAATTCCTTTGAGTTTCAACCTTGCGGTCGTACTCCCCAGGCGGGATACTTATTGCGTTTGCTCCGGCACAGGAGGGGTCGATACCCCCTACACCTAGTATCCATCGTTTACGGCCAGGACTACCGGGGTATCTAATCCCGTTCGCTACCCTGGCTTTCGAGCCTCAGCGTCAGTTACAGTCCAGAAAGCCGCCTTCGCCACTGGTGTTCTTCCCAATATCTACGCATTTCACCGCTACACTGGGAATTCCGCTTTCCTCTCCTGCACTCAAGAACCTCAGTTCGGACCCCATCACGGGGTTGAGCCCCGCACTTTTAAGATCCGCTTAATGTTCCGCCTGCGCTCCCTTTACGCCCAATGATTCCGGACAACGCTTGCCGCCTACGTATTACCGCGGCTGCTGGCACGTAGTTAGCCGTGGCTTTCTAACAGGGTACCGTCATTCACTATACTTATTGGCTATAGTGCCGTTCGTCCCCTGCAACAGAACTTTACGATCCGAAGACCTTCCTCGTTCACGCGGCGTTGCTCCGTCAGGCTTTCGCCCATTGCGGAAGATTCCCCACTGCTGCCTCCCGTAGGAGTCTGGGCCGTGTCTCAGTCCCAATGTGGCCGTTCATCCTCTCAGACCGGCTACTGATCGTCGCCTTGGTGCGCCGTTACCGTCACCAACCAGCTAATCAGACGCAGGCCCATCTCCAAGCGATAGCTAAAAGCCACCTTTGGTAATACTGCCATGCAGCAGCATTACAACATTCGGTATTAGCACCCCTTTCGGAGTGTTGTCCCCATCTTGGAGGCAGGTTGCCTACGCGTTACTCACCCGTTTGCCACTAAGCCCTTACCGAAATAAGAGCCTCGTTCGACTTGCATGTGTTAAGCACGCCGCCAGCGTTCGTCCTGAGCCAGGATCAAACTCTCCATAAATTTATCGGAGAGCCAATTTGGCTCTTGTCATTTTTGTTAAAAAGAAATTGTTTCAGGTTTTTATTTAAACCGCACATCCGGTATGTTTCGAAAACATATGATGTATTGTTCAGTTTTCAAGGTGCCTGCCTCAACGAGTTAGCTTGTATATATTATCACGCGCTGTTTCGTTTGTCAAGGACTTTTTTTCGCCCGGCTCCCCGGCCGCCGCTCTCTTGAGCGCAGGAATTATTATATCTAAACTTTCTCCCTTTGTCAATCCCTTTTCCCGCTTTTTATGCAATATTGCTACGACAATATATTTTATACTATACAAATAAAAGACAGCTGTCAGATTTATACTACTGCAGCTGTCTTTCATTTACCTATTGTCTATTCCCTATCCATATATTCCTTATGTGATGCATAAGCATTATGATTATGAATAGACTCAAAATTTTCACATTCAATTGAGAAATAATCCACGTCTTTTAATTTACGCATTGACAAAACCAGATCACGCAACATATCTTCAACAAATTTAGGATTTTCATATGCTGTCTCGGTTACATATTTTTCATCTTCCCGTTTTAAAATGGAATACACTGAAGATGATGCCTGGTTTTCAATCAATTTAACCAATTGTTCAATTGTTAATGAATTAGGTTGATAAGATTTTACTTTCACCTTAACTATACTGCGTTGATTATGAGCCCCATATTTAGATATTTCTTTACTACATGGGCAAAGTGATGTGACCGGCACACTTACTACAATGGTAAAATTAAGAACTCCATCCTTTTCTTTATCACCTATAAAAGAACAATCAACATCCAGTAATGATTTCTTATGACTGATTGGTGCCGTTTTTTTTACAAAATATTTAAATCCGACAGCAATGTGCGCTGATTTAGCCGATAATTTAGTCAATGATTCCGTAAGCAAATTATCTACAGTGGAAAATTCAAGCGGTTTATTAGCATATTCGTGGAGTATCTCCATAAAACGGCTCATATGGGTTCCCTTATATTCCATCGGTAAATCTACTGTAAAGCGCTTTACCTTCGCTGTCACATGTTGTGGCTTGTCTGTCTTTTTCTTATTAGCAATCAAAAAAGGCAGCCATGCCTGGCTTATCCCTACACGCTGAATAGCAATTCCCCGTGTATCACCCATATTTTGAACATCTTTCAAAAAAAACTCACCTCATATATTCTATCGGATCTTTTAAACCCGCCTCAGCAAAACCACGCAGACGCAGTTTACAACTGTCACAATGTCCACAAGCTTTTTCACCACCATTGTAGCAGCTGCGTGTCAAATGAAATGGTGCTCCCAGCTTGGTTCCTAAAAGAATTATGTCTTTCTTTGACAAATTCTGCAGTGGTGTTTCTATTATTATTTTTTTTCCGTCTGTAGCCGTAGCTTTGGTAGCATAATCTGCTAAATTTTGAAATTTAGCAATGAACTCTGGACGACAATCAGGATAACCGGAATAATCGACAGCATTAACTCCTATATAAATGTGCGCTGCATCAAGTACCTCAGCATACCCTAAAGCATAACTCAAGAAGGTAAGATTTCTGGCAGGTACATAAGTTACCGGCACATCATCGTCATCGGGATTTCGATCAGGTACAGCAATACTCTTATCTGTCAATGCAGAACCACCAATAGCATCCATATTAGTATTTATTATTAAATGTTTTTTAACCCCGAAAAATTTTGCGACTTTTTGAGCGCTTTGTAATTCTATACTATGCCTTTGATGATAATCAAAGCTTATTGGATAAAGTTCATATCCTTTACTTTTAGCCACTGCCATACAGGTCGTAGAATCCAGCCCGCCTGACAATAAAATAACTGCTTTCAAAAAATATCCTCCCATATAAGTGACTATTATTTCTTTTAATATTATATACTGCGGAAATCCCAGCATTTTTTACAATTATTTTTCAATTTAATCAGTTGCTCTTCTTACCCACCGACAGATCCTTCCCGGCAGAACCATTATTAGGTTCCGGTTCTTTAGTGGAATTCTTTACAGTTCTTTGTTTTGCCACTACAAGGTTTATTGCACTTTTTTCTGCCGCTTCACTGGCCGGTTGAGGTGATTGACTTAAAACAGTACCTGACGGCCTGTCACTTTCCTGTTCTGTTACTGATCCAACCGAAAATCCCATTTTTTGAATAATTTCTTTTGCTGAGCCAAGTGAATCACCAATAACATCAGGAACGCCGCTTTTTTTAACTTCCTGACCTTTGCTGACGATCAAATCCACAGACTTGCCCTTTTCAAGTTTATCCCCGGCATTCGGACTTTGCCGCAAAACAGTTCCGGCTGGCTTATCAGAAAATTCTTCACTGATATCCCCTACTTTCAGCCCTGCCTTACTGAGCTGATTGGCCGCTTCTTCTTTAGTAAGACCAGTAACATCCGGTACTGATATTTTTTCACCGCCTTTACTAACATAAATGGTGACCAATCGGTCTTCTTTAACCGTCTCACCAGCTGCCGGTGTCTGGGATATTACAAAGCCTTCCGGTACGTCGGCATCATAATTTTCCGTTACCTGAACACGTAAGTTTTTACTTGTCAAAATATTTTTTGCCGCTTCTTGTGATTGTCCGACAACATTAGGAACTACCACTTGGGCATTACTCCAAAATTTACCAAAAGATAAGAATGCTCCTGTTAAAAAGCCTAACAATAATATGACAATTAATATAGCTATAAATTTTTTTGACTTTAAAAAAGAGTTTTCTGAATGTCCGGCAGTAGTTGGTACCCGTTCAGCCGCTGCCAATTCATTTATCTGCCCACGCGGTAAAATTTTTGTTGCGTAAGGATCGTCTGCTGCCTCATCTTCTGAAAATAACATCTTTTGTGCTTTATGGATATCAAGTATCATTTGCGTACTGCTGAAACGTTTTGCCGGATCCTTCTCCATAGCCTTAAGTACGATAGCTTCAACAACAGGTGGTACATCAGGACGCAATTCATGTATTGGAGCAGGCATTTCCTGTAAATGCTTTAAAGCAATGCTGACAACATTTTCACCCTTAAATGGCACTTGGCCTGTTAACATTTCATAAATTACTACCCCCAGCGAATAAATATCTGACTTAGGCGTTATAGCATTACCTTGTGCCTGTTCAGGAGAAATGTAATGAACAGAACCCACTACATTACCACTATAAGTCATCGTTGAAGAAGAAGCTGCCCGGGCAATACCAAAATCAGCTACCTTTACCTGCCCATTAGGTTTTAATAAAATATTATGAGGTTTTATATCACAATGAATAAGATTATGCGAATGAGCATGTTCCAATGCTTCACATATTTGTCCGCTTATATCAAGCACATCACGTATTGAAAGCTGTCCTTCCCGTTGAATTTTATTTTTCAATGTTTCGCCTTCAACATATTCCATAACTATAAAATGTTTGCCTTCCCATTCACCGACGTCATAAATATTGACAATGTTGACATGAGATAATTTGGCTGCACCTTGTGCCTCTTTTTTAAATCGAACTATAAATTCTTCATCATTGGCAAATTGAGGATGCAATATTTTAACCGCGACATAACGATCCAAAAGCTGGTCATGAGCCCGATATACGGCAGCCATTCCTCCGTCACCAATGCGCTCTATCAATTCATAACGTTCCGCCAAAATCTGTTTAGCCATCATGTTTAATCCTCCTTAAGCATAGTAGTTATTATATCTCTTATGACTGGCGCAGCCTCAGATCCGCCAAATCCACTATTTTCCAAAATAACTGCAAACGAAATTTTCTTATTTCCCACTTGTGCCGTACCAATAAACCATGCATGATCAGCGCCAAGAGAATTTTCCGCCGTTCCTGTTTTGCCGGCAACTACAGTCCCTTTTACTGCCGCATTTCGCCCGGTACCCCTCAATACCTCATTTTTCATATAACTTTCTATCAAGTCTGCCCTATCCGGTGTAGTTACTTCCTTAAATACACTTGGTGATGCCTTTTGAAGCACTCCTCCGTTCGGTGAAGTCACCTCTTCCACCATATAAGGCTTCATCATTTTCCCCTGATTGCCAAATGATTCAGCTAACATTGCCATCTGCAATGGTGATACCAGCAAGTTAGCCTGTCCTATGCCAACCTGGGCAATTTCCCCCTTGTTCAACTTAGAAAAATCGGGTAAATGCGCTGATTCAACTGCAAAATCTGTTTGCAGCCCATCATTAAAACCAAAGCGATCAAAGGCCTTTTTTAACCCGGCTTCACCCATTTTTACTGCCAATCCGGCAAACATCACATTACTGGAATGAATTATGCCCTCCTCCAAATCTATATTTCCATATACAGCATTATCAGCTTCATATATCTTTTGATTGTTCCCTAAATCATAATAAGGTCCACATTCTATTTTTTCATCGGGAGTTATCACATTTTGCTGCAAAGCCGCATCAGCCATCATTGGTTTTATTGATGAACCGGGTGGGTACATTCCCTGCGTTACTCTATTTAATAACGGGCTTAGTTTATCAACACGCAAACTTTCCCAGTTTTTTGCCGCGCTGTTAGGATCAAATGACGGTTTACTCACCATCGCCAATACGGCTCCGGTATTCGTGTCCAATACCACAACAGCACCGCGTTTGTTCCCCATTGCATCCCAGGCCGCCTTTTGCACAACAGCATCTAACGTCAATTTTACATTATTTCCCTTATCTGCAGCAAATAACTGTTCCAAAGGTCCCAGCTGATGAAGCAGCATATTAACACCTGATAAGTTAGCATTTTCGCCCTGTTCAATACCTGAATTTCCTATGCTGGTACCAGTATAACCCACTGCTTGAGCAAACACCATTCCATATGGATATATTCGTTTTACTATTTTACCCGTATTCTCACTATAGGCAATTTTTTTCCCATTACAATCCAATATATCCCCGCGCAAAGTGGAATTTTCCTTATTGGCAATGCGTGGATTAAGCGGATTACTGTCATACCACTCACTCTTAACTATCTGTATATAAGACAAATTCCCTATCAAAATAATGAATAATACAATAAATACACGTACTATTCTAAACATATTTCTATTTATGTCGTTATTACGCACGATTTTTCTCCCTTGCATTTATTGCCAGCAACAACCCTATTGCAATAAATTCTGAAAGCATTGAACTGCCCCCATAACTAATAAATGGCAGTGTAATTCCAGTTAATGGAATTAATTTTGTATCTCCCGCAAGAATTATAAATGCCTGTAATAACATCGTGCCGGCTATGCCAAAGGATAATAATTTGTATTTTTCATTCACACAGGCAAACGCAATTTTAGCTGAACGGAAAAATATCAGCAAATATGCCATAATTACTGATATAACGCCAATAAAGCCGAATTCTTCACCAACCGCGGAAAAAATGAAGTCCGTATATACTATCGGTATCAATTCAGGTGAGCCATGAAAAAAACCTGTGCCAAAAAATCCGCCATATCCCAGCGCAAATAAAGACTGCACTATCTGATAAGCTTTACCCATAGGATCCGCCCATGGATTAAGCCAAATTTCAACTCGTACCCGTACATGCCCAAACATCATATAACTAAAAATGGAAGCCAATATAAAAAAAACTGCCGCCAAAAATATATATGATTTATTACTTGTAGCAGCATAAGTCATCATTACTGCCATGCCAAAGAATAACAAAGCAAAACCTAAATTACGCTGATAAACAAATATTAATAATGCTATTCCCCAAATCATCACTAAAGGAGCCAAAAATCTAAGCGGTGGCAAATATAAAAAGATCCAATGCCTATTAGGTAAATTAAGCATATTTTTATTTTCTTGCAGATATGTTGCCAAAAAGCCAAGAATCAGCAACTTAGAAAATTCGGCTGGCTGTATTTGAAAAGGTCCGATTATTATCCAGTTTAAACCGCCGCCTATTTCAGTGCCAAATATAATAACTGAGCCAATAATAATTATAGCGCATAATCCAAGTATATACGGATAATCAAGCAGTTGTAAAAGCTTATCGGCAAATTTTATTGTGATAAACATAAGTACCATACCAATTACAATCCAGCGAAACTGGGCATAAAACAAAGAAACTTTTAACCGCAGCATCATAATGAGACTGATACTGCACAAGAAACAAATTAATGGCAGTATATATTCATCAGTATTTTTTAAAAACTTCTTTGCCATCATTGGCACAACAACAAATATTACACATGATACTGCCATTATCGACAAATTGACATTGTTTACCGCAGAAGCATCTTTTAGATAAAACAAAGCCATTGCCAAGGCCGGCAGACAGGCCTGTAACAGTAATATCCTATTCTTTAAATAATACATCAAAGTTCCACCACTATTGCCGTTATATTATCTATTCCACCATGCTGCAGTGCCTCTTGAATAAGGAATTCAGCCTTATCATGAATACTTTCATCAAACATAATTTGTTTTATCTCAGCATTTTCCACCATGTTAGTCAACCCATCGGTGGCCAGTAAAAGTTTATCACCTGTTTCTACTGGGAATGTCCCGGTATCTACTTTTATATCGTTCTCTACACCAACCGCACGAGTTAAAATATTTTTCTGCGGATGATGTAGCGCTTCCTCTGCCGTTATAGTCCCATTCTTCACCCATGCATCAACCAAAGAATGATCCGTAGTAATCTGTCGCAGCTGTCCGGCATGGCAACAATATATCCGGCTGTCACCTATATGTGCCCATATGACCTTATCAGTTTGTAAACAAATAATACTGGCTGTTGTCCCCATTCCCGCTAATGTTCTGTTTTCAGCGGATTTACTCAATATAATACTATTAGCCGTTGTAATGCATTGCTGCAGCATTTTTTCATCACAGGTTACCGACGAGAGTGTTTCTAAGTTCTTTCTTATCTCGCCAATCAGCAGTTTACTGGCCACTTCACCTGCAGCATGTCCGCCCATTCCATCAGCAACAGCAAAAATATGAGGTTCGGCACAAACATAACTATCTTCATTATTACCTCTGACCAGGCCCACATTAGTGCCATGTGTCACGTGCATTATTATCACCTCTCAAATTTAAATACTGTTGTCCCAATTTTTATTATATCGCCATTTTGTAAAAATGATTTATTTCTTATTTCCTGCTCATTCACGTATGTATGATTTCTGCTGTGCAAGTCTTCAATCTGGTATTGATTCTTAATATGGCTGATTACTGCATGATGATACGATACGTAAGCATCTGACAATACTATATTATTATCAGGGCCTCTGCCTAAAGTAATCAATTCAGTAAATAATACCCGTTTATTGATGATATTTTCATCATAAGACTGTAGAACTAACAATGCCACCTTTTTAATTGAACGAACATTGCCTTTTTCATGTGAATCATTATATAAATCTTTATATATTGCCCGCATTGTCTTACAAATAAAAGCACATATAAACAACAACAATGCATATTCTAATATTACCATTACTGTCTTTATGATCATCAAAGCACCTCGTAAATAAGTTTACTCTGCCCAATAGTAATCACATCTTCATTATTCAGACAAAGTGCTGTAATCTTTTTCCCATTTACAAAAGTTCCGTTTAAACTATCAGCATCATACAATATATGACGATACTTTTCAAATGTTATATAGGCATGCAATCTGGAGGCATTAGGATCAGTCAACAAAAATTCATTTTCTGCCCGTCTTCCTATATGTATCTGGTGTTCACCAATTTCTAATCTCGAATCAATATCATAACCTTCTATTACAGTCAGTCCAGCATAAAACCGTTCCAGCGGCATTGACGCTGTTTCTTTTATTGTCGGTTTTCTTATAACAATAGTCTTTTCCGCTACATCACCTGTTGCAGCAGTGCAGTCACTATCAGCAGCGTAATTTGCCGTTACTTCACAGGCTCCTTTTTTCAAACTACTATTTTTACAAAATTTTACATTTAAATGTCCATCAATAAATAAGTTACTCCGTATTGTCATACGTACGATATATTCATAAAGCATTTCCCGTGCCTTACGTGAACAGATACGGTCATAATCAGCACCGCTCATCTGCAATATATAGCAGTTAGGGGCAAACAAAATGCCATTTATCATTTTTTTATTGCGGCCCATTGAACGCTCAACATTTTTCTGCAACTCCACAAATTGAAGATCACTGGCAAATTTACGATTAAAAAATCCCTCGATATGTTTTTCTAAAAAAGTTTCCATTTTAGAAAATGACATTTATATCGCCCCGTTGTCTTTCCGAATTTAATATCCCTATTATATGCAATATTATATTCTAAGTCAAAAACAATTATTTAATTCATACTTGACAGATAATAAATAACGATGTATATTATATATACCCCCTTGGGGTATACGGAGGAAATGATATGAGCTGTAATTGTAAGAATATCCAACAAGACAATATAAAATATAAACGACGAGCTGCAGCAGAAAAAAAAGATCTTACTACACGATTAAATAAGATTGAAGGACAAGTACGCGGCTTAAAGGCGATGGTGGAAAACAACCGTTACTGTGTTGACATTTTAATACAGGTTTCTGCTGTACAATCAGCTCTCAACAGTTTTAACAAGGAACTGCTGGCCCGGCATATTAAAACTTGTGTTGCCGATGACATAAGAAAGGGTAACGACACTGCCATCAATGAACTTTGCGAGCTTTTAAAAAAACAAATGAAGTAGGTATATATGATGAAACAAAAATTTTCTGTAACCGGCATGACTTGTTCGGCATGTTCAAGCCATGTTGAAAAAAGTGTGATTAAAACACCTGGTGTAAAAAATGCCAGTGTCAATTTACTTACCAATAGTATGCAGGTAGATTACGATGAGGAAACGACTTCTTCAGCCAAAATAATTACTGCAGTCGAAAGTGCCGGTTATGGCGCATCTGTTTTTGGCAGCGCAGATACAGTTACTGCACCTGATAAAACTTCTGCCATCACAGCCATGCGGCAGCGTCTTTTTACTTCTGTGTTATTTTTGATACCACTACTTTATATTGCCATGGGTCATATGATTTATAGTTGGTTATCAATTACTCCGCCATCTTTTATGTCTAGCTATTTTTTAGGCAATGCCAACGCTGTCACTTACTCATTTACACAACTCTTATTATTGCTGCCGATAGTTCTAATCAATAAAAGTTATTTTATTAATGGCTTTAAAACACTCAGCAAGGGCAGTCCCAATATGGACAGTTTAATCGCAATTGGTGCTGGTGCGTCAATTGTTTATGGTATATTTTCCATTTATCGTATTGGCTACGGACTAGGTTATAATCTTCCATCTCTTGTTGAACATTACCGACTCAATCTATATTTTGAGTCAGCCGGTATGATACTTACCTTAATAACTGTAGGTAAATATCTGGAAACTAGAGCAAAAGGAAAAACCAGCGATGCCATAACCAAATTAATAAATCTCACTCCTAAAAAAGTAACTGTCATAAAAAACGGCACAGAAAAACTTATTCCGGCTGATGATATCCTTGTTGATGACATTTTTATTATAAAACCCGGAGAAGCTGCAGCTGTCGATGGTATAGTCATCGAAGGACGCTCAGCTTTTGATGAAGCTGCATTAACCGG
The DNA here is from genome assembly GCF_014076555.1 of Pectinatus frisingensis. Taxonomy (NCBI): domain Bacteria; kingdom Bacillati; phylum Bacillota; class Negativicutes; order Selenomonadales; family Selenomonadaceae; genus Pectinatus; species Pectinatus frisingensis. The sequence continues at coordinate 1,676,727 of NZ_CP045424.1, forward strand.
TGAAAGCATCCCTGTAACAAAAAGCCCCGGTGACAAATTAATATCTGCTTCGATAAATAAGACCGGCCTAATCCGCGCTAAGGCAACACAGGTTGGTAAAAACACAACAATAGCTAAAATAATAAAATTAGTTGAAGATGCTTCTGCCAGCAAAGCTCCTATAGCTAAACTTGCCGACAAGGTTGCCGGTGTATTTGTTCCTATAGTTATCGGCATTTCTTGTTTTACCGGTCTATTTTGGCTGTATAATGGCTCCGGTACTGAGTTTGCCATATCGATGGCGATAACTGTATTGGTTATCTCCTGCCCGTGTGCATTAGGTTTAGCAACCCCTGTGGCTATTATGGTCGGTACCGGCAAAGGAGCCCAAAACGGCATTTTGATAAAATCCGGTGAAGCATTGGAAACAGCGCACGCCATCGACACTATCGTACTCGATAAAACAGGTACTATAACTGCAGGAAAACCCATTGTCACTGATATTATCTGCACCGACAGCAACGATGAAAACAGTTTATTGAAAATAGCCGGTTCAATTGAAAAAGGCAGCGAACATCCTTTGGCAGAGGCTATTATTAATAGATGTGAAACTAATGCCATAAAATTTGCTACTGTAACTGATTTTAAGGCACTTTTAGGTCTAGGCGCTGAGGGATGCATTAACGGCCAAAAATATTATGCCGGAAATATAAACCTCCTCCATGAAAAAGGTATTTACATCAATGACATCCAAAATAAGATTATTCAGGAACTGGCCCAAAAAGGTAAAACACCATTAATTTTTGCCGACACACAAAAAATTATTGGTATTATTGCGGTAGCAGATACAATAAAACCAGACAGCAAGACAGCTGTACAAAAATTAAAAGCAAATGGCTTAAACGTCATAATGTTAACCGGTGACAATAAAATAACCGCCCATGCCATAAAATCACAAGTAGGTATAGATAATGTTATTGCCGATGTATTGCCAACTCAAAAAGAAGCACAAATAACCGCATTAAAAAATAGCGGTCATAAAGTCGCCATGGTTGGTGATGGTATAAATGATGCGCCCGCTTTGACCGCCGCTGACGTTGGTATTGCCATTGGAGCTGGAACCGATATAGCTATTGAAAGCGCTGATATAGTATTGATGAAAAGCAATCTTTTAGATGTTGTCAATACCATGCATCTCAGCAAAGCGGTGATTCGCAATATAAAAGAGAATTTATTCTGGGCTTTCTTTTATAATATAATTGGTATTCCTATTGCCGCCGGACTTCTTTATCCTCTTTGGGGAATACGTTTAAATCCAATGTTTGCCGCTGCAGCCATGAGTTTGAGCAGTGTATGCGTTGTAACTAATGCACTGCGTTTAAGAAATTTACGGCTGGATAATTCTCAAAACAATACCTTCCCGCCGAATTCCAACATAATTGTACAAAAAGAAAAAGGAGCTAATAAAATGAAAACAGTAACTATCATGATTGAAGGAATGAGCTGCAGCCATTGCACTAATGCAGTAACAAAGGCATTGCAGTCCGTTAATGGCGTTGATGATGTAAAAGTCAGTCTGGAAAAGAAAAATGCTGTCGTTACAGCAGATAATAATATATCGGTAGATATATTGAAAAATGCCGTTATCAATGCCGGATATGATGTAATTGATTTAAAATAAGTAAAACAGGGTTGTCACACATAACCATTTTCATTCATAAATATACGATAGTCCACTCTATTTACCCGCCCTTAGAAAAGCAAAAAGCGCATTACAGTGGTGGATTTGCATCTTTATGAAGTCAATGTTGTTTAGTGACAACCCCGTTTTATTTACTCTGTCACGCCATCTTTCATTATGGCTATTTCATGAAAATCCATCTGTTCCGATTTAGTAAGCTGTCCTGATGCAATTTTTATTATTAAATCGAATAACTCATCACGCAGATTGTCCATAGAAATATTATTCAATAACCTACCAGCATTAAAATCAATCCATTTGGATTTATAGCTGGCCAATTGATCATTAGTTGCTATTTTTATTACTGGGACCGTAGTTCCCCATGGAGTACCGCGTCCCGTTGAAAACAATATCAATTGGCAACCGCAAGCCGCCAATGCCGTCGTCGACACTGAATCATTGCCAGGGCCATTAAGCAGATTCAGGCCTGTATTTTTTAATATATCCCCATAACAAAGCACATCCTTGACAGCAGCCTGTCCTCCTTTTTGCACGCAACCCAATGATTTATCTTCCAGAGTGGTTATGCCGCCCTTTTTATTACCAGGGGAGGGGTTGTCATATATTACCTGCCCATAACGCTGAAAATATTTTTTAAAATTATTTATTAAAGCTACAGTTTTATTAAATACCCGCTTATCGATTGCTCTGTTCATCAAGATACTTTCAGCGCCAAACATTTCCGGCACTTCTGTGAGAACAGTGCTACCACCACTGGCTATTATAAGATCTGATAATGCACCAATTAATGGGTTAGCAGTTATGCCAGATAGCCCGTCAGAACCACCACACTTCAATCCGACACGTAATTCAGACACATGACAGGCTGTCCTGGTATATTGATTAGCAAATCGAGCCAGCTGCAGCAGTAATTTTTCGCCGGCATCATTCTCATCCTTAACCTCCTGCGTAACAAGAAATTTTACCCGATTTCCATCAAAATTTCCTAAAGCTTTCTTAAATTCATCAATGTTGTTATTTTCACAACCAAGTCCTACGACAAGCACAGCTCCGGCATTGGGATGATTAACAATATCAGCTAGTATACGCTGGGTTGTGTGGTAATCGTCACCAATTTGTGAACATCCATAAGGATGTGTCACAGCAATGCAGTCATCAATATTTTTTAAATTTCTGCATAATTTCCTACCTTTTCTTTCTAAATAACGAACTGTACTGGTAACACAATTTACCGTAGGCACTATAAGAATATTATTTCTAATACCAATTATATTCTTATCACGCCTGTATCCCATAAATGTGGTATTTTTTTTAATGGGCAGTTTTGTCGGTAATACTGGATCATATTTATAATCTTTTACTCCCTTAAGATTAGTTTTTAGGTTATGGGTATGGATATGGGCACCAATAAAGATGTTTTCCGAAGCATGCCCGATAGGAAATCCATATTTTACGATATTCTCACCCCTTTTTATATTATCCAGAGCAAATTTATGGCCTATACAGATATCATCCAGCAATGTGATTTCCCTGTTGTTGACTTTAATAATATTTCCCTTGAATAAATTTTCTAAAGCTACCGCTGTATTATCCAGTTTGCTTATTTGCAATGCTTTCATAATTGTACATCTTTCCGTATTAAAGATTTCATAACAGTCCTGCTGCCTTCCTTACCTATCCTATAAAGATATTTACCGATAATTTCAGTGATATTGGCAAACTTAGTCAAATCGATATTCCATAAATCAGTATCACTGATTACTTCCTTTACCATATTTATACTACTTTGCTGCGTGCCATCATATAATTTCCAAGCTGCTGCCATTTTAGCAATATCAGCTTCATTATCAGTAAGCTCGTATTCTTTTCCCTGCCGTATGCCATATAAATGATTGCCCTCAATCCGCACTGGTCTATACAGAAAAATATATGCAGCAAACGAAAACAAGAGCTCCTCAGGAAATTTACCAAATTTATCATGATATTCTAATAAAGACGGCAGTACTCTGACTTTAAATTTGGATGTTGAATTCAATAGTATATTGAGCAAATAATGCTTGATAAATGGGTTTTCAAAACGCTCAATAACTGATTCCGCAAAATTTTCAAGCATACTTTTATCTATATCTATTGATGGTAAAATAACGTTACGTATTACCTGACGGGTAAATTTTCCTGTTACTTTATCGTCCATCATTTCGGACACAGTATCAAGTCCGGACAAAAAGGCAGCCGGCACATTCGCTGTATGTCCGCCATTAAGCAACCGTACTTTACGTTTTCTGTATTTACTTATATCCTTTTCGATAACTACATTCAGCCCAATTTTTTGAAAAGGCAGCTTTTCTTTTAAACAAGCGTCTCCTTCAATAGCAAAAAAATAAAATGGTTCACCGCAAACCAACAACCTATCTTCGTAACATAATTCTCTGATAAACTTTTTAGTTTCACTCTTTGGATAACCGCTTACAACCCTGTCCACCAAGGTATTATAAAATTTATTATGATAATTGAGCCAATCGATAAATTTTCTAGGTAAATTCCATTGTTGGCAATATTTTAGGATTATGCTTTTTAATAGATCACCGTTTGCTTCCAACAGCTCACAAGGAATTACGTACATTCCCTTATCGGTGTCGCCATGAAAATATTTATAGCGATGATAAAGATAGAGCGTTAACTTTGCCGGAAATGACAGCGGCGGCAGCATATCCTTACAGTCATCAGCATTATATACAAGGCCTGCTTCCGTAGTATTGGAAAATACATACTCAATTGTGGGATTTTCTGCACATTTCAATATGTCAGCCCAATTGGTATAAGGATTTATTCCACGGCTTACAGAGGTTATTATTTCTTTCTTATTTACAATATTACCGTCTCGTACACCGCGCAGTATAGTCGTATATAGACCATCCTGCGCATTCAGTTTACTGACCACCTTGCCATATGGTGTCGGTTGAACAGCTACAATCCGACCATTAAATACGTTATTCAAATTCATCCGATGCACCATCCAATCAATAAAACAACGCAGAAAATTTCCCTCACCAAATTGAATAATTTTTTCGGGCAAATTGCTTTTTAGTTCCGGATGAGAATTGAAACTTAACATTTCCATATAAAATACCTTCTTTTACTAATTCATAGTATAAAAACAAAATATTATGTTATAAGTAATAAAAACTTATTTTCTAAGTACTGCCCTTATCTGCTCTATTATTTCCGCATATTCAGTGTCAGTCAAATATACATTATCAGGATTCATGGCAAAAACTCCACCCCATTCAAATTTATCCTTATATTTGGGAACCAAATGTGTATGAATATGCTTTGCTGTATCACCATATACCCCATAATTTATTTTATCAGGAATAAATATCTCATACAACGCACGTGACACTTTAGCTATGTCTTGATAATAACCAGCAATATCTTTATTATCGAGCTCGGTAATATCACCTATATGTTCCTTATAGGCCACAATACATCTACCCTTATGGCTCTGTTCTTTAAATAAATAAACGCGGCTTACCGGCAGGCTGCAGATAAACATGCCAAACCCAGCCAACACCTCATCATTTCCACAATAAGCACAATTTATGTCTTTCAATTTTATACCCCCATATTAAATCTATAATACAAATTTTTGCACCAAAAATACGAGAACTATTTTATCTGTCCATTTTCCCACAAATTATTGCTTAAATCATTGGCAATTTTTTTATAATGATCATCTGACAAACTATAAAAAAGACCGATTATTATAGCTGCTATACCCAGTGCAACACCAGGATAAAGTGTCATTGCGGCTTTAATACCTGTTAATGTTTCTTCTGATTGGGTAATATTTGCCACGTATCCGGTTAAAACTAAAATACCGGAACTCACCACTGCAGCTATAGCCTGTGCTATTTTACGAGAAAAATTGAAGGCAGCATAGGTTATGCCCTCTTTACGGATACCATTATGCCATTCACCATAGTCAATAACATCAGAAACAAAGGCCCACGTGATACCATTTGGGATAGCTAAAGCGACATATCCTATAGTAACAAGAATAATAAAGGTATAAATATTAGTAGTAATTACGAAATTAAGAATATTTGCAATACATCCAATTAAAAGTCCACTTACAGCTGTTTTCTTTTTGCCAAATTTTTTTACTAACGTAGGTATTAATAAAATCCCTAAGACAGAACATCCCATCATGATGCCATTTACCAGCGGCTGTAATCCCATGTTTCCTAAATTATACTGGCAGAAAAATATCATCATTTGGTTGTTGGTATTCATTGCTGAAATAGTAAACAAGGTCATTAAAATTATACAAAGCAGTGGTTTATTAGTAAATACTACTCTAATATAATCAGAAAAACCTGCTTTCTTTTCAGCTTCAGTATTACGCAAAACAGGCACATTTTCGCGTGTATTGCGATAACAGATATAAAAACCTATTACTCCAATAATAGACATGATGATAGCCGCCACAAAAAAACCATGGCGCGGATCACCGGAAGCAATGACTATAGGTACAAAAGCCATACCGGTTATAAGTTGCGCCCCTATAGAGCCAGCCTGACGTGTTGTTGCCAATTGGCTTCGTTCACTGATATCACGTGTCATGACGCTTGCCAGCGAACCATAAGGTATATTAGTAAAAGAGTAGACAAGTCCCCATGCCATATAAGCAACATACGCGAAAAGTATTTTACCTGACAGCGATAAATCCGGCATAGTAAATGTTACTATAGTAAGAAGTGCCAGTACAATGCTGGAAATCATCATAACTGGACGAAATTTGCCGCGTCTGCCTATATTTTTTCGTCTGTCTATCAAGGAACCTGCTATAGGATCCATAAATGCATCAAATATTTTAGTAAATGCAAAAATACCTGCTACTGCTGCTGCGGGAATTGTACAAATATCTATCCAATATTTGGTTAAATAGGCCTGTCCTAAATCAAACATAAAACCATTACCAAAATCACCAAAACCATAACATATTTTTTCCCGCCATGATAATTTTTTAAAATGTTCGATTTGATTTGTCGTAATTTTGCTCCCATTATCCTTGTGGGGTGAGGTATTAATTATTTCCTGCATAATATTTCCTTTCTAATCATCTTAATATACTTTAAATGAATATTCTGTATATAATAATTAATAGCATTATTTTGTTATTTGTTTAAACATAAACTGCTTAAGCCGCAATATCTGAAAATACAAAAGTATATATTATATCGCGGCTTATTTCAAAAACAATAATCTTTCAGGTAATGTACGCATAAATTCGTCATAATAAAATCAAATATCAAATCCAAAATATTTTTTAGCATTATAATAAGAAATATTTTGGACAAGCTTCCCCAGATAATCTATATCATTAGGGTACTCACCATTTTCTACAAGCTTAGCAATAAAATTACATAAGATACGACGATAATATTCATGTCTCGGATAAGATAAGAAAGAACGTGAATCAGTAACCATTCCTAAAATATTGCCAAGAATAGAAAGATTTGCAATATTAGTCAGTTGATTGACTATGCCATATTTGGAATCGTTGAACCACCAAGATGCCCCTTGCTGTATTTTCCCGAAAACTCCTGGACCTTGAAAAGAACCGATAACTGAACCAATCATTGTATTATCAGCGGGATTAAGCGAATAAAAAATTGTTTTTGGCAATATATTATTTTTATTGAGCGAATCCAAGAATGCCACAATCCCCTCAGCGCAGTTGTATGCAGCAAGACAGTCAAAACCAGTATCAGGTCCAAGTTTACTATACATATTGCTATTATTATTTCTTAACGCTGAATAATGAATCTGCATTGTCCAATCACGTTTACTGTATTCAGAAGCAAGAAACGTCAAAAGTACTGTCTGATACTTTTCTGTTTCATCATTAGAAATTTTCTCATTTTTTAAGGCCTTTGCAATAATTGTGTTAATTTTCGCATCATCGGCTGGATTGTAAAATACATATTCCAAAGCATGATCCGTAACTCTACAGCCCATATCACCAAAATAGTTCATGCGTTTTTTTAGGGCTTGACGGATATCATTTATCGTTTTTATTTCTATTTCAGCAATTTTCCCCAGCTTAACAACATAGTCACTATACCCCTCTGCATCAATACGCATTATAGCATCAGGACGCATAGCAGGTACCACCTTAGCACTGCATGACCCGTCATCCCTGATTTTTTTATGCCATTTCAAAGAATCGGCAGGATCATCTGTCGTACAGATAAGCTTAACATTTGAATTAGAAATGATACCCTGCACACTCATTTCTGATGTCCGCAATTTTTTGTTGCACAAATCCCAGATTTTCTCAGCAGTACTCTCATTTAAAGTAATATCGCAATCAAAAAATCTTTTTAATTCTAAATGAGTCCAATGATAAAGCGGATTCCCTACAGCTTTTGGAAGCGCTTTCGCAAATTCTTGAAATTTTTCTCGATCAGAAGATTCTTTTCCGGTTATTTTACTTTCCGGTGTACCATTAGAACGAATAAGACGCCACTTATAATGATCACCGCCCAGCCATACTTGAGCAATATTGTCAAACTGGCGGTTTTCAGCAATCTCCTGTGGTTGAATATGGCAATGATAATCAACTATAGGCATTTTTTCAGCATAATCGTGAAAAAGCGTTTTGGCTGTTTCCGATTCCAACAAAAAATCTTCATCCATAAATTTTTTCATCTGTTATCCCTCTTTTAAATAATAAATATATAAAATGTAAGCGCTTACATTTTATATATTTAAAATATCACGCTTAAAAGCATTTGTCAATATTTAATTATTTATTAAATTCAATTAATTTAAATTAATTGAATAAAAACATGTTTAACAATTTATATGATATAATATATAATATTCTATTTAAAATAATTGAGGTATATTAATGTCAACAATATATGATATAGCAGAAAAATGTGGCGTATCCATTGCGACAGTTTCACGTGTTCTTAATGGAAGTACACGAGTTAATAAAAAAACAAAGGAAAAAATTTTGTCAGTTATAGAAGAACAGCATTATCAACCTAATCCATTTGCACGTGGATTAGGACTTGATTCAATGAAAATGATTGGTGTTTTATGTACTGATGTATCTGATGCTTTTTATGCAACGGCTGTATCATTGATTGAAAATAACTTAAAGAAATTCGATTTAAACGTAATATTAAGCTGTACCGGATACGAACCGGAACCCAAGTATAAATACCTGCAGTTTCTTTTAGACAAGCATGTAGACGCCATTATTATAATTGGAACACCATTTACTAAATCAAAAGATATTTCTTATATAAAGAGTGTTGCTAAAAAATTACCAGTAATAATGGTAAATAGTTATATCGAATTTCCTAATATTTACAGTATAGCCTGTGATGAAAAAACAGGTATGCGTGATATCGTAAAAAAAATGGCTGCCAAACGCTGTCAATCAATTCTCTATCTTTACGACTCATTAACTTACAGCGGTAAGCAAAAATTAGATGGTTATAAAACAGGTATAAAAGAATGCGGTCTTAGTGACAATCCTGCACTACAAAATAAAATTATCAGATCACTGGAAACGGCTGAAAACATTATTCATAAACTTACAATCCAGAAGGTAGAATTTGATGCTGTTATTACTTCCGAAGACTTATTAGCAATTGGTGCACAAAAGGCCTTATTAAGAATAAATAGAAATATACCTGTAACTGGATGCAATAATTCTATTTTATCCCAATGTGCAACCCCCATGATTACCAGCTTAGATAATCGCTTAGATGTTCTTTGTGAATCTGCAGTTGATTTACTGACCAAGATTATGAACAAAACAGCTGTCCCATCAAAAATAGTTTTTCCTGCCAGACTTATACAACGAAATAGTTTCATTTTTGATGATACCCACTGATGAATAAAGCTTATACAAAAAATGCACGCGAAGTAGATGCGTGCATTTTTTATATAAGCTTATAGTCAATAATTTTTACAAATTGGAATTTATATTTTTATCTGCTTACTTTCATATAGTTCAAGCTGCTTTTTCTCATTAGCAAAAATATTTTTTGCAGCAAGGATCTGCATTTTCACTTGTTCATATGATGTACCACCATATGAATTACGATTTTTCACACAAGTCTCCGGTTTTATTGCATCATATATATCAGCTTCGAATAAACCGGACAACTTTTTATATTCTTCCATCGATAAATCTTCCAGCCATTTATGTTGTTCAATACAATAATGGACCGCCCTGCCGGAAACGGCATGAGCCTGCCGGAACGGTAATCCTTTTTTCACCAGGTAATCAGCCAAATCCGTAGCATTAGAAAAATCCTCCCGTACAGCCTTCAGCATAATATCTTTTTTTATTTTCATACCGCGAATTAATTGGGCATATACTGCCAAACTGAATTTGACTGTATCAATCGTATCAAAAAGGCCTTCCTTGTCTTCCTGCAGATCTTTATTATAAGCAAGCGGCAATCCCTTTACTATTGTCAGCATAGCCATCAGATGTCCGATAGTCCGCCCGGTCTTGCCGCGAACCAATTCTGATACATCAGGATTCTTCTTTTGTGGCATCATACTGGAACCGGTACAATGCGCATCATCCAATTCAATAAAAGAAAATTCACGTGAACACCAAAGAATTATTTCTTCACTTATCCGGCTTAAATGAACCATCAATATAGATGCGGCTGATAAAAATTCCATAATGTAGTCCCTGTCACTTACCGCATCCAGACTATTGGAATAAATTGCTGAAAAATTAAGTTGTTCTGCCACATACTGCCTGTCTATCGGAAAAGTCGTACCAGCCAAAGCTCCGGCTCCTAGTGGCATAATATCACAACGTTCATAAGCACCTTTAAAACGGGAAAAATCGCGTACCAGCATGGCACAGTAAGCCAGCATATGGTGAGCAAATAAAATTGGCTGTGCTCTTTGCAGATGTGTGTAGCCAGGCATAATAACATCATTATTTTTCTGAGCGACTTCTGCGAAAGCCTTTTGTAAATCAAGAATAAGACTCTGCACTTCAAGTATTTCCCGACGCAAATACATATGTGTATCAAGAGCCACCTGATCATTACGGCTTCTTGCCGTATGCAGCCGGCCGCCAGCTTCTCCGATAGCGTCAGTAAGACGTTTTTCAATATTCATATGAATATCTTCCAAGTCAACAGAAAAATCAAAATTTCCCTGTTCTATCTTAACAAGAATTGCTTTTAATCCATCTGTTATAGCGGTGCAGTCACTTTTGCTTATTATGCCGCATTTTGCCAACATTCTAGCGTGAGCAATGCTGCCAGCTATATCTTCATGATACATACGTTTATCAAAGTGTATGGAAGCTTGAAATTCATTTATCATTTGATCGGTGGATTTAGCAAATCTGCCACCCCATAATTGTTCACTCATATAACTATTTACCTGTTTTTTCCTGCATCAGAGCACGAACCTTCAATGGTAACCCAAATAAATTAATAAATCCAGTAGCGTCTGCCTGATTATAAACATCATCAGCTTCAAAAGTTACATAATCATGACTATATAAGGAATATGGCGATTTTGCTCCAGCTGACATAATATTACCCTTATAAAGCTTTAATTTCACTGTACCGGTGACTGTTTCCTGAGTACTGCTGACAAATGCAGCCAATGCTTCACGCAGCTGACTAAACCACATTCCATCATAGACAAGTTCACCATAGCGAATCGCCACAGTTTCCTTGTAATGGAATGTCTGGCGATCAAGACAAAGATATTCCAGCTCCCTATGGGCATAGTACAAAAGTGCTCCGCCTGGATTTTCATATACACCACGCGACTTCATTCCAACAAGCCGGTTTTCCACTATATCAGTTATGCCAATACCATTTTTAGCACCGATTTCATTTAATTTTTCTAACAATTCAACTGCATCCATTTTTTGTCCATCTACAGCTGTTGGTATTCCCTTTACAAAGTCAATTGTTATATATTCTGGTTTATCCGGAGCATCTTCAGGAGCTTTGGAAATCAAATACATGCTATTTTTCGGTGCATTTCCGGGATCTTCAAGATCGGAACCTTCATGGCTTAAATGCCAGATATTTCTATCCATGCTATACGTTTTATTTTCTGCAGCAACCGGAATATTATGTTCATTAGCATAAGCGATTTCATCTTCACGTGATTTCAACGTCCATTCACGCCATGGTGCAATTATTTTAATATTTGGTGCTAATGCCTTAACTGTTAATTCAAAACGGACCTGATCATTTCCCTTGCCGGTAGCACCATGTGCGATAGCATCAGCATTTTCCTGTTTAGCTATTTCTACAAGCCGCTTAGCAATAAGCGGGCGAGCAAAAGAAGTACCTAAAAGATATTTTCCTTCATAAACAGCTCCTGCCTGCAGCGTCGGCCATACATAATTTTCCAGAAAATCTTTAGTTAAATGTTCTATATAGACTTTAGATGCTCCGGATTTTAAAGCTTTATCATGAACTACATTTAGTTCATCACCCTGCCCAATATCGGCACATACGGCAATAACTTCACAACCACCATAGTTTTCCTTCAACCATGGAATAATTACAGATGTATCAAGACCGCCTGAATATGCAAGGACAACTTTATTCACTTTTTCCACTTATAACAACTCCCTATATTTAATTGACCAATAAAATATTATAACTTTATTAACTATTTATCAATGCTGGTGCATATCTCCCATCAAAAGTGCCATAATTGCCTTTTGCGTATGCAGACGATTTTCTGCCTCATCAAAAATTTCAGCAGCGTGTGCCTCCAAAACCTCATTTGTGATTTCTTCACCACGGTGTGCAGGCAAACAATGCAGCACCATAGCACGTTTATCTGCGACTTTCAATACATCATCGTTTATCTGATACCCCTGAAATATTTTAACACGTTTGTCATGTTCCGCTTCCTGTCCCATACTGGCCCAGACATCTGTATATAAGACATCGGCATCTTTAGCTGCTGCCATAACATCATCAGTAACTGAAACAACAGCCCCTGTTTCAGCAGCGTCAGCTTTAGCATTCACCAATATATCAGTATCCGGTTCATAACCATGTGGTGTTGCCGCTACAAAATTTATGCCGGCTTTGGCACATGCATACATTAATGAGTGTGCCATATTATTGCCATCACCAATATAAACCATTTTAAGTCCCCGCAGATTTTTCCCCTTATGCTCCTTTATTGTCAATAAATCTGTTAAAGCCTGACAAGGATGAAGTAAATCAGTAAGGGCATTTATCACCGGTATATCAGCATATTGGGCAAATTCTTTAACTTTTTCATGTTCAAAAGTACGAATCATTATTCCATCAAGATAACGTGATAACACTCTGGCCGTATCCTTTATAGGTTCACCGCGGCCAATTTGCAAATCCCTATTCGACAAAAACAGCGCTTGTCCACCCAATTGGTACATTCCTGTTTCAAAAGAAACTCGTGTTCTCGTGGATGATTTTTCAAAAATCATCCCTAATGTTTTTCCCTCCAGTATATGGTGTTCGATACCGGCCTTCTGCATTGCCTTTAATTCCTGTGCCAAATCCAATATTTCATCTACATCATCAACCGTAAGGTCATGTATTGATAATAGATCTTTACATGAAAGCATTTAAGAACCTCCTCTAATATTATTTTTGTCCTAACACAAAAATCAACACTCTATTGCTGCCTGGTATATTGTTTACTGGGCAGCAAGCACTCTATCAAGCACTGGCATGAGTTCGTCCACATGATGCTTATTTATTATTAATGGTGGTACAAAACGCAGCACATTACCAGCGGTGCAATTTATTATCATACCATAATTCAAACAGGCATCAACGATTTCACGACCCGGTTTATTTATTTCCATTCCTACCATTAATCCGCGGCCACGAACTTCTTTAATAAGTGCCGGATACTTTTCCCTGAGCTTATTTAGTTCACCCATCAAATAGTTACCAACATTTTTGGCATTTCCCATCAGATTATCATCTTTTATAGTATCAAGCACTACATTAGCTGCTGCACAGGCCAAGGGATTACCGCCAAAAGTACTGCCATGATCTCCGAGTTTAAAAGCAGCAGCGACTTTATTACTGGTCATAAAGGCACCAATAGGTACACCTCCGGCCAAGCCCTTGGCCAATGTTACGATATCAGCTTTAACGCCAAACTGTTCATAGGCAAAAAATGTACCTGTCCGTCCCATACCACATTGAATTTCATCAAAAATAAGCAATGCATTATACTTATCACACAATTTTCGTACCTGTTGTAGATATTTTTCATCAGGGACATGAATACCTCCTTCTCCCTGAATTGCTTCCAGCATAACAGCGCACGTTTTATCACTCATCATTTTTTCTAATTGATCAATATCATTATAATCAACATAGGAAAAACCATTCGGCAGCGGTCCAAATCCTTCGTGGTACTTAGGCTGCCCGGTAGCAGTAAGTGTAGCTATTGTACGTCCATGAAAGCTATGTACAGCTGTTATTATTTGTGACTTATCTTTATCAGCCAAATGAGCATATTTTCGGGCAAGTTTTATTGCTCCCTCATTTGCTTCAGCACCGGAATTAGCAAAAAACACCTTATCCATTTTACTCAATTTGCTAAGCTTTTCAGCTGCTTTAGCTTGTACTTCTGTATAATAAAGATTTGAACAATGGATCATTTTACCGGCCTGCTCACTTATCGCTTTCACCAAAGCCGGATAATTATGTCCCAATACATTTACGGCGATACCACCCAAATAATCAAGGTATTTTTTCCCTTGGGTATCATAAACATATGGTCCATCACCATGATCGAGCACTATTTTATAACGGGCAAAAACCGGAAGATAATGTGCCTCATCTTCGGCATATATTTCTTCATCTGTCATTTTATGACCTCCCCTATTTCTCTCTATACAATCTCATCGTATTACCTGCGTGCCAATACCTTGTGAGGTAAATAATTCCAAAATAAGTGAATGTGCCTGACGACCATCAATAATACTGGTTTTAGCGGTGCCTTTAATTAATGAACATAAGCACGCTTCCACTTTTGGAATCATTCCACCGTTTATGCTGCCGTCAGCTATCATTCGTCGGGCCTGTTCTTGTGTCAAAGTGGATATAAACGTGCTTTTATCATTATAATCTTTGTATATTCCCTCTATATCAGTCAATAACAACAACTTTTCAGCATGCATAGCGCCGGCGACTTCTGCTGCTACGTAGTCTGCATTTATATTATACCCGGCACCATCTATCCCAACACCGATTGGTGCTATCACTGGTACATAATTTTGATCAAGTAAATCATTCAATATATCTGTATTTATTTTTTCAACTTCTCCCACAAATCCAATGTCGATTTTTCTTATCTTTCCATTATCATCGTGAACTGCAGCCAATTTCTTATGAGCTATAATAAGTTTCGCATCTTTCCCATTCAATCCCACAGCCCGAACACTCAGACCATTCAAGCGGCTGACTATTTCCGAATTTATTTTGCCAACAAGAACCATTTCCGCAATTTGTATCGTTTCCTTATCAGTTACCCGTAAACCATTGATAAATTGTGATGTTTTACCAATTCTTTGTAAAAAATCAGTGATATCGGGACCCCCGCCATGCACAATGATTGGCCGTATTCCGACATACTTCATCAATACGATATCATGCATCACTTTATTTTTCAAATCATCATTTATCATTGCATTGCCACCGTATTTTATCACAATTGTCTTGCCATAAAATTTTTGTATATAAGGTAATGCATCCACTAATATCGAAGCCTTTGCTTCAGCAGAAAACTCCATGGGACATAACTCCTCAGGTGTGATATTCACCATTTATTTTCACATATTCATACGATAAATCACAAGTCCAAACGGTCGCTTTATCATGCCCCAAATTTAAATCAACATCGATAACTATATCATGTTTGGCCATTATTTTTTGTAATGCATTTTTATCGAATTGAGCTCCCATACCATTTTTATAAACAATAATATCACCGAATTTAACAATAGTCTGTTCCGGCTGCATTGCCACTCCTGAATAGCCTACAGCGCAAATTACTCTTCCCCAATTGGGATCCTGTCCAAAAAAAGCTGTCTTTACTAAAGGTGAATTAGCAATAGACATTCCTACTTTTTTTGCATCTGAAAATGTTTTGGCGTTGTGGACATTAACCGTTATGAATTTAGTTGCTCCTTCACCGTCAGCGGCAATTTTTTTAGCCATTTCACAGCAAAGTTCCGCTAATGCCGAATAAAAAATATGATAATCTTCATTATCCTTAGTTATTTTGCTATTGCCCGCCTGTCCGTTTGCCATGACTATAACCATATCATTGGTACTCATATCACCATCTACTGATATCATATTGAAGGATTTTTCCACTGTTCCAGAAAGAGCCAGTTGCAGCCGAACCTGATCAATATCTGCATCCGTAGTAATAAAGCAAAGCATTGTCGCCATATTCGGCTGAATCATGCCGGCTCCCTTAGCTATAGCGCCTATATGAACTTTCTTACCATTAATCATTACTTCCGTGGTCAATGATTTTATATATGTATCCGTAGTAATAATCGCATTAGCAGCACTTTCACTGCCATCATTATTTAATGCCGCAACAGCAGCAGGAATTCCCGCTGCAATTTTTTCCATTGGTAATGTCACACCGATGACACCTGTCGAAGCGACCACCACATCATCTGCTGCAATATTCAGCTTTGCCGCAGCTAAAACTGCCGTTTTATTGGCATCATCCAATCCTTGCTGTCCGGTACAGGCATTGGCACACCCGGAATTAGCCACAATTGCTTTTGCCGTTCCGGTGCTGACAACATTCTTAGACACATAAACCGGAGCAGCCGCAACTTTATTTTGAGTAAATGTCCCTGCTACAACAGCATCATATTCACTGACAATCATCGCTAAATCAGGATTACCACTTTTTTTAATACCTGCCTTGACACCGGCTGCCTTAAACCCCTTCGCATATGTCACACCAGCTTTATTTTCTTTAACCATTAAAAATCCTCCTATAATTGTTTTTTTCATTTATGGATAAACCGGTGCCATCATCAACCCTGTTTTTTCATTAAATCCACAAGCAATATTAAAATTCTGCACCGCCTGCCCGGCTGCGCCCTTAACTAAATTATCAATTGCCGACAAAACCACTATTCTGCCAGTCCGTTGATCAACATGCCATCCTATATCACAAAAATTAGAACCGCGCACATTCTTTGTTGTCGGATAAGAGTTTATACCTCGTAAGCGAATAAAAAATTCTTTATCATAAAAACTATGAAAAGCATCATTTATCATCGTTTTAGTTACTGATGGTAATATATTAGCATAACATGTACTTAAAATTCCTCTGTCCATAGGTACTAAATGCGGAGTAAAATTAAGTGTAACTTTTTTTTGCCCCAGCCATGATAATTCTTGCTCAATCTCGGGTGTATGGCGATGTGTTGCTACACTATAAGCCTTAAAACTATCATAAAGTTCCGGAAAATGATTAGCAGGACTAGCCGTACGCCCTGCCCCCGACACACCTGATTTGGCGTCAACAATGATACTGGAAATCTCTACGAGACCATATTTGACCAGTGGTGCCAGTGCCAAAATACTTGCTGTAGTATAGCAGCCGGGATTACCGATTATTTTAGCTGATTTTATCATTTCACGGTGTAATTCAGACAACCCATACACACGATTTGTTGTCTTATGAGTATGCTTCACCTTATACCATTTTTCATATACTTCTGTATTATTAAAACGATAGTCTGCACCCAAATCAATGATTCTGGCAGCCTTGTTTTCCAACTGTCTGCCCACCTGCATTGCATGTCCGTGTGGCAGACAAATAAAAAGAAAGTCACTGGCATCAGCTATCTCATCTATTTTATCCATACTAATCAACTGTTGATCGTATATTTTATATAAATGTTCATAGACATCAGATATTTTTCGTCCGGTATTACTTTCTGAAGTCAAGTACATGACTTCAGCTTCAGGATGATTATATAATATCCGTAGCAATTCAATACCTGCATAACCTGTAGCACCTATTACACTGACTTTCATTCCATAATCATCTCCTCTTATGTAACTGTTTAATAATTATACATCTTTTATGCATATTTTTGCAAGTACAATATCAAAAAAACTTAATTTTATTATAGAAAAAGGATATTGCATAAATTATCATCTATGCAATATCCTTTTGTTAATTGACCCAATATTATATTGAACAATCTTTTAATATGCCGATATTTACTTAGCTTTTTTATCTTTATACTGTAACTTCACCGATTCAGCGAAACCATTATAAAACAATCCATTAAAAGATTTATAAGCATTGATATTATTATCGCCCTGACCACCGCCAATAACTTCAAAAGAGTATAAATAAGCGCCATTTTTTGCTGAATATAAATCATAAAATATTACAACACGGCTGTCATTAGCTATTGTGGCTACCAAATAAGCGTCAGCATATTTACCAATATCCTGTTTAAAAACTTTTTTAGCAGCATTTTTATCCAATGTCTGCAAATCAACGCCGCTGTCTTTTTCTATAGCATTAGCTATAACCGTATAAGGTATCACCGTAACATTTTTTAATTGTTTAGCATCAAATCCTGATTGAGCGAGTGTTGCCATTACGTCCTCGATTTTAGGACTGTTTTTTGTCTGAATGTAATCAGGCATAGCCACAGCAATAGAATGTATTGTAGAAAGGTTAAATGAGTCATCCATAATAACTGTCTTTGTTGAGGGCATTGCAAATGCCGCTGATGTAGTGAAAAAAAGCATCATCATTGTAGCTGATAACAATTTTATCATATACTTCAAAATAATCTCCCCTTAAAATAACGTTCTGATATATTTAAGTATACTCATTAAAGCAGTCAGCGTCAATTACTTATATATCTTTATCCATATATTATGCAATCCATCTATTGCATTCAAATACTCTGTGAATAATTCGGCAAAGTATTGATTTTTTTTTCAAAGCGTTGTATAGTAATCATAGTATTAGCACTCACTCGTTAAGAGTGCTAACAAGGCAATCCATGACAAGGGAGTTTGAATTATGTCTAAAGAAACATATGAATTTCAAGCAGAAACCAAACAATTACTTGATTTAATGATCCATTCCATTTATACCAATCGAGAAATTTTCCTGCGTGAGTTAATATCCAACGCTTCTGATGCTATCGATAAGATACACTTTGAAGCCTTGACCAATAAAGATTTATTGGAGGGTGACAATAACTACGAAATCTTTCTCGTACCAGATGAAACGACACATACATTATCGATCTCTGATAACGGTATTGGCATGACTCGCGATGAGCTGATCGATAATATCGGTACAATTGCCAAATCCGGAACAAAAGCCTTTTTGCAAAAAATGATGAAAGCCAAGGAAAACAACTCCAGTGTTTCCGGGAAAGAACTTATCGGACAATTTGGAGTAGGGTTTTACTCTGCCTTTATGGTAGCAGAAAAAATAACTGTGATCACCCGTAAAGCCGGACAAAAGCAAGCTTACAAATGGGAATCAGCTGGTGATGGTTCTTATACTATTGAAGAATGTAATAAAGACAAACGCGGTACCACTATAACTTTATCACTGCTTCCTGATTTTTATGGTGATAAAGCAGAAGAAAATTTTGTTGATACCTATAAATTAGAAAGTCTGGTAAAAAAATATTCTGATTATGTACGTTATCCGATAAAAATGAATTTTGTCATTGAAGAAACACCTAAGGACAAAGATGGCAAAGAAATAAAAGATGCTCCTAAAACTAAACGGGACGAAATTCGTACGCTCAATTCCATGCAGCCGCTCTGGACAAGGAACAAATCAGAAATAAAACCCGAAGAATATAATGAATTTTATAAAAATCTCTTTCATGACTGGGAAGAACCGATGGAAATTTTACATAACAAAGCCGAAGGTACTATTGAGTATACTTCATTGTTATTCTTTCCTGCCAAAGCTCCATTCAATTTATACCATACTGATTATCAGCCTGGTTTGCAGTTATATTCACGCCATGTATTTATAATGGATAATTGCAAAGACCTGCTGCCGGAATATTTGCGTTTTGTTAAAGGGTTAGTTGATTCACCCGATTTTTCACTTAATATCTCACGTGAACTTCTACAGCAAAGCCGTGAATTGAAAATAATAGGCCGTAATTTAGAAAACAGCATATTAAAAACCCTTGATAAAATGCTTAAAAACAAACGCGAGAAATATGAAAAGTTTTGGGCTCAATATGGCAAATCGCTAAAAATTGGCATATATAATAACATGTATAATGGTACTGATACGATAAATAAATTGAAAGACCTATTATTATTTGCAACTTCCGATGCTGATAAAGGACTCAGTTCCTTAAAAGAATATGTTGAACGCATGCCGGAAAACCAGAAAAAAATCTATTATGCTTCAGGTAAAGACCGCAAGGCTATCGATGATTTACCACAAATGGAATTACTTAGGGATAAAAATGTCGAAGTATTATATTTATTGGACAACGTTGATGAATTTGCCATTGAAGCACTGCATGAATACGACAATAAACAATTCCATTCTATCAGTCGCGGTGATCTTGACCTTGACGATGTTGAATCGCAGCAAACTAAAAAAGAAACTGAGGATATCACTAAGAAAAATGAAGATCTGATTAAAGACATCAAAGAAAGTCTTGGTGATAAAGTTGCCGATGTAAAAATCAGTAATCGTTTAAAAAGCAGTGCAGTCTGTCTGGTTGCCGATGAACAAGGTCCCAGTTTCGCTATGGAACAGGTATTTGCTGATGCCAACAATCCGATGTTCAAGGCAAAACGCATCTTAGAAATAAACCCGCATCACCAATTATTCAAACGGTTGCAGACAGTCCATAACCAGGGAAAAACTTCTCAGGAATTTAAAGACTATTGTGATCTATTATTTACACAGGCCCTTTTAATAGAAGGAATTCTGCCAGAAAATCCTTCTTCCATCGCAAATAAAATTGCTGCTTTAATGGCTAAATAAAAATTTATATAATAAAATCTCTTCCATAATAATATGTTACCTCTAGATAGGACAATGAAAAAATACATTGTCTTGTCTGGGGGTATTTTTTATGCTGCATAAAAGTAAAATTGATCTAGTATCAAAGATAAAAACCCGTAGAATGAACTGAAAATTCTATGCGGCTGAGTCAAACAAAAAACGAATGACCGCTGCAACAGAATTCAAATATTATATAGATTCAGTGATTTACAAGTTCTGCCTAAGTGCCATCCTTGATTTATACGATTGCCGGGTTGTGTCGTATATATTAAGCAACCACGACAATAACCGGTCGGTTTTTGATACTTTTGATGAGGCTATGAAAGCCAATCACGGTACATCCACTATTTCACAGTGCCTATGGATTCCAATATACAAGCCGCGAATTTCACAAGAGAACAATAGACTATAAAATGACACAAGCATGTCCCGAATAGTTCATTGCACCGACAACAGCCTGATAGAAAGATTCCGGGGAATCTTGAAATATGAAATGTATTACCGTCACCAATTTACCAGTCGCCAATAACTGATACATGCAGTCCTCGGCTATATCCACTACTACAACTTTGAGCTTTGCAGCGCCACTTACATGTGATGACACCCTACGAGTACCATGAGCAGTACAAAGCTGCATAAAAAAACAGCCCATCCTTACAGATGAACTGCAAAAAATTCGGTTCAACGTCAATAGTTGGGGTAATAAAAGATTCAGACAATAATTACGAAGGGAAAGCAGGGGTAGATTATCCTGCTTTTTTTTTCGTAATTAGCAATAAATAATAATCTGTTACGAAATCTATTAAAGTTCCTTACACCAAAACATATTCTCTTTAAAACTTTAGTCCTGTTATTGCAGCCTTCTGTATAACCGTTAGTATATCCTGTAAGTACGGCTCTCCTTATAGGATGAATCCATTTGCGTACACTTTGAGCCATAGTAAGGAATTTATCTATATTGTAGCTTTCTACAAGCATGAACCATTTGCTCAGACGCTTATTGAACTGTTCCTCCGTTTTACTGTCCATAACTTTATAAAACAACTCTTTTAATACATAAGCTTTCTTTAAGCGGGGCGCTATTTTTAGCATATTAGCAAGCTGTTCTTTTTCTTCTTTTCCCAAATAACGTTTCCGCTTTAGTAAAATAAATCGGCTTTTCTTGAAATAACGCCTGCGTATATCGGTGAATTTCTTTTGTTCCTGCTTGCGCACATATTCTATAACCCAGTTGGCAAGACGCACTGTATGAAATTTATCGGTTATTACCTTGGCCTCAGGGAAGCATCTGGTCATAATGCTGCGGAACTGGCTGCTCATATCCATTATTACATATTTTACTTTGAACCTTTCTTTAATATCTGTGTTTGTAAGATAGTTATAGATATCTTCACTGTTCCTGTTAGGCAGTATATCCAGTATCTTCTTCTTTTGTGGATCGGTAATGATACACTGGAATTTATAACCTCCGGCATTGCCCTTGAATTCATCTATGGAGATTATGGCAGGAAATTTATATATGTGCCGGTATTTAATATTCTCTATAGTTCTTGCTACCGTACTTGGAGAAACATTGCAGATATTAGATATCTGTTTCATATTCAGTAAGTTAGTGCAGTTATAAAGGATTTGTTTTTGTAAATTGGTGGTAACGGATCTGTATTTGGGCAGCAGGTTATTCTTCTCTGGAATTTTCTTACCGCAGTTAGGACATACATAGCGGCGTTTCTTTATGAATATTGTATATGGTGAACCTGGAATGGGTATATGTTTAATCTTTTGCAGGCGATAGTCGTGAATTTTTGTAGTCACAGCTCCGCATTCAGGACACACATGCGGTTTTACGGGAAGGCGCAGCGTGAAGGTTTTATTTACAACATTTATTACTTCAAGCCCTTCTAAACCTAATAATTGTATAGTATAATTTTCCTTGAGCATAAAATAATCCATCCTTTCTTTTATTGTGTGGTGCTTTAATTGTAACGGATTTATTTATTTTATGCTCTTATTTTTTTGCAAAAAAATAATGCTGAAGTAAGCTTGAATTTTTGCTTACCCCAACATTTAGTGTACAACCAAAAATTCTTATATTTTTTTGATTGCCTTCCTGACGGTATGCACACCATAATCGGCAGAGGTTTTATTATATAATACTGGAAAATCCCAACATTATTTCAATAATACATTTATCAAATGGTATGGATACGAATCGTACTAGTATCACCTTCAGCAAATTTCATACCAGAAGTAACAATTGCCTTATCACCGGATTTAACAAAACCCTTCTTCAATGCTGCAGCAGTAACTGAAGAAATCATTTCATCAACATTATTCCATTCTTTACCTACTATAGGAACAACACCCCAGCGAAGATTTAGATGACGGGCAACTTTTCCATTAGGTGTATATGCCACAATCGTTGATTCAGGCCGATATTTTGATATAACCTTTGCTGTATAACCGCTTTCAGTAGGAGTTATGATTGCTGACGCGTCAAGTTCATATGCCATCTGAACAGTAGCATGTGCTATAACATCAGTAGTGATACCCTGACGTTCAAAGCCCTTATTCAAAAAGATTTGCTTATATTCAAGTGCTGATTCAACACGTTTAGCAATAGAATTCATTACTTTTACAGCTTCAACCGGATAATCACCATTAGCTGATTCACCGCTCAGCATAATAGCATCTGTGCCATCAAAAATTGCGTTGGCAACATCTGAAGCTTCAGCGCGGGTAGGACGAGGATTCGTTGTCATGGTTTCCAGCATCTGGGTGGCAACAATAACGGGTTTGCCGACCTTATTACATTTTTTAATAATTGATTTTTGAATCAAAGGCACATCTTCAGCCGGTATTTCAACACCAAGATCACCACGGGCAACCATTATCCCATCTGCTGCAGCGATAATTGCATCAATATTTTTGACGCCTTCAGTACATTCAATCTTTGGAATTATTTCCATGTGTCCATTATATTCTTTGATCAATGCACGTATTTCTTCCACATCGTCAGCGCGCTGAATAAATGATGCCGCAACAAAATCCATATCATGTTTTATACCAAAAATGATATCATTTCTATCTTGTTCCGATATAGCCGGCAGTCCAAGAGAAACCCCCGGTGCAGCAACACGTTTCCGCGTACTCATTGGTCCGTCATTAAGAATAGTTGTAATAATATTCTTACCGGAAATTTCTTCGACACGTAATCCTACCAGACCATCAGAAAGCAAGAGAGTATTGCCTGGTTTTACTTCTGTATAAAGGGTTTTGTGATTGACAGATATATGGGTTTCATCCCCAGGTTTATCATCATTAGTTATAGTAAACTTATTACCTTTTTTTAAGAAAACCTTGCCATCGGCAAAATCACCTAAACGCATTTCCGGACCCTTGGTATCAAGTACCAATGAAATAGTCTTATCCAACCTTTTAGCTGCATCTTTGACCATATTGATCCGCTGTTCATGTTCCGCATAATCACCATGTGAAAAATTGAACCGAGCCACATTCATACCGCTTTTGATCATATCATCTAAAATCGTTGGATCCTTATCAATATTTGGACCCATAGTACAAACAATCTTTGTTTTTTTCAACATAAAATTCCCACCTATTCAAGATATTTCTTCCCATTTGTGGTGCTTCTCTTATATTGTAGCATAAATGGCGTTACATATAAAGCAATATTATTTATTAATGAAGGTTAAAAAAGATGTATAGGAAAATTTCCCCACACATCTTTCTTTAAAATTAATTATTTTGTATGTTCTTCAACAGCCACAGCCACAGCCACACTAGCGCCAACCATTGGATTATTGCCCATGCCGATTAATCCCATCATTTCAACATGTGCCGGCACAGAAGAAGAACCGGCAAATTGTGCATCAGAATGCATGCGGCCCATGGTGTCAGTCATACCATAAGAAGCAGGACCAGCCCCCATATTATCCGGATGCAAAGTACGGCCTGTACCACCGCCTGATGCCACGGAAAAATATTTTTTACCTTTTTCAATACATTCCTTTTTATAGCAACCAGCCACCGGATGCTGGAATCTTGTCGGATTAGTAGAATTTCCTGTTATAGATATATCTACATCTTCCTTATGCATAATAGCAACACCTTCTTGTACACTATCAGCACCATAACACTTAATTTTACTACGTTCACCATCGGAATAAGCAATTTCTTTAACTACATTGAGATCCCCGCTGGCATAATCATATTGTGTATGTACATAGGTAAATCCATTAATACGGGAAATTATCTGAGCAGCATCTTTACCAAGCCCGTTTAAAATAACATGCAGCGGTTGTTTTCTTACTCGATTAGCCTTACCAGCTATCCCGATTGCCCCTTCGGCAGCTGCAAAAGATTCATGTCCGGCAAGAAAAGCAAAACACTTGGCATCTTCTGATAAAAGCATTGCGGCCAGATTACCATGTCCCAAACCAACTTTTCTATGATCAGCAACAGAACCCGGTATACAAAAAGCCTGGAGTCCTTCACCAATAGCACGTGCTGCATCAGCTGCCTTTGTACAGCCTTTCTTTATTGCGATAGCGGCGCCTGCGGTATAAGCCCAACAAGCATTATCAAAACAAATAGGTTGAATGCTTTTTACTATTTCAGCAACATTGATACCTTTTTCATCGCAGATTTTTTTAGCTTCTTCTATCGAAGAAATGCCATATTCACTCAAAACTTTGTTGATCTTATCTATACGACGTTCATAACCTTCAAATAATGCCATACTAGTTCAGTCCTTCCTGTTTTTCGTATTATTCTTTACGCGGATCTACATATCTTGCAGCTTCAGCAAATCTGCCATAATTTCCCTTAGCCTTTTCCAGAGCTTCCTGAGCATTGGTTCCCTTGCGGATCATTTCCATCATTTTTCCCAAGTTTACAAACTCATAACCAATAATAGCATCATCTTTATCTAAGGCTATTCTCGTGACATATCCCTCAGCCATTTCCAAATAACGTGAACCTTTTTTCAAAGTCCCATACATTGTACCGATCTGACTTCTAAGACCTTTTCCCAAATCTTCAAGACCGGCACCAACAGGAAGACCACCTTCAGAAAATGCCGTTTGTGATCTGCCATAAACAATTTGCAGAAACAACTCACGCATGGCGGTATTTATTGCGTCGCATACAAGGTCCGTATTAAGGGCTTCCAGTATAGTTTTACCCGGCAAAATTTCCGAAGCCATTGCAGCTGAATGTGTCATACCGGAACAACCGATAGTTTCAATCAAAGCTTCCTGTATAATGCCATCTTTGATGTTCAATGTAAGCTTGCAAGCGCCCTGTTGCGGAGCACACCAGCCAACGCCGTGTGTCAGTCCACTGATATCCTTTATTTCCTTAGCCTGTACCCATTTACCTTCTTCAGGAATTGGTGCCGGACCATGATGTTCAATGCCTTTAGCCACACAGGTCATATTGTTGACTTCTTCTGAATAAATCATATTAATTCCTCTCTTCACTAAAATAATCCACTACATATAATATATGTTATGCTGTATGTCTGTCAATATTGACAAATATCTTTTGTGCCCGGCAGCATTAATCGACAAGTGCCTTACCTGTCATTTCCTGCGGTACAGGAATGCCAGCGATTTTTAACATCGTCGGTGCAATATCGCACAAAGCTCCTGCACGAACGGTTTTTATTTTATCAGAAACCACGATAAATGGTACCGGATTAGTTGTATGGGCTGTAAAAGGCTCATTTGTTGTATTGTCAAACATTTTTTCTGCATTGCCGTGATCCGCCGTAATACAGACTGTGCCACCTACCGAACGCATAGCTTCAACAAAACGTCCGACACAAGTATCAACCGTTTCCACCGCCTTGACCGCAGCCGGCAGTACTCCGGTATGTCCAACCATATCGCCGTTTGCATAGTTTAAGATTATAAAATCATATTTTTGTGATTTTATAGCATCAACGACTTTATCGGTAACCTCAATTGCACTCATTTCCGGTTGTAAATCATATGTTGCCACCTTAGGCGAAGGCACCAATATCCGATCTTCACCTTCCACTGGCTGTTCTACGCCACCATTAAAGAAAAAGGTCACATGTGCATATTTTTCTGTTTCCGCTATGCGCAACTGTTTAAGTCCATGCTGACAAATAACTTCCCCTAATGTATTTTTTAATGTTTCCGGTTCATAAGCGATCTGAGTATTCATACCCTTTTCATACTGTGTCATTGTAACAAATGGTATTTCTAAATTATCATCCCGCTTAAATCCTTCAAATGTTTTATCCGTAAAAGCATGGGTTAGTTCCCGGGCTCTGTCCGGACGGAAATTGAAGAAAATTGCACCATCATTATTCTTCATACCTGGATAATCATCAATAGCAGCAGGTACAACAAATTCATCAGTTATATCAGCGGTATATGACGCCTTTATAGCTTCATCAGCAGTTTTAGCTTTATTTCCTGATGCCGAAGCGATGGCAGCATAAGCTTTTTCTACTCTATCCCAGCGTTTATCACGATCCATGGCATAGTAACGACCCGATATAGTGGCAATTTTCCCAATGCCTATTTCAGTTATTTTAGTTTCCAATGCCGTCAGATAATCCGCAGCACTGGAAGGAGGCACATCGCGACCATCTAAAAAAGCATGCACATATACTTCCCTGATATTACTTTTTTTAGCCAATTGAAGAAGCGCATACAAATGATCTTGATGGCTATGTACTCCCCCGTCAGACAGTAATCCCATCAAGTGCAATGCACCATTGGTTTTTTTTACCTGATTTATAAGATTAATAAAAACAGGATTGGCAAAAAAAGTCTTTTCGCGGATAGCTTTAGTTATACGCGTTAATTCCTGGTAAACTACCCGCCCGGCACCAATGTTCGTATGACCGACTTCTGAATTGCCCATTTGTCCATCGGGAAGTCCCACGGCTTCGCCGGAACATTGCAGTAGATTATGAGGATACTTTTTCAAAAGCCCATCAATAATAGGAGTTTTTCCCTTATTTACCGCATTATTAGGATCATCAGAGCTGCCGATTCCCCATCCGTCCATTATAATGAGCGCCACCGGATTTTTTAGTTTTGACATGTGTAAATAACCTCTTGCTTAATCAATTTATAAAACTTATTTTTAACCTTTGAATATATCATACTCAACCTACATTATCATCATAAATAATGTATATAAAAATCACTTTAAATAAAAATCTTTATTTATGGGAATTAACCGCCTCACCAGATAAATTAATAAAATTATCGCGGTAAAGCGGTTAATTGGCAATCAGTTAAAATTTGCAATACGGGCAAAATCAGGTGCTTTTAACGATGCCCCACCCACTAAAGCGCCATCAACATTAGGTTTTTGCATAAGTCCATCAATCGTAGCCGGCTTTACACTTCCACCATACTGTATACGCACTGCATCAGCCGCTGTCTGCCCAAATTTGGCAGCAACCGCTGTACGAATGACAGCGCAAACTTCTTCAGCCTGTTCAAATGTAGCCGTCTTGCCTGTACCAATAGCCCAAATAGGTTCATAAGCAATGACAACTTTTTCAATATCAGCTGTACTCATACCGGACAGTGCAGCTTCTACCTGCCCCTTTACAAAACTATTGGTAGTGCCGGCTTCACGAATCTTTAATGTTTCACCACAGCAAATAATTGGGACAAGACCAGCAGCTAATGCGGCTCTGGCACGCTTATTAACGCCTTCATCAGTTTCACCAAAATATTCACGCCGTTCTGAATGCCCAATAACGACATATTCTACTCCGATTTCCTTCAGCATGTCAGTGGATATTTCACCTGTAAATGCACCACTTTTTTCCCAATGTACATTTTGTGCACCCACATGAATATTGGTACCTTTGGCAGCTTCTGTAACTGCAGGCAGTGCAGTGAATGTAGGACATACTACAATATCCACTTTACTATTTTCCTTAACTAATGGTGCCAAATCTTTTACTAACTGTGTACCTGCAGCAATAGTGTTATTCATTTTCCAATTGCCCGCAATAATTGGCTTACGCATATTAAAACCTTCCTTTTTATTTATAAAATATACTTTAAACTTACCATGTCAAACCGGCTGATAATCATCCATCCGTTAATAATAAACCATCTATTAAAGATCAGCTATTGCTTCTATACCAGGCATTGGCTTTCCTTCCAAAAATTCCAATGTAGCACCACCGCCTGTGGATATATGACTTATCTTATCGGAAAGTCCCGTTTTCTTTAATGCTGCTATAGAATCACCGCCGCCTACAATGCTTATCGCCCCTGAATCAGCGACAGCTTTAGCAACAGCTTCCGTTCCTTTAGCAAATGCATCAAATTCAAAAACACCCATAGGTCCATTCCAAACTACTGTCTTAGCATTCTTTAAAGCAGCAGCGTTGCGTTTACTGGTTTCCGGACCGCAATCCAGTCCCATCCAACCATCTCTTATTTTATCCGCAGCAACTATTTCGTGTTTGGCATCAGCAGCAAATTTATCAGCTATTACTATATCGACCGGCAAAATAACATTTACATTTTTAGCCTTGGCTTTCGCCAGCAGATCACCGGCTAAAGCAACTTTATCTTCTTCAAACAATGAATTACCAACATTATATCCTTGGGCCTTTAAGAACGTATAAGCCATACCGCCGCCAATAATCAATGTATCAACTTTTTCCAGCATATTAGAAATAACACCTATCTTATCAGACACCTTAGCTCCACCAATGATGGCAACGAATGGACGCTGCGGATCGGCAAGAGCCTGGCCGATAAATTTTATTTCCTTTTCAATGAGAAAACCGCTTACTACTTCGATATATTGAGCAATTCCTACATTGGATGCGTGTGCCCTATGAGAAACACCAAAAGCATCATCTACTGCCACATCAGCCAAAGATGCCAATTGCTTTGCAAATCCCGGATCATTTTTGGTTTCTTCATTATGGTAACGCAAATTTTCCAATAAAAGAACTTCACCCGGTTTTAAAGCAGCTGCCGCTTTCTGTGCAGCTTCACCTACACAGTCATCAGCATATTTTACTTCCTTGCCTAATAACTCAGAAAGTCTCTTTACTATAGGTTTAACCGATAGTTCAGGCACTCTTTGACCTTTTGGCCTGCCAACATGGCATGCAAGAATAAGTGCTGCATTATGTTCAAGCAAATAATTAAGCGTTGGTAATGTTGCTCTTATTCTTTTATCATTAGTTATATTTTGATTTTCATCCATGGGAACATTAAAATCAACACGAATAAAAACTTTTTTATTATTTACATCAATATCTCTGATTGTTTTCTTTTTCATTTTAATCCTCCGCGAACTATAAAATAGGCCCGGCCCGTTAAGGCCGGACCTTATTAGGCATAAGGCCGAACAATATTACTTCAGTTCAGCGAAATATTTGATTGTGCGAACCATTTGGCTGGTAAAGCTATTTTCATTATCATACCAGGAAACAACCTGTACCTGAGTATTACCATCATCCATCGGAACTACCATTGTCTGCGTTGCATCAAACAATGATCCGAATCTCATGCCAATGACATCACTGGATACAATTTCTTCTTCCGTATAACCGAAAGATTCAGTTGCAGCAGCCTTCATAGCTTTGTTGATTTCATCAACAGTAACTTTACCTTTTACTACTGCTACTAAAAGTGTGGTTGAACCGGTAGGAGTAGGAACACGCTGTGCTGAACCAATTAATTTACCATTTAATTCCGGGATAACAAGACCAATAGCTTTTGCCGCACCGGAACTTGCAGGAACAATGTTAACTGCCGCTGCACGGGAACGGCGAAGATTTCCCTTACGCTGTGGGCCGTCCAAGAGCATCTGATCGCCGGTATAAGCATGAACAGTTGTCATGATACCGCTCTGGACAGGAGCCAGTTTATTCAATGCATCAGCCATAGGAGCCAAGCAGTTAGTTGTGCAGGAAGCTGCTGAAATAACGGTGTCACTTGCTTTTAAATCCTTATGATTTACATTATAGACAATGGTAGGAAGATCATTGCCGGCAGGAGCAGAAATAACGACTTTCTTAGCACCTGCTCTGATATGAGCTTCAGCCTTAGCTTTAGAAGCAAAGAAACCAGTACATTCAAGTACTATATCAACATCAAGATCTTTCCAAGGCAACTCTTCTGGATTTGGTTTTGCATAAATCGTAATTTTTTTACCCTTTACAGTTATAGATCCTTCACCGGCTTCTACAGTATCACCATACTGATATCTGCCCTGTGTAGAATCATACTTTAAAAGATGTGCAAGCATTTTAGGACTGGTCAAATCATTAATAGCAACAATATCATATCCTTCTGCATCAAACATCTGTCTGAAAGCAAGACGTCCAATGCGACCAAAACCATTAATAGCAACTTTAACTGCCATTGTAAAATACCCCCTAAAAAATTTAAAAAATTTTCTGGAAACCTCCAGATATATCGTTTGGCCGTCATCACTTGTCAAGGAGTTAAATAACTCCAACCCCCAATAAACAGCAAGCGCCGAACCATTAGATATCTCTAATAGCTTTATCATCATTTATGATACAATAAAATCATATTATTTGTCAACGGTTTTACTTACAAATAAAGAGTTAAACGCGTACATCGAAAATTTATTTATCACCGTTTGAAAAATCACTTTTCCATATTATTTATAGCCTGAACAGCAATCGCACACTCCAACCGCTTTTTTTGCAGTTCACAACCGATTTCATAGGGTTTATATATATCACCGTTAAACAAATCAGCATTAGCATGACAACCACCGCTGCAAAAAAATCTTGCCCAGCAGTCGCGGCATTTTTCCTTATTCAAAACATGACAATTTCTAAAATACTGCGGCAAATCAGTATTTTTCACCCCATCAAATACATTTCCCAGCAAATATTTATTACGTCCGACAAACTGATGGCAAGGATACATATCACCGTTTGCTGCCACTGCATAATATTCATGTCCGGCGCCGCAGCCGCTGAGTCTTTTGGCAACGCAGGGTCCATTGCTTAGATCCATATTAAAATGGAAAAAGAAAAATCCTTTTCCTTTACTTTTATACTGCAAATAGGCATCCACCAGCTTATCATACTCAGCAAAAATACGCGGCAAGTCACTTTTCAAGATAGCATAATCGGCATCTTTAGCGACAACCGGTTCCATTGATAATATGTCAAACCCTTCTTTTGCCATTGACAATACATCTTTGGTAAAATCCAGATTATATTTAGTATATGTTCCTCGCATATAATAGTTTTCATCATTTCTGGATTTCACAAGTTTCTTAAAGTTACTTATTACTCTGTCATATGTACCATTGCCTCCGACGTCAGGCCGCATACGATCATGAACTTCTTTTCTCCCGTCCAGGCTGATAACCACACTTATATTATTGTCATTTAAAAATGCTATATTTTCGTCCGTAAGTAACATTCCATTTGTTGTTAAAGTCAACTTAAAAATTTTCCCGGTTTCTTTTTCCCGATTTCTGATATATTCAGTCAAATGTCTTACTACAGGCATGTTTACCAATGGTTCTCCACCAAAAAAATCTATTTCGCAATGCTGTCTGTTGCCACTGTGCCGAATAATATATTCCACAGCCGCTTCTCCGACTTCATTATTCATGAGTCTGCGATCAGCACCAAACTCACCCGAATCGGCAAAGCAGTATTTGCAGCGCAGATTACAGTCATGTGCAACCAGCAAACACATTGATTTTACAATACCTTTTTCTGAAAACACCGGCGGCACATCGATATCCGGTGCAAATAATTGACCCTTATTAATCAATTCATGAAGCTCCGATAGTGCTTCTGCTAATTCTAAAATTTTATATATACCACTTAATTGAGCAATTACCGTTTCATCATTATGTCCATCAAATATGTCCATAATGTCAGCAGTCATCGCATCAACGACATGCACCGCCCCACTATTGACATCCAATAAAAAATATATGTCTTTATAATGAAATTTATGGATATTTTCCTTCATTTTAAATAAAATCCCTTCTTACACTAAAAAGAGGCTGCATCAACAGCCTCTTTAGCTTCATAAAATCATTGTCTTTTTTCGCAAACTTGATTTCCCACAGTACAGGAAGTCTTGCATGCTGACTGGCACGATGCCTGGCATTCGCCACAGCCACCAGTTTTTATAGTGCTCTGCAGATAGGGTTTGTTAATCGTTTTTATATGTTTCATCAAACGGCCTCCTTATATATCAAAATACAAATACTCTATCTATTGTATAATTTTTTCCCAATTCAATCAATACATTTAACTGAAATTTATCATTGCGCCGGTGTCAAAATAATATTTACCGGTAAGTTAGATGCTCCCGGTGGCGAATATTCAAATAAAACATTATCCCTCGCATTATATACTCCCAAATCTGCATAATAAAGCTGTTTGGAATTTTCACCAAAGAATGCCCGTTCGGAGGGTGTCGGTATAAGATCAAGCCCCCGTTCATCATTTACCCGCACAGCAACTGCCCCTGCATAAACTCCTCCTAATGGCTGCAGATAATAATGTATTTTACCCATTCCACTGGTAGGAATGTCCAAATAATAAATCACTCCATAATTGCCATAATTTTTAGCTTCAGTCCCATCAGTGGCATCAATACCGGTTAAATACTTATCATCCTTATCATCAGCAACAGTAATACTCACCGCCCCGTCTTTTTCAGGATTGTAATACTGTTCACCCTGCAAAATTCTATCCATATTTTTGAAAGTTCCGCGCAACCGGCTTTCATCTTTCGGCAACACTGCAGCACGCTTTAAAAATTGATAAGGATCATCATCCAGCGGCATCATCATTACTGTAATTTCCACCGACTGATCTGTACTAAAATCATAAATACCACAAACCAGCTCGTCTTTTCTTACCAGAATGGTATTCATATTATCTTCCAGCAGCTCCGGTTTATTTTTACCGATAATTATCTGCCGCGGCACCTGATAACTGAAATAGCGTATTTGTGACGTTTTGCCCACATACAGATAATCTGTACTTGGTCCTGACTGAGCCGATCGGGTAATGTTAAAATGAGCTAAATCATTTCCCTTGTTTGACAACATCACTACTACTTTTTTCCTTTTATCGGTACCATTAACATGATAATAATATAGCCTTCCCTTGCCTGTAACAGTGTCTCTATATAAAATACCATCTTGATAAACCGTCTCCGGGCTGTCGGAAAACAGCAGTGTCCCAGACTCATCGATACGTTTTACCGGCCATTTCGTCAATTTATCCATTTGTACCCTAAAATTATTTTGCAGCACCGGTTTTGATGCATTCTGCGGTGTATACATCGATTCACTTCTTACTTCATCTGCCGTTTTATTTACCGTACTTTCAGCAGTTTCATTATGTCGTGCCTGTGCTGAAGGAGAGAAAATAAAAATTATTGTTGCAAAAACAATAATTGATGTCCATGCCATAGATTTGATAAATTTCATTTTTCGCAATGTCCTATAGTTTATTTTGTTTTATATTGAGCACACTATAAAGTTTGCTCTTTAAAATTCTTAACTTAAATTCTGTCATGCCAAAACGTAATCTTGGTATATATGTACGTTGTAAAAGAAACGGATCGGTTGAAAACTTATTTATGCCCGGGTCTCCGGTAACTGCCGCTAAATAACCATATTGTTTCAAATCTTGCTCAGCGGTAATATTATAAGCACCATTAGGATAGGAAAAAAAATAAATTGTTTTTAATCCCTTCCACTCCATTAACAATTTTGATAATTTTATTTCACTGTCAATTTCACTTGCCGAAAGTGTCGTCAACGGCAGATGATTAGCCGTGTGACTACCAATTTCCATACCGGTCGACTGCATGTCTTTTATCTGCTGCCATGACAAGTACCCAGGCTGTCCTACATCATTGGCAATTATAAAAACCGTCCCCTTCATAGCATGATCTTTTAAAAAAGGCATAACATCAGTATAATTATCCTCATAACCATCATCAAAAGTCAAAATTACTGATTTAGCCGGCAATTTCTCTCCATACTTTTTTGCCCTGACAAAATCCATTATTGAAATAGTCTTATACCCCTGCCTTGTTAAATAATCCAATTGTTCCTCAAAATCGTTTACAGGCGTCGTATATTCATCATTATCATCATTGTTGACCTTATGATACTCCAGTATCAATACACCATCATTACCTTTTTGTTGAAGATATAAAAGGGCACCGGCAATTGGCAGTGAGATTATTAAACACACTGCCAAAAGGATTTTATAATATTTCACTATTTTTCACATTCCTTCAAACTACGAGCCATTGCCTCCAATTTACGCAGCCGGTGATTGACTCCGGATTTTCCTATTCCTAATATCTGTGCCAGCTCACTAAGCGATGCATCAGGATTTTCTATCCTTGCTCTCGCCGCCTTTCTTAATGTATCAGGCAGCTTATCTATACTATCTCTTTTTAACAGTTCAGTTATATTCTTCACCTGACGCAAAGATGCATCTACCGTTTTTTGCAAATTAGCTGTCTCGCAATTTACCAGGCGGTTGACCTGATTGCGTACTTCCTTAAGATTACGCACACTTTCAAACTCTTCCAAAATCTGGCTGGCACCAATCATTCGTAAAAAGCTTATAATAGCCTCACTTTCTTTTAAATAAAGCACATAATTTTCCTTGCGCATAGTTTTTCCCGCCGAGAAACCAAACTGGCCTAATAATACATCAAGTTGACAAAAAAATTCATAATTACTTGTCGATATTTCCAAATGATACCCGCCATCAGGGCGATTTACTGAACCACCACCTAAAAAAGCTCCGCGCAGATATGCTTCTTTACAGCAATATTTACTTAAAAGAGCACCATCTTTTCCCATATTAAAGCCACCGTTGCCGTCAATAAATCCCAATTTTTCAAATAAATTATTAGTTTTCTTCGATGGCAGCACACGAATCGTATAGTAATTATTTTTTTGCAGCCGACGTGACCGCCTGACTATCAGTTCCGTATTGATTTCACCAATGCACAATCCCTTTGTAAAAGCCAGCACGCGTCTGGCCACCGCAGCATTTTCTGTGGAAAAATTTATTCCAAGGTGATGTCTCATATTTAATACAAAAGTACCACCCATACGCAGCAATGCTGAAAGCTCAGCATAAAGGCAGCAAATATTGCTTTCATTAAAATGCGCCAGTTCATTTTTTACTTCCATAGAAAAAGAAGGCATCATTCTACCCCCTAATCACTATTTTCTTTTATTCCATTTACCGTCAGTTTTCAATCCATAAGCCATCTGCATTATATTATTGGCCAATTTTTCCGAATCATGGTGAATTACATTAGTTTCATTTATTATATCAGCCTTTACAAAACCGACACCAAGTTCATGAATTGCCTCCTCATCCACGACCACCGGATATTGACCTTTTTGAGCATAATAATCTTGTAATGCCGGAGAAATCTGCTTATCATTAGCCAGTACATAATCAACGCTGCCAATCCCCGCATGTTCAAGTATTGCCTTTACATGCATAGATACTGTATAATCATCCGTCTCTCCCGGTTGTGTCATCACATTACAGATATATATTTTTATAGCTTTGCTTTTCCTTACAGTTTCAGCAACTTTTTTGACAAGAAAATTAGGCATGATACTGGTATATAAACTGCCCGGTCCCAATACTATAACTTCAGCGTTTTTTATTGCATTTATTGCTGACGGTACAGGTTCTACTTCACGTGGGAAAATGTGCACACGTTTAATTTTTTTGTGGGCAAGTGGAATTTGTGATTCACCTTCAATAATACTTCCATCTTCCATTGTTGCATTCAGTCTTATCTTTGCCGTACTGGCTGGGAAAACACGCCCCTTAACTGCCAGAACCTTACTGGATTCCATTAAAGCCTTTTCCACGTCACCGGTGACTTTAGTCATTGCTGCTATAAATAAATTGCCAAAACTATGCCCCGCAAGCTCACTTTCACCTTCAAAACGATACTGGAATAATTTTTCCATTAATGGTTCAGTGTCTGCCAATGCAACAAGACAATTACGTAAATCTCCTGGCGGTATTATCCCGAATTCATTGCGTAATCTTCCTGATGAACCTCCATCATCAGCAACCGTAACTACTGCCGTAATATTACTCGTAACCTCTTTTAATCCACGCAGCAATACTGATAATCCGGTACCGCCGCCGATAACTGTTATCGCTGGTCCTCTGTCTAATTTTCTCTTTTCATATATCAAATCTACCAGTTTTTCCGAGCTATCCGGCAGCAATACTGTAATAATCGACCTTATTGTCATTCGCATAGCCAAAAGCATGACAATAAAACCAATACAGGCTATTAATATTCCCACCGCATTAGTCACTGTATAATTATATGTTCCTGTAGTAGTATAAACTATACGGAAAATAAATTCTTCTATACCGTCAATATATTTATAGTTAAATACTATAGTTAATCCGATTATTATCAAAAGCACACCGGCAGCGAATAAAAGCAGCCAGCGCTTAAATCGCATACCAGGATAAAGCCATTTCAAAAGGTGCATGAATGCGTTTCCCCCATATTAGACCTATTGTAGATGTTCATCAACATCATTTTTCATTAAATCGCGGTGCTCCAGATTAGCTAAATATCCCCTATTTTTCAACAAATTGAATAGATGCCGTGCTATAAATACGGATCTGTGCATGCCACCGGTACAGCCAATAGCTATTACCAATTGACTTTTTCCTTCTTTTATATATTGTGGTACCAAAAAATTTATGAGCTCATCTAACTTTTCAAGGAATTGCTGTGTAACTGGCCATTTAGCAATATAATCGGCAACTTCCGGAACCGCTCCGCTTTTATGACGTAATTTTTCAATATAAAATGGATTAGGTAAAAATCTTACATCCAATACCATATCTGCATCAAGCGGCATGCCAAATTTAAAACCAAATGAAAGAACATTTATATTCATCTGATCGCCACAGTCATCACCGAATAATCTAAAAATTTTTTGTTTCAATTCACTTTTTAATAAAGTCGAAGTATCAATTATATAAGTTGCCTTGTTACGGACACCGGCTAAGCGCTCCCGTTCCATATTTATACCTTCACTTATTCGTGAATTTGGTGCCATTGGATGGCGACGTCTTGTTTCCTTATAACGGCGTATGATCACTTCATCGGAAGCTTCCATGAACAACAGCTCAAATGGCTTATTTTCCTCATTCATTTGCTTTAGCACATGAACAAACGTATCAAAAAACTCTCTGCTTCTCGTATCAACTACCAATACGACCTTATTCACATGCCCGGCAGAATGAATACAAAGCTCAGCAAACTTAGGAATAAATACTGGTGGAAGATTATCAACACAAAAATAACCTAAATCTTCCAGATTGCGGCAAGCCTGTGTTTTTCCGCTGCCCGACATCCCTGTAACGATAACAAGTCTGAATTCATCTTTTTCCTTCATCTTTTTTCACATCCATTTCACTTTTGAATGCTGGTGCTACTGCTGATTGACTGAATAATACTAACTTGCTGCCCCTGTTACAACACAACACTTCTTTTAAAGCATTTTCGTATATATCCCAATTATAAACCAATTTCAATCAAATGTAAGTATTCATTTTTCATATCTCACTGCTGCATTAAAAACATCTTTTATGAATATATGCTTTTTTTCAATACATACCTGTATATTGCTTCAGCAACACCATCATTTTCATTATCGTTAACTACATAATCGCATACATCTTGTATATGTCTGGCAGCATTTCCCATTGCCACACTCTTACCGGCTGCCCTTAGCATCGGTAAGTCATTGTCAGCATCACCAATAGCCATAACTTCATCAATAGTAATTCCCATCTGTTTTGCCAGCACATCCAATGCACTTGCCTTACTCACGCCAGGATTAATAACTTCAATCAACCCTTTTTTAGACTTGACCAAGGTTACTTTCTCTGCAAATTTTTCCATCATTTCACTGATTATTTCATCTTCATTTATGGCTTTTTCCGGTGCATCGGGATTAGCAAAATTTTCCAAAACAAATAACAGTTTAGTAACATTCCTATTTTTACGTTCCAATGCCTCCCACCCG
Organism: Pectinatus frisingensis; assembly: GCF_014076555.1. Lineage (NCBI taxonomy): Bacteria > Bacillati > Bacillota > Negativicutes > Selenomonadales > Selenomonadaceae > Pectinatus > Pectinatus frisingensis. The sequence continues at coordinate 1,715,656 of NZ_CP045424.1, forward strand.
ATAGTTTTTCCCTCTATGCCAACACTCTTTTCATAGCTTATCGAACGCTGTAAATATTCAGGAAAATATAATTTATCATCACTGTTTACCTGCACATACCAATGTTTTTGTGCACAGTATCTGACAAAAGCACTGACAACTGCCGGTTCAATACAACTTTCAAAATATATTTTACCAGCTGTTGACTTTATCAATGCTCCATTGTAGGTTATAAGTGGTACATCCAGCCCCGCCTGTGCGGCATATTTAACCGCAGAACTATACATGCGTCCTGTAGCAAAAGTCACCATGACTCCTGCATCAACAGCATCTTTTATCGCTTTAATATTTCCTTCAGAAATATTGTCATCATTCGTCAATAAAGTTCCATCTAAATCTGTCGCAAATAATTTTATTTCCATATAAGTCCCCCACTATCATTATATAAAATCCCAAAAAAAATGAAGTTGTCACACGTAACCATTTTCATTCATAAATATGCAAATATTTACTCTCTTTGTCCGCCCTTAAAAGGATAGGGGACCGCGTAGCGGTAATGGATTGCATCTTTATGAGGTCAATGCTGTTCATGCGACAGCCCCGCAATATTTCAATGTAATGCTTTAGAAATTATAACAAACCCCTTTTTAAAAATCAAACCTATCAACTACATATACATATAAATTACTATCAAGATAAAATTATTATTCCGAATGCAGACTGTGTACCTTCAACTCCGACGTTGGATTTTTATAATAATATATAAATAAATATTTTTTTACTTTTTTACGAAAACACTTGATTTTTTCACTGATTTTATTTATTATAAGAGATGTGGTTAGCACTCATCTTAAGTGAGTGCTAACAAGAAAATAATAGTAATTTATTTTTATAAGGAGGAACATACAATGATTAAGCCATTAGGCGACAGAATTGTAATCAAAGTTTCTGAAGGAGATATGAAAACTGCCAGCGGTATCGTATTGCCGGATACAGCCAAGGAAAAACCACAAGAAGGCGAAGTTGTAGCTGTCGGCGGCGGTAAAGTTCTCGACAATGGACAAAAAGTTGCTCCAGAGGTAAAAGTAGGAGATAAAATCATTTTCTCAAAATATGCTGGAACTGATATCAAAGTTGATGGTGCTGACTATTTGATCGTCCGTGAAAGCGACATCTTAGCAATAGCTTAATAAAAATTAGTTTCAACAATAATTTAGGAGGTTTCATTAATAATGGCTAAACAGATTTTATTTGGTGAAGAAGCTCGCCGTGCCCTCGGTAAAGGCGTTGATTCATTAGCAGATGCTGTAAAAGTAACGCTTGGCCCAAAAGGTAAAAATGTTGTTTTAGATAAAAAATTTGGTGCACCGACAATTACAAATGATGGTGTTTCCATAGCTCGTGAAATTGAATTAGAAGATCCGTTTGAAAATATGGGTGCACAACTTGTTAAAGAAGTTGCCACAAAAACTAATGATGTTGCCGGTGACGGTACAACAACTGCAACATTACTCGCTCAAGCCATGATCCGTGAAGGTATGCGCAATGTTGCTGCCGGTGCTAACCCTATGATCATAAAAAAGGGAATCGAAGAAGCAGTAAACACTTTAGTTGCCGAAATAAAAGCAAAATCACATAAAGTTGAAGGCAAAGCTGCTATTGCTCAAGTTGCGACAATATCCTCCAGCGACAGCGAAATGGGCAATCTCATTGCTGATGCAATGGAAAAAGTTGGTAAAGATGGTGTTATCACCGTTGAAGAATCCAAAGGTATGGCAACAAACCTTTCTGTTGTTGAAGGAATGCAGTTTGATCGTGGTTACATATCTCCTTATATGGTAACTGATACCGATAAAATGGAAGCGGTTATGAACGATCCTTATATCCTTATTACCGACCGTAAAATCTCTGCAATTGGTGATATTCTGCCGATTTTGGAAAAAGTCGTAAAACAAGGCAAGGAACTCGTCATCATCGGTGAAGATCTCGACGGTGAAGCTTTGGCAACAATTGTCGTAAATAAACTGCGTGGTACTTTCAAAGCTTTAGCTGTCAAGGCTCCCGGCTTTGGTGATCGCCGTAAGGCAATGCTTGAAGATATTGCTATCTTAACCGGTGGTAATGTGATAACTGAAGAACTAGGCAGAAAACTTGACAGTGTCGAACTTGAAGATCTTGGACGTGCTCGTCAGGTACGCTCTACTAAAGAAGAAACTACTATCGTTGATGGTGCCGGTGACAAAGATGCTATCAAATCACGCTGTGAACAAATCAAAAAGCAAGTCGCTGCCACAACATCTGATTTTGATAAAGAAAAACTACAGGAACGTCTCGCCAAATTATCTGGCGGCGTAGCTGTAATTGAAATTGGTGCTGCTACCGAAGTAGAATTAAAAGATAAAAAACTCCGCATTGAAGATGCTTTAAATGCTACCCGTGCTGCCGTTGAAGAAGGTATCGTTGCCGGGGGCGGTACAACCTTTATTGACATCTTACCGGCTCTTGACAAAATCACATCTTCCGGTGATGAAAAGACCGGTGTGGAAATAGTTAAACGCGCTATTGAAGAACCAGTACGCCAAATAGCTAACAATGCAGGACTCGAAGGTTCTGTAGTTGTAGAAAAAGTAAAAAAAGCCGGTACTGGCAAAGGGTTCAATGCTCTTACCGGTGAATATCTTAACATGGTAGATGCTGGTATCGTTGATCCGGCTAAAGTTACTCGTTCTGCTCTACAGAATGCAGCCAGCATTGCTGCTATGGTTTTGACAACAGAAACTTTAGTCGCTGACAAGCCGGAAAAGAATCCTCCTGCTGCACCAGCCGGAATGCCTGGCGGTGGAATGCCGGGAATGATGTAATAAATTACTGACTATAGATTTATAGCTGGTTGTTTTGCCTCTGCAAAAGTTAATTAACTTTTGCAGAGGTTTTTTATATCATAAGGTTTTTTAACGATCCTTTGTAAATACATGGCAAATAATCTATACTATACATATTCATTAATGAGGAGGAACAATACTTGAATTATGAACGAAGCACTCACCTGACAAACGATGCAAAAAAAATTCGCGAAGCAGTATTTATCAGCGAACAGGGGTTTAAAAACGAAATTGACGCTATCGATAAACACGCCATACATCTTATATTTTACAAAGCGGCACAGCCAGTCGGTGTATGCCGTTATTTTATCAGTAATATTAACGGCGTATATATTATCGGTCGCTTAGCCGTACTCAAAAAATATCGCAAAGATCATATCGGTGCTTATATTCTGCAAACTGCCGAGCAGAATATAATTAAAGATGGCGGCAAAAAAGCCGTGCTGTCCGCACAGCTTCAGGCACAAAAATTCTATGAAAAATATGGTTATATTGCCAACGGTCCTATTTATATGGATGAACATTGTCCTCATATTCATATGGAAAAGTTATTAAATAAATTCAATTTAGATAAGGAAGATTCTCTTGAAAAATTTTGATTCTTTTTCTCTTCTTCCAGTTATTACTCTTATTCTTTTAAGTGTGGTTTTAGGAACCAGTGAATTTATTATCATCGGTATTTTACCTGACATTGCTCTCAGCATAAATTCTTCTATAGCAATGATTGGTAACCTTGTTTCAATTTTTGCCCTTGTTTATGCTATTGGAACATTTATTATTACACCTGCCACCAGCTCATTAAATCGTTATTATTTAATAATAATTTTAACAATAATTTTTATAATCGGTAATGTACTATTTGCTCTGGCTGATTCTTATTTATTTTTAATATTGGCTCGCATGCTGATTGCCGTTGTATCAGGAGTCATTTTGGCTATTTCTATGACTTTTTCTGCCGAAATAGCCGGCCCTGCTATACAGCCCAAAATTATCAGCTGGATATTTTCCGGATTCAGTATGGCAGCTGTATTTGGGGTACCGACCGGTACATTTATAACTCATCTTTTAGGATGGCGGACAGCCTTTCTTCTGTTGTCATTTATTAGCCTGATCATATTACTGATGCTTATTTTTTATCTTCCTAACACCGGATCTGGACAAAAATCTAATATATTAAGGCAGTTAGGACTTTTAAAAAAGCCACACATTCAGCTGGGTATTATGATTGTTATATGCGGTGCAGCTTCTACATATGTATTTTACACCTATTTGACTCCTATATTACAAAAATATCTATTTATTCCTGAACGATATATCAGCCTTATTTTAATAGGCTTCGGTGTCAGCACTATTATCAGTAATTTTTTATCCGGGCATATTGCCCTTACTGGCGGAATGAGACGTATGCCTTTATTTTTTCTTATACAGGCTTTATTCTTAAGTACATTGTTTCTTACAATAAAAATTCCTACCCTATGCTTAATTAATATATTTATTATTGGCACTGTAATGTACCTGCAAAATTCACCCACACAACTGCATTTTCTAAATACTGCCGTGCGGGAAAAACCAGAAGCAATCAATTTTTCTGCCTCACTGGTTCCCATATCTTTTAACATCGGTATCGCACTCGGTTCTGCTTGTGGCAGCCTGGTTGTAATATACAGCAGCATACAGTACGTTGGTTTATGGGGTGCAGCAATCGCTTGTGGTGCAGTATTTTTTAATCTAAAACTATTGAAGACATAATCATGGGGCTGTCTCACGTAACCATTTTTATTCATAAATTACAATATTCCACTTTCTTTGCCACCCACAAAATAGTGGGAGACGCATAGCGGTGGTGATTGCATCTTATGAAATCAATACGGTTCATGTGACAACCCCATCTTCAACTATAATACTTGTTCGGTTCTGGCAATTATATCATCTTGTGTCTGCCTTGATAATACATTAAAGAATGCCGAATAACCTGCTACCCTGACAATAAGATCGCGGTGTTTTTCCGGGTGCAGCTGGGCGTCAAGCAAAGTAGCTCGTGATACGACATTATACTGCACATGATATCCATTCAGGCGATTAAAAAAAGTCCTTATAAGATAAACTAATTTTGTACGGTCAGTTTCTTTTTCTAATATTTGCGGTGTTACCTTCTGATTGAGCAATACTCCGCCGGTTATTTCGTGTGTCGGTAATTTTGCCACCGTTTTAAATACAGCTGTTGGCCCATTCACATCCATAGCGTGACTCGGAGAACATCCTTCAGCCAATGGTGTATGTGCTTTTCTGCCATCGGGAGTTGCCAATGTTCCCATCCCCTGACCTACATTTGCCGAAATTGAAGATGTACCTGCGTAATAAGTACCACCAATCGGTCCCCGACCATAGCGAGTATTATGATATTTTTTTATTTCGTCAATATATACATCATAGGCTTCACAAATAAGCTTATCAACATAATCATCATCGTTACCATATTTAGGTGCGTCAATCAAAATACGGCGGATACGTTCACCTTCCTCTCCGGAAAAGTCACTTACTAACGCATCCCACAATTGCTGTGGTGTCAATTTCTTATCTTCAAACACACATTTTTTAATTGCTGCCAAAGAATCTGCCATATTAGCAATTCCCACCTGCAGACCACTTATAAAATCATAAACTGCACCACCTTCTTTTAATGTTTTACCACGCCCAATACAATCTTCAACCAAAGCTGAGCAAAGCACATCAGGTACATCTTTCTCCAACACCATATCACAGCAGGTTTCAATAATAATACTTTGCCGGGTAAAGTAACGAATCGTTTTATTCCAAGCGTTTTTTACATCATCATAAGAATGCATCCTGCAAAAATGTCCTGTACCTTCCATAAGTTTTGTCCCCGATTCAAGATCGACACCATCATTCAAACCGATGAGCAATGATTTAGGAAAATTCAAAAAACTCATCCCTGTACAACGATATCCCCATTTCCCCGGAACAGCTGTTTCTACACAGCCAATGGCACTATAATTATAGGCGTCTTCTTCCTTGACACCTTTTTCAATAAATGATGGAATTATTATTTCATCGTTATTGAACGCCGGCATACCAAAACCGAGACGGACTACTTCAATACATTCCCGCATAAAATCATCACTAATGTTCCGATGATACCGAACTGTTAAATTAGGCTGCGGCAAATGAACCTGGGCAACACTTTTCAATATCAAATACGACAACGGATTTACTGCATCCTTCTTATTTATCGTCTGGCCGCCAATAGTCACGTTCTGATACAAAGGACTGCCTGCACTGAACTGCGTATGTGACCAACTGCGTACTTTATTTATCGTAAAAGTTTTCAACCACAAATTAGTCAAAAGTTCACAAGCACCATCTTGTGTAATTATTCCTTTATCAATATCATGTTTATAGTATGGATATAAATATTGATCAACTCGTCCATACGATAATGAATGTCCATTTGATTCAATCTGCAGCACTAAGTGGATCAGCCATAACGACTGTACAGCCTCATGCAGACTATCAGCCGGTTCATAAGGTACCTTGCGCAAAATCTGCGCCATTGTTAAAAGTTCTTTTTTACGATTTACTGCAGCCGACTGTGCCTCATGTTCAGCCAAATCGGCATAACGTCCGGCAAAACTGCGAACAGCTTCTATAACTATCAAAACGGCCTTGTAAAAATGATATTTATTCATTCCATCCATAGTTGTCAAATCAAGTATCCGCAGTGCCTGTTCAGTTCTTTTCTGATAGTCTTTCAAACCTTTTTTTAAAATTGTTTCATAACTGACTGCCAGATGCGCATCTCCAGAAGTAATATTGCCTTCAGCTTTTATTATCCCCAAATCATAAAATATTTTACTTTCTGGCGGCATCATCGCCAATCCTTTATCCTTAGTTGTATTATGCTGCCAATAGGGTGCTATATTTCTTAGTTTATGCTTAGTTTCTTCCGTTATATAAAAAATATCACCATCCCTTTTTTCAAATTTATCCAATTCATCTATAACCCAATCCATCGCATATTCGGGAAAAACAGGAGCAAAACGATTACCAGATGCCTGATTTCCCGCAATCAATGTTTCCGGTTCAATAAAAACAGTCATTTTATCTAAAATATTTTTCAGCATATAAGCTCTTTTTTCAATAATAGGTCTATCGGCAAAGTGCTTATAAGCTTCAGTGGTATAGACAGCGCGCTCCGCGCAAATATACGGTTTGGCATTAACAAGATCTCCTCTGAATTTATCCATACGTGCTGTAAGACAGCCAAAATACTTATTTATTTTCATATAAATCCTCCTAAAAAAATTATTTTATTTTATTATTTTATATTGATTTTTATTGTTATTTATTGCTATAATAACATTGAAAGTTAACCTTGTCAAACAATTTTGTCAATATAAAACAGAGGTAGTTATATGTTAGCAAATATATTTAATATACAAAAATTCAGTATTCACGATGGTCCTGGAATAAGGACGGTAGTATTCTTTAAGGGCTGCCCCTTGACCTGCCTTTGGTGCAGCAATCCGGAATCGCAGCAACAATACCGGCAGCTTCTTTGGGATAAAGACAAATGTTATCACTGCCGCACCTGCGAAATGCTCTGCCCGCAAAAAAACATTCACTTTGACGAAAATCTATCATTCAGCTATAAGTCCAAACTTTGTCAGACCTGTACCGCATGTGCTGATAATTGTCCTCATGGTGCATTATCAACGGTCGGACAGTTTAAATCCATAGATTCCATAATGGCAGAAGTATTACAAGATAAACCCTTTTATGAAGAATCCGGTGGTGGACTGACTCTTTCCGGTGGTGAAGTTTTAATGCAACCCGAAGCTGCGGCCGCTTTATTAAAATCTGCTAAAGAGAACAATCTGCACACTGCTTTAGAAACCACTGGTTACGCCAGCAAAACAGTATTTAAACAAACAATCATCAATGCAGATTTACTATTGTTTGACATAAAACATTATGACCGTCAAAAACACAAAAAATATACCGGTGTATATAACGATATCATATTATTAAATCTAGCCTATGCAATAACCCTGCAAAAAGAAATAATAATCCGTATTCCCGTCATACCAAGTGTAAATAATAAAATAGCTGATGCTGTTAAATTTTCTCATTTACTGGCTTCACTGGATATAAAAGATATTAATCTATTACCTTTTCACCAATTCGGCCAAAAAAAATATGAACAGTTAAATCGTCCCTACAGTTTTAAAAATACTAAGGAACTGTATAGTGAAAATCTTACACAGTATGCCAAAGTCTTTCAACAAAACGGATTCAACGTCACATTATAATAAATGAAAAGCCTGAGAGAAAATAAATCTCTCAGGCTTTTTATTCCCATACTTTCATTTTAAATCACAGATTGATATATCACCAAATGTTTCCTGCCAATCTGCATCAAAATCGTCAACTGCTTTTTGTATTGATGGCACAGCAAAAGCTGCCAGCAGGATATCCGGTGCCACTGTAGCTATTTGAGCACCGCATTTAAAAGCAGTATTAACTTGTGCAATATTCTTGAAACTAGCCGCCAGTATCTGTGTTTCATAACCGTAAACAGCAATCATTTCAGCAAAATCGGCAATTGTATCAGCTGCATCGATATCAAGATTTTCCATACGGTTAAAATAGGGTGCTATATAATCAGCCCCTGCCTCCATCGCCATAAGTCCTTGTGTTTTAGTATAAACAGCTGTCGCCGTAACACCAATATTTTCTTGCTTCAGTAGACGTATAGCCTTTAGTCCCTGTGGTGTAGCAGGTACCTTTATAAATACATTTTTATCAACATTTTCTAATATAGTATGGGCTTCCTTTATTATACCCTCACTATCCTGCGCTAAAATCTGCATATGCAGGGTTTTAGCACTGCCAATAATCTGGCGTATTTTTTTAAAATGATTAAAAAAATCAATTTTGCCTTCTTTTTTTATAATGCTGGGATTACTGGTTACACCGGCAATAGGTAATAAATCGTTACATTTTTCAATCATTCCAATATTGGCTGTGTCAATTAAATATTTCATCGAAACATTTCTCTCCTTTATATATAGATACTAACTTCATTATAACAGATTTTAAATCAATCCATACGTGAAATATTCCCACTTACATTACTTCAATATTATATTTTTCTAATTGTTTTAACAGCTGTATCGGCAATTTTTTTTCTGTTATTAATACATCAAAATCAGAAATAGCTGCATAAAGGAAATTACCACTTCTGTTAAATTTCTCGGTTTCTGCTAATACATAGGTTTTATCGGCTGCATCAACTGCCTTACGTTTAGTAAAACCATCTTCCGGTTTATAAATATATACAGCCTTTCGATGAATATCAATACCTACCGTTCCCATAAAAGCCATATCAAAATGAAGCTTATCTATAATATTTCCAGCCAAGGCTCCGATAAATCCATCGCCGCTTGAATCCAGTGTTCCCCCAATAAACGTCATGTCTATTGTCCTTGCAGTCTGCAAAATATTCATTATATCAATCATATTAGTAATAATGCTGATCTTCAATCCTTGTTGTATTATCAATTTTACTAATTCGATATTAATCGTAGAAATATCTAAAAATACAACATCACCGTTGTTTATAAGTTTGATTGCCTTTTCGGCAATTATTTTCTTTTCGGCAATATTTACTCTGCGCTGAGCGGCTTTTAATTGGTGAGTATTTTTTCGTTCTGTCACAGCACCACCATAAGCACGTTTTAATAGTCCTTTTTTCTCCAGAAAGGCTAAATCCTTACGGATACAGTCATCAGTCACCTTAAAGTAATCACTTAAATCCTTGACCAAAACCTTACCGCTGGCTTCCAATAGCGTTATAATTTTTTCCCGTCGTTCCTGTACAAACATTTTATCTTCCTTTGCGGCAAATAATTGCCATTATTATGTAAATATATTTAATATCATAATGCAATCTAAACAAGGATATTATATCATAATATCATCTGAATATTAAAAACTTTTGTAAAAAAACAGTAAAAAATTTAGGATAAGCTTAAATTATACTTATCCTAAATTTCATAACCGGTATTTTAATTTATTATGTTATTATATCCAGTTCCCTGAGCCGTAAAAAGTCAATGAAAGTCTTCGTCCGAGGATTTTTTCGCAAATAATATTGATGTTTTTTTTCTGCCGGATAAAAATTACGCAATGGCACTGCTTCCGCATAGCATTTATATACAGCTTTATTATCTGAACAAGGATCGTTTACCGTGACATTAGCTGCCGTAACAGCAGGTGCCTTATATCTCATTCTTAAAAAATTCATATAAAACTCGATTATCACTTCATCCTCTTTATCACAATAATAAACACCGCTTCTATACATATTTCCCCGTTCATCGCGACAATAGGGATTTATGACAGCAAATAATATATCCAGTAATGTCGATAAATCTATTTCCTTTGGATTATAAGAAATTTCAATTCCCATTGCAGCACCAGTCATATCTCCTGCCACTTTTTCATAAGACGGAGCAACAGCATCTGAGTTTATATATCCGGCAGTTGCCGACAGTACGCCCCTTATCCGTGAAAAAACCTCCTGAAGTTCATGAAAATTTCCGCCGGCAAAGTAAATTTTCTTAGCGTACATTCTTCCATCCCCAGTCTTTATTAATCAGTTATACAGCCTGACCTTAAAATTATCCAATAAATCGACTATTATTCATGGATATCAAATAATCCGGTATGACGACATGCTGCACGTTCAATATCGAACATTTTTATCAGCTCTGCTACAGCCTGAGTAGGTGATATTTTTCCCGACAATACAGCATTTCGAACTTCCGGTATACGGCCCGTTATTACCGGATCGTCAAAAAACAAATTGTGCAAATGTTCATCTATCATGCTATGCACCCAGTCAAGCAACTGATGTTCCCGTCGTTTTTGAAACGAGCCCTTTTTTTTTGTCATCTGAGTAAATATTTCTATCACTTGCCACAATTCTTTTAATCCCGTCTTTTTAAGTGCCGAACAAAGGTAAGCATGTGTTTGCCAACCGTCGGTAGCTGGGCGTATATATTCAATCATTCGCTCATATTCACCGCGTGATACCTTGGCTTTCAATAAATTATCTCCATCAGCCTTATTTATAACTACTGCATCAGCCAATTCCATTATGCCTTTTTTTATTCCCTGCAGCTCGTCACCGGCGCCGGTCAGCACCACCAGCATAAAAAAATCTACCATAGAACGTACTGTTGTTTCTGACTGTCCAACTCCCACTGTTTCGATGATGATTATATCATAACCTGCAGCTTCGCACATCAACATTGTTTCGCGGCTTTTTCGCGCCACCCCTCCCAATGTTCCTCCAGCCGGTGATGGCCTGATAAAAGCTTTTTCATTTCTTGATAACGTTCCCATACGTGTTTTATCACCTAAAATTGATCCTCTTGTAACTGAACTTGTCGGATCAACAGTAAGTACTGCCACTTTGTGCCCCATATTACACAGCATATTACCAAAAGCTTCTATCATAGTACTTTTACCGGCACCCGGCACTCCGGTTATGCCAATACGCAGCGCTTTTCCTGTGCGTGGCAAAAGTCTTTGCAGGACTTGCTGAGCCTTGGCAAAATGCTGTGGATTATTACTTTCGATAAGAGTAATTGCCCGTGAAAGAATAGTGCGGCTTCCCTCAGACACACCACTAACATAATCATCAACATTCAAAAGCATCTTCCGCTTCGTTTTTCTCTTTCCATTCAACAGCATCGGATTGAGATTCCCCACAGTAGTATCTTTTACTCCATTAATTCCATCCATCACACTGCAGGCAAAAGCCTCATTTTTTTCTTTTGGTGCCCAATCGGGTTTAAAACGTTTATATTCAGCCATAATTTATCCTTCGGCCATTTCTTCTTTGGCCTCATTAATCAAAAGTGTCAGCAGCTTTACACCTGCTTCCGGTATATTAGTTCCTGGAGCGAATATTGCAACTGCACCATGTTTATACAAAAAATCATAATCTTGTACTGGTATTACACCGCCTATGGCGACCATTATATCTTCCCGTCCAAGTTTCTTCAACTCTTCAACCAATTGTGGTAAAAGAGTATTATGACCGGCTGCCAGTGAACTGAAACCTACCATATGGACATCGTTATCAACAGCATCCTGGGCCGTTTCTGCCGGTGTCTGGAACAAAGGCCCGACATCGACATCCCATCCCATATCAGCAAATGACGATGCAATTACTTTTTGACCGCGATCATGTCCATCCTGTCCCATTTTTGCAACAAAAATACGCGGCCGGCGACCGGTCAGTTTTTCGAATGTATCAGCCATACCGCGGGCTTTATCGAGTTCAGTTTTATCCGTAAATTCAGATGAATATACCCCTGAAATAGTATGAATGACAGCATTAAAACGTCCCGATACTTTTTCGACAGCATCGGAAATTTCTCCCAAGGAAGCATGCGCCCTGGCTGCATTTACTGCAAGTTCCAGCAGATTACCATTATCGCGAGATTCAGCGGCCTTAGTAAGTGCTTCCAGACAACTTCTGACTTCATCAGCATTCCTTTCTGCCCGTAATTTTTTCAAACGTTCTATCTGAGAATTGCGGACGGCAGTGTTGTCTATAGCCAATATTTGCAATGGATCTTCCTTTTCCAAACGATACTTATTCAGTCCGACAATAGTTTCGTTTCCTGAATCGATCTGTGCCTGACGGCGAGCTGAAGCTTCTTCGATACGCATCTTCGGCAGACCTGTGGATATTGCCTTAGCCATGCCGCCCAATGCTTCAACCTCTTGAATATGTGCCCATGCCCGCCTTATTATTTCATTAGTCAGAGCTTCTACATAATAAGAACCGCCCCAAGGATCAATTATCTTGCATACACGTGTTTCATCCTGAATATAAAGCTGCGTGTTACGGGCAATACGAGCAGAAAAATCAGTTGGCAGTGCAATAGCTTCATCAAGAGCATTTGTATGCAATGATTGTGTATGCCCTAAAGCCGCCCCCATCGCTTCCATACAGGTACGGGCGATATTATTAAACGGATCTTGTGCCGTCAGCGACCAGCCTGAAGTCTGGCAATGCGTACGAAGTGCCATAGATTTATTATTCTCCGCGCCAAAAGATTTCACTATCTTAGCCCAAAGAACACGTGCCGCACGCATCTTTGCCACTTCCATAAAATAATTTTTCCCTATTGCCCAGAAGAACGATAAACGTTTGGCAAAAGCATCTATTGGTAACCCTGCTCCTACACCGGTACGAATATACTCAAGTCCGTCAGCCAATGTATAGCCAAGTTCTATATCCGCTGTTGCCCCAGCTTCCTGCATGTGATAACCGGAAATTGATATACTATTAAATTTAGGCATATATTTTGTCGTATATTCAAAAATATCACCTATTATACGCATTGACATTTCTGGTGGATATATATAAGTATTACGTACCATAAATTCTTTTAAAATATCATTTTGAATAGTACCGGCCATAACACTTTTATCTACTCCCTGTTCTTCACCGGACAATATATAAAATGCCATTATCGGCAATACAGCACCATTCATTGTCATTGATACAGACATCTGATCAAGCGGTATACCGCTAAACAAAATACGCATATCCAAGATAGAATCAATCGCAACACCGGCTTTACCAACATCACCTAATACACGTGGATTATCAGAATCGTACCCGCGATGTGTCGGTAAATCAAATGCTATTGACAAGCCTTTTTGTCCTGCAGCCAAATTACGGCGATAAAAAGCATTGGATTCTTCTGCCGTAGAAAATCCTGCATATTGACGTACCGTCCAAGGACGAAATACATACATCGTGGAATAAGGACCACGCAGGCAAGGCGGTATACCACTGGCAAAATCCAAATGGTTCATATGTTCATATTCATCAAAATTATAAATTGGTTTTATTGGAATATGTTCCATTGTCCGGCCGGTGATTTTATCATAATCCATACCGACTTCCTGTTCTATCCTTTTCATCCATTCCTGTTTTGAATGTGTCGGTGCATCGCCTAGGCCCATTTTGCTAAAATCAGGATTTATGAAAGCCATTAATCAATCATTCCTTTCTTTCTTTGCAAAAATTGCAAAATTTTATAGCAATTAGCCTTGACTGAAATGAAATCATCAACTCCGGCTTCGTGATAAACAGTTTCCAAATCTTTCGGAGCTGCTCCTGCCAGGTAAATTACTGCTTTCGGCAGAGCTTTTCTTAATTTTGGTGCCAATTCCGGTACAATATCCGGATAAGTCTTATCAGTTGAACAAATTACAACTGCATCCGCACCGGATTTTTGTGCAGCCTCAACAGATTCATCGATTGTCTTGAAGCCATTATTGCTTAATACTTCGAATCCTCCTACTTGCAAAAAGCTAGTGGAAAATTCTGCTCTGGCCTTATGCTGTGGTATAGGCCCCATATTAGCAAGAAATATTTTTGCATTATCATTTTTTTCTGCGACATATTTTTCAGTAATCATACGCAAAGCTTCATAATGTTCACTCCAGCGATGCGGCAGTATCGCTTCAACTGTGGATCTAACAGCACTGTTTTTCTGTTGCCGTGTATTTAATGTTTTGCGTATTTCTCCAATTGTTGCTCCGGTTTTTATCGCCTCAATCACCGTTTCCGTCAATTCATTCCAATCTGCTGTGGTAATTTTACTGATGCATTCCTGTTCAAATATTCCATCTATGTCACTTAAATAAGCTCCAATATCATTCATACGCTGTTTTTTCAGTTCATCGGCATCCTCACTGCGTTTATCGATCAGTTCTTCCGTCAAATTAGGATACATATTATTACCGACTATGCGATCTTTTCTATACTCAGAATTTTTAAATCTGGCCTGCAATATTTTGCCAATTTCTTCCTGAAGATAACCTACCTGTGCAGCCTTGAGGAATCCGCCTTTTTCTTCCACGGCCTGAAATTCATGCCAGATTTTTTCTTTTATTTCTTTCGTAAGACTTTCTACTGCCCACGACCCACCTGCCGGATCAATCGGCTTTAACATACCAAATTCTTCCTGCAAAATAATCTGCACGTTACGGGCAATACGACGGGAAAATTCGTCTCCCTTTCTTATTGGTTCATCAAACGGCGCATTTTCATATGAGTCAACCCCGCCAACCACTCCGGAAAAAATTTCAGTAGTATTTCTCAGCATATTTACATAAGGATCATAAACTGTCTTGAAAAACAATGCAGGGCGAGCATGAATATGCATTCTTTGATCAATTTCATCACCACCGAAAGCCTTTACTATTCTGGCCCAAATGGGACGAACTGCCCGGAGTTTTGCTATCTGCATAAAAAAGTTTGCTCCCATTGAAAAACCAAAGAACAACTGTCCCGAAGCTTGTTTTATAGTCAAACCACGTTCCAATAATGCCCGCAGATAAGAAACCGCCATAGACAATGTATATGCTATTTCCTGCACGTCATTAGCACCGCCGCGACTAAACACATCGCTGCGCACCATGATAGTTCTCAGCTGCGGTGTATTTTTCCCCGCCCATACAGCACATGCATACATTTCATCATATAACTCGTCTAATGAGGTATAGAGTTCTCCCGACTCAAGCAACTGTCCTAAAGGATTTGCTCCGATAAAACCTTTTAACATCTTTACCGGTCTGCCAGCTGCCTTAAGTGCCGCTGCCGTCATTGACAGCATTGGTAGCGATGAAGCTCCCGCATAAATATACAAACCATATTTTTTCAAATCAAGTCCGTCTAATAGCTGATACATATCATCAATCGTTGTGATACTACAGCCTTCATCCCCAACTTTTGCGGCATGCTGGGCATCTTGATTTAAAATAGTGGCGTTATCAAGATGTATATTATAAATAGTTGAACCTCGATCTACTTCATGTTTTAATAATTTATTATTCTCCCTAGGCAGACTCTCATCACAAGACTGAGCTATGCCCCATGGTTGATTTATATAACCATTTACCCGAGCTCCACGCATAAAATCGTCCATTCCCGGAAAAGATGCCTTTGGCAAAATATTTTCCGTCATAGCTCTCGTATACATTGGTTCAAAAGTTATACCCTCATATGTTTTTGTATACATTTTTTTATCAAAGGGTGCACCTTTCAGTAATGTAATACATGCTTGCTTCCATTCTTCATACGTAGGTGGAACAAACTCATCGAGTGGAACAGTAGGAAACTGTGTTTGCTGGTCAGATTTTTTCAATATGGCCTGCAAATCAAGATTACTGTCTTCAGACTGATTTTTTTCTTCCTCGTTCATTAGAAACCTCCCTCTTTACTGACAAACAAAAAATCTGCCCGCAAGAGGCGGACAGACAAAATATCTGTTTCAATAAAGTCTTTCTGGAAAATAAAAAACCGGCCTATAACAAAGCCGGAGAAAATTACCATGCAACTCATATTCACAGTATCAAATCTCCCTTCCTATCTCTCGCAGGTATAAGCATCGACTAAACGACGACACTAACGGTGATGTTAAAACAGGCAGTTCTCCTGGCTCAGAATCATTGTTTTTCAAGCCTTCCCAAAGACCAGCTTCAGTGACATATTTTGAAAAACTCTTCTATACAGTGGCGGGACCGCTTCGGCTTTATACCGAATTCCCTATTAAGTCATTCCTGACACCTGTTTCCAGCTATATTCTATTTTCATGTTAATATTAACTTTATTTATTCGATTTGTCAATCAAATTCTACTCGCAGTGAAAAGTATCTTCTACGTTCAATGAAGAAACAGCAAACCAGCAACAGCGGATGCGATCAAGATAAAATTGGCAGGTACTCTTTTGGTTGCGGCAAGTACGGCACTTATAACTACGATGGAAAATAAAAAAATATTGGGAATACTATTAAAAAATATATTTGCCAGCACAATGACACTAAAAGTAGAAACTACAAGCACCATTCCGTCGAGAACTCCCTGTGTGGCAGAATAAAATTTTATGCGGGTATAAAATTTTCTGACAATAAGAATACAAAATGGCGGTAATATCAATGCAACCGTCCCTAAAACAGCACCAATCATTCCGCCTGATAAATTGGCAAGACTGACGACCCACAGTCCATTTGGACCGGGAGCAATTTGCCCAATAGCAATAGCCTCGGCAAATTGTTGCTCATTTGCCCAGCCATTAATGAGAAAATCAGTATGAAGAGAAGGCAATGGACCAAAACCACCAGTCGAAAATAACACTGCTTTTAATATAGTAAAAAAAAATAAATTCCAATGTATCATTTAGGCAGCCTCGGTTTCTTCTTAATGATAAGAGTGTAAATAACAACTCCTGCCATACTTCCTATAAAATAAAGAAAAATAACGGAAAAGGCAAAACATTGATAAAGTATAACAGTTCCAATAATAATCAACAAAAAAGATAACAACGGTAGCGCTCCCTCTTTGCTGCCGCGACACAAAATAGGTTTTATATTACGCCAATTGGTGACTATAGACACACCAAAAATAGATGCGAATACCGATTTCAAGGCATCTTGAACAAATGCGTATCGGCTTACACTCAAATATACCGCAGATAAAACAAGTGTTATTGCCGTGCTGGGAATAATAAGCCCTAAAACTGATACAATGCTGCCGCGCCAACCGGCAAGTTTTCTGCCAATTAAAATAGTATAAGCCAAAATATTAATACCTGGAGTAATTTGGCCTATACCAACGATTGTAGTGTACTCATCTTCAGTTAACCATCGATATTTATAAATAAATTTGTCCTGTATTAAAAATTGTGTAACAGCACCCCCTCCGAATGAAGTAACACCTATACCGCACCAAATAAAAAAAAGTTTTCTCATGGAAAAAGTAAAATTATTAATATTTTTCATATAAACATCCTTTACAGTTATATCTCAAAAAATCTTTTATAATCTGCCAGACTAAATGATAAAATTTTTTTTCTATACCATTTCAAACAAAATGATAGAACTGCTGCAGGAACAGATTAATCTCATAAAGACACCTCAATGTGATCTTCTTACTTCTGCGAACTGGCAAAATACTTATCTATGAATAAAAATAATTGCGTGCAACAGCCATGATTTTAAATAATCTCCACTTCACCAGCAGACATATCCACCTCATTGCGCAGTATACCGGTTAATTATAATGCATAAACATATACGCGTAAAGATTTTATAAAGATTATTATCATCCCCATTGCTGCTATATACTAACTGATAAAACATGTATGATTATCAGTGTGACAAAAATCGAAACGTCAGCGCATATGCATATATTTTACTAAAAAATAACCAAATCTTAAACTAATGTATAGGAATGTATTGTATCATGGAAAAAGCTTAGCATTACCAGTATGGTTTTTTATTATTTTGTACATAATTAAGTATAAACAGGAATGGTTTATCTTTAGGAGGGATTTCATTAATGCTAATTAAAAAATCAAAAAAGTCCAATCTATTTACTCAATTTTTTCTGCTCAGTTCACTAATAGCTGCCGGAAGTGTATCAATCCAACCGCCTGTTTTAGCGGCACCCCGCAATATCACCCCTATTAAATATGTAGTTGTTATTTTTGATGAAAATGAATCATTTGATCACTACTTTGGAACATATCCTTTTGCTGAAAATACATCGAATGAACCATTATTTTTTGCATCACCGGATACTCCTGCAATTAATGGATTGACTCCGGCATTATTAACGCACAACCCCAATCAGGCAAATCCGAAACGCTTTAGCCGTTTACAAGCCCACACCCAAGATTTCGACCATGGTTATACCGCTGAACAAAAATCTTTCAACGGTGGTTTAATGGACAAATTCATTCAATATGATGGACACGGAAATGCTGATGTCATGAATTATTATGACGGCAATACTGTCACCGCTTTGTGGAATTTAGCACAACATTTTACAATGAATGACAACTATTTTGGTGCCAATTTAGGTCCGTCAACTCCGGGAGCTATCAATGTCATTTCTGGTAATAACCATGGCGCCACTGTTTATAGTGCCAATAAAGCCCAAAATGGTGTAGAAATCTCTCCCGACGACAAAAATTTTCCTCAAAAAGCAGTTACTAAAACTGGCACACTATATGGAGATATCGATCCATATTATGACTATGCCTCGAAAAAAGAAACGGTTTCCATGTCTGGTACCAATATCGGTGATTTATTAAATAAAAAAGATTTAACCTGGGGATGTTTTTTTGGCGGATACGATGATCCCACCGCTACACACAAAAATATTGCCGGTGAAAATATTGTTGATTATATTCCCCATCACGAACCATTCCAGTATTACGATCCTACTTCCAACTTGCAGCATGAACGCCCCACATCAGTCGCCATGATTGGACATACTGACCGTGCCAACCACCAGTATGATATGACTGATTTTTGGGCAGCAGCAAAATCAGGTAATCTGCCTAATTATTCATTTTTAAAAGCACCTGCATATCAAGACGGCCACCCTTCTTATTCAGATCCAATCGGTGAACAACGCTGGCTGGCAGAAACTATCAACAAATTGGAATCCCTGCCGACATGGAAAAACACCGCTATCTTTGTCACTTATGATGATTCCGATGGTTGGTATGACCATGTTATGCCGCCCATCATAAATCATTCCCAAGATCCAGATATTGATACTGTCAATGCAGGGACTAATCCCCCATTAAATAATTATCAGGGACGTTTAGGCTACGGGCCGCGTATGCCAATGTTATTAATCTCCCCATATGCTAAACACAACGCCGTCATCCACACTATCGCTGACCAATCTTCAGTTTTAAGATTTGTTGAAGATAATTGGAACCTAGGCCGTATTGGAAATGGTTCTTTTGACACATTTGCCAGCTCACTTGACGATATGTTTGATTTTTCACCTGATTATTATAACCCGCCAGTATACCTCGATCCTGACAGTGGTGAACCTGTGGCACAAAACCAGCCTTTTAAAAAAGGAAATCAAATATATATGACTTTACAAGACTTAACACAAAGTCTCAACACAGTTCCCCACCACGATAAAGATAATACCTGGTTCATCTACAATAATCACTTAATCAGCGTTTCCAACAAAGAAAATGAAATAAAAGTTGATGAACAATTAATTACTAAAGATTCCCCTATCATAAGTAAAGACAATATCCAGTGGCTGCCAATAACTGATTTGTCTAAAACCCTTGGTATCAAACCAATAGAATATAAACCTAATGAAATATTATTTAAACAAATATCTCCTGTCAAGTCTTCAAACACCGCAGTTATTAAAAATGAAACTATAATACCAACAACAGCCGCTCACAAATCAATAGTTTTGGAAGCAAATAATGAAAGATCTGCTTTATCAGTAGGTGAACCTTTCAATGTTCCCACTCCCGCTGACAATAATACTCTTATAAACCAAATTATCAACGGTGCACAAACCGGTAAAACTTACAGTTTAAAGATAGCGGCACCGGAGATGAAAAATACCACTGTTTATGTAAGTTTTATTAATGGAACTGTCGATACCAAAGGTACATTAACAGCAGGCAATACCGCCATACATTCAGATCCTGTTGCCATTTCTCTCGATAATAGTGGAGAAGCCAATCTTAATTATACTGTAGATACAGCTCCGACAAACTGGGATGCTTATGATAATGACAATATTATTATTACCAATTCACCCAGTAAGGCCGCTGCAACATATAAAAATGAAATAAGTGTTTTTAGTTGAACAAAAAAATATAATCAGCAACACGGTCATCGCTGATTATATTTCTCCTGATATTTTTTTTCAGTCATAGCATGTTTATTACGTTTATTTTATGGTGTTACTGTTTTAATCTCATAAAGAGGCTGCCGCACGTGACCATATTTGCTCATAAGTATGCAATATTTTTCTCTCTTTTCCCGCTCTTAGAATGGTGGGAAACCACATAGCTGAGATAGGTTGCACCTTTATGAAGTCAATGCCGTTCATGCGACAGCCTCTCTTTTTTAGTGTAATACTATTTCAAATCACAAATAGAAACATCACCGAATGTTTGTTTCCAATCAGCAGCAAAATCATCAACCGCTTTTTTTATCGATGGTACGGCAAACGCTGCCATTAAAACATCAGGTGCCACGGTGATTGTCTGCGCTCCACATTTAAGGGCAGTATTAACCTGAGCAATATTTTTAAAGCTTGCTGCCAAAATCTTTGTTTGATAACCATATGCCGCAATCATATCAGCAAAAACAGCAATAGTATCTGCTGCATCAATATCAAGATTTTCCATGCGATTAAAATATGGTGCTATGTAATCTGCACCCGCTTCCATTGCCATAAATCCCTGTGTCTTAGTATAAATAGCTGTTGCTGTCACGCCGACATTTTCTTTTTTCAGCAGTTTCATAGCTTTAAGTCCCTGTAGTGTAGTTGGTACTTTTATGAACACATTTTTATCAATATTTTCCAGTATAACATGTGCTTCCTTCAATATATTACTGCTGTCTTCAGCCAGTATTTGAACATGCAGTGTTTTATCGATACCAATGATTTGACGTATTTTATTCAGATGTGCAAAAAAATCAATTTTGCCTTCTTTCTTTATAATACTGGGATTGCTGGTAACACCAGCAATTGGCAGCAAATCATTGCATTTTTTAATCATTTCCAAATTAGCGGTATCAATCAAATATTTCATCGAAACAGACTCTCCTCTTATTGATAAATTTCCAGACAACATTGTAATGGATTCCTTTCTTCATTAAAGCAGTCCATACTCCTTAATTTACTTAATAACATTAACAATACCAGCATCTTCTATTATCTTATAAAAATCTTCCATTTGCTGCATTGTATAAAGCGGTGGATTGTCTGCAAAGCAATAGTCATAATCCATATGATCATACTTGGCCTTAGCAAGAGGATTATAATTTAGCAACTCATAACGCACACCAGGATACCATTCACTTATTTCTTTTGCTATTTTTCTCAGATTATCAGCATTTGCTGTGTGCATAGGTATAAGAGGCGTCCTGATAACGACATTGTCACGGTATAATGATTGCAGCACCATTTTTATATTTTCCCTTATAATTTTGTTTGATACACCAGTAAAATTTTTATGCTGTGTATCATTATATATCTTAAAATCAGCAAACAGTGTGTCAATAAATGGCAGTGCTGCTTTTATTGTTTTACTGTCAGTAAACAAGGAACTTTCTACTGCCGTATTGATCTTAATTTTTTTAAGCCGTTTCAGTATACTAATAGTAAATTTAGCCTGATAAAACGGCTCCCCACCTGAAAAAGTTACACCACCGCCATGTTTAAAAAACGGCATATCTCTCTTTAATATTTCTGTCAGTTCATCCGGCTCATACCATTTGCTGTCCATGCGCAATGCACCTGACGGACAAATATACTCATAATCACCGGTATTTTTTACCCTTGAACTATCTAATATAAGTTTATCATTTTCAATATGGACAGCACCGTCTTTTATTTGTGTACAGCAACCGCATAATATACAAGAATTGGCAAAATATACCAGCTTAGTCTGCGGTGCTATCCCCTCCGGATTCTGGCACCATACACAGTGCAGCGGACAACCCTTAAAAAATACGGTTGTCCTGATGCCTACCCCATCATGTGTTGAAAACCGCCTTATATCAAAAACCAATGCTTTATTTTTCATACTGCGCCATATTCTGTTCTGGCAATTATTTCATCCTGTAATTTCCCATCCAATTCTGTGAAATAAGCCGTATATCCTGCGACACGAACAGTCAAGCTGCGATATTTTTCCGGATTTCTTTTAGCTTCAAGCAGATCTTCACGATGCAACACATTAAACTGCACATGGGGAATCTTCAAATCAACAAATGTTCGCAAAAACATTGCAAATTTTTTTATTCCTTCTTGTGTCGCAAAAAACTCCGGCAGAAATTTCATATTCAATAAACCACCATTAGATGTAAGTACATTATCCAGTCTACTCACCGATTGCAAAACAGCCGTTGGTCCATTTTCGTCACGTCCATATACCGGTGACATACCGCCATCAGCTAAAGGCTGATATGCCAGCCGTCCATCCGGTGAAGCGCCAACATTTTCCCCCATCGGCACATGTGCCGACACAGTGTACATACCTGTATGGTATAAGCCGCCGCGGTAATTTTTATAATGCGTAAGTTTATCTTTAAAATAATGTGCCCATTTGACGGCTATATTATCCACCCATTCGACATCATTACCATATTTAGGTACTTTATTCTCTGCCATTGCTTTTATTATTTCAAAACCAACAAAATTATTCTGCAAAGCTTTGAGCATATCACTGCCATTTATGCGCTTTTCCGTATATATCAGCTGCCATACGGCTGCCAGACTGTCAGCCACATTGGCTGCCTGTATCATCTGTATACCTGACAAATTATATTTTGCACCGCCTGCTGTAACATCAATTCCTTTTTGGAGACAATTATCAATCACAGCGGACAAAAACGGTGATGGCAGTAAATCAATATGCCCTTGTTCTACCTTTTCACATGCTTTTATCATTTTTTCAGTAAAATAATCGATCTGTCCAGCAAATGCATGTTCCAGTGCTTCATATGAAGTATACGTATCAAGACCGCCCAAATCAGGTCCTATCTGCCTGCCTGTCAATAAGCACCTGCCGTGATTCATTGCCAGTTCCAGAGCTTTGTTCAGATTAAACATGGCCGCGTCGCTCCAGCCCAGATTATTCCCCTGAGTCGTCAATTCCACACAGCCCACGATAGCATAATCAAGCGCATCCTGTTTTTCTATTCCCAAATCATTTATCATTGTACCTATTACTGCTTCATCATTAAAAAACTGAGGCATTCCACTTCCTTTTGCTACTACCCTGACAGCATATTCCAGCAAGTTTTCCGATATTCCCTTGCTTAAACGGACTGATAAATTTGGCTGCGGCAGTCCAAGATCTTCCTGCGCTCTCAAAAATAAGTATGACAATTCATTTTCTGCCGCTTTTCCATTTTCATCGACTCCTCCGACAGCTATATTGAAACCAATAGGAAATCCTGCAAAATATTTAGCACTTTGCTCATTGCGCATATATACTATCTGATTGAATTTTAACCATAGACATTCTATTATTTCCAGCGCTTCATTATTGGTTATCACATTATTCTCAATATCTTTCTTGTAAAATGGATACATATATCTATCCATACGTCCAGGTGAAAATGAAGAAGCATTGGACTCCATCTGCAATATAACAAATAAAAACCATAATGACTGGACTGCTTCATAGAATGACTGAGGCTGCCGTTCAGCAACATTGCTGCAAACATTAGCTGCTTTCTCTAAAGCTGGATTGAAATCACCATTTATCTTTGCTGTTTGTTTTAAAAGGACACTGTATCGACGTATAAAATTCTGTGCACCGATCATAGTTAAAACAACAGCCTGATAAAAATCCTGCTGCTTTCGATTCATGCCTTTTTTGTCAAGCATTTTCTGTGCTTCTTTTTTTATACCATCAGGTCCTTTTTCCAACCAAAGTGTACAGTCAGGACAAATATGTCCCTGAGAATGATCAGTTTGATTTATCTTAGCCACTTTACTTATCGCCGAAAATTCGCTGCCAAATTTTTCTGCTAACACATCTTCAAGTGATTTACCATGCCAATATGGTTTAATCGTTTCACGATAGATTTTTATGTCTTCATCCCTGACATTAAACCTATCCTGAGGCCTTGTCGGCAATGTTTCCAGCTCTTTGTCCACCCATGACCCGCCGCTTTCCGGCGATACAACACCAAAGCGCACTCCTTTAGTCCTATTACCGACTATCAATTCTTCCGGTTCAACAGCTATTTCTATGTTCTCTAAAGCTGCTTTTAATGCCAACGCTCTTTTTATAATCACAGGCTTATCATCATTTTTTTTATAAATATCTGTTGTAATAAGAGCTTGCTCTATAGACATATAACGTTTTTGTGACAACATTTTATTTCTAAGTGTTTCTATCCTGTCTGACATTTTCAGTAATTTTAAATCCACGATCTGCTCCTCCTTTTCTATTATTTATTATTATTATATATTTATTATTTGCCTATTTCAATAATTAATAATAAACAATAATATTTTTTTTAATGCCTTTTATTATTTTAAACCATCATTATTTATTTTCTAAATGTTTTTCTACCTTTATAATTATAGCGGCTGCTTTCTTAACCGCATCGCTGATAGCTACACGCACTACCAGATGGTTTTTAAACCGTGCTTCATTTTTTATTGGCATATCCTTGGTCAATATTATAACATCTGCACATTTCACATCATTTTCTGTTATCGCATTCTCAATACCTATTGACCCCTGCGTTTCAACCTTTATTATATGATGTCTTTCTTCTGCAGCTTTTTTCAATGCTTCAGCTGCCATATACGTATGTGCCACACCCGATGGACATGCCGTCACTGCTAATATATTCATAATTTATTTTCTCTCCCCTTTAAGGCCGTATTATCAATCTTCAAACAAAATGTCCACATCAGTGTCATCAGTGTCCGTTTTTTTATTCACATAACTTTTCTTCAAAAAGTTTACCAGTATAGTTCCTATAATAGATCCAATCAAGACAGATATTATAAAGCCGCCTATGTTTTCAGTAACCGGCAGAGCAATAAATCCACCCCAGGCTACATGTGTCTGCACATTAAAAATATACGCCGCTGCGCAGCCAATAGAGGTTCCTATCATCAAGGATGGAATAACTCTAATAGGATCATTTGCTGCAAATGGAATTGCTCCCTCAGTAATACCAACAAGGCTCATAAAAAATGCACTTTTACCCGCATCTCTCTCTTCTTCCGAATACTTTTTAGGCATAATAAATGAAGCTATAGCCATAGCCATCGGTGGTATCATTATAGCTACAGCACAAGGACCGGCATAAGAAAATATTCCTGATCCCACAGTAGCAACCATCAAACTATATGCCACCTTATTTATCGGTCCACCCATATCAAAAGCAATCATAGCACCGACAATAAGTCCCAAAATAATCTTGTTGGCATCTGTCATTGATGTCAGGAATTGATTAGCGGCACTCATCGCTATTGCAACATATGTGCCTATCCCCCATAATAATATACCTGATGTAATTAATGTTCCCAATATAGGAATAATAATTATCGGACCCAATGACCGAACATAGGGATGAAGTGGTATTTTTTTTAAATAATAGCATACTACACCGGCAATTATCCCGGAGACCAATCCCCCCAGGAAACCAGCACCGATATTTGAAGCTACAAGTCCACTTATCAGTCCCGGGGCAATACCCGCTCTATCAGCTATTGATGCTGCAATATATGCAGACAATACCGGTACCATAAGCCCAATTCCTGTCACACCTATTTTCCATATGTCTGCGGCCAATCCTTTTTCCGGAACACCTGCCTGTCCATACATTATAAGTGCAACAGCCATCAATACTCCTCCTGCTACAACTACAGGTATCATATAGGATACACCATTCATCAAATGTTCCCTTAGATTTTTAAATATATTGATAAATTCATTCATTTATATCTCTCCATTACATATTTTCTATAATATCCACAAGTTCATGCGCATTTTGTATAGTCATTAATTTTTTTCTAAAATCTTCATGCATAAGATGCCGCGAAAGTGCTGCCAAAATCTTGAGATGTTCATCGTCACTATTTTCACTGGGAACAGCTATCATAAAAATATACTTTACATTTTCTTCTTCGGACCATTTTACCATTTCATTCAATCTCAAGAATGCTAATGACGATGTTTTGACTGCATCCGATTTACCATGCGGTATAGCTACACAAAACCCCATTGATGTAGGAAAATCTGCTTCTCTTTTCTTTACTGCTTCAATATATTTACAAATATCATTTAATCTTCCAACATTATTTATTTTTTGCGCTAAAGTACGAATGACTTCATCCTTTGTTTTCAAAGATTGGTCTAACATTATCATTTTATCTGTAATCAAATTATTCATTTATATCTCCATTATTTAAAATGTTTACGATTTTTTTCTTATCTATTTCGTTATGCAATATAGCAACTCTATTTTTATCAGATAATATTGAATAAAAATTTTTAAAAAATTGTACCGCATTACCAGTTTTTGCAAAAGACAAGCATAATAGCAATATTATATGCACATGATTTGAACGATGCTGAACAGGATTCTTTAGACGTATAAAAACAATTTTTGATTTATTTACAAAAGACGACTTTGCATGTGGAATTGCAATACCACAGCCAATATAAGTTGAACTTATATTTTCACGCTTTATAACATCTTGTGTAAAACCGTTTTTAGCAAAACCGTTTTTTTCCATAATACTGCCATACTTTATTATTATTTGTTCAAATGATAATATTTCTTCATCTACATAACAATATTTACAGTCAAAAACATTCAAAGGTACATTAAGTGTCATATTATCTTCCTTAATCGGTACTATCCTGTTTTCTTTTTTTACTCTCACTTTTCGCAAAACCTGATTAATATTTTCTTTATCTGTCTCAGTTAACAACACAGAAATATAAACAATATTTTCTCCCTGCAATATTTTTATGGTTGAAATTATAACATCTGCCTGTTCTCTGATTTTATCAGTCAAATCAGTGTATGGCAGCGTCATAACTATCTCCATATCAGGAAAATTTTGTTCTAGTCTATTAGTAATAAACTGTGATGTGCCTATACCACTGGCACATACAACAACTGCCTTATACTTAGGCTTATATTTAGATATGCCTGCTATCAGATGCATTGCTATATAGGCCGCTTCATTTTCATTAAGAGGCACTCCTACAATATTTTCAAAAACATCATTGCATGCCCATGCAGCGGCATAAATCGCAGGATACTCTCGTTTTATCTGCAGCAAAAGTGGATTAATAAGACTCAGTCCTTGTTTCATTCTTATAATCGTAGGACGTAAATGCTGAATAAGCTGCATAAAAAGCTGCTTATCACCAGCTAGTTCTGTTTGAAGTATTTTAGACGATATAGAAAGTATTGCCTTTGCAAGATTTATTTCTGATTCATCATAATTGGATAAGAATGAGTCTATTGTATTTTTATCATCATTGATCTGAATTTTCGAACCTAAAATGTGGACTGCTGCATAATCTATTTCTGAAACAGGAAAATTCAAGTTCATCTTACTGCCCAAAGCCATTATCATTCCACTGGCAGCTGCATATTCAGGTGTCATTTTTAATCTGGGAGAAAGCGAAAATTCCCTGACGAATTTATTTTCTCTGATACGTTTTACCGCTATTGCCAAATGAATAACCAGGTTTTGAAACGCCTGCTCTGTAAATAAAAAATTAAGCTGTTTTTCAATTTTCTGTACTATTTTTTGAATAAAAAGAATATCAATTCCTTTTAAAATAGCACATATTCTTTTATAATTAGCTATGTTTATACGATAATCAAGATCCAATTTACAAGATAGCTGCGGTTCCTGCCTGGTATTATAAAATAAATTAAGCTCATCCAATAGTTTTTTGAAACCCAAACGCAAATCTTTTTCCTCACCCTTGAGCCATATTCCTTGGTTCTGACGCCTGCACAATGTAATATTTCTGTTTGACAGCCATTTTTCGATCTGAACCAGATCCTGCATAATACAACTTTTGCTACAAAATAACTCATCAGCAAATAACTGTATAGTATAGGTATTCCGTTCTAGAAACAATACTTTTAATATATATTCCTGCCTTTGCCTCTGAACCAATGATGAACTGTTCTCTATTGGCAATTGATTATATGAGCTTAAATATTTCTCTTTTAAATTCTCATCAATATCTAAAAATACACCCTGATTATTGCTTACTAAATTAAATTCACTTTTTTCTTTTTGTATTTCTTTCAAATAATTTCTGACAGTACGTTGGTTTCTATTTATTATTTGAGCCAAATTATTTATTGATACCGGTCCAACATTTGAAAGCAGTATTTTAACAATACAAATTTTACCATCAAATTTTTTCATTTGTCCCACCTTAACTTATTGTTAATAACGTCAGCCCCCTTTAAACGTTGCGCAACTAACTTTATTTATTAACTAAACTATAACATTGAAAAATATGTCTTGTAAATATGTGAATAATCTAAAAATTTTCTCAGCAACAGAAAATATTACATTAATTCTTATATATTGCTCTTTCCGGTTGGTAAAATACACTAAATAAATGTTATTTCTCGTAACTAAAGCAAATTCTATGCTGATAAATCATTACTAGCTATAAAATAAATGATTTAGACAATGTTTATAAATTATTATTGTCAGGAATTATAACATAAACAATTTTTTGCAAAAAAAGAAGCCATCGCACTTTTAACATGCGACAGCCCCTTATTATTCAGTACAACAGTAAAATTATTTTACTTCTACAGTTGCGCCGGCACCTTCCAATTTTGCCTTAACAGCTTCGGCTTCATCTTTAGCTACCTTTTCTTTTACAGGAGCAGGAGCACCATCAACTAAAGCTTTAGCTTCTTTCAATCCAAGTCCGGTGATTTCACGAACAACTTTGATAACATTGATCTTGCTCGCACCAATAGAAACAAGAATTACATCAAATTCAGTTTTTTCTTCTGCAGCACCGGCAGCAGGAGCAGCAGCAGCCACGGCTACAGGAGCAGCAGCGCTAACACCGAATTTTTCTTCCATAGCTTTTACAAGTTCAGATAATTCAAGAACAGTCATTTCTTCAATGGCCTGCATTATTTCTTCTTTAGTCATTTTAATATTCCTCCAAAATTAAATATCGTTTTATTTTATAAATATATGGCTTATGCTGATTCCTTTTGTTTACGAATAGCTTCAAGCACATAAACAGCATTGCGAATTGTACCTTGAAGTACATTGACCATACCGGAAACAGGAGCCTGCATACTGCTGAGCATCTTTGCAATAAGCACTTCGCGAGATGGGAGAGCAGCCAATTCTTTCACACCTGCCGCATCGATGACTTTACCATCAACAACACCGGCCTTAACGGTCAAAGTTTCTAACTTAGCTAAATTATTTTCTTTGATAAAGGTTTCAATTACTTTTGCCGGAGCAATAGCATCTTCCGTCGAATAAGCTACTGCTGTTGTCCCTTCTAAATAAGAAACCAATTCATCATAACCAAGGTCCTGCATTGCAAACCGAAGCATTGTATTCTTTACAACACGATACGTAACACCATTTTCACGCATTTTAGCACGAAGTTTTGTATCCTGAGCAACGGTCAATCCTTTGTAACCAGTTAGAACTATCGCTTTTGCCTGAGAAAAGCTTTCTTTTAACTCTGCTACAATCGCCTGTTTTTCTGGACGTACTGCCATAAAAACACCTCCCCTCAAATAAAAATTATCTTTATAAAAACAAACAGCCCGCGATTTCTGCCGCAGGCTGTCTTTAAGATTCAATGGTCATCGACCATATATATCAAAAATCCATTTAACCTCGGCAGGCAATCACACATTATACCATTTATGGCACCTGCTGTCTTAAGTTTATAAGATTGTATTATTCAGCTTTAGAAATTTTTATAAGCGGATTAATATGAATACCAGGCCCCATTGTAGCACTTATAGTTACAGATTTCATATACTGTCCTTTTGCAGCTGCCGGTCTTACCTTCAGCAATGTATCAATCAATATCTGCAAATTTTCCAGTAATTTTGCACTGTCAAAAGAAGCTTTTCCAATAGGTACGTGAATATTACCCGCTTTATCAGTACGATATTCAATCTTACCAGCTTTTATTTCATTTATAGCCTTTGTAAGATCCATAGTAACAGTTCCCAATTTAGGATTTGGCATTAAACCACGTGGTCCAAGGATTTTCCCAAGACGCCCAACTACGCCCATCATATCAGGAGTAGCAACTGTTACGTCAAAATCGCACCAACCGCCCTGAATTTTCGTTACCAATTCATCAGAGCCGACAAAATCAGCACCTGCTGCTTCTGCCTCATTAACTTTATCCCCTTTTGCAAAAACGAGGACTTTTTTAGTCTTACCAGTGCCATGCGGTAAAACCAAGGCACCGCGAACCTGCTGATCAGCATATTTAGGATCAACTCCTAAATGTACAGAGGCTTCTACAGTTTCATCAAATTTAGCCGTTGCTGTTTTTTTGACTAATTCAACAGCTTCAGGAGCATCATAAAGCTTATCTTCAATAAGTTTCGCAGCATCCTGATATTTTTTTCCAACTTTAGACATATAAATTTCTCCCTTCGTGGTTATAACGGTCTTGCCTCCCACATATGAAATCAATCTACGATTTCAATACCCATGCTGCGCGCTGTACCTTCTACCATACGAGTAGCAGCTTCAACATCAGCAGCATTCAAATCCGGCATCTTGGTCTGTGCTATTTCTATAGCTTTAGCACGTGGCAGCTTAGCGACCTTCTTTTTATTAGGTTCTCCAGAAGCCTTGTCAATTCCAGCAGCCTTCTTAAGCAATACAGCAGCCGGCGGTGTTTTAGTAATGAAAGTAAATGAGCGATCTTCAAAAACACTGATTTCTACAGGAATTATAAGTCCTGCCTGACTTGCAGTACGTTCATTGAATTCTTTAACAAACGCCATGATATTAACACCAGCCTGACCCAATGCAGGTCCAACCGGAGGAGCAGGAGTAGCCTTACCTGCAGCTACTTGCAATTTTACCATTTTTACAACTTTTTTCGGCATATCTAACACCTCCTTAACCTAAATTTAAATCTTTTCTATCTGGTCAAAGCCGACTTCCACAGTCGTTTCCCTGCCAAACATATCAACAATAACCTTTACTTTTGATTTATTATAATCAATTTCAGTGACAGTTGCAGCAAAATTTTCAAACGCGCCGGAATTAATATGAACATTTTCACCAACTTCAACGTCAATATGAACCGGAGCCGCTGCCGCATCATTGCCAGTTCCCAATATCTTCTTCACTTCAGTATCAGTGAGTGGTATTGGTTTAGTGCCTGAACCAACAAATCCCGTCACACCAGGTGTATTTCTGACAACATACCATGAGCGATCGCTTACAATCATCTCTACCAGAACATAACCAGGAAAGACCTTATGACTTACTACTTTTTCCTTACCGTTTTTCTTTTCGATTTCGTCTTCCAACGGAACAACGATTTCAAAAATTTCGCTTTCCATTCCCATGGAATGTACCTTGCGTTCCAAGTTTGCCTTTACCTTATTTTCATAACCGGAATAAGTATGAATGACATACCATCTTTTTTCGTTTGCTGTATCAATGGACATTCATTACACCTCCCCGGCACTAGCGTAAAATTATTTCTAAGAGTCTGGCAAAAATAGTATCGCATATCCAGATGAGAGCACATACAAATATAACTGCGATGAATACAACGACCGTATAAGAAGACAATTCCTTACGAGTTGGCCAAACCACTTTTTTCATTTCAGTTTTGACACCGATCAAAAATTCTTTAAGGTTGAAACTGCCGCCCTTTTTATTTTCAGTTGCCATTTTCCCATCAGCCAATTCATTCACATCCTAAAAGGTAAATACGAAACAAAGCTCCCCATCATTTGATACTTATAACAAATCCATTCACTGATTTCAGAAGCTAAATAAACAAATTATATTATAGTTTATTTAGCTTCTCTATGCAGTGTATGTTTATGACAGAATTTGCAGTATTTATTCATTTCTAATCTGTCTGGATCGTTCTTTTTGTTTTTATTGGTCTGATAATTGCGTTGTTTGCAAACTGTGCAGGCCAAAGTAACTGCATTACGCATCCTTCATGCACTCCTTACCGAATATAGATTCATCTCAAACTTTTTAATCTCCCGGTCATCTGGCATACATTGCCGCATTCCCGATTAAACTTTACCATAACCAAGTGTTGACTGTCAATGAAAAAACTATTAAGAATTTCTCATTTACATAAATAAAACCCCCGTGATAAGGGGTTATACTTGATTGTGTTGGTGGCGGCGCACGGATTTGAACCGCGGACACTGCGGGTATGAACCGCATGCTCTAGCCAACTGAGCTACGCCGCCACAATTCTATGGAGCTGATGACCAGGATTGAACTGGTGACCTTATCCTTACCAAGGATACGCTCTGCCGACTGAGCTACATCAGCATATTGGTTGCGGGGAGAGGACTTGAACCTCTGACCTTCGGGTTATGAGCCCGACGAGCTACCGACTGCTCCACCCCGCGATGTAATTTTTGGAGCTGACGAGAGGACTTGAACCTCCAACCTGCTGATTACAAATCAGCTGCTCTGCCAATTGAGCTACATCAGCATATTATCAGTTCTAGTTTCGATCAGTCACTGATATCACATGTTATCACATCTCAAACAATTTGTAAAGCTTTTTTTATTATTCTAAAAAAACTTATGTGATATAAATGAATGGTCGGGATGACAGGATTCGAACCTGCGACCTCATCGTCCCGAACGATGCGCGCTACCAAACTGTGCTACATCCCGTTGAAAACAAGATATATTATACTGCCTTTTTATCATCTTTGCAAGCTTTATTTAAAAAAATATCATTTTTTAATAAAATCCGCATTTATGCACTTATTATCTTTGACTGCTGCTTGCACTGAACCAATACTATTTCTTTTAAAATTTAAATATGATACTATAAAAAGCAGCTTTATCAATTAATTATCCTTTTGCCTTCTTAATAGGTTATATAAATTATCAGATAGGAGTTCTGTTATGCTGGAATTAAAACATTTATCCTTTACTGTAAATGAAGGAAAAAACACCAAACATATCCTCAGCGATATAAATCTATCCATAAACGATAAGAAAACAGTTGTAATAACCGGTCCAAACGGTGGTGGTAAATCGACACTGGCTAAAATAATTATGGGTATAGAAAAACCATCTTCCGGAGAAATATTTTTTAACAATAAAAATATTACTGATTGGAGTATTACCCAACGTGCCAATTATGGTATCAGTTTTGCTTTTCAACAGCCTGTTCGTTTCAAGGGAATTGGTGTAAAAGAACTATTATCCTTGGCCGCTGGTAATGAATTATCCACCAAAGGAGCCTGTGAATACTTAGCAGAAGTCGGATTATGTGCCGCCGACTATGTAGGCCGTGATGTCGACACTTCACTTTCCGGAGGTGAAATCAAACGTATTGAAATTGCTACCATACTGGCACGAAAAAATACTCAACTGGCCATTTTTGACGAACCGGAAGCCGGTATCGATTTATGGAGTTTCCAAAAACTTATCCAGGTATTTGAAAAAATGCATGAAATGCACCATACAATCCTCATAATTTCTCATCAGGAAAGAATATTAAACATCGCCGACGAAATAATTCTCATCGCCAACGGACAGATACAGCAGGTCGGCAAAAAAGATGTCATTATCCCACAGCTTGTATCAATAGCCGGCAGCTGTAATATTTATAAAGGAGTTAAAGATCAATGAAACAGGAATTAAATCACAGCGAACAAAAATTGCTGAAAATTATTTCAGGATTAACTTCATTACCAAACGGTGCTTATAATATACGCTTTAACGGAACAGCGCTGGCCCGTTCTTCAAGCAAAAATATTATAATTACAAAAAAATCTGATGGCAAGGACGGCATTGACATTCATATTCGTCCCGATACAAAAAACGAAACGGTATATATCCCTGTGATTATGGATAAATCCGGCCATACAGAACTCGTTTATAATGATTTTTACATTGGTGAAAACTCCGCCGTAACTATCATAGCGGGCTGTGGTATCGACAATTGCGGTAATCAAGATTCCCAGCATGACGGTATACATACTTTTCATATTGGAAAAAATTCCCGTGTCAAATATTTAGAAAAACATTTTGGTGAAGGCAGCGGCTCCGGCGAACGAATCATGAATCCCACAACCATTGTTAATATTGCTGAAAATGGCTATATGGAAATGGAGACGACACAAATTCGTGGTATTAATTCCACAAAACGCATAACTAATGCCCGTGTTGCGGCCAAAGGAACATTCATCGTAAAAGAAAAACTACTCACTCATGCGGCACAATATGCAGAAACAGCCTTTCAGGTTGACCTCGATGGCTGCGATTCCAGTACCAATGTTATTTCACGTGCCGTCGCGCAAGATAAGTCACGCCAATTATTTACAGCAAAAATTTATGGAAATAACAAATGCCACGGTCATTCTGAATGTGATGCAATCATAATGAATAATGCACATATAACAGCTGTTCCTGTAATAAAGGCCAATGATCCCAATGCTACACTTGTTCATGAAGCTGCCATCGGTAAAATAGCCAATGAACAGCTAATCAAATTAATGTCGCTGGGACTCACCGAAAAAGAAGCTGAAAATCATATAATAACAGGTTTTTTAAAATAATTTATTTAATTTTTTTATTATCGGTTATTGTTTCATTTATATTAAACATCTTATCCGAAAAATATACGCTGTATAGATGTATATTATAATTATTTTTGTATTATTTCGCATATTATTATTTAATTTAAATTGTAATGTTGCAAAGATTAAATTATTTAGTTATAATGAAATTTATCGACCAAAAATCGACTATTCGTATAATTGAAAGTAGGAACATTATAATGGAAAAAGTGAACAATACCCACAAATCCGCTCTCACCCCCGAACAAATCGTTGAACGGACTTCTATCGCTGATGTATATCAGGCGGCTAAACAGTTAGATGGTATCACGCAGCATACCGATTTAGTCCACAGTGAATATTTCTCTGCTATTTCATCTAATGATGTATACATAAAACCAGAAAATCTGCAAAAAACCGGTTCTTTCAAAATACGCGGTGCTTATAACTGCATCAGTCAACTCTCTGACGAGGAAAAATTGCATGGCGTTATCGCCGCTTCTGCCGGTAATCATGCCCAGGGAGTAGCTTATGCTGCACAAAAACTAGGTATCAAGGCCGTCATTGTTATGCCGGCAACTACACCTATTTTAAAAGTAGAAGCCACTCGCGCTTATGGTGCTGAAGTAGTCCTGTACGGCGACAGTTATGATGATGCCTGTTCCAAAGCTTATGCATTAAAAAAACAACATGGCTATGTATTTATTCATCCTTTTGATAATTTAAAAGTACTGCTTGGACAAGGTACAACCGCACTAGAGATAATTGACAGCCTAAAAGATGTTGATGCCATCCTTGTTCCCATCGGTGGCGGTGGATTTGCCAGTGGTGTAGCCTTAGCCAGCAAACTTGTAAACCCTCATGTAAAAGTCATCGGTGTTGAACCGGAGGGTGCCGCCTGTATGAAAGCTTCCTTAGCCGCCGGAAAAGTTATTTCGCTTTCTTCTGTAGAAACAGTTGCTGAGGGAACCGCAGTAAAGACTCCCGGTAACCTTACTTTTGCTTTCATAAAAAAATATGTAGACGAAATCATAACCGTATCAGAATTTGAAATAATGTCCGCCTTACTTTCCCTTATTGAAAAACATAAACTCATTGCTGAGGGTGCCGGAGTGCTATCGCTGGCAGCATTACAAAAACTCCCATTTAAAAATAAAAAAATAGTTGCCATTGTCAGCGGCGGTAACATAGATATTTCTACTATCTCTGCACTTATTGATAAAGCACTGATTGCCCGTGGGCGGGTTTTCTGTTTTAGCGTTCAGTTACCTGATAAACCTGGTCAATTATTGGCCATCTCACAAATATTGGCCAGGCTTGATGCCAACGTCATTCACTTGGATCATAATCAGGCTAAAGTCACCGATAGTTTCCAAAAAGTTTTATTGGAAGTTACTGTTGAAACCCATAACAGTGCCCATATCACAAAAATTACCGATGAATTAAAAAAACACGGTTTTTTAATCACCAAAGTTTATTGATTCCTATATAGATAAAAAACAAGCAGCGGAATAAAATCCTATTCCGCTGCTTGTTTTTTATCTATATGTCCATGGCAAAGTACTTAAATGCAGTCTCTGCCCTTTAACCGATAATTTATAATCGGTTATTAGTTCAGCATTTCCCTGACGATATCATTTACAAGTTTACCGTCAGCTTTCCCTTTTACTTCAGGCATGAGTGCCTTCATGACTTTACCCATATCCTTCGGTGTTGATGCACCAGTTTTTTCAATGGCGCTTTTCACTAAAGTGCATATTTCGTCTTTTGAGAGTTGTTTTGGCAGGTACGGCATTATAACTGCTATTTCAGCTTCAGTTTTTTCAACTAAATCGGCTCTGCCGCCCTTTTCAAATTCTCTAAGTGAGTCTTGCCGCATCTTAAGCTCTTTGCTTATTATGCCAATGACTCCATTATCGTCAAGATCGACTTTTCCGTCTATCTCCGCTTGACGAATCGCCGAGCGCATTGAACGAATGACTGTCAGACGATCTGACTGCCTGGCTTTCATGGCTTCTTTCATATCTG
The DNA here is from genome assembly GCF_014076555.1 of Pectinatus frisingensis. Classification (NCBI taxonomy): domain Bacteria; kingdom Bacillati; phylum Bacillota; class Negativicutes; order Selenomonadales; family Selenomonadaceae; genus Pectinatus; species Pectinatus frisingensis. The sequence continues at coordinate 1,752,996 of NZ_CP045424.1, forward strand.
CCACAAGCTTGTCCTTAATCGACATTTCTTAGACCTCCACGTAATTAAGCTTTATATCTGCGTTTACGGGCAGCTTCAGATTTCTTCTTGCGCTTTACGCTAGGCTTTTCATAATGTTCACGTTTTCTAACTTCAGCGAGGGTGCCTGCTTTCTGGCAAGTGCGTTTAAAACGACGAAGCGCACTGTCAATGGTTTCATTTTTTCCAACTTTAACTTCTGACATATATCTTCCCTCCCCTCCACACGCTATGGGAGTGTATTTGTTCGCTACACCAAACTATTATAACTGACAATTAATACGATTGTCAATCAAATATTAGCCTGGCGGCCATTGCATCGACCTGCCGCCAATAAGATGAAAATGGAGATGGGCTACAGTCTGCCCCCCTTCAACACCAGTATTTATCACAGTGCGAAACCCATTGTCAACTATCTTAAACTCTTTGGCCAATTCAGGAATCACGTCAACCATTATATGTGATATGGTCTCCTTGTCTTCTGGTGTAGTATCGGTAAGACTTTTTATATGTTTTTTTGGTACAATCAAAACATGTACAGGTGCCTGTGGTTCCAAATCTTTAAATGCCAGCGCAACATCATCCTCATATACTATACTGGCTGGTATCTCTTTAGAAACTATTTTACAAAAAACACAATCCGACATAATAGCACCCCCATTCGAGGAAGATTCCTAATATTAGTTAATTCGGTTTTTGTTTTATATTCCCTGCAATATTGCTAAAATAAATTCTCTCCCCACAGACCATCTCTATACAATTTGGTCAACTTCACCCGACGGATTTCCCCCCGCCGTGCAACTTTATCAGTATATACTTTTATATAATTTCCCGTATGTCCATCAGCAATCCCATCAGACATCGTCTGTTCAAATAACACTGCCATAACAGTACCAATAAAATTCTGACAAAATTGCCGTGCCTTTTCATTGCTCAACTGTTGCAATCTATGAACCCGTGACTTTTTTTCTGCTTCGTCCACTTGATCCGGCATAACAGCTGCCGGAGTCCCTTTGCGTCTGGAATAAGGGAAAGCATGAATACGACAAATCGGCAGTGTTTTTATAAATTCCAGACTTTCGGCAAATTGTCTGGCTGTTTCACCAGGAAATCCAGCTATTATATCAGTTGATATGGCAATATCCGGTATTTTCCCAACTATTTTTTGCAATAAAGCCGCAAATTCAGCTGTAGTATAATGCCGGTTCATTGCTTTTAATACATTATCATGTCCTGACTGCAGCGGTAAATGCAAATGATGGGCAAAATGTTCATTTTTTACCAATAAATCTAGTAACTCATCTGAGACTTCTATTGATTCCAATGAACCAAGCCTGAGACGCTTTAAACCGTCAATGTTTAGTACGGCAGCTACAGCGTCTGCCAATGTTTTTCCACTATTCGTATCACGCCCATAGGCACCAAGATGAATGCCGCCTAAAACAATTTCATGAAAACCATTTTTTACCAGTTTATAAGACTCCTGTACAATACTGTCAATAGTCCGTGAACGCAATGGCCCTCTGGCATAAGGTATTATACAATAAGAACAGAAATTAGTGCAGCCATCTTGAATTTTTAAAAAAGCTCTGGTCCGCGACTGCATGCCAAACATTGGAATGTCTTCAAATTCATGTTCCTGCATAACATTTCTCACATCACCGACAAATTCTTTTCCCTCGGCCGCATATTCTACCACATCAACAATATGCTTTCGTTCATTAGTGCCGATTACAGCATTTACTCCTTCAATATCTTTTATTTCTTCAGGCGCCAGCTGTGCATAACAACCGGTTACTGCAATTATCGCTGTACTATTAAGATGTACGGCCCGGCGAATCAGCTGACGTGATTTTCGCTCTCCTAAATGTGTCACCGAACAAGTATTTATTATATAAAAATCAGCTTTTTCCGTAAAATCAACTATTTCATAACCTCTTTGCCTAAATAAACCTGCCATCGTTTCTGTTTCAAATTGATTGACTTTGCAGCCAAGTGTAGTAAGTGCAACTTTTGGCATAAAATCCCCTTCATTCACAATTTAGTACCATTAATTATTTTTGCTGTGCCTGATTGCCCAAATCACCTTTCTCATACTGAACTATTGTCACTGCAGCTAACGCCGCTGTTTCGGTGCGCAAAATTCTATTACCCAATGAAATACTGTTTATCCCCCGTATTTTACATTGTGCCGCCTCATCCAAAGTGAAACCACCCTCCGGGCCAATAAACAACATATAATTCATCCCATCATGATTTTTTAAATATTCATTAAGAGACATGTGTTTTTCATTTTCATAACAAATACAGGCATTATAGCCTTCAGCCATATCCAGACACGTTGATAAATCAGTTATTGCTGCAATCTGCGGTACTGATCCCCTGCCACATTGCTTAGATGCCTCCTCAGCAATTTTTTGCCATTTTTGCTGTCGTTTTTCTCTTTTTTCTAAATCATATCTCACTACACAATTGCAGCTCATCACCGGTACAATTTTATTCACGCCAAGTTCAGCCGCCTTTTGTACGATATAATCCATTTTGTCACCTTTTGGCAAGCATTGCACCAATACGATCTCAATATCTGACTCGTTTTTCTGATCACTTAATTTATGTAGCAGATGCAAAAATACCCTTTGCACTTCACACTTTATTATCTCAGTTTCGGCAATTATCCCTTTTTTATCAGCCACTACTATGCGTTGTCCCGGTTTTACCCGCATAGCATACAGCAAATGTCTGGCATCGTCACCTTCAATGATCATATACTCTGTTAATGTCCCATCAATAAATAACCGCCGCATTACTCAGCCGCCTTAAATCTTATTATCAACGCCACCCAGCCAGCTTTTTTCTGCATATCGGTAATATAGAGGCCATGCTCTAACGCCGCTGTTTCAACGTCCTGCAAACGATCCTCAATTATTCCGCTGGCCAGCAAAATACCATTTGTCGCTAATTTTTTCGGCAGTTCATCAAACAATCGAATAATTATGTCAGCAATTATATTGGCGCAGATAAAATCCGCCTTACCCAAAAATCTTTTTAATAAGTCACTTTGGAAACACTTAATAGTATCAACCTGATTATTAGCGATATTGTCTTTTGCTGTTTTTACCGCCACAGTGTCATAGTCTCCTGCCTGCACAGATTTTACTCCCAGCTTGGCAGCGGTAATTGCCAATATACCTGAACCTGTTCCCACATCAAACAAATTCATTTGCGGTGATAAATATTGTTCCATAAAATTAACACACATTGATGTCGTTGGATGCATTCCTGTGCCAAAAGCACAGCCGGGATCAAGTTCTACAATAATTTCTCCACTTTGTGGTAAATAATTCTCCCACGATGGTTTTACAACAATTCTCTGCCCAATTTTAACAGGATGAAAATATTTCTTCCAATTATTAGCCCAATCTTCATCTTTAATATTACCAACCATTATTTCAGCCGGTGCAGTATTAAGCGTCAATGACAATTTTTTTAAACGTTCATGCAGCTCACCCAACCGTCCATCCAGCTCAGTATCACGTAGCAACCATGCATTTACAGTGACTACTTCAGTATCTTTTTGTAATGGTATATCTGTATAATCCCATAAATCAGAATTTATATATTCATTTATAATGGCCGGATCATCCATGGATACACCATTTGCTCCCAAATCAGTAAAAATTTCAGCTATTACATCCATAGCTTCATGTGAAGTGCGTACAGAAATCTGTGCCCAATCCATAAAATCTCTCCCCAATAATATTGAATTCACAGCAAACTCATTATAGCTGATTTTATCAGACTTGTCATTTTCCCCGACACTTGCTCTTACAAACAAAAGATTCCGAGGCATCTCGGAATCTTTTGTCAGTTATTCTATTTCATACATATTTTTACTCTCATCGATAATTTTATCACGCGTCTGCTTTGCTGTGGAAAAATAATCATACAATGCCTCCCGATCCTTATTATTGACCGCAGCAATGACATCATCGATTATCATCTGCAATGTCTGCAGATCATTAATTATCGGTATAGGATTTGATATGCATATATCAGCCCACATATCTGCATTGGATGATGCTATCCGCGTCGTATCCTTAAATCCTCCTCCGGCTAATTTAATACATTCCTCAAGATCATTATAATTGCGATTTAACAAATTTACCAAGGCAGCTGCCGTTATATGCGGAACATGGCTTATCAAGGACGCACAACGATCATGTTTGACTAAATCAAGCTCAGTTACATGAGCACCTGTCAGTACGATCAATGTGCGTATTTTTTCGACAGCTTCCGCCGGAGTGAACATTTTTGGATCTTTTATTATCACATAGCTTTTATTCTTAAACAAATCTTTGCTTGCAGCTGTTATACCGCTTTGTTCCCTGCCGGCCATAGGATGTGCCGGTACATAATAAATCCCTTCCGGCAATATTCTCTGCAAGCTGGCAGCTATATACTGTTTTGTACTGCCGGCATCGGTTATTATCGTTCCTTTTTTCAAACAAGGAAGTATCTGCTGCACTATTGGCACCATCTGCAATACCGGTGTGCTTAAATACACTACATCTGCATCTTTCACTGCTGCGGTATTATCTATATATCCTTTATCAACGGCACCCATCATTTCAGCCTTTTTACAAGATTTTTCAGTACGCGTTGTTCCTGTTATATAAATTTTATCATGCAGCTTATCCTTAAGCGCTAATCCAAAAGATCCACCAATCAGCCCGACACCCAAAATAGCTAATTTCAATTTGGTCATCGTCATTTTTTTCCCATCATTGCTGCAATTTTCCTCACTTCTACCATCGTGGATTCAAAATTCTGCGGCGTCAAAGACTGATCCCCGTCACTCAGAGCACTTTCGGGATGTGGATGCACTTCAATAATGAGACCATCAGCACCCGCCGCAATTGCAGCTCTTGCCATCGGACGTACCATCTGCCATCTTCCCGTACCATGGCTTGGATCAACAATAACCGGCAGATGTGACAACTCTTTGACTGCGGCCACTGCCCCCAGATCCAGCGTATTTCTAGTAAAAGTTTCATATGTTCTAATGCCGCGTTCACATAGTATTATATTATAATTGCCCTCATTTGCAATGTACTCGGCAGCATTAAGCCATTCACTTATTGTAGCTGCCAATCCACGTTTTAAAAGTACCGGTTTATGTGTCTTCCCAACTTCTTTTAATAATTGAAAATTTTGCATGTTGCGGGCACCTATTTGTAAAACATCTGCATAATTACTGATCATTTCTATATCATTTTGATTAACTACTTCTGTGACTACCCTTAAACCAAATTTTTCCCCGGCATCTTTCAGCATTGCTAATCCTTCTTCTGCCAAGCCCTGAAAATCGTATGGAGAAGTACGCGGTTTAAAAGCACCACCGCGCAAAAAATTAGCTCCGCCTTTTTTTACACATTCGGCAGCTTCCATAAGCTGTTCCCGGCTTTCTACTGCACAAGGCCCTGCCATGATAGCTAAATGTGGTCCTCCGACCTTTACTCCGCCAACATCAACAATCGTGTCTTCATGGCGAAACTCCCTGCTGACCAATTTATATTTTTCAGTAATCCGAATAGCTTTTTCCACTCCTTTAAACGCATTCATCTGCAGACCCGAAATAATCTTCTTATCACCGATAACACCGACTATAGTTCGCACAGCCCCTTTTGATAAGTGAAATGACAGACCTTCTGCTTTAATTTTTTCCTCTACTTTTGCCAAGTCTTCTTGCGTCGCCTCAGGACTCATTACAATAATCATTCTTACTCCTCCTAAATCATCCAGTTATTATTTCGCGATGAATGCAAACAAAAAAACCCGTCCCTCAAAAGGGACGAGCAATTTACCCGTGGTACCACCCTACTTGCCTTTAGCAAGCCACTTTTTCAGATACTAACATATCCTAGCCCAAGATAACGGAGGCAATCCGGCACAGCCTACTATCAATTCAGCCTGCTGCTCACAAGTGTATTTCCATTGCCGCACTTACTGCGTTGCACCAATCCACAGCTCTCTGTAAAATGTCGGCCAATGTACTTTTCCTGTTCACTGCATTTCATCTTGTATAGGAATATACCAGTATTTTATATTTTTGTCAAGCCGCTTTTCCCTAAATTTGTTATTTTGTAAACTTTGCTGTGTTTGTCAATTCATCAAATTGAATTTTTTCAATCAAAAAGCGGACAGATTATATATCCGCCCGCTTCAGCAACATATCAATATTCTTAACACAAATTAATGGCTTGGTTCTATCAGCCCGTAATTTCCATCTTTACGGCGATATACAACATTTACTTCATCGGACTTGGCGTCACGAAATACAAAAAATTCATGGTTTATAAGATTCATTTGCATGATAGCTTCTTGAACATCCATTGGCTTAACTGCAAAACGTTTTGTTTTTACTACAGGATATTCCTCACTATTATCAGCGTCATTAGGGCTGGACGGGATAGCTTCCATTTTAAAATTACCGGTACGAAAACGACGTGCCAATTTAGTCTTATGTTTACGTATTTGACGTTCCAGCTTTTCTATAACCAAATCTATCGACGTATACATGTCCATGGTTGATTCTTCACCACGTAACAATATACCTTCCACCGGCACAGTTACTTCTACAATATGGCGTCCTTTTGTCACCGTCAGCAATACGGTAATTTCACCCACAGTATCAAAATACTTAGTCACCCTGCCAACCTTTTTTTCCACGTAATCGTGTAAAGCTGGAGTAATTTCAATGTTTTTTCCTCTAATAGTGAATGTTGCCATAATATCTTCAACACCTTTCTAAGTAGTTCGTGGATCTGTATCTATACTATATCAATTCGTCATATAAAATAAAACCCCTTTTAAATTTAATCTTTTTACTTTATTTATTATATTTCAAAGTTACCGACAGATTGACGCCCCTCAAAAAACACCATATAATGTTATATATATTTGAATTTTTATATTAATTGCCAGCATATACAATACACGCATTGCTGACTGACAACTATACACCCCACATTTATAAAGAGGTGCTAAATGCTGCCAAATTTTCATGCAAAGCTTCCCAATAAGCTAAAAATAAAAAATTTATTATTACAAGCCAGATATTTTATTATTATTCGAAAGAAAATATTTTTAATTTTCGTATTATTATTATTTTGCAGTACTATTTTAATTATTCATTTTATCGGTATATCTTTTTCCAATAACTCGACGAAGCATCCTGCTCCGTCACTAAAAAAATCTTTATCAAACCTTGAGTATTCCACCGTTCCCATCCATCAATCAAGCACACTGCACAATCCTTTTACACCCGAACACGCTGTTAATGAATCCGTCTCAACAAACGATACTGAAACAAACAATATTATAGAATCTGCCGAACAAAAAAATCTGCCCGCTGTCAATATAAAACCTCAACCGGACAACTCTTTGCAATTGACAGGTATTATCATTTCAGATAATCATAAAGCTATAATCAAAACCCAAAACACTTACTATACTGTATCGGCAGGTGATAATTTTATCTCATATTTTGTTTTAGCCATTGATGACGACAGTGTTCAACTAAGAAATGAAACTGGAGAAATATCAGTCTATTATTTAGACAGTTTCAGTATAAAGGATGGAAACAGTTATGCACCTTAAGTACATGATAATCACAGCATTTTTACTTTGGTTACTGCCCTGCCCCTCCTTTGCGATGTCTCTACGTGTATCTGACGCTGACATAAGATATATATTCACTGCATTGGCTGCAGATGGTAATATAAATATCATTCTAAATGATGATGTGTCCGGTATTGTCTCTGCTAACCTTACCGATATTACCGCACTTGATGCCATAAAATTAATTGCTAAAAGCAATGGTTTTTCCGTTGAGCAGACCAACAATACCCTTTTTATCGGTAAAAATCATGTACTTAACAATACCCTTGGCAGCTTACACATATTTAAATTACAACATATATCACCTGTCTTTTTAACCAATACCCTAAAAATATTCAGCCATACTGCCAATAACTCCTCAACTGACAACAATAAACCTGATAAAACAACAAATTTCGGACCAGCCATTATCCCGACCAATAATACTTGGATTGATTCAGACAATAATACTGTAATTTTTTATGGAACAGATAGTGACGCAGCCGAAATTGCCGCATTTATCAAACGTCTTGATGTACCAGTAAAGCAAGTTATGTTGGAAGCTAAAGTCATTGCCATACAAAAAGATGCCTCAAAAAAACTCGGCATTGAATGGAATTGGTCGCAACTACCACAAACTCCTGACATTGAAACATCATATACTGCCATCAAACACAGCGTTATAAATCCTGACGGGAGCCGTTCGACAGTTACCGAAGACATCCCTTCAACTAAAACAACCCGCCATTATAACAGCAGCATCCCCGGTATAATTCAATTTGGCAAAGGTCCGGAAAACATTCCTTTTGAATTTTATTACGGAGCAACCATAAATGCTTTAATCACTGATGGCAAAGCCAATATTTTAGCAAAACCTAATATAATGACATTAAACAATCACGAAGCCGTCATTGCAATTGGCGGCAGTATCCCTATTCCTAAAGTCAGTGTGACTGATTCCACTACTACGACATCCTATGAATATCATGATACCGGTATAATTTTACGTTATACCCCATTTATAAATGATAACGGCGATATTACCGCCGCAGTCCATACGGAAGTCAGCAGTCCTTTATATGTTGAAGACTTAAAGGCCTATCGTTTTCAAAAACGTTCAGCAGATACTACAGTGCGTCTTAAAGATGGTGAAACAATGATCATCGGTGGTCTTATCGGTAGCGAAGAAACAAAAAGCATCAGTAAAATTCCTTTTTTAGGTGATTTACCCATTTTAGGAAATTTTTTCCGTAGTACTAAAAACAGCAAATCAGAAAGTGAAATCATAATTTTTCTAACGGCCCATATACAAAAAAATCAATAAAATAACATATTATAAAATTTAGCGGTTGCATTACTGCAATAATCCGAATGTGCCATATTTACACAAATTCACCTTGCTTTTGAACTACATATAGAATAATATAATCTTAATAAAAGTAATGCCAATTGATATTATATAATATTACTAATAACTCAACATAACTAAAGGAGGACTACTCAATGAATATCATTGTCGACTTACCCGCATTGAAGATTCTTCTGATAGCGATAATATTTTTATCCATATTGATTGAAATAAAAACTGGCGGAACTGGTATTGGTGCTCTATTAGGCATGATAGCTGCAGCAATTTTCTGGGGCAGCAGCTACATAAACGGATTAGTCAATATTTATCATATTGCCCTGTTTCTCGGCGGTATTTTATTTATTGTCATTGAGGCTGTAACCCCTGTAACCGGTGTCTTTGCTGCATTAGGCATTGTAATGATGCTCTATAGTGTTATATTGGCCTTGGGTGGTAACTTAAATGCTATTTATATGCTGTTAGGCGCATTGGTTATCGCTGTGGCCGTTTTTGCACTGATAGTGAAATATCTTCCCGCAAGTCAATTATGGCAAAAAATGATATTAAAGGACATGTCAACTAAAGAACGCGGTTACATCAGCAGCATTGATCATTCATCATTGCTGAATAAGACCGGTATTGTATTGACAAAATTACGCCCTTCAGGCACAATTATAGTTGCCGGTACTCCTATAGATGCCGTATCGGAAGGTGCTTACATCGATGAAGGTCAAACTGTCCGTGTTATAAAAATAGAAGGCAGCCGTATTATCGTAAGAAAAATATAACCATATAAATTTTTATCAGGAGGTCACCACATATGGAGTTGTTACTTGGTTCTGGATTCTTATTAGTTATTGCCGTTGTTGTCATTATGGCATTTTTATACTTTGTGCCATTAGGATTGTGGATTTCAGCTCTCGCTGCCAACGTTCCTGTTGGTATTTTTACTTTGGTCGGCATGCGCATGCGGCGTGTAGTACCACAGAAAATAATTTTACCGCTTATCAAGGCTAACAAAGCCGGCCTTACAATTAATTCCAACCAACTGGAAGCGCATTATCTGGCCGGTGGAAATGTTGATAAAGTAATTGACGCCCTTATTGCTGCCCATCGTGCTCAAATTCCACTTCCTTTTGAACGTTCAGCGGCAATTGACCTTGCCGGCCGTGATGTTTTAGAAGCTGTACAAATGAGTGTCAACCCTAAAGTGATAGAGACACCAATCGTATCAGCAGTGGCCAAAAATGGTATCGAATTAAAAATAAAAGCACGCGTGACGGTGCGGGCAAACATTGACCGGCTGGTAGGTGGTGCTGGAGAACCAACAATCATTGCCCGTGTTGGTGAAGGAATAGTGACTACTGTTGGCTCTTCTGAAAACCACTCCGATGTTTTATCTAACCCTGACGATATTTCTAAAACGGTCCTGGGTAAGGGACTTGATGCCGGAACTGCTTTCGAAATATTATCTATTGATATTGCTGATGTGGACGTAGGAAGAAATATAGGCGCACAATTACAAACCGACCAAGCTGAAGCAGATAAACGTATCGCCCAGGCTAAAGCAGAAGAAAGAAGAGCAATGGCCGTAGCCAAGGAACAAGAAATGAAAGCTTATACCCAGGAAATGCAGGCTCGCGTCGTCGAAGCCCAATCAGATGTTCCTCACGCACTCGCCACGGCCCTGCGTGAAGGCAAACTTGGTGTGATGGACTATTACAACCTGAACAACATCAATGCCGATACCAAAATGCGTGAAACTATCAGTAAAAGCAGCGATGAGGAACTTCCAACAACTCCCCCACCGGTGAAATGACATGGATATTTTTATAATATTGGCCGTTATAGTTATATTTTTTTTATTATCTGATGTCGGCAGGAAAAATACCAAACCAGCCAAATATCCTTTTCCACCAATAAAAAAACCATTGCCTCCGCCGGAAAAAACAGCGAAACGATCATTAGATTACATGATGCATAAGCCCCAAAAGAAGACTGCCGCTGAAACTGCTGTCGGGCATCCTCCCCTAAAAAGGGAACCATCCTTGCCAGAACTAAAATCAACGCCCGTAAATATTGCCTTTCCTAAAGCACCTTCGACATCATCCCAACAAAATTCTTCACCTATTTTTACGGCAGGTAATATACCAAGACCGGTCACTACAAGTCAATACAATATTGACATCAGTAAAACTACACTGACAAAGGCTATCATTTACGCAGAAATTCTAAAAGCACCAAAATCATTAGAATATATGCAACGGTATGGAATACGGCGTTTTCCCAAGAAATAATTTTCAAAACTTTAGTCAAAATTATTATCCTATGACAATGATTTCATTTTACACAAAGATTTAACATATATTATAAGCAGCAAACATCATAACTATTTTGATTAATCAAGGGTGACACAAACATTATGATTATACTACCTACAGCTAAACTGCGTCCGGGAATGACAACCTGCCAAAATATTTTTGATAACAGCGGCCTTTTCCTTCTGCGTCGCGGTACAAAATTAACAGATTTTTACATTACAAAGTTAAAGCTGCTCGGTGTTAAAGAAATAGCTGTCGCATCAACAGATACCCATAACAATTTTTCAATGCCTAATGAAGCCGTATCTGAATCAACACGTGCCGCTGCAATAAAAAGTTTGACGACAGCATTCTCAGATCTTGACAAAAGAGGCATCTTTATTATTGAGAATCTGCATCGCTCTGTTGTCGCAATAATCCAAGATGTAATCCATAATAAACATGTCCTCGTCCAAATGAATGATATTCGAACCTATGATAACTATACCTTGGTCCATTCCATTGATGTATCAATATTAGCTGCTATTATAGGCTCTCTCCATTCATTATCATATGAAATGTTACACGACCTTACTTTAGGTGCTATGCTTCATGACTTAGGAAAGACGGCTATTCCCATTGAAATACTAAACAAAACTTCACCATTATCCAACGATGAGTTTTCTATTATCAGAAAGCATCCAATTTTTTCTGTACATAAACTGCATGATGCTGGCTGTTTTAATAGTAATATAATTGACATTGCGGAACAGCATCATGAAAAAATCGATGGCAGTGGTTACCCCAGGGGACTTCCGGATAAACGAATTAATTTTCTTGCTAAAATTGTTGCTATTGCTGATGTATATGATGCCCTAACCAGCCTGCGGCCTTATAAAAAAGCTTACAAACCGCATATTGCCTTTGATATCATGATGCATCATTCACCAGGACAATTTGATATCAACATATTAAGGACTTTTTTTGATAATGTTGCTATTTATCCCAATGGTACTATTATTAAAACAAATCTCGGTTCGGCGATTGTAAAATCTTCTTCATTTGGTAAAACTCTTTTTCCGATTATATATATATTCACTGATAAATACAATCGCTTACATAAGCCTATATTAACGGATTTATCTTTAAATCCTGTTTGTTTTATTGAAAATGTATATGATGATTATGAAGCCATCAATCTCATTAATGCAATCCAATTTGATCCATCTTCTCTTTTAGAAGACAGTGCTAATAATACTTAACTTAAAAGGGCAATAAAAAATCTGTATGACGGTATTACTGCTGTCATACAGATTTTTTATTGCCCTTAGACTATTTTTTCACCATTATATTTTTCACCGGCAGCACCGGGCAATATACCATAGCCCTCAGTCCAAGCTGTTTTATATTTAACTGCCTGTGCATGAATACTTTTAGCAGACTCCACACTCATAGATTTAACGACTTTGGCCGGTACACCAAGTACTAATGAATGCGGTGGAACAATAGTATTCTTAGTAACCAAAGCACCAGCACCAACGATAGATCCCTCACCGATTACCGCTCCATCCAATACAGTAGCATGCATCCCTATTAAACAATTATTTTCCACTGTGCATGCATGCAGGACAGCACTATGCCCTATAGTTACAAAATCACCAACTATACAGGGAAGATCATCAGCCACATGCAGTACTGCATTATCCTGTACATTGGTATACCTGCCAATTTTTACCGGAGCTATATCACCACGAACTGTAGCATTAAACCAAACACTGCTGTATTCGTCCATCTCTACCATTCCTATAACACAGCCTTCATTAAAAACATATGCCTTACTGTCAACAGCCGGTGTCTTACCATCAAAGTCTCTTATCAAAATAACTCCCTCTTTCTCAAATTGGTCTTTCTTATAATCTTATCATATATTCAAAGTCTATCCTATCCCCATCTTCATTCAATATATTTTTCTCTTAACATAGCAATTTCTCCGGCATACCCGTCATGATCATTAGGTGTTTCCAAAATAAAAGGCAAATGTCGAAGTTTTGGATGATTGATTACTCCGGTTAATGCTTTAAGTCCGATATTGCCCGCACCAATCTTTTCATGGCGATCTTTATGTGATCCCATGCTATTTTTACTGTCATTTAAATGTATCGCCTTAAGACGATGCAAACCAATAATGTTATCAAACTGCTGAACAACACCATCAAGATCATTGACAATATCGTATCCACCGTCAAAAACATGACAGGTGTCCAAGCATACCCCAATTTTATCTTGTAATAGTACTTTATCAATGATAGCACGTATCTCTTCAAAGCTGCGACCGATTTCTGTTCCCTTGCCAGCCATTGTTTCCAGCAGCACCGTCGTTCTCTGTTCCGGTAATAATATTACATTAAGGCACTCAGCAATTTGCCTTATACCTATTTGTACTCCTTGCCCAACATGACTGCCCGGGTGAAAATTATAATAATTATCCGGTACATATTCCATACGCTTCAAATCATCAGCCATAGTTTCTTTAGCAAATTGCCTTATATTCTCCCTACCCGAACAGGCATTAAGTGTATACGGAGCATGTGCCACTAATTTAATAATATTGTTTTCCCGACAAAATGCGTTAAATTTTGTAATATCCTCTTCATCTATTTTTTTTGCTCGGCCGCCGCGTGGATTGCGAGTAAAAAAAGCAAATACATTTGCATCGAGACTAACGGCCTCTTTGCCCATCGCCAAAAAACCGCCTGCTGCTGATATATGATTTCCTATATTTAACAATCACTTTACCTCTTTAAATTTCTATTTATAAATATTATATAGCAAAAATAAAAATGCAACAATAAAAATGCAACAATATATTAATATACTATGTAATATTTAGTATACATATATGCTAAATATTTATTTTTTTAAATAACAGCAGTGTTTAACAAACAAACTAAAATGTTTTATTATAATAAACGAATACTTAAAGAATTGTTCTTAAATTTGGAGGAATACATTATGGATTTTGATACACAAATTTCGCAATTAGCTGAAAGTTTAAAAAAAATACAATAAAATGCCGGCGTGATCTGCATCGCCACCCAGAATCGGGTTGGACAGAATTCCGCACAGCCTGTATTGTTATCAAACAGCTACTATCATTTGGTTATGATGTAAAATTTGGTGAAGATGTTTTAGTCAACGAAGAATGCATGGGAATACCCAATGATAACATCTTAAAAGAAAATATGCAGCGTGCCGTATCACAAGGTGCCGATCCTCATCTGGTAGAAAATTTGCGTAATTATTACCAGTGTTATTTTAATACCGCGGAATAAAAGACAGATCAACTGCCAATGGAAACAGGACCAATGATACTTCAATTGTTTGGTATATATGCTAAAAGTGATATGGACGCATACACCGCTTATCTTGGTGATGACCAAAGCAAAGCTTATGATATGACAATAAAATACAAAAATGCCAGTCCCGCACAAGCAGGTTCTTGGGATATTTACGCCAGCTATCGCTATTTGGGACAATTTGCTACAATTTCACCAACTTATCATATCAGTGGACGTGACACCAAAGGTTTAGAAATCGGTGCTGATTATGTTCCAGACAAAAATATATTAACAATGCTGGAATATTACAAAGGAAAAAGATTATCCGCTGATTATGGTCATAATCCTGCTGATTATAATGGAATATACTCCCGTATTGAATTCTTTTTTTAATTTATAACTTCTAAAACAAAAATTTTATAAAACTATCATCTATAAAAATTTCCCCTATGCTGAATATTAAAATTCTAATCAGGGGAAATTTTATGTTCAATAAATTTTTATGGTAATCATCAGATAAAATGAACTATATTATGATTATGCAAAATAATAGTTGCACAAAAGTAAAATGATTAGTAAGCTTTTATATATAAATATAATCCGATAAGGGAGACAATATATGTTTAAAATAGGTGTAATAAGCGCATCAACAGAATCAGCTCAACATATGATAGAATTAGCTGAAAGCATTTTAAAAAAAGATTCTTATAAATATATACCGTATATATATAATAGTTTTACTGCATTAAAAAATATTATGATACAACATTCCAATCAAGTCGACGGCTTGCTTTTTACTGGACCAAATCCCTACTATTTTGCAAAAAAATATATCAATAATGAACAACTCACTACTGTTTGCAGTGTAATTTCAGGATATGAAATATATAAATATATACTTGAGTATTTATATAAAAACATGAATAACTCATTAAGGATATCCATGGATTGTCCCATTCAGGAGATTGAAATCTTTAAAGAATCCTTAAACATGTTAAAAATTCCCCATAAAGATTTCTTCTTGCAACAGTATAATATTCCCTGTATCTTTGATGATGTAATAAAAAAGCACCGTCAATTATGGCAATCCCATAAAATTGATATCATATTTACTACATTACACGCTGTCCAGATGGAGCTTGAAAAATTAAATATTCCCTGCAAACGCATAGAAGTAGGCATAAATTCCTGGCGCCAGGCAATACAATTACTAGATGAAAAACTCACTGGGCTTCATTTTCGTAACAGCCAGTTAGGTATTATCTGCATAAAAATTAAAAATTATGATGAATTCATCGGACACTATGGTAACTATTACAAATTACAAAAATTGGAACTGTTATTGAAAAATAATATATTATCACTATGCCAAACAGTCAATGGGTATCTCATCGAAAAAAATGATGGTTATTATGAAATTTTTTCATCAAGAGGTTCCATAGAAAACCATTCTACAGAAATTAGTTCTTTTATTACTGAAATCCAATTAAACTGCCATGTTGATATTCTATGCGGCATTGGTCTTGCCCCAACAGTTTTCGGCGCGCAGGTAAACGCCCATAAAGCACTTGCCAATGGGCATGAAAACACTCAAAATTCCATTTATATTATTGACGGTGAAAAATAACTGAACATTTCGGCACAAAAAATGAACTACATTACGAAGCAGGTACTAATAAACCTCTGCTTACGGCAAAATTAAAAACAGCTGGCGTAAGTATTCAAACCTATAATCGCATTATCTTTATACTGCAAAAAATGTCATTAGTTAGTTTCTCTGCAACTCAGCTTGCCCAATATCTCAATGTAACAATCCGCAATGTACAAAGGATACTATCTGGTCTAAAAGAAGCTGATCTTGTTGTTGAAATTGGACAGGAAACACTTGGTAAGCGTGGTCGACCTACCAAAATATATCGTTTATCGGATAATCGATAAAATTACACTTATTTACTATGATTCAATATATTTTCATAAAATTCATATGGTATTTTCAAGTTATTATTACAACCTGTGCCCAGATCAACTCCGATGCGGTTTTGTCCATGAAAATCACTGCCGCCTGTCGGTAAAAGTTTATATTTATCAATCATTGCCGCAGCAAACATTCTGTCTTCTTCCGTATAATTGGTATAATATTTTTCCATACCATCCAAACCTTCACTGTGAAGCTGGGCAATGGCCTTTTCCTGTTCAATACGTGTCAGACCTTTAAGACCGATGTTTTTATGAAAATGTGCCAATGACAACACACCTCCGGCCTGATGAATTCCCCGCGCTAATTCCGCAATTTCAACATTTTTGTTAAGGCCCAATTCCTCCACCGCCGGATTTATATAAGTATCCCATATCTTTTGTATTCGATCCGCTGCATGTACGGAAACCAAATAACGCATTATTCCATAATTTTCCAGCTTTGTCCCATTTATAAATGGACTAACTTTTTCAACACTTATATCAATACCCTTATCCTTTATTTTAGCAATAATTTTATCCATGTCTTTTTCTTTATTGCTGCGAATTTTTTTATATATTTTCTTAAACGCCGGGCTATCTGCATCAAATCCTAAGGCAACAACATGCAGTTTACGATTTTTATAATCAACGGAAACTTCCATACCGTTAATAAATTCCACATTAGTTTTGGCTGCGGCAGCAGCGGCTTCAGCCAATCCATCAATGGTATCATGATCAGTCAGGGTAACTGCCGCTAGTCCCTGCTGTTTTGCTAATTTTATAACTTCTTCCGGTGTATACGTTCCGTCCGACATTGTCGAATGAACATGTAAATCAATCAATTTCATTTTATCCCATCCCTTGCTGCTGATATATTTATTGTAAATCAATCCTTTGACAAACACAACAGCATGAACATAGCGGTCACCTGTTGTCAATAAATGATTGCTGCGCCGCAAAAAAATTGTACACCGCCTGCGCCGCCGGCTTAGTCATACCATTTACAGCTGCCATTTCATCCACTGTTGCCGCTTTTATTTTATCCAGACGGCCAAAGTGCTCCCAAAGTACTTTGCGCCTTTTCGGTCCAATTCCATCGATATGATCCAGTATTGATACCATATTGCGCCTGCTGCGCAGTTTTCTGTGATATGTAATGGCAAACCGATGAGCTTCGTCACGAATGCGCTGTACCAGATAAAGAGCTTCCCCATGCCGTGGTAGAATAACAGGTTCACTTTCACCCTCAATGAAAATGTATTCAAAACGTTTAGCCAATCCAACTACGGGAACACTCAAATGACCTGCCCCTCTTATTATTTCCAAGGCTGAGCTAAGCTGTCCCTTGCCGCCGTCAATTATTATCAGATCAGGCATTTCTGTTTCAGTTAATTTTTCATAACGCCGTTTGGTCACTTCGCGCATCGACATAAAATCATCGGGTTTTCCTTCTGTAGAATTTATTTTAAAGCGCCGATAATCTGACTTTTTGGGCTCACCATCCTCAAATACGACCATCGAGGCTACCGTTTCCGATCCCTGAATATGAGATATATCAAAACATTCCATACGTCGTGGCAGTTGCGGCAGTTTCAAATATTTACCAAGTTCTTCTACGGCCCCTGTAGTTTTGGCCTTTTCTCTCATTATCCGTTCTTGTTCATCCCTGAGAAATTTATCAGCATTTTCCTCAGCCATATTTACAATATCCTTTTTCACGCCACGCTGCGGTACAATTATTTCAACTTTATTACCTTGTGCCTTTGTAAGCCATTTTTCAATCAATATGCTTTCATCTATTTTTATTGGTAATAACACTTCTCTAGGTAATGAAGATGCCTGATTATAATACTGCTGCAAAAAAGCTGTGAGTATTGCCTCATCAGTCTCATCCTCACTATTCTTCAAGATAAAATGGCTTCGTCCTATCATCTTGCCGTTTCTTATATAAAACACCTGAATACAGGCACCATATACCGAGCGGGCCATTCCCACAGCATCTTGGTCACCGCCATCAAGCATTATTTTTTGTTTTTCTGTTGTCTTGCGCACTGCTGCCAATTGATCACGCAATGAAGCAGCCAATTCAAACTGAAGATTTGCTGCCGCTTTTCCCATTCGTTGCTGTAAATTTTTTTCCAGCACAGCACTTTTTCCATCCAAAAACAATACAACTGACTTTACCATCTCACCATAGGAATTTTTACCAATTTTCCCTACGCACGGTGCTAAACAACGTTTTATGTGATATTCAAGACATGGCCTGTCAACATTCATATTTTTGCAGGTTCGAAGCGGAAAAGACTTGCGCAGCAATTTCAGGCTTTCTTTGACTGCACCTACATTCGTGTAGGGTCCAAAATAACGTGAACCATCTTTTTTTACGCGTCTCGTTATTATCACCCTCGGAAAGTCTTCATTCAAAGTGACCTTCAGATACGGATAAGTTTTATCATCACGCAAACTTATGTTATAATGCGGATGATGTTTTTTTATCAAATTGCATTCTAAAATCAATGCTTCTATTTCTGAATCTGTTATTATCGTCTCAAAATCAGCAATTCTCTTAACCATTGCTATAACCTTGGCCGAATGATTCTTATTGCTTTGAAAATACTGCCGCACACGATTCTTCAATACCACAGCTTTACCGACATAAATTATTCGTTTATTGACATCTTTCATTATATAAACGCCAGGATTAATCGGTAATTGTTGCAATTTTTGTTTAATTAATTCATTCATTCTCATCAACCATATTCTTTATCTATTATTTACGAATGTAAATTCATATCAATGATGTGCAGATAATCAGAAATATAAAATGCCATCATCAAATTAAATCGTACCACAGCATTATCCAAATCACAATCAAGCAAATGACGAATCTTTGTAATACGGTAATTTATCGTATTGCGATGTGTAAAAGTAATCTTGGCTGTTGTCTGCAAACTGCTGTTATTAAAAAGATATATTCGCAAAGTATTGTATAATTGTGCTTTATGCTTTTCATCATATTCTATTACGACCGACAAAAGAGTGTCATGTATCTTTTTTAACATATTATTATTATTGGTGGCAAACAATACTCTGTACACACCAAGATCATCAAAAAACAAAGTATTAACATTATATAACGACGCAACGCAAATTGCTGCCACAGCCTCATTAAATGCTTCATTAAAAGAACTATTCTCCTTGTGTTTGGAACTAACTCCACAAGGAATTTCACTCTTATGCAACAATCTATATTGAAAATTATCACATTCAGCTATAATTTTCTGCAGATTATCTTTATCAGATTCACTAACAATCATAATCAATAAATTTTTCTGCCAAAATGCAACATATTTTTTTTGAATTTGATTTAATAATTTTTTATTGTGCAGTAATATCTCTACATGTATTTTTTCAGAAATAATTGCCGGATAATTAAAAACCATTATATGAAACGAACGATTATCCATCAAATTATTTATTTTACTGTTTTTTATTTCCGCCATAAATTTTTCCGGCTTAAAAATTGCCTGCCTTACCATCTCTGTAATTTCATTATCGGTCTGCGCAGCTAAAAACAATCTATCAAGATAATCCTGCATAATATCGGATAAATGAATTCGCCAAGGCATTGTTAACAAAGGAAAATTTTTCTTTTCACACAAAGAGATAACATCACCATCAATATCTTCTACTTGAATATATTTACCAATATTAATAATTATTCCTGATGCCTTTCGTGCAATCAGCTTTCTTATAAAATCCATAATCCAGACTTTACCGTTACTGCATAATCCTGTTGTTATTATCAGTTCATTACCACGCAGAAAATTGGAGGTTGCTATATCTTCCACATATTGCACCCAGACTATCTCATTATCCAGCCCACTTTTACCGGCGAGTAAAGTTAATTGATAAATTTTGATTGTCTCGTTAAATATCTTTTTCATTTGGATAGACATCCTACCAGCTCTCCTTCATACAAATTCCCAGTCAGGCACAATAAAGTTATCAATAATTTTACTTTTATTTATGATACAGTAATTCTATTTGTGCGTAAAGTACAAACTTTTTTAAAAAGATTAGTTTCATATTCCGTTGTGACAATATCTCCACTGCGATACTATAAAGAAGTATTTAAAATAAAACTGTACGGCAACGAAGCCATATATCTTCATTGATAATTGGGTTTTGCCTACAGTTTTTTAATTTATGCAAAGGAGATAAGTATAATGTTAAAAGATGACCTGCCTAAAATAGTCACATCACATCTGCCGGGGCCAAAATCAGCTTCAGTCATAAATCGAAGGAACGAGGCTATTCCCAGTGCTATCCGTTGTGGTTATCCCGTGGTTATCAAGCGCGGTGCCGGAGCAATAATCGAAGATCTTGATGGTAACCGTTTCTTAGATTTTATTGGTGGAGTGGGCGTTTTAAATATAGGATTCAGTCACCCGGAAGTAATAGCAGCTGTAAAAAAACAAGCCGAAAATTATTTTCATGGAATGTTTAACGTCATCACACATGAAGGCTACGTGAAATTAGCTGAAACGATCAATTCACTTGCTCCAGTCAAAGGTAATAAAAAACGTACATTTTTTGCCAACAGCGGTGCTGAAGCCGATGAAAACGCAGTAAAGATAGCCAAAGCCTTTACCAAACGTCCCAATATCATAGTATTTTCCGGAGCCTTTCATGGACGTACTTTACTTACAATGTCCATGACTGCAAAAAAATCCTATGCCAGGGGAATGGGTCCATTTCCGGATGGTGTATATCGCGCCGAATTTCCTTATCTTTATCGTCGGCCAGACGGTATGCCAAAAGAAAAAGCCATTGACTATTATGTCGAAAAACTTTATGAAACTTTTCGCAACTGCTCCGATCCTGAATATGTAGCAGCAATAGTTGTCGAACCATTACAAGGTGAAGGAGGTTTTATTCCTGCTCCAATAGAATGGGTGCAAGCCATACGAAAAATTTGTGATAAATATAGTATTCTTCTTGTTGCCGATGAAGTACAATGCGGTTTCTGCCGTACCGGTCGTATTTTCGCGACTGAATACTGGTGTGAGGCCGGTGTACAGCCAGACATTATTACAATGGCAAAATCAATAGCAGCCGG
Organism: Pectinatus frisingensis; assembly: GCF_014076555.1. Taxonomy (NCBI): domain Bacteria; kingdom Bacillati; phylum Bacillota; class Negativicutes; order Selenomonadales; family Selenomonadaceae; genus Pectinatus; species Pectinatus frisingensis. Next base: position 1,774,737 of record NZ_CP045424.1, read on the forward strand.
TATTCCACTCAGTGGCATTGTTGCCCGTGATGAAATTATGCAGGCTGTCCCAGCTGGAATCATCGGTGGAACATATTGCGGCAATCCTTTAGCCTGCGCGGCGGCTTTAAAAGTCATTGAAATAATGCAGCGGGACAATCTGGCCCAACGTTCCATCGAAATAGGGAAAAAAGTCATAACTCGTTATGCCGAATGGTTGAAAAAATATGATGCTATCGGTGACATTCGTGGTTTAGGCGGTATGATCGGTATAGAATTCGTTAAAAGCAAATACAGTAAGGAGCCAGCCGGAGAATTGGTCAATGAATTGATTGCCGAAGCAGTACAGCATGGATTATTGCTGGAAAGTGCCGGCATCTATAATAATGTCATACGTTTTCTGGCTCCTCTGGTAATAACTGATGAACAACTCGATACTGGTCTGGATATATTTGAAGCAGCCATTGAAAAATGTGTAGGCCGTAGAAATATCTAATACTATTTTATGTTTTAACTATATTATTATTGCAAAAAAACTGTCACCATAAAAATATGTTGGCAGTTTTTTTATCACAAAACCAGATAAAATCCCAAAATCACTGATTAATTACTTCAAATACCCTTACATTTTTAAATTTCTAAATAATCTTTTTTAACAGTTCCTGCCATCCATGTTGTACTGAAGCACTTCCTTGAGCAAAGTTTTCTTTGCCACCCCCCTGTCCGTTAAGCATATCATTGATTTGCCGCAATACTTTTCGGCAATCACCAGCAGCCTCATTTCCAAGCGAGAGAATATAATTGATACGGCCATTAAAAGCATATGCTATCAACGCCTGTGCCTTTGGTATTTTCGCCAAATGCTTAGCCAATTCTTTAGCATAATTAGCCGTTAATGTATCTGATAATACAGTCAAACAAATATTTCCTCTTGCATCTGTATGTGATGCCGCCAGCAAATCACGGACTTGATATTCCATAAGCATTTCACCTTGTTCGTGAGAATTTTTTTTAAGCTGTCGATTTTCTTCACTAAGTCTGGCAACTCCGGCGGCAATTTCCTCATCTTTGACTGAAAGTGTCCGAGCTGCTTTTGCCAATGCTTCCAAGCGTTGAGTAATCGTCTGCAGTGCCAGCCGTCCGCACAGAAAATAAATACGCATTCCTTCTTTATGCTTTTCCGTATGAAATATTTTAACCAGTCCCACCATCCCAGTTGCCGGCGGATGCGTACCACAACAAGTACACGTATCACTTCCCTCAATGCTTACAATACGCAACATACCGGTAATTTTTTCATTAAATTTCCGTAAATTAAGTTTTGCAGCTTCCATATGTGACATCCATTTTACTCTAATGATCTTATTCTCCTGAATTTGCTTATTAGCCAACTCTTCTGCCCGATGAATTTCTTTCAGTGATACTGCTTTGTCAAGATCAATAGTAACTATTTCAGAATTCATATGGAAACCTACATTATCACACCCAAACAATTTCCAAAATGCATATGATAATAAATGTTCACCACAGTGTTGCTGCATATGATCAAAACGAATCTGCCAATCCAATACTGCGTTGACACGAGTTCCGACAGATAATTCCTTATTGATTTCATGTAAAATGATACCATCCTTTATACAAACATGCGTAACGGGAATTTTCTCATCAGCTTCTGTCTCCAGCCAGCCAACATCACTAAGCTGCCCGCCTCCTTCTGGGAAAAACACAGTCTGGTCAAGCACAATACCAAACCCTGATTTCATCGGTACGCAGTTTTCTACCACTGCTCCGCACTCTTTTTCCATAACATTATCTTCAAATAATTTCTTAGTCATAGTTTCCTGCCTTTCACAGCATCCTTTTAAACAGCCACCTATTATCCGACATTACATCTTAAATTATCGCAACTAATATTTTAAATTTTCGATGATTTTTTTCAAGATATTATAAATATTTACTTACATTTATGGTAAACTTTCACGAAAAAATTATACAACTTTGAAAAACACATAGCAATCATCTCTTTTTACCTATAAATATCAGTTAACTGAAAAATCCATATTGAAAATACCTTTCAACAAAAATAAAACCGCCGCACGAACAACATTCACTTTATAAAGATGCAAATCTACCATTGCTATGCCTCTCCATTCTTTTAAGAATAGACACCAAGGGAACGATATACTGCATATTATCAATGAAAATGATTACGTACGACAGTCTCATTTATATTTTATAAATTTATTTAATATTTTTAGTCACAGCAGCATCTGTCGATAACACCATATAACTTTCAGGTAACCCATATTTTTCCAGTATTTTCTTTAAGGTACCATCATTGCGCATTTTTTCCAATTCGGTATTTACTGCATCCAACAGATCCTTATCAGCAAATCTCACCGCCGCACCAATTTTCCCCGAAGCTTCCGGTTCATAGGGACTTAATATACGCAGATCAAGTGAGGAATTTTGTTTTAAGGTATAGGCTGCGACAATTCCATCAGTAACGCAGGCATCTATCTTGCCCGTATTAACCGCCATCATCAGTTCTGACTGACTATTGAATACCTTAACATCTTTTACTATTCCATCATTTTTCCATTTATCAGCAAGTTCCAGAAAAGTCATTCCCTTCTGTCCACCAATAACCTTATCTTTTAAATCACTTTTGCTCTTTATATCAGATTCTTTTTTTACAACAACAGCTTCAGCTTCCGTATACCAGATATTAGTAAACAATGCTTTTTGTAACCGTTCAGGTTTTATATACATTGCATCTGTAACCATATCCACAGATCCGTTATCAAGAGAAATAAGCAAATTTTCAAAAGGTATCTGCTTCATTTCAACTTTTTTGACACCAAGCCGCCTTGCTATTTCTTTTATTATATCTGAATCCACACCGGAAAATTCGTTGGTTTTGGCATCAATATACGCAAACGGTGCATCATTGGAAGAACCCACAACTAATACACCACTTTTGCGTATCTTATCAAGTGTATTACCATCTGCAGTGTTTTGTGCCGAAGATGAATCCGTGGATTTTTCCGTATTATTAGATCCACATCCGGCAAAAATGAATAATGCCGCCAAAATACTCAGTCCCAAAGCAATAACTTTTTTGTGATAAATTTTCATAAAAACCAACCTTTCATTTTATTCTTCATCTAACGACTAGATGAAGAAAGTTTATATTCAATGAATTTTACACAATGTGACAATGGTACACTCAAAATCAAATAGGCAATTGCCAGATAACTATACGCTTCAATCGTATAAAAAGTTTGTGATGCATATGTTTGTGTCCGCAGCAACAATTCGTTTACTGCCACATATGCCAATAAAGATGTATCCTTGATCATCATTACTAAATAATTTCCCAAAGATGGAATTATACTGCGCAGAGCCTGGGGCATCACGATGCGAAATAATGCTTCATATTTACCAAACCCCAGCACTAAAGCCGCTTCCATCTGGCCTTTATCTACCGCTATTATTCCTGCCCTGACAACTTCTGACATATAACAGCCGTAATTAATTGCCAAACCTGCTATTCCTGCAGTCAAAGGTGCTATCTGCATATCAGTTTTATACCCCAGCATTCCAGCTAACAGGTTTATAATAAGCGGAACAACATAATATATATACACAAGTTGCACCAAAAGAGGAGTTCCTCTTATTATTTCTAAAAAAACATACAAAAATATTTTTATTGGTTTCCATCCGAATAATCTTCCTACAGCGATAAATACACCCACTATGGTAGCTAAAATAAATCCGAAAAATGTAGCTTCTAAAACAATTCCTACACCATCAATAAGAGAGGGCACTAAATATTGCCCAACTGTCGCAAAATGTAACTGAGATAGTAAATTATCCATGTTTACATTCCCCCCAGTACTCTGTTAAGAAACCGCTGAGTACGTTCTTCCTTAGGATGATTAAATATATCGGCAGGACACCCTTCTTCTACGATATAACCTTTATCCATGAATACGACTCGATCAGAAACGTCACGGGCAAACCCCATTTCATGCGTTACTACAACCATAGACATTCCATCTTTTTTCAAGTCTCTCATTACATTTAAAACTTCACCGACAAGTTCAGGATCAAGAGCAGAAGTAGGCTCATCAAATAAGAGTAGCTTAGGTTGCATGGCAAGTGCTCTGGCAATGGCGACTCGCTGTTGCTGCCCACCGGAAAGCTGCATCGGATAGGCATTTGCCTTATTATCCAATCCCACTTTTTTTAAAAGACTGTGTGCTAAAATTTCCGCATCTTTTTTTTTCATTTTTTTCACATGTATCGGTGCATACATAATATTTTTCAATACTGTAAACATAGGAAACAAATTAAACTTCTGAAATACCATTCCCACTTCCCGGCGCATTCGCTTACTGTCAAGATCTTCATCAAGAATACTGCCATTATAGTAAATCTTCCCACTTGTGGGCACTTCCAACAAATTCAGGCAGCGTAGAAAAGTGCTTTTCCCCGAACCGGAAGGACCTATTATACAAACCACTTCACCATCATCGATTCTTATGGTTATATTTTTCAGAACTTCCGTATCTCCATAATTCTTTTTTAAATCGAATATATTCAGCATAACAGACGCCCCTTTATTACAGAAAATACTCCCAATATAAATTTCTCAAACTAAATACAACAATTGATATCGTGCTGACTGCATAAAGTATAAAAATAAAAGCCGCCCAATCTCCTCACGGAAATTGAGCGACTCTGCTCGATAAAACTATATGCTCTTAGGAATTACGTTCATTCTACCATGTACCTTTTAATCCAGTCAATGTACCCAAGCACAATTTTTTTATGCTCCATTGTTATCAGAGCACAATTTTATTTATTACATATACGAATTTTCCAACTGCAAATACCATCTGTTATAATCATACTGTATTAAACACGCAGGCTTTTGCCATTCGTGGTATTATTATAAGTAATATAATATTTCTCATGAAATAAAGGATTATTATATTTTAGCCTAGAATATAATATAGTTATGTATAAATCGTCTATTATTTTGTTTAATCGACTGCATAACATATAATTAAACCAATGGAGGAATATATTTTGCATAGAAATGATCTTTGCTGGTGCGGCAGCGGTCTAAAATATAAACGCTGCCATCTTGAATTTGATGAAAAAATCGATGGTATGAAACTTGATTTTAAAAGGGGACAGGTAAGGCCACCACATGAAATAATAAAAACTGAAAAAGATATTGCGGGTATAATTGAAAGTGGTAAGGTAAATAATGCCGCACTTGACTTAATTGCAGAAAATATAAAAGAAGGTATGGATACTCTCACACTCAATGACATAGCTGATAAATTCATTGTTGACAATGGCGGCATACCAGCTTGCCTGAATTATGCCGGATACCCCAAAAGCATCTGCATATCAATAAACAATGTTGTTTGTCATGGCATTCCTTCCGAAAAAACCATTCTAAAAAGTGGTGATATCGTCAATGTAGACATCACAACCATATTAAATGGATATTTTGCCGATGCTTCACGCATGTTTATGATTGGTGACGTTAGTGATGAGGCAAAAAAATTGGTCGAAGTTACCAGACAGTGCATGGAACTGGGTATAAACGCAGCTAAACCATGGCATTTTCTCGGTGATATCGGAGCCGTTATTGAAAAAAATGCCCATGCGAACCACTATTCCGTGGTTACTGCACTGGGAGGACATGGTGTTGGCAAAAAATTCCACGAAGAACCCTTTGTTAACCACATCGGCGAAAAAAACACCGGCATGCTCTTAGTTCCAGGTATGGTCTTCACTGTCGAACCAATGATCAACGCAGGAGATTTTGATGTATATACCGATGAAGACGACGGCTGGACTGTTTATACTAAAGACGGTTCTTTATCGGCACAATGGGAAAAAACTATTCTTATAACTGAAACCGGTACAAAAGTTCTTGCAGAATAAATTTTCTTTCCCGCCATGAAATCGGCAGTAATAACAGATTTATGATAAAACCCTCTTATATTTCAGTAAAATTCCGGTATTAAGGAGAGTTGCCTCAATGAAATCACCTAATGAGATAAACATCATAAAAATGAAAGATATCTCGATGGTATACGATAATGGCGCAATTGCCCTGGACAAGGTCAATATCAATATAACTCGCGGTGAGTTTGTCTTTATCGTCGGCACCAGTGGTGCCGGAAAATCCACTTTCATTAAATTATTGCTTCGTGAAATTCTTCCCACATCTGGGTTGTTAGTTGTAAACGGTTACAATATAAACAATATGTCTACACGTGAATTACCATATCTAAGGCGCAGTCTGGGTGTAATATTTCAGGACTACCGCCTGCTGCCCAATAAAACAGTCTATGAAAATGTTGCTTTTGCTATGCGAGTTATCGAATCACCCCGACGGCTAATTTTGCGTAGTGTTAACAGCGTACTGGATATTGTCGGGTTACGGGAAAAATATAAGTGTTTTCCCTCTCAATTGTCCGGCGGTGAACAGCAGCGTGTTGCTATAGCAAGAGCCATTGTAAATAACCCATCCGTAATAATTGCCGACGAACCGACAGGAAACCTTGACCCCGAAACTTCATGGGAAATAATGGATATTTTTCAGCGCATCAACGCTGTCGGTACCACAATAGTGATGGCCACACATGACAAGACAATTGTGGACACAATGCAAAAGCGTGTCATAGCCATAGAAAATGGACGCATCATACGTGATGAAGCTTCGGGAGGATATGGCTATGAAACTTAAGACCTCAGAGTATTTTATAAAAGAAGTTGCAACATCATTAAAACGTAATAATTGGATGTCTTTGGCATCAATAGGTACAGTTACAATCTCCTTATTCATTCTGGGTATGTTTTTGATGATTGTAGTAAATCTTGATCGTATGGCATCTACTCTGGAATCACAAGTGCAAATAAGTGTTTACTTAAAAGATGACATCAGTCAAAAGCAAAGTGAAGAGTTAAAAGAAAAACTCGAGGCCATGCAGGGAATTGACTCTGTTGCTTACATTTCTAAAGAAAAAGCAATGGAACGTTTCCAGGAAAGACTGGGTGATCAAAAATATCTGCTGGATTCACTTGACAGCACTAATCCTTTACCCAATGCTTATGAAATCACTGTCAAAAACCCTCAAATGGTAAAAACAGCCTCCAAAGAAATAGAAAAACTTCCCGGAGTTGATACTGCTGTCTATGCCCAGGATGTAGTGGAACATTTATTTGATTTGACACAACTAATAAGATCAATCGGCCTTGCGATAATAATTTTCATGTTCGGCGCTACTATCTTTATTATTTCCAACACGATCCGCCTGACTGTCTTTGCCCGGCGTAAAGAAATCGCTATCATGAAATATGTTGGCGCCACAGACTGGTTTATTCGTTGGCCATTTCTTTTGGAAGGTGTTGTATTAGGTTTCATTGGTGGCAGTGTTGCTATAATATTGTTGCGTCTTTCATATTTGGCTCTGACACAAAAAATTTACGATATGATGACCTTTTTCCCATTAATTCCACTTTACCCCTTTTTAACTTATATGACTATTGCTATAATTTTCAGCGGTATAATTATTGGCGCCTTGGGCAGTGTGATATCAATAAAACGTTATCTTAAAGTATGAGGGAGATTAGTATATGTTATTTCATAAACGTATTTGCCATATATTAATCACATTTCTAATAACAATCTGCCTTACCGATTCCGTTTTTGCCGAATCATTACAAGATAAACTAGATACCCTCAAACAACAGGCTACCAGCAAACAAACTGAAATCAATTCGGCAAAGTCAAAAGAAATGACCGTATCTGAACAGTTGCGCAGTATTGCTGAACAAGTCGACAATGCAACAACGGCATATAATGATGTAAAAAATCAGCTTGACGGCACTAACAAAAAAATTAACGACAATGAAATCCTATTAAAGCAGACCCAACAAAATCTTGATAAACGGGAAAAAATTCTCGGCAAAAGGTTACGTGATATTTACATGCATGGTCAAATCAGCTACATTGATGTTCTCGTTGGTGCTAACAATTTTTCTGATTTTTTAACTCGTATTGACCTTATAAAGCGCATCATTAAGTATGATTACGACCTTATAAGTGGTATACTACAAGAAAAACAAACTATAACCAACACCCAAAAAGACCTTGAAACCGAACATGCTAAAATAGAAAAACTTACTCAGGCTGCCAAGGAAAAAGCTGATATTTTACAAAACAAAAAAGATCAACAACAGGCTTTGCTTAATAAAGTTAAGAATGATCGTCAGACTGCCGAACAAGCTTATGATGAGATTATGGCAGCGTCCCGCCAAGTCGAACAAATGATTTTAGCTTACACCAGCAGCAATTCCGATGATTATTCCGGCTCTGGCAGCGGACAATTTATCTGGCCGATATCAGGCCCTATTACATCACCTTTCGGCTGGCGGATACATCCAATATATGGCACGCGCATTTTTCACAGCGGTATAGATATTGGCGGTGACTATGGTATGCCGATACATGCAGCAGCTGCTGGTACTGTCATCTATGCTGGCTGGATATCAGGGTATGGTAATGCTGTCATTATAAGCCATGGCGGTGATCTGCAGACTCTATATGGTCATAATCAATCCCTTAATGTAAGTGAAGGACAATATGTTTCCCAAGGCCAGGTTATCGCTTATTGTGGTTCAACCGGTAATTCTACCGGACCACATTGTCATTTTGAAGTACGTAAAAACGGCGAACCGGTAAATCCTCTCAATTATTTATAACCAGCTCCACAAACCGTCCTATACAATTCGTTCTCTATAAGGCCGGTACTAAACTCTATTGGATGTGATAATTATGAAAGTCAATAAAAAGTTTCTGGCGGCGCTGGTATTTATTGTATTTATAGCCTCTTCTTTAATTACTTTATCTATATTTTATTTTCTATTCGGTTTTAATAAATATAAACTTGCTGACACAGTGCGTTTTTTTGGGGCCTTGCGACTAATCCAGACTGATTATGTCAATAATGTGGATAATAGTAAATTAATTGATGGTGCTATAACCGGTATGGTTAATTCCCTGGGTGATCCACATTCTGTTTATCTCAATCAGGATCTTTATAAACGCTTGATGGAACAAACAGAAGGTTCATTCGGCGGAATCGGCGTCGTTATGCAATATAACAAGGATAACCAATCTGTTAATGTTGTTACAGTAATGAAAGACACTCCCGGCGAACAGGCCGGTATAAAACAAGGTGACGAAATAGTTGCCATAGATGACACCCCAACTAAAGATTTTTCTTTTGACCAAATAGCTTCACACATCAGAGGCCCTGTCGGTACCGATGTTACACTCACACTGAAAAATGCTGATGGACAGCGCAGTGTAAAACTAACCCGGGCAACTATTAAAACATCCACTGTAACACATCAGATGCTTAATAACAATATCGGTTACTTACGAATAGGTATGTTTTCAGAAAACACTGGTAAAGAATTTTCTGCAGCATATACTGATTTACAAAATCAAGGCATGAAAGGCTTGATAATTGATTTACGTTCAAATCCCGGCGGACTTTTAACCAGCTGCGTTGAAATTGCCAAGCAAGTAGTTCCCAAAGGTACAATCGTTTCAACTGTTGACCGCAGCGGCAACAAGGAAACTTATAGTTCGGAACTGGAACAATCTGCTTATCCGATTGTCGTCCTGATTGATGGTAACAGTGCCAGCGCATCTGAAATTCTTGCCGGTGCTTTGCAAGATACTAAAGCTGCCACTCTTGTTGGTACCAAATCTTACGGTAAAGGTTCCGTACAACAAATAATTCCTTTAGGTGAAGGAACTGCTATCAAGCTTACTATTGCTAAATATTATACGCCAAGCGGTCGTTCAATAGATGGTACCGGTATTGAACCCGACGTTCCTGTAGAACTTGATACCAGCGGTAACGTTGATAATCAGCTCAATACAGCTATAGATGTCATGAAACAAAAATTAGCACAATAAATCATGACCACCCGTAAAACGGGTGGTTTGCACAACGGCTATAAGCCGTTATTATTAGGCCAGCGTCTAAAGGCGCTGGCTTTCACTTTGTTCAAGCCGCATTGCCCTTGCCACTTTGGCCGCTCCTAAAGGAGCTATATATCAATTTCTAAATGGATCTGCATATTCTTTTACACTAAGTTTATCCAAAGCTATATCGTGTTTATCTTGTTCTTTTATATATTTTCTTATTGTAGCTTCGTTTAAACCTACTGTTGTTACGTAATATCCTTCTGCCCAAAAGTGCCGATTACCATACTTGTATTTTAAACTTGCATGTTTATCAAATATTTCTAAGGCTGATTTTCCCTTCAGATATCCCATAAAACTTGCTACACTTATTTTGGGTGGTATCCTTACTAACATGTGTACATGATCTGGCATCAAATGTCCTTCTATCAATTCAACTCCTCTATATTGGCACAATGTTTTTAGTATTTTACCAATATCCACACGGTATTGATTATAGATTACTTTTCGTCTATACTTAGGTGTAAATACTATATGGTATTTGCACAACCATTTTGTATGTGCTAAGTTATTGGTTTGATTTGCCACATGATCACCTTTCTTTTCCTTAATAGCAGCTTGAACACTACTATTATCTTACGAAAGGTGATTTTTTTGTATAACTTTTTACTGCCCACCCGCATAGCAGGTGGTTTTTCGTTTCGTACATAAAACGTACTCAACAGGCTAAAGCCTCATAATATAAATAATGGGGCAATGACAGTAATTCTTTTATTTTACTGCCATTGCCCCATTATTTTATTATTAATTTTTTATATATCATCATCAGTGAGTTTTTAACTATTCAAGTTATTTTGCATCAAGAAAAGAACCGTCAATAATTGATGCGGCATCTACATCCTTGTTTACAAGACCGAGATCCTTCCACAATTTAGCTGCCAAAGCAGTAACCTTATAAAAATCACCCTGATTATCAGCAGTTCCAAAATAAGCCTTATTACCAGCTTGGTCATAAAATTTTACATCATTTAACTCAGATTTTATGCTTTCCGGTTTTTCGCCCATTCTTTTTGCAATAATAGCTATAGCATCATCCGGGTTGGATTTCATATAATTAATAGCTTCATACCAGCCTGCTACAATTGCTTTTGCTACTTGAGGATGATCCTTTATATAGGATTTTTTCATAGCGAATGTATCTACTATTACGCCAGGGCTTGCCTTACTGTCTATTATGGTATGCCCAAAATCAGTTTTTTCCGCTTTTGAAAGCCATGGCTGCCAAGTAATAGCAGCATCAACTTTTCCTGCAACAAAAGCAGCTCCAGCATCCCCTGCTGACATATTCTGCACATCAAAATCCTTAAGTGTCATTCCTTTTTGCTGTAATAAATATTGAAACCAAAAATAATCAGCACCGCCTGTAGTATCAAGTGCAATTTTCTTACCTTTTAAATCCTCAATTGAATTATATTCCTTCTTAGCTACTATGCCATCACCGCCGGCTGAAGTATCTAATGCCAGAATTTGTGCTAAATCAATGCCTGCTGCCGCATTCATGACCTGCGTGGACATATCGGTGGATACACCTTGAATCCGATCAGCTGCCAGCGCTGTTTTGCTGTCAGTCTTGCTTTCAATTGACTGAATTTCAACATCAGCACCATGTTCTTTAAAAAATCCTTTTTCTTCAGCTATATAAAGTGGTGCGAAACCTATCCATGACGACTGTCCTATGATTACCTTGTCACTTTGTGCCGACCCCGATCCTGTCCCAGATCCCGAACCGGATGACGTACCTGTACTTCCACCACATCCTGCAGCCACAATCAGCATAGCTGATGCTATTCCAGCCGCAATCAATTTTTCCCATTTTAATTTCATAGTTGCTACCTCCCAAAATATATAAATTAAATAACCACCATATTGAATGAATAAATTATTCATTTCTTAATATAAAATAAAACAAAAACGCCTACTCCCTTACTTGGAATAAGCGCCTTTGCTTTGCCATTAGAGTAATACCATCACACCTTATTGTTAATATTTGTTTTATGATTTTCATCCGAAAAGGACTATAAGCCCATACTAAAATTGTAGCTTTTTATTACCAAAATCATCCTATTATTAGAATTTATTGCCTTTTTCTATTAGACTCATTTCACGAACCCAAAAAGCCATCTTTTTACCTGATTTATTATAATAAAGTATCTTACCGCCTGTAATATCTTCTATAGAATCAGGCTCACCATAATTAATTTCAATGGATTCTACCGCATTTTCCAATTCATAGGTATATCCTACAACCAGCCTGGTTTCCTGCTGATTCTCAGTAATAAACTTTCTTATCAAATACATAAAAATTCTCCTTTTTATACACTATTTAAAAGTTTCATACTTTCTTCCCTGATAATATCAGTTGCCCTTTCTTTATATTTGATAAACTCCTGTGATGTTTTTACATGATAGTTACGCGGCCTTGGCAGTCCTTTTTTTACATCCAGTATTTCTTTAATTTTACCGGGCCGGGCTGACATTATCGCTACCCTGTCAGCCAAAAATATTGCTTCATCTACATCATGAGTCACCATTATTATCGTTTTTGGTGATTTTTGCCATATGTTCAACAATAGTTCCTGCATAACTCCTCTTGTCTGCATATCCAATGCTCCAAAAGGTTCGTCCAAAAGAAGCACGCTGGGATCATTGGCTAAAGCTCTGGCAATTGCCACCCTCTGCCTCATCCCTCCGGAAAGAGAATTAGGATACTGCGTTTCAAAACCGTTAAGACCAACAAGATTTGTATAATGTTCTGCTATTTCCCTGGCTTCTTTAGAAGAAGCTTTTTTTTGCTTTAAACCAAATTGAATATTTTCAGAAATAGTCATCCATGGAAAAAGATTATATGCCTGAAAGACCATTCCTCTATCTGCCCCCGGACCTGTTATAACTTTCCCCTGATTTACTATTCGACCTTCCGTTGTTTTCTCTAATCCACAAATGATCCGCAGTAATGTCGATTTGCCACAGCCTGACGTTCCCAACAGCGATAAAAATTCATTGGGATGTACATGCAGACTAACATTATCCAATGCTAAAACATTGCCTTTTTTTATGTTATATATTTTAGTTACATTCTCTACCTCAAGTCCTAAATTGGTATTTTCTATATCTCTAATCTGCATTTGTATCCCTTCCTGTTATGCATTAATTATTCCAGAAGAAAAATTTCTTATGACAAAGTTTAAATAAAACATCAATAATCATTCCTATAAATCCTATAGATAAAATACCAACAAAAATATTAGCCGTATTCATCATCCTCTGTGACTGAATTATCATAAACCCTATGCCGGAAGATGCACCTACTAGTTCTGCAACTATTACATATGTCCATGCCCAGCCTAAAACAGTACGAAATGTATCCATTATATCGGGCAGCGCTTTTGGTAAAATTACTTTCCATAAAACATCAGCCTTTGATGTTCCCAGTGTATAAGAGACTTCAATCATTGACATCGGTACATTGCGCACATTAGTTGCAATCATCAAAATCAGCTGTGGAAAACTTCCCAGGATAATCACCGCTATCTTTTCCGGTTCATCTATTCCTATCCACAAAATAAACAATGGAATAAATGCTGATGCCGGCAGGTATCTGACAAAGGAAACTACATATTCCAAAAAAGCTGACATAGGTGCATAGGTTCCTATCATAAGTCCCAGCGGCAACGCTACTGCAGCCGCGATTATGAACCCTGCCATAACACGAAAAACCGTTATCCCTATATCTTTTATGAAATCTCCCTGAGTAAATAAACTTATAGCTGTTTTTATTACATCAGTAGGCGGTGGCAAAAAAAACGGATCAACCGCTCCTGTTAAAGTAAATGCCGACCACAGCAGTAAAATTATTGCAAATGCTATTGCTGCAACTGCAACGACATATGTAGATTTCATTTTTCCCTTAGGTGTAAATGCATCTATTAATGATCCCATTTTTTACCTCCATAATATTATAAATACTTAAGCTTATATATTATCCTTATATTGTGATTGTAATAAATCATTCACTTGCATTAATGATAATTTCATTTATGCCTAAGTATAATAAAAAATGGCACCTATCCTCTAAAGGATAAGCGCCATTGCTTTTTATGTACTCATTATAATATGCATTTATTAGGTTGTCAATTATACATTTTATCATGATATTAAAATATCTTTATTTTATTATATCAAACTTATATATTTATGCATTCAATATTCATTTTTCTTATTTTAATAATCTTTTAATGATAATATATATACTTAATTTTTACGAATGCAATTGCATTCGCTAATGCTTTTATATGAGTCTTTATTATATCCCGGGCACGAAGCAGATACCATTTCATCATTTTCTGCTTACTCCTCAATTTTAATGTCAATCTACCCGGTAACATAAACTTATTCATCAAACATTTTATCAACAAGAGTATTTATCATATCTTCGTCTGCCACAAAAGGTATAGTGATATGTCCCTTGCCTTCATATTTTTTATTAAATTCTTCTGCCACTTCCATGGCATGAGGATTGCGTGCCCAATTACGGCGGGCTACTCCTCCCATTACATCCCAGAGTATAGCTGATTTTATTATCTTATCAATTCTTTCACTGCCATCAAGTACCAGTCCAAATCCACCGTTTATAGCTTTACCTATACCGGTACCACCACCATTGTGCAGTGAAATCAGACTCATGCCGCGGGCCGCATTACCGGCATAGCACTGTACAGCCATATCAGCCATAACATTACTGCCATCTTTAATATTAGACGTTTCTCTGAATGGCGAATCTGTGCCGCTGACATCATGATGATCACGTCCCAGCATTATTGGTCCGACTTTTCCCTTCCGTACCATTTCATTAAATTTAAGAGCAATTTTTATTCTTCCTTCAGCATCCTGATAAAGTATGCGTGCCTGTGTACCAACTACCATTTTATTTTTTTCTGCATCACGTATCCAGTTATAGTTATCTCTATCCTGGTAACGGCGATCGGGATTGATACAGGACATAGCGGCCTTATCAGTCTGCACAAGATCTTTGTGCTTACCGCTAAGGCATACCCAGCGAAATGGACCATAGCCATAATCAAAAAGATGCGGTCCCATTATATCTTCAACATAGGACGGCAGAGTAAATCCATCTTTTTCATCAATGCCATTCTTGGATAATTCTTTTACACCGGCATCATATACTGCTTTAAGAAAAGAATTGCCATAGTCAAAGAAATATGTCCCTTTTTTTACACAGCTCATTATAAGCCTATACTGACGCCGCAGACTTTTATCTACAAGTTTTTTAAAAGTTTCACGGTCTTCTGACAGCATGCGTGTACGTTCTTCAAAGGTAATTCCCTGCGGGCAGTATCCACCCTCATAGACAACATGGCATGAAGTTTGATCACTCATAAGGTCGATTTTTATATCATTTTTTACAATATACTCTAAAAGATCAACTATATTGCCATTATAAGCTATAGATATGGTCGTCCTATTTTTCATATGCTTATTAGCTGATTTAAATACTTCATCAAGATTGTCATAGCATTCACTTACCCATCCCTGATCCAGACGCGTTTTAATACGGGAATAATCAACTTCGGCTATTATACCCACCCCATTAGCTATTTCAACAGCCTTAGGCTGTGCGCCACTCATTCCACCCATTCCTGAGCTTACGAATATATGTCCGCGCAAATCCTCGTCATTAGGAATTCCCAAGTGCAGACGACCGGCATTTAAAAGTGTGTTATACGTACCATGAACAATTCCCTGCGGTCCAATATACATCCAGCCACCGGCTGTCATCTGCCCATAATTGGCTACACCCATTTCCTCAGCGATTTCCCAATCCCTTTCATTATCAAACATACCAATCATCAAGGCATTAGTATTTATAACACGCGGTGCATTCGGTTTGGATGGAAACAAACCGATTGGCATGCCAGATTCTATTACCAGAGTTTGTTCATTAGTCATTATTTCCAGATACTTTTTTATCAGTCTATAACCAAGCCAATCATGGCATACACTGCCTGTTTCACCATATGTTACGAGTTCATAAGGATAAAGTGCCACTTCAAAATCAAGATTATTATCGATCATTACCTGAAAAGCTTTTCCTTCAATACAGTTTCCCTTATATTCATCTATCGGTTTACCGTAGATGCGTCCTTGCGGCCGCCACCTATATGCGTATATACGACCATATGTTTTCAATTCATGTAAAAATTCCGGTGCAGCTTTTTCATGCAGTTCTTTAGGCAGATAACGCAGTGCATTTTTTAAAGCTGTTTTCGTCTGATCATTGCTAAGTAGAAACCCGCGGCTCGGTGCACGGCGAATGCCTTTTTTGACTTCCGGCATATCTGGAAAAACATTGTCCAGCTTTACATCAGTTACTAATTTTGCCATTCCAAATTACTCCCTTGCATAATTTTTTAAAATAACAGTTTGCCATTTTTTATAACATGCTCAACTATATTTACACCAGTTAGATAAACTAAAAAACGATAATCCGGTTTGTTTAAAAGCAGAATATCTGCCTTTTTACCTATTTCCAGGCTGCCTGCCGTTTCAGCCTCATCAACAGCTGCCGCAGCATTCAGCGTTATAGCCGTAACAGTCTCATTAATACTCATCTTCATGCTTATAACAGCAAGTGCCAGTAAAAGCGGTGCTGCATATGAATAACAGCTGCCCGGATTATAGTCGCTTGCCAGTGCTACAGCACATCCTGCATCTATCATGCGGCGAGCCGGGGCAAAGTCTTTTCGCATACAAAATGCCGTGATTGGCAAAAGTACTGCCACTGTGTTGCTTACTGACAGCTTTTCAATATCAGTACTCGATACAGCCAATAAATGATCGGCACTAATTGCTCTGACCTGCACAGCAAGTCCGCCGCCACCAGTGGATACTATCTCATCAGCATGTATTTTTGACTTTAATCCCATTTGCTGGGCAGCCAGCAGCAGTTTCTTGGACTGCTTTACAGTAAATACACCTTTTTCACAAAAGACATCGCAAAATTGTGCCAGATTATCTTTTGCAACTTCCGGTAAAACTTTTTCAATTAAAAAATCTATAAACTCATCTGCATTATCAGCAAATTCCGGTGGAACAGCATGTGCCCCGAGAAATGTTGTTTTTAATGATACTGGTAAAGTTTCATTCATTTTTTTCATAGCGCGCAGCATCTTTAATTCTGTATCATGATCAAGCCCATAGCCGCTTTTTCCTTCTATCGTGGTGAAACCCTGTTTTATCATATTTTCCAGTGTTTTTTTACCAGCCGCATACATTTCATCTTCCGTCATAGCACGTGTAGCCTTCATCGTGCTGACAATTCCACCGCCCCTTTTCAAAAGCTCCATATACGGTACACCTTCCAGCCGTGAAATAAATTCATCAGCACGAGTGCCGCCAAACAAAAAATGCGTATGCGGATCAATAAAACCTGGTACAGCGCATTTTCCTCTGCCATCAATTATTTTCATTTCAGCTGCAGGTTTTAATCTGTGCACTATCGCCTGAGTATTACCAACTGCTTGTATTATTCCATCTTCGCAATAAATGGCTCCATCATGATAAAACTTTATATCTTCCATTTTCTTGCCCTTTAAAGCCGACTTTCCTATAGGTGTTGCAATCTGTGACAAGTTTTTTATCAGTAAACGTTCCATTTTATCACCTTGTTCTTTCAGTTCACTAAGTCATCAGGTCTTTCACCGCGCAGCATTTTTATAGCATTATATGCCGTACGTTCCTTCAATTCTTTATAAGATTCAGCCGATATGTAGCATATATGCGGTGTTACTGTGATATTTCCTGTATTAAAAATTTTTTCCCTGCCTGTCGGTGGTTCAACATTTACAACATCAATAATAGCTCCTGCAATGGTTTTGTTTTCTACTGCTTCAATAAGTTCTGCTTCATTAAGTATCTTTCCACGGGCGGTGTTTATAAGATAAGCTGTCGGTTTCATCATGGAAAAATATTTCTTCGTTATAAGATTGGTTGTTTTTTCATTACATATTATATGTATACTTGCAAAATCTGCTTGTTTAAATCCATCTTCCAAACATACCGGCATAACGTGCATTTCCTGCATTTTTTCTTCCGGTACAAAAGGATCATAAGCTATTACCCTCATCCCCATTGACAATGCTTTTTGTGCCACGCCTCTGCCGACCAGACCAAATCCTGCTACAAACAGCGTCCGCTGCGAAATTCTGTGAGAAGTTACATTTTTTACTGCCTGTGCTCCCCACATTCCTGCTTCAATATTATCCTTATAACCGTTTAATGGTTTGCATACGCTGTATACTGCCGCCATAACGTAATCTGCTATATCTTCTATACAATAACCATGAACATTGGTAACACCTATTCCTCTGGCACGCGCTGCTGCGACATCAACTCTGTCATAACCGCCTCCATAAACGGCTATTCCTTTGCAGCATTCCAATTTATCTATTATCCGTGCGGAAAGGTCAACATATATCTGAGCTAAAATGATATCGGCATACCGGCCGAATTCTTCCAAATCTTTTTCATTGTCATAGGTTGAATATCTTATTTCACAACCTGGCAATTCTCTTTTTAAAATAGTAGTTTCATATTCATATTCCGGCCATTCTTCATCAATTATCCAAATTTTTACAGGTTTCATGCAAATATTCCCTTCATATTCTGGTTAAAATGCCATTATCTGCATCCAGCTCTGCCATATCTCCATTATGCAGCTCTTTGTAAAAATCACCGCTCATTTTATTTACCATCGGCGCTTTAAGAATGATTGCGCTTGCAGCTAAAGTAGTATCGGCATTTACAACTATCATCGCCGCTGGATTCATGCCAGTCATCTTCAATTGATACATACCGTCAGCCTGCACTACGGAGCTTCCCTTGCCATATGGGAATACGAGAATTTTCCCGGCAATAGACTGTCCATAAAGGCAGTGTTCTTTTTCTATAATTTTACCTGTCTTCGGATCTATCAGATAAAAACATAATCCATCTTTAGAAAACAGTAATTCACCTTTAACTTTACCACCGGATATTTTATGGCATTTATACTGCTTATCCATATCAATACTCCCCTTTCAATGCTGCAATGACACTGTCTTTTAATGGTGCTATCACAAACTGCATATCACGCCTTTTAGTATAATAAGCACATTTTGGTGAATCAGTTATTCCCTTTTTGCCATAAAGGAATTTCCAGCAGGGCTGATCCATACAGGTATCCTCTACTATTTCACCACCGGCAGCCCTTATGATATCCATATATCCCATCTTTTGTGCCAAACTGCGTGTCAAGGAAGAAGTCATTATAAAAAGCGGTACAGCGAGTTTTTTGCCATTCACCAGATCAGCTACCGTGCTTACCTGATCAATTGTAAAATGTGGACAACCATAAAGAGCAAAATCTATTTTGCCTTTTTTATCAGAAATTTCTTCCCGCATAGCCTTTAAATCATCATCAGTAATAACCACTTCATGCTGCGGTGCCTTTCCTTGAAATGCTTCTTCCATAGTTAATGCTTCCGGCGTAAACCCCAGTATATGATAAAGCGCTACATTTCCTCCAGTATTAAGCTGTGCACCAAGATTCATCAAAGCTTCTTTGCTTGGATTTTTCAATCCTTCAAATACAGGTATGTCAAATCCGATCTTTTTAGGTGCGAAATACCCCAGCATTTGATAGGCAAAATCATCTTCCATATCTGCTTCTACATGGACCAATACCTGTCCGGCACGATTTTCTTTGAGCAAATAACCATAATATGGTGTAACACCAGTTACGGCACTGCATAAGGCACTTTGTGCTGATTCTCTATTGGTGCGGGCTCCATAAACAGAATTAACAAATGGTGTGGCACTTGATTCCGAAAAAGAAATTATTTCACCAAAGCGGGGTACATTTTTTTCTAAATATGGCGTACAGTCATAAGTCATTATTGCACCGAGCTTATTATAAGCGGCATGCGTACGCATCACTGTTTCCTCGTCTTCCTTTTCCACCGTCGTTATTTCCTGAAACTGCTTTAAATTAAAGCTTGGATTCACAGTCGGACGAACACGGCACTTTGCTCCGCCGTTTGCCAATTTTTCTGCGAACCACAAATCAGCTTCCTGATTGCTGAGGGCAACATGGGTACGCGTCACTGGTACCATTTTAGGTGCATCATAAGCCTCACCTATGGCTGCCAATATTTCCATTGCCAGCTGTGTTCCCTGCCCATAATCGCCATTGAGCATTCTCTGTTCTTCTTCTGTAAGGTACATATATAATCTCCCCTATTATACAGTTTATTAATATTAGTCCTGTTCCAAATGATGCATTGTTATCGATATAAGTTCAAGCACTTTGCTCTCAGCTATATTGACAAGCTGATTATTTATCACGGTTGTTCTGCCGTTAACTGCCACCCGGCCAATCGCAGTAGGCTGCATAGAATAAACCAGGTTTGGCAGGAACTGCCCGCCTTTTTCCGTCAACGGCTGCATAGAAAAGTCCTTTACTGATATACCGACAAAATCCGCTTTATAACCCGGTGATATTTTGCCGATAGGCATATCCAATACAGTACCGCCATTTTGTGTTCCCATTTTAAAAGCGTCTTCATAATTTACGCAAAGTGCATTGCAGGTTTTTGCCTTCTGCAATATGGAAACCATGCGCATTTCTTCGAATACGCTGATACGATTATTACCACAGGCACCATCGCTGCCCAAGGCAATTGGTACGCCATTTTTCATATAAGCTGGTATATCAGTGATCCCATCAGCCAAAAACATATTGCTGGATGGACAGTATATAAGATGTGCTCCCTTTTGCCCCATTGTTTTTATTTCAGTATTATTGAGCCATACACCATGAATTATTGACATATGCTCATCAACTACTCCCAATGAATCCAAATAAGCAAGTGGTGTCATACCATGTTCCCTTTTGACCTGTTCCACTTCAAACATTTCCTCTGCCACATGAATATGATATGGCGTACCATATTCCTGTGCCAGCTTATGCCCAGCCATTATCATTTCCGGTGAAGCTGCATGAAGGCTGTGCGGTGCCGGTATTACTTTTACCATCCCGCCGGAGTATTTTTTCATCAAACCTTCAGTACGTTCTTTAGCTGTTTTTACATCTTCGACATATCCTGAAGGCGCCCCGTTCCAATCATACATGGTACTGGCAATTACCAGCCTTATGCCAGCATCCCTTGCCGCTTGAATTACTGCCTCATCACTCTGGCTGCCAAACTGATGCAGATAAAAAAAGTCTGACACGGTAGTTGCTCCGCATTTCATCATCTCAGTAAAAGCAAATAATGCACCGGCATAAATATCGTCAAGACGCATACGCGGCGAAAATTTGTAAAGAGAATTATCCCGCCATTCTAAAAAAGGTCTGTCAGCAGCTATACCTCTCAATAGACTCTGAAAGCTATGATTATGTGCGTTAATGCTGCCTGGAACGATTACAAGCTCTCCCCAGTCTTCTATGACTGTATCTGGATATTCCCGCTGCAACTCTTCAAATAGGCCTATTTTCTCAATATCGCCTGTATCTATATTCACAGCAACAGCTTTTTTATTTTCCAGAGTGTTATCATTAAAAATTGCTGCCGTTTTTATTATTTTTACCGTCATATTATTTTAGCTCCCTGTCTAGAATCAATAATGTGTCAAGATAAACCTGCGCCGCTATTTCAATTTCCCGTGGGGCTGTATATTCTTCCGGACAATGACTGTATCCTTCCACACTTTGTACGAACAGCATTGCAGTTTTAGTAAGACGTTCCATATTAGCCGCATCATGTCCAGCCATACTCACAAGCTGTATCGGCTTCTGTCCTTCAGTTTCTGATGCCCGCAAAACAGCATTTATTACATCTTTATCCATAGGCATTTCCGACTGGTCAAGATTAAACTCACGTATAATTTTCACGCCGCGTTTATCGGCTATTTCTTTTGCCTTGTCTGTCAATATTGCCAATGCCTGCTTTTTTTCTTCTGGATAAGCAGTTCTCATATCTATTGTAAATTTTGCTTCGCCGGGTATTATATTAGAAGCATTTGGCTTGATTTGTATACGCCCGACTGTAACAGACACATTCTTTAATTGTTTCATTATAGCCTCGATCGCAAGACACAATTCCGAAGCTGCGCACAATGCATCGCGCCTGTCCTGCAGATGAGTCGTTCCGGCATGATTGGCCTCGCCCTTTACCGTTATTATTTCACGATATATGCCTGTAATGCAATTTACGGCAGCAACTGCCTTTCCCTCTCTGTAAAGGCACTGTCCCTGTTCAATATGCATTTCCAAAAAAGCTGTCATCATTCCCCGCATAAGCCTGGCTTCATCTATTCTCTGACTGCTGCCGCCAAGCTCATCAATAGTTTCCGCTAAGGTTTTTCCGGTATTCTTGTCACTCAATAAATCTATGTCTTTTTTAGTCAAGCGTCCACACAATACTTTACTTCCTAGAGTTGATACAGAAAAGCTATTTGGTTCTTCACCTGTGAAAGAAATAATTTCCAACGGATGCTGCGTTGCAATATTATTTTCTTTTATCGTCTGAATAGCCTCCATTGCTATCAAAACACCTAATGCACCATCAAATCTGCCTCCATTAGGGACGCTGTCATGGTGCGAGCCAAAGACAATAGGCCTGTTTTTTAAATGCTGTCCATAGCTTCCCCAAATATTGGCAATAGCATCCACTGTAACATTGAGCCTCATTTCATTATCCCATATATTCTTCAGCCATTTTCTTGTATCTTTATCAGCCTGACTGCCAAGCTGACGGTCAATTCCACCTGTTTTCTTATTCAATCCAAACTGTGACATTTCTTCTAAACGATATAGAAGTCTCTCTTTATTAATTGAGACAGTTCTTTTTTTCATCTGTTCTATCACAAGCATCATCCTCTGCTAAAATATATATCCCATTGCTAAATTATTTCATTCATAAATGCTTTATAATGAAAATATCATTCAATAAATAATAAAAAAAAGCACTCTATTCCCTTTTGAATAAAGCACCGTTGCTTCTTATTAATATATCATATTATAAATTTCTATTAAATAAATGTCAATAGTAAACTTTATTTTGCAGTTCTATCTTCTCTATTTTATCCATGCGCATAGAAATTCCCGGTATTTTCTTTGCTGCATCCCGTAATAATATATTGAAGAAAATCATAGGTGTACTGTAAATATCAAAGATTGACGATACCGTAAGCGGTACACATACCGCAGCATCACTACATTCTATCAACGGAGAAAATTCACTATCAGTAATGCCATATATATGAAACCCTTTTTCTTTAAGCCGTTGACATTTTTCAACAAGTACACGCGGATAGCGCGGAAACATAACTGCCATTATATTTACTTTTTCAGGATCCATAAGTTCTACCGTATCCCATTGCGGCGTCGACGGCTTATATTCATAAACCATATTTCTCATTTTGTTCAATATATACCGTACATATGGAACTATAGTAGCCGACATTCTGGCTGACATTAAGATCAACTGCTTATCAGAAGCTATCATATCAACTATTTTCTTGTAATTATCTGTTTCCATTATGCTGCCAAGCTTTTCCATATTTGCTAATTCATTATCAAAAATAGAATGCATATATTTATCTTTTATGCCGTGCTTTTCACTGAACTGAAGCCTTTTAGGCGCTGTCAGCTCTTTGCTCACTATATTCTGCAGATTCTGCAGGAAATCATTATATCCCCTGTAGCCTAAAGCCATGAAAAATCTTGATATACTGCCTTGACTGACTCCGACCTGCTCTGCCAATTCATTTGTAGTCATGAATACTATCTGCAGATAATTATCATTTATGTACATAGCAATTTTTTTATAGGTAGGAGATGTGTCCGCAATAAGCTTAAGCATATTTGTAAGCTGCTCAAAGGTCTCAATATTCTTTCCCATATATGTTTCCTTTAGTAATAATATAATTAATTTCCATTGATTAATACTCAATACATTATACAAAGCATAGTACTCGCCTGCAGTCATTAATTAAGTCAACGCTTATGAACGTAATTTCTGTATAAACATTACCAGTTAATTTTACATACTACCATCTTTGACTGCATGTCCAGTCTTATAATTTTTCCCGCAGAAAAATCATCAAGATGCATCATATGTAAAGCCTGAAGTGTATAACTGCTGCCATCTTGTGTTATTACCTTGTATTCACCTTTATATACATATAAAAAACACTCATCTGCATCACCATACAGATCGAATTGCCCTGCCTCATTAAGAAAAAGCTTTGCTTTATTATATGAACCGTGCTTAAGCATGACATTAAAGTCCTCACAACATCCATAGCTCATAGTTTTATCGCCGCCGCTGAAATAATATGCCTCAAAAGGTTTCAATATGACCTTTTCCTGCTTATTATGCTCGAGTTCTATCTTTTTATTGAGACTCATCAAAATACGGTCTATATTCTTCAAATCAGTAAATTCGGATACTGGTGTTTTTACAGTTGCTGAACTTAGCCGCAATTTAAAATTTCTTTTATTATACTCAGCGTTTTCCGGAAATATATACATCTGCGTAGTGGTTCCGCCGCTCCAATCAGTAACAGTATAATTCTCTTTTAAAAACACCTCAACAGCCATCTATAATATCGCCCTTCTTTTAAAAATAAAAAGGCACTTACCCTTCTGATAAGCACCATTGCTCAGCATCAGTATAAAATTAACCGTCCAAAATGTCAAGATGGTTTATTATTAACAAATGTGCGAATATCTAATGATCTGTATCTCATATTCACCGTTACAATCTCACAAAACAGTGAGATTCATATTGACAACTCGTATGCATCTTTTTATTACTAATAAAATTCTCTTTACTAAATTACTTAAACAAAAAATGCCTGAGTTATTATAAGATACCCCAAGCATTTCTATATTACAAGTATTACTTTCACTAAAACACGTTCGTTTCATAAACCGGAAAATAAATATTAACAAAAAAAGGAAATAAATGATATAATCCAAAGTAAAAAAGTATAGGTGAAAAAATGGATTATATCAAAGAAAAATTTGCAATAATAGAAGATAACAGACATTCAAGCTATGTAGAACATAGTTTAACAGATATACTTATTATAATAATGTGTGCCGTATTGTGTGGATTAGATGAACTGGCAGATATAACAACTTATGCACAAAGCAATGCAAAATTTTTAAAAAAGAAATTTAATATCACTAAAATCCCTTCTAAAGCTACTTTCAGCCGTATATTAAATATGATGGACGCAGATAAAGTAGCCAGTGTAATTATTGAAATAATGCATGATGCAGCATACTGTGACTTGGGCGATGTTATTGCTGTAGACGGGAAGGCAATCCGTAGTACCTCTAAAAAAGGTACACCGCATTCAGCACTGCAAATATTAACTGTATATTTAACACAAAGCGGCATCGTTTTAGGGCAAAAATCTATACATGAAAAGACGAACGAGATTCCTGTATTCCAGCAGCTATTGGATAATCTAAACATTAAGGACAAGACAGTAACGGCTGATGCGATGCATTGTCAAAAAGAAACCTGCAAGAAAATTATAGCCAAGCATGGCAATTACGTTTTTGGGCTTAAGGAAAACCAAAAGACATTGCACGATGATGTTAAATTTTTCTTTGATGAAGAATTCGATAGCAAAACATTAGATTCTTATACGACAGTTGAAAAAAATGGAGGAAGAATTGAGAAACGCATCTGCAAAAAATGTTCAGATATTAAATGGCTGAATGGATATAAAGAATGGGCAGGACTGAGTTCAATATTTGCAGTTAAGCGTATTACAACAACGAACCGTGGAACCAGTGATGAAACTGGTTATTATATAACAAGTAAGGATACAGATGCCAAAGAGCTTTTACATATTTGCCGTGAACATTGGAAAATTGAAAGCATGCATTGGCTGTTAGATGTAACCTTTTCGGAAGATGAGTGCTCTATTATATCTGAAAATGGGCAAAAAACTTTAAACAGCCTTAGAAAATTGGCATTACTGCTACATAAAAGATATTTAGCTAAGCAGCTTAAAAAATGTAGCATTAAAGCTAATCTGTTAAAATGTCTTATGAATAGCCAACTGTTATGTGAGGTCGCTGACTTATAAACTAACATTTCTTATTTAAGAACAATTATCTTGTTTATGAAACGAACGTGTCACTAAAATTAAATATTTGCTATCTTTTCAACGTATTCAT
Source organism: Pectinatus frisingensis (assembly GCF_014076555.1). Taxonomy (NCBI): domain Bacteria; kingdom Bacillati; phylum Bacillota; class Negativicutes; order Selenomonadales; family Selenomonadaceae; genus Pectinatus; species Pectinatus frisingensis. The sequence goes on from NZ_CP045424.1 coordinate 1,801,070, forward strand.
GTGCCTTTAATGCATATTCCAATGGGTTTGCAACAGCCGGATCTTGTTCGGCTTCTACTAATGCCCATCCACTATAATTGTTTTTATTTAAGATATCAAATATTGGTCTAAAATCAATGTCTCCATCACCGGGAACAGTAAACATTCCCATTCTTACACCTTTTAAGAAACTTAAATTTTCATTTTTTACTTTTTCAACAATACCTTTACGGACATCTTTTAGATGCACATGTTTAATTCTACCAATATATTTATCCAATACACGTAAATGATCTTCACCCGAACAAACCAAATGTCCTGAATCATATAATAAATACACTAAGTCTGGATCTGTTAATTCCATTAACCTGTCAATTTCAGTTTCTGTTTGTACACCAGTTCCCATATGATGATGATACACTAAGATCATATCTTTTTCCTTGGCCAATTTCCCCAGTTTATTAAGTCCTTCCGGAACAAATTTCCACTGTTCTTCAGTATAATGAGGTTTATTAGCAAAAAGCGGTGTATTTATTTGTCCCTGTATACTGTTCCCCTGTTCTGATACAACAATTACTTTAGCACCCATTTCATGCAGGAAATCTCGATGCTTAATAAAAGCTTCAGCCGTTTCTTTATATGGTCTAGTAGTTAAGTAAGAGCTAAACCATGCACTGGCAATTGATAAATTACGCAACGCCAATGCTTTTTTTAGAACTACGGCATCGTGTGGAAACTTACCACCAATTTCGCAGCCCGTAAATCCCGCAAGAGCCATCTCACTTATGCATTGTTCAAAAGTATTTTCTTTGCCCAAGTCTGGCATATCATCATTTGTCCAACCAATAGGGCAAATTCCTAGCTTCATTTTTCCCATATTATTGTCCCCTTTTTACCTAATTTTTGTAATTTTATGAGTATATAATATTATTATTTTATAGCATCGACAAGTCAGATCTTTTTGCTAATTATGTTTTACCTATTATTTACTACAAAGACTGCATGTACTAATTTCTATTCAAATAAGCAAATCAAATTTATACATTATCTGCCAAATCCATTTTTTATTACTGTCAGTCCCCAAAAAATTTAACTAAAAACACAATTATATTCTTTCAATATATTCTTTTGCTCTTTCTTCATCAGTTTTACCATAATTTCTAAAGTCTTCCTCAATTTTTTCCAATGAACGACCTTTGGTTTCCGGTACAAATAATTTTACAAAAATCAATGCTACTACACCGATACATGCGAATGTGTAAAATGTACCTGAAAGTCCTACTATTGACAATAATATTGGGAAAGTTAATCCAATAGCAAAATTAGTCAGCCACATACAAAGTACAGCTACCCCCATCCCTGTACCACGAAGACGCATTGGTAATATTTCAGAAAGTATAAGCCATGTTACCGGTCCAATAAGTCCTTGATTGCAAAACATAAAAGTTACTGTCATAAGTAATATAAAATATGGGAAAAATGCTTCATGGGAAAATAGTAAACTGGATGTACCTATAATAACGTGACATATCATTGTTGTAATAAATCCCAACATCAATAATTTACGTCTGCCATGTTTTTTCATTAAATATATAGCCATATAAGTGGCAATAACTGAAATTACACCATTTGCTATATTACCCACAATTGCCGCATTTGTGCTAAATCCGGCATTTTGGAGAATTTGTGTACCATAATACATAACAGAATTTACTCCACCAAACTGATTACACATTGCCACACCTATTGCAATAAAAACAATACGACGTACCCATGGCGTACCAAGTTCAGTAATTTTTACCTGTTTAACAGAGCTTTCTCTGGCTATATTAGTTTGAATTTCTTCCAATTCTGCAACGGCTTGCTCTTCTGTACGTATTTTTTTCAAAACACTCAACGCTTCACTAATTCTACCTTGTCTTACAAGCCATCTTGGACTTTCCGGCATTCTATACATAGTTACAAAAAGACAAACTGCCGGAATAGTTGCCACCGACAACATATACCGCCAAATATGAGCAAGTTCACCAAAAGAAACTGCTAAAACAGCATTTATTACGAAGGCCATCAACTGCCCGGAAACAATCATTAATTCATTTTGAGTAACTAACCGTCCACGTCCTTCTACCGGAGCACATTCTGATAAATATGCAGGAACTGTAACAGAAGCACCTCCGACTGCAATCCCCAGAATAAACCGAAAAACTAGAAGAATCTCAAAATTTGGTGATAAGGCACATCCGATAGTGGAAAAAAAGAATATTACCGATAAAATTAAAAGCATCTTACGACGCCCTTTACTATCAGCAATACGCCCACCAAAAAAAGCACCAATAGCCGCACCAAATAACAGACTGCTAGCTACCCCACCTTCTTTAGCCGGAGTAAGATTTAGCTGATCTGGTTTTGACATGAATGGTAGTGCTCCATTTATGACACCAGTATCATATCCAAACAACAGTGCCCCAAAAGTTGCAGAAAAGGCTATTTTTCGTAAGAAATTATTACCCTGCTCGTTTATACTACTAGACATATTTTTTCCTCCCAATAATGAATAAATTTATAATACGTGCCTTTGTTCCATCAATGTACTATATTAGTTCCAGAGAATATTTATTATGATTTTAATTTGTATCTTAATCAAATTAAAGAAATAATTATTATTATGTTATTTATCTGAAAATATATTTTATTAATATGGCCTAGCCTCTTTCAATTTTCTACTATTTTGGGTATATGCTTCTTTAATACGTGAATTATCAGAAACCTCTGCTACACCCACACGCCACCAATCTCCATAACCATGAGCCATGGTTTTAGGTAAAACTTTTATATCAATAAGTGTCGATACTTTTTGTTTTTTTGCATCAACTAAGGCATGTTCTAGTTCTTCGTCAGTCGTCACTTTATAAGTCTTGCAACCGTATGAAGCCGCATTCATAGCAAAATCAACCGGCACCATCTCTCCGTCCAATTTACCTGTTTCCTTATTACGGAACCTAAATTCAGTACCAAAGCTACCCATACCATGTCCTATTTCAAGATTATTAATACAACCAAAAGTCATATTATCAAATAAAATAACATTTATCTTCTTGTGTTCCTGAATAGAAGTAGGAAGTTCTGAATGCAGCATCATATACGAACCGTCACCTACAAAAGCATATACTTCTTTTTCCGGTTCAGCCATTTTCACTCCAAGAGCCGCATTAACCTCGTAGCCCATGCAGGAAAAACCATATTCAACATGATAACTATTGACTTCTTTTACACGCCATGCCCTTTGCAAATCACCTGGTAAAGAACCTGATGCACCAACCACAACATAATTTTTCTTCATAAAATCATTCAGCACACCCAAAGCTCGTGATTGTGTCAAATAAGACCCTGTAATATTATGAAATTCCTTATATACTTTTTCCCTGTCAAAATTATCAGCCACTTCAGGTACAAAGTTTTTTCCAGTATATTTTATGTTATATAATCTATCAATCTCCGATGAAAACTTTTCTTTAGCCATTTCTATTTCATCTGTATAGCCCGAAATATAACCGCCTAAATTGTTCAACTCTTTATCGATTTCTTCCAAGGCAACCCGAGCATCCGCAATCATTTGTACTCCATCCAACTTGTATGCATGAAATTCAGACACATTGATATTCAAATAACTTACTTCAGTATTTTGAAAGAGCCATTTTGATGAAGTGGTAAAATCTGTATACCGCGTACCTATACCGATAACAAGATCTGCCTGTTTAGCTATTTCATTTGCAGCCATACCTCCTGTTTCACCGATACCGCCAAGATTCATTGTGTCGTTTGATAAAATTAAGCCGCGGCCGGCCTGAGTTTCACCAAAAGGAATATTATATTTATGCGCAAACTTTTTTAATGTTTCTCCGGCTTCAGAATACTTCACCCCTCCGCCGCAAATAATTATAGGTTTTTTCTTTAATCTGATAATATTAACTGCCTCTTCAATCATTTCTGCTGTGGGTGGGCGACGATCAATACGGTGTACCCGTTTTTGGAAGAAATATTCGGGATAATCGTAAGCTTCCCCCTCCACATCCTGCGGCAGGGCAATCGTTACTGCACCAGTGTCGGCCGGATCAGTAAGCACCCGCATCGCATTAATCATAGCTGTCATAAGTTGTTCGGGTCTTGTTATTCTGTCCCAATATTTACTCACCGCTTTAAATGCGTCATTAGTACTGATAGAAAGATTTGTCGGTTGTTCAATTTGCTGCAGCACCGGATCTGGCTGCCGGGTAGCATATACATCACCAGGTAAAAAAAGTACCGGTATGCAATTAGCCGTCGCAGTAGCCGCCGCTGTTACCATATTAGCAGCACCAGGGCCAACTGAAGATGTACAGGCATACATTTGCTTTCTCATCTTTTGCTTCGCATACCCCATCGCTGCATGAGCCATGCCCTGTTCATTACGCCCCTGATGTACGATAAGTTTGCCAGGATTTTCTTCCAGTGCTTGTCCAAGACCGACAACATTGCCGTGCCCAAAAATGGTAAAAATACCCTTAAACATTCTATTTTCTTTTTTATCAAATTCAACATACTGATTATTTAAAAATCTTACTAATGCTTGTGCAGTAGTTAACCTGATTGTTTTTACCATATATTCTCCTCCTCAATAGCATTTTCTCAAATTATTTTTGTGGCCAAATTTTAACATCTTTTGCTAAAAGCCATTCATGTTCTTTATCGTCTGTACGTGTTTTTACCCATGGATTTCCAGGTAAATGCCTTATCATCCAGCTGTACCACATTACATAGCCAGGTGCCGCGACCTGAGGATGGGTCTGCCCACCCGGCACAGAACACCAGCTGTTATGCGATATTTTAAAAGCTTCATCACCAATAAAGCATCCACCGAACCCCTGTGGTTTATCAAATTTATAAGTATACACTTCCGGCTGCGGATGAAAATGAGGTATATAACTCGTCCAGCGTCCTGGTTTATTTATTATTTCACCATTTACCATATTGGAATACGGTGCATTTTCATAATCAAAAATCGTCCGCACAGTCCTTTCTGCACAACCGCCCCATTGTCCCTTACCAAAGACATCACATTGTACATCTTCAGGACGATAAAATTTTACCGAAAAAGATTTGTCATTGACCGTTTTTTGAATTAATACTTCTGAGTCTGATACAGCCTTTAGCAAAACATTTACACCAGCCGGAACATGTAAACAATAAGGATTTTCATCAAATAGCGATGCTCTTTTCATCGTTTTCGAATCATTATTCCAGCAAATTTCAACCTCACCCGTCAAAATAACGAAAGCTGTTTCCTTTTTTTCATCTATAAAAGATACCTTTTCACTTGGAGCCATCACCTGATACCCTATATCCATCATTGCATTGCTCTGCGCTGTAACTATGCTATTATAGCCATGTTTTAAAATTCTGCCTAAACGCCCAAATTTTTCTTCATTCATAATATAACCTTCCAATCTACAGGAGTAATTACCTGTTCGTCCATACGTTCATTTATGAATTTATCTATAGATGCCGCATCCTGCATAGCTTCCGAGCAACTGTGACTAGCTACTACCATAGCTGCATGCGCCGTGGCATGTCTCAGACACTGTGGCAAATCCCATTGTTCGAGCAATCCATAAATAAATGCTGAAGCATAAGCATCCCCGCCGCCGAATGATTTAAGTAATTTTACCTTATAAGACTCAACTTTATATGCATTTTTATCTGCACCATAAGCTACAGATCCTTTTTTGCCATGTTTTATTATCACAATCTTATTGCCAAATCCTATATATTTGTCGGCAAGTTGATAATCTGCTACGTCATTATTCTTATACTGAAGATTTTCCATTAAATCAAATTCTTCCCGTGAACCCATAATAATATCACTCATTTGACCAATAAGTGAATAATATATACTTACTTCAGCAAAACTTTTCCAATTATAAGGGCGATAATCAATATCAAAAATTATTTTTGTATTATGCCTTTTGGCATATCTGACTGCCATAAAACAGGCTTCACGCGAAGGACTGACTGCAAGAGCAGTTCCCGAAACCAATAACGCCTTGCTATTTTTTATATATTCTTCTGAAACATCCTCAGGAGTAATAGCAAAATCAGCTGCCATGTTACGATACATAAGTATTTGGCTGTCAACCGGACTTGAAATTTCAGTAAAAGTCAACCCTAACTTTTCACCGTTTTTAGCCCGTACAATTTGACTTGTATCAATATCTCGTTTTCTAAAAAAATTTTCCACGAATGTTCCAAATTGATCATCAGATACAGCACCAATAAAGCCTACTTTTTTACCCAGTCTAGCTATACCAACGGCAATATTTGCCGGACTGCCACCCAAATACATTGTAAATGTGCGTACTTCATCTAATGTTCTATTCAATTCATTAGGATTAAAATCTATGGCTGCGCGTCCCATCGGAATAATATCCATAGATTTCGATGGGTCAAATTCTAATAAAGCCATCTTATTTCTCCTTTGCAATTCATATTTTCCACAGCTAACATTTTCTGCTTTAGATCCTATTTTCTAATCCAAATATTTTCATATGCTTCATTATATTTGCCTGTGTTCCCTGCACAGCTGCGTCACTAATGTCAAAATAATTAGCATTTGGTTTTTCTTTTATGGTCTTTTTTACATATTTTGCTACACTATCGTAAGAGGCTGTGGCTATATTTATTTTCTTTATACCATTATGTATGCAATTATGAAAATCTTCTTCACTCAGTCCTGTCCCACCATGTAACACCAAGGGACACTTAACGACCGCGGCAATTTCCTTTAATCGATCTACTCTGAGCTTCGGTTCGACTTTATAATTACCGTGAGCCGTACCAATAGCAACAGCCATCGCATCCACTTTAGTTTCCTCTGAAAATTTTCTTGCCTCAGCTACACTGGTAATAGCTATATCAACTTCCTTATAATCTCCTTCAGCACCACCCACTTTACCGATTTCTCCTTCGACATCAGCGCCATACTTATCTGCTAATGCTTTAATTTCTTTAGTTCTATCTATATTTTCTTCCAGAGTATACTTAGAACCATCAAACATTACAGACGTAAATCCCAAATCAAGTGCCAACTTTATTACTCTCATCGATCCACCGTGATCAAGATGTACTGCAATCGGCACAGTTGACAACTTAGCTGCCGCCACCATGACCGGTCCCAATAATTCAAGTGGTGAATACTTTAATCTGCCTTCAGCTATTTGAATCATAATAGGTGCTTTTAACTCTTCAGCAGCTTTTATTGCTCCCATTGCCATTTCCATATTAGAAACATTAAATGATCCTATTGCATAAGAATTGCCATATACAGAATGGAGCAATTCACTCATTTTTACCAGCGCCATTATTCCACCTCCCTTCTTTATCCTTTAAAACAGTTTCTTATATATTTTTATAATATCTTCTTTTGTAGGTTGACGCATAGTATTGGCAGGGCTACCACTGTCTAAGGCATCTGAAGCCATTTTATCCAAATTATTAAGAAAAATTTCTTTATCAACACCTAATTCAGACAATCCAGGCACCTTCAAAGCTTTACAAAAATCTTCTAACTCTGTTATAAAAGCCTGTACTGCTTCGTCAATATTTGCATTATTACCAACTACCCCCATTGTACGGGCTATCTCAGCAAATCGTTCCTTATTTTCCTTAATAGCAAATTTCATGCAGACAATTAATAAAACAGCATTAGACAAGCCATGGGCAATATGGAACAATGCACCTATTGGACGGCTCATACCATGTATTATTGTCACGGAAGAATTATTAAAAGCTATGCCGGCTTCTGTAGCAGCAAGTGACATTTTCATTCTGGCTTGAATATTTTTTCCATCAGCAAAACACAATGGTAGATTTTCATGAATTTTAGCTATCGCTGATAAAGCAAATATATCGGACAAAGGTTGAGCCTTTCTTGAAGTATACGCTTCTATTGCATGACACAGAGCGTCTAATCCCGTCGCGACAGTGACTTTTACCGGTGCGGTCAATGTAAAATTGGGATCAATAATTGCCAATTTAGGTAAAATCGCCAGTCCTGACAAAAGCATTTTCACATTATTTTTAGTATCAGTGATAATTGTAAATTGAGTAGCTTCTGAACCTGTTCCTGCAGTTGTCGGTATTGCAACTAAATATGGAACATCAATATCTATATTTTGATGCATATAATCACTAATTTTACCATTGCTGACAGACATGAACCCAATTGCTTTTGCTGTGTCAATTGGGCTGCCCCCTCCTAAACCGATAAGAAAATCACAGTTATTTTCCTTATATACATCAACACCTTTCATTACCATTTCATCTGTAGGTTCTCCATTTACACCATCATAAACAGTGTATTTAATTTTACATTTATCAAGAGCGTCAGTTACTTTTTTTGCATTGCCAAATTGCACCATGAATTTATCGGTCACAAGCAATGCCTTGTTTCCTTTTCCCTTCAGATAATTGCCAATATCATTAACAGCACCTTCACCAGATAAAATTACATTGGGGACTAAAAATATTTTTGCCATTTTTGTTTCCTTTCATGAGTATATTATGGATGTTTTATAATTATGTTATGGTTATAAAATAATACAATATAACAAAAATGTCAATATTTTTTTACCATAAACAAAAAAAGAGATAAGAATTTTGCATAAAAGCAGCATTCTTACCCTCAAAAATTATCCAGCTTACATTAAATCAATAATTCATTATCACAAAATTATATTTTCCCCGAAAAATCATCATAATGTAATTTCACATTATTTTTCTTGAAATAATCTACATATTTTTGTGCCGGTTTCCTGTCGATAATCACATCATCAAAGTCTTTTAATTCAGCATATGTCATAAGAGATGATTTTTCAATCTTTGATGAATCGATAAGAAGTATTTTCTGCGCATTTCCTCCCATCAAATGTTTTTTAGTCTCACATTCGAGAGGCGATGTATTAGTTACACCATTTTCCAATGACACCCCCGCTGATGCCAGGAATATTTTTGATATATTGTAATTGTCGAGACATTTTAATACGCTTGACCCGACAAAAGCCCTTGAGGGAAAATAAAAATTCCCGCCGGTGCAAATTATATTAAAATGAGTATAATTTACTGCTGCGTTTATAACATAAAGACTTGTTGTGATTATAGTCAAGTTTCTAATATGTGCCAGTGCTGAGATTATATGCATAGTAGTAGTTCCTGAATCTATAAAGACTACATCATCATCTTTTATAAAGTTAGCAGCAAGTCTGGCAACAATTTTTTTCTCATTCGAATATTTCACTTCGCGAGAAGCAAATGGTTCCGGTTCACCCATGCTTTTCTTCAGCATTATACCCCCATATATTTTTTTTATTACATCTTGTTTTTCCAGTTCTGCTATATCACGTCTGATAGTATTTTTGGATACGTCAAAAGTTGCACAAAGTTTTTCAATGGAGATTGTATTTTTTTCCTGCAGCAATTCCTTTATTTGATTTATGCGATCTATCTTCATAAATTTCTGCCTCTCTTACTAAAAAAGTTAGGTAACTTTATCACAATAAAATAAATAATTTTGTTATAATATTGTTATCTGATGATGATATTATAAACTATTGTTTTTATTTATACAATAGCATTTCCCATAAATAGTTACCTTAATATTCCCCTTTATTGCTACATTATCCATATGAATATTATTTACACCACAAAATATATTAAATATCCCATTAAATCTGTATATGAATAGTTTAGATAAAGAATGTTAACCGTTCTACTTAAGTTATCTAATCATTTTTACTGTTTTTATATTTAATCATATTTTCGCTCAAATTTTATTTTTATTGTTTTTTATTGACACAAAGAATAAATAATGGTATTTTATATTCAATAGTTAATCATAATTTAATCATTATATGATCAGCTAGACTTAAAATTGTATTATTGAAAGGAGTTATATTATGTCCACAATCACTCAAACAGCTTACAGTATGATCGCATCAGCAGGTGATGCCCAAGCCTTACAATTCAAAGCTTTAGAATACGCAAAGAAAGCTGATTTCACAGCTTCTGAAAAAAATCTTGAAAAAGCAGATACCTTACTTATCAAGGCACATCAATTACAAACTGATCTTATTAAAGATGAGGCTAACGGTATTAAAAATGATTTGTCAGTATTATTGATTCATGCACAAGGTTATGTAAATAATGCCATTCTCAACAAAAAATTAATTGAACAAATGATTGATATATATCGAGAATTACGCGCATAATCAATATTTTAAATCAATAATCAAAATAAACTTTTTTTTGTAAAAATTCTTAAATTAATTAATAACAGGTGATATAAATGGTAAACATTGGTATTATTGGTATAGGACGAATCGGACGTGTTCACGGTGAAAGCATCACAAAATTTGTTAAAAATGCAAAGATCAAAGCTGTCGCAGATCCTTTTTTAAATGATAATAGCAAACAATGGGCAGCTTCCCTAGATATTGAGAGCACTTATATCGATTACAAAAAAATCTTGGCTGATCCAGATATTGATGCCGTTCTTATATGTTCCTCAACGGATACTCACTCATCAATATCTATAGAAGCAATTAAATCTGGTAAACATGTATTTTGCGAAAAACCTATAGACCATGACGTAAAAAAAATAAAAGAAGTTTTGGATGTAGTAAAAACTTCCGGATTAAAGTATCAAGTCGGATTCAATCGTCGTTTTGATCATAATTTCAAGGCTGTAAAAGATGCCGTTGCTACTGGTAAAATAGGCAAACAGCAAATAATAAAAATAACCTCCCGCGATCCACAAGCTCCCCCTATAGAATACATAAAAGTATCCGGTGGTATTTTTCTTGATATGACTATACATGATTTTGACATGGTGCGTTATCTGTCTGGTAGTGAAGTAGAAGAAGTATTTGCTATTGGTTCTGTGACTGTTGATCCTGAGATTGGCAAAGCTGGTGACATAGATACCGCGGTGATAACAATGAAGCTAGCCAATGGTGCAACCGCCATAATAGATAACTGTCGTCAAGCTGCTTATGGTTATGATCAACGAGCCGAAGTATTTGGCACCAAAGGTGCTGTTTCAATAAATAATGATAGTAATTCTACCGCTGTAATTAGTGATAAAGATGGCGTTACAGGTGAAAAACCAATGTATTTTTTCCTTGAACGTTATATGATGGCCTACGCCGCTGAAATCAATTCTTTTGTCGATTCAATCAGTAATAACACCCCAACCACCGTGAATGCCAACGACGGATTACAGCCTGTACTCATCGGTCTTGCTGCCAAAAGATCTGTTGAGGAAAACAGACCTGTCACAATAGCTGAAATAAAAAAAGCCTTCAATCTGTCTATTGACTGACTATAAGATAAGGTATAATATTTTTCGCAAAAACAAATAAGGAAAGACATGGTAACGGTCATTTGTTAGAATAAAGTTGCTGAACAAAACTCTACAAAGGAGACCGATTACCATGTCCAACAACATTATACAATTAAACGAGGATTTGATCAAAACGGAATTAAAAACCTTGGTTAAGCAGAGTGTTGAAGACACTTTGAATTCTCTACTTGATCAAGAGGCCCAACAGTTAACCAAAGCTGAAAAGTATGAGCGTATTGAAAAACGTAATGGCTATCGTTCAGGCCATTATACTCGCCAGTTACAGACTACTTCTGGTGAAGTAACTTTAAAAGTGCCTAAATTGAAAGGCATTCCTTTTGAAACGGCCATTATTGAGCGCTATCGTCGCCGTGAAAGCAGTGTTGAGGAAGCACTAATCGAAATGTACCTAGCGGGTGTTTCTGTACGGCGAGTTGAGGATATAACTGAGGCGCTATGGGGATCAAAAGTATCACCAGGAACAATCAGCAATTTGAATCAAAAAGCGTACGTACATATCGAAGAATGGCGAAATCGCAAGCTTACCAGTGAAAAATATCCTTATGTTTTTGTTGACGGAATTTATCTCAAACGTAGTTGGGGTGGCGAGTTTGAAAACATTGCTATCCTTGTTGCCATTGCTGTAAACCGCGATGGCTATCGCGAAGTAATCGGCGCAGCTGAAGGTATGAAAGAAGATAAAGAAAGCTGGAAAGATTTTTTGCGTTCACTACGCGAACGTGGCCTAAAGGGAGTACAGCTTGTCATAGGAGATAAATGCCAGGGTATGTGCGAATCCGTTACTGAAATATTTCCAGAGGCTAAATACCAGCGCTGCAGCGTACATTTTTTTCGTAACATTTTTTCTGTAGTACCAAGAACCAAAGGAAAAGAAGTAGCTCGAATGCTAAAAGCAATTCATGCCCAAGAAGATAAAGCCGCGGCTTTGGAAAAAGCAGCACATGTGGCAGAAAAGCTCAAGGAAATGAAACTGGCAAAAGCTGCTGAAAAATTAACGACTGGAATCGCTGAAACCTTAACCTATATGGATTTTCCTGAAGAGCATTGGAAGAAAATCCGAACTAATAATACGATTGAGCGGCTCAACCGTGAAATTCGCCGTCGAAGCCGTGTTGTTGGTACTTTCCCAGACGGAAACAGTGCGTTAATGTTGGTTTGTGCCCGCCTGCGGCATGTCGTTAACAGCCAATGGGGTAGCAAATTATATATGAACATGAAACACTTAGACAGCTATAATGCTGAGAAAGTGTTAGGCTAATTCCGACTATGACGGTTACCTATGAATTTGCGAAACAATATTGACAGTACCGACTATAATATAGATACTCACTATTTTATTTAATAAATTCCAATATAAATACCCCTTTATTGTTAGTTCTGCACAACAAAAAAGCTTTTGTACCAAAATCGTACAAAAGCTTTTTTGCTGTTTATCTCAATAATCAAGTCACATTTTTAATCTAAATGGTACGGTTACCACGATAACATTTTCTTTGTGTATCAACAAAGTCCGTAAAATCAAACCGGTCTGATTGTGTAAAAGACGATGCCACCATTTATTCGTCTGTACTTCAGGAATTAATACCGTAACATAATCTTCCGGATTTTTATCAACAAGCACCTTTTTAATAAAATCCAGCAACGGTTGTATAACCATCCGATAAGGTGATTTGATTGTAACAATACCAATCTCAGGATCTTGTATATGCCAGACTTTTTTCACATATTCAGCATTTTGTTCATCTGCCGCAATATGCACAGCTATGACTTCATCACCAATTTTTCTGGCATAACGCATGGCTTCTATAACACTTCGTGTCGGATAAGATATCGGCAGTATTACATAGTTTTTAGCAATAGGTGAACTTATATACCTAAATTTTTCACCGGGTTTAAGTGCCAGTTCTTTACCCATTTCCGTATAATGCGAATTAATCTTCTTAAAGCAATATATCGTCGCCGGAATAAAAATAAGAACGATCCACGCCCCATAAAAAAATTTAGTCACCGCTATAATAACAACAACAATACCCGTTATTACAGCACCAAAAGCATTTATAGCCGCCCGCCAATGCCAATGCTGTATCTTATTTCTCGACCAATATACCACCATACCGGACTGGGCAATTGTAAAGGAAAGGAAAACACCTATTGCATACAAGGAAATCAAATGTTCCGTATTTCCATTAAATGCAATAAGTAATACAGCTGTTGCTAAACTGAGCAATATTATGCCATTAGAAAAGTTCAAACGTTCACCGCGTTGTCCCAAATAGCGCGGCAGATAACCATCTTTGGCAATTATTGACATAAGCGGCGGAAGTCCGTTATAAGCGGTATTAGCCGCCAAAAATAATATCAACATCGTTGCCAGCTGAAAAAAATAATAAAAATATCCCCGGCCTACCGTCATTTCCGCAATCTGAGACAACATCGTTATATCGGGATTAGGCATGACATGATAATGTAATACCAAAAATGAAATTCCCACCATCATCGTTGCCAATAAGCCCGACATATAATATGTCGTATGAATGGCATTTTTATATGCAGGTTCTTTAAACATTGGCACACCATTGGCTATTGCTTCCAAGCCGGTCATGGAACTGCACCCATTGGCAAAAGCCCGCAATATCAGGAAAAATATCATCATATTCATTGGCTGACGCTGCATAGACACTTCCGGTACAACCGGTGCAGTACCAGTCAAAGCCTGAACCACACCAACCAATATTATCGCTAACATACTGCCGACAAATAAATATGTTGGCAGCACAAAAAATTTAGCAGATTCACTTACCCCACGCAAATTAATAATAGTAAGGACGCCAAACAAAACAAACAAATCCAAAGCAATCTTATAATCACCTAAAAAAGGAAAAGCCGAAGTAAGTGCGGCTGTCCCGGATGTTATACTAACAGCTACAGTGAGCACATAATCAGTAAACAATGCAGCACCTGCCACTAAAGCCGGTCCCTCTCCCAGATTTTCCCTGGCAACCGAATAAGAACCGCCGCCGCCCGGATTTGCTCTAGCCACTTGTGTATAAGAAATAGTTACTACTGCCAGTAGTATTACTATCGGAATAAGTGAATAAAGATAGTAACCATAAGTTACCATACCAGATAATGCCAATACGACAGCTATCTGTTCCGGGCCATAACTTACAGACGACAACGCATCTGATGAAAATATTGCCAAGGCTTTCCACTTTGGCAGACGCTGATAAAGGGCCTCTTCATTTTTGAGCGGACGCCCTATCAGCAGTCTTCTTATTCTGCTAAACACCGCAAAGTCCTCCAGTACACTAATTACATATTAAGATTGTATAAATTCAGCCTATTTACTATAATATACATTACTGTTTTATGCAATATAATATCCTTATAAAATTAAGATTAAATTAAAAATTTATAAAGATTGTATAAATATGATTCTAGCACATTTGATAATAAAATGTATACTATTGATAAAATTTCTCTAAACTTTCCCTTTTTGAATATATTACTATTAGAGGGAATTTTCTTTTTATACAGAATTATTATAATAATAAATTATACTAGGAGGCTGGAATTATGACGGAATTCAGCAGTGTTCAATTGAGAAACATCAGTGTAGTAGGACATAGCAAATGCGGTAAAACATCTATAGTCGAAAATTGCCTCTACAAATCAGGTTCGATCAACCGTATTGGTAAAACCGCTGATGGCAGTTCTGTTCTTGACTATGAACCGGAAGAAATAAAACACAAAATGACTATCAATACCACATTGGCTGCCTGTGAATGGCATGGTTATAAAATAAATTTTCTCGACACACCAGGTTATCCTGACTTTACAGCACAGGTTCAGTCAGCGATGTCTGTTTCCGAAGCGGCTTTAATCATTGTTTCAGCATCCTCCGGCGTGGAAGTTGAAACAGATAAAGCCTGGCAGTATGCCGAAAAAATCTCTCTGCCACGTGCAATTTTTATAAATAAGCTTGACCGTGATAATGTTGATTTCAATAATATAATAGATGAATTGCGCATACACTTTGGTAAAGGAGTTGTTCCTATACAGCTGCCCATTGGGCAGGCAAACAGTTTTCATGGTGTAGCTGATCTTATAACTATGAATACAAAAGTGCTGATTAAAAATCAGACCCAGATTTATAAAATACCAGACTATATGCAGTCGACCGTGACAGATGCCCGGCATATACTGATTGAATCATTGGCTGAATTTAATGATGAACTTTTGGAAAAATACCTGAATGGAGAAGAAATAAGTGAAACCGAAACGGCAGCAGCCCTTATCGAAGGCATTGTAACCGGAAAAATTTTCCCGGTATTATGTGGCTCGGCAGAAAAAGGCATTGGCTTCAGGCAGCTTTTAAATAGTATTATAGAATACCTACCGACACCTTATTTCAGGACATCTGTCGGCAGCAACCCCTTTACTAATAGTCTTGAGGAACGCAATACAGAAGATGCCTTTTCTGCTGTCATATTCAAAACTGTCGTTGATCAATTTATCGGTCGAACCAGCTATATAAAGATATTATCCGGTAGTATGCGGGAAAATAGCACATTATACAATTCGTCATCACAAAAAACTGAACGTATTGGCACTATCTGTACTGCCTGCGGTAAAAACATCCTGCCGATAAAAAGAGTATCTGCCGGGGATATAATTACTGTGACTAAACTCCAGTCCAGTAAAACCGGTGACACGCTCTGCTATGAAGAGACACCCATATGTTATGAAAAACCAGATTATCCTGAACCAATGCTAAAGCTGGCTATAACCGCCAAAGATAAGACAGATGAGGATAAAATCAGTCCCGCTTTATCCCGATTGATTGACGAGGAACCATCATTAAAACTTGAAAAAGACAACAGAACCGGAGAATTATGTATAAGCGGCATCGGAGAACTTCATCTTGATATTGCTCTGGAAAAACTCCAGCGTAAATTTGGCGTATCAGCTTATCTTACTGAGCCGGCTGTTGCTTATCGCGAAACCATTAAGACTGCCGCTAAAGCTGAAGGTAAATACAAAAAACAAAGCGGCGGTCATGGTCAGTATGGTGATGTCTGGCTGGAAATATCTCCCTTGGAACGTGGCAGCGGCATACAATTCACCGAAACAATTTTTGGCGGAGCTGTCCCCCGTCAATACATTCCCGCCGTTGAAAAAGGTATCAGAGAAACATTAGCAAAAGGATTATTTTCCAACTATCCAATGACTGATATAAAAACAAATCTTACCGATGGTTCTTATCACACTGTCGATTCATCAGAAATGGCTTTTAAGACGGCCGCGGGATTAGCCTTGAAAAAGGCTGTTTCAGAAGCATCACCAACAATACTGGAACCATATTGTTCCATAAAAATAACAGTTCCTGAATACTATATAGGTACGGTTATCGGTGGCTTGAATACCAAGAGAGGTCGTATTCTCAATACAAGCAACCCTGCCCATGATATCAGCATCATTGAAGCTCAAGTACCTGAAGCTGAACTTATAAAATATGCTACGGAACTTCGCTCACAGACACAGGGAAGAGGCAGCTACAGCATAGATTTTTCTCACTATGAAGAAGTCCCCGATAAAATTCGTGACAAATTACTGAAAAAATAACCGCAAAATAGATTTCAAAATCAGTGCTGTTACGCTATACTAAAAATAGTACTGATTTTTTTATTTCGAGGGATGTAATATGGCTACTGTACCAAAATTAAACACACTTCATTTGGTGGAAAAAACACCATTCAAAGTCGTTGCCCCATATCAACCTACAGGTGACCAGCCTGCAGCGATAAAAGATCTTGCCGCCGGCATTGAAAACGGACAAACTGCCCAGGTCCTGCTTGGCGCCACAGGTACCGGCAAGACCTTTACCATTGCCAAAGTTATTGAAAAAGTACAAAAACCGACTCTGGTAATAGCTCACAACAAAACTCTGGCAGCGCAGCTTGCCAGCGAGTTCAAGGAATTTTTCCCCAACAATGCTGTAGAATATTTTGTAAGTTATTATGATTACTATCAGCCGGAAGCTTATATTGCCCAGACTGATACCTATATTGCCAAAGATTCTTCGATCAACGATGAGATTGATAAACTGCGCCATTCAGCCACTTGTTCATTATTTGAACGGCGTGATGTCATAATTGTGGCCAGCGTATCCTGTATTTATGGTTTAGGTTCACCGGAACAATATTATGAATTGGTGTTATCGGTACGCCGTGGTGAAGACTATCCCCGCGACGCCATGCTGCGCAAGCTGGTGCAAATACAATATGAAAGAAATGATATCAACTTTGTCCGTGGTAAATTCCGTGTACACGGCGATATAATTGAAGTCTACCCGGCCGGTTATCAAGATCGCGCCGTTCGTATTGAATTGTTTGGTGATGAAGTGGATCGCATAAGTGAATTTGATCCACTGACCGGTGAGATACTCGGCGAACGCAAAAGCATAACAATTTTTCCCGCTTCACACTATGTCACTTCACCGGAAAACATGGACAGAGCCGTAAAAACTATAGAAGAAGAACTAAATGAGCAACTCAAATATCTTACAAGTGAAGGCAAACTGCTGGAAGCTCAAAGGCTCAAGCAGCGCACTAATTATGATTTGGAAATCATGCAGGAAATGGGGTACTGCTCCGGCATCGAAAACTATTCACGTCATTTGACCGGACGTAAAAAAGGCGAATCACCTTACACCCTTTTAGACTACTTTCCTGATGACTTTCTTATTGTCATCGATGAATCTCATGTCACACTACCTCAGTTGCGCGCAATGTATGCCGGTGACCGTTCCCGCAAGGTTTCTCTAGTCGATAACGGATTTCGTCTGCCGTCTGCCTTCGACAACCGACCATTGCGTTTTGAAGAATTTGTAGAAAGAATCAATCAAATAATTTATGTATCAGCTACACCGGCACCATATGAACTTTCACAAGCCAGTCAGATAGTTGAACAAATTATTCGTCCCACTGGTCTGCTAGACCCCAAAATCGAAATACGACCGCTGGAAGGTCAAATGGATGATCTGCTAAGTGAAATAAAAATCCGAATGGATAAAAAAGAACGTGTGCTAATTACCACTTTGACTAAAAAAATGGCCGAAAATCTGACAGATTATTTGAAGGAAATGGGCATAAAAGTCCGTTATCTTCATTCTGACATTGCCACTATTGAACGCGCTGAAATAATAAGGGATTTGCGCCTGGGCGTTTTCGATGTGCTCATCGGCATAAATTTATTGCGCGAGGGTCTTGATATGCCGGAAGTTTCGCTGGTAGCCATTCTTGACGCTGATAAAGAAGGCTTTTTACGCTCAGAAACTTCCTTGGTTCAAACTATTGGCCGGGCAGCTCGCAATTCACACGGCACAGTAATCATGTATGCTGATCGCATCACTGATTCCATGCAAAAAGCCATTGATGAAACAGATCGCCGCCGTGAAATTCAAGATAAATACAATAAAAAACATGGTATCATCCCCAAGACCATTCAAAAAAAAGTTAAAAATCTCATCGAAACAACAATGGTTGCAGAAAATAATTCACAATATAAACCCGGACGGAAGAAATTAAAAATGACTGCCAAGGAAAAGCAAAAACTGCTCAATACCCTTACCAAAGAAATGCAGGCAGCTTCACGGGCCTTAGAATTTGAAAAAGCAGCCGAACTGCGTGACGTAATTTTCGAACTGCAAAACGAAAAAAACAGCAAAAAGAAAAACACCCCCTCGCAAACTGCCTGAATTTATGCCATTTATAACTCTATAGACAAACCATCAATTATTTTGACTCAGTCAGGAGGAATGTAGAACGACTTTATTGCAACTAAAATATATCGTAACCGTCGCTGCCGTGGGAACTATCAGTAAAGCCGCCAAACAGCTTTATATTACCCAGCCCAGCCTCACAGCTGCTATAAAAGAACTGGAAAATGAGCTGGGTATTACTATCTTCGTCCGTACCAATAAAGGTGTTATACTTTCGACTGACGGTGAAGAATTTCTTGGTTACGCCCGTCAGGTTATCGAACAAACCGACTTAATAGAAGAAAAATATTTTGGCATCACACCAACAAAGCATCAATTTTGTATATCCACCCAGCATTATTCTTTTGCCGTAGAAGCATTTGTTACACTGCTGAAAAATCATGGCGGTGAAGAATATGATTTTCGTATCCGGGAGACTCAGACTTATGAGATTATTGAAGATGTTGCTAAATTGCACAGCGAAGTAGGTATTTTATATCTTAACAAATTCAATGAAACTGTCCTTCGCAAAACTCTGCGGGAAAATGATTTGACTTTTCAACGGCTTTTTATTGCCAAACCTCATGTGTTTGTCAGCACTTTTAGTCCGCTTGCCGGCCAACACACCGTATCACTTGAAGATCTTGCTCCCTACCCTCGTTTATCTTACGAGCAGGGTACACATAATTCTTTTTATTTTTCAGAGGAAATTCTGAGTACCCGGGACAGCAAAAAAGATATTATGGTTTCTGACCGCGCTACTTTATTCAATCTACTCATTGGACTCAATGGTTATACGATCTGCAGCGGAGTTATCAGTGAAGAATTAAATGGAAAAAATATCTTGGCTTTACCACTCACTGTTGATGACTATATGGAAATAGGCTATATCACTCACACAAAAGTACGTCCAGGTCGTTTTGCCCAATTGTATATCAATGCCTTAAAACATTATGCTGCAGAGTTATCAGAGAAATAAAACTGCTAACGTAAATAGTTTATTTTCATTTAATAAAGCTAATTTAAATTAATTTATTACTAAATAACGGCTGTTATAGATTCAAGCTATAGCAAACCGTTATTTTTTTATATTTTACGTTAAACGATCATTGCGCTATTCTATATACAAATAAAACATTAATTTGGAGATGAACTTATGCAATATTCAGTAGTCGGGTTTCCGCGAATCGGCGCCCAAAGGGAGCTAAAATTTACTGTCGAAAAATATTTTCGCAACGAAATCAATACAGATGAACTTTTACAAACTACGGCTAAACTCAGGGCAAAGCAATGGAAACTCCAGCAAACCGCTGGTGCTGCTTTCATTCCTTCTAATGATTTTTCCCTGTATGACGGCATGCTGGATACTTCTTTTATGCTCAACGCCATTCCACAGCGTTATCTTGATTTGAATCTTGATGATACCGCTGCATATTTTGCCATGGCCCGCGGTTACCAGGGTCACCACGGTGATGTTAAAGCGACTGCCATGAAAAAATGGTTCAATACCAATTACCACTACATGGTACCGGAACTTGATGACACAACCGATATCCTGCTCCGTTCTGACCACTTTCTCGACGGTTTTCATCAGGCACAATCTCTTGGTATTAATACCAAACCGGTAATAATCGGTCCGTTTACTTTTCTGAAACTTGCCAGCTTTACCGGTCATAAAAACATTGCAGATTATGTGGATTCGATAAAAACCGCTTACAATAACATCTTAAAGAGCTGTGCAACAAACAAAGTTGACTGGCTGCAAATTGATGAACCATATCTTGTAATGGATTTGACTGCAAATGATATAGCACTGTTTACCGATATGTATCAATTTATATTAGAAAAAAAAGGAACTGTTAAAGTCTTACTGCAAACTTACTTTGGTGACGTGCGTGACTGCTGCCGTCAGCTATATAATCTGCAATTTGACGGAATCGGACTCGATTTTCTTGAAGGAAAGGAAACTACTCGATTAACAACTAATTTCCCTGATGATAAAATTCTATTTGCCGGTCTGATAAATGGCAAAAACATCTGGAGATGCAACTATAATTCAATTTTATCGCAGCTGAAAAATTTAAAAGCCCATTGCCATAAAATTATTCTCAGCACTTCCTGTTCATTACTCCATGTTCCCTATACAGTAACCAATGAACCTCAGCTCGCACCGGAAATCACACGCTGTTTTTCCTTCGCCTATGAAAAACTTGAAGAATTGCGGGAAATATGCCGGCTGACCGAATTACCTGACTACCAAAACGACCCCGCTTACCAGCAAAATTGCCAGCTGTTTCAATCCACTGAGCTGCGTATAGACAAGACAGTACAAGAAAAAGTTGCTGCCTTGACCAATAATGATTTTACCCGCGCAATGCCGCGGAAAAAACGTCAGGCGCTGCAAAGAAAAATCTTAAATCTGCCATTGCTGCCTACAACCACTATCGGTTCATTTCCTCAGACCAAGGCTGTAAAACAAAATCGTTCCCAATACCGTCACGGTGTAATTAATGAAACACAATATCGCAGTACCGCCAAACATTTTATTAAAGATTGTATCAAATTCCAGGAAGAAATTGGCCTTGATGTACTTGTTCATGGTGAATTTGAACGTGATGATATGGTCGAATTTTTTGGAGAAAATCTCAAGGGTTACGTGTTTACCACCAATGCCTGGGTACAGTCTTATGGTACTCGCGGACTTAAACCACCAATTATCTTTGGTGATATCAAAAGAGAAAAATCAATTACTACCGATTATATCAAATACGCTGCTTCACTAACTGATAAAGATGTTAAAGGCATGCTGACCGGTCCGGTTACTATCTTAAACTGGTCATTTCCCCGTGAAGATATTTCCACAAGGGAAATGATGTATCAAATAGGTCTTGCTATTCGGGAAGAAGTACTGGAATTGGAACAGGCCGGTATCCGCATCATTCAGATTGACGAAGCCGCTCTGCGGGAAAAATTACCACTGCGCCATGCCGACTGGCACAGTGATTACCTTGATTTTGCCATCAAAGCCTTCCGCCTTTGCCATGCCAAAGTAAAACCCACGACCCAGATTCACACTCATATGTGCTATAGTGAATTTGAAGATATCATCCCTGAAATAGATGCCATGGATGCCGACGTGATTACTTTTGAAGCCTCACGTTCCAAGCTTACGATACTGACAGCACTGCAAAATAATCACTTTGAAACTGAAGTTGGTCCTGGTGTATATGATATTCATTCACCACGTGTTCCATCCGTCACCGAAATTGAGGCAGCTATTCATCTGATGCTGCAAAAAATTCCTCAAGAAAACTTATGGATAAACCCTGACTGCGGTCTAAAAACCCGCGGTAAAACAGAAACTGCAGCCAGTCTTAAAAACCTTGTCCAGGCTGCCAAAAACGTACGCACACAATTAACCGAGGGAGATAAAAACTTATGAATAAATTACAGGTACCATTTCGCTATGATTATGTAGGCAGTTTCTTACGTCCTGCCGCTTTAAAGCAGGCGCGGGAAGATTATAAAAACAAAAAAATAACGCAAAATCAGCTAACTGAAATAGAAAACAAAGAAATCACTGCGCTGATCACCAAACAAAAAGCAGCCGGCTATCATGTGATTACTGATGGTGAATTCCGCAGGAGTTACTGGCATCTTGATTTTATGTGGGGATTTAATGGTATTGATGCCATTGAACTTAACCATGGCTATTTTTTTCATGATGAAGAAACCACTCCGGGTTCTATCAGACTAACCGGAAAAATTGACGGAAAAAATCACCCTTTCGTCGAACACTTTAAGTTCGTTAAACAATTTGAAGATGAAAACACCGTTGCAAAACAGACATTGCCGGCTCCGGCCCAGTTGCTGGCTGAACTGTTTCGTGAAGACAATGCGGCTTATACCAAAAGCATTTATCCCAATCTGGAGGATCTAATCCAAGATATCGTCCAAGCTTACCATACCGTACTGCATGATCTTTTTACCGCTGGCTGCCACAATGTCCAGTTTGATGATTGCACCTGGGGAATGTTTTGTGACACAAAATATTGGTCAGCCAGGCAAAACAGCAATATTTCTCTTGAAAACGAAGCAAAAAAATACCTGCGTATCAACAATTTAGTAATCAATGGCAAACCACAAGGTTTAACGCTTACAACCCATGTGTGCCGCGGCAATTACCACTCCACCTGGGCTAGCTCCGGTGGTTATGCACCAATTGCGCCATTTTTGTTTGCCAACGAAGACGCTGCTGCTTTCTATCTTGAATTTGACGATGAACGTTCCGGTAATTTTGAACCTTTACAGTATGTACCGGCAAACAAAAAAGTCGTGCTCGGCCTGATTACCACAAAAGCTCCCCGGCTGGAAGACAAAACTTCCGTCATTGCCCGCATTCATGAAGCAGAAAAATACATTCCATTAGACAGACTTTACCTAAGCCCACAGTGCGGTTTTGCCTCCTGTGAAATCGGCAATCAGCTGACCGAATCCGAACAATGGGCAAAACTTGCCTTGGTAAAAGAAATAGCCGAAACAATTTGGTAAAACACTAAGTGATATATTGGCAGTATCTATACAAAACCGTATGCAGCCCGCGTATTGATTGCATACGGTTTTGTCTTTTATCTATAGCTATATCCGCTCATTAGTACTTCATAAAAAGAGACTGTCGCACCTAAGCATTTTTATTCATAAATTGCAATTTCACTTTCTTTATCCGCCAAAAGTGTAGAAAAATACAATTACATCTTCATGAGATCAATGCTGTCATTCGACAGTCCCTTTTCATTATATCAATTTACTTCTTAACCTGTACTTTATTCACCTAATACTATTACTTTACACTTACGTGCTCTGGCCCTTGTCCTGTCAAAATCAACAAAATAAACATATCCCGTTGGTCCTGCTCCGAATTCACCATCGTCAACATCAAATATTTGACTGGAACCAAGCAATGTGGCCTTTAAATGTGCATCACAATTCAATAATGCTCTACGGTCTCCATTCGGTAAATATTTTTCGGCATCGGGCCATGCTTCCACTGCCTGATAATGTTTTTCACCAGGATAATTATACTGACCTTGTGCTATATTATCCGGAATTATTTTTTTCAATATGTTATTTAAATCTGCCTGTAAAAACTCGTCACCATTTTCATTATAGTCATGGACAAATTCCTCAAAAAAAACCGAGCAGGTCGTATGCGGTGATATAACCGCACAAATGCCATTTTTGATACCACTTGATACTATTATTTTTTTAACAGATTTTGTAATATCAATAAATGTAGGACTTTCACCATGAGACTGTAAATTTAAGGTTTCCTTGTAAATAGCCATACTATTGCCTCCCAGTTACATTTTTTCTATCTCTTTGGGCCTGCAAAACAGCTTCAGCCATTTCCTGCACCCGCCTAACAGGATCCGGTGCCTTAAGAATACCACTTGTCCCTCCTGTTCCATCTGCACCCAATTTAATTACATTATAAACATCCTCTGCAGTTGTTATTCCTGATGCAATCATTACAGCAATATCGGGATTAATAGACTTGATTTGCTCAGTAGTCTTTAAAATATAACTGTCATCGGCAACTTGCCCTGTTCCAATTAAATCAGTGGGTTCGCATAACAAGATGTCTGGCTTAAATTCAGCAATAGCAGTTGCTTCCAGTAATGAATCCGCACATACTATAGTTATTAATCCCAATTTCTTTGCCCGGATTATTGTTTTGGAAAGCTGCGACACGGTTAAAGGATTTTCTGCATGATTAAGAAAAACAGCTCCTGCACCAGCCTCTTGTAAAGATTCCGGTAATATATGCCCCATCCCACGCCCCGGTTTTAAATATTCCATATGCTGAGCTGTCACAATAATAAAATGAGTATGCTCTCTAATATATCGAATATCCGTAAATGGACAAGTGAAGAAAATTTGCAGCCTGCTTTTTTCTGCAATTTTATCTGTTGATTCCGCCAATTGTAAAATTTTTTTACCATAAAGATATGATTTAGGATTTACCACTAAAAAAGGATTTTTCACTTTTCCCATTTATAATCTCCTGATTTCAAAAATATTTCTAAGTAATTCATTTGCCCTATTCATTAATAATAAAGACCTATACTGAAAACATATGCTATAAGCACTGCAACAGGGCCCGTTATAAGTCTTGAATACAACACTGCCGGTACCCCAAGCTCTATTGTTTCCGGTTCTGCTTCACCAAGACTCAATCCCACCGGTACAAAGTCGGCTCCTGCTTGTGCGTTTATAGCAAAAAGCGCAGGCAGTGCATATTGCGGCGGTATATGCCCCAGACCTATTTCAACTCCTAACAGGCTTCCTACTACCTGGGCTATGACTGCTCCCGGTCCAAGGATCGGTGAAAGAAAAGGCAGTGCGCATATAATAGATATGCCAAGCATTCCCGGCAATGTACTCGCTAACGGTGATAAAGTATTTGCTATTACATTACCTATTCCCGAAGCACTGATTATTCCCAATATCATACTGACAAATGCCATAAATGGTAAAATATTCTTGATTACCATATCTATTGTTTCACGACCGGCCTGATAAAATTTATTGACAACAACGCCGACACCTATACCAATCCGCATTACTAAATTTTTATTTTTCTTTTTATCATCACTGGATTTACTGTCATTCTCTGTAATATGTGTTTTATTCGCCGTATTTAGGGACGATTGGGTAATATGATCCTCATTTTCCGCATCAATTACCCAGCTTATACATTTTTCCGTTACATCGGATACGTAAATATCTTCTGTCATAAATTGTGCCAGGGGACCTGATTTTCCCACGGGTGTAAGATTAACTGTAAATATTTTTTTCTTTGGGTAAACTCCGCAGCGCGCAGTACCGCCGCAGTCCACCACTGCAACCATTATCTGTTCATCCGGTATGCCTGTGCTAAATCCATCAACAACAGTTCCTCCTGTCATTTCTGCAATTTTTTTTGCTACAGGATGAATTCCTCCGCCCGTCACACAAAGTACTTTATTGCGAATATCTGTCGGGGTTATTTGCAGCGGCCCGCCCCAACCCGATTTACCTTTTCGTATAATAATCGACTTATACATTTTGCTCCTCCTGTCCACGTATAATTATATATTTGGTCATCTACTCATTCTTCCATAAATTTTTTCCGTTACTATGCCTCTAAGCAGTATCACTACTATCCCAACAAGAAAATATCTTACAGCTAAATCACCAAGCGGCAAGCCCAATTGACTTATGCCCGTTGCAATTCCCATATAAACGAATAACTCCCCACCATTGGCGTGAGGGAACAATCCGGTTACCGGATGAACAAAACTCACTGCTGCATCATAAAATGCCGGTTTATATTTTTCTTCGACAAAACGACCAAAAGTATAGCACATAGGATTAGCTAAAAATATTACTGCCAATATAGGTACGATAGTATAACGAGTAATTGTGTACTTTGTTGCTTTTTTGGCAACATTGTATACACGTTCTTCACCTATCAATTTAATAACTGAACTTACGGCCGTCATCAAAACTACTACCAAAGGAATAATACCAGTTACCCATCCTATAAAAATCGTCGCGCCTGCTTTAAATAATTCAATAAAGCTATTTGCTAACATCGCAATAACTTCCATAATATCCCTCTTTTCTAATTTTTAAAAAATAATAATTTATTTTAAAATTATAAAAATAATACTACCACATTTTTCATTTTATTCTTTCTTATTATAATGGTTGCGTATGAAATACTTTATAATAATGTTTTAAAGTTGATATCATTCCCTTCAATAATAAATTTTTAACGTCAAAATAATTATTCGTTGTATTTTGCTTTAAATTATCATATGCGTTTACCACAAAATCAGTGTAAATATTTATTTTTGCTATTCCTCCCAATGCACATTTCTCTAAATTTTTATCTCCTGACGATGAACCCCCATGAAGGACCAGTGGTATTGCTATGTTTTCTGAAAGTTCTTTTAACCTTTCAAAATTTATTTTAGGTGTTCCTTTATATAATCCATGCGCTGTTCCTATGGATACAGCCAAACTGTCAATTCCGCTTTCCTGCACTAATTTTTCTGCTTCCTCCACAGTGGTGTAAATACTGTCATCATTTGTATCAGTCTCACTCTGTCCAACATTTTTACCTGTTCCGACATGTCCTATCTCTGCTTCAACTACCACATTATTTTTATGGGCAAATTTAACTACTTCCTGAGTCATTGCTATATTGCCTTTAAGCTCTTGCTGAGAAGCATCTATCATTACAGAAGTAAATCCCAATTCAATCGCTTTTTTTATAAAACTAAGATCCATACCATGATCTAAATGTAATGCTACTGGAATTTGAGCTTTTTTTATATAAAAATGCCCCAGCAATGCAGCTTCCTCTATATCCTGATACACACAATGGGCCTGTGCATATGACAGTATCAGCGGCAGCCCCATTTCCTCCGCTGTTTTAATATGAGCTTTAACCGATATTTGATCCACAAAATTTGCCGACGGAATCGCAAATTTATTTTCTTTTGCTTTTTTCAGCATATCTTTCGTTGACACTAA
Source organism: Pectinatus frisingensis (assembly GCF_014076555.1). Lineage (NCBI taxonomy): Bacteria > Bacillati > Bacillota > Negativicutes > Selenomonadales > Selenomonadaceae > Pectinatus > Pectinatus frisingensis. Next base: position 1,828,846 of record NZ_CP045424.1, read on the forward strand.
CATATATATTTCACCTCAATAATAACTATAGTAAATTTCACAGCCATCATAAATATTGACTATCCAAACTTTGCAGTTCAAATCATATTGGTTATGTACGGGACAAATCCAATAATAATTACATCTGCAAAGTTTGAATGGTCATTTAAAAATCACTTGCTTCAAGTTTATTGGTTTTTATCAATACCAATAAATATTTATAATATTGACACTTTTCTCCGATTGCCGTATTCTTATAGATGGTTAATGTCATCCAAGATAATAACCATCTGTGTCATTACAAAGTTGCTGCTTTGTAATGACTTTTTTATTTTTTTACGCATATTCAGTCACCAATATTATTTGCCCTTATTTTTTATACATAGAATCTTGTTCCTTGCGCACTTTATAAAGCTGTGTACTCGTATCGAGTTCCACCATATCAAGTGTCAGCAGCTGTCCCTTTTTAACGTCCTTCTTCATGCGCGTCTTTTTATTAATCAGCCCATAAATTACATATTTATTAGTATATGTTTCTTCAGCTGTAGCTATTGATCCATAAGTCGTATAACCACCAATACCATCAATATATTCACCGGCTCTAAGATCCTTCTTAGCAACCGTTATGCATTCACTGACCGGCCCGTCAATAGGAATAATTGTCGGTTCTCCATCAATTACCGCTTTAGCTACTGTAAGCGGTGTTTCTAAATTACATAAATGATACGGACGGTATAACGTCCACAATGGTCCTCGTCCCATGCTATGATACTGCATTTGATAAGAAATTTCTTTATTTTCGGTTGCAACTGTAACAAATACACCAGGTGCTATGCCGTTAACAAATTCTACTACTCCATGCTTATTTAAAATACCACCATCTTTTTTCAGCCTGAATATAGAATTTAACTCCTTGCATCGTTCAGCCGGTGAAGCACTGGGTCCATGTCCACCGATTACATCTGGAATAAGACCTGTAGCATTTGACATAGCAGTCATTTCAACCATTGTCTTTGTCCCATCTTTAAATGCGCAAAGCATTCTGGGACTCATCTTACGTCTTGTGGCTTCAGGTAAAACAGTATCAGGATTACATTCATAATCAAGCTTATTATTCTTACCCTTTCCCATAACTTTTATCTTCATTCCCATAGCTTTAGCAAACGAATACAGTTCCATTACGGCTCCCGGTTCATCACCTGCGGATCCTGTGTAAATAACACCATTTTTATCGCCCAGCTTTTTCAAGTATGGACCAATCACTACATCAGTTTCCACATCCATCATAACAACATGTTTACCGTTATTCATTGAATCAATAGCAATTTTTACTCCTACTTCAGGAACACCTGTTACATCAATTGCACATTCCACCAAATTTGCTTGAGAGACAAAGTCTGACTTTTCAGTGGCTACAAATTTTCCCATCTCCATGTATTTATTAGCATCTTCCAAAGTTTTGGCCACAGCTATCTGTTCATCAGAAATACCCGCGTAGTGAAAGGCATTAATTACACTTTCCAAGTTGATGTCAGCAACGATTGCCGGAGTTATCCCCTTCATAATTACCATCTGTGTAACCATACCGCGTCCCATTTGTCCGGCCCCGACTATACCGGTACGAATTATTTTTCCCTCCTCTTGTCTTTTCAATAATTTTTTGTCCATGTTAAGCATAACTAACACACCTCATATTTATATAAATTTAAGAACAAGCTAAATTAATAAATATTTATTCTAATACCCTTTTGTATATCTTTTTCCAGCAATGGAATATTACCATAAAGAACTATATGCCCCGGTAATGGAGCTTTATTTTCTCCTGAAAAATTTAAAGTGGCATGTCCCAGCTCTTTAAAAGTGTTATAAGCTTCATTGCCAATTGCAGTAACGTCAAATATTTTCTCTCCGATAATAAAAGTATCACCCTTTAAAATATTTCCATATAATGGCGCTTTCTCATGTAAAATAGATATCTCTGCCAATTCCGGCGGTGCATCGTCATTAAATATTATCAAATAATTTAACTCTTTAAAAAGTTTTATGGCATCTTTTCCCCAACTCGTTATTTTGCTGTCATATTTCATTTAAACAACTCCAATACAGTCATAATAAAAATATTTATTATTCAGGCAGCTTTGTTCTCTTTTACCAATCGCTCACAAAGCATATCAACAGCCTGAATATGTCCTTGCATTTTATTTTTTTGATTTTTAGCAAGTACTGCATAACCAGCTTTAACGGCAAATATATTTTTTCCTATAATTTCAGGTATTTTCTTAAATCTGTTAAATATAGTCAATCCTGCCAATATCTCACCATCAATTATTTCTCCGCTATTATTGCAGACTATTATGACAATATTTCCTGAAAATCGTGATTTCTTACCACCAATTCCAATATTGCCTTTTTTATGCAATCGTCGCACTGCACTATGATAAAATTTCACTTGTAAGTATGTCCCCGCTGCCTGAATCAACATGAACAAAAATAATCCGGCAATTATCATCTTCATAATAAATTATTCTCCCTATGATTAAACAATTCCTTAGCACAATCTGAATCAGTAATCAGCACATTTATCAAATTTCCCCGTATTGCTCCTATTAAACTATTGATCTTATCCTTACCGGCTACTATGCCAATCCTGCATGGTACTTTTTTTAAGTTTTCTATAGACATGGCTGCTATTAAGTTATTAAATGATTCGAATTGCTCCGTATTGCCATCTTTATCATAAAATTGTGCTGCAACATCTCCCACCATTCCTTTTGCAATAAATTCATCAAATAATTTTTCCTTTATATATCCTGCTTTGACCAAAGTCGATTTTTGCTTTGCCGGCATACCTATCCCCATTATTGCTATTGAAATCTTCTTAAATGCCCTCATAATTTTTTGCATTGAATATTCACACAAAAAATTATGAAGCATATCCTTATTAGAAAACACCAATGGAGCGAAAAACTGCAAACAATCTGCATGATATATTTCTGCGAAAGAAGTAGCCAGATAATTTGAATGTATATCGTAACTATTTTCAGCTACCCCACCCACAATAGGTACAAAAGTGCACTTGCGGAACTCGACATCATGATGTCCTTTTAAAAGATTTTTAAGCGTTCTTCCCATAGTAATACCCACATAATCTTTGTTCTCCAAAACTCTTGAAAGAAATTTAAATGTTTCATTTGCTAAATTTTCATTTGGTTCATATACAGGATCAGCATTACCAGACGGTACTATTATCACTTCTTCCAATCCAAAGTTTTTCTCGATTTCTCTTTCTAAATTACCAAAAATCAAACTATCCGGATTAATGACTTTTATTTTAACGATTCCCTGTTCCCGGCCATTTTTTATCATTCTTGCAACAGAAGGACGAGAAACCTGCAGCATATCCGAGATTTCCTGTTGACTTAATCCATCTTCGTAGTACAAACCACAACATTTAAATATCAATCTTATATCATCAATTATCTTTTTCATAATTTTATCCTATAATTTATGTTTTTCTTTTTATTCTGATAATTATTATATAGCAATGCGATTATATTTTCAATATAATCAATTAAGAACAAAAGTAAAAGTGTTTTTATAAATATAAATTTTTTTGCATTTGTTCCAAGATCCTAATTTAAGTTCTATTTTCAGTAACTTGAATTTTTATTTTCAGTTTTTATTAATATATACTGGAAAAAATATATTATTTAATATATACTATTCCTATAATAAATTTGTCGATATTTTACACTAAATATATCAATAAGTACCTTCGTTTTACATATATTTGCTGTGATTATTTCGTAAAATACAGGAGTTGACCACTTTGCCGGATTCACTGAAAATAAAAGGTGCCCGTGCCCATAATTTAAAAAACATTAACGTTTCCATACCCCGTGACAAACTTGTCGTCATTACCGGTCTGTCCGGTTCGGGAAAATCCTCCTTGGCTTTTGATACTATCTATGCCGAAGGACAAAGGCGCTATGTGGAATCCTTATCTTCTTATGCCCGGCAATTTCTCGGGCAAATGGATAAACCGGATGTCGATTATATTGAAGGACTTTCTCCAGCCATATCTATCGATCAAAAGACCACCAGCCGTAATCCCCGTTCAACAGTTGGGACCGTCACTGAAATTTACGATTATCTCCGCTTATTGTTTGCCCGTGCAGGAAAACCGCACTGTCCAAAATGCGGCAAACCTATTTCACAGCAGACTGTAGATCAAATTCTTGACAGTATTTTAAAACTGCCGGAAAAAACAAAACTATTAATAATGGCGCAAGTTATCCGCGGTAAAAAGGGTGAGCATAAAAAACTACTGGAAAATATTCGCCGTCAAGGCTATGTCCGCGTGCGTATTGACGGTGATATCATGGACATCAACGATGAAATCAATTTGGAAAAAAACAAAAAACATACGATAGAAGTAATTGTTGACCGTTTAGTAGTAAGGGAAGGCATTGAATCCCGCTTGGCCGATTCCATTGAAACTGCGCTTGACCTCGGCAATGATATTGTTTATGTCCAAATAATCGATGGTGAACTTTTAATGTTTAGTCAAAATTTTGCCTGCATTGATTGCGGCATCAGTCTGCCAGAAATCGCACCACGCCTGTTTTCCTTTAACAGTCCCTATGGTGCCTGCCCTGAATGTGACGGACTGGGCAGTAAACAAGAATTTGACATTGATCTTGTCCTGCCTGACAAAAGCCTTACATTTGCACAAGGTGTATTTGCTCCGCTGTCAAAAAATCCGGCATCTTATGCCATGTGTCAGATTGATGCCGTATTAAAAGCATATAAATACACGCTTGATACTCCTTGGAACAAGGTAAAATCTAATGTTCAAAAAATTCTCTTGTATGGCAGCATTGACGAAACCTTTCACTTTTTTTACGAAAACATGTTTGGTGAAGAAAAGGAATACAATACGGCTTTCGAAGGCGTAATGCCGCTTCTGGCACGCCGTTATAGAGAAACCGGCTCAGACATAATGCGTGAAGGATACGAGGCTTATATGAGTACGACACCTTGTCCCGTATGCGGCGGTGCCCGTCTCAAACCGGAAGCGCTGGCAATAACTATCGGTGAAAAAAATATTAATGAAGTCACCAATATGACCATTGCTGAGGCAGATAAATTTTTCCGCCTGCTAAAGCTGGACAAACGCCAATTACTCATTGCCGCACAAATATTGAAAGAAATAAATGCCCGTCTGGGATTTCTTCTTAACGTCGGTTTGGATTACCTTACCTTAAGCCGTGCTGCCGGAACTCTGTCCGGCGGCGAAGCTCAACGAATAAGGCTTGCCACACAAATAGGTTCTGGTCTCACCGGTGTCTTATATATACTTGATGAACCCAGCATCGGACTGCATCAGCGCGACAACAACCGTCTGCTGGCTACATTAAAACATCTGCGGGATCTCGGTAATACTCTTATTGTTGTTGAACATGATGAAGACACAATGTATGCTGCTGACGACATCATTGACATTGGCCCGGCTGCGGGCGCTCACGGTGGTGAAGTGATTGCCCAGGGAACAGCAGATGAAATAAAAAAAATCCCCGCATCCATAACGGGGCAATACTTAAGCCGCAAAAGATTCATTCCGGTACCGTTGCAACGCCGTAAGGGAAATGGAAACTACATTGAAGTAGTCGGCGCTGCTGAAAACAATCTCAAAAATATTAATGTAAAATTTCCTCTTGGTGTTCTGACTGTCGTCACCGGCGTATCCGGGTCCGGCAAATCAACGTTAGTAAACGAAATACTATACAAGGGACTTGCCGCGCATTTTTACAGCAGCAAGGGAAAACCCGGTAAACATAAAATTATAAAGGGTATCGACAATATCGATAAAATAATCAATATTGACCAATCACCAATCGGACGTACACCACGCTCCAATCCCGCTACTTATACTGGTATTTTTGATACCATACGTGAAGTTTTCAGCCAAACAAACGAAGCTAAAATACGCGGTTATAAACCAGGCAGATTTAGTTTCAACGTCAAAGGCGGCCGCTGTGAGTCCTGCCATGGTGATGGTATCATAAAAATTGAAATGCATTTTCTTCCTGATGTATATGTCCCCTGCGAAGTATGCAAAGGCGCACGCTACAATCGTGAAACCCTTGAAGTCAAATATAAGGGAAAGAACATTGCCGATGTACTACACATGGTAGTCGACGAGGCTGTTGATTTCTTTCAAAATATTCCTAAACTAGCCAGACAGCTAAAAACTCTTCAGGATGTTGGGCTCGGTTATATACAGCTTGGACAACCGGCCACAACATTATCAGGCGGTGAAGCTCAGCGAATAAAATTATCTACTGAATTATCCAAACGCAGTACCGGCCGTACACTTTATATTCTCGATGAACCCACTACAGGCCTTCATACAGCAGATATCCACAAATTAATGAATGTACTGCAGCGACTTGTTGACAACGGTGATACAGTCATTATCATTGAGCATAATCTCGATGTAATAAAAACAGCTGATTATATCATCGATCTTGGTCCGGAAGGCGGCGACAAAGGCGGTACAGTAGTCGCCAAGGGAACACCCGAACAAATAGTAAAAATAAAACGGTCCTACACCGGACAATTTCTTGCACCTGTCCTGAAAGAAGGCATCGCCCTTACAAAAAAAGCTCTTACTGACCATCAAAAGATTTGATTTCATACAATATATCATTCATCGGCAACTGGCATCTCAACAATAAGCATCATATCTAACCATAAAATAATCGGAATTAACCGCAGGATATTGCAGTTAATTCCGATTATTTTTTATACCAATTAAAAGTTCTCATAAACATTGCCCTTAATCCCATCAGTATTTGCCGCACATAAATCATTCACGCAAATTCGGTTACGTCCTTCCCGCTTGGCCTGATATAGAGCTTTGTCCGCTGCATCCACCAAATTGTGCGGAGATAAATTATCGTCAGGAATAATAATTGACACCCCCACACTTATAGTAGTCAGTCTTTTCAAGTCTTTCAAGGCAGCAATATTCATACGTATTTTTTCCGCTATAGCAATGATATTTTCTTTTTTCAGCTCCTCTATTAAAACAATGAACTCTTCTCCTCCAAAGCGGACTGCCAATGCATTATTTTCTTTTGCAATATTTTTCATAACCGATGCAACTATCTTAAGACAGTCATCACCCGCAAGATGTCCATAAGTATCATTATACTGTTTAAAGTGATCTATATCAGACATAATAATTGCTATTTTATTCTTATGCTGTTGACAAATATTCCATGTTCTTCGCAAGCATTTTCTAAAAAACCATCTATTGGCAATATTTGTCAAAGCATCCACAGAAGATAGCCGCCACAATTTTCTATTAGCTTTTTCTAATTTACTATTGGCCAATTTCAAATCACAAGTCCGCTGCTCAACCTCAGATTTTAATTGCACATTCATTTTTTTTATTCTCACTATGATTACTCCTGTTGCAAATAAAATGACAAAAATAAATAACATACTTCCCCATAAGATTACTTTTTTTATGTCACTTTGCGTAAAAAATACAACTTTCTGGTTATGCCAATTATCCAAAATAGTTCTCATAGTGCCATCATTTTTCATTTTCTGTAATCCTTGATTAATCGAATTGAGTAAATCCCTGTTACCTTTTTTCACGGCAATACGTGAATATGATACTTCCACAGGATTTTCAATCAATTTTATATTTTTGATATTACTTTTTGCTAATACATATTCTCCCACCCAGCGATCAACAAGCACAGCATCCAATTTTCCTGCTTCAACCATACTAAAACCGGTTTTCCAGTCAGGAATTACTACTGTTTCTATCTCCGGATGTTTTTGCAAAATCTGTATAGGATACCCTTCTTTCTCAACTCCCACTTTTTCTTTGTTCAAGTCATCTATCGTCAATATATCCCGTCTGTCTGCAGCAACAAATATTGTAAACTTTGATTCCAGCAATGAATCGGAAAAATCATAATCTTTTTCTCTTTGTTCAGTAGGATTTATCTGCAACAAGGCATCTGCCTCCCCTGAAACGACTTCTTCTTGCGCTTCTTGCCAATTCATAGCCTTTATTTCCACCCTTCTGTCCATTTCGCTGCCAAGGGTTTTAGCTATATCAACAATAATTCCTTCCGGTTTTCCATTATTTAAGTAAACCATTGGTGGAATGTCCTTATTGCCTAAAAAAATTAACGTTTTTTGTTCTGCAGTGAACGATGATTCTGCCAATGATAAATTATCTTTATTGTCAAACAGCCAGTCAAAAATAAAAAAACTAAACATTAACAGAAAAAAGGATATAAATATTCTCCTTATCAACTCAGTATCACTCCTGTAACAAATATAGTCATAAGCAATTTATACCTTTATTATTTAATGAAACCAATAAAAAATTACTATTTGTTAATATTTATATCGGAATTTATGCCGAATGTATTAATACCCTAAAATCAAATAATATATTAATTTATTATAAATACAAGTTACCTGAATAAGCACTTTGTATTAATAATATTATCGGTCTTTAAAAGTAATTTTATTAAAGTGATAAATGTCACTTGTTTTTTTTTATAAAAAGTGACATTATGCAGCTGTATTTTTTCTGTTTTTTTGGTAAATTAAAAATTAAATAAAAATTCCAATATTAAAGGAGCTAAACATAATATGCGCTATATCATTTTAGTAAGCCATGGTGAATTTGCTTCAGGGCTTCACAGTTCTATTAAAATGATTGCTGGGGACAGGAAAAACCTTTTATCTTTAGGACTGAAGACTGATATGTCTATTGACAGCTTTGCCCAACATTTTAAACAACTTATATCCTGCATTACCAAAAATGACAGCATTATACTCTTGGCTGATATTATTGGTGGATCACCGTTGACGACAGCCTTAGCTGTGCTATCTGAACTAAATCTACTGACAAATGCCAGAGCATTTACCGGTATGAATCTGCCATTATCACTTTCCTTCGTTTTAAATGAATATATGGATTACGATTTCATACTCAATGAAGCAAAAGATTCTATACAAGAAATTTTTTTACATATTGACGAACCGGACGATGAAATTTAAGGAGGTCAACAACATGTCAATATCTTTCGTAAGAGTGGACGATCGTATGATTCACGGCCAGACATGTACCCGCTGGGCATTAGAGTATCCCTGTGACGGGATAGTAGCCGTGAATGATGCAGCTGCCACAAATTCTATTTTAAAAGCCGCCTACAAAAACGCTTCAAACAAAAAAACCTTCGTGTGGACAATGGAAGATTGGCAAAAGAAATGCCAAAAAGTCTTAACCAGTGACAGCCGCTATTTTCTTATCACTAAAAATCCAATCGACATGAAAATGATACTCGTTGATCAAAAATTTGATCCCGGCATAAAAACAATAATAATCGGCCCGTGCAACGAGCGTCCCGGTTCCATCCAACTTGGCAACAACCAATCTATAACCAAGGACGAGGCCGTTGCCCTTGAAAGTATCATGCAAGCCGGTTACGAAGTTGAATTTGCCCTCATCAAAGAAAAAGCTATCGGTAACTGGAAAAAATTCCGCGGACAATTTGGATTTTCCTAATGATAAAAATTTTAGTTATATAAGCTTGTTATTGGAAATATCGCTATATTAATTAATTTTTTCTAAAACTACTATGATTAAAGAAAGCGAGTGAAACTTATGGAAATCAATATTTTTCAAGCTGTTTTACTGGGGATTTGCGCTTGCTTATCAAGCATGCCCGGACTTGGCGGTACCACATTCGGTAACTACACATTAGGCCGGCCCCTTGTCGCCGGTCTTGTGGTCGGACTAATATTAGGTGACATACAAAGCGGCATTATCATAGGCGCCGCAATACAGGTAATATATATAGCTCTCGTAACACCGGGAGGTACGGTTTCAGCCGATGTTCGTGCTATCAGCTATATTGGTATTCCCCTTGCTATCTGCGCCGTTAAAGGTATGGGATTGAATCCAGCGACCGCGCAAGCTCAGGCGATGGCCGCTGCATTAGGTGCAGCAGTTGGTACTTTAGGTACAGTTTTATTCTATGGCACAGCTACCATAAACCTTATCTGGCAGCATATCGGCTGGCAGGCAGTAGAAAACGGTGACTTTAAAAAGCTTTACCTCGTTGACATGGGTCTGCCATGGATATCACATATAATTTGTTCATTTTTGCCTACCGTCCTTATAACAATGGCCGGTGCCGGTATGGTAGATATAATGAAAGCCTATATGCCAATGGATGGAATAGCCATGAAAACACTATTCACAGTGGGAAGTATGCTGCCTGCTGTAGGGATTGCCATCTTATTGAAACAAGTAGTCGATAAGACAACGGACTTTATTACATTTTTTTTCGGTTTTACATTAGCTTCATGTATGGGACTTAATCTGATAGCATCTGCTATTATCGGTTCATTTTTAGCCATTTTAAATTATAAAATCACTATATTGCAAAGCAAAAAAGTCACTGCTGGCACTGATTCCGATAATGATGAGGAGGACATCTGAAATGAAAAAATTATCCCAAAAGACTCTGAATAAATCTTTCATAACATGGTTTTACGGCAATCTTACTTGTTTTTCCCAGGAACACATGCAAACCTTTGGTTATTTATGTGCAATGCTCCCTATCATTGAAGAACTTTACGATAAACAAGAAGATAGAAAATCCGCAATGCAGACATATACCGCATTTTTTAATACCGAACCACAGATCGGCAGTTTAGTGGTCGGCATGACAGCAGGACTTGAAGAAGCAAAAGCCAACAACCAGCCCATAGATGGTGAAGCCATTAATGGTATACGCGCTGGCCTGATGGGTCCTTTGGCCGGCATAGGTGATTCCATGATAGTCGGCACTCTAATACCGATACTTTTGGGCATAGGGCTTGGTCTTTCCGGTGGAGGCAGCCCGCTTGGCGCTATTTTCTATATTGTAGTATGGAATGTCCTAATGTGGTTCGGCATGAAATTTGCCTATTTTAAAGGTTACGAACTGGGCGGCCGGGCTGTTGAGATTTTAGTAGGTGAAAAAGCACAGGCAATTCGTGATTCAATCATAATGATTGGTACTATTGTCATCGGTGCTGTGGCTGCTTCATGGATAAATATTAATACTGCATTAATGTTACCCGGCGGCGGAGCACTGCAAAAAACTCTTGACGGAATATATCCGAAATTTCTTTCTGCGGCAGCTGTCATATTTTGCTGGTGGTTAATGAGCAAAAAAAATATTTCACCAACAATGGTAATGTTATTATTAGTCGTCATTGCCTTTGTGGGCGTTCTCATAGGTTTCTTTAATCCCGGTTTATCTTACTGATATAGGTAATAAACAACACAAACGGGCTGTCACAGGTAACCATTTTCATTCATAAACATGCAGTATTTTACTTTCTTTGCCTATTCCTAAAATGGCAGGGGCCCGCACAGCGGTGGTGGATTGCATCCTTATGAAGTCAATGCTGTTCATGTGACAGCCTCTTTTCAATGTTTTTGTAATGTTAATATCATTTGAAAAAACATTTTTTAATATAATAAAATATCATTTTTTATTTATTGCCAAAAATATCATCTTATATACAAAAAATTATTCAATATAAATGACATCAAAAGGATTTATCTGTTTGAATATTGAAATAAAGATAATATTAATACATCAGCATCAACAAAATTCAACCAAATTGTAATTTTATTAGTTTAACACTGATAACCTCTTATCTGCGAACTTAAAGCAACTTATACCTGTCAAAGGATGTAGTGTCATCTATGAATAAAAAATATCGTAAATGTTTATTTATATTAATAATAGCATTAATATTATTATATATATTTCATATTTTAAATATTTTCTTAATGAATGACGATTTTTCAATGCGCCATAATGAACATCGTAAAAAATTTGGTGCCATTTATATGACATTAAACAATCCATTTTATGAAATAATCGATGATGAAATACGAACTGCTGTCGAAAAAAATGGTGATATTCTGCTGACGCGTGATTCAGCTCTCAGCATAGAACGTCAAACAGCAGAAGTACAGGAACTTATCAATGACGGTATCGATCTACTATTTTTGAACCCTGTCGACTGGGAAAAAATGAAACCTGCAATTGCTTTGGCCCAAAAAGCCCACATACCAATAATTGCGATTGACACCGATATAGACGATACTGCCGTGACGTGTACTATAGTATCCGATAATTATATGGCGGGTGTCGAATGTGCCGAACATATGATCAACCACCTATCCGGTGGCAATATAATCCTTTTAAAACATTCACAGGCAAAATCTGCCGTCGACAGAATAAATGGCTTTACTGATACCATAAAACCATATCCTGCATTCAAAATAATAGACTCAGCTGAGTGTAAAGGACAACTTGAACTGGCTATGCCAGCAATGAAAGCTTTAATAAAAAAACATCATGATATAAATGTTGTCATGGCATTGAATGATCCTGCTGCAATGGGCGCAATGGCTGCTTTAAAAAGTGCCGGCCTTCTTTCCAGGGTCAGCGTATACGGTGTAGACGGTGCGCCCGAAACCAAAGAAATGATTGTCAATGGTAATATGACTGCTACTGCCGGACAGTCACCGCGTGAAATAGGACGTCTGGCATCTCAAAAAGCATATGAAATACTTAATGGTGTTAATAACGAAAAAATAATAAGACTGCCTACAACGCTTCTCACGCAAGATAATATTCCCCAATACAATATTGATGGGTGGAATTAATATGCTGCCTTTAAAAGCAACTGTAACTGAAGCAACGCTCGCTGTACACTATTTCTTATATATTTTCAATGCCGCAGTAATATTTTTTCTTGCTGGTTTTATGAGTATGACTCAATCAGCTGCATATCATACTGCGTGATAACGGTATCAGCTGTAAAACTATAACTCAAGGCTGGGGACTCAGGCACATGCAGGAACGAATAGAACTTCTAAAGGGAACCCTCCAATGCAATAATCTTACCGACGGTTTTATTATCAATGCAATGATACCAATAAATAAGGGAGGTAACTAGCAATGATAAAAATAATGATTGCCGACGATCAAGAACTTATCCGTGAAAGCTTAAAAATAGTATTAAATATGTCACCTGATATGAAGGTCATTGCCACAGCAGAAAATGGTATTGAAGCGATGGAATCCATAAAAAAGAACCATCCCGATATCGTGCTCATGGATGTACGCATGCCCAAACTTGACGGAGTACAGTGCACTAATCTCATCAAAGAACATTATCCACAAATAAAAATAATTATCCTTACGACCTTTGATGATGACGAATATATATATAACGCCTTAAAATTTGGTGCCAGCGGTTATCTTCTAAAAGGTGTTTCCGTCACCGAACTCACCACTGCCATTCGCACGGTAATAAACGGCGGTGCAATGATAAATCCCAATCTCATAACGAAAGTAATAAAATTATTTTCAGAAATGGCCCAAAGTAACTTTGCCGTAAGAGTTGAAAAAAATGGTAAAAAAAATCTTACACGTACAGAAAAAAAAGTGATTTATTTAGTCGGACGTGGATTATCCAATAAAGAAATAGCGGAAAAAATAAATTTATCAGAAGGTACTGTGCGTAACAATTTAAGTTCCGTACTAAGTAAACTAAACTTACGGGATCGCACACAGTTGGCAATATGGGCAATTCAAACCGGAATGATGCAGCCCATTGATTACGAAGCGTGATATCGCATGAATAAATTTAAAATATTGGCAATGTTTGCTCTCATATTTGCATTTATCTGTTTTTCCTACTATGCTTATACTAAAAGACAAAAACAAATAATAATCCATCTGGGGATCTTTACCGGCAGCAATTGGAATGTCCCGGCCGGTGACCCTTATGCTGTTGTTGATAATGCAATAAGTAATTTTGAAAAAACTCATCCCAACGTAAAAATTATCTATGTTAATGGCATACGAAAACAAGATTATGCCGAATGGTTGTCCGAACAAGTTCTTAAGGATAACGAACCCGATGTATTTATGGTTTTATCTGATGATTTCAATTTATATTCATCTATAGGCCTCTTGCAAAACCTTGATGATTTCATAAACAATGATACTGATTTTTCTTCCAATGCATATTATAAACCGGCTCTCGACTATGGAAAATACAAATTTCAACAATACGCATTACCCTTTGAAAGTGTTCCCACACTGATGTTTGTCAATAAAACTCTATTGGAACATGAGGGAATTCCTATTCCCAATAACAATTGGACCTGGCAGGATTTCCTCGATATATGCCGTGCAGTAACTAAAGATACTAATAATGACGGACAAATAGACCAATTTGGCTGCTATGATTATACTTGGCAGCAAGCTGCAATAAGCAACAACTTACAATTATTTAAAGAAGATGGTACTTTTTCCCATTTTGCCGATAACAAAATGAAAGAAACACTACAATTTATGATTGAATTAAGACAAATAAACCATGGCTGTATCGTCACTGCCAAAGATTTTGATATGGGAAAAGTTGCCTTCAGACCTTTTACTTTTGCTGAATATCAAACATATAAACCCTACCCCTGGCGAATAAAAAAATATTCTTCCTTTGAATGGGACTGCATTAAGATGCCTGCCGGACCATCGGGCACAAATATCTCACAACTTGATACATTACTTATTGGCATTAGCAGCCGCAGCAAACAAAAAACTTTGGCTTGGGAATTTTTAAAAAAACTCTGCTATGACAGTGAAACACAAAAACTGCTTTTAAGTAATTCCCAGGGTGTTCCTGTAATAAAAAGTGTCGTAGAATCGAACGAGGCCGGACAAGACTTGATGAGAGATGCCCCCGGTGATGAAAAAATGAATATTTCAACAATCAGTAATGTCATGGAAACAGCTATCTCACCGCCGAAATTCAAAAAATATTCTCTATCCATGCTTATAGCTGACAATGAAATCAAAAAAATAATTGACGGAACCATTCCGCTCAACAATGCCTTGAATAAGGTACAAAAAAAAGTTAACGATTTTTTACAAAATTAATTAATGGAGGTATTATGTCGTTTAAAATTATATTTTCCGACATCGATGGCACACTTCTCAATTCTCATCATCAAATTTTACCAAACTCAATTTCCGCCATACACACACTCAGTAAAGCAGGTATTACCTTTGTACCTGTTTCCGCCCGTATGCCGGCAGCAATCAAACCGATAATCTGCCAAATTGGCATCAAAACGCCCATCATAAGTTATAATGGTGCTTTAATCCTTTCTGCTCAAAATAAAAAAATATACAGCAAACAATTACCGCCTGACTCTTGCCATGCAATTATCAAAAAAATTCATCAGCAATGGCCGCAGTGCATTATAAATTATTACACCAATGATTGCTGGTATGTAGAAAATATTTCTCCTGCCAATATCCAAACAGAAATACAAATCACCGGTGTCACTCCAGTCATAAAAAATTTCCCTGCATTATTAACAAATAAAAATCTTTTACCGCATAAACTTTTATGCATGGCTTCCCCTATGGATTGCGCACACATGGAAACAATGTTATCTGATGTTTATCCCGAACTCACCATTGTACGTTCCAGTCCCACCTTGTTGGAGATAGTTGATAAATCAATATCCAAAGCCCGGGCAGTGAAGATTTTTCTATCCCACTACGCCGTCACACCAGCACAATCAATAGCTTTTGGGGATAATTACAACGATATTGGTATGTTAGCGGAAGCCGGTATAGGTATTGCCATGGGCAATGCCCCTCAAACCGTAAAGGCAAGTGCCGACAAAATAACAGCCACCAATGATAATGACGGAATATATGCTGCTTTGCATACACTCGGATTAGTATAATATTTATATATAAAGTACATTTGCGGCTAAATTGACAAACAAATAAAAACAACATATAATCAAAAGGAGTGTCAAGGTTGCTTGACACTCCTTATCGTATTTACCATTCAGGCCTTATTTACATAAAACTGGCCTGCGTCATCTATCCGGAATATTCCACCTTGCCGCATCATTTGCCATACAATAGTCATGTTTATGGTTTTATTTAGTGGACAAGTTCAATGGGTTGATGATTCCTAAATTTCAAGGGCAGTCAACACTCCTTTGAAATAAGAACTTCATTATAAGGGAGAAACATTATTATGGCAGAAAAACGCGGTATTCTAACCGAAGAAGGCTTAAAAAAAATTGAGCAGCAATTAGATAATTTAAAAAGTGTTCGCCGTATCGAAGTAGCACAGCGTATAAAACAGGCTATTGACTTTGGCGATATCAGTGAAAACTCTGAATATGACGATGCAAAAAATGAACAGGCATTTATCGAAGGTGAAATTCTCCGTTTGGAAAAAGTCCTGCGCGAAAGCGATGTCATCCATGATACCCAAGGCGATGGCAGCGGTATCATCCGGCTCGGTAACAAGGTAGTTATCCGTGATCTTGAATTTAAAGAAGATGAAACCTATACCATAGTAGGCTCTGCTGAAGCTGATGTCACTGATGGTAAGATTTCCAATGAATCACCGGTTGGTGCAGCAATTCTCGGGCACAAAGTTGGTGATACAGTTAACGTAAAAGTTCCTGCCGGACTATTAAAATACAAGATAATGGAAGTAAAATAATAATATTGGAGGATTTCAATGGCTAAGCATCAACCTCAGGAAAATCAGGATATAAATGAATTAATGATAGTGCGCCGTGACAAAATGCAGGCGTTTATTAATAAGGGAATAGAACCGTTTGGTAGAAACTACCCCGTAACACAGCACGCACAAGACATATTAAAGGATGCGGATAATTTAGAAAATAATGCTGCAGAAGTTCGTATAGCCGGACGTCTTATGGCTATACGGGGTCATGGCAAAGCCAGCTTTGCGGTTTTGGCCGACATCACTGGTGATATCCAGATTTATTTTAAATTGGATGTACTCGGTGAAGAGCGCTATGCTAATTTCAAATTATTGGATATTGGTGATATCATCGGTGTTACAGGAATTGTATTCAAAACGCATCGCGGTGAAGTGACCGTAAAAGTTCAGGATTTTTCCATTGAAGCCAAATCACTGCGTCCGCTGCCGGAAAAATTTCATGGTCTCAAAGACATTGAAACCCGTTACCGCCAACGTTATTTAGATTTAATCGTCAATCCGGCCGTAAAAACTACCTTCATCAACAGGACAAAAATCATTCAGGCAGTTCGCCGTTTTCTTGATAACAAAGGTTTTTTGGAAGTAGAAACGCCGGTAATGAATCCGATAGCCGGTGGAGCCAATGCGCGTCCTTTTATCACTCATCATAACGCATTGGATATGGATATGTATCTGCGCATAGCGACTGAATTATATCTAAAACGTCTTATTGTCGGTGGCCTGGAACGTGTGTATGAGTTAGGCCGCATCTTCCGCAATGAAGGTGTTGATAACCGCCATAATCCGGAATTCACTTCTGTTGAAACATATCAGGCTTTTGCCGACTATAATGAAGTAATGGATATGACCGAGCAGCTCATAGCTCAGGTTGCCAAAGATGTATCAGGCACCGCCAAAATAACCTACCAGGGTACTGATGTTGACCTCAGCCACATCCGCCGCATTACTATGATCGATGCCGTAAAAGAGGCTGTAGGAAAAGATTTTACCACGGTTACAACGCTTGAGCAGGCTCGTTCTATTGCTGATGAATTAAAAGTGCCATACGAAACTCATCATGGAATTTGGGAAATAATGTATCAAATTTTCGACGAAAAAGTTGAAGAAACACTCATTCAGCCAACTTTTGTAATACAATATCCCACAGCCGTTTCACCACTTGCTAAACGCAATCAGCAAAATCCCGATTTTGTCGACAGATTCGAATTATTTATCTGCGGCCGGGAACTGGCCAATGGTTTTTCCGAACTAAATGACCCAATCGACCAGAAACAACGTTTTATTGATCAGCAAAAACAACGTGAACTTGGCGATGCTGAAGCCCATATGATGGATAATGACTTTATTACGGCCCTAGAATATGGTCTTGCCCCAACCGGCGGACTTGGTATCGGCATTGACCGCTTGGTCATGTTGTTAACTGACAGTCCATCCATACGCGATGTAATACTATTCCCTCATATGAAAACAAAACCAATGGAATAATTAAAAAACTGACTTTTAATTTTAGATTTATAAATTTATAATCTGATTTTAAGAGCCAGTTTTTTTTACAGGCAAATCATCTTATGTTATTAATATTTAACCGTCATATACATCTACATGTAAGACCTGTCCAAGTGCCGCATATTTTCCAATTCACTGCTGCTATTGATACCTATTAGTATAAATAATGACAATCTTTTTCTGCGAAAAAAACCCATCTAATATAATTGTACTATAATAAATAATTTTTTTTATTATAAAGCTGTTTTTTTCCCTGAAGAGCTTTATAATAGTTATTAAATAATAATTATTATAAAGTCAATAATTAGTCTAAGGAGGAAAACAGCATGCTATTATTACATTTTGAAAAAGATAATCTATTTGCAAAAAAAATTGCCCATATTGCCGGGCAACAAGAATTTCTATATGAACAAGCTGACTGTTTCGAACAAGTGTATAAAAAAATCAGCAAAAGAACTTTTGATTTATTAGTCATCGATCAAAATATTAATAGAATACTGAATAATCATGTTCTAAAAGAACTGACATCAACGGGCTTTGTATATCCCCCTATTATTGTGATAACTTCAAAAGATAATCTTTATATAAAAAAACAATGTTTTAATATGGGAATACTGGCTTATTTTCAAAAAAATGCGTTTGATACAGCTCGTTTTACAAAATATTTACAAACCATAAAAAATGAACATGAAAATATTGATTTAATAAAGAATTTTAAAATTGCTGTAATTGATGATGACTGTTTTTCCCTTGAAACGATACAAACTTTTTTTCTTACATATGGAATAAAAAATGTAAATTATTACCAAAAACCATCTGAATTTTTAGTCCATGCACTGGAGTACAATTTTTTTCTGATAGATTTGGTGATGCCAGAATGCAACGGCGATGATCTTATCGCATATATCAGAGGAAAAAACGAAAATGCAATTATTATTTTGATCACAGCTTATAATAACGATAATATAATACCGCATTGTCTGAGCATTGGTGCAAATGATTTTATTCTAAAACCCCTTGACTTCAAATTATTCATGATCAGAATAAAATCCTGTATTAACCAGTATTATTTAAAAAAAGAACTCATATTTAAAAATGAAAAATTTTTTAATATGGCAACGAGAGATGCTTTAACGGGTTTATATAACCGTATATATTTCATCGAAACTTGTAAAAATAAAATAGAAGAGACCCGCAGGACTGCCCTTCCCCTTTCATTTCTTCTCTTAGATATTGATCACTTTAAAAGCATCAATGATGAATATGGCCATTTAAAGGGAGATTATGTTCTTAAAACACTAGCGCAAATTATGATAGATACTTTAAGGAAATCTGATATCATTTGCCGTTGGGGAGGTGAGGAATTTATTATCCTGCTAATCAATACTGATGCAAAAGCTGCGGAAAAGGCAGCAGAAAAATTACGAACAGCAATATCTTTTCATCATTTTGAAGATATAAATAAAATTACATCAAGTTTCGGATTGACCGAATATCAAAAAAATGATACTGACGAAAGTATCTTTAAAAGATTGGATAATTCTCTTTATCTTGCAAAACTAACCGGACGAAACAAAGTTATAAGTGATGAAGTTTTGAATATTGCATATGGCAAAAAACCAATGGCCATTGAATGGGGTCCTTTTTTTAAAAGTGGTAACTCTTTCATTGACAAAGATCATCATTTATTGATAAGTACATCCAATGAAATTATATACAGTTGTTTTTCTACGGGCAGGCCGAAAAACTTTTTAAATTTATTTAATTTATTATCTGACGAACTTGCAGAGCATTTTGATCGAGAAGAAAAAATTTTAAAAGAATTTCGTTACCCATTATATACTGATCACAAAAATATCCATCATGATTTACTGCAAAAAACAATTACTATGGTCAATAATCTTAATTCTCAAGAAATAAGCTTTATAGACGCTGCAAAATACTTAATACAAGAAGTAATAGTTGGACATATAATAAAAAGTGATTTTGATTTTTATTATATTTTAAATAAAAATCTGACTAAAAAATAATTTTCAAAACTATTTTATCTGTGCGCTTGATATAAATTTTATAATTATTATTTAATTTATACCCATGTATCAATTACCAAACTAACACTAAATATATTGTTTAACATTTGCATCTTTCAACAGATAATACATTGCATCCTGCGTAAGTACTTCAACTGTTCCAGATGGAGAATATTCATCACTGTAATATTGATTGTTTTTGTATATGCTATACGTATTTGTCCTTGCATCATAGACAACCAATTGTAAACCCACCCGACTGAACAAATAAGGATTTACATCATCATATACACCATATGTTATTTGCTGCATCATTGAGTTGACTTTAACTCCAATTATAAGATCCGCTCCGAGTGATTCAGCTAATTGTTTCATACCATCCTGTCCCATGACATTAACTTTTGCATTAATTAACCTGCTTGTCTCATCCGCAGTTCTTTTTTCATCAATATAAGTAATCCTTTTCAAAATACCATTCAACGGAACATGCAATGCTTTTTTCAAACTTTGGTAAATATATGCATCAGCCTGCCCATATTCCTCATCTGCCCCAATAACAGGCATAACGGCTGCTATTGTCGGTGATTTTGTCTGACTTGCCATATCCCCGATGACTTCTTGCGCTGTGCTTATCTTATATGGCATTACCAGACTAAATACTGATAAAAACATAACCAATCTTATTATTTTTTTCATTAAATCACCCGTTTTTATTTAAAAAATAATTTTTTTCCCGTAAAGGTATTGCAATATCTCTATGTATATGATATTATAATATCCGTTGCTGATGCTGACCTCGTTACGGTAAATTACATTAGTTAATCTGCTGAGGCAAGTATACAGTTTAATGGCGCCTTCGTCAAGCGGTTAAGACACCGCCCTTTCACGGCGGGTTCATGGGTTCGAATCCCATAGGCGTCACCATATTCGGGCGATTAGCTCAGCTGGGAGAGCGCTTGCCTTACAAGCAAGATGTCAGCAGTTCGATCCTGTTATCGCCCACCAATCACGGCCCGGTAGTTTAGTTGGTTAGAATGCCGCCCTGTCACGGCGGAGGTCAGGGGTTCAAGTCCCCTTCGGGTCGCCACTTTATTACTTACTTTTAGGTGATATATAAATATGCCTCGGTAGCTCAGTCGGTAGAGCAGGGGACTGAAAATCCCCGTGTCAGTGGTTCGATTCCGCTCTGAGGCACCATTTTTATATAGTTCTTTTTCCAGTTCAACATGCGGGTGTAGCTCAATGGTAGAGCCCTAGCCTTCCAAGCTAGTCACGTGGGTCCGATTCCCATCACCCGCTCCATTAAAAAGATATATGCCGGGGTGGCGGAACTGGCAGACGCACGGGACTTAAAATCCCGCGGATAGAAATATCCGTACCGGTTCGATTCCGGTCCTCGGCACCATCTTTTATTTATAGGCGGCCGTGGCGAAACGGCAGACGCGCTAGCTTCAGGCGCTAGTGAAGGCAACTTCATGGTGGTTCAAATCCACTCGGCCGCACCAATTTTTCTCGCCTTAATTTGTTTATATGCGGTCGTGGCGGAATCGGCAGACGCGCTACTTTGAGGGGGTAGTGACCACAAGTCATATGGGTTCAAGTCCCATCGACCGCACCAGCTTTGTATATTAGCCAAAATCTTTTGATTTTGGTTTTTTTGTATTTAAACCTTATATAAACATACTTTGCAATTTGCAAGCTGTCACACATAAACATTTTCATTCATAGATATCACTCATACAGCAATCGTTTATTTCATTTATTATGGAAATATAAGTACATATGGTGATTATCTCTTTGTTCCCCTTTAGAAGAACGGGGAACAGAGGACCGCGCAGCGGTGATGGGCTGCACATTTGCAATACTGTTCACACTGCAGCTTCAACTTTAGACTATTGTTATACAAGCATTGCAAAATCAACCTTGATATAATAAAATATATACAGTCTGTAATTTAAATTATTCTTTTGGGAGGCTTTTTATTATGAAAAAATGGATATGTTCCGTATGCGGTTGGATTTATGATGAAGAAAAAGGAGATCCCGATTACGACTTGGCACCAGGCGTTCCTTTTGCTGATTTACCAGATGATTTTGTCTGCCCCATCTGCGGTGTAGGTAAAGATCAGTTTGAAGAAGAAGCATAATTTATTAAACTGAATAATACTACTTAAGACACCTAAAGTAAAATATTTGCTTCAGGTGTTTTTTATTATAATTAGACACTTACCATATAACTATCATTTTTTTCGACAACTATGTTATAATATCTTATAGATATTTGTTTAATTATATTATATTCTAACAATTTATTTACTATGTGCAACTAATTGCCAAGGAGGGAATTGCTATGCCTGTAAAGAACTGCATGGAAGCTTTTGTATATGAAGCAATTGAAAATATGCTTGATTCATATCCTGGTATATGCACCTGTGAACAGTGTCAAAAAGATATAGCCGCTTATGCGCTCAACCATCTTCCACCCAAATATATACGGACCAATATTGGTGATATATATACACGGCTTGACCTATATGACAAGTCTCAATATACTCAAATCATGCGGGCAGTAGCTCAGGCAATTGAAGTTGTCAGTAAAAATCCGCACCATCAACCAGGTATCAATATCAACAAATAAAGGTGATAAACTTGCGTATTACCGCAAAAATAAAAAACGAAATGATCAGCCGGCTGGAAAAAATATATCATGATACAAAATCTGCACTCAACTTCAATAATCCTTTTGAACTTTTAGTCGCAGTTATCTTATCAGCCCAATGTACCGATGTACGAGTTAATGTAACTACCGGCCGTCTGTTTAAAAAAGCTGCTACTCCTGAAGCCATATTATCATTAGGATTAGATGGCCTGGAAGAAGAGATACGTGACTGCGGCCTCTTTCGCAATAAGGCAAAAAATATAATGAAAACCTGTCAAAAACTCCACGATGATTACGCTGACCAGGTCCCCAGCGACTATGATGAACTGCTATCTTTGCCCGGTGTGGGACGAAAAACGGCCAACGTTGTCTCCAGCATAGCATTTGGTCGTCCGGCTATTGCCGTTGATACTCATGTATTTCGTGTTTCCAATCGGTTAAAGCTGGCCGTAGGCAACTCACCGGAAGAAGTCGAAAAAAAACTTCAAAAGGCCATTCCTGTAGAAAAATGGTCTGCTGCACACCATTGGCTTATCTGGCATGGTCGAAAAATCTGCAAAGCCCGTCATCCGCTTTGCCAGAAATGCCCGCTTAATGACCTGTGCCCATCAGCGTCACTATTGGAAACTCCAATAGCCTAAAATATTGCATGTTATAATTTAACGAAAGAAAGTGTGATTCAGATAATTTACCGTAATGCCATACTATCCGATATAGAAGTCATTCACCCACTGGTCTATAAATATGCCCAGGAAGGTCTCATGCTGGCCCGTTCACGCAACCAATTGTATGAAACCTTACGTGACATGATTGTTGCCGAAGAAAATGGTGAAATATTAGGTGTTGGCGGTCTGCATATTGTCTGGGATGAAATAGCTGAAGTCAGGACATTAGCCGTTGCCAAGCAGGCTACCAGACGCCACATTGGTTCCGAAATAGTTTCCCGCCTGATAGCCGATGGAAAAAAGCTGGGTGTAAAGAAATTTTTCACCTTAACTTACCAGCCAGAATTTTTTAGCTCATTAGGATTTAAAGAGGTAACGAAGGATGAACTGCCGCAAAAGGTCTGGAAAGAATGTATAGACTGTCCCAAATTTCCCAACTGTGATGAAATTGCTATGATATTATCTGACTAAAAATCAACCGAGCAGCCCATAAGAATTTCACCTTATTCATCAGACCAGAAATTTGCCGCCAGTTTTCCTTTAGATCCCACCTCGCGCTGGAACATCCCTGCCTCCGGCTATGTTCTTCCCACTGCCGGATGGATTCGGACTTTCACCATCACCAGTTAGGAACGTGCGCCACCAGGCGCACCCATAATAAAAAGGTACTATGATCAAAATTCATAGTACCTTTTTTATTATGCCATATGTGCCGCTTGTTCTTTAAGCCGTGCTATCCGGTCAGCCGTAGCCGGATGAGTCGAAAACAAACTGGCAAAAGATATATCCTTACCCGCCAGCGGATTTATTATATACATATGCTCAGTCGCCTGTGATGCCTGCGGCATCGTACGATGATGAGCATAATAATCTATTTTCTCTAGAGCAGAAGCCAATGCCAATGGATCTCCACAGATTTTTCCGCCACCTTTATCAGCAGCATACTCGCGTGAACGGGAAATGGCAAGCTGAATGACTGTAGCAGCCAATGGAGCAACAATTACTGCTACCAACAGTCCAATTATCCCACCACCGTTATCTTCATCATCATTGCTGCGGCCAAAACCGAATATAGCTGCCCATTGAGCCATATTCGCAAGCATGGAAATAGCCCCGGCAAAGGTCGCCGCTATTGAGCTGATGAGAATATCACGATTTTTCACATGGGTTAACTCATGTCCCAGCACACCAGCCAGCTCTTCATATTCAAGTGCTTCCATAATCCCAGTTGTCACGGCCACAGCCGCATGACTGGGATTTCTTCCTGTCGCAAACGCATTAGGAACATCCGTATCGATAATATACACCTTCGGCATCGGTAAGCCGGCTCGCCCTGCCAGATCGGCAACCAGCTTATATAAACTAGGTGCATCTTCAGCACTTACTTCATGCGCCCCTGACATTTTAAGAACAATCGAATCACTAAACCAATAGGAAAAAAAATTCATTCCTACCGCCACTACAAACATTATCAAAGCACCGTGCTGTCCGCCAACAAGCCCGCCCACAGCTATGAGCAGCGCCATCAGCAATGCCATCAACGCAGTTGTTTTAAGCATATTCATAACATATATCCTCCATAAAACCATTATCAACAAATTAAAATCCTGCAGGCAAAACCTTTGTAATCACTAACCTACATGCAGAACAACTTAATCACATCCCCATAATCTTCCTATAACAATTATAACCTATATTAGCAATTATATAAATATAAAACTATATAAGAATAAAACCAGCAGGCAAACAACGCCTGTTGGTTTTATCATTAAAGTATTTCGCTGACTACACACGACCAGCCTTTACCCTTATAAGCGTTGTACCCACGAGAATTAGCGTAGCCATAGATTTTTGAATTGCCCCGGACATCACTTTCGATTTTATATCCATACTTGGCACCACTGATAACCTCCTGTACTGCCGCAATATTTTTTAAATTATTTTTCAACACATTACTGTGATCCTTGGCAGCAATTACCCATCCTTCTGAATTAATCACATAAATCTGCGCTGCTGTACCAATTTTAGCCGAATCAACAATATCATAGATATAATCCCAATTAAATCGCGATGAAAAGTAACCAATTATATCACCGTTATCTTCTAATATAGGTGTAGTATAAGCAACTGTGGGCTTATTTACCGTTGGTGATACATATAACTCCGAGGCAGATATCTTATTTGATTTCTTAGCATCACTAAACCAAACACGCTCATGCATATCCTCACCTATAGAGCTGTCATTCACGGCTGCCGCAACAACTTTGCCTGATAAATCCAATATATATAAATCAAGGTACACTTCGTAAATATTAACAATATTTTTCAAAAAAACACAGCCGGTTTGTATAACAGATGATGTATTATCTCTCAGACAATTTTTAACCGGCTCAAATTTTGCCCACGCCTGTGCATCACAGTTACGCTCAAAAAGATTGCGTTCAATTTTATCCATTATATCATAAGCTACGTCAGCTGTACGAACACCCATTACTTCATTAGCCTTGCTTACGATATTCTTAATTATCTCATCACTTTCCTTAGTCGAAGAAAGACTCCTTGTTGCTAATTTTTTTATTTCTTCAGCAACAACACTGAACCCTTTTCCCGCTTCACCGGCCCTGGCCGCTTCTATTGCCGAATTGAGCGACAGAAGATTGGTCTGTTTGGCAATTCCCTGGATAGATTTATTTACCTCACCCATTTTCTGAGTGGCTTCTTTCAATTCCACCAATAATAACGATGCATCAATTTCCTTATCCTTTTTCATCCAAACTGCCCCTTTTGTAAAATTACCTGAAATGTTAAATATCTTTATACTAATAAAATCATGAGGAAAAGCTTCTCTAGTTATAAGAGTATAAAGGAAAAACACTATTAAATCAATAAAAAATACACTCCAAAAGTAATTTTTGTCAATTTACACAAAAGTCAGCAGTTGATTTTAGTATCAATAACACTGCCTGACATCCCCAAAAATCAATCCAATGACTGAATAAGAACAATACCGGTTATCATGCACAAGATTCCGACCAAAGCACTTCCCTTGAGTTTTACATGGAAAAAAGTCGTATCAATAAAACTGGTCAGCAGCATTCCGGCCGCTCCCCACAAAGCATAAGCAATACTCAGATCCATTGTCCTAATTGCCTGCCCCAGCATAAAAAATGCCGTTACTATACATAATATAGCACTAATTCCATAAATCTTATTTCTAAAACCCGCTGATTTTTTCAGCAGAACATTTGATGCCATATCCAGCAGGACAGCCAGCAATAAAAATATAACTCCGTTATTCATGCTTTTCACCGCCAATCGTGCCTGTCTTTAACAAAAATATCCCTAAAAGTATTGCCGAAAATCCGACCAGTTTAGGCAGCGGCAGTGTTTCTTTAAACATAAGGCAACCGACAGCGGTAATGATCATCAATCCCAGACCTTCCCAAACAGCATATGCTGTACTCATCGGAATTAAAGTTATAGCCTTTGATAAAAGAAAATATGATAATCCAATCATACCAAATATGAAGAAATATCCTTCAATTGATTCACGTCCTCCTAGTATCTTCATCATCGTAGTTCCGGTAACTTCTGCAATGACAGCCAATATAAGTGCATACCATTGCTTCATAATATCTAACTCCTCACATAAGATCCCATTGCCCATCCGATAAAACTATTGTAAGATTTGATATGAGCACAACAGCTATGGACACTTGCCGCATTATCAACCTTTACTTTACATATATATTATATCATGATGTCATATGTATTGACGAACGGGATTAATCAAGGTTACTAAATCCTATCGCCGGCTATTTGCATCCAAGATAATTGGCGGCATTATTTCTCAGTTCTTCATCATTCTCCTTCATTTTCCTTACTTATTCATGTATTTTTTTTACCAATTAATGTTTTCTCAGAATGCATTTTAACATTATTTTTATCTATTTTTTTGTATTATTTACTTTTTTAATTTTATCTTACATCAATTGATTCTGGTTGTATTGCAAGAAAATGTATACTACAATATAATCATAATTTACTGTTGTTTCATTATATTTTCAAATATTCTGTCGCACGTAATCAATTTCATTCATACATATGCCATATACCGTTTTCTTTGTCCGCTCCGGAAAAGGAAGCAGTCAAAATGGGGCTATGAATTAATAGCGTTCGTGCAGCAGTCCTATATTCATGGAGGTGCCATTTTGTTTTCTTACAATAAAGCTTATCTGGCTGCTATAATTTATACATTTATAATCGGTTTTTCCTTTATGTTTGTCAAAATAGCCTTACTGACAGCTGATCCATCAGACATACTGGCACATCGGTTTACTGTTGCCGGTTTAGCTTCAATTATTGTATTTTCCTTTAATAAAACAAAACTTCGCATGCCAAAACAAGACTTCATCAAAATTCTGCCCTTAGCTCTGCTTTATCCGGCTTTATTTTTCTGTTTCCAAGTATTCGGTTTATTCTATACCACATCTGCCCAAGCCGGTATCATTCAAGCCTGCATTCCAATATTGACACTACTTTTGGCAGCATATTTTTTAAAAGAATATGCCAGCAGCAGGGAAAAACTTTTTACTTTTCTGTCAGTCACCGGGGTTATTTATATTTTTGCCATGAGCAGTTTTTCCGGTAAACAGGGAAATTTACTTGGTATCCTGCTGATTTTTTTATCAGCTCTGTCAGCCTCGTGCTATAATGTTCTAGCCCGCAATCTGACAAAAAAATATACTACTTCAACACTGACATATTTTATGACGATATTTGGCATGATCATATTCAATTTTATTGCAATAATTAAACATTTATCCACCCACACCCTGACAGACTATTTTATGCCTTTTACCAACAATAGCTTTTTATTGTCGATTCTCTATCTGGGTGTGCTTTCTTCTTTATTGACAGCCTATCTGTCAAACTATGCTTTATCCAAAATAACAGCTTCTAAAATGAGCCTTTTTTCTAATTTAGCCACTCTCATAACTATATTTGCCGGTATAATTTTCTTAAAAGAAACACTGCAATACTACCACATCATAGGAGCTGTATTTATCCTGGCGGGAATAATCGGAACAAACTGCTCTTCATCCAAGAAGTGATTTTTTCAGACAACTTTGCTTACTAAAAAAACACATTGACCAGCAGTTTTATGACAACTGCCAATCAATGTGTTTTTTATTGCCGATCTCATATTAACTTATGACTAAATTATTTATATTGCATTCTAATCCTGCCCGTCGAATATTCCCAAAATCTGTCCTATTTGCAAATTCACTCCGAGCACATTTACTGTAGGTTCCCCAAATACCCCTAGAAATCTATCTTGTGTATTATGCGCCACAATATCTTTCAATACATCTTCCGTAAGTCCTGTATTTTGCGCCAGTGCGGGAATCTGCACTGCAGCTGCAGCCGGACTGATCTGTGGATCAAGTCCCGAACCGGAAGCTGTCAGCAAATCCGTGGGGATATCTTCTTTGGCAATTGTCGGATTTGCCGCTAAAAAAGTATT
This sequence comes from Pectinatus frisingensis, assembly GCF_014076555.1. Taxonomy (NCBI): domain Bacteria; kingdom Bacillati; phylum Bacillota; class Negativicutes; order Selenomonadales; family Selenomonadaceae; genus Pectinatus; species Pectinatus frisingensis. The sequence goes on from NZ_CP045424.1 coordinate 1,857,900, forward strand.
CATGTCATTTTCCACTCGTTCTGCCAGTTCAGGATTAGTTGCTGAATAGTTTTTAGACCCAGAGCTCACTCCACTATAAGTACCATCATCTTTTTGTTCCTGAGTATAAGTATTGTAATCAACCGCCGAAGGACGTCCCTTCATAAACCGCGGATCACTAAAATCCTGCCCGACAAACTTTGATCCTACAGCTGTACCATTGACCTTGATTATACTGCCATTGGCCTGCACCGGAAAAATCAGCTGACTCAATCCGGTCAACAACAACGGATATCCCAACCCACACAACAGTAAAAAAAATATTGTCACTAAAAAAGGCCTTTTAAACCCCTTTATTACTTCAAGCATAAATATACCTCCCATTAGCATACATACCACTGTTATATTCCACATCGTCTTAGCACACAAAACTACTCAGGCATCTTTGCTATATCCTGCTTTTTATAAAACATGAATACATTACAGAAAATTTACTATCTGCACTTATCAACCAAAGCATGTTCAAGTATGACCGGCCAAATTGATTAAATTTGAGTCCCACAATGCGAATAATGTTTTTATTTATAAACCAATCATTGACAGTAATGGTGCAATTACCATATCAATTACTTTTATACCAATAAATGGAGCAATTATACCACCCAATCCATAAATCAGCATGTTATGGGAAAGCATTTTTTCCGCACGCTGCGGTTCATATTTTACCCCTTTCATCGCCAGCGGTATCAAGCAGGGAATAATAATCGCATTAAACAGTAGTGCCGACAATATTGCGCTATAAGGTGTAGCCAATGCCATTATATTTATCACTTTCAACTGTGGAATAACGACCATGAACATTGCCGGTATTATAGCAAAATATTTGGCAACATCATTGGCAATGCTAAACGTTGTTAATGAACCGCGCGTAATCAAAAGCTGCTTGCCGATTTCGACAACATCCAGTATTTTTGTCGGATCTGAATCAAGATCCACCATATTGGCAGCTTCCTTGGCTGCCGAAGTACCGCTGTTCATGGCAATGCCTACATCAGCCTGGGCTAAAGCCGGGGCATCATTAGTTCCATCGCCGGTCATTGCTACTACTTTACCTTTGGATTGTTCTTCTTTTATCGCTTTTATCTTATCTTCCGGTTTGCAGGCAGCAATAAAGCTGTCCACACCGGCTTCCTGTGCTATTGTGGCTGCCGTCAGCGGATTATCCCCCGTGCACATTATTGTCTTGATACCAACGGCACGAAGCCGTGCAAAACGTTTCACCAAACCGGGTTTTATTGTGTCTTTCAAATAAATAACACCATAAACCCTATTATCAACACTTACGACCAGCGGTGTTCCGCCTAGTTTGGCCACATCATTCACTTTTTCTTCCAAATCACTTGGTATATTTCCGCCATTTTCCTGTACATAGCGGCAAATGACATCATAAGCCCCCTTGCGTATTTTCCTGCCATCCGGCATATTTACCCCGCTCATCCTGGTCTGTGCAGTAAAGTCAATAAATTCCATATCCGATGAAACTGTTTGTTTCTTACCGCCTAAACCATACCCCAGCGTGATTATAGATTTTCCTTCCGGAGTGTTGTCTGACAAAGAACTGACGACAGCACTGTCTATCAATTCCTGTTGTGGTATATTACCTACAGTAATAAATTTTGCCGCCATCCTGTTACCATAAGTGATTGTTCCTGTCTTATCCAAAATCATCGTATCAACATCGCCGCAGGCTTCAACCGCTTTGCCGGACATCGCAATGACATTAAACCGCGTAACCCTATCCATACCAGCGATGCCGATTGCTGAGAGCAAACCGCCGATCGTTGTTGGTATCAGACAGACAATCAATGCTATCAAGGTAGAAATTTGCAACTGCACGCCACTGTACACGGCCATTGGATAAAGTGAAACGATAACAATTAAAAATATAATTGTAAGACTCACCAATAGTGTATTTAATGCTATCTCATTAGGTGTTTTTTTCCGTGCTGCCCCTTCGACAAGTGCAATCATTTTATCCAGAAAAGATTCCCCTGAATTTGCTGTTATCCTGATTTTCAACCAATCACTGATGACCTCAGTCCCCCCGGTAACTGAGCTGAAATCACCGCCATTTTCTTTTACCACCGGAGCTGATTCCCCGGTAATGGCTGATTCATCGACCGATGCTATACCTTCAATAATCTCACCATCATTAGGAATTATCTCACCGGCTTTGACCAATACTATATCACCTTTTTTTAATTTGCCGGCACTTTCTATTTCGTCTGTGCCATCAGCTTTTATAATACGAGCCTGCATATCTTTCTTAGTATGCTTCAGGCTTTGTGCCTGTGCCTTGCCGCGACCTTCAGCTACGGCTTCCGCGAAATTAGCAAACAATAATGTTACCAGCAAGATTAAACTCACAATGCCATCATATAAACGCAGGTTAGTTCCCTGATCACCAAACAATCCTGGAAAAAAAGTCAATATCAATGTAACAAAAAAACCTATTTCCACTACAAACATCACTGGATTTTTCATCATATAAGACGGATTTAATTTTACAAAAGAATCTTTTACCGCGTTTTTTAATATATCATCTGTGATAAATCTCTGTTTTGTCTTTCTACTCATCAATAGCAACCTCCTCAATTGAATAAGGCCAGATGTTCAGCAACAGGACCCAGTACCATTGCCGGGAAGAATGTCAAGGCCGCAATGATTAAAACTACCATAAACAGCGAAATGGCAAAGGTAGTTGTATCTGTTCGTAAAGTACCGATTGACTCGCTGACTGGCTGTTTCATTATCAATGAACCGACTATTGCCAGCTGGATTATCATTGCCAGATAACGGCCAAAAAACATTGCCAAACCAGTTGTTATATTCCAAAAATATGAGTTATCGGCGAGTCCCTCAAAACCTGAACCATTATTGGCTGCCGAAGATGCATATTCATATACTACTTGTGAAAGTCCATGGTAACCTGGATTGGTTATCCCCGCCAGACCGCCGGTCGTTGAAAGTGCCAGCGCCGCAAAAAACAATATAATAAACGGATGGATAATGATTGCCAATGCAGTGAGTTTCATTTCCCGACCTTCAATTTTTTTACCGAGGTACTCTGGTGTACGTCCAACCATCAGGCCGCAAATAAATACTGCCAAAATAGCATAAACCAGCATATTCATAAGGCCGACGCCTTTACCGCCGAACACGACATTGAGCATCATATTCATCATGGGTACAGCCCCCCCCAATGGTGTCAGCGTATCATGCATATTATCAACGGAACCAGTTGTAAACGCTGTCGTTACAGTTGTAAAAAGTGCCGACTGTGTTACGCCAAAACGATCTTCCTTTCCTTCCATACTGCCCATTGACTGACTCAATCCAATATTTGCTAATATCGGATTTCCCTTACTTTCTGCCGACCAGCATATACCAAGACCAATTATGAATATTGCTGCCATAACTGCAAAAATAGGACGTGCTTCACTGCCGAACCAGACTGCTTTTTCCTTGCCGTCAACAACAGTCTTTTTTCTGCGGCTGCGTACCATATGCCCAAAAGCAATCACACATGACCCCGGCATCAACATCATAGACATCATTTCTATCATATTAGTAAGTACATTAGGATTTTCAAACGGTGCTGATGAATTTGCTCCAAAGAAACCGCCGCCGTTAGTTCCTAAATGCTTGATTATTTCCATTGAAGCAACAGGCCCCATGGCAATATCCTGATAACGTCCTTCGATTGTCTGTACTGTTACATTAGGTGACAGATTCTGCGGTACCCCTTGTGAAACCAGCAACAACCCGACAACAATTGAAATTGGCAGCAATACTCTGGTAGTTATTCTCGTAAAATCAACATAAAAATTACCAAAAGTTTTTGTTTTACCTGCCAATCCACGAATAAAAGCCATTGCTACGGCGAATCCGGTGGCTGCAGAAGTAAACATCATAAAAGTAATCACTGCCATCTGGCTGAAATATGACAATCCTGATTCACCGGCATAGTGCTGGAGATTGGTATTGGTCATAAAACTAATAATTGTATTAAATGATAAAGTCGGCTCCATATTGCCTATTTCATTAGGATTAAAAACAGGCATCACCTGAATACGCAAAATCAAATAACCGACAAACACCATTACCGCATTAGTTGCCAGCATAGCCATTGCATATTGCTTCCAACCCATTTCTTCCTTTTTTATCCCGCACAAACGATAGATAAATTTATCCACCTTATCAAACACCGGATCAGCAAAGGTGTGTTTTCCTTCGGCAATATGATAGAGATATTTTCCCGTTACCATTATGAGGGCTATAAAAACTATTAAAAACAAAACTACTTGTGTCATTATTCCTTTTCCCTCCGTTAAAATTTTTCCGGATTAATTAACGCATATAGCAGATATATTGCCACTGCAATGATTAAAACGCCTATTAACAGCATGACTAATTCCTCCCTACGATCTTTTATTAAGCCGTTCACACCAGTCGGCTAACAACTTAATCAGTAGAAAACCGATTACCAGTACGCCAATCATCAAAAAATCCATCTTCAATTCCTCCTGTATCAACTTAATTCTTGAACATTGTAGCATCTAAATCATTAAGTTGGTGTAAGAGTTTCTTTCAGGAAATTAAGATCGTATTAAGATTAATTATTTTTTTAAACCCCTATTACAATAAAAATGACAATATATTGATCGTGCCGAAATAATTAATATTTATCCTGCGAACTTACACTCCCCGGTAAATTAAAGTATAATTATAACAATAGTAATTTTACGAGGTGAAAAATCTTGGTTGAATTCATAATAGGAACTGCCGGAACCGGTAAAACCAGTCGCTGTCTCAGCGATATCCAACAACAGCTGCAAAAGTTTCCTGAAGGAACCCCTTTATTGATGATCCTGCCGGAACATATGACATTTAAAATAGAACGCCGCCTGGCTATATTAATGAATGATAAAGGTGGTTTTTCCCGGGCTTTTATTTTCGGATTTCGTCGGTTATGCCAAAACATTCTAAACCGCGAGGGCGGAGCCATCACACCGCATATCACTGAAACAGGTAAAAATCTGCTATTGTCACGCATTGTCCTTGAACATAAAGACGAGCTGACTGCTCTTGCCAAAGCTGCCCGGCAGCGCAATTTTACTGTTTCTTTAAATACCATAATCAGTGAACTAAAAACCTATGGCGTATCGGCCTCAGCATTGCAAAAAACGGCTAAAACTCTTACCGATGAAGCCTTGCAGCAAAAATTAAATGATATTTCTATACTCTATGACGCTTTCAACGCAGCCACTGACGGACATTATAATGACTCCGAAGACATGCTTGCGGCAGCAGCACAAAAAATAACTGCCTCCAGCTGGCTAAATAAGTGTGAAATATGGATAGACGGATTCATCTTCTTTAATCCACAGGAACTGGCTATTTTAAAGGCTTTATTTAAAATAGCCAGTACTATCCACGTCACTTTATGTATTGATAGTCTGCAGGATACAGCCAACAGCAGTGAAACCGCCCTTTTTCACCGTCAATATCAAACGTATCAGGAAATACACAGTATATGCCATGAACTTAATCTAAAAACAAAAATTACACTACTCACCGCCACACCTCGTTTCCTGATGCCGGCGCAAAAAGCTATTGCCCGGAACATGTTTTACTTTCCACTGAAAAAAGCTGCCGAAGCTGATGGCATTATTATAGCCGAAGCCGCCAACCGGCGCTTGGAAGCCGAAGCGGCAGCCATTGATATCATTCGTTTATGCCGCGAAGAAAAATTTACTTATAATGATATCGGCATCATCACCCGCGATCCGTCCTATGATTTTTTACTGCAGGCAGTGCTCAATGACTACCAGATTCCTTTTTTTAGTGACAGTAAACGGTTGTTTATTCATCATCCGCTGGCCGAATTACTGCGTTCCTGTCTGGAAGCAGTCCGTACCTGGCAATATGAACCACTAATGAGGTGTTTTAAAACAGATTTCTTTCCGGTAACACGTGATGATGTCGATTCATTAGAAAATTATTGCCTCGAATTTGGTATTCGCGGCAAAAAACAATGGCTGTCGGCTGAAGACTGGCATTATACCCGTCGACCGTTATCCGACAAGCCATTATCCGTTGAAGAAACGGATTATCTTGCCAAAATAGACAATATACGCCGCCGATTAACAGCTTCACTGCAGCTGTTGTCTACCGGATTGAAAAATGCTGCCACAGCGCGGGATATAACGCAAGTGCTTTATCAATTTCTCACTTTGCTCAATGTTCCGGACAAACTTACCCTATGGCAAAAGCAAGCCGAAAATTCCGGTGAGCTTGCACTGGCCGAAGAACAGCAACAAATCTGGTGTGATGTTGTTGAACTTTTTGATGAAATTGTCGAAACCTGCGGTGATGAAGAACTTTCCTTAAAAGAGTATTCTGCCATATTGAATGATGGCTTGGAAAGTCTGCAAATTGCTTTGATACCTCCGGGACTCGATTATGTAACTCTCGCATCCTTTGATCAAAATAGTCTGGAAAATAAAAATGCCATTTATATAATCGGCGCCAATGATGGCATTATGCCCCGTCGTGTAAAAAATGAAGGACTGCTGACCGATTCCGACCGGCTCTATTTATGCCAGTCAGGCATTAACCTGCCGAACGGTACTGGCGCTGACAACTTTTTAGAAACTTTCCTGTTATATAAAGCTTTTACACTTAGCCGCTGCTATCTGTGGGTATCTTACGCATTAGCCGATACTGAGGGCACTGCTCTAAATAAATCTATGCTTATAGATCGTCTTCGCTTTATTCTGCCCCTGAAAAAAAACCAGCTAATCTCTGTCTTACTCGGAAATAACTCCGCCGCCGGTGAAACACAGTATGTAGTAACACCGCGCCGCAGTATTTCCCATCTGACAATGGCACTGCGTCAATATAAGGAAAAAGCCACGCTTGCCGATTTTTGGTTTGACGTCTATAACTGGCTTTTAAACCAGCCGGACTATCAGGCACCGTTATTTACCGCACTGGCAGGCTTATTTACCACCGCACCGGATACATTGCTCCCACCCGGGCTTACTTCGCGCCTTTACACTAAAAACGGTTTTCTCAGCGGCAGTGTCACTCGTTTTGAAGAATTTCACAACTGTCCTTTCAAACATTTCGCCAACTATGCTTTAAAACTGTCTGAACGGCGGGAGTTCAGTTTTGCAGCACCTGATCGCGGTATTCTTCTGCATGAAACTATGCGGACATTCGGAGAATTACTATTACAGCAAAAGCGCCGCTGGAATGAAATAACCAGACAGGAACGCCACGTTCTTTGTCAAAAAATTGTAGCTGAACTTTCCTCCCGTCTGCAAAATAAAATATTACTTAGTACCCGTCAGTATCACCATCTCACTAAAAGGATTGCTCAGACAGCTGAACAAGCTATTAACCGTCTCAGTGAATTTTCCGCTCATAGTGATTTTTCCACCATTGCCTTGGAAAAAGCTTTTGGCGCCGGCAGTATTTCTCTGCCGCCACTCATTTATGACCTGGATAATAATCATAAAATCAGTCTTATTGGTCAAATTGACCGTATTGATGCTGATAGCAGCGGCCGTTACTTTCTCATAATAGATTATAAATCCGGCAATGCTTACATTAACCTGACTGAAGTTTACTACGGTCTCAGATTACAGCTTTTAACCTATCTTCTTGCAGTGCAAAATGGCGCGCAGGACCTGAAACTTGCTGCTGATACCATACCCGCCGGTATCTTGTACTGCTTCTTAAAAAGTACCCTTTTGACCTTCGACCGGCAAGTATCTGACGAACAAATAAAAACCGAGCTGATAAAACGTATGCGTATGCCCGGCTGGGTTCTAATGGATCCGGACGTGATAAAAAAAATTGACGACTCAGCTTCATTTATCAAAGTCCGTTTCAATCGTGATGGCTCGATAAGCAAAATCAGCCGTTCTACCGTGAAAAGCACCGATGAGTTCAATGCTTTGCTGGAATATATGGATAAACTGCTGGTAGACACCGGCAATCGCATCTTATCAGGAGAAAATTCCGTTACCCCTTACAAATTAAAACAAAATGTTGCCTGCACATTTTGTCCTTACATGGCATTATGCCGGTTTGATATAACCGTCCCCGGTTATCATTACAATGAATTGCCTGATCTTGATGATGACACGATAATGCGGCATATCACCAATAAAACTCATTAATTACAATATATGTACTATATATGTACTATCCCATAAAAAAACCTTGATTGAAAAATTTTCAATCAAGGTTTTTTTGCCAATTGCAACAATTATTCCCCGGAATATACATCAACAATAAAATTACTCACCGTGACCGCCTTGCATTTTTTCTTTATTACCGCAGCCCTCGATGCAAGATTAGTCAATGTTATTCCTGCTTTTTTATTAATGCGGATCACCGCCAGTGAAACTGTCATCAATGGATATCTTTGCATATTTTCTTTTCTGTCGTGCGCCATAATGTATTTATTTGCCTGGTCTTCCGGTGAATAAAATTTCTTTGTTTTACAATCAAAACTATCTATTATCATCTGACATACTGTCGTAATCTTATCAACCGAAATAATTGCTATAAAATCATCACCACCAATATGTCCCAAAAAAAACTTGTCAGCATACTTACAAAGTGTTTCATTAAGTAATTTTGCGGCAGCGACCAGTACTTTGTCACCAGCTTCAAAACCATAGCTGTCGTTATATGCCTTAAAATTATCTATATCAACATAGATAACACCAAACGGCATATCTTTTTTTAAACAGTGTATTAAATTCCATTCTATAGCATCATTTCCTGGTAAACCTGTTAACGGACTGGCGTGCCGGGCACTATTCAATTTAACTTTAGTAGTAATTTCGAGTAACTTTTTTATCGTAACAGTCCCATAATATTTACCGTCTCTTACTACGATTATCGAATCATACATGTACCGTGCCTGTCTGTTCAATGCCTTCTGCGCAACTTCCTCTATTGAAGTTTCATAATCTACCACCAAAGGATTTTTATCCATAATTAATCTAATTGGTCTGTTGCAGTAAAGCGACATTCCATATGCAGTAGCTAATTGCTGATAAAAAATATTGTGGTTCAATATTCCTACCGGAACAGTCTCATCAACAATGATTACATCCAGCGGTTCCTTCAGGGACTTAAGATACTCCAAAATAATATAACCCGGTGTATCAGAGCTAAACGTATCTTGCCTGATAATTATTTTCCCAATAGTTATATTAAGCAGAGTATTCATACTAATAATTTCCTTATTCTCATATGCTTTTTTTATCTGCCCTACGACACAATCACTTATTTCTTCCAGTCTCGGTTTTGGTTTAGCAAGGAAAAAACCCTGTCCATAATCAATTCCCAATTCTATTAAAAGTTCCAGTTCCTCTTTTCTTTCAATACCTTCAGCTATTATTTTAATATTCGCCGCATGAGCAAAATCGACCAGTGCCTTCACTACCGATCTTTGAACATAATTTTTGTCGATATTACTTATCAAGCCAATATCAAGCTTGATAAATTGCGGTGATATCTGCACCAACAGGTTAAGTCCGCTGTACCCTGCGCCAAAGTCATCTATTGCTATTTGATAATTTTGACATTGATAATTTTTCAAAACCGAACGAAATATTTCATAATCATCTACCGCAGTTTTTTCACTTATTTCAAAAACAATATTCTTAGTATTTAAATTACATTGTTTTAAAAATCTGGCTGTTGTTCCCTGATGAAAATTATTGTCATACAAAATTTTCGCATCAACATTCAAAAACAATTCTCTGTCGTTAATACTCTTTTCAGCGTGGCTGATTGCCATACTGCGGCAAAGATAATCAAGCTGCCACAAACATTTTTCCATCTTGGCAGCGGCGAACAACTTATCCGGATGGTACAGACTGCTGCCTTCCGGGCCACGGCTAAGCGCCTCATAAGCAAAAATCATTCCTGTCCTTAAGTTAACAATCGGCTGGTATACTGGTGTAATAAGCTTGTTACATAAAATTTTCTTAAGCTCCCTGCCTTCATCCAATAATAATCCTTCTCTCCCTATCAACTGATTCGATTTTACCAGATTATTATTATACCTTTATTAACAAATTGTAAATTATCCGCTAAAATAATGCTGCAATTTCATATTTGCTGCTATAGAGAAAATGAATCTACAATATGTTTAAATGCCAAATAAAAACAGACTGAAATTACTGAAAAATAAACAGCCAAATTCATATAACCTGTAACTGAACTCACACTCTATCAAAAAATGGTGATTTTCCCTTAGCCGCAAGTGGAATACCGATGACTTGACGGGCTGTTCCGCCCAGAAATTTCAGATTCATACCGGCTCGACCCGCCGAAAACATTACTCTGTTATCAATCCTGTTATCCGCCGCTACAGACACTGCCGAACCGATTGCAATTCCCAGATCCATCGGATCATATGCGCATAAAGCCCCATTTGACAGTGCTTCCTGACAATTTTTAAAGTTACAGTATCCACAAGCTTCATTGAGTCCCCGTACACTAAGCCTGACTCCCAGCAATACAACAGCAGCACTGCTGCGTATGCATTTGGCATCACGCAGGAAAAATGCCAAGTTATTCTCTTTACCGATTCGTTCCATTTCAGCCGCCATGCGGTCTTTTTCTTCTGCCGTGATTATGCAGGTCAGTATATGATCCGTACCTCTCGTTTTTGGTGCAGTGCGGGCAGCTGTACACATCTTTTCGGCAACAGCCAAAATGACTTTTTCTTCTGCTTCATTTCCCATGATAAGCATTATATTCTCTCCCCCATTACAGATAAATAAACATCGGATAAATATTAAACCCGATGTTTTTTCTATATATTGCCTCTTTATATTAATTACCCAGTTAATGCCTTTATTATACTTTATTTACCTGCGCAATGCAAAATCAATTGACCTACTATTAAGCAGAAAAAAAGTCCCCTACAGCAAAAAACAAATAAATTTGCCATAAGGGAACCAATTCACCAGAATAACTCATAATATCATCAAAACTATAAAATTTACAATTGACTCAATAGCTTTTGTACTGCCGGCAAATAACTATTCCAATCAAAATTGAACACTTCGCCGGTTTTACGTACTTTCACCTCAATTATATTTTCCTTAACAGCCTTAGGCCCTATCGTGATTCTCACCGGATAACCGATTAAATCAGCATCCTTGAATTTTACACCGGCCCGTTCTTTTCTGTCATCCAAAAGGACATCTATTCCGGATTTTTCCATTGCGGTATAAATTTCTTCCGCCAATTCCATCTGGACACTATCTTTTGCATTTATTGCTACTATAACAGCTTCATAAGGTGCTATCGCCCTCGGCCAAATAATGCCGTCAGCATCATGATACTGCTCTATTGCAGCAGCCATCGTCCGACTGACTCCAATACCGTAGCATCCCATAACAAATGGCTTTTCCCTGCCGTTTTCATTAAGGAAAGTTGCCCGCAAAGAACCTGAATATTTTATTCCCAGCTTAAATACCTGTCCGATTTCGATACCACGTGTCAGCTGCACCGGAGCTCCGCAATGCGGACAGGGATCCCCATCCTTTATCTGGCGGATATCCTTTACCAGAACATCGCCAAAATCACGCTGCGGATTAACGTTTATATAATGCTGTCCTTCCTCATTGGCACCACAGCAGGCATTTTTCATATTCATTACACTTTGGTCAATTACAATAACCGTATCCTTCTTAAGCCCTATAGGCCCGGTGAATCCCGGCACACCACCAAGTGCTATAATAGATGCTTCTTCAGCCATATGCAGTTCTACTGCACCTACAGCATTTTGCAGCTTTACATCGTTTACATCATGGTCACCACGGATGAAAGCAAAAATCACTCTGTCCTTTTCATCCTGGAACATTACTGCTTTAATGCTCTTTTCAATCGACAGATGCAGATATTCTATAACCGCTTCTATAGTCTTTGTACCTGGTGTGGCAACTTTTTTCAATTTCTGTTCAGTTTCATCACCGGATTTAATAGCTGACAGTTCAGCTTTTTCAACATTTGCCGCATAATCGCATTTTGTACAGACAGCTATCTGTGATTCACCCGTCTTGGCCAAAGCCGTGAACTCATGAGTATTGCTGCCACCGATGGCACCACTGTCGGCTTCCACCGGCCTGAATACCAGCCCACAGCGGCTGAATATCTTAGTATAAGCATCATACATTTTCTTATATGATACATCAAGCCCGGCTTCATCTTTATCAAAAGAATACAAATCCTTCATAATAAACTCACGGCCGCGCATGAGACCAAAACGAGGACGTATTTCGTCACGATATTTATTTTGTATCTGATAAAGCAGCAACGGCAGCTGTTTATAAGAACGCACTTCATTGCGTACCAAATCAGTAATTATCTCTTCATGCGTCGGGCCAAGGCAAAATTCGCGGCCATGCCGGTCATTTAACTTGAACATTTCTTCACCGAACACATCCCAGCGGCCCGATTCTTTCCAGAGCTCTGCCGGCTGCATAATCGGCATGGCAATTTCCTGCCCACCGGCCGCATCCATTTCTTCACGGATTATCCGTTCAATTTTACGTAAAGTCCGCCAAGCCAGCGGTAAATACGTATAAATGCCGCCAGCCGCTTTTCTTATAAAACCGGCTCTGAGCATCAGCTTGTGACTCGGTATTTCGGCTTCTGCCGGTACCTCTCTCAATGTAGGGGCGTAAAGATTAGATGCACGCAATTAAAAAAACTCCTCTTTTGATAATTTACGGTCCGCATATTATAGGATTCGATCAATTTCTTTAAACAGCTCTTCTACTAAATCGGCCTCCGGTACTTTCCGAATTATTTGGCCTTTGCAAAACAGCAAGCCTTCACCCTTGCCGCCGGCAATACCCAAATCGGCATCGCGGGCTTCCCCAGGACCATTTACCACACAACCCATAATAGCAACTTTTATTGGTGCCTTTACATCAGCCAGTTTCTTTTCGACTTTATCAGCTATCGCCTGTAAATCAATATTACAACGACCGCAGGTCGGACAAGACACCAAAGTTGGTCCATATTCTCTCAAATCCAGTGACTTTAAAATTTCATTAGCCACTTTTACTTCATTTACAGGATCACCGGTCAATGAAATCCGAAAAGTATCACCGATACCTTCCGCAAGCAATGCGCCGATACCGACTGCCGACTTGATAATTCCCGTATGTACAGTTCCCGCTTCAGTTATACCAAGGTGCAGTGGATAGTCAGCCGTCTCACTCATTAAGTGATAAGCAGCAAGTGTCAATGGAACATCATGTGCCTTCAAAGATATCTTAATATCATGAAAATCCATGTTTTCCAATATCCGCACATGCTGCATAGCACTTTCAACCATTGCCTCCGGCGTCACCTGACCATATTTTTCCATTATCTTTTTATCAAGTGAACCGGCATTCACTCCGATACGTATAGGGATATCTTTCTTTTTAGCTGCAGTCACAACTTTGCGCACTCTGTCAGCATCACCAATATTACCGGGATTTATCCGCAGCGCATCAATGCCGCGTTCAATTGCCGTCAATGCCAACCGATAATCAAAATGAATATCGGCCACCAAAGGCATATTAGTATTTTCTTTTATATTACTTATATTTTCTGCTGCCGTCATGTCCGGTATTGCCATACGCACAATATCACAGCCGGCTGCCGCCAATTCGTTTATTTGATTTATGGTTGCCTCAGTATCCTCAGTCTTTGTATTAGTCATCGACTGCACAGAAATGGGTGCTCCGCCGCCAATCTTAACCTTACCGATATGAATTTGTCGGGTAGGCCTTCTCTTTATCATTATTACGCGTTTTCCCCCCACTCATTCAGATATCTTGAATACATCACAAAACAACTTTAAGGTACACAAACATGCTAAAGATTTTAACCAAATAACCGAGTAAAATCCTGTGCTGTTGCAAAGAACATCAGCATTAGCAGTAATGCCAGACCTACAAACTGTGATTTACGCATTAAATCCGGACTGAGAGGTTTGCCCCGCAGAGCTTCTACCACCAAAGTAAAGAAATGTCCGCCATCAAGCGCCGGAACCGGCAACAAATTGATTATTCCCAGGTTGATACTCAGCAAAATCATAATATTAAGCACTGATTGAACTCCCAATTCAGCTGCCTGACCAATTATCGTGGCTACACCAATCGGTCCGGCCAAATCAGCATGAACAGTTCCCATAACCATTCCGCCGATAGCCGCAATCATTGCATAAGTGATATATACGACCTGCTTGCCGGCCATCACCACTGCATCAGGAAAGCTTATCGGTGTATGCCTTGTTGCCGCCATTACTCCGACCATGGCTTGTTTGGCTGTTTTATCATATTCCGGTATCACACTGGCCGAATGTTCTTCTCCATTACGCAGATAGTCCATTTGCAACACTTGTCCATCAGAATTCTTTACTTTTTCGGCAAAATCTTCCCATGTTGCAACTTTCTCACCATTTATTGCCACGATCACGTCACCCGTCTTCAAACCCGCTTGTGCCGCCGGTTTTTGTGACACGACACTGCCAAGTTCCGCCTGCGTTACCGGTGTTTGTATACCTGATGTGACAAGAATTCCAAAAATCAATACATAAGCCAAAAATATATTCATCGCCCCACCGGCGACAATGACAATCATTCTTTGCCATACCGGTTTTGCCCAGTAAGCACGGTCACCGGCCTCTTTATCATCCTGCTCCATACCGGCTATTTTATTAAAGCCGCCTAACGGTATACTCCTTATGGAATAGACTGTTTCCCCCCGCTTAAAACTGCACAGCTTAGGGCCAAAACCTATGGCAAATTCATCTACCCGCATACCGGTAAGTTTAGCCGTAATAAAATGTCCCAGTTCATGAACAAGAACCAATACGCCGAACACTACCACCACGGCAACTACCATTGTTATACTAAACATAAGTATCCTCCATCATAACAAAACATTCTACAATGAACATGCCAAATATTATCCGCTGCCGGCCCAAATTATCTCACAGATAACTTTTCTACCAATTTGCGGGCAAAACCACGCACCGCCGCATCAACTGCAAAAAATGTTTCAGCCGTCACATTTTGGATAACGTTGTGCTTTTGCATCGCCTGCTCGATTATCGAATAAATATCCAAAAATTTGATTTTCCCCTTCAGTAACGCATCAACTGCCACTTCATTGGCCGCATTAAGGACACACGGCATTGTACCACCGATTCGTCCGGCTTCATAGGCAAAATCTATACCCTTAAAAGTATCGGTATCCGGTTGTTCAAAGGTCAGCTGCGGCATATTCCAAAAATCAAGTTTTTGTGCCGTCAGACCAAAACGCTGCGGATAAGTCAATGCATACTGTATAGGCAGGCGCATATCAGCAGTCCCCATCTGCGCCATTACAGTACCATCCACATACTCTACCATTGAATGAACAATGCTTTGCGGATGGACTACTACTTGAATTTTATCATAAGACATGTCATAAAGCCAGTGGGCTTCAATTATTTCTAAACCTTTATTGACCAAAGTAGCGCTGTCAATGGTTATTTTCCTGCCCATTGACCATGTAGGATGATGCAGACATTCTGCAATATTAACATGCTCGAGATCTGCCGTCTTTTTACCGCGAAACGGTCCACCGGAAGCTGTAAGTAATAGCTTGCTTACTTTATCCCGCTCATTTCCCTGTAAACACTGAAAAATAGCACAATGCTCACTATCGACCGGCAGAATACTGACATTTTTCCGAACGGCTTCCTGCATTACTATCTCACCGGCTACAACCAGAGTTTCCTTATTTGCCAATGCAATATTTTTTCCTGCTTCAATCGCAGCCAATGTCGGCCTAAGACCGGCAAATCCCATCAATGAAGTTACCACAGTATCAGCTTCATCGATCACAGCCGCTGCAATAAGGCCTTCCTTGCCTGACAGAATTTTAGTTGTTCCGCTATAGCGGGCTCTCAGGCGATCCGCTGCATCTTTATTATATAAAACGGCTGATGCCGGCTTAAACTCATTTATCTGCTGCTCCAATAATTCATCATTATTATTGGCAGCCAACGCACTTATACTGAATAAATCAGGGTGCTGCCTTACTACTGATAACGTCTGCGTACCGACAGAACCAGTGGAACCCAGTACAGAAATATTCTTCATTTATTTACCTTTCCTATATCAAACACCAGGATATAGTAACCACTTTTTTAAATATTTTATAAAACTGCCAGTCAAAAAATCTCCGTTCAAAAATAGCAAAACGTAGTGAGTGTCTTTTACACTCTACGAAACCATTTTACTCCCAAATCATTCTTCAAAATATTGGAGTGTGTGATAATTTTTCTTTCTACTTTATAAGAATCACTTACCCAAAAGCTCCCCTCCAATGTACTGGAATACAATGTATATCTTAATACTACCAATGCAGAACAATTGGCAGAAATTTTGTCTGGAATACAATGTGTATCTTCTAACACCCAAATACTCCAATTGAAACGTCGAAACATGGTAAGTGTCCTCCAATATGTTGTAAGAAATCACTAACCTAAAGGCTCCCTTCCAGGGGAGCTGTCGGCGCAGCCGACTGAGGGGTTACCCTTAAACAAAACGATATTTTAATGCGAAAGTTTAAGAATAAACCCTCCCGCCATGGCTGCCATGCCACCCTCCCTGTCAAGGAGGGCTTTAAGATGCGTACTTATTATATATCTAATAAATAGTGATATCAAAACAGTTAACCATTAAAAATAAAATTCAACATATTGGAAAATGCAATAAATGTTTCTTTCTACTTCATAAAAAACACTAATCCAAAGGTTCCCTTCAAGATGCTGAAATATGATAAGTGTCTTCCAATATGTTGTAATAAAGTACTAACCCGAAGGCTCCCTTCCAGGGGAGCTGTCGGCGCAGCCGGCTGAGGGGTTACCCTTAGACAAAACAACATTTTAATGCGAAAGTTTAAGAATAAACCCTCCCGTCATGGCTGACGCCATGCCACCCTCCCTGTCAAGGAGGGCTTTAAGATGCGTACTTATTATATATCTAATAAATAGTGATATCAAAACAGTTAACCATTAAAAATAAAATTCAATGTATTGGAAAATGCAATAAATGTTTCTTTCTACTTCATAAAAAACACTAATCCAAAGGTTCCCTTCAAGATGCTGAAATATGGTAAGTGTCTTCCAATATGTTGTAATAAAGCACTAACCCGAAGGCTCCCTTCCAGGGGAGCTGTCGGCGCAGCCGACTGAGGGGTTACCCTTAAACAAAACAATATTTTAATGCGAAAGTTTAAGAATAAACCCTCCCGCCATGGCTGACGCCATGCCACCCTCCCTGTCAAGGAGGGCTTTAAGATGCGTACTTATTATATATCTAATAAATAGTGATATCAAAACAGTTAACCATTAAAGAATAAAATTCAACATATTGGAAAATGCAATAAATGTTTCTTTCTACTTCATAAAAAACACTAATCCAAAGGTTCCCTTCAAGATGCTGAAATATGATAAGTGTCTTCCAATATGTTGTAATAAAGTACTAACCCGAAGGCTCCCTTCCAGGGGAGCTGTCGGCGCAGCCGACTGAGGGGTTACCCTTAAACAAAACGATATTTTAATGCGAAAGTTTAAGAATAAACCCTCCCGCCATGGTGCTGACGCCATGCCACACTCCCTGTCAAGGAGGGCTTTAAGATGCGTAATTATTACATACTAATGAGTAGTAATATAAAAACAATTGACCATTAAAAAATAAAATTCAACATATTGGAAAATGCAATAAATGTTTCTTTCTACTTCATAAAAAACACTAATCCAAAGGTTCCCTTCAAGATGCTGAAATATGATAAGTGTCTTCCAATATGTTGTAATAAAGCACTAACCCGAAGGCTCCCTTCCAGGGGAGCTGTCGGCGCAGCCGGCTGAGGGGTTACCCTTAAACAAAACGATATTTTAATGCGAAAGTTTAAGAATAAACCCTCCCGCCATGGCTGACGCCATGCCACCCTCCCTGTCAAGGAGGGCTTTAAGATGCGTACTTATTATATATCTAATAAATAGTGATATCAAAACAGTTAACCATTAAAGAATAAAATTTAATAATATATGCAACTATTAATTATAAAAATACCAATTTAAATAAAATACTGGCTGAATCTATTAAAACAGACACACAGCCCAACGTCCGCCCTTAGAAGAGCAAAAAACCACACGCAGTGTGGTAAAAGTGCGCTGCATCATCCAACTTCGCCGGTGCCTATTAATGAACATATTATAAATCAATTATCTATTCATACCGACATTGCTAATATATCCTTAATACAAGAACCTTATTGTCCTATTTTTAACTCATTTAAGTATATATGCCTGACCCAGCATATAAAAATAATAAACCAACGGTGCCGTGAACAACAGACTATCAAATCGATCCAGTACACCGCCATGTCCGGGAATCAAATTCCCCGAATCCTTTATCCCAGTGCAACGCTTAAACATTGACTCCACCAAATCGCCCAAAGTAGCCACTATAGCAATGACGATCCCCAGCAGTGCCATCGGCAGCAGTTCAAAACCAAACAACATTCCCAGCAGCATAAGTGCCACAGCTGAGCCGGCAGTACCCCCGATAAGCCCTTCTATTGTCTTTTTAGGGCTTACCTCAGGGCATAATTTATGCCGGCCAAAAAAATACCCCGTAAAATAAGCAAATGTATCACTTGCCCATGTACCAATAAGCGCGATCCATAAGAACAGACAACCAATTGAAATACCATACGGTTCAACCAACTTATCAGCAAACATCAGCCGTAGCTGGGTTATGTAATAAAAACCGCCGCCTATATAAAAGATACCGGTTATTGCAATACAAGCTTCAATTGGTGAAAAAGTCTTATGGCAAAAAACCATCTTCAATAAAAATATTGCCAGAATAATTGCTGCTATAGGCATAAAAAAGCTTAAATCAATATTGCTCTCTACCGTGCCACTCAATGTCAGGCACGCCGCGGCAACAGTCCCGGTCCAAAGCGGTAAATTCATGTTCTTATGTTTAAAAGCGCGGACATACTCCTGCCATGCCAATACCGCCAAAGCGGCACTGCACAGCATAAACAAAAAACCACCCTGCATTATCACTATAAAGGCTGCGATAATACCGATTATTCCCGATATTATTCTCGTTTTCACTCTCAGTCCTCCATATCATTTACTCAGGCCGCCAAACCGCCGGTCCCTTGTCTGATAGCTCTGCACCGCTGCTGCAAAATCATCCGGCTGAAAATCCGGCCAATTTTTCTCTGTAAACCAAAGCTCGGCATAAGCGCACTGCCACAGCAGAAAATTACTGATTCTCATATCCCCGCCGGTCCTTATCAGTAAATCTACCGGCGGCTGATATGCCGTATACAGATTATTATCCACCATCTGCTCATCTACAGCAGATGCATCTACTTTTCCCACAGCGGCCATCTGAGCGATTTTCCTGACCGCCATAACTATTTCATCGCGGCCGCCGTAATTGACCCCTACATTTAAAGTGAGCCCGGTATTCTCTGCCGTCCTGTCTTCTGCATTATGTACCTGTTTTTGCAGATTTTCCGACAATTTTTCTACATAACCAACCACTTTGAGCCTTACATTATTTTTATTCATTTCTTCTATCTCCGAATCAAGATAGTAAGAAAACAATTTCATTAAAAAATCCACTTCAGTTATCGGACGCTTCCAATTCTCCGTGGAGAAAGCATAAACAGTGAGATATTTTATATCAATGGCAGAAGCTGCCTTAACGATTTCCCGCAGAGCATCGACTCCTTTTTTATGGCCGGCTGTACGGGGAAGGCCGCGCTTTTTCGCCCAACGTCCATTACCGTCCATTATCACGGCAACATGAACCGGCAGCAAAGCTTTGTCCAGATTGTCTAAAGCTGCTTTTCCCTCATTTTTTTCATTTTTATATAAAAACTTCTTCCACATACTTATAATAACCTCTTCGTTATGTCTAATACAAAATAGGTCCCTCTCCACAATAGCTAAAAAGAGAAGAGGGACCTTTTATCAGGGAGCTTCAATAGCTGATGCCGGGCAGGCAGCCTGACAGGCACCGCATTCTATGCAGGTGCTTTCATCAATTTCATAATGTTTTTCACCTTCGGAAATAGCGCCTACCGGGCAGGTAGCCGCGCAGGTGCCGCAGGAAATACATTCATCAGTGATCTTATATGCCATAATTTACACCTCCTTTCGCATTTTGGCGGCAGCCATAAGCTGCAAAACACCATTTTCAAGGTATTTTTCCCTTACGACATAAAGTATATCTGGATTTACCCTGAAAAAACCTCTATCCGGTGGAACGGTATAATCTATGACAAATTCCTTTTTCTTACTTTGCAAATCTATAACAGCGCTTGTCAAAAGCTGTCCCACATATTCCATAATCAAACTTCCATTATTTCTTTTTCTTTGCCGGTCTTTATATTATTAACTTCACTGACATATTTGTCAACCAGTTTCTGCATATCTTCCTGAGCCTTTTTGGTTTCATCTTCCGTCACTTCTTTTGCTTTTTCCATTTTTTTGACGGCGTCATTGGCATCGCGGCGCAAATTGCGCAGCGCTATTTTTGCTTCCTCTGCTTTCTTATTGACCGTTTTGACAAGTTCAGCCCTACGTTCCTGAGTCAGCTGCGGAATAGAAAGCCGTATAACATTGCCGTCAGAGTTGGGGCTAAGCTCCAGATCTGATTTCATAATAGCCTTTTCGATAGCATGCAGCAACGATTTTTCCCACGGTGCTATCACTATCATTCGTGGTTCCGGAACCGAAACATTGGCCACTTGATTGACCGGTGTCGGTGTTCCATAGTAATCCACCATGACTCTTTCCAGCAGTGCCGGTGTAGCCCGACCGGCGCGCAATGAACTATACTCCCGTTTCAACGAGTCGATTGTCTTCTTCATTC
Organism: Pectinatus frisingensis; assembly: GCF_014076555.1. NCBI lineage: Bacteria > Bacillati > Bacillota > Negativicutes > Selenomonadales > Selenomonadaceae > Pectinatus > Pectinatus frisingensis. The sequence continues at coordinate 1,878,938 of NZ_CP045424.1, forward strand.
TATCTTCACTTGATGTGAATATATCCTTTATCATCATTTTTCCCCTCCGATGACCGTACCTATAGATTCTCCCAAGGCCGCCTTCAAAATATTGCCAGATTTATCAATATTAAATACAATAAGAGGAATCTTATTATCCATACACAAACTGGTAGCCGTAGCATCCATGACTGCCAAACCGCGCTGCAGTACCTCAATATATTCCAGTGTGTCAAACTTTTTGGCATCAGGATTGCAATTAGGATCACAATCATATACGCCATCGGTGTTTTTCTTGGCCATGAGAATAACGTCGGCTTCTATTTCTGCCGCCCGCAAAGCCGCCGTCGTATCTGTAGAAAAATACGGATTACCGGTCCCGGCGGCAAATATCACTACCCGTCCTTTTTCCAAATGGCGCACAGCACGTCTTCTGATGTAGGGTTCTGCCACCTGACGCATTTCAATGGCCGATTGAACACGTGTCGTAACATTGATCTTTTCCAAAGCATCCTGCATTGCCAAAGAATTCATCACTGTGGCAAGCATCCCCATATAATCGGCAGTTGTCCGATCCATTCCCTTAGCACTGCCGGCAAGTCCCCGCCAGATATTACCGCCGCCAACTACAATGGCTACTTCCACACCTTTTTGATAAACTTCCTTTACCTGCTGGGCAATTGATTCCACAACTACAGGATTTATTCCAAATCCCTGATCTCCAGCCAAAGCTTCACCGCTTAATTTCAAAACCACACGTTTATATTGTTTTACCGTCAACGATACATCCTCCGTCTAATATTAAATTGTTAATCAGGCATAATCATTTTCTATCCATTATTATATAATATCTCATATCTTCAAAAAAGAGAACACAAACTTTGTGTTCTCTTTTTGTTTTTTCCGTATATTATCCCTTCGCCGCAGCCATTACTTCAGCGGCAAAATCGTCAGACTTCTTTTCAATCCCTTCGCCCAGCTGATAACGGGTAAAACGGCGTATGGAAATATTTTCCCCGACTTTGGCAATCTTAGCCGTAACCAAATCAGAGATACTTTGATCTGGATCTTTAATGTAAGCCTGATCCATAAGGCATACTTCCTTATAATACTTTTCGATACGACCGTCCACCATTTTTTCAACGATTTTTTCCGGTTTGCCTTCAGCCAGAGCCTGTTCACGCAAAACCTTGCGTTCATGATCGAGTTCCGCCGGATTGACTTCTTCACGACGAATGCATTTAGGGTTGGCAGCAGCTATCTGCATAGCAATATCACGGGCAAATTCTTTAAAATCATCCGTACCGGCAACAAAATCGGTTTCACAGTTCACTTCCACCAATACACCAATACGGCCATTACCGTGAATATAAGAAGTAACAACACCTTCTGCCGCTACACGATCAGCTTTTTTAGCCGCGGAGGCCAATCCCTTTTCCCGCAAAAAGTCAACGGCCTTTGCCTTATCACCATCACATGCCGTCAAAGCCTTCTTGCAGTCCATCATTCCTGCTCCGGTCTGTTCACGCAGTTCCTTTACCATTGCTGCTGTAACATTTGCCATTAATGAAACTCCTCCTGTAAAAAAAGGGGCAAAGGGATAACATTCCCCTTACCCCCTCTTATATTTTAATTTTATTGTTGATTAATCTTTTACCGTTTCAGCTTCCTGGTCAGCTTCTTCTTCAGCATCTTCGCCGCCTTGACGGCCTTCAAGAACTGCATCAGCCATGCATTCAGTCAAAAGTTTAACTGCACGGATAGCATCATCATTACCAGGAATGACATAGTCGATTTCATCCGGATCACAGTTAGTATCAACGATTGCCACGATTGGAATATCGAGCTTTCTGGCTTCAGCCACGGCAATATGTTCCTTGCGCGGATCAATGACAAACAAAGCTCCCGGCAGTTTATCCATTTCTTCAATACCGCCTAATGCTCTTTCCAGTTTATCCTTTTCCCGGCGCAGCATCTGTACTTCTTTTTTGGTAAGAACTTCAAATGTGCCGTCTTCTTCCATAGCTTCGAGTTCTTTCAAACGGTTAATGCTCTTTCTGATCGTACCAAAGTTGGTCAGCATACCGCCGAGCCATCTTTCATTTACATAGTACATGCCGGCCTTTTCAGCTTGTTCTTTTACTGATTCCTGAGCCTGCTTTTTGGTACCGACAAATAATACCGATTTACCTTCTTCAGCAATTGAACGAACAAAGTTATAAGCCTCGTCGATCTTTCTTACTGTTTTTTGCAAATCGATGATATAGATACCGTTTCTTTCAGTGAAAATGTACTTAGCCATTTTCGGATTCCAGCGTCTGGTCTGATGACCAAAATGAACGCCTGCTTCTAATAATTGTTTCATGGAAATAACTGCCATGATAGTGCACCTCCTGTTTTATCCTCCACATATCTGTACTGCGGTTACAAACCTTGTAACAGGCACAGCGCCGCATATAATATGTGTGTGTTTTTACACCGTCAAATATTATATCATAAAAAAAATCCGCTGGCAACTAAAAAAACAGCCTCCGCTGTTTGCGGAGGCTGCCATGCTATGACCCATCAAGCCATAGTCAGATATTACTAATAAACTAAGTGCGTCAAGATCAGAAGAAGAATTCAACAGCACCATAAAGTTTGTTATAGTCACCCTTGTAGCCAGAGAAATCATTCGACAAATCTTTACCATCATAGTAACGTAATGTAGCGAGTATGTTCTGTGCAACAGTGTATTGTGCGCCTACTTCCCAACCTTTAGTTCCACGGGTTGAAGCATCATAAGTCGGGTTAATTGTAGCGAACTGCCCTAAATAACGATAAGCTGTGTACAATCCCCAAGAACCAGCTTTGGAAGCATCTGCACCTTTATAAGATAACGTAATATCATATGCCTTATCCTGAGCATCACCCTTATAACCAGTTACCGCATCAAGATTACTCTTAGCATAGATACCATATATGTTTACATTCTTATCAAACTTATAACCTAAGCCTGCTGCCCAAATTCCATCATTATCGGAATTGCCCTTGTTAAGGGTATCGATCGTACCATCACCCCTATTACCAGTTGCAAAATCACCATTCTTAATATTTCTTAAAGTATAGTATCCTGCCATAGCACTAAGTCCCTTAGCCGGTTTATAACCAGCTTCGAAAGAACCGTAGTTACCAGTACCATCATAAGCATTATGAGCAGCTGAAGCAGCATTTGATGCTGAATCAAAATCATAACGACCAACAACGGCTTTTACATAGCTAGTCTTGTCTTTGCCCATATTCCATTTGAACTGGGCACCGCTGATATTATCATCGATGATCATGCCTGAACCGAAGGTATCATCACTGTAGGTATCGAGTTTACCGAGTTTGGTATCAGCGCCGAATAAAGGACCTTCAACATAGATACGATCAACAACTGTATCGCTCTTATCCGTACCGCCATTAGCATTATTGCTGCCGGTTCCATTCGTACTGCCGCTGTTGTTGGCAGAATTGGCATTGGAATAGTATCTGATACGGGCATTAGCAGTCCAGCCGCTGTTGCCGATAAAAGCTTTTGGTTCAAGACGGAATTCATAAGTATTATTGTTCTGACGATCAGATGTTTTATCAACATAACTTGTTCCTGCTGTATCTTTTGCTGGTGATTTAATACCTGCATAAGAATACTTTAATTCGCCGCCCCATTTAACATTGTCGGATTTCTTTTCGAGATCTGATACGCGAACACCGAGGTTGTCGAGTTCTTCGGAGAATTCAGCAGCCAGTTTGTCAACAAGAGCTTTATCAGCTTTGTCGATATCGGTCTTGGTCATGGCTTTTGCTACGATCTGGGCCATTTCATAACGGGTCATTGTTTCCTGGCCCTTGTATGTGCCGTCGCCATAACCGTCAACGATACCGTCAGCAGCCAGTTTTGATACAGCGTCATATGCCCAGCTGTCAGCCGGTACATCGCTGAAAGGATTAGCTGCAGCAAAAGTTGTGCTGGCAGCACCGATGACTAAAGCACCGGTAATCATTGATACGAGAGTTTTTGTTTTCATCAAAAATTCCTCCTAAAATTTTGTGTCCAAAATCTCAGCAGGGAAATCGTATGAGTATCCACGTTTCCTCAACATTTTCGCCTTGCCTGTTTCGAACCTGTGACCATATTACCATATCGTTAAAAAAAAAGCAAGCTATTTTGAATTTTTTCTGACATATTTTTATCCGTTGTTTATCTTGTCGTTTCAAGCTATTTTATATAAATAGTTCATACTTAATTACTTTTTTCCAGAATTGTAAGCGTAAATAATCTGTATTTTTCTAATTATAAAAATAAATTTCAATATATTGGCGAACGTGATAAATGCTTCGTTCTATTTCATAGGAGAATTCATAAGAAAACACTAATCCAAAGGTTCCTTTCAAGATATAAGAATACGATAAGTATCTTCTAACATGTTGTAATAAATCACTGACCCGAAGGCTCCCTTCCAGGGGAGCTGTCGGCGCAGCCGACTGAGGGGTTACCCTTAAACAAAACAATATTTTAATGCGAAAGTTTAAGAATAAACCCTCCCTGTCAAGGAGGGCTTTAAGGTGCGTAATTTATTATATATCTAATAAATAGTGATATCAAAACAGTTTACCATTAAAGAATAAAATTCAACCTATTGGGAAATGCAATAAATGTTTCTTTCTACTTCATAAGAAAACACTAATCCAAAGGTTCCTTTCAAGATATAAGAATATGATAAGTATCTTCTAACATATTGTAAGAAATTATTAATTTAAAGGCTCCCTTCCAGGGGAGCTGTCGGCGCAGCCGACTGAGGGGTTACCCTTAAACAAAACAATATTTTAATGCGAAAGTTTAAGAATAAACCCTCCCTGTCAAGGAGGGCTTTAAGGTGCGTAATTTATTATATATCTAATAAATAGTGATATCAAAACAGTTTACCATTAAAGAATAAAATTCAACGTATTGGAAAATGCAATAAATATTTTCTTCTACTTCATAAGAGAATTCATAAAAGAACACTAATTCAAAGGTTCCTTTCAAAATATAGGCATATTGTAAGAAATTACTAATCCAAAGGCTTCCTTCAAGATATAAGAATATGATAAGTATCTTCTAACATATTGTAAGAAATCATTAATTTAAAGGCTCCCTTCCAGGGGAGCTGTCGGCGCAGCCGACTGAGGGGTTACCCTTAAACAAAACAATATTTTAATGCGAAAGTTCAAGAATAAACCCTTCCCGTCAAGGAGGGCTTTAAGGTGCGTAATTTATTATATATCTAATAAATAGTGATATCAAAACAGTTTACCATTAAAGAATAAAATTCAACGTATTGGAAAATGCAATAAATATTTTCTTCTACTTCATAAGAGAATTCATAAAAGAACACTAATCCAAAGTTTCCCCTCAAGATGCTGACATATGGTAAGTATCTTCCAATATGCTGTAAAAAATCACTGATTTAAAGGCTCCCTTCCAGGGGAGCTGTCGGCGCAGCCGACTGAGGGGTTACCTTCATTAAATATAGATGTCAATAAATACTAATATACATTATCAACTTTATAAAGAAAAAAGGAACCCTTATCCTTAATTATTACTTCCAAAAATTATACTTCAGAGACAGTACCAATAAATATTATTTATATTTTTTTATAATTGTTTCTTTATATATATTTGTTATCTTAATAAATAATCTAATATTTTTTATGCTTATATGAAATGAATATTATTTTTATTAACATTCCTATAACATATCGTTAATACCCTGTTAATCAATATTTTATATTGTATTTTAAAAATGAATTCGTAAATAAATACATACATATATTAGCTTTTTCCCTAATATATAAGGATTTACAAATGTCAAAAATAAATTCTCTTTAAAATTTATACATTTGCCTACAATTATAAATAATGATAATATGTTAGTAGGTCAGAATTAAGAAAATAATTTTTGAGGGAACACGGTAACTCAATTATTTTTTTCTCCAATCTGTCCAACACAATTTAGGAGGAATCTTTAATGAAAAAAAGAACTCTCGTCTCAATGATTACCGGTGCTTTAGTCATCGGTGCTGCCAGTACGACCTTTGCTGCGGCTAATCCGTTCAGTGATGTACCAGCCGACAGCTGGGCATATGACGCTGTATCAAAACTGGCTGCTGACGGTATCGTTGACGGTTATGGCGACGGCACATACAAAGGCCAGGAAACAATGACCCGTTATGAAATGGCCCAGATCGTAGCAAAAGCCATGACCAAGACCGATATTGACAAAGCTGATAAAGCTCTTGTCGACAAACTGGCTGCTGAATTCTCCGAAGAACTCGACAACCTTGGCGTCCGCGTATCAGATCTTGAAAAGAAATCCGACAATGTTAAATGGGGCGGCAGATTAAGATACTATTATCGTGGCATTAAAGATGATAATGTGCGAAATGCTAATGGTTCAGTAGCAGACAGAACCAATAATACCCAGTATGAATTCCGTCTTGAACCTAAGGCTTTTATCGGCAACAGCGGCTGGACAGCTAATGCCCGTATCAGATATTATTCCAATGCCAATTCTGCCAACAACAGCGGCAGTACGAATGGAACCGGCAGCAATAATGCTAATGGTGGCACAGATAAGAGTGATACAGTTGTTGACCGCATTTATGTACAAGGCCCATTATTTGGTGCAACTGCCAAACTTGGTAAATTACCGACATACAGTGATAACACCTTTGGAACCGGTATGATAATCGATGACAGCATCAGCGGTGCCGAATTCAATTGGAGTCTCAATAAGGACAAATCAGCTTATGCTATTGCCACCATTGGCCGCTATGACTACAACAAGAGTGCCAACAGCCTTGCTGCTGCCACAGCAGTAAACGCTTATGATGGAACTGCTGATTATGATTCCTTAGAAATAGGTTATAAGGCAGCTACCAAAGGTTTTAGCGGTCTAGCCGGCTACTATTCTTTGCGCAATATGAATGCTGCTTTTGCTACTAATAAAGACAGTGGGGGAAATACTGTCCAGATCCAAAAGGCCGGCGCTGATAAAAGTAATTTCTGGGTTGGTGGTTTAGGTTATAAATTTGATAAAAATGTCCAGTTATTCGGCATTTACGCTAAAAGTAATATGGATGAAGCTTCAAGCTATAAGGGTGATGACCAAAGCAAAGCCTATGATATCACCTTAAAATATAAAGGTGCCGATATAACTAAACCCGGCTCTTATGACATCTACGCTGCCTATCGCTATCTGGGCCAGTTTGCAACTGTTAACCCTACCTATGATATCAGTGCCCGCGGCACCAAGGGCTGGCAGATAGGAACTGACTATACAGTAGCCCAAAATATTCTGGCTACCGTTGAATATTATAAAGGCAAACAGTTATTTGCTGATTACAGTGGCAGTGACGCCGACTACAATGCTATTTACGGTCGTATCGACTTCTTCTTCTGATTAATTTCAGCATATATATTATTTCGTTATTATTTTGTTAATCGATTAATTTAATAGGTAAAAAACCGCGTAATGAAAAGTTTATGGCCTTTCATTACGCGGTTTTTATTTATAGGTTCAATCAATAGCTATTTTAAAAATACACTTTTTCACTTTATTTTGCAGTTCAGCATGAATTGCTGTCTTATGTATATCCTCCGGATAGCAGATAAGGAAATCACCTGCCCGCAGCATATACACTGAAGCTTGGGCTTCACCGGTCAATGTGAGCATATCTTTTTGCTCATCATAGGGATTTTCCCGCATATTTTCCTTAAAAGCAGTGTCTATGCGCTCGGTTCCCTTGATCAATACATGTACATCTATATATTTTCTATGTCCCTCCCAAAACCTTTCCTGTTCCGGCTGTGTCTTATATTCATCAATATTGACAAATATCCGATGGTCTTCTATTTCATATGAACCCGGTTTGATACTTGCCAAGTCATTTTGTTTATAGTATTGGAAACATTTTTTTATATCCGGACCCAAAACTGCTGTTTGATTATAATATAAATTGCCAAAAATCATTTAATCTCTCCTTTATATAAATTAATTGATGATTTACATTGCCTCGGTTAAATAACGACCTGCAAAAACAAATCTGTCTGCCTCAAGAATAACCAGCCTTTTAGATTGGCAACGGTCCTGATAATTTATTCTTACCTTATTTATCCTAAAGCCGCCACGCTTATACCACTCTGTAATGGGAGGTTTTGAATATACCAGTACAATATAAAATTATAATATATATTACACCAATAAACCTTTAAAGTCATTAAATGAATCGCACTTTTTAATCTCCTCAGTCATGACTGGAGCAGAAAAAATTGATATAAGAGACTCATACAGCTTACGAAAAATACTGATGTTCATTTTATTTATTGCCAATAAAAAAACTACATGTACCGGCTCGATTTCATCCCCCCACTTAATCCCTTTTTTAGATACCACCACTGAAACACATGTCTTGATCGCATCCATTTTTATAGAATGCGGTATTGCGATACCCGCAAAAGCTGTGTTGGCAGCAGCTTCTCGCTGAATAATATCATTTTCAAAATTTTTTTCCACATATTTTAGTTTTTGCAGATTTTCACAAAGAAAATGAATTATTTCTTTTCTGGAAAAAAGATCAATGTCACTAAAAAATAATTCTTTTTCAAAATATTGATCAAAATATTTCTTCAATAACTCATTTTTTCTATTTCTCCATACCTTATTAATTGCATCCTGAATAACACCCAGATTATTCTCAATAGAATAAGGCAAAATTTCCACCACAATTTTATCGCAATATCCTTTCGGTAATTTTATCCCGGTAAAAAGAATATCATATCGCAGTGACTTTAGGTCATCCATAGTATCGGCCACATCAACAAAATTCAACTGATTGCCAAAATTTATCATCAATTTATTCTGCAGATATGATGTTATATTAAGATAATTTGGACAGAAAATGACAGCGTCAATTTTATCTTGTGTTTTATTCTGCCGCTCAATTTCACCAGCTATATGTATAGCCAAAAAGGCTGTCTCATCCTCTGTTATATTTACCTTGAAATCTTTTCCGATGCATAATGCCATATATATTGCAATATCATAAATTATCGGACTCTTAATTTTTATATCACTTGTCATAGGATTAGCCAAAATTTTATTATCCTTCAAGCGAAAAATCATATTGCGTACATGAAGTGCAAAAGGGATGACGAATGCCTTATTCGATAAATCTACAAAATACATTTTTTCTGCCGATTTTATATAACTATTTATCTTATTTATAAAATCCTTGCCGATTGCTTCGACAAGGCCCTTGATTGATTTGGGATAAGAAATTATTGTATTTGACTTTATCAGCAAATATATATCATATTTATCTGCTGTATCCAGCAAAATATCAAATTCATTTTCTAATTTTACACACAGTGTCCTGCTGAATGAATTTTCCATTTTTGTCCCTGGACTAATATTATTTTCCACATTGATTATATTGTTATTTTTTTTACGATAAATAATAATAGCTAAATGCAATAGTACGAAATTAAAACCAAAATCATTTATATAAATATTATGACTGACAAAAAATGCTCTTACTAAAGAACTAAGCTTTTCCAGATCCACTTTTGTAAAATATTCTTTAAAGCGATAAATATCCATAAATGAATTTTTATCATTGTTATATATCCATGAACTTACCCATTTACGTATATCTTTTTCTTTTCCCGATAATAAAATCTGTTCATTTTTTACTATTATATTAACCCTGTATGGTGCAAATATTTTATTCAAATTAGCTATGTCATTATTTATTGTTGAATAACTAATATCAAGTTCTTCACATAAATCAAATATATCAACGGATTTATCATGCATCATCAAAATTTTTTTTACGATATAATCACGCCGTTCATCCGATGTTTTTATATTATCATTATTTTGTTCCTTTATTATATCTTCTGTTGGCATCTGCGGATTGATACGATAACCCCGATTTGTTGAAATTATAATTTTTTTGCCATATTTTATATTGATTTTTTTTATATAACTTTTTATGGTTCGTGTGCTGACACCAAAATCAACAGCAATTTTTTTACTGGTTGTAAAATCTTTTTGCCTGCTTAAATACAGATATATATCGAGTGCCTTCAATGCCATATACAGTCTTCCCTTCATGAAACAACTATCCAGTCAGCAATAAAACTCATAATGAAATGATATTTATCACCGGCTGGATAATCTTTTCTCTTAAACATGAAAACCAATTATTGGATACCCTTCAAGGCATTAATCTCGTCATTCATATTTTTATAAACTCTAATAAATGACTCTGCTACGATTTTGAACATTTCCGCTCCGATAAGCAAATCTTCTGCGTGAATCAGCAACAATGACAATTCATTTTTTTGTCCGGCAGATTCTTTTTGTATCATCTTAAAATGTACTTTGTGCCCTTCGGCATAAAGCTTATCACCTTCTTTTATCAATTCCGACGCTTTTTCAAAATCTTTTTTTTCAGCATAGCTTACAGCTTCTATATAAGACGAACGTGCGGCACCTGCGTTGGACAATAATGTCAAAAATTGTGTTTCCGTACTTTCCATATCATTATTCCTTTCCTGCTAATATTGCTAATGCCCATTTCAACACTTTTTCTCCCTGCATACGGCCATAATCGGCAATATTAATAATTTCAACCGGTTTATCGCCCAGTATTTTCTTATATTCATTATACTTAAACTTTAACTGCGGTCCAAGTAATACAATATCTGCCTCGTTAAAATTATTATGGGCTTCTGCTTCCGATACCGCCCATATTCTCACAGCGATATTATCTTTTTGTGCTGCTTTTTCCATTTTCTGTACCATCAGGCTGGTTGACATCCCGCCTAAACAAACCAACAAAATATTTTTCATCTTCATTCATCCTTTCCTTCTGTCTGGCTTTCCAATTCATAAGTTCTTATTGATACTCTTTCACTTATCTTTAAAAACGGCAGATAAAACATTGTCGTCACTACAATGATTACCACCTGAAGCAAAACAACCTTCCAGTCACCACCGCTTGACAGGAATCCCGACAGCAGAGGTGGCGTTGTCCATGGCACATAAATGAACAAAGGTTTTACAAATCCCACGGCGGTGGCAAAATAGCCTATACATGAACCAATAATAGGTGACAAGATAAACGGTATTATCATCGGGATGTTAAAAACAATCGGCAGTCCGAAAATAATCGGTTCATTGATATTAAAAATTCCCGGTGTAAGTCCCAGTTTACCAACATCTTTATAAGGTTCATATTTGCTGAATATAAAGATTGCCAGCAACAGTGATATTGTCAATCCAGTCCCACCCAATTATGCGTAACATGTCTGAAAGTCCGCATTGATTATATGCAGAGCCTGCTGCCCTGCCTGCACAGCCTGCATGTTTTCATTCATGTTGACCAGCATCACTGGATCAAGCAGTGAACCATTTATGACAGATTGATGTATTCCCAAGGCAAAAAGCAGATTGCCGCATGAATATATCAGCAAATATCCCGGTAAAGATGTATTTATTGAGCGCAGCGGTTCCTGTACCATTGCCGATATTACTTGTATTAAATCAGTGTTCATCACGACCTGCAGAAAACTTGACAGCATCCCCATGATTACAAGAGTAAGCATCGATGATAACAATACACTGAAAGTCTTTCCTACCTGCGGTGGAACACCTTCCGGCATATTTATCTGCATGCATTTTAACTCAGTCAATTTAATATACAGCATCGACGATACAAGTCCAATAATTATTCCGGCAAACATTCCCTTTGTTCCTATGTGATTGAACAGCAGCACCCCGTTGGTAATTGACATCGCACCTTCACCGCCGTCCGGTGTAATGGAAACAGTACTTGCCATCATTATTATCAGACTTGACAGTGAAATAACCACTGTAGAAATCGGATTTTTAAAATTTCTATTAACTGAATATAAATATGCTATCATCACTGCAATAAGCAGTCCGGCTATATTCAACGTTCCGTTTGTTAATACGTTACCAAATAACTGCAGTTTTTTAAGGCTTTCCCCCTCAGCTATCAACGGAAATATTACATTATTGATCATTACTGCCAGTCCGGCCAATATAAACACCGGCATTATAGTTATAAATGCATCCCGCAAAGTCCTCAGGTAGATGTTATTGCCGATTTTAACAGCTATTTCAGCAAATTTATCGCTTATCTCATTAAATTTTTCTCCATTCATTATACTTCCCCCCTACATATCATTCCCACCAGATGCTATTACCTTTTTAAACCAAAAATAACTCTTTTTCGGTACCCGCTTCATATCACGCAAGTCACGGTTCCCCCTGTTCACATAAACCAAACCGTAGCGTTTTTCCATATCACCGCCTGAACTCAATATATCTATAAGTCCCCAGCCCAGATAACCGAGCACTTCAACTCCATCCTTATTGATTGCCTTCAGCATTGCATCTATATGTTCCTTATGGTACTTTATCCGGTAATCATCTTCAATTATATTTTCCCCATCCCATTTTTCCCGCACGCCTATACCGTTTTCTATGGGAAATACCGGTATCCGATAGCGCTGATACATTTTATTGAGTACATTCCTGAATCCTGCTGGATCTATCTGCCAGCTCCATTCTGTGGAGTCTATATAAGGATTTACTTTCTTTCCTTTTATCAAAAAATAATTTGGCACTGTTTCTTCGGTAATATTTGTCGAATCGACCGTCGTTGACGCATAATAACTAAAACTCAGAAAATCATTTTTTAAGTCAGCAATATCTTTTAATTCTTCCGGCAGCATCTTCATATCGATATGCTTGGTTTTTACCAGCTTTAACATGGCCGGTGAATATCCCTGTCCGGCAAAACAATCCAGCAAAGAAAAATTTATAAATTCGTCCCACTGTCTGGCACACTCAACATCCTTTGGCCGGCATGATGCCGGATATACTTCACTGTATGCGAGCATCCCGCCGATCTTTGCGTCAGATGTTTCATGGATAAAATTTGATATCTGCGCATGTGCCGTCATTACATTATGCATTATTTGGTACAATTCATCAGTAGTTTTATCGCCTTTAACATATCCTGCTATCCTGAAGGCTATATCTGGCTGTGAATAAAGATTCTGCTCATTGAAAGTTATCCACCATTTGCATTTTGCAGAAAAGCGTTTTACCATTTCCTTACCAAAGCGAACAAATGCTTTTACTGTTTCTTTACTTAAAAAACCATTATACTTTTCTGCGAGATAAAGCGGCATGTCAAAATGGTATAAGCATATCATTGGCTCAATACCACGTTTTATCAATTCATCAATAAAATGATCATAATATTCAATTCCTGCTTCATTCCATGCGCCGGTACCGTCTTTTACGACACGCGACCAGCTTATTTGGAAGCGATACATATTCATCCCGGCATCTTTCATCAAATCAAAATCTTCTGCAAAATTATGAAAATTATCATTGGCAAAATGCCAGTCACTTAAATCCTTTGCCGGTTTTTGCGCGTCATATACTGAAAGACTTTTACCACCTTCATTCCAGCCTCCTTCTGTCTGCATGCTGCTCACACTGTTTCCCCAGAAAAATTTATTTTGCATAGTTATTCATTCTCCTTTATTAGTCATCCTTTATTAATCATATTTTATATAATTTCCCCTTCACCATTCAACTTACAAATTGCACTGTACAGTGCAATTTACATAATTTATACAATTTCCATTTTACCAGTCCCTAAACATTTTTATTATTTTTAGTTTGTTTATTTTCAGTTAACTGCTGCAAATTTTTTCTCAACCGTTCCGGTATCGGAACCCCGGCATTAGCCGCATTTTCCAAAATAGACAAGCCTTCATTACCAATGAAAAAAAATACTATCAATGTGCGGATATTATCCTGTCCTGTAACATAATCCGTGAAATGGGCAACAGCAACCAGTAATAAAATCATCACTTTCCTGCCTATCCCCCAAAAACCGCGTCTGCTGTTAAGTTTTTGCCGGGGATTCTCATATGCAGCAATAACACCGCTAACATAATCAATTGCCATAAAAACTAGTAAAGTTTCCATAGATTTATCAAAGCCTCCCCATAGATACGAAACGGTTTTTCCAATCAGTGACGCTGCTATGCCCGCTTCCCATTCAAGCTTTATCGGAATAAGATTTCTCAGCATTTTTATATCATCTCCTTTCTGAAATCCAAATCTGTCCATGAACATTTTTCTTCTTCCCACCGGCCGGATAGTCTTTGTATATTGAATGTTTTCCCGTTATGCTGTTGACAGCGCAAAATACGAGAGGCCGGCTTCTCACTATAAGGTGAGAACATGTATACAACTGATGAAAAAAATCTGGAATCTTTATTGAAGAACTATCAAGGTTTACTGCGTAAAGCTGCCGGTCAAAATCATTTACGTTCATTCTATGAAGAAGCTTACGCACAAGCTGTACTAAGCTTCTGCGAAGCTGTCCGGCAATTCGATGCAAGCCGTTCCATACCATTTGCCGGATACGTAAAAGCCAAAATCTACGGTGACCTTTATACTCTTTTCAAAAAGCAGCGCCGCAGCTGGCAGCGGGAACTCCCTTTAGAACAGGTCGATGACAACAGCAGTTCACTAATTAATCTGCAGCTCAATTTTGAAGATCGCATTATTGATAAAAATATCTTGGCGATAGCTTTGAAACAATTGTCTACGCGTCAGCGTCAGATTATTGATTACACACTGCTGCAGGGTTTTACACAAACCGAAACTGCCGGATTTCTGCAAATATCGCAGCAAGCCGTTGCTGCCGGTCAAAAGCAGGCACTTGCCTTACTAAAAAAGACATTAACCTAAAAAGAAAAACTGCCAAGGCTGAAAATGCCCTGGCAGTTTTTGTGTCAGATAAAGTTAAAGTTCAACAGTATCTGTCGCTTTCACATAAATCCCCTCTATCCGGGATGCAGCTGAAGCGTTTTTCAAAATGACATTTTTGGCAATCATATCATTCATTACACCTTCCACCGCTGCTCTGGAAATGTCGTCTTTAGGTTCAGCCAGATTATAACTGGCCTTTTTGCCATCTTCCAGTAAAAATACCATTTGTAAATTTTTCTTAGCAGCCATTTTTTCACCTCCTCATTCATAAAAATACAGTTTCATCACGCCTCATCAAGCGTGCATACATCCTGGCGCATTATCACGCCTGCAGGATATTTCTGCAGTTCACTGATGGATTTTCCAACTGTGAGTAACCCATCATCGGCTGTAGCCGGATTGATGGATGCAAAGCTGCGCTGGCTGTATTTTGCTTTACCGCTTTCGGTTACACCAGTTTGGACCTTAATTATGAGCTTTGTGCTCTGGTCAGTTTTTATTGCTGGCATCTTCATTCCCCCTTTCACTTATATACATGCCTTGAATCACAAAAAATACAACTATAACTTTATTTTTATTTATGCCGGTAAGAAAAAATATGATAAATCTGCTAAAAACTTTGACAAAAAATAACATGATCCGCCATGCGGAAATAATTTATTTCCTGTTCTTATAAAGCAAACTTACACAATTATCTATATCTATATAGTAAAAATGCCTTTTGCCGTCATGTATATATATGAAATAATAATAAACAGGAGGTACTAACATAATGAAAGTTTTTATAAATCCCGGTCACATGCCCGGTATTGACAGTGGTGCCGTCAATGGACATCTTTTACTGCGTGAATGCGATATTGTACTTTCACTTGGCCGACTGCTTGCCAGTAAGCTGGAAAGTGCCGGCTGCGCTGTTATGCTGCTGCAAAGTGATAATCTATGCGGTGAAGCTCCTGCTTTTCCCAATGTCTGCCATGCTGCCAATAACTGGCCGGCTGACATATTTATATCGATGCACTGCAATGCTTATAATACTACAGTCCGTGGCACAGAAATTCTTTGCCGAAAGGAAAAAAGCCAAGCTGGTATATTAGCACAGCATATCCGACAGCAACTCAGCAAAACCCTGCACGGCATTGATTCCGATATACCTGACCGCGGCATAAAGGAACGCTTGGATCTGATTGTTCTAAACCATACTGTTATGCCCGCAATATTGATTGAAGTTGCTTTTATTGACAACGATGCTGATGCCCGCATCCTGGTCGAAAAGCAAAATTCTTTAGCCTCTGCCATAGCTCGCGGTATCACTGACTATTGGTGCCATCTGAATTAATAACTGATATTATCTTTCTTTATGTGATATAGTTCAAGTAAGTGTTATTGCATGAGCAGCATTGACACCATAAAAATGTACTCCGCTCCACCACTGTGTGCGATCGCCACCATTCTAAATGTGGATAAAAATTGTGGTATATTGCATACTTATGAACAGAAATGCAGCTTATTGTTATGAATAATTATAATTATGCAATTATTCACAACAAACTGATTCATATATTGACTGCATATTGTATACATGATACAATATTTAATATTCGATAAACATAATACACAACTTGTATCACACAAGGGAGACGAAATCAATGAGATTATGTAAACAGATTGTAAAAATGGCTGATGCAATGCAACCACAGCTAGTGGAAAGACGCCGTGATATTCATCGTCATCCTGAACCGGGCTGGACTGAATTTCGTACAGCTTCTTTAGTAGCTGATGAACTTACAAGATTAGGCTACACGGTGAAAACCGGTGAAGCAGCAATAAAAAAATCTGCCATGATGGGTGTTCCAGACGAAACCATCCTTAAGGCGGCTCAAAAACGTGCTGTGGATCAAGGAGCAGACAAGACCTGGGTTGAAAAAATGAGCGGCGGCCTGACCGGTATTATTGGCACAATGAATTTTTCCAATAATGGCCCGGTTGTTGCACTGCGTTTTGATATGGACTCAAATGATGTTTCAGAAACACAAAATGAACAGCATCGTCCGTACCGAGAAGGTTTTTGTTCCATAAATCCCAATGCAATGCATGCTTGCGGTCATGATGGACATACTACGGTAGGCTTGGCAGTGGCCGGTATCCTATCCAGTCTCAAGGATGAACTCAAGGGAACTATCAAACTTATTTTTCAACCAGCTGAAGAAGGCGTCCGTGGTGCCAGAGCAATGGTAGAAAACGGTGATGTCGATGACGTAAATTATATGCTGGGTGCCCATTTCGGATTCAAGATGAGAAAAACCGGCAGTATTGCCTGCAATGTCAAAGGATTTTTAGCTACCAGCAAATATGACGCATATTTTACCGGCGTACCGGCACATGCCGGAGCCGCTCCGGAAACAGGGAAAAATGCACTTTTAGCGGCAGCTTGTGCAACTCTTAATCTCCATGCTATCTCTCGTCATTCTGAAGGTGTATCACGCATAAATGTTGGCACACTTGAAGCGGGCAGCGGACGCAATATTATTGGTGATAAAGCTTTAATAAAACTGGAAACCCGCGGTGGTTCCAGTAATATCAACAAATATATGGAAACCGAAGCACAACGCATATTAAAAGCAGCTGCGCAAATGTATGATGTCAAAATACAAATTGAAAAAGTCGGTGGTGCTGCCGGTGCCAACAATACGCCCGAATTAGCAAAATATATTCACAGTCAAGCCGAAGAATTAGGCATATTTAACAATATAGTTGATGACTGCGATTTTGGTGCCAGTGAAGATTTCTCCTATTTTATGGAACGTGTACAGGAAAACGGTGGGCAAGCCGCTTATGTAATGGTCGGCGCTGATCTGGCAGCCGGACATCATGATTCACATTTTGATTTTGATGAAAAAGCACTGGGCTATTCAGTAAAGGCACTTACTTGTACAGCAGCCGGTTTGCTGCTCGGTGATAACAAATAATCCGGCTAAGCATAAATATAAAATAAACAATTTAATTTTTAGGGACATTTTTCATAAGGAGTATTTTTAATCACGCTGGAAATTTATTTATGGTATGTTGTAAATCAATTATACTGTTAATCTTTATTTAGCTTCTTTTGAAAAATGTCTCATTTTGTCTATAAATTTATTTATATATCAATGTTTATCGAAAATACAGGCAGATTTTGCCACAAAATTATAAAAATACTTTATTGAAAAGTAATTCAAACAGAGGTAATTTAAATGATTATAGCAGGTGTTGTGCTGATCGTTCTAACTTTCGCAGCAATCGTCAAAAACTACGAAACCAGATTGGTACTATTTATTTCAGGTATAATTATGTGTTTCATCGGCGGTGATGTAGGTGCAGGTATAACTTCATTTATCAACGAATTCACCAATGCCGGATTAGTTCCTACAATTTGTACTGTTTTGGGATTTAGTTATGTCATGGAATACACAACTTGCTCAAAGCATATGGTATACCTTATCTCATCAATTTTAAAAAAATGCAAGGTAATAATGATCCCCGGTGCTGTTCTTGTAACATTTTTCATCAATATCGCTTTACCGAGTGCAGCTGGCTGTGCAGCCGCTGTCGGTGTCTTGCTGATACCATCCCTCATTTATTCCGGGGTACATCCGGCCATGGCAGCTTCTGCTGTTTTTCTAGGAACATGGGGCAGCGTAATGAGTCCGGGACTTATGTTTAACCCTCAGGTTGCCCAGCTGGCAGGGACAGATGTAATGACCGTAATCGGACGATTTTCCTTGCAAGTAATAATAGCAGCTATTGCCGCAGCCATCATCCTGGCCATTATTGCTGTAGTGAAAAAAGAAAACAGTGGCTATATCATAAATGCTGCTGAAGCTAAGGAAGTTGAAGAATTCCATCTGAATTATTTGTATGCCATAATTCCGATACTACCACTTGTACTTCTGATCATCAGCAGTAAACAACTGCATCTGATACCTTATATTTCTGTTCCGGTCGCCATGATAATCGGAACGGCTATCGGTTTTGTAGTTACCCGTCCCAATGTCAAGCAAGCGACAAAACAATTCTTTAAAGGCATGGGTGATGGGATGGGTGACGTCGTCGGATTAATTGCCGCTGCTGCATGTTTTACTACCGGTATGACCGTTATTGGTATAACCGGGGCATTGATTGATGTGATGAAAAACTCACAGCAGATAGCTCAAATAGTATCTGCTTTCGGTCCCTTCTTAATAGGTGCGCTTTCTGGATCCGGTAACGCTGCTGCTTTGGCATTCAACGGGGCAATCACACCACATGCTGCTGATTTTGGCTATGGAATTATCGAACTCGGTTCAATGGCTCAAATTGGTGCCGGTCTGGGACGCTGTATGAGTCCTGTAGCCGGTGCTGGTATCATTATCGCTAAAATGGCTAATATCAATCCATTAGAATTAACCAAGCGCAATACCATACCGACGATAGCCGCAACCATCATTGTCATGTTATTATTACTGTGATCCGGACATTAATATTCTCTGATTACTAAAATATTCTCCCTATATAATTATAAAAAAAATATATTAAAAACACATGCATTATTTATATAAATGCGTTATAATGTACTCAAGATATTGCTGTATACATTATACAATATACTGATAGATATTAATTTAACAACTAATCTATGACATAAAGAAAGGTGTTATTAAAATGAGAAAAGAACGCGATTTTTTAGGTGAATTAGAAGTACCGGACGATGTGTACTATGGTGTACAGACACTTCGTGCCAAAGAAAACTTTCATATCACCGGCCAGACCATTGATCCGGATTTTGTACAAGCTTTCGCCAAGGTAAAAAAAGCTGCTGCCTTAGCCAACATATCCACCGGCCGTCTTGATAAAAAAATAGGCAATGCGCTGATTCAGGCTGCCGATGAAATAATCGCCGGTAAAATGCTTGACCAGTTCCCGGTTGATCCTATTCAAGGCGGAGCCGGTACATCCGTCAACATGAATACCAATGAAGTACTGGTAAATCGCGCTTTAGAAATAATTGGAGAAGCCAAGGGCCGTTATGATATCATTTCACCAAACAATGATGCTAACATGGCTCAATCCACCAACGACTCTTTTCCTACCGCTATTAAAGTCTGTGTAAGCCATAAGAGTAAAAAACTTATTGCTGCTCTGGAACGTCTGGCCGGCGAACTGGACAAAAAATCCGTAGAATACAAGGATATCTTAAAGATGGGACGCACTCATCTCCAAGATGCCGTTCCTATTACGCTTGGTCAGGAAATGGCTTCATACGCTTCTGCGGTACGCCGCGGCATCAAGCGTATCAAAGCTGCTGTTGATTCCATCCATGTGATAAATATGGGCGGTACTGCTGTCGGCACCGGTCTCAACGCTGAACCGGAATATATCAAAACCGTTGCCCAAACACTTTCCGACGTAACCGGTGAAGCCTTCAAGACTGCTGACAATCTGGTCGATGCCACCAACAACACCGATGGTTTTGCTGATGTATCCGCCTCGCTGCGAGTTACTGCACTTACTTTAATTAAGATGGCTAATGACTTTCGCCTTATGGCTTCCGGTCCACGCTGCGGTTTTAATGAATTAAAACTGCCGGCCCGCCAGCCAGGTTCTTCCATCATGCCAGGCAAAGTAAATCCTGTTATCGCTGAAGTGCTTGATCAAAGCTGCTACCAAGTAATAGCTAATGATCTGGCCATTAACCTCGGTGTGGAAAACGGTCAGTTTGAACTTAACGTAATGGAACCTGTAATCTCCTTCAATCTATTTAATTCCATGAACTACATGACCAATGCCGTCAACACCTTTGTCGATAAACTTCTCATCGACCTGCAGGCAAATAACAGACAGTGCCAGACCTGGCTTGACAATAGTGTCGGCGTTGTAACTGCCTTGTTACCGCATATCGGTTATGAAAAATCAGCAATGCTGGCCAAAGAAGCTTACACTACCGGCAAACCGATTCGTGATATAGTCATCGCCAAAAATCTGATGCCGAAGGAAAAACTGGAACACATATTATCTCCGCAGCAAATGACCCATCCCGGCATTGCTGAATAACTTTATAATTTAATCGGCTTTCCTGTCAAGATTGCGGCAATCCAGCATTGCTACAATCTCTTTACATACAACGAGACTTGGATTTTACTTTCCAAGTCTCGTTTTTATTTTGCAATATTTTTTTATTATTATAGCTGACATCCCAATCATTATCCACAAATATTTTTTACTATTAAATTTTGCTAATCTTCATCAAGTTTTCCATAGGCTTATTTATAACTTTCGATATACAAAGTACGAATAAATTTTTTACTGTTTATATGTGAGTTGGAAATTTGCGGTTTTTCATCTTTTTCCAAGGTACGCATCAATGCATACACCTCTGCTAAATCAAAATAACGGGATGCATAATCATCAAATTTGGGATTGGTACAATCGACAATCCCCATTGATGCAATATTTACCATAGCCTGAAAAATAGTGCGGCGCACACGTTGCTCCACAGCCTTAATTTTCTTACAATCGCCTTCCTGTGGTGTTTTTTCGTTTACCAATTGTGTAAAAATGGTTTTCAAAGAGGGAAAGTCATTTGCATTGCTGTCAAGATTTTTCCCTAACCAGTCAATAACTTCCAGTAAGTCTTTGCTGCCCGCCTCACTTTCAATTCCCAAATCCCGTAAAACCATATTTCCCCGCTCTGTAATTGTCATTTTTTTATCACTTTTATCTTTATTAATACCACGCTCATAAGACAAATTATGTAAATCATTTTGAATATTACTGACAAATTTTTTTAAGCAGATATGTTTGCTTACTTCTTTGATTACACCGACCACTTCATTACGGTTTATCGGTTTGGTTATATAACTGTCAACACCAAGTGAATAAGCATTTCCCACCATTTCTTTATTTTCCACCTGTGAAAGCATGATGATCTTACCCAAAAAATCTGTTTTTATACTTTTTACTGTCGAAATACCATCACGCACCGGCATCAGTAAATCAATTATTAGAATATCTATTTTTTCGGCTGTTAATAATTCGTTATCAATATCAACTGCCGAATCCAGTGAACTTATTACCTTTCCCAGCTCACAGTCTTCGATAATATCCTGCAGCATAAACCTCGTTGCCGAATCATCATCAACAATCATAAATCGCATATAATGTTATCCCCTTTTTATCTTATTTAATGGAATCAATAATTTACATTCAACATTATTTACACCGTCAGAATTAATAGTGACCATACCGCCCAAATTTTTTACATGATTTTTTAAATAGGACAGTCCTACACCGGTTGAAGCATTTCCATTACTATCAAATTTTGTCGTATAACCCGGCTGGAAAATAAGCTTCAATCTTTTAATAGGAATAAAGCTTCCTGTGTTGTCCACTAAAATTTGCAGCATATCATCTTTTTCCGCCAGAGATATCTCCACAATTCCCCGTGAGAATATGCCTTCAACTGCATTTGACAATAGATTATTCAACAATGACAACAATGTATATACATGAAGCAGCGGTAATTCTGCCGAAATTTTTGTATAAAATTTTATTTGCTTATTCAATGATTTGGCATATCTGGTATATGTGTCTACAGACAGCTTAATTATTTCATCTGCACTCATATAATCTTCTGTCTTACTATCATTCTTATTAGTCAGTGCCATAAGATTTACATATATTCTCTGGTTGTCTTTTTTTATCGAATGTACGGTTCCCGCCAATGCCAGCATCTTTTGTGCCAGTATCTTTTCTTCTGGTGTGGCAGCTTTTTGATTTATTTCCTCGTATATTTTATAAAACTCACGCGTGGCATTTTCAACATTATTTTGCGACTCATGCAGCTGTACTACTTCATCATAGAGATTGGTTATCATCAACAGCATCCGTTCTTTTTCCTTTCTTTCCTGCTGCATTCGCGATTCTATTGTATAAATCTGTGCCAAGAAGAAAAAACTCAATATAAAAAAACAGCGCAAAACTGCTATGAACATCAGTTTCAAAAGCATCGGTACTGTAACAAAATGCCAGGAATTATTAACCAAAACATTTGTTGCTGAAAGTTCTGCCACACTGGCTACAACTTCAGCCAAAACCGACCAGACTGCAACTTTTACAGCATTGCTGTAAATATATTTGCGGTCAAATCGCGCCAGGGAAAAACATCCCGCATAAAAAAAATAATAAAAAAATGTAGCGGCATGCATCAACAGCGCCCGGGAAAATATATCACATGTTGAGTATACATCAATTACTGCCCGAAAAATCACAACTACCACGCCCATGCAGGCACCAGTAAAAAGTAACGAAGGCCGCCGCATAAATAGAATAAACAGTAAAAAAGTCGGCGAACCCAGACTGACTTGAAATCTGGAAAAATAACCACCGAATGGGTGAAACTTCAATTCTCCGGCCAAAGAAACACATATGAGCATGAACAAAAACAGCAATATATCACGTCGATACCTTTTCAAAAAACTCCTCCTGATAATTCCTTATATTTTATATGTTACATTTATTTTAACATGATAATTGTTTATTAAAAATAAAATGTTGCATAAAAAAATAAATTTTTTTGTATTCTATGAATTTTGTATATATTTCTGTAGAATCTGGTAGGGCAAATTATATATATATTACGAGCTCATTAATAAGATTAAGGTTTTCATATAAATTGTTTATCGTCATAGTTTTTATGATAACTATTGTAAATACCGGTATCTACGTAGTCTGTGACATTCTATAAATCCTTTAAGGAGGAAATCATATGGATAGTAAAAAGACTCCTAAAAACTTTCTGGTAAAAAGTCTAATCTGTTTAGCCATTGGCGTAATACTCTGGTTTATTCCCGCTCCCCAGGGAGTGACACCTCAAGCATGGCATCTACTGGCAATCTTCATTGCCACTATCGCCGGTTTTATTCTCCAGCCGCTACCAATAGGGGCCATCGCAATTATTGCTTGTACTGCTTTAGTCTTGTTCAATGTATTAAAAGCCGGTGAAGCCCTGGCCGGTTTCAGTAACACTGTAATCTGGCTCATCGTATCGGCTTTCATGTTTGCCGAAGGATTCATAAAAACAGGACTTGGCAAACGTATAGCTTATATGCTGCTGGCAAAGTTTGGCAGCAGTTCTTTGCGGGTGGCCTATATAATGAGTGCGGCTGATTTTGTTATCGCTCCATTCACACCATCCAATACAGCCCGCGGTGGCGGGATTATCTACCCGATAGTCCGCAGCATCTGTTCTGCTATAGGTGCAGAACCAGATCAGGAAAAAAATCGCCGTACAGGTGCTTTCCTGATTTTCAGTTCATACTGCGCTGTTATCACCTCAGCCTGTATCTTCCTCACCGGTGCTTCCAACAATGCTCTTGCCGCTTCACTATCCAGCACATTATTCGGTGTCACAATAACCTGGACAGACTGGTTTATCGCCTGTATAGTACCGGGCCTGATTCTCACAGTTCTGACCCCGTGGCTGTTGTATAAAATTATTAATCCGGAACTAAAAGCTACCCCCAAGACCAAAGAATTGGCAACCGAACAGCTTGGTAAATTAGGTCCAATGTCCCGCGCCGAAAAAATACTTTGCGTAATCTTCATTTGTGCTTTGTTATTATGGGCAACCGGTCCTATTCACGGTATTGATTCCGCATTTGTAGCTTTACTTGGTCTCAGTGCAATGCTCTTTACTCACGTACTTGACTGGGACGACATTCTTAAACAAAAGGGTGCCTGGGACGTTCTGGTATGGATGGGCGTATTAGTCAACATGGCTGCTTACCTTTCCAAGCTGGGTCTCATGGGATATCTGGCCAATATTGTCAGCAACAGTCTTGCCGGCACTTCCTGGGGTGTAATGCTGGTAATCCTCTCCATTATTTATGTTTACGCACATTATATTTTAGCCAGCAACAGTGCTCATATCATGGCTTTATTTGCCGCTTTCGCCACAATATTGATAGCAGCCGGTGCACCAGCCTTAGGTGTACTCATAATTTTAGGCGTATTAGCTAACAGCTGTTCCTTCCTCACTCATTATGGCTGTGGTGTAACACCGATATTCTTTGGCGCAAACTACATGAGCCAGGGAAGATGGTGGAAAATAGGTTTTCTGATCACTACGCTTCACATCGTAGTATGGCTGGCAATCGGCTTGCCTTGGATGAAATTTGTCGGGTTCTTCTGATGAATCGCAATCCCAAACAGTATTTACAGTATCAATTAGATAAACAGTATTAATTATTATAGAAGATTAAATTTAAAAGAAGGGTGTTAAAATGAGAAAAGAACGTGATTTTTTAGGTGAATTAGAAGTACCGGACGATGTGTACTATGGCGTGCAAACACTTCGCGCCAAAGAAAACTTCCATATCACTGGTCAGACCATTGATCCGGATTTTGTACAAGCTTTCGCCAAGGTAAAAAAAGCTTCCGCTTTAGCCAATCTATCTACCGGCCGTCTTGATAAAAAAATCGGCAATGCACTGATTCAGGCTGCCGACGAAATAATCGCCGGTAAAATGCTTGACCAGTTCCCGGTTGATCCTATTCAGGGCGGAGCCGGCACATCCGTCAACATGAACGTCAATGAAGTCCTGGTAAATCGTGCTTTAGAAATAATTGGAGAAGCTAAGGGGCGTTATGATGTCATTTCGCCGAACAATGATGCCAACATGGCTCAGTCCACCAATGATACTTTCCCCACTGCCATCAAAGTCTGCGCAAGCCATAAAAGCAAAAAGCTGATTGCCGCTCTGGAACGTCTGTCCGGCGAACTGGACAAAAAATCCGTAGAATACAAGGATATCTTAAAGATGGGACGCACTCATCTCCAAGATGCCGTTCCTATTACGCTTGGTCAGGAAATGGCTTCATACGCTTCCGCGGTACGCCGCGGCATCAAGCGTATCAAAGCTGCTGTTGATTCCATCCATGTGATAAATATGGGCGGTACTGCTGTCGGCACCGGTCTCAACGCTGAACCGGAATATATCAAAGCCGTTGCCGAAACACTTTCCGACGTAACCGGCGAAACCTTCAAGACTGCCGACAACTTGGTCGACGCCACCAACAACACCGATGGATTCGCCGATGTGTCCGCATCACTTCGAGTCACCGCACTTGTTCTGATAAAAATGGCCAACGATTTTCGTCTTATGGCCTCCGGCCCGCGTTGCGGGCTCAATGAATTAAAACTGCCGGCTCGCCAGCCAGGTTCTTCCATCATGCCAGGCAAAGTAAATCCTGTCATCGCTGAAGTGCTCGACCAAAGCTGCTACCAAGTAATAGCCAATGACCTGGCTATTAACCTCGGCGTGGAAAACGGTCAGTTTGAACTTAACGTAATGGAACCTGTCATTTCCTTCAATCTGTTCAACTCCATGAACTACATGACCAATGCCGTCAATACCTTCGTCGATAAACTTCTCATCGATCTGCAGCCAAACAACAGGCAGTGCCAGACCTGGCTTGACAACAGTGTCGGCGTTGTAACTGCCTTGTTACCGCATATAGGTTATGAAAAATCGGCAATGCTGGCCAAAGAAGCTTACACTACCGGTAAACCGATTCGTGATATAGTTATCGCCAAAAATCTGATGCCGAAGGAAAAACTAGAACATATATTGTCTCCACAGCAAATGACCCATCCCGGCATTGCTGAATAATTCATTGTAATACACTTCATTAACAGCAAAAGCTTATAATCATTGAATGTAACTGTACTCCCCTGTAAAGTTATATAAAGGGGCTGTCACACGTAACCATTTTATCCATAAAATGTATATTCCACTTTCATCTGCCTTCAAAAAGGTAAAAACCGTGCAGCAGTGGTGATATTACATCTTCATGATATTATGTTATTCGTGCGGCGGCCCCATTTTTGCTTTAAACTTTAAATAGTCAATCACAAAAGCTATTTACGACAAATATGCTGTTTATTTTGCCAAATATCTGACGAACACAGATCATATCAATTGTTATCTAATTATCCAATCATTGACATTCTTACATAAAATCAGTATAATAACATCGTAGTACCAATATAGTCATTTGCGGTATCAAAGGGTGTGACATAATGAATGAAAGAGTAATCCTGGCTGCATTAAAAGAAATAGAGATACATTCTCTGCGATTTAGAATGATTGATTTAACACGCCGCTTACATATCAGTAAGACCTCATTGTATAAAATCGTGGAATCAAAAGATCAACTGATCTATGAAATAATAAATTACCTAATGAATAATTTTAATCAAAAGGAAAAGTCTATCCGCAGCGCCGACCTGCCAGTAAAACAAAAAATCATTGCATTTGTTTGTTTATATACGGAAGCATTTAAGCGCTTTGATAAAAGTATTTATACTGATTTACGAACTGATTACAGCAGTGAATGGCACCGCTGGTCTATTTTTCGTGAAAAAAAAATCAATGTCTTGATGGATATATTACAAGAAGGCATCCAAAAACATGAATTCAGAAAAGTCAATTTGGATGTTATGCATCAATGTTTATTAGTAACATCAGAAGCCTTGTCCGAATACAATTTTTTAAAAAAAAGCAATCTTACTTATAGTGAAGCATTAAAAAATTTAGGTGATATCATATTTTTTGGATTGGAAAATAAATAATTCGATACAACAATTTCTTAAAGCGATAATTCACTATTCCAATTCAATTATAATTTTAAACATTACACAATAAAAAAGGGCTGGCGCACAAACAGCATTGGTCTCATAAAGATACAATCCACTATCGCTATGCTTTTCCCTGCCATTTTGAGATGGGATAAGGAAAGCGGTCTATTGATCTTTATGAATGAAAATGGTTATGTGCGACAGCCCTCAAAAATATGCCTGAGTACCCATTATTACATATATAGTATCATTGGTAGCAAGATACCGGACGTTATTATCGAACAATTGTATTATACTGGCTAAACACCAGATAAATACCATAAAATCACATCCGGCTATAACATTACAGGAGTTATATCATCATGAGAAAATTTTTGGAGATTGTGCGTTATGAACATCATGCACTTTGGCGCCGGCCCTTTCCGGCAGCATTATTTTTTTTAACACCACTGTTATTTTGTATATTTTTTGGCATGATATATAAGGAAAACACCGTTCGTCATATTCCTGTGGTAATTTATGACCAGGATCAAAGCAATTTAAGCCGCAGCTTTATTAAAGTATATCGCGATTCTGATCGATTTGATATTAAATTTTACGCAGATACTCAAGAACAAATGACCGAATTGCTCAGTGATGGTAAAGTTCAGGTTGGACTTGGTATCCCGGCTGATTTTTCCGAGCAAATAAAATCAGGCCGCAGTGCTGATATTATTTTACTACTTAATTCAGCAAATAATATTTTTGCTAATTCTGCTTTGGTTTCAATACAGGAAAATAATCGTACTTTTTCTGTTGGCCTGGCTCAAAAATTGGTAGAAGGTCTGGGAGTTTTGCCAAATGCAGCTTTGAACATGGTATACCCGGTTCATATCGGCGTGCGTCTGCTTAACAATCCTACAACCGGATATACTCCT
This sequence comes from Pectinatus frisingensis, assembly GCF_014076555.1. Taxonomy (NCBI): domain Bacteria; kingdom Bacillati; phylum Bacillota; class Negativicutes; order Selenomonadales; family Selenomonadaceae; genus Pectinatus; species Pectinatus frisingensis. Next base: position 1,907,383 of record NZ_CP045424.1, read on the forward strand.
TTTATGCTGCCGGGTATAGTATTAAACGGTCTGCAAATTGCTTTGCTGGTGACAGTTACTCCGCTTCTAAGTGCACTTTGCCGACGTAACATTTATGGTTTGGACTATTCATCGCTTTTACTGATGACAGCTAAGGCTATTCCGTATTGGTTTTTGGGACTAATCAGTTATGCTGTTTCATTAGCCGGATTAACTTATTTATGGGCTGTACCAATCCGCGCACAAATGTGGAAATTGCTTTTACTTGGCGGATTTTTTATATTTGCAGTAATCGGTGTATTATACCTGTTTTCCGCTATATCTCCGGATGAAACTTTTGCCGTACAATTGCCATTATTGTATATCATGCCAGGATTATTATTCAGCGGACTTTCCTGGCCTCTATTATCCATGCGCGGATTCAGTAAATGGTTTTCATCGACTATGCCTATCACTTATGCAGGCGATTGTATGCGTGATCTAATGCTGGCGGGTTATTGTCCTGATTTTTCATATAACCTCAGGATGCTGCTTATAGTAGGTATTACCGCCGGTTCAATTGCCTGGTGTATATTTACCCTGCGCCGTTATATATCCAATAAAACTGTGTAAAAGTGAGGCATAAACAATGAATTTATGGCAAATTATAAAACGGGAACTCAATGAAATATTTCTTAAAGATCCACGGCGGATAATTTTTATTTTTGGTGCCATATTAATATATCTGTTTTTATTTGGTTCTCTCTATGAACCGGGTATTGTAAAACATGTACCTGCTGTAATTTACGATGAAGATCAGTCACGCCTAAGCAGAAATCTTATAAAAAGCATCGATGACAGTGAAACTTTCAAAATTGTGCAAAACGCCTCCAGTGAAGAAGCTATGCTGCATACATTGGCTGATAAAGAAGCATATGCGGCGATTCAAATTCCCAAGGATTTTTCTAAAAATATTGCCCAAGGTTATCCTGCCACAGTACTTTATATGGTAAACGGGGCCAATCTCGTTTTTGCCAATACTACAGCCACGGCTGCCCAGGATATAATCAACAGTTATTCTGATAATATTGCCATTAATTACACCTCACTGCGGTTAGGACTGTCACAAAATATCCTGACACCAAAAATCGTTCCTATTCACTATAATTTACGAATGCTGAATAATCCTATCCAAACATATATGTTTTTCTTTTGCATCGGACTATCTATGACAGCATTTGAACAAGGACTTTTTTTTGCCATAGGAGCATCCGTTCACTATGATTTTAATCACTTATCCGAATTAAATAATACACCCATCAGTAAACTTATACTCGGTAAGCTGCTGTTGCATTGGTCACTCGCAATAATAGCCTTTATAAGCTTTTTATTTTTAGCCGGACATATATGGCATATTCCTATAAAAGCTCCATACATCAAACTTATGCTTCTTAGTGGAGCTTTTTGTTTTGCAGTACTTTGCCTCGGTCTTTTTGTTGCTGCTTTCTTCATTACAGAATTAAAATTTGTAAAAGTATCTTTGGTTTATGTAGTCCCTGCGTTCATTTTTTCCGGATACACCTGGCCTTTGGAATCAATGCCGGCTTCAATGCAGCTGATAGCCAAAATTTTTTTCCCATTAACATGGATGTCTAATCCTATACGTGATCTGCTTTTATCAGGAACAACAAGCAATTTAATACAGGATATTTTAATGCTTGCCATTATAGGCGGTACCTGCCTGCTGTTTTCTGCAAAAGCTTTTAATTATGGTCGTAAAAAACATGAACGTGTGGCAGCCAAGGCAAATGTAAAATTCAATTTATAATAATTATAGAGGCTGTAACAAAATGAAAAATCATTTTGTCACAGCCCCTAAATAAGATTGTTTTCAATATGCTATTGGTTATGGAACGTAAGCTGGAAAATTTCTCAGGTATTTTTATTTATACTTATCTGTCCCAGTCACCATGCATCGGACCATCATGCATCGGACCAAAATCCTGCCGGAAACTTGCCCTATTCACCCCAAGTGAATCAGCTACATCTTTCCATGTATTATTTACTTTTTTCATTGCCATTACATCATCGATCGATTTTGAAGAAGCCTTAGACAGTTCAGCCGCTATCATAATATCACGTCCATTATAGCCCTGTTTAAACAGATTTGTTATCGCACTTTTATCTACACCGGTACGCTGCGAAATTCCGTCGGTAAATAAATCCTGATGAACTTGTCTGAGTTGGTCATCGGTAACATTGACCTTTCCCATGACATAATGCCATGTAGTATCTGCCGTCTTATAGCTAATAACCTTGTCAAGCGATTTACCGCTTGCCTTAGCTATGATTGCAGCGTGCATAACATCTCTGCCGCTGTATCCTTTTGTCCTGTAATTATCGAAATCTGCCTTGCTGATATTCAATTCCTTTTCCATTTCAGCAAACATCCCATTCTTATGATGACCGCCAATACCCTGGCCTTGATAACAATCATACGGACTGCCATAGGCATCGTTTTGGCTTGCCGCAAAAGTCAATGCGGGAAAAGCTGCACCAAATGTCATAACTGCTCCTACAGCAAGTGCGCCCATTTTTTTCTTTGATAAATTAATCATTATTATCATCCTCCAAATATATTTTCTAATCCATCTGATTCATTTGATTTATCCTTATAATACAAGTAAATTTTGACAAAAATAAGGCAAAAATAAAATTTATTTGTGACAATTATTTTATTTTTAATAATATTAGCGAAAACTATATAATGAATCAAATATCATTTTGCTTTATAATAAAGAATAATGAATTATAAATGAGATGATAAAATGTTTACCAGAAAGAATATATTAACAGCTCTCAATAAACAAAAAAATAATCATCATCACATCATTGGTGCTGTTGTAGGAACCGGTATAACGGCTAAATATGCTGCTATGGGCGGAGCAGACCTGCTTTTAGCGTTGAGCGCAGGCAAATACCGATCCATGGGGCAGGGTTCCTATGCCAGTTATTACTGTTATGGCAACAGCAATGATCTCATCATGGAAATAGGCAGCCGGGAAATATTACCAATGCTGAAAACCGTTCCTGTATTATTCGGACTTTTTGCCAGTGATCCTTTCATCAATCTGACCGAATATATAAAGAAAATTAAACGTGCCGGGTTTTCCGGAATAGTCAACTATCCTACGTTATCACTTATAGACGGCAAGTTTCGTGAAGCTTTAGAAGAAGACGGTAATACCTTCGAACAAGAAATCGAAGCCATCAGCTTAGCCCATAAAATGGATATGTTCACCCTGGCCTTTGTTATCAATACACATCAGGCACAGCAAATGCTTTTAGCCGGTGCTGACATTATCTGTCTGCATCTGGGACTGACCAAGGGTGGTTTTCTTGGTGCCAAAAAATATATTTCCATCGATGAGGCGCGAAAAATATCCGGCACGATATTTAAAGTATGTACCGCATTAAACCCTGACGTAATAAAAATGATTTATGCCGGACCGGCAAACACACCTCTTGATATGGAATACATTTACCAAAGCACTGAATGTCAAGGTTATATAGGCGGCTCCACATTCGACCGTATCCCAACAGAAAAAGCCATACTAAAAACCATTCAATCCTTTAAATACTACAATGACTTTGAAAAAAAGAAACCAGCTGCTAAAATTCATAACAATTGGAATAATAAAGATTATGCCGATTTCATAAAATACTATATCAAAGAACACTATACCGAAGAAATACATCTTAGTTCATTAGCTTCTGCTATACATGTATCCAAAAACTATCTGAGTATTCGCTTCAAAAAAGAAGTTGGCTGCAGTTTTTCTGAGTACTTGGTGCGTTTCCGTGTTAATAAAGCCAAAGACTTACTGCGTCACGGCTGTGTATCCTGCAAAGAAGCCGCTGTCAATGTCGGTTATACTGATTATGTACAATTCTCTAAAATGTTTAAAAAATATACAAGATTCACTCCCAGTGCATTTGCCAAGGACACAGCTGTTAATAAGTAGAAAATTATAAATATTAATAAAAGTACTTAAACACAATATAAAGAAACATAAATACATTTACTTCCCTCCTGCCAAAACATAATATATATATATAAGATATGCATATCGGAAAAATATTTTATAATAATCAAAAGGAGGGAATATCCTTGAAAACACTCGCAATAGCGGGCACTTTTGATACCAAGGGAATAGAATACGAATATGCGAAAAAAATTGCCGAGACTATCGGCTTAAAAACACTCACCATTCACACAGGCATATTTGCTCCGGCTTTTTCCCCTGATGTTTCCAACAAAGAAGTAGCTGCAGCAGCCGGTTATGATATACAGGCAATTGCAGCAAGAAAAGATCGCGCCCTTGCTACTGAAGCTATGTCCAATGGTATGAAAAAGATTGTGCCCTTATTATATGAACAAAAAAAATTTGACGGGATAATTTCTTTTGGCGGCTCCGGCGGCACATCTTTAGTTACTCCGGCAATGCGCCGGCTGCCTATTGGTGTGCCTAAAGTAATGGTGTCGACCATGGCTTCCGGTAATGTATCACAATATGTCGGCACCAGTGACATTGTAATGATACCCTCAATCGTTGATGTAGCTGGATTGAACAAAATATCCAAGACCATTTTCAAAAATGCTATTTTCGCCATAAGCGGTATGCTTACTGCCGGTAATAAATTACCGGCGGACCCGCCCGATACTAAACCTTTGATTGCTGCCACAATGTTTGGTGTAACCACCCCCTGCATTGACCAGGCGAAAAATTATCTGGAAAAAGCCGGCTATGAAGTCTTAGTTTTCCATGCCACCGGAACAGGTGGAAAAACAATGGAATCTCTGATCAATCAAGGTTTTTTTAAAGGTGTGCTGGATTTGACAACTACTGAATGGTGTGACCAGATAGCCGGAGGTGTTCTCGCAGCCGGAGAACACCGTTGTGAAGCTGCCATAAAAAACAAAATTCCCCAGGTAATATCCGTTGGGGCTCTGGATATGGTAAACTTCGGTCCAATAGACACTGTACCGCCGCAATATCGCAACCGCAGCTTATACAAACATAATCCCACTGTAACGTTAATGCGGACTACTGCTGAAGAAAACATAGCTATTGCTAAAAAGCTGGCCGAAAAACTGAATAGTGCTGCAACTAAAACTATTCTCATGCTGCCTCTAAGAGGAGTGTCAGCTATTGATGCCGCGGGCCAGCCCTTTTATGGCCCATCTGAAGATAAGGCTTTATTTACAACCTTAGAACGTGAAATAAGTAATCCCCATGTCAAATTTCTCAAAATGGATAATAATATCAATGATAAAGTTTTTGCTGAAACTGCTGCCCAAAACCTTATTGATCTGCTGAACGCTTAATATTTATCACGGGAGTGCCATTCAGTGATGACTCAAAAGACACAATATAGTAATCAATAAAAAGTTTATATTTATTCGTAATATTTTTCATAATACCATTTGTAAAATTTTGACAAATCTCTATGCTGGAGAAATATTCCCAGCCATGGCTGGGAATATTTTATTCCACTATATACATTACGCAACTATACATTAATTACACAGCAGCTCATTATAATAATTATCGCGTCTGACGGTTCCCGCAGGCCAGCAATATTCATCAAAAGGTCCGGCAGGATACTCCGACCTCTACAGGCGGAGAGGAATGCCGTCAAAATTATTTCTAAATAAATCTAAAAACACATAAGTTCTCAAAATAAGCATGATACAATGAATATATAAGAGCAAATAATCCCAAAATAAAGAGGTGAAAGAACATGCCGGACCTGACAAAAACCATTAAACTAAAACTCAATGTCAATCAAGACCAGATCGAATTATTAAAAACAATGACCGAGCTGTACCGTCAGGTCTGCAACAGTGTATCAGCATATATCTTCGAGCATGACTTTGAGCTCAGCGCCAACAGCTTGAACCATGAACTCTATCGTGATATACGCCGCCAGTTCGGGCTTAAGTCCCAGCTTACCCAGTCTGTATTCCGGACAACCACGGCAAGATATAAGACCGTGAAAAAACAGCTGCTCCAGCACCCGTTTAAATATAAAGGCGAGGACGGTAAATGGCATCATATCAACAGGACACTGGAATGGTTATGGCGGCCTATAAAATTCAGGCGCCCGCAGGCCGATCTCGTCCGTGGGAGAGACTACTCTTTTGTAGACAATGGGAATATGCTGTCTATAAACACCCTCGAAGGGCGAATCAAAGTCACATATGAAAGCAAGCATTTCTCTGAATATCTCAATAATAAGAACTGGCAGCTTGGTACTGGTAAGATTGTCGAATATAAAGGCTTTTGGTATATCCATATCCCCGTCAAAGGCAAAGTAAAGGAATTTACCAAAAATAATGTGCGCCATACTGTCGGTATTGACCGGGGGCTGCGTTTCCTTGCCGTGTCATATGACGAACAGGGCAAAACAGAATTCGTATCCGGCAGGCAGATACTAAGAAAGCGCAGCAAGTTTCTGAAAACACGCAGTCAGCTTCAGGCAAAGAAAACCAAGTCAGCCATGAGAGCATTGAAACGTATCTCAGGGCGAGAGAACCGCTGGATGGCTGATGTGAACCATCAGATATCTAAGACACTCGTCGAAAAATACGGACCAAATACGCTCTTTACGATAGAAGACCTGTCCGGAGTATCCTTTGAAGAAAGCAACCTGTCTAAAACTGCCAAGCATAATTATGAAATCAGGAGCTGGTCTTTCTACCAGCTTGAGCAGTTCCTTATTTACAAAGCACATGAAAACTGTTCTAAGGCAATAAAGGTTCCGGCAAAGTATACTTCCCAGCGCTGTCCTAGATGCGGGGCAGTATGCAAAGAGCAGCGCAGCCATGATACCCATGAATATATCTGCAAGTGCGGCTACAGGTCTAATGATGACCGTATCGGTGCTATGAATATCCAGGTACTTGGAACACGGTGGGCATCAGGCGAAGAAAACCCTAAGTTTAGTAAATTAACGGCTTCTGAGTAAATCTCGGAAGTTAAACGGGCAATAGTCAGTCGTCCGACGATGCGGCGGAGTGAGGGAGATCCTTATTGTATCGTTACCACCTCTGTTGTCCCGAGCCGCAAGCCCCCTTCCTCAAACAGCGTCAGCTGTTAGGAGGGGGACTGATCTTTGACTAAATAGTAATCACTTTAAACAAACTGTAAAGGGGTAATTTATATGTTGAGAAAATCAAGAACAGAAATCTTAGCTGATTTTAAGAACCAGATACAAACCGGAAAAATCTTGGTTGGTGTCGGTGCTGGTACCGGCATCACTGCGAAATGCAGTGAAAAAGCTGATGTTGATATGCTTATTATTTATAATTCCGGACGTTTTCGCATGGCAGGACGTGGTTCCTTATCCGGACTTTTATCTTATGGCGATGCCAATCAGATAGTTCAGGAAATGGGCCGCGAAGTGCTGCCGATAGTTAAAAAGACACCTGTTTTAGCCGGAGTATGCGGTACTGATCCCTTCCGTGTAATGGATCTATTTTTACAAAAACTCAAGGATCAAGGTTTTAACGGTGTCCAAAACTTCCCTACCGTTGGTCTCATCGATGGCAAATTCAGATCCAATCTGGAAGAAACCGGTATGGGATACGGTTTGGAAGTAGACATGGTAAGACAAGCTCACAAACTTGATATGCTGACCTGCCCATATGTATTTGATCCGGAACAGGCAAAAGCAATGGCACAAGCCGGTGCCGACATTCTGGTTGCCCACATGGGACTTACTACCAAGGGCAGCATTGGTGCCGAAACAGCAGTCACTCTCGATGATTGCTGTGAAAAAATCCGGTCAATCATTAAGGCTGGTCGCGCCGTCCGTTCCGACATAATGGTAATCTGCCACGGCGGCCCTATTGCCGACCCGGAAGACGCTGCTTATGTTATAAAACATGTTCCTGAAATCGATGGTTTTTTTGGTGCTTCTTCCATCGAACGCCTGGCCTCAGAAAGAGGCATGACCGCTCAGGCCGCTGCTTTTAAAGCTATAACCAAATAATAATATTAGTTAAATCAAGGGGCTGCCCGCGCGAACGGCATTGACCTCATAAAAATGCAGCCTACCACCGTATGGCTTAATTTCCTACTGAGAAATATTCTAAGGGAATATTGCAACTGCATATTTATGAATGAAAATGTCAACGTACGACAGCCCCATTTCTATTCAGCAATGGGGCTCTATTTTATTAACAGTCTTTCTCCATCATCGGCATCTCCCGACGCGGCAGAGAAAAAAAGAAAGATGCTCCTTTTCCCGGTGTACCGGTAAGCCATGCTTTGCCACCCTGCCGCTGCAATATTCTCTGACAAATGGCGAGTCCTACACCGCTGCCCTCAAATTCCCGCTCGGAATGAAGCCGTTCAAACACATGAAACAATCTGTTAACATACCGCATATCAAATCCAATTCCGTTATCCTTAATAGAAAAAACAAAATAATTTTCAGTCAAACGACAGTTGATTTCAATAACTGCACAATCTTTTTTTCTTGTATATTTTAAAGCATTGGACAAAATATTTTGACATAAAAGTTTAAAAAGAACCGGATCTGCATATATACATGGCAGATTTTCTACCTGGAAACAGACTTTTCTGGAGGGTTCTAAAGCACGCAGGTTCTTATACATATCAGTAAAATACTGCCTTGTATCGATTTTACTGATATGTATTTTTTTGCTGCCCGCATGAGAAAGTTCCAGTAAATGATCAATAATCTCTGTTACCTCAGTGGTTTTTTCTTGTATTTTTGCAGCAAGTTCTTTCCCATCAGCCGTAAAAATTTCATCATAATCCTGTAACAAGAAATCTATCAACCTCCGGATGGAAAGCAATGGTGATTTTAGATCATGAGCCACAGAATAACAAAAACTGTCAAGATTTTTATATGCGTTTTCCAATTCTTCAGTTCGCTGCGTCAACTTCAGGTGTGTGTTGACGCGCGCAATCAACTCTGCCGGTTTAAAAGGCTTCGTGACATAATCCTGTGCACCAAGTGCAAACGCTTTTCTTATACTTTCCTCCTCATCACTGGCCGTTAGAAAAATAATGGGAATTTTTTTATATTGGACATTATTCTTTAACAATCGGCAAAAATCAAAACCATTCATTTCCGGCATATTGACATCGAGCAGTATAATATGCGGTATCTGAAATTGAATCAATTTCAATGCTGAATTTGCATTCTTAGCAATACGAATCATAAAATCGGACCGTTTTAAAATACAGCTCACAAGTTCAATACTTTCCGGTGAATCATCAATAATCAGAATTTGTTTTTCATAGGGCACGGGCATAAGAACACCTGTTTCTTTACTTTTAGTTATTATTTTAACATACCCATTGTTTTACGCAAGAGTACTAAAAAATAATACATTTGTCATTTTTTAGTGATTGGATTATAATATGAGAATAGATTTTTGGCAATGGAGCCTGACCAATCACCGGTCAGGTTTTTTTTATGCATAACTTTGTAATGGGGATATTAACATGAAAAAAAATTTTGTTATGACACAATCACGTCTCAGTCGTTTTATGGCAATCAGTTTTTTCATGATTACTGCCCTGCTTGCCATCAGCAGCATATATATGAATATAAACATCAAAGCTGAAAAGACAGCCGAAGAACACCGTATAATGTTTCAACAGCTGGGAGAATCACTGGCGGAAGCATCTGATTATCTGACCGCCGAAGGACGAAAATATGCAGTTACCGGTGATCGTTCCCATATGGATAATTATTGGCGGGAAATCCAAGAAACCAGAACCCGTGATTATGTCATAGAAAAAATGCAGGAAGCTCATGCACCGGCAAATGAATTATTATTACTTGAAGAAGCAAAAAAATTTTCTGATGAATTGGTCGAAACAGAACGTCGTTCTATGCGTTTAGTATTAGAATCAGAACATGTACCTGAAGAACTAATGCCTGCACCAGTATCTATAAAAAAACTCAGTGACAGTGACACCGCTTTATCAGACAGTGCCAAAAAAACTAAAGCAGTTGAAATCATGTTTGATAATAACTATGACCTGAGCAAAGAACATATCATGAATCCCATTGCTGCTTTCCAACAGTCAATGAACGATCGCTTGGAAAATGAGTTGTTACATGCCCGGCAAAATCTTTATCATGCTTTTGTTCTGCAGGTAATACTGGCCTGTTTGATAATTGCTGAAATCTTGGGATTGATGCGCATATTCATGTTATATATAACGCATCCCATACGTAATTATACTAAAAACCTGGAAGGTTTTTCCCTGCAGCAGCATTTTAAGTTGAAGGCAGAAGGTACAAAAGAACTTTGTATTTTGGCAGATACTTTCAACACTTTATATACATCTTTTCAAAGCGAACTGAAAAGACGGCGGGAAACAGAAAAACGTATGCTGCTTGCCAAAGAGGAAGCAGAAAAAGCCAACGCTGCCAAAGGTGAATTTCTTGCTAATATGAGCCATGAAATACGAACACCATTAAACACAATTATCGGCTATCATTATATGCTCGAACAGCAGCATCCTTCAGCAAAAATATCGGATTATAGCAATAATATTGGATTAGCTGCTAAAAATTTATTATCGATTGTCAATGAAATCCTGGATTTTTCTAAAATCGAATCAGGAAAAATAGAATTAGAAATGGCCCCGTTTAGTCTAAGACAGGCAATAAAGGAACTTTATACAATGATTGAAGTTGAAACAAGAAAAAAGGGATTAAAATTCTTTTTAGAAATTGATAAAGCTGTCCCTGATCTAATTTGCGGTGATTCCTTCCGCTTAAAAAGAGTTGCTTTGAATTTGCTGTCCAATGCCGTAAAATTTACCGAGCAGGGTTTCATCCGTTTTAAGGTTTCTTCATGTATATTGGATAATCATGAATGGATATACATGTCTTTTACCGACAGCGGCATAGGTATAGCCAAAGAAGCTCAAAAGCATTTATTTGAGGCCTTTACACAGGCTGATATTTCCACGTCACGCTGCTTTGGCGGTACAGGTCTGGGACTCGCTATAAGCCGGCAAATCGCCCTACTAATGAAAGGTCATATAGTATTAAACAGTGAACCAGGACATGGAACAACCTTTATCTTTTCTTTTCCCGCAAAACGTACAAACGATACTATCCCACAAAAAGACAATGTCTCTCCCAATATGAATTTTCACGGCATCCGGCTTTTATTGGTTGAAGATAACACAGTCAATCTGCACATGACTGAAGAAATTCTCTCTGGATTAGGGTTTACTGTCACTGCTGCCAGTAATGGTAAAGCCGCACTTAATCTGGCCGAAAAAAACAAATATGATATTATTTTGATGGATATCCGCATGCCCATAATGGATGGCTATGAAACAACAGCCCATATACGGAAAAACTCACAAAACACCACTACTCCAATCGTTGCTTTATCTGCTGATGTACTTGGCAACGTCCAGGAAAAAGTTCTTGCCGCTGGGATGGCAGCATATTTGGAAAAACCATTACAGCTGGATAAACTGGGAGAAATTTTATCCGGTGTATTGAAAATACCCATAAATTCTGAACCGTCATCTGATCTGCCATCCCTTTCCTTTTTTGCACCACAAGATATCATAAAAAAACTGAATGGCAAAACAAGCTCCTATCAAAAAATTCTGCAGCTTTTTTATGTAAACCATCGAAATGATGCCTGTACTATTGAACAATATGTTCTAAAACAAGAATATCGCAAGGCATCTAATTGTTTACATGAATTAAAAGGAGCTGCAGGCAACATCGGCGCAAATGGACTATATTCTGCAGCAATGACATTATCCAATGCCCTGAAAAAAGACAATAAAGAAAGCATAAAAAATTTCTTGCCTATATTTCAACAAACAATACAATGCATTAAACGATACCTGGCGATTTCTTCTAATGCAGCAGAAAAATCACCGATTTTCTCATCAACCACAACTGACGCAGAACTACACGAATTACTCACACTTTTACAAAATGGTGATTTCTCAGCTAAAGAGACATGCCGCAGACTGCAAGAATGCTTATGCGCACTATTTGGCAAGGTTTTCTACAATCGTTTATGGCATGAAGTAAATATATATGATTTTCCCGCAGCAGCTGTATTATTATCTGCTGCGGTACAAAAAACAGGCAAGGAGTAAATTATGTATAAGGTATTGTTAATTGATGACGACAGTGCCGAACGGTATATTTTAAAACGTTTCGACTGGAATTCATCCGGATTCTGCATAGCAGGCGAAGCTGCCGATGGAAAAGAAGCACTACAATTTTTAGCCCGGCAGGAAGTCGACCTAATTATAACTGACATACGAATGCCTGGTATGGACGGTCTGTCATTTCTTCAAGAACTGCGCCGGAAAAGAATCAACAACTGTATAATTTTGTTAAGTACTTACAGTAATTTTGAATATGCACAGCAAGGGATACGTCTGGGAGTCTTCGATTATATGACCAAACCGCCGGATGATAAAGACCTTCGTTCATTATTACAGCGTGTCCGCAGTCACTTAAACAGTAAAACATATCTGCAAAAAAAATTAGCTGAAAAATACGAATTAAATAATGACAGCATTGCTGTAAAAATCTGTCGCTTTATTCTCGATCATATTGAAGATGATATCACTTTAGACAGTTTTGCCCAAGAATTTGCCATAAGCCGTGATTATGCCGGAAAATATTTCAAACAAAAACTAGGTGAAAATTTTAATGAATATTTAACAAAAATGAAAATGGAACATGCCAAGTATTTGCTGCGCAGTGGTAAATACAAAAATTATGAAATAAGTAATCGGCTTGGTTATGCCAGTCCGGATTACTTTCGCCGTTTATTTAAAATCTACACCAAAATGACTCCCGGTGAATATAAAAAAAATATTAATAATTAATAATAAATATTTAAAAACCGAAATTTGTCATTTTTTTACTGGAAAATGACTTTTTTATATGGTTTTCTCCCTCAGCAAAAATTGCTAAACTAATATTGTAATTAAAAACAATATAACAAACAGCAAAGGCGCTGTGATATGTATAATCTATGTACATATCGCAGTGTCTTTTCATTTTGCTGTTGCATGGAAGGAATGAAATCATATGAACATGGGACTTTTTGCCAAAATGAAAAAAAGTGCCTCCCTAGCAATGACCGCTCTTTTTATTTCATCAGTTTTTCTTAGTGGCTGCGGCAACTCGCAGACATCACAAAGCTCCGGCAGTTCTACTGATTCCAAAGGTACGATTAAAGTTGGTATCCTTCACTCTTTGAGTGGCACAATGGCAATCAGTGAAGTTTCTGTGAAAGATGCCGAAATGATGGCAATTGATGAAATCAATGCCAAAGGCGGCGTACTTGGTAAAAAACTTGAAGTGGTGACAGAAGATGGCGCATCAGATCCAGCTGTTTTCGCCGAAAAGGCGAAAAAACTTCTACAGCAGGATAAAGTGGCAACCGTTTTCGGCTGCTGGACATCAGCCAGCCGAAAAGCCGTATTACCCGTATTTGAAAGCAATAACGGTCTTTTATGGTATCCTGTCCAATATGAAGGGATGGAATCATCCCCCAATATTTTTTACACGGGTGCCGCTCCTAATCAGCAGATTGTTCCTGCCGTTGACTGGCTGCTAAAAAACAAAGGCAAAAAATTCTTCTTAATCGGTTCTGATTATGTATTTCCGCGTACTGCCAATAAAATAATCAAAGCTGAATTAAATGCTGAAGGCGGACAAGTCGTAGGAGAAGAATATACCCCAATGGGTCATACAGATTATAGTACAATAATCAACAAAATCAAAGAAGAAAAACCGGACGTAGTCTTTAATACACTCAATGGTGACAGCAACGTAGCTTTCTTTAAACAGCTTAAGGATGCCGGAATAACTTCAAAAGATCTCATTACTTGTTCCGTCAGCATTGCCGAAGAAGAAGTACGCGGCATAGGCGCAGAGAACATGACCGGACAACTTGTTTCCTGGAATTACTACCAGACAACAAATACTCCGGAAAATAAAACTTTCGTTGCCAACTATAAGGCTCGTTATGGACAAGATCGTGTAACGGATGATCCTATAGAAGCTGCCTATGATGCTGTGTACCTATGGGCCGCTGCCGTAGAAAAAGCTGGTTCGACCGATGTCGATAAAGTAAAAGAAGCAGCAAAAGGTCTGGAATTTAAAGCACCTGAAGGAACTGTAAAAATTGAAGGTGAAAATCAGCATCTCTGGAAAACAGTACGTATCGGCGAAGTTCAGGCAGATGGTTCAATCAAAGAAATCTGGAGTACACCAGATCCTGTTCGTCCTGATCCATATCTGAAAACATATGACTGGGCAAAAGGATTGTCCAATTAATTGAATAAAAAAATAAAGCGGTATGCCAAAAATATGCCGCTTTATTTTTATTAATAAACGGAGGCAGCAGTAAAAACAATGGATACTTATCTTCTTCAATTTTTTAACGGCATAAGCGTAAGTTCAATTTTCATGCTGGCCGCGCTGGGACTGGCAATCACCTTTGGTCTTATGAAAATAATAAATATGGCCCATGGTGAATTCATAATGATTGGGGCATATGCAGCCTACGTCATCCAAAATATATTCAGCCAATATCTGCCTGCTTCTATTTTCGATTTTTACTTTTTTGTTGCTATTCCTGCTTCTTTTTTGGCAGCTGGCATATTCGGCTGGGTATTGGAAAAGCTTGTCATTTGCCGCTTATATGGCCGAGCTCTTGATAGTATACTGGCCACTTGGGGTGTAAGTCTTATATTGCAGCAATTGGCCCGCAGCATATTTGGTGCCCCCAATGTTGATGTTAAAAGTCCCGACTGGTTAAACGGTGCCCTTTTAATTCATCCTGGCCTGCAGCTTCCTTATAAACGTCTTTTCATCATGCTTATGGTAATTATCTGCATGACAGCTATTTATTATCTGATGTATCGCAGCAATTATGGCCGAAAAATCCGAGCCGTCATGCAAAACCGGGCTATGGCAGCCAGCCTTGGTATAAACACCCGCAAAATAGATGCTTATACTTTTGCCCTTGGTTCCGGACTGGCCGGAATTGCCGGCTGTGCCTTGACCCTGCTAGGCTCTATAGGCCCAACACTAGGCACCAATTATATAGTCGATACCTTTATGGTTGTAGTCCTTGGTGGTGTAGGCAGCTTATGGGGAACTATTGCCGGCGGTTTCCTTATTGGCACCGGCAATACCACCCTGGAATTTTTGACAGACGCAACCTTGGGAAAAGTCCTGATATTTACTTTAGTTATCTTATTTTTGCAATGGCGACCTAAAGGACTGTTCACTATCAACAGCCGCTCATTAGACGAATAAGAAAGGCGGTACCTATGACTACAAAAACTTTTTTTAAAACAAATCAGATCTTTTTCATTATTATATTATTGCTTTTACTGGCACCATTATTTCTATCCGTATTTAGAATAAACCTGCTTGGTAAATTTATTGCATACGCAATTTTGGCACTCGGTATCGATCTTATCTGGGGATATACCGGTATTTTGAGCCTTGGACATGGTGTCTTTTTTGGATTAGGTGCTTATGCCATGGGAATGTACTTAAAAATGGAAGCCGCCCATGGCAAGCTGCCCGATTTTATGTCGTGGAGCGGTCTGGAAAAACTTCCGGCACTTTGGACGCCCTTCTCCAGCCCTCTGTCTCTTGCTCTAATCATTATCATACCAGCTATTTTGGCTGCCATTATCGGTTTTCTTACCTTTAAAAACCGTATTCGTGGTGTTTATTTTTCTATATTATCGCAAGCTTTGTCACTGATTTTCGTGATACTTTTTATTGGACAACAGGCCTATACAGGAGGAACCAACGGTCTTACCGGTTTCCGCACAATGTTTGGTTTGCCGCTGGCAGCAGACAATACTAAGTATTTATTATACTATGCTGCTATATTTTTCTTGGTTATAGTTTATCTATACTGTCGATTTCTTGTCAGCCATCGTCTTGGCAAAATCCTGATAGCAATTCGTGACGGCGAAAACAGAGTAAGGTTTTCTGGTTACAATCCTGCCGCATATAAGATTTTTGTATATATATCTTCTGCTGTCATCGCCGGAATCGCTGGAGCAATCTTTGTACCCCAGGTTGGTATTATATCACCGGCCGAAATGGGAATCGTCCCCTCAATAGAAATGGTAATATGGGTAGCTATCGGAGGCAGAGGTACATTAATCGGAGCCGTCATTGGAGCAATTCTCGTAAATGGCCTAAAAAGCGGCATCAGTGAATCATTCCCTGAAGTGTGGTCATATTTTTTAGGTCTGGCCTTTATCATAGTCGTCATTTTCATGCCGGAAGGGCTTATTGGTCTCGTTAAAAAATACTCAACCCGTGTAGTATGGCATGTCAAAAAGGAAAAAGCTGCAGAAAAATCTCCGTCGATAAGTCGATAAATTGAGGTGTGTTATGAAAACAATTCTCGAAATTAGGGATCTAACAGTATCATTTGATGGATTTCGCGCATTAAATGGTGTTACTACCAAAATAGAAAAAGGTGAAATCCGCTTTTTTATCGGACCTAATGGCGCCGGCAAAACGACCTTACTGGATGCTATATGTGGACGAATACATCCTCAGCAAGGAACCATAGTTTTTAACGGTGACAAAAACATCATGCGTTATCCTGAACATAAATTAGTCAATATAGGTATTGGCCGCAAATTTCAAGTACCTTCGGTTTTCACGAGCTTATCCGTCCATGAAAACATGGAAGTATCCGTGGTTAAGAAACGTGGTATTTGCTCCTCACTGCTACAGAAGCTAACAAGACAACAGGAACAAAAAATAGACGAAATACTGACCTTGGTAGATTTAAAAAACTATCGTGATAAAATGGCATCTGAACTTTCACATGGACAAAAGCAATGGCTGGAAATAGCTATGCTTTTGGTCCAAGATCTAAAGCTCATCATGCTTGACGAACCAGTTGCTGGAATGGGCCGCAAAGAAACCACCAAAACAGGTGAACTGTTAAAGAAAATAGCCCAGCACTGTACTGTTATCGTCGTTGAACATGATATGGAATTTGTCCGGGAATATGCCACTAAAGTGACAGTGATGCATGAAGGACGTATATTGGATGAAGGCAGTATAGACCAAATACAAAACAATCCCAAAGTAATTGATGTCTATCTGGGCAGAGGGGGTGAAAACTGTGCTTGAGGTAAAAAATTTACAGGCTTTTTATGGTGAAAGTATCATACTAAAAAATATCAACCTTGATGTACAAGAAGGACGCATAGTATGTTTACTGGGAAGGAACGGTGTCGGAAAGAGCACTTTTCTAAAAAGCATCATGGGACTGGTGAATACTCCCTGCGGCAGTATCCGTCTACAGGGCAGAGAAATTATCGATCAGCCGACTTACGCTCGTGCCCGTGCCGGTATCGGTTATGTGCCCCAGGGACGGGATATTTTTCCTCATATATCGGTAAAGGAAAATCTACAGCTTGGCCTGGAAGTAAATAACGGCAAAGGCAGTATTCCCACCGAAGTTTACGAATTATTTCCCATATTAAAAGAAATGCTCTCGCGCAAAGGGGGCAATTTAAGCGGTGGTCAGCAGCAACAGCTTGCCATTGCCAGAGCACTGACTGCCCGTCCCAAACTATTAATGTTTGACGAGCCGACTGAAGGAATACAGCCATCGATTATCAAAGATATCGGCAAAGTCATTCTCCATCTAAAAAAAGAAGGCTACACGATTTTAATCGTAGAACAATATTTGGAATTTATACTTGACATTGCTGACTATTACTATGTCATGGACAAAGGTACCATAGTTGCCCAAGGTTTCGTTTGTGACATGGATAAAGAGACAATTCAACATAAAATTTCCATTTAAACAAAGAGGTGAACATTATGCATTTAGTACCTAAAGATATGGAAAAATTATTGCTGCATTATGCCGGTACTGTAGCTAAAGAACGTAAAGAACGCGGCATTAAACTTAATTATGTGGAATCTATAGCTTATATCAGCAGGCAGCTGCTGGAATCAGCCCGGGAAGGCAGAACAGTGACACAGCTGATGCAGTCCGGGCGTAAAATACTGACTTCCAATGATGTCATGGAGGAAGTCCCTTCAATGATACATGAGGTCCAGATTGAAGCTACTTTCCCCGACGGGACAAAACTGGTAACTGTCCATAATCCCATTCAATAAAAAGAAGGTGTAAAGATGTTGATCCCTGGAGAAATCATAACTGCTGACCGTGATATAGAACTAAACAGCGGACGTCCCACTATGACAATACTCGTCGGTAACACCGGTGACAGGCCGGTGCAGGTAGGTTCGCATTTTCATTTTTTCGAAGTGAACCGCTGCTTATCTTTCGACAGAAATGCAGCCTTCGGTATGAGACTTGATATTCCTTCCGGTACATCAGTACGTTTTGAACCCGGTGAAAACAAGACCGTACATTTAACCGCTATTGGCGGTAATAAAAGGGTATTCGGTTTCAATGCCTTGACCTGCTCTCATATAAACGACGACACCCGGCGTCTGGTCTTGGAACGAGCAGAAAAAGCCGGTTTTATACAGAAAGGAGTAAATTATGAGCCGAAAAATGAAAGCCGCTGAATATGCAATGATGTTTGGTCCAACAACAGGTGATAAAGTCCGCCTAGCCGATACGGAACTTTTTCTTGAAGTCGAAAAAGATTATACCTACTACGGTGATGAAGTAAAATTTGGCGGCGGGAAAACACTGCGCGATGGTATGGGACAATCAGTAAACACCCTTAGCAATGACGGTGACCTCGACCTTGTCCTGACAAACGCCTTAATCATTGATGCATACAATATATGTAAAGCCGACATAGGTATTAAAAACGGTAAAATTGCCGGTATCGGCAAAGCCGGCAATCCTGACATAATGGACAATGTAACTCCCGGGATGACGATTGGCGCTTCAACTGAAGCTATTGCCGCCGAAGGTATGATTGTCACTGCCGGCGGCATTGATTCACATATCCATTTCATCAGTCCACAACAAATCGATACGGCACTTTATAGCGGCATAACCACAATGATCGGCGGCGGCACCGGACCCGCCGACGGAACAAATGCCACCACATGCACACCCGGGCCATGGAATCTGGCCCAGATGCTGCGGGCCGCTGATGAATATCCGATGAATCTGGGATTTTTGGCTAAAGGGAATTGTTCCAATATACAGCCTTTGGAAGAGCAAATATTAGCCGGCGCCGCGGGCTTAAAAATTCACGAAGACTGGGGAGCAACACCGGCCGTAATTGATGCCTGCCTGCAAGTCTCCGACAAATATGACGTTCAAACAGCCATCCATACCGACACCCTTAATGAAGCCGGTTGTGTAGAGGATACATTGAAGGCCATAGCCGGCAGAACTATCCATACTTATCATACAGAAGGAGCCGGCGGCGGACATGCTCCCGATATTATAAAGGCTGCCGGATTCCATAATATTCTGCCGTCTTCCACCAATCCGACAATGCCTTTTACTGTCAATACCATTGATGAACATCTTGACATGCTGATGGTGTGCCATCATCTCGACAGCCGCATACCCGAGGATGTCGCTTTTGCCGATTCACGGATACGTCCGGAAACAATTGCCGCAGAAGATGTCTTACATGACATGGGAGTTTTCAGCATGATGAGTTCCGACTCACAAGCCATGGGCCGTGTCGGTGAAGTAATCACCCGTACATGGCAGACAGCTGACAAGATGAAAAAAGAACGCGGTCGTTTACCGGAAGAAAAGGGAGAAAATGACAATTTTCGCATCCGTCGTTATATTGCAAAATACACAATCAATCCCGCCATAATGCAAGGAATTTCTGAATATGTCGGCTCTGTCACTAAAGGTAAATTTGCTGACCTTGTCATCTGGCACCCTGCTTTTTTTGGCGTGCGCCCTGAAATGATTATAAAAGGCGGTATGATTGCCGCAGCTAAGATGGGAGATCCCAATGCATCCATACCTACACCACAGCCGGTTTTTTATCGTCACATGTTTGGTGCAGATGGTAAAGCAAAATATCCCAGCTGCATAACCTTTGTATCCAAAGCAGCCTGGAAAAATGATATCCGGAAAAATTTAAAACTGGAAAAAACAGTGCTCCCGGTTCATGGCTGCCGCACAATCAGTAAAAAAGATATGGTGCTCAATGATGCCACACCGCATATTGATGTAGATCCTGAAACATATGCCGTACACGTTGATGGCATCCGCTTGATCAGCAAACCAGCCCCAAAGCTGCCATTAGCACAATTGTATAATCTATTTTAATAGGGAGGTACCATCATGCTGATTGACCATATACTCGGAAACATAAACGATGAAAAATTCAAAAATTATCCTATGGACATAGTAAATATCGAATGGTATGACAGCAAAAAGAAAATCCATCGTCTGACAAGCCATAAGGGACGTGATGTTGCTGTACGCTTATCAGACAAAGAACAGCAGCGTGGTTTATGGTATGGTGATGTGCTGGCAGTTGCCGATGACAGTGATGCTATTGTTGTTGAGATTATTCCCAGTAAATGCCTGACAGTACCATGCCACAGCAAACTGGAAATTATCACGTTATGCTATGAAACCGGCAATCGTCATGCACCTTTCTATTATCTGCCCGATAATGAAGAATTCATTATCCCTTACGATCACCCTTTTGAGGAATTGCTGAAAAAATTGCATATTTCTTTTGTTATAGAAAATCGACGCCTTGACAATCACTGGCGCATTGGCGGCTCAACCGTACACAATCACCACCACACAGCGGAGACTACAAATGAATAACATTGAGCAAAAATTTTTATTATTGCAGATAAATGATGCTCTTTTCCCAATAGGAACCTATATTCACTCTTACGGTCTGGAAACTTATATACAGCATGAATTGGTAACTGATGCTTCAAGTATGCAAGAATGGCTTACACAATATATGACATCAGCTTTTTTACACAGCGAATTATTGGCTGTCAAGCTTGCCTATGAACAAACTAATAACCACGATTTAGCTGCTATTGATTATCTGGAAAAAATTTTTTTAACCGCAAAAGCCCCTTTAGAGCTTCGTCAGGCCGCCATTAAATTAGGTTCGAGGTTTATAAAAACAGTCCAATCCCTGCCATTACCTTCAATTGATGATAATTTTTACCGATATATATCACAGTCCCGGCTTCACGCCCACCCGATAGCTTACGGTGTTTTCTGCTCGGCGGCAGACATTGCACTGCCGGATTCCTGCCTGCATTACATTTACGCACAGGCAGCCAGTCTCATAAACACATGTGTGAAAAGCATCCCATTAAGTCAAACTTCCGGCCAGCAAATATTGCGCAGCTGCAGTGTGCAATGGCCGCAACTGTTAGATAAGCTTCATTCTCTTTCAATAGACGATTTCTGTTTGTCAACACCGGGATTCGATATTCGGGCAATGCAGCACGAAACATTATACTCTCGCCTATATATGTCATAAAAAAGGAGATTATTCATGAGTTATATAAAAATCGGTGTAGCCGGTCCGGTCGGTTCCGGCAAAACCGCATTAATAGAAGCACTCACCCGTATATTATCAAATGATTACAGCATCTGCGTCATTACCAATGATATCTATACACAAGAAGATGCCGAATTCCTGATTAAAAATTCGGTAATGGAAAAAGAACGCGTAGTCGGCGTGGAAACCGGCGGATGTCCCCATACAGCCATCAGAGAAGACGCTTCAATGAATCTTGATGCTATTGAAGTAATGAGTGAAAAATTCCCCGATGTACAAATTTTTTTCATTGAAAGCGGCGGTGATAATTTATCTGCTACTTTCAGCCCTGAACTCGCCGACAAAACGATATTTGTCATTGATGTAGCTGAAGGTGATAAAATTCCCCGCAAGGGCGGTCCCGGCATAATGCGGTCAGATCTTTTGCTTATCAATAAAATTGACCTGGCACCATATGTCGGAGCTGATCTTTCCGTAATGGAACGCGACGCCCGAAAAATGCGCGGCAGCAAACCTTTTTTATTCACCAACATTCGGGAAAACAAGGGTATCGATAAAATCATAGCATGGATAAAGCATGAGGCTCTGCTTGAAGATGTCTAAGCAGAAAAATATCAATAGTGCCTATGGAAAACCTTCCTGTCTGTCTTTAAAATTTTGTTGCCGACTGGGAAAAACCCTTCTTAATGATGTCTACTTTACAGCCCCCTTCAAAGTAATGCAACCATTTTGCTCCGTCCCGATTACACGCTATATGATTTTAACTGCCTCTGCAGGCATCATGTCTGGTGATCAGCAAAAGATAACCATCTGTCTGCAAAAAGGAACCAGTGTAGAATTAACTTCACAATCATATGAAAAAATCCATAAAATGCCTGATGGAGAAGGCCGGCGCAGTACCAGGATCATCTTAGCGGAAAACACGTTACTTTTTTATATGCCGCAGCCCGTCATTCCCTTCGCCGAATCCGCTTTTGCCAGTGATACTGTCATTCATCTTACTGATAATACCGCAAAACTTTTTTACAGTGAAATATTGAGCAGCGGCCGGACTGAACACAAGGAACACTTTCTTTATAAAAAATACACTGCTTTACTAAAAGTCTACGAAGGTACACAACTTTGTTACTTTGAAAATACCCGTTATTTCCCTGATCAGCAAAAACTGGCATCATTTGGCTTTTATGAACGATATACCCACCTGGCAACAATTCTTTTATTCAACTTTGAAAATGTTGACAAACTGATCAAAAAAATCCGGGAATTTATCAATACACAGACAAACATTGACAGTGGTGTGAGTCTCCTCAGCACTAATCATTTATGTATAAAAGCATTTGCCTATTCCAGCGAAATCTTAGTAGACCTCATCGATTTGATAAAAAACATGTTAAAACCACAAAAAAACTATCACACATAAACATTCTCATTTATAAATATGCAATTTCATAGCTACCCTTCTAAGGGAAGTCATGGAATTGCATATTTGTGAGGTCAATGTCGTTCGTATGATAGTCTTTTATTTTACTTATTTATTTTTATTACACCTAAATTATCTTCTATTTTTATCTTTGTTCCATATTTTTCCGATAACGCAGCTATCTCATTCAATATGCGCTTACCATTTGCCGCATCGGCGAACTCCGGTTTGCCCCGTTGTGCCCGTCCATTTTTAAACCCTAATGTCAATGGTCTTATCTGTATGTCGGTGATATTTCCATCTTCAACAAAAAAGGCTGCTGCTGCCGATTCGAAAACACGTCTGTCAGCTGCCAGGCCGCGGGTATCATTAGCACTGCGGATATCCAGTCCATCAGCTACAGTATTCTCACTGTCCAGATTATAAAGATTATAAAACTCAGCAGGCTGCCGTTCAACTAAATCATTCTGGAAAATAAAATTTCCCAGACTATAAAAGATCGGTTTTTGTTTATATATCTCAATACCGCGCCAAATATGAGGTCCATGACCAATATAGGCCTGCGCACCATTGTCAATGCATAAATGGGCAAAATCCCTGGCGAAATCAGCCGGCAGCTGTTTATCAAGACCCTTTCTCTCATGAGTATGATGGCTTACAATGACAACATCAGCCTGGCGTTTTGCCTCTTGTATCGATCTTACAATTCGCTGCGCATCCTGCATATTCATTTTCGTTACTGTACCCGGTTCAGCACCGGCTTTAATGCAGATATTGTTTATAAAAAAGCCGTCTTTTAATGGTTTTGTGAAACCTTCCTTTTCATTCAGTAGACGGTTGGAATTTATTTCTGTCTGGTCAATTATTTCCCGTAACGTTTCCAGCTGCTCAGGCAAAACAATATGCTCTGCCTGATAACGAAGCACATTTGCCCCCGGCCTTCCCAAAACATCTGCTCTTGGATAACTGGCCATTCCCCACTCTGATATGGTCGAAGTAACACCTATCAGCGCCAATCGTCCATTAGATGTATCAATATATCGCGGCTGCGCCGCTTCCGCCAGGTTACGACCCACTCCGGCATTAACCAGGCCGCTTTCTTCCAAGTGCCGCAATGTAGTCAATATCCCTTCAATATTCCAGTCGATATTATGGTTATTTGCCCATGCTACAATATTAAAGCCAAGATCCCTTATATCTTCCGTCACGTACGGTCTTGCAGCCGCCCATGTGCCTCCGCTGACAGGTGCCGGATAAACTTCAAAATCATGTAACAATACCTCAAAGTTAGTAAATCTGACATCATACTGCAAAAAATAATCACGCAGATCCGCAAATTTTGCATCATGCGGCAAATGCTGTGTAATGAATGAATCCCCAACAGCAGCTATGCTTATTCGCGACAAAATCAACCCTTCTTTACTAAAAGATCTATACTTCTAACTTCCCAATAATCTCATTCAACCCATGTATATTATTTTTTCTCATATATCTTTCAATGCCATCGGTCACATCTTTTACTGCCCGCGGATTAGCAAAATTTCCCGCCCCGACTGCCACTGCACTGGCTCCTGCCAGTAAAAATTCTATGGCATCTTCACCGTCCGTTATTCCACCCATACCAATTATTGGTATTTTAACACTCTGGGCAGTCTGCCATACCAGGTGCAAGGCGACCGGCTTTACTGCCGGGCCGGACAATCCACCGGTTATATTTCCCAGCAAAGGTTTTCGTTTATTAATATCTATTACCATTCCGGTGATAGTATTTATCAATGACACCGCATCCGCGCCGGCAGCTTCTACGGCCCTGGCCATACAGCTTATATCAGTTACATTAGGTGACAGCTTAACTATTACGGTTTTTCCCGTATGTTTTTTTACCGAAGACGTAACCGCGGCAGCCGAACGAGGATCAGTTCCAAAAACAATGCCACCTTCTTTGACATTAGGACAGGAAATATTTACTTCCAGTGCATCTACACCGACAATATCCAATTTTTGTGCCATTTCACCATAATCTTCAACTGTTCCCGCCGATATATTGACAATAATCGGTACACGATATTTTTTTATTTTAGGCAGTATATCCCTGATAAATGCATCCACTCCGGGATTTTCCAAACCAATGGAATTGAGCATTCCCGCCGGTGTTTCAGCAATTCTCACACCTGGATTTCCCTCTCTTGGCAAAGGGGTAAGCCCTTTAGTAACTATTGCACCTATCTCATCAACGGCAAGGAAATCTTCATATTCCTGACCAAAGCCAAATGTTCCTGATGCCCCCATTACCGGTTTTTTTAAATGCAGTTTGCCTATATCCACCGTCAAAGATATTTCATTCATAATCAAATACCTCCTCAGCCGGGAATACCGGACCATCAACACAAACTTTACGCCGCTTACCGGTAATTTTGTCGGTAAAGGTACAGCCCAGGCATACTCCTATTCCGCAAGCCATTCTTTTTTCCATGGATACTTGACAGCTTTTCCCATATTTTTTAGCAATCCGGGCAACCGAATGCATCATAATGTCAGGCCCGCATGTATAAATATCGTCAACAGCGTTATCCTCTAAAATCTTTGGCAGCAGCTGTACTGTGAATCCCTTAAATCCCAATGAACCATCATCAGTGGTCACATAGATCTTATCAGCATACTTTTCCATATATTTAGGCCAAAATACTTCCTGTTTGGTTTTCCCCCCGACAAGGACCAAGGGTTTCTTTCCTTGTAATTGCTCTGCCAAGAAAACAAGCGGTGCCATACCCATTCCCCCGCCGACAACCAATGGCCGGCCTTCTTTAATCGTAAATCCGTTGCCGATCGGTCCGACTATACTCAACTGTTCACCTGTTGTCATAGCTGCATATTCCGCCGTTCCCCTGCCGATTATCCGGTAAATTAAACTTATTGTGCCCTTTTTCTTATCAACCTCTGCTATTCCTAATGGCCGCCGCAAAAAATTGATACTGTTGTTTTTCTTAACATGCACAAACTGTCCCGGTTTTGCACAATCAGCTATCTCTGGTGCTTCTAAAAGCATATAATAAACATCATCAAGGATTTTTTCATTAGCCAAAATTTGTCCTTCAATGAAAAATTTTTTCAAACACACTACCTCCCTTGTCTGACAATATAATCAAAAGTATTCACACAGTTACGCTTCAAGCCATTTTTGATTGAATACGATATTTTCTGTCACTGATACGGCAGACATGACTCCGTCAATGACCGGCAGTTTATATAAATCAAACAACGGTTTCATCGCAAAACTCATATTTATATCATCTATTATGACAGAATCCAATCGATTGGTATCTGTCATTTTTTCTATCGCCTGCCGCATATTTTCCAATACGGTTTCTTCATTATTACTGCCTATATCGATCGGCAAAAGTTTTACATCAGCAAGAATACTTTTTTTATAATCATCGATAAGTTTCTGCATTATAGCTGTTTGTTTTTTATCCACAAACATTCCTATTCTTTTCCCCAATGGAAAAGCAGTATAAACAGCAGAATAACTTATGCCAATGACGGTTTTTTTCAAGGCATCTTTTAGGAAATTGACTCCTGCATCGCTGCTGTGCGCTATTATGATTCCGTCATATGCATGCGCGATTGGCTGGAGTGCCTTCAAAATCAAATCCGGCAGATTTGCCAAACTGTCTGCTGTGTTGAGTTCTCCGGCGGCATCAGCGATGTTTATCACCGATATATTAGTATGATCCTCACTGTTTCTGGCCGTTATTTTAGCAGAATAAATTGCTCTGTCATAAATCTTATCATTAAGACCCTTATTACCTGTTGGATTTACAATTAATAAATTCATTTTACCGGCTTAAAGCCTTTCCTCCTTAAATCAATAATTGGCACGCAGGAACCTTCCTTCTGGTTTATTAAGTATTTCTCCATCACCTGCTATTAAAATACCCCGCAAATATGTTCTTTGCGGCCAGCCTGTGACTTCAAATCCGTCAAACGCCGTAAATGGTTCCTTACTATGCAAATTTTTATTCAGTATTTTTTGTTTTTTGTTCATATCCAAAATTACTAAATCAGCATCATTACCAACTTTAACAGCACCCTTTCGGTCATCGATCTTATACAGACCTGCTGCTTTTTCCGATAAGACTTGTACCAAAAAGGGTAATGTTATTTTCCCTTTGCTGACTTCATTGAGCATAAGAGGCAAAGTGGTTTCTACACCACACATCCCGGAAGGAATTTCAAATAAGTCACCCTTTTTTTCTCTTACTGCGTGCGGTGCATGGTCAGATGAAACATAATCCAATGTGCCATCTTTAAGTCCCTCCCATAATGCCAGCCTGTCGGATTCGCGTTTTATTGGTGGATACACTTTCATCCCTGATCCAATTTTACCATAATCTTTGTCCGATAAGAACAAATAATGCGTACAAGTCTCTGCCGTAACATTTATATTTTTAGCTTTGGCTTCACGGATCAGGTTCACTCCCATACTTGACGTTACATGCAATATATGAAGATGGGCTCCCGTCGCTTGGGAAAACGCAATTGCTGTTTGTATAGTAAGTACTTCAGCCAATGCAGGACGCGCTTTCAATAAAGCTTCATAATCATTTTCCCCATTTTCTCTGACTCGTTTTGTCAGCATGCTTATTAACTCATTATTTTCAGCATGTATCGCCAAAATATGTCCATTACTGGCTATTTGTTCAAAAATTTTATAAACTTCACCATCATCAAGCGGAGGTATAACACCGTTTTGTCCCGGCACATAATTATATATTAATGCATTTGTATCTTTATTAATAGCATATCCCCAAAAAAATTTTATTCCTACCCCGCCGGCTTGTTTTATTTCATCCAGTGTATTTAAATTTAAGTCTCCCAGAGATAACCCCCATAATCCGTAATCAACAAAAGCTTTATCAGCAAAATACTTTTTTTTATAAATAAAGCTTTTTTCGTCAAGAACTGCCGGATTGGTATTGGGCATATCAAAAACAGTTGTCATTCCCCCAACCGCTGCGGCAGCTGTACCATGGCTAAAATCTTCTTTATATGCAGCACCGGGATCACGAAAATGACAGTGTGGATCTATTCCTCCCGGTATAACAAAAGCATTATCTACGTCATCAATATGCTCTGCTTCCAAATTTTCATCAGAAATTTTTACAATTTTACCATCTTTAATATAAATATTAGCTTTTTTTATTTCATTACCCGAAACTATTTTTCCGTTTTTTATGGCTAAATCAAACATATTAATTACCTTCTTCTATTATTCTATATCTACACCTTTTGTTTCTGGTATCATAAGCAACATACATACTAATGCAACGGGATAAATAACAAACACCAGACTCATTGCACTCAATATATTTCCGCCGACAGCAAGATAGCCAATAATAGAAGGACCAAAACCGGCTAATCCTCTGCCAGTACCAAAAATAAGATTTTCTGCCGTGGATCTTGCTTCTGACGGATAGTTTTCTGCTATTACAGCACCATATCCCCCCATCATGCCATTTACTGTGAAACCCAGAAGGAAACTGCCCCATAACAAGCTGGCCTGGCTGGTAAATAAAAAGAAATATAAGACACAATAAATCGTACCGCCTACGTACCACATTGCAAATGTTTTCTTTCTTCCTATTTTATCTGCCAATATGCCAAATAAAGTTATTCCCACAATCATACCGGCAATAGAAATAATCATCCAGCCGCTTGTCTTAGCCAGACTGTATCCGTATTTCTGTGACAAAACAGTAGGCATCCAGCTGAATATGGCATAATAACCAAAATTTTGTACCAGGCACATAACTGTCAGCCCAATAGTAGTTATCGTCACTTTAGTACTGGAAAACAATTTTTTTAAAGGCATACCGGCAATATGATAGTATTCTTTTTCCTCTTCAGCTGAAAGACAATTATTATTCTTCTTTGTTTCTAGTTCTATCTGGCGATTACGTCTTTTTTGCCACAATATCGGTTCTTTTAAATGCATCCGTACATAAATGGCCACCAAAGCCGGAATAAGCCCCACTAGAAATACTGCGCGCCAGCCAAAAAACGGAACTATTGTAGCCGGCACTATCGCTGCGACCAATACACCGCCCTGCCAGCCGAGTGATACCCATGAAGTTGCTCTCGCCCTCATTTTAGGTGCCCATGTTTCAGTAACCATTGCCATGCCTATACCAAATTCACCTCCGATACCAAGGCCGATCAAAAATCGCAGTGTCAGTAAAACCGTATAATCATTGACAAAATAAATAGCACCAGTACCGATTGCATATAGTATTATTGATAATGACAACGTCTTTGTGCGACCATACTTATCTGCCAGATATCCGAATATATAAGATCCAACCCACATACCGATCGTAGTGGCTAAAGTAAGATTACCGGCCTGCGCCGTAGTCAAATTAAAATCTTTTATTATAAAAATTAAAACAAAGGATAACAAAAAGACATCCAGTCCATCAGCAGCATAACCTAAAACAGCACCTATAAGTGTCTTTATGTGTTGTCCTTCCTCGCCCTCAACATGATTTTTTCCCATTTTATCATTCCCCTTCATATCTCATAAAATTTCTGCATTATAAACTCCTTCACACTATAACAAAACATTTCATTTTAATTATATTTTCTTTATAATTCCTTTTAAAGAAACTTCGTTCCGTTCAACGGAATTAAAAAATGGTATATACAATTTGTGCATTACTATGCGTCATTGCATATACCATGGTGTGTTTTCTATAGTGTACTTTTATAATAGATAATTATCACTTGCTTGTCAATATGATTTCAAAATCTTTTTCGATTTTTATATCATGGTCGTCAAAGTATTTGCAATAGATATATCGTCGCTAGCCCTTTTACTTATATCAAGCAATATTTTCTTCAATTCTATCTGATTTTTCATAATATATTCATTGTTTCCCACTATAGAAAAACTATATTCCACCTTATTCCCTTGAGAAAATACCGGTACGGCCATGGCAGATACATTTATTTCCATTTCTTCCCGACACCATGCAATATTCTTCTCCCTGATCTCAATCAGCTCTTTTTTCAGCCTTCCACTATCAATAATAGTATTTTTAGTATAGATTTCCTTCTTCCCCTTCAGTATCTTATCAATAAAAACCAATGGTTGAAAAGCCAATACTGCTTTAGCGCAAGCCGAACAATGCCATGGCATCATCTGTCCTATGCCGACAAAATATGTGTGCCCTTCCAACAAAGGCTGCCGCGTAACGATGCAGTATAATTTATCGGCGGAAAATCTACATAAAAAAGAATACAGCTTAGTCTTTTCTGCTAACTCAGTACAATATTTCCCCAAAAATTTGGCTACATTTTGTCCTTTTATGAAGTTGCTGCCCCACACCATCGCTCTGGGACCAAGCTGATATTTCTTAGTTTCAGCCTGTTGAAGAACTAAATCATGGCTAATCATATTTTGAAGCATACGATGCAAGGTGCT
Source organism: Pectinatus frisingensis (assembly GCF_014076555.1). Lineage (NCBI taxonomy): Bacteria > Bacillati > Bacillota > Negativicutes > Selenomonadales > Selenomonadaceae > Pectinatus > Pectinatus frisingensis. The sequence goes on from NZ_CP045424.1 coordinate 1,937,813, forward strand.
TTTGCTGATGTCACACTCTCTAGATAACACAGTTATTCCTATCCCGCCCGAATATCGCTCGGATGATAAAATATCCATAACTTGCACAAAACGATCCAACCATTCCATAAAATACCCCATTACAAATTTATAATAATAAATCAATTTATTGTTTATTTTCAAATATTATATCACAGTTGCGCTTTTAAACCCATATGAAATAAACAATATCCTCTGTTACCACCTCATCGCATTATTAATTAATATTTGCTGCATGTAAATTTATAATTATTATTTATTTGTTATGATATTAATATTCATCGAATATTCTTTGTATATCTGTTAAATTATGTGTTTTTAACAAAGACAACTGTAACAAAATGCGTGCTTTTTGTGGATTCAATGTCCCACCATTAAGAAAATGTTCATTAATATATGATTGTTCTGCAGCAATAACAGCTCCATTACTCACTCTTGAACTTCTTACAACTACTATTCCCAAGGTTGTAGCCTTTGCCAACTCCGCTTCATCGGCTTTATGAACACTGCCGTTGCCTGTACCTGCATAAATAATACCCTTAACCCCTGCATTTATGGCAGCATCAATTAATGCTTTATCTTCGTCAGCATGTCCATAGATAATTGCCACATAAGGCAAAGCTGTGACTTTTTCTACAGAAAATTCACTATTGATAGTATTTCTGCGTGTTGTTTCGCGATAAAAAACAGGCGTACCATCTTCGATATATCCCAAAACACCTAATTCCGGAGCTTTAAAAGTGCTCGTTGCCAATGTATTGGTCTTAGTAACATCGCGTGCCGCGTCAATTTCATCATTCATTGCCACAAGCACACCCTTACCGATTGCCCGACTGCTTGCCGCCACACGTACCGCATTCAAAAGATTCATCGGTCCGTCAGCACTGATTGCCGTTGCCGGACGCATCGCCCCGACAATCACGACCGGTTTTTTGCTTTTTATCGTAAGATCCAAAAAATATGCCGTTTCCTCTAATGTATCGGTACCGTGGGTTATTACAATACCATCCACATCATTTTTACTCAAAAGCTCATTTATCCTGTCGGCAAGTTTAAGCCAAACTGCATCTGTCATATCCTTGCTGTCAATATTGCAGATTTGCTCACCTGATACATTAGCATAATCCTTGATTTCGGGTACAGCATTTATCAGTGCATTCACCCCGATTGCCCCCGCTTTATACCCTGTTGTAGCCGTATCTGATGCTGCACTGCCAGCAATAGTGCCGCCTGTAGCCAATATTACAATATTGGGTTTGCCAGCCTCTGCAAATACAGTCGACATTCCAAATATTACCATAAGCGCAGCCATAAACAAAACAGAAATCTTCCCCTTCATTATTCATCTCTCCTCTTAAAAAATATATTGTTTAAGAAATTATAATATATTTCTACAGTTTTTTACTTAATACTACAAATAATGAAAATATTTTATTTTTTCATATTATTCATTGTATTTATTATAATTTATATGATTGACTTTTATTGCATTTATTGACAAAATCTTTTTCTACACATATAATTACTAATAATAATTATCAATGATAACTATCAGGAGAAATTATGAATTCTAAACTAATAAAAAATTTTCTGGATGCATGTTTTACCGCTAAAAAGATGGGCAGCCTTATGCCTCCCCTGCCAAAAGATCTACGAAAGCCCCGCCTTATCAATATCATAGATACCGTGCACACTCTTTCAAAACAAAAAAAATATATTAAAATAAGTGATATCAGTAAAAGTTTAAAAATAACCGCTCCCAGTGTAACTAAACTGATTAATGAACTAGAACAAAAAAACATTCTGCAAAAGCACCAGCAAACCGATGACAAGCGCGTCATTACTGTGACACTCACCACACTCGGTGAAAAATATTATGATATTTACATCAATAAGTATCATCAATGGCTCTGCACATTATTTAACGACTTTGTCGATGAAGATATATTGACTACTATACGCACTATAAACAAAGCCTATAAAGTCATGCAAAACAATCGGCTGAATATAAATGATTTACTTTAATGAGAGACTATCTCAGATTTTTAACCAGATACCATAATTTAGTCAACATTTATCTATATAATATTAATTTATCCAGTATTATTAAAGAATATGCGAAAGAGAGTATATTATGAACTTAAAACCCAAACATCTTACACTACTTTTTTCCTTTTCTCTTATTTTTTCTCAAACGACTATCGGTCAATGTCAAAGTTTATCTATTGATCAGGCTGTACAAATGGCTCTGCAAAATAACTTAGACATAAAAATCGCCTCACAAAAAGAAAATCAGGCTCAGGCAGAACTCAACGGCACGAAAGCCAAATATGGCTTTACCATCACACTCGGCAATACGACTACTGTCTCCAACGGTGCTGATGCACATTATGAACGTGACAACAATACCAGTGTGTCGGCTACTTACCCGTTATATACTGCCGGGAAAAAACAACTCAACACAGCTATAAAAGAACAATCGATGACCCAAAGCACCCTTAATACCCAGCGCACTATTGAAAATATAAAATACGATACAGTAAAAGCCTATTACGATATTTTGGAGGCACAGCAAAACATTGATGTCGATCAGGAATCAGTTAACAACTATGACAAGCATCTAACAAATGTACAACAGTTATATAGTGCCGGCAGCGTTCCAAAATCTGATTTATTACGCTCGGAAGTAGCCTTGTCCAATGCTAAGCAGGACCTGATAAAAGCTCGCAATAGTTACGACATATCGGTAATAACCTTTAAAAACATCATTAAAATGAATCGTGATGAACCGTTGCAGCTCACTGACACTTTCCGCTACATTCCATTTGATTATCAAATGCCCTATTGTCTTTCCTATGCTGCTGATAACCGCAAAGATTTAACAGAAGCAAAATTAGACTATGAAATCGCACAAAAAAACGTAGAACTCGCTAAAGCTGATTACAAACCGACGGTTGACGCCTCTGTCAGCTCTAACTGGGACAAGCAAGTCCTGCCCAGTGACATGGACCATGACTATACCATCGGCGTATCGGCCAGCTGGAATGTTTTTGATAACGGACTCACCAAAGCCAATGTAAACGCTGCCGAAGCAGAACTCAACCAAGCCCAGCTGACATTACAGCAAAAAAATGACTCCATCGACCTCGAAGTGAGACAGGCTTACCTCAATATGCAGGAAGCTGAAAAACGTTTTAATTCAACTCAAACAGCAGTTGCCCAGGCAGAAGAAGATTTTTTCATTGCCCAGGAAAAATACCGGGTTGGTGCCGGAACGACCCTTGATGTTACCGATGCCCAACTTGCTCTCTCCACAGCAAGATTAAATTACATAAGTGCCCAATACGATTATGCCCGTTACAAAGCCGAATTGGAAAATACGATGGGATTAGATGACGACGGAGAAACGATTAAATGAAAAAATTACAAAGAAAATCAATCATAAAAATTGTAGCAGGACTGATAATATTGGCCTTAATCGGCTTCGCCGGTTACAAATACTGGCAAAGTAAACAGGCGACAACCAACAGTATATCCAGTGACAATATCTATACCGTACAACGCATGGACCTGAAATCAGTAGTATCCGGAACTGGTACTGTATATCCGGTAGAAGCGGTCGATGTCAGTTCTAAAATTACCGGACGCATCAAAACCGTACTTGTTAAAGAAAATGATAATGTTAAACAAGGACAGACAGTTGCTACATTGGACAGCACCGATTTAGAAAACGAACTTAAAAAAGCCCAGGAAAAAGTAACTAATACATCATCGAAATATAATCGGGCCAATTATCTATATTCCATCGGTGCTGAATCAAAAGCCGATTTTGAGGACGCTGAGTACAACTATGAAACTGCTAAAAGTGATGTGGAAGTAGCCAAATACAACTTAGATGAAACTGTTATCACCTCCCCTATGGACGGAATAATCGTTGGTAAACCGCAGACACCTGGCACCATGGCTGTGCAGGGAACCAGCAATCCTACTGTTATAATGCGCATAGCCGATTTATCACGCAAACAAATTCTGGCTAAAATCGATGAAACCGATATCGGCAATATAAAAGTCGGACAAGAAGCTACATTCACCGTCGATGCCTATACCAATAAAAACTTCACCGCGAAAGTTACCAAAATATCCCAGACTGATACCGACAACTCATGGGATACTGCCTCATCTTCATCATCCACTTCCTCGTCATCTTCCTCATCCTCATCGGTAATCTATTACTATGTTACTTTGGATATAGATGACGATAATGGTTTACTTAAACCTGGCATGACCGCCCGTGTTGACATAAACACCGCTGATAAGCCCAATGTATTGGCAGTACCGCTTGCCGCACTTAAAACAGACAGCAACGGTTCATACGTAGTATTGATCGACGATGCCGGAAAAACAACAAACCAATATATACAAACCGGTATTTACAGTGATGATTATGTTGAAATTACCGATGGCCTAAGTGAAGGTGATAAAATAGCTCTCACTTATACCGCTCCCAAAACCACTTCAACGTCATCAAGTCATGGAGGTCCACCGTTATAAGATAGCAATCCTCACGGCGTCCTTAAAAGGGCAGGTGTATTATCACAGCAAAATTTTCTTAATCTCTAAGAATTTTGAACCGTACGCATTTTAAAGCCCTCCCTAACAGAGAGGATGGCATGGCGTAAACGCCATGCCGGGAGGGTCTACTTCCTTTAAACTTTTGCATCAAAAATATTGTCTTATTTTAAGATAACCCCTCAGCCGGCTGCGCCGACAGCTCCCCTGGAAGGGAGCCTTTGGACTAGTCATTCTTTTATAAAGTAGAAAGAATATTTATTGCATTTTCCGGTACATTGAATTTTATTTTTTAATGATTAACTGTTTTGATATCACTACTTATTAGATTATAATAAGTACGCATTTTAAAGCCCTCCCTAACAGAGAGGATGGCATGGCGTAAACGCCATGACGGAAGGGTTTACTTTCTTTAAACTTTTGCATCAAAAACATTGTCTTGTTTTAAGATAACCCCTCAGCCGGCTGCGCCGACAGCTCCCCTCGATGGGAGCCTTTGGATTAGGCATTCTTTTATGAAGTAGAAAGAATATTTATTGCATTTTCCGGTACATTGAATTTTATTTTTTAATGATTAACTGTTTTGATATCACTACTTATTAGATTATAATAAGTACGCATTTTAAAGCCCTCCCTAACAGAGAGGATGGCATGGCGTAAACGCCATGACGGAAGGGTTTACTTTCTTTAAACTTTTGCATCAAAAATATTGTCTTGTTTTAAGATAACCCCTCAGCCGGCTGCGCCGGCAGCTCCCCTGGAAGGGAGCCTCTGGATTAGCCATTCTTTTATGAAGTAGAAAGAATATTTATTGCATTTTCCGGTACATTGAATTTTATTTTTTAATGATTAACTGTTTTGATATCACTACTTATTAGATTATAATAAGTACGCATTTTAAAGCCCTCCCTAACAGGGAGGGTGACATGGCGTAAACGCCATGACGGAAGGGTTTACTTCCTTTAAACTTTTGCATCAAAAATATTGTCTTGTTTTAAGATAACCCCTCAGCCGGCTGCGCCGACAGCTCCCCTCGATGGGAGCCTTTGGATTAGGCATTCTTTTATGAAGTAGAAAGAATATTTATTGCATTTTCCGGTACATTGAATTTTATTTTTTAATGATTAACTGTTTTGATATCACTACTTATTAGATTATAATAAGTACGCATTTTAAAGCCCTCCCTAACAGGGAGGGTGGCATGGCGTAAACGCCATGACGGAAGGGTTTACTTCCTTTAAACTTTTGCATCAAAAATATTGTCTTGTTTTAAGATAACCCCTCAGCCGGCTGCGCCGACAGCTCCCCTCGATGGGAGCCTTTGGATTAGGCATTCTTTTATGAAGTAGAAAGAATATTTATTGCATTTTCCGGTACATTGAATTTTATTTTTTAATGATTAACTGTTTTGATATCACTACTTATTAGATTATAATAAGTACGCATTTTAAAGCCCTCCCTAACAGGGAGGGTGGCATGGCGTAAACGCCATGACGGAAGGGTTTACTTCCTTTAAATTTTCACATCAAAAACATTGTCTTATTTTAAGATAACCCCTCAGCCGGCTGCGCCGACAGCTCCCCTCGATGGGAGCCTTTGGATTAGGCATTCTTTTATGAAGTAGAAAGAATATTTATTGCATTTTCCGGTACATTGAATTTTATTTTTTAATGATTAACTGTTTTGATATCACTACTTATTAGATTATAATAAGTACGCATTTTAAAGCCCTCCCTAACAGGGAGGGTGGCATGGCGTAAACGCCATGACGGAAGGGTTTACTTCCTTTAAATTTTCACATCAAAAATATTGTCTTGTTTTAAGATAACCCCTCAGCCGGCTGCTGAAGTGGTAAACTAAAACTAGACACAGAGGGGGTGGTAAAAAAGATTAATAATGTACTATTATAATAATAATAAAAATACATTATCAGTCATGCTGCCTCCAAATTATGGACAAAGGGGTTTACCATGAAATACACAAAAGAAGAAAAACTGGACATTGGGCGTCGGATTTACGACGATGAAATTAATAGGAATACTGCTTCAGAGATGTACGAAATCAGTACTAACACAGCTCGTGAATATATGCGCTACTATAGAGATTTAAATCATCTGCCACCTAAGAACAAGAAAACTATTGCATCTTATGCAGATAATACCGCAATTGCACCAGCAATGGGAATGAACGAACTAGAATCAATGACTAAGGATGAATTAATTCGTGAATTAATTAAGGTACGGATTAATGAATCCAGACTAAAAAAAGGCTATCAAGTGAAAGAAGATGGTGTCAACAAAAAATACATTCCTTTAGACAACAGGAGTATCAAGTAATCATGGAACTTTCCGGTGAATTTCCAATAAAATTGCTTTGTGAAATAATGCAAATTAATCGAAGCAGCTTTTATCTTTGGAAAAGTAAACTTTCTAATCCGTCACGACGCACAAAAGATTTTATTAACAATAGTGCATTATTTGCTGAATATCATATCAAGTATCCATCACATGGGTATCGCTGGCTGAATGCCAAAATTTGTTTAGACACTGGATTAATTCTTTCAGATCCTTATGCCCATAAGTGCTGTAAGGCAACAGGAATCAAGAGTACTGCAAAACATTATAAATATAAGAAACCCGGCAATCCATTACGCACATTTCCCAATCTGTTATTAAGTGAAATGAATATAAGTGGTCCTATGCAGTGCATTGTCAGTGATATGACTGCTTTTACAGTACATGGTATCTATTATGAATTAACATTATATATGGACCTTTGGAATAATGAAATAATATCACATGCTCTTTCATCTAAACGCGGTGACAAAATGACTTATATCAATGGATTAACAGATTTAATAGCATTAAAAAATAAAATGAATGCATGCGAAACAATTCTTCATTCAGACCAAGGTTCAGTATATTCATCTAAAAAGTTTAATGACTTGCTTCCTGCATATGGGATTGTACATTCGATGTCCCGTGCCGGAACACCTACGGACAATGCTGCTATGGAAGCTATTAATGGCTGGATTAAAGCTGAGCTTTTTGAAGATTTACATGTAACTGGTGAAAATAATGTTGAAAAAGAAATTTCAGATTATATTTCATTTTTCAATGAACAAAGACCTGCATATTCGTTGAAATACCTTACACCAAGACAATATAAAGAATATTATTTTCAAACAATAAACGTTTCATAATTTCACAATAATTTTTTTATTTCGTGTCTAGTTTTTGTTGACTAGTGCAATGCACCGGCAGCTCCCCTGGAAGGGAGCCTATGGATTAGTCATTCTTAAAAATGTCTGCCTATAAAAGGACGGACATTGGAACCACGCGCAGCGTGGTAAGCTGCATATTTTTCTAAAATCATTCTCAACAATAACTATGCTATGGCACAAAAATTTCACCACTTAAACATCAGACAAATTACAATTATTATTGAAATTCATTTTCTGGAAGGCAGGGATAAAATGACAATCTCCCTTGAAGGAATAAAAAAAATATATCAAATAGGTACTCAGGAAGTTGCCGCTTTAAATGGCATTGACTTGAACATAGCGAAAGGTGAATTTGCTGCCCTGATGGGTCCTTCCGGTTCCGGTAAGTCCACCCTCATGAATATTCTTGGCTGCCTTGACCGCCCCACAGTCGGTTCATACCGACTGGATGGTGATGAAGTATCTCATCTCAGCGATGACGCCTTGGCTAAAACCCGCAATAAAAAAATTGGGTTCGTATTTCAAAACTTTAACCTGCTTTCCCGTATAAGTGCTTTGGACAATGTAGCTTTACCGCTTGTCTATGCAGGCATAGGCCATAAAGAAAGAATCGAACGTGCTTCATTTTTTCTAAAGGCAGTAGGTCTTGATACCCGTGCCGACCATCAACCTAATGAGCTATCCGGAGGACAACGCCAGCGTGTTGCCATCGCCCGGGCACTGGTTAATGATCCCAGTATAATCATGGCCGATGAACCGACCGGTAATCTCGATACAAAGTCCACCAGAGAAATAATGGAAATCTTTATCCAGCTGCATAAACAGGGAAAAACTATTATTCTCGTCACTCATGAACCCGAGATTGCATCCTGTGCTTCAAGACAGTTACTGGTTCGTGATGGTAAAATAACACGTGATGCCGGTAAGGGGGAACGAATGGATGTTGTTTAAAGAAAGTGTAACAATTGCCCTAAAAGCTTTATTTTCCAATAAATTGCGTTCTATTTTGACCATGCTTGGCATAATAATTGGCGTTGCTGCCGTAATAGCAATGGTATCGCTCGGTATGGGCGTACGAAAAAACGTTCAAAATTCAATTGCCAGTCTCGGCAGCAACATGCTCATTGTGCAGGCGGGTGCCCCCAAGGTCAATGGTGTGAGACAATCCGCCGGCAGCGGCGAAACACTAAAGCTTGATGATTCTGATGCCATAAAAAAGAAAATCAAAAATATCGATTATGTTGCTCCCAGCGTACAAAGCTCAAAGCAGATTATTTATAGCAACCAAAACTGGAATACCGTCGTCTATGGTATAACTTCAGATTATATGGCAATACGTTCGCTCAGTGTAGCCAGTGGTTCATTTATAACCACCAATGATATGCAGACACGCTCACGTGTTGCTGTAATTGGTACTACTGTTGCCTCAAATTTATTTGGCAGTGTCAATCCAGTGGGAAAAACCATCCGCATAAATAACGATCCTTACAAAATAATTGGCGTATTGGCAAGCAAGGGACAATCTTCTATGGGGCAGGACCAAGATGACTGTGTACTGATCCCGATCAGCACCGCCATGGAAAGATTGATGGCTATTACCTATATCAGAACAATAAATGTGCAGGTTTCTTCCGCAGATAAAATGGACCAAGTCCAAAGTGAGATTGAGACTTTACTGCGTCAGCGTCATAAGATCAGTAATCCCGATGATGACGATTTTCAAGTGCGAAATCTCACCAGCCTGATGGAAACAATGACCAATACCACAACCATGATAACACTGCTGCTGGGTAGTATTGCCGCCATTTCCCTAGTTGTCGGCGGTATCGGCATTATGAATATAATGATGGTGTCCGTAACAGAACGCACCAGAGAAATTGGTATAAGAAAGGCTCTTGGCGCCACTTTCAACAATATCATGATGCAGTTTCTTATCGAATCCATCGTCGTGAGCGTCATCGGTGGATTAATTGGTATATTACTGGGTTGTGGAGCATCATTGGCAATAGCCAAATTTGCCGGATTTAATACTGTGATAACACTCTTGCCGATATTGCTTTCTTTTTTCTTTTCTGTCGGTATAGGCCTGTTTTTTGGCATTTATCCTGCCAGAAAAGCAGCCAAATTGGATCCAATTGAAGCCTTGCGTTACGAATAAAACACACTTTCAACGTATCTTTTACCTTACATGATTACAATTGACTTTTTGTCATTTTATGCTATAATATTACTATATTAACGGACAGTTGGTAAGTTGGTAATTAGTCGCTCAGCTCGTTTAAATATAGTTATATGCACTAAAAGCTGAGCAATCATTGTTTCAGCTTTTTTTATTGTGGGAAGATACGACGTAAATCGGCTATCGATAACTCAAATTTCATAACATAATTATAACTTTGAGCTTTTTCAGCGCCTATCATCCCGATAGGCGCTTTTATTTTACATATTAACTCCAATACTTCTTTAGCAGCGTAGCTGAAACATAATGATTAAATCATAAACTGTCCTTGAATTACAAAAATTACAATCACACTAATTGATATTACAATAAAATGAATGGAGTGATTATTGTGAGCATAACCGACAAACTAAAAACTCTCACTGTAAGCAAGGGACTTGAACTTATCTCCGAATATCTTGAAAAAGACCCAGAAGAAAACATTCCCAAAGTAATGAATATGGTAGACAAGATTTTCCCACATGACTTATACAGTGTCGCGCGTGAAATGATTCACGAAACCATCGACAAAAAAGATAACATGTATCAGCTTATTTTGTATGCATATCAACTTGATGCCGGTGTAAGAAGAGCTTTTTTCAACAATTTTTTTGTCAATGCCACTTTGAATGGCAGCAAAATACAAGATGAATATGCTGCCAAATACAATTGCAATGTACCGTGGGCCATCCTGCTTGACCCGACATCTGCCTGTAATCTGCACTGCACCGGCTGCTGGGCAGCTGAATATGGACACAACTATAATCTCGACTATGACACTATCGATTCCATCATTAGGCAAGGGAAAAAACTTGGCATCTACATGTATATCTATACCGGAGGTGAGCCAACAGTACGAAAAAATGACCTCATGAAACTATGTACAGCTCATTCTGACTGTGAATTTTTGGCTTTTACCAACGGAACATTAATAGATGACTCTTTCTGCAACGAAATGCTGCGCGTCAAAAACTTTATCCCTGCTATCAGCTTGGAAGGTTTTGAAGCTGCCAATGACAATAGACGCGGTAAAGGTGCTTACCAAAAGGCTACCCATGCAATGGCACTATTAAAAGATCATAAGCTACCGTTTGGTCTTTCTGTGTGTTATACTTCTGCTAACTTCAATGATATCAACAGTGAAGCTTTTTTTGATAAAATGATCGATATGGGTGCCATGTTTAGTTGGTTCTTCCATTACATGCCTGTGGGCAATGATGCCGTTCCATCTTTGATGGTAACACCGCAGCAGCGTACCGCATTATATCGACACATTTGCCAGATAAGAAATACCAAACCACTGTTTTGCATGGACTTCCAAGATGATGGAATACACGTTGGTGGCTGCATCGCCGGTGGACGCCGCTATCTGCATATCAATGCCAAGGGTGATGTTGAACCTTGTGTATTTATTCATTATTCCAATACAAACATTCACAATACTACCTTATTAGATGCCTTAAGAAGTCCTATTTTTCAAGCTTATCATGATAATCAACCATTTAACAGTAATCATTTCCGTCCTTGTCCTATGCTGGAAAACCCACAAGAATTACCAAGATTAGTAAAAAACAGCCATGCTGTCAATACCGATTACTGTAGTCCTGAAAGCGCCGAACACCTTTGTCATAAATGCGAAAAATATGCTGCTAACTGGCAACCGGTTGCCGATGAACTTTGGTCAAAACGAATTGCAAAATAAATATATTAATACTAAAAATACCATGTAATATATCGTCTACATGGTATTTTTTAGTGTATTTCTGAAATTTTTTTTTAAAAAAATTGGCAAATTATTGAAATAAATATTATAAGGTGTTATCATATAGGTATGAAAATTAATCTATTTATTAATTTAATGTGAGATGATATTATTGAATATGCCAATTGTTCGCACAATTCAAGAACAATTAAACGCTTTAACTGAGGCAGAACAAAAAGTAGCTAATTTTGTAATCAAATATACCAGAGATGTACTTAATCTAACCGTGAGTGATTTAGCCAGTAGATGTAATGCTAGTGAAGCAACAGTTGTACGTTTTTGTAAATCTTTGGGTTATAAAGGATATCAAGACTTCAAAATTAATTTAGCAAAATATATAATAAATCCTCAGCAAATTATTCTTGAAGATCTCAATATTAACGATACTCTTCCCGTTGTTAAAAGTAAAGTATTTCACTCTAGAATACAAGTTTTATCCGATACATTAGCAGTCTTAAATGACAATGAATTTGAAAAAGCAGTACAAGCAATGACTGTTGCAAAAAGGATAGAATTATACGGAGCAGGTGCATCAGCTTATGTCGCATTGAATCTGAAACATCAATTTTTAAAAATTGGTGTAAAATGTGGAGCAGATTTAGATGCGGATACTCAGGCAATGTCTGCCAGTTTACTAGGTCCTGACGATGTAGCTATTGGTATTTCACATACGGGTGGCAGCAAACAGACAATTAGTTGTCTGGAATTAGCAAAAAATGTTGGAGCAACAACAATTGCAGTAACTAACAAAGCAAAATCATCCATCTTAAAATTTAGTGATATCGTATTATTTACAGCAGCTAAGGAAACTATCTATAAAAGTGAAGGTTTTGCCTCCAGAATCGCTGAAATCACAGTTTTAGATGCTTTACTGGTAGCAACTTCTCTGCATCAATATAAAAAATGTGAAAATGCAGTATATATTACGAGAAATGCAACGTCGGGCAGAAAAATATAATCTATATCGGAGATTTTTATCATGAAGGCTATTGTGTTATCCAAACCATATGAATTTTCATTACAATATCTTCCTACCCCTATTATCAATGATAATGAAATCCTTATAAAAATTGCCTATTGTGCTATTTGTGCCACTGACATAAGAATTCTTGAAGGGAAAAAAATTCAAGATATTTCATATCCGTGCATCATTGGTCACGAAATATCTGGAACAATATCTCAAGTTGGTTGTAATATTAAACATCTACACACTGGAGAATCAGTTAACATTGCACCCATAATCCCTTGTAATAAATGCAAATGCTGTTTATCTGGTCGTGAAAATATTTGTTTACACAGAACAGCATTTGGTTACCAACTCAGTGGAGGTTATGCTGAATATATTCGCATAACCTATGAAGGAATAAAAAACAATAATATTACCAAACTGACCAATAATATATCGTTAAAAGATGGTACACTTATTGAACCCCTTGCTTGCTGCATCAATGGTATTACTAAAGCCAATTTACAACCGACTGATACCGTTTTAATTGTCGGTGCAGGTACAATAGGTCAGATACATTTAATGCTGTGCCGTTTGCATAATGTGCATCTAATCCTCGTGAGTGATCCATCTTCACTGCGCCGTAAAAAAGCAAAAGAATCAGGTGCAGACATAACAATAGATCCCACTCAGGATAATATCCACATTATTATGCAAAAATATAAAATACAAAGTTTTGACAAAATAATTATTGCCTGTGCCGCTAATACAGCTGTAGGCGAAGCTATAAAGCTTTGTTCTACAGGGGGAAGAATCATTTTATTCAGTGGCTTTGCAAAAACAGACAGCTACGCTATTAATTTAAATTATATCCATTATAAAGAAATTGAAATTATTGGTTCTAGAGGATATACACGAAATAACTATCTCTCAGCTATTACTCTTATGGACAGCAAAAAGATTAATTTGACAAGCCTTATTTCGGCTGTTTACTCCATAGAAGATTTTCTCCAAGCATATAACCAACAAAAAAGTGGTAATCATTTTAAAATATTAATTAAACCATAGCAAATAATTTTTCTGATTATTTAAAGGAGGTGAAAAATATTGAATATACTTATAAAATATTCTATCAAAAATAATTATTATTCAACAGGATAATATATTTTTTTGCCCTTTATGAAACTTTTTTTCTTATAATATTTATTTTTTTAAAATTTTTTTTTATAAAAGGAGAATAAACTACATGAGTTTTTTAGGAAAAGAAATAAGAATGAATAGATTAATCAGCAAGAAGGATAATCGTTATTTTGGTTTGACAGTTGACCACGCAATGGCGCGTGGTGTATTGCCAGGTTTAGGTGATATTAAGAATACCTTAGATAAATTAATTGCCGGTGGACCTGATTCAATAACTATGCACAAGGGTATTGCTGATACTTGTTTTACATCTCATGCAGGTAAAATACCTCTAATTTTAAAATGCTCCACATTCTCACCATATCAACCAGATGCAGACACAGTAGTTGCCGATGTTGAGGAAGCAGTACGTTATGGTGCCGACGCTATATCTATAGGTTGTATAGTTGGTGGAGACACACAATCTACCCAAATAGCTGCTGTAGGAAAAATTGCCAAAGATGCTGCATCATATGGAATGCCGCTGGTAGCGCATATTTATCCACGTGGTAATCGTATTAATCAATCTGATCGATGCAGTGAAAAAGCAGTAGCCTATGCAGTACGTGTAGGAGCTGAACTAGGAGTAGACATAGTCAAAACAAACTATACTGGCAGCATTGACAGTTTTGCGAAAGTTGTTGAAGCATGCCCAGCCAAAGTCGTCGTCGCTGGTGGTACTTTGGGGAATACACCAAAAGATTATTTTCAACTAGTACATGATGCTTTATCCGCAGGTGCCATTGGTATTACCTTTGGCAGATGTGTTTTCCAATATCAAGACCCCACCTCATTAATAAAATCAATATCAGCCTTAATTCATAAAAATCTATCCATAACGGAAGCTCTGCAAATGCTTGATGATCTGGAACATCATCAATAATTATACCTACTTCACTACAGGAGGAAAAACATGGAAATACAATTTAACAGATCCCGGCCTATAGATGTGATAGCAGTAGGACGCGCCACGATTGACTTATATGCTAATGAAATAGGGCCATTGGAAAAAGCATCAACATTTACCAAATATGTCGGGGGATCACCAGCAAATACCGCAGTTGCTATGTCTAAAATGGGATTAAATGTCGGATATATTGGTAAAGTTTCCTCTGATCCACTCGGTAAATATATCAAAATATATCTTTCACAAAAAGGAGTTGATGTTTCCCATATTTATTTTGCCGAAAAAAATATTCGTACAGGAATAACTATTGGAGAATTAAAGTCTCCATCTGAATGTAATTGTTTTATGTACCGTAACAATGCAGCAGATTTGCATATTTCTTGCTCTGAAATTGACGAATCATACGTCAAACAGGCCAGTGCCATCTTGATTTCTGGTACTTCTTTAACTTCCGGGCCAGCCCGTGAAGCAGTTTTCACACTTATTGAATATGCAAAAAAGAATAATGTCCGCATTATATTTGATCCCGATTATAGAAAATATACTTGGAATTCACCTGTTGAAACAGCCGTTTATTACTTATTAGCAGCAGAAAAAGCTGATATTGTACTAGGTACACGAGAAGAATTCAATTATCTGGAAGCACTAATTATGCCAGGGAACACCGATGACAATAAAACGGCGAAAAATCTCCTTTCTCGTGGTGTCTCATTAATATCTATCAAACACGGTAAAAAAGGTTCTACTGTTTATACCTGCGACGGTCATGTATATAAAGGAAATATCTATCCTGCAAAAGTGCTAAAAACATTCGGTGCAGGTGATGCTTATGCTGGTTCTTTCATCTACGGGCTCCTTAATAAAAAATCAATACAAGATACCTTAAACTATGCAGCAGCGGCTTCAGCTATCACCATTTCTGGTCATAGCTGCTCTGATTCAATTCCAACACTCGAAGAAGTAGAAAAATATATAGCTTCACATAAAATGATTTTACCCCAGCAATAATTTTCTCATTACAATGAAAGGAAGGTGTTATTATGCAAACTTCAATAACAAAAACTGTCAAAAATCACAAAACATATTTCCGCTGGATTGTCTTGGGAATTATCTTTGTTACCTATAGCGTAAATTTTGCCGATCGCAGTAATGTAGGCGTCGTTATCCCATTCCTAAAGCAAGAATTTCCTATAAACAATTTTGAAGCGGGTGCTATCATGAGTTTCTTTTTCTTAGGATATGCCATATCGCAAATACCTGCCGGATTGTTTTTTAGCAAATTTGGTGTACGTGGACTTACAACGTTATCAATAATGGGATTCTCCATAATTACATTTTTATTAGGAACTATCCAATCAATAACTTCCATGAAATGGCTTCGTTTTGCTCTAGGTATAACAGAAGGTCCCACACCAGTGGGCATGACAACTACTATCAATAGATATTTTCCTGCGCAAGAAAAAGCCACTGCCACAGGTATGGGATACATTGGTGCCACAATGTTTGCCCCCATCGTCGTACCACCTATAGCTGTGTGGATAGCGGTTAATTTTGGATGGCGATATGTATTCTATATTTTTGCCATACCAGGTATTTTAATGGCTTTTATTTGGCATAGATATGTGAAAAACAAACCTGAACAAAGTCCTTACTGCAACAAAGAAGAACTTGCTTACATTCAAGAAACAGCAGAAAATGGTACTAATAAAAGTAACTATAAAAGCTTAGGCTGGATTGACAAATTCATTCGTGCTAAACCAGTAAAGTTAATAAAAACAAATAAGAATGTTTTTTTGTCATGGAACATAGTTGGTAATACCATAGCATATTTTTTTATGGTGTGTGTACTGCAAGGATTATTAACTTGGATCCCATCATATTTGGTAACGGCAAAAGGATATTCATTTTTAAAAATGGGCTTTGTCGCTTCTGCTCCGTGGGTAGGAGGATTTATCGGCTCAGTTATTGGTGGATGGCTCTCTGATAAAGTTTTTAACAGTCGTAGAAAACCTACTATGCTGATAACAGCTCTTGCCACCTGCTTCATGATGGTTATATTAATCAATGTACCAGAAAATGTTACCCTTGTTGCTATCACTTTATTCATGGTTGGTTTTATGCTCAATATAGGTTGGCCTGCCTTCTCTGCCTATCCTATGGGATTAACTACCAAAAGTACTTATCCCACTGCCATTTCTCTGGTAAATAGTGGTGGAAATTTAGGAGGATTTTTCTCTCCAATGATTGCCGGAGCATTATTAGATATATTTAAAAATTATAATATAGTATTCTCTTATTTTGCCGTATCAGCAATTATTGGATTCATAATTATTTTAACTCTTGCTGAACCTGTAAATGAAACAAAATAAATTCTACACTAATAAAATTTATAAAATAATATTAGATAAATACCCAACATTATTGTTTTCTCACTCTCTTACAACATAAAATTGAAATTTTTTCAATATTAATAGAGCTGCCACATAATCTCATAAATGCAACCCATTACACTGCGCACGGTTCCACCCTTCCGAGTGCGAACAAAAGAAACCACGTATTTGCATTTATAAATGAAAATATTTATGTGTGACAGCTCCATTTTTTTCCCAAACTAAATAAAGAACTTTTCTTTGAGAAAATATCACAAAAGCAGTTAACACTTTATTCACTTTTCTTATACAACTGCAACATCTCAACATTTTTATACAATCTTTTCCAAATTGTTTTATCAATGACATGTACTATATTAAAATGGAGCAGTATAGCGTCTTTTAAATGATGCCGTAAGGTTTCCAACTGCCAAAGCACCGGTATAATCATTCCATTATTAAGTTCCACTGATGCTATATTCTCTATTTCCTTAACTCGTTTTATATGGGTAAGATTAACATAACCCAATGTGCCATCACCTTTTACCCTGACATCTCTGACTTTTATAGGAGTAAGCACAAGTTCCCAACTAAATCCTAATGGCAGCCACAATCTTCTGCCAACTTTGACTTTTGCCCAATCACGCAATAAACAGATATCTTTGCAGTGCCTGCCTGCTAATTGCCTGATAATAGGTTTATATCCGACCGGATAAAACACTTCTTGTCCTCTTGCATCTATAATCACTGTCCCATCACCATTGTCAGTATATCGTGGTAAAATAGCGGCTATTTTATCATCAGAAGCAATATTCATATTTTATCCAACTTTCATAAAATTTAGTATTTATTATATTTCTATAAAAAACAAATGATATACTATATAAAATATTATAGCATGACAAAGTGTAACTGTAAATATATCTATTAAATAATTTAGCAAATTTTATAAGTAATCTTTATTTTTGATAATTAATCGCTTATTATATGGATAAATCACTAATAACCTGTTAATATAATATAAGAATAAAAGAATTCTATAATAAAAATATATGATTAGTAAAGACTTAATTTTTTTATCGGAAATTAAGTGTATTACCAGTATTAAAGTATTTTAAATTTCTGGTTCAATCATTTATATAATAATTTTGATAAAGGGAAATGATCTTTATTGTCAATTCAGGAGTATCCTCCTATTGAAAATATATGGTTTTATTTATTAGTCGTTGGTACTTTAATTTCTATGTCAACATATATATGGCAATTTCGCAAAACACCTGGTGCAAAATCGCAGGTCTATGCACAAATTTGCAAATGTACATGGCTGCTGTCATCAGTACTTATGACCATTAGTCCTGGATTACCACACAAATTATTTTGGAATAATTTCTTACGAATATCCTGTATTTTATCTCCTTATTTTTGGTTCTTATTTGTCGTTGAAATCAGTGGGCAAAAAGCAAAAATTCCTATTACCTTCCGATATTGCATACGAACAATCATTATCTGCTTAATATTAGGCATATTAACTAATTTCTCACACAAATTGTTTTGGCGTTATGCCTGGCTGGAAGGACAAATACTAAACATCACCCTGGGACCTGGTGTCTGGATTGCACGCCTTACCAGTTATTTATTGTGCCTTTTGGCAACAGTTTTTAGTATCCGCTGGATATTTATTACTGTCGGTCTAAGACGTCACCAAGCCTTGTGGTTTACATTTGCTGCCATGTTCTCTGTAATAGGCTCAATATTGAACTTTGTTCCGTCAGCTCAAAAAATAGCCCCTCTACCACTCAATTTTCTAGTTAATGGCGCACTACTCACTTGGGGATTTTATCACTGGCATATCTACAATATTTTGCCGTTAAGTCAGGAAATTGTTATACACGATATGATTGACGGACTCATAGTAATAGATGAATACGATTATATCGTTGATTTAAATCCATCTGCCCTTAGTATATTCTCCAAGACAACATCTTGTAAAATTGGTGACAGTTTTACACGTCTTACCACAGTTTATCCAGAATTGGCCGCAATTACCAACGACAATATAATAACTATACGAGGTACTCTTAATGAACATCGTTATTATCGTTTAAACATGACTCTTATGAAAACGCACAATCAATGCTTAGGAAAAATTATTGTGCTAAAAGATATTACCAAACAGAAAAACCAGCAAGCCAAACTTATAGAACAACAAAAAGCTCTATCCATCCTTACTGAACGTCAACGATTAGGACGGGAAATACATGATGATCGAGCCCAAACATGTCATTTTATCAGTCTTGAACTGCAGACTATTCATTTTCTGTTAAATACCGGGCAAATAAAAAAAGCGATAACACAACTAAATCAATTAAAAAAAATCATCAAAAATATAAATACTGATATTCGGGAATCCATTATGGGATTAAAAAAGCAGGATATTGCAAACTGCTCCCTTGAAAACAATCTGCATGAATACCTGACATGGTATGAAAAAAACAGAAAAATCAAGACTCGGCTTATTTTACCTAAACAGTCGATTGATAAATTACTAAGCAATACCGCTAAACTGCAATTACTGCGCATTATCCAAGAAGCACTTACCAATATTCGCAAACATGCACATGCCCAACAAATAACAGTACAACTAAAACATACAAACAGACAAATAACGACAATAATTGAAGATGATGGCTGCGGTTTTGATCCATCTGTTGTTTCTGAAAAAGACAAAAGCTTTGGTTTGGGCATAATGGCAGAACGAGCCAAAGAAGCCGGAGGCCAGCTTCAAATCGACACTCAACCAGGCAAAGGGACAAAAGTAATAGTTCATCTAAATACTATCGAAAGCGAGGTACAAGACATTGAAAATACTATTGGTTGATGATCATGCCCTAGTTTTAGAAGGATTAAAACATTTTCTTGCTTCGCAAGGCATCGAAGTAGTAGGAACTGCCCGAAACAGTATTGAAGCATTGATGCAATATGAGATGCTTCAGCCAGATGTGGTGTTAATGGATATCCAAATGGTTGGCTGTGACGGCATACAAGCCACCAGGATGATAAAAAAAGATTATCCTGATGCAAAAATCATTATGCTTACCGCTTTTGAGGATGAGGAAAATCTCTTAGCCGCTTTTCAAGCCGGAGCTGAAGGATACTTACTAAAAACCATGGAACCTGAAAGTTTTCTCCGGCAGCTCACTGGAATGAATGCCGGAGAATCTCCAATTGCACCACATTTAGTTAAACAGCTGCTGCACAAGTTTATTCAATATAAGGAAAACACAAAACTCCACACCCTGTCAGAAAAAAATTTGACTGACAGACAACAAGAAGTATTGCAGTTACTAACGCAGGGTTTAACCTATCGAGAAATTGCCATACAATTAAAATTAAAGGAAGCTACCGTCAAATACCACATTAAAGAACTCCTTACTAAATTTGGTTTATCTAACCGGACACAGCTCATTACCTATACACTGCGCAATGATTTAGTAAAGAGAAAATAGTCCGCTGTAAAATATATAACTTTCATAGTGACGGTTCATTTCATTAATTATTTTGTCTTTAAGCAATGCATCACCGGATATAATCGACTGTTCCTGTCCTGCGCTTCGATGCAGTCTGGTGGGATACTACAACATTTTTATAACCAAGTGTAACTGCAAAATATGGCTGATAATCATCGGGAATATTAAGTTTTTTTACCTCCGGCAATTCAAAGAATAGATTGACCAATCCAAGCCAACAACTGCCTATTCCAAAACTTTCTGCCGCCAACAACATATTTTCTATAGCAGCTGCACAATCAACAAGCGGCGTATAATAATAATCCGTGCCAGCCAGCGGCAATGGAGAACTCGCTTTTTTATCACCGGAAACCACTATTACTGTTGGAGCTTTATGGAACACATGATATTGTGCTGACTCACCCATTTTATTAGCCCATTTGTACGAAGGCAAAAGCATTTGCTTTTTTATTTTTTCATTCATGATTTCAATCATTTTTTTATTCTGAATAACAGTAAAATACCATGGCTGGCAATTATGCCCGCTGGGTGCAAAAGTCGCCGCTTCAATAATAGCCTTAAGCTCTTCTTCCCTGATCTGCTTATCTGAATAATTTCTTATACTTCTTCTGTTTTTTATTGTTTCCAAAACTTGATTCATAATTATTTCCTCCAATTTATAAAAAATTTTTCTATGAATCCATAATACATCATCTTTATAATTTATATCAATACGTAAAATGAGAGTAGACATTTTAATACAATAACAGTCAACTTTTACCGCTTTTCAAGCAGCCATCATCTCCTTTTTTTAGTTTTGGGACAAATAAATACATGATTTTCTGATATGATTATAATAAAATTTTCTTCAAGGGCAGGCTGGAATGGGAGTAAGCCATCGGTTTTCAACTTCTTTTGGGTTTGTTTGATTACTTACCTTTTTCGAAGTTACCGATGGTTTTTTCTATACCATTTCATTCATAAATATGCAATATTCTGCTTCCTTTGTCCGCCTTTAGAATAATGAGGAACCGCACAGCGGTGGTAGTTTTCATTCTTATGAAATCAATATGGTTTGTGCGACAATCCTATTGCTATAACTGCCAATATCAATTACTTATTGTAAATTAAACAAGTAATATACCAAACATTATTTATCAAATAATAATACCGCTGGTATTGATAAAACTCTATACAATACCAGCGGTATTTTGCTGCACAATATCAGTTGTCTTTACATCTTAAAGTAAAGTTGCTATTAATTCACTCCCTTTAATAAACAACCAGCCTACCCAAGTTGTAACAGGGCCAACCAAATTAGTAATGAATGTGAATTCTTTTACCGAAGTGATTTGAGAATCTACTGCGGCTTTTGTAAATTCTGGTGCCAACGATGTGCCCGCATAAAAGATCACTATAATGATCAAAATACCTGAAATCAGCATACGAAAAATATTTCGTTTGCAAAAAGGAGCAATTATTGCAAATAAAAACATTAATGAAGCCAAATCAGCAAATGGCAAAACTTTATTTCCCGGCAAAACAAAAGCTAATGCTATTGCGAACGGCAACAGCAGTAATCCTGTTGATAAGACTGCCGGATCATCAATCAGCAGAGCTGTATCCATTCCGATATAAAACTGCCTGTTCGGAAACCAAATCTTTAGTTTTTTATTGACATGTTCTTTTACCAACACCAATCCCGATACTAAAACATTAACCACTACCGGCAGCAAATACATTGCAGCAGCAATATTTACTGCCAATGTCAAAACTTTAGGCATATCATATCCGGCAAGTATTCCCATGATTGCCCCAATAATCGCACCAAAACTGATAGGTTCACCTAAAATACCTAGCCGCTTATTGATAGTTTCAGGATCGAACTGTATCTTATTCAATCCAGGAATATGTTCGCAAATCCAGTTTCCTGCTATTCCAAATGGCACCCATGCCAAACAAGTTAAATGAGGGAAAGAAATTCCATCTAAGTTTTTATTAGGAAATTGCCTCTGAATAATCGGCTGTGTAATATCTGCCACAATAAGTGTCAAAGCATAAATAATCCAAACGGCTATTACAGAAATCCAAAAATTATCCGTGCCTGCATAAATTGCCGTACCTACAAGCAAGAATATCCAAAAATTAAATATATCCAAATCCACTGTTTTAGTGATGTTAGGAATCAATAATATTGCATTTATAACTAAAAAACCAATAACTGTAACCAGCATGATTGGCGAACCCCAGCTAATCGTAGATGCTGTTCCCCATCCTACATCAGTGACCGTAAGCTGCAATCCAAGTCTTTCCACCATGGCCTTAGATGCCGGACCAAGTGCATTCAGCATCATCGTAATAACCATCGAGACTCCTGTAAATCCAACTCCCACCAGCATGCCGGCCTTAAATGCTTTAGCCGGGTGCATTCTGAAAATCATACCCACTACAAAGAAAATTATTGGCATCATGACTGCTGACCCTAAATTAACAATCATGTTAATTATTGGCATATTATTCACGCTCCTCCTATAATACGGGACTGCTGCACATAAAACACTTTCATTCATAAAAATACACTATCCGACTTTTTTATCCGTCCTTAGAAAAATGAACAATCACTAGCAATGATATATTGCATTTCTATGATGGGAATATATTCGTACCACAGTCCCTTTTTTATAACTTATTAATTATTTTTATCCTTCAAAAATCTCTCTGCAAATAATTTAGGGGTATTTTTAAATGCATCTGCTGTAGTACCTGCTAAATGAGAAGTTAAAGTTACATTTGGCAATGTTAAAAATGGAGAATTTGCTGGTAATGGTTCATCATCGAACGTATCAATTGCCGCACCGGCTAATCGCCCTTCCGATAGGACGCGTACCAGTGCCTTCTCATCCACTAAGGCTGAACGCGCTGTATTTATAAAATAAGTTTTTTCATCCATCAACTCAAAAATGTGCTGATTGATAATATGATGTGTTTCCTCAGTAGCCCGCATATGAATTGTGACTATGTCAGCTTCCTGCACAAGCTCCTCAATATTGTTATATTTTTCGGCTCCCTTGGCGTTACCAACATACGGATCATAATAAATTATCTTGGCACCAAATCCATCCAAAAATTTGGCTACGAGTTGTCCTATATGTCCAAAACCAATAATTCCAATGGTTTTTCCGCCCAGTTCAGGAATATTATCCTTATTAGGAAAATTCTTAAACCAAATATCCTTATGCATTTCTGCATTAGTCCGGGCAATATTTCTGGTTTCCGACAAAATCATGCCAACAGTGAACTCCGCCACAGCTCTAGCATTTCGTCCTGCGGTATTTAAAACTTTTATTCCTTTACTATTGGCATATTCTTCATCCACATTTTCTATACCGCCTCTTAAGACTCCTATATATCTTAGCTTTGCAGCTTTATCAATTATATTTTTGCCAATCGGCGTAAACTGTGTGATGATTAAATCAAATGTATCGATATTTTTCAATAATTCAGGATCATTCACTTCGACAGCATTAGCCCCATGCTGCTCAACTTTGATATTGTCGTTTTGCAGCGCTTCAACTGATTTATGGCTCCAATCGCGAATTTCAACTGTATCACCATTATCTTCAAAAGCTTTTAATCCATTTTTTAACATTTCCGGTGTGATCAAATTATCACCAAATGCCAGTATTTTCATAATCAATCTCATCCCTTATATTTAAATTTGTATTGTTTCAGTGCATCAGCATACCACCGGTGACATCCACAGTTGCCCCCGTCATATAACTATATACATCGGAAACAAATAAAGTACCCATTTTCGCTATTTCTTCGGGTTCCACTACCCGCCCCATTGGAATTCTATTTACATAATAATTGGGATCCTTATCAAGATTTGCCTGAATCATTCTGGTATGCATGATTCCAATAGCGATGTTATTACTGTTGATTCCTTTCTTTGCCTGTTCTCTGGCAAATGAAGCATTAAAGGCAATCAGCCCCGCTTTTGAAGCAGCATAATGCGAATGTCCTGTTGTTGAACCATAATAAGCTGCCTGACTGGTTATGTTCAAAACATGTCCGCCATGACCCTCCTTATTTGCATATTGGGCAAATTTCTGACATAAAAGAAACGGTGCCCTTAAATTTGTTTCCATCTGCAAATCCCAGGCTTCAGGTTTTATTTCGGTGACCAGTCCGGTCAGCCATACCCCGGCATTATTAATCAAAATATCAACCTTCCCAAGTTTTTTATGAACTTCATCGAATAACAGTTTTGCCTGTTCAACTTTCGATAAATCCGTTTTAAAACCGTAGGCCTTTACCCCAATCTGAGTGGCTGTTATCTTTTCTACTTCACCTGGATTTTCTTTTTCACTGTAATAGCTAAATCCAACAGTCACACCCTCTTTTGCCAATTCTAATACGAACTGCTTTCCCAATCCCGTCGCGCCACCGGTAACAAGTGCTTTTTTACCTTTTAACCCCAATTCCATGATACTCAATCCTTTCAATTTTCAATTACATACCAATTCTTTAGCTTTTGGTTTTAATAAAACAGTATTTTCAATATTTGCCCAGACATCAGCTTGACTGATTACAGATTTTTTATATAATTCATATTTTTGTTTATATACTCCGGCCATAGTCGGATCAGGTTTTATTACCTTAGAAATATTTACCATATTTTCAGCAGCTGCATGAAAATCAGGAAAAACTCCCGCCATAACACCGGCTGCCATTGATGTTCCTAAAGCGCCATTTTCCTTAACATTTACTAATTCCAATGTCCTTTGGAATACATTGGCAAACATTTGCAGCCATGTTTCTGAATTAGTTATTCCTCCGGCGATTCTAATTGGTGCATCCAAAATATGTTCATTAATATTCATAAGTTTTTCAACATGCGATTTATGGGCAAAACATACTCCTTCGTAAATTGCAGCAACAAATTCAGCCAACGATGTTTCTTTAGTTGCTCCTATAAAACCTGCTGAAGAATTGGCAACTCCCGCATTTGAACCAAAAATGAACGGATAAAAAATAAGCTTGCTTTCCCATGGCTTAACAGACTCTACCAACCTTGAACAATAATCGTAAACACTGCTTTCATCATCAACAATTTTCAATAATTTTGAATGAGCCTTTAAAAATGTATCAATAAACCATGTAAGATTTGAACCACTTGTTGGTGATGCCTCTGTTAATAAATGTTCTCCCGCAAGAGGATAATCCGAGGTCATAAATAAATCTTTTACTACTGTTATTTTATTATCAATATATTGATTTATACTCCATGTGCCGGTTACAATCGATAATTGATTATGTTTCACCAATCCCGTGGAAAGAGCGCTCGCTGTTATATCAATCAGTCCACCCGCTACCGGAGTTCCTCTGACCAACCCCGTCTTTTTACTCGCTTCTTCAGTAATTTCTCCGGCTTTTTCAGATGAACCAACTAACGGCGGCATTTTTTTCAGCCATTTTTCTATGCCAAAATATTTGAACACAGCTTCATCATAGTTTTCCGTATCCTGATTAAATAAAGACGTCCCACTGGCATTCGAAACCTCAAATCCCGCCTTACCCGTAAGCCAATACCTGACCAAATCTGTTATCATGAACACATATTCAACCTTGTCATAAACCTCAGGTTCATTCATATCCAGCCATTTTAATAGTGCCGGTGGCTGCGAACTCCAAATTGTTGCATACGTGCGCGGTCGTACAATGTTCTCATAATTTTCATCTGACAGCCATTTTTCAACAATTCTATGGGCTCTATTATCCGTTGATATAATCCCATTTCTGACATAACTTCCATCCCTGCCTATAAGATATAGTCCATTCCCATGTCCAGTTACAGATACCCCGATAACATCCTTAGGATTAATTCTGGACTTCTCCACAGCTCCCCTTATTGCTTCAAAATTGACACGTTTCAATTCGTCCATATCTCTTTCTGTCCAATATTCATAAGGAGTCAGCATATTTGTATAAGTAGTACACTGTGCAACTTCCCGTCCTTTTAAATCATAAATAGCAGCCTTGCTTGAAGTTCCTCCATTATCAATGCCCATCAAATATTTCGACATCTTTAAATCTCCCTTCTAATCCCATAACTCCGTTTTGCTTGTGGTAATACCAGATATGCCTGCTGCAAAAATCTTTGCAACCATCTTTGAATCCCTGACAAATCCTCCAGCAATAAAAGGAGTCCCGTTTCCTAACCGCTGTAAATCGGCAAATTCCTGTATGGCGCAATATGCCGGCAGTGTTTCTATAGCATCAAATTTATTTTTCCTTAATATTTCAGAAGTCCTTTTAAGCGATCTGCTGTCAATCAAAAAAAACCGATATACTACTATCAACCCTAAACTTTTAGCCATATTTCCTGCCTGGATATTCGTCGTAAAAACACCATCTAAATGATACATATTCTTAAGTAATTTCATGCCTGCAATATCAGGTGCAAACCCACCAATCAATTCCAGATGAGCAAATGCCTGTTTACCATGTTTATGCACATAGTTTACTTGTGACATCAGATTTCCTATATCGGTATTGCTCAATAATATAATTGGTGATTTAGCCTTACATGATAAAGACAGGTATTTCATCTCTCTGACCGAAGGTATTACAATATTTTTAAATTGCATAATAATTTCTCCACATAATTTAGTATTTTTCCAATCAAAGTAAAAAATTATTGTATTGACCATGTTAAGAGATTATCCAGTTAAGTATTTAATCTAAAAAATTAAATTATTCTGTTAAATATTCAATATATCTTTTTATTAATACTCTGATTTTACATTTTCATAAATTTGAAGAGCTTCTTCAACATTTTTACCATCATGAATTAAAGCTGACAAGGCAGCTACCTTTCCTACCGGGTTAGGATCTTGTGTAATATTTCGTCCACAGGCAATTCCCTTTACTCCGGCCTGCATTAGATTGTGAACATATTCGAAATAAGTTTTATTATCGGTTTTCGGCCCACCAAGAGCAACTGTTGGTTTTACAGCATTTTCAACAATTTTTTTATCGATTGCGATATTACCGGTAAATCTTGTCTTTATGATATCTGCTCCATATTCTGAGCCCAGCCTGGCCGCAGTCTTTATATATTCCGGATTCCCTGAATTGGGATATTCATCAATGACCGGATAAGAACAAGGCAATGTTTCTGCCAACACGGGAACGTTCCATTCTGTTCCCTGCTTTGCCAATGATGAAAGCATTTTATGCGAAAATTCTTCTCTGCCTTTATCTCCACCCGGAAATGTCATACACACAACACCATCTGCGCCCAATTTCAAAGCATCAGTTACATCAAAAAATTGCGCTGTTTCCGGCACATTATTATTAAATACATCTACCGATCCATCTACCCGCAAAACAGTAGGTACATCCAGTAAATCCTCTGCAAACATTTGTGCCTGTCCATAAGTGACTAAAGCACAATTCAATCCATACTTTAAAAGATTTTTTACATTTTTGACCGAAAAATCAACACCCTCTGTGCGGGCACTAAAACCAAAACCATCAAGCGCCACAATAATAGTTTTTCCATCTTTCCCAAAAATTCGATTCATTCGTTTTGTCTTATCCATACAAACTTCCTCCTTAAAATATTACAAAAAAAATAGAGCGCCCAAGTAAATTAATAAAAGCTGTCAGCTCTTACTAATCTAAATGAACGCTCTGTATTTCTTGTTCACAAAATCAATCTTTAATTTTTACACTTTTATTCTAACTCTTAGTAAAATTATTGTCAATACAGAATTTTACTTTTATTGGCAAATTTCCAGCACATATAATAAAAACCCAAAATTCTTAATTTGCAAAAAATATTTATTAGGAATATTATAGATAAAAATAGCTGCTGCACATTATTACTTTCATAAAACCTATACTAGTCGTGCAACAGCCCCATATCAAATATTCACATAATATACAGTTTACCAAAGGAGATATACTATGCCTAAAGAAATTGAACTGGGTGATTTAATGCTGGACTGTGATAATGAAGAACGTTTAAGTGACTTTTACCACAAACTGCTCGGCTGGAAAAAACATAAAATGTTTGGGCATCCCGCAGTAAGCAGCGAAAATGGCCTGACGCTTTTATTCGTCGAAGACAATAACTACATACCACCAATATGGCCGGAAGAAAAAGGCAGACAACAAAAACAAATGCACCTCAACTTTGAGGTAAATGATTTGGCAGCTGCCGTACACAATGCAGAACTATATGGTGCAGTCAAAGCAAAAAATCAATTTGGCGGCAGTCAATTCATTACATTCTTTGATCCTTCCGGACATCCTTTTTGCCTTTGCGCTAAACATAAATCCTAAACTTCTATACAAAACATTATTTATTAATACCTGCCGTCTAATCATTGGTATTTAATCGCACTGCAAAAGCAATTTTTCCATCTGTATATGATACATTAATTTTCCCTTTAAGGAGCTGTGTCAATTCTTCTGCTATAGACAACCCTATGCCATAACCGCTTTTTTTACTGTCATGCGAAATATCACCACGATAAAACCGCTCAAAGAAACGGGAATAATCAGTGTCAGCGCCATCAGCATATGTATTGGAAATAACAATATCCGCTATTTTCTTCTTACTTTTTACAAGAGATATATCAATGCTGCCGCCATCGTCACAGTATTTAATAGCATTATCCACAAGAATATTTATAAGTTCATACACACACTTTGTATCAGATTTGATATATACCTGCGGGGCAATATGGCAAAGAAGATTTTTCCCTTGATCCTCTGCCATTTGCCGAAATGTCCCCGCTATGCCGGCTACCGTCTCCGACAAATCGATTTTCTCAACAACGAGATCAGCATGGGATCCCTCACCCCTTTTAGCCAGTATGATAAGATCATTTATCAAATTGGACAATCTTTGAACCTGCTTCAAAATACTTTCTGTCCACTGATTTTTCCCATTAATCATTTCTATAGCTTCAGTATTAGTTGAAATAATAGCGATAGGCGTTTTGAGTTCATGCCCGGCATTAGTAATAAACCGTTTCTGATTTTCCATATTACGGATAAAAGGCTTAATAGCCATATTGCACAAAGCCGCTAAAATAATAACATATAATATAATACAGACAAAACCAACCTTTACTGAATACCTCATAAATGACTCAACAGCATCCACATCATGAGTACAATCCATAATAACAATAAGGAAATCGCCATTAAAATCTTTTGTCAGCATATAAGCATAACTGGCTCTGTCTTTTTTGAAGATTCCCTCAGTTTTCCCTGCCTGTACAATAGCCTGTGCATATTGGATTGCCTCACCCTTCGTAAATGCGACCGTATTTTGGGTATTAATCATCTTGACATATTCATCAGGACCCATAACAACGCTGAAAAAACGGATCTGATACGAAAAGTCCGGTGTATCATCAGACCAATTTCTATCGCCGAACCAGCCACCACCCGGTACCATCTTATTAGGCGGCACATCACCGCCATTTTGTGAAATATATGAAAGGACTGACTCAACCTGCCCATTCATCCGCATATACGCAATCGTATTGATTAACCCCAGCACTCCAACAACAACAATAATAACTGCTATCGTTGCCATTAATATAAATTTTCGCCGCAATCTTTTTATAATGTTCATGATTTTATACCACCTGCCTTATACATAAAACATAGCAATTGCAGCTATATTTTTCAAAAGCGCCTCTCAACCCAGTTTTTATTTTTCCGCCAGCAAAAAGTCTTCTCCCTTATCCCCTTCGATTTTAATATCAGCATTAACAGCTTCCAGTTTTTCCCGTAAATATAATACATAAATCCAGACAATGGATTCATCTACATCTGACTCATCCTTCCAAACATGGGAAAAAATGATACTTGTTGACAATGATTTCCCAACATTAAGCATAAAAAATTTCATAAGTTTTGTTTCTTTATTGGACAAACTAATAGAATTTTTACAGGATAACTGTTGTTCTTCAATATCCAAATCAACTGCACCAACAGAAAGTTTTGTCGGTGTGTAAGAAACAGTGCGTCTTGTCATAGACCGGATACGCGCCAATAGTTCTCTCATAGCAAACGGTTTTGTCAGATAATCATCCGCACCGGCATCAAGTCCGGTGATTCGGTCATCTATTTCAGCCTTGGCAGTAAGCATTATTACTGGTGTCACATCACCGCTGTCGCGCAACTGCTTCAGTGCCTCGACGCCATCCAGTTTTGGCATCATTACATCAAAAATCATGCAGTCATATGTACTTTCCTGCGCTTTTTCCACCGCTGCCAATCCATTATATACGGCATCTACCTCATAACCTGAATGTTCCAGTATAGCTGTCACTGCAGCTGACATATCGCGCTCATCCTCTGCCAGCAATATCTTCATTTTATTTATCCCTCGCAATCATTGTTCACTACAAATCAAATTTCGTATTGTCTGCATTGATACATCACATGCAGCTAACTCATCGGCACAGCGTTTTAATTCTCTTTCTATAATATCAGTATTTTTAACATCATGCTTATATTTCATCTGATGTTCCAAACTAGCCCATGAATCCATAGCAATAGTCCTTATCTGTATTTCCGCGAAAAAATGTCCTGGGTTTTCCCCAGCTGCATCTTCATAAGGTTCTGTAAATTCAAGGATCATATGATAGCTGCGATATCCGTTCGGTTTAACATGCTTGATATAATCCTTTTCCTGTACTATACGACATCCCGCCATTGCCTTAATATACCTGACATTCAGATAAATATCATCAACGAACCGGCAGACAATGCGAATACCAATTGCATCCTTTATATCTAAAAGAGCTGAACGAGATGTCTCGGGCAATCCCTTGCGACAGCATTTCTCTGCCATACTGTCAGACGATTTGATACGATATATTAAATGCTCATACGCCATTTCACCATTTTTAGCTTTTTCCTGTTCATTATACGCTTCAATACGGGCAGCAATATCTGCCAAAACTGCTTTCAAAACTGGTTTATACTTTCCGTATATATTATCTGTCATTCACACTTCACCTCAACCACAATGCAATCCATTCAGATTTGCAACCAAATTACATAGTGCTGATTATGTCATTACTTTTTTTAATTGTCAACATTATCACCTATAAAAAATATTCGTCATGTCTATAACTAAACCCTCTGCCTCACAAAAACATTGCCATTAGATTTATAAAAACAAAACTTTGACAATACACAAAAAACCCCGATGAAAGATGCAATTCACATCAATCATCAGGGTTTTCTGTAATAACGCTTCTTTTAGAATAAAATGAATTATAAAATCCATGTTTATATAAAAAGGAAGTGTTATAGCCAACATCAATAGTATAGCAACATTCTATGTAATTCATGATAGCATGTTTTTATAAAAATGTCAATACTATTTATATTATTCACAAAAATATAATATTTCACTTTTATATTTTTAGATATACTTCATAGCAAAACCCTTTTAACTATTTACTTACACTTCATACTAAAATTCTCCAAATATCCAATTGCCCTAGTATAATCCATAACAGAACCTGCTGATTTTGCAAACCGCATATCTTTAAAGCCCTCCTTAACAGGGAGGGTGGCATGGCGTAAGCCATGACGGGAGGGTTTACTCCTTAAACTTCCGCAAAATGCAGTAATCAACAAAAATATTATCTTGTTTTAAGATAACCCCTCAGCCGGCTGCGCCGACAGCTCCCCTGGAAGGGAGCCTTTTGGTTAGCAATTCTCATAACATATTGGAAAAACATTCACCACATGCCAATATCCCGAAGATAGTCTTTAAGATTAATAATTTCTTGTAATATAAACCACATATCCTTAAAGCCCTCCTTAACAGGGAGGGTGGCATGGCGTAAGCCATGACGGGAGGGTTTACTCTTTAAACTTCCGCAAAATGCAGTAGTCAACAAAAATATTATCTTGTTTTAAGGTAACCCCTCAGCCGGCTGCGCCGACAGCTCCCCTGGAAGGGAGCCTTTTGGTTAGCAGTTCTCATAACATATTGGAAAAACATTCACCACATACCAATATCCCGAAGATAATCTTTAAGATTAGTAATTTCTTGTAATATAAACCACATATCCTTAAAGCCCTCCTTAACAGGGAGGGTGGCATGGCGTAAGCCATGACGGGAGGGTTTACTCCTTAAGCTTCCGCAAAATGCAGTAGTCAACAAAATATTATCTTGTTTTAAGGTAACCCCTCAGCCGGCTGCGCCGACAGCTCCCCTGGAAGGGAGCCTTTTGGTTAGCAATTCTCATAACATATTGGAAAAACATTCACCACATGCCAATATCCCGAAGATAGTCTTTAAGATTAATAATTTCTTGTAATATAAACCACATATCCTTAAAGCCCTCCTTAACAGGGAGGGTGGCATGGCGTAAGCCATGACGGGAGGGTTTACTCCTTAAGCTTCCGCAAAATGCGGTAGTCAACAAAAATATTATCTTGTTTTAAGGTAACCCCTCAGCCGGCTGCGCCGACAGCTCCCCTGGAAGGGAGCCTTTTGGTTAGCAGTTCTCATAACATATTGGAAAAACATTCACCACATACCAATATCCCGAAGATAGTCTTTAAGATTAATAATTTCTTGTAATATAAACCACATATCCTTAAAGCCCTCCTTAACAGGGAGGGTGGCATGGCGTAAGCCATGACGGGAGGGTTTACTCCTTAAACTTCCGCAAAATGCAGTAGTCAACAAAAATATTATCTTGTTTTAAGATAACCCCTCAGCCGGCTGCGCCGACAGCTCCCCTGGAAGGGAGCCTTTTGGTTAGCAGTTCTCATAACATATTGGAAAAACATTCACCACATACCAATATCCCGAAGATAGTCTTTAAGATTAATAATTTCTTGTAATATAAACCACATATCCTTAAAGCCCTCCTTAACAGGGAGGGTGGCATGGCGTAAGCCATGACGGGAGGGTTTACTCTTTAAACTTCCGCAAAATGCAGTAATCAACAAAAATATTATCTTGTTTTAAGATAACCCCTCAGCCGGCTACGCCGACAGCTCCCCTGGAAGGGAGCCTTTTGGTTAGCAGTTCTCATAACATATTAGAAAAACATTCACCACATACCAATATCCCGAAGATAATCTTTAAGATTAGTAATTTCTTGTAATATAAACCACATATCCTTAAAGCCCTCCTTAACAGGGAGGGTGGCATGGCGTAAGCCATGACGGGAGGGTTTACTCCTTAAACTTCCGCAAAATGCGGTAGTCAATAAAAATATTATCTTGTTTTAAGATAACTCCTCAGCCGGCTACGCCGACAGCTCCCCTGGAAGGGAGCCTTTTGGTTAGCAGTTCTCATAACATATTAGAAAAACATTCACCACATACCAATATCCCGAAGATAGTCTTTAAGATTAATAATTTCTTGTAATATAAACCACATATCCTTAAAGCCCTCCTTAACAGGGAGGGTGGCATGGCGTATAAGCCATGACGGGAGGGTTTACTCTTTAAACTTCCGCAAAATGCAGTAATCAAAAAAATATTATCTTATTTTAAAGATAACCCCTCAGCCGGCTGCGCCGACAGCTCCCCTGGAAGGGAGCCTTTTGGTTAGCAGTTCTCATAACATATTGGAAAAACATTCACCACATACCAATATCCCGAAGATAATCTTTAAGATTAGTAATTTCTTGTAATATAAACCACATATCCTTAAAGCCCTCCTTAACAGGGAGGGTGGCATGGCGTAAGCCATGACGGGAGGGTTTACTCCTTAAACTTCCGCAAAATGCAGTAATCAACAAAAATATTATCTTGTTTTAAGATAACCCCTCAGCCGGCTGCGCCGACAGCTCCCCTGGAAGGGAGCCTTTTGGTTAGCAATTCTCATAACATATTGGAAAAACATTCACCACATGCCAATATCCCGAAGATAGTCTTTAAGATTAATAATTTCTTGTAATATAAACCACATATCCTTAAAGCCCTCCTTAACAGGGAGGGTGGCATGGCGTAAGCCATGACGGGAGGGTTTACTCCTTAAACTTCCGCAAAATGCAGTAATCAAAAAAATATTATCTTATTTTAAAGATAACCCCTCAGCCGGCTGCGCCGACAGCTCCCCTGGAAGGGAGCCTTTTGGTTAGCAATTCTCATAACATATTGGAAAAACATTCACCACATACCAATATCCCGAAGATAGTCTTTAAGATTAGTAATTTCTTGTAATATAAACCACATATCCTTAAAGCCCTCCTTAACAGGGAGGGTGGCATGGCGTAAGCCATGACGGGAGGGTTTACTCTTTAAGCTTCCGCAAAATGCAGTAATCAACAAAAATATTATCTTGTTTTAAGATAACCCCTCAGCCGGCTGCGCCGACAGCTCCCCTGGAAGGGAGCCTTTTGGTTAGCAGTTCTCATAACATATTGGAAAAACATTCACCACATGCCAATATCCCGAAGATAATCTTTAAGATTAGTAATTTCTTGTAATATAAACCACATATCCTTAAAGCCCTCCTTAACAGGGAGGGTGGCATGGCGTAAGCCATGACGGGAGGGTTTACTCCTTAAACTTCCGCAAAATGCAGTAATCAAAAAATATTATCTTGTTTTAAGATAACCCCTCAGCCGGCTGCGCCGACAGCTCCCCTGGAAGGGAGCCTTTTGGTCAGTCATTCTCATAACATATTGGAAAAACATTCACCACATACCAATATCCCGAAGATAGTCTTTTGATCAGCATCATTTAAACATCGAAACATATATCTTATCTTTTGTCCGTCAGAAAGACAGGAATCGCTTCAGCAGTGACGAGTTACATGTCTTTATCTATCGCCATAAAACATTTCATAAAACATTTCATAAAACATTAATATAACCATAACGTTGCATATTCCCAACTGGCATATAATAAATAAAAGCTGTCAAATTTATTTTTTCAGTTATTATTTTACATGTTTAGGAGGAAATTATTGTGCCAAATGTAAACCCATCAGGATTATCACGCCGCAGTTTCTTAGAAATGTCCGCCGGAACCATAGCCGGAATGGCTGTCCTAAGTATGCCGCATATATCGTTTGCCACCAGCAGTGAGATAACTTCCACTTCACTCGCCAAATGTCCCGAAAATCCGGATGCTGCCATAAAGCTTTCCAAAATGATCAATGATGGCTGGAGCAGGCTGCTGAACGCTGCCGACAGCATTACCGACACAGCTCTCAGCCAGAATGTAAAAAAAGTCTTAAACGATCCATCCATGACTTTTATGCAGCAATATGATTCATCCAGCGCTGTCCAAAGTATTTACGCCAAGCTCCTGGATAATGGCCTTATAGATAAAAATAAAATAACTGCCAAAACGCTTTTCCCCCCGCTGAAAAATCCAATGAAACCGCCACAGCCATTCATTACAGCTCCCGGTAGCGGCTATGACAGCCACCATGCCTACCCAGGCGGTCTGGTAATGCACACCTTGAATAATACAACAATAGCACAAGGCATATGTAAATCATATTCAAATAATTTTCTTTATAACGTCAATTATAATACGGCCATCGCCGGAGAAATACTGCATGACATTGCTAAACCATGGGTATTCCAATGGCAGCCAAACGGAGCATCACTGGTAGAGCTGCCCATCGCCATGACAGGCTCGCATCACATATTCAGCTTGGCTGAATCCATTTATCGAGGTTTTCCTCCCGACGTGATCGTGGCACAAGCCTGTGCCCATGATCATCCCGGAACATCTCAGGATGAAGCATTAGTAGTCGGATGGCTCAAATCAGCCGCCTATATTGCACAAAAAGATCCCATAAAACTAGGTCTTTTAGCAAGTAATGGAGAAACCCTGCCCCTGCCGCATAAACAGGAAGGTTTTATCGTCCATCTTGGTGACCATGACTGGGTACTAAGCGTCCCTGCTTCACAAGAAAGTGCCGCTATGCTCCAGCAAATAGCAAAAAAAGAATATGGTATGGATAATAACGCCATGAACAAAATCGACTTTAACAAATTCCGCAACTACATCGGTTCGCAAGTCAGCTTCATGTGCATACACCATGCCCTTTCCCAGGGAACTGATCCTTATCAGGAAGTTTTAAAAATCGTAAAACAAATCATAACAGCATAATATTAATTTGCCTTAACCACAGCTTCTTTAACAATTTGTAACGTCAGTCGGGCAGCATTATATAAATCCTCTTCCTTGATAAATTCATCCACGGTATGTCCGTTGGCCATTCCCACTCCTAACACTGCACAAGGAATCCCATAACTGTTAAAAAAGTTTGCGTCACTGCCTCCACCGGATTCTTCTATAGAAACTGTTAAATCCATTTTTCGCGCAGCCTGAGCAGCAAGCTGTACTACAGCTGAATCTTCGGCAATTTCATATGGATCATACGATTTTTTAACTTTTACCTCTACCTGCGTCCCTGTTTCTATGCCGCCTTGTTCGAAAACATGGCAGATTTTATCTGTCAATATCTCCATTTTAGCTTTATTGCGGCTGCGTGCTTCACAATCTATTTCAACCATTTCCGCTACAATGTTAGTAGCTCTTCCACCACGGATCACTCCTACGTTACATGTACTTTCTTCGTCAACACGACCTTGTGGAATCTTTGTCAGCATCTTAGCTGCCGCAATTATCGCATTGTTGCCTTTTTCCGGTGCAATTCCCGCATGAGCTGCCTTCCCCTTCACCTTGACAAAAATCTTATTCTGTCCGGGTGCCTTTACTACTATTTTTCCCGGTGCACCATGTGTATCCAAAGTATATCCCAGCTCAGCCTTTAAAAGCGATTTATCCATATTCTTCGAACCATTGACACCGCCCTCTTCAGCTACGGTAAATACTATCTGCAGATCACCATGAGGAACATTATCCTCTTTTAAAACACGCAGCACTTCCAAAATACCAGCAACACCGGCTTTATCATCTGCACCCAAAATAGTACTGCCATCAGACCTGATTATCCCGTCTGTCACCTGAGGCCGGACATTTTCACAAGGTTCAACACAATCAAGATGCGCAGTCAGCATGAGCACAGGAGCCTTAACATTTCCCTTAAGATAAGCGACAAGATTGCCCGTATCGCCATTTATTTTTTTGGCTGTGTCGTCTTCCTGCACCGTACAACCTAATTCAATAAGTCTTCTAGTAACAATATCAGCTATTTTACGTTCCTGACGTGTCGAGCAGCGGATCTTCACAAATTCCAAAAATTCATCCAAAAGCCGTTTTTCATTTATCATATAAATTTCTCCTTAATTGTACATCAATATCAGTCATTATAATTTTTTAAAAAATCACCATAAAAGTAATCACACCCAATAACATTGGAATAGCATTACGTTTTGTCAATTCCATCGGCGATACATCAGCAAGCTCTGCACAAATAAGTGTAGCACCAGCTACCGGTGACATAGAACGCCCGATGGCACCAGACATCTGCGCCAGTGAACCCAAATTCATTATCGACATACCAAAATGTTCGGCAAATGGCGTAATCGCACCATTAAAGGCGAGTGCCGCCGCATCACCAGATCCAGACAATACCGCAATAATAAACGGCCCGAATGCTCCTGCTATTTTAGCAATGGATTGAGAACCCTTCATTACTTCAATAAGACTATCAGTAAGCCCCACCGCCGCCATACCTTGTGTAAAAACCGCTGCTGCAATGATGAGACCAATGACGTTACCGTACGCATTTCCCATACCATCAAAAAACTTTTTACAGACATCCTGAGGATTGGCCCATGTAACAAGAAGCGCAAGCAGAGTCCCGATAATCATAGCAAAAGGTACATTGACAAAAGGCAGCACCGCCACCTGTTTACTTCCCAGAATAAGCAAAATCAATGGTACCAAAGGGATTACTGCATGAATCGGATTTATCTTGAAAGCATTTTCAGTTTCGTTCTGAACCGCAGTGTGGTTTTGTCCACGTTTTTCATCAGCCGTTTCCTTATAGACAACAGCAATTGCCGTAAGTGCCGCCATAACCACCAATGATGCAATAATGGCCGCCGGTGCTTCGTTCATGATTACCGTCATTACATCAGTATTGGCTAATTGAGCCACAAAAGGATTATGTGACGTACCAGGACTAATGGCACTACCCCAGGTACCAGCCAAAACCGCACACCCAGCCATTGCCGGGTGAACCCCCGCAGTAATAAGTGTCGGTATGAGAATACTGCCGACAGCAGCAGCGCAGCCCGCAGCACTTGGAATAGCAATATTGATCCACCATGTAATCAATATCGTCACCGGTATAAGAACTGCTTTGCTGTTTTTAATAACCGATGAAATCGACATAGCCAAATGCTTATCACATTCAGTATACCTCATCACAAAAGAAAAACCCATGACCGTACAAATTGTCGGTACCAAAGTTCCATGCACCATAGTTTTGGTGAATGCATCAACTGCCGAGCTCACCGTTCCTCCTATGATACACATAACAACACCCGACGCAAATAATACCATACGAGCCTCATACTTTTTCACGATTGCCGCAAAAGTCAATAAAACAATAACAATACCCAAAAATAACATAAAAGCGCCTCCTTTTATTTTTTACATCAATTTTCATTATTGTATTTATATACTGATTTATTTGAAAATTATTTTAATATATGCAAGTATCAAAATACAAACACTAACATTACAATACTTTATATAATTATATTATAATATTATATGCGAAAACTTTCAATAGTTACCGTAATAACTGTTATATTACCCCAACGTCCATAAATTATCTCCAATCAAACTGACAAACTACACGGTTGATTTAATAGTATAATAGTCAAGTTTAATAGTATTATTATACTACATACTCTCAACACCGGATAATTTAGTTGGTAAAATATGTGACGCAAAAGATATCTTTGATATTATTTTGACATTTATACTTTTTATCCCTGCAAAAATAGGTATTACATAAATTTAATTACCGGAATTGCAGCCGGTGTATACTCTACCCAGTCCGGCGATTCGCTCACTCATTAGAACCTGAATCGTCTCAAAAATATCCAGGACATTCGATCCTGACGATGCCTTTGCTGATAAAACCGTAGTCCCATTAACAAATCAGCCCATGCCAATAAAATAACACCGGCAAATAAAAGTACAGCTTGAGGATAATGTTTTTTTACAATCATATAAATTATCCACACAATAACAAGAATTGATAATACCGAACTCCTATAATCCCCTCTTTTTATATTTATTGACTTAAATAATAAATTATTATATTAAATATAATAATTTATTATCACATACGTATATAAATATCCCTCAAACCACAATAAGGCAATAAAAAAAGACACTGATATTAACTAATCAGCGCCCTTGCTGTACTTTTGTATACACCTATATTACGCAATAATAATTTATTTGTCAAGATTAAATAGTGATTATCTTAGACAAAATTACAGCTTATTATCCATGCGTCGTTTGGCACGATTCAGGTACCTATAAAGTGTTGGCTCAGATACATCAAGTTTTTCTGCCAGTGCACTGACACTGCCGCGCAATAAAAAAAATCCGTCATTATATAAATTGCTGACCAAATTCAAGCGATCATCAAATGACATCCTGACACTCATATGCGCATACTCTTCAAACCTTGAAGCTATCATATTCTTAATTAAGTCATCGACAGACCCCTCCAAATTTTCCATTATGTCATCTTTTAAACTTTTTTTATTGTCATAATTTACAAAAAATACTTCATCATCAATAACCTTTTTAAAATCTATCAATGGTGTTATATCAACATTTATACAAAGCACTCCGATTATATTTTTTAACTCATCATAAATAAAATAACTCGATGAGCGACATACCTTATTACCTGTTCTCCCCTTATAATTCGCTATAAAAACTGTATGTTCTTTTTTACCTTTTTTCAAAATTTTAAGTAATAAATCAGTGATTGGTTCCCCTACTCTGCGCCTGCTTATATTTCCATTGGCTATTGCTATAATAGATTTTTCTGGAACTGTCAAATCATGAAGCACCACTTCATATCTATTACCCAATGCCTTACCAAGGAAATCAACCAACGTGATATATTGCTTTAAATCCTTCACGCACATAACCTCTTTCCCCATTAATCCAGACTGCACAAAACATCTCTTATAAAAATGTGTGTCAAATACCCCCATATACAGTAGTTTATTTGACACGCATTCTCATATTCCTGCTTAGATGCACAAACTTATAGTTTTTAATTCACAATATCTTTTTATTACCAATAACATCTATAAATACATTTCTATATTAAATTACCACGTATGTACTTCTCATCTTTCAGCCCGCATATCATTATGCAGAAAATCGTTGTACGTCAGTCGTATGCCATCTTCCAACTCTGTTTTATAATGCCAGCCCAGTCTGTTCAGTTTTGACACATCCAAAAGCTTGCGCGGTGTCCCATCCGGTTTTGATGCATCATATTCTATCCGTCCATTATAGCCTATGACTTTTTTTACCAAATTAGCCAGTTCAGCTATAGTAAGTTCTTTTCCTGTACCAAGATTGACAGTCTCATCACCGGAATATGTATTCATAAGATAGACACAGGCATCTGCCAAATCATCAACATAAAGGAATTCCCGCAGCGGTTTTCCTGTCCCCCATATGATCACTTCCGGTTTGTTACTTATCTTTGCTTCATGAAAGCGTCTGATAAGTGCCGGCAAGACATGCGAATGTTCCGGATGATAGTTGTCATTCGGTCCGTAAAGATTGGTCGGCATTACCGAGATATAGTCCGTATCATGCTGCCGATTAAGATATTCACAGTATTTAAGCCCGGATATTTTGGCTAATGCATAGGCTTCATTGGTCTGCTCCAACGAGCTGGTCAAAAGACAGCTTTCCTTCATTGGCTGCGGTGCCATCCGTGGATAAATACAGGAACTGCCTAAGAACATCAGCTTTTTAACCTTATTTTTGTATGCTTCATGGATAACATTCATTTCCAAGATCATATTATCATACATAAAATCAGCCGGCTGCTCACTATTTGCCATGATGCCGCCGACCTTAGCTGCCGCCAAAAACACATGTGTCGGTCTTTCCGCAGCAAAAAATTCCTCTACTTCATCCTGCCGCCGCAGATCAAGCTCTTTTGATGTTCTTTTCACTATGTTGGCATAGCCATTTTTTTCCAGTGACCGCACTATTGCCGAGCCCACCATGCCGCGATGCCCCGCAACATAAATCTTTGCGTCTTTTTCCATATGTATCATCCTTATTTATTGCCATATAATTTCATATCTGATTCAACCATCATCGAAACAAGATTTTTGAAATCCACTTTTCTTTTCCAGTTCAGTTCTTTTTCTGCCTTGGAAGCATCTCCCCACAGCAGCTCAACTTCAGAAGGCCGAAAATACCGCGGATTTATATCAACAAGCAGCTTTCCAGTTTTTTTATCGTAGCCTTTTTCATCTACACCTTCACCCTGC
Source organism: Pectinatus frisingensis (assembly GCF_014076555.1). Classification (NCBI taxonomy): domain Bacteria; kingdom Bacillati; phylum Bacillota; class Negativicutes; order Selenomonadales; family Selenomonadaceae; genus Pectinatus; species Pectinatus frisingensis. The sequence goes on from NZ_CP045424.1 coordinate 1,980,016, forward strand.
CACTCAACAGTAATGCCCACCCGATCAAAAGCACATTCGACGAATTCGCGCACCGTATGGGTTTCATTTGTCGCCAATACATAATCTCCCGGTGTCTTGCACTGCATAATGCGCCACATACCTTCCACATAGTCTCCGGCATAACCCCAGTCACGCTTTGCGTTAAGATTTCCCAGCGAAAGTTTTTCCTGCCTGCCCGCCAAAATCTTTGCGACGGCAATAGTAACCTTTCGTGTGACAAAAGTTTCACCGCGCCGTGGTGACTCATGATTGAACAATATCCCGTTGCAGGCAAACATATTATATGATTCACGATAGTTTACAGTAATCCAGTACGAATAAAGCTTGGCGGCACCATAAGGGCTTTTGGGGTAAAAGGGTGTGTCTTCATTCTGTGGTGCCGTTCCCGGCAGCCCGCCAAAAAGCTCTGATGTGGAAGCCTGATAAAACTTGCAATCAACACCACTTTGATAGATGGCATCAAGCAGTCTGATAGTCCCTACACCGGTAGTTTCCGCCGTATACTCCGGTACTTCAAATGAAACAGCAACATGGGACTGTGCTGCCAGGTTATATATCTCATCCGGCCTGATCTTTTGAATAAGTGCCGTAAGATTGCATGAATCAGTCAAATCCCCATAATGAAGGAAAAATCTTCCCTGCAGTGATTCATCATCATACAAATGATCTATGCGCTCCGTGCAGATTGTACTATGCCGCCGTATGATTCCATGAACCTCATATCCCTTTTCTAAGAGTAGTTCCGCCAAATAAGAACCATCTTGCCCTGTAATACCTGTTATCAATGCTTTTTTCATTTATGTCTCCCATTTTTTATAACATTTTAAATTTTTTAATTAACACTTTCTATAACATTTTTATAAACAGCTAAAACTTTTTCTATCATAATTTTTGTTGTAAATAATTCTTCAAAACGTTTGCGCCCAGCCAAGCCAATTTTGTCCAATTTTTCTAAGTTATCCACGCAATACTTTATTTTGTCTGCTAAACAGTTTGCATCACCTTTTGGAACTAACCAACCCGTTTTCCCATTCACTACAGCTTCTTTGACCCCGCCAACATCCGAAGCAATGACCGGTAATCCGACACGCATAGCTTCCAATATACTGATAGGAAATCCTTCCCAATTACTAGCTAATAAGAATACATCATAATTGAATAAAAGACTATTGACGTTTTCTCTCTGTCCCAAAAAAGATATATTACTCTCAAGATGTAACTTTTTTACTAATTCTTTTACATTTTGCATATTAGGTCCTTCACCAATAAATGACAGATGAACTTTTTTATTATCAGCTATCACTTTTTGCATTGCATACACCACCTGCATATGGTCTTTAGGTTCAGCAAAACGCGCCACCATTACTAATCGTAAATTTGATAAACAATTTTGCCCATGTTTTTTTACTCCAATATACCTTATCCCATTATGAATTACAGTCAATTTTTTTTTATGTTGCGGCAGATAATCAATAGCTAATTGATAATCATACTGTGAAACGCAAATAATTTTCTTGGTGAAATAACCTGCTAATAGCTCAATATATCTATATATAACCCTTTTCTTTTCGCTAACCCCCTCAGTAAATGCCCAACCATGTGCTGTAAAAACTGCAGATATTCCACCTAAATATGCTGCAACTCTCCCCAAAATACCAGCCTTACTAGAATGGCAATGTACTATATCTGGATTTATTTTCTCAATCAGCCGATATATTCTATAAGCAGCCTTTATATCCTTACTAATGCTTATGCTTCTTACTAAATCATCTACAATAAAAACCCTTATTCCCATCTCTTCCAATTGCCCAGACAGCCATCCTTTATTACCAATAATCACATATGCTGTCATACTGGCCGGTAAGTTGGTTATAAGTTCATGCAAATGAACTTGTGCCCCTCCCATATCTGAAAGGGTAATAATGTATAATATTTTCACACATATACCTTCTATAAATTGGAATATAGATTATCCCATTTATTAACAAACTCATCACAATTATTAATTTTTCTCGCATAATCAATAATGCTCTCACATTCATAGTGATCTTTTGAAAGTATTATTTTTTTCATATTTCCTATAAAGTCCATATCTTTTTCACATAACCAATTTGTATTAAAACCACCTACTAGATTTCTTAATCCGCCCACAGATGAACAAAATACTGGCTTACCCAACAACATTGCCTCCAATGCTACTAAACCAAAACCTTCCCACCTAGACGGTAAAATCAGTGCATCTGATCTCCTTATATATTTATAAGGATTATCTACAAACCCCAATAGTTTTATATTATTATCCAGCTCTTCCCTATGTATATATACCTCAACCTGTTCTAATAAATCTCCCGAACCCAGCATAACTGCCCTCACTGTTGGAAATTCTTGTCGTAAAATATTTATTAATTTAACAAAACGCAACGGATTTTTTGGCTCTGCAAATCTTCCAATAAATAAAAAATTACATTTTTCTGCCAAAGCTTTTGATAAAACTATAATATTGTTTTCATTAATTACATTAGATATAATTTCCGCTTTATCCAACAATTTCTTTTTGAACCGAAACTCATCTATTACAGCGTCTGAAACCGTTACTATTTTTTTAAATCTTAACAAGGCCAATCTATATGCTATAGTTCGTAAATTTAGATATTTTGCCCATTTATTATTGTTATGAATATGGGAAACTATTTTTACATGATATGGCAGCATTGCAGCTATACAACTAGCTCTATAATCATGTGCATGGATAATATCAGGCTTATACAATTTATATAGTTTATAAACATTCATATATGACAGTTTTTGCAATCCATAAAATTTTACATTCTTATTTTTCAATACATTTTCTATTGAGCCATTTGGAGAAGCATACAAAAAATCATATTTTTGTGTCAAAGATTGAATAATATCTATAGCAACATGTTCTGCCCCCGAATATTCAGTACTTGCTAATAAATGTAATATTTTCATTTTCTCTCACTGTTGCACCATCTACATTTTTCCCAATTGCATTTATGAATACTCCATCCCGTTTTTAACAAAATCAGTTTTAAAGCACCAATATTTTTTAAAAACATTTTTATTATATTTTTAAAAACGAATATGCCAAAGTATTGATTAATCTGGTATTTATAAATTTTCCACTTAGAAAAATTATTTGCCCGCATTACTCGACAATCTTCCTTAACTTTTATACGAATATTACCACTTCTTCCCTTGGTATATGAATAATATGCAACTATTTCATCTACGTTCAACTTTGTAATTTTTTTATCAAAGAATAACTGTAGAAAAAATGCATAATCTGCAACAATCTGATATTGTACATCAAATTTGTATAATTTCATTAATGATGTTTTTACGAACATTCCTTGGTGAGGTATATGATAACCATTGTAAATATCATTTAGACAAAAAAAATTCTTAGCTTGTTTTTGTAGCTTATACTCCTCATACAAATTCCAAACTGTCCCCCAGATCACATCCGCCTTAAAGAAATACCTGCTAATATTTTGTATAGTATATTTATCTACCAGACTATCATCGGCACCAATAAAATAAATGTATTCCCCAGTTGCCATATCTATTCCTTTATTCATTGCGTCATATATACCATTATCAGGTTCACTTACCCAATTGGCAATCTTATCCTCATATTTTTTTATAATATCTACAGTACCATCTGTAGAACCACCATCTATAATTATATATTCTATGTTATCATAAGTCTGGTTCACTATACTTTGTATTGTTTGTTCTATTGTTCTCACAACATTATATGATACTGTTATAATACTAATTTTTATGCTTGTTTTCATATTCATTTCCATTTACATATCTTAAAATCATAATTTATTATCTCATTATTTAATCGTTTTGCATATTTCCAGCAAATTTTATCAATTACAGCCAACAAAACATCAAAACAATTCGTTGTTACTGTTGTCAAATCAGCTACTTCATTTCTATATTCATCTATATTTTCGGATAGTTGCCCTTTTGTTTTTCTAAAACCAGATAAAACAGCTGAAATTATATTCAATTTAGCCTCATTAGCAAAACTTATCCATAAATAGTAATCACCTGCATACTTCAATTTTGCAAGTATAGAATAATCTAATTGATTATTCAAATCGGTTCTCCAAAAAGTCGATTCTTGTTGTATAAATGGCAACATCTTACCATTATACAAACCCTTTAATATAAATTTATTTCTATACTTATAGGGTAACACGGCATCTGTAATCTGTGATTTGTCATTATAGATAGTGTTCATCCCAGTGAGCCATTTAACCTTTTTGGAGTTAAAAATATCAGCAACTAATTTGAAACTGTAAATTTGATAAAAATCATCCGCATTTATATATGCACAAATGTCCCCAGTAACTTGCTTTAACCCTTTCACTAATGCTTCATACATTCCGCCATCAGGCTCACTCACCCAATAGGCAATTTTATCCTCATACTTTTTTATAATATCTACAGTGCCATCTGTAGAACCACCATCTATGATTATATATTCTATATTATCATAAGCCTGATTTACTACACTTTGTATAGTTTGCTCTATTGTTTTTACAGCATTATACGATACTGTTATAATACTAATTTTTAGTTTGTTATTCATTTAGGCTCCAAAATAAATTAAATATTTTTAAATATTATTTTTCTATTGCTTTTTCTAAAATTTTTCTATACTGAATTGCAAATCTACGTTTATTAGCTTTATTTAATTTTTGTATATTTGCACTCGGCGGGCAATCATCACTACACCAAACATTCCACAAAATTTCTGCCAATTGTTCTGCATTGGCAGAATCAAAAAAGATACCATATTCAGGTGCCTGTTCTCTATGTACAGAAATATCGGACAATATTATTTTTTTATTCATTGCCTTAGCTTCTTCCACCGTAGTACTCCACCCTTCAAATAAAGATGGATTAATAAATGATTTACAATATTTTGCCAAAACCTGTACATCACTGTAAGGAACCTTTCCTAATATCATATAGTTATCTTCTAATTTATGTTTATTCATGTATTCTTCTATTTTTGCAAAATGTGCCTTATTTCTATAATCACACGTACTCCCTGTTGAAACCACTAAAATATCTTTTCCCATTTTTTTCAATATATTTAAAGCTTGTAAAACAATTATATGATTTTTATGTTTCCAATACTGATTTGGCATATAAAAAAATTTACCTATAATTCCATATTTTTTTTGAAGTACTTTCACATCGGCTATGTTATTATTCTCAATATCCACCACAAATTGCAAAACACCAGTCAATGTATTACTACTATAAAATTTAATAAAATCTCTTTGAGCACAATAGCTGCTTAATATAATTAATTTACATTTATTAGCTAACAGAGTAAAACATCTATCTCTTTGTTTTATCCCATTTTCTGAAAACATTTCCGGTAAATATTTATGCTGAAAATCTGGTATCCATGCTATTTGTGGTATAGAAACTTTATGGTCAATAACAACATGAGAAACAATATCTATTCTATATTTCTTTAATAAATAATTTTTTATTAATGAATGATTAAAAAACTTATTACAAAATTTATCTACAATCCATAGCCAGTTCCATCTGCTTAACATTCTTATTTTATGTATAACTTCACTGGGATATCCTTTAAATATTTTAATATCTGTATCACTGGAAATAAACACAATTGGTTCAATATTCAAATCCTTGTTTTCTATTATTGCCAATAATAAATTTTTATAATAATTTAGTCCACCAGACCAATCTTTAAAATCATTCAAAAAAAAAGCTACTTTAATTTTCCTCAGTTTTTCTAAACCAATGCACATACTCTGTTATTCCCTCATCCAACGATATCTCATTATAAAATCCCCATTCTCGTATCTTATGTACATCTGCCAAATAAGCAGACGGATTCCCCTCATTTATATCACCAGTGAAATTAGGTACTAAATGTGTATTATATTCTTTAAAAATCTTTTCTACAATATCTTTAATTAAAACTGCCTGCCCTGAGCCTATATTCACCACATTGTATTTTTTATCTGCCTTGTCTCTCAATATATATAAGGCTCTTGCAACATCTTTGACATGTACAAAATCTCTGGATTCCATCCCTGTTCCCCAAAAATTATTATCGTTATTTGCTATTTTTTTACATGCATCCCAAATTAGCTGTTTTTTTAACTCATTACCATAAACAGAAAACAATCTAGTAACTATAACCTGTACATTATAAATTTCAGAATACATTTTACATAATTCTTCAGCTACTTTTTTATGAAATCCATAAGGAGATATAGGATTTAATACTGATGTTTCTATTATTGGCATTTCTTTTTTATTGCCATATACAGCAGCACTAGATAAATAAATTAATTTGGTACTTGGTGAATACTTTCTTATATATTCTAAAACAAAATGCGTGGTCCACACCGTACGTTCGAAATCGTACATAGGTTTTTCAATGGAAAATCCAACAGATCCACTTCCTGCACAGTGGATAATGATATCTATATCAGTGCCATATCTTATCAATGACTCCATTATTATATCGCAGCCATGCCATTCATCAATTCCCCATTCTTTTTCTTCACCATTGTTCCAAACACCATGTCCTAATCCTATTACATAATACCCCATCTGATGGTAATACTTTGCTGTGTATCTTCCAATGAAACCATTAGCACCTGTTATTAATATTCTTACCTTATCATCTTCCATTTATATATCTTTTCCTGTTATAGATTTATAATCAACCAATAATAAAGATTTATTTTTAATGACTTTATTGATAACTATATGTAATTTTTTGGCTATTTTAGCCTTAAATTTATTAATTGGATTTTCGGAAAATATATGTATATTTCCTAAAGCAGTGTAATATTTTTGATGCTTTTCTGCTAAAAAATTTAATGTTGTTTTATCATAAAAAGCTATATGTTGTCCATGATCTAAGCAAAAGTACCACCATTCATTAGGCTTAATTTCATCATTAGGTAATATTTCCGTTGAAAAAATAATATTAGGTGCCATTTTTAACATTTTATCCAATTCCAATATTGGGTTCTCTAAATGCTCAAACACTTCAAATGCAGTTAACAAATCATATTTTTTATCAATATTAGCGTTAAATGTGTCCGCAAATAAATTATTACAATATTTATCATACCAAAAAAAATTGAACCCAGCATCACGCATCAGTCTGACAAAAATCCCATACCCTCCACCATAGTCAATGTATCTATCCATTTTAGGAAAACATATTTTTAATATTGCACTAACTACACTTGAAAAATAGACATTGCGTGACAAAAGACCTATATCACTTTTTGTGATTGCTTTAGAGTAAGCTTCATCTAACCAATAAGGCTTCTCTGTTTGAATAAAACCACAATATTTACACTTATAATAGTTAATATTATACTTGTTCAAAATTTCCGCTTTTGCAAAATCATTTGTAACTCTTCCGCAAATTTTACAGTTCATTCATCAGTCTCTCACTTTCTCAATCTTTTTACAACTACAGCTGGATTTCCTGCAACCACAACATAAGGAGGTACATCATGGGTAACTACAGCTTTTGCTGCTATTACTGCCCCTTCCCCAATCGTTACTCCTTTTAGCACAACTGCATCAAACCCGATCCAAACCTTATCACATATTTTTATAGGACTTGTTTTTACATCATCCCATGTTTTGTTAGCTATCGTATTTCTTGAATTAATATAATCTACATACACTTGCTCAATATCTTTTTCCCTTTTTTTCCAATCTAGTGAATGAGAATTATGATCATAAATATAACATCCCCATGCAACAACAACATCATCGCCAATTTCTATTCTAGATCGTGATATTAAGTTTGTGCCCCCTCCTATATAAGTACGTTTTCCAATAGAAATATATCCCCTACTAGATTCAAAAACAAAATTACAACCAATAATTGCTTTCTCATCTATTTGTCCATATTTCTTTTTAGAAAATCTTAAATCTAAATTTATACTATATAAGTTGAATTAAATATTTGGATTTATAATGTTAGGCACAATCTATTAATAACGACGTCCGGCTGTTTGGCAATATTATCAAGGAAAGCATGGACATTAGAGTGAATTTCATGTGTCTTATTATAAAAAACATTGTTTACAACTCTCTCTTTTAGCCACTTCCAAAGACCTTCAATTAAATTGAGATTTGGACTGTAAGGTGGGAGGTACATAAATTCAAGGCGGTCTTTATTCTGATTAAGAAACGGCTGAAGTAGTTTCGCGTGATGAATTCGGGCGTTGTCCAATACTAGAAGGATCTTGCCCTTAAATTTAGAAACAACGTTTTTCAAAAATCCAAGAAACACTTTCGCATCATAGGTTTCATGCTCTTCACAGAATACTGTGCCGTATTCATAATCTAAACACCCAACCAGTTTGATGCCGCGATGCTTGCCATACGTCTTAATAATTTTTTGTTTTCCTCGTTCAAACCAAGTTGCTGCAATGGCTTGATAGTCGCGTATCATGGACTCATCACAGAAGAGGACGTGTTGGATTTCACCGTCTTCCAACTTTTTTTCACTGTTTTAAAGTCTTCCTGAAACTGTTCTTGCTTTTGTGGGTCAGCCTTTGCAAGTGTATAAGTTGGACGAGTAAAGGATAGGTTCATTCGTTTAAAAATCAACGTAACACCCTTTATTGAGTAATGATAGCCGTAAGTTTTGTTGATATACTCTGCGGCAATCCCAGCTGTCCAGTTAAAATGGGTAGCAAACCCAACATCGGCGGGCGTTTTATTAAGAATGATATCTCGCAGTTCAGATACTTGCTCTTGTGTTAATCTGGATGGACGTCCACTTCGCTCTGCATCCGGTATACGACTTAAACCACCTACTTGATAGCGGCGATAAATATCTCTAATGGCACTTCTTTTTAATTGAGTTAATTGCATAATTTCTTCCACTGGCATGTTCGTCCCATATAAATGAATTACTTGAAGCCTTTTATATTCTCGAATGACTTTCGTTGACTTCAGAGTTTCTAATATTTCTTCTAGTTGTTCCTTGGATAATAAAAGGCGTTTGTTCATGTCCTTCTCCTTTATAAAGCTTTGATATACTTTACATCGGAATGTTTTAGCATAAACTTAATTCAACTTATATAGGTAAAAAAATAACACTTTTATCCACCTTAAAATTTTTTTCTATTTTTAATTTTTCTATATTAAATTTAAAAAGTTTATACTTATTTATAAAATAAGTAATCATTTTTATTATAATTCCCCTTTGCTAATATCTATTCATATGTAAACATATTACCAAATAACATCATTAATTAGACTAAGGTTTGACTACCTTCATATAATAGTTAATTATACAATGGTGCAGTTCCTCATCCCATTCATCTAGAAAATATTTATATATACTGTCACAACAAATATTAGTGCCATCAATTCGTTCTACACCTAATTTTTTATTCAATATAGCTAAATCATTGAAAAAAATATTCTTTCCTAATAAAAATTTAATTCTATAAATAGGATCATATTGAAAATGTGTATAAAAAAATTCATATATATCTTCTCTTACATTTTCAACATTAATTTTAGGTAATTTATCAAGATTTAAAATAATTTTATCATATTCTTCTATTGTTTTGGGATTGTAATTAAAATTATACGCAATATGTGGGTTATTACCTGCATTTATTACATTAACACCTAATAACGGATATTCGCAACCAACTGTACCATACACTGTTAATGCCACATCTAATCCTTCTGCTGCTAATTGTTTATGAGATATACTTGCATCTATTAATTTTATCTGAGAATATTTACTTAATATTTTTTTTATTGTTTCTTCTGTACCTGGCCAGTACATATAATCAGGATGCATTTTTAAATACCAATCATAGCACGTTTGCTCAGATAACTCTCCCAAATGTAAAAGCCATTCATAAAAATCAGGAAATAAATGCCATCCATAAACAAATGGATCATCAAAAAAGCAATGTGAACATATTAATACTTTAGTTTTTTCGGATTGTTTCAATATTCTATTATTCTTATCGATTTTTGAGAAAGCACTTTTTTTTTCATAGGAAATTCCAAGATCAATTTTCCCAGAAAATCTTTCTTTTAATTGTCTTTTTGCCCATCTTTTTCCTGCACTTTTTTCTTCATCTGGTAATTTTGAAAATATTTTCCTATACTTCTTAAAATTACTCCCGCTTGAATCATTTTCAATACATTTATATATACCTGTAAATGTTGATATATACGCTGGTATGCCATATTTCCTTCCTACACAAATAATTATGTTAAATAAATAGCAATCATGTGTTGGTAAAATACATTTAACATTATTTACCTGAATAAAATCGTCCCAGAAAATAACCTTTGTAACAGCCTTATTTATTATTTTTTTCAATTTATCAGAAAAAAGTTTCACTGTAGGTTCATTATATGTTCTAATATATGTTGAATATATATCTACCCCAATTTCTATATTTCTAACAGATATTTTAAAAATATCATTCTTAGTTTTTATTTCATTCCAAAGTTTACATAAAATTTCATTTTTTTCTGATATTTGTTTGCTATTCAGTTTTTCTATTATGTGTGTTGTAGCACCAAATGATGAAAATATTTTACTTAGTGCTCTATTACATATTCTGGGGTATTCACTATACGTGCACATACTGTATCTATATTTATATGAAAATATATTAGCAAAATAACTCCAAATTAGCAAATATGGTTGCAAATTCGTATATTCTAATAAAACTATCCCCCTGTCACTAGGACTACTTTTTTTCCATACTCTTTCATTATGTCTAATGAAAAATTTCTGCTCTTTATTACAAAAAAAATTGTTCCTAATATTATTTATTATACCTATTATACTCATTATACTCAAAAAAACCTCTCAATTTGAATTTTTCTCTTTCTTTTTTCATACAATCACAGATATTGGTAATAATACATTATTACCAAATACATTATTCCGTTTTTCCACAATTTCTATCTTCCCTTTTCGCTGTGCTTTATCCAATATATTAACTAAATTTCTATTATAATCGTTAAGTTCTATATATTTTCGACATAATATGCCATACATGGAATCTGAATCATATGCTTCATAACATGGTTCGAAATTAACACACATAACTGGATTTAACGATAAAATATACTCCACAAAATCACTTTGCAACTCTGGTATATACATTAAAGCATAAGAAGTATATATTATTGGTTTGCTTGCACTTTTAAATATATCATCTGCGGTCAACTTAAAAAAATCACATTTCCCAGTCTTTATATTTATACCTGCCCTTTTGCTAAGTAGTCCTAACGCCTTAAGACCATTTTCTGTATATTCACCAGCAAAATAATTTACATTTACATTTTCCTTTCGCATTTGCTGTGCCAATTTTAAAATTATAGCTCCATATCCAGCTCCTAGTTCAATTAATGAGTTAACATTTTTCAAATATGTTTTCAAAACTTGCATATATAACTTAATTTGTTCTCTATAAAATATTATATCTTTTTCCAGACAATATTGCCCCTCAGCACAACCTAATACCTCTTTTCCTGTGTATATTTTTTTCTCTATTTCAGCTATATTTATCCCTGGATTGTTTTCAATATAATCAACAACTAAACGCCATTTTTCGTCATTATATTCTCGTTTTATTTCTTTTGGTGTTTTATGTATAGTCCTGCCATTATATAAATCATTATTTAAAATGTTTCTCACTTTTGCAGAGTACCTTGGTAAATCATTTAATTCTAACTTTTGCATATATCACCTATTGCCTCTATCATAAAGTTCCCGTGCATTTAATATTGCATTTATTTTATCTATAACTCTTTTAACCGAATATCCATCCGACCAAATAAAGTTATCTATATTCCCCCTGTTATTTATATTGACATTTTTTAATATTTGTTTCAAATTTTTATTATTCAAAATACTTTTTGTCAATCCCAACTTACTAGTAATACAAGTATCCTTTACTTTTAACCCCGGCTGATAACTTATTACTTGCGCACCCATTAAAATAGCATGTAATAACCCCATGGTATTCATACCAATAACTATATCATAATTAGGTAAAATTTCTTCCAGATTCCCTGTCGCTTCAAATTTTCTGTATTGAATCTTAAAATCCATTGAATCTTTTGGATGAAATTTAATATTTAACTTCAAATCTAATTCCCGGCAGATATCAATAACATCAACAATAACCGTTTTTTCATTATAGCCAAGAGAAATCCCATACAATGATGACAATGGTTGCGACAAAAATAAAACTTTTTTCACTATAATCCGTGGCTGTAAAAATTTTTTTACATTGAAGAATCTATCAAGACCAGGATGTCCAGTAATATATAAATTTTTCTCATCAACACCGGCATCAATGGCTTCTTTCTTTGCCAAATCATCCATTACGAAATAATAATCTGGATAAACATATTCTCCACTATCTGTTTTAAACCTGGCTGCATAATTAGACCAATAATCCAATATAGATATAGTAGGTACGTTATACTCCTGACATAATTTCAAACAGTCCAACTCTATATGATTTCCCCAACTTGTTCCAGTTACTAATACTGTTACCTCATCATTTTTTAGAGCATCATGTAAATAGCCAAGTACTATATCGATTCTCGCGGCAAATTCCCTGTTTAAATTTGCTGATGGTCCAATACAAAAAAGCTGACACTCCGTCTGATTTTGCATATCCTCATAAACAGGATATACTGCATCATATCCTCCCGGATCATGTACGACAAATACAATTTTTTTCATATTCTTTTAGTGCCTTCCTATTATTCCATACTTTAGTAATGGCTAATAAAAATTCATCTATATTGTCCTTAGTATATGGAACTCTACATACATCTGCTACTAATAATGTATTATAATGCATGTTTTCTGTAACAGGGCAAACACCTTTTTCATATTTTTGTGTGCTTTTTTCAATAAGACTAAATGGATATTGTGTGTGATTATAAACATGTTTGTGTTTATACATATTCATTAAATAAATAGGCTTTACATACCCTATCCCTAAAGGAAACCCTTCTGATGCTATAGCTTTTGCAAAAATTTCCCTGCTTATTCCCCATATTTCACTATCAAATTGAATAGGGTAAACATAATACGAATGAGTATATCCTTTTGGTATAAAAACTCCCTTCAATCCTTTAACAAATTTCAGTCCCTGTGTTAATCTTTCCGCCAATTCTCTCCGTGTTTTTAAAAACCCATCCAATTTTTTCAATTGCTCAATCCCAATAGCCGCATGAATTTCACTCATTCTATAGTTATTGCCTAATGCAACAGTATCCATATCATCACTCTCATCGAGAATGACCTCACCATGATTACGCATAAGCTGACATCTATATGCCAAATCTTTATTGTTAGTCAGCAGTACTCCACCTTCACCGCTATGTATTACCTTATGATAATTCAGACTGAATACGCCTATGTCTGCTATTGTACCAGCTTCTTTACCATTTATTGTAGCACCTGGGGCCTGTGCATTATCCTCAATAACGTATAAATTATGTTTTCTAGCAATTTTCATAATAGCTGGTAAATCGCTTGGAAGACCAAATATATTAACTGTCAGGATAGCTTTTGTATTTGGTGTAATCCATTTTTCAATCTGCAATGGGTCCATCGTATATCTTTCCCTATCAATATCTACAAATATTGGTACAGCACCATTCATTAAGATAGCACTAGCAGAAGCCGTCATAGTGTAAGGAGATACTAAAACTTCATCGCCTGGACCTATTTCACAAGCAGCTATAGCCGTATGCAATGCCGTTGTTGCCGAATTAACAGTAATGGCATATTGAGTGCTGAATCTTTCACAAAAAGCCTTTTCCAATTTCTTTACACGAGAACCCCCTAAAAATTTATCTCCCCTTACTGCCACGAAATCTGACAATATCCCACTACGCATAACATCAACAACTGCATTTTCTTCTTCGGTTCCCATTGTATTAGTCCATGGAATTGCTGTTTTGCGGACTGGAACACCGTCGAATAATGCCAATTCATTCATAATAGTCAACCCTTTCTTCTTTACCTGTTTTATATGATTTCAACAATGTCTCTGCCACATAAATAGGATAGAAGGCATCCCTCATAGTGCACACAGGAAATGCCCTTTTCTCTAATACATCAATTATATTATCAACTGCTTTCTTCATGCTGCTATCTGATAATATCCCTGATATATGTTTATCTCGTTTGAAACCACGATATCCAGAAAATAAACTGTGCTTTCCAACAGAGTAGCAATATATATCATTTCCACTATTTCTCATTTCAATTTTTCCCTGTGAGAAAAATAAATCAATATCAAATAAATAATATTCTCTGTCGTCTATGGCCTCTGCATATCCATACACACCATTTTTCTGCTCAAAGAAAAACGAAAAGCTTTGCTCTCCTTCATCTTCTGAAGACGTACTCACTTTTTTTAAAACTCTAACTTTTTCAATATTATTGCCCGTCCACATCTTTAACAAATCAAACAAATGCGTTCCAGTATTAAAAATTCCACGTGTATAGCGAATACTGATTTTTTCCAAAGAACCATATTCTCCCTGAGCAATATATTGCGTTACCTTCTGCAGTTCTGTAAGCCAGCGCCTTGATATATCGGGAATTATTATACATTTTTTATTATCTATAATATTTTTTAATAAAGATATCTCATTTGTATTTTTTACCAGTGGTTTTTCACAAAAAATTATTTTAGGGTTACTATACTCCAACACCTCAATAATATTCTTTAAATGATATTGTTGCGGTGTACAAATGCTTACTATATCAATATTTTTATTTTTTAAAGCATTCTCTACTGATGTATAAAAACTTGTAGTTGGTGAAAGTTTTTTTAACATTTCTTTTTTCCCATTTTCAACATCCATGGCTGTGACTAAATTTACATTTTCATTATCATTATAAGCCAGTACATGTGATGAAGGATGAGTCCTTTTAATATCAAAATCATATGTCATACCTATTTTACCCAGACCAATAACTGCAGCATTCCATATTCTATTTTTTACATTATCATATTCCAATTTACAGCTGTACCCCGTTTTACATCGCATTTTACCCTTTTACCTAGCAATATATCATAATATTTAGGTGCCAGTCCCATTCCCGGTCTTATGCAACACATATTCTGCGCTGTAATAATATCACCAGTTTTCATGTCTTCCACTATATAAAGACTGCGCCTAAATTGCAAAGATTCCTTTTCCTGCTCCGATATTCCATAATGTACAGATCCCATAGCCAAATAAGCCGATTTCACTTCTCTTACAAGTTGTGCCATTTCTGCCGGTTCCATAGAAAAGGCTGAATCTACTCCGCCCTCACCACGTGATAACGTGAAGTGTTTTTCTATCATCGATACTCCCATAGCAACAGCGGCCACTGATACACCTATACCTAAAGTATGATCTGACAAACCTACTTTGCATTGAAATAAATCGCGCATATGCGGTATCGTCAAAAGGTTAGTCCCATCCGGTGTGCTGGGGTAACTACTAGTACACTTTAAAAGAGTTAAATCCCTACAACCATTTTTTCTGGCGTAGGCAGTCATTTCATCGAGTTCGGCAATGCTCGCCATCCCAGTGGAAACGATCATCGGCCGACCAGTTTGGGCGATTTTTTTAATAAGTGGTAAATCTATATTTTCAAAAGATGCTACCTTATAGTAAGGAGGATCAAACTGCTCTAAAAAATCCACAGAAGTATTATCAAATGGTGTACTAAAACACATTATTCCCAATTCTTTACATTTAGCAAATATCACTTTATGCCATTCCCATGGTGTATAAGCTTTTTTATAAAGGTTGTATAACGATTCACCCTGCCACAAGCTATCCTTATCCTTAATAAAAAATTCTCCATCGTTTTTATCAATAGTCATAGTATCCGCTGTATATGTCTGTAATTTTATACCATCCGCACCAGCTTTAGCTGCTTCTTCAACAATTTTGATTGCTCTCTCCAGTGATTGATTATGATTGCCCGACATTTCTGCTATTACAAGTGGTTCCTGATTACATTTTTTTTCATTTTTTTTCATTTTTTATATTCCTCAGTCTTCTTTTTAATATAAAAATTGGTTCGTCATAGTCTATTTCAGTATCACCAATGAACTTTTGATACTCTTTTATGTCATGATAACTTCCACTAGGTGTTTGATTCTTTATAACATAATCTCCATTTTTTATTTTTCCCCAATTTTTTTTAAAAAGTGCCTTAATTTCCAAATGTAATTTTTCATAAGATGTTCTCAAAGTTTCTTTTTTTTCATTAAAAAAAACTTTTTTTTGAAAAAGAATTACTCCTGTATCAAGCGTATCATCAATAAGATGTATGGATACTCCTTTAGGTGTATCATCTATAAAACTCCAAAAATTAGGATTACTGCCCTTGTTCCATGGCAAATACGATATATGTAAATTTACGATATTATTTTTCATATATACAATAATATTTTTATCTATGATATATTTATAATTATAACTAATAATAATATCAGGATTTATTTTTTTTAACACACTCATATTTATTTTATCATAAAATATTCGCACGTTATTATCTAATAATAACCATTTATACAAATCTAATGTATTAGTATTATTAGTTAAAAATAATATTGAATATTTCTTTTCTTTACTGTTGCTCATTAAATTAACCCTTAATCACTTATTTAAACATTATTCATAGCTATATTACCCATTTTTTCAGATAAACATCGTTTATTTATTTTACTCAAACTAGCCTTATTAAGGCATCCTAAATATTGGTAAATATCTACATAATTTACTTCAATATAGTATCCTAGGTAAATTATAAAACCTTCTTTTGCACAATCTTCACAAATTTTTACTTGATTTTCTGCAACCGCTATTACTATAGCAGGTAAACCTAAAAAGCACCTTTCCCATGTTGTCGTTCCTCCAGCACCAATGGCAATATCTGCCTCATTCATGAATTCTGCCATATTATCCACTTGACAATAATAATGTATATTGTCATATTGAGTACAATATTTTTCTATTTCATTATTATGTGAATTATTTTCCCCGGTGATTACATTAACTGTAATATCTTTGTTTCTTAATAGAGCAATTGCCTTAAGAGCCTTCATTGTTTCATTTGTTAAATCAGAACCGCCAAAAAATATCAAAATATTTTTTATGCTGCCATCTCGTATTCTCATTTTATTTTTTACTTGATGAAATTCATCTCTTAGCAATGCATAACGTGGCCCTAATAACATTTTACATTTCTGAGGAACCATACCAATATATCTTATATCATTATCCAAATAAAAATTTTGATCTAATAAAATATCACAATCATGTTTTCTATTTGCTAAGTCATCAATAACCATGATTTTATTCACATACGGGCGGATTTGTATCTCCCACTTCTTATCTATTGCATAGCTATCAACTACTATATAATCAACAGGAGATAAATCCTTTAATTGTTGCATAGTTTCATACGCATCGTAATCTTGTGACACAGTGAGCCATTTAGCATAACCATCTAATTTCGAAACAAAAATATCAACCGCGGGTAATAATATCAATTTATATCCATGAGTTTTTACTAAATTACTTAAATTACCCTCTAAATTACGACAAATAAAAATGATATTAGCATTACTTTTCTTTTGTAATTGTCCGGCTAATGTAAGACAACGCATCAAATGTCCGCTGCCTATTTGTATAGACGAATCCACCCGAAAAACTATTACCATCATTTATTTTTATCTATTGACAATTGATATTTTAATTCTGCAAGCTGCCAATCCGTCAAATTATCAACATCCTGAACTTCCATTTCATCTAATGGAAATGGAATTGTATTATCAGGAACCAATGTAATACATCTTTCGAAAACACTCAT
The DNA here is from genome assembly GCF_014076555.1 of Pectinatus frisingensis. Taxonomy (NCBI): domain Bacteria; kingdom Bacillati; phylum Bacillota; class Negativicutes; order Selenomonadales; family Selenomonadaceae; genus Pectinatus; species Pectinatus frisingensis. The sequence goes on from NZ_CP045424.1 coordinate 1,998,014, forward strand.
CTTAATAAAATAATATTGCCCGGCATCATGATAATATGGTGTTAAGTCTTGAGATCTTGTTTTCATATATTCAGGCCATTTATAAAGTAATTTTTTATTTTCTATAATAAAACATCTTTGTGGTGGAAATGAATATCTTACCACTGGTATTATTGCATCAGCGCCACTACTTTGCAACATTGCAAATGATTTTCCCAACTTTTCAGCCGTCACAAATGGCGCTGTCGGATAAATACAACACATGTATTTAAAAGTTTTATTACATTTTTTATATTCATTAACTACTTCTTCCAGTACATCTGCAGTCGTAGCATAGTCATCAGAATTTTTTAAGCTACGCATAAACGGAACTTTTGCCCCATATTTAACGGCTATTTCAGCTATTTCAGCATCATCGGTAGATACCATAACTTCATTAAATATCTTGCTTTCTAATGCTGCTTCAATGGAATAAGCTAATATAGGTTTTCCACAAAAGTTTTTTATATTCTTCCTGGGAATTCTTTTACTTCCGCCACGAGCCGTTATTATGCAAATATTATTCATGATAGAACTTCCTCCAATGCACTTACTATATTTGCCTGCTGTACATCTGTCAATCGATAATATAGTGGTAATGTAAAAGCTTCTGCATAATATCTCTCACTTACTGGAAAATCACCTTGTTTAAATCCCAGTGCTTTATAATATGGCTGCAAATGCACTGGTATATAATGTAAGTTAAGGGTAATCCCTCTTTTTTTCATTTCAGCAAATAATTCTTTTTTACTGATTTTTATTTTAGTAAAATCCAGCCTCATTACATAAAGATGCCATGAAGATTTGACATTCTTATCCTGATATGGCAGTTTTCCCGATATATTTTGCAATAATTTGTTATATCTATCTGCCAAATATCTACGACGGGCTACAAATTCATCCAGTCTGTCCATCTGGCTGCACCCCAGTGCTGCCTGCATATCCGTCATACGGTAATTATAACCAAGACCGGTTTGTTCATAATACCAAGGACCATCTGATTTTTTACTCAGCATTTTCTCATCGCGAGTGATGCTGTGGCAACGCAGAAGTAATAATTTTTTATATAATTCTTCATTATTTGTAACAATCATGCCACCTTCTCCTGTCGTAATAATCTTCACAGGATGAAAGCTAAACACTGTCATATCTGAATACCTGCAGGAGCCCACTTTTGTTTCTTTATACTCAGCCCCCAATGCGTGTGATGCATCTTCAATGATTTTAAAATTATATTTCACCGCAAGTTCTTTTATCTTTTCCATATCGCATGGCTGACCGGAAAAATGCACCGGTACCACAATCTTAGGTTTTACTGTCGAATTTATAAGTTTCTTTTCTAGTTCATCTGTACTCATATTATATGTATTATCATCAATATCAACAAAATCAACGTCAGCACCGCAATAACGTGCACAATTGGCTGAAGCCACAAAAGTATTAGGTGTGGTCCAAAGCATATCACCTTCTCCAAGCCCTGCCGCCTCACAGGCTATATGAAGCGCCGAAGTGGCGTTTGTAACTGCAACAGCATATTTCACACCACAATATCCGGCTATGCGTTGTTCAAATCTTTCAAGTACCGGACCTTGCGTTAAAAAATCCGATTGTAAAACTTTAACTACTTCATCTATATCAGCCTGATTTATATCCTGCCGTCCATAGTAAATCATACATCCATCTCCCTAAGTTCTTCTACTGTCAGAAAATGCGGATTTGTTCCCGAATTATATTCAAAACCATCCTGTACAGGTTTTCCCTTTTCACCGATTGCGTTCACTGTATAATCATCAGCAAAATGAGTGGATGGCATAATTACAAAGTGATCAGTAAACTCTAAGGTATCATAATACAGATCTACCGGACACATTACTTCGTGCAATTTCTCTCCGGGACGTATGCCAACTATTTTTATAGGCAGTGCAGGTGCAATAGCTTCTGCCAAATCCATGATTTTTATCGAGGGGATTTTAGGAATAAAAGTTTCTCCGCCCTGCATCCGCTGAAAATTCTTTATCACAAATTCTACAGCATCTTCCAATTTCAACCAGAATCTTGTCATACGTTCGTCAGTAACCGGTAATTCTCTGGCCCCGTCCGACACAAGTTTCTTAAAAAATGGCACCACGGAGCCCCGTGAGCCGATAACGTTACCATAGCGCACCACTGCAAACCTGGTATTCCGATCTCCTACCATATTATTAGCTGCTGCAAAAAGCTTATCTGAACAAAGTTTCGTCGCTCCATAAAGATTTATCGGGTTAGCAGCTTTATCTGTTGAGAGAGCAATAACTTTTTTTACGTCGCATTTAATAGCAGCATCAATGACATTTTGTGCTCCTTGTATATTAGTCTTTATACACTCCATGGGATTATACTCAGCAGCCGGTACTTGCTTGAGAGCCGCAGCATGGACTACATAATCAACTTTGTACATAGCCTTTTCCAATCTTTGTTCATCGCGAACATCCCCAATAAAATATCTCATACAAGGTTGCTTAAACACCTGCTGCATTTCAAATTGTTTCAATTCATCACGTGAGTAAATGATAACCTTTTTAGGATTATATTTTTTCAATAAAATCTCAATAAATTTCTTGCCGAATGAACCGGTGCCGCCTGTGATTAAAATATTTTTACCATTAAACAAAACATTCACTCCCATGTAAAATGTTATTACTTTCCTTACTTAATAACTGTCATTATTGTGTTTTATTTGCAAGTTCAATTTTACCATCTGCAAATTTTACTCTAAAATCACAATCTTCCAATGTGCTGATTCTATGGGCAATAGCAATAATTGTAATCTCTCCTTTTAACCTTAGAACAGTATCCGTGATATGGCGCTCAGTGTCATTGTCAAGTGCCGATGTCGCTTCATCAAGGATCAATACTGTTGGTGATGTAAAGAGTGCCCGGGCAATGCCAATACGCTGGCGTTGACCACCGGAAAGTTTTACCCCACGCTCACCTACCATAGTATCCATCCCATCTGGCAAAGCCTGCACAAACTCATACAGCTCAGCCATCTTCAATACTCTGTCGATATGCTTTGTATCTATATCTTGTGCTGAAATTCCCAAGGCAATATTTTCCTTTATTGTTCCATCAATAAGATATATGCTCTGCGGTACATAGGCCAGGTTCATCTGCCAGCCGCGAATATTGGAAAATATATCTGCACCATCGACCAGTATCCTGCCACCGGTTGGTTCCAACAGTCCCAGTAATATATCGACAAAGGTAGTCTTACCGGCACCGGTATGTCCAATAATGCCCACGAACTTTCCCTTAGGGATGACAAACGATACATCTTTCAGCACATTAGACTTACCCTCCGGATACTTAAATTGAAGATGTTCTACTCTTATTTCATTTTCAAAGTTCATCTTTTTAATGTCATTATCCATTAATATCTGTACATTATTTATTTTTCTCTTCTTTATTTTTATAAACTCATCATATAACTCATCAAATAATGGCATCTGGAATTTTATTCCGTTAGAAAGATTGACGATCCTATTGGCACTGGGCATAAGACGAAAAGCTGCCAATGCCAGTACCCCTAATAGAGGCACTATTTCCATAGGTTCATACCCTAATAGTGACTTTACTATAATAAGTACCAACAAAGCAATAACTACTATAGTTTCAATAATTAACCGTGGAACTTGATTTAAAAACATAAACTTGCGGTTGGCTTCTCCATATCTGGCATAGGACTTATCAAACTCGGTCAGGAAAAATGCTTCCTTATGCAGTATTTTAGTTTCTTTTATAGCGCCCAGTCCCTGATTCACCCATTTTATGTATTCGGCCGAATATTTATTCTGTATAATACCAGCATGCGATATTTTCTTACGAAAAAATTTCATAATGACATATACCATCCCTCCCATAATACCTGCCACTACAATAGCTGTAAATGAATCTACAATTACTAGCATTAACCAAATTGTCACTGCTGTTATAACTTCTGTAAACAGGGTAAGTGTTGGTACAAGAATGCTAGAAAATACAATTGCTCCAGATGAATTCATATTGCGCAGCAACGTTGCTGAATTATGGTTCAAATGATACATATAAGGCTTGGCAAAATACTCTGCCAATAACTGCTTAGAATAATATATCTGATTTTTCATGGAAAAATCTATCTGTAACTTGGTTTCCCATGCTATATAGGCATTTTTCAGTACATAGACAACTCCCAATGCAGCCGCACAAACAATAATAAAATTTATATGTGTAGTAATGCCTGCCAGTGAAGCATAATGGGCAATTAAAGGATGCATAGGAAGAAAATCCGGCTGTCCCATAATGGAAATAAGCGGCAGTATCGCACCTATGCCGACGGCTTCAAGCATGGCACCTATTACCATGCAAAAGACAATGAAGATACAGTATCTAAGCTGCTTTGGTGTAAATATAGTAAAAATTTTAAATAAGGATTTCATAATACTCTCTATTATAATTAATATTTTATGATGAGGCAAAGTTCAAAAAGTAACCCCTTCCGGCATGGCACCTACGCCATGCCACCCTCCCTGTTAAGGAAGGCTTTAAAGGTATGCAGTCTATAAAGTTCTCTCAAAAGTTGAAAACTTTCGCTCTGTAATATAAGATGCAATCCACCACTCTATGCACGATTGTCCGCCTTTCTAAAGGCGGACAGAAGAACTTAGGTATTAAAGCAAAAACTAGGCACAACTGTCTTTTTCGGCGTTGTTATTTACAACGCCTTCAGTACTGCTTTTTTGAAATAATACCCGTACCGTCTGTATCATTATAGTAAAATCGGTAAACACGTCACAATGCTGAATATACATAAGATCATAGATAAGTTTATCATATACCGTTGTGTTGTACTTGCCATACACCTGCGCCATACCGGTTATGCCCGGTTTTACATTATATCTGTAGATATATTCTGGAATTTCTTTCTTGAATTTTTCCACAAAAAAAGGTCGTTCCGGTCTGGGGCCGACTATACTCATACTACCTTTAAGTACATTGATAAACTGTGGTACCTCGTCTATTCTGGTACGGCGTAAGAATCTGCCCACATGTGTGATTCTCGGATCATCTTCTCCTGCCATCACCGGACCGCATGTCTTCTCGGCATCCGTTCGCATACTGCGGAACTTGTATACAAAAAAGTTTTTTCCATAGCGCCCGACTCGAAGCTGTTTATAAAAAACAGGTCCCCTGCTGTCAAGCTTTATCAACATGGCCGTGACAGCCATCAATGGTATCAACGCTATCAATGCCATACCGGCAAGTATTATATCCAATACGCGTTTTAACGAACGCTGCTCCAGACTGGGATTAATATACTGCGGTGAAAAAAAAGGGATGTCATCTATTTTATTTATTGCCAATGCCCAGCAGAACAGTTCATATATAGATGGCCACAAAAGAACTTGTTTTTGCATCTGCTGACATGATTCCATAATTCTTGATTTTTGCTGCAGTGACAGCCCTGCACAGATAATGACCAGATCTACATCGATTATGCTTTGCAGATATGTTTCATAGTTACCGGTATCATCTATTGTTTTGATGATTTTATATTTTAAGTTTGGTATGCTGTACATACGCCCTTTTACTCTGTCTATCTCATCATGCCTGCCGATCAAGAGCACTTTTCGTGGTGTAGTCAGCAGCATCTCCAGACGCCAGAAAAAATACTGCCATATATTCAAAATAACAAATTCCTGTATTCCCGTCATAGCCAGCACACTGCGTGAATAAGAAAATTCCCTGAAGTAAAAGCTAAACGCCATCATTATGATGAAAGAGTAAATAATAGAAAGACCTATACCAAGAAATATTTCGTTATAGGTCTTTTGTTTTAAGGAATATAATCTATACAGATTAAAAAATATGCCAATGGTTATAATGTTCATTGGCATAAATCGATAATATATATCCGTAGTGAACGGAACTTCCTTAAACAGCAATACAAAATGCACCGACAGATATACCGACAGTATTACTCCCAATATGTCGCCCGACAGTAATATTAACTTACGCAATACAGAAAATCGTGGCAAAATAATCCATCCTTCATTTAGATGATGCAGTCACATCTACTTTTGTCATATTCATGAACCTTATTTAAACTATGACCATTATAGCAAATATCATGCCTAAAGGAAATGTTGTTATTTATTTTTTATTGGCGGCAAAATACTGATATGTATTCATTATCCCTGTTTTCAAAGAAATCTGCGGATACCAGCCCAGTTTTTCACTGGCTTTGGCATTATCCAGGATAGAACGGTATATATCGCCCTGCTGCCTGTCCTTGTAATCCATCTTTAAATTTTGTGCTGTAATTTTTCTAAATACATCCACCAAGCCATTGAGGCTCGTTTCAGTTTTCGTACTCAAATTATATGTATCATTTACTTTATCTGTGTGCAATGCACACTCTATACCTGCTGCTATATCGCCGGCATAAATAAAATCCCGTGTCTGATTACCATCGCCAAATATGTTGATAGTTTTCCCTCCGGCGATCTGTCGGGCAAATACACTTATGACTCCGCCTTCTCCGCCGTCTCCCTGACGTTCACCATATACATTGGCAAAACGGAATATTACATAATCAAGACCAAAGTATGTATTATAAAGTCTGATATATTTCTCCGCCGTCACTTTACTCAGTCCATAAAAAGAAAGCGGTCTCACTATCTCCGTTTCCTGTAATGGCAGATTATCATTATCACCATAAACAGCTGCCGTAGACGAAAATATTATTCTTGCCACACCCGTTTTAACGGCACTTTCCAATAGATTTACTGTTCCATTAATGTTTATCTGCTCATCTTGAAGCGGGCTTTTTATTGAATCGGCAACTGTAGTCTGTCCTGCCAGATGAACTATCGCGTCAAATTTTTCCTGCTGCATAACAGCCAAAAGCTTCGGACTGCACACATCCATTTGTAAAAATTCTACATCAAGCGGGATATTATCCTTTTTTCCGCCATCCAGGTTATCCAGTACTACCACATCATAATTCTTATTTAAAAGATATGGCACAAGATGCGATCCGATGAATCCGGCACCGCCCGTCACTAATACTTTCCTCACTTACTAATTATCCTTCTTTTCTTTCTATTTGCCCGCTCATCGCTAAATAGGCAGCAGTGATAAACCAAAACATATAAGTAGGCAGCTTCAGGTAATGTCCGCAAAATAAACTATCAGTTAAAAAACTGATATTGTACGACAGCAGCGATAAAAAATACACCGAAGCTGCAACTGAGCCAGACTTTCGCCATATTTTTGTAACATTGTAATACAGATAAACAAATAGTGCAATAAACCCACTAAAACCAATGAAACCTGATTCAACTGCCATCGCCAGAAAGACATTATGCGGATGCCATGGAGTTTCCAACGCAACTGGATTTTTGTATTTAGTTTTGTATAATTCGTGAAAATTATCTATACCGACACCAGCCAATGGATAATCTCTTATCATTTTCAGTGAGCTTTCCCACATAAGTATTCTTTCTGTATTTGGAGAATTTGTGTAATCCCCTATTTTCATAGAGTGATCTGTTATTACTTCAAACCGTTTTTCCAGCTTATCTGATGACATAAAAATACCGGTGATAATCAGTCCGGCTGTTATTATTACAGCCACAGCTTTTTTCTTATCATTTGTATAAAGCAATAGTGTTATGACACTACTTAGTGTCAAACTGATCCATACTATACGCGTACCGGAAAAAATAATTGCAGGAATGTTAATTATAACTGTAAATAAATAAAGTTTTCTTAATATACCCGGCAACGTTTTTTCAAACACCAGCCGCAGTAAGATAGGCACTATAAATATGTTGCTGACCGCCAAAAGCATTGTATTAGTACAAAATCCCACAGGACGTAATGTCATAAAAATAAAATGCTGCCAAATAATAGCTGCTGAATTTAACGAAAAAACTACAGCCATACAAGAAAGCATTACAGCTATTCTTTTTTTTGTAAAATCAAATAAAAATACCAGCAAAAATGCCATTATCGGGCTCATAAATCTGCTCTTATAAGCTGCAAACATGCTGCTAAAAGAAGCTCCTCCTGTATTAAACAACACTGATACAAACACTAATACAAGAAACGCTGCAATAAAGTATATATATTTCCCTCGTATCTTTATCCGTGGTCTGATAAAAATAAGTTTTACTAAACCAAGTACAAAAACTATTGTTAATAAATTTATTGGCAGATCAAAGAAAAATGTCAGGGAAAATAAAATTAATCCCCAATACATCAATTCATCTATTTTTTCAGCAAATATTTCTTTTGATATTGTTGGCATACATTTCCCTCATTATTACAGTTCATTACAGTTCATATTTTCCCTTGATATACTGCCAGTACCAATATAGTGATTCTTTTATTTTCCCTTCATTTCTGAGTATCTCCGCATACCATCTTTTATGATGATAATTTTGGGGTAACTCCAAAGGCATTTCTCTCCATGGTGACAACTTTTCGTATTTATTATAAATATTTTCCATATATGGCCTTTTTTCATACTGCCATAATATACTCCATGGTTTAGGGTGATTTGCAAAGTGTATTAATTTAATCTCTTTCAATTTATTTTTTATTACTTCTTCTGATTCACACCATAAACCGATATTATTATAAATATCACTTAAATAGAAATGTGGTTTTTGGGAAAATAATATATTCAACACATCCTGATCTAAAAGAGTCTTATTTTGCTCAAGAATGTTTAGCAAATTCTGTGTTATATTATAATAATTCCACTTCTGAATATTAATTAACATAAACCCACTATTAAAATACATATAATTTTTCAGTTTTAATTTTTTAGTTGCCTTCTCTCGTACAGATTTAAAATCAACAACAACTCCAATTATCTCATTGGTTATACTCATTTTAAATAAATTAAAAATATCTGCTATACATATAATATCAGTATCTAAATAAAGAAATATATCCGTTTTTAAAATATATGGGAAAAAAATTCTGTACCATATTGGTAATGGAAATAAAGAAGTAGTTGCTAAATTACGCAACAAGGGAGACTTGATATCTAAAAAATACATATTTATATCAATTTTGTATTGTTGTGCTAAGCTCTCAAATCTGTGTATGTTTTCTTCCGATATATTGTTACATAACAAATGAAAAACAAATTTTTTATCTTTGTTATTTTCACAAATAGATGTTATTGATGTACCTGTCATACGTGCTGCATTATTATCCAGTCCGTAACCGATATGTCCCGCAATATTATCTTCATTTTCTATAAACGAAAATTTTTCCCGTTCAATTATAGATTGTAAAAACATATGCTTTATTACAAATTCATCCACACATTTTCCTCCTTTATTTTTGGATATACTTTTTCATAACCGACCTATATACCCAGTAAAGGCTTGTAAAAAAGGCTCCTTTTTTCATGAAATACTTGGCATAAAGCCTCATCTGGCGATACTTGGTTGGTCTTGTATCAAGCGGAGTATCTTTCCATGGAGACAGTTTCCAGTATTTACGAAAATACCTGGACAAGGGATGAAAACACCATTCGTGCCAAGGTTTATTAAAACCATGATAATGGAGAAAAATCGTATCTGCCGGTATCTTCTCTACTTTTGCATTTTTTTTCAGGCTTATATTACATAAAAAATTATACGAGGGAGCCAAATGCACAGCCTTGTCCTTTAATATTACGTTTAATGCATCCTGATCAAAGCATTGGAATGCATATCCATATACTGCTTTTCGCTCAGGATGCTCATTTACCTCACGAAGCAGGTCGATACATTTTTCTGAAATCTGCTGATGCAGCCACTGCTGTACATCAATATACATCACGCCGGCGTTAAAATACCCTGTATTGGCAGCAGTTAATATAGGCTGGTTATTCTTATCCAGTTCAAAATCTTCTACCACACATGCTGCAGTTCCAGCAAAAGCTATATTAGAAAAAGCGTCCAGCGAATTCAGACATATTATATCAGCATCTAAATAAAGGTATTTTGATGCAACATTTTTCAGCTGATATGGTATGACAAATCGATAATAAGTGGCAATTGTAAATTCCCTGTCATCAAGTCCGGTAAAAATGCTATTATCTATCCCATAAATAGTTATCGACGTATTATAAGAAAATAATAAGGTCATAAACTTTTTATTTTCTTCAAGTGCAATCGCACCATCGACAAATATATGAAAAGCGATTTTTAAATCATGATTGTTTTCCAATATGGAAGTAATAAGCACTCCTACTGGGTATGTAAAATCAGCACTTATCCCAAAAGCAATATGTATATCAGCCTGTTCCGGTGGAAATGCACTATTTGACAAAACGTTTTTTCCTTTTACTGTGTTTTCAAACATTTTACTACATTCCTTCCATATCTGCCATTACTTTATCACACGCTGCTATTACCTGATTCACTGACACATTTTGTAAGCAAGGATAATCTATACATTTTCTTCTTACCTTATCCTTGCAGGGATAACAGCTGATATCCGGGTAAACCACCGCTATATTACCGCCATAAGGGGCCCAGTGCCTGTGCGATGTTCCGGCGAAAATGACTACTTCTTTAGTATTCACTGCCGCTGCTATATGTGCCGTACCGGTATCCACCGATAATAAAAAATCTGTTTTTTGCAAAAGATAACCCAACTGCGGCAGATTGGTCCTGCCGCAGAGGTTTTTAATATCCATATCGGATTTTCTTATAAATTCCTGCGCATAAGTATAATCATTATTTGAACCTACTGTATAAAAAACAGCATTATTATGTTCTTGCGAGAGTCCCTGCACTGTCTTTATGAAACTGTCTTGCGGCCAGTCCTTATAAACTATGCCACTTCTTATACACAATGCTATTTTCAATTTATCAGCGGGAAATCCTGACAGCAGTTCATCTATTATCTTTTTATCTGCCTCAGGTACTTCCGGCATTATCATCCTGGCTGTATCATTTCTCTTAGTTATACGGTTTATAAATATTTCATGGTTTTTTACCTGCTGAGTAGCGGCAAAATCATAGTCAATATCATATATCTGTGTATAGAATAATCTCAAATATATATTGCGCAAGGTTATATTTTCAAAACCTATCCTATTGGGTATCCCAGCCAGATAAGCAAGTATTGCTGAGCGAGGTTTGCCATCTATCACCACCGCCAGATCAAACTGCCTGCTTTTCAGCAGCCCGGCCGTCTGTCGTATTTCAGATATTTTTGCCTTGTGGGAGTAGTTATAAAGTAATACTTCGTCAATAACCGGATTATTTTCGACGATTGTTCTGGTCAATGGTTTTACCAGCATTGTTACTTTAGCGTCCGGATACGCTTTTTTTAAAAGGTAAGCCGCTGCCGTAGCCATAATGGTATCGCCGATCTTACGCAGGTTCAATACTAATATGTTTTTGTAAACTACACTTCCAGACTTTCTCTCCATTATAAGCTATAACTTCTCTCTTTTATATAGCGCATATAAAATTTCTTACTGGAATCAACGCTTATATATTCAATATAAATTTAGTTAATTAATGACAGCTTTCTTCTTAATAAAATCAAGTTAGTATAAACCATATACCTAACATACACTTTTTAATTTTACTATAAAAAACCATTATCAACAACCTATAGTTGTATTCAGTTTACATCTGGACTGCATTTATTCTTTTGGTATGATAAAAGCTGCTTCAAAAAGACGATGCCATGGGAATTCAACCCGTACGTTTTTCAATGACTGTTGATTTGGGAACTGTGTTAAACCGTACTTCACGACAGCCTGACGCATCAATTCTGTTGCATACTGCTGTGCCTGTATAATACGTGTCTTTGTATCGCCATAGTCGCCTTCACCAGTAAAACTATCCATTTTATTGGCAACCTGCTGACGAATATTGGCCTGGTAAAGCCAGTCATCCAGGTAACGCGGTACTAACATCTCAATTGTTTCATCTTTATCAGCATAAGAAGCGAGCATCCCCATAGCTATAGCATAACCACTGCTGTTAGTCGGTGTATTCCAGCCGGCATAAGCTCCAAGTTTTGCCAAATATCCCTTTTGCCACAGTATGTTCATTAGTGCATTGTCTGCACCATTACCAAAGTCGATATCTGCTATACCGACATTTTTACCTTCTGCCAGGTACCTTCCGGTCATTTCAATAAAGGATACTGTATTGGCACGTGGTGTAAGAGTATTATCCGGATCATTGGCTGCATAAGTTACACCTTTTTCATCGGTGTCGAGCAACAACACCAAATCAGCCCTTTTGTCGTTATTTATCTGCAGCCCGCCGGCCACACTTATATGTGTTTTAACTGAGTCTTTTATCGGTTCATTGGAATAAGCCGGTACGGTATCCGCCCCTACTCCGGCGGCATAGTGTGCACTGACAAAAGGAATGTCCCCCTTGAGTTGGTTGACAGCACGTGCCAGCATTATCATCCCCAGTTCGTCCACGCCGGCCACTGATTTATAAGAATCAACGGCACCGGCGAACTTATCAAGCGCCCGGCGTTCTCTGTCTGTCTGTGAGTACCGGGCATTATCATCACAGCCTAAGACCAAATAAGAAATAGCTTTATCTCTTGTAAGACTTATCAAGTATTTGTTTACAGTAAAGTTTCCTGCCCGACGTGACAACCAATCATTAATAGATGCCTGTGGGATAGCCTTTTCCAGGTCGTCCATTTCCCTTGTCTCTTTTTTTGTCAGTCCATCTTTTTCCTGCTTATCTGAAAGCGCCGTATACCGGGCTATTTGTGTACCGTAAACACGGTAATAGTCTGGTTCCTCAGAAGATGCTTCACTAGTCTGGGGTGTGCGCATAATCGAGCCAAAAACATAAACCGGCAAATAAGGGTATTTTTGATGCAAAGCAGAAAAAACCTGAGCTCTATGCTGCAGCACATCTGCCGGTATATTATGCTTGCGTGAAGCCACAAGGCTGCCATATACTAAGGAATCCGCTGACAAAACCGCAAAATCAGCCTTACCGGCATTTGCCATCACCCATTCTTCCAGAGCTTCCGGATGACCTAAATCGTCACGGTTTCCCAGTAAGTTTTCCGGTGGTGTTATCACATTATAGCCAAGCGCCCGAATATTATCCGCTGTCTGCTGAAAAGAAATAGGACGGTTATCATGCGGTACAAACAAGATTGTATTATTAAACTGAGCTGATGCCGTACCGGCAGTCATACTGCCGCCAATGACGAAAAAAAGAAATATAAGAAATTTTATAAACTTCAATGTTAAAATCCTCCTGTAATGTTCTACTTATAAAATTGTGTTAGTCAGCATTATACCAATCGGTAAAAGCTGTCAAATCTATGCAACCCACCACCATGCGGTGCACAGTTTCCCGCCTTTCTGTGCGGACAAAAGGTAAGAGCGGTTCAAGTTTATTGTACTAGTCAACCAAAACCAAGTACGAAGTTCAATTCATATAATCATACGATTTTATTATACTACCTGTCCATTACCCTGTTCAAACAAAATATTTCAACTGTCCTCACTATAAAAACAATAAAATGCTCTGCCGAATCAATCATTTAGTTAACCTCAAATGATTCTCAACAGAGCATTATTCAATCTATGTTCTATTCTATTTTCTTATCTTACACTTACACTTTTAAAAGCTATTTTGTCACCGCGATGTCTGGATACGGAGTATTCAAACGGTCGTCCATCATCCAAAAAGGCAATCTGCTCTATCTCCAGCAACGGCAGTGTGCTTTCAATACCCAGATAGGTCTTCTCTTCCTTACTCGGCATAACAGCACATATTCTCCTGTGTGCTGATTGAATTTTCAGTTTCAATTCATTTTGAATATAAGCATAAATAGACTTTTTCAATATTTCCTTTTTTAAACCAGGGATAAGCTGTATCGGCATCTTCATATACTCTATTACTATTGGAACATCCAATGCACAGCGAACCCGTATAACATCATAGACAAAATCATCCGGCTTTAAAAGCAGTTTAGTGGCAATATCCTTCTCAGGATGTACTATAGAAAATTTTATTATTTGGGAAGTTACTTTTTTCCCTTGATAGCTTTCAGTAAATCCCTCAAACTGCCTCGACATGCTCAAAGCTTTCATATCACTATCTTCAACTGATTTCACAAAGGTTCCTGATCCGCGCCGCTTAACGATCAGCCCCTGCTTGACAAGCTCATCGACAGCCCGTTTTACTGTTATCCGGCTAGCTGAATACTTTTCACACAATTCCCTTTCCAAAGCGATCTGTGTACCGGGAGGATATTCTCCACTTGCTATTTTCTTACGAAGTTCATTAGCAATGTTTTGGTATTTTACCATTATTTATTGCCGACAAGTTTCAGTGCTTTTTCCAAAACCTTTTTACCATTGATCATACCGTAGTCTCTCATATCGATTACTTCTACCGGGCATTTACCATTTATTATCTTTTTTACATCATTGAGCATATGGCGGATCTGAGGTCCCAGCAAAACCACATCAGCAGTATCTACCTTTTCATCCAGAATCTCCACTGAAAAAGCTTCCACATGTATGTCTGATAAATTCTGCTTTTCTGCTTCATCCTGCATTTTTTTAACCAAAATTGATGTTGACATCCCGGCATTGCATACTAAATATATATTCATTTATTTTCCTCCTAAAATTGACTATTACATTTTTATATTATAAGATTTAATATATCTTTTGTCAATAAAATGACATATCTTTTACTGGAATATTTTTAAATAAATACATATAAGTAATAAAATAGTTAAACCTCAGATTATAGTAACTTTTATATAAAAAATATCTTTCATAAAATCCATATGGTTTCCAAATTGAGTCACAAAATCAAAACTTTTTTCATTAACGAATACTTACTGTTTTAAATGCTATTTTATCTCCGCGATGCCGTGATATTGAATATTCAAACGGGCTGCCATCATCGAGGAAAGCAACCTGTTCTATCTCCAGCAGAGGCAACTCTTTATCAATTTTTAAATATTTTTTTTCTAAAGAAGTTGGCATTACCGCACGAATAGTACGATGAGCTGATTGAATTTTAAGATGCAGCTTATCTTGTATATAGGAATAAATAGACGATTCGATATGTTCTTTTTTCAAACCGGCAATCAACTGAATAGGCATTTTGGTATATTCAATAACGATTGCTTGGTCATCAGCCGACCGAGCACGTATTATGTCATAGACAAAGTCTTCTGTCGTTAGCTGCAGTTTCGCTGCTACTTCCTTGGATGGGTGATCAATATCAAACTTTATCACCACTGTTCCTATTTCATGTCCCTTGTTTGTTTCTGCAAAGCCGGCAAATTGGCGCGCCATGCTAAGTTCTCTTATATCTTCCTCATCTTCTATTGATTTTACAAATGTACCGGAACCACGCCTCTTAACCACCAATCCCAAATTAACTAATTCATCAACAGCGCGCTTTATAGTAATTCTGCTTACACCATACTCATCACACATTTCTTTTTCTAATGACAGTTGTTCACCGGGCATATATTTCCCATTAGTTATCTTTTTTTTAATATCATCTGCAATCGTTTGATATTTAATCATTATCCCACCTCATTTTTATAATATATATTATAACTTAATACGCTTTGACATAACAATACTATTTGTTTGTTATGTCAATAATTTTGCTATAATTTTATAAATAAATTTCCATTTTAACATGTCTTATAATCATGTTGTCTATTCTTTGATAAATATCTTTTTGGATATTTCCAAAAAGATATTTATGTCCCATGTTTTATTTTAAAATCGATTCAAATCAATATTTTAACAAAATAACATATTCATTCTAAAATTATTATATAAATATATAATTACTATACTTATATAATAATTTAGTTATCGTAATTTTTCAATAATTCTTTGCTGTTATTGCAATATTTTGATGGTAAATAGGAATATATAAAAACATCTTTGTATTATTTTTATTTGTAATGCTTTATTTAATTTTTGTTATATTTTATTTATATAAAAGATATATTTTTTATTGACAAACTGACAGTATTGATGTTATATTAACTCTGTTAAGTTAATTAATATGAATATGAATTTTCTGTTATATTCATAAAGTAAGGGGAGAAAGGAAATTTATGAAAAACAAAAGAAAAGTTATTTTATCTACTTTATCCGCACTTATTATTACCACAAGTGCAGCATATGCTGCTTCTGCTGACCAGTTATATTCTGATGTACCGGCAGATAGCTGGGCAGTGGCTGCCGTCACTAAACTAACCAATGACGGTATCATTACCGGCTATGGCGATGGTACATTCCGTGGTGACAGAGCTGTTACTCGTTACGAAATGGCACAAATGATTGCTAGTGCCCGTACCCATTCTGAAAAAGCCAATGAGGAAGATAGAGCTCTAATACAGCGCCTATCTAATGAGTTCTCCGATGAATTGACTTCTCTTGGCATTCGTATGTCAAATGTCGAAAAGAAAACCGATAATGTAAAAATAAGTGGTGTTTTTGCTAACAAAGCTATGAAAGGTATTAGTGATAGTCATACTTGGTGGGAAAAAGAAATATTCTTAAACGTCGATGCTGATGTTGGTGACGGATGGGGATTCCACAGTGGTTTAGACTGGAAATGGGGAACCAATACCAAAGGCTGGAATGGAGAAGAATCCTTCTCTGATCTTTATGGAACCTCTAATAAAGATGTCAACGCCATGATTTATCGTATGTATGCCCAAGGTCCAATTGGTAAAGATATTAATGCTACAATTGGTCTTTTTACTCCTGATTTACAAGATGGTGTCGTTGGTAACGCCCGTACTAAAGGTGTTGCAGTTGATTACAACATGGGTAAAACTACACTTAAGGCTTATACTGGTAAAGTATATGAAAAAAATGCTGATCTGTCTTCCCCTTGGTCAGCCGGTTTTATACGCCATGGCAATCGCTATGATTTCTATAATGACGGAAGCACAAGAGATGACGCTACTCTTGGTGTATACGGTTTTTCTGCTGAACATACCTTCACACCCAAAACATCTGCCGGACTTGGTTATTATAGTCTCAAATCCCCGAATGCTTATGATGGCAGATTAGGTATTATCGCTCTTAATGCCCGTCAAAATCTAGCTAAAAATCTTGATCTTACCGGTTTCTATTCTCATGGTAATCAAGATTATCAAAACAAAGCTTACGATCTTAAACTCGTTTACAATGGTAGTCCTTGGGGTGACAAGCGTTGGGGATCATCTATCGGCTATCGGTATCTTGGTTCTGATGCTCTTATTATGTCTAGTATTGTTAACGGTAGTGAAAAGCCTGGCAGTAAGGGTATGGAAGCCAGTATTTGGTACCATTTCACAAAGAATATTCAATTGCAAAACTATTTCTTCTTCGGTAAAGCAATTAATTCTGAATATGCTGCAGAAAATCCTCACCATACAGCTTTCTTCTCTAACCTTATCTTTGCCTTCTAATTTCCAATAATTTCCCAATAGTACGCTATTAAAAATTCCTCTTTTTTTACACTGCTGATGCTGGAGAAATCAGCAGTGTATTATTTTACTAAAAAAAGGAATTTTTTTATTTTTCATTTTATGTAAATATACAAAAATAAAGGGCTGTCACACACAAACATTTTCATTCATAAATATACGATATTCCGTTCCCGCTATTTTCTTTTGTAAGGACACAGAACCAGATAACGGCAGTAGATCGCATATTCATGAGGTCAATGTCGTTTGTGCGACAACCCCTTTTCTTCAATTACACTAAATGATTTTTAAAATTTAAATAGCACATTTCTATTTTACGGCTTTAATATCATCAAAATACATCGTCGAATCGACTACGGTATCACCCACTGTATTACAGTATATAGCAAAGTGCTGGATGTTGGATTTATCGAATTTACCATTTTGCTTTCCTTTAAATTGACTGAAGGGAATTGTTACCAGCGTTGGAGTCGTTCCCACAGTGCATGAAGAAAGATCGGCTTCAAAATCTTCACCGTTGGTATTTATCTGAATAATTAATTTTTGTTTTTTACCGTCCGGTGTAAGCCAGAATTGTATAGCGTTATAGGCCGACCAGTCAGCACCATTCATATTTTTTATGATACCGGCATAGCCATTTTTATTTATTTTATAGGTAAATGCCAATCCGGTATCGCCGCCTGAGTGCTTAGTACTTAAAGTGGGACTTACAGAGCACCCTGCACCATTATTGATAGAGTAAACCGCCTGTAGCAGTCCGTTGTCGCCATAGTAACCTTCAAAGTCGTCCACTAATGATATATCTTTGGGTGGCTGTGGTATATTAAATATTACTTTCACACTGTCCGCAGTCTTCCCATCAATAACCAAATCTACAGTTCCCATGGATTTACCAATTTTAGTCAGATCTGACTTGGTTATTTCTACGCTGTATAAACCATTGGCAGTTTTTACCGCCTTGACAGAGGCAACTGCCGCTCCATCTTTTTTATACACAAACTGGACATTATCACTTTTACCCGATACATTGGCCTTTAATGTCTGTGAAGCCAGAATTCTATCATATGAGTTAGGAGATACAATATATCCATATGTTTTTGCAGCAGCCTGTTCAGTAACTTCTATTTTACGATAATCGGGCATTTGACCGGCAAATATTACTTGCGGTTTATTGTAAAAATCAATAAATTGGTTTACCATTTCATGGCCGCGGGATGGACTTACCATATATGGTTCATCGAAATTAGTTTCATCAAAATTGGACCAGGTCATAAAGTAAGCCATCCCATGCTGTGATATATTTCTTAGAATTTCATTAAACCAATCCAAGCGCTGATTACCTGATTTCAGCATAGCACTGTTGCCAACCAGAATTCCCACTTCAGAAGCTGCCGGAATCTTATCATGATTTTTGGCAAAGGCTTTCATGACATCCATTGTGGCATCGAGGGATGTCATCCAGTCATCTGTTTTTGCCGGATCTCTGTGATACATATCAAATGCCGCTATATCCACAAATGCATCACCTGGATAACGTGTCAGATAATCTGCTTCACTAGTTACAGGTCCGCCCGGTGAGTAAACATAAAGGATGTTATGTAAGCCTTTAGCATCACGCAGATATTCTTCCGTATACCGATATAAATTTTTATACTGGCTCGGTGAACAAAAAGCCGCTCCCCACCAGAACCAGCTGCCATTACATTCATGGAAAGGACGATACAATACCGGAATGTTCAGGTCCTGCAACCGTTTATCATATTGGGCTACCATATCAAGATAGCCGCGATATACTTCATTAAGATCCCCGCCCGGCATTATACGTGAAACGACGTCACCCGTTGTCACATTTGGTGAATAACCAGAGTAATCGTACTGTCCGTTAATTTTTCCTCTCTTAGCAACATCGGCAAAATTCGGCATATGATTTGACAAGGTGATAATCGCACCTTTCTGATTGGCCTTTATCGCCACTTGAACAGCTTTGTCAATAAATGTCATTCCTGCTGCTTTTTCTTCATCAGTCAGGCTCATTTCGCTGCCAGTCAACGCCAGCCCATCAATACCGACAACAGCCGGATAATCCCCGACCATATCATAAGTATCTGAATCACTTGGTCCAATACCTGCTTTTTTGTGCATATCATTTTGATGTCCATACAACACTTTGCCGGAACCTGCTATACTTTTTAAATATGCATATAATTGAGCCGTACTTTCAGTAGCCTTACCATCGGCAAGATTGACTTGCGTCGGCAGAATAAGCTTAGACAATTCAATCTTATCTTTTTTTACTGCCCGTGCTGTTTTTTGTACATATCTATCTTTTACATTTTCGTGTCCGAGGGTAACATTATTTACATATAAAGCTCCTTTATAGTTAGTATTGCAGCCAACTACACTAAGTTCCATATAGGTAATATCAGCATCCGCCGCAGTAAAGGGCAGGCGAACTGCGACTTTCTTCAAAGAAGTACCTGCTACAGGCTTTGCTGAAGCTATGTCTATATCAGTATAGGTATTAACTATTTCCTTACCGGTATTGGACTTCATATATAACTTAGTTTTAAAAGTCCCTTCCTGCATTGCCGTGGAATCGAAATAAAAATTGTACGTCAATACATTATATCCAGACAATGCAAGCGGCGTACTGTCATTTATCTCACTTGGCCTTATTTTTACCTCACTCCAGCTTTTATCAGCATCACCGGAAAAATCAACAGCAAGCTTGCCTGCACCACCAGCTGTTTTATCATATTCCAATGACGGAGTGCCGGTGTAGCCCCACTTACCGCTGTAGCTCCATGATCCAAGATCATGTGAAAAATTCCAGTTTTTTGCTGCTTCAACTACGTTTATATTCGCGAACTGCATCGATGTTATATTAACTGCCGGCAGCCCGCCCCAAAGAAACCCGGCCGATAATGTCAAAGGTAAAATTTTACTTAATAATTTTTTATTCATTAGATTATTTCCTTAGATTATTTCCTTTTATTTCTGTCCCAGCGTAATATTGTCGACATATATATCACCTTTATAATCGGTGAAGCTTCCCACAACACTGACTTCAAGATCAACGGCATCCGCTGTAACCGCATTGAAAGGAACCTTTACCTTTACCTTTTTCAGGCTTGTTCCCGGAACCGGTAATCCTGATGCCAGATCGATATCCGGGCAGACATTTACTACTTCCTTACCGTCGGAAGATTTTATATACAGTTTCGTCTTAAATGATCCAGCATGCATGCTGCTGGGATTATAATAAAAATCAAACGTCAGATAATTACACTTATCCAGTTTTAACGGGGTATTATGATTTATATCACCATCTGACAGTTTTACTTCGCTCCAGCTTTCCTTAGATACACTGGAATAATCTACTGCAATCTTTATTGCACCGTCACCTACCGACGAATCATATGTTACTGCCGGTATTCCGTTATAATCCCAAATACCGTTAAACTTCCACGCACCAAGTCCTTGTGAAAAATCCCAGGTTATCGGAGTGGTTGCTGCATCAGCAAATGCCGTTACAGCAGGAAATCCACCGGTAAATAAAACTGCTGATAAAGCTAGTGGCAATATTTTTTTTAAAATTCTCTCTCTATTCATGATTTAATTTCCTCTCGTTTATTAAAACGTGTCTAATATTTCTTCAAAACAAAGGGGTGGGGCTGTCATATGTAATGTATAATTCAAACAAATAGATAATTTCTATAACCACCCAACAAAGTAAACCTCACTCTTAATTAGAAACAGGCAGATTCTAAGAATATTACATATTTATTAATAATACTGCATATGACAGCCCCTGGTATAAAGGGTATAACATAAATTGGAAAGACTATTTATTAATAATGACCGGAGTCGGCATCTGGCTGTAATCAGTTACACCATCAGCAAATATCGAATCCTTTTCATTATAATAATCAATAAATTTATTTATCATTTCATGTCCGCGAGTTTTACTTACCATATACGGAGCAAAGAAATTATGCGGTTCACGTTCGAAATTTGACCATACCATGAAGTATGGCATATCTGTCTTGCCCACCATCTTTGATACTTCGCTGAACCAGTCTTTATCTTTATTGTTTGATACTGCCAGGCTGCCACCGTCACGTATTCCTACTTCTGTGAGAGCCGGTATTTTGTGGTGCAGTTTTGCCGCGTCATTGACTGACTGCAAGGTCAGGGCAAAATCCTTGAACCACGGATCCGATTTAGCCGGTCCGGGTGGATTGTCATCATAAGTATCAACGCCCATAATATCGACATATCTGTCACCTGGGTATCTGTCAAGATACTCTTCTTTCGTCTTAAAAGGACCATTAGGAGAAATAGCATAAAGGAAATTATGTACATTTCTCACGTCACGCAGATATTTTACTGTATAGTGATAAAGATTTACAAATTCCTGTGATGTACAATATTTTGCTCCCCAGTAAAACCAATAACCGTTTTGTTCATGGAGTGGCCGATAAATCACCGGAACTCCGGCCTTTTCCAGCTTCAATGCAAAGTCTGCTATCAAGTCAAGATATCCTGTATAGACATCATTCAAATCTCCGCCGGGTACAATGCGCTGCACCACGTTACCGGTGAATACATTTGGAGAATAGCCAATATAATCATACTTACCGTCTTTTTTACCGCGATCTTTTATTTCGGCAAAGTTGGGCATATGCATTGATAGAGTAATTATTGCACCTTCTTTTGACGCTTTAATTGCAATATCGGCCAGTTTATCAACATAAGTGACACCTGGCTACTTCACTATCGGTGAGATTCAGTTCCGAACCTGTAAGTGAAAGCGCATCCATACCGACAATACCAGCTAAAGAACCGGTGACATCTTTAGTATCGGAATTACTTCCGCTATTGGTTAAAAACATTTTGTGATGTGCATCGTTTTGATGTCCATAAAGAACATAATCAGTCTTCCCTAAGGCAGCCAGATATTGATACAGTCCGACTGTTTCTTTGGTGGCATTGGGATCGGTCAATATTATTGATTTGGGCGCCTTATCTGCCAGTTCACTGACCGTGGGAGCTTCAGCTCTTGCCTTGGCATTATCCGGCACAGCTTTCTTTTCAACATATATTTTACTATCTGGATTTTCCCATGCAGTATCATCCGTCTTTGCTGCAAAAGCAGTAATGGAAACCGCTCCGATAAACGCGCACACAACGGCTGTTTTCAATAATCTTTTTAGTCTCATTATTCAGTCCCCTCTCTTTTATTTAAAATACTATGATAATTTGCTTAATATATACAAGATACCTATATCTTAATACCCTTGCCTTTTCACCCGCCGATCATAGCTAGGCCATGACCGGTGGGCTCTAATCTCAGAAACCATTTTGTTGTGCTACTTTTTTGATCCAGTAACCCGATTTTTTAATAGTCTTTATCTGAGTCGCAAGGTCTACGGCTATATAACCATAGCGGTTTTTATAAGCATTGGACCAAGACCAGCAATCTATCGGTGTCCAGGCATGAAACCCAAAACAATTTGCTTTTTCACTAATTGCTTTATGCAGCCAGGAAAGATGTTCTTCATAAAAATCTATCCGATACTGATCATCAATACTGCCATCCTTTTGCACATATTTTTCTTCACCCTCGACACCCATGCCATTTTCTGAAAGATACCATGAAATATTACCATAATTATTCTTTATATTCATAGCAATATCATAGATGGCCTGAGGATATATCTCCCAACCGCGATATGGATTCATCCGGCATCCCGGCAGTTTATAGTCATCAAAATATTTATCCGGCATCCAGCCTTTAGATTCATCAAATGGAGCTTCCTTAGCCTTGGCTCGGCGTGGCTGGTAATAGTTGACTCCCAGAAAATCAACCGTATTATTACGTATTATTGTCAATTCTTCCGGTGTCGCTTCCCATAAAACACCGTCCCTTTTCAATACATTGACAAGTGTATGAGAAAATTCTCCTTTTATAGCCGGATCCAAGAATGAGCGATTAAAAAAATCTTCAACAAAATTTGCTGCTTTTACATCATTTTCCGCTTGAGAACGTGGATAAGAAGGTGTAAGATTGAGTACTACTCCTATCTTACCGCCGTTTTCAGCACATTTGGTTTTATGAAATGCACCAACAACTTTAGCCGATGCTAAGTTGAGATTATACAATACCTGGACAGCCTTTTTCCCATCAACAATCTTAGGATAGTGAAATTGGTAAAGATATTCTCCCTCGACAATCACCATTGGTTCATTAAATGTTATCCAGTGTTTTACCCTGTCACCAAATAATGCAAAACATTTTTTGGCAAATAGTACAAACAAATCTACAACCTTTTTTGATTCCCAGCCACCATATTTATCGTACAGTTCCACTGGTAAATCAAAATGGTGCAAATTTATCACCGGTATTATACCAGCTTTTAAGAATTCATTAATGACATTATTATAAAATTCAAGCCCGTCCTCATCAACTTGTGCCGTTTCAAAATCTTTTATCAACCGTGTCCATTGTATTGATGTACGAACAGAATTAAGTCCAATAGATTTCATCATCTGAATATCTTCTTTATAGCTATTAAAAAAATTAGAAGTCACATTTGGACCTACCTGATTAAAAAAAGCTTGTGGTTCTTTATCAAACCAATAATCAAAAACATTATCATGTCTTTTATAAAAACGGCCTTCCGTCTGCGGACCAGATGTTGCTGCACCCCACCAAAAATTCGCCGGAAAATTATATTTTATATTCACACCCATTCTTTTTCCTTCCTTTATTGATAAAATTTATGAAATGTTATTTTGCTGCTTGTTTACAGAATATTTACTATGTCTGATCACTCGCTATAATTTCCTCAAAGAAGGAAAAATTTATTTCAATAACACAAAATAGCCTATATGCCCTGCCTAGGGTATATTCCTTAAATATTTGTATAATATATGGTTTTAGGGCATCCCCTCAGTCAGCTGTTTTTTTACTCAGTGATTCGTACATCTTTACCATCAGCTGTCCCATGTCTCGAATTGCCAAAGCCGTCATGAAATGATCCTGAGCATGTATCAGTAATATTGATTTTTCAACTTCCCTACCATCACATTCGGCGGAAATTAAGGCTGTTTGGATATCATGTGCTGCTCCTATTTCTTTGCCGGCAGCTTCAATTTCTTTGCGGGCTGCTGCTACATCACCATTTTCTGCCAAATTATTTACCGCTTCTATTACCATTGACCTGCCCGTACCAGCGTGTAGTATCAGCTGCATGGATTGTTCTACAATTTTTTCATCCATTTTTTTAAATCTCCTATTCTTTATATTTTTATATTCATAAATACTATCAATCCGTCTTTTCCCCAAGGGAAAGCTTACGGCTTTTACTACCCCGATATCGATTTCTGTGACCCGGCGCCACGTTTCACACAATGCCGGGTTGCATCTTTATAAGATCAATACTGTTCATGTACCGGTTTTGAGAGGATTTATCTCTTTACCATCATGAGTCTGTTGTTTCTTCGTCAGCATCTTTTATCCGATTCGACGCAATAACGAACGGTGCATAAATAAATATGTCCATTATCAACCATACTATCTGCAATAATCCACCGGCTATTGATCCCGTTCCAATCGTTGCACCAAAGAACAGCGGCATTGTCCATGGCACTACATATTTAAAAATAGGAACCAATCCTGATGATATTGCCAGCCATCCTACCACTGTATTGGCCAGCGGTGCTATTATATAAGGTACTAGTAAAATTGGATTGAGAACTATCGGCAAACCAAAGGCCATCGGTTCTTGTATATTGAACAGCATTGCCGGAGCACCAAGCTTGGCTACTGCCCTCCAGCTGTCTTTTTTTGAAAATATGAATATGGCTATTACAAGTCCCATTATATGCATTAACCCAGCTTCGAAAAACCCGTTGCTGAAAATATATGATGCTGTTCCTGCCTGATTAGCAAGCTGTGCCGGCATATAGACTGTATTTTGAATAGCAGCCGTAACATTGTGCCCATGAATACCAAACCACCAAAAAAACCATACTATAAACTGGTACAATAAAGAAAATCCTAAGCCTTGTGAAAATCCCATCAATGGTGCCTGAATGATTTTATAGATAAGATCGTTTAATGGCGGGACATCATACCAAGACAAAAAGGCTGCAAAAATCGCAAAACCACCTAAAGTTATCAATACAGGTATAAGCACGGCAAAAGACTGTGCCACTGCCGGAGGTACTGTTTCCGGCATATTAATCCGTATTTTCTTATTGTTCGATAATTTCACAAATACCCATGATGCCACGGTTGACACTATTAAAGCCGAAAGTACACCCTTATTGCCAAAATAATCCAGACTGAATCCACCAACTTTGCCTATCGACTGCGGTGTTACTATCAAAAAGCAGGCAATACTGGTCAACGTTGTGGAAAACTTGTCGCCGCCCCATATTCCGCCTAAGCGGTAGGAAAATGCTGTTACCAGCAGCAAAGAAAAACAACCAAAACCTATTGTTACTACAAGATTGCACAATCCCTGCAGACTTTTTAGTTTTGCCACAAAAGCAGAAGCCAGATAAGCATCACCTGTCAAACCGGTTATCTTTCCACCCCAGTTCATGCCATCCGGTCCCATAATAGTACCGGTAGGGTCGATTACCACCCATTCAATAATGCCAAAAAATGACCCGACTATTATAAATGGTAAAACCATTGAAAAAGCATCCCGCATTGCCAATAAATACTTATTACTTGATATCTTGGCTGCTATCGGCATTAATGCCTTTTCAAATCCTGATATTACTGATCCACTCATTCTTGTTCCTCCTGTCATTTTTACAACTAATTTATTTGTCTTGTTTTTAATCTGCCTTTGTAATCTTTAGGCAAATATTATATCATCAATACAACAGCTGCCTTTATACTACAAAATTAAAGTGTCACTATCCTCCTTATCGTTGTTTTACAGATTTTACCTGCTTATTATTATAAAATTAAGCATGTCTTTTGTCAATAATGTTATATCTTTTATTTTATATGTATTTATTTTTAAGATAATATATCCGTGTCTTTACAGGTCCTCGTATTAGTTATATAATGGAATGGATAATTATTGTGCGGATATTTCCTATTTTTGAAAAAAGATCACAGATAATTAATTTTATATATATTTTTTGGAGGTGCTATTTTTTGGCAAAAGAACTGCAAAAATTGCAGATTATTCCCTTGGGTGGATTAGGCGAAATAGGCAAAAACATGACGGTGATTCGTTACGGTGATGACATTCTCCTCATTGATGCCGGTCTGATGTTCCCTGATGAAGATATGCCAGGAATTGATCTTGTAATCCCGGATATTTCCTATTTAGTTGAGAACAAAGATAAAATCAAGGCTATAGTATTAACCCATGGACACGAAGATCATATCGGGGCTTTGCCCTACATTTTACGTCAATTTGATGCTCCTGTTTACGGAGCGCGTTTGACTTTAGGAATACTGGAAGGACGGCTGCGTGAAAATAATGTCGATTCCAGTAATCTTCATCCCATATCGCACGGTGATATCATCACTGCCGGCTGTTTCAGTGTCGGATTCATCCGCGTCAATCACAGTATACCTGATGCCTGCGCTTTATCAATAAAAACACCATTGGGGATGATCGTCCACACCGGTGACTTTAAATTTGACTATACGCCTGTTGACGGCAAAATGACCGATTTCCGGGCTTTTTCTGATTTGGGGAACCGCGGTGTTTTGGTAATGATGGCCGACAGCACCAATGCAGAACGTGAGGGACATACACCAAGTGAAAAAACAGTTGGTGTTGCTTTCGATCGTACTTTCCGGGCTGCCCGTGACCGCATTATTGTTGCCACGTTTTCTTCAAACGTACTTCGTATCCAGCAGGTTATGGATTACGCATTGAAATATCATCGGCACGTCGCAATCTTGGGCCGCAGTATGATAAACGTAGTCAGCATTGCTTTAAAACTTGGTTACCTCAAAGCTCCGGAAGGTTTGATCATCGATATTGATGAAATAAAAAATCATCCGGCTAACCAAGTCGTAATAATAACGACAGGCAGTCAGGGTGAACCGATGTCGGCACTCACCCGTATGGCTATGTCGGATCATCGTAAGGTCGATATCGTACCCGGTGATACCATTATCATTTCCGCGACACCAATTCCCGGCAATGAAAAATTGGTCGGCCGGACTATTGATAATCTGCTGAAACTCGGTGCCAATGTCATTTATGGCCGGGATCAGGGTATTCATGTATCCGGTCATGCCAGTCGTGAAGAGCTAAAACTCATGCATAATCTGGTAAGGCCAAAGTTTTTTATACCGGTGCACGGTGAATATCGCCATCTCGTAAAGCATGCTCAATTGGCAAGAGAAGTCGGTATGGATAAGGATCATATATTTATCGCTGAAAATGGCAGCATCCTGGAATTCACTCGTGATAAGGGTGCCATTGTTGGCAAAGTCCAGTCAGGTAAAGTATTAATCGATGGCCTTGGCGTCGGTGATGTAGGCAACATTGTGCTGCGGGATCGTCGTCAGCTGTCACAAGACGGTATTATAATTGTCGTTATGACGATGGATAAACAAAACTTCCGTCTTGTATCTGGTCCGGATCTTGTTTCACGCGGTTTTGTGTATGTTCGTGAGTCAGAAGAACTTATGAATGCTGCCAAGGAACGAGTGACTGACACTGTTAATAAATGCATGGAAAACAAAGTGACCGAATGGTCGGCAATAAAGACCAGTGTAAGAGAATCGCTGGGACGTTTTCTTTATGAACAGACAAGACGTCGTCCGATGATACTTCCTATTATAATGGAACTTTAATTCTGCAATTTGACAAACAACAAATAAACCTCCCAATCAAATTTTTATTGATTGGGAGGTATTTAAATTGTGCCTATAAAGAATCTTAGTCCACAAAATTAAAAGCACCTGCAAAAATTCGCAAGTGCTTTTAATTTATGTGGAAAATAGAATGGGATATAGTAAATAGTGCGAAAATGCAACTATCTCACACTCAGTCTCAGGAAATTACATTCCCAAAATTCCTGTCCAATAACCTAATATACCTACTGCAAACAATCCAAAGATAATCCAGATAGGGTTAACTTTATTCTTCATGAGCTTGATGCATAAGAAGGTCAGCAGTAATGGCAGCAATCCGGGCATCAACTGGTCAAGTATCGTCTGGACAGTTGTTACAGCAACAGTACCATCTTGCTTAGTAATAGTTGATACAACCACCGGTACATTCATCGATGTCCATTTATTAACCAAGGCCCCCATTACGAACAGCCCTAAGATAGAAGCACCTTCTGTTATCTTTTGGAGCTTATTGCCGGCTACATCGGAAATAACATCTGTACCTTTTTCATAACCATATTTTATACCATACCAGCGAACCAGCAGACGAATCAAGTTAAATAAAACAAAGAATAAAATTGGGCCGAAAAGACTGCCGCCCAATGCAAACGATGCACCGAGTGATGCAGTTATAGGACGGGCAGTTCCCCAGAATATAGGATCCCCGACACCAGCCAAAGGTCCCATCATACCAACTTTCAAACCATTGATAACACCATCACTGATATCCTTACCATTGGCTCTTTGTTCTTCCATAGCTGCCACGACACCAATTATTGGAGCTGTAACAAATGGATGGGTATTGTAAAATTCCAAATGGCGTTTCAACGCCTGTTTGCGTTCATCACCAGTATATAATCTTTTGATAATAGGAATTACACCAAAGCAAAACCCCAGTGCCTGCATACGTTCCATGTTCCATGAACCTTGTGCAAAGTTAGAGCGAATAAACGTCCAAAAGAAATCACTTTTAGTTAACTTTTTTTCCATGATACTTTCCTCCCTTTCTCTCAGTCATCCAAATCGTCGTCTAAATCATCATCTTTACCACCGGCAGAACTCGCTGCTGGTGCCGCAACTGCAGTTTTGTTGTACTTAGGATTGAGCTGAATATAAACGATAGCCAGTACAAGACCGATTACACCAAAAGCTACAAGATTGAATTTAGTGAACGCTGCAATGACAAATCCAAGGAAGAAGAAAGGCATTAAATAATTTGCCTGCATCATGTTTATAACCATAGCATACCCAACTACTACGATGAATCCGCCGGCTATCGCAAACCACCGGTTATAACTGGCGGTATAGCATCGAGCAGTGTCTGAACTGCACCGGTTCCAATATACATTGCAACCAATAAAGTAGGAACAGCAACACGCAGTGCCTGGATAACCAAAGCACCTAAATGGCATAAATCAATACCGCGCAAATTGCCTTCTCTGGCAAAAGCATCGGCTCTATGCTGGAAAAACACTGTCAGGGTACGGCATAAAATAGTGAGCACCTGGCCTGCTGCTGCCAGCGGCATGGCGATTGCTATACCTGCACCAATGCTTTGATGTCCGGCAATAACCAAAATTGTTGAAATTGTTGATGCCAAAGCCGAATCCGGTGCCATTGCCGCACCTATGTTCATCCAGCCTAAGGCGATCATTTCCAATGTACCACCGATAATGATACCGGTAGTCATATCTCCTAGTATTAATCCGGTAAGTGTGCAGGCGATCAAAGGACGATGTGTTTGGAATTCATCAAGTACGCTCCCCATCCCTGCGATTGCTGAAACAATAAAAATTGCAATAAGTTGAGCACCACTGAGTACCATTGTAAATACCTCCTATATTATTATAAATAACTCCTTCAAATTTCGCAGATAAAGTTTTGCAAGAACTTATATCCTATAAACGACTTACTAGATTCTCTTGTAGCAGCTGTCAGTACAAACACTAAAAATCATACTATAATACCTGCCGCCTTATTAAGAAAAATCTTAAAACTTAATATAAAACTATTAGTGCCATTTATAAATGCGAAATTTGAATAAATATTGATACCTTTAGTAATAGGATCCACAATACATTTATTTTTTAAGAAGGCTCATCATATCAACTTTTTTGTCAGTGTCGACTTTCCTGCATTCCATTTCAATTCCCTTTTCGTGCAGTTTTTCAAATGCAGCTTCATCTTTTTCATCTACGGAAATTGCGCCGCTGACCTGACGTTTACCTTCTTTGAAGCTCATTCCACCAATGTTGATGCTTTTAATATCGACACCGGCTTCAACCATCCGCAGTACACTGGTCGGATTGGTAAATAGCAGCAGACACTTATCATCTGCATATTTAGGGTTATTATAAACACGAACCGCTTTGTCTACGCTTACTACGCTGGATTTTATACCTGGCGGGGCCACCTGCTTGAGTAAAGTTGCCCTAATATTATCAGCTGCTACATCATCATCACAGACAATAATTCTAGTGCATTTAGTAACTTTAGCCCATACGGTCGCAACCTGTCCGTGTATAAGACGGTCATCAATACGTGCTAATACAATATTCATTATAAATCGTCTCCTTCGTTTTCATCTTCTATCACTACCATACTTTTATGAAATTTCTGCACACCGTCACTGGCGGCCTGTATTGCCTTATTCATGGCGTCCATGATTGTGGCATCGGCGTCAGCATACAAACGGTAGTTGATAACTTCCACCAGCATCGGCAGATTTACTCCGGTAACTATGCCGCATTTTTCATTATCGGCTGCTACCCGGCAGGCTGCATTATAAGGACTGCCACCAAATAAATCATTCAATATAATAATTCCATTATCAATGCCGAGTTCAGAAATAGCTTTTTCGTATTTAGTGATCAGGTCATCAGGTCCCTCTCCTGGAACCAGTGTAACGGTTTTTAAATTATCTGGTTTCCCGCAAATCATTGCACAGGTATTAACTAATTCTTCAGCTAAGTGTCCATGAGTAGCTACAATAATTCCAAGCATCTTCTTCCCTCCCTCATCTTTTATTACTTTTAATATGCAAAATGCATGCCAACTTTTGTGTGTCAGTCTACTTGCCTCATTTATCAGCATTTTATAAAGGTTATTTTTATATCGACACACTATTAAATAACACACTGAAGCACATTCATAATATTTTAACACACTGTCATTGCCGTATTGACACACAAATATTTGGCAGGCAAAAAATATACAGCTTATTCTTTTGTCCACTTTTGGAATCATTAATAAATTACGCTCTTTAAAGCCCTCCTTAATAGGGAGGGTGGCATGGCGTAAGCGCCATGACGGGAGGGTTTACTTCCTAAACTTCCGCAAAATGCTGAAGTCAACAAAAATGTTATCTTGTTTTAAAGTAACCCCTCAGTCGGCTGCGCCGACAGCTCCCCTGGAAGGGAGCCTTTGAATTAGCCATTCTTAAAGCATCAGAAAGACATTCACCACATTCCGATAATCCAAGGAAAGTCTTTTGTCTGGTATCTTTATAAACATAGAAACATATATCTTACCTTTTGTCTGCCCTTAGAAGGGAGCCTTTTGGTCAGCAGCTCTCATAACATATTGACATATTGGAAAAACATTTATCACATACTCCACATTGAAACTTATTCTTTAATGTTTGACTGTTTTGATATTACTACCTATTTAGATATATAATAAATTATGCTCTTTAAAGCCCTCCTTAACAGGGAGGGTGGCATGGCGTAAGCGCCATGACGGGAGGGTTTACTTCCTAAACTTCCGCAAAATGCTGAAGTCAACAAAAATGTTATCTTGTTTTAAGGTAACCCCTCAGCCGGCTGCGCCGACAGCTCCCCTGGAAGGGAGCCTTTGAATTAGCCATTCTTAAAACATCAGAAAGACATTCACCACATTCCGATAATCCAAGGAAAGTCTTTCGTCTGGTATCTTTATAAACATAGAAACATATATCTTACCTTTTGTCTGCCCTTAGAAGGGAGCCTTTTGGTCAGCAGCTCTCATAACATATTGACATATTGGAAAAACATTTATCACATATTCCACATTGAAACTTATTCTTTAATGTTTGACTGTTTTGATATTACTACCTATTTAGATATATAATAAATTACGCTCTTTAAAGCCCTCCTTAACAGGGAGGGTGGCATGGCGTAAGCGCCATGACGGGAGGGTTTACTTCCTAAACTTCCGCAAAATGCTGAAGTCAACAAAAATGTTATCTTGTTTTAAGGTAACCCCTCAGCCGGCTGCGCCGACAGCTCCCCTGGAAGGGAGCCTTTGAATTAGCCATTCTTAAAACATCAGAAAGACATTCACCACATTCCGATAATCCAAGGAAAGTCTTTTGTCTGGTATCTTTATAAACATAGAAACATATATCTTACCTTTTGTCTGCCCTTAGAAGGGAGCCTTTTGGTCAGCAGCTCTCATAACATATTGACATATTGGAAAAACATTTATCACATACTCCACATTGAAACTTATTCTTTAATGTTTGACTGTTTTGATATTACTACCTATTTAGATATATAATAAATTACGCTCTTTAAAGCCCTCCTTAACAGGGAGGGTGGCATGGCGTAAGCGCCATGCCGGGAGGGTTTACTTCCTAAACTTCCGCAAAATGCAGTAGTCAACAAAATATTATCTTGTTTTAAGGTAACCCCTCAGCCGGCTGCGCCGACAGCTCCCCTGGAAGGGAGCCTTTTGGTCAGTCATTCTTATGGAGCAAGAAAAAACATTTATCACATATTCCACATTGAAACTTATTCTTTAATGTTTGACTGTTTTGATATTACTACCTATTTAGATATATAATAAATTACGCTCTTTAAAGCCCTCCTTAACAGGGAGGGTGGCATGGCGTAAGCGCCATGACGGGAGGGTTTACTTCCTAAACTTCCGCAAAATGCTGAAGTCAACAAAAATGTTATCTTGTTTTAAGGTAACCCCTCAGCCGGCTGCGCCGACAGCTCCCCTGGAAGGGAGCCTTTTGGTCAGTCATTCTTATGGAGCAAGAAAAAACATTTATCACATATTCCACATTGAAACTTATTCTTTAATGTTTGACTGTTTTGATATTACTACCTATTTAGATATATAATAAATTATGCTCTTTAAAGCCCTCCTTAATAGGGAGGGTGGCATGGCGTAAGCGCCATGACGGGAGGGTTTACTTCCTAAACTTCCGCAAAATGCTGAAGTCAACAAAAATGTTATCTTGTTTTAAGGTAACCCCTCAGCCGGCTGCGCCGACAGCTCCCCTGGAAGGGAGCCTTTTGGTCAGTCATTCTTATGGAGCAAGAAAAAACATTTATCACATATTCCACATTGAAACTTATTCTTTAATGTTTGACTGTTTTGATATTACTACCTATTTAGATATATAATAAATTACGCTCTTTAAAGCCCTCCTTAACAGGGAGGGTGGCATGGCGTAAGCGCCATGACGGGAGGGTTTACTTCCTAAACTTCCGCAAAATGCTGAAGTCAACAAAAATGTTATCTTGTTTTAAGGTAACCCCTCAGCCGGCTGCGCCGACAGCTCCCCTGGAAGGGAGCCTTTTGGTCAGTCATTCTTATGGAGCAAGAAAAAACATTTATCACATATTCCACATTGAAACTTATTCTTTAATGTTTGACTGTTTTGATATTACTACCTATTTAGATATATAATAAATTACGCTCTTTAAAGCCCTCCTTAACAGGGAGGGTGGCATGGCGTAAGCGCCATGACGGGAGGGTTTACTTCCTAAACTTCCTCAAAATGCTGAAGTCAACAAAAATGTTATCTTGTTTTAAGGTAACCCCTCAGCCGGCTGCGCCGACAGCTCCCCTGGAAGGGAGCCTTTGAATTAGCCATTCTTAAAACATCAGAAAGACATTCACCACATTCCGATAATCCAAGGAAAGTCTTTTGTCTGGTATCTTTATAAACATAGAAACATATATCTTACCTTTTGTCTGCCCTTCGAAGGGAGCCTTTTGGTCAGCAGCTCTCATAACATATTGACATATTGGAAAAACATTTATCACATACTCCACATTGAAACTTATTCTTTAATGTTTGACTGTTTTGATATTACTACCTATTTAGATATATAATAAATTACGCTCTTTAAAGCCCTCCTTAACAGGGAGGGTGGCATGGCGTAAGCGCCATGACGGGAGGGTTTACTTCCTAAACTTCCGCATTAAATATTGTCTTGTTTTAAGGTAACCCCTCAGCCGGCTGCGCCGACAGCTCCCCTGGAAGGGAGCCTTTGAATTAGCCATTCTTAAAGCATCAGAAAGACATTCACCACATTCCGATAATCCAAGGAAAGTCTTTTGTCTGGTATCTTTATAAACATAGAAACATATATCTTACCTTTTGTCTGCCCTTAGAAGGGAGCCTTTTGGTCAGCAGCTCTCATAACATATTGACATATTGGAAAAACATTTATCACATGCCAATATCTCGAAAATAATCTTTAAAATTAGTAATTTCCTGTAATATGCTAGAAAATATTTACCTCCGATATCTCGAAGAAAAGCTTTTGGTTAATATTCCATAAGCTTATAACAGCATCTTATCCTTCAGCCGTCCTTAGAAATGCGGGAGACTGCTTAGTGGCGGTAGTTTGCATATGCAAAACTTTTGATTCATCAGCTGTTTTTAATAGTAATTATCCTATACTTCAAGTAAATGTAATAAAAAAACAATTTATTTGATAATTTTCTTCAATATTATTGTATACTGTACTGATTTCTTGTTATACTTATGTCAATAAACAAAATATATCCATTACATAGTCCGCCTGGCAGAAAAATTCCAGCATAGAACAAAGCAGGATTTTTCTATTTGTTAACGAATTATGCCTAATTGATATTATTTTTAGGAGAATTTAAATTATATGCGTAAAAAATTATATCTATTTTCAGCACTAGCCGCATTCACCACTGTTTTCAGTATGTTACAGTCTCAGGCATCTGCTGACAGTACCGACGTGGATTTATTAAATTATCTTCAAGCTCAAAAGGATTATGATCGACTTCATATAAAAAACAAGGAGTTAACTGCTCTGCGTGCCGATATTAATAATGAAAAATTTATTCGTCCTATCGACCCTTCCAAACCTGCTCCAATAATTTTTGAGGGCAATAATATTTCATATAACAGCGTCAATGGAGATGTTTATGCTAAGGGCGATGTAAAGATAACCCATAATTATTCACGGCTCACTACCGACGAAATGTCCGGCAATGCCAACATCGGTGATGTTAATATACCCGATAAAGCTCATATGGCACAGTCGGGAGATCTGACCACCGGCGATCCTGATTTACTACTGAACGGTTATGATACTCATTATAACTACAATACAAAAAAGGGATCGATGGAAAATGCTGCCGGATCCATTAATGATAAACAAATCAAGGCCCAAAAGCTGGAATTTTATCCTGACGAAATGATTATCTATAACGGGTCAATTACTCGTTGTCCGGCAAAAGTCCCTGACTATCATATGTCTGCCGACAAGATAGAAATCTGGCCGGATGATCATATGGTTGCTTATAATGCCAAATTCTGGATAAAAAACCAAGTAGTTTACAAAAAAGATCGTTATATAACTAAAATTGGCAGGAACGCACCGGAAGACAACGCCGGTATTCCTATTCACGTATCTTATAACAGTGACGATGGTTTACATATCCGCTATGATTATGATAAAGATTTAACTGATAAAATCAATGCTTATATTAATTTCAATTACTACACCAAGTATGACCTGCGCAATGTATATGGTATAAAATGGACTCAGGACAAAGCTTCTTTCCGTACAGAATACGGTTATTACGAAGACGGTAACGATCATTGGATAAAAAAGGAACCAACCCTTATTTTTAACTATAATACCGGCATCGGGCATACACCATATTCCCTTGGTTTTTCCAGCGAATATGGTAAATGGGATGATGATATAAAATCCAGCTGGCACAGAAGTGAAACCGTCAGTCTGTCACGTGCTCCTATTTATCTTGGTTCACCTAAGGTGCGTTTATATCCTGATATTGGCTATACCTGGACTCACGAATCATATGATAACAGCAGTTCCAGAAACCTTTATTATGATGCTTCAGTTTTATATGACATAAATAGTAGAATATCTGCTTATACTGCTTATCATTACTCACGCTCCACTACACAAAACTCAGTTTTTGATTACGACTATGATGATTACTCCAAAAAAGTTACTGCCGGTATAAGTTACAAATTTGATGACAAAAACCGTGTCGTCATAGCCAACGAATTTGACGCCGGTGCCGGTATGAAAACAATGGATCGTGACTATTACTGGTATCACGACTTTCATTGCTTCGATATGGCATTGGAATATCGGGAAAAACGAAACTCATGGCATGTAAAATTCAATCTTGTTCACTGGTGATATATAATGGAAAATACTAAACAAAATTTACTGACTCTCATAAAAAAACTTCAGGGACAACCGGTTGCCGTAATCGGTGACATGGTTGCCGATATTTATCTCGAAGGCATCATCGAACGCATCTCACGGGAAGCACCGGTTCTGGTATTGCAACAGGACAACGAAAAAATGGTTGCCGGCGGTGCCGCCAATGTAGTGAACAATATTGCCACTATTGGCGGACAGGCTATCGCTGCTGGCATAATCGGAGATGACAAGGCTGCTTCGGGGCTGCGATCAATCTTAACTTCCAATAAAGCCGTCGTTGACGGATTACTAACTTCTGCGGAACGCACCACTATTACCAAAACCAGAATAATAGCTGGTGGCAGGGCTACTGTCAGTCAACAGGTAGTACGCATTGATCATGATAACCATATGCCGATGAATGACATCGACGAAAAAAAATTGTTGACTAAGCTGCAGTCTATTCTGCCACAAAGTAAAGCCGTTGTGCTCAGTGACTATGGTAGTGGCACGATAACTCCGGCCATACGTCGGCTGGTTATTGATTATTCTCAGCAGCACAATATTCCCTGTATGGTTGATTCTCGCTATCGTATCCATGATTTTAAGGGTGTTACTTATGTGAAGCAAAATGATGCCGAATTAGCTGCGGCAGTGAATATGACAATAAAAAATGACGACGATCTTTATGCTGCAGGAAAAATCCTATTAAATGAAATGCAGGCTAAGGGCATATTAGTCACTCGCGGTGAAAAGGGAATGACTTTATTTGAAGCTAATGGACAGATAAGCAATATCCCCGTATCAGATAAGAGTGAAGTATACGATGTATCCGGTGCCGGAGATACCTGCGTTGCCGCCTTTATATTATCCATGGCTGCTGGCAGTGACACTATAGCAGCCGCACAGCTTTCCAACTACGCAGCCGGTATAGCCGTACGAAAAATGGGAACTGCTACAGTGTCAATGCAAGAATTAATCCGAACACTGGGAAAGTGATATTATGATTATACAAAATACTGACATTGCTGCTTTATGTGATATATTGCGTCATTCCGGCAAAAAAATTGTTCTTACCAACGGTTGTTTTGACTTGCTGCACGCCGGGCATGTCACATATCTGAAAAAAGCTGCTTCTTTTGGTGACTGCCTGATCGTTGGGCTCAACAGTGATGCTTCCGTAAAACGCTGGAAAGATGAAAAACGCCCGATTGTCGATGAAAACAACCGTGCCATTGTGCTTGATGCATTAGACTGCGTTGACTATGTTGTATTGTTCGATGAAACCAGTGCTGAAGCATTGGTAGAAAAAATAAAACCGGCGGTCTATGTAAAAGGCGGCGACTACACAATTGACACACTGCCTGAAGCTAGTGCTCTGCGCCGATGTGGCGGTCATGCACAATTTGTGGACATGATTGCCGGTTGTTCCACCACCGGTATCATCAATAAAATAAAAGAAATATATATGATAAAATGAAAAATATACTAATTATCAAACTAAGTGCTATTGGTGATGTGATCCATGCATTACCCGTGGCCGCAGCTATAAAAAAGACTTGGCCTGATTGTCATCTGACATGGGTAGTCTCTCCGATAGCCGCTGATATTGTCAGAAATAGCCCGGCCATTGATAACATAATTATTTTTGACAGAAAAAAACTAAACTCATTAAGCAGTTTTATAAAATATATCCGCCCATTTTCTCATCAGCTCAATGTACGCCATTATGACGTCAGCATCGATTTGCAGGGATTGTTAAAATCAGCTTTAGTGGCTTTTTTAGCACATGCCGATAAAAAAATCGGTTATGCGGATATGCGCGAGGGCAGCTTTCTCATAAGCAGTCCAGTCAAGGGGTCCCATCAGCGTGGCCATATTATTGACCGATATCTTGACACAGCGGCGGCACTCGGCTGTGCTGTCGAAGATGTTGTTTTCCCTCTCGGTATAACACTATCTGAAAAGAATAAAGCGCTGTCACTATTGTCCGAAAATGGTTTGACTGTTGAAAGTCGTTATATCGTCTTTATAATAGGTGCCAACTGGCCCAACAAACGCTGGCCGACAGCATATTTTTCCCAGCTGGCCGAATGGTGCGAGAATCATCGTCTGACACCTATCTTAGCGGGTGCCGGTGAAACCGACAAAGTGTCAGCCGTGCAAATAAAAAGTTCTGCCTCCGATATCGATATCATCAATATGGTTGGCAAAACTTCATTAAAAGAATTGGCATATATACTGCAAAATGCCGTGGCCGCTGTCGGTGGTGATACCGGCAGTATGCATATGGCGGCAGCACTCAACTGTCCCGCTGTGATGGTGATGGGTCCAACAGACGCCAATCGCAATGGTCCTTACCGGCAGCCAGAAAATGCGATTGAAGTCGGTTATCCATGCCGACATTGCTGGAAACGTAAGTGTCGATTTCAGCGTGATTGTCTGGCTGCTATCAAACCGTCCCAGGTAATTACTAAATTAGAAAATATATTGGAAGGTGGCTGTCATAGCACTATATTATGTCCTGAAAGCACTAAGTAAATTTTTTTGTCTGCTGCCGGAAAAAGCAACTTATATTATCGGTGATGCCATCGGCAGTTTCACTTGGCTGTTAGTGCCGCAAAAAAGGAAAAAAATGGCTCTGAACAACGCCCGGCATGGTCTCAATATAACCGATGCCGAAGCTTTGACTATTGTAAAAAAAAGCTGGACAAGATTTGGCCCAATGATCATTGAAGTGATGCGTTTTCCTATCATGTGCAACAACATGAATAAATACATTCATATTGTCGGCAGGGAAAATCTCGATGCAGCAGTGAAATTAGGCCGCGGCGGAGTTATCGCGGCGGCCCACAGTGATAACTGGGAGCTGCTTGGCGGTGTATTGGCACAAAATGGCTATAAACTGGTTGGTGTTGCACAAGAACAATCAAA
The DNA here is from genome assembly GCF_014076555.1 of Pectinatus frisingensis. Taxonomy (NCBI): domain Bacteria; kingdom Bacillati; phylum Bacillota; class Negativicutes; order Selenomonadales; family Selenomonadaceae; genus Pectinatus; species Pectinatus frisingensis. The sequence goes on from NZ_CP045424.1 coordinate 2,037,797, forward strand.
TCGCGGCGCCGACCGTTTCATAAATGAATACCGCGCCATGATCGGTATGTATGTAATGTATAAATACGATGTCCGCAGTATGTTCAAAATGATTGCTGACGGTTGGTTAATCGGTCTTATCATGGATCAGGATGCCGCTGAAGACGGCATCGTCATGCCTTTTCTTGGCCGGGATGCTTCCTGTGCCCACGGTGCCGCCACTATTGCCCGGCGCAACAATGCACCGATAATTCCTATCTTCATAACCAAGGGACCGGGACGAACCCATAACATCATTATCGATAAAGCTGTTTTTGTAGGAAAAACCCGTGATAAACATGGTGACATCCGCAAGGCTACTGCTATATTGACAAAGAAAATCGAAGAACACATAAAAAAGTACCCCAGTGAATGGTTTTGGCTGCATGATCGCTGGAAGTCAGTTGAACGCCATCGGGCGACTAAAACATATACCTAGGAAGGCGCTAATATGCAAAATACCAACTTTCCCATAGATTTTACAGTATGCTGGGTTGACGGCAATGATCCGGCCTGGCAAAAACAAAAAGACCTTTATGACCCAGACAGTAACGGTGACAAACGCGTCAGTCGTTACCGTGATTGGGATAATCTGCAGTATTGGTTTCGTGGTGTGGAAAAATTTGCACCGTGGGTCAACAAAGTTCATTTTATTACCTGGGGGCATCTGCCCGCTTGGCTTAATACCGACAATCCTAAACTGAATATTGTCCGTCATGAAGATTATCTATTACCACAGTATATGCCAACATTCAATTCCAGTCCGCTGGAATTGAATTTACATCGCATCAAGGGACTTGCCGACCATTTTGTCTCTTTTAATGATGATATGTTCATCATAAAACCGGTAAGCCGTGATTTATTTTTTCAAAATACTCTGCCCACTGACTTTTGTATCGTCACTGCCATAAGCTCACCTGTAAAAAATGACATAATGCCTTTCATAAAGTTTAATAGCATGGCCATACTGAATGCCAATTTTGACAAAAAGGAACAGGTCCATAAGCATTTTGACAAATGGGTATCGTTGAAATATGGCTGGAATGCCTTACGCAATCTGATTTTTTCCGGTGAACATCATTTCCGCGGTTTCTCTAATAACCATTTACCATATTCTTTTCTAAAAAGTACTTATGATGACATCTGGGCAAAAGAAAATGACGTGCTTGACGAAAGCAGCTGCCACAAATTTCGCAATCGCGGTGATGTCGACCAATGGCTCATCCGCTATTGGCAGCTTGTTAAAGGTGATTTTGAACCAATTGGCCGCCATACCAAAGGACGCGTCTTCGAGATTTATGGCAACGTTGCTGATAATGCCGGGCTTTATGAAACTATCAAGGCTCAAAACATGCCAATGATCTGCATAAACGATAATGACAATATTGATTTTAGCAGTATAAAGCAATGTATAATTGATTCCTTTGAAAAAATATTACCAGAAAAATCAAGTTTTGAAAAATAATTTATATGATGAATAATTACAGTAAAATGAATATAAATATAATGCTTCTTGTCCCTCGCATGAATATCGGCGGCGCTGAAAGCCATGTAGCAATGCTGGCTCCACTTCTGCAAAAAAACGGTTATAATGTCATTGTTGTCTCTGGTGGCGGTCAGCTTGCCGATAAACTAGCGGCAAATGGCATTACTCAGATATTCTTGCCATTGCGCTTGAATACTGGTTTAGCTGCCTATTTTCTGCGCCGTATAATCAAAAAATATCATATTGATATAATTCACGCCCATTCTGCTGCTGCCGGAATTACTGCCATGAAATGTAAGTTGAATTATCATTTAAATTTACCGGTAATTTATACAGCACATGGGGCATTTGGCAATTTGCAGGAAAAAATTTTACTGGACTGTGATAAAATAATTGCCGTCAGCCAATGTGTCCGTCAGGTTGCCCTTGATAATGGTGCTGCCGCTAAAAAAGTACAGCTTATTTATAATGGTATTGATACTGAAAGATTTCGTCCTCATGATAATAGAAATGAGCTGAGAAAATATTATGCCATTCCTGATGATGCCTTTTGCATGGCTATCATCGCCCGTATAAAAAATCTGCGCAATAAGGGACATCAGCATATGCTTGATTTGCTGACAAACTATCAGACGGCAGCGAACTGGCACTTATTGATTATCGGCACCGGTAATGCAAAATGGCATTTGCGCTATCAAATATGGCGGCATGGCTTGAGCCGGCGTGTCCACTTTATCGGACATAAACCAGATGTGGAAAATTACTTGTCAGCAGCTGATGCTGTTGTTTTACCATCACGTTTTGAAACATTTGGGTTGGTACTGGCAGAAGGAATGTCCATGCAAAAACCAGCGGCAGCTTATGATGTTGGCGGTATCAATGAGGTAATAACCAACAATATCACAGGCTTTACCGTTCCTTATGGTGATGATAAACTATTATGTCAAAAACTCAGTCAATTATCAGCAGATAAATCTCTGTGCGCACAAATGGGACAGGCAGCACGACAAGACATTATTACTCGCTTTTCTCCGACAAAAATGCTTACAGAAATTTCGTCGTTATATAAACAATGTCTGTCACAATATAATATGTAAATAATATATCTATCCTCGAAATGGCGGGAACCGCTTTAGTAATGGCGAGTTACATTATATATAGCAAACGCTCTTAGTCTCTAAGAATTTTGCAAACTGCATATCCTAAGCCCTCCTTAACAGGGAGGGTGGCATGGCGTAAGCCATGACGGGAGGGTTTACTTCCTAAGCTTCCGCATCAAATATTGTCTTGTTTTAAGGTAACCCCTCAGTCGGCTGCGCCGACAGCTCCCCTAGAAGGGAGCCTTTTGGTTAGCAACTCTCATAACATATTGACATATTGGAAAAACATTCACCATATGCCAATATCTTGAAGGAAACCTTTCAATTAATAATTTTATAGATTCTGCCCATAAACATCTGATGATTAAATAAATCACGGAGAACATTCTTATGAGTTTACCATATAACCGTAAAAATAAATCAATATCAAAATTTTTGCGTAAAACAATGACTAAAGAAGAACGCCATCTTTGGTACGATTTTCTTCGTAATTATCCAATAAAATTTTATCGTCAACGCAGAATTGAAAACTATATTGTCGATTTTTATTGTAATTATGCCAAACTGGTAATTGAAGTTGATGGTGGACAACATTATAGTGAAACCGGACATATAAATGATAATAAACGGACATTATTATTACAAAAATACGGGTTACATGTCATGCGATTTTCTAACACAGATGTGATTAAACATTTCACTGAAGTATGTTATACAATAGATGCATATATTAAACATAGCCACAACAAAAATTCTTAGTCTCTAAGAATTTTGTGAACTGCATATCCTAAGCCCTCCTTAACAGGAAGGGTGGCATGGCGTAAGCCATGACGGGAGGGTTTACTTCCTAAACTTCCGCATCAAAATATTGCCTTGTTTTAAGGTAACCCCTCAGTCGGCTGCGCCGACAGCTCCCCTGGATGGGAGCCTTTTGGTTAGTGGATCTCCTGTAACATGTTAAAAACTATTCACATATGCCAATATATCGAAGACAGCCGTTAGTGATTTCTCATAATATGTTAGAAAATGGGTTGCATCTTATCAGCAAAATCTTTTAATCTCTAAGAATTTTGTGAACTGCATATCCTAAGCCCTCCTTAACAGGGAGGGTGGCATGGCGTAAGCCATGATGGGAGGGTTTACTTCCTAAACTTCCGCATCAAAATATTGCCTTGTTTTAAGGTAACCCCTCAGTCGGCTGCGCCGACAGCTCCCCTGGAAGGGAGCCTTTGAATTAATCATTCTTAAAACGTCGGAAAAATATTCACCACATTCCGATACCCAAGGAAAGTCTTTTGTCTGGTATCTTTATAATATGCCGACATGACACTCATCACACTTCAATATCTCAAAAGGAACCTTCGGGACAGTGATTTCTTATAAAACCCAGACACCAAGATTCAGGGAAAGATTGATTCAAATCAATCTTTCCTTATATAATTTACTATGTCTTCGGCAGTCTGCGGGAAATATACTCCAGACTTTTCCATTATTGTCTTATAAACCGGTAATATTGGACTATGTCCAAAATCTGCCAAGCTAATGGATTTGAATGGTCGCCCGGCAAATTTATCAGGATACATCAATGCTGTCGACTGATAACTTGCTACAGCCATTAATTTTTTCTCTCTGACAAACAATAATTCCGCCGGTTCAATATCATCATACAGACGCATCTGCGGAAAATGCTGCCGATAAAAATCAATTTTATAACTGCTGTCATTGGGATGCGGCTTATACAGTAAGACTGTTCCATCACTAAACGGTTCAATTAATTTTTTTAGACAAGTCATTTCTTGTTCAATTGTATACCATTTTTTTTCAACCAAAGGCTGACTTAAAAACAGGATACTGCGCTCAGTAAAAGTTTCCTGTAAAAGGTCATGCTGCGTCAAATCAGTTATTGCCAATTTGATCATATTGTTATCTATCTTTATTGTTCGTGGTGAATATCGCTGCAAAAGTTCCGGTGCATACATATAATCAGCTATACCGGCACGACTGTCACCGGCAGTAGAAGTATTTATATACATATCACTTTTTATCCCTGCTGACCGTTTCAACAACCACAATTTTAGTTTATGGAACAACTCATGTGTTTTTGGCCTGCGGCGATCTTCATTGTAATAAGAAAACAAACCATCTTCATAACGATAATACTCCGTCTTTCCCAATACAGCTGCCAACAACTGATTCTGCGGATCGATATCACTGCCCATGAATACATTATTGATGCCCAGTTTACCAATGTTGTTTTTCACAGACTGTGCCTGTTCATGATAGCTTTTAGTTTTATTTTTGTGCGACAACCAATTGATGAGCGGAAAAACAGCTTTATAGCCGCATTTTGTTGTTGCCATATATTCCATAAGATGGCTCTGCGTCCACTTTTCATAACTATGCGGATGTATAAGTGCTAAATAATTGTCATCACTCCGAAAAGTGCTTTTACTCAAAATAAAACATGTCAATAAATGAAACGGTGTGTTAATAATAAATAAATTTTTCATGCTTCACCTCTAATTTTATTTTATCGTAAAGTCTGGTAAAGTACAACTGCAGCCGATTGACTGTATATTACTTCTTATTACAGTGATCCTGCTCTTTGAATCGAATAAAATTACATCAGCATAAAATTTTTTTGAAAATAAAAATGCACAATATTGTATATTTCATCGGTTGAAAAACTCTCCGACAATGCTGTCTTAAAAATTATTTCTATATTGCATTGACTTTATACAAATAACTGGTATCATAATGCTGGCTGACTATAAAAGAAAAGGAAAATTATCATGAATTTTTTTACCGATATGATCAAGGCAAAAAAAAATATTGCCAATAAAATTGATTTGTCAGACAGTATGAATATCGCTTTTGGCATTGATGCCCATTTTGCTTTGGGTATGGGTGTGTTGATGTCCTCAATAATAAAAAATAATCCATCGGCAACGATAGCCTTTCATGTTTTTACTGATAAATTGATAAGTGATGATATTAGTCATCTGGCTGCACTTGGTCGAGCACATAAAAATATTGCTATATATATTTATTATATTAATAATAATAAATTTACTGCATTTCCCACTCTTTTTACATGGTCCAAGGCTATTTATTATCGTTTTATAATTTGCCGTGAACTTTCAACTGTGTCCAAAAGATGTCTATATCTCGATTCAGATATATTATGTTTAAATTCATTAGAAAACTTGTTTAAAGCAGATTTTAAAAATGCCATAGCATTAGTTGTTCCCGATCATGATGGAATGACGGAATATGCCAGAAGAAATTTTAATTTTAACGGTGAAAAATACTTTAATTCCGGTGTTATGCTGATTGACATCAGACGATGGAATGAAGCAAATATTTCCGAACAAGCCGTAACACTTTTACAAAATAAAAATAATTTTAAATTTTATGATCAGGATGTTCTTAATATTCTTTTATGTCAAAAAATACTATTTTTACCACATTGCTATAATACTATACGTTCTTTAAATGATACTATTGACAAACTTGACCCTACTATAATATTTCTTCATTATACAGGCAGTGCCAAACCATGGCAGCGCTGGGGACAGTTCCATCAATTGACATCATTGTGGCATAAATATCAAAAATCCTCTCCCTGGGCCAATGTCCCTGTTCAAGAAGCCAGAACGTATAAACAGGCCAAATTCATGGCCCGTGCAATGAAACGAACCGGGAATTACATTGGCTGGCTGCAATGGGGTACCTTATATATCATATGGAGAATCCGGGATAAAACAATAAAAGCTGTGCAGGAGTGACTATGTTTTCAAACGCGATAAATAATAAATACGAATATCTTTTTGCTGCTGATAAATCTGCCAATACCATTCATATTGGTTATGGTATTGATGATAACTATGCCCGTTGCATGGGTACTTCAATTTTATCCATCTGCCGGCATAATAATGCTGCTTTTACTTTTCATATCCTAGCGGTCAAATTAAACCATACCAATATTGATCGTATTAAAAATTTGGCCCGGCAATTGAATATCAATATTATTGTATATGAAATAAATCCTGCTATTCTCCGTGAACTGCCAACTTTTGTTCATCTGCCTCTGCCTACATATTTTCGATTTATTCTGCCATATATATTACATGAAGAAAAATATATTTATTATATTGACGCCGATATAATCTGTCTCAATTCTGCTAATAAGCTATTTTCACTTGATTTACAGAATAATATCATTGCTGCCGTACCCGATCTGGACTGGATGAACAAAAAACGTAACAAAGCCTTACAATTAAAGGATCATACATATTTTAACGCTGGTGTATTGGTCATAAATATTGCTGTCTGGAATAATTTTTCGGTTATGGACAAAGTACTGGCTGTGATAAAAAAAGACCCAGTCCTATTTCGCTATCTTGACCAGGATGCACTCAACGTAGTATTACACAATAAAGTTCTTTATCTTGATAAAATTTATAATTGCATTGATCCTGCTGCAGTAAATAGAAATGACATCGTATTTCTCCATTTTGCTGCCCATCCTAAGCCGTGGAACATAGCCTGGCCTATCAGCAGCATCTGCAATGATTTTAACAGACACTTATATTCTGCGTGTGAGCAGCATACTCCTTGGAAAAATGAAGTACTGCAGATGCCACGCAATTATAAAGAGATGAAAGTTTATGCAAAAGCTTTGCGCCATAATGGGAATATCGTAAAATCACTGGGCTGGTATATTAAATATCTGGTAAAAAAATACGCTGGTTAATGTAATATGAAGTGGTAAACTAAAACTGGACACTGAGGGGTGGCTTTAGGACATTTTCATGTATAATATAAATAGGCATATATATATGGAAATTCTAACATAACCTAATCGTGATTATATACAGGAGGTTTACCATGAGATACACAGAAAAACAACGCTTAGACATTGGGCATCAGATTTATGACGGTGAACTTATTAAGTTTGAAAGAGGATTTATTTCCTAAACTTCCGCATCAAATATTGTCTTGTTTTAAGGTAACCCCTCAGTCGGCTGCGCCGACAGCTCCCCTGGAAGGGAGCCTTTTGGTCAGTCATTCTTATGGAGCAAGAAAAAACATTTATCACATACTCCACATTGAAATTTATTCTTTAATGCCTGACTGTTTTGATATTACTACCTATTTAGATATATAATAAATTACGTTCTTTAAAGCCCTCCTTAACAAAGAGGATTTACTTCCTAACTTCCGCATCAAATATTGCCTTGTTTTAAGGTAACCCCTCAGTCGGCTGCGCCGACAGCTCCCCTGGAAGGGAGCCTTTTGGTCAGTCATTCTTATGGAGCAAGAAAAAACATTTATCACATACTCCACATTGAAATTTATTCTTTAATGCCTGACTGTTTTGATATTACTACCTATTTAGATATATAATAAATTACGTTCTTTAAAGCCCTCCTTAACAAAGAGGATTTACTTCCTAACTTCCGCATCAAATATTGTCTTGTTTTAAGATAACCCCTCAGTCGGCTGCGCCGACAGCTCCCCTAGAAGGGAGCCTTTTGGTTAGCAGCTCTCATAACATATTGACATATTGGAAAAACATTCATCACATGCCAATATCTTGAAGGAAACCTTTGGATTAATAATTTTATAGATTCTGCCCATAAACATCTGATGATTAAATAAATCACGGAGAACATTCTTATGAGTTTACCATATAACCGCAAAAATAAATCAATATCAAAATTTTTGCGTAAAACAATGACTAAAGAAGAACGCCATCTTTGGTACGATTTTCTTCGTAATTATCCAGTAAAATTTTATCGTCAACGCAGAATTGAAAACTACATTGTCGATTTTTATTGTAATTATGCCAAACTGGTAATTGAAGTTGATGGTGGACAACATTATAGTGAAACCGGACATATAAATGATAATAAACGGACATTATTATTACAAAAATACGGGTTATATGTCATGCGATTTTCTAACACAGATGTGATTAAACATTTCACTGAAGTATGTTATACAATAGATGCATATATTAAACATAGCCACAACAAAAATTCTTAGTCTCTAAGGATTTCTTGTGAACTGCATATCTTAAGCCCTCCTTAACAGGGAGGGTGGCATGGCGTAAGCCATGACGGGAGGGTTTACTTCCTAAACTTCCGCAAATGCAGTAGTCAACAAAATATTATCTTGTTTTAGGTAACCCCTCAGTCGGCTGCGCCGACAGCTCCCCTAGAAGGGAGCCTTTTGGTCAGTCATTCTTATGGAGCAAGAAAAAACATTTATCACATACTCCACATTGAAGCTTATTCTTTAATGCCTGACTGTTTTGATATTACTACCTATTTAGATATATAATAAATTACGTTCTTTAAAGCCCTCCTTAACAGGGAGGGTGGCATGGCGTAAGCCATGACGGGAGGATTTACTTCCTAAGCTTCCGCATCAAATATTGTCTTGTTTTAAGGTAACCCCTCAGTCGGCTGCGCCGACAGCTCCCCTAGAAGGGAGCCTTTTGGTCAGTCATTCTTATGGAGCAAGAAAAAACATTTATCACATACTCCACATTGAAATTTATTCTTTAATGCCTGACTGTTTTGATATTACTACTTATTTAGATATATAATAAATTACGTTCTTTAAAGCCCTCCTTAACAGGGAGGGTGGCATGGCGTAAGCGCCATGACGGAAGGGTTTACTTCTAAACTTCCGCATCAAATATTGCCTTGTTTTAAGATAACCCCTCAGTCGGCTGCGCCGACAGCTCCCCTAGATGGGAGCCTTTTGGTCAGTCATTCTTATGGAGCAAGAAAAAACATTTATCACATACTCCACATTGAAATTTATTCTTTAATGCCTGACTGTTTTGATATTACTACTTATTTAGATATATAATAAATTACGTTCTTTAAAGCCCTCCTTAACAGGGAGGGTGGCATGGCGTAAGCCATGACGGGAGGGTTCACTTCCTAAGCTTCCGCATCAAATATTGTCTTGTTTTAAGATAACCCCTCAGTCGGCTACGCCGACAGCTCCCCTGGAAGGGAGCCTTTTGGTCAGTCATTCTTATGGAGCAAAAAAAAACATTTATCACATACTCCACATTGAAATTTATTCTTTAATGCCTGACTGTTTTGATATTACTACCTATTTAGATATATAATAAATTACGTTCTTTAAAGCCCTCCTTAACAGGGAGGGTGGCATGGCGTAAGCGCCATGACGGGAGGGTTTACTTCCTAAGCTTCCGCATCAAAATATTGTCTTGTTTTAAGATAACCCCTCAGTCGGCTGCGCCGACAGCTCCCCTAGAAGGGAGCCTTTTGGTCAGTCATTCTTATGGAGCAAAAAAAAACATTTATCACATACTCCACATTGAAATTTATTCTTTAATGCCTGACTGTTTTGATATTACTACCTATTTAGATATATAATAAATTACGTTCTTTAAAGCCCTCCTTAACAGGGAGGGTGGCATGGCGTAAGCGCCATGACGGAAGGGTTTACTTCCTAAGCTTCCGCATCAAAATATTGTCTTGTTTTAAGATAACCCCTCAGTCGGCTGCGCCGACAGCTCCCCTAGAAGGGAGCCTTTTGGTCAGTCATTCTTATGGAGCAAGAAAAAACATTTATCACATACTCCACATTGAAATTTATTCTTTAATGCCTGACTGTTTTGATATTACTACTTATTTAGATATATAATAAATTACGTTCTTTAAAGCCCTCCTTAACAAAGAGGATTTACTTCCTAACTTCCGCATCAAATATTGTCTTGTTTTAAGGTAACCCCTCAGTCGGCTGCGCCGACAGCTCCCCTGGAAGGGAGCCTTTAAATTAGTCATTCTTAAAACGTCAGAAAGACATTCACCACATTCCGATAATCCAAGGAAAGTCTTTTGTCTGGTATTTTTATAAACATGGAAACATATATCTTACCTTTTGCACGTCTTTAGAAGGGAGCCTTTGAATTAGTCATTCTTAAAACGTCGGAAAAACATTCACCACATTCCGATAATCCAAGGAAAGTCTTTTGTCTGGTATTTTTATAAACATGAAGCATATATCTTACCTTTTGTCTGCCCTTAGAAGGGAGCCTTTGGGTTAGCAGCTCTCATAACATGTTGGAAAATTAGCTGCATCTTATATATTCCAAGATATGATATATTTAACTAAATTCCTTTCTTTATCTGATAAACTGTATATAATATAAATATATAGTTATTTATATTATATACAGTTTATTGTTTATATTTTTAATAAAGGATGACTTGAATATGAAAAACTTTTTAATAATCAATACATCTTTTTTTGGCGATATTTTACTGACCGGTCCATTATGCCGCAATATAAAAGCTGTATTTCCTGACAGCCATACCGTATTCATCGCCAATAAACCTTTTATTGATGCCGCCCATCATTTGGATGGTGTCGATGAAGTTATCGCTTATGACAAAAATGGTCAACATCACGGTATATTAGGTGCCTACAGATTTTATCAGCAATACCGCCATGTTTTTGCTGCCGGCTTTACGGCAGCATTTGTCATTTATGGTAACGAACGCGGTATAATCTTAGCGCGTCTTTTTGGTGCTAAAAAAGTATATGCCGAAAACAAAGGTCTGATACGTTTATTACTTAGTAATAAAAATATTGATTATCATGGTAAATACCGTGTACCAGAACGTAATGCTATCTTATTAGAACAATACATCCACGCACCGGTGAAGGATCTGCCTATGATTTATAAACCGCCGCGTATTGCTTATGATGATGCTGTCCAGCTGCTTGAAGCAGCCGGTATAGACAATACGGATAAGTTTATCTGTATCTGCGCTGTTTCTAAAAAAATCGAAAAAGATATTCCGGTTAAAATATGCGCCCAATTAATCGACAAATTTCAATCTACCGATTATAAAGTACTATTTCTGGGTGCCGGCAGCCGTGCAACAAAATACAGCGGGCAATTACGGGAATTAACTACTCATTATATTGATTTTACTAATAAAACTTCTATAGCCCAGCTCGCCGCCATTTTGCAATTGAGTGCTGCTTTAATAAGTGTTGATACCGGTACCATGCATTTGGGACTTGCCGTGGACATTCCGGTGACGGCTTTATTCTATATCAGTGATGATGCCCATATAGCAAAGTGGGCACCCGGCCCGAATTTATATAAGGCAAATTTGTTGAAGTCAAATGAATGTTCTCCTGATAGAGTTTTTGCAGCTACATTAAATATTATCGGAAAATAAATAAAACCTGCGGTAAAAATCTTTACTGCAGGTTTTATTATCTTACAAAACATATCTTTTCTTATTAATTCAGCACCTTGTGTGGTGCAATATATTGTCCATTTTCGCTGATTATGCCAATTCCGGCAAAATCAACATCGTTGTATACTAGTACAGCCGTACCATCTTTCTGGCTGCCATCATGTTCTATTTTTTTCCCTTGGCGAAAATTTGCAATTGCCAATTCATCTACTGCACATCCCGGTATATAATTCAAAAGGATGTTCACTCCTTGCAATGACTGTAAAGGATTATTAGCTATTTCTTCCAATGTATGGCTGTCTGCAAGAGAAAAACTACCTACTGCAGTACGAATCAAAAATCCCATTGTTGCTGGTATTTCTAAGCTTTTGCCGATATCTACACACAATGAGCGAATATATGTTCCTTTTGAGCAATGAACGTCAATACAAAATTTATCAGTAAAAATTTGTCGTAAGACCAATTCATAAATATGAATTGATCGGGGTGGTATTACAACATCAATATGGCTTCTGGCTAAATCGCAGGCCTTGCGGCCGTTTATCTTTATTGCCGAATAGACAGATGGTGTCTGCATTATATCACCGTAAAAGCCCAATAAAGCTGTCGTTATTTTTTCCTGCGGCGGCATGGTAAACAAGGTTCTTTCCAAAATATTACCCGTATCGTCATCGGTATCAGTACTCAGTCCAAGCAGTACTTCTGCCCGATAGCGCTTATCTGTATTTCCCATATATTCCAAAAGCCTGGTGGCATTTCCAACCGCAACAGGTAATACTCCGGCCGCTGCCGGATCAAGTGTTCCGGCATGACCAATTTTTTTTGTGCCATATATGCGCCGCAAACAACTAACCACATCATGTGATGTCATTCCCGGCGGTTTGAGTACATTGATAAATCCATTAATGGACATTTTATTTTTCCGCCATTTCATTGATTATGGCAGTAATGATTTTTTGTCTGGCCACAGCAAACGGCAACTTCAAAGTACAGCCGGCAGCCCGCACGTGTCCGCCACCGCCTAAGGCTTCAGCTATCGTTGCTACATCCGTATTTTTAGAGCGCATGCTTATGCGAGTCAGCTCATCACCAGCATATTTTACTAGTACGGCAACATCAACCCCTTCGACTATCCGGGCAATATCTACAAATCCTTCCGTAGAGGTGCAATTGTCAACAATGTTTTTATCAGCACCAATTACCGCAACAGTTCCGTCATTATAAAGTTCGAGTGAATTAATAACAGCGGCAAGTATTTTTATGTCATCATATTTTTTTTGATCCAATGCCTCTGAAATAAGATTGGGTCTGACGCCAATATCCAATAGTTCTCCAGCAATCCGCATCGTATAAGCTGTAGTATTGGAATATTTAAAAAATCCACAGTCAGTGGCAATGGCAGTATAGATACATACTGCCATATTTAAATCAAATTGTATATCAAGTGTCTTGAGCAGCTCATACATAATTTCACCGGTAGCTGCCCGCTGTGGTTCCAGATAAAGGAAATCGGCTGTGCGCGTATTCGAACGATGATGGTCAAAATTTAGTATTGGTGCGTCAGCAATGGTCGTTACACGTCCCACACGCTCCGGCTCCGCATCCAGTACAATAAGTAAATCGACATCTTTTATTTTTTCATCAGGTTTTTTAAATATTTCCCAACCTGGTAAAAAATGATATGCCTCAGGAATTTCATCATCGACAAATATTTTGACATCATGTCCGCTTTTAGTCAAAGCATGATACAGTCCCAGCGTCGAACCAAGTCCGTCACAATCCGGATTGACATGTGGCGCGATTATTATATGCCGGGCGCTCTTTATTTTTTCTGCCGCTTCCTTAATCGTTACTTCCATCGTCAGATTCCTCTTTCGCCGAGCGATGTATTTTGTTTATTAAATCCTGAATATGGGCACTATACTGCATTGTGGTATCAGGATAAAAAGCTATTTCAGGAACAAATTTTATCCGCATGCGCTTGGCCAGTTCCTGGCGTATATAACCACAGGAATGTCTCAATCCCTGCCAGGTATTTTCAAATTGTTCGCTACTGCCAAGAATACTCACATATATCTTAGCAGTTTTCAAGTCGCTGGATACATCGACTTTAGTCACAGTAACAAAACCGATGCGAGGATCTTTCAAACCGCGCAAGATAATATCACTGACTTCTTCTTTTATTTGTTCTTGTATTTTTTCGACACGGACACCCATTTATATCACTACCTTCTGTGTCAACTGATTACAAACTCTGTGGTGCAATTTCTTCCATGATGTAGGCTTCGATTATGTCGCCTTCTTTAAAGTCACGATAGTTTTCTATGGTAATACCGCATTCGTAGCCTGCCGAAACTTCTTTCACATCATCTTTGAAGCGGCGCAGTGATTCAAGTTGACCTTCATGTACAACAATATTATCACGGACTATCCGGATCTTTGATGTGTTAGTAATTTTGCCTTCCAACACATATGAACCGGCTACCAAAGCTTTTGAGAACTTCATGACCTGGCGTATTTCCACTTTGCCCTGAATTGTTTCTTTAAATTTAGGTGCCAGCATACCCTTCATGGCAGCTTCAATATCATTTATTGCTTCATAAATGACTCGGTATGTGCGTATATCTATATCTTCTGTATCAGCCAGCTTTCTGGCATTGCTGTCAGGCCGCACATTAAACGCCAGAATAAGCGCATTAGATGCTGAGGCCAGCATTACATCAGACTCATTTACCGCGCCGACACCGGAATGGACGATATTTACCCGTACTTCATCACTTTTATTCAGACCCAGCAACGAAGTCTTCAACGCTTCTAATGAACCCTGAACATCAGTTTTTAACAAGATGTTCAAATCTTTTATATTGCCTTCATTTATCTGTTGGAATAAGTCATCCAGAGAAACTTTTTTATTTTTAATCAATTCGGTGCGCTGTTTTTCAACGCGTTTTTCTGCAATGGTACGAGCTAAATGTTCGTCCAAAGCAGCCATTTCATCGCCTGCTTCCGGTACATCAGACAGGCCCAACACTTCAACAGGTACCGACGGACCGGCTTTTTTGATCTTTTCACCGCGGTCATTGATCATAGCACGGACCTTGCCAAAAGCTGTGCCAGCGATAATCGAATCACCAATATGAAGTGTTCCATTTTGTACAAGCACTGTGGCGACCGGACCGCGTCCTTTATCAAGCTGTGCTTCGATAATTACTCCGCGTGCATCATGGTTAGGATTAGCTTTTAATTCCTGCATTTCAGCTACAAGCAGAATCATTTCCAATAAATCATTTATGCCAAGCTTCTGTTTAGCCGAAACCGGCACCATAATAGTATCACCGCCCCAATCTTCGGCAATCAGTTCATGTTCAGCCAGCTGTTGTTTTACATGTTCGGGGTTCGCACCAGGTTTATCTATTTTATTAATTGCCACAACGATTGGTACCTTAGCTGATTTAGCATGGTTTATAGCTTCCAGTGTCTGCGGCATTACACCGTCATCGGCTGCTACAACCAGTACAGCTATATCTGTTACCTGAGCACCACGCGCCCGCATTGCCGTGAAAGCTTCATGACCTGGTGTGTCAAGAAATACAATTTTCTTATCTTTACACATAACTTGATAAGCACCAATATGTTGTGTTATCCCACCGGCTTCGTTTGATGTTACCGAAGTTTTTCTTATTACATCAAGTAGTGATGTCTTACCATGGTCAACATGTCCCATAACTGTAACTACAGGCGGACGAGGCCGTAAATCCCTGGCTGTATCTTCAATTTCCGGTATTTCCGTCAAATCGACTTCTGGCGGCAGTTCTTCGACATTTATATTAAACTCTGCCGCTACTAATACAGCTGTATCAAAATCAATTTCCTGATTAATTGTCGCCATTATTCCCAGCGTCATTAATTTCTTGATGACATCGGTCACTGTATAAGTCATTTTACTGGCTAGTTCCTTGACAGAAATACTTTCGCCGACCTTGATTATTTTAGGACGGATTATTTCTTGTTTCTGCTGAATTGGATGGTTTCTGTTATTTCTGTTACCGCGCCAATTTTTTCTGCCATTATTGCGATGTGAATTAAAGCTTTGTCCGCCGCTTTGATTATTGTGTCTATTTTGGTTTGGACGATTGGTGTTACCTCTGTTGCTGCTATTGCCCCTGTTAGTAGTAGTATTACCAGCGCTTCTATTACCAGTATTTCCGGTACTTCTATTACCAGTATTTCCGGTACTTCTATTACCAGTATTTCCGGTACTGCTGCTGGTTCGGATATTGTTTCCCGGCCTGCTATTGCCAGTATTGTCATTATGATGACTTCTGTGCATACTGCTGTCTCCGGCCGCTGTTCTGTCTTTTACCGGATTTCTATGTTGTTGGGCAGACTGCTGGGGCCGGCGTTGTTCTGTAGTTCTATTAGGCCGGTCATTATTAACTGTACGCGATTTTTCGCCACTTTGATGTTGATTGCCGCTTCTATTGATTTTTACGGTATCTGTTTGATGTTGAGCTGTAGTTTTTATCTTATCATTACCCCTATGCAATTGTTTTTTTTCGTGGTACTGGGTTTTATGCGTTGCAGCTGTGCTGCTGTTTGTCTTGGAATCATTCGGCAAACCAGCCTTCGGTTTACTGCCTTTTTCCCTTTTCTCATCACCTGCGACAGTTGTTTTATGTGCTGCATCGTCATATTGCTTAATTTGCTGCGTTCTTACTGGTGCTATTTGCTTCACTGACACTGTTTGTTTCGCTGCTGCTATCTTGTTTTCCACCAGTCTGCGTTCATCATCACCAACGGTGCTGGCATGGCTTTTTACGGTTATATTATTACCACGCAATATATTCAAAACCGTCTTACTGTCAGTATTAAATTCTTTAGCTAAATCATATACTCTATATTTGGACATCGATCCACCCCCGCTTAACTTGATGTCACCTTAATATTTTATTTATTGCCGCAGCGAAGCCGCTGTCACATATTGCTATTGCGGCACGCTCACTTTTACCGACACTATTTCCAAGTAGTTCCTTATCCACAGTTGTAAAAATCAACGGCACCGCATGTTTTCCGGCAATTTTATTATAAATTTCCCTGGTTTTTTCTGCAGAGCTTTCCGCCACGAGTATGAGTACTGCCTCATTTCGTTCCACTGCTTTACTGACAGCCATTTCTCCAGAAGCTATCTTACCAGCCCGTGCAGCCATACTCAGCAGATTAACCAATTTTTGTTGAATTTTATCCACCTGCTTCTCCAAAATCTGCCCTCAGTTTTTCATATATCTCTTTATCAAGTGAACATTTGAATGATTTTTCCAGTCTGCGGCCTTTTATTGCTGCCTCCAAACATTCCCGTTTTGGACAGATATATGCGCCCCTGCCTGATTTTTTCCCTGTTTTATCTATTGAAAATTCACCTTCAGGGCTTTTCACTACTCTTATCATTTCACGTTTATTACGAACCGTCTGGCAGCCGACGCACATTCGCTGCGGTATTTTCTTTCCTGCGGTCATGGTTACCCTCCCCTGTTAATCAACGGAAAACGATTTTTCGCTGGTTACCGGTACTACTTCCATTCCATCAGCAAGATCGTTTTGTTCTGCCTGTGTTTCACTTTTTATATCTATTTTCCAGCCAGTCAGTTTTGCAGCCAGTCGGGCATTTTGCCCTTCTTTGCCAATCGCCAGTGACAGCTGATAATCCGGCACTATGACCTTAGAAATCTTGGCATCTTCCTTCACCGCTACTGAAACCACTTTGGCCGGACTTAATGAATTGGCTATGTATTTGGCCGGATCCTGATTCCATTTTACTATATCAATTTTTTCACCATGCAGTTCGTCAACTACAGCCTGTACCCTGAGACCTCTTTGTCCAACACAGGAACCGACCGGATCTATATTTTCATCTTTGGAATAGACAGCTATCTTCGAGCGCATTCCCGGTTCTCGGGCTACTGATTTGATTTCTACCGAACCATCACTTATTTCAGGAACTTCTAACTCAAAAAGGCGCTTTAACAATCCGGGATGGGTACGCGATAAAAGTATCTGCGGGCCTTTAGTGGTCTTTTTTACTTCAACTATATATAATTTCAATCTTTCGTTTGGTGTATAGTTTTCGGTGGATATCTGCTCCGCCGGTGTCAATAGTGCTTCAGTGCGGCCAAGGTCAATTATTACATTTTTACCTTCCATTCGCTGCACAACACCAGTCAAGATGTCATTGGCCCGTTCAGAATATTCTTCAAAAATATTATTGCGTTCAGCTTCCCGGATTCGCTGTACTACGACCTGCTTGGCTGTTTGTGCCGCAATACGACCAAAATTAGCTGGTTTTATTACTTCTTCAATTACATCCCCGACTGCATAATCAGGATGAATTTTTTGTGCATCAGCCAAAGAAATTTCTGTGACATCATTTTTTACTTCATCAACAACATTTTTCACCACGTATATGTTAAATTCACCTGTGGTGCGATCAAGTGCTACCCTTACGTTTTGTGCCGAATTAAAATTTTTCTTGTACGCAGAAATAAGTGCCGCTTCAATTGCGTCAAACAACACTTCCAATGATATTCCTTTTTCCTTGCCGACTTCACGAAAGGCATCTAAAAAGCCTTTATTTTTGGTAGCCAAATTAATATCCTCCTAAAATCCAAATTTAAAAATCTATATGCAAACGGACTGATGCCAATTGTGTCCGTAAAATTGACAATGCATCATTCAACGTTATTGTCTTATCATCAAATGAGGTAAGTTTACCGGTAAATTCCTTCTTGCCGTTAAGCGGTGCATAAGTCACAACATCAACATCTTTGCCCATTTCCCGTGCAAAATCACGATCTTTTCTTAACAAACGATCCAATCCCGGCGAAGATACTTCTAAAATATAACTGTCTTTTATTAAACCGACTTTCTCGATAGCTTCATCAAGAAAACGACTTACTTTTTGACAATCATCCAAATCAATGCCACCCTGTTTATCAATAAAAACCCTCAGGTACCAATTTTTTTCCTTGATATAATCCAAATCAACAAATTCGTATTCCGTATCTGCCAGTAAATTCTGTACCAGTTTTTCTGCTTCAGTTTCTATTCGTCCGCTCATTTGCCCCTCCTAAAATGTGATACTGCTTATAATACTAAAGAGTGGGTTTGCACCCACTCTTTAAAATACACGCTTAAATTGGTATATATATTATACCATCAAATGTAAAAAATGTAAACTGATATAAACCATTAATATCACAAATTTTAAACTTTTTAATCACCTTACATTGTCGATCACTTTTTATTATAATGTTTTTTACGCAAAATATTAAGTTTTTTTAAAACAGCGGGCTCAATTCGGTCAGCTATTTCACTGCGCCGCGAATAACCTGCTGTATTTCCATCATTTACTACATAACTGTTACGAAGTTTTTTCTTAGTATTTTTAATTGTCCGTCCTAATTCCTTGACCGTTACACGATAGGCTCCGGCACCTAAAATAGCACTTTGCTCCGCACCGTCCGAAGTCACGACAAATACTTCCCGGCCTTCACGTACCGATCGATATGCCAAACGCTCAATATAACTGTCTGCCGTTTCTTTTTTCTTGGTATAAACTATTTCAAAATGCTCATTCAATTGCTCATAAGATTGCGCTGATTTTGTATATAAGGCATCGAATACAAGAGTTACATCATATTTTTCATAGGCACCATATTCTAATAAAATATGAATCAATTTGTCGCGGGCATGTTCCAAATCATTACTGGAACCTAACAGTTCCGGCCAGCAGTTTATGACATTATAACCATCGACAATCAATTGGGCCCGCATTTTGATGATCATACCAATCCGGCCTCCCTTACAGCATGCGCTGTTTCAGCGCTTCATACATGAGGATGGCTGCCGCATTAGATGCATTCAGTGAATTTATCTTTCCATACATTGGAATTTTTACCAGAAAATCGCAGGATTGACGCACTAACTGTCCAATACCCTTACCTTCACTGCCGATGACGATAGCCAATGCCCCTTTGAAATTGGCATCATAATAAAAAGTTTCGGCAGAAGCATCAGCTCCGGCGATCCAAAAACCAGCTTCTTTCAATTCTATCAGAGTCTGGGCAATATTATTGACGCGGATCACGGGTACATATTCTATTGCACCGGCCGATACTTTTGCCACTGTAGAAGAAAGAGGGCAGCTGCGACGCTTAGGGATTATCACTGCATGAACACCGGCTGCATCAGCAGTACGTAAGACTGCACCGAGATTATGCGGATCTTCTATTTCATCCAGGATCAGGAAAAACGGTGTTTCCTTCTTTTGTTTAATATCTTCCAATACATCTTCCAGCAAAGCATAGTCAACCGGCGGTGTATAAGCCAGTATCCCCTGATTATGGCTGGTACCACCAAGTTCATTAATTTTATTTTGGCTTACTGTATGTACAATAACCTTTTTTTGTCTGGCCAATCCTATTATTTCCTGAATTGATCCGCCATGGGCATTCTCCGCCACCAGCAGTTTATTTATCGGTCGATCATTTTTTAATGCTTCCCGTACAGCATTGCGGCCTGTTAAAATATCCGGTGATATTTCCTGTGCCTGTGCTGCAGGATCTTTTACCTGCTTTTGGGACTTAAATGAAGCCGTCTTGTTTTTATTTAATTTCCCCATGTCTTTTTTATATTTTTTTTTGCCGCCGGTGAATGTCTGGGACATTTTATTTTTCTTCTGTTCCGTTTTTGCGAATTTTTTCTTATTACCTGTCATTTTTTCTCCCAATCAGCCATTTATTCTTAATTATTTTCACGCAATTTTATCATCTCATCAAACATGCCGCATGTCATATCGCCCTCCGGACACACCCCTGTCGCTACACAAGAAGCACCTGCATTCTTAAACAACAGCGGTGCAACGCTTTTTACTTCTTTGAGCATCATATAAGCCATTGCCCTTATTTCCCACTGGGCTCGCTGACAACAACGCAATGAGAAAAAGTGCAGCAACGAGCGGGTATTGAAGGTGGCTAATATCTTGGTTTCAGTTGCATTACTCAAAACATAGCGGGCATCTTCCTTAGGAATCTTCAAGCCGGTCAATATATCATATGTCTTACGTACCTCTTGCATCATTTTTTCAAATTGCTGCCTGGCCTGTTCATTTCCAGCAATCGACGGCGGTGTTATATATTCAAAATCATGTTCAGCTACGTAACGTTGTGATTGCTGTGAATAAGAAGCAATCCGATGGCGCACCAGCTGATGTGTAAGTACACGTGAAACCCCTTCAATAGCAAAGGTAAAACTAGCATGTTCTAACGTAGAAGCATGACCCATCTTAACAATTTTCCCGACAAGCTTTTCCACCTGGTCATCCGTCATTTTTTCTTCTAATTTTTCTGCCCCCACCGATGAATAGCACAATCGAGCTGCCATTGCCACAGTACGTTCCGGCTCCGGTGTATAGTCTATAAGCTTTACTTTCATAAAAAACCTCCATTCATCAAAGGCAGCCATCGTTTACCGACAACGGCTGCCTTTATTATAGCATCAATTTATACTTTACAAATAAAATTTTACTAAACCTTTTTAACACAGATAAATATGCTGTTTTAAATCTGCATATCATTCATGAGAAAATTTGTCTTTCAAAATAACATCATGGGCACCGCCTTCAACAATACTTGTTGAGGATACCAGTGTCAATTTTGCTTTTGTTTGGAATTCCTTGATATTCAAAGCTCCACAGTTGCACATCGTCGAGCGTAATTTACTTAAAGTCAAATCAACATTATCTTTCAGAGAGCCGGCATATGGTACATATGAATCAACGCCTTCCTCAAATGACAGTTTCTTATCGCCACCCATATCATAACGCTGCCAGTTGCGGGCTCGATTGGAACCTTCGCCCCAATATTCTTTATAATACGTTCCATTTATCCGCACCTTGTTAGTCGGACTTTCATCAAATCGCGAGAAATATCTTCCCAGCATCATAAAATCCGCTCCCATTGCCAAGGCCATACCCATATGATAATCATGGACAATACCGCCGTCAGAACAAATTGGTATATAGACACCGGTTTCCTTATAGTATTCGTCACGGGCATGGGCAACGTCAATTACCGCTGTTGCCTGTCCGCGTCCAATCCCCTTTGTTTCACGTGTGATACAGATTGAACCGCCACCAATACCCACTTTAACAAAATCAGCACCGGCATCAGCTAAAAAACGAAATCCTTCTGCATCAACGACATTACCGGCCCCAACTTTAACATCTTCACCGAAATGTTCATGAATATATTGCAAAGTTATTTTTTGCCATTCACTAAATCCCTCGGAGGAATCAATACACAGCACATCCGCACCGGCCTTTAACAATGCCGGTACACGTTCCGCATAATCCCTAGTATTTATCCCCGCACCGACAAGATATCTCTTTTTATCATCAATGAGTTCATTTTTATTTTCCTTGTTGTCAGTATAGTCCTTACGAAAGACCATATAGCGCAAACGTTGATTTTTATCCACGAGCGGCAGCATATTCAATTTGTTGTCCCAGATCATATCATTGGCAGAAGACAGCGTCGTTGTTTCGGCATTGGCATAGACAAGTTTATCAAACGGTGTCATAAATTCCGCAGCTTTTGTATTCATAGGCATCCGGGTTATGCGATAATCACGACTGGTAACTATCCCTACCAGCTTTCCATTAGCCGTACCGTCTTCAGTAACAGCCATTGTTGAATGTCCCGTTTCATCTTTTAGTTCCAATATTTCTCCCAGTGACGTAGTGGGCTTAATATTAGAATCACTGCTTACGAAACCAGACTTATAATTTTTTACCCGGCTTACCATCCCGGCCTGTTTTACTATTGACTGCGAACCATAAATAAATGATACGCCGCCTTCCTTTGCCAGGGCAATAGCCATCGCATCGTCAGATACAGCCTGCATGATTGCCGAAGTCATTGGAATATTCAGGCTCAGCTTTGCCTTTTCTCCCTTTTTGAATTTCACCAATGGTGTCTTCAAAGAAACATTAGCCGGAATGCACTTATCAGATGAGTAACCGGGAACTAATAAATATTCGCCAAAAGTGTGCGCTGGTTCCTTAAAAAAATATGCCACGTTACATTCTCCTTTTACCTAAATTTGATTAGTATAAATAATAGTACCTTTATTTATATCTTGTCAACACATTATAGTAAAAAACTGCCGTGTGAACAACAGCAGTTTTGTAATCGGAGTCAATTTTTCTTACAGCTGTACGTTATAAGAATTTCTATCTCCTGCGTCATTATATTTTTGTATTATTTCTGCATATATAATCACTTTTTGATAAATTTATGTGCTGGCAGTAAAGTTTTCTGTTGCATAAGCAATACTTGCTGAGCAAAAACCTTTTCGATAAAGATATTGCATGTATTTACCGGTATCCTGCTTTTTAGTGAAATGTATTTTTAATGCCCGGCAGGCTGCTTTTTTTTCGTATTCAGCCAAGTCGCCATCCAGGCAATCGGCTATCACGTCAGACGAAAAACCCTTTGAACGCAGTTTATATTTAATTTCCAAAACACTGTAACGGCCTGCCACGATATAAACCCGGCTCATGCTCTTGCACAAAGCCGCATCATTCAAATAACCTTTCTGCAATAATTTTCCCAAGGCAGCATCAATTTCTGCTTTTTCATAACCACAGCGATGCAGCTTGTCACGCAGACGTTTTACAGAATAATCATGCACTGATAAATAGTCCACTGCTTTCACCAGCGCCGATTTATTACTTTTTACTGTCATCCGCTGTCGCCTTGGCCGTTGTTCCAGCTACCTTTTCCTTTCCCTGTCCGTTTTTCCCCGTTGCTTCTGTTTCTGCTGCCGGCGCTACTTTTGCTCTTATCTTATCTTCTATTTCCTGACACATTTGAGGATTTTCCTTCAGGAACAGCTTGGCATTTTCTTTGCCCTGTCCCAGCCTTGTTCCTTCATATGAATACCATGTACCGCTTTTATCAACAATCTCCATATTAGTCCCCAAGTCAATAACATTACCTTCACGTGAAATGCCTTCACCATACATAATATCAAATTCAGCCTGTTTGAACGGTGGTGCGACTTTATTCTTCACGACCTTGATACGGGTACGATTTCCGACTACGTCATTGCCTTGTTTTATTGTGTCGATCTTACGTACATCAAGGCGAATAGTTGCATAAAACTTTAAGGCGCGTCCGCCGGTAGTTGTTTCCGGGCTGCCAAACATTACCCCGACCTTTTCACGTATCTGGTTGATAAATATTGCTGTCGTACGTGATTTACTAATGTAACCGGTCAGCTTACGCATCGCCTGTGACATCAATCGCGCCTGCAAACCAACATGCGAATCACCCATTTCACCTTCAATTTCAGCCTTTGGTACTAATGCGGCTACCGAATCGATGACAACCACATCAATTGCCCCGCTGCGCACTAAGGCATCGGCAATATCCAAAGCTTGTTCACCATTATCAGGCTGTGATATAAGCAGCTCATCTATATCGACACCTAATCTTTTTGCGTAAACAGGATCCAGCGCATGTTCAGCATCAATAAATGCCGCTGTGCCGCCTGTTTTTTGTGCTTCGGCTATAATGTGCAGTGCTACAGTTGTCTTACCGGATGACTCTGGTCCATATATTTCAACAATCCTGCCACGCGGTACGCCTCCGACACCAAGTGCCAGATCAAGTGCCAGGTTACCTGTATGAATAACTTCAATATTCATGTTCACGGCGGCTTCCCCCAGCTTCATAATCGCACCCTTGCCAAAATCACGTTCGATTTGTTTCAGCGCATTTTCTAAAGCTTTTTCCTTGTCCAAGCCTTGATTTTTTTCCATAAATTACCCTACCAGCCTTTCTCTTCTATAGATTGATTATACCTGAGTTAAACTATAAAAGCAATATAAAATAAAGAAAAGTGAATTTAGTCATAAATAATTCTTAACACGAAGTCAGTCCACCATCTACACTCCAAACTGCACCTGTAACAAAGGAAGCCTTTTCTGATGCCAGAAAATAAATAACATCGGCCGCTTCCTGTGCCGTGCCGATCCGTCCCAATGGATACAGTTCAGCCGCAGCTTTGGCTGCGGCCTCATTTCCGGCAAACTGTGCCCGCGTCAGCGGTGTATCAATATCTCCTGGGCATACACAATTCACCCTGATTTTAAAGCCGGCCAATTCTAAAGCTAAAGCTTTACTGAATACAGTTACCGCTCCTTTTGCCGCACAGTACAATGTGCAAAAATAGTTGCCGTTGATGCCGGCATCAGATGATATATTGACAATAGCCGGGTTTTGTCTGCTTTTTTTTAATAGTGGCAGCACATATTTACACATAAAATATGTGCCTTTTATATTAATGCCCATCATTTCATTAAAATCAGCTTCCCCTACCTCATCAATCGGTTTTTCCTGATACATGCCTGCTGAATTGATCAGAATATCCACTTGTATAAAATTTTTTTCTATCTGTCTCACAGCTTCCCGGCATTGTCCGCATTCTTTTACATCAGCTGCTATAAAATGGTATTGGGCAGTAAATTTTTTTAATGCAGCGGCAGCCATTTCATATTTTTCCTGTGAACGTCCTATAGCTATTACTCTATCCCCATTTTCCAGATACAATCTTGCTGTCGCCAATCCTATGCCGGAGGTGCCGCCTGTTATAATTACAGTTTTCATATAATACTCCTAAAAAAATACGGAGCCTGAGATATCTCAGGCTCCGTAGATAATCGGTAAATTAATTTACAGCATCTTTCAATGCCTTACCTGCTTTAAATACAGGATTCTTCGATTCAGGGATTTCGATTGCAGCCCCGGTTTGAGGATTACGACCTTTACGGGCAGCGCGGGTTCTTACTTCAAAAGTACCAAAGCCAATCACCTGTACTTTATCACCTTTTACTAAAGTATCTTGTACACTGGTAAAAATAGCATTAACTGCCTTTTCTGCGTCTTTTTTTGTCAAACCAGCCTGTTCTGCAACACTGGCCACTAATTCGGATTTATTCACTGATATAACCTCCTTTTGATTTTATCACGATACTTTCAATTCGCTATAACTTGCCTGTTTCCTTTTTTTATCTGCAAAATTTATAAAAATTTTATATTTTCATCACAAAAAAACTGCTTTTTCCGCATTTTATCCACTAGATTTAAATCGCACACTTACAATTTTTTAGCTGTATTCCAAAAATCATCTAATTGATCCAGAGAAAAACTTTTCCAATCTCCGCCACTTTTTTTTACCTGTTTTTCCACATAGGAAAAACGTTGACGAAATTTTCTACTACTGGTCAATAGCGCCATTTCCGCATCCACCTGCAAAAAGCGTGATAAATTCACCACAGTAAACAAAACATCCCCCAATTCTTCTTCGACAGCCGACTTATCACTGCCGGCTGCTGCCTGCTGCAGCTCTTTTATTTCTTCGGCTAGCTTTTCCCATACCGGTTTAATATCCGGCCAATCAAACCCAACCTTAGATGCTTTATTTTGCAGTTTATATGCGCTCATAAGGGAAGGCAGATCTTTTGGTATCCCGTCCAGCACTGATTTTCTATATTGCTTCTCCTGTCGTTTGATAGCCTCCCAATTCATTAAAACCTCGCCGGCATCTTTCACTGTGACATCACCGAAGACATGCGGATGACGACGAACCAATTTGGCCGTGACTCCATCAACAACGTCCTGCATGCTAAACAAGCCTGTTTCTTCCGCCATCCGGGCATGAAACACCACCTGCATCAATAAATCACCCAATTCTTCACATAAAAGTGTCGGATCATTCATATCAATAGCCTCTATTACCTCATATACCTCTTCAACCAGATTACGGCGCAGCGATTTATGCGTCTGAACTATATCCCACGGGCAGCCGCCCGGTTCCCGCAATCTTTTTATAATGTCCATTAATGGTGTCAATGTAAAACTTTTCTGCCCAGTCGATTGTTTTGGCACATATAAACTTGTCAGGTAATCAATTTCTTTATGCCGGTCAATTTCATAAAGCGGCATGCGTTCTATTTTTTCATCTGCCAATCCCAGTCGATGCAGTAATATTACTTCATAATCATCCGGCAGGCTGTCCATCAAAGTCAGCTTTACCTCCGATGCCGTATGCGCATCATACAATTGCGTTACAACAGTTCCTACCGACGTGTCAAACGGCTGCTGTCCCAAAGCCAGTGCATCAGTCACCAGCATTCCATTTATCGGGTCAACTTCCAATCGTGCATATAATAACTCCAGAAAACTCATACCCGGATAAATCTTGATATTTATATTTTTTTTAGCGGCCATCGCACGAATGAGTGTAACGGTTTCTTCTGCGACTAATGGACTGCCAGGCACTGCGTAAACCACTTCTTCTCCTGCTGCTGCACAATTAACCACTGACTCGCTTATCTTTGCATATACAGCATCAAATGATTCCTGCTGTTCATACATGCAGTCATACGATATAAAATTGATTTTGGCTTCTTCGATAGCTCTGACTGCAGGATGATACTTTGTCCGTAAGCGCAACGGTTTAGCTGATGACAATAAATTCCACGCTTCTTTTGTTATCAAGCCGCCGTCTGATGGTCCCAGACCAATTATATTTATGCTTCCCATTTTTTCTCCTTCTTTATGCGGCTATTCCAGCCATTCTCTTGAGTGTACGAATAATAATAGCCAGTGGATTATCCAATGTTTTTTGAGTCAATTTAAGCTGCACACAATTGTGTTCGTTTTGAAACTTTATCAGCCCGCCCAAGTATTTACGCATGAGCAGCAAATTTTCAGCCTTTATTTTATGGTCAGGCAGCAAAGTAAATTCGACCCGATCATTTTTTTCTACTATCGATTTTATTCCCATATCACGAGCCAGATTTTTTATACCGGCAATCTGCAATAAATTAGCAACAGGCAGTGTCAGTTTCCCAAAGCGATCTTCCATGTCTTCTTTCAGATTAAGCAGCTGAGTATCATTGCGCAAAGCAGCAATTCTTTGATATATTTCCATCTTGTGCATAGCATCATCTATATATTCACCATCAATATAAGCATCAACTTTTATTTCAATCAGTGGTTCCTCTTGTATTTCTATATTTTTACCGCTGCCCAGCTGTGCAACGGCTTCTTCCAATAAGCGGCAGTACATTTCAAAACCGACGCTGGCAACATGTCCATGCTGCTGAGCTCCAAGTAAATTACCGGCGCCGCGTATTTCTAAATCCCGCATAGCTATCTTAAAACCTGACCCCAGTTCAGCAAAATCCTTTATGGCCTGCAGACGTTTTTCGGCAGTTTCAGTAAGTACCTTATCCCTTTGATAAACAAAATAAGCAAATGCCATATTTTTAGAGCGTCCTACCCGGCCGCGCATTTGATATAGCTGTGATAAACCAAACCTGTCAGCATCGTAAATAATTATAGTATTAGCATTAGCTATATCCAGTCCATTTTCAATAATACTGGTAGCCAACAATACATCATACTTTCCCTCGTAAAAATCCATCATCGCTTTTTCCAGCAGTATTTCAGACATCTGCCCGTGAGCTACTTTGATTCTGGCTTCAGGCAGCATATCTGTCAGTTTTAAATACATTTTGTCAATGCTTTCGACACGATTATAAATAAAATATACCTGGCCGCCGCGCCGCATTTCCCGTCGGATCGCATCACTGATAATTGTATCGTTATTTTCTATGACATAGGTTTGTATGGAAAATCTTTCTTTTGGCGGCGTCTCTATCACACTCATATCCCGTGCGCCGACCAAAGACATATGCAATGTGCGGGGTATAGGTGTGGCACTGAGCGTCAAAACGTCAATATTTTTACTCATTTTTTTGATTTTTTCTTTTTGTTTGACACCAAATCTTTGTTCTTCATCAACTATCAAAAGGCCTAAATTACTAAATTTAACTTTTTTACTATTCAAAATACTATGTGTTCCGATAAGTATATCAATTTGTCCGGCAGCTAATTTTTCCAAAGTATTTTTTTGTTCTTTAGGAGTTCTGAACCGGCAGATTACATCGACTGTTGGCAAAAAGCCTTCAAATCTGGCGCTGAAGGTTTGAAAATGCTGCTGTGCCAATACTGTTGTCGGTACCAATACTGCCACCTGCTTACCATCCATAGCTGCTTTAAAAGCTGCCCGCATGGCCACTTCGGTCTTACCAAAACCGACATCACCGCATAATAGCCGATCCATCACTTTTTCTTGCTCCATATCAGCTTTTATTTCTTTAACAGCAGCAAGCTGATCCGGTGTTTCTTCATAGGGAAAGGCTTCCTCAAATTCTTGCTGCCACGGTGTGTCCGGTGGAAAAGCATACCCTTTGCTGCTTTTTCTTGACGCATAAAGTTCAACAAGTTCCTTGGCAATTCTTTCAACTGAGGCTTTTGCCTTTGCTTTAGCTTTATTCCACGCTATACCATCCATTTTGCTGAGATGCGGTACATCACCTTCACTGCCAATATATTTCTGCAGCAAATGTACCTGATCAATTGGCACAAATAATTTATCGTCGCCGCCGTATTTTATATTAAGGTAATCCCGATGTATCCCATTAACGGTAATTGTTTTTACCCCAAGATATTTACCGATACCATGGTTAATATGCACAACATAATCACCAACATTGATATCGCGGAAATGAGTTATTTTTTCTCCCTTATTGGCCGGGCGGGCTATTGAACGTTTTTTCTGACGCCCCATTATATCTTTTTCCGTTATGATTACTGTATGTGCGTTAGGGAATTCAAATCCATTAGATAAACTGCCCGTCACAATACATACTAATCCCTTAGTTAATTTTCCTGAGCGTGAAAAATTAGCCGGAATTTTGTGCTGATTTAATATGTCATGCATATATTCGGCTTTTTGCTCGTCATCCATTACAATTATTATGTCATTTTTATCTTCCAGCCAATTATTTAATTCATCGCACAACAGCTTGATCTGCTTTTGAAACGGAGCAACTGCTTTTACAGTCATGCTTATCATTTCATCCGGTTCAGCCGCCGGTATTTTTTGCAGCATTAATGAATAATACAATATATTATTTTTACTGGCGGCAGCCACTATCTCGTCCCAGGAAAAAATTTCATCTTTTATTTCCGGTGTTTCCCGAACCATAGCACTGATATCCTCACGAATCCGCAATGGTTCATCAATCAATACGACAGAATTTTTTGGCAAGTATGACAAAAATACTGCCTTTTCATTTGATTCACCGGTCGGTGCTAACGGCATTATCGTCACTGTACTGATATTTTTTACGGAACGCTGTGACTCTAAACTAAAAACCCGGATCGATTCTATTGTATTATCAAAAAATTCTATACGAAAGGGTTCCGCAGCGTTAATCGGAAATACATCGACAATACCGCCGCGCTGACTAAATTGCCCCATATGCTCCACCTGTTCGATGGATTCATAGCCTAATTTGACTAAATTTTGCAGCAAATCTTCCCGTTCTATTTCGGCACCAATTTTTACCTGCAGACTATATTTGTCAAAATCAGCTTTCGATAAATTTTTTTGCACTGTCGAGGCCGCATTAGCAATAACTACCAGCGGATCTTCCTGATGAGTCAGGCGGCCCAATATCTCCATGCGTTTTCCTGTAAGCTCCATGCTCTTTGCCGTAGCCGAAACACTTACCACGTCAAGTGCCGGCAATTCAACAATTTTATCATTGGGCAAAAGTCCCGCCAAATCATCCAGCCAGCTTTCAACAGCTTCATTACTGCTGCAGATGATAACTGTCATTTTCGGTTTTTGCAAATAACAATCCGCAGCTATCACATGCTTTTGAGTGCCAGATATCCCATATATATAACTTTGCCCTTTATCCCGGCCATAAGAGCTCAATATTTTTTTCACTGTCGGGTCAGTTGAAATTTTATCAAAAATGATGTTCATAATCGTCTCCCCTTGCCCAAACCAAAAGGGGACTACCAAAATATATTCCTGATAGTCCCTGGGCGCATGGTTTTTATTATAATGTGCTAAATAAATATCGTCAAGTAAACTTTATGCGCTGTAGACAATTTTCTGTCTATATAAATTATTTTGCTAAATTCGGTAAAAAATATATTTCACCGGTAAAATGTGTTAAAATGTATTTTTATAGTTTGTTTTTTATATTTGTTTTTATCATCCAATTTTGGCTCAGCTAATTTTCCGTAATTATTACAAATTTGAGGCCGTACCATGAAAAAATTCATAGCATTTGCTTTCATCATTTTATATTTTACATTGGTTTGCATCTTTTTAACAGAAAAAACTGATGTACTCGCACTAAAAAATATTCCTTGGAATATCCAATTTAAAAACGCTGCTATTATCAGCTGGCAGCGATTCCCCTATCCTTGTTATTATGAAATTGATATATTTGCCAAAAATCCCGACAGCCTTACCGATGATTCACCTTACCATCTGCTAAAGAGAGATTTTTCCTTTGATAACGAATACAAACTTCCTCCTGCGGTCACACCCGTATACTATCAAATTAAGGCTCATGGTATGTTCGGCATGATTGGTACACCTTCACCACTGACCGGTAATCCTCGTTTCACTGCCAATCCTCTCAAGCCAATACTGCTCACTGACTACACACAAAAAAGTCCTGCCAGCCAGCGGCCCTTTTTAACCTGGCATACCGTTCCCAACGCAGTTTCATACGAATTGGAAATATTATCCGGACTGCCGGATAATCCCAATGGAACAAAACTTTCCACCAGTAATCATCTATACAGCACGCACGAAATTTTTACGCATGGCTGCCAAGTTGATCTTTCACCATATTCGGATTCACCCAAGCTTTATTGGCGAATACGGGCACTTGATGTCCACGGCAACCCTATTGGCATATTTTCTGATGCCCGTCAAATATATGTTGACAAGCATGCTTCTTCCCCACAAAAGCCCCTGATTGATTCATACGATACTCTTCCAGACGCACAGGTACCGCTCTATCCGGTATATCACTGGATTCCCTTGCTCAATGTCAAACGTTACGAAGTGGAAATACTTGATCATCCACCGACAGCACAAAATACCACCAGTCCTTCTAAAAATCGTCTGGAGGCACTTACCGTTTACAATCTTTTCAGCTGTTATGATCCCAAGCCTTATATTAAACCTGGTACATATTATTGGCGTGTCAGGGGCATTGATGATGCCGGCAACACCATCGGAACCTGGTCCGATACACAGGAAATGCATATATTACCACCAGCCGAACGCAGTGTCGATGTTGCTACTTTTGGCGACAGCATCACACACGGCGGCGGCAATATATCGTATTCACCGGCCAATATCGAATACAGCTATCAAACTTATCTGGACTTTCCTACAATAAATCTCGGCAGGAGCGGTGACACATCACACACATCACTGGAACGTTTTGACCATGATGTCCTTCCTTTTAAACCGCGTAATCTGCTAATACTGTGCGGTTCAAACAGCCTGCGCGATGAAAGCATCTCTGCGCAGATGATAATTGATGATCTTGCCGCTATTCGCATCAAATGTGAACAAAATAATATCCGTCCGGTTTTCATGACTCTGCCGCCGCTTAATCCGGCCAATATACAGTCTACATTCAATGTCACCACTGATCCTGCCTGGTGGAAAAAACAGCAGCAGGTCAATATGTACATCCGTACATTACCCTATTATATCGATCTGACGCCTTACCTTACTGATTCATCCGGACAATTATCTGAAAAATATTCCCCGGATGGCCTTCATCCTGATTTACTCGGTAAACAAATAATGGGAACAGTAGTAAATCAGCACAAAAACTTATTTATTTGGTCTGAATCGACTCCTTAGCAGTTTCTTGCCATAAAAGCCGCTGACTATGTGCCATCATTGGCAAAATTAGTCAGCGGCTTTATTTTTAACCCAGATCTTCCAGTTCCTGAGCCGCTCCCATAGCAGCAATTATTCCATGTTCAAAAGTAAGTGCTCCCTGCATGTAAACACTATATGGTTCACGCATCGGTCCATCAGCACTTAATTCAATAGAAGCTCCCTGTACAAATGTTCCTGCTGCCATTATCACCTGATCAGCATATCCCGGCATATCCCAGGGTTCAGGTGTAGCAAATGAATCCACCGGTGAATATTTTTGTATACCGCGACAAAAAGCAACTAATTTTTCTTTGGTTTTCAATTCTATTGCCTGAATTATATCACCACGCTTATCATTTGGCCGCGGTGCCGTAATGTAACCAAGGCGGGCAAAAAATGCTGCGGCAAAAACAGCACTTTTCACTGCTTGAGCCACTACATGCGGAGCCAGAAAAAAGCCTTGGAATAACAGTCGATTATTGGCAAGTGACGCCCCGAGTTCTCCACCCATACCAGGTGACGTCAATCGATATGAAGCCAAATCTACCAAATCTTCTCGTCCGACAATATATCCACCGGTAGGAGCAATGCCACCACCCGGGTTTTTTATCAAAGATCCTCCCATGATATCGGCACCGACTTCAGTTGGTTCTTTGGTTTCAATGAATTCTCCATAACAATTATCAACAAAACAAATACAATCCGGTTTTATACTTTTAACAAAATCACATATCGCTCCAATTTCATCCACCGTGAGTGTCGGCCGCATGCTATAACCACGTGAGCGCTGTATTAAAACCAATTTAGTTTTTGCATTGATGCAGCGCTTCACCGAATCATAATCGACATGTCCGTCTTTGGTAAGCTCGGCCTGGCGATATCCTATATTAAATTCTTTCAAAGACCCTGCCGCAGCTTTTTCATAACCAATAACGGTGCGCATAGTATCATAAGGTGCGCCCATGACTGCCGCCATTTCATCACCAGGCCGCAAAATACCAAACAACACAGTTGACAACGTATGAGTACCAGAGACAAAATGAGTCCGAACAAGCGCTTTTTCGGTTTTAAATACAGCCGCATACAGTTCTTCCAACTTACCGCGTCCGATATCATCATAAGCATACCCGGTCGATGTATTAAAATGTGCATCCGATACTTTCACCTGACGCATAGCATTTAATATTTTCAAGGTGTTGTGCTGCGCTGTATTATCCGGCCCCGCAAAGTACTTTTCACATTCCTGCAGCGCAGTATTTTTAGCCTGGATTATTTTTTCAGAAAACATATTTTCTCCTTTATCAACATTACTATAGCAATTTAACTTTACACCCCATAGAAAAAGCCCCTATCCTGCTGGATAAGGGCTCAAGCTAAACGTAAGAGCGCGTATATTAGTTAGCACGCTGAACTTTGCTGCTGGTGCGCAGGCAACGAGTGCAAACGTTGATGCGTTTTACTTCGCCATCCACTACTGCACGCACACGTTGAATATTAGGTTTCCATTTGCGTTTAGTTTTCAAATGAGAATGGCTGACATTCATACCTGCCATTTCACCTTTACCACAAATTTCACAAACACTTGCCATCTATAATACGCCTCCTTAATTATCACAAGTTAGTCAAAACACAGTAAAAATAATATATCATAAATTCGATAAAAAAGCAATATTTATTTATCGTTTTGCATACACACCAATGGTCAATTCATTTAAAATCGGCCAATATTTTTGTGAAAAATATCGGCAAACGGCCGCTGCGATAACAGACAAAACGACTGTGCCCAAATAGAATGCTATACTGTTATAAGCCGTCATTACCATATTCAGTTTAACCATAACAGCTGCCAACAAGGCAATAAAAACCGGATGGCACAAATAGGCAAAATATGAATGACGTCCCAATAGAGAAAAAGCCTTTTCTAATAGCCGCGGTAACTTACAATTATAAAACTCACTGAACAAAAATATACTGGCCCCGATCGTATAAAACACTCCTGCCGGTGACAATTGATGGGCCGTGTTAATAGCCTCCAAAACAGTATAATTTTCTATGAACAGACAGTAGTAATAATATGCCAGCAGACCTAATAATGACACAAAGAAAAATGCTGCGATCGACAGGCGATAATGTTTCATAAATATTTTAAAATCATCGTAATGGACTGCCAGATAACCGCCCAAAACAAATATGAATATATAATGCAGTACCCAATAATTCAGTCGGTAAACCAATAAATCCCGCAGTACCGGATTGGCAATTCCATATGGATTCATAACAAAACTTGAATAGTAGTCAAATGCTATCTGCAGCACCAGCAGCACTGTCAAATTTATACAGCTGCTATGTTTCACCATGTATTTCCACAGTGGCATAAGCAGATAAAACCAGATCAGTATCACCATAAAATACAATTGATAACAAGCCGTGCCAAAAAACAGCATACTGAGCAGCTGTAGTGGATTGAGAAGGGAAAAAGCATGGTAACGCCAAACATAAAATACCACATACAGCAATGACCATGCCACATAAGGAACGATGACCGTCCTGGCACGCTTTTTCATAAAATTTTTATAGTTAAGTGACTTGTTTATATCCAGGTTATAAAAAAGCCCAAATGCTGAAATGAAAAAAAATATCGGCACGGAAAATCTTGTAAAAATTTCAAAAACTGCCACCAAATGGATATTTGCAGCTGCATTTACAATATACTGTGATCCTACATGAATACCAATAACTCCCAGCATAGATATGCCGCGCATATACTCGATGGCATTTATCCGCGGTTTTTTTAAAGCTCCGGCTTTATCCATTACGGCTTATTTACCTTCTGCAGCGAGTCGTCCAATCAAAGTCTGCACCAATAATACCTGCGGTACGACTGTATCAAGCTGCAGCCTTTCCTGTGGTGTGTGAATATCAATATTAGTCGGGCCAATCGATATGATATCTATCACATTGTTTTTATCAGCAAAATAATTGCATTCAAGCCCGCCATGAATAAATTCGACTTTCATTGGACGGCCATTTTGTTCGGTAAATACCTGTCCGGCCAATTTTACCAGCTTACTGTCAGGATCGCCGTTCCAAGCCGGAGAAGTAGG
The DNA here is from genome assembly GCF_014076555.1 of Pectinatus frisingensis. Classification (NCBI taxonomy): domain Bacteria; kingdom Bacillati; phylum Bacillota; class Negativicutes; order Selenomonadales; family Selenomonadaceae; genus Pectinatus; species Pectinatus frisingensis. Next base: position 2,073,675 of record NZ_CP045424.1, read on the forward strand.
TGAAAGCACCGCTTTAAAGCCGCTGCATTCCGCTGATAACCGCTGTGCCGTTTTAATAAAAGCAAGTGATGCGTTAGTAGCGCTTCTTGATAATACATGAACTGTTATCTTGTCATCTGCAATGTTCATACGCCCGATATTTGATGATAATTTGGGCAGCTGCGCTGTTTTTTCCGACATAGCGTACACGCCGCTGTGTACCATGCACAAAAGTGCGATAAGCGCCTCGGTAGATTTGCCATCAATTACCTTATCAGGCAGTTCCGTCTGTTCAAAAACAAATACGGCATTTTTTTCTGTTGCCCCATATATTTCCTGAAATCCTTGTTTCATCTGGGACAAAGTCTGCTCAATTGCCGGTCTGTCTGCCGCATCGCAGACTATTTTTACCGATGCCTGTGCAGCTATTGCATTATCGGCTGTACCACCGTTCATATCAGCCAAAGAAAATTGAATATTTTTTTCCATCAGGTTTTCCAAAATAAAGCCCAATATTTTTATTGCATTACAGCGATTCCGCCCGATTTCTGTACCGGAATGACCACCCAAAAGATGCTTTATGCCAATATGCAGTGCACAATTTCCCTGCGGTTTATTCCATACGACCTGCTTTTCCATCGCAATCCGCACATTACCGGCACTGCCCACCGTAACCATATCGTAATCTTCCGAATCACAATTGATCAGATATTTAACATTGTCTAAATATTTTTTATCCAAGCCGCGCGCCCCGGTCATCGATTGTTCCTCATCAACGGTGAAAATAACCCTCAGCGGTCCATGCACAAAATCCTGTGCCAAAACATATAGTATGATGGCAATTCCCATACCGTCATCAGCTCCAAGGCTTGTTCCTGCCGCTGATAAAAACTTCCCATCATTATGTATCTTTATTGAATCGTGCAGTGGATCATAATCAACGCCAGCCTCAGCTATACATACCATATCCATGTGCCCTTGCAGCAGTATGAGTGGTTTATGCTCAAAACCTGCAGCGGCCTTTTTATCTGCAATAATATTATTATACTCATCTTGAATCACTTTAAGCCCCATGCGGCGCAGCCGCGCAGCCAAATAGTCACTCACCTGTTTTTCATGACCTGATGGCCGGGGAATTTTCGCCAAACCTTCAAATTCAGTCAAAACTGATTTTAATATAACATTTTTATCCACTTAAAATGCCTCCTAATAAATGCTATAACTTATATCCTAACAAATTAAATATAAAAAAACAACGAATTTGCGATAAAAAAAGGATATTAAAAAATTTTATTGAATCTTATTCATTATAGTAATTTACTATTATTGCAAAATATTTATCAATAAAAATTATATTTTGTTGAAGGATTTTTGTAAAAAAGAGAGAATTAAACCTATCTGATTCATTAAATTTCAATATACGGGTGAACATGATGTTTGATAATACTGTTTATAACGACTTTGTGGAAAAAGTCGCTGCTTCATCCGACATCTTGAAAGTAATAGCCTCCTATGTTCCGCTAAAAAAACGCGGTCATAATTATTGGGGTTGTTGTCCCTTCCATAGAGAAAATACTCCGTCATTTTCCGTAGTGCCGGATGAAGGTTTTTTTTATTGCTTTGGTTGCCATAAGGGAGGTAATGTATTTAAGTTCTTATCATTGATTGAAAATATCTCTTATGGTGATGCCATAAAGCTTCAGGCTGAACGTCTCAATATCCCCATTCCGCACAAGAAACGGTCTGAGGCAGACTTGAAACGAGAAACAGAATTGAATAGTTTATATCAGCTTCACGATATGGCACAAACATTTTTCCATAATTGTCTGACAAAAACTAATTATGGCAAAGCAGGTCTGATTTATCTGAAAAACCGCGGTATTGATAATGCAGTTATTGAAAAATTCCATTTGGGATTTGCTCCTCCCGGATGGGATAAATTGTCTACAGCCTTCATTAAGCGTGGCATCAGCGAATCCCTGCTGCTTAAAATCGGACTTATCGGGAAAAAGAAATCTGGCGGCTACTATGACCGCTTCCGCGAACGCGTTATAATCCCGATTAAAGATGAAAAAAGCAGGACTGTTGGTTTTGGCGGACGTGTCATCGGTGCTGAAGAACCAAAATATCTCAACTCACCTGAAACACTATTATTCAACAAACGCCAGCTGCTGTTTGGACTTAATGAAGCCAAACGGGCCATTCGCGAACAGGATTATGCTATCATCGTAGAAGGTTACATGGATGCTATTTCGCTATCGAGCCATGGAATAAACAATGTCGTTGCTTCACTCGGCACAGCTTTTACTGCTGAGCAATGCAAAAAAATCACACGGTATTCACCGAATATTTATTTTTGCTATGATAGTGATTCTGCCGGTCAGACGGCAACTATCCGGGCATTATCAATAGCCCGGGCGCACAATGCCAATGCCAGGGTAATTCATATTCCAGATGGAAAAGATCCTGATGAATTTATCCGTAAACATGATCCTGCCGCTTTTAAAAAACTCATAGCTAATTCTTTGAATTTTATTGATTTTCATTTGCATTATATTATGCAGACGACAGATTGCACTACCTTGGAAGGTAAGGTCAAGGCAGTCTCTTTCATACTGCCGATTCTAGCTTCTGTCGATAACCTGGTTGAATCAAATGGCTACATAATAAAAATCTCCCAGGAATTAGGCATAAATGAAACAGATATGCGCAATGAACTGCAAAAATACCGGCACAGTAAGAATCGCTTTGAGCCGGCTGCAGCAGTGTCGGGTCGTCAATTTGCCAATAAAACTGATGATGCCGCCACTAAAGCCGAACGCTATGTGATCAACAAAATCTGGCATGAGCCGGGCCTGCTTGATTATGTTTTGGCTGCAGTGCCGGCAGAGGAATTTCATGATACCGCCCATCGCACCATATTGTTGTTCATGGACAACCAAATCAAACAGAATCACATAATGAATAATGTTACTGCCTCAGAAAATCTAAGTGACGAAGCCTATGCAGAATTATCACGCTGTATAGTAGAACAAAAAAACGATGCTGAATCTAATTTATTAGATGATTATTTAAAATCAATTCATCTGTCATTTTTAAAAAAAAGTTATCTTAAGCACAGTTTAAAAGCTGATGAACTGGAACGTAAGGGTGATGACAGATTTCAGCAGGAACTTATCGAAATTCAGCGAATTAGAAAAGAAATGGATGGAGCTAATTGAGTGCTATACGAATCATTCTATATCTTATAATATCGGAGAGGAGGCAGGTAAATGCAATCAGCAACTAAACATACATCTACCGCTATCTCGCAAAGTGCCGACTTCATAAAAGACTTGCTTTCCAAGGGAAAGAAAAAAGGCGGCGTACTAACATATGGCGAAGTAATGGAAGCCTTGCAGAATATTGATCTTTCACCTGAGGAAATAGATGAACTATATGAAAAATTTACTAAAAAAGGCATTGATATCGTCGATGAAGGTTCAAATGAAAAATTATCCGGCAAAACGGATAATATCGAAGTAAAAGATTCAGATGACAAAAGTGATGAAGATGTTGATCTAAGCATACCGGAAGGTGTCAATATTGACGACCCGGTTCGTATGTATCTAAAAGAAATCGGCAGAGTTCCTTTGCTTAATGCCAATGAAGAAATAGCCCTGGCCAAGCAGATGGAACAAGGTGATATGAATGCGCAAAAACGTCTGGCAGAAGCCAATCTCCGTCTCGTTGTCAGTATTGCCAAACGCTATGTCGGCCGCGGCATGTTGTTTTTGGATCTGATCCAGGAGGGCAATCTAGGTCTTATCAAGGCTGTTGAAAAATTTGACTACAACAAAGGTTATAAGTTCAGCACCTACGCTACATGGTGGATTCGGCAGGCCATTACCCGTGCCATAGCCGATCAGGCACGTACTATCCGCATCCCGGTTCATATGGTCGAAACCATCAACAAACTCATTCGTGTTTCCCGGCAGTTACTGCAGTCCCTGGGACGCGATCCGACTCCGGAAGAAATTGCCAAAGAAATGGATGTAACAGTAGAACGTGTACGTGAAATTATGAAAATCGCTCAGGAGCCTGTTTCTTTGGAAACCCCTATAGGTGAAGAAGAAGACTCGCATTTAGGTGATTTTATTGAAGATCATGATGCACCGGCACCAGCTGAAGCAGCATCTTTCGTTCTGCTCAAAGAACAGCTTGAAGATGTCCTCAAGACACTTACTCCGCGGGAAGAAAAAGTTCTGCGGCTGCGGTTCGGCCTTGATGACGGAAGAGCCAGGACACTTGAAGAAGTGGGTCAAAGTTTTGGTGTCACCCGGGAACGTATTCGGCAAATCGAAGCCAAGGCACTAAGAAAATTGCGTCATCCAAGCCGCAGTAAAAAATTAAAAGATTTCCTCGAATAAAGGAGTATTTGCGTGAAAATTTTAGCACGTCAGCTTGTAATTGACATGTACGACTGTAAACCTGAAAAATTGAATGATATCAGTCTACTATCAGCTGCTCTAAAAAATGCGCTTGATGATAACGATTTCCACCCTTTACAAACCGAAATTAAAAACCTTAAGGGAAATCATTCGATGATTTTTCTACCTTTATCAGAAGGTCACCTGATAGTCCATGTTTATCCACTTTTAAAATATTGCGCTGTCGATTTATTTATCTGCGAACAAAATATTCTTTCAGAAAAAGCTATTTTATCGCTGCGCAAAGTCATAAAACCAGATAAAATAAAAATAACGTATTTGTGTCGTGGTGATTTTGGTACTATTTCCGATATGCGTCCTCATACAAAGGTGAAAATTACAACTCTGCGACGTATTCATAATACAGGTGTACGAGTTATCCATCTTTTACCGGGTCGCAATTTCGTTAAAAAATTACGCCGCAAAAATAAGGGCAATAAAAAATAAAAGCAGCTGTGGAATATCATATAAATATTCCACAGCTGCTTTTATTTTAGACGATATAGATTCCGCCGTTCCGTCTTTATAACAATATTTTGTTCATCCGGCCGTCTTCTTTTCGTTTCCGCATTGGCATATCTGCCGATGTTGATCAAAACGCCAATACTAGCCATATTCAATATCAATGATGTACCACCATAGCTTATAAAAGGCAATGGCACACCAACGACCGGTAAAATACCAATCACCATATATAAATTAACTGCTGCCTGGCCGACAATCAACAGCATAATACCGCAGGCCAGCATTTTTCCAAACCCTTCGCCGGCTCGCCTGGCTATTTTACCGCAATACGCCGCCAATGCCACATACAAACCAAAAACAAACAATACAGCAAACAGACCATTTTCTTGAGAAAAAACAGCAAAAGCAAAATCAGTATGCGCTTCCGGTAAATAGGAATATTTACTCACGCCTCTTCCCAATCCCATGCCAAACACACCACCAGATCCAATAGCTGACAAAGATTGAACGGTCTGATAGCCAAAGCCCTGTGCCTGTGACCAGGGATCATACCAGCTCTTAATCCGGTCTAACCGATAAGACTGCAATGTCACTAATATACCGAATAACACTGCTGCCGCCAATACCGTATAAGCTATCCATTTGATTTTCATCCCGGCAATGAAGTGCATCAGCAGGGGAATTCCGGCCACTAACAAAGCTGTTCCCATATCCGGCTCCAACTCAACAGCAGTCGCCATGAGTACAGCAATGATAAATGTTCGATTGAGTAAGGGAATAGCTTTATGATTATCGATCTTTGACCCCAGAAATGATGCCGTCATTATTATACTGACTAACTTAGCTATTTCTGATGGCTGAAACTGCATAAAACCAATACCGATCCACCTTTTGGCTCCATTTACACTAGTTCCGGCCATCAGTACTAATATTAACGCACCTATGGTAAACACCATAAGAAATGGCACAAAAACCCGCAGTTTATGATAATCAAATTTCGCTGCACAGAGAAAAACTACTGCACCAACCACTATGCTTATTAAATGTCTGACAAGGAAAAAATAAGGATTGTTAAAATTCATCTCAGCAGTTATGAAACTGGCACTAAAGACATTTATTGTGCCGATAATTATGAGCAGTACCATAATAACCAACACTGCTTCCATATCATTCATCCAAAATTTTTTCTTTTGTACTGATTGCTCTCTGCCCGTTATATTCACGGAAATACAACCTCGCAACGATTTATTTTTTCACCGAATCCACTGAATTTACGCTCATATTCAGTCACAAAATCTTCACATGCACATCCTTGCGCATGTAAATCATAGCTGACGCTCCTGACGTCGCAGCCAGCCAATGCAAATTGCTCCAAAGAAAAATCGAACAATGACTTGTTGTCCGTTTTAAAGAATAATTCTCCGGATGATGCTAATAATTTATGATATTTTTCCAAAAATGTAATGTAAGTCAGCCGACGCTTGGCATGACGTTTTTTCGGCCACGGATCGCAAAAATTTATGTAAAAACGATTTACTTCTCCATCATTAAATAATTCATCAATACCATTTATATCAAAAACAGCCAATCGCACATTTTTTAGATCAGCCTCATTTATTTTACGTGCGGCATAATAAATTATATCCTGCTGCAGTTCAATTCCCAAAAAATTTATTTCCGGGTGTCTGGCAGCTGCCTGACAGATAAAATCCCCCTTGCCGGTACCAAGTTCAACATACAGTGGTGCATCATTGCCAAAAATTTTAGTCCACTCACCTTTTAAACCTGCCGGAGTGAAACTATCTTTGAGAAACACAAAATCCTTATATGCCGCGATAGCTCCCGCTATCCACGGCCGTCTACGTAACCGCAAAAAAAGCTCTCCTTTATTATACTCGCATTGTGATAATTAAATACCTGTCTTGAAACTTTATCTTGTTCCGTTTTCAAATATTAAGTCGGCCTTTGGATAAATGCAAGGAAACGCACAAATACTCCGGCACGAATTATATTTGTTTTAAATATCAGGTATCTGCCAATTTATCGGTTTTTGTCCCGTATCAGTCAAAAAATCATTTACCTTTGAAAATGGATGACTGCCGAAAAAGCCATTATAAGCCGATAATGGACTGGGATGAGCTGATTCAACAATAAAATGCCGCGGATTAGTGATCATTGCTTTCTTACGTCTGGCCGGCCCACCCCATAAAACGAAGGCAAGTGGTTTTTCCCTCTCATTCAGCAATGAAATCACCTTATCGGTAAAACGTTCCCACCCAATTCCCTTATGTGAATTGGCCTGATGTTCACGTACTGTCAATACGGCATTCAATAAGAGCACTCCCTGCCGGGCCCAGGAAAGCAGGCAGCCATTATTGGGGATCTTACATCCCAAATCATCATGCAGTTCCTTAAAAATATTCACAAGTGACGGTGGTGCTTTCACTCCCGGTTTGACCGAAAAACTCAGCCCGTGTGCCTGCCCGGGACCATGATAAGGATCCTGCCCTAAAATTACTACCTTGCATTCATGATAACTGGTATAATGCAATGCATTAAATATATCGTACATACTGGGAAATATTATTCGGGTCCTATATTCATCTTTCAAAAAATCCCGCAATTTTATATAATAATCTTCCTTTAATTCTGCATTGAGATAGTCCGCCCAATCATTCTTAAAAATTTGCATAATCTTGTTGATACTCCTCAAAGGCCATTTCTATTTAAATATTCATTATATATTATATATAAAATCGCTTAATGTAACAAGTAAAACAAGCATTTTTGCGCACTGGTGCAATTAATACTTTATTATTTGCAATAAAAATGGAGCTGTCACACAAATAACATTAATCTCATAAGGATGCACTCCATCACCGCTGCGCGGTTCCCCGCCCTTCTACAAGCGAACAAGGGAAGCAGAATATTGCATATTTATGAATGAAAAAAATTACGTGCAGCAGCCCCATTACTGATATTTATAAATTCATTATATTATAGCTTTTTTATTATATCGTAATGATCAATAAAATCTATTTTTTTCTATTTATATTTTATGGCGGCAACTAAAATATTTATGTGCAGAATAGATAATATTATTGCACATTTTTTTAAAAATGAAAATCTATCTGTGTACGGAAAAGATGTCTGGTTGCATTGTGATCGTCAGCTGTATCTATATTTCTTTTTTGATCGGCATAAAAGGTTTCCCATTCAACATTCTTATAAGGTACATATTTAACACCAACAATCCAGCCCTTCGTGTCTGACGGCAGAGAATTCCATTCGTCATCATGTGAATAATCACCATATTTAGCAAAGTTGATGTATCTGGCATATGCTCCAAAAGATCCTATATCATCCAGTTTTGTGCCTTTATAATCTATGCGGCATTCCTTACTAGTATTGTAATCGTCCGCATTTGTCCTTACATAGGTTCCTGTAAGCATCAAATTAGGAGCAACATTTGACCGCAGTTCAAATGCCCCCATCCTATCCATTTTTTGATTATTATCATAATTTTTATTACCAGCCAAAGTTATGCTTGTATCCAGCTTGGGAGTTAGTTTCCCGGTGAAATTAACCCCTTTTATTGTTGTATCCTGCCCATATGGCATTGTAACCAGATCTCCTTGGCGCGGTCTCAATAAAAATACTTTGGCATTCCAGTCCTTAGTTATGTCATAATCCAGCTGAATACCATCTGCTGCATGTCCAAAGGGAACATTTTGAAAACCGTAACCCCACCACTTTGTCCCTACAGTAACACCTAATTTCCCCGGATGGCCTTCCACCCATATACGCTGGAAAGTACCATCCTGATCGGAGCTGCCGGAACCGGAATCACCGCGCCAGGATTGATTGACTGTATAACCCTTGCGTGTTTCACTCTGAAAATGTGCTTCCCAATCTTTTGATACTTTCATCTTGCCTTCTAAATCCATATAAAAATGCTTGTTATTATTGCCGGCTCCGATACTGCCACTGTCATCATTATCATATTTAGCTCTTATAAAACCAAATAGTGTAATTTTATCAACTTTTTCTTTTAATGAATTATAGTCACTATCGTTGACGTTCATTTTTTGCAGTTCTTTCTCATATTCGGCACGCAGCTGCTGCATCTTTATCAGTTCGGCTTCATATTGCTCTTGGAGTTTCTGCATTTTTTCATGATCAGCTTTATCAATAGAATTTTCTTGTTCGCTTTGAGAAATACCGGTGCTGTCTGCCTCCATATTCCATGTGCTGTTTTGATCATTGCCTGATGCCGACACACCGCCGGGAAATACAGCAGCTGCTGCCAATAACATAAATATACTTAATTGTTTTTTCATATTATTTATTTCCTTTCTGAATTTTCATTTTTTTATAAACAATATACATTGATAAAACTGCCCTTCATTTGCCCAAGCAGTCTTATCAATGCTATGGCAGTTATTTCATATATACAAATATCTGCTGCCGATTTCATTCACCATTGGAAAGATTTTCACCATTACTTTCTATTACTTTTTTATACCAATAAAACGATTTTTTCTTTTCCCGCTCAAGTGTTCCCCGTCCTGTATTATCTTTATCAACGTAAATAAATCCATAGCGTTTTTCCATTTCTCCTGTACCTGCCGACACGATATCAATCGGTCCCCAGGTGCAATACCCCAAAAGGTTAACCCCATCTTCATCTACGGCTTTTTTCATTTGTTCTATATGGGCTTTGAAATAATCAATACGCTCATCATCGGCAAATTGCCCGGTTGCATTTCGTGTATCATTGATACCGATACCATTTTCAACAATCATTAATGGTAATTCATAGCGTTCTGACAAAAGATTGAGAACGTACCGCAAACCTACCGGATCTATCTGCCAACCCCATTCAGATTGTTTTAAATATGGGTTATCAACTGCCGTGGCAAATCCACCGCCTACTGATTTCATTAATTGAGGATTGGCCGATACCGCGTAACTCATATAATAACTAAAAGAAAAATAATCAACGATTCCTTTAGTCAAAATAGCAAGATCACCATCTTGCATCTTTATATCGTATCCCTCGTTTTCCCATTCCTTAACCGCATAAGCAGGGTAATGTCCACGACACTGCACGTCACCAAAAAAGAACCTTTTATGCATTTCTTCAATTTGTTTTATCTGATCTGCCGGATCGCAGCTGTAAGGATAAACCGGCTGCATTGATAACATGCAGCCTATCTTGAATTCAGAATTTATTTTATGCCCTTCAATTACGGCTAATGCCGATGCCAAAAATTCATGATGTGCCACTTGATACATAACAGCCTTCTTATTTTCACCAGGTTTATATATCACACCGGAATTAGTGAATGATAAAAATGGGATATCCAAATCACTTTGATTATTTATTTCATTAAAGGTCAGCCAGTATTTTACTTTATTCTTATATCGTTCAAATACAGCTGTCGCAAAGCGCACAAAAAATTCTATTATTTTGCGATTTCGCCAACCACCATATTTAGTTACAAGATTATATGGCATTTCAAAATGTGACAATGTTATTACAGGTTCAATATTGTATCTGTGTAATTCATCAAATAAATCATCATAAAATTTTAAACCTGCTTCATTGGGTTCCAGCTCATCTCCATTGGGAAATATCCGAGTCCAGGCTATACTGGTGCGAAAACATTTAAATCCCATTTGAGCCAGCAGGGCAACATCTTCCTTATACCGGTAATAAAATTCAATACCAGAATGGTTAGGATAATTTTTCCCAGCAACAACTCCATCAGTAATTTCCCGCGGTACACCGTATCTTCCTGCGGTCATTACATCTGCGACACTTACTCCTTTACCACCCTCCTGCCAGCCACCTTCCAGTTGATGAGCTGCTACAGCTCCACCCCACAAAAATCCTTTAGAAAATCCCATATAATAATAACCTCCACTTAACTATTTTTTGTTGAATTTTTTATAAACATCGATAAATTCTAATGCAATTATTTTGAAACCTTCGGCACTCATAAGCTGATCTTCCGCATGCAACAGCAGCAAATTAACAATTCCCCGACTGCCGTTTGCTTCTTCTTGCAGCAGTTCAGCATGTGATTTATGGCCTTCATTAAAAACGGTGTCACCCTCCCCGATAAGTGTTTCTGCTGATTTAAAATCACCTGCTTTAGCCTTTTGTATTGCTTCTATATAGCAGCTGCGTGCCGTTCCTACTGCCGATATAATATTAAAGGCAATTAACTCCAATCCTTCCATTTTATACCTCCCAATGATCAGTCACCCAGCTTCTGTTTGGCAAACTCAATAACTGCTTTACCATCCATTTTCCCATATAAACGCATGTCTATTGCCGCCACTTGCACACCGGGACATTGTGCTTTAATCTTTTCCATGGAAAACCGTACCTGCGGTCCCAATAAAATCAAATCTGCATCAGATGCTTTTGTTTTTGCTTCCGAAGTGGGATAAGCTGCAATTTCACAAATATATGCCATTTCCTGCGCCGCAGTCTGCATTTTTTTTACCAGCATACTGGTTGACATACCTGATGCGCACAATAATACTATTTTTTTCATAAATTCCTCCACCAATTCCAGCCGTCCATTTATTTTTTAATAATCAGCCAGCGGTTTTATTTACCGTTTCTTCTTTTAGATAAACCCTATCCTGCAATTTCACAAAGGGAAAATACAAGATCGTAGCCATAATAAGATTGACAATTTGCACAATCACTCCCTGCCAGCCGTTTAAAAGCGCTCCTGATATTATTGCCGGTGTCGTCCAAGGTACTTGTACAGCACTAAAAGGCGACATGAATCCCAATACAATAGAACTATATGTTATTATCATTGCAATTATCGGAACAATTACAAAGGGTACTAATAAATACGGATTAAATACAATCGGCAGGCCAAAAATGATTGGCTCATTTATATTAAATAAACCGGGTACAAATGACAGTTTAGAAATAGACTTTAGTTGTTGTGATCTGGCGCAAAGAAATGATGCTATGAGAAATCCCAAAGTAAGTCCGCAGCCACCGCTTTTTATAAACACATCATTAACCTGAATGGTAATTATCTTAGCCTGCGGATTACCCAGCAGCTGCATGCCGGCATCCAATAAATGCTGATTATCAATGGCATTGGCTGTCAGGACAGGACTTATAACTCCGCCGACAACATTTGGTCCATGAATTCCCGCCCAGAATAAAATACTCTGGAGTCCGGCAATAACACTACCGCCTAATAATGTATCCGAAATATTTTGCAGAGGAGTCTGCAATATTTTGAATATCAATTCGGGGAATGTGACACCGGCTAAAACTTTGCACAATGTATAAATCACAGCTGCACCGGTAAAAAATATCAAACCGGGAACTAATGCTGAAAATGCTTTAACAACACCAGTTGGAACACTTTCCGGCATTTTAATGCCAATTTTATTTTTTTCGCAATAACAAAAAATATAAGAAACAGCAAAGCTTACAATAATTGCCGTTATAATACCATTACTGCCAGCCCACATTTTCGGTATTACATCACCAATTTTCTCACCACTCTTACTGACAATATATGATGCCGTTAAAATAAGAAAAGTGGACATTGCCATAACGGCTCCCATCATGGCGTCACAGCCTTCGGCTTCACAATACTTATAACTGATCGTCAAAACACAAATCAACGCCAAAACACTAAAAGTTGCTCCGGCTACCTGGTTCAATGGATCTGTCCAATTCGATCCAAAAATAGAAGCCATAAATTGAGCGTAACCCGGTATTGGCAGATTGGCAATCAATAAAAACGCCGACCCGCAGATAGTGAACGGCGTGGTCATGATAAACCCATCACGCAAAGCCACAACAACTTTCAGTTCAGCAAATTTACCCATAAATTCAATAAATTTATCAAATATTCTTTGTCTGGTCACTTCATTTTCATATCCTTTCCATTCCATTTGTCATACTGTTTTTTTACAAAACTTTAATCAATGACAAGCATTTCCTTCATACAATGCGCAATGTACAAGAATTTCGAATTAATATTAATACAGAGCAATCACCCAATTCAAGCAATTCATAACATTTTGGAATAATGTTCCGGCAAAATAAAAAAAATACGAAATATACTGAAACATTATTTCGTATTTAATCATTACTATGTAATTTTTTAATTATTACCTACCACAAATGCCATGAATCTTTCAATCGGCCAAATATATCCTCAAATTCCGTATAAGTGCGGCGTATATTCCAATAATCCTGCGACAATAATATGCTGAACAAAACATCTTGATAATATCGTACACCCACATTGAAAATCATATTTCCCATATCAAGATATTCTTCAGTATTTGCAATGTATAAAAATTCATCAATTAATCCTGCCAATGTGGAATTTTTTACCGGTGACAGCAAAAAAGACTTTATTTTTCTTTTTTGCAAAATTTTAGCTATATCAATCAGTCGTTTATTTTCTCCCGTCCGGCTCAAAAAAACGGCCACATGTGTATTGTCACAAGTCAATGCCCGCATATACTGACTATTGGCTGCCATTGTCACCACTGCATTTTTTTTAATCTGCAAAAAATTATATGCTGTAATTTGAGCTATATAGTAATTCACGTCAAATGCATAAAAATCTACTGTTTTGGCATCAGCGATAAATCCGGCTACCCGTATCAGCTGTTGTATATCCATTTCATTCTTTGTTTCTTCAATAGATTCTATTTCCAGAGCCGCTATCTTTTTTACAATCGAATCCGGTGGATTTTTGTCAGTGATTGGCCGGCCTTTAATAGGATATTCCAATGCAGATGTGCGATTTATTTCACTTATAAATTTTATTTTAAATTCTGTATATCCTTTAAGATTCAGTTTCTGGCAAAGACGGAATATCGCTGCCGGACTCGCAAAAGCCCGTTCAGCCAGCTCACGTATCGACAAATCGGCAATTTCCTTAGAATGAATTAAAATATATTTTATTATTGACTGTTCTGTTGAATTGAAACGCTCAGTTTCTTTCATTGCTTTCAAAAGCCGCATAATAAATCCTTTCAATAAAATAATATAACCCAAACAGGGACTGCCGCACGAACGGCATTGACATCATAAAGATGCAATTAATCACCGCTGTACCGGATTCCCATTCTTTTTAAGGAGAGCAGGGAAAACGGTATATTGCATATTATGGATGAAAATGTTCACATGCTACAGTCCCTTTGTAATATTTATAAAATTACTTATTTATAAAGAACAATGATCGTGTTATATCAAACGGCATTATACCCCAGTTCCAGTGCTTTCATATTCTGCTCTACAGTATGCGGCGGCACGCGTTTTTGCACGGAAGTCCGTGCACTGTCAATTGATACTATTTTTGATATCTTGACCAATACTCCCAGTGCAACAATATTAGTAAACAGCATTTTTCCCACCTGTTCAGAAGCAATACGTGTCACTGGCACTTTTATTACCCGGGGAAAATCCGGAATATCAGGCACCAGATCCTCATCAACTATCAAAATACCCTTGTTGCGATCCAAATCGCCATAATAATTATCAGCTGCTTTTTGCGTCAGAGACAAGACAATATCCGGCACGATTATTTTGGGATGATAAATAGGTGCATCATCAATAATCACTTCCGCCTTAGAAGCCCCGCCGCGGGCTTCAGGACCATAGGACTGCGACTGAACGACTTGACGGCCTTCACGCATTGCTGCTTCGGCAAAAATAATTGCCGCAGTGATTACACCCTGCCCGCCGGAACCTGATAACCTCAATTGTTTCATCATTTTTTACCCCCTTGGGCACTTGCAATAACTTCAGCATAGGCCTTTGTATATTCTTCAAACTGCCTCTTTAAAAATACACCAATAGGAAATTTATCCGATCTTTTTTCTTCTGGCAGCTTATCCCATGCTTTCTGCAAAACAGCATGATCGCGCAGCCAAGCCATCATTTGTGCCGGTTCCGGCATTTTATTTTTTCGTCCATAGGCTGTAGGACATTGAACTACAGCCTCAATGAAAGAAAACCCTTCAACAGAAATTCCTTCGGCAATCATATCCGTTAAATGCTGGACATGAAAGGCAGTACTGCGCGCGACATAAGAAGCTCCCGCAGCCGAAGCCAGCTGGCAGGCATCAAAAGGCCGGTCAACACTGCCGTATGGTGCCGTAGTAGCCTTTTTATGTAAAGGTGTCATCGGTGAAGCCTGCCCGCCGGTCATCCCATAAATTGCATTATTGAAAAGCACTACTGTCAAATCAATATTGCGTCTGGCTCCGTGAATGAAATGATTACCGCCGATCGCCGTGCAGTCACCATCACCGGTAATCACAATCACATTCAATTCCGGATTGGCCAATTTTATCCCGGTAGCAAAAGGAATAGCCCGGCCGTGCGCCGTATGCAGCGTATCAAAATCCATATACCCGGATGCTCGCGATGAACAACCTATTCCCGATACAATAACCGTTTTATCACGGGGAAGTTTCCTCTTTTCTACAGCTTCAACTATTGCTTTCATTACAGTTCCGTTACCGCAGCCGGGACACCAGATATGCGGCAGACGATTTTGTCGAAAATATTTTTCGTAAGTACGTTCCTGCATTATATTCTGCCCCCTGTAAGGTTTTCTATTCCGTCCACAATTTCGTCCGGTGTAAATAATAGAGTATTGTATTTAGCCAGCAGGCTTACCGGACATCTGCCGGCTGCAGCGCGTTCCACTTCATACTTGAGCTGCCCGTAATTGAGTTCCGGCACCAATATTGCCCTTACTTTTTCAGCCGTTTGTTCTATTATTTTGTTGGCGAACGGCCAGATTGTCATCAATCTAATCATGCCGACTTTCAATCCTTTTGCCCGCGCCTTTCGTACTGCCTCATAAGCTGTACGAGCCACACCACCATATGATACTACGGCATATTCCGCATCTTCCATAAAAAATTCATCATAATGGGTTATCTCATCTTGTGCTATGGCAATTTTGCGATGCAATCTGTCTATAAATTTTTCGGTCACTACCGGGCTGCCGGATGGAAAACCGGTATAATCATGGATCAGACCTGTTACATGAATACGATAACCCGTGCCAAAATCAGCCGGATTAGGCACCATGTCCTGTTCTGGTTCATAGGGCTGATAGCCGGCAGCACGGCTTTTGGTCGGGCGGCGCCGTGGATAGACAGTAATATCACTGGCATTCGGCAGCTGAACATTTTCACGCAGGTGCCCAACTATTTCATCCATCAGCAAGATAACCGGCGTACGAAATCTTTCAGCATAATTAACAGCCATTACTGCCGCATCAAAAGTTTCCCGTACTGTCCATGGTGATAATGCAATCATCGGATGATCCCCGTGAGTTCCCCACCGGACCTGCATAACATCGCCCTGTGAAGGTGAAGTTGGCTGTCCGGTAGACGGTCCTACCCTTTGTACATCGACTATCACAACTGGTATTTCAGCACAGGCCGCATAACCAATCAATTCCTGTTTAAGAGAAAATCCCGGTCCTGAAGTGGCTGTCAACACTTTCCGTCCGGCCAGTGATGCGCCTAAAACAACACCCATGCCACTAATTTCATCTTCCATCTGAATAAAACAGCCGCCCAAAGCGGGTAGCTTTTTAGCCATCGTTTCTGCAATCTCCGTTGAAGGGGTTATCGGATAGCCGCCAAAAAATCTTACTCCGGCCGCGAGAGCACCTGCTGCACAAGCTTCATTTCCCTGCATCAATTTCATTTCTGTCATGCGTACACCTTCTTATCTACAAAAATAGCATAATCCGGACAACGCAATTCGCATTGACCACAAGCGATACAATCATCAGGTCTTACAACACTGCAGTGTCCTAATGTATCCAGCTGCAAAACTTTCTTCGGACAAAAAGCTACGCAGATACCACATCCCTTGCAACGTTCCGATTTCAAAAAAATTTCTGTGTCCATAATGTTTCCTCCCTGCATCGTCTTTTGATTACCGTCGGTAATAAATACATCTCGACGTACCTCAGCTAAAAATATATCGAAATTTTTACCGATAAGTTCTCTGTAATTATTTTAAAAGGATGCCGATTTAATGATATATTTGGTATTTCTTATCAGCATTCCATCAATAAATGCGTTTTGCGGCAATAAGCTATATTATAAAGAGTTTTGTTCTTTTTGACAATACTGTATAATTAAAATTTATATTACATTGTTACTTAAATCCTATTATTACTGACTTTCTGTCAGTAAATTAAATTTTACATCCGTATATATCTCAAATGTGCGCGGCCAAGGAAAAAATACTGCCGCCCGCAGGTTGCGTATATATATTTTTTTCTTTCCATCCGGCGTGTCAATCCTTATAGGAGCACGCGACGCTTTACTATAGGCAAACTTATCCAGCTGGCGCTGCAGTGATATGCTCAGCATCTGATTTGCCCACAGATAATTATTATCCATATTAAGGTCGCCCACATTATCAATACCGGCTTTACGCAAGGCAGTATTTACGGCATCAATTGTTCCTTTTAAATAGAAATAGTCTTCTGTAAAATGGTCATAAAGTATTGTCAGATTATTATAGGAAAGCCTCAGTGCGTCTGCTTCATTTGCTTCATTATGCTGAGCCAGACAGTATATAGACGCCTGTGCCACTGCCGTGCCAATAGAATTACTGACTGTATTCCAACCCGAATATGCGGTTAATTGATTCACCGGTATATCGTCTGCCAATAACACAGGAAATAATGTTTCATCAGCGGTAAAATGTCTGCTGAGATCAACCAAAGCAACCTTTTTCCCTTCATCCAGCCAATTTTTTAACTGCTGGGCAGCCAAACGACGTACCGATAGACTTTCAACATCACCAATGTGCATGTATAAAATAAAATCGGCCTCATCTGGTGATTTTACGGGTCTTCCGCCCGTCATTTCTATCTTTTCTTCAACAATCTGTTTAACCGGTGCCGCCATATATGGAAATATTTTATCAGCAGCTGCGTCATCTGTGTACGCGGCATATATTTTAGGTTGATACACCGTGGCATTAAACTGCTGCGCCATGTTAAACAGTAATGACATGGCGACCTCATCGGCTCCATGCGTTACAACAGCCTGTCCGGCATTAAGATTCTTCTGTACTATATAGCGCTGTAAAAAACGCCGCTCAATATTTGGCATACCGTATTCTTCACCATCATCCTGACCAATGACAATTTTATTTATAATACCAGCAGCGCACAGATCAATTAATTCTTTATTCAATTGTAAATTTTTTTCATACAATAATTCATATTGCTCTAAATGCTTCTGTGAAATTTTACCTCGCAGCTCAGCCAGTTTTTTCAAATCTTTTTCATCATAGAATTGACTAAATCTATCAACCAGCCGTGAATATTCCATCAAATTCTTTATATCCTTCGCTGCATCGATATTAGCTGGCGGTGTTATACGCGGCAATATATTAAACACATATATAGGCAGTGATTTATTGGTTTCACGTATTTGTTTCAATGCCGACCACACTGCATTTTCATCTGTATGTCTGCCAAAAGACTGACGTGAAGCCAAAAGCCCGCCGTAAAGCAATTGATCCGTCGACACAATGATCCCATCAGCCTTTGTAGCATTATTCATCAGCCAGTCACGCAGTTTTCCGGTGTCACCCGCCTCAGTATAATAGTCCATTATTTCCTGTGGCGGCACAATTACCCTTATATTTACCAACTTACCAGCATCTATTACAAATTTTGAACAGGGAGGTCGGCTGTCCAATGGAATGAGCAAGACACACTTCGTATATTTTTGCTCAATATTTACATTATTTTCCGGCCCTGTGAAGCTTATCTGCTGAAAAACAACAACAGTAAATATCGCCAGCGCTATAAAAAATATACTTCTTTTATACAAAACATTCATCCTTTTCAGTGTTTTGCTATTTATTTATATACATTATAGCATAAATATACAAACATTATTTTACTATAAATTTCCCGGATTTTCTAATAAAATCATTATAATTATAACAATAAATCCCCCGCTGGAAAAGACGGTCATTATTTATGCAGCACCGGGTAACAGTATCCTGCCCTGATAACGGAGATATCGCACCGATATTTGTATCATCAGCGCCACCCAATTTTTCTATCTGCCAAGTCAAATTTTTTCTATGTCCAACATAAGAATTTAATTTTATAGAGAAAATTTGCATCATTATATCTTCTTATCGCTCGCAAATTCTTGCATCTCAAGCTATATTTTGATAAAATCTATACATATAAATATATAAATTAATATTTTTCACATAATACTCGGGTGACACTTATGGAAAACAAACTGACAATAGAAATTTATGGAGAACAATATCCGATAAAGGGTGATGTCGATATCGAATATATGAGAGAACTGGCTGATATGGTCGACAACAAAATGCGTAAGCTGGTAAAAAAGAATCAATACCTGCCTATTCAGCGTATTGGCGTATTGACGGCACTCCATATTGCTGATGATTATTTTCAGCTGAAAAAGGATTATGATGAGCTGATCAAGCTATTGGAAGATAAATAATATTTCACTATTTTTACAAAAGATAATGCGGTATGGATTTCCATGCCGTTTATTTTATTACATTATATCAACATATCAACGATTCTACGTTGTGGAGGTACTTTTTTTGGTTGAATTACTTGCCCCAGCCGGTACCTGGGAAGCTTTTAAAGCCGCTGTTGAAAGCGGCGCTGATGCCATATATCTGGCAGGAGAGAATTTTGGTGCGCGGGCTTTCGCCGCCAACTTTGATACTACCGCGTTAAAAAAAGCCGTGGACTTCGCCCATCTGCGCAATACGGCTGTCCACGTTACTGTCAACACCTTGGTGGATGACAGTGAACTCAATAAATTGGCTGATTATTTACTTTATCTATATTCTATCAACGTTGATGCCATCATTGTACAAGATCTAGGAGTTGCTAAAATTGCCCGCTGCATTGTTCCCGATCTGCCACTGCATGCCAGTACTCAAATGAGTGTAAATAATCTTGACAGCGTTAAGATGATGGAAAAACTGCATTTCAGCAGAGTCGTATTAGCCAGAGAAGTCAGTCTGAACGATATTGAATTCATCTGCCGTAATACTTCAATCGAAATAGAAACTTTTATTCATGGTGCTATCTGTGTATGCTATTCCGGGCAATGCCTCATGAGCAGCATGATCGGCGGCAGGAGTGGTAACCGGGGCTGTTGTGCACAGCCGTGCCGCCTGCCTTATACTCTTGTTGACAAAAATGATAATGATCTTCTAAATGGCACTGATGCCGGTCAATACCTGCTCAGTCCGCGTGATATGAAAACAATTGACCTGTTGCCGCAATTAATTGAAGCCGGTGTCAAATCGTTTAAAATAGAAGGCCGGATGAAAAAACCAGAATACGTTGCCATTGCGGTTAATGCTTACAGAAATAAAATAGACGATTATTATAAAAAGTCTGCCAATTACAATATCCGGCAGACAGACAAAGAACTTTCGCAAATATTTAATCGTGATTTTACTACGGCCTATCTTCAGGGACATCAGGGCAAAAACATGATGAGTGACCGTAAACCTAATAATCGGGGTCTACTCATTGGACGGGTCCAAAAATATAATAAAAAGACTTTTATTGCCGATATCAAACTGTCAGATGAACTTAATCTCGGTGATAAAATTGATTTTTGGGTAAAAGTAGGCGGCCGGGTAAACATGAACGTAACTGCAATGAAGGTTGCCGGGGAATCGGTCGAAACCGCAAAATGCGGTGATATTGTGAGTATAAAACTGCCCGGTCATGTGCAAGAACATGATCGTTTATTTAAAATAGCCGATGCCAAATTGAACGAAAAAGCCAAAAATTTCTTTAATAATAGTGATCCTGTACGCCGCATCCCGCTGAAAATAAATTTATCGGCCCATATTGGTTCGCCAATAAAATTACAGCTGAGTGATGACTGCGGCCGGCTTGAATTTACAGCTGATTTTGTTGCAGAAAGAGCACTAAAACGACCGCTCACTTATGATACCGTCAATAAGCAAATGGGCCGTCTCGGCAATACCATCTACCAATTAGACGAGCTTACCTGTGATATTGGTGCCGATGTAATGGTACCAGTGAGCGTACTAAATGATGTTCGGCGTCAGGCTGTTGACAAACTGCTTGTCAAGCGTCGTGAACGCTTCAACCACCCTGCTCCTGATTTCACCGACTGGCACAAAACAATCTTTCATCATGCTGTGTTCCGCCCCCAAAAAACCTCTTTGATAACTGCTGTTGACAGTATCGACAAACTACAGGGTGCTTTAAAAGGCGGCTGTGATGCTATATTATTTGGCGGTGATTCATACAATCATCAGCATATATCCATAGAAACCTATCAACAGGCAGTAGACTTGTGTCACTGTGCTGAAGTAAAAATTTATCTGGCGATGCCGCGTATTTTATGTCAATCACAAATGAAATATATGGATTTACTTTTTTCTCAATTGGATTTGACAAAATTTGCCGGTATTTATGCCCATACTGCCGGTCAAATAAGAAAAATCAACATTTTTCGCCGGGATACGAATATAAATCTACCACTTTGGGCCGACTTTTCCATGAACACTTTTAATTCTGCCTGTCTTACTACTTTGGCTGATATGGATGTTCAAGCTGCTGTATTGTCTCCTGAGTTGAACCTGCAGCAAATAAAGAACCTCTCAGCCAATTCACATCTGCCACTGGAAGTAATAGTCAGCGGCAACATTGAATTAATGGTATCTGAATACTGTGCAATCGGCAGTTTTCTGGGAAATCTCCACAAGGGTAATTGCACGGCACCTTGCCACCAAAACAGATTTTATCTAAAAGACCGCAAGTCCGAACACTTTCCAGTTGTCACCGACCAATTTTGTCACATGCACATTTTAAACGGTCGCAAACTGGTGATGCTAGCCCATATACCCGATGTCCAGAATGCGGGTATCAGCCGCATTCGTATCGACGGTCGCTACGAAACTGCCAATAAGCTGGAATCAATAGTGAAAATTTATCATGAAGTTCTGCAAAGGGGTAAACATCACAAAATATTTAAGAGCAATAGCATTGAAAGTATAGAAGGAACCAACTTCACCCGCGGTCATTTTTTCCGTGGCATACTAAACAATGAATAATGGTGAATAAATGGAACAATCAACTATCAAACTGCTTCAATACAATAAAATAATTACTAAATTGGAACAAAAGGCCCATACGGTCCAAGGGCGGGAAATGCTCAAGGTCTTACTTCCTTCTATCGATTATGAAGAAATAAAGTCAGCGTTAACACAAACTCATGAGGCTCAGGCTGTATTGGCTGAAGCGGAACCGCCTTTCGGCGGGATATTTGATATTCGCTTATCTTTAAAAAAAGCCGCTATGCAAATAATACTGGAACCTGAATCTTTATTAAATATTTCCAGTACTATGTATGGTATGCGCAATATAAAAACTTTTTTTAAAGAATGTCCTGTAGATTGCCCCCAGCTCAAAACCTGGTCAGCCTCCATCGAAATTCTGGGACAGTTAGAACATCAAATCAACAATATTGTCGACGAACATGGCAGTATCCGTGACACAGCCAGTAATGAATTGTATCAATTGCGGCAAGAACTGAAAACTTTGCAACGTCGTGTAAAATCTTCCATGGACAATATATTAAAAAATCCCGATATGCAAAAATATTTTCAAGAAACTATTATAACTGTTCGCAATGAACGCTATGTTATTCCTATAAAACAGGAATATCGGCAATTTTTTCCCGGCATAGTACATGACCAATCGGCCAGCGGTTCCACTTTGTTTATCGAACCAATGACAATCGCTGCCATGAACAATGACATAAAGCGCTGCCAGTTGAATGAAAAAAAAGAAATAGAACGGATCTTAAAGAATATCTCCGGCCAGATTGCCAAAAATGCTTCTATTTTACGGTATAATTGTAATTTTATCGCCCTGCTTGACTTTACCTGTGCCAAAGCAAAATTAGCTGCCGATATGCACGCCGTTTTTCCCATTTTAAATGAAACCGGACGCACCGACCTGCTTTCGGCACGTCATCCTCTGCTGCCAGCAGAAAAAGTCGTACCCATTAATATAAAAATTGGCCAGAAGTACCGGGCACTGCTGATTACCGGACCGAATACCGGTGGTAAGACGGTCAGCCTTAAAACCTTTGGTCTTATTGTATTAATGGCTCAATCAGGACTTTTCATCCCGGCAAATGAAGGCTCGGAACTTTCTATCTATAAAAATGTGTTCGCCGACATTGGTGATGAACAAAGCATTGAACAAAATCTGAGTACATTTTCGGCACATATGACACATATAATCCATATTTTAGCAAACGTTGATTCTTCTGCCTTGGTTCTGCTTGATGAATTGGGTTCAGGCACCGATCCTGAAGAAGGAGCTGCGCTTGCCATGTCCATTCTTGAAAAATTACTTGAAATCAATGCTTCTATAGTAGCCACGACTCACTACAATGAGCTAAAAACTTTTGCTTACAGTCATAATAATATTGAAAACGCCAGTGTGGAATTTGACATTAAGACACTGCAGCCGACTTACCGGCTGCTTATAGGTATTCCTGGTGCAAGTAATGCCTTTGCTATAAGTAGTCGGCTGGGTCTGCCGGAATCAATAATTTTGCGGGGCAAACAGCTCATAAAAGCAGACCATGCCAATTTTGAAAATGTTTTAAATACATTGGAAACCGAAAAACTTATTTATGAACAAAAAAATGCAGTTATCACTGAAAAGGAACACCACATATTCAATTTAGAAAAACGACTCAAAGAACAGCAATATGAACTTTCTCAGAAAAAAAATCAATCAATCCGCAAAACACAAAAAGAATGTGCTGATTTACTACGGGAAACGCGTCGTCAGGCCGAAACCATCATCAAAGAACTAAAAGCACAATTTAATGACGCAGGTATAACAAAGCGCCAATCCGTCATAAATTCCGCCCGGGAAAAATTACATTTCAGTATGAATAAATACACCAATATCAATAACACGCCTGCACACGACGGTACAAAAATCAACATTGAGACCCTTCAGCCGGGTGATATAGTATACTTAAAAAAACTACACCAACAAGGTACTGTAGCGGAAATTCGCGGTGATGAACTGATAATTCTGCTGGGCGGCTTAAAAACCACAGTAAAAGCAACGCAGTGCTTGTTTATAAAACATCATACATTGCCCAATACTACTGAACCCAATCATCGCAAGAGCTTTTCACAGGCAGATAAAACCGCTCAGGTCAGTCGACAAATTGACATACGCGGCCTAATGGTGGATGAGGCAGAAGAAGTATTGGACAAATATATTGACGATGCCGTCATGGCCGGATTAAAACAAATCATTATCATTCACGGTAAAGGAACCGGTGCTTTGCGTAAGGGAATCCATGAATATTTAAAAAAACATCACAATGTCTTCGATTATTCCCTGGCCGATATAAATGAAGGCGGCAGCGGTGCCACAGTAGTTAGCCTGCAATAAACGACCACCATATACAGATAAGTGGTAACATTTGCGAATTTATGGTATCATAGCATTTGATAAATATTTTATCATATCAAATGCTATAATGATCATTACTGTTCAATTATTAATGGGAACAGTTAATACCATGGGGTTTTACCCCGCATCCAGCTAGGAGGATATACATGGATAACCGCACACAAATGCACAACCGCAGGCGTCGTACTTCCCAGAATAACGGTTGGCAAAAAACTTTGTCAATTTTTGCCATAGTACTCGTCGTAATGGTGGTTGGCGTCGGCTGTGGTTTTTTAACAGCATCAATAAATACAAAACCAGATATGCTTCACAATATAGACCCACCGGCTTCTTCTCAGCTCTACGACATAAACGGGAATTTGATAAAAAATGTGCACGCTGTGGAAAACCGTGTTCCTGTCCCACTTGAAAAAATACCGATAAACCTGCAAAATGCTTTCATTGCCAATGAAGATGCCCGTTTTTACGATCATTTTGGCATTGACCCACGCGGTATTTTACGCGCAGTCTGGGCCAATCTTACTAACCATGAAATTGCGGAAGGCGGCAGTACTATAACCCAGCAATTAGCTAAAAATGCCTATCTCAGCCAAGACCGTACCTGGAAAAGAAAGATTCAGGAAGTATTCCTGGCTTTGGAATTAGAACACCAATATACAAAAAAAGAAATCCTTGAAATGTATTTGAATCAAATATACTTTGGTCAGGGTGCTTATGGTGTGGAAGCCGCGGCCCAAACTTACTTTGGCAAAGATGTTTCTGAACTTGATTTATCAGAATGTGCCATGCTTGCCGGTATCCCCCGCAGTCCGAATTATTATTCCCCATTAAATAATCTGGCTGCTGCCAAGGAACGCAAAACTGTAGTTTTACAGCAAATGGAAAAGTATAACTACATAAATGACAATCAATTGCAGCAGGCTGACCGGGAAGAATTGAAACTCAATTCCGGTAAAAAATCTACAGATGATGATACGGCCTCATATTTCATTGATTATATAACACAGACACTAATTGATAAATACGGCGCTGATAAAGTTTACAAAGAAGGTTTGAAAATCTATACAACTATAGATATGTCAATGCAGCGCGATGCTGAAGCAGCTATGAAAAATCTGCCCAACTCCCGAAAAGATAAAAACAACCTCGAACAGCCGCAGGGGGCACTTGTTGCCATTGATCCCCACACAGGCTATATAAAGGCTATGGTTGGCGGACGCGGTACGGATAAATTCAATCGAGCCACTATGGCTGTACGACAACCCGGTTCATCATTTAAACCATTTGTATTTGCTACAGCCTTTGAAAATAACATGACACCTGATACCAGAGTCGATGACAGTGAAATAAAAATTGGTACATGGCAGCCGCAAAATGATGACCATCAATTCCATGGTGTAGTCAATATTCGCCAGATTGCCACTGAATCAATAAATATACCGACGATAAAATTGGCTTATTCATTAGGAATTGACAGTGTTTTGAGCACTGCACAAAAGCTGGGTATATCGACCTTAGTTCTAGATGGAGCCAAAAATGACCGTAATCTGGCATCAGCACTTGGCGGATTGACTAAAGGCGTGACTCCTTTGGAAATGGCCGCAGCTTACAGCGCTTTTGACAATCAGGGTGTATATATCAAACCAACGGCTATAATTAAAATTGTCGACCGCACCGGTAAAACCATTGAAGAACACCAACCGGAAAAACATCAGGCCATAACACAGCGCAGTGCATATCTGCTTACCAGTATACTGCAAAATGCACTTGCCAACGGGACCGGCTCCCGAGCCAATATTGGCCGTCCGGCAGCCGGCAAGACCGGTACTACTGATAATTATCAAGATGCCTGGTTTATTGGTTATACCCCAGATCTGGTCACATCAGTATGGGTTGGCTGTGATGATAACGCAGTAATGCCCGGTATGTATGGCGGAACCACACCAGCCTTAATTTGGAAGGCTTTCATGTCTAAGGCACTTTCCGGTACTAAAGCAGACAATTTTCCTGATGCCGATGGAACTATCAGCAGCGGTAATGCTGAGCTGCATACTGACCTTGACAATAATAAAGTTTTGCAAAAACCATCTGAACAAGATAAAAAAGCTGCAAACAAGGATAAAAACGACAATGCTAATAAAGCTGCTGCCTCCGCCGATAATAAGAAAACCAGCCCTGATAAACATATCCCGGCTATACCGCAGGAATCTCCGGCTCTGCAGCCTGAACCAGGTGAACAAGGCGGCAAGGGTCAAAATTAGCTTTAGGAGGACTTTGATTGAACGTATATGACACATTAAAAGAGCGTGGTTATATAGCTCAGGTTACCCATGAAGAAGAAATAAGAAATTTATTGGAAAAGGAAAAAATCACTTTTTATATTGGTTTTGATCCTACTGCAGACAGTTTGCATGTCGGCCATTTTCTTGGAATGATGGTAATGGCCCATATGCAGCGCGCCGGTCATCGTCCGATCTGTCTGGTCGGTGGTGGAACCGGAACTGTCGGTGATCCATCCGGCCGCACTGATATGCGTAAAATGCTTACTGATGAAATAATTGAACATAATTGTAATCGTTTTAAAGATCAAATGCGTCATTTCATTGATTTTACTGATGGCAAAGCCCTATTCGTAAACAATGGTGAATGGCTGCGCAAATTGAATTATATTGATTTATTGCGTGACGTAGGTCCACATTTCACTGTCAATCGAATGTTAACGGCAGAATGCTATAAGCAACGTATGGAAAAAGGGTTAACTTTTCTCGAATTCAATTATATGATCATGCAGGCCTATGATTTCATGGAATTAAACCGTCGTTATAACTGTAAAATGGAAATGGGCGGTGATGATCAGTGGTCTAACATTATTGCCGGCGTTGAGCTGCTGCGCCGTAAATATGAAGCTCCGGCTTATGGCCTGACTTTTACCTTACTTACTACCAGTGAGGGTAAAAAAATGGGAAAAACTGCCAAGGGCGCTTTATGGCTTGATCCTAAAAAAACATCACCATATGAATTTTATCAATATTGGCGCAGCATAAACGATTCCGATGTAAAAAAATGTCTGTCTTTATTGACTTTTATCCCAATGGATGAGGTCAATAGACTCAGCAGCTTAAAAGATGAAAAAATAAATGAAGCTAAAAAAATTCTGGCTTACGAAGTAACCAAAATGGTCCATGGGAAACAAGAGGCTGAAAAGGCTAAGGAAGCTGCCGAAGCTCTGTTTACAGGGCAGGGTACTCTTGAAAATGCTCCTACAATAAAAATAAGTACAGAGCAGCTTAACGGCAAACTGCTCAATATACTGGTGACTAATAACATTCTTGCTTCCAAAGGTGAGGGTAAACGTCTTATCCAGCAAGGTGGGATTTCTCTTAATGACAAAAAATTAAATGACGTTGAACGGCTGCTCACAGCAGCTGACTTCAACGATGGATTTTGCATGGTAAGAAAGGGTAAGAAAAAATACTACCGTTTAATTTTTAAATAACAACAACTATATTAATAATTACATGAGGTGTAATAAATGTCAGGACATTCAAAATGGGCAAACATCAAACGAAAAAAGGGTGCTAATGATGCTATCCGCGGCAAAATCACAACTAAAATTGGCCGTGAAATAACAGTTGCCGTACGCATGGGCGGCGGTGATCCTATCGGTAATATGCGTCTGAAACTGGCCTTATCTAAGGCAAAAGCTAACAATATTCCAAAGGATAATATTCAAAGAGCTATTCAAAAGGGATTAGGTGCTGCTGATGGCAGCACCTATGAAGAATTTGTTTATGAAGGTTACGGTCCCGGCGGAAGTGCTGTCATGCTTGACATAATGACTGACAATCGCAACCGTACAGCCGCTGATATCCGTCATTTATTCTCAAAATATGGTGGCAATCTGGGCGAAACCGGCTGTGTTGGCTGGATGTTCAAACAAAAAGCCATTTTTATTGTTGACAAAGAAACATACGATGACGAAGAAAAGTTAATGATGGTTGTACTGGAAGCCGGTGCCGATGATTTAAAAGCTGAAACCGACTCTTTTGAAATAACGGCTGCACCGGAAGACTTTAATGCTGTGGCACAGGCTCTCGAAGACAATAAAATCGAAACCGTACAATCAGAAATAACCATGCTGCCTGATACCACGGTAAAGTTAGAAGGCAAAGATGCAGACAAAATGCTGTCTTTGATAGATGCTCTTGAAGAACACGATGATGTGCAAAATGTCTATTCAAATTACGAAATAGATGAAGAAGAATAATCATGCTGGCGTTAGGTATAGATCCAGGAACGGCCATCTGCGGTTACGGATTTGTTGAATCTGCCGGCAGCAGATTAAAAGCTGTAGAATATGGTGCTATTACCACAAGCTCCAAGGCAAGACCGCAGGACAGACTATTGACAATCCATCAGGAATTAACCTCTTTAATCAATCAATATCACCCCGATGTGATTGGTGTAGAACAGCTGTTTTTCAACAGAAATGTCACTACGGCAATCCCTGTCGGTCAGGCACGTGGTATCATCTTGCTGACAGCAGCAGAAAATAATATAGAACTGGTGGAACGTACACCGCTGCAAATAAAACAATCTGTAGTCGGATATGGCAAAGCTACTAAAGAACAGGTAATTTACATGGTTCAAAAAATTCTGCATCTGTCATCGGCTCCTCATCCCGATGATGTTGCCGATGCTTTAGCTGCTGCTATCTGTACAACTCACTGCATGAATAGCATTGTCTGGCGGAATAGTTAAGCAAGGAGAACAATATGATTGGTTATCTACATGGAAAAATTACTGAATTATTCCCAGATATGTGTTTTATTGAAGTTGCAGGCGTCGGTTACCGCGTTCTTATCGCGGCTTCAACACGTTCTCAGTTAAAAATTGGTCAGGAATTGACGCTTTACACTTATTTAAATGTTCGGGAAGATGCCCTGCAGCTCTATGGTTTTTTTACTCAGGCAGAATACACTATTTTCAATCATCTTATTTCAGTATCAGGCATCGGTCCAAAAGCCGGACTAAATATCTTATCGGTAATGTCAGCGGATAAAATTGTCTGGGCTATCCAAAACAAACAGTCATCTTTATTGACCTCAGCACCGGGGATCGGCAAAAAAACAGCTGAACGTATTATTTTGGAACTAAAGGACAAACTGGGCAATACCATTGTAAATGATTCAGATGCTTTTACTGATGATGCTTCAGATATTACTGCATCGTCTGATATTTGGACTGATGCTAAACAGGCCTTGCTTTCCCTCGGCTATACACCACAGGAAAGTACCGCTGTATTAAAAAAGACCCGGCACTTATCTTCTGTTGAGGCAATTATTAAGTTTGCTCTTAAAGAATTAAGTTCATAAGCGCTTAGTAATTACCCGGATATTAAAGCGCTTATTGGCATGAACATTAGAGTAGATATATTATAATTTTACAAAGGATTTATTGCATGAATATCATTACCAGCCCTGAAAACATCCAGATAAAAAATGCTGCTGCTTTAAAACAGAAAAAATTTCGTGACAAAAACAACCTGTTTTTGATTGAAGGGATACGATTGGTTGAAACGGCACTGCAAAGTAATGCCAGTATAAGGGATTGTTTTTACCTTCCGACAATCTTGGAAAACAATCGGGCTGCTACCTTAATAGAACAATTATCTCAACGGGAAAATTGTTTTCTCCACGAAATAACAACTGCATCATTACAAAAATTAACTGACACCGATTCCCCTCAGGGTATTATTGCTGTCGTGCAAAAGAACACTGCCGCGCTTGATGAAAACTTATTGTCCAATAAACCGGCTCCTGCCATGATAATTCTAGATCACCTGCAAGACCCTGGCAATCTGGGCACTATCATAAGAACAGCAGATGCTGCTGGTATTGATGCCGTCATTTTGACGAAGGGAACTGTAGATGTATTTTCCCCTAAAGTCGTTCGAAGCACAATGGGTTCTCTTTTTCATCTGCCAATAGTCACCGGAGTACTGCCAAACGACCTTAAATCTTTTGCCGTTAAAAATAGTATTACTTTAATTTCTACAGTTTTATCTACAGATGCTGCTCCGTGTTTTTCAATAAATTACCAACAGTCGGTCGCCATTATTTTTGGCAATGAAGGCGCCGGTATTTCCACACAGATGTGCAGTCTGTCAGATAAATGTATTTTCATCCCCATGTTTGGTAGAAGTGAATCGCTTAATGCTTCCAGTGCGGCTGCAATGATAATGTATGAAATCATGCGTCAAAAGCATTATAATTGACAGTTATTTCAAAAAATGCTATAATATAGAGGTATTATTATGAGTATGAAAGATGATCGCGGATATTTTATATCTGAGGAAAGTCCGGGCTCCACAGGGCAATATGCCGGATAACGTCCGGCGAGGGTGACCTTAGGGAAAGTGCCATAGAGATTTAGACCGCCTGTTTTGGCAGGTAAGGGTGGAAAGGTGCGGCAAGAGCGCACCAGCGTTCAGGTAACTGTGCGGCTTGGTAAACCCCATATGGAGCAAGACCGAATAGGGAAGGGATGAAGCGGCCCGCTGAACCTTCCGGGTTGTGTCGCTAGAGTCAGCAGGCAACTGTTGATCCAGATAAATGATCGTCACCGCTTAGGCGGAACAGAACTCGGCTTATTGATTACTCACAATGATAATAAAACTGCCTTAAGGCAGTTTATTTTTTATTCATAATTAATTAAAATTTATTGTATTTTATAATATAATGTCCTATTATGTGAATAAGCAGCAATATCATGCCGGTTTACCAATCACATTTTACAAAGGAGCTATTTAACGTTGAATTATAATGAGATGCAAAAACAGTTAAAATGCAGACTCAACAATGACCATCGTTATGTCCATTCGCTAAGTGTCAGCAATACGGCAGTAAAACTGGCCAAGCGCTTTCATATCTCGGAAGAAAAAGCCAAAGTGGCAGGGCTTCTGCATGATTGTGCACGCGAAATCCCCACTGGTTCACTCATTGATGAAGCCAGAAAACATCATATAAAGATTTATACAATAGATGAATACCAGCCTATCTTGCTGCATGCACCATTAGGAGCTGCGATAGCCCATGAAAAATACGGTATTACCGATTCCGAAATTCTGAGTGCCATAGCTTTACATACCATTGGTAAGGCGGAAATGACTGATTTAGATAAAATCATTTACCTGTCCGATATGGTTGAACCCCATCGTGATTATGATGGTATCGACGAATTCCGCAGTTTTATGGCAGTAAATGATCTCAATACGATAATGATTACGGCTTTTGATAAATCAATATCATTCATTATTGCTAAAAAACAGATGATTCATCCGCAGACTATCCTTGCCCGCAATTTTTTGTTAGAGCAACAGAAAAAATATGGCAAATAAACGATTTCCCTCCTCAACAGGACGAACAAGGAAAACAGTCAAACGGAGAAGACGTCGTCCTAAATTAGGGCGGATAATTATATTTTTAATCATCATCGCACTTATTTTGGCGGCAATGTTCCAGGCACTTCGTTTTGCTTATGGTCAAAGCACTGAACTTTATACGTATGCAGCTGGACTTTACAAAAACTACCAAAGTACCAGAAAATCTGCCCAACAGGAAAAACCTGCCCCAGTACCTGAGTTTAATAATGCAGATAATATTCTGTTTATTGGTATCAATAAATCAACCTATACTGACATTAATACCTATGCCGACGCGTTGTTCATTTTTCATGTAAATCACAGCAATGGTTCGTTATCGATTTTGTCTATTCCTCGCAATACCGCAGTACCCCTGAACAATACTATCGTTCCAATAGGCTCTTTCCAACAAAACGGTATTGACCAAACACTGGGAGCGGTATCTAATCTGGTAAATTTTCGTATCCGTCAGTACATCATTATGGATGAAACTTCTTTAGTAGATTTTATCAACGCTTTTGGCGGTATTGACCTATATGTAGGCAGCGATATGGATTATGATGATCCTCAAGGTAATATTTCAATTCATCTTAAGAATGGCTATCAGCATCTTGATGGCAGACAGACACTGGGGTATCTCCAGTATCGCAGTGATGATCTGGGTGATATCGGACGCTCAGAAAGGCAGGAAATTTTTTTGAAATCATTTTATACTGAAACTCTTACAGTAAATTCCATTCCTAAAATTCCTGGTCTTGTGAATATATTGAATAACTCTTTATACACTAATATCGATTTATTCAGTTTGACAAATTTAAAAAATTATATCTGGCTGATTAAAAATAACACCGTCACCGTTAAAACATTACCGGGAAAATTTTCCTCTGATGGTAAATTATGGCAGCCAAATTCAGAACAAATAAATGATACTGTGACCCAAATGCTCTCAAATGGCAATTAATGTCATTTTAATTTTTATGAATAAAATTTAAATAAATAAATTCAAATCAGAAAGGTATGATTTTTATAATTAATATCAAATCCGACAGCAAACGGACTTCACTTGATAAAAGCAAGTTAATTGCCAATGCAGCCAGTGACAAAAAAGCAGAGAAAATCCTGTTAATGGATATGAAGGAACTAACTACGGCAACTGATTATTTTATTGTCTGTCACGGCGGATCAACCATACAGGCCCGCGCTATAGCCGATAATATTGAAGATCAGCTGAAACTAGCAGGTGAACAGCTTCTGCACCGTGAAGGATATAAATCCGGTGAATGGATTTTATTGGATTACGGCGATTGTGTGGCACATATTTTTACCGCAGAAAGTCGTGAATTTTACGGGTTGGAAAACCTTTGGGGAGATGCCCATGTCACACATTATGAATGATAATGATACCGCCTCTGCAAGGCAGCTGAAACCCAGTACAGTTGCTACATTAAAAGCTGTACGACAAAATGATATGGGAGTTTTTCTGGACGCCCGGACCGGCAACACATCTGACGATATTTTATTGCATAAGACCCAGCAGCTTTCTCCGGTAAAAATTGGTGATACAGTGACAGTCTTTCTTTATAAAGATCCTAAGGGCCGTCTTACTGCCAGCATGCGGGTTCCACAAATGAAGGAAGGACAAATTGCCCGTCTTAAGGTCATAAATATATCAAAAGACGGCGCTTTCCTTGATGCCGGCGCTGAACGAGGTATTTTCCTACCCTATGCCGGAACTCGCGGTAATCTGCAAATAGGCGAATTTGTCTGGGCTAAACTGTACACTGATAAATCAGGACGCCTGGCAGTCACCATGAAAGTTGAAGATGAAATGCGCCGCGCTTCCAAACCCGCTATTGATGTAAAAGTCGGCGATATTTTAGAAGGATCTGTATATAATTTAACAGAACAAGGTGCATTTGTTTTTACTGCTGAACGTTATATTGCTTTTGTTGCCGAAAAAGAAATGCCCCAGCACCCTCACGTAGGTGCCAATGTAACTATACGTGTGACATATCTACGTGATGACGGCCGTCTAAATGCATCTTTGCGCCCGATAAAAGAAGAAGCAATAATAACAGATTCTAACGTTATATTACAGGAACTTATCGCCCACAATGGTAAAATGCCCTACAGCGATAAAACTCCTCCCGAAATAATCAAGGAACGTTTCAATATCAGTAAGGCAGCTTTCAAAAGAGCCGTAGGACATCTGCTTAAAACCGGTACCGTCACAGAAAAAGATGGCTGGCTGTTTTTACTCAATATGAAAAAATAAAAATCTTTTAGAAGGATTTAAGGTGAAAATCACCGAATTATCAGGTAAAGTTATATTATATTTTAGCTCACTATTATCGCCCTAATGAATTTGTGACTTAAAATCGGAGGTATGAACATGCAGAAAATAGAGGCAGCCGCGTTGGACAGCAGTGACAACAATAAGGGGATTCTTTTAGAAAGCGGCACAAACGAATTTGAAATTGTGGAGTTCGACATTGGTGAAGTTCATTACGGCATCAATGTAGCCAAAGTACGTGAAGTCATCACTAAAGTTCCTGTAACGGCCATGCCGTCGGCACATCCTTATGTCGATGGATTATTTACCTTGCGCGGCAAGGCCATCCCATTGGTAAATCTATCCAGAGCAATAAAAGCAAAGGGCAGTGATGATCCTAAAAATATTATTGTAACAGAAATCAATAATTATACTATTGGTTTTTTAGTTGATAATGTTTCCCGCATACATCGCATTTCCTGGGAAAATATGGAACCGGCACCGGAAGTAGGCAATGAAGCCATGGTAGTCGGAGTAATAAAAATGCCTGATAAAATCGTATTATTACTTGACTTTGAACGTATTATCGCTGAAATAAATACGGAAATCAACCAAAAATTATCCACTGTCGACAAAGTTACCGCTCCTATCGAAGCCAGACGCCGCACTAAGCATATCGTTGTGGCTGAGGATTCAAGAATGCTGCGTGACTTACTGGTTGAAACGCTCCATAATTCTGGTTACGAATTTGTCCGTGATTTCAATAACGGCAAATCGGCCTATGATTACTTAATAAGTTTAAAGGACGCCAACGGTCCGATTGAAGAACAAGTTACCGCTATAATTTCCGATATTGAAATGCCTCAGATGGATGGTCATCGCCTGCTTAAACTGGTTCGGGAAGACAAAGTACTTGCCAATGTTCCTTTAATATTATTTTCTTCTTTAATAAATGAAGAAATGCGCCAAAAAGGTGATAGGTTAGGTGCAACTGCTCAAATCTCCAAACCGGAAATAGGCCAGTTAATAAACATTATGGATCGTATTATATTTAAAGATTGATTCCACTATCGATGGAAATGCTTCATCCGAAAGTTTATACTATTAGGATGGGGCATTTTTTTTATTCCTGTACGAATGAATATTTTAGCATAATTTACAAATTTAAATTTGTCTTTGAATTATTTTAAGCACAAATTAATAATATTATGTTGTCCAGGGGTAGAAAAAATCATAGAAACAAGTTATAATAGCACAGGGAGATTCCTCTCAGAGAATAAAAATATTCATCATATAAACATGGAGGACGTAAATGCGTAAAAGAAAACAAGTCATAAATAATAAAAATACCGGGTTTTTCCTAGTAAAAGAAGATATTCTGCCAACAGCAATAAAAAAGACCATAAAGGTAAATGAAATGTTGAAACGCGGTGAAGCTTCCACTATCAATGAAGCTATAGCTTCAACTGGTTTATCACGCAGCGCTTATTATAAATACAAGGATTCTGTCTTTCCTTTCTATGAAGCAAGTTTAAATAAAATAGTCTCCATTTCATTTATGCTTGATCATAAGAAGGGTGTGCTGTCGAATGTACTCAATATCATTTCCGCTGATTCCGCTAATATTTTGACAATAAACCAAGGATTACCTTTACAGGGAATGGCCAATGTGACATTGTCCGTTGAAACTGAAAATATGAGCATAGACCTCGAAGCACTGCTTGATAAACTGCGTGTCATCGATGGCGTACGTCGGCTTGAAATAGTTGGGCAAGCTTAAACTGCTTATTTTTTGAAAGGATATTCTGCCAATGAGTGAGATTATAAAAATAGGTCTTTTAGGCTGTGGTACAGTCGGTACAGGTGTAGTTAAGGTATTACAAGAAAATATGCATGAAATACTTCCCAAAGTGGGAGCGGAACTTAAGATTACTCATGTACTGGTACACAATCTCAGCAAAAATCGTCATCTGCCTGCTGATATCAGCCTGACTGATGATATTAATGACATTCTCAATGATTCCGATGTGGAAATAGTCGTTGAATTACTCGGTGGGATACATCCGGCGCGTGAGTATATGCTCAAGGCTATGCAAGCCGGTAAAAATGTCGTAACCGCCAATAAAGATGTGGTTGCCCAATTTGGCAAAGACATGTTTGCCGCAGCAGAAAAATATAATGTTGATTTTATGTTTGAAGCCAGTGTCGGCGGTGGCATACCGATTATTACACCACTTAAACAATGTCTTACCGCCAATAAGATCACCGAAGTAATCGGTATAGTAAACGGCACCACCAATTATATGCTTACCAAAATGAGTGAAGAAAATGCCTGCTATGATGATGTATTAAAAGCAGCTCAGGAAAAGGGTTATGCCGAAGCCGACCCCACAGCGGACGTTGAAGGACTTGATGCCGCCAGAAAAACAGCGATTCTTGCTTCAATAGCTTTTAACAGCCGCGTCGATCTTGACAAAGTATCAACTGAGGGTATCACTAAAATAACTCCACAGGATATAGCCTATGCCAAAGAACTTGGCTATACAATAAAACTGTTATCTGTATCAAGAGAAAATGAGCTGGGCATTGATGTACGGGTTCATCCGGCGCTGCTGCCGCAGACTCATCCTCTGGCTTTTGTGCGTAATGAATTCAATGCGATATTTGTAAGGGGTAATGCTGTCGGAGAAACAATGTTTTATGGCCGCGGCGCAGGACAGCTGCCTACAGCATCAGCAGTCATTGCCGACATAATTGATGTTGCCAGAGACATAATAAAAAACCGTTTCGGACGTATCGGCTGCACCTGTTATGAACATAAACCTTTTTGTCCGATAGAAAAAACTATTTCTTCTTACTATGTTCGTTTATTAGTCGATGATCAACCCGGTGTACTAGGTACTATAGCTATGGCTTTCGGTCAGACTGGTGTAAGTCTGAATGCCGTAATTCAAAAGAGAAAAGTCGATACATGCGCTGAAATTGTGGCCATAAGTCATGAAGTGCAGGAAGAAAAAATTCGTAAGGCTGAACAAACGCTGAATAATTTACCGGCAGTAAAGAAAATATGCAATATAATCCGCGTCGAACCTCCGACCAGTCAGGAGATATGATGGCAACCAAAAGCAAAACAGTAAAAGTACGCATACCAGCTACAACAGCTAACTGCGGCCCCGGCTTTGATTCTTTGGGTATCGCTTGTGATATATATAATATTCTGGAGCTTACACTTTACAGTGAAAATTATCTGCATATAGAAATTTCCGGGGAAGGCACTGAGTACATTCCTACCGATGATAAAAATCTGGTCTGGAAAGTCATTAAGGATCTGATTGATATAACCGATGCACCATATAAGGGTGCTTATATAAAAATGCACAATGCCATACCGCTTTCACGTGGCCTGGGCAGCAGTGCTGCCGCTATAGCAGGAGGATTGTCGGCCGCTAATTATGCGCTGAATGAACCCCTTGATAAAAATGGCCTGCTGAAACTGGCTACTTCGATTGAAGGACATCCTGATAATGTCGCACCTGCTATTTTCGGCGGTATAACGATAAGCTTCAAAGATGCCGATGATATCAGGACTTTTTCCTTTCTGCCCAAGCTTGCCCTAAAAATGATCGTGACAGTTCCGCAATTTTTTTTATCAACAAAAAAATCGCGCAAGGTTCTGCCGGAGAAAGTAACATTAAAGGACGCTGCCTTCAATATTAGTCATGTTGCAGCATTAACGGCAGCGCTTTGCACGGGCAACGCTGCCGTCTTATCATATGCTTTTGCTGATAAACTGCATCAACCATACCGAGCCTGTCTGATTCCCGGTATGTGTGAGGTATTCACGGCAGCCAGACAGGCAGGTGCGTTAGGTGCAGCAATAAGCGGTGCCGGGCCATCTCTCATTGCTTTTGCTACAGAAAATGAAGATCTCATAGGACAAGCCATGGTACAGGCATTTGCCGAGCATAATGTGGATTCCTATTATATGGCCCTAAACATCGACAATACTGGTGTCTGTCTTATTTAGCAACATCTTTGAACAACAAATGTAATACCAATCGTTATCTTTACATACAATGTTAATTTATCCCATTCAATGGGGCTGTCACATAAACAGCACTGACCTCATAAAAATGCAATCCGTTACGCTATGTAGTCTCCCGCTCTTTGAAGTGTGGAAAAAGAAACGGCATACTTATTTATGAATGCAGATGTTTACGTGTATACAGCCCCATTGCTGTATCAAAATAATCTTTTGGAGGAACCTGCCTTGACTGAAACCACTTTTATAAAAAAAATTAATGATAATAATGGCGAAGTATATATTGTCGGTGGCTGGGTAAGAGATATGATAGCCCATAATATTCCAAAAGACAAGGATTATGTAATATGCAAAATGACCGAAATTTTGTTTTGCCGGCTTTTCCCTCAGGCCCAAAAAGTCGGCAATGCATTTCCCGTCTATTTAATGAACATTGACAATAAACTTTGTGAAATTGCTTTTGCCCGCAAAGAAAAAAAACAAGGTCATGGCTATAAGGGATTTACTGTAAATTATGATGCTGATTTAACCATTGAAGATGATTTACTGCGCCGTGATACCCGTATAAACAGCATCGCTTTAAAATTGCCGGAAAGGACTCTTATTGATCCCTTCAACGGCGTTTATGACATAAAGAACAAAATCATCCGTGCCGTATCCAGCCACTTTCAAGAAGACCCCGTAAGAGCGTTGCGGGCAGCGCGTCAAGCTGCTGAATTCAATTATATAATCGACGAACTCACTTTACAGCAAATGCAAAACTGCGCTGCCGAACTACTTTATGAACCCAGTGAACGCATTATCAATGAACTATCCCGGGCACTGGCCGCCAATAAACCCTCCACATTCTTTCGTTACTTACAAAAAGCAAATTTACTGACAGTCACTTTTCCCGAGATTGCCGCCTTGATTGGTCAAACCCAGCCTGTTATCTATCATCCCGAAGGTGATAGTTTTGAACATACTATGTTGATTTTAGACAAAACAGCATTGCAAACGACTGATATTGCTGCCCGTTTTGCCGCCTTAGCCCACGATTTAGGCAAGGGACTTACACCACAATCAATGCTTCCACATCATTACGGACACGAAAAATCCGGCCTGCTTGTTTTGCAAAAATGGAACAAGCGGATAATTCTGCCAAAACGTTGGTATAACAGTGCTTCTTTTGTTATCAGTGAGCACATGCGTGCCGCACATCTTACTAAACCGGGTAAAATAGCCGACTTACTTTTATCGGCTGAAAAAAATCCACTTGGCATTGATAATTTTTCCATAATAATACATGCGGACAATAAAAGTCTGCCATGTTATCTTGAAGACAGCAAACTGATTTTAAAATTATTTCATGAAATTGATATAAAAAAATGCCCCGCAAATCTGCGGGGCAGACAAATTGGCCAATGGCTGCACCAACAACGTGTTAACATTTTAAACACTTATCTGCAGCAATATAATCAACACTGAATTACTTGTCATCAAACTTTAAATTTCTGAACAGCAGACTGTAGTTTTTCAGCCAGCTTCGCCAGATTACCGCTAGCTGAAGCTATCTCTCCTACAGTCGCTGATTGTTCTTCAGTAGCCGCTGAAATATTCTGTGTTTCAGCAGAGGCCTTTTTGCTTTCCTTATCAATGGAATCTACTGCATCGACAACATTTCGTGCGTGTGCCGTCACTTTTTCTATAGCCGAAGATATGCCCTTAATTTGTGCTGTCATATCATTTACCTTATGAAGAATCTGTTCAAATTTTTCACCGCTGTCTGACACAATTTCTGTCCCATTATCAACTTCTTTTTTACTGTCATCCATATAAACAACAGCACTAT
Organism: Pectinatus frisingensis; assembly: GCF_014076555.1. Classification (NCBI taxonomy): domain Bacteria; kingdom Bacillati; phylum Bacillota; class Negativicutes; order Selenomonadales; family Selenomonadaceae; genus Pectinatus; species Pectinatus frisingensis. The sequence goes on from NZ_CP045424.1 coordinate 2,113,730, forward strand.
CAGTATTTGACTGTACTTCACCAATTAGTTCTGTAATGCGTTTAGCGGCTTCTTGAGACTGTTCGGCAAGTTTTCTTACTTCCTCAGCAACAACAGAAAATCCTTTTCCCGCTTCCCCTGCTCCCGCCGCTTCAATAGCGGCATTTAAAGCCAATAGATTAGTCTGTCTGGCAATATCTGATATAACATCAACGATCTGCCCTATTTGTTTTGATTTTTCTTCTAATGCACTGATAACTTTTGCTGTGTCATTGGTTTTCCCCTCAATAATACTCATTTGATTTACTGCATGTTTTACTGAAGCTTCCCCCTTGTCAGCCGCTGTTGCTGTTTGGTTGGCTGATTGTGATAAGGTTTCGGCATTATCGGCAACCTTCGCAATCGCTATGGAAATTTGCTTTACGATACTATTGGCCTTATCAGTCAAATCCAGCTGTTTTTCTGCCCCATCAGCTACCTGTGTAACTGATCCTGCAACTTGATCTGATGCCTGTGCGGATTGTTCGGCACTAGCCGATAATTCTTCCGCCGACGCAGCCAATTGATTTGCCGAGGTATGAATTTTACTGATAAGCTCGCGCAAACCAGTTTTCATCATCATTAAAGACCTGCCCAGCTGCCCTATTTCATCATTATGGTAATTCGAAATTTGATTTCTTTCCGTAAAATTACCCTTGGTTAATTCTTCTACTTCTTTTACTAATCCATTCAACGGAATTGCAATATAGCGTGATATTAAAAAACCCAGTCCTCCTGATAAAATTATGGCTAACAGAGTAACTATTATGCTTGCCCAATTATTGAATAATGTAATTTTTTTCCCCTGCGCATTTTCCTGTTGTGCCATTTCAGTATCATAAACGGCTAAATCATCTAATGTTTTATTTATTATTGTCAAATGCGGTGCAGCATTTTGCTTAAAGTACAACATAGCATTATCCTGGTTGCCGGCCATCGCCATTGTCAGGGATTTCTGCCATACTTCACGGTAAATCCGGGTTTCTGTTTCAATTTTATTTACAGCATCTTTTTCTGTAGCATCAAGATCTAATTTTTGATATTTAGCCAAGAAATCCATATAATTTTTTTTGTGTTCATTAAGGTCGGCAAGCGATTGCTGCTGTTCAGTTGAATCTTTACTCAAAAATATATAATACGTGAGTGCTTCATTATTGCGGCTTTCAGCCCGAGCCGAATCCAGCCACTGAATAGGCTGCAGCCGATCATTATACATATTATCCAGCTTATCAGAAAGACTGGTACTGGCATAATGCCCCATATATCCTACTATAATTATAAATATCACCGTTGAAAAAACTAAAAATCCCAATTTCGTTTTAATTTTCAAATCAGCTAATAAGTGCATCAGTAAAATTCCCCTTACATATAAAATTAAAATAATTTATATCTTTAAATTAAATAGTTTATTGTAGATAAATATTCTCATAATATAGGTATATCACAATATACCTGACATTGTCTATTAATTTTACATTGACCAGCCGTAATATCCATCAAAGCCGCCAAATTTTTTTCACTTTTAATTATATCGAACAAAGCCGTATATTTCACTTTATCTGCATATTCCTTATTAACAATAATAATTTTATTTTTATCTGAATAATTTTCTATATTTCCGACAAATTCATAACCGAAAGATATAACTATTTTTTCAAATGGAATCCTCTTTACAATAATCGCTTGAGACAGTACAAGCGACACCGCATGGCTATACGCCCTGATTAATCCGCCGGCGCCTAATTTTATACCGCCAAAATAACGCGTTACTACCACTGTAACATCAAAAATATTTTGTTTTTGCAATACTTCCAGCATCGGATGGCCCGCTGTTCCCGACGGTTCACCGTCATCATCAAATTTTTGTTGCCTGCCGTCTGCACCAATAATATAAGCACTGCAATTATGCCGTGCGTCCCGATATTTTCTTTTGATGCTCTCCGTATACTCTACAGCTGAAATTTCTGAATCTGTTCTGCTTATATTCGCTATAAAACGCGATTTATTGACATCGTGCTCACAAACAGCACTATGTGCTATTGTTTTATATGCTCGTAATTTATTTGTCCTTATCATATATATACCTTAATTTAATTATTCATTAATTAATAACAACTAATTTAGTATACCATACATTACACAATATTATATCCATTAAATTTACCATATTAATTTCACCGTCATCTATTTTAAACTCATCCATTTATAGCTAATATATGTCACCACAATATTTTCGTTTTTTTTTGTATTTTTTATAGTAATAATTAATTTTTTGTAGTATTATCTCAATTGTACTAAATAAAGTACGCTGATTATATTAATAACCTTAATGTAATCAGTAAAAAAAGGTTGTGTTAATATTAATGAATGAACCTACTATGCATCGCTCGCTGAAAAACAGACATTTGCAGTTAATTTCATTAGGCGGCATTATCGGCAGCGGCTATTTCCTTGGTACCGGTTATATATTGGAAAAAGCCGGACCCGCCTCTATTTTAGCCTATCTGCTCGGCGGACTTATCGTTTTTTGTGTAATGCTTTGTTTAGCCGAATTGGCTGTTGCTAAACCAATATCCGGTTCTTTTGTAAACTATGCCAATGATTATATTTCACCCACATGGGCCTGCGGTGTTGGCTGGGCTTACTGGCTCAATTGGATTGCCTATGTGCCTTCAGAAATGATTGCTGCCGGGATAATAATGCATAACTTTATTCCACAGATTGGTCAAGTAAGCTGGGCCATAATTTTCGGTCTGTTAATAACGTCAATAAATATTTTCAGCGTAGGAAAATTCGGTGAAAGTGAATTTTGGCTTGCCCTGATAAAAATTATTGCACTAGTGATATTCAGCTGCACAGCTTTAGCTATCTGCCTGGGCATCATCGGCGGACATTATATCGGCACATCGATTCTTTTAGATAATGGCGGATTCGCCCCTAACGGTTATTGGTCCATTCTCATCACAATGGTAATCATCCTGGTAAATTTTCAAGGTTCAGAAATAATCGGTTTAGCTGCCGGTGAATGTAAAGAACCAGAAAAAAGCATACCTATTGCTGTTCGCAATGTCAGCTGGCGTATAATCGCTTTATACATCATTCCGGTTTCACTTTTAATTTCAATTCTTCCTTGGAATCATGCAGGGCTTACAGAAAGTCCTTTCGCCGCTGCTCTACGGGAATATGGACTTAATCAATTGGCTTCTTTTTTCGCTTTCGTCGTACTGACAGCTGCAATTTCCTGTTCAAATTCCGGTCTTTACGGAAGCGGCCGAGCTCTTCAAGCATTAGCGAAACTCAATATGGCTCCCAAGTGGCTGGGACGACTCAATCACCATGGCATGCCGCAGAATTCTATTTTTGTTTCCATTATTGGCTGTTGGTTGATTATTTTGCTATATACCTATGATACTAGTTCATTAGCATACACTTATCTGTTGGCCGTTTCCGGTTTTACCGGTGCAATGGCCTGGATTTCCATTTGCTGGAGCCAGTATAACTTCCGCTGCCGTTTAAAAAAAGCCAACCTTGTCCATACTTTAAAATATAAAACTCCATTTTTCCCTTATCTTACTTTATTTGGCATCTGGATACAGGTATTATGCCTGATTGTTATGCTGTTTACCAGTGATCTTCGCTCCGCTTTATATACCGGACTGCCAATGATGATAATCCCTATGATATGGCATAAGCTCCGCCACAGCAAAAAAAATTCCTCCATAAATAATACTACTGCAAAACAGACATTTCATTAAAATTTTTAACTATAATAAAATACTCTGGTGACAAAAGCTTTGATATTCTACCTCCAGATAGGACAGTAAAAAAATACATTGTCCTGTCTGGAGGTGTTTTTATGCCACATAAAAGTAAAATTGACCTGAAATTGAAATAACGGTCTGTAGGAATATCATTGATGGAAAATCACTATCAATGTGCCGGACTAAAACGCTTCGAGAATGGATGTCTGGTTATCGCAATAAAGAAATGGCCGTCATAAAATTATCAGTTGCCATAAACTGATTGTATGCGATCCGCGGCTATATTCACTGCTGCAACTTTGAACGTTTACAGCGTCACTTAATACCCTGCGAGTACCCTAGTCAGCACAAAGCCGCAAAAAAACAGTTCATCCTTACGGATGAACTGCAAAGAATTCCCACTGTTTTTTGATTGTCCCCCTGATGGGGTACACACTACTTATCACCAAAGTTTTTTATTATCATGTCATTTAATCAAAAATGACATTGATTAAATGCCCCCATTCCCGGATAAACAGCATTTTCACCCAAAGCTGCCTCAATTCTGAGCAGCTGATTATATTTAGCTACACGTTCAGTACGACTCGGTGCGCCTGTTTTTATTTGACAAGTGTTAAGAGCAACGGCCAAATCCGCAATTGTCGTATCTTCAGTTTCACCGGACCGGTGCGATGTAACAGTTGTATAGCCTGCTTTATGGGCCATTCTGATAGCTTCCAGTGTTTCTGAAAGTGTACCTATTTGGTTCAATTTAATTAAAATAGAATTAGCGCAGCCGGCGTGAATTCCCTTCGCCAGGCGCTGCGTATTGGTAACAAATAAATCATCGCCTACCAGCTGAACCTTTTTACCCAGCTTTTCTGTAAGCTTATGCCAACCTTCCCAATCTTCTTCATCCAGTCCGTCTTCCAGCGATACGATCGGATATTTTTCACATAACCGCACCCAATAATCAATCAATTCATCATCGGTAAACTTTTTACCCGATTTCGGCAGCAAATATTCACCCTTCTTACTGCCCTTCCATTCACTGGCCGCCGGATCTATCGCTAGCATAAAATCTTTTTTAGGTTTATATCCTGCCGTATTAACAGCTTCCAAAATAGTATCAAGCACTTCTTCATCACTTGATAAATCAGGTGCAAAACCTCCTTCATCACCAACAGAAGTGGCAAGTCCCCGATTTTTCAATATTTTTTGCAATGTATGAAATACTTCTGTGCACCAGCGCAATCCTTCTTTAAATGAAGGTGCTCCCACCGGCATAATCATGAACTCCTGAATATCTACATTATTGGTCGCATGAGCTCCACCATTTAGTATATTCATCATCGGTACGGGCAATCTATTACCGTTAATGCCGCCCAAAAAACGAAACAGAGGGATTTGCAATGATGCCGCGGCCGCCTTGGCACTGGCAATGGAAACAGCCAGAATTGCATTGGCACCAAGTTTAGATTTATCTTTCGTACCATCAGCTTTCAGCATGGCCTGATCCACTGCATAAACATCCGATGAATCCAATCCATGTACAGCATCATTTATTATAGTGTTAACATTATTTACAGCTTTGATAACACCCTTACCAAGAAAACGTCTTTTATCATCATCACGCATTTCCAATGCTTCAAATTCACCGGTGGATGCCCCACTAGGAGATGCTGCCCGTCCAACACTGCCATCCTTCAAGTACACTTCTGCCTCAACTGTTGGATTACCGCGTGAATCTATAATTTCCCGACCGATTACTTTTTCAATCTTAAATTTTTCCAAAATCATTGACAATACAACTCCTCTGCAAAATATTTTAAAATATACCAAGAAACGTTTGCTTCAATATCGCAGTGTCTCTTGAATGATGTTTTAACAAAATTATCATTACTATTTATCTATAAATACTATAGCATAGCTGATAAGCATTATCAATAATTTTGAAAAATTTAATATAACTTTAGCAATATTTAATCTGAAAGGAAACTCACTATGCTTTTCCATAGTATTCTGTTTACAAAAAAACATCTGACAAAACAGCACAAACAGCTGTACCGCCTGAGTATTTTACCGATTTAAATCTCGATCAAATTATAGATACTATTACTCAGGGCAAAGAAAAATATAATTTAAAACCTTTTTTATACGCCACTGCATGACTGTGAAGAAATCAGTTGTCTACTGATATAAAAAACTGCCTATAAATGTCTCATCACCCACCTCATGGGCAATGAAAAGCTTTATCTGTCCTAGTTTTTACATAGTACAATCTAAATAATAAATGAATTTTTTTCAGAACAATTAACAATAACTATCATATTTTACTGAAATTAATTCTAATCTATGCCATAATAGTATCAAAGTAATTATCTGCAAGGGAGTTGATACCATAATGGACAATCCGATTAATGAAACATCATGTTCTGAAATATATCTTGCCGGTGGATGTTTTTGGGGATTGCAGGCTTATATAGATAAACTATATGGTATAACATACACTACTGTCGGTTATGCCAATGGAAATACCGCCAATCCAACATATGAACAAGTTTGTTCCAATACCACCGGTTATGCGGAAACGGTACAAGTTAAATACAATCCATCACTTATCAGCCTTAATAATTTATTAAGCCATTTTTTCAAAGTTATCGATCCTACTTCCTTTGAACGACAAGGCAATGATTCTGGCAACCAATACCGCAGCGGAATCTACTATACAGTTTCAATTGACCGACAGATAATTGACCGACAGATCACCATTGAACAGCAAAAATACCAAAAACCGCTGGTAACTGAAGTTTTGCCACTCAAGTGTTACTATCCCGCCGAAAAATACCATCAGAAATATCTGGAAAAACATCCCGGCGGCTATTGTCATATCGATTTAACAATACTGAACCAAGATCCAATGACAAAACAAAATCATAACGAACATGCTGCCAATCTTTCACTCGACAGCGCTTTAACAACTGAACAATATTGTGTTACGCGGCAATGCGGTACTGAACCGCCCTTTTTGAATAAATATTGGAACAATCATGCCAAGGGCATTTATGTTGATATCGTGACCGGTGAACCACTATTCAGTTCTAATGATAAATTTGATTCCGGTACCGGCTGGCCAAGTTTTACTAAACCAATAAGTAAAGCTGCCGTCGAAACACGGCATGATTCTTCACATTCTATGGAGCGTATTGAAGTGCACAGCCGGCACAGCGAAAATCATTTGGGTCATGTCTTTCCCGACGGACCGCGAGAATCCGGCGGACTACGCTACTGCATAAACAGTGCTGCCTTACGTTTTATTCCTTTGGAAAAAATGACCGAAGAAGGTTATGGTGCTTTAATATCAGCAATCATCTGATTTTATTGCTATATAATTTCATTGATCAGGAGGAAAATCTTGTTTAATAATCATTCTGCTGCCGGTAAATCCTGCCCTGCTAAAAATTCTACGGTCTCAATAGGTGCGTTATGCCATCAAACAGCAAACTTACAGCACCTGAACGATAAAGACGCTATTTTAGTGATAAGTTTTGGTACTACACAAAAACAGGCCCGGCAGAACGCTATCGAAAATATTACCAACAAAATACAAGCGGCTTATCCTTTGTTAAAAATAGTCAGTGCCTTTACTTCGCATATCGTCATCCGGCGCATTAAAGAAAATGAAAACCTTAAATACAACACACCGGAACAGGCACTGGATAAATTGGCTGCAGACGGTTATACACGCATTGCGATAGTGGCATTGGATATCATTCCCGGTATAGAGTATGCTTATAAACAAAAAGTGTTTGAACTATATAAAAATCACTTCAAAAAAATGACTATGTCCACTCCTTTGTTATATTGGCAAGGACAAAAAAACCACCGGGATGACATTAATGATGTTTTTGCCACATTTTTACATGAACTGCCAATTAAAAAAGACAATTTTGATGCATTGCTGGTTTTCGCACATGGTACTAAGCATCCCGCTAATGCCTACTACACTGCAATACAGGCCAGATTAAATTGTTCCCGGCAGCAACCGCCTGTTTTTGTTTATACCGCTGAGGGTTATCCTGATCTCAGCTCAATTATCCCTATGCTGAAAATTAATAATTATAAGCGCCTTTTATTACTTCCTTTTATGATTGTCGCAGGCGAACATGTTTATAATGATATGAATGGCGACAGCATGACTTCCCATAAGTCATTATTACAACGACAAAATTTCCGTATCAGCACTTATTTGCATGGACTAGGGGAAAATGAAACGATTTGCCGATTTTTCCTTGATCGCACCAAAGAAACATACCAACTGTTGGTAAATTAACCCTTATGAGGAGATATTAATGAAACAACATACAATGCATGCCATATTGCTTGAACCTGAAAAAAAACCTGAAATACTGTTATTGCCCACAGAAGGACTGACTCATGAAGAAGCTATTCGTGATGTTTTAGAGGGTAACTATGGAGCCTTAGAGTTTTTTAAAATACAAAATGATATTTCTTTGTTTATCCTCGTCAATGATTTTAGTGCCATACTCGGTATGAAACCCAATCGCTATTTTCCCGCACCTGATGAAAAACAAATTATTTTCGGCAAAGCCATTTTCATAGCTGCTTATAACGGTGAATCAACCGACAGAGAAGGTACCTTGGATATGCCGACAGATATCTGTAAAATTTTTATTGAACAAATCGATAAAAATTTCACTCCGTGCAAGGGAACAGAAAAACCGCATCACAAGGATATCATTTATTATGACAATAAAGGCCAGACTGATGAACGTGCTTACATCTGGCGGGAAATAAAAAAACCCGACCGTCTCAGTAAACCATTACCGGCCGGACGAGTCAATTTTTATGGACGTGAAACACGTGAAATCATGGAGATAAACAATCATTTCTTCAAAAAAGTTATTCTAAAGAGAAAATAATATGTCAATAATCTGGATACTGGTTAACACAGTCATACCATTATACCTTACAATGATTTAACAGCTATCCTGCAGCCATAACATCGGAATCTTTACTCACACATAATACAGTACCGAAAATGGAACTTTGTATATTTATTTAGATTACGCACTATATATGACAGTTTTTACGTTAAATCCGCTTTTTCATCTTCACAATTCCCAAAACTGCAACAACTGCAACAAATATCACTTCCAGCCAGCCGCCAATCAGCAGCAGATATATTCCCAATGCTTTATCCATCAACATCATCTTAGCTGCTGTAAATGCCAAAATTCCACTTCCCAAATAGATAATGGCAGGAAACCTTTTCATAATAAGCAGCAGCAACTGCGCTCCGCCGATTATTATAGGCATACTTATCAGCAGTCCGCACAAAATGAGACTCCATTTTTCATCAGGTACAGTATTAGCAACACCGGCCATTGATAATACATTATCGAGACTCATAACAAAATCAGCAACCATAATCGTCTTTACAGCACCCAAAAATGTTGTTGAAGCCTGCTTACCATGCTGTGCTTTATCATCAAACAATAATTTCAACGCTATATAAAATAATGCTATACCGCCGATAAACTGCAAATAAGGCACCGTCAATAATTCTGTGGCAAATACGGTAAATACTACACGTATGATTATTGCTCCGGCACAGCCGATCAACATTGCCTTAAACCGATCCTCAGCATTCAAATTTTTACAGGCCAATGCTATCAAAATAGCGTTATCTCCACTTAATATTAAATCCAATATCAGTATGCCACCTAAAGCAGCAAACCAATCTAATGAAAAAATTCCTGCCAAATCAATCGCCTCATTTCCTTCAAATTTTTATATAATATACAAAAAGACCCTGTCTTACAGAATATTTCCGTAAAACAAGGTCTTGCTTACATTATCTGCCGGCCGCACCGGAGGTTATAACTCGTATTGACGATTATCGGCCGTTCAGCTACTCCCCTTATCAAATAGCATTATTCAATTTCTTATAAATATAGCATGAAATAAATTATTTGACAAGCACTATAATATATTTATCTTAATTCCGTCAGATATTCTTCAAAACAAATGCCTTCTTTTCCTGGGATGCCGATTTTTTCAGTATAAATCAAACTTTTGCGCACGAACTCAGCAGCCTTATTCACAGCAATCGCAGCAGTTTCACCTTTTACCATAGAAGCTGCCACAATTGCCACAAAAGCATCACCTGTACCTGAATGAGCAGCCCCTGTTTTAGGCACTTGTAAAAGCCTGCCCTGTCCATTTTGATAAATATAATTACCAATATTCACACCGCGTTCAATTCCTGTTATGATAACGGTCATCTTAGAAGGTACTTTATTAAAATCTGCCAGCTTTTCACTGATTTGGCAAAGATCTGTATCACTTATCCATCCGTCAACCGGATAAGGCCTGTCAATGAGATTACAAGCTTCTGTCAAATTAGGAGTCAACACATCAGCAGCGGGCAGAAGCACCTTCATGCGCCTGCATAATTGCGGTGTATATGATGCATATAATTGTCCATCATCCCCCATGACAGGATCAACTATCAATAGTGTCTTATCAGCAGCAGTTGTTCCGTTCCGCTTAAAAGTCTTAATAAAGTCATTTACAATATGTATCTGCTGCTCAGAGCTGAGAAATCCTGTCAGTATGCCATCAAATTCCAACTGCAGCTTACTCCAATTATCTATATAAGACTGCATTCTATCAGAATAATCATCCATATAGTAACCATCAAAGCCGGTATGTGATGATAGAATCGCCGTTGGCAGCGGACAAACCTGGACTTTAAGGGCTGCCATCAATGGCAGTTCGATTGTCGTCGAACAGCGTCCAAATCCCGTTATATCATTAATAAGTGCTATTCTTTTTTGTTTCATGTCCGCTCCATCATCCAACCTATGTAATAATATTTATTATAAACTAAAAACTCCGCTGAAAAATAGCTGCGGAGTTTTTAGTTTATTAGTCATTTTACCGGATTAGCCACGACTTTTCTTTTTGCCCTGCGTCTTTCCCCATATTCACGAAAAGTCACCCAGAGCGGTGTAGCCGTAAAAATAGAAGAATACGAACCAAAGGCAAATCCGACTATCAATGCAAACGCAAAATCTTTCGTTGTATCTCCGCCAAACACATATAATGCAACGGCTGTTACCAATACCGTCGTCACCGTATAAATAGACCGTGTCAAAGTCTGATAAATACTGCGGTTGGCCAATTCTTCAATATCGCCACCGCGTTTAAAATGTAATTTCAGATTTTCGCGAATACGATCAAATATAACTATGGTATCTGTTACCGAATAGCCTACTATAGTTAAAATAGCCGCAATGAAAGAAGAATCTATTTCTTTTTGCGTCAGAGAAAATACACTGAGCACTACCAACGTATCATGCACTAATGCCAATACTGCCGCCAACCCAAATTTGAATTCAAACCGATAGGAAATATAAGCAATTATCAACAGCCATGATATCAACGTCGCCCAAACGGCATTCATTATAAGATCTTTCCCGATGGTTGCGCCAACTTTTTCTTCACGCAATACTTTATAATCGCCTAACTTGTTTTGTAAGTCAGTCATGACTTCCTGACGCTCTGTCTGCGACAAATCTTTTGTCCTTATCATTACGTTCTGTGCTTTTGTATCACTACTGGCATTACCCGACATCTGTATCTGACTGTTTCCCAGCCCATAGTCATTCATTGCTGACCGGATATCATTTATATCAACAGTATTTTCAAACTCCAGATTGATTAATGTACCACCGGTAAAATCAATTCCCAGATTAAACCCCTTGGTAAACATACAGATAAGCCCGGCTATTATTATCAACGATGAAAAAGTATACCATATCTTGCGATGACCAACTATATCAAATCTATTCATCATTTCACCGCCTTTTCTGAAAACAAAGATGCGCCAAAAAGGCGATGATTATGTACTATATCAGCACCGATAAGCCATTTCATCTGATATTGTGTCATTGTTGTCGCCGTAAACAAGCTCAATACTGCACCTAACCCTAAAGTAATGGCAAACCCCTTTATAGGTCCGGTTCCAAAGAAAAACAAAACAACAGATGCTATTATTGTCGTCAAATGTGAATCCAATATAGTCACAAAAGCACGTTTAAATCCAGCATTCATTGAAGCGCGAATCGTTTTTCCGAATCGCATTTCCTCTTTAAAATGCTCAAAGATAAGAACATTGGCATCAACAGCCATCCCTACCGATAATATAATACCTGCTATCCCCGGCAGAGTGAGCGTTGCATCCAGCATTTTCAAAAGGAACAACAAAATCAGCACATACGCCATCAAGCTTATGTCAGCAATAAATCCAGACACTCGATAAAATACCAACATAAACAAAATTACTGCACCCACACCAATGGCAAAGGCAAATTCACTTTTGTCCTTTGAATCTTGTCCCAGTGTCGGTCCTACCGTACGTGTTTCTACAACCTGTACTTTTACCGGCAGCGCCCCGGAGCGCAGCAGCAATGCCAGATTGTGTGCTTCTTCAATAGAACGGTTACCGGTTATGACCGCCTTGCCACCAGTAATTGGTTCTTTAACATTAGGCGCCGTTAAAACATTGCCATCAAGAACAATTGCAATAGTTCTGCCAACATTTTCAGCTGTCAGATCAGCAAACTTTTTAGCTCCTTCATCACTGAATTCCAATGAAACGAGATTTTGTCCCTGTTGGTCGGTTTCTTCGCGGGCATCCTTCAAATCGGTCCCGGTAAGTCCGACGTTACCGTCTTCATCTTTAAATTCAAGCATTGCCGTTTTGCCAAGTACATCAATAGCTTTATCCGGATCTTTTACACCGGGCAGTTCGACAATAATGCGGTTTTGTCCTTCACGCTGGATGACTGGCTCAGTCAGTCCCATAGCATTAACACGATTTTCCATTATCTTAACAACACGATTCATCGCATCATCATTAACTTTTGCTTGTGGAGTATCTACCCCTTCCAAAACTACATGTGTCCCACCCTGTAAGTCGAGACCTTGCCGTATCGAATATGCTAATGGCTTAATAAATGCAATAAATGCGACCACAACGCATATGACTACGACAGCGAGCTTTACAAAACTTTCCCGCTTCAACAATATCCCTCCAAAATAAATTCTTTATCCCCAAAATAAAAAATAATCATAATCATTTTGATACAATCTGTTTTTATTATAGCCATATCAAATACATAATGTCAATTTTTCCATATTTCAATCACATTGTCGTGATTCAATAAAATCAACTACAATTGATAGTACCTCAATTGGTGTCAGCTTATCCGTCAGCAGATACAAGTCGGCATGACTACGGGCATCAGATAATCTGTCATGTTGTATATCTATATGTTCTTGCGTCCACCGTTCACGGCGGCGTTTCTGTACTGTCATCAACGTGGCATCAAGCACTATGAGCAAATCCGGTTTTCTTTTCAGCCAAAGCCTTTTTACACAGGAATGTTCCTGGGCTATATTACAGGCGTCATAGCCTTTTTCCTGCAATTTCCCGACCAATGTGGATTTACCCGATGCACAAACGCCAACGACCATAATTTTCATGCTGTCTCTCCGTTAAAATGGAAATACTACATTTACCCGGCTGACCCGCACCGGTGGATTATCCTTTTCACATACGCTCATAGCCACAACTGTCATATCATCACCGGCTTTATTTTCATCAAGCTGCAATGCATATTCCATAATGCTGTTAACAATAAAATCAACGTCTTCAGCCGAATTTTCCTTTACAATGTCCATTATTTTATCAAAATCAGCCGTTTTACCAATTGTTTTTCTGCCGGCTGACTGTATTCCGTCTGTATAAGATACAATTACCATCCCCGGTGTTATCGGCAATTCATAGATAAGCGGCTTAGTATGGTGATGCACACCAATCGGATTTACATTGTCGTCATATACGCAAACATAATCATCAGTTTTAATAATAACGGGACAATTGGAATTACGGCTTATAACCATGGTCTGTGTATCGAGATCAGCACTGATAACAGTAAGCGTACAGGAAACCTTTTTATCCTTGACTGCGTATAAATAATCATGCACAGCACGTGCAACTGCACCGTCACGAGTTCCATCACCAATCAACGAAACTGCCCGGTTTACCACTAACCCGCTAGTATGATGTGCCGATAGTCCATGTCCCTGTCCATCGGCCAGTATAAGCGATAAACCGCCTTGCGGCCGTTCTGCCACATCACTGGTATCACCGCTGAATTCCATCGCATAACGAGTAGTTTTAGCCATAGCCACTTTTATTTCCATAACAGACAGACTTCCCCATCGTTCTTAATAAAATAATTTATTAAAAAATTTTTTTCTCCGTAATGACCATATCTAACAGTATGTCATGTGGTTCCACAGGTAATACCGCTGCTTCCTGTCCGGCAAAAAATACTCCGGCTTTAACAGCTCCGGCTGCTTTAGGCAAAAAGCGGTCATAAAAACCGCCCCCCATCCCCAATCTCTGTTTAGAAGAAGAAAAAGCAACTCCCGGCACAATTATCAGATCAATATCACTTGGATCAACAAAGTGCCTTTCATCTGCCGCAACAGTCAAAATATTTGACTTACCCGCTGTAAGCTTTGCCAAATCCTGCACTACAGCAGCCCGCATGATACCATTAGTCAAATCTTCTATATAAGGCAGGCATAAAATTTTCCCCCGCCGCAGAACATCTTGTAAAATATCCTGTGTTTGAACTTCATCCGGCATCGACGCGAATGCCATAACACACTCAGACTGCTGATAGACTGGTAATGACAACACCTGTCTGCATATGTCAGCACTATATTGGGACAGCTGCTGCGATGTGAGACTGCGCCTGAACAACAGCGATGCTTTGCGTAAGTTCTTTTTACTTTGCATTTTCCGCATCATTTTTTTGCTTGCTTATATTACTGCCAATGGCGGCACGTGATACTTCAATTTCCACATTATCTGCTATTTTTAAACGTGCCCGATCTTCATTGAGCGAAGTCACTTCGCCATACACACCGCCGACAGTAATTACCCTGCTCCCCACTTTAATTGATTCAATCATTGCCTGGCGTTTCTTTTGTTGTTTTTTCTGTGGGCGATACAAAAGAAAATAAAAAATCACAACTAGTAATACCGGAAAAGCAAAAGCTTGCAATTGCTCCATATCCATTAATAAAAACACTCCTTAAATAAAATCATGATTAATAAAAGCATAACTTATTATACATTTCGACATAATATAAAATTACTCCTCTACTTTATTTTATATTGTGCAGCAAATTTATTATGAAATTCAACAAAGCGATCTTCAATAATTGCCCGGCGCATTTTCCGCATAAAATCAATGAGAAAATATAGATTATGGGTTGTCAGCAACCGCAGACCGAAAATCTCGTTTACCCGTACTAAATGTCTGATATAAGCCCGCGAATAATTACGGCAGGCATAGCATCCGCAGTTTTCATCAATTGGAGAAAAATCATGTTCAAATTCAGCATTTTTTATGATCATCCGTCCCTGCCATGTCATTGCTGTTCCATTACGAGCCACACGTGTCGGAAAAACACAGTCAAACATATCAATACCGCGTTTTACACCTTCTGCCAAACAATCCGGAGTCCCAACCCCCATTAAATAACGCGGTTTATTTTGCGGCAGGTAACCGGTAGTATAATCAAGCACGTCATACATCATTTCTTTCGGCTCACCCACGCTTAATCCGCCGATAGCGTAGCCTGGCAAATCCATCGCGACCAATCTTTCAGCGCAGTCTTTGCGTAGTTCTTTATACATTCCCCCCTGCACAATACCAAACAATCCCTGACCAGAACTTGTAAGTGTATTTTTACAGCGCTGCGCCCAGCGTAATGTTCTTTCTGTTGATTTTTTCGCATAATCATAATCTGCCGGATAAGGAATACATTCATCAAACGCCATGACAATGTCAGATCCCAGTTCCATTTGAATTTTTGTGGCTATTTCCGGTGATAAGAACTTTTGTGAACCATCAATATGAGAGCGAAAAGCAACTCCTTCTTCCGATATTTTGCGCAAAGCTCCCAGACTAAACACCTGAAATCCACCGCTATCGGTCAAAATACCTCTATCCCAGTTCATGAATTTATGCAGACCGCCCGCCTCACGAATCAATCCGGAACCGGGCCGTAAAAATAAATGATATGTATTACTCAAAATTATCCCGGCGCCTATCTGCTTTAATTCCTCCGGTGACATAGCTTTTACTGATGCTTGTGTCCCCACAGGCATAAAAATCGGCGTTTCAAAACTGCCGTGCGGTGTATGAATGATCCCCGCTCGTGCTCCGGTTTCAGAACATTGTTTTATTAACTCATATGTAATAGCTGGCATTAATTTTCCTCACAATTATATTCAATAGATAAAATTATAACGCAAAATCCCATTCTTCAGGTCGATTATTCCTGCGCTTTTTTTGTCACATAAACGCACAAACTGAAACAAGTAATCACATAAAACAGTAAAACGGCTACTGATATCATATTTGGCACTCCTCCACTGCCAATTCCCCGCAGCAAAAGACTTGTATGTGTCAATGGCAGTATATGCACAAAATAATAAAATGCTGTGGGCAGTTTATCCGGAGAGAAAAACGTGCCGCATAAAAAAGACATCGGTAACAAAATATATGTATTAAATCTTCCCATGTCTTCATATGAAGCAATGGTCATCGCCGCATAAAAACCAATTTCAGCAAATATCGCACAGTTTAATATCAACACCAGCAAAAATAGCGGCGTTATTGTAAAATCAGCACCAAAAGCATATGCCAATATTATTATAATTGCTGAAGAAATCATTCCCCGTAATATAGCTGCCAATATTTTCCCAATAGCAAATGACAATGGATTTATCGGTGCCGTAAAATATTCTTCAATACTCTTATGATAAACTCGTTCACCATGCAGTGATGTTAAACTGTTAAAGGAAATATTCATCGAATTCAAGGCCAGTATCCCGGGCACCAGAAAGTTAATGTATGCCCCGCCACCAGTCGTGATACTGCGGCCAAGTCCCCAGCCAAATGCCACCAGATAAAGAATCGGTGCTACCATACGGCTCAAGATAAATTTTATCATACGACGTTTTAATACTATCCAATCACGCCAAAAAGCCGTAATAATGTCATACAGCATCACTTATTCACCCTTCTTCCTGTCAGCTCAACAAATACATCCTCTAAATTAGCATGACGGCGCAATATATTTTCTTGAAAAAGATTATCAGCAAAAGTTTTTGCTTCATCTTTGCTGTGAAATATCTTAAACTCACGTTCCGTCTTTTCGTTATCCCATTCAACCACATAACTGCCAATTTTTTGCTGTAAAGCCTGCGGAGTATCAAGTGCTATAAGTCTCCCCTTATTCATTATCGCAACTCTGTCACACAAAGCTTCGGCTTCTTCAATGTAATGAGTAGTCAAAACTATAGTTACACCACTACGCTGCATCTTCCTTATTAAATCCCAGATGCGCCGGCGTACCTGAGGATCAAGAGCGACAGTCGGTTCATCCAGAAACAATATGTCCGGCTCATGCATAAGTGCCCGCACAATCAGCAGACGCCGTTTCATACCACCTGATAATGCCCGTACATTATCATTAATCCGATCAGTCAGTTCAACGTAATTCAGCAGCTTATCTATTATAATTTTCCTTTTCTTAGCAGGTATATGGTGCAGCCGCCCATGCAGCTGCATATTTTCTCCCACTGTCAAGTCCTGATCAAAATTTATATGTTGTGGAACAACACCAATTAATTGCTTGATCTGTTTGGCAGCAATCGCCGTATCTAAATCATCATAATATATTTTTCCTGCCGTCGGCTTAGTCAGCAAAGTGAGCATCCGTATAATAGTCGTTTTGCCCGCACCATTTGGTCCCAGCAATCCAAAAATTTCCCCTTTATTGATTTGCAGATCCAATCCGGCAACAGCCACTTTAAGATCATCTTTTCCCGCAGCATTTTTATAGGGAAAAACTTTCCTAACACCTTCAAGACACAGCAATAAGCATCCCTCTCTTCATTATACCGACACTAAAACTCAATACCCTTTTGTGCCTTTATTCCTTTTGCATAAGGATGTTTTATTTCTTTCATCTCAGTCACCAAATCGGCTTCGGCAATTATACTATCCCGCGCATCACGTCCTGTCAATACTAAGTGCAATTTCGCCGGTTTTTTAGAAATAAGCTGCAATACATCTTCTTCTGTCAACAAATTAAACTTTACTGCATAATTTATTTCATCGAGAATCAGCATATCCCATTCACCGCTGGTTTCTTCCTCCAATGCTTTTTGCCAAGCCGTTCGGGCAGCTTTTATATGTTCTTTTTGCTCTACTCCGGTATCTTTATGAGTAAAACCTTCCCCCATCTGTATTATCTTTATCCGTTCTCCCGGCAGTGCCTGCAGAGTATTGAGTTCTCCGTATCGCCAGCCGCCTTTGATAAATTGAATTATAAGCACTCGCATATTTTCTCCCCAGGCTCTTATTGCCAGTCCTAAAGCCGCGGTCGTTTTCCCCTTGCCATTGCCCGTATTAACTATGACAAGCCCTTTCGTATCCATATTTTCCCTCCTAGTATCAAAGGCCATTATGCCACCATGCCGGCACAACAGGCAATAGTACTATTACCAGTGCAATAAACAATACAGTAGTCGTATACATTATTTGTATAGCAGAAATAATATGTCTTGAGCACAGACGCTCACAAATATCTCCCATATAAGCACGAAAATGCGGCTGTCCAAAATAAAAATTTTGCCCGCCCAGTCTTATATCAAGAGCCCCGGCCATAGCCGCTTCTGTGAAGCCGCCGTTGGGACTCGGATGTTTCTTGGCATCGCGCTTCATCATTTTCCAAGCATTTTTATAGTCAAAATGTAAAATGGCTGCGGCCACTATCATTAAAACACCGGTTAAACGAGCCGGAACAAGATTGAGCGCGTCATCAATACGCGCTGAAGCCTTACCAAAATAAAAATACTTATCATTCTTATAACCGACCATTGAATCCAATGTATTGGCCATTCGGTACAAAACCGCCCATGGCAGCCCGCCGATAAAAAAATAAAACAATGGCGCAATTATCCCATCAGTAGTATTTTCTGCAATTGTTTCAACTGTTGCTCTCACCAGTTCCGGTTCTTCCATTGCATCGACATCCCGTCCGACGATATAGTGTACTTTCCGTCGAGCCATTTCTATATCATCGTGCAATAAACTGTTAATTACACCCTCACCAGCCTGCATGAGCGCTTTTGGTGAAATCATAAAACTTAGCAGCAATGCCTCGACCATAAGCCTGAGCCACCAATTAAGAGCAAATTTCTCCATGCCCCATAATATTCCCCAAGTAATAGCGTAAGATGCAGCCAATAATACCAAAGAAAATATCATTCCCATTATTAAATTCAACCATTTATTATTCTTATCACGCCGCAATATATGTTCGAGTCCTGCTATACCTTTCCCCATCAATGCTACAGGATGGAATTTGCTATCCGGATCACCAATAATTGTATCTATTATAAAGGCGGATATTGCTATTATTGCCGGTACCATACCGTCATCTACCCCCGTTGCATCTTATTCTTGTCGACAAATATTTTCTAATTCATATGTTGTAATTTTTTTTGTATGGTTCTTGCTGTGGGCGTCTTGGCAAGTCCGCCTTCTGATGTTTCCCTTAAGGCTACCGGTATCATACGGCCAATTTCATACATAGCAGTAACAACTTCATCCGGCGGTATGACACTCTTCACTCCGGCCATAGCCATTTCTGCTGCAGTCAGTGCGTGCACCGCATAAAATCCATTACGTTTTACACAAGGTACTTCTACTAATTCTGCCACCGGATCACAAACAAGTCCCAAAGTATTTTTCAAAGCCAGTGTTGCTGCCTGCATCAATTGTTCACTGCTGCCTCCCAATATATCCACCACAGCCGCTGCCGCCATTGCTGCAGCCGTACCGCATTCAGCCTGACATCCACCAACAGCTCCTGCTATACAAGCGTTTTTGGCAATAACATTTCCTATCCCTGCCGCAGTAAAAAAAGCATTGCAATATCTTTCCTGGTTTGCCCCTTTAGCTTCACCGACGGCAAAAACGGCAGCCGGTACAATACCGCACGAACCCGCTGTCGGGCAGGCAACAATTTTATGCATTTTAGCATTTCCTTCACTCACTGCCAATGCGTATAGCAACGCCCGGTGTCCGATATTTCCCAATAAAAGCGGGTCCATATGCTCAATTTTTTCAGCATCTCTTCCCACCATGCCGCTCATTGACAACCGTTGATCATAAAGTCCCTCTTTAACTGAATCAGCACATACCTTAATTCTCATCTGCATTTTTTCTATTACTTCTGCTTTAGTAATCTCATATTCTTCAGCTTCACGCTGCAAAACTACCTGTGCAACAGACATATCATGCTGCTGCGCCAATGCCAGCAAGTCAGCCAATGTTCTATATTCGAACATCTATTATTCCACCTGCAATTCAATTATCTTATTATGCAACATTTTTTCAAAGCGGATCAATAGCTATCACGACACTCATTATCTCCAATGAATTTATTTTTTGCACCACATCATCCGGTACTTCACTATCGGTATCAATTATCATTACCGCTTCTTGATGTTTACCTTTACGAAAAACTCTCATCCGGGAAATGTTGATATCTTTTTCCGATAGTAACGATGAAACCACAGCCACTACACCTCTTTGATCATTATAAACCATCAAAAGTGTATATTCTTCACCGCGTACATCAGCAGCAAAACCATTAATTTCACATATTGATACTTTACCGCCGCCTAATGACACCCCGACAATTTCCATCTTTTTCCCATCAATTCCCGTAAGTTCCAGTTTTACCGTATTAGGATGCAGCATTTCTTTTTCAGATGTTTCGATATTCACGGGCAGTTTTTTTTCAGCAGCAAAAGAAAAAGCATTTCTTATCGCCGGATTGTCCGCACCATACCCTAATAGTCCGGCTACTATTGCTCTATCCGTACCATGTCCGCGGTAAGTTTTAGCAAACGAACCATAAAATATTATTTTTACCGCAGTCGGCTCAGATTTTAAAATATGACGTGCCAGCAGACCGATCCTGGCCGCACCAGCAGTATGAGAACTTGATGGTCCGATCATTACCGGACCAATTATATCAAATACTCCCATGTCATCCTCCCGATTAAGCACTACAATATATCAAATTGCTTTTATTATACCATATGCTTTCTTGTTTATCATACAACTACTTTATCTCACGCAAGGATTTCATTTATGCTTATCTTATAAGCACATTGCTACGATTTAATATTTATATCCATGCAAATATCCGATTATAGACACAAAGACAGCCTGCTATCTTGCATAATAACAGGCTGTCTTTAAATATTATAATATTGTAAAATTAGAAAACTGCCATAAAAAATGGTCATGGTCTGTATTCTAATCAGGTTAGCAAGCTAAACTACTATTTTTTTTATCTAATTTACGCATCTTTTCGCAAAAATTGTCAGTTAAATGTATTTCTATCGTCGATAAATCCTTCTCGATATTTTTAACTTTGATCAATGTCTGATCACCTAAAACTCTGACAATTTCAGCAGCATTCCCCGGTACATTCTGCTGCCGCAAATAATAGGCAAAAACCAAAAAATCCTGTTCAACCGCAGCTACTTCTTCCCCCGCGGCTGTGAATACCCGAAAGGACGGTTCAGTATGTGCATCAGTAAAAATCAGCATACGGTCGGCACCGATACCATATTTACGACTGCAAAGCAATTCCATGCTTGCCGATCCCGGCATATAATCAACCGCTTCGTATACCATATATTCAATATCTCCGTATAGAAAATTCATAACCACATGCATCATATATCGCCTCCGCCTTTCATTAGTATTAGTATATCAGGCATCATATACAGTTAAAATGCTAAATATGCTTTTTATATTGCAAAAAATGCTTTATAATATTTCAATAGATATTTGGTTAAGGAGAACACTTCCATGGAAAATTATGAAAAAAAAGGGTATCTAATTCCGGAATTTAAAGTCTTTCGCCTTAAAGACCGTTTAGCTCCCGTACCCTTTCACTATCACGACTTTCACAAGATTATCTTGTTTATCAGTGGCAAAGTCGATTATATAATAGAAGGCAAGTCATACCCATTAATACCGCATGATATAATTTTTGTCAGTGCCGGTGAAATTCACCGCCCAATAGCTGATTCCAACATTCCCTATGATCGGATAGTAATATATGTTGCTCCGGATTTTTTACAAAAATACACACGGCAGCAAGAAGATTTAGCTAACTGTTTTACCCTGGCCCGCAGCAGTTCCAGTGTTATGCATTTAACCCCCGGCAAAAGCCATGATCTGCTTTATCATATGGAAAAGCTTGAGCATACAGCCCGCCAAAATGATTTTGCTAATAATCTTTATACTGAAATATTATTTATTGAATTTATGATACTATTAAACAGATCCCTGCTCAGTCACGAGCTAAATGAGATACATGTAGCCGTTTATGATAAGAAAATTTTACCGCTTTTAAAATATATCAATGACAATTTATCAGAAGAATTAACAATTGACACTTTATCAACGAAATTCTTTATGAGCAAATATCACATGATGCGCCGTTTTAAAGATGCCACCGGTTATAGCATCCATCAATATATTTCCAATAAACGTTTATTACAGGCTCGTACTTTGCTATCATCTGACATTTCCCTCACCAAGATATGTTTTGATTGCGGTTTTCGTGATTATTCCACATTTTCCCGGGCCTTTAAAGAATTATTTCATCAAACACCCACACAGTACCGTAATAACAATTTTTTTAAGCATTGACGGTTTAGTATCTATATTTTAAAATTCTGCACTTTTTCCTGTAAATCGCATGCCAATTGTGACAAATTATGGCTGGCTGCCGCTATCTCCTTTACTGATGCCGACTGTTCTTCTATTGCTGCCGCCACACTTTGTGTTTCCTGGGCACTTTGCTCACTGATATTGTTAATGTCAACACTTGCCTTAAACATCACATCAGTTTTGTCCGGCATATTTTCAATATATCCAGCCACTTCTAATATTTCCTGTGCTAATGAATCAACCTCTACTGTATTAATTATTTTTTCTACTGGCAGCTTTTTGTAAAAATTTTTCCTTTTCCACAGCAAATCTTTCATGACTGCCCTTGCCTATTTCACCGACCTCATCAAAAGCAACCACTTCATAAGATACTTTACGTCTGTCAACAGCAATAACTTTAGCTTCGGCCTTAACCTTCATTCCCACTGGTGACGCACTGGTATGAACAACGGACATCGCTATTCCTACCGAAGTCCAGCCTTCCGGTAAAACTGTTTGCAACAGTTCCGCTGCGGCCTGCTCCATCAATGCAGTCATAGCCGGTGTCGCATAAACTTCAAGAGTCCCGCTTTTCATTGCCAAAGCAGTATTATTCTTATCCACAATACTGCTTACCTTTTTTACCATACCGACTTTGACCTTTTCAGTTACTTCCATATGATTACCCCTCTTTTTATCATTACCGCAGCTTTTTGTATAAATTTTCCCCTCCTGCATTATTGCGACAGGAATCTTTTTCTATTACTATACAATAAAAACTGCTATAATAGATATAGTTTTAATATATACTATTATATATCCAATTGGAGGAATATGCGTGGCAAAAATTATCTTAACGGGAGATCGTCCTACCGGAAGATTGCATATAGGCCATTATGTCGGTTCTTTGCGGGAACGTGTAAAATTACAAAATTCAGGTACATACGATAAAATATTCATTATGATTGCTGATGCCCAAGCTCTCACTGATAATGCTGATAATCCAGAAAAAATACGACAAAATATAATTGAAGTTGCACTTGATTATCTGGCTTGCGGTCTTGACCCGGAAAAATCGACAATTTTTATACAATCACAAATTCCTCAACTACCGGAATTATGTGCTTATTACATGAATTTGGTAACAGTTTCACGCTTGCAGCGTAATCCTACAGTGAAAGCAGAAATTCAGTCAAGAAATTTCGAAACCAGCATTCCTGTCGGATTTTTCACCTATCCCATCAGTCAGGCTGCAGATATAACAGCTTTCCAGGCCACAACCGTCCCGGTAGGCGAAGACCAAATGCCGATGCTTGAGCAAACCAGAGAAATAGTTCGCAAATTCAATAGCACTTATGGTAAAGCTTTAACTGAACCGGATATACTTTTACCCAGCAATGAGGTATGCCAACGTCTGCCTGGTATTGATGGAAAAGCAAAAATGAGCAAATCTATTGGCAACTGCATTTATTTATCAGAAACCGCCGATGAAATCAAAAAAAAGGTAATGAATATGTATACCGATCCTGACCATATACGTCTCAGTGATCCAGGGAAAATCGCCGGCAACACTGTTTTTACTTATCTTGACGCTTTCTGCACTGCAGAACATTTCAAACGCTATCTGCCAGATTATAACAATCTAGACGAATTAAAGGCCCACTACCAGCGCGGTGGTCTAGGTGATGTTAAGGTAAAAAAATTCCTTTATGCCATATTAATGGAATATCTTGAGCCGATAAAGAAACGCCGTACTGAACTTGAGAAAAATATTCCTGCCATATATAAAATGCTGCAAGATGGCAGCCAAAGAGCACGCGCAGTTGCTGCCCAGACTTTGAAAGCAGTAAAAAGCGCCATGAAAATAAATTATTTTGATGATGATGAACTTATAAAAGAACAAGTAAAACGCTTTCAAGGATAAATAATTAATCGTATTATTTATTAATATTATTAATACAAATTTTTGCTCATGTTGAGGGGTTGTCGCACGCAGCCATTTTCATTCATAATATGCATCTGTTCCTTTTGTCCGCCCTTAAAAGGGCGGGAAACCACGCAGCGGTGGTGGATTGCATCCTTATGAGGTCAATGTTGTTCATGCGACGGCCCCTTATTTTTTACAAAAACAAATTAAAGACCTGTACTCTTACAATATCAATATTCCGCATCCGGCAGCGATATTTTACTTTCATATTTATTTATCCCTGCCGTAATATGAATATATTGACTACCCAAAAAAGACTGCAAATAAAAACTTAAATTTCCAATACTTTTCCTATTGCCTCGGCTACACCATTATTATCACAATCTGCTGTTATAAAAGTTGCCCTTTTCTTAACACTGTTGTCAGCATTTCCCATGGCGACAGCGATACCTGCATATTCAAACATTTCCAAATCGTTACTGCCATCCCCCAGCACCATTACCTCTGCCGGTTTAACACCGAGATATCCGGCTAATGATTGCAATCCAGTAGCTTTGGTGGTGGCTAACGGCGTAATATCTATCGTATATTGAGTATTTTGCTGAAAAGACACATATTTACCAAATTTTTCATTTAATGAATCCAATATGCTTAGAGGTAGTTTTTCATTATCACGCAAAATAAACTGTGTTATTTTATGGGTGTATTTTTTATAGTCATTTCCTGTTTCAATAAAATTAAACGGAACTACAGTTGTATAATCGGGAAACATTGACCAAGAAAAATACGGGGCAATATTTTTCATTCCTATATACCAGCTGCAGTATACTTTATTTGCAAAAAGGAACGCTAAGATTTCTTCTCCGACACAGTCATCTACGTATTTTTCATAAATCAATTCATTTGTATCAACAGTACGCATCATACCGCCATTACAGGATATCACTGGCACCTTGCTGTCGATTTTTTTACCGAAAAAAGCCGCACAGGTATGCATTCTTCCCGTTGCTATCGAGGTATATATTCCCATTTGTGAAGCTTTTTGCAATATTTGCGCCGTTGCGTCACTTACAGTTTTCCTGCTGTTTAAAAGAGTCCCATCCAAATCACTTACAATTAATTTTACTGCCATATGCATTCTCCCTGACATTTCACAAATTATTCGTATATATTGCTCAATTCTTCCAAAAATTCCTGTTGCTGCTGCACATGCAGCAATTTATCGACCTTTTCTTTTTGTTTGAGAATCCTAAACAGCTTATTTACAGCATCTACATCCTCACTTTTTATTGCTGGTAAACATATCAATTGAGCTTCATTTCCATTTTTATCCCAGACTACTTTCTTTTTCAATCTTGCAAAAACGATAATTGATTTACTTACAAATGAAGGTAATCCATGCGGCAATGCGACTGCATTTCTAAAATAGGTGCTGCTCATCTTTTCCCGCCCTGACACGGAGTCTATATATTCAAATTTCACAAACCCCTTATTAAATAGAAGCTTCCCCAACATGTTAATTATTTCTTTTTTCGACGTACATTCTACTTCCAACAATATAAATTCTTTTTTTATCAGTGTATGCATCAAACCGCCATTATTTTCCTGTAATAAATAATCCAAAAACATTCGTTTATCTTTACCAAAGTCATTGTCATAAGGTATGAAATTCAATCCCTTTATCTTAGGATTAATTGTTCCGACAACAGCTATTATATTATACTGATGTTTTATATTATCAATTTTTTCTTTTACATTATCATCCATTATACTCATCGGAATGATTTTTACCTTAGCATAGTAGCGCGCTAAGGTATCTTTTATTGTCAATGCTACCCCATGGCCTGTAAGACACATACTGACAAACGCCGGTGGTTTATTGGAATTTTCTACTGTCACCAATGAATAGTCATGCTTTGAATTAATAATATCATAATATATATTATCAAGTGATTCTTCCGAGGCATCAGCTTTACGTACTGCTTCTATGACAGAAATAAGGTCTACCCTGTCAATAGTTCTTGTTTGTATCCCGGTTCTGCTGTGAACGATTTCCCCAATGGTAACCAATGATCCCATGTCAACGAAGAAAAGTATCCCTTCATCTGCATTTAGTGATTTTGCCACCTCTACCACCTGTTCAAATATTTTTATTGGATTAACATCCAGTGGCATATCTATTGCTATGGGGAAATCAACATTCAGCATTTTTTTTACAACATTTATCATTTCCGAGGCCACTTTACCATGAGAAATAGTAATTATAGCTATACGATTTTTTTTATCCGGCAGCTTTAACAATTCGTGTATATATATTGCTATAAAACCGGTTTCGCCTTCGGGCACCTCAATCGACTTACTTTGTGCCAATTTCTGCGCCAATTTACCAGCTAAATCAAATTCATCTGTAAAATTTTCCTTGATATAAATAAGATTGGGGTTCATTATTTCCTGATTGAATTTTATTCTTTTTACCGCTTCTTCTAAATGTATCGCCAGATAAATCAATACCTTTTCATTTATTTTCCTATCTGGATAAATATTTTTAACCAAATCTTTAAAATCTTTCAATAATTGTATTATTGAGGAATCAAAAAGATATTTTAAATCGTCTAGTGATGATAAATTTTTATCTTGTGAATCCAAACTTATTTTATTAAAGTACCCCAGCAAAAAATCCCATATTATTTTTTCTGTTTCTTCAACATTTACGTTGTTTTTCTTTAATTCATAATATTTATTCTCAATGGTTTCATATATGTCACGTGGCAATGAATACTGGTTTTTAACTGCGAGCATTGAATCCTCAATTTCATCATCATTAGGAATAAATAAGGCATCATTGAATCTTATCGTATTTTTCTGCGTATTTATATCATAAAAAAATTTTTGATATAACACTTCATTAAATCCTATATATATTTCTTCTCTTTTATTATTGATTTTATCCACGTAGGCGTTAGCACAAGTCACTTGAATTTCACTTTTCAACTGTCCAATATTTCCCGAGTATTTCTTAAAAACAAAAGCCTCCATTATTTTTGCCTTAACTAATATTTTATAATTTATCCTGTTAGCTTCTTGTTGAAAAAAACCATGAATCAACTTTATTTTCTCATGCAGCGATCTGTCTTCCAACGTAGGCAGTTCAATAATCATCGGTATTCTTCTAAAAGTCAGCAGCAGTGATGATTCTATATTCTCTGTAGTCGCTCCGATAAAATATATATGAGTGGTCCTTTCCACTTCCACTTCACCCATGCGTCTGAATTTTCCTCTGTCCAAAATTGAAAACAACATTTCCTGTCCTTTTGGTGGTAAACGATGAATTTCATCCAAAAAAAGCATACCATTATCGGCTTTTTCCACTATACCTTCCGTATCCTTATCAGCACCTGTAAATGCCCCTTTTTTATACCCATACAATATAGAAACCAATAACTGCGGATTATCACTATAATCAGCACAATTAAATAACATAAACGGTGCATTTTCCTTTAACACTTTTTGATCAACTGCATATTTATACATATATTCTGCAAATAATGTTTTTCCAGTCCCGCTTTCGCCTACAATAAGCGTAGGCAGTCCCAAAGGAGGATACAAAATAGCTGCCTGTCCCTGCTTTATGTTTTTTAACAAACTTCCATCATAACCGATTAATTTTGAAAATATATTATTTTTTTGTTTCTCTGACGATTTTTCTGTATTTTCTTTTTGCATATCTTTTAATTCATTTATTAATTCCGTTACATATGTTCTTGATATACATATCCCTGATTCTTCCAGTTTATTTACAAGTCCGCCAATACTTATATCTGGTTTTTCTGCCATTATTTTACTTACAACAGTCTTTACTATTTCTCTTTTTCTTGTACGTGAATTTGGTATTTTAAGTTCTTTTCTTACCCCGGTGACAGTTTCACGTAAAATAGATAATTGCACTGCTAATTGTTCATCTGTAAGAGGATTTTTTTTATCTTCAGCATTAATTAACGCTGTAATTTTATCCTTTAACGTTACAGTCACTCTATATGCTCTTTTTACTAATTATCATTCTATTTTCCAATTATGCTCCGGCAAGATATTATTGCTATTATTTTAAACTAAACTAAGTCAAAACTAAAGCATATTCTAAAATATTAATTTCTTATATTAGCAGAAAAAGCAAGGTATTAATAAATTAAACCTTGCCATTCCCACAATTAAATAATCATTCGCTGCCACTATCAATAAGTAAAAATAATTTTATTAACCAATTTTTTTATGATCTGATGTCAGCATCAATTAGTTGCGTACGTTCAACATTGATTTTCCTGTTAAATAACGTTTAAGATCCTCCACCCCGATTTCCACAGAATTTTTCATAGTATCACATGAAGTTCCCGCTAAATGAGATGTCAAGGTAATATTATTTAACTGCAAATACGGATGATTTTTAGGCAGGGGTTCTTCATCATAAACATCAATTGCAGCTCCCCCAATGTCCTTGTTACGCAGAGATGTCACTAACGCCGCCGTATCTACCAACCCGGAACGTGCTGTGTTGATAAGATATGCTGTTTTCTTCATCTTTTGTAATTCTTCTGCTCCAATAAAATGATGTGTTTTTTCTGACAGACGTAAATGCACACTGACAAAATCTGCTGTTTCCAGCAATTGATCCAATTCCATAAATTCTACACCGCTATTGGCAAACTTGCTTTTATCAATATACGGATCATAAACGACTACTTTTGTACCGAATCCCTTTAAGCGTTCAGCCACTCTCTGGCCGATATAACCGAAACCAATGATCCCGGCTGTCATTGCACGCATATCATGTATATATTCCTGATTTACATACTTTTTACACCATTTACCTTCAAAAATAAGTTTATGGCTGCGGGCAATGTTTTTATTTTCAGCTATCATCATCCCCACCGTAAAATCAGCCACTGCATTGGCGCTTCGCCACGGTGCGTTTATTAATTTAATATTTTTTTCTGTTAAAGCAGCCACATCAGCATTTTCATAACCACCCCGCAATACAGCTGCGACTTTCAGATTTTTACAGGCATTTATTATTTCTTTATTAATACTTGCCACATGAACTACTAAAATATCTTTATCCGCACAATTTTCAAGCAGTTCCCTGCAAGTTGGTGCGGCATCCACACCATTGTGTTCTATCAAAAGCATCCGGTCCGTTATCGGACCCATTGCATACATTTCTTTGTCCTCAATGATTGTCACATCTGCATTATATTGTTCCAGCTCATGCATTTGCTGCATCAGATCTCTAGTAATACCACCATCTGCAACACAAAGTATTTTTGTTTTAGTCATTTTTATCTCTCCCCATACATCTTTATCTTTAAAAGTCAAGCTTTACCTGCTGATCCTACTAAATCTATTTTAGCTGCCACTACTTTTTTCAATGCAGCAATCGGTTTCTCATTGGCATTATGCGGCCAGATAGCCAAATGTTTAGCTGTATTTAATTCTTCTTTTAATGTTCCATAAAAAGCTGTGAGCATCTCGGAAAATATGTTTAATTTACATATGCCATTCTGCACCGATTTCTTTATTAATTCATCAGGTGTTCCCGAACCGCCATGCATTACCATTGGAACTGTAGAAATTTCATTCAACATTTTTAATCTGTCAAAGTGTATTTTGGGTTTATACACATATATTCCATGCGCAGTACCTACAGCAACTGCTACACAGTCAACTCCTGTAGCATCAATAAAATGTTTAAGTTCATCAGGACGTGTTAGAGAATCCTCCGGATTGTCAAATGTATTTTTAGCTGGTGCTCCTATTTCACTATTTCCTACTATACCATCACCCACATGTCCTAATTCAGCCTCTACACTGACATTAAATTTATGCGCATAATCAACTACATATTTTGTTTTATCAATATTTTCCTGTAATGGCAGCATTGAACCGTCAATCATTACAGATGAAAAACCGGTATTCACACATTTTTTTATAAATTCCAAATCAATAGCATGGTCAAGATGAATACATACCGGAACAGATGCTTTCTGTGCTATTTTTCTAAGACTATATAACCAGTAATCCAGTCTGTCTCCTTGCAAATCAAGGCATAACCCCATTAAGATAACTGGTGACTTTTTTTCTTCCGCTACTTCCACCACAGCAATTGCCATCTCAATATTGCTTACATCAAACGCTCCCACAGCGTACTTATTTTTACGTGCATCATTAAGTACTTCCTTCAAACTTACTAATGACATCAATATCCCTCCACTATTCATTTATTATTTACGATACAATCAGATGCAATATTGCCTGATAGAAAAGGCAGCATCTCTTCAGCCAACAAATGCGGTGACTGGAAAAATGCATCTGTCGTGCTTCCGGCCAAATGCGGTGTTATCGTTACATTTGGTAAATCAATTAATGCACATCCTGCCGGCAGTGGCTCGACATTAAATACATCAAGCGCCGCTCCGGCGATTTTTCTATCTTTTAATGCCGCATACAGTGCATCTTCATCAATTAGTCCTGAACGGGCGGTATTTATCAAATATGCCGTGGATTTCATTAATCCTAACATTTCAGAATCTATCAAGTGGTGTGTCTGCGCCGACAAACGACTGTGTAAAAGTAAAAAATCTGATTCTTGTACTAAATTTTTCAAGTCAGTGATTTTGATATAGGCAGGAATATTATCAGCAAAAGGATCATAGCCTAATATTTTCATGTCAAAACCATGTAAACGTTTTGCAACTTTCCTGCCTATCTGTCCAAGCCCGATAATACCCGCTGTCTTACCCGGTAGATCCGGCACGTATTTTTTATTGGTATACTCCCGTATCCAGTCTCCGTTTTTCAGATTCAAATGACTTTTAGCTATATTCCGGCATTCGGCAATAAGCATTCCAACTGTAAAATCAGCTACTGCTGAAGAATTTCTTCCCGGGGTATTATAAACCAGAATATTATTTTTATTTGCCCATTCTAAATTTATATTTTCGTACCCCCCGCGCAAAACACCTATTGCTTTAAGATGTGTGCAGGCGGATATTACACGTTTATTTATCGGACAAAACTGCGTAATAATAATGTCGGCATCTTTAATTTGCTGAATTAAATCATCGGGCAGTGCATATGATTCACTACCATACTTTTCTATCTGTAAGTTAATATTTTGTAATTCTTCCTGATTTTTTAAATACCAGTCGATAGCTGCCAATTCCGCACCTGCCTGTTTGAAAACATTAAAACCTTCCATTATATATTGAGAAGGTATAAGTAAATCTCCTATTCCAATAATTTTCATCTGATTTACTCCTTCCAAATTAAAAAGTAGACGACAGTTGTCACTTCATTTATTTTTCCGATAAGACTAAACTATTTTTAATATATCTTTCACCAGCACTGTTTTTATTTGCGATTTGGATCTGCTGGCATGAAAACTGATAACATTCTTCTGTTGTTTAAAGTAATTAACAATATTTTTCAAATAATTAAGATGATTATTTTCACCTTTTAATGCCAATAAAAACACTATTCCAACATCTATGACAGACTTATTATTACCCATTTCCGCAAATTTTACTGTCTCAGGAATTACAGCTGCTATAATAGCCTCTTTTAATACATTTTCCGGATTGGAATGTGGTACTGCAATACCTGTCGGTTTAGTTGCAAGCCCGGTCGGATAATTAATTTCGCGTTCCAATGTAGCTTTGCGATAATTTTTATTAACATAGCCTTTATCAAATAAATAATCCGACAAAAAAGTTATGACATCTTCTTTTGTTTTTACTGAATTCAATATTGCTGCATCATAAAATACATCTTCCATTTCACTTGCACTACTCATATTCTCATCCCCTTAAACGATTAAAAACCAAATGCCCATGAAAATAACTTATACACTATGACCAAAGCCGGTGTGCCTGTGGCATCCCATGCTGACAAGGCTCCTTTTGAAACATCATATCCCAAACTTCCCGCCAGTTGTGTCATCGGTCCGGCCATTATGGTTGCACCCCAGCAGAATAATGATATTATTATTGACAAAATAATAATATTGTGTAGAATATTGCCCTCAGTAATCGCATTTACAGCTGCACTTTCCCACAAGACAATAATAAGACTAACTGATGCAATCATTTGATTTCCAGGCAGTAAAACAGAAATGAGCAAAGCCAGCGGATACATAATTAATGTTGTCGGCACTACGGCAGAATGTCCTATAACCGTGGAACAGTCAAGCGCGATCCTGACATCATCTCTATGCATTTTCCCTACTAAAATTTTACGTGCCGCTTTTATAATTGGAAACCAACCTTCTACAAGAATAGAAGCCATACGAGGTAAAAGTAAGAATGCAGCCGCCATTTTTACTCCTAATAACAACGACGGCATAACACCTATTTGACTAAAAGCTCCGATTATTATCCCCAGTACCGCTCCCATGACGGTTGTTTCACCAAGGACGCCAAACTTTTCCTGTATCGTTTCCGCATTGAAAGCTGCATCCTTGATTACCGGAATTCTCTTTAACACGTATTCAATGGGAATAGCAATACATGCCTGAAACGAAAAATGCGTACCGTGCGGCCAAGAACCACCAGGAGGAAAGTTATTGATTTTTTCGATATATGGTGCAGCAATATCTGCCGCCTTAACATCAATTATTAAAAAGATAATAACCGCTAATGTCGCTATCCAAAAACTGCCGCTGACAACTCCTACCAGACCAGCAAGCAGCATTGCCCGCCATGTATTAAAAACATACACATATAAAGTCTGGGTAAAACGAATTGAAACAAGTAAAACATTTAATATCAAAAAAACAAAAACCCCAAAGTATCCGTAAGTGTTGCCAAAAGCATATCCCAAACATCCCCAGCCGATATCTACGACGCTTTTATTAATTCCATATAAGGAAATAATATTTAGAATTGGCTGTACCATAGCTGTCTGAATCAGATTTACGACCAAAAATAATCCTGTCAATCCAATAGATACCTTTAAGGCTCCTAAAATGGCTTTTTTAAATTCCACACGCACCAACAATGAAACAATGAGTATAATACCTACTATTGTTACCGATGAATCAAATCCAAAAAACGTTGATAATGCTTTAGTAATGCTGTCTACAAATTCCATGTTTAATCACCTCTATCTGCCTTATTTTTTAATTTATTGTGCCATTATCTTACGCACATTATCCATTATTTCATCCAAGGCTTTCTTAGCCGCAGCTTCGTCCAGCATAATTCCCAGCGCCCTGATCATAGGAACCGGATAATCATTCTTCATTTCAACAGTTGTAACCAATAAATCAATATTTCCGCCGGTAATAGTTTCTTCCACATCTGTAACTCGGCATAAATTAACCACTACATCCTTACTAAGGTCTTCTTCTTTTAAGCGATCTTCTATTTCCTCCCTTAAATAATTAGATGTACAAATTCCTGCACCACAACAACAAAGAATTTTTACTTTTTTTCCCATTTTGAATCATCCCCTCTTTTATTTTGTGAATCTGATATTATAAAAAGCAAATCACGTGCCAACTACAAAAATTTTGCCTTGCACCCATATTAATTACTTAGTTGTAAATTTTAAGATTTTTTTGTAATTACATAAATTTCATTTTACTTTACAAAACTTTTATAATCTATACCGTACCGATCGGTAAAAATTACAAACATACCAGAATTCATTTCACTTAAATGATGATATATAAAAAAACAAGGGACCATTTACTAAACGGTCTCTTGTTTTTTTATAATAAGAATTTTATTAAATGTATAATCAACAACTTTTTTTATATATGCCTCAGTTATTTTATCACCTGTTATAAGCAGTCGATAAAACAACGGTCCAAAGATCAGATCTATGCACAATTCCAAATCCGTATCAATAGATAATTCACCTCGTTTAACACCACGTTCTAATATTTGCCTGGCTTTTATTCTGCGTGGTGTAAAATAACGCCGCCGATACTCTTCAGCTATCTGGTCATCAAACTGTCCCTCGGCAATAAGTTCATTGAGTACTTTCCCCTCATCGCTCAATAAAAAACGGCTTAAATTAAGTGCCTGAGTGGTAATATCCGTAATAACTGAACCTGTATTCGGCATAGGTAGTTTTATTATTGACCTGGACAAAAAACCATCCATTACAACAGCAGCTTTGTTGGGCCACCATTTATATATTGTAGCCTTACTCACACCTGCTTTTTCAGCTATTTTATCAACAGTTATATTAACAAAACCTTTTTCTAATAACAGCTTATATCCGGCATCTAAAATCGCCTGCTCTGTTTCCTTGTTTCTTGGCCGTCCCCGTTTCTTTAAAATTTCCAAAAATATTCCCCCTATATATAAAAATATATATCTATTATACTAAATATAATAAAAAAATACATTTTTTTCTATTTACAAAACTATACGTTTAGTTTATAATTTGTATAATGAAAACTAAACGTATAGTTTTTGTATAATAGAAAGAAGGAGTTTATATGATCAACAGCAAACCAGTATCTTCGTATATTACAAGCATTCTAGCTATCGCTTGCGGCGTAATAGTAGCAAATCTTTATTATGCCCAGCCTTTAATAGCTACAATAGGTTCTGCAGTAAATCTGCCATTGGCACTATCCGGGCTAACAGTTACCTTTACACAGATAGGTTATGTGTTCGGACTAATTTTTCTCGTTCCACTGCTTGATCTTGTCGAAAATCGCCGTTTAGTTCTTATTACTTTAATAATTGCTGTTTTAGCCCTTATTGCTTCGATTATCAGCAAAAATGCCGTTGTCTTTTTATCAGCCTCCATATTTATCGGGCTCGGCACCACTGCCACACAAATCTTAGTCCCATATTCTGCGTATTTATCAGATGAGCAGCATCGTGGTGCTACTGTCGGTAAAGTTATGAGCGGATTACTGCTTGGTATAATGTTGGCAAGACCTGTTTCTGGTATAATTGCAGGAACGTGGGGCTGGCAAGCAGTCTTCCTCTTTTCTGCTGTATTAACATCAATATTATGGCTGCTATTATTAAAAGTTTTGCCAAAACGTCAGCCTGTTTCTGGTGCAGCTTACGGTGAATTAATCTATTCTTTATGGCAGATAGTGTCTACTACAGCTATTTTACGCCGTCGGGCTTTTTACCAAGCATGTCTGTTCGGAGCATTCAGCCTGTTTTGGACAGCCGTACCTTTGTGGTTAGCGGATAATTTTGGTCTATCACAACATGGCGTTGCCATATTCTCTTTTGTTGGCGTAGCTGGGGCTGTTGCCGCCCCCATTGCCGGCCGGCTTGCTGATAGAAAAATGACAAAACCCTTGACCGGTGCCGCTATGATAACAGCAACCCTGTCATTTCTATTAACATTAATGTTTATGGATTTTTCCATTTTATCTTTATTCGTGTTGATAATTTGCGCTATAACACTTGATATGTCAGTTTCCGGTAATCTGGTATTAAGTCAAAAAATTATTTATTCACTCGGTGACAAGGTGCGCGGCCGGGTCAACGGAATTTTTATGGCAATTTTTTTTATCGGCGGTGCTGTCGGGTCTCTGCTCGGCAGCTGGTCTTACTCATATGGCAGCTGGTTCATGACAGCCAGTATCGGTGCTATGATAAGCTTTATTGCCTTTCTGTATTATTTAACCGAAAAGTCCTAAGGCAATAACTGCGGCATTTAGGAAAAACTCTCATTTTATTACCAATTTTCATAAGAAACAAATTCAGTCAAATTTTTGCGCGGTCTCATTGATGGGTTTTCTGCAGAATAACCTACGGTAAGAACTGCACAAATGTATAAATCAGCAGCAGCGCTGACAGCTTTTTGCATTTCTGCCTGGTCAAACCACCCCGTCCAACAAGTACCCAGACCCAAATGATCCGCTTCCAGCACAATATGTTCAATAGCAATTGCTGTATCGCGGATAATAAGTTTAAGTTCAGGCAGAGGACAATATTCATCTAATTTTGTCGTCTGTGATAAGCGAGCACTTATATCAGCTGCACAGACAATAAAAACAGGTGCGCTAAGCATCCATTTCTGATCATGATCAGCCATGGTAATCTGTTCCTTTTTGGTCTGATTGCGTACAATTAAAAAACGCCATGGTTGGGTATTACTACCTGATGGGGCATATTGTGCACTTTCCAGTAATTGTCTTATCAATTCGTCTGGGACATCTTTAGCCAAATATTTGCGGATACTCCTGCGTTCCTTAATTTCCTTCAACATAATAGCACCTTCTTTTCAAGAATTGTTTATAAAAATCCCGCAGTCATAAGACTGCGGGATTTTTTTAACTGCCCAAAGCAAAATATTAACGTTTTGAGAACTGTGAAGCTTTACGGGCTTTCTTCAAACCATATTTACGACGTTCCTTTTCACGCGGATCACGTGTTAAGAAACCGGCTTTCTTCAATGATTTGCGCAGTTCACCGTCAACCAATAAAAGTGCACGGGAAATACCGTGACGTATTGCACCGGCCTGACCTGATGCACCACCGCCTTCAACCTTAGCGATTACATCGTATTTTCCTTCTGTTTCAGTCAGCACAAGCGGTTGTTTAACAATGAGTTCTAATGTCTTAAGACCAAAATATTCACTCATATCATGGCCATTTATTTTAATGTTGCCTTCACCTGGAACCAAGCGAACTCTGGCAACCGAAGTTTTTCTGCGGCCTGTACCGTAGTAAGTAACTAATGCCATTTAAATATGTTCTCCCTTCCAGTTATTAACGAATATCAAATTTTAGTGTTTCAGGCTGCTGTGCAGTATGAGGATGCTGCGGACCTGTGTATACACTAAGTTTTTTATACATTTGAGCACCAAGACGGTTTTTAGGAAGCATACCGCGAATAGCGGATTCCAAAACCTTTACCGGCTGCTTTTCCAGCATTTGTCCAGCCGGAGTGAAAGTCGTACCGCCCGGATAACCGGAATGACGGAAATAAGTCTTTTTAATTAATTTTTTACCACTGAAAACTACCTTTTCAGCATTTATAATAATAACAAAATCACCCGTATCAACATGCGGTGTGAAGGTAGGTTTATGTTTACCGCGGAGCACTTTAGCAACTTCAGCAGCCAAACGGCCTACTGTCTGTCCTTCAGCATCCACGATGTACCATTTGCGTTCAACATTTTGGCCGTTAGCCATGAATGTGGTTTTCATCGATATCTCCTTCCCTATAATGCGATTAACTAAAATAATTTAAATAATTATATAAAGCCTCATCACGATTACCGGGGCTGGAAATCACAAGAGAAAACTTCATACTCAACTATTATAATAAAAGTAAAAACCAGAGTCAAGATTTTTTTATAATTATCACTGACGCTTACCTTACAATATCAATCTATCCATTCATGACCAAATTTGCTGAGCAGTTCATCCGCCTGTGCCGGACCGTTGCTGCCCGGTTCATATCTGAATACTGGCAAATTTTCCCATTTATATAATTCATGCAGCTTATCAATAAAATTCCAGCTTAATTCAATTTGATCCCATTGGGAGAACCATGACTTATTGTCATTTATACAAGCTTTTATAAGTCTTTCATATGCTTCCGGCGTATTTAATCGATTCACGTAATCACTTTGGCAAAAATCCATTTTAGCTTGAATTATTTCATCGGTATCGCCAGGTTTTTTTATATTAAACTGTAAATATACGCCTTCACTGGGCTGCACTTTTATGATCAATATATTCTGCGCTGCTTTTTCCAAAAACGACGGGCGAAAAATTATGGCTATTTTGATTTCCCGGCTGGATAATTTTTTACCGGTCCTGATGTAAAATGGCGTTCCCCACCAGCGTTCATTATCAATAAACAACCTAAGTGCAGCGTATGTCTCCGTTGTCGAATTAGGCTTCACCAATTTTTCCTGATGATACCCTTTGTACTGACCGAGTACAAGAGTTTCGCGAATATCTTTTACCGGGCGCAGCGCCCGCAGAACTCTGATCTGAGCATCATGCATTGCTTCACTGGAAAATTGTTCCGGCCATTCCATAGCAACTATTGATAATATCTGAAACAAATGATTTTGTACCATATCGCGCAAAGCGCCACTAGCATCATAATAACCGCCGCGTGTTTCAATACCCATATCTTCCGATGCAGAAATTTGAACCGTTTCAATATAACGTGAATTCCACAGATTAGAAAAAATCGGATTGCTGAAACGCAGTGTCTGAATGTTTCTAATCATTTCCTTACCAAGATAATGGTCAATGCGAAAAATATTATTGTCAGTGAAAAAACCTGCCAGTTTTATATTAAGTTCCTTTGCCGAATCCAAGTCTTCTCCAAACGGTTTTTCCAATATCACTTTTCCATGACAGGCATGCTCTACATTGGTAAGTCCATCGGCTATTACACTAAAAAACCGCGGTGCAACGGCAAAATAAAAAATATGTTCAGCCAAATGATTTTTTTTATAATAATTGTTTAAAGTCTTATATGATGAAATATCTGTAAAATCCATTTTATAGTAAGTTATTCTAGCAGAAAATTTTTTAAACGCAGCTTCATCATACGGCAACCGGGAAAATTTTTCTACCCAGCTGCGTGCAATATCAAGATATTTTTCTGTCGTATAATCACGCCGGCCAATAATTATTATTTTCCTTTCAATTGCATGATCACCGGCAACACTCATATTATAAAATGCCGGTAAAAGTTTGCGAAAGGTCAAGTCACCTGTCCCACCAAAAATCGTAAAGGCTGAATTATTCATAATCTTCTCCTATTCCAAGGCGATCCCCACTCCCTCATGAACTTCTGTCCTATCGGCAATGGCGCCTATCATCCCCGTTGTTTTATTTATTTTCATACTTATCAGCTCATTTGAAAGACGATTTACTACAAGCAAATATTCTCCATTACCGCTCAGTAAAAAATCGCGGGGATGGTCGCCACCGCAAGAAATCTGCTGAATCATTTTAGGAGTGGCTCCTTCTATGGAAAATACACTTAAAAGATTACTGCCGCGTGTGGAAATATAAATAAATCTTCCGTCACCGGACAACCGTAAGGCTGCCGAAGCACTGCCCGTTGCTGATTGTTCCGGTAAAAATGACATTTTACTGATAAGCTCCCACGAATTATTTTGCACTAAATGATAATAGAATAACTCATTACTGAGCTCACTAACTAAATATAAGCGTTCATCTGTAGTAAATACGCCATGTCGCGGACCTGTGCCCGGTGAAAAGACTATCTTATCTGTCAAAAGAAAATTTTTCCCCATATCATAAATATTTATGCAGTCGAGTTTAAGACACGGAACAAAAATATTGCTCCGCCAGCACATTACCTGATGACATCCGGTTTCAGACCCATTCACCAATTTTTTTACTAACTGCAATTTTTGATTGGCAATTTTATAAATCATGACTACGCCATCATGATAGTTAGCAGTATATACAAATTTATCACGACAGCCAATAAAACAGGCTGAAGCTCTCTCCATAAAAGCTTCTGATAGTACTGTTCCGTTTTTGTCTAATAACGCAATACCGGATTTCCCAGGAATCTCACGCGTTACAACCACAAATTCGTCCGTCAGGGCCACACACTTACCACCATTTGTTGTATAAAAAGATGTTGGCTTAGTGAGCTTCCCTGTAACATCGTCAAATTTAAAACGATAGACACCCTGACTACATTTTGAATCATACGTACCTACGTACCCAATATGTTTCATAATAAACTCATTCCCCTAAATAAATTTATAATTTGTCCCAAGATGATATCACATCATTATCTTATCAGCTTCACAAATAACACATAAAATTATACTTATCCCCATGTTTAAAGTATATTATATTTATCTCCCTTTTACAAATACAATATACTTCTATGCAGCAATATTTTCGTTGGCAAAAGACTCTATATTATGTACAATGTGTAAGATAAATTATGCCTTTGGAAATTTATCAGTCAATACCTTTCGATTGCATATTATTTTTAATAATTCAAACCATTATATCAAATTATTAAACTTATTTTATAATGACGTCAGCCCAAAATACTAACTTATTATAATCACTGCAGTTTAAAAACATCAGTAAAGTATATCTCCATCAAAAACATTTGTACCTATTTTAAATTTATCTGTATATTGCCACATATATCCCCGTACAGAATCGGTATTTCCCCATTCAGCATTCCACACGGTACATTGCAACACCTGCCAGTCAATATAGTTGCATAACCAAAAATGAGACGAATATATTCCGCTGTCCAAACCAATATCATTTATAAAGACCTGGCACATATTTGTAATTTTGTTTTTATTGAATGAAAAATTATGCTGTGCCTTCCAGCCGTCAGCATCTTCCATATCATAAAATACCGGCAATTCCAGCAATACTCCTGCATCATTTATTGCCCTTTTACAATTTTGTGCTTCCTGCGCCGACTGCTCTTTGTCCATGGCATAAGAATAATGGTATGCCCCCACCTGCAGCCCCGCAGCATGTGCCAATGCCACATTTTGTGCAAATAATGCATCTGATTCAAATTGCCCCATACTGCAGCGTATAATAGCGAATTCAATACCGGACAGCACTGCTGCCCGCCAATCGACCGTTCCATTATTCTCACTTACATCAATACCTTTTTTCATTAACAATTTCTTCCTTTATTCGATAAAACCGCCACTTCACCATCTATTTCTTCATTTTCTAATTCAATTGTCTCAATAACATGTTGCAAGCATCCGCTCATTAAACCGGGCTATACTTACGAAAAAAACCTTCATCCGCAAAATAGATGAAGGTCATAAAAACATATCTCATCACAGCAGCACAAAAATACTGCCGTTTCGAAATCCCCTCCCCATCGCTCGCAGGTCCATGAATGATTTCATTCATAATCGGTGATTGTCAAACAGGCAGTTCTTCTGGCTCGGAATCATCACTTATTGCACCTTCTCAGGACATATTCCCAATGGTATATTGCAATTTGCTCTTCCTCACAGCGGCGGGACCGCTCCGGCTTTATACCGGATTTTCTATTGAGTCCTTACGGACACCTGTCTCATCATATCAAATTGATCACAGTTGCATTTTTAACTGAATTTCTAAGGTATCGGTATCAGAGTACGGCTGATAAAAGCCAAATTTTCTCAATTGGACAACCAGTTACCAGCTATTAATCATCATGTGCTTAGTATATCATTACACCAAGTCGAGTGCAATACAATTCATTTATTTTTTCATAACTGTTTTATATGCTACTAATTTTCTTATTAATTAAATCAAAAATATTGCCGCACGAAGTCGATCACGTGCGGCAATCCCATCAATAAATAAAATTTTAATACTACAGAGTCCTGCCATATTCATCGACAGCTAATATTGCCGCTTTATATTTAGCCTGATCACTTTTGTAAGGAACACAATTCCACTCATTAATAAAAGGTGCCCTTTTCACAATACTATCAACTTCTGCTTCACTTGAAATTCCGATTTCCCGCAAAGTCACCGGTAATTCCAATTTTTTATTAAAAGCTGCGATCTTGTTGCGCCGCTCGATTTGCCCATCATATGTAAGCAACACTAAAACGCCATAGGAAACCACTGCGCCATGCCGGTACTGGTGAGCCTGCGGCAGAATTGTATAAGCATTGTAAAAGCAATGAGCCAGTGATGAGTTGTAATAATACTCAATCTTATTGTCAAAAGCCGAACTTGTCAAATTTGATGCTATCCCCGTACTGATAATAATATCCAGCACAACTTGTGTAAGTTCAAAGGAAGGCCGTTTTTCTTTTATTGCCTTTAAAGCATCTTCCCCAAAATCAAGCAGAGGTTCCGTACAAGCTGCCGCTGCTTTAAGCCCTATCAATGGAGTATGGAATAATTTTTTACCACGCGCAGCCAGCTCCACTTCACATTCCTTGGACAAAGCATCTCCGATACCAGCCCATAAAAGTTCTTCAGGTGAATCCGCTATAACCGCTGTATTTATGAATGTATGCAGTGGACATTTTTTTGTGAAATAGTAGCGTGATAACGCCCCGGCATCATCATATAAAACTGCTATAGCCGAAGTTGGTGCGCAGTTAGATGCTACCGTAGGAAATGAAAAATAAGCTTTGTCAAGTATATCTGCCGCCGTTTTAGCTGTATCTATTGCCCTGCCGCCGCCTATGCCAAATATTATGTCAGAACTTTTTACAGCTTCATTATCCAACATTTTTTTTACATTACTTTCACTTGAATCACCACCGTACCACACTGTCGCTAAATGATCCAAACCTGCCTTGCTCATAGCTTTAAGTATCGCCGGTTCAGCTTTTTCCAAAGCTGTTTTGCCACCTATCATAACAACTTTTTTACCAAAATATTTAGTCACGGGACCAATTTCATCATAACAATTTGTTCCTACACTGTACTGTGGCAAGTATATCGAATAATTTTCTCTCATATGCGGATAAACCACTGGAAGCGTTTATCTTTCATCTCCTTATTTCATTGCAAATAATTGTGCTAGTCAATAATTATAACATCTAAATGTAATATTGTAAACAGTAGAATAAGGGTTGCCGCATATCTGCCTGATTTTTATTAATCGATTTTTATCATACGGTATCCAATACCAATATGCGTCTGTATATACTGAGGAGCAGCTGCATCTTTTTCGATTTTCTTCCGCAATGTTGCCATGAATACCCGCAATGACGCAACATTGTTATCCCATGCATTTCCCCAAATCGAA
Source organism: Pectinatus frisingensis (assembly GCF_014076555.1). Classification (NCBI taxonomy): domain Bacteria; kingdom Bacillati; phylum Bacillota; class Negativicutes; order Selenomonadales; family Selenomonadaceae; genus Pectinatus; species Pectinatus frisingensis. The sequence continues at coordinate 2,157,088 of NZ_CP045424.1, forward strand.
TTAGTTATATATGTATATGTCAATACTTTACCGACATTACCTGCCAGCAGACACAATAGTTTATATTCCATGGGTGTAAGATGCATTTCTATATTACTTACATAAACACAGCCTGCTGCATAATCTATTTTTAAATTACCATTTATAAATACTGGATTCTGGGCTTTCTCCGAGGCCATATAACTGGCCCGCCTGAGCGCAGCCCGTATTCTAGCCAGCAGTTCTTCTACTGAAAAAGGTTTAGTAATATAGTCATCTGCCCCATTATCCAATGCCTCAATTTTGTCTTTATCGTCACTACGGGCACTTACGACTATTATCGGCATTTTTGACCACGATCTTATTTTTTTTATTATTTCTATTCCATCTATATCTGGTAAACCCAGATCAAGCAGGACTATATCCGGTTTTTGTGATATCGCCTCAACTATCGATTGTCTGCCCGTCGAAGCTGTGTGAAACCGATAATTTTCCATTTTTAATGTGGTACCTATCAAATTACTTACAGCTGTATCATCTTCCACCACCAATAGTAATGGGCTATTCATTTATCGTTACCTCCTCCAATGGTAAAGTAAAAGTAAACACTGTCCCATGCGGATAATTATCTTTTACTTCAATACTGCCACCATGCACTTCAATTATATTCTTGCACAAAGCCAGTCCTATTCCCATCCCACGTCTGCTATCACCAAATTTATTATCGCCGCTATAAAACATATCAAACACTTTTTCCTGTACAGCTTTTGGCATACCTTCCCCATTATCTGCTATTGCTACGGCAATATGCCGCTGCTGTTCAAACACACTTATCTCTATGGTGGAATCACTTGGTGTATATTTTAATGCATTGTCAATAATATTAATCACAACCTGCATGATCAATCGAGCATCCATTTTAGAAAAATACAGCTTTTCCGGTTCAATATATTTTATAGTATGCTTTAATTTTTTTGCACTAATATGTGAAACAGCTTCAGTTATTACGTCATTGACTAATTCTATCTGACGATTCAGTTTCATATTGCCATTTTCGATACGTGTGATTGACAAAATATTTTCCACCAAATTTATCAGCCACTTCGCATCATCATAAATTGTGCTGTATATTTTTTGCCTTTTAGCTTCATCCAATTGTCTGCCATTATTAACTAAAAAATCAGCATTTCCGGAAATAGATGTCAGCGGTGTACGCAAATCGTGTGATATCGAACGAAGAAAACTATTGCGCAATTTTTCATTTTGCACTTGTACGGCAGCTTCACGGCGTTTCTTATTATACAATTCCTTTTCCATCGCCAGCGAACACTCACCCAGTATGGACAGTATTATGCTGCTTTCAAAGGATTCCAGCCGGCTATTTTCCAAAGCTATACCAATAACCCCATGCACACGATTTTCCGTGCGTATCGCCATGTACAGGCACTTGGCACTTCCCAATGTATCTGTCGTAGCTCCTGCATGCTTGTTATTTCTGAACACCCATTGGGCAACAGCAGCTTCATTGGGCGATTTATAAGCCTCACTTTCTGCCGCCGTTGCTGCAGTGATTATTGGCGGCAGCAGCTTATCTTCACTGCAACCATAGTAAATTACCGGACGTCCGCTGAGTTTTAATAACTGCTTAATAGTAATTGAAGCTATTTCATCGATATTGCGAGCCTTTTGCAGCAACTGATTAGTATCAAGCAGTATTTTTGTGCGATAAGCAGTCTGTACCGACTGTTCTGCCTGTTTTTTTATCTTGCTGGCTAAGCTGGCTGTTATAAAAGCCGCTATAAACATAATAAGAAAAGTCCCTGTATAACGATAATCAGAATAAGCGAACGTAAAACGCGGTGAAACGAACAAATAATCAAAGGTGATTACATTGAGCAACGATAAAACAATACTGTAAAACCGATCGGAAGTTATGACTCCGGTTACCAAAACACTTAATATATAAATAGTTGCAATATCGGCCTGTCCCAGATTTATTGCATCAAGTGCCAATGCTGCCACAGTGGTCAAAACCCATACCGATATTATTTTACCGATATCTGTTTTATTTATACCCCTCTTTAATGTTCTTTTAACTTTTTTCTTATAGATAGGTGTAGTCTTATCCGGAATGACATAAATATCCAGATTTGCCGCCAATTGGATCAATTGATCAAGAAACCCCTTGTGCATAAATCCCCATCTTGATCTGGTAGTACTCCTGCCAATAACTATTTTAGAAACTCCGGCGTATTTGGCAAATTCAGCTATCTGGTAAGCAATATCATCCCCTATGACGGTTTCTATGCTTGCTCCCAATTGCTCTGCCAAATGAGTATTTTCCTGCAGGCGTGCTTTATTTTCCGATGAATACTTTTCATAATCAGCCGTGCGTACAAAAAGTGCTGTAAATTTACCTCTGAAAGCATTTGCCAAACGTGCTGCAGTTCTTATTATGCGTGGATTTGAAGGTGAAGATGATAAACAGACCAGAACATGCTCATCCGTATAATAATCACCTTTTGATTCATTACGGACTTTTTGCGATATTTTATTTACCCGGTCAGCAGTGCGTCTTAAAGCTATTTCCCTCAGTGCAACCAGATTTTCAACTGTAAAAAAATTAATCAGTGCTGTTTTCACACGCTCCGGCTTGTAAATTTTGCCATCATTGAGCCGCTTAATTAGTTCTGCCGGTTCAATGTCTACTAATTCAACCTGATCAGCATTATCAAATACAAAGTCCGGTATTCTCTCACGCACGATAACGCCTGTTATCGAAGCAACAATATCATTAAGACTTTCGATATGCTGAACGTTAACTGTAGTATATACATCTATACCGGCTTTTAATAATTCTTCTACATCTTTATAACGTTTTTTATGACGACAGCCGGCAGCATTAGTATGAGCCAGTTCATCCACAAGAATAATCTGCGGATGGCGCCGTAAAGCAGCATCAATATCAAATTCCCGCAGTATAATATCACCATGTGTTACAATGACGGGTGTAAGCTGTTCCAATCCTTTTAATAAGACTGTTGTTTGTGGCCTGATATGCGGCTCTATATAACCTGCCACTACATCCAGCCCCTGTGCTTTTGCGCTATGTGCAGCTTTCAGCATGGCATAGGTCTTACCAACACCGGCCGCATAGCCGAAAAATATCTTTAAATGTCCATACTTAGCTCTTGCTTCTTCATTTTTTATCGTTTGTAATATCTCATCAGGAGACTTATGAAATGCCGGCATATTTATCTCCTTTAAAAATCAGCAGGCTGCTGACAGTATAATTTATTCCTACAATCATATAATACTACAGATAAAATAAAAATCGCATTAGAAAAATGCCTATGTTATTAATGTTGTATAAAGATATTGAGTAAATATAATATACAGAATCCTGTTATGTTACATTTTCAAACATCATCCTATATCCTATGCCCGGTTCAGTAATTATAAATTTGGGACGGGCCGGATTCTCTTCAATTTTTTGGCGCAGCTGCCCGATGTATACCCTGATATACTGGAGGTCATTGCTTTCTACTCCCCAGACTTTTTTAAGTATCTGGCGATGTGTAAGTATTTTACCGGCATTTTGCGCCAAAGTTTTCAGTAAATCATATTGAATCGGGGTTAAACGTATCTCCTGACCGCGCAAAAACACTTGGCAATGCAGTAAATTTATGCTCAAATCTCCTAACTGCAATACCTCTTCATCATCTGAACGCAAGTATGTTCTGTTACACACTCTTATCCGCGCCAGCAGTTCACCGACACCAAATGGTTTAGTTAAATAATCATTTGCCCCTGAATCAAGTGCAGCTATCTTTGCTTCCTCCTGATCGCGTGCCGATAAAACAATTATTGGGATATCGACCCGACTGCGTAACCGTATTATCACTTCACTGCCATCGATATCCGGCAACCCCAAATCAAGCAGAATAATATCCGGCCTGTCAAGCAATACACTTTCAATCCCCTCTTTTCCAGTAGCAGCAGACAATACTGTGTAGTTTTGTGTCGTCAAAGAAAGTTTTATTAACCTCCTTATCTCTATTTCATCATCGATTATCAATACCTTCAGACTGTTCATTTTTTATCTCCCTCGGCAGTGTAAACATAAATTTTTTCCCGCCCGCAGGCAAATTAGTCACCCAAATTTTACCATGATGAGCTTCAATTATTGCTTTACAAATAGATAATCCCAGCCCTGTCCCTGAAACAGTTTTTGCATGACTGCCACGATAAAATTTAGTAAAAATATTCTTCATGTCCGGCTCAGAAATATCATCACCGTAATCAGTAACCGAAACCAACACAGCGGTTTCACTCATATCAGTACTAACAGCAATAATTTTATCTGCAGGGGAATATTTATTGGCATTATCGATCAGGTTCACCAGTACCTGTTCTAAAAGTACACAATCACCGCGAATAAGTGGTAATTCCTTAGCCATATTCAAAACTATTTTACGATTTTGCAAAATTTCATTCAAACGCTGTAGTGCTGTTCCCACTATATCTTCTATATCACACCAGTCCGTTTTTATCTTCATCGTACCACTTTCCAAACGTGCCGTATCCAGTAGATTATTGATAATACGTTCCATTCTTTGGGCACCGTTTTTTATACTGTCATACAAATTTTTTACAATTTTTTCCGATACGACAATATTTTTCTCAGTCAATACCGATATTGCCCCCATAATTGCTGCCAATGGTGTTTTCAATTCATGTGATATAGAATTGAAAAGTGCTGTTCCCAGACGTTCTGAAGCCGCCAGCAGTACCAGTTTATTTGATTCTTCAGTTAAACGAACCCGTTCCACAGCAATTGCTGCCATTGTCGCCCAAGCTTTAATAAGCTGTTTTTGTTCCAGTGTGATATTTTCAACCACTTCAATTCCCAATACACCAACTACTTTATTATTTACTTTCAACGGTAAGAAAAAAAACTTTGAAGCAGGCAGAACTGCTGTTGATTTTCCTGCCGGTTGTCCATGTTCAAATGCCCATAATGCCGTGCCATATTCATTAAAAAATCCCTTAGTCGTACCAAGTCCTGCCTTTGCCGCAATTTTTATCTTATTTTCATCATCTGGTAGGAAAATGACCACACCATTACCCAATACCTGCGAGGCTGTGTCGGCAAACTTTTCTATTATTTTCTTTAAATCTACTAATGCTGCCATTTCTTTACTGAATTCATACAATGACCGTATTTCCATTGATTGCTTTTCGGCAAGCCAAATTTTATTCCGCAGTTTCTCTGTTTGTCCTCCAGCTATGAATCCCACAAACAAAAATATAATAAATGTCCATATATATTCTATTCCGGCTACACTAAAACTAAAAACAGGCGGAACAAATAAAAAATCATATACCAAAACCGTGCAAATTGTCGTAAAATATGACGGCCAGCGACCCCACCAAAACGCTGTCAATAAAACAGGCAGAAGATAAAGCATTGTTATATTGACTAAATTACCTGCTTCCACATGCCAGCATATTAACGTAATTAAAATTATTAATAAAAATCCTGTCAAATAAGGATATAAACCATTTTTCTTTTTTTCTTCCAATGGTTTTACAATATCATCATCACCTTCTTTTATCATCTACAATCTCTCCCCAGTTGCCTTTTTTATAATCGTCTGTATAATTTACCTGTTATTATTACATAGTTTTCACTCTTATTCAATGAATCATTAAACACTTATTTTATTTTCAATTTAATAAGGGCTGCCGCACGAATGGTATTGAACTCATAAAGGCGCAACATCGTTATGCTCTTGTCCACCCTGTTAAAGATGTACAAAGGAAACGGCATATTGCAAAACATCTATGAATTAAAACATTTACGTGTAACAGCCCTTTAAATTATTTATTCATATCATCCAATGACAAATTCAGCAGCAAAACATTTACCCGTTCTTCACCAGGTATTCCCAATATAGAACTATCTGCATATTCATCCACAATATTTCTTATTTTGTCAGTAGAAACTCCCCTGGCTTCGGCTACTCTTGCTATCTGCATATAAGCATTCGACAGGGAAATTTCCGGATCCAGTCCGCTGCCTGACGATGTCACAGCATCAGAAGGCAAAACTACTTCATCAGACAAATTATTTTCCTGACGGTAGTCATCAGCTGTTTTCTTCAGGGAGTCCATAAGTTTCTGGCTTGTAGGTCCCAAATTAGTCGCAGCCGAACCGGCAGCATCATAACCATCCTGTCCGGCCGCGGAAGGACGGGGATGAAAATATTCTGGTCTGGTAAAATTCTGGGCAAGCAGAGAAGAACCAACCACCTGTCCATCTCTCACTATGAGCGAACCATTCGCCTGTCTGGGAAATATAAGCTGAGCTATTCCGGTTATTACTAATGGGTAAAAAACACCGGTGATAACTGTAAGCATTATTAACAGCAACAGCGCATTTTTTAATGATTTATACATAAGCACAACTCCTCCGCAGCTTTTAATTGAGCCTCAAAAGAACAAGAATCATATCAATTATTTTAATGCCGATAAAAGGAATAATAATTCCTCCTAATCCGTAAATCAGCAAATTTTTCCGCAATATGATATTTGCTCCCAATGGTTTATATTTGACACCGCGCAACGCCAGTGGGATTAATGCAATAATGATCAATGCATTAAAAATAACTGCACTTAAAATAGCACTTTTAGGTGTAGACAGATTCATGATATTCAAAATAGCTAACGGTGGATAGGCGGTGACAAATATAGCCGGCAATATCGCGAAATATTTAGCTACATCATTGGCTATACTAAAAGTCGTCAATGAGCCGCGCGTCATCAAAAGCTGTTTACCGATTTCGACAACTTCAATCAATTTTGTCGGATTACTGTCAAGATCAACCATATTGCCAGCTTCCTTTGCTGCCTGTGTGCCACTATTCATCGCGACTCCCACATCAGCCTGAGCCAGGGCCGGAGCATCATTAGTTCCATCACCGGTCATTGCCACCAGCATGCCTTTGTCCTGATAATCACGAATCAAATTTAATTTTGTTTCAGGAGTAGCTTCAGCCAGAAAATCATCTACGCCGGCTTCGGCAGCGATTGTTGCCGCGGTAAGCGGATTGTCGCCGGTAATCATAACGGTTTTTATTCCCATTCTTCTAAGTTCATTAAAACGTTCTTTAATACCGCCTTTTACTACATCCTTCAAATATATTGTTCCTAATACCCTGTTCTTTTCAGCCACTACCAACGGTGTTCCACCATCCTGAGCTATTTGTTCGCAGTCTGTCTGTACCTGATCCGGTAATGTTGCACCTTGATTTTCTATATAACTGCATACGGCATCCATAGCACCCTTGCGTATTTCAGTATCTCCGATATCAACACCACTCATTCTTGTCTGAGCCGAAAAAGGAATAAACCTTGCCTGCAGCTCTTCCATGTTACGCTGCCGAATATTATATAACTGTTTGGCCAAGACCACGATACTGCGGCCTTCAGGTGTTTCATCCGACAATGATGATATCTGAGCCGCATCGGCAAGTTCTTCTGTAGAAACATCAGGGGCAGGAATAAATTTTACCGCCATGCGATTTCCTAAAGTGATAGTACCCGTCTTATCCAATAATAAAGCATCAATATCACCGGCGGCTTCTACTGCACGTCCGGACATTGCAAGTACATTATGACGCAGCAATCGATCCATGCCGGCAATACCAATGGCACTCAACAAACCACCGATTGTCGTTGGTATCAAACAGACCAATAAGGCAATCAACACTGCCACAGAAATTTCTGTTGACGAATAAATAGCAAACGGCTCTATTGTAGCAACTGCCACCAAAAATATTATTGTCAATCCGACCAATAGTATTGTCAGTGCAATTTCATTGGGAGTCTTCTGCCTTTTAGCACCTTCTACCAAGCTTATCATGTGGTCGAGAAAAGTTTCTCCTTGATTGGCCGTAATCCTTATCTTCAGCCAGTCAGACAATAATTTGGTTCCACCAGTCACTGATGTCTTATCACCGCCGGCCTCACGTATTACCGGAGCGGATTCTCCGGTAATTGCGCTTTCATCTACTGAGGCGGCTCCTTCTATAATTTCACCATCACTGGGAATTATATCTCCCGGTTCGACAAAAACTATATCACCTTTTCTCAACGAGGACGCCAATACTTTTTCACGATCATTGCCAATTATTTTTTTGGCGAAGGTATTTGTTCGTGTTTTTCTTAATGCCTGTGCCTGCGCTTTCCCCCGTCCTTCAGCAAGTGCTTCAGCAAAATTGGCGAATAAAACCGTAAACCACAACCATAATGCAATCTGCAGTTCAAACCAGCCCTCCTGCATCGCCCCGCTTACCAGTTCACGAATAAAAAACACTGTTGTTATAACAGCCCCGACCATAACAATAAACATGACCGGATTTTTTACCTGAACGCGCGGGTCCAGTTTTACAAAGGCCTGTTTAACGGCAGTAAATAACATTTCCTTATTTAAATTAAGACTGTCTGTCATAAAAATCTCTCCTTAATACAATTGCCCTTGCAGCATCAGCAAATGTTCAGCAATAGGTCCCAATGCCAGTGCCGGTAAAAATGTCAATGCACCGACAATCAAAACAACCGCACATAATAATACGATAAACAGCAGCCCATGTGTTTGAAATGTACCGGCACCAACAGGTGATATTTTTTTCTTGGCAAGACTGCCGGCAATTGCCAGTATTGGTAAAATGACACCAAACCTTCCAAGCAGCATTGCCGCTGCCAGCGTTATATTATAAAAAGTACTATTGGCATTGAGTCCACCAAAAGCACTACCATTATTCCCCGTGCAAGAGGCATACGCATAGAGCATTTCTGTCAAACCATGCGGCCCATTGTTATTCGTTGCACTCATACCGGCATCGGTAGATGCTGCCACCGCGCTTCCGAATAAAATGCAAATTGCCGGAATCAAAACAGCCAGCATGACCATTTTCATCTCGTGTGATTCAATTTTCTTGCCCAAATATTCCGGTGTACGCCCTACCATAAGTCCGACGATAAATACTGACAACAATACATAAACCAGCATACCATACAACCCGCTGCCCACGCCGCCAAATATTATTTCACCAAGCATTATTTGCAGCATTGGGATCATTCCGCCAATAGGAGTAAAACTGTCAAACATGGCATTTACGGCACCACAGGATGCTGCCGTGGTAACTGCACTGAACAGTGTCGTACCGCTTAAACCAAAGCGCAGTTCTTTCCCTTCCATGACATTTGAACCATTTATACCAAGGGCCGCGACATTGGGATTGCCATAATATTCGCTTACGTAAATGATTCCCAGAAAAAGCACAAATAATATCGTCATGGCAGCCAAAATTGCATGTCCCTGTTTTTTATCTTTTACCATTCGCCCCAAGGTAAATAATAGACTAGCCGGGATTAAAAAAATTGCCAATGCCTGCAAAAAATTGGTCAATGCCGTCGGATTTTCAAACGGATGCGCCGAATTGGCTCCAAAAAAACCACCGCCGTTTGTTCCTAATAATTTTATTGCTTCCTGAGAAGCGACCGGTCCCATCGCTATTGTCTGTGTCCCACCTTCGATCGTCGCTGCCGAAACATAGGATGCAAAGTTCTGTATTGAACCTTGTTCTACGAATATCAGTGACAATATTATAGACAACGGCAATAATACCCATAATGTTCCTCTCACCATATCTACCCAATAGTTACCTAATAACTTTGTAGTCTTTCTCGTAAGTCCGCGGATCAACACTATGGCTATTGAAATACCAGTTGCTGCCGAAAGAAAATTATGCACTGCCAGTTCAGTCATCTGTGTAAAATAGCTCATTGTCGATTCGCCACTATACGCCTGCCAGTTAGTATTAGTTATAAAACTCACCGCAGTGTTGAGTGCCAGGTCCCATGATACATTGCCTTCATTGGCCGGATTCAACGGCAGATTACCTTGGAACAATTCCGTTAAAAAGATTGCCAAAAAACTGAACACATGAAACCAAATTACCGCTGCGGCATATTGTCGCCAGGTCATTTCCTGATTTTCATCTATACCTACGAGTTTATAGATAATTTTTTCTATTGGCCGCATGATTTTATCAAAACAGGTTTTTTCGCCGGTAAAAACTTTACTTATATATTTACCCAACGGTCTTGCCAATAAAAATAAAACCAAAAAAAACAGCAAAAATAATATCATATCTTTCAACATTTAAAATTCCTCCGGTTTCAATAAAACATAGACAAGGTAACATAGCAGCACAATAGTCACTATACCGCCTAATAATAAATCTCCCATATAATATCTCCTCTTTCTTTATAAAGTTTTTTATTTTGCTGCAACTAAAGATTATCACTAAGTATATAAAAAATGTATAAAAATGCTTTTGTTAAATATAAAAAGCTTATAAATGACAGAACTTAAACATTATTCAAGCAAAAAAGGCATCTGTCCGCGGATAACCCACAGACAGATGCCTAAAATCCTAGCAAATGACTTTCTTCTATTATTATTGCTAAAAACACATGACGATAAATTTTTGTCAGCGCAAAAAGGTAAATGCGGCAAAGTCCGTCAGTATCGACAGATACTGCGGCCATATCCCAAATAAAATAGTAGCTACAGCACTTATCAAAACCACTGCACGTATTGAACCCGAAACAGTAATACTATTATCAGGACTGCCCTGATACATCACCCGGACAACTTTTAAATAATAATATACCGATATCATCGACATGATAAATCCAATAAAGGCCAACCAGACATAGCCACTTTCCACCACTGCGGTAAACAGGTATAGTTTACCGGTAAAACCTGCTGTTGGTGGTATTCCACCCATTGACAGCAATGATATTGCCATTACCATTGCCAGTACAGGAGCACTTTGCGACAATCCAGACAAATTTTTATATTCAGTTCCATTATTTTGACAGTCAACTACTGATAGAACCGCAAATGCACCAACGTTGGCCAGTACATACAAAAAAGCATAAAACATAACACTTTTAATTCCCTGCGGCGTAGCCGCACAAATACCAACTATCATATAACCAGCCTGTGCTATAGATGAATAAGCCAGCATACGTTTGATATTGTTCTGTCTTATTGCCGCAATATTACCGCCGATCATACATATTGCTGAAAAAACCGCCAGCACCGGCATAAAATAATCAGTAATATGCAAAAATGCCGTAAATAAAATACGAATAAAAACTGCGATAGCCGCTGCTTTAGACCCCATTGCTAAAAGACCGGTAACCGGTGTTGGTGCTCCTTCATAAACGTCAGGTGCCCACATATGAAATGGTATAACCGACATTTTAAAGAACATCCCAGCCACAATCATTGCCATCCCGGCCACCCCCAATGGTGAAAAAACATTGAAGGTCTTTTCAATAACTGAAAAATCCAAGCTGTGTGCCATACCATAAAGCAGACTTATTCCGTACAATGTCACTGCTGTTGATACCGACCCAATGATAAGATATTTTATTCCTGATTCAGCAGATTTCTTATCATCCAAACGAAAACCGGCAAGTGCATAAAAACTAATTGTCATAAGTTCCAAGCCGACAAACATTGTCAAAAAATCATTAGCTGATGCAAGAACCATCATACCAATCAAAGCAAACAATATCATGGCATAGTATTCACCGCTGTATCTAAGTTTCTCAGCATAATCCAATGAGAATAATATCGTCATAACTACAGCTGCCAAAAACAATTGCTTGAAAAATATTGCATAGTTATCAAAATAAAACAGATTATCATAAAAATATACCGAACCGTCAATATGATATTGATAAAACAAGCTGATAAACAATCCACCCAATATCATTATTGCTGCATATCCCAAACTACGGCGTGTTTCAGCGGCTGGCAGGATCAAATCAGCACAAATAAGCAGCAAAGCTAATACCAAAACTGTAATTTCCGGATATATAACATAAAAATTCATTACCATATTCCCCCTAACGTGACTAATAACGAGGGTACATTATTTAATTCCTGCAAAAATGGTCCAAGCGGTGCAACACCACTATTTATCACACCCATCAACAGCTGTGGGAATAAACCAAATAACACCAATACCGTGCCCAATAAAAACAACGGCACTAATTCTGCTCCCTTAGCATCCTTGTACTTATCCAAACCATAATCACGCGGACCGAACAATACTTTTTGCAATACCCGGAGAATGTAAATAGCCGTAAAAACGATGCCTGACACAGCGAGCATAGCCAAAAACGGATACACTTTGAACAAGCCAAGAAAAATGGTATATTCCGGTATAAATCCAATAAGGCCCGGCAGACCTACAGATGACATTCCTGCCAACATAAATCCAATAGAAATACGCGGCATTTGATGAGCGATACCACGCAATTGATCAACACTGCGCATATGAGTCTTTTCATATACATAACCTATTACCGCAAAAAATAATGCGCTCATTATCCCATGAGCCACCATATTAGCTACAGCACCTGTCAGGCTTATTGTGTTTAAAGCAGCAAATCCAAGTAATACGTAGCCCATATGCGATACAGAAGAATAACCGACCACATACTTTAGATCCTTTTGTACTATTGCTATATAAGCAGCATAAATAACATTGGCCAATCCCAGTATTATGATAAGTGGTGCCCAAAATTTTGCACCGGCCGGCAATATGAGAAGGCCAAGCCTGATAAGCCCATAACCGCCTATCTTTTTTAATACTCCGGCATGAATCATCGATACGGCAGTCGGAGCGCCCGCATATCCATCAGGAGACCATGTGTGAAAAGGAAACATTGACAGTAATGTACCAAAACCTAATAACAATAAAAAGAATACTATAATTTGAAAAGACTGACTTAAAGTTCCATATAGGTGAGCATTAGACAAAGCCGCTATATCAAAAGTCCGCAGTTCCGCCGGGAATGCCTGCAGATACAGTGCCACAACTCCCACTAACATAAAAGCCGAGCCCATCAGCAAATATATAGTAAGTTTCATCCCGGCATATTCTTTAGTCACATGCTTAGTCGACCCCCATATTATGACCATAATATATATGGGAATGACAACTAATTCATAGCAAAGCAGAAATATGAATAAATCACAGGCAACAAACGTCCCCATTACCCCGGTAATAAGAATCAGCAGCAAAATAAAAAATTCTTTAGGCCGCACATTTATATTCCATGAACTAAACACCGCCGCCAGACCGATCACATTAGTCAAAAACAACATCGGCAGTGATATACCATCTACACCAACGGAATAAGATACTCCCAAGTCACTTATCCATGGAATGCTTTGAGTAAACTGCATCCCGCCGATAGAGCTGTCATATGTCACATAAGCATATATTGTCAGTCCAAGACTGATACACATTGCCGTTGCTGCAACTACCTTTACAGATTTAAAAGAAGAAGGTGGTATAAACATCAACAGTCCGACTGCCAGCAACGGTATGACCAGAATTATCGTCAACAATGGAAAATCCATAATCAAAAAGCACCTCCCGCAGCTAACACACCATTTACTTTATCAAGGTACATTATCGTACAAAGCAGCAGGATAACCACACCACAGACAAATACAGCCGCATAACGCTGCACCTGCCCAGTCTGGAACTTCGACAAGAGTTTACTAAACAGTAAGACCAGTGCCGATACAGCATTAACTGTACCATCAATAATATATAAATCAATAAAATACATTATTTTGCCGATTCCATCAATAAAAATTCGACAAAGCAATGCATAAAATTCATCAATATAATATTTATTGAATGTAATTGTATAAATTATTCCCAGTTTCTTGGCAATGATGTCGGATGACCAGCGCTTGCTGCCATAAATATTCCAGGCTAAGACAAAGGCCAGCAATGACAATAACGTCGATGTCGACGCCAGCAGCCAGTCCATATGTTCGACAACAGGCGGACCAAATCTTACCCAGTCTCCAAAATTATACACATATCCACCTAAACCGCTGACGACTGCCAAAGCTGCCAAGACAATCAATGGTAACTGCATAAAGCGGGACACTTTATGTACTTCTTTTTGTCTGCTTTCTCCAAAAAATACCAGAAAAAGTAATCTTGCCATATAAAAAGCTGTCATAAACGCTGTCACAATACCGATCAAATAAAGCGGCATACTTACATGTGCAGCCGCTGCCAATATAGCATCCTTAGAGAAAAAACCGGAAAAAGGCGGTAACCCTGATATCGCCAGCACCCCAATTGTCATCGTCACGAATACTACCGGCATCTTCCTGCGCAATCCGCCCATTTTAAAGATATCGGCTTCTTCATTGACAGCATGCATTACCGCTCCGGCACAAAGAAATAGCAATGACTTAAAAAAAGCATGTGTCATCAAATGAAACATAGAAGCTGTCAACGAGCCAACACCCAATGCCAGCATCATATAACCCAATTGACTTATTGTCGAATAAGCCAGAATTCTTTTTATTGCATGCTGAGAAAAAGCAATACTGGCACCAAAGAATGCCGTAAAAGCCCCTATCCATGCAATTATATTCATCAATATGGGTAATGAGGCAAACAGGAAATACGCTCTTGCCACTAAATAAACACCGGCTACTACCATGGTTGCCGCATGAATCAATGCCGATACCGGTGCCGGTCCTTCCATGGCATCAGGCAACCATACATGCAGCGGGAACTGTCCTGATTTGCCGATAGGTCCCATAAATAAAAGTATGCCGATAATCGTCAATACACCGGCTCCATTTGCCATCAAGTATACGGGAATAACTTGTCGCAGCTGAATAAAATCAACTGTACCGAATAGCATCTGCAAAAGCAATATACCTATCAGTAAACCAAAATCACCGATACGCGTTGTTATAAAAGCTTTTTTTGCAGCTTCTCGTGCTGGAATGCGATAATAATAAAAACCAATTAATAAATATGAACACAACCCGACCAATTCCCAAAAAACATACATCTGTACAAAGTTTATCGATATATTGAGTCCCAGCATAGAAGCACTGAATAAAGACATATATGAAAAGAATCTGCCAAACCCCTTATCCCCTTTCATATATCCCACTGAATAAATCTGCACCAATAGTGAAACTAAAGTAACTACCAGCAACATCAGTACCGACAGTGGATCTATTATTACTCCCATATCAAACTGCAATCCGGCAATTTTTATCCACTCTATGCGCTGAACAAACGGTGCATCAACAGTTATCCCCAAATTAAATACAGCCCCGGCTATACCTAACGACATCACAAAGCCAAATGTAATAGCTAAAATTGCGATTGCTGCGGATAGTTTGTGGAAATTTTGCAAAAACAACCCGATTATTGCAAACGCCGCTGCCGGTACCAGAGGGATCAACCATGCATGTGTAAGTGCGAACTGTTCCATAAAATTTCCTTCCTTCAGCCCTTCATGTTATTTATCTTATCAATATTTACTGTTGCAAAATCATGATAAATCCTAAAAATAAGTGCCAGGCCAACTGCAACTTCAGCAGCAGCCACCGTAATTGAAAAAATCATCATTACTTGCCCTGAAAGATCCGGCATCGGTAAAAAATAATTAAAAGCAGCAAAATTTATATTTACGGCGTTCAACATCAACTCGATGCACATTAATATCGAAAATAAATTTCTTTTTACCAAAAGACCATATAATCCAATACAAAAGAGTAATGCACTCAAAATAAGAAAATGTGTCATGCCAACTGTCATTTTTCATCAGCCCCTTTCGCCAGCACTATAGCTCCAATCATTGCTGATAACAACAGTACGGCAGCAATTTCGAAAGCCAATACATAATGTGTAAGCAATAATTGTGCTAAAGCCCCTACAGTGTCTTGTATGTCATTAACCGCTGAATCGACAAATGAAACATTTAAAAATATCAGCAATAAACAGACCAGCAATAACAACGATACCACTGCTGCCCCCAGAATACTGCTCTTTTCCATTACATTCGATCGATCCATGGAAACACGCCGTGTCATCATTATTCCCAGCACTATTAAAATAACAACAGTTCCTGCATAAACCATTATCTGTACAGCCGCAAGGAAATCTGCATTTAGTAATGCATAAAGTCCCGCAACCGCAATAAAACAAAGCGCCAGGAATAATGCCGAATGAACCAGATTCTTACAATAAATAACTCCCCAGGCTGCTGTCACTGCAATTATTGCTGCCAAGTAGAACATGACTGTAAATATTCCATCATTCATGAATCTCATTCCTCCCGTCACTTTTCACTGCATCATAAGTCAGATCTGTTCTGGTATAACATGCTATAGCATAATTTTTATCCCATGTGACAGCCTTTGTCGGACAGGCTTCCACACAAAAACCACAGTACAGACAACGACCTGATTTATGAATATATTTTTTCATGTGGCGTTTTTTATTTTCATCTGTTTCTACTGTTAAATCCAGCGCTTCATTTGGGCAGGCCATCGAACACAATCTGCAGCCAATACATTTCTTTTGATCAAGCACCAGTTTACCACCACGAAAAGTTTCCGACATCGGCAGTTTTTCTTCCGGATACTGCACTGTCACCTTTTTACCGAAAAAGTGCCTGATCGTAACCGATAATCCGGTCAGCAATCCTTTCCCCTGCATAAAAATCACCTCAATACATCCAATTATAAATATAAACGCCTATACCGGTTGCAATTATATTGAAAAGTGCCAATGGTAAAAGAATTTTCCAGCTAAATCCCATCATCTGATCTATCCTGGTACGCGGAAAGGTCCATCTTATCCACATAAATACAAAAATCATAAGAAAAACTTTTACAATAAACCAGACAATTCCCGGCAGAACCGGTCCCTGCCAGCCGCCTAAAAACAATGTGGTTGTTAAAACGGCTGCTGTCAAAAGATTCGTATATTCAGCCAAGAAAAACAAAGCCCACCGCATACCGCTGTATTCAGTAAAAGGACCAGCAATAATTTCTGATTCACCTTCAACTAAGTCAAATGGTGTGCGATTCGTCTCCATTGTCATTGATATTATAAAAATAATAAACGCCAATGGCTGTATAAAAGCGAACCATGTGCCCGACTGCGCTGCAACAATAGTACTCATTTTCAAGGAACCTGTCACCATCACCACTGCCATTATCGAAAAAGCCATGGGAATTTCACTGCTGAGCATTTGCGCCACAGCACGCATGCCACCCATAAATGAATATTTATTTTCTGAAGCAAATCCGCCGATTAAAAACATCAACACTGATTGTGACATAACCGCTAAAACAAAAAATATGCCAATATTCAAATCAGTAAAGATTGCCCCGTCATCAAAAGGAAACACAGCATAAACCAATGCCGCCGGAATAAATAAAAGCATTGGTGTAATGCCCCATAAAACTCGTTCTGCTTTAGCAGGTATTATATCTTCCTTGGACATTAACTTTATCATGTCTGCCACTGTCTGCAAAATACCGAATGGGCCGACCCGGTTTGGTCCCAAACGATCCTGAATAAAACCGCATACCCGACGTTCCATATAAACCTGAATAATTACAGCTACAGAAATGACTGCAAATATAGCCACTATTTCCAGTATTACCATTATAAATTGAGTAATCAAAGTATTGCCAATCAATGAATCTATTCCATTAGACAACATATCCGCTGTCATTACTAATAGTCCACTATGCATTCTTTCCCTGCCTCCTCACTTAACAGTCCACTTCACCCAAAATTGGATCAATTGTAGACATAGCAACGACAACATCACCCACAAGATAGCCGCGGCACATCAAATCCAAGGCCTGCAAATTAATAAGTGAAGGTCTGCGAATATGCACACGATAAGGCTTAACCGTTCCATCGCTGATAATATGATATCCTACCTCACCACGCGGTCCCTCAGTTGTCACGTAAACTTCGCCCTTAGGCGGCCGGAGCACCTTAGGAACTTTAGCCATTACCGATCCTTCCGGTAATCCATCCAGTGCCTGCTTTACTATTTTGGCACTTTGCCGCATTTCCTTCATTCTGACGATATACCGATCCCAATTATCTCCGGAATTTCCAAGCGGTATATCAAAAATAAAATCTTCATAAGAACTGTAGGCATTATCCTTGCGCAGATCATAATTTACTCCGCTGGCACGCAGCATTGGTCCGGTCAGCCCCAGCTGCAGCGCCTGTTCAGCAGTTATTACTGATGTATTTTTCAAACGGTGCTGAAATATTTCGTTTCCTGTAAGCAAATCATTATATTCGTCGATCATAGCTGACAGATTTTTCAAAAATACATTTATCATATCAATTACTTTTACCGACAAATCACTTTTTACACCGCCTATACGTATATAAGAATACGTCATACGTGCACCGCAAAGTTCATTAAAAATATCTAAAATACATTCTCGATCACGAAACGGATAAATCATACCGGTCGTAGCTCCCACATCAACAGCCAGTGAACCTATAAAAATCATATGGCTCGCTATTCTGTTAAGTTCGGCCATAATCACCCTTATATATTGAGCACGTTCAGGAACTTCCAGCTGGGCCAGCTTTTCTACAGCCCGGCAATAGGCAAAATCATTATTCATCGCCGATACATAATCCAGTCTATCAGTGTATGGCATACATTGAAAATAATTACGAGATTCCATTAATTTTTCAATACCACGATGCAAATACCCCATACAGGGAACAGCTTTGACTACCCTCTCACCATCAAGAGTAAGCAATATCTGCAAGACACCGTGTGTACTGGGATGAACCGGTCCCATTGATAATTGATATTCTTCCGTCCTAATCACTTTGCTCACCGCTTCCGTCAAAATTTGCTTTAAAATCTTTACGTAATGGATGGCCTTCATAATTATCCGGCATAAGAATTCTCCTTAAATCAGGGTGGCCGATAAATTTTATCCCCATCAAATCATATTGTTCTCGTTCCTGAAAATCAACTTCCGGCCACAGCGGCATCAATGACGGTATTTCAGGAGTTTCCCGCTTCAAGAATACTTTTATCATCAATTCTTCATATTCACTGCGGTTAACTAAATCATAAACGACTTCAAAATGATCAACATAATCGACAGACGTTACATTTGAAAGCATATCGAAACCATATTCGTTTTTCAGTAATTTCATAAAGGATAAGAAACCACCTTTTTTTAAAGTTACTGGCGGTTTCGATAATTGCTCATCAAAATCTATATCATATAACGGATTATTTTCTATTTCCACCAATTTATCCCTGCTTAAATAACTCCTTTTCATTTTTGCACCTTCTGTACGTTCTCCGGATGACGTATTTTTTCTTTCAATTTAAGCATCCCATCAATTAGTGCCTCCGGACGGGGCGGGCATCCTGGGATATAAACATCAACCGGTATTATTTTATCAATACCAGGAACGACTGAATACGCGTCGGCAAAGGGACCTCCTGCGTTAGCGCAGCTTCCCATGGCAATAACATATTTGGGTTCAGGCATCTGCTCATACAATCTTTTCAATGGTGGTGCCATTTTCCATGTTAATGTACCTGCCACTAAAAACAGATCAGCCTGACGCGGTGAATTTCTAAATACTTCATAGCCGAATCTGGCTAAATCAAACCGAGCCGCCGCAGTGCACATCATTTCGATGGCACAGCAGGACAATCCTGACGTAAGCGGCCACAGTGAATTGCTGCGTGCCCATTTAAATAATCCATCGATACTTGTAATAAGCACATTATCCCGCAAAACCTGAGGAACTCTATCTGTTATTTCCATGTTAAAGCCCCCTTCTTCCACGCATATGCCAAACCAACGATCAATATACCGGCAAAAATAAACATTTCAGCAAGAGCAAATAAACCTATATCATTAAATTTCACAGCCCAAGGAAATAAAAAAACTGTCTCTACATCAAATACAACAAAAATAATTGCATACAAAAAATAACTTATTCGGTAACGTGGTACATTACGGCCCACAGTATCGACGCCACATTCATACTGAGAATTTTTTTCTCTATTAGGACGACGTGGTTCAATCAGTAATGGAACAATCATGGCTAGCACCGGAAAAATACCGGCAATAAGCAGTAAAACAAACATTTTCATAAATCCCGACATAATATTTCCTCCATTCGAAATTTTACGATTAATTATATAAACAGGAATTGATTTTAAAAGAAAACATTCCTGATATTTTTTGAAAGTATTTCCTTTATAATATAAATATTGTATATTGTCAAATATATTGGAATTATATTTCACTTACATTTTCATTTATCCTATTTATGATATTGTAACAAAACTGTATTTTTTTTCCAATAATCAATAGCATGAATATGGCAGATAAATAGTATTTTAGCGTACTGTAGCTAAGATTATCTGGCATTTTCGAACAAATTACCGACACAATATTTTTCTTGCTATCCCTGTGATATATCCTTGATATGTAAGACTTTTCGCACAAACATATTTTGAAAAAAATTTTATTGTGCAATTATTTTTATCAGTTTCTATTATTACCAATCATAAATACCATTAATAGTTAACACTATATTCCATGTTATTCCAGCTAAATGGCAACGAAACTTATTTTGATTTTTCTGATTTATAAATCTCCAGGTGAACGCAGCAAAAATATATAAATACACTTCAGTGCCTTGTACAACCACCGCTTCCCATCTGAGAACATATGTTATTTATGTTCCTTTTGCCTGATTTTAACCATCGCAGCATATGTATGGGATAACAATGTTGATACATCTGTTTCATATTGCATTCGATAATTAATTATGCTAGAATATTTTGTACCAACCGGTAGGTTTACAGGAGGCAAATATTTTGAATAAAAAGATTTTCATTATAAAAACGGCAGCCGAACTAATACATACAAACGGCTACAATATGACTTCAGTAAGTGACATTATGCAAGCGGCACAGATCGGTAAAGGCCAGTTTTATTATTATTTCGAATCCAAACAAGAACTTGGTCTTACTGTCATTGATTACTGTTTTAAAAAATGGCAAAACCGTGTCATCAAGGAAAATTTGGCCACAGCTGCACCGCCGGAAGAAAAGATTGATAAAATGCTGCTTTGCGCCATCGATATCCACCAAAAAAACGCCGGTAAATGCGGTTGTTTTTTTGGTAATCTGGCAATAGAATTAAGCGGACATAATGAACTTTTTCGTGAGAAAATTTACCAAATGTTTGCCGAATGGACTAAATATCTTACCATTGTAATTGATGAATTGCGACAAAACACAGCTTTACCGATCCCGATACAAAGTGATATTCTGGCTCAATCCATTGTAGCTATGCTCGAAGGTGGTATCATGCTGATGAAAAACAAACAGGATATTACTCCCTTGATCAATGCTGCCAATATGGTGCGAAAAATGCTGGGTATTAAAGAAAGGACTGCATAGCATGAAACGATATATTTTTTTTACGGTGTTAATAATTATTGCCGTGTGTTTGAGTATCTACTTTTACACAGCAGCCGAACCTGCCACGCAAGTCAGCAGTCAAACTGGTATTACCGTTGGAAAGACAGCTCCACAGTTCAGTTTAAAAGATACCGACGGCAACACGGTCCAAATTAATGCAGCTAAGACGAAACAAGTATTTGTCATTAACTTCTGGGCTACCTGGTGCCCACCCTGCCGTGAAGAGATGCCTGAATTGGAAAAATTTTATAAAACCTACGGCGATAAAGTCGAATTCTTCGGTATCGACGAACAGGAACCGGCAGATAAAGTGAATACTTTTATACATGATAACGCCTATACCTATCCAATTCTATTAGATACAAGCGGAGAAATTGGACAGCTATTCAAAGTACGAGCTATTCCAACCACTGTTATAATTGACAAAAACGGTACCATCGTTTACCGAAAGAGCGGCGGTGTAACAGCTGATGAACTTAAAAATGCTCTTGCTAAAGTGGGGGGTCATTAATGGACAATATAACTTTAGTCAGTATTTTCGCGGCAGGAATGTTGTCATTTTTTTCTCCTTGCGTACTGCCTATGCTGCCGACATTTTCGTTAATTCTGGCCGATTCTGTTGATGGACAGAAAAAAAATCCTTGGAATATCTACATCAACAGCATCTGCTTTTTGTGCGGTTTTACTTTTATATTTTTGCTGATGGGAGCTACAGCTTCATTGGTCGGGCAGTGGTTTTTAAATTATCAGGATACAGTCCGCAAAATTGGGGCTGTCATCATTTTTATCATGGGTCTGCTTTTAGCCGGAGTTTTCAACACTTCTATATTGGGACGAGATTTCCGTCCGTTTCTTCGTCATAAATTTCGCGGCCCACTGGGTTCTTTTTTACTTGGATTAGCTTTCACTACCGGATGGACACCATGCACCGGTCCTATTCTTGCCACAATTCTCATTTATGCCGGAGCAACCTCAACAGTTGGAATGGGTATACTATTTTTATTAGTTTATTCACTTGGATTTTCCATCCCATTTTTTGTAATCGGCATTATTTTTAGAAAATATCTGCCTCGCATGCATTGGCTCTATGAATGGTTGCCATTAATCCAAAAGGTTGTAGGCTATCTGCTCATCATTCTAAGTATTTTCATCTGGATGGACTGGCTGGAAAAAGGTCTGGGTTTATTATTTGCTTTATGAATTGAGGTGACTTTAAGATGAAACGCATTATTCTTTTTATATTAGCTTTTATTGTTATTCAGGCCAGCATAGCTGATTTAGGCAGCGCGTCTGCTTCAGCTGCCCAGTACGATGTACAGGACAATAACAGCTGCCATGATGGTATTTGTTCCCTTGATGAACACCATAACAACGACAGCACCGATACTACTCGGCAATAAAGGGGTGAAAATGATTGAAATACATACTCATAAAACTGATTGCTGCCCTAATAATCGCATTATCCCCAATAACAACAGTATTTGCATACTCCGGCCAGGAAGCAGAACAATTCGAACCTATAACTCTACCTTCTCTCAACAATATTCCAACCACCATTAAACCGCAAAACAACAAGCTTTTAATTATAAATTTTTTTGCTTCATGGTGCCCTTACTGTATTAAAGAACTGCCGGAATTCAACAGTCTATATAATAAATACGGTAATCAGGTACAAATGTACCTGATAGATACTTTTGAGACTCCTGATACAGCGAACGATTTTCTTTACCAAAATAATTACCAAATTCCTACTGTCTATGACAATACATATGCACATCTTCTTGGTAAACTCAAATTTGAAGGTATTCCGACAACTTTCATCATCAACAGTGACGGTGTAATAGTATTTCGCAGCAATGGCATGCTGGCGCCCGGACAACTTGAAGCTGAAATAAATAAATACACTGCGCAACGACAATTGAAACAACCTGATATTACAGGAAAATGGATTTTCCAAGACGGCTCGAATAAACCTTCAATATCACTTACTTTACTGCCTGGCGGAAAAATAAGGGGACATAGTCTGAATAAATTGAGTTGGAAACTGACTGGCGATACATTGACTTTTTTCGACTCGGCAGATCTGCCAATCTATCGTTTTTATTATATGCAGGAAGTAAGCCATAAAACATTTTTTATTGGTAAAAAGATCACCGACGAATATACTTCATCACAAATATCTTTAAGTAGATCAAATAAAAACAGCAATATTTCGTTTTAACCGACAATTCCTTATACTCTTATTCCAAATTAAGTTGATCTTCTTGACAAGTAAAATTCCTTGACATAATTTCTGTCATCAGATATAATATGATTCATAATTAATTCAGCTGCCGAGGTGAATAACGTGTTGGACAACTTTTTAAGGCTTAGCGCTTTATTTGATTGTTATGGCTCGTTGTTGACGGGCAAACAGCAAAAATGTTTAAAAATGCATCTGTATCAGGATTGGTCACTGTCTGAGATAGCCGCATGTCTGCATATTTCACGTCAGGCAGCCTATGATATGTTGCATCGTTGCGAGATTACTTTAGAAAAATACGATGCTAATCTTAATCTTCTTCAGAAAGATAAAACCCGCCAGAAGGCTTTACTTGATATTGCTGCCGATATCAATTCGCTCCGAAATGGGTTTCAGGTAAACCGTCTTAATTCTATCGAAAATAAAATAAAAGCCTTATTGAATACATAATTGTGTAAAAGGGGGAATATTATTGATTTTTGAATCTTTGAGTGAAAAATTACAAAATACTTTCAAAAAACTGCGCGGTCATGGACGATTATCAGAATCCGACGTTGATGCAGCAATGCGTGATATCCGAATGGCGCTCCTTGAAGCCGATGTAAATTTTAAGGTAGTTAAAAATTTTGTAGCTAAAATCCGGGAACGAGCCATCGGTTCAAACATATTAGAGAGCCTTACCCCAGCACAGGCTGTTATAAAAATAGTAAATGAAGAACTTACTGATCTGATGGGCGGCTCGGTAAGTCGAATAAATATTGCCCCTAATCCTCCCACAATAATAATGATGGTAGGACTGCAGGGTGCCGGTAAAACCACTTCTGTGGGTAAACTTGGCGTCATGTTCAAGAAACAAGGCAAGCATCCATTATTTGTCGCGGCCGATGTATACCGTCCGGCTGCCGTAAAACAGTTACAGGTGCTTGGTGATCAGCTTGCCATTCCGGTTTTTTCACTGCCTGAGGGCAGTAATCCGGTTGATATTGCCCGACAAGCCATACAACAGGCTGTCAGCCATACTAATG
The DNA here is from genome assembly GCF_014076555.1 of Pectinatus frisingensis. NCBI lineage: Bacteria > Bacillati > Bacillota > Negativicutes > Selenomonadales > Selenomonadaceae > Pectinatus > Pectinatus frisingensis. Next base: position 2,181,787 of record NZ_CP045424.1, read on the forward strand.
ACATTGTCATCATAGACACTGCCGGGCGACTTCATATTGATGAAGCTCTCATGCAGGAACTAGTGACTATAAAGTCTTCTGTTCATCCCCATGAAATATTGCTCGTTGTAGATGCCATGACTGGTCAGGATGCTGTTAATGTGGCGGAAAGCTTTAATGCTGATCTTGGTCTGGATGGTGTTATATTAACAAAAATGGATGGCGACGCCCGTGGCGGAGCTGCTTTATCTGTAAAAGCCGTGACCGGTTGTCCTATAAAGTTTGTTGGTACCAGTGAAAAGATTGAAGCTTTGGAACCATTTTACCCGGATCGCATGGCTTCCCGTATTCTTGATATGGGTGATGTGTTATCACTCATCGAAAAAGCCCAGGAAACATTCGATGCCGGTGAAGCCAAAAAAATGGAAAAAGCACTCCGGAAGAATCAGTTCACGCTTGATGATTTTTTAAACCAGATGCAGCAGATAAAAAAACTTGGCTCACTCGATAAAATTATTGGCATGCTGCCCGGCATGGGCGGATTGAAAAAAAAGCTTGGCAATGTCGATATGGATTTAAAAAACAACAAAGAATTAGCCCACATTGAGGCTATTATCCGTTCAATGACTTTTGCCGAAAGAAATAATCCTGCAATAATAAACGGCAGCCGGCGTAAACGTATTGCTGCTGGCAGCGGCACACATGTGCAGGACGTCAATAAATTGTTAAAACAATTTACCGAAATGAAAAAAATGATGAAAAAAATGACTAATTTAAAAGGCAAAAAAGGGTTGAAAGGAATTCCAAAGGGATTAGGTAACATGAAATTCCCATTTTAAGGAGGTGAAATCAAATGGCAGTAAAAATCCGTCTTAACCGTATGGGGGCAAAGAAAAGTCCATTCTATCGTATCGTTGTAGCAGATGCACGTGCTCCCCGTGATGGTCGTTTTATTGAAATCATAGGCAATTATGATGCAACCAAAAACCCGGCTATCGTAAATATAGATGAAGAAAAAGTCATCGATTGGATGACTAAAGGTGCGCAGCCTACTGATACAGTAAAATCATTATTATCCAAACAAGGTACAATGGCTAAATTCGCCGCAGCAAAAAAAGCGAAGAATTAAGAAAGAGGCTATGATATGAAACAGCTTATTGAGCTTATAGCAAAATCTTTGGTAGACAATCCCGCCATGGTAATCGTGAACGAAAAAAACGATGGTGAAACACTCGTCTATGAACTTTCCGTTGCCGATGATGACATGGGAAAAGTTATCGGTAAGCAGGGTCGTATTGCTAAAGCATTACGCACTGTCGTTAAAGCCGCGGCAGCTCGTGAATATAAAAAAGTCATAGTTGATATTATTTGATACACAGCGGCAACGGACTTTGCATCCTTGCCGCTGTTGTCGTATAACATTGAGGAGGCCAAATAATTATGGAAACAATAACTTTGCAATGCCCGATAACCGTCAAAGCAAAAGTAACGGAAAAATTCAAAACCGACATGCTGCATAATCTCAGCCGGCAAATTGAAAAAATCAATGCCGAAGTATCACATATCGAAAAAGATATGAAAAAAGTCTTAGCTGAACAAAGTACCGGTGATGTACAGCGCGTTTCCATGCTGCTACAGCGTATGGAAGAAGAAAAACAAAAACGTTTATCCTATCGGGAAAATATCAAAAATCAAATAACCGATACCGAAGAATTAGAAGTCGGGGCTGAAGTAGTACAAGGAACTTTACAGCGTCTGGTTGAAGTAAAAATTGGTGATACCATGCCGGGAATAATGAATACGGAGCTTTTAGTCGAAGATGGAAAAATCATTGAAATGCGCGACTAACCAGGAATTCCTGACAATTGGCCGGATTGGTAAACCGCATGGCATAAAAGGTGACGTACGCGTCTATCCACTTACTGATTTTCCTGACAGATTCAATAATTTGCATAAAGCCTATATAGATGGTACTGTTATTACTATTGCAGCTGCCCATCCCAGTAATGATTTTATTATCATGCAGATAAATGGTTTTGACAGCAGGGAAAAAGCTGCCGTTCTAACCGGTAAATTCCTCAAGATTGCCAAATCTGATGCCGCTCCATTAGCCGAAGGTGAGTATTATTTCTTCGACATAATCGGATTGGATGTATTTGATGAAAATGGTGTTTTTCTTGGAGTAATCACTGACATTCTGAAAACCGGCAGTAATGATGTTTATGTCATTGAAAAAACAACAGGTCAATTACTTATACCTGCTTTAAAAAAAGTTGTTACCAATATTGATATAAATAATAAACGCATGGATATTATCATGCCAACTGAAAATTAATATGGATATAAATATAATCTCTTTATTTCCCGAAATGTTCAACAGTCCTTTCGGTCACAGTATAATAAAACGGGCGCTGGACAAACATATAATTAATATTAATTTTACCAATCCCCGCGATTTTACTTATGACCGCCACCATCAGGCAGATGACGTTCCCTTTGGCGGCGGTGCCGGAATGGTCTTAAAACCGGAGCCGTTTTTTCGTGCCGTGGCATCTGTAAAAAATACACTTCCAACTAATAAAAATACCCGTGTTATTTTGCTGTCACCCGAGGGAAAAACATTTTCGCAGCAAACAGCTAAAAATTTGTCTACCTATGATTCTTTAATATTCATCTGTGGTCATTACGAAGGTTTTGATAATCGCATTACCGAAAATCTGGCTGAGGACATAATATCTATCGGCGATTATGTCTTGACTGGCGGTGAACTGGCCTGCATGGTTATCGTGGACGCCGTATGCCGCATGCTGCCTGATGTTTTAGGATCAAAAGAATCAGCTTTAACTGATTCTTTTTATAACGGCTTATTGGAATATCCGCAGTATACCAAGCCACGCTATTATAAAAACATGACTGTCCCTGATGTCTTGCTATCAGGGAATCATCAAAAAATTGATGAATGGCGCCGAATCAAGGCCTTAGAAAAAACCCGTCTTAAACGTCCCGACTTGTTAGATAAAATTAATTTATCACCGGAAAAACTTAACGCTGTTAAAAAACTAAAAAATGATTGCACCAAAAATTAAACTATGCTAGAATAAAAAAGTATTGCAATCGGTCCTCTGGTGGAAGTATACCATGAACGATTGATATTAAGGAGGAAACACAATGAATATCATCCAGGTTTTAGAGCAGGAACAGTTGAGGAAAGATATTCCTCAATTCCAGTCAGGTGACACCGTGCGTGTCCATGTAAAAGTAGTTGAAGGAACTCACGAACGTATCCAAATGTTTGAGGGAGTTGTCATTGCCCGCCAAGGCAGCGGCGTACGTGAAATGTTCACTGTAAGACGTATTTCTTATGGTATCGGTGTTGAACGTACATTTCTTGTCCATTCACCACGCTTGGAAAAAATTGATGTCGTACGCAGAGGCGTTGTACGCAGGGCAAAACTTTACTACTTACGTAATTTGACAGGTAAGGCCGCTCGTATCAAAGAAAGACGCTGATAATTCATTATTGGGGACTGCGGCTTGAGGCAGTCCTCTTTATTTTTAACTAAAATTTACCTTTGGAGGCTGAATATGAATAAATCGTTGGGTGCCGAACTTAAAGATTGGATTATATCAATTGTCATTGCAGTAGTACTTGCTTTATTTATACGTCACTTTATAGTTGAACTTTATCTGGTCGACGGCCCATCTATGCAGCCAACCCTACTCAGCCATGAACGTTTAGTAGTAAATAAATTCATCTATCATTTTCGTACTCCGAAAAAAGGAGAAATATTGGTATTCCAATATCCCCGCGATCCCAGCCGTGACTTCATTAAAAGAGTCATCGCTGTTCCTGGTGATACCATCGAAATCAAAGATGGTCATGTTTTTGTAAATAATCAACTGCAAAATGAACCTTTCATCTTAAGCCAGACTAGAGGTGATTATCCACTCACCACCATACCAGACGGACATATATTCGTGATGGGAGATAATCGCAATAATTCTGAAGACAGCCGTTTCCCCGATGTTGGCTTCGTTCCGTTTGATTTGATAAAAGGTAAGGCCGTGCTGGTTTTTTGGCCTTTAAGTAATTTACATACCTTACCGTGAATTTACTGCAATATAGTCTCATCGTTTTAATAATTCTGATGAATAGAAATCAAACGTCGGTAAAAACACCGACGTTTTTTCAATAAATAAAAAAGGTGACTAAAATGGATGAACAAAAAAGACCTCTTACTACAGTTCAGTGGTTTCCCGGCCATATGGCCAAAGCCCGCCGTCTGATCGAAGAAAATCTAAAAGTAGTCGATATAATAGTTGAACTTCTCGATGCCCGCATTCCCCTATCCAGCTCTAATCCTATAATTATGGGATTGATAGGTAATAAACCACATATAATTGTCTTAAACAAAGCTGATTTAGCTGACAGCGGCATTACCCGTGAATGGATAAAATTTTACAAGCGCATGGGGAAGTCAGCTTTGTCCATAGACTCTGTAAAAGGAAAAAATATTAAAGAACTTACCCAGACAATTGCCCGGCTGACAGAAAAACAAACCTCTCGTTTTTCTGCCCAAGGTGCTAAAGCACGCAGTGCCCGTGCCATGATTGTTGGCATACCTAATGTCGGTAAATCATCCCTTATTAATCGTCTGGCCGGTACAATTGCCGCTAAAACCGAAAATCGCCCTGGTGTCACTCGCGCCAAACAGTGGATACGAATCGGTAAAAACATTGATCTACTCGACATGCCCGGTCTTTTATGGCCCAAATTCGATGATCCTTCAGTAGGATTAAATCTTGCTTTTACCGGTGCAATAAATGATGATGTATATGACAAAAGTAATGTAGTATTATCACTTCTGGATTTTTTAAGAATACATTATCCGCATGCGCTGCAAAATCGTTTCAAACTTACTGAGTTACCTACTACAAACGAAAAATTATTATCGATAATCGGAGAAAAACGAGGTTATCTGGTAAAGGGCGGCACTATAGATGAAGAAAAAACTATTACAGCTGTCTTCACAGACTTTCGCAGCGGCCGGCTCGGCAAAATTTCCCTGGAATCACCACAAGCTTAAGCAGTGTTTTCAACTTAATATTTATCCCAGTCTGACTTTACCAATCAAACTTATTTATTGTACAGATTTCTGCTGAGACGTACAAATTCCTGCATCGCAGATGTTTGATAAACATTTTTCCTGTACGCTATAAATATTTTTCTAGTAGTCGCCGGATCTTTTATTTTATAATATACCAATGCATCACTAAGCATTGATTTCCGCACTAGCGAATCGGTAAGAAAAGTTATCCCCAGCCCTTGTCTTGCCATGTGATAGGCTGTCATTAACTGATTTAAATAAAGTCGTACTTTAGGAGAAAATCCACTGTTGCGACATAATCCTAGTGAACGCCGATACATATCGTTTCCACGACCCAATAATAAAAAATCTTCTCCGGCAAAATCGGCCAATGCTACGGCCGGAATATTTTCATCATTAACTGTTCCCGCTATGATGTCTTTTTGTGTCAGTCTGGCCGCATGGTGATTTCTGTTTTGTCTATTATTAATCGGTACTGCCAATAAAATATGATCTTCCATCAATGGGATGCTCTCATAAAAATTTACATTATATAACCCACTGTCGACTATCAAGTCTATTTCATCAGTCAGCAATCTTGCATAAAGGTCAGCTGAATCTGATTCAGTGATACGCAATTGAATCTTTGGACAGTTTTTACTAAAAGCCTTTATCATAAATGGCAACATACATGATGCAAAAAAATTTGTTCCACCTAATGATAGATTACCACTTTGTAAATTTGCCAAATCTCCCATATAACCTTTTAAATTTTTTTGTATAGTCAAAATCTGTTGAACTGCTTTTATGTATGCTTTACCCGCCGTGGTCAATTGAATAGGAAGAGCAGAACGATCAAAAAGCGGCATTCCCAACTCTTTTTCGACTTTCTTTACAGCAGCACTCAATGCCGGTTGAGAAATAAAAAGTTTACGGGCCGCTGCTGAAAAACTTTTTTCACGATACACCGCATAAACATATTCCATATTTTGCACAATTTTCGCCTCTATATAAATTTTTCTTATAGGAATTATATCATTATATGTATTTGATTATATTATTGCGCAATGCTATGCTAAAAACAAGCAACAATATAATTTAAGAGGTGTAAAAAATGAAAACTATCGGGCTTATCGGCGGTATGGGACCCATGGCCACAGTTGATCTTCTAAAAAAAATCATCCTATCGACCGATGCACAAAAAGACCAGGATCACATTCATGTTATCGTTGATAATAACACATCTATTCCAGATCGTTCCGAAGCCATTTGGGAAAAAGGTCCATCCCCGGTTCCTCAGCTTTTAGAATCAGTCAATCGGCTTACCGATGCTGGTGCTGATTTCTTAATAATGTCCTGCAACACAGCACATTATTTTTTACCAAAGCTACAGCCACATTTACGTGTACCATTTTTGAATATGATTGAAGAAACAGCAAAATACTGCGTAAGCAAGCAAATTAATCATGTCGGTTTACTTGCATCCGGTGGCACATATACTTCCGGTATATACAATAAAATATTTGCTAATTTTAATATTAACGTATCTGTTCCTGATGATGCAGGAAAAGAAATCTGCCACAAAATAATTTTTGAAGGAGTCAAGGCCGGTAATGACAACTATAATACCCAGCCTTTTCAATCTGTATTACAAAAAATGCGTCAAGAAGGTGCTGCTTCATTTATACTTGGCTGCACAGAAATGCCTCTGGCAATTAAAACTTATAATATTGCCGGGCATTTTATCGATGCTACTCAGGTTTTGGCAGAATCTGCTGTACGTTTTGCCGGAGCTCCATGTAAAAGCTACCTGTGAACAGCGTTTATCGCTCAGCTGATCATACCAATTAAACCAATTAATTAACAAAATTTTATAAAATTACAAACTTAACAAGGAAAAAATACACCTTATAAAGAATTAATTATAAGGTGTATTTTATTTTTACATCATATAAAATATTATTTACCACAGGTGCTATTATGAATCTTACAAATTTATCCACTAAAGATATTGCTGTCTTACTGTCATCTCCACAAGTATCAGAAAATTTACTCACTGCCCTGCAAATAGATGAACGTAAAACAGTAAAAAGACTTTTATCACATTATAAAAATGAACAGGCCGAAAAAAAACGACTGCATAATTTATATAAATATGAATATCATTTCCATGCACAGGGATTAAAATATATTGCCGGAGTCGATGAAGCCGGCCGTGGTCCACTGGCCGGTCCGGTGATTGCTGCAGCAGTTATATTGCCGCTCGGTTGTTATATTCCTAAATTAAATGATTCGAAAAAATTATCTGCTGCCGCCCGAGAAAAAATCTACCAGCAGATTCTTGACCAGGCAATAGCAATAAGCCGTTCTTTTATCGATGAAAAAACAATTGACCGCATAAATATATATCAAGCTTCAATGAATGCCATGTATAACGCAATCTATGATCTGCCAACAGTACCACAAGAAGTACTCATAGATGCCACTCCTCTTGATGATCTTGAAATTCCCCATCTGTCAATAATCAAAGGAGACGCAAAAAGTGCTTCTATTGCAGCTGCCTCTATAGTCGCCAAAGTGGAACGAGATCGATTGATGATACAATATGATAGACAATACCCACAATATGGTTTTTCTCAGCACAAAGGCTATGGGACAAAACAACATGTTATCGCTCTTACAAAATACGGTCCTTGTCCTTTACATCGACGTTCCTTTGAACCGATAAAATCAATGCTCAGCGATTAAGGGGGAAATACTCATGCCGCTGCAAACAGGAATAAATCCGACCAATGCAACAAATTCACAACCAACAGTTCCTATCAAAAGCACTTCATCTGACCCAATAGTAAGTGACCCTTCTGATTCGCGTCCTCAAACCAATCTGTCTATAAAAAATGCTGTTTCTGATTTATCCGGTATCTTATCAGAAATAGCCAATATGCAAGATAGTTCCATCAGCAGTTTATCTCCTGAACTACAACAATTAGTACAAGATATATTACAAAACTCTTTTTCACTTGATAAAACCTTGGCACAAAGTCTGGGGGATACTTTGCAAATACGCCGCTATACTTTTGATCAACTTGCTACTTTGGGAAAATTTCTTACCCAATTAGGTGATCTAATGGAAAATGGTGATTTTACAGAATTACCAACTGACATAAAAACTATTTTAACATCTTTTCGTTCATTGACAGCGCAGACAGGAGACATGCCTACAACAGTTGACTTAGTAAAAACCGCATTCAAACTCCTTAATGGTCAAGATTTATCCGAGCTGCCAGACACCCTGAAACAACTTTTAAAATCCAATGATTCCTCCGTTGAAATTAACACTCCCATCAATCAACCCTTGCAATCATTGAAAAATGCTTTAACTGCCCTATTTAAAGATGATGCATTAATAACCTTTACCAAACCAACCGCAACCACAGAACAATCGGCTGACAATACTGAGACTGCTGCCCAGCAATCCATTGACAGTTCTTCTCCGTCCGATATAACACCGGCTATCAAGGACCCTCGCCCAATCGTTTCGACTCATTCTTCCGATAATATAGCAACAAATACAGCAACTGATAAAAGTACATCTACCACTTCTATTATTGAAAACACCACATCTATCAGCAAAGAAAATGTTTCTGCTCCACCATCTGTAATTGAAACAAATTCTTCTGTATTAAAAGAAAACAACGCTACTATCCCTACCGGTGAAATTTTAAAACAGGCTGCTGCTATCAAAGCAAATATCAACACTTCAATTATAGCGGATGCAACAACTAGTCAGGTACTTGACACACCAGCAGTGGTAAATTCTCAGATGCCTTTATTACCTGATTTATTTAATAATACGCCTCAATCTATCAATGCTCTACGTGAATTAGGCCAGCTTGCCTTACAGAACAACGAATTAACTTCTACTGATATCACTTTAATAAAAAACTTTATAAACGGAACACAAACTACTTTACCTGACAATCAGGCCGCACAGCTTCAAAAAGTTCTACAAGTCATCACCACTAATATGCCGGGACTCATCACGCAGGCAGCAGATAAACAAGGTTTACCCAATCTGGCAAAATTATGGGCTTTTATCCAGCTTAGTGACATCAGCACTATTAATGAAACCGATGCGGAATCATTAAAACAGTCAGGAAAAGATATCAACGATTTTTCTAAAATAATGAACAACTCTTTTTCAACCGGTTCCGCAACAGCACTTACCCAAAAATCATTAGATTTTATCATTCCTATATTTTTTGACGAGCAAAAAAGCTACCCAGCCTATATTAATATCTATGATGACAAGCACAAAGGTTCAAATTCTGATGAAGAACAACATGAAACCTGGTTTCGGGTATGCTGTTTAACAGAAAACGCCGGTGCGGTAGAAATTGTTCTGCGCCTGTATAATAAACAACAGTTGAATATTCGTTTGGCCTTTTCCAACGGTAATACAGCGATTGCATTTGAAGATTATCTACCAGAACTGCGTACTTATCTCCACAAAACAAAACTCGTCCTCACCGAATTAAAAATCGGTGCCATAGACTAAACCTTATTTTAGGAGTAAATTCATCATGGATGACCAAGAAAAAGAACCAACTGTTCCTGACAGGCAGGCTGTTGCCCTGCGCTATCGGGAAAAAGAGGGAAAAGCCCCCAGAGTAATTGCTAAAGGCCGCGGTTACACTGCCGAAAGCATTTTGCAAACGGCACAACGCAATGCTGTACCAATATATCAAGATAAAACTCTTCTCAGTATGCTCATGGCATTAGAACTGGATCGTGAGATCCCACCTGAAATGTACGCTGTAGTAGCTGAAATATTAGCTTATGTTTATCGCATCGACAAACGTGATAAATCAAAAACAGATTTATGAGTTTGCGATTATGAATAATAAACAAATCGGCAATTTAGGTGAAATATATGCTGCCGACTATTTTAAAAAATATGGATATATAATTCTAGCCAAAAACTATACAACAAAGTACGGTGAAATTGATCTCATTGTGCGTCAGCAAAAAATGATCATATTTGTAGAAGTCAAAACCCGTAAAAACGATTTTTTCGGCACGGCAGGACAGGCAGTAAACCATAAGAAGCAACAAAAAATCATTCATACTGCCCAGCTTTATATAGCGCAGCACCAAAATCCATCTATTTCTTATCGTTTTGATATTATTGAAATTTACTATAGTTTTTCTGACCAATATAGATTAAATCACATAAAAGGAGCATTCGAAATCTGATATATGAATAATGAAAGAAAGCGTATCATCGTTGGTATAACCGGTGCCAGTGGTTCTATATATGCATTAAAATTTTTAAAAATTTTACGTTCGGTCAATATTGAGTCACATCTTGTAATAACACATTCCGGTATGAAAGTATTACAATATGAATGCGATTTAACAATGCCGACCATTAAAAATCTTGCCGACTTCATATATAATGTTGATGATATTGGAGCGGCTATTGCCAGCGGTTCATTTCTCTGCGATGCAATGGTTATCATTCCCTGTTCAATGAAGACCATTGGTTCAATTGCAGCTGGTATATCTGATAATCTCCTGATTCGTGCTGCCGACGTTACGATAAAAGAAGGACGACCGCTTGTATTGGTACCGCGGGAAACTCCTTTAAGTCCTATCCATTTGGAAAATATGCTCAAATTATCCCGCATAGGTATAAAAATTGTTCCGGCATGTCCCGGTTTTTACCACAAACCAGATAAAATAGATGATCTGGTCAATATCATGGTTGGAAAAATCTGCGACCAATTGCATATCAAAAACACTTTATTTAATCGTTGGTCAGGCGAATATTAAAAGGCAGGTGATTTCTATGTTTGCCAAAACATTTGGTGCGACAACTGCCGGCATTGACGGTGTCCTTATAGAAGTGGAAGCTGATTCAGCCAATGGCCTGCCGGCTTTTGATATTGTCGGATTACCCGATGCCGCTGTCCGTGAAGCTAAAGAGCGAGTAAGAACAGCAATTAAAAATACCGGTATAAAATTGCCGGCAAAAAAAATTACCATTAATCTAGCTCCCGCCGATTTAAAAAAAGACAGCTGCGGTCTTGATTTACCCATAGCTGTGGCAATTTTAGCAGTATATGGCTTGTTACCGCAAAATGTCTGTCAAAACGCAATGTTTGCCGGTGAACTTTCCTTGGAGGGAAAGTTGCGATGCATCCAAGGTATACTGCCTATAGCCATACGCTGCCGCCAGCAAGATATACCGACGTTGTTTTTACCAGCCGGCAATGAACAGGAAGCGTTATTGGTTGACGGTCTTAAGATACATCCTATTCAAAAATTAACTGAACTAATAGATTTTCTGACTGGACGGGTTTCATTATCACCAGCTAAACAAAATTTCAATTTTTCTCACAATACTGCACAACATGAAATTATGGATGATTTTTCTGATGTACAGGGACAATTCATGGCTAAAAGAGCTTTGGAAATAGCCGCAGCTGGCGGTCACAATGTCCTCATGTGCGGAGCTCCAGGCACCGGCAAAACCATGCTGGCCAGACGAATGCCCACTATCCTGCCAAAAATGTGCTCACAGGAAGCGCTCGAAGTTACCAAAATTTATAGCATTGCCGGCCTTTTAAAAAGAGATAACGGACTCATAACACAACGCCCCTTTCGCAGCCCCCACCACACTATTTCCAACGCCGGAATGATTGGTGGCGGAACAATTCCCAAGCCTGGAGAAGTCACATTAAGCCATAATGGCGTATTGTTTTTAGACGAACTACCAGAATTCAATAAATCAACACTTGAAGTTCTACGTCAACCGCTGGAGGATCAAAAAATATCCATCTCACGTGTAAATGCTTCCTATACTTTTCCCTCGCATTTCACGCTTATTGCCAGCATGAATCCATGTCCGTGCGGATTTCTCGGGGACAAAGACCGACCCTGCACTTGCAGCCCGCATGAAATAAAACGTTACACCAAGAAAATATCAGGACCACTGCTTGACAGAATTGATATTCACATCCAAGTACCGCGTATCGACTATAATGAAATGATGAATGACAAAAAAACCGAAAATTCTGCTTCCATACGCAATAGAGTAGAAAAAGCCCGGCAAATTCAAATCCAGCGTCTGATAAAATATAACCTGCACTGCAATGCCCAAATGAATCACGCTCTCATAAAAAAACACTGCCATCTGACAGACAGTGCCCAGACTATGCTAAAAACGATATTTGATCAGATGAAATTAAGTGCCCGTTCTTACGATCGACTTATAAAAGTTGGTCAGACTATTGCCGATTTGACTGGTGAACCACATATAACGGAACAACATATCGCTGAATCCGTTCAATTCAGAAATAATTTATCTATCAATGATTTATAATTTTACCTCATAATAAGGTGGTATCTTTATGCTTTATACCGGAAACACTAAAAATCTTGGCGTCATTGGCAATCCCATACATCACTCTCTTTCTCCCGTCATCCAAAATACCGTTTTGCAAAGCATGCAGCTCGACTATGCTTACATTGCCATGGAAGTAAATGAAAAAGATCTGCCAATTGCCGTGGCGGGACTCAAAGCGCTGCATTTTTGCGGTTTTAATATAACTATTCCACATAAGATAAATATCATGCAATACTTAGATAATATCGATCCTGCTGCACAATTGATTGGTGCAGTTAATACCGTTGTCATCAAAAATAATAAACTATACGGTTATAATACTGATTATGAAGGATTCATTAATGCCTTATATGCTAAAAATTTCCCGCTGAAAAACAACTCAGCAGTGATTCTAGGTGCCGGTGGTGCCGCCAGAGCTGTCATCTACGGATTACATTCCGCCGGTATAAAAACAATACATATCGGTGCCCGTAATATTGACAGGGCCCGGCACACTGCTGCGGATTTCAGCCACCTGACAGATATTCATACATATAATTGGACAGAATACGAATTCAAAAAAATACTGCATGACACACCATTGCTCATAAATACAACACCTTTAGGAATGTATCCGCATATAGATGAAATGCCTCCTATAGATATATCTTTGCTGCCGGCTTCCACACTTGTCTATGATGTAATATATACCCCGGAAAAGACTAAACTGTTAAAAACTGCCGAAACCATGGGACACCCAATACTTAATGGTGAATATATGCTGGCCGGACAGGGTGCAGCCGCACTAAAAAAATGGCTTGGACGAAAAGATATTGACATTGACCTTATGCGTATAGCGCTGCACGATGCACTGCAGAAAAAATTATGAAAAATACGGCAATCTCTCCCAATGTATCACTTGCTGATTTGGCAAAAAAAGCTCTGCCAACAACCAACTATATTTCTGATAGCCACCGACTGGATCTTAATATAAGCGGTGCGCCTCTTGTCACTTTAGTTGATAAAATTATAACCGATGCCATCTTGCAAAAAGCCAGCGACATTCACATTGAACCACAAAATAAAACACTGACCATTCGATTTCGCATTGATGGCATCTTAATTAACTACGCACAACTTGCTTTGCCTCTGCATCCACTCATAATTGCCCGAGTCAAAATAATCAGCGGTATGGATACCGTTGAGCAGCGGAAACCGCAAGACGGCAGCCTATCTTACGAATTTTCCAATAAAATGATCAATTTACGCATATCGGTACTGCCAACTATTTTGGGAGAAAAAATGGTTTTACGCTTATTAAATACTTCCGGAAAACTGTTTAATATAGATGAATTGGAATTATCAAAATATAATAAATATTCATTTGAAAATATTTATAATCATACCAGTGGTCTTATTATCAGTACCGGTCCTGTTAATTCCGGTAAAACAACGACTCTATACGCTATTTTAAACAAACTGAATACACCGGAAAAAAATATTGTTACTATCGAAGATCCTATAGAATGTAATCTTTCCGGAATTACACAAATTCAGATTAACGAAAAAACCAGCCTTACGTTTGAAAATGGTCTGCGGGCCGTCCTGCGGCAGGATCCCGACATTATTCTCATCGGTGAGATACGTGATGAAATAACTGCACGAATAGCTATACGTGCGGCACTTACCGGGCACTTGGTATTAACCACCCTGCACACTAATGATGCGGTTACGGCTGTCTTGCGTCTGCTTGATATGGGTATCGAACCATATTTACTGTCAGCTACACTAATCGGCTGTATTTCTCAAAGATTACTTCGCCGTATCTGTCCTAATTGCTCAACTCGCAAAACTTTTACAGCAAACTCTCCACAAACAGTTTTTCTTAAAAAACATAACTATTCACAAACTAATTTATTATATGGAAGTGGCTGTGAAAAATGTCACGGCACTGGTTACTCCGGTAGAATTGCCATACAAGAAATACTCCCCATTGCAACTGAAATGCAAAAAGCAATAAATAATACTCCAGACAGTACCATCTTAAAAGATATTGCCATAAAAAATGGTATGAAGCCATTAATATATGATGCCTTAGCTAAAGCTATGCAAAATAAAACGACTGTAGATGAAATCATGAGGATAATCGACGATGACAGCAAATAGAAACTGCCTTGATAAATTCAATGAACTTATCCTTAACCTGCCGGCCGATTGCTCTGATGTGCACATTACTGCCGATAGAAATTGTTTTTTCCGCGTTGACGGACTTCTTATGCCCTTGATACCGATTGTAATTTTCACCACCAAGGAACTGCATCAATTTCTCCGGTATTTACTTAATGATCGGGAAAATATTGCCTGGCACAAAAATAATACTGTCGATATAGCACATACAGTTAGCAAAAAAAGATTAAGAATAAATATATACCAACAAAATCAGCATATTGCCTTAGCTGTACGCCTTATCAACAATCACGTACGTTCACTGGAAAGTGAAGAATACCCACCTATATTAAAAAATTTTATCCGTAACAACAACGGACTGATTTTAATAACCGGGCCATCCGGTTCCGGTAAATCTTCCACATTATCCGCCATGCTTGCCTACCGTGCCGAACAAACTCCATGTCATATAATTACATTAGAAGATCCCATAGAATATCTATTTACATCTGCCAAAAGTCTTATCCATCAACGTGAATATGGTACTGATTTCACCGAATTTGAACTTGCTCTAAAAAGTGCCATGCGGCAAGACCCCGATATAATTTTTATCGGTGAAATACGTGATCAGCAAACAATGCAGGCCGCTTTTTCTGCAGCACAAACAGGTCACTTGGTCTTATCTACCCTGCATACCTCCAATGTAGTCGAATCGCTTATCCGCATTGAAGGTCTATTTCCGACACAACTGCAAACTATTGTACGATTAGAATTATCACTAATACTGCGAGGAATAATAGCGCAGCAATTATTGCCTATGTCCAATGGTGGCAGAATTTGCGCTATGGAGATATTGACTGCCACTGATGCCGTACGACATCTGATAGCCGCCGGCCAATTTCAACAAATAAAATCCATTGTGCAGACAAGTAAAAAAGCCGGCATGCAGACAATGGAAATGTCCATAACTGAACTGCAACGCAAAAAACTCATCACATAATCACATTTTGGAGAAATAAACTATGAAAAAATACGTATATTCCGCCAAAAACGATTCCGGCAATTTGATAAATGGCTCACTTTGGGCCAATTCATGTCGGGAAGCAGCTGAATTATTACGGGTGCAGAATATTTTTGTTCTCAGTCTGTCAGAAGAAACTTCCCACATAAAACGATATTTTACTGCTCTTTCGCTTTTTAACAGCAGTTTAAATTTAATTGCTGTCACATCGTTATGCCGTCAATTGAGCATAATGCTAAAATCCGGCATTACTCTTCAAGACGCTCTAGAGAACATTGAACAACAAAATAAAAATAAAACAACCAAAAACATTTTATCTGCAGTCTGTCTGCAAATGCAAACCGGCAAGACCTTTTCAGACAGTTTGCTGCCATATGAAAAATTTTTCCCACCTACTTTTCTTACGCTAGTCACAATAGGCGAAACCAGTGGTCAATTGGCCGAAATGCTGCAAAAAGCAGCTGTCTATCTGGAACAGACTTATTCAGCCAGAGAAAAATTAAAAACAGCTGCCATATATCCACTTATCCTCATAAGTGTTTTCCTAACGACCGCGATTATAATGTTTATGGTGATTTTACCAATGTTTATCGAATTATTTAATAATCTCAATATCTCCCTGCCACTGGTTACAAAAATAGTTTTATACTTAGGCTTGACTATAAAAAACTATGGCCTTCTGATGACATTATTTACCATATTGACATTTCTCTGCTGCAAAATATTATATGAATCATCTCCCCGTCGGCAAAATATCTTTCACTTACTAATTTTTAAAATTCCGCTGTTGGGCAGATTATTGCTTAATATTACACTATTACAGTTATGCAGCGCACTGTCAATTATGATTGCTTCCGGTATCACAATTGACAAGGCACTATCGATAATCACCGATAATACCCCCAATATTTGCTTCAGGCAAATATTAAACAAAGCTCAACTCGGTATCCAAAAAGGTCATTCACTATCAGCTGCTCTATCAGGCAGCGATCTGATACCGCCTCTATTTATGCAAATGCTTACTATCGGAGAAAAAAGCGGTAACCTGGCACAATTAATGAATGACACAGCTGAATTTTATCAAAATGATACGGATTTACTTTACAAAAGAATTATTGCTCTTGCCGAACCCTGCATGATCATTATAATTTCAATATTTATCGGAATTTTTGTGGCAGCCGTAGCCCTACCCATGTTTGAAGCCGCATCACAAATTCCTATGTGAGGAGAATATTCATGACAAAATCTGTTTTTAAAGACTGCCGTGGTTTCACCCTGCTTGAAATGATGATAGTTATTGTATTACTAGGAATATTAGCCACTTTAGCAATTCCAAAATTCAATAATTCGATAGCTCTGGCCAATACAGCAAAAATTCAGTCAGATTTACAGACATTAAATACTGCTATTGCCATGCATATTATTCAATATGGCAAAAATCCCACCGATCTAAAAAAAGATTTGGGCAATTACATTGATAATATTGATGAATTATCACCACCACAGGGGACTTGTTTTCTGAAAACCGGTGAAAAATTAAAAATAACTGCTAAATCATACACTCTAGATTCTATCGGTGAAACTGCTTTATGTCAGGAACGTCCTTTAAAAGATTTTGGGACCGGTGAAAAATGAACACATTAATATCTAATTTTTCAAATATTTCATTCTATTTTCTATATTATTTCCCAACAAATATATTTGAGCAAACTGTCAGCACATTATCATTACTTTACTTGTTAACCAAAATTTCTTATATTGACTACAAAACATTAATCATTCCCAATAAATTATTACTGCCGTTATTAATTATCGGTGCATTGCATCAAACAATGCATCGCACCAATATTTCACTACTGGATATAGGTTTTTCATTACTATTCATAAGTTTCATTTTTCTTCCAATATATTTTCTAACGAATTCATTGGGTGGTGGTGACGTTAAGATGAGTTATTGTCTGGCTGTTTGGCTGCCGTATCCTCTCATAACAGCAGCAATTACAATAGCAGTGCTCAGTGCCGTCCTTACCGGCATATTCTTAATCAAATGCCATAAAGCTTCTATTACCACACCTATGCCTTTTGGCCCTTTTCTATCATTAGGCGGGAGTATCACTTTTTTGCTAAGTGAAGAATTAATGCGCATAACAAACTATTGGTGTATTTTATGAGAAACTCCAGTGCTGGTTTTGTATCTATTGAGTTATTAGCAACTTTACTTATAATAATGCTGTCATTTTCACTGCTTTTACCAAAAATTTTGTCTCCGGAAAAAACCAGGGTAGATTTTGCTGCCCAATATCTTGTCAGCAATCTGAGGCTCATTCAACAGAAAAGTTTTATGCAGCCTCATGAAACAAAAAATCCCTTTAACTCTCATATCATCATAAATTCCCAATCATATGAAATATATATGACTTCACCAAACCAACCAATTATAGTTAAACTCCCTGACGGTGTCACCATGCTGTCCAACAGGGGACATGTATTTTCCTTCAATCGCGGTGACAATTATACTGCCACAACAGCAACGATAACTATAACAAGTAAAAATCATACAGCCAAAGTCATAATTAATTCTTATGGCCGTATACGAATGGGTGACTAATATGAACCAAAAAGGATTTTTTTTATTATCGCAAATAATCATACTGAGCATCATACTTCTTACCAGCAGCATGATCTTCACCATTTTTCAACTTTATGCACGCTCTCAAAATACTGCGGCAGCGCATTTAACTGCTGTTTATTTTGCCCGCCGGGAAATTTCCATCTCCGAAGGACGCCTGCTTGCCGGAGAAAAAAATATTTCTGATGGTATATTGACTGATTATTTTCAGGAAAAAAACGATTTCACTTTCCATATAAAAACCACGTTAGCAACTTCCGGTGTATTCAAAATCATTACTACAACGATTTACTGGCAGTCGTCTGCAATTCCTACTGAATTAATACTGAGTAAAATATTATATGAAAATTAATAAATTCCTATATAAAAATAATACCGGCAGTATACTATTAGAGACGCTGCTATCGCTGAATCTATTGGTCATCATTTCACTAAGTCTTACTGTATTACTTCTATCGATACTGCATCTATATATTAAAAATCTCTATCAAATAGAACTGCGTACCCAAATGAATTTTGCCGCTGAATGCATGCTTCAAGATATAAAACATGCTGAATCAGTAATCATTTCCCAGGAAAATGGTCATGATACCATAATCATAAAGACACGTGCTGCTACCGGTGGCACCGACTCCACTCCAACCTATATAACATATCGTCAAGACAATCTCAAATATTATTCCCGTATACTCAAAAACAATAATCCTATAACCGGTGATAATACTTTTTGCAGTACTGCAATTCGCTTTACTTGCAAACCAATATCGGTCTTTGATAACAATCGCACCTATTCAATCGAACTTAAAGGAAGACACCAAATGACCCAAAAATACTTTTACCTGGAATCCGCTGCCACAGTACTTGGACAAAGAATAATGTATGAGGTGAAAAATGAATGAAAAAGGTTTTTTTACACTGCTTGGCATATCTTTCTTACTTCCAATGCTTTTTCTGATCTCAGGACTTTTCCTCATTTTTACCAATGAGCAAAAAATGTCGTCACTAACTTTGGAAGGTACCCATGCACAATACCTCGCTGAAAACGCCTTAGAAAAAACACTAGCTGACCTTTGCAGCGACTTATCCGTCTATGACCAAATATGTAAAGAAGCCCGTTATCAAAACATATCCTATAAAAAAACTCTTTATACTGAAACCGCAGATTTAAATGGCCGACCGACTAAAGTTACCGTATCACTGCGTTTCTTCAATTACAGTGCTTCTTATTTTACCCTTAGTTCAGTGGGAGAATACGGTAATACTGCCAAGCGTATAACAGTATATATCAAGGAAACCAATCATATCTTATCCATTATACGGTGGGATTATCATGAACAACCAAACATTTAAAACCCTGCTATACACTCAACATACAGATATTATTACATTGACAATTGAAAATGATAACGTCTACTTGGCACAACTATCACTTAGCGAAAACATTTGGACAATAAAAAATATTGAGCATTGTATCACCAACTCCCCACTTAACAGTGATGACTTTATTGATCAGTTAAAAAATAAAACAACAAAATTTCCCAATAACAAACTACCACTTTATATTACTTTGCCGTCATATGATATCACTGTTTATAACAGTATTTTTCCCATCATGCCTGTCAATGAATTGACTAAAGCTGTCTACTGGGACATACAAGGCAATCCATCCATTGATATCGACCAGCAATACGCAGTCTACCGTCAGACACCGGCAGAAAACAGTTGGTCTGTTGATATATATACGATCAATAAAGCAATCATCTCTACTTGGCAATCTATTGCGACCCGGCTCAACCTAAAACTCACCGGCATATTTCCCTGTCAGGAAAATCAATGCTTTTTCCCCGCTGCCGACGAATTTTCCCTGTCAATAAATAATCAAAGCGTAATCTTTAATCTGCCTTCCGGTCACAATAATGCTTTGCCGGAATATCTTACTTCATTAGCCCAGAATGCAATATTAAAAGACACCCAACTTAATTTTCTTCCAGACAATCTAAGGCCATCCACACTTAACTGGTCCATATTAGTTCCAGTTACAGCTTGTCTTGCTGTAATTCCCGCTTTATCATTACTGGTATTATTGCACTTAAATATTGCTGATGCACAACATCAGTTCAAACAACAAATCATTCAACTGCAAAATATGGCAAATTTATCAGAACAAAAAAAATCACTTGAACTTTATCAACAAAACATAGTACAAAGAAAATCAATTTTACTGACTTTAAAGCCACAGCATATGTCCTGCTATTCATTATTGAGCAATTTGGGCTCCGTAACACCTAATTTTGTATGGCTTGACAGCATAACTACCGACGAAACCGGAGATATCTTATTAAACGGCAGCAGTTATGATTATCCCTCACTGCAAAACTACATTATTGCATTACAGAAACATTATTTCCCGACAATAGATCTGGTGTCTGTCAGCAACCATGATACAGATGATACTGTTTTAACATTCACTTTGAAAATTTTCTTCAACAGGTAACCATATGGTAAAACAAGACAAGTACAATATATTAATTACAATCATTGCCATGATAATCTGGAACATAGCTTTTTATTATCTACTATACTCCCCTGGCAAACTAGAATTACAACAGCTTCATAACAACATTTCCGTCAATCAAAAACAAATTACCGATTTAAAAACCTTTGCTGCCGATCATGACAAAACAGATGCCTATGCTGCTGAAATATTTGAAAATAATATATTTTGGGAAAACAAATTACCAAACAATAAAGACGAAGCAAAATTTATCGCCGATTTACAATCTATTGCCAATAAAAATTCTATCAGGATAATTCATATTGCACCGGCAGCTCCAGCAAATAAATTGTCATCTTACCATGAAATCCCCATACAGGCCAAAGTACAAGGCAATTACTTTCAACTATTAAATTTTTTACATGATATTAATGAATCGCCTCGTTATAACATCATTGAAAAAATGTCTTTGACAAAACAAAACAATGAACTCGAAGTTCAGCTGTTAATAAAAATATTTTCATTGTCGCTTTCCAATGATAAATAGCGTTATTCGCTAGTAAAATTCTATAATGGGCCCCTTGTCAAGACCACTTCGTAAATTTTTAAGCGTGTCATCAAACAAAGTAAGTCTACGCAGCAAAACTGCCGAAGTAGAAATCATTTGGGACCTTATAACCTAAGGCTTGGTGGGGGCGTATGTTGTTATAGTCATCTACATACGTGTTAATCAGCTGACGCAACTCTCTTGGTGAATGGTATTCGTTGGGATAGAGCTGTTCTGTCTTGAGACTACGAAACCATCGCTCAATCATGATGTTGTCAGCCCAGCGGCTTCTACCATCCATGCTTTGTCGGATATTAAGACTGTGAAGCAATGCCTTATAGTCATCGCTGGTAAACTGACTTCCTTGATCTGAATTGATAATGGCGGGAATTCCACACTTTTTTACGGTTTCCTTTACTGTATAAATGACAGAAGTCGCATCTAATGTGTCAGAGAGATAGTGTCCAACCAGCCGTCGGCTATACCAGTCAATGATTGCTGTCAGGTACATATGACCATGCGGCATTGGAATATAGGTGATATCGATAGACCAGACCTGATTAGGATATGATGCCGTATAATCGCGTAGCAGATATGGCACGATAGCCTCCTTGAAATTTCTTTTGGATAGATTGGACTTAGGATAAACGGCATAGATCCCCATTTTCAGCATTAACCGGCGCACAGTCTTACGACATACGGGAAAGCCGTCTTCCAGCAGCTTGATGATAATTTTACGAGATCCAAGATAAGGACATCTGGTATGCCAATGGTCGATACGCGCCATTAAAGACTCTTCGAATTCAACAGCTGTTGCATCCGGCAGGATGGCATTGTAATACAGGCCGGAGCGATTCAGCCTCAACAGCTCGCACTGACGACGTATGGAGAGCTCATTATCCCTTTGAATCATATTCTGGGATTTGTGGGATGGCTTCTCCAGCTTGGCAAAAGCAGTCCTGAAGAAAGTCGCGTTCCAGCGTCAACTGACCGATGGTCTTAAGCATCTGGTCGTTCTTTTTCTTCAGGTCATCCTCCTTTCTCTGAACGGCCTTACGTTCAGAATCTATACCAAAGGCGAGATGGGCATTTTTTAGAAAATCCTGCTTCCATTTTCGGACCATGCTCGGATTCAAGTCGTTCTCAGAACAGATAACATTGAATTCCTTATCGCCTTGAAGAATCGACAAAACCATCTTTGTTTTGAACTCAGCAGTGTACTTTTTTCTTGGCATGATAACAACCTCCTATTTTGTTACCTATACTATATCATGTGCTCTTAAAATTTTCAGTACTGGTCTGAATCCTTGGGTCCATTATAATATACGTGGATAGTCGTAAGAGATTCTCCTCCAAAAATAAAGGCTTCCAAAAAGAAATGGAATAACAAGCCAGTTCACCCTAGACATCCTCCACTTGAGCTTAAATTAGCAACAGTTCATCGTTGCTTCGAGCTTGGTGAGAATGTACAATGAGTATCAAAAGAAATCGGTTACAGTAGAGCCTGTATCTACGCTTGGCGCAAAAAGTACATTCTGAAAGGAACTGCAGCATTTATGAATATCGGTGATATTCCTCGAGGAAAATTGCCTGAAGGCGAAGTTGTCTCCTCCGAAGAAATTGAAAACTTGAAATCCCAGATGAAGGATATGCAACTAGAAATAGATATTCTGAAAGAAACTTTAACAGCCCTAAAAAAGACCCCAGCGTCGACACGACAATACTCAAAAAACATGAAAAGGCAGTGATTGTCGATGCCTTAAAAAATAAATATTCACTGCCAGTTCTTTTGATAAAGCTAAAACTATCAAGGAGTAATTATTACTACCAACATAAACGTTTATCATTTCCAGATAAATACGAATCATTACGTGCTACAATCCAAACATTATTTGCTGAGAATGCTGAGCACTATGGCTATTGCCATATTCATGCTAGGTTGACGAGAGCAGGTATTCGAATTTCTAAGAAGATAGTTCGTAAAATCATGTCCGAGTGCAATCTTATCGCAAAGAGTAAGAGAAAAAACAAAAAATATAGTTCACACAAAGGTGAAATTACTCCGGCAGTACAAAATATAATCGCGCGCGATTTTCATGCCGATGCACCAAACAAAAAATAGCTGACCGATATAACAGAATTTTCTATTCCTGCCGGAAAAGTATATCTTTCACCTATCGTGGATTGCTTTGACGGAATGCTCCCCACATGGAAGATCAGCACTGTACCAGATGCCAATCTCGTCAATAGTATGTTAGATGATGCCATCCGTACCTTACGAGCAGCCATTAGTGCATACAGGCCACGGGTGTCACTACCGATGGCCTGGCTGGATATCTTAAATAGAAAAAGCTGGACTCCAGCGATCAAAGGGCTACTCTCCTAACAACTCTGCCTATGAAGGCTTTTTCGGACGATTGAAAAATTAGCTGTTCCATAATCATAACTGGTCAGGTGTAAATTATGATTGTATAATATTATTTGTCAGATTTTTTGTAAATATGTTTTTATTTATTTTTTTCTTTAAATATAATCTACAATATGCAATAAAGCCTTTAAATTAAGGAAAATCTTAGAAATTATTTTTTTATTAAAACACAATAAACGCATTATGCAATACAAATGTCATTTATTTATTATTAAAATGATATTTGTATTGCATAATGCGTTTTCTTATGATAGAATGATTTACAAGAAATATTTAACTGAAAATTTTGTATTTCTTATAAATCATAAAATATATTATTTTATGATTTAATAAATTTAGCATTTATGAAGGGATCGATGAAAAAATGCCACAAATGGATATCGGTATCATCGGTATGGCAGTGATGGGTAGCAATCTTGCTCTAAATATGGCCGATCATGGCTTTAAAGTTGCTGCATATAACCGTACAGCCATATTGACAAAAGAAGTTATTGAAAAAAACCCCAACAAAAATATGACTGGATTTTACACTTTAGCTGACTTTATCAATTCTTTACAACATCCTCGCAAAATAATGCTTATGATAAAAGCCGGCAAACCCGTTGATATGGTAATAGACGAATTATTGCCATATCTTGATAGGGGAGACATCATAATTGACGGTGGTAATTCTTATTTTGAGGACACGATCCGCCGTCATGCCTTCCTTCAGGAAAAAGATATAAATTATTTTGGTGTGGGCATATCCGGTGGTGAAAAAGGCGCCAGGTTCGGCCCCTCCATAATGCCTGGCGGTAATAAAAACGCTTATTCACAAATCCAGCCTATTTTAGAAGCAATTTCCGCCCATGTCGGCAGTGAACCATGTTGCACTTATATTGGTGAAAACGGTGCCGGCCATTACGTAAAGATGGTTCATAACGGCATTGAATATGCGGATATGCAGCTTATAGCAGAAGCGTATTTAATATTACATTATATCGGTGGATTTGATAATAAAAAACTCTCACAAATTTTTCATGAATGGAATGAAGGTGAACTTCACAGTTATTTAATTGGTATCACTGCTGACATTTTTGCTGAAGATGATCCACAAGGCGGCCAAGTCATCGATAAAATCATCGATAGTGCCGGACAAAAAGGTACCGGTCGCTGGACAAGCATCCAGTCACTAAAGCAGGGTGTTGACATATCAATGATAACTGCCGCCTGTAATACTCGCGTAGTTTCAAACCTGATAGACGATCGGCAAAGAGCCGCCAATGAAATCAACATTCCCACCTGTGCAAAAAATCTCCCTGACAATTTTATTGAAGAAGTAAGAAAGAGTCTCTATGTTGCTAAAATAATTGCTTATGCCCAAGGTTTTTCACTATATCGTTCAGCCTGTAAAAATTACAATTGGCAACTCAATTTTGCTAAAATTGCTGCCATTTTCCGAGCCGGCTGCATTATACAAGCTGAATTTCTAAATAAAATTACCCTCGCCTACGAAAAAAATGAAAATTTATCCAACTTGATGTTTGATGAATTTTTCCTTGATAATATAAATACTAATCAATCCAGTTTACGCCGCATTATCTGCCTGGCTGTGAATAATGGTATTCCTATCCCGGCATTTTCCAATGCTCTGCAGTATATAGATGCTCACCGCAGTCCCAAAATAGGTGCCAATCTCATCCAAGCCCAGCGTGATTATTTTGGTGCCCATACTTTTGAAAGAATTGATAAACCGGGAACCTTCCATCATGAATGGCAAGAGCACTACAGTAAATAATATAAAATATGAGTGATGACGATGACAAAAGAAGCTATAAATCAACTGCCTATATTGCGCAGTTCCTACAATAATCTCACCAAATCAGAACAACATATAGCAGATTATCTGCTTGCCAACACTAAAGATTTTATTGATCAGACAGTATCCGAGATTGCCAATAATACACACAGTTCAGAAATAACTGTATCTCGGTTCTGCAAAAAGCTTGGATTCAATGGTCTGCAGGCATTAAAGATTTCTCTTGCGAGAGAAATCTTCTCTCCAGACGAAACTATTTATAGGGATATAAACATTGATGATACCTATGACATAATAGCCGGAAAAATTTTCCAAAACATATCGGACGGGTTGCAGGATACATTAAAACTCTTGAATTTTAATGACGTAAAACATGCCGTTACTTTACTAAGCAGTGCCAAACGTATTGTTGCTTACGGGTTCGGCAATTCTGCCACCATCTGCCGCGATATTGAAACAAGGTTTATTCGTTTTGGTATACCGGTCCAAGCCTATTCAGACTCACATCAGCAATTCACTTCAGCATCACTTTTATCAAAAGATGATGTGGTCATCGCCGTATCCCATACCGGGGCGTCAATTGAACTTTTGGAATCAGTGAGGATTGCCAAGCAAAGTACTGCCCAAGTTATTGCCATCACCAGTTACAATCATTCTCCTTTATCTAAATTGGCTGACATTACGCTGACTGGTATGGGCCGCGAAGTTCGTTATCGTTCGGAGGCAATGGCATCAAGACTTGTGCATATTGCCATTGTTGATATTTTATACACGGGGATAGCTATGAAAAACCATGCTTCCTATGTAGACAATATTAAAAAGATGCGCCGTGTAATTGCTAAAAAACGTCTTTAACATTCCTTTCAACTAAGTAAATAATCAAAAATATCCTCCCGTACCGGTGTCATCAGTTCATAGACAATTTTGAATCCGTTAAAACGCGGCGCCGGCACTGGTCTCCCTATAGCATGTATATCACCAAGGAAATAAAATTCCTTGGTGTTTTTGTCTTCATACGGTTTCCTAATAAATAAAAACAAGCGATTATTCTCATTATCAGCATTATAAATATGTCTGGCATCCGGAGAATCAACCCTTCTGTTTAATTTAGAATAAGCTGTTATCCGTTGATCCGACAAAAATTTATTGGCATATGCCACACGTTTAGCATCCGCTTTTATATAGTTGATAAATACCGGTATTGTGCGAGTATTTTTTTCATAAAAGTATCCGGCCATGGCATTAGGATTTATTTTATGCGGCCAATTTAACAGCCAACAGACTTCTTCATATGTATATTTTTGATAAAGACACAGGTCTGTTTCTGCATAAGTATCATAGTAATTATTTTGATAATTATTTCTTGCATAAGCCAGTACATCAATTAATTCGTTTTTAAAAGCCTTATTTTTTAAACATGCACGAAAAACATCAGAAATCACGTATTTACTGTCTGTTTGCTGAATAAATACACAATGTCGGTATTTCTCTCTTTCATTACTGATAGTAAAAACATTTGTCATATTATTTATTACAGATTCTTTGACTGTGTCTGGCAGTCCTATATGATATTGCTGTGCTAAAGCAGCTGTCAGCACAGTAAATATGTCTTCTTTTCCTTCAAGTAGTATCTGCAATAATTCTATTTCATATATTCTTTTGCCACGAGCGAAGCGCTTGCAGATGAATTGTAATATTTCTTCTTGCACGCCTGTTAAGGCAACGTTATAATTTGGTTCATATTTTTGCAAAAATGCATGATATGAACCAAATTTATCCCAATAACGCATAATATCTATTGTGCCAAAATAAGAAAAATCATTTATTTGCGGAATTTTTCCCAGTTTATTTTTTAAGTCTTCATAGGCTTTCTTCAACAATGACACATCATTTAAATGGGCCTTATCAATCGCCTCATAAATGCGTTTTCTGGCAATTGTATCGAAGTTTACTGTTGAAGGTCCATATAAAATATTTTTGCCGTCACTGATACAGCGCCGCATATTATCTTTATTGTAAGAATTGTCTCCAAACAGCGCTATCGGAATCATAAAGTTATTACTATAATTACCAATAAAATCAAGAACTACTAAGTAATCCTTTTCTTTTTCTTTACGCAGCCCCCGTCCCAGTTGCTGTACAAACACAATTGGTGATTTTGTCGGACGCAGCATAATTATCTGATTTACCGCAGGAATATCGACACCTTCATTAAAAATATCAACAGAAAATATATAATCCAGCCCTCCCTGTCGTTCAGGCTGCTCCAGTCGACTGATGGCATCATTTCTACTGCCTTGCGTATCAATTCCGGATAAAGCAATCGTACAGAACCCTCGTTCGTTAAATTTGTGTGAAAGTTCCGCTGCCTCATCCACCGTTCGGCAGAATACCAATCCCCTTAATCGTTCCCCACTGTATCCATAAAATCCGGCTTGTTCTATTATATGCTGCACACGCTGTTCACTGACCAAATTACTAAAATGCGTATTATCATCAACAATCATTCCGGCAACTTCAATATCCGCTATACCAAAATAATGAAAAGGACATAGCAGATTTTCCTGCATCGCTTCTTGTAAGCGTATTTCATAGGCGATATTATTATCAAACAGCTTATATATATCAAAATCGTCGGTTCTTTCTGGTGTTGCCGTCATGCCAAGCATAAATCGCGGCCTAAAGTAACTGATGACTTTTTGATAACTTTTAGCTCCGGCACGATGTGTTTCATCAATTATTATATACTCGAAATGTGTGGGGGAAAACTGCCTCATAATATCATCTTTAGCCAGCATATTTATAGTTGCAAAAACATAATCCGCACTTATATTTTTTTCACTGCCCGATAAAAAACCAGTATCAATTTTTCCTAATATTTCCCTATAACTTTTTTCAGCCTGCAGCAAAATCTGTTCCCGATGCGCTATAAATAATATATGTCGTGAATTACTTTCCTTTATTGCAAAAGCACTCAAAAAAGTTTTCCCCGTTCCTGTTGCAGAAATCAACAGTGCCTTTTTCTTCCCGTCATAATAGAGTTTTTTTATTTTTGTCAATACTCGCATCTGCATTGCATTGGGTCTTATAATAGAATCAATATCAGTCGATATTGATTGTCGCATTTTATATATTTTTTTTAATGAAAGAAATTTTTGCTGATATAGTTTTAACCATTCAGCAGAAATTTCCTGTCCTGCATCCCATAGTGCAGCAAACTCACTATTCAACTTTCTGGCAAGGTCTCCCTGACTGGTACAAGTAAACTTTATGTTCCATTCCTGATTAGCTTTAAATGCCTCCTGTGTGATATTAGAACTGCCAATCAGATAAGTTATCTTATCTGATGCTAAAAATGCATACCCTTTAATATGAAAATTATTTTTGGTATATACTCGTACAGTGACATTAGGTAATTTATTTATCTGTGCCAATGTCCGCGGATCATTGAATGCGAGATAATCAGTAGTCAATATCTGGCCTTTTACTCCATTTATCTGTAATCTCTTCAAACTATCCTTAAGCATTATCAAACCACTTTGTGTAATAAAAGCAACAGCGAAGCGAAAATAATCACAACCATCCAACAATTTTTCAATACATCCAATAACAGACATTCCTTTTTTTATATCATTATTAACAAGCTTTACTTTAAGTCCTTCTTGTGAGACAATAGTTGCATCGACAAGCGAGGCGGCTGCTGCTTTTATTATTTCTTCCATAATTTTCTCCTGAATTATTAATTGATATAGACTATTATATACCAATTAATAGTCTGATAACATTTTTACTAATTGATAATTTTATTGTAAATTTCTTGACATTTTGATTAAATGGTTGTATATTTTTAATTAGAAATTAGCACTCACCAATCGAGAGTGCTAATAAATTATCTGCTAGGCACTTTGTTCAATAGAGGAGGTGCTGTCATGATTGACAAAAGGAAACAACGTATATTGCAGGCTATTATTGATGATTATATTTCAACGGCCGAACCTATTGGTTCAAGGACTATTGCCAGGAAGTATAATCTTGGTATAAGCCCTGCTACGATACGGAATGAAATGGCAGATTTGGAGCTTTTAGGATATATTGAACATCTTCATACTTCATCAGGTCGTATCCCCTCGTCGAAGGGATACCGTTTTTACGTGGATGATTTACTCACACCAACTGAGTTATCCAATAAAGAAACAAATCTGATTGAGCAGTGGTATAATACAAAAGTGCAGCGTTTGGAAGGTGTATTTCGCGAAACAGCCAAAATAATTTCTTATCTGACCAACAATATATCAATGGTTATAACACCTCAGCTCGCCGAAGCCACTTTCAGTTATATAAAATTTGTTGCATTGGATGACAATCATGTAGTTGCTGCTATAATGAGTGACAGCGGTTATATTGAAAATAAGATAATTGATATGCCCGCCGGTACATCATTTACCGATTTCGAACAAATTGCCGCTGGTTTGAATAACTATCTGTCCGGTAAAAAAATAGGTGAAATCAGCATGAATGAAATTCATAAGATGCGCTCGCAAATGATTGGCACTGCTGTTTTCAATAAAGTGATAAATATTATTGATCATGCTATGGCCGGTAAAAAGCGTAATCAGATTTACACCGAAGGAACACCACAGCTGCTGGATCAACCGGAATTTCATGATATAAATAAAGTCAAGAGCATACTGCTTATGCTGGAAGAAGAACCTATCCTACGTGACATTCTTAATACTCAAGATTCCAAGGCCAACCTTGTGATAACTATCGGTCAGGAAAATAAATACAGCAGCATCCAGGATTGCAGTGTAATAAGAGCTACTTATCATCTGGCCGGCGAACAGCTTGGAACTATTGCCGTACTCGGACCGACTCGTATGGAATACAGTAAAGTAATTGCTTTACTAAAATTCATGAATGATAATCTAGCTCATATTTTAAAAAGATTTTTATAGATATTTCATAGATACTATTAAAGAGATGAGGTTAAATATGCCATACATTAAAGACGACATGAAAAAAAAGGACAGCGAAAAGTTAGATGACATGAAAAAAGAAATCTATGAAGCTGTATCGGCAGAAGCTCAAAAATTGTCGGATGAAAACAAACATACTGAAGAAGATCAGCAAAAACCCGCAGTTGAAAAGTCAGCGGATGATGAAGCTGATAAAAAATCTGCCGACATCGATTCTTTGATGACCCAGCTTACCGCAGGTGAAAAGTCTTTGGCGGAAGCCGATGATCGTTTCAAACGACTGCAGGCTGATTTTACTAATTTCCGACGCCGCAGTACTCAGGAAAAATCTGAAATTGCCGATGTTGTCTTACAAGGTTTAATTAAGGACATGCTGCCTATTCTTGACAATTTTGAACGGGCATTGGCAGTTGAGGGTGATGATATTGATGCTTTAAAAAAGGGCATTAAAATGGTCTTTACCCAATTCAATGAAGTTCTCGTCAAAAATGGCCTTGAAACCATAAAAACCACAGGTGAAAAATTTGATCCCAATTTTCATCAGGCTGTGATGCGTGTGCAAGATGCTGAAAAAGAAGACAATACGATTGAACAGGAACTGCAAAAGGGATATATAGTACACGGCCGGGTGATACGCCCATCAATGGTAAAAGTTGTTTCCAATTAACATTATCCATTTCCCCATCAAGGGTAGAAAATCATTTTGGTGGTTTGACTTGTTTGGGGAATCATTCAATAAGCAATATTTAATACATAATATATAGGAGGAATTTTATAATGTCAAAAATAATTGGTATCGATTTAGGTACAACCAACTCAGTAGTTTCAGTTATGGAAGGTGGCGAACCTACAGTTATAACCAACCCGGAAGGCAGCCGCATTACACCGTCAGTAGTAGGTTTTACTAAAGATGGTGAACGTTTAGTCGGTCAACTGGCAAAACGCCAGGCTGTATCCAATCCTGACCGGACCATAGCTTCCATAAAACGCCATATGGGAGAAAATTACAAAGTAACTATCGACGGCAAGGACTATACACCACCAGAAATATCCGCCATGATTCTGCAAAAACTCAAGGCAGATGCTGAAGCTTATCTTGGCGAAACAGTGACCCAAGCGGTCATTACTGTTCCTGCTTACTTCAATGACAGCCAACGTCAGGCCACTAAGGATGCAGGCAAAATAGCCGGCCTTGAAGTTTTGCGTATTATCAACGAACCTACAGCAGCGTCTTTGGCTTATGGTCTTGATAAGGATAAAGATGAAACTATTCTTGTATTCGACTTAGGTGGCGGCACATTTGATGTGTCCATTCTGGAACTCGGCGACGGTGTATTCGAAGTCAAAGCCACAAATGGTAATACTCATTTAGGTGGTGATGATTTTGATAAACGTGTTATGGACTGGATGGTAGATGAATTTAAAAAATCTAATGGCATTGACTTGTCAAAAGACAAAATGAGTGCACAGCGTCTTATAGAAGCTGCTGAAAAAGCAAAAATCGAACTTTCTAATATGACTTCGACCAATATCAATCTGCCGTTTATCACAGCTGATGCCAGCGGTCCTAAACATCTTGATTTAACCTTGACCCGCGCTAAATTCAACGAAATAACCGCCGATCTTGTTGCCGCTACGATTGAACCGGCTAAAAAAGCTATGGCCGATGCTGATCTTACTGTTAACGACATCAACAAAATCATTCTTGTCGGTGGTTCGACCCGTATTCCAGCTGTTCAGGAAATAATAAAAAAAGAACTTGGTAAAGAAGCTAACCGCGGTGTAAACCCTGATGAATGTGTTTCTATCGGTGCTGCTATCCAAGGTGGTATCCTGGCCGGCGATGTAAAAGATGTACTCTTATTGGATGTTACTCCGCTGTCGCTTGGTATTGAAACTTTAGGCGGTGTATGCACCAAAATTATTGAAAGAAACACCACCATACCTACCTCTAAGAGCCAGGTATTCTCAACAGCTGCCGATAATCAGCCATCTGTTGACATACATGTGCTGCAAGGTGAACGGGAAATGGCAGCCGGCAACAAAACTTTAGGCCGTTTTGAACTTGCCGATATTCCACCGGCTCCAAGAGGAGTACCTCGTATCGAAGTTACATTCAGTATTGACGCTAATGGTATTGTTAATGTTTCAGCTAAAGACCTCGGTACCGGTAAAGAACAAAAAATCACTATTCAATCCGACAGCGGCATGAGTAAAGAAGATATTGACCGCATGGTCAAAGAAGCAGAAGCCCATGCATCAGAAGATAAAAAACATAAAGAAGAAATAGATGTTAGAAACAATGCTGACAGTATGGTATACCAAGCCGAAAAAGCGATTAAAGACCTGGGTGATAAAGCCGATAAATCTGCTGTAGAAAAGATTCAATCAGCTGCTGATAAAGTCAAGGAAGCTCTAAAAGGCACTGATACAGAAGCTATCAAGAAAGCTACTGAAGAATTGCAAAAACCACTTTACGAAATGAGCGCAGCAGCGTATCAGCAGGCTCAGCAAGCTCAAGGTCAGGCTGCCGGCGGACAGCAGGCTCAGCAGTCTGCACCAAACGATACCAAGAAAAATGATGATAATGTTGTCGATGCTGACTACAAGGTAGTTGATGACGACAAAAAATAATTTATCTGTAACTTTTCTTGCAGATGACAACAGGTAATATTACTGGCCTGATGACTTTGCGATACTCGAAGTCATCAGGTTAATCTTATTTATATATCAAGGTGGATAAAGTGAGCGAAAAACGAGATTATTACGAAGTCCTCGGCGTTCCTAAAAATGCAACCGAGGTCGACATAAAAAAAGCATTTAGAAAATTGGCCCGCAAATACCATCCTGACCTTAACAAGGACAACCCTAAAGAAGCCGAAGAAAAATTCAAGGAAGCTAATGAAGCCTATGAAGTTTTATCAGATTCCAAAAAACGTGCACAATATGACCAATTTGGTCACGCAGCTTTTGATGGCGGTGCGGGAGCCGGTGCCGGTGGATTTGGTAATTTTGGTGGTTTCGGTGGATTTGGCGGTTTCAGTGACTCATCCGGTGATTTTGGTGACATTTTTGATGCCTTTTTTGGCGGTGGCGGTGGCCGCTCCAGCAGGCGGCAAGGCCCACAAAGAGGCGATGACTTACGCTATAATTTGGAAATAAGTTTCGAAGAAGCAGCTTTCGGTAAAGATACAGAGCTTACTATTCCTCGCACTGAAGAATGTAAAACATGTCACGGAACCGGTGCCAAACCAGGAACACAACCTGAAGAATGTCCTAAATGTCACGGAACCGGCCAAATACAAGAAGTTCACAATACTCCTTTTGGGCGCATGGTAAATACCCGTACCTGCGATCGTTGTAATGGTACTGGTAAAATAGTAAAAACACCGTGTCCTGACTGTCATGGTGAAGGACATACACGAGTGCGCCGCAAAATAAAAGTAAAGATTCCTGCTGGTGTGGACAATGATTCCCGCATCCGGGTATCCGGTGGTGGAGAAGCCGGTACCAGAGGTGGCAGCCCCGGTGATTTATACGTTTACATTACAGTTAAACCACATAAAATATTCCACCGTGACGGCAATGATGTTATTTGCGAAGTCCCGATTTCATTTGTTCAAGCCTCATTAGGCGACAAAATTGAAGTCCCTACTCTTGATGGAAAAGTCGAAATTTCCATCCCAGCGGGTATTCAATCAGGTACTATTCTGCGTATGAAAAATAAAGGTGTTCCATATCTGCGTGGTATTGGACGCGGTGATCAGCACATAAAAGTCAAAGTACTTACACCACAAAAATTAACTACCAAACAAAAAGAATTATTAGAAGAATTTGCCTCAGAAAACAATGAAAATGTTAATCCGGAGCAAAAAACCTGGCAGGATAAAATTAAACGCTTTTTTAAATAAACGAAATGCCGATGAAGTAAAATAGCTTCATCGGCATTTTTTCATTCAAGTTTGGTTTAATTACAATCCGCCTTTTTCCACAAAAACAGTAAAAGTCCCATCGCCATTATCATTTACCTCAATAACTTTATGTCCTTCATCTTTAAAACTGCGCGGTACATTTAAAAGGGGTTCCCCTTCATTGAGTTTTACTCCAAGTATTTGTCCATTCTCAAGTTCTTCTATACTCATCTTAGCTTTTACAAAGGTAACCGGACAAACCACATCGGTAATATCTACAAAATCATCTGCCTTTATACTCATAATGCTTTGTTCAGCTCCTTTTCCAATAATTTCCAGCCTACTCGGTCTAACGTATTTGCAAATCTTTCACCATTCTTTGCATTTTTTTCAAAAAAAGCCAGTGCAATGTCAATTGTTTTATATAAAATTTCTGTAGAAAAAATCAATGGCAGCAATCTCCTGCCAATGGTTATCCTGTTTCCGTACAGTCCACCAAAAGATACAATAAAACCGCTTTCCCCAGACCATGCTGAAGTAGGACAAATTTTAACGCACTTACCGCAATAAATACACTTATCTGACTCAAAATGCAATTTTTTATCTATCTTACCAACTTCTATGGCTTTACCGGGACATATTGCCCCACACAACCCGCAAAAAGTACATTTTGAACTATTCCATAAGGGTTTTATACCGCCTTTTATACCAAGATCATTTTCCTCAGCCTTTAAACAGTTATTACAACAACCCGTAACACCAAATTTAAATTTATGGGGCAGTTCCCTGCCGCCATATCTTTCTTCCAGTCCTTCAGCCACTTCCACCGTATTGATAAGACCTGACGGGCAAACGCTGTTACCTTGACAGGCCGTTATCGTTCTCACTCTTGGACCGCAGGCACCGACCTTCACGCCGCCTTCAGCCAGTTGCGTCTTTATTTGACTGATATTATTTACATTGATAAAGGGAATTTCCACGCCCTGCCGTGAAGTTAAATGAATATAACCATGTCCATATTGTTCGGCTACTTTTTGAATCGTTTTAAGCTGCTGTACCGTTAATTGTCCGCCGACTGATTTTAGACGCATAGAAAAATGATCTTTTTGTATTTGACGCATAAATCCGCCTTTTTTTAGTTCTTTATAATCAACATTTTCCACTTAATTTCCCCCTGCTATAGTATCGTTATTAATTCTTCACTGGAAATTTTATTCTCTATTTTAAAACTTTTTAATATAGGCTTCTTATCCGCCAATGATAAAATAAGATAACTTAGTGCTGCATCAAATGCCAATCTTTTATCTTCATCCGATGGTCTTGCCGGTGAAGATGGATGGCTGTGAAAATTACCAAGCAATATGTATCCAAATTGTCTCATATCCCTAATTGCATCAAACTGCTCCTTTATATTCATAGAAAAATGCTCTGAACTATGATCCATATTAGTTAAAAAATATATTTTTTCTACAATGCTTTTTTGTCCATTTTTTATTCCACTGATAAGCCCGCAGACTTCATTGGGCAGATTATCTTTGGCAAATTTGACAATATCTTCCATTTGTTTTTTTTGTAAAACAATCATCAGCTCAACCTTCTTGTTTCACATTTTGGTTGTTCATAATCAATCAACCTTGTAATAGTTGGCTTTTCACCACAGACTGCACATTTTTTATTACGGGAAAGCTTAACTTTCCTAAAATCCATCGTCAATGCATCATAAGTCAGCAAACACCCCGTTAATAAATTTCCCAGTCCTAATATGTATTTTATTGCCTCGGTGGCTTGCAGTGTCCCTATTATTCCACCTAGCACTCCCAATACCCCAGCCTGTTTGCAGCTTGGTACTGCATCAGACGGCGGTGGTGTTTGAAAAACGCAGCGATAGCAAGGGCCTCTACCGGGTACATAAGTCATTGTCTGTCCCTTGAATCCTAAAATTCCAGCATGGGAAAATGGTTTTTGCAAAAGTACACAGGCATCATTAATCAAAAATTTTACAGGGAAATTATCCGTACAGTCAAGAATAAAATCATAATCCCTATCCTTAATAATATTTTTTAAATTACCGGAATCTACTATTTCTTGATATGTAACTACATCTACATCAGGATTTATCGCTGTGATACTTTCTTTTGCCGATAAAACTTTTGGTCTGCCAATATCATTCGTTGAATGTACTATTTGACGCTGCAAATTTGATAAATCAACATTATCAAAATCCACCAGTCCTATTGTACCTAGCCCCGCTGCAGCAAGGTACATTGCTGCCGGAGAACCCAAACCTCCGATGCCAATAATCAGAATTTTTGCCTGAAGCAGTTTTTTTTGTCCTTTGCCTCCTACACCCTGCAAAATAATCTGCCGGGAATACCGTTCCATCTGTTCATTAGTTATTTCCATCACTGACCACCTCCCATAAAATAAAGATATTCAACAGTATCACCCTCATTAATTGGCGTTATACCAAAATCAGCTTTGTCGATAAATTCATTGTTGATCTGAACCGTAATATATTCCGGGGTCTGTGCTTTTGTTACCTCCAAAAGTTCATCAACCATCATTTTTTTGTCCAAAAATACTATTTTACCATTCAATGTAATATTCATAAAAACCCTCCTGCCACTTTATCAAACCGATAATATATTTTCAATAGCAAAAAGGCTGGAAAAAGCAGTCAACCCTTCTATCTGCTTTTTCCAGCCTTTAGTTTTCTAATCGGCATAGAATAAATATAATATGATTAGAATACCAGCATATTCACAGCCTGTCAATAAATTTATATCTTAAATTTATTGACAGCGTCCTGTAGTTCTGAAGCCAATTGTGCCAAATGAGTACTGGCCGAAGCTATTTCTTCAATAGATGCTGATTGCTCTTCAGCGGCCGCCGATATTGTTTCTGTTTCTTCCGCCGCTTTTTTACTTTCACCCTCAACTGTTTTTGCTGACTTTATAACCTCATCGCTGCCTGCCGTCAATTCTTCAGCAGCAGCTGATATATCTTGAATATCACCAGATATCCCCTGCACCATAGTCAAAATTTCTTTGAAATTTCTTCCTGCAATATCTACAAGATCTCTGCCATTTTTAACCTCTTTTTTACTTTCATTCATAAAAACAATCGCCGATCTTGTTTTCGCCTGAACTTCATCAATGATAGTTGTTATATCCTTGGTCGCTGAAGCCGATTGCTCAGCGAGCTTGCGCACTTCGTCAGCTACCACCGCAAACCCCCGACCTGCTGATCCGGCCCGGGCAGCTTCAATGGCCGCATTGAGTGCAAGTAAATTTGTTTGCTCAGCAATCTGTGAGATCAAACCGACAATCGTATCAATTTGTTTTGATTTTTCCCCCAGGTTCTCAATAACATCTGCCGTATTGTCTGTTTTTTCTCCTATGGTTTTCATTTGGCTGACAGCTTCCTCAATTACTCTATGTCCTTCATTTGCAGCATCCGATGTTCTTTCTGAAGACGAAGCCACATCTACCGTATTTTTGGTAACCTGGTGGATACCCATTGTCATTTCCTCAACAACATGATTTGTTGCTATAGCTATTTCAAGCTGTCTATTGGCTCCTGCTGCAACTTCTGTAATAGATTCAGCTATTTGATTAGTTGCAAGCGCTGATTGTTCGGCACTTGCAGTAAGTTCTTCTGACGCAGCCGCCAACTGATCAGATGTATTTATCAATTGTTTGATAAGCGCCCGCACATTTCGATTCATTTGATCAATAGCTTTTGCCAAAAAACCAAATTCACTTTTATCCTCGAGATGCTTGGTTTCAACATTTCCCGAAAAATCTCCCGAAGCAATTTTATCGAGGAAATCAATAGAATTCCCCAACTGTCTGACAATTTGTCTGATAACCAGCCACCCCAACAAAACTCCTACTAATATACCTGCCAAAATAATAATAATAAATACTGTTTTCATACTATTCAAGTCTTCATCAGATTTTTGTTTCATAGCTTTTGCTTCATCTTTGGCAATTGACGTCATATCTGTTAATAATTGTGTTGTTTTTGAAGCCAGCCCTGCTACATTATTTTGATAATAATCATATGCTTCCTGATTTCTGTTTGCCTTTGCCAAATCTAAGGCTACATTATTCTCTTTTTTATATTCTATTAAAATTTTATTAAGAGCTTTAAGTTTTTCTTGCTGTATCGGACTTAAATTCATTGAATTCAACTGTTCCATATTTTTTCCATACATTGTCCGCATATCTTCGATTTCTTTTGCAATGCGAACATTTTCTGCCTGATCTTTTGTCAGCATGAGTTCAAATAAATCACTGCGTATCTGTCCGATATATGTACTGTTCTGATGCGCCAAATCTACCTGCATCATATTTTCATTATACATTTTGTCGGTATCCTCATTGCTTTTTTTCAAATCCAAATACCCTATACTTCCAATAACCAAGATAGTTACACTGAAAACAGCAATCAGCAATATAAGCTTTTCCCTAATCTTCAAATTCTCAAACCATTTCATCAACGTCACCCCTCATCAATGTAGAAATTTTCAAATTAATTTAGATATATATTCTACATTATATTTGTATAACCTGCATTATTCGCAAATTTTATAAATAATACAGGTTATATGTTCATTATCATTACAATATTAAATATATTAAGGGTTACAGTAATTAATAATTTTCTATTTTTCATATTGACAATTCTTATACAAACGATTATACTTGCTTATATTATCATACTTTATCCGTAATGTATGATTAATTTGATTGAGGGGGATAAAATGACAGATAATAAAACTTTGGCTAAACATCCTAAAATAGATTCTGCTGGCATGAAACTGATAGTTACTTTGTTAAAAGCGGTTTTTCATGGAGAAATAACCTTAATAGTACAGAATTCATGTTTAATCCAAGTTGAACGTAATGAAAAGATTCGTCTGTCAGATCTTAAAAAGTTTCAAACCTATACCCAAAAATCAGCTATTATCAATTATGATCCAGTCTGCCAAAAAATTCAGCAGGAATTTTACAATCTTGAATATGGTAATATAGTAATAATAATAAAAGCAGGCCGTGTAGTTCAGGTTGAACGCACTGAAAAATATCGTTTTCAGGGTTTTACCGGAATGGATGGCGAAGGTATCTGAGCATCAGGTCAAATGTTAATCTAAAATTATAAAAACCAATATTCCCCGATTTCCAGTAAAAATCAGGGAATATTGGTTTTTAATTTATCGTCTGATTTATGTCGATAAACTGTAACCTGTTTCTAACAAAATACTATATACATTGCCTTTCCATATTTACTTTAAGATCGTAAATCTTTTTATATTTATCGTATAGTTTTTTAAAAAATGAAGCTTTGTACTCATTAGGTAAATATTTTTTCATTCTTTCTGTCTTAGCATTGCACTTCTCAAAATAGCACACTGCCCCATATGATACTGTTTCCGGAATATCTATTGCAATAACAGGTTTATTTAAAATATCAGCTTTCAACTGTAACCAAAATTCATTTTTTACAGCCGGACCAATAACTTTAATAATATCAAACTTATTACCTGTATCATCAAAGCAATTATATAAATTTTTCAATTCCAGGCATAACCCTGCAGAAATATCAAATAATAGCTGTTTGGAAGATATTTTATTCGTAAAACCATAATATAATCCTTTTGCAAAAATATTTTTTTCTGGAGAACCATTACCTCGTAAGTGAGGAAAAAATAAATTAGTCTCGGTCGTAGTGGACAATTTTGCATATTCGGTTTTTATCGTAATGAAAAAATTAACCAGTTCTTCATAACTATACCCAAATAATTTTTGAAAACTTTCAAAACAAATTCCAGCGCAGGGTAATGATGCAAATAAGGTATATCTTTCATTATCAATATAAATGCCATTAGAAAGTTTTCTTTTAAATGAATTATCATTTATATTTACGTTATCACATATTGATAATAATCCTTCAGTTGTTCCTGTAGAGTTAAGTAATTCATTATTTTTTAAATTAACTGATACAGAACCTGCCATATGATCATGTCCCGCAACATAAACTTTGCAATCATCCTGAAATTTTAAATATTTCCCCATTACATCCGAAATAATTCCAACAGCAGAATTATTAGGAATTATCCTAGGCATAATTTCAAGGGGAAGATTAAATTTCCTTAATAAAAATTTTGACCACTGCTTATTTTTTATATCTAACAGCATTGTCCTACTTGCAAGAGTATACTCCATCGACCTTTCTCCGGTGAGAAGATAGGCAATATAGTTAGGGAGGCTGAGCCATTTAACAGCAATATTTGAATTCGCAATAAATTTATCATATAACCATTTAATTTTGAACACACTATAATTACTATGAACAGGAAGTCCCGTAATCATATATACCTCATTGATATCAGACTGTGATAATGAATTAAGATATTTTTCCCCTCTTTTGTCATACCATGCTATCATTGGACCAACTACACTGCCATTTTCGGTTATCAATACTCCCATTTCACCCACGCTTGCTATAATTATTTTTTTAATAATATATAGTCCGCTGGTATTAAATATAATAATCTGGTCTTCTATTATTTTCCATAGCTTTACATAATCGAAATCTTCATTATTGTTATTAGAAATTTTAGGAGTATCGAATATTTTTTGAACAATATTTTTTGTATTGTTAATTAAATACAATGATATTTTTGTATTAGTTGAACCTATATCAAGAACAAAATCAACTTTCACTTTTACCATAAACATATCCCTTTGTCCATTTATAAACAAAATATATAATAACAGCAATAATAGGAATCAACACTATTGATAAAATATCTCCTTGGAATATTTTCATAATCCAAAATCGATATGGATTACCCCCATCTAAAAAACTAGAAACTAAACCACTGGAATCCGGTGGGAAATTAAACTGAACATCTTCTGCCATACGCGTAACAAACGGTGCTATATTAGTTGCTATTAATAAATCTCCTATCATACATGGTATACCAATGATAATTGCCCTAAAAATATTTCCCTTAGTAGCTAAAACTATCATTGAAGCAAATACAGCTAAATTAGCTAAATCCCCCAACGGCAAAACCTGATTGTCTGGTATAAGAAAAGCAAATACAACCGCGAGAGGAGTCAACAACAATGCTGTAGAAATTATTGCCGGACTACCAATAGCCACAGCAATATCCAGTCCAATATATAAATCCTTACGATTAGGATACTTTTTATTAAGAAATTTCTTTATTGATTCCGATAATGGGAGAAGTCCTTCCATAAGAATTTTTACCATTCTGGGCAAAATAAACATAACAGCGCCGATATTTATTCCTAAAATCAGTGTATTTTTAAAATTATAACCTGCAAGAATTCCCACCATAATCCCCAAGATAATACCGACTAACATTGGTTCTCCGAATACGCCAAATTTTCTTTGTATACTTTGTGGATCTATATGAATTTTATTTATAATTGGAATTTTATCAATAATTTTATCTCCCAATAATCCTATTGGGAAAAATACGGCCGATGAGAGTGTAGGCAAAGATATTCCTTCCAGTCCAAAATATCTTTCTACCAAGGGAGCAGACCAATCCGCTAATTTAAATATTACCACAGCTGTTATTCCAGCAGCCAAAAGGCCTAATACAAAACTGCCCGTACTGTAATATACCAATGCACCGGCCAATGCAAAATGCCAATAATTCCACATATCAACATCTACGGTCCGAGTTAAATTAAAAGCCAATAAAACAATATTGATAAATATTGTCAATGGAATAACAAAAGCGGCTATAGGTGACCCCCATGTTATAGCAGCAAGAGGTGGCCATCCAAGATCAACTATAGGTAAATTTATGCCGCTATGTGTGACCATTGATTGGGCAGCAGGTCCAATATTATTGGTTAATATTCCAAAAATGGCGTATATCCCAACAAATCCCATCCCCACTGTCAATGAGGATCTAAGCGCAATAGAAACCGGAATTCTAAAAAACATTGCGAGTACAAATAAAACCAATGGCAGCATAACTGTTGGACCAAAACTTAAAATATATTTTACAGTGTCAAGTAAGAATGAACTAAAATCCATGATTAAAACACCTCTTTCCTATTTGATTAAAATGTCATAAATTTTCTTCAGTGTGTCGTCTTCCCCTATCCCTGTCAAAAGATTTAATCCCCTGATTACCGGTACATCTAATTTATATGGAATATTAGTTGTTGAAATAATCAAATCTATGCCATTACAATTTTTAGGTACACTGGCCACATTTGATTGATGATACTCAATTTCCAGTCCCTTTTCCTTGCAATACTGCGTGACTTTTTCCGCTACTACAGTAGATGTAGCAATTCCTGTTGCACATACAAACAGTACATGTTTTTTTGACATAATGTTCTCACTCCTTAAAATAAATTTTTATTAATAATTTCAAATACATCATCTTTTTTTGCTGTAGCAATTTTATTTAATATTTCTTTGGAACGAATCATATTCATAATTGCCTGAAGCATCCACAATTGTTTTCTATTTTCCCTCAATGCCAACAAAAATATTATTTTCGCATCGATATAGTCATTTTCACTCC
The DNA here is from genome assembly GCF_014076555.1 of Pectinatus frisingensis. NCBI lineage: Bacteria > Bacillati > Bacillota > Negativicutes > Selenomonadales > Selenomonadaceae > Pectinatus > Pectinatus frisingensis. Next base: position 2,224,800 of record NZ_CP045424.1, read on the forward strand.
CCATAATTTTGAATTTAATAGGTTCTTTCAGAACTCCCACACTAATAGAATTTTTAATCACATATTTGGGCAGAGTATGGGGCAGTGCAACGCCATATGGTTTAGTGGGCAATCCTGTCGGAAAATGTTTTTCCCGCTCAATAACACCTGTCAAATAATCACTGGTGGTGAAACCATTATCCGACAATGGTTTTGATAATATAGTAAAAAGTTCTTCTTGAGTCCGTGCTATAATATCTACATTCAATAAATCCTTTATAAAAATTAAATTACCCCTCATGTAACGTTCTCCTGTCAGTTTAGCGCCAATATTTTTCGTTTACATTCATCATATACAGCTGATTTAGCATCTAAGGCTACTTTTATAAGATTATGTTCCATATGATTTTTTTCATACGCCTGCCCATAAACCCGGACAACTTCTCGTCTTAAGTCACTGGCAATATTAATTTTACATACACCATATTTTTTAACTTTCTTCAAAATCTCAAACGGTATTCCCGATCCACCATGCAATACCAAAGGGACAGAACTATTACGGTATATTTTATCCAGCAATTCAAAATCAATATGCGGTTTACTTTCCAATCCATGTACGTTACCAACAGATACAGCAAGCATATTACATTTGGATTTTTTAATAAATTCTTTCACAAGTCCGGGATTTGTCTTATCATTTTTCCCATCTATGTTATCTTCCTTACCCGAAATGGCACCAAGTTCTGCCTCTACTGGAATGTTATAGCAGGAACAATAATCTACAGCCTGTGACACAACGTTTATATTTTCATCAAAAGATTTATCGGAACCGTCTATCATTATCGAAGTAAATCCAGCTTTTACTGCCGCTTCAACATCTTCCATTGTTTTGCCATGATCTAAATGCAGTGCGATTGGTGTTTTCATATCAAAAGCAATTTTTTTGATTATGTCTGCAATATATTCATATCCGGACAATTTAACATTAGTGGGCGCAATTTGAATATAATTAGGGATTGATGTGTCTTCTATAGCATCCGCTATTCCAAAAGATGTTTCAATATTCGTGGTATTAAATGCACAGGCAACATATTTCTTTTCAAAAATTTTTTTTAAAAGCGTAAAACCATTTACTAATGGCATAATAAATTTCTCCTTTACTTTTTCAAAATGTTCATCAATTCTATATAATTTGGATTTTTTAAGAACTTACTTGTATAGTTACCATGTATAAATTTTTGGTAAATATTCTTAAATACTGGTTCCCATACACTATATAAAGTTTTTGGTATGCATAATAAAAAAACTATTTGGACATATGTTTTATCCCACCTTATAGCTTTTTCTAATATGCTCACAGCAACTGCCGCTTCTTTCATATCGTTTTCCAATGCATGTGGGACAGCCACGAAGTTCCCTATTTCAGTTGAAGACATACTTTCCCGAGCAAAAATTGATTTCTGAATATTTTTATCTATATACCCTTTTTTAATCATAATAGTTGATATTTTGCGAATAACTTCACATGCTGATCCAGCTTCAAAATCAGAAAAGAATAATTCTCGTTTAAAAAACTTTTCATAATCAACATTTTTTGCATTTTGTATTCCGGAAAGTCTTGCTTCAACTTTTTCGAAATCATCTTCAGTCATTATCGGTTCAACCCTGATTATTTTATTCGTTTTTATATTAGGAACAGGTACCGTGGAAAAAATAAAATCAATACCATCAATCAATTCTTCTGTAAGCTCATAACAACTCATAACTTTTTTAATCTGTAATATTGCACCGTAACGACGTTGGAGTTTACTTTTAAGTAAAAGTGCTGTTGACAATCCGGTTCCGCATACAATGATAGCGGTTTTACCCTTTTCTTTATTAAGTTTGTTGCGCTCTAATGAAGCTCCAAAGTGAATCGCCAAAAACCCAATTTCATTTTCATTAGTTTTGACTTTTTTCTGCTCTTCAATAACTTCACTAGCGATAACTGCCATTTCAAAAGCCACCGGATAATTATTTTTTATTGGCGTAAGAATCTCATTACGAATGTTCATATTAAACTTTAAACGATTTATTGCCGCAATCAAGTGAATCATCAAACCTGATACTAATTCACTATCCTCAGAAAGATCAAATCCCGTGTTATCTTTAATACGTTGTAAAATATTATTGATAAGGTTCCTTGATTCATCACGGCTTTTAGATGACTCAATGAATTTTTGACTAGCGATAAAATGCTGTGTAAGATAATAAACTTCATTATCAATATCCACCCCCAACTGTCGCTTTACTACTTCAAGTATTTCTGTTGCAGGATTAAAATAAGTAGATTGCTGAAGCTTTTTTTGTTCTCGGTGGGTATATTCTACAGTATTTTTATTACTAGACCGGCGCATGGTTATAACAACATGGACAAGCAAATTTTTAAAAGCAACATCTGTCAGATGAATATTATATTTTAAGATTATTTTCATTAAGATATGTTTTACTGTTTCTATCTCTTCTTGTGGGAAAATATCATTAAAAAAATCGTTATTACTTAAATTCAGCAAATCATCACGATTAAAAATATATTCGGATATGCAATAACGTATCTGTGCCTCAGCTCCATCTATTCTTACTCCATTAAGTCTGTCAGTAACTAACCTCAAATTAAATCTTGATAGGCTTTTTTTTATATCAGACAAATATTTCTTTAAGGTTGACAAGCTTAAGAAAAGTTCATCAGCCAATTCCTCCTGATTGACAACTTTATTATGAAGAGAGTTAAGTAATATTCTGGCTATTATAAAAGAAATTCGATCATTATAATCAAAAGGGACTATATTTACACCTCGATAATTTCCTGATAAGTTTATACCGTATTTTTCCTTCATCTGCATTATTAAGCCTGTACCCACTGCCCGCTTCCGCTGTCACACCCGCATCAAACTGATGCAAAATTATATTCAGTTCCTTTATATCGCGTCTTATTGTACTGCGGCTGACACCAAGCGAACCGGCAATGTACTCACTTGTTACCGAATATTTATTCTGATCTAAAATTTCTAGTATTTTAATAATTCTTTTATTTTGTATCCGCATCATCTTGCCTCTCTTGTATAATAAAATGATATTTCCTCTACGCCATTATTATATTTAATAACAGTCACTATATCCAGACAGATAATGATCACATACTGTGTTCATTTTTGACTACTGTAATTCATTTACAGTATGTACTATAATAAAAATACTGTATTATGTTAGTTAGTAATGTGTTAAAAGTTATTTTAAGCTTTTTCAGGAGGATAAAATGTCATTTAAAATAATTCATGGTGATATAACTAAAATCAATGCAGATGTCATCGTCAATGCTGCCAATCCATCCCTGCTCGGTGGTGGTGGAGTTGATGGGGCAATACATAAAGCTGCCGGTCCTCAGCTGCTGGCAGAATGCCGCACTCTTGGTGGCTGCAAGACTGGTGAGGCCAAAATTACTAAAGGCTATAATCTACCGGCTCGCTGTGTCATCCATACGGTCGGACCGATATGGCATGGGGGGAATAATAACGAACAGGGTCTGCTTATTGACTGCTATATCAATTCATTAACATTAGCTCAAAAACACAAATTCAAAAGTATTGCCTTTCCTTTGATATCTGCGGGAGTTTACGGTTATCCTAAAGATAAAGCGTTAAAAGTTGCAGTTTCATCCATTAAAAAATTTTTAATAAAAAATGATTTAACCGTCTATTTAGTATTATTTGATAAAAATATATTCACTGATCAATAATAATATCGCTGTTTTAATAATAATACCTGTTATACTTTAAAAGGCCCTCCCAAAAAATCATGGGAAGGCCTTTTCATAAACAGCTCATATTAATAAACATTATTCATAAAATATTTGTTTGTCATCCTACACTTCATCATCATCCATTATACCAAGTTTCTTCCTCCAGTAGCGGGAATAAATTGCACCCAATGGATTATGTGCTAACAGTCGATCTTTCACCACTAAAGTAGTGACCGGTCCCGGGCAATTTTTATTGAATAAAGTATCGTGCCCTACACACAATCCACAGGAAATAAACAGTTCTACATCCTTTTCCGCCAAAAACTTTGCCTGAAACTTAGGATTACACATTGCCTCGTGCTCAATTTCCGGTTTCACCTGTTTTAAGTTAAATTCTTTTTTAGGAAAACTACAATTTTTACAGCAGACACTATAAAATTCAAAACCCTGTGCAAGAAAATATTTAGCAATATACCGTGCTTCTTCATTTAAACCAATGCAAAAAGCCATTCCCAATTTTTTATATTGCATAGCCTTGGCAAATTCAGCAGTTTCCTGAAGCCGTGTAATATTACTGTAAAAAGTTCCCTCAACGTATGCGGCTGCCCGCATAATTTTAATTTCTTCTTCCGAGTAATTACTTCGAACAGTCTCCCAGTCAATACCTGTACAATTCACGCCTTTGGTATAGCAAACATGTGTAGGACAGTCAGCACAACTGCATTTCATGACATCAACTCCCAAACAAAACAAGAATCATTTTCGCTTCATTTTAGTATTACATAACCAACAATGAAACCTTTCCCTCTAAAATATCATTACAGTTAAAAGCAGCTCATAATAAGTCTATGAAATTTTTACCAGCTGATAATAAAGCATTTCTATTTATCAATATATTGTTGCTATCAAGCTGCGGTAAATATTTTTGCTGTAAAGAGGCTATTACCTCTGCCGGTTTAATACTGCCGTTTGATGACACTTTTATATTAACTATTATAACATTATTGGCAGTATCATACTGTAAATCAGTAGCTACAAATTCTTTTATATTGATTATTTTTTTAATCACTTGTCCCTTTTTATTGCCTTTTCCTGTTTTTTCTCGCAGGAAAAGCACTTCCGAGGTTGCATTAAATGCATTTACAGCTGTCATTACCGCATCTGAATGAACATTTTCCGGCAGCTGAATAGCATAAATTGCCATATCAGCCAAAGCATTCATGGATTTGTGATGCTGCTGAGCCACAATTTTCTTAACCCGCAATAACCGCATTCCCTCCGGTAATACCGCACTCAGTTTATCAAAAAATTCCGGCTGGCAGATATCTTTTGTCAATTCCACATCTGCATATTCAGCCGAAGCAGTCACCCCCACTGCTAAAGCCGAAGCAAATGACACTTTCATATGAGGATTAAATCCTTCTGAATATGCAGCCGGTAATTTGGCACGACGTATTGCCCGCTGCAGCAGATTATAATAATCCAGATGAGAAATATATCGGAGTTGTTCTTCCTTAGTTAATTCAATGCGAAATACACTCATTTATTTCTCCTCCAGTCCACTACATCAGCGTCTAAAGCCTGACATATTCCACAACCGGTGCAACTGCCACGTCGACAGTCTGACGTCAATATCCCATCCAAAGCTTTATTGTATTCATTTATTAGAAATTTTTTACTCACACCCGGAGTTGTATGTTCCCATGGTAGTTTTTCCGTAAAATTACGACTGCGCAGATTATATTGTGCCGGATCAATGCCTGTTTTTTTAAAAGCTTCCTGCCAAGTAGAAAAATCAAACATTTCTGTCCAACCATCAAACTTTGCTCCGTTTTTAAAAGCTTCATATATTACTTTTGCCAAACGCCGGTCACCACGTGAAATGATTCCTTCAAGAATACTAGTAGAAGCATCATGATAATGAAACTGAACAGCCCTACTATTTATGTGTTTTTTTAATAAATGCTGTTTACGTCCAAATTCACTTTTTTCGCACTGTGCAAACCATTGAAATGGCGTAAAAGCTTTAGGGACAAAACACGATACACTGATTGTGACTTTTACATCACGGCGGCCGCGTATTTCTTTATATAAATCCACAACTTTCTCAGCCAATTGCGGTATGCCAATTATATCTTCATCTGTTTCCGTTGGTAATCCCATCATAAAATATAGTTTTACTGTCTTCCAGCCATACTTAAAAGCAGCACCGCAGGCTTTAAGCAGATCTTCTTCTGTTACACCCTTATTTATGACATCGCGTAACCGCTGCGTCCCGGCCTCAGGCGCAAAGGTAAGTCCGCTCTTTCGCATAGTCTGCAATTTATGCGCTATATCTATTGAAAAACTGTCAACTCGCAGCGATGGTAGGGAAAAGCTCATTTTTTCATCTGCATAACTTGTCATCAGGTCGTCAATCAAAACCGGCAGGCAAGAATAATCAGCCGAGCTCAGTGAAGTGAGTGACATTTCATCATAGCCTGTATTATCAATCATTATCCGTGTCAGTTCATTAAGTTTTTCACGACTGCGTTCGCGCACCGGACGATAAGCAATCCCTGCCTGGCAAAATCTGCAGCCACGGCTGCAGCCACGAAATAGTTCCAGCATCAGACGATCATGTACTATATTTATATATGGGATAACTGGTTTTTCAACAGTGGGTACATTATCCATATCTTTAATGACCCTTTTATGAATAATCGCCGGTATATCATCATAAAGTGATATAAGTTCTTTAAAAATACCATTGGCATTGTATTCAGGCCGATAAAACGAAGGTACATATATGCCTTTTATTTTAGATACATAGTGCAGGAATTCTATTCTGCTATGACTTTTTGACATACTATGCCACTTTATAAAAGCATCTGCCACCTCTTCAATTATTTCTTCCCCTTCACCGACGATAAAAAAATCAAAAAAATCTGCTATAGGTTCTACATTATAAACACAAGGCCCTCCGCCAATGATAAATGGATCTTCATCACGACGATCTTCAGCCCATACCGGTATATCTGACATATCCAGCATATTTAATATATTAGTATAAATCAATTCATACTGCAGAGAAAATCCAATGAAATCAAAATTTTTTAACGGTGTGAACGATTCTAATCCATAAAGGGGAATATGATTTTCCCGCATTTTCATTTCCATATCAGGCCATGGTGTATACACGCGTTCAGCAACAGTATCACTACGGCGGTTTAATATCTCATAAAGAATTTTCAGTCCCATATTAGACATGCCAACTTCATAAACATCGGGCATGGATAAAGCAAATTTACAGGAAATCATCCTGTGATCTTTATGTACAGCATTCACCTCACCGCCTGTATAACGAGCTGGTTTACTTACAGACTGCAAAACTGCCGGTGAAATTTTTATCATTATATTCTTCATCCTATCATTATCACAACAAATTTATTTTCAAAAAAAGTATACCATAGTCTTCAGTGTTAACACAATGCACTTTAACTATGGTATCCGGGCATGACCTATTCACCTATCAATGTATCAGCATCATTTTTTTATGTCACGTTTAACCGGTTCAGCTGTATGCGTTGTATCTTCATTCAAACCGGCCTTAGCCTGCTGGACTACATCCAAAATGCTTGTCAAATTGCCAATCATGTGGTCAAACACCTGGTTGGCATAATGCAATGAATCCTTTTTAAGTTCATCGGAGTGTTCCACCGTCTTATCCATTACTTTTTTAGCCTGCATCCTGGCTTGTTCCACTATTTCACTTTCAGCAGTTATTTTATTAGCATAATCTTTTGCCTGTTCTACAATCTTAGTGGCTTCACTTTTTGCATCATCAATGATCACCTGTTCATTACGGATAACATCTTCAGATTTCTTAATTGTCTGAGGCAACTCCTTACGCAGTCCGTCAATCAGCCGCATGAGATCATCTTCTTCAATGATACACTTATTGGTAAATACGAGGCGACGGGCATCGACTACCAAATTTTCAAGTTCGTCAAGTAGTTCGTTAATAGCCATTTATAAAATCCTACCTTCGTTTAATATTTTACAACTCAGCACTATCATAAAGCTCGGTTTAAAATCCAACATAATTATCAATCATTTTTCCGGGCATACTTTTCCTTTATAGCCTTTTCTACACAGATGGGGACAAGTCCTTCAATATTCCCCTGAAAATTTACAAGTTCACGTATAGCCGATGAACTCACATAGGAATAACGATGCTCACTCATCAAATAAACTGATTCTACATTCGGTGCCATCCGCCTGAGCATAAGCATTTGCGATGTTTCATAAAAAAAGTCATTCTGATCTCTCAACCCACGCACAACTATGCCTGCCTTTTTATCCTTGACATAATCAGCTAAAAGGCCATCAAAAGCATCAATAGTTATATTTTTAATATGGCCTGTTGATTCTCTCAAGAGTTCCAATCGTTCTTCAATACTAAAAAAAGGCTCTTTCCGTATATTGTTAAAAACAGCTACAATCAAATGATCAAAAATTTTTGCCGAACGTTCAAAAATATTTATATGCCCGTTCGTCACAGGATCAAAACTACCGGGACACAATGCAATGGTCAATTCACTCACCTCTTGACGTACCGTCTGCCATAAATTCGTAAATATTTATTTTTGTTGTTGCTCCATAAACCTTACTTCGCAATAAATTAAACTTGGTATCTTCCGTATTTAATTCTTCATCCGCACCGATTTCCGCAATTAATAAACCCTTATTTTTCAATAAAACATATTCATCAATTAATAGCAGTGCTTTTTGACACCATCCCATATGATAAGGCGGATCACAAAAAATAATATCAAAGGGATTCCATCTGCCATTATATTTTTTTATGCTAAACAAAGCGTCATTATGACATATATCTGCCTTATCCATAAAATGTGTATGCTGCAAGTTATCTTTAATCGTATTTATACTTTCTATTGATTTATCAACAAATACTGCCCTTGCGGCCCCACGACTCAGACTTTCTATACCGAGTGCACCACTGCCGGCAAATAAATCCAATATCCCTGCATCCAATATTTGTCCTTGTAATATATTAAATAACGATTCCTTAATCCGATCTGCCGTAGGACGGGTATTCATACCGTGTGGTGCTTTCAATTTTGCACCGCGTGCACTGCCGCTTATAACTCTCATCAATTCACCCTTAAAAAATCTTTATTAACTATATAGTATATCAGAAAATAATTGCTTATGCCAAAACAATTTAGCCAAAATACGGTTAAACAGTTTTAACTATATCATTTTTCAACAATTCATATTTAATCTCTTGGTAACGCTTAGTATAATACGGCCCGTTTTGCGCTTCACGCTGATCAAATCCATAGGCCCTGCGGCTAACCGCCAAAATTGGTGGTGCCTGTATCCTTTTGGCAACAGCCATTCCAGTAAATAAATTCCACCAACGCTCTAAATCAGCAATAAATTCTTCATCAGAGGAAAAATATTTCTTCACTAAACCGACAGCGCAGCCAATATTTTGTTCTAAAGTTCCGTTTCGGTACCAATCCAGAATATTTTCAGGTGTAGCTTTATCCCAGCGTTCAACAAAAGCCCGGAACAAAAAATCATGATAAGGATATTTTATCGGATCTCCCCTGCCTTCATCCACATTCTGGCTGGAAGAAAGTTCTGCACTTGGTACTATATCGATAACAGCCTGTGGTATTACAGTTTTTTTATAAATTTTTTCATTCAAATACCGTGCCAAATCATATATCTGATACTTCCATAAATCCGCCAATGCCGCTAAAAATCCCGATTGGTCACCATAAAGCGTGGAATAACCGACAGTCATCTCCGCCTTATTGGCATTGCAGGTAAAGCCGCCGCCGATTGCTGCCGCAATTCCCGCCAAAATTCTCGCAGATCGATCCCGTGCCTGAATGTTTTCCGCCACAAATGACGATACTTTTATAGTCTTTGTCATATTGCCGGAGACATTTATGAGTTTTGCGCTTTCAAACTGATTTATCGTATAATCAATTACTTTTTGAATAGGGATCACCGCATAAGCACAGTTTAAATTGGCCGCCAGTCTTTCCGACAGGTTTTTTGTCGTCGCAGAATTGTAAACGCTTGGCATATTGACTAAAAGAACATTTTCGTTACCCAAAATAGCAACATACAACGCTGCTGCAACAGCCGAATCAATTCCACCAGAGATTCCGATTACAACTTTTTGCATATGTATCTGTTGCAGAAATTTTTTTATTCCGTATGATAAGGCTTTATAAACGCATGCTGTATCATCCGTTTCACCATCATCAACTGAAGGATATCTTTTATCCTTCAATTGAGAAAGATCTATATAGCTATTTTCTTCACTATATGGCTCGATATAGGAAACTACAATTCCGGCAGCATCATAAACCGTACTGGCTCCATCAAAGGTATATATAGTCTTGCCATTATTTTGAATACCAATATTATTAACATAAACGATCGGCACATCATTTTTCTGTGCCTGACGAGAAAATACCCGATGACGCTTATTATTTTTCCCCAGAGTATATGGTGACGCTGAAATGTTGAATATAACATCCAGTTTATTTTTTGAGCATAAAATATCAATAGGTGATAAAGAATAATCATCACTCCAGCCGTCTTCACATAAAATACAGCCAATGCACAAATCTTCCTCCTTGATTTTTAATCGCAGCGGCTGTATAAGTTCACGTGGATTTTGTTGTATTTCAGTAGCCAGCATTAAATTACTAAAAAAATATCTGGTATCATCAAATTCCCGATAATTGGGATGGAGTGTTTTTATCGTAAATGGATACAAAGCCTTTTCTGCTTTTATTAATTTCTTATTTTGTGCAGCAAACAATGCGTTATATTTACGCACTCGTCCATCACGATTTTTTTTCCGCCAATCGATCGCTACATTACCAAAAATGACAACGATACCGTCTGCTGCCGCAATAATCTGCTTCCCGCACATTTCACAATCACGCAAAAAAGCTGAAGAATCCCAAGTATCACCGAGAAAATAGCCTGGAACAGCCATCTCTGGAAATACTATAATATCAGCTCCAGCAGTTTTTGCCGTATTAATAAACTGCAACATCTTTGCCAAATTTTTGCTGGGATGCCCAGCCTCCACTTCAAATTGACAGGAACAAATTTTTATCATAACATGCATCGTCTCCACTATCGTGAGGAATTTTTCAGTCATTGTGCAAATAAATATCAAATGTTATCAGATATAACTAAGATAATTATAAAAATATCATGAAATATGCCTATTTACAAGCATAATTTTACCATTAGTCTTTTAATAGTTTATAAAATTTATTGCTTTTTTCCCATTGCCGGTTTACTAATCGGCGTATTTTGTAGTAAACTTAATTAGTCATGAATTTACTTGCAGGTGATTGAATTGTTAACAAATAAAATGTTATATATTATAAAAAAAGATTTAAATGCTTTAGAGGATGGCCTATATCAAGAAGTCCGTTCGGATGTTCCGCTTATAACCGATATTGGTAAACACCTTGTTGAAGCGGGAGGAAAAAGGCTTCGCCCGGCTTTATATTTTCTGGCAGCGCACAGTAGTCAAAAATATGATTTGGAACGTGTCTTACCATTGGCTGTCACCATCGAATTAATTCATATGGCTTCCTTAGTCCATGACGATGTGCTCGACAATGCTGCTACCAGAAGAGGTGCACCCACTGCCAATGCCAAATGGGGCAATAATATTTCTATATTAAGTGGTGATTTTCTTTTTGCCCGGGCATTTGCCCTGATAGCAGACAAAAATTATGACCGGCGCATACTGCTTCGCCTGGCAAAAGTTATCTGCGGTCTCAGTGAAGGTGAAATCCATCAAAATGAAAAACATTATAAACTTCGTTCAGAAACTGAGTATTATGACGCTATTACTAAAAAGACAGCTGATTTTATTGCTGCCAGCTGTGAAATTGGTGGTATTGTCGCTGAAATGGACATCACTGCAGTTCAATGTCTTTATAAATATGGTTTGTACCTTGGTATGGCTTTCCAAATCACCGATGACATTCTGGATCTCACATCTAATGAAAAAAAGATTGGTAAACCCGCTGGAAATGATATTCTGCAAGGCATTATTACCCTTCCTGTGATAAGAGCTGCCTCAACAAGTCCTTATAAACAAGAATTAATAGAACTCATAACCAATAAAAATCTCACAGCTGTGATGGTAAAACGGGCTGTTGAGATAACCCGTGACAGTGATGGGATCGATTATGCCCATAAGAAAGTCTATAGCTATCTAAATGCAGCCAAACAGATTTTACCGACCGGCCTACCGACCAACATTGCTAAATCTTTTATAGAAATAACTGACTTTGTCAATAAACGTGATTTTTAAAGATACCTATGTTATAATACAGGTGAGTTTATGTATTTGGTAAATTATATAATTTGTGTTTATGATGCCATTACTGAAAAGGAGCGATAAAGATGGTTGGTGTTCCAGAACTTATCATTATTTTAATAATTGGATTGGTTTTATTTGGTCCTGGCAAACTCCCTGAAGTAGGCCGGGCAGTGGGAAAAAGCATTAACGAATTAAAAAAAGCTACAGCAGGTATAACTGAAAATCCACAACAAACCCCACCAACTGTTAACAAGTCGGAAACAGCATCTGCAGCCGTTCAAAAACAGCAGCCCGGCACAACTAACCCGGAAGGGACCAAAGAAGAAACTAAAATAGTGGATAAGTAACTAAAAAAGCGTCTTTACTATAAAGACGTTTTTTGCTGTATTTTAATTATTTTCCTTGAACAACAATAATAATTATAAATTTTATTTATTAAGTCAGGAGGTCAATCATGTTTGATGTAGGTGTACCAGAACTTTTACTTATACTGGTTATTGGTTTAGTTTTTTTCGGTCCGGGAAAACTTCCTGAAGTGGGCCGGGCAATTGGGAAAAGCATTCGTGAATTCAAGTCAGCTACCGAAGAAGAAGATAAAAATGATAAACCCAAGGTAATCGATGTAAAAGAAGAACAAAAAAAGTGACAGATATGGCAGAAAAAAATCCATTAGAATTATCACCTCCGAACAGCTCAATTTCAAGACAGAATGATATTCCTGAGGGCAACATGTCACTTATTGGACATTTAGAAGAACTGCGTAAACGGATCATCCGCAGCCTTATCGCTATTTGTATTGGCAGCGGCATTTGTTACTATTTTATAGAAGACATTATGCACTATTTGACTTTACCGGCCGGTAAACTCTATTATATGCAACCGATGGAGGCTTTTTTCACCTATCTTAAGGTTGCTATCTTTGCCGGTTTTTTACTGGCATTGCCTATCGTATTATACGAAATCTGGTGTTTCGTCCTGCCAGCACTGACTATTCGCGAACGCAAAGTTTTGTTATTGGTAGTACCATCTTCAGTTATTTTATTTTTCGGCGGTTTACTTTTTTCCTTTTTTTTAGTATTGCCCGCTGCTATTAAATTTTTCATTGGATTTGGTACTGACAATCTTATGCCGTTATTTTCCGTCGGCAGATATTTTGACTTTATAATTTCCTTTGTTTTACCGTTTGGTGTTGTTTTTGAATTACCTCTTATCGTTGTTATTTTAGCAAAAATAGGTTTTATAAACTCTAAGTTTTTACTAAAGAAATGGCGTATAGTAATTTTTCTCGCCTTTGTTATTGCAGCTGTAATTTCACCTACACCAGATGTCTTTACCCAATGTACCATCGCTTTACCGATGATCATTTTGTACTTTTCGAGTTATCTAATTGTCCGCTTTATATTGCGAAAATAATCTGGCATAGATTTTATCAGCCTTCTTTTTTTCTTATGAAATCATGATCTATGCTTGTTGAAAAGAGGTTATATAATGGCATTTTATGACTTACGTGAATTTATTACCGTACTGGAAGAACGTGGTCTACTAAAACGCGTCCAGACACCAGTTGACTGCAAACTGGAAATAACTGAAATAACTGACCGCGTCTGCAAAATGGAAGGGAAAAAAAATGTTGCTTTATTGTTCGAAAACGTAAAAGGTTATGATATGCCTGTCTTAATAAACGCTTTTGGGTCAATGGAACGCATGGCAATTGCACTTGGTGTCGATAAATTAGAAGATGTTCCCGATGAACTGCGGGAAATATTGAAACTACCTTACATCTCACTGCAAAAGAAAATGGACCTGCTCCACATTATTCCCTTGGCCCGCCGATCAATAAATTTCCCTAAATACGTAAAAAAAGCACCATGCAAGGAAGTCATTATAAAAGATAATCCTTCCCTTGACAAGTTCCCAATTTTAACCTGCTGGCCGCAGGACGGCGGTCCTTTTATAACACTACCGCTTGTCTTTACAAAAAATCCGACAACAGGAAAAAGGAACGTCGGTATGTATCGTCTGCAAAAATATGACAGCTGCACTACCGGTATGCATTGGCATATCCATAAAAATGGCGCTGAAAACTTCCGTGAATATAAACAGCTTGGTTATAACCGTCTTGAAGTTGCAGTTGCCATTGGTACTGATCCTGTCCTCACGTATGCTGCCACGGCACCGTTGCCGCGCGATGTTGATGAAATGGTTTTTGCCGGGTTTTTACGTAAAAAATCTGTTGAAATGATAAAATGTGAAACTGTCGATGTCGAAGTTCCGGCATCTAGTGAAATTGTTCTGGAAGGTTATGTAAATATCGATGAATTTCGCCGTGAAGGTCCGTTTGGTGATCATACCGGTTACTATTCTCTTGCCGATGATTATCCTGTCTTTCATATCACTTGCATCACCCATCGTAAAAGTCCCATATACTCTACTACTATCGTTGGCAAACCCCCTATGGAAGATTGTTTTTTAGCAAAAGCTACGGAAAGGATCTTTTTACCGTTGATGCAACAGTTAATGCCGGAAATAGTTGATATTAATTGTCCTTTAGAGGGTGTATTCCACAATTGCATGATGATTTCTATCAAAAAAACCTATCCGCAACAGGCAAAAAAAGTAATGCAGGCAATCTGGGGCATGGGACAGGCTATGTTTACCAAGATGATCATTATTGTCGATGCCCATGTCAATGTACAAGATACCAAAGAAGTATGGTGGCGTGTCTATAATAATATTGATGCCAAGCAAGATTTTGTAATGGTCGACGGTCCGCTTGATGTTCTTGATCATTCTTCGCCGATGCCAAAATGGGGCACCAAAATCGGCATTGATGCCACAAAGACATGGCCGGAAGAAGGTCATACCCGCGAATGGCCAGATGAAATAACAATGACTAAAACAATAAAAGAAGCAGTGGACCAAAAATGGAAGGATCTTGGTCTTGAATAAAATAACCGCGCATCTCAGTAATATTGCCCTTTATCATACTATCTTTGCTCTGCCATTTGCTTATATGGGTGCTTTTCTTGCTGCTGACGGTCTGCCGTCACTGCATGACTTTATTTTTATAACTTTATCTATGATCGGTGCCAGAAGTTCTGCTATGGTTCTGGACAATCTGATTGACCTCAAATATGATTCCTTGCAGCCGCGTTTATCCAAAAGGCCAATGGTTACGGGTGCAGTAAAGCCGCGTGAAGTCAAATTCATCTTACTGTTAAGTCTGCTGTTATTCTTTTTTTCTGCTTCTCAGCTTGCACCGGTATGTATTTATTTAGTTCCCTTGGCTGTATTCGTCCTAGTTATTTATCCTTATACTAAAAGATTTACCTTTTTATGCCACTTTGTTTTAGGAAGTGCCTTAGCAATGGCACCCATCGGCAGCTACATAGCAATAACCAACACATTAAACCTAACAATTGTTATTTTAGGACTTGGTGTATGTCTTTGGATTGGTGGGTTCGATGCTATTTACGGCAGTCAGGATGAAATTTTTGACAAAACCCACCATCTGCATTCACTGGCTACAGAATTTACAGCCAAAAAAGTATTTCCCATTATAGCAGGTGTACATTTTATCAGCATTTTATGTTTTATTTTTGTTGGTCTGTCATATCAATTACCGCTTATTTATTATGCAGGCGTAACAATTGCCATTATTACACTTATATATCAACACTCCATCGTTTCATCAACTGATTACAGCAGACTCACACAAACTTATTTCATGCGCAATGGCATTGTTTCCATTGTCATATTTATATTTACTGTCATCAGTATTCTGTTCAAATAATACATAGGGGGCTCAATATGTCTGCCGTCATTCTGTCAGGAAAAACATATGCTCAAGAACTCAAAAATCAAGCCAAAATCAATTTAACAGAACTGATCAGGCAAACCGGTGTAACGCCCGGTCTTGCTGTGATAATTGTCGGTGCTGATCCGGCTTCACAGGTTTATGTCCGCAACAAGCATCGGACCTGCAGGGAAATGGGCATAAACTCCCAAGTGATAAGCCTGCCGGAAAATACTGGCAAGAGTGCTCTTATCACTGCCATAAAAAAACTTAATGAGGATGTTTCCGTACACGGTATACTATTGCAACTGCCCTTACCTAAGACACTGCAACCATACGAAAGTGAAATTCTTTACAACATAAATCCGTCAAAAGACGTCGATGGTTTTCATCCCGTTAATGTGGGCAAATTATCTATAGGCGAAAAATGCATGGTTCCTTGTACACCGCTTGGCTGCATAAAAATGCTGGAATCAGCCGGTATTCCTATCGACGGGAAAAATGCCGTAATAATCGGTCGAAGTAATATTGTTGGTAAACCCATGGCTAATCTATTGCTTGCTAAAAACGCCACTGTCACTATATGCCATTCACATACCCAAAATTTAAAAGACATCACGCGTACCGCCGATATATTGATTGCTGCCGTCGGACGTCCTGCTTTCGTCACTGCCGACATGATAAAACCTGGTGCTGCCATTATCGATGTAGGAATAAATCGCATTGCTCCTAAAAAACTAGTAGGTGATGTTGATTTTACCGCGGTTAAAGAAAAAGCAGCCTTTATAACACCGGTCCCCGGTGGTGTGGGCTTACTGACAATTGCCACACTAATGCAAAATACAATTGAAGCTGCCAGACAGCAGCTACTTTAAACTTTCCTTACCATCCACAATAAATTATACAATTATTATTACTGGAGGTCATAAATAATGAAAAGTGATGTAGAAATCGCACAAGAAGCTACACTATCACACATAAGTGAAATTGCTACCCAGCTTGATCTCACTGAAGATGATCTGGAATTATACGGCAAATACAAGGCCAAAATTTCTATTGATGCTTGGAACAGGATAAAAAATAATGAAAATGGCAAACTAATTTTAGTCACAGCCATTAATCCAACACCAGCTGGTGAGGGCAAAACAACTACAAGTATAGGTTTGGCCGACGCACTTCACCAACTCGGCAAAAAAACGGCTCTTGCTCTGCGTGAACCGTCACTTGGACCATGTTTTGGCATAAAGGGTGGCGCTGCCGGTGGCGGATATGCCCAAGTAGTTCCCATGGAGGACATCAATCTCCATTTCACCGGTGATTTTCATGCGCTGACCTCAGCCCATAACTTACTTGCTGCCGTCATCGACAATCATCTCCAGCAGGGTAATGAACTTGATATCGATGTTCGTCGTATCACATGGCGCCGCGTTGTTGATTTAAATGATCGGGCACTACGTAATATCATCTGCGGTCTTGGTGGTAAAGCCCATGGCGTACCACGTGAAACTGGTTTTGACATTACTGTAGCTTCTGAATTAATGGCCATTTTATGTCTGTCTGACGATCTTCAGGATGCAAAAAAACGTATTGGACGTATAGTCGTTGCTTATAGCCGCAGCGGTAAGCCGATTCATCCCGATGATTTAAAAGTTACCGGTGCACTTACCTTATTACTAAAAGATGCCATCAAACCTAATCTGGTACAATCTCTGGAAAAGACACCAGCTTTTATCCACGGTGGTCCCTTTGCCAATATTGCGCACGGCTGCAACAGTGTTCTTGCCACTAAACACGCTTTGAAATTAGCTGACTATGTCGTAACTGAAGCCGGTTTCGGTGCCGATCTGGGTGCAGAAAAATTTCTTAATATTAAATGCCGCTTTGCTGGGTTAAAACCTGACGCCGTGGTGATAGTTGCAACTATACGTGCTTTAAAAATGCACGGCGGCCTGGCAAAAAAAGATCTAGCTGTCCCGGATCTTGAAACTCTGCATAAGGGAATAGGAAATCTTGCCAAACATATTGAAAATATCCGGGGTTTTGGTTTAACACCAATTATTGCCATAAATAAATTTCCAACTGATACTGAAGCTGAAATAGCTTTGCTGGAAAAAGAATGTCAAAAACTCGATGTCGAATTTTCGTTGTCGACCGTTTTTACTGATGGTGGTAAAGGTGCAACAGATTTAGCTGAAAAAGTTGTTATTGCAGCTGCCAAACCATCCCAATTAATATTTACTTATACAGATGAAATGTCAATAAAAGAAAAAATTGAAGCTATAGCCAAGAAAATCTATGGTGCCGATGGAGTTAACTATAGTCCTGCCGCTGAAAAATCCATTATTCAATTGGAAAAGTTGGGGTTTTCTAAAATGCCTGTATGCATGGCTAAAACGCAGTATTCACTCAGCGATGATATGACAAAATTGGGGCGTCCAACTAATTTTAAAATAACTGTACGGGAATTGCGTCTTGCCGCTGGAGCTGGTTTTATTGTAGCCTTGGCCGGTAATATTTTGACTATGCCCGGTCTGCCAAAAAAACCAGCCGCTGAAAATATGGACATAGATGCCAATGGAAAAATAACCGGACTTTTTTAATGCCTTAGTATAAAAAATAATCCGCATGATTAAAAAATCGTGCGGATTATTTTTTATACAGTAAATTACTTTATCCTAAGCAACTATACGCAATGCCTTAACCGTTATATCAACCTTTTGAACCAGCATGCCAGTCATATATTCAACAGCAGTCTTGACTTTTTGCTGCAATTCCCGCAATAAAGTCGGAATATGCCGTCCATACAACAAAACCACTTTAAAAGAGATACTGATTCCCTGATCTTCACCTTCACGATAAATGTGATCAATATGAACACCAAACAATTTATCGATAGCAGATTTTTCCGAAGCCATTTGTGAAATAATCGATAATATTGCCGCATCATCAATAACTAGATGCCCGTAATAACTGAACATCGGACGAACAATTGATTTTTCCCCCAGCCTGCGGCGTTTAGTGCGTGATTTCTTAAAAAAAGACTGTATAGGATCAATGAGATAACCAGAAAAATGCGGCTTAAGCTCAATCGTCGGGACGGGGATGATATGCTTGCCCTCTTTAAGACGACAGTCTTGCGCTTTTTGTATCTCCGCCCGCGTGGCTATATCTGCAATATTAATAATCTTTTCTATAGCAGGCAGACCTAATATTTTGCAAATTTTATAAGCCATATTTTCTGATGTAGCCAGTACCAGTATACGGTGTGGATGATTTTCAGCTATGGCGGCCTTCACTTCATCGGCATGTCCCGGCAAAATGAATATAGCCCTGCGGACAGCCATAATCTTGCTTGCTTCCCGCTTTGCTGAATGTCCGGCTATTATTTTGCCGTCTTTAATTAGAATACCATCATCAATTATGGCATCTGCTTTATTTTTACGTGCAACCATTAAGGCACGATGACTTTTCCCTGTGCCACTTGGTCCTATTAAAGCAATCACATCCATCTGTCCGTCGCCCCTTAACCAGCCAATATCAACCTATAGACTTACTGTCTTAATTTTATAAACTATTATATACTGATCACGATCATTTATCAAGAATGATTACTATAACGGCAAAATCAATTGCTTATCGCGGTTCTACAATAAGCTTTATAGCTGTTCTTTCCTCCCCATCAATATTTATATCTGTAAATGCCGGTATACATATGAGATCAACGCCATGCGGTGCAACAAATCCTCTTGCAATGGCAATTGACTTCACCGCCTGGTTTATTGCTCCAGCACCGATTGCCTGCATCTCTGCGCTTCTTGTTTCACGCAGAACCCCCGCTAACGCTCCGGCTACTGAATTAGGATTGGATTTTGCTGATACTTTTAATACTTCCATTATTAGCACGCCCCTTACTAAGATAACTAAACGATGTAATATAGTAGAATATTCGTGAAAAAATATATATTCCCTCTATTTATGTTAAATAGCATCCTGTAAAATCAGCATGCTATGTATTTTTTAAGATTATAACCATCATTACTCTAATAATGTGTATTATCCTCAATATGGCTCATTTATCAATACCCGTTCAATATGAACCGCCTTATTAGTCTTGTCATCTATCTGAACCTGCAGTGCACTAAACACTGCTGCCCCGTCCGCTGTCTCAAACCGTACCGGACGACAATACTTGAATCGCTCAATTACCTTTTCTTTCTCCATCCCCAGTACAGAAACTCTTGGCCCAACCATGCCCAGATCCGTAATATAAGCCGTTCCCTGCGGTAAAATCTGTTCATCGGCCGTCTGCACATGTGTATGTGTACCGACAAGACATGTAATACGTCCGTCAAGATACCACCCCATGGCAATTTTTTCTGATGTAGTTTCTGCATGAAAATCTAAGATTATTATATCACATTCGTGAGATATTCTTTTTAATATTTGATCAATTTTTTGAAAAGGACAATCCATCGGCGGCATAAACGAACGCCCCGATAAATTAATTACACCGATATTCTTAGCTTTCAACGGATATATACAGTATCCCTTTCCCGGAGCCGGATCAGGATAATTCGCCGGACGAATTAAAAATGCCTCCTGATCAATAAAATTAACAATCTCTTTCTTATCCCAGATATGATTTCCTGAAGTTATGACATCAGCACCAGCCCGATACATTTCATCAAGAGTACTGCGTGTTATCCCTCTGCCGCCGGCAGAATTTTCTCCATTGACTATCGCAATATCAATATTTCTTTCCCGTTTCAAGTTTGGCAGATATCTTAACAATGCCGTGCGCCCGGTACGTCCACAAATGTCACCCACTAATAATATATTCATAAATTCTCCATTTCCTGCATTTTTTTGTGCCCAGACAACCTGATAACAGACATTTAAAATCAAAGAACGGATATGCTTCGCTATCCTGCCATAAACATATCCGTTTCTGAGAAAATTAATTTACTTATTAAATACCAAGACCCGGCCTTCTTCCCAAAGCCCGATAATATGTTCACTTACATGATTTATTTTTACATTTCCCAACATATGATCGATTAATTCTTCCTGAATACCCTCATTATCCTGATCGGTATTCCCCACACCGCTTTCCTTAATTATAGCATCCCCGAAATGTTCATTCATCAGCGTACTTATAAGCTTGATTTCACTTTGTGATACCGTATCCATATCACGCACTATATGCAAAAACAAAGTATTCTCATATACATCTTCGCTTATTGTCACCTTGGCATTTTTTATTTCTTCAAGATAATGATACGCAGAAATACTATTTTCCAAAAGTTCCTTAAACTTATTAAATTCCTCGGACAACACAATTTTATCCAACGTATATGTGATCTTCAATAAATCTGTCTCCGGATCAAAACTGATCGTGCCAATTTCAGGATACCGCAAAAGTATCGATGCCAATAAGTTGACTCCATCCATATTAACAGCCTTATCCTGTTTAAATTCCTGCATATTATTCACCACCTTCAAGACTATAGGTCATTTATATTATAGCAAGGCCGCATGATACAAGCAATAAAAGAATCAAAAAACAGGCATGGCAAATAAAAAAATTTGCACAATGCCTGTAATTTACATCGTTATTATTTAGCGTAGTCAACTACGCGAGTTTCCCGAATGACCGTTACCTTTATCTGTCCAGGATATTCAAGTTCATTTTCAACCTTTTTAACGATATCATGCGCCAATCCAACAGACGCCACATCATCTATCTTGTCAGGTTTTACCATTATCCTTATTTCGCGGCCGGCCTGAATTGCAAAAGATCGTTCAACCCCTTCAAACGATTCTGCAATTTCTTCCAGACGAGTCAAACGTTTAAGATAAGATTCCAAGCTTTCCCTGCGTGCTCCCGGACGGGCTGCTGAAATTGCATCAGCTGCAGCCACTAGAACGGCTTCCACAGTTCTCGGTTCTTCATCGCCATGATGCGCAGCAATAGCATTTACAATATTGGCTGATTCGCGATATTTACGTGCCAAATCAGCACCTATCGTCACATGTGAGCCTTCTACTTCATGATCAACAGCCTTACCAATATCGTGCAGTAACGCCGCACGCTTAGCCAACTGTACATCAACGCCCAACTCAGCTGCCATAACACCTGCCAAATGAGCGACTTCCACAGAATGATTCAATACATTCTGTCCATAACTAGTACGATATCTCAATCTACCTAATAAACGAATAAGTTCAGGATGAAGTCCATGCACCCCGCTGTCAAAGGATGCTTGTTCGCCAGCTTCCTTAATACGCTGGTCAACTTCTTTTTTAGCTTTTTCAACCATTTCTTCAATACGCGCCGGATGAATGCGCCCATCAGTTATAAGTTTTTCCAGAGCAGTACGGGCAATTTCTCTTCTTACCGGATCAAATCCCGACAAGATAACTGCTTCCGGCGTATCATCAATAATAAGATCTATGCCGGTCAATGTTTCCAATGCCCTTATATTCCGTCCTTCACGACCGATGATGCGACCTTTCATTTCATCATTAGGCAGTGCCACTACCGAAACAGTAGTTTCTGCTACTTGATCGGCTGCACACCGCTGGATAGCCTGAGCGATTATGCTTTGTGCCTTCTTTGCGCCCTCATCCTTAGCCTGCTGTTCATATTCTTTTATCATTAGTGCTTTATCGTGCTTTATTGCCGTTTCGGCATCTGCCAAGAGTATCGTTTTGGCTTCTTCCATCGTCAGACTTGAAATACGTTCGAGTTCACTCAACTGCTTTGCGTGCATAACATTAACCGATTCACGCACTTTATCAATCTCACTTTCCTTA
This sequence comes from Pectinatus frisingensis, assembly GCF_014076555.1. Taxonomy (NCBI): domain Bacteria; kingdom Bacillati; phylum Bacillota; class Negativicutes; order Selenomonadales; family Selenomonadaceae; genus Pectinatus; species Pectinatus frisingensis. Next base: position 2,247,555 of record NZ_CP045424.1, read on the forward strand.
CGGGAAAGTACAGTTTCTTTCTTTTCCAGTCCATCTACTTTACGATCAAGATTTTCTTCTTTTTGCATTAAACGCCGTTCCTGACGCTGTAGTTCATTGCGTCTTTCCCGCGTTTCCCGCTCAATTTCCTGTCTCAAACGATGTATTTCTTCTTTAGTTTCAAGAATACTTTCTTTTTTTCTTGTTTCAATTTCTTTTTGTGCTGAATCAACAATACGCTTTGCTTCCGTTTCCGCCGAACCAATAGCCTCTTCAGCCTTCTTCTTCCGCGTTGCATACCCGCCAGCAAATCCCAAGATAACAGCAACAAGAGCCGCTATAATTATCTCGATTATAGCCCTCATCCTCCTTTCTTTTTAGTTTGTATTCCCAAAGATTTTCTCCACATTCATCCGATTTATAAAGGCGGTCACTTATGCTTCCACCTTTACACCGCTGAATATTTTCTAATTAATCTTCAATTATTGTCACCCGGGAAATACAATATTCAATTAATTTTTACAAGTATCGCAAATATTACTTGACAGTGATCTGCAAACCGTTTCAGGAAAGCCTCTGCCCTATACCAATAGTTTTTACTACACACTTTTAATAGATAACCTGCATTTCTACTGACAATAGTATCACACAGAGCGCCAAACCCTGCTATATCGGTGAGCCATGCTAGCATCACATATTGTTTATTTTAAAGGTTTTTAAAGATAGTGTCAAGAAGTAACAAATACGGTAAATATTAACAAAAATGCCGACGCAAAGCGGCTTTCTATTGCTATAAAACTCACTAATATGATACAATCAATAAATAACAAACACTTATTTTCAAAAAGCTATTATAAATAACAATTTAAAATAGATTTGAGGGTAAAATCATGATTGATGACAACGCTACAAAAATAACAATAGATGATATAAAAGATGCCGTCAGAGAATATCAGCCTAATGCCGATATTGATCTGATCCAAAAGGCTTATGACCTCGCATACGCTGCGCACTTTGATCAAAAGCGCGCTTCAGGTGAGCATTATATCATTCATCCGCTTCATGTAGCGGCAATCCTGACCCAAATGCATATTGATGAAGTGACAATTGCAGCTGCCCTCTTGCATGATGTGGTAGAAGATACCACATTCACACTTGATGAAATGAAAAAAAAGTTTGGTGAAGAAGTCGCCCTACTAATTGATGGCGTAACCAAACTGAACAAAATCCATTTCAAATCCAAAGAAATGCAGCAATCAGAAAATTATCGCAAAATGTTCCTTGCCATGGCTAAGGATATACGCGTTATTATGATAAAACTTGCCGACAGGCTCCACAACATGCGTACCTTAAAATATATGCCCGAAGAAAAGCAAAAACGCATCGCCAAAGAAACATTGGAAATCTATGCGCCGCTTGCCAATCGACTGGGCATTTCTAATATAAAATGGGAGCTTGAAGACCTATGTTTCCGGTATCTGTATCCGGAAGAATATTATGATTTAGTAGAAAAAGTCAAACAAAAACGACAGGAACGACAAAAATTCATCGACGATTCCGTGCAGGAAATGGTCACTGAAATAAAAAAAACCGGTATAAAAGCAGAAATTCAAGGCCGGGCCAAACACTTCTACAGTATCTGGCGCAAAATGAAACGTGATAATAAAGATATAAGCGAAATATACGATCTGTCAGCTGTCCGCGTACTGGTAAATACCGTACAGGAATGTTATACGATCTTAGGAATAATTCATAATATCTGGAAACCTATTCCCGGCAGATTTAAAGATTACATCGCCATGCCAAAAAGCAACGGTTATCAGTCACTGCACACCACTGTCATTGCTGCCAACGGCTATCCGCTTGAGATCCAGATTCGTACTTTTCAGATGCACCAAGTGTCGGAATATGGGATTGCCGCACACTGGAAATATAAAGAATCAGGCAAAAGCATCAATGCCAATAATGCTTACGATCAAAAACTTTCCTGGTTGCGTCAGCTTATCTCTTTGCAGACAGAGCTCAGTGATCCCGATGAATATGTTGAAGCTCTTAAAGTCGATATTTTTTCAGATGAGGTTTTTGTTTTTACACCGCGCGGTGATGTAATTGGCCTGCCAAAAGGCTCCAATCCCATTGATTTTGCCTATCGTATTCATACTGATATCGGTAATCATTGTGTTGGCGCCAAGATCAACGGAAAAATTGTCCCGCTTGAATACAAACTAAAAAATGGTGATATCGTTTCCGTTATAACAAATAACCAAAACAACGGTCCCAGTCCCGATTGGCTCAATATTGTTGCTTCTTCAGAAACTCGCACCAAAATCCGTCAATGGTTTAAACGGCAAAAACGTGAAGAAAACATTGCTTCCGGCCTGGCACTTATTGAAAAGGGCATCAAACATCTTGGCTATGATCCCCGGGAACTGCTTAAAGACGATCGACTGGCTGTTGTTGCCCGTGACATGAATATTCAACAGAACGCTAATGATTTACTGGCTTCTCTCGGTTATGGCGGTATAACTGTAAATGGCGTCATCTCTCGTTTAATTGAACTATACAAAAAAGATTTAAAAGAAATAACACCTCCTGATGTATCGCAAATGCTCGAACAAATAAAACCGCATGGTGAAAAGAAAAAGGGCAGCCATGGCATATTAATTGAAGGTGAAAGCGGTTTTCTCGTTCACTTGGCACGTTGCTGCAATCCAATCCCCGGTGACCCGATAATCGGTTATATAACCAGAGGACGCGGCGTATCAGTACATCGTGCCGATTGCCCCAATATCATAAAAGATGAAAATGATTTGTCACGTGTAGTCGATGTCAGCTGGGATATCGGTCTTGACAAAACCTACACCGTCACTATTGATATAACCTGTAATGATTCACCGGGTGTATTGACATCATTAATGGCAATACCTTCTGAATCCAAAATTAATATTCATTCAATGACCGCCCGACCTAATAAGAAAAATAAAACTTCAACTATATCCATGAGTCTTGAAATACGCAGTATCGCCCAGGCCGAAACTATAATGAGCAAAATACGACGCAATAAAAATGTATTTCGCGTCGCCCGGGCATTAAATAAACCAAAAGGCACAGAAGGTGATTGATTACTATGGAAGTAAAAGTTCTTACCAACGGCGATTTCGACGAAAACTGTTACCTGGCAATTGACACCCCTACCAAAGAGGCTGTCGTCATCGATCCGGGCTCACATCCCCAACTTATCTTAAACTGGATAAAGGCTGCTGACTGCACCATAAAATACGTGCTTAATACACATGGTCACAGTGACCATATTGGTGCCAACACTGCCGTATGTGATAAATTCTCCATTAAGCTTGGAATCCATCCGCTCGACGCACCAATGCTGACCGATGCCAAGCTAAACCTTTCAACTTACTGGGGTTCACCTGTCATATCAAAAAAAGCTGATTTTTTTCTTAATGAAAATGATATAATACACATAGGTAAAAGCTACTTAAAAGTCATTCATACACCGGGACATACTCCAGGCGGCATCTGCCTGATAAACGACCAAATAATTTTCTCCGGTGATTCACTATTTGCTGAATCAATAGGTCGCTCTGACTTCCCCGGAGGTTCCATGAAAGCATTGGTCAGCAGCCTTGAGAGAAAAATATTACCTCTCAGCACCGACAATATTGTTTATCCCGGTCATGGTCCGACCACCACTATCGGTCATGAAAAAACGTACAACCCCTATTTTTCTTGAGATGATACCATGGAAATATTGACAATCAACGACTATCCCGCCGCCAAAGCAGCAATAGCAGCTGTTGACTGTACCGATGCCGGTATTGCAATAATGGCGGAAAAGGCAATTTTTCGTGTAATCAAACTGACCGACGTTGACACCAAAGCTGCCAATATTTTAAAACAAACTATGCTCAGTAAAGGTGGTGACGCTGCTATATCCCGACATTGTGCTGATCTTAGTCAGCCTGTTACCGATGTCATTTTAATGGCTACAGTAAAACAATATCGCGCCGTTATCCCGGTTTTACTGCAGCAACCCTGGGGATTACGCCAAACAGCCCATGAACTTAAACAAATACTAAAACTATGACTTGCTGATAGCGTTTCATACATGTTGGCCTTATTACTGACCATTAAAATACATTTTAATGAAAAGAGGCATACTTCCTTGAAAAAAAGATTTACCTATGAAACACCAATAGGCAATATATACATAACTGAGGAAAAATCTGCTATCACAGAAATCAGTTTTCGTAAGCCGCTTTCTGCTGCCACAAAAATGGAATCACTCCTATTACGGGAAGCATTTACACAAATTTCCGAATATCTCAGTGGCAAAAGAGATAAATTTATCTTGCCGTTAAACCCTTCCGGTACCGCATTCCAAAAAAAAGTTTGGAATGCATTATTGGATATTCCTTACGGACAAACCCGTTCTTATAAAGAAATAGCTGAAGCCATCGGTAATTCCAAAGCTACTCGGGCAGTCGGCATGGCTAATAATAAAAATCCCATAGTTATCTGCATTCCTTGCCATCGAGTCATCGCCTCTGATGGTAAACTTTGCGGCTATGCCGGAGGAGTAAAAACGAAAAAATTTCTTTTGCAACTAGAACATGACAATATACAGATAAATAAATAAATTTGCATTTACCTGTTAAATATCATACTGTATGCAATCTCAACTGAACAACACAAATATAATTTATTGAAGAAGGTAAATCAATGAAATATAAAGCAGTAATATTCGACTTGGACGGCACGCTAGTCAATTCCCTGAATGATTTAGGTGACAGTGTAAATACGGTCCTTAAAAAATACGGCTATCCGGAACACCCAATTGAAAGCTATCGCATGATGGTTGGCAACGGCATAAAGAAATTAATCGAACGGGCTTTGCCACTTAATACACCGACTAATATCGCTGATGAAGCTCTGGAAAAGTTCAAAAAAATTTATGCCATACATCAGCTTGATAAAACAGTGCCTTACAATGGAATCGGAGAAATGCTTGAAAAGCTCCGGCAAAAACATATCCCATTGGCTGTCTGCACCAATAAACATGATGATGCGGCAAAAAAAATCATTTATCATTTATTTGGACAAACTACTTTTACCTATATCATCGGTGATCTGCCTGGTTTTAAACGCAAGCCTGACCCTAAAAAAGTCCTGCTAATAGCTGAAAAAATGCATCTAAATCCGGGAGAAATAGTATATATGGGCGACTCTTCCGTAGACATGCAGACAGCAGTCAACGCTGATATGTTACCGGTAGGAGTTTTATGGGGTTTCCGTTCCAAAGAAGAACTGCTGGAAAACGGTGCCCGTTTGTTACTTAAATCACCGGCCGAATTGACTGATAAAATTACCTTTATCAATGACTAATAATACTACCACAATGGAGTTATTAAAATGAAAACAACCTTGCCAGTAAAAATCGGCAACACCTATACAATGACTATCACAGGCATCGGCAGTAACGGCGAAGGCGTTGGACGCATCAATAATTTTACGGTATTTGTTCCTTATGCCTTGCCTGGCGAACAACTGGATGTAACTATCCAAACCAGCAAAAAGAACTATGCTATCGGCAAAATAATCCGCATTATAACAACCAGCCCGCAGCGAATAGCGCCACGCTGCGGGCTTTATTATGAATGCGGCGGCTGCCAGCTGCAACACCTGTCCTATGATGCCCAGTTAAAAATAAAACAACAGCAAGTAAAAGATGCTGTAGAAAGAATTGGCAAACAAAAAAATTTACTAATTCACCCAACATTAGGTGCAAAACAGCCTTGGAATTATCGCAATAAAATGCAGTTTCCCATTGGTATGGACAAAAAGCGCGTTATTCTTGGCTGTTTTTCCCAAGGCAGCCACAACATCGTCGACACCCGTGACTGCTATATTCAAAAAGAAACCAATAACAATATTGCCAACGCTATACGCGATGCTGTACAAAAGCTTGGCATCAGCATCTATGATGAAGACAAACATATCGGTACTTTACGACACATCGTTGGCCGTGTAAGTGAAACTGGTGACTGTATGGTCATCCTGGTCACAGCAACTAAAGATTTGCATCACAGTAAGGAATTGGTGAAACTGTTGCGTCAACGTCTGCCCAAATTGGCCAGCGTACAGCAAAATATCCAGACATATCGCAATAACGTTATCATGGGGCGGGAAACACATCTATTATGGGGTAAACCTTCTATAAAAGATTCATTAGGAACACTGACTTTCCATATATCTCCTCGCTCATTTTTTCAAGTCAATACCAATCAAGCTGCTGTTTTATACCAAAAGACTTTGGAATATGCTAATCTGACCAGCCATGAGACAGTAATTGATGCTTATTGCGGCACGGGAACAATAACTTTATTTTTAGCACAAAAAGCCCGCAAAGTTTATGGTATAGAAATTGTCAAACCAGCTATCCTCGATGCGCAAAAAAATGCCCGTGACAATCATGTTAAAAATGCTGAATTTATCGTCGGTGATGCAACTATTGTTATGCCGCAGCTTTATAAACAGGGTGTATATCCTGATGTAGTGGTTGTCGATCCGCCACGTGCCGGCTGTACACCCACTGTACTGAAAACATTTGCTAATATGCATCCTAAACGCATCGTTTACGTTTCCTGCAATCCTGCATCGCTTGCCCGCGATATTGCCATATTGGCTGACCTCGGTTACAAAACTGAACAAATCCAGCCCGTAGATATGTTCCCGCAGACATGTCACGTCGAGAGTATTGCGTTGCTACGGCGAAAAATATCCGAAAATCCTTGATTTTCAGTACTTCCAGCCACATTTTCGCTTTAAGAAAAATAAGGATGGAGAGCTCAAAAAAGTGATTGAAGAGTTCATAAAAGTGGAAGTACGGTTACATCTGGTGTGAGTGGATACGTTAATTTTTATTAGAAGCAAGTGGATTTACCATTCTACAATAGCATAGATTTTAAGTCTTAGACGTTTGATATTTGATAATATTGAACGTCTATTTTTTTATCCATTTTTAATGAAGGAGGAACAGAAAATGTTAAGACAAGGTATGATTGAACGATTTAGAAAGGCTGCTCCAATGATTAGGGAGCTTGTTGATGATTTGGCATGGATTCAGAACGAATTCACGCCAGAAAAGGCAACAGAAGAAGAGAGAACCTACGTGAAGCATTTATTGGGGTTAGGTAGTAACGCATTCGATGAAAGTGACTGGCGCTTAAAGCGAATGTATGCAGCTGTAGGCAAAACAGGGCGCTTAGTCCGAAATTCAGCCGGTAGGTTCGAAATGGAAGGCACAGACATTGAATTTACGTGTGGTAGTAGTTGTGAAGTTTATGCACCGTATTTCTCAGATGAAGAAGAATGGATGAGCTGGCTTCCAACGTCCATTGAATATAGTGGCGATTACTATTTTACAGCACGCCCGGATATGAAGCTGGAGGGGGCTTTGGTAAGGATCAAAGGAAGATGAAAATTGGGTATGAAAAAAGCGCTATCAGTTAGCCGCTGATAACGCTTGACGTGAAAATTTGTTATAAACAAATCTCGCTCTCTAAGATTCATTATAGCAGATTTTCGCTTGATTTGTATAGAAAAGTTAAGCGAAAGGACTTGAAAATTTATGAAAACATTTTCGTTCATCAACAAAAAAGGCGGCGTTGGCAAAACAACGATTACCGTTAATATGGCGTATGCCATAGCAGAAAGCTGCGATTTAAGAGTACTGGTTATAGATAATGACGATCAGGGCAATGATTCGCAGTTCTTTGACGCAGATCCAGAAAGATCGTTAGCAGATATCCTGCTAGGTAAAGCGGATATTCAGGAGGTTATCCAGCCTACACGCTATTCGAACATTGACATTGTTGCCAGCGGTGCTGCTCTATTGGATGCCAATGTGGCTGTCATAAAAGATGAAGAGATTGTGCAGCAGAACATTTTAAAGGAATCCTTGGAAAGAATTGCTGCAAATTATGATGTATGTCTTATCGATAATCCTCCGACAATTAATGCCTCTGTTATCAATGCCTTGGTAGCCAGTGATGAAGTCATTATTGTGACAACACCGGATATTTATGGTATTCGCGGCGTTTCGCAGATGGCCGACTATATAGAAGCAATTAAAGAATATAATGCTGCACTGCGGTTTCGCGGCTGCCTTCTCAATAAATTTTCCTCTACTCCGCATGGGTTCAGGTGTATCGAGCTATTAAAGAGTCAGTTTCCCTTATTTAGAACAAGAATTCGTTATACAAAAGATAAACTGGAAGCGTCGGCAGAAGAAAGAAAATCCATTTTCGAGTATTCGCCCAATTGTGGCTTTACACGGGATCTTGTGCAGTTTTTAAAAGAACTTTTAGCGGGGGAATAAAACGATGAAAAAACAGTCAGCAAGCTTAATCGCAAAGCTTTTAAATAAAAATTCTCAACCGGTGCAAGGCAGCAGTAGTAACGAGTTTAAAACTACGGAAGAAATCATCATGCGAGACGTTCATGAACTGGTGCCGAATCCTAAGAATGAAAAATACAGTTTGGATAATATTGAAGAGCTGGCGATGATGATCCAGATTACCCATAATATAGAGCCAATTATTTTAAAGGCGATGGATAATGGCAAATTTATGATTACCAGCGGCCATCGCCGCCGCTTGGCACAGCTGTATCGCTTGGAACAGGGAATGACAGATAATCCGATGGTTCCGACCATTACACGGGAAATCATCAATGATTTTGAGGATGCCATAACGGATGATGAGATGGAAACGCTGAATATCGTATTCCCGAATAAAGGGCAGCGCAGGAATCTGACTCCCTCGCAGGAAGCCGATGAAATTGCACTGATTAAGCCAATTATCAAGAAACTTTATGATTACCAAAAGGCAGCGGGAAATATTGATGGTAAATTTCGGCCTTATTTTGCCAATATCCTTGGCATTTCTGAAACATCTCTACATCGTAAAGAGGCCATCCGAAAGGTATCGGATGAAGTTAAGGTTGAAGTTGATGCCGGAAATATTACAGCCACTGCTGCAGCAGAATTGGCAAGTATGGATACAGAAAAGCAAAATTCGGTAGTTGAAGCAATTAAGGACAGAGGTGAAGAAATTACCGTTCAGGCTGTAAAAGAGGAAAAGAAAAAAGTCGTTGGGCCTAAAAATGCTCCTATTTCTGTTGTAAGAAAGAGCCCGACAGAATGTGAATTAGAGGATGAGGGGCAGACAAAACTGTTCGACCAAACGCGAAAAAATAATACAGATAAAAATATAAGCAATGACGGTGTTAATTCTACTGATGAGGTTGTACCACCTGTGCAAAAGCAAGAAGCGACAGATAAAGATACTGCTGCGAAAATGTGGTTTCAGAAAGAAATCGTTGAAAAATTAAAAGACGCTGAGCAACGGCTTTCCGTAGAAGCTGCTGATAAAACAGAAGAAGAGTGTCAGGAGTGGCAGGCACGTGTCAAGGTTATAAAAGATGTCTTGGCTTATTTAGATGAATCTCATTGCCCGGAACGATGCAAAGAATGTTGTGATGATTGTGATCGGCCCTGTGAGCATTCGAAAAACTTTCAAGTCGCAAATACCATGAATAATTAATGATCTGCAGTTGGGAGAGAGAAGAAAATGAGTAAATTATTGATCAATGAGGTTCCTTTGATGTGCCTGCCCAGCCTTGCAGTAAAAATCGGCTTGAATGAAGCGCTTTTTATACAGCAACTGCATTATTGGGTGGACCGCAGTAAAAATATTATCGATGGTCGGCAATGGGTGTATAACACCATGGCGGACTGGTCAAAGCAATTTCCGTTTTGGTCGCAGAAGACCTTATCGCGGACGATTTCCAACTTAGAAAAGCAAAAACTGGTTATTTCCGGCAACTACAATCAAAAAGGCTATGATCGCACAAAGTGGTACACGATTGATTATCTTGCGTTGGAACGGCTAGAAAAGGAGGAGCCGGGAACGGAAAATCATGAAGAATCAGAGCCAGATGTATCAGGAGAAAATGATGCTGCCGTTAGTGACCAGTCCATAGGGACAAAATGTCCACATGAAGAAAATCAAGGGTTCGCAGGTACTATGGGCGATGCTGCTGTTGGTGACCAGTCCATAGGGACAAATTGTCCACATGAGGAAAATCAAGGGCTCACGGATACTGTGGGAGATGCTTCCGTTGGTGACCAATCCATAGGGACAAATTGTCCTTATGAGGAAATTCAAGGCTTGCCGGGTCCTTTGGCGGAGAATGCCCAAAATGACCGTTTCATAGGGACAAGTTGTCCAAATCCATCCGGTCATTTTGTCCCCATGGAACCGGACAATCTGTCCTCACCAATACCAGAGAATAACAACAGAGAATTATCAGAAAAAACAACAACAAACAGGAATGAGGAAACTGTTGTTGGAGATATGGTTAACATAAAAGATTCACTGGATCGCTTACTTTTTGTAATGCCAAGCTATGGTATTACGCTTGCTACTGCAAAGAAATTTATTGCTGAATACGGTCTTGAGGCAGTTGAACAGCAATGGGAACTTTTGAAAAAGGCATTGCAAAAAGGGAAGATAAATAATCCTGCAGGTTGGCTGCATATGGCGTTGCGGGAAGGATATGTTGATGCTCCAGCTGCGTTTAAACAGCTTCAGGAGGAAAAGAAAGCTGCTATGCGAGAAAAAATGGCGGAGATAGAACGGCAACAAATAGCTGCTCTGGAACGAGAAGCAGAAGAGGAAGCCAATCAATTTGAAATTCCTGAAAATAGTCCATTTCACGCTTTTCTTGCAAAATATAAAAAAGAGCAGGATGAAAAGAGTCCGGTGTGAATGTCTGGAATTTAAGGTGTCCATTATGGACACCTTGACTGACTGTAGGCAAATTTAATCTTGGGGTAGGTGGGGCCAGCATTGTCGTATAAAAACGACCGATTTTGCCCCTGCTTCTTAGGATACGTCGATTCGTTTGGGGGTCCATAATGGACACCCGATTCGGCTTGTAATAATTTTTTATGGGGAAAATCAATGTGCTGGTCAAGGATGTGGATTGAATGAGGGTGGAGTTTATTGAAAATGGGAGAAGAATTATATCGACCAATCGCGGTGTATTCAAGGATAATGAGCTCATTTGGTATGATAATGCCTATGTTTTGAGTTTGAAATTTGATGAGGAAAAGGTCGAAATTGTGATAAAAAAGATACCAAAAGCAGGAGGTGAAATAGGCTGAAAACTAAATCTTAGGTTATATAGCAGATAATCGCTGTATGCGTTAGAAGTTATATTATTTTATAAGGGGTTGATTTTTAAGTGAGATCTATCAAATTGTGTAACATATTAATTTTTCTAATGTCTGTATTGTAAGTATTTGTTTTACTTATTATTAGATTGAACATATACTAAAGACATAAAAAACAGTAAAGAAGTACTCATATGAATGTTGATGATTTTAGTTTTTATTTATTTAGATTACACACGCAAAGGAGAAAAATGATATGAAATGTTATGTTGTTGACGCATTTACAGATACCGTTTTTAAAGGGAATCCTGCGGCTGTCTGCGTTTTGGAAAACTGGCTTTCAGATGAACTAATGCAGGAGATTGCAAAGGAAAATAATCTTTCAGAAACTGCATTTACTGTACGCCATGGTGATTTATATGATTTGCGTTGGTTTACGCCAGGCGGTGAAATTGATCTATGTGGACATGCCACGCTTGCTACTGCCTATATTTTAATGCGATTTATAGTACCTGCTTGGGAAGAGGTATCTTTTCAAACGAAAAGTGGCATTCTAAAAGTTCAAAAGAAAAACGATTTATATGAGATGGATATGCCAGCTTATCAGCTTATTTCTATACCAGTTACATTAGAAATGGAAGAAGCGATTGGGTTTCGTCCTGTAGAAGCATGGATTGGCAGGGATTTAGTTTGTGTTTTAGAAAATCAGGAACAAGTTATACAAGCAAAACCTGATGAAGAAAAACTGAAAAAATTAGAGGGATTACTCTTGCAGCTTACTTCCAGAGGGGAAAAATACGATTGTGTAACACGTAGTTTTGCTCCTAAGTTAGGTGTAGCAGAAGATCCTGTTTGTGGCTCAGGCCATTGTCATGTGATTCCTTTGTGGTCCGATAAATTAGAAAAATCAACTTTGCACGCATTCCAGGCATCCAGCAGAAGTGGCATCCTATATTGTCATATGAAGGGGGATCGGGTGTTAATTGCAGGGAAGGCGGCTCTTTATTCCATTGCCGAAGTTTTTTTACCAGTAGAGTAATATACAATTTTTTGTTGGTTCATTATTTTTAAACCAATACTATGATGTATAAAAAAACGAAAGAAAAGCCATTTTCCTAGAGGTTAAGGGAAAATGGCTTTTATAATATCTATGATTATGGCAGCTTTTTGATATTGGAAACTAAATAGTCAATAAAATACTTGCTGGCAATAGGTAAACTATTTTTGTCTTTATAGCCAATCGCGAGTTTTCGGCTGATGGGAGGATCAATTGGCAATTTGACGATATTATAATTCGTACGCCGCAACACAAGTTCTGCTAAAATACTGATTCCTAGCCCTGCTTCTACCATGGTCATAATCGCATAATCATCATGGATACAAAATTTTATGTTTGGTTTTAAATTACAAGCGCGAAAGGCTTCCAGCGGCTCACTGAAGTGCCCCTCTTCTAAAAGAATAAATGGTTCTGTCGATAGTTCTTCTAAAGTAACAATGTTTTTTGAAGCCAATTTATGATTGGCTGGCAGTACAGCCAACATAGTTCCTTCTTTGATAGCAATTGTTTGTAAGCCGGTTACGGCAGGGGGCGTTATAAAACCAAAATCTACAGTATCTGTTTTAATCCATTCTTGTATAGAACTATAGTCTCCTTGATGGAAAATAAATTGGATGTTTGGATAAATGACCTGAAATTCTTTGATTAATTGTGGCAACCAATGACAGGTAATGCTAGATATGGTACCTACTCGAATAATGCCTGTATCTAATCCTTTTATTTCATTTGCTTTTTCTTGCATGGCGCGATACTGAAGAATCGTTTTTTCGATAAATGGGTATAAATCTGCACCTTCCAGCGTTAGTTTTACTCCAATACGGGAGCGATACAGAAGCTTAATGGACAATTCATCTTCGAGAGAAGAAATCATCTGGCTTATAGATGACTGTGTGTATCCAAGAACTTCAGCTGCTTTTGTGAAACTTCCAAGATCGATAATTTTTTGTAGCGCAATATAGCGGTTCATAGTTCACGTATCGCCTTTCTTGATGCATGGATTATACATATTAATTTTACTTATTAATAATGCTAATATATACTGATTTTATAAAAAATACAACTGAACGACAGCAACTGATGGAAAATAATACAATATTGCCTTAAGCGTTGTATAATAATTGGTTACATCTTGAAAATTTTTAATACACAATAAACTTATCACAAAAAATTATCAAAGAATTGGATTAGTAAATGAATCAATTTTTACGGAATTCTCCTAAAAGTTGCAGGAATAAATTCATTGCTGTATTGTTACATTTATTTTTATTGTATGCATAGATGGAGGTGATTGTATTATTTTCAATAGATGTTTCGAGTTCCACGAATAAACCTTGCGACAATTCTTCCTCTACGGTGAAACGGGGGAGGTAGGCGACTCCTAAATTGCTCCTTACCGTATTTTTGATGGATTCAATGCTCCAAAGTTCTAAGGCTGTTTCTAATATAATATTTTTTTTCTGCAAATATTGATTGAAAATCTTTAGATAGAGGGCATTTGGATCGTTTTGTATATGGCATATGGGCTTTCTTTGATTTGGAGAAAGAAAATCCCGCTGAGATTCAGGTAAGGCGGGAGAAGCTACAAGCACGAGAGGATAGGTATACATGGCTTTTGTCACGATATTCGAGGAATATTTTCGGACATCGTAGTGAATGGCAATATCGATCATGTTATCCATCATGTGTTCATAAATGGCATAGCAATTCATGACTTGTAGGGAAAGCTTAACAGCTGGAGCCTGTTCTTTGAATTTTTTCAGGACATCTTGAAGTTTGTAGGTTAACAGCGTTTCCGGAAGTGCAATTTTTAGTGTGCCGGTTAATTCGTCTTTGCGCTTGTTAAAGGCTTTTAACTCTTCAGCAGCCAAGAGGACCTTATCGATAAGGGGGAGGATTTTCTCACCCTCTGTAGTGAGTTGCATTTTAGTGCCTTGCTTTTCAAATAGATGGATTGATAATTCCTCTTCCAATTGTTTCATTTGGAAGGTAATTGTGGATTGTGCATAATTGAGCGCCTGGGCTGCTCGTTGGTAATTGCCAGTTTCCATGATCTTTTTCACGGTATATAGATTTTTAAGTTCCATTTTGCACTCCTGTAGTTCAGAAATATTGAATTGAAAAATCGAATGCTTCAATTAGATTAAATTAAATTATTAAGTTATACTATCATATAGAAATTCAAAAAACAAGGAGAAGGAAAAATGAACTTTGAAACTAAGATAAAAATTGTACTTCGAGAGGATCTTGAACCATGGCAGGAACTAAATGTAACCGCCTTTTTAATGAGCGGTATTGCAGGAACACAAAATATTATTGGAGATCCCTATAAAGATAAGAATGGCGTACAATATTTGCCGATGTCTCAGCAGCCAATCATGATACACACGGCCTCGAAAGAAGCGCTTAAAACACTTTTACAAAAAGCGAAAGAGAAAGAAATGGAGGTAGCAATTTATACGAAAGAACTTTTTGATACGTTCAATGACGCAGATAATCGTGCGATGGTCAAAAAATATGATACAGAAGATTTGAATCTTGTAGGAATTGGCATTCGTGGTAAAAAGAATTCTTTGGACCGCCTAACAAAAGGCATTCCTCTTCATAAATAAAGGCGGTGAAAACGTGTCGTTTTTTATAGCTAAGTTGCAGCAAAAATCTGTAGGTAGTTTAACGGCAGCCATTTGTCTGATTTACGCCATCAATGGCGGGGTTCGTGGAAACTTTGGCGTGATATTAGGTCCTATTTCGGATGCTAGCGGAATTTCTTATGCGGATGTAAGTTTTGTACTGGCAGTTAGTCAGTTGGTTTTTGGGTTATTGCAGCCTGTTTTTGGAATTATTGCAATGAAAACATCGGAACGAAGGGTTCTTTGCATAGGGGTACTCCTTATGGCGGCAGGATTTTTACTCACTCCTTTTTGTAAAACGGAAGGAGCCTTATTGATTGCTTTAGGAGTATTTCTTCCCGCCGGTACAGCCGCACTGTCTTTTGGACTGCTTTTAGGAATCGTTACGCCGCAATTGCCAACGGGGAAAAGTTCAACGGTATCAGGTTTTTTAAATGCGAGCAGCGGTGTGGGGACTACGGTACTTGCTCCGATGTTGACAGGGATTTCAGGCGCTTTTGGCTTGCTGGGAATGATGCTGCTTTTAGGGATTCCGTCATTGTTTTTGATACCGGTGGTTCTATGGCTTTGTCGTCTGCCCGCAGGTGCAGAACCTTCCATAAAGACAGCGAATCCATCGGAACTTCGTCCATTAGCAATGTTAAAAGACGCGGTAAAGGACCGGAATTATCAATTCTTGATGTTGGGATTCTTCACCTGTGGGTTTCATATGGCTATTCTTGAAACGCATTTTTTTAATCAATTAACTACCTTTGATATAGACAGGTCAACATCTGCCATTATATTTTCGGTGTATGGTGTTCTTACGATGATAGGATCGGCAGTAAGCGGCATACTTTGTAATCACATTCGTATGAAATATGTATTAGGAAGCATTTATGCGATTCGTGTATTCCTCGCAGTGCTTGTTATTTTCATGCCAAAAACGTTAGTGGTACTTGTACTTTTTAGCATTGTGTTAGGTCTGACTAGTGATTCGACCGTATCTCCGACCTCTGGGTTAGTACTCAAGAACTTTGGTCCAGTGAAATTGGCGACACTTTTTGGGATTTTATTTCTTACACATCAAATTGGTTGTTTCTTTAGTGCTTGGTTTGGTGGATTGGTGGTTGAAAATACGGGGAATTATGATTTTCTTTGGATGATCGATACAATTCTTTGTATATTAGCAGCCATAATGAGCTTTAGCGTGCGGGAAGATTAGGAACAAGTTATGGGTTTGTAGCTTTCTTGATATTTACCATAAAAATAGAAGAAGAAAAATATCATCGCTTATAGCGAATGCTGATTATTTTTTTTTTTGGATGAAGATAAAAGTCTTGTACATGAAAGCATATCTAAAATCTATCTGGCATACTATCTGACTCATAAAGTGAGGGGAATATTTATGGAAAAACAGGTGAAAAAATTATTTATACGTACCGTGCTGTTTTTTAATCTGACGATTGTGGTTTGGGTAGCGGCCTGCCTATTAGGAAATGAAAATGATCATTTTAACACGATTTTAGGTGTTATTTCCCTTATTCCTACTACATTCTATGTTGTTTATGCTTATAAATTAAATACGGCGCTAGGAATAGACAGACATTATACAAGATTATAGGTTAAAGAAAAAAGAATTTTATATGACTGATTGAACCATATTGGAAACACGAAGTAAGTATTCGTTGGCATTTCCAATATGGTTTTTTATTTAGAATTAAATTTATTTTGCTTTGCCAAAATGATGGATTCAAATTGTTTTAGTTATATAGAAGACTTCCATTTTGTTGCATAGAAATCAAGTGAGGGGGTCCATTATGGACCCCCTAATATATTTGCAATGAACTTTAAATGGAAAAATTAGTAATTGTTCAGGAGGTAAAAGTGACAAGTGTGGTGTTTGTAAAAAATGGGAAAAGGATTGTAACGACAAATCACGGCGTATGCAAGGATAACGAGCTTATTTGGTATGATAAGGCCAATATTTTGAGCCTCAAATTTGATGAGGAAAAGGTCGAAATTGTGATAAAAAAATACCAAAAACAGGAGGTGAAGTGCGATGAAGGCGGAAAAAGCTGTGGAAGATTATGGTATGGAATTAAATGAACAGGTACTGACCAAGGAAGAACAAGCAGAATTGGCTCAGAAATCCGATGAGGAAAACGCGAAACGTTAGGGGGTGAAGATATGCCGTTACCAGAGCATGTGCAGGAGCAGCGGAATGTTCTTGTAGAAAAAGTAATAAAAGACATGGAGGCAGGGAAGCCGTTCTTTTGGGATTCTGAACACTTTGGCAGACCAGCGCATAATATGGCGCTTGGGTCATCCTATCGTGGGCTTAACCGTATGCGACTAATGATTGCAGCGGAGGATAAAGGTTATACAGATAGTCGTTGGTGCACCTATAAGCAGGCGCAGGACAAAGGCTGGCAGGTCAAAAAAGGCGAAAAGGGAACGCACATTGAATTTTGGGCGAAATCCATCACGGTCAAAGAAGTAAATCAAGAAACGGGTGAAGAAGAGAAAAAATTGAAAGATTTAGATTGTCCTATAGTTAAATACTATACGGTGTTCAATGCACAGCAAATGGACGGGGTTCCGCCAGAGCATCCGTTGACCATTGATGAGAATGAGAAGAATAGATATATGGAAAATATGCTGAAAAACAGTGAGGCAAAAATCTTCTTTGATCAGAGCAATCGGAATTTTTATAGCCCTGTGACAGATGAAATTCATGTATTACCGCGAGAAAAATTTAAGACACTGGATGGCTTTTATGCGACTTGTGCACATGAAATTGCCCATAGTACCGGACATTCTACCCGGATGAACAGGGATATGCTCAACTTTGAAAAAAGTGAATATGCGAAAGAAGAACTGCGAGCAGAGCTTGCCTCTACGTTTTTGCAGCAGCAATATGGCATTCAATTTGATGAAAAGCATTATGAGAATCATGCCGCATATCTGCAGTCTTGGGCTAAAGTGTTAAAAGATGATCCTAATGAATTGTATCGGGCAGCTTCCAAGGCGCAAGAAATGGCAGACTACATTGAGTATAATATGCTGTTAAAAGGCCTTGAACAAACAACGCCTAAACCGCTGGAAAGTGCCAATGAAGTACCGATTCTTAGTAAAGAGGTCAAGGAACCGGCAAAAATATCGCCATTTCAGGAGATTGCGAATCGGGCAATGGAGAAGAAAAAGCAGCAACAGAGGAAACAAAAATTACAGGTTTCGTTAAAGGATAAACCAAAACAGGCAGAACTGGCACGATGATAGAAGGGGTCCATAATGGACACCTTTTGAAATTGGGAGGGGAAAATCGACATGGAAAAAGATTTATGGACGATGATAGATGAAGCTGATGCACAGAATTATGGCAATCCTGCTATTCAGCTAAAGAGGGACATGGAAAAAAGTGTGCAGGCTACGCTGGATAAGTCACCGGAAACCGTGCGCCGCGATATCGGTAGGACTTCCAATAATTTGTATGAGAAGATGGATCGGTTTGCACAGGTGGAACGGGATTATATACCATCGCCGGAAACCTGGCTGGAGTATGAACCGAAACATGAGGCTATCAAAGAAAATCTACAGAATTTACAGGCCGTACAGGAAAAAACAAGCTCTGAGCAGGAAGTTATGGCCGCTTCGGACAAAACAGTAGTTGCCTTTCAGCAGGCTGGTGTTTTTCTGCAAACGGAATATGAAAAGCTCATGGAACGTGAACGGCAGGTTCAGCGGGAAATGGAGCAAATCAAGAATATTATTAAGCAAATGCAGGAACAGACAATAGGCAGTTCACCAGAAAAATTGCAGGAATTAACGGCGAATGGCAAAAAGTTTGTTTCTGATATAAAAACTCTTCGGGAGGATATTCGTTGGGAAAAACCGGTTATTGCGGCTGCTCTATGGAAAGAGGCGCGTGACCAGGTAAAGCAGGTTTATACTGGTATTCGGGAAATACCGGATAAAATAAAAGTCGCGGTTCGAGACAAAACCTATAGCATTGTGGATCAGGCTATTCAAAAGACTTCATCCTTTTTTGATAAGGGAATCCAATATCTTCAGTCGAAGAAAGAAGAAGTTTTAAATCTTTCACCGTTAGAAAAGAGACGGCAGGCTGTAGAAAAGGAGCAGCAGGAAAAATTGCAGACAGCAGAACAACAGCAGTCGGCTGTTCAACGCATAAATGAGCCAGAGAAAGGCAGAATCGTGGCATCCGTCCGAGATAAGGTTTTTGATAATGAAATTAATATTAAAAAGCCAAGGAAAGTACTTCTCCGTATTGAATCAAAGGGGAATATGCGTAGCCAGGGGCATGAAAGGGATCGTTCCTTGTGATCTATATTCATTTTTAAAGCAGTATAGAAAAATGGTGCCAAAATGGCTAGTGGGGATATATCCAAAACATGATAATTTTTATATATTAATGGAGATATTTTGGAAAAACATTTATAATGAAAAAAACAAGTACGAGGTGTGCATATGAATTCTGAAATTATAATGTATCAGACTGAAGATGGTCTAACTAAAATAGAAACTACCTTTGATAATGATACTGTTTGGCTCTCGATTGATGGAATGGCAGAGCTATTTCAGCGAGATAAGTCTACCATTTCACGTCACATAAAAAATATATTTAAAGAAGGCGAATTAATAAGAGATTCAGTTGTTGCAAATTTTGCAACAACTGCTACGGATGGAAAAACATATCAAGTTGACTATTATAACTTAGACGTTATTATTTCTGTAGGCTATCGTGTAAAATCTTTACGAGGCACTCAGTTTAGGATTTGGGCAAACAATGTTTTGAAAGAGTATATGAAAAAAGGATTCGCCATGAATGATGATTTTTTAAAAAATAATGGCGGTGGAATTTATTTTGATGAATTACTGGAGCGTATCCGTGATATCCGTTCCTCAGAAAAAGTGTTTTGGAGAAAGGTTCTTGATATCTATGCAACCAGTGTTGATTATGATCCTAGAACGGAAGCCTCTACGTTGTTTTTCAAAACTATGCAGAATAAAATGCATTGGGCAGCACATGGACAGACTGCAGCAGAAAAAATTTATTACTCGGCAGATGCAGACAAGCCTTATATGGGTATACTCAGTTTCAAGGGAGAACAGCCTACGCAAGCTGACGCATTAGTAGCAAAAAACTATTGTACTGAAGACGAATTATCTGCATTAAACAGTGTAGTTTCTGCTTATCTTGAATTTGCAGAAATGCAGGCTCGTAGAAGGATACCTATGTATATGTCAGATTGGATTGACACATTAGATGGATTTTTGAAATTGTCCAAGCATGAAATTCTCACTCATTCCGGAAAAATTAGTACTAAGACGGCTGAAATAAAAGCTAAAGAAGAATACAAAAAATATAAGATATTGCATTTAGGTGATGTTTCAAAGGCCGAAAAAGATTATATAAAGGCATTGGAAGATATGGAAATAAAGTTATTGGGTGAAGAAAAAAATAATAAACCAATATCCTAATAATATATTTAAAATATCTTCCAATGGATGAACTAAAAGAACAGTTGCTGTCTGTAGATGATATCCAGAGTCGAACGAAATAATGTTTTGTTTGGCTGTAGCTGGAAGAAAAGAGAATTTAAAGGGAATAAAATTTGATTCCTTGTACAAGAGAGAAACGACTGAATCGCACCTGAAAGAATTATGTGTCGTTTGCAATGATTTTCTTAATGGACTTAATTCGCGGCAACAACCTCATATTATCTATAAAAATAATAATGGCAATTGGGCTGACAGCGATTTTTCAACGTTAGCTGAACAAAAGAAAAAGGCTAAGAAATCCTCTGCGGAAGATTTCTTAGCCTTCAATTTTTTTGATCAGCTATTTGTTAAAAAAACCATAGCAAAAAAGGCAGTATTTGTCAATGGTATAGCCGTTGCTGCGCATAATCAGGGGGGGATTTTACCGATTTTGCCTGGAGGATAAAGAGAATATTTGAGGAAGTACTTATTATTAATTTCTGGATAGAGGGGAAGATGTTAATGGAAAATTTTACTGGGAAGGTGTCTATTGTAACCGGGGCGGCCGCCGGCATGGGAAAAGCTATCACTTCCATTTTAGTGAATAATGGATACTCTGTATTTTTGTTTGATAAAAATAAAAAAGAGCTGCTTCGTGTTGTTCAGGATGAGTTTGCAGGTAAGAATGTAGATTATTTCTGCGGAGACGTAACAAAGAAAAAAGATGTGGAAGCAGCCTTTGACCAATGTATTAATAAGTTTGGTCGTATTGATGCATTGATCGCAAACGTTGGTCTAATTGAAAAAATTGAGTTTCTGGAAATGACGGAGGAACAATGGGATAAAACATTGGATGTAAATTTAAAAGGAACTTTTCTTTGGGGGCAGGCAGTAGCCAAATGGATGGTTCAAAATGGCTGCGGCGGCAGCATCGTAAATATTGCATGTATGAGGGCCAGCCTGGTTGGGAAAAGCATGGCTGCCTATGCCACTGCAAAAGCGGGAGTCCGTATGTTGACAAAGGCAATGGCAGTGGAATTAGCTCCTTATAAAATTAATGTCAATGCCATTGAACCAGGAAGAACGCTCACTGATGGCTTAAAACAACATGTAACCGATAGCGATGCGGAAGCGTGCAGATTAAAGCTAATTCCACTGGGAAGGTTTGCTATGGCCGAAGAAATTGCAACAACAGTACTTTTTTTAATTTCAGAACAGGCAAAATATATTACGGGCGCATCTATTCCCGTAGATGGCGGATACAGTATTTCAAAGGATTAACATTCGTAAGAAGGGCCCGCTCCGCGTTCCTGTGGGCGGCGCTGCAGCCGCTGGCGCTTAGAGCCATATCCTATATCCGGAG
The DNA here is from genome assembly GCF_014076555.1 of Pectinatus frisingensis. Taxonomy (NCBI): domain Bacteria; kingdom Bacillati; phylum Bacillota; class Negativicutes; order Selenomonadales; family Selenomonadaceae; genus Pectinatus; species Pectinatus frisingensis. Next base: position 2,269,319 of record NZ_CP045424.1, read on the forward strand.
GTCATTAGTCAACTTAGCAAGGGGGAGCAGACCCGAAGGCTCCTTGTCAGCCGCCTACCAGCCTGCCGGGGACGGGCTCTTTTGAAAGTATTTCCAACATTATAGACAAAGGACTGACTTATTGTGTTGCGGTCAGTCTTTTTTTTGTGTGCCGCATTAGAAGCGAAAGGGAGTACTGAAAATTTATCTCATAAAAGAATTGCTAATAATAAATTAATATATTATAATATGATAAAAATCTAATATATTATAATTGCTCCTTCAGGGAGCGGTAATAGGGAAGACCATGGAGGTGTTGATTATGTTGCAAGCTTTTGCCGATCTCATCGTGTATCAGTGGATGGGTATCGCGCCGGGTACAAGGTTAGGTGATGCTCTTGATTTCTTCTTCTACGATACCATGAAAATCTTTTTACTGTTGGTTACTATCATCTTTATAGTGGCCATGATTCGCAGTTACTTTCCCCCGGAAAGGGCTAAGAAGCTGTTAAGCCACAAACGGGAGTACGTGGGTAACTTCCTGGCCGCGCTTCTCGGTATCGTGACTCCATTTTGCTCCTGTTCGGCGGTGCCGTTATTTATCGGTTTTCTGGAATCCGGCCTGCCGCTAGGAGTGACCTTTTCCTTTTTGATTTCTTCACCGACGGTGAACGAAGTAGCCCTGGTCATGTTGTGGGGGTTGTTCGGCTGGAAAATTGCCGTTTTGTATGTGGTGACCGGTGTGATCATTGCCTTCTTTAGCGGCATTGTTATCGGCAAGCTGCACTTGGAAAACCAGGTGGAGGAGTATGTGTATCAAATCCATATGGGTGAAAGTGACATTACTGCCCCCACTTGGCAGGAACGGGTGGGGTATGCGAAAGAATATACCGTTGATATTCTTAAAAGGGTATGGCCCTATGTGCTGGTCGGTATTGGTATCGGCGGCTGGATACACGGCTATGCTCCCGTCGACTTTGTGGTGAAATATGCCGGGCCGGATAATCCCTTTGCCGTCATCATAGCGGTACTGATTGCCATTCCTCTTTACTCTAATGCCGCCGGCACCATTCCCATCGTACAAGCGCTGGTGGAAAAGGGCATGCCCTTGGGGACTGCGCTAGCCTTCATGATGGCCATTGTGGCCATTTCCACACCGGAGATGATTATTCTGCGCAAGGTCATCAAACCGAAACTGATTGCTATTTTTATCGGCATTGTATCTGTATCCATCATTATCATCGGTTATTTATTTAACGCTATATTATAGGAGGTTATCTTTATGGCAGAAGATATTGTCGTAAAACTGACGGCCGATTTTTTTAAAACGTTAGCCCATCCGATACGGATTAAAATTCTTCACTTACTGGAACAAGGCGAACGTTGCGTATGTGAAATTATTGAGGAATTAGACATTGAACAATCCAATTTGTCGCAGCACTTAAGTGTGATGAAAAAGCAGGGGATTCTTGATTCCCGCAAAGACGGTCAGAAAATGTTTTACCGTATTGCCTACCCGTCGGTACTGGATGTGATCGGGGCGGCGGAAAAAACATTGAGTGAGCAGATCGGCCATAGCCAGAGTATACTTAAATTTTTAAAATAAAGAAGCAGGAGCGATGTTAATGAAAATCGAAATTTTAGGAATGGGTTGTCAAAAATGTGGTGCTTTATATCAGGCGGCTACCCAAGCGGTGGCGGAACTGGGGATTGACGCTGAATTCGCAAAAGTGGAAGACATTAAAGAGATCATGAAATACGGCGTTATGACCACTCCTGCGTTGGTGGTGGACGGGGTCGTCAAGGTTGCTGGCAAAGTGCCTGGCAAGGAAGAAATCAAAGCCATGTTGAAGTAACAGGAGAAGATGAACAGCGTCCGACGGCGCTGTTCATCTTAGTACCTGGACAAGAGAGCGGAGGTAGGATAACATTGGATATCGATACAAAGGGCATTTGGGAAGAATTCAGTATACCGCTAAAACAGTTTATTGCCAAGCGTGTCCAAAATAAGTATGACGCAGAGGATATCCTACAAGATATATTTTGCAAAATTCACGATCATATCGAAACCCTAAAAGATGAAAGTAAAATTCATGCTTGGGTCTATCAGATTACTCGCAACGCTATCATTGATTACTATCGTACCAACAAAAGCGTCACTGCCGAACTGACGGATTTACCGGATACGGTTAATACGGATTTTATAGGTGATGATGTTTCTCGTGAAGTGGCAGACTGTCTTAAAACCATACTTAACCATTTGCCTGAGAAGTATCGAGAGGCAATTGTGCTTACCGAGTTTGAAAATCTGACTCAGCGAGACTTAGCCCAGAGACTTGGATTATCACTTTCTGGTGCTAAGTCGAGGGTGCAGCGTGCGAGGGCCAAACTGAAAGAAATTTTGTTAGGGTGCTGTCACCTTGAATTTGACAGACTGGGCAATATCACAGACTATAAGCGTAAGCACCTTACGTGTAAATATTGTTGAAAAACTGCGCCCCTTTAGGGCACTCTTTCGTCTATAGAGGTGAATGTCTAAGAGACTTCAAAAACGAAGGAGAGGATTTTGATGGTAAATAAAATGAGTGCACAAGATAGTGCAGGTTGCTGTTCCTGCAGTTCAGGGTGTTGTGGTTCAGAAGAAGGTACCACGGTAAAGCGGCACATCATTATTGACTTTATGTATATTGACTTAACGACCTGTGACCGCTGCCTCGGTACCGATACCAGCTTAGACGAAGCTATTGAGGAAGTATCAGCGTTATTACAAAGCGCCGGGTACGCGCTGGATGTCCACAAGATTTTAGTTGAAACAGAAGAGCAGGCCCAGCAATTAGGTTTTGTCAGCTCGCCGACTATTCGAATTAACGGGCAAGACATCCAATTTGATTTTAAAGAAAGCCTGTGCGGTTGCTGTGGCGAGATTGCCGGTGAAGATATTGATTGTCGGGTGTGGCTTTGGCAGGGGCAAGAGTACACAACGCCACCTAAGGCGATGCTGGTGGATGCCATTCTCCGTTATGTATATGGCGGGGTCCAAGCGGCTGTAGCAGCTAAAGCAGAGCCGAAACCAGTTCCAGATAATTTGAAACGTTTTTTTGCCGCAAAGAATAGCTAAAAAACATTTTAATTGAAGGTATAGAGGCAATATAATAATTGTTAAAAGGGGCTGTTGCACTAAGAAATTTTTCTACCATATGTTGTGAATTTTGAGCAAACAAATCACAATATATAGTGGAATTTCCGCTTGGTGCGACAGCCCCCTTTTTGTTATCGGTACCCGCTCCGCGTCCCTGCGGGCGGCGCTACAGCCGCTGGCGCGTCTTCCGCCTGCCGTCCTCGGGCTGCGCCGCTCAGTGTCACCCAGTACCTTTATCTGTAGAAAACTGATTTTTTACGGTTATTAAAAATTTACAGATTCCATCCTTGATACATCTTATCTTCGGCAATTTTTGCCTTGTCTTTGACTTCAGATTCATTATTCCAATGAGCATCTAAATGGATGTCCTTTTCTTTTGAAATAAGCTTTTCAGCAAGGGTGGAAATATGAGATGAAATTGTTTGCTTTTGGTGACTGTAGGCAGCCTGCAAAATAGGATGAGAATGTCTTGCTAAATTCTTTTGTAAAGTTGCATTTTTCTGCCTTGATTCATGGGGCGTATAGAGTCGGACAATTTCAGGAGTAGAATCATTTTTGATCGGAATAGAAGAACTTTGGATTTTCCATTTACTGTTGTTGTCTGTTGTTATTTGAAGCTCATATTTTGGAACAGTGCCACGACTTATATTATCGCCAAGTTTTACGGCAGTGACGGTATAGATATTATCTATATTCTTGGCTGTATCGGTAAGAGCAGGAAGTTGCTCTAAAAGGGCATAGGAATCACCTTTATAAGCCAAGATTTTGAGCTTAGAAATAGGCTGGGTACCGTCAACTTTACATTTGCGGTTTAATGTTGCCGGGAGCTTATCCGTGAAAAGAATCATATCCATGTTTTCAGTGCTAAGCTTTTGTACAACTTCAGCATATTTACCGACTTGTTTTTTGAGTAAAAGATATTCGGCATAAAGCCGGTTGATTTGAAGCTGTTTTTCAGCATTTTCATGCTGTAACGTTTTAAAAATGTCATCAATCTTTTCTTTCGCTTCGCCATCTATAGCGCGACGATAGTTATTGAGCTGCTTACCAAGAAGATTTCGTTCTTCGGTAAGCAGCTTTATTTTTTTGCTGCATTCGGCCAGCTCATGTGTTTTGTCAGGAACGCCATATAGGGAGGCAGCCGCTTCTTTGATACGTTGCAATTTCTTGGCAGTTTTTGCATAAGCTTTGCGGGTTTTATCATACTGGTTATTGAAGGCTTTGTCCTGAGCGGCAAGGCGTAATTGTTGGTCACTTAGAATCTGCGGTTTTAAAGCTTTATAGGCAGCTAATTTATCGTCAGCCAGCTTTCGGTAGTGGGAGGCTGTTTCTTCAAGATAAGAATAGACATCGCCAATGGTTATGATAAGCGGCTCTTCCATGAGTTCTGCCGCTTCAAATTTTGCTCTTTCTGCATCCTGCTCTTTTTGCAGCCGCAGGCGTTCCTGCTGTATTTGCCGGGCGACCTGGCGGATCACGACATCATTAGCAAAAACTAAGATATTTTGCTCTTTAGAAGAAAGAGCAGTGATATCTGTTTCCTCAGCAGTTTCCGGAAAATCTGCCTCGTGATCGGTTTGCTCGATTCGATCCATAATTTTTTGCATAGATACTGGATTCCGGTAAGTGCTGCCAAGGTGTGGGGCAGGGGTTCGGTTGAGAAGTTCTGCCTCCTCATTTTTTCCAGACAGAAGCAGGTCTTCACGTTGGGCATTTAAGGCTTTTTCACTGATACGAGAGGAAAGGCCTTTCTCCTGAAACTTTTCATTGACCATTTCAGCCCAGCGTTTACGCAAATGAAGGGTCATTTCTTTGGTGATGAATTCCCTTGATGAGCGATAGCCCTGTGTTGGTTCACCAACACGATTTGTCGCATAATGATTGAAAAATTTATCAGAAGAAAGTGGACGGTCGCGTTCAATGATTTTTTCATTGAACATTAAATGACAGTGGATGTTTCGATGCTCTTTGTCGAAAGTGGCTGCTTTATCATGGATGGCATAGGAATAAACATGGTGGTCCTTAATGCCGGTTTCTTTTAATAGCTGCTCGATAAGCTCCATATTTTCGGCAAGGGTAAATTCTTCCTGCAGGGCAAAACGAAATTCCCGATAAGCGCGGCCATCGGGTTTATCCCGGTGGGCTTCAGCTTCTTCCCAAAACAGCCCCGGATGATCAGTCCAGCTTGGCATATTTCCGTAAGAAGTAAAAGCAAGATCTTCTTCGCGATTTTCCATATGAGCGTATTCACCTTCACGGAAAATGTAGTCGTAATGTGTTTTTGTATTTAGCTTGGTGCCGTTTTTTCGTGTGCCGTGCGGTGTATTTTCAAAATAGTAATGGGCCATATCTTTTCCCTTTGGCAGCCCCGTATTTCTCGGCGCTGCTGTTTCTTTTTAAAATTTGTAAAAATTTTTCGGTTCGTTGGTCCGCAGGAAAACGAAGCACGGCAAAGCCGTCTGCCGGAGGCAGCAATCCGGTCCAGCTGGAGGGTGGCGCTACAAAGCTCGATAGAGTTTTGTGTAAATGCGCATTATGGGTTTTAGCTCTCGCCGTCGATTCATTTTTCTGCTTATATTATATGACTTTTATCTGCGATTGTAAAATATATTTTATTTGAATATAGGTAAAAATATTTGTACAATCTCTTTGTTTTAGATGGTTTTGTATAAATATTATTATTTACTTTTTATTAAAATAATGATAATATTTCACCGTAAAGGAGGTGAAATATATGGAACCGCAAACGAAATTTTTCCCAAAAGGAGAACCAACTGAAGCATTTGACCGAAAGGCTGCAGGCATATTCCAAAGTGATTTATATAATCTGGCTTTAGATAAAGATGTGGCGAAAAAAAGGAACTTGCTGTATCTCGTGCTTTTGATCATATGTGTGCTTTCCATTATTTTCATTGCAACAACGGCAAATTATAAGACGTATGTCGTTCGCGTGGACAATGCCACAGGGCAGGTAGAAACTGGCGGCCAACTAAAGGCAACCAACTATAAACCACAGGAGGCAGAAATCAAAACCTTTTTGGCGCAATTCATTGCCGATACAAGAACCATTCCGCTCGATCCAGTCCAATATAAAAACAACTGGAATCGTTCCCGGCATTTCATGACACAGGAAGCTGCTCAAAAAATAAATGCAATTGTATCGAAAGATAATCCTGTGAGCCTCCTTGGCCGCATGACGGTGCAGCCACAGATCCGTTCTATTCAATTGCAGCCGGGATCAAATTCAACCTATCAGGTTCGCTGGATTGAAGAGGAGTATGCCATCAGCGGCAATACAACAGGAAGAAAAATCAGCTATGTAGCGCTCTTTTCGGTTGCTATTGAACCGCAGAGCAAAGAGGAAGAATTACTCATTAATCCATTAGGACTTAAAATTAAGGATTTAGCTATCAGCAAAGAAAATGAAAGCAAGGAGTGACAGCTTTGAACCATCGTAAAATTTTTATCGCAATAGCTGTAGCAGTTTCGATGTATTCATCCAGTCTCGTTGCCCTTGCTGAGCAGAAAGCCTTTTATGCAACAGATGATGCCTATGTTTCTGCATCTAAACTGATGTATGACTATAACGAGGGCAGTGTGTATCAAGTGTATGTACAGCTTGGGCATGTGACAGATCTTGCATTGCATCCGAATGAAAAGTTAGTGGGAGTCCTAGCTGGGGATACGGAGCGCTGGAACATTGAGACGGCTAAGGTAGATAATACCGTTCATGTTTATATAAAACCAAAGTTCGCTGATATCAGCACGAACTTTATTATCAATACGGATAAACGTTCCTATCGTTTGGCGGTATCATCGACGGATACATATAATCCCGTCATTTCATGGGACTATCCGGAAGAAATGTATCGGAAACTGGCAAGTACGGAAGTTTATGAAAATCGCGAAGAAAAAGAATTTCTAGATATTTTTACAGAGAAAGTAAATGGTCGTTATGTAGCTAAAACGATGAACTATTCCTATGAAACCAAGGGCAGCAAAAAAGCGGATGTAGCTTTATTTCCACGCAAGGTTTTTGATGATGGAACACGGACCTATATTCAGATGCCAAAGTCCAATAAGTATGATCTGCCAGTCCTTTACAATGTCGAAAGCACCGACAAAGAAAAACTAACGCTCGTAAATTACCGGGTTCATGGGGCTTATTTCATTGCGGATCGTGTGTTTACGCATGCCAGACTTTATTATTCATCTAATGTCTATGTAGATCTTTACCCCAAAAAAGAAGAATCAGGTCTGCCAAAACTTCTAACAGGTGGTGATAAAAAGTGATATTTGACAAGGTGAAAGGCCTGTTTCATAAAAAACGGGATGAAGATTTTGAAGAAGAGGAAACTGAAACACTTGATGAAAAAGCAGAAAAAGAGAAAGGGGAGAGTGGTGAAATCGATTTCTCGGATGACGATGATCCGGAAAGTCAGGCGAAAACCTTAAAGAAAAAAGCCATTATGGTCACTGGTGGAGCCGTCCTACTTTGTGCGATTACGGCAGCTGCCAGCAATACGTTTTTCGGGACAAAAGAGAAAGTAGATAAACCGCTTTCTAGTAAAAGTGTTGCAACAGCTGCTACACCGGCAGAACAGCTTCCAGACAAGTATTCGGAGATTGGCAAGTATCAGAAAAATAAAGGGAATGATCTAAACAGCAATGGGGGGCAAAGTGGGCAGGGGACAAACTCACCAATCAGAGCGCAGAATTCATACCAGGCAACTAGTGCAACAACCAGTCGCCCCGCTTCAGCTACCTATGTTCCAGCAACGCCTTCAGCAGCATCTTCGAATAGTAGTTATCGGGATAATGCGGCAGTGGAAGAGGAAAAAGCAGTAAAGGTACAACAGGCTATTAATAGTAGTGCGTTAGCTTTCAAAATTGCAGCGGCTGTTTCGCAGGGGCAGACACCAGAAGTTACACCAATTTCTACGGCAGCGGTAGGCACATCAAAAATACAAGCGATACCAACTGCGTACTCCTTTTCCGATGATGAACCGCAAGACACAGGAAGTTATGTTTTAAATGCCGGGGCAGTGATTCAGGCAACGCTTCTCACGGGTGTAACAAGTGATGTCCCAAATGGTGATGTTGTAGCGCAGGTTCGGCAAAATATTTATGATAGCCTTACCGGAACGCATTTACTGATTCCTCAGGGCAGTCGAATTATTGGGACAACGGGTGCAGCTGGAGGTCTTGGTAATCAGAGAATTAGTGTGCTTTTTAAACGTATTATTTTGCCAAATGGTGCTTCACTTACGCTTCCCAATCAGCAGGCGATTGATGGTACTGGATATCCGGGCTTAATGGATAAGTACAATGAGCATCGAGGTAAGTTATATCAAACGGCGTTTTTCAGTGCGCTCTTTAGCGCAGCAGCGCAAAGCTTAACAGGAAATACCTCTGGTAGTGATAGCCGAAGTCCCGGACAAGAAGCAGTTTCAGGAGCCGTTGCTTCAATCCTACAGACCGGGCAAAAACTCATGGATAAGGATGCCAATGTGAATCCGACGATTGAAATTGAACCGGGCTTTCAGTTCAGTATTTTTGTCAATCAGGATTTAGCTATAGGCACATACCATGATTAGGCTATTTTTCTTTTTCATGCCAGCCTTTATTGGCTTGTGGACGGCAACACAAAAGTTGGCCGCTTTGGTACAATACGATCCTCTACTCGGAACCCCATTTCAGATGAATGGGCAGTTTTATTATTATCCATGGAAATATTTCAGCTGGTTTCAACATTTCCATTCCTATATACCCGATTTATTCAAGCAGACCTATATCTATATTTATGGCGGCTTTCTTGGCGGTTTGTTACTCTTATTTCTTTTGCAGCCACCGCGCCGCTTGGATTCTCATGGTAGTGCGCATTGGGGTGAATATAAAGATATCTTAGGTATGGATCTGATTTCAGCTAGTGGAGTAGTCGTAGGACTCTATGATAATGCACTTACAAGAAAGTTTACCTCCATTCTTCGTTCGGTAGAAAAAATCAAACAAGAAAAGGTATCTTTTGCAGAAATGGATTTTGATAAGCGTCTGGATAAGAAAATGGATTGCATAAGCAATCAGCTGGTTATCGTGCAAAATCAATTAGAAGAAATTCCTGAAGCGGATGTGGCAGTGCGACAAAAAATGGAGAAGCGACTGCAGAGCTTGCAAAATAACATTGAGCATCCGCCGAAATATGAACCGCAAAAATATGATTTTTATACGGTATATCCTTGGGTGTGCCTATATAAAAAGTTACTGCAGTTTTATATTTCCTGTCCGCATTTTTACTTGCGGGATAACTCGAATAAACATTTGGCGGTTATTGCGCCGACGCGCTCAGGTAAAGGTGTAGGACTGATTATTCCAACACTCCTTGGTGGTTGGAGGTCAAGCGTCATCGTCAATGATATTAAAAGTGAAAACTGGGGTGTTACAGCAGGGTATCGAAAGCGAATGGGACACAAGGTTATCAAGTTTGAACCAACAGCAGTGGATGGCAGATCTGCCCGGTGGAATCCATTAGAGGAAATTCCGATTGGAACGGCAGCCGAAGTCCCGGCAGCGCAGAACTTGGCGTATATCTTGGCGAATTATGAAGGCAAAGCAAGCCTTGACCATTGGGGAGCCAATGCTGCAACAGTCATTACGGTGGTTATTTTGCATCTGATGTATGCGCATTACAGTGATCCGGAACATTATCCAAACGTGCCAAATCTTTATACAGTAGCTGCTTTTATGAAAGCAAATATCGTTCCGGAATTTGATAAAGATGGCAATCCGGTCATGGAAGATCTGGATGGGCAGATGGTGCAAAAGGTAAATGCAAAGGGATTTTTAGATACGCTAAAAGCGCTGCAGACCTTTGATCATGTGCCGGATGAAGGTATTGATATTGTGGAATGGGATAAAAGCAGTGAATCGTATGTGAAGCGAAGATTTACGCCAGGAGATATGAAGGATCTTTATCCAGATGCAATGTCACTGGACTACATGCCAAACGTGCATCCAATCATCTATCAGAACTTTGTGGAGATCTTGTCAAAACCAGATAATGAGTGCGGTAGCATAGTTTCTACTGCCAATACGGCATTGAAGGAATACCTTGATCCGACACTTGCGAAAAACACTTCTGTCAGTGATTTTTGTATCGATGACCTTATGAATTACAAAAATCCGGTATCCCTTTACTTAGTAACGCCACCTTCGGATCTTTTGCGGTTGGCCCCAATATTTCGGCTGTTTTTTGAAATGATGGTAAAGCATCATGCCAAAAAAATTGGCACCTACGAAAATGGACAAGCCAAAACCTTGTACAAGCATAAATGCCTCTTTTTGATGGATGAATTCTCATCCTTGGGGAATCTGCAGTCCTTTGCTGCAACGCTTTCCTATATTGCTGGTTATGGTATGAAGGTGTTTTTGATCAATCAGGGATTGCCGCAGATCAACGGAATTTATGGGAAAGACAACCAAATTCTCATGAACTGCCATTTACAGATATTTTATGCACCGAATGACAACGATACCGGAAAATATACGGAATCTCTGCTGGGGAATAAAACAATTACGGTGGAAAGCGTTTCAAGTAGTGGTTGGTTTTCCAATAAGAATTACTCGAAGTCAGAAACCGCCAGAGCTTTGATGACGGCAGATGAAATCAAACGGCTGGGAGATCAGGAGATCATTGTAGCAAGTGGCAGTCCGCCGGTGCTTACAGATAAAGTCAAGTATTACGAAAACGGCTTTTTCTTGAAGAAGTTAATGAATGCCCCGGCAGCCAGTGACCTTATTCGAAATAATCTGTATCCGGAGCGAGAGCGCTTATTGGCAGCAGTAGCGGAAGAAAAACGCCAAAAAGAAAAGGCAAAGGAATTTTCTTATGAATATCAAGAGCCATGAGCAGGAAGGAAGTGAACCATGGCAGGAACAAAAACCCTTCATCGTTTAGAGAAAAAGTTCAATTTTCTGCAGCAAAAGCAAGAGCAGACGATGGCAAAAATTCGGCAGGAGATGAAGCGGACCAAAAAGGAGATTGAGGCACAGCGGCTGGATTTTATTGCACAGACCATCAAAAAAACAGGCTTTCCAATAGATAAGACTGTTCTTTTAATTGGCGCTGTTTTAGATGCCAAGGAAAAAATTGAAGGCACGGAAAGCACCTCTATCATTAATCGCTATATTGAACTCTATAATGATTTTGCGACAAAGCATGGGATTCAAGAGTTTGAGGAACCCGAAGAAGAAAACACAGAGGTTATAGATGAACAGAATACGGAAGTGAATAGTTATGGTGGAGAATAAAAATCTAGATGTCATGCTAGGCGCTGCTGTGGTGGATCTGATGAAGCGGCCTGACATTACGGAAATTTATAATAATGATGATGGTTTTATCCGCTATCAGTCAAACGAAGAGGGGAAAGTAAAGTCTAATATCTTTTTGGAACCGGAAAAGATTCAGGCCATTATTGAACTGGTTGCGGGGCAGGTCGGGAAAATTGTCAATGAAGATATTCCCTCGATTTCAGCAGAAATTGCAGGCTATGGGGCCCGCTTTCAAGGTGAAATTCCGCCAATCGTGCGCAATCCACAGATGAACATCCGGAAAAAGGCCATGAAAATCTTTTATCTGGAAGACTATGTTGTAAACAAGGTGCTGTGCCAAAGCTATAAAATTTATATTGAAAAAGCCATTGCCGCAAGAAAAAATATCCTGATTGTTGGCGGTACAGGAACCGGAAAGACAACCTTTCTTAATGCCATCTTAGCAGCCATTGCTCAAATATCCCCGTATCATCGGATTATTAGTCTAGAAGATTTGCCAGAGCTGCAATGCCCAGGCGATGACTATAGCCCGATGTTTACCAAACAAGATACTGGGCAAGGCGGGATTAAATACAACATGACGCGATTATTAGCCGATTGCATGCGTCGCTCCCCAGACCGAATTGTTGTCGGAGAGGTTCGTGATGGAGCGGCCTATACCATGCTTAAAGCTTGGAATACCGGGCATGAAGGTGGTGTTTGTACCGTTCATGCCAATGGTGCCGAAGAAGGACTGACGCGCATCAAGTCATTAGCGCAAGAAGATTCGGAGGCGGCAGGAGACATAAAAGAGCTCATTGGGGAAGCCATTGACGTGGTGATTTTTATTAGTCATGTGGAACTTGGCGATGGTAAGAAAAGCCGGGTAGTCCAAGACATCATTGAAGTTAAGTCATATGACAGTTTGAAAGATCAATATATTTTGCATCATGTAGAGAAGAATTGAGGAGGCGATTTCCTATGAATCTAAAGAAAAATTGTTTGTTTGAAAAAATCAGGAACAAAACATTGGAAAAGTCGATAGCTGCTACGTTATTTTTGAGCAGCCTATCTACTAAGGCTTTTGCCAGTACAGTCAGTGGTGATCGTGTCGAAGGCATTACCTGGCCGTGGATGAAGTTTTTCAATTCATTGGCTGACCAGTTGACAGGGCCACTACCGATGACACTAGGAGCCATGGGGATTGCTGGGGCTGCTATCGCGCTCTTTTCTGGTCATGCCGGTGGCGGCACACAGAAGTTTATTGTGCTCATTTTGGCTGTTTCTATTTGTCTCTTTGCACCAAACTTTATGACTTATCTGCAGACTTCGGCGGGAGGGCTTACTATCGCAGGAGTTACGCCATGAGTCAAAAAGAAGAATTGCCCGAAGGGTATGAAATTTCCATTCATCGCTCTTTGGTAAAACCGTTGTATTGGATGGGAGTGCCACGAAATTTATTTATTGCAGAAATCTTGTTTGCGGTATTAGGCGGGATCTTCATGAAAACATGGACCGTACTTTTTGTGGCAGTAGCAGCCCATTATTTATTCCGCCATTTAGGGCAGCAGGACCCGCAGTTCCATCAGGTGTTTTGGCAGGGAAGAAGTCATAAGTCTTATTATTATCGCTAAAGGAGGTGAGGCGTGTTGTTGTTCTTTTTAAAGAAAAAACTCACAGCAAAATTTTCACAGCAAGTCGGCGTTTTTCATGAAAAAGCACGGCTACCCTATCTTTTGCCTTGGGCCTTTGTGGATGAGAAAACAGGAATCGTTCATGGGAAAGATCATTCCATGATGGCCGTTTATGAATTTCGTGGGCCGGATATGGATAGCTCTACACCGCTAGAGCTCATGCAGTATAACGCTGCTGTAAATAATGTTATTAAAACTTTGCCAACAGGCTATGTCTTATATTTTGAGGCCCAGCGTCATCTTGCCAGTAAGTACAAGGCAGCAAAAATCGATATTCCCATTGTGCAAAAAATGGAGGACGAAAGAGCCGGTTATTATGCCGGTCAGAAGCACTTTGAGACGAGTTATTACTTCATTGTCTACTGTGAACCACCGCAACTTTTAAAGTCGCGCATTACCGATGCTTTTATTGCTGATGCCAAAAACAAAGGCCAGAATAACGCCGATATGCGGGTGTATTGCGAAACGGTTGAAAAGTTTATCAGTAATGTGAATCTTATCGGGAATATGCTGCAGAATTGGTTCCCTGATATTAAGCCACTCGATGCGTCTGGAGCACTCAGTTATTTGCACTCTAATATTTCAGATAAACGGTTCCCTGTGAAAGTGAATCATGATAAATACGTTACAGATTATATCTGTGATACGGATGTGCTTGGCGGTCGGGAAATGAAGCTCGGAGAAAAACACATCAAGCTTGTTACCATCTTAGATTTTCCGCCAATGTCTACACCAGGTGTTTTTGATGTATTCAACAACATGGATATTGAATATCGCTGGGTATCTCGTTATATTTGCTTATCCAAAATGGATGCTATGGAAGAACTGAAGAATTTTTTGATGCGTTGGAACCAGCAGATTAAGAGCTTTTGGACGCAGGTTCGAGAGGCTGTTTTAAAGGAAAAACTCAATGATGCCATTGATGAGACGGCGGTCATGAACAAAGATGATGTCAGTGTTGCCATGCAGGAACTTGGACAAGATGCTGTAAGTTACGGTTATTACACCATGACGATGATGGTTTCTGATTCTAACAAAGATCGTTGTACAGATAAAGCAAACAGAATACTAGAAGCTGTAAATTCTCTAGGCTATTGCGGATATATCGAAACAGACAATAGCATGGAAGCATGGTGGGGCTCGATTCCGGGCTGCTACCGGGCGAATATCCGCCGTCCCATCGTCAACAGCTTAAATTTTTGTCACCTTGCCCCGGTCACATCGATATGGCCTGGAGACAGAAGGAATGAATATTTAAAGGGGCCTGTGCTGCTCTATACGGACACGAACGGCTTTACACCGTTTCGGTTATCTCTTCATGTAGGTGATGTAGGGCACACGATGATTTGCGGACCTTCCGGGAGCGGGAAGTCCGTATTACTGAATACTTTGGAAGCACATTTTTTGAAATATCCGGATAGCAATGTGTTTATTTTTGATAAAGCAGCTTCGAGTCGGGCGCTAACACTGGCCGTTGGTGGCAATTTCTATAACATTGCTGCAGAAGGTGCAGGCGAGTTATCTTTTCAGCCATTAGCACGAATCGATGATGAGCAGGAAATCAAATGGGCGAAAGAGTGGATTTTAGCGTATTTAAAGCAAAAAAATATAGAAATTACTCCGGCCAAAGATAATTTTGTGTGGAAAGCACTTCGCTCACTAAAAGAATTTCCAGAGGAGCAGAGATCGATTTCTACGTTTTGTGAAATGGTACAAGATCAAGAAATTCGACAGGCCTTGATTCCACTTACCATGAAAGGCAGCTATGGCAAGCTATTTGATAATACCAAGGATGTTTCAGGCAAAGGGCGTTGGCAGGTGTATGAAATGGAAACACTCATGAGTACGCCAGCAATAGTGCCAGCGGCGCTGGATTATCTATTTCATCGCATTGAATCACGCTTAAAGGATGCAGTTGGTCCTTCGTTGATCTTGCTTGACGAGTGTTGGCTTTTTTTTGACAATGAAGCCTTTAAACAAAAGCTTCGTGAGTACTTCAAGGATATGCGGAAAAAGAATACGTCAATTATTTTTGCAACGCAAAATCTTTCGGATTTAGCCAATAAGCCAGAACTTTTAAATACGGTAATGGATAACTGCCCGAATCGTATTTATCTGGCGAATAAGAATGCTCGAACTGCGCAAAATCGGGAACTTTATAAGATTTTTGATTGTAATGATAAGCAAATCGATATTATTGCCAGCATGACACCGAAACAAGATTATTACTATTCCTCAGAAAAAGGAAACCGTATTTTTCGGCTGGCGCTGCAGCCTGCGGAAATTCCATTTGTTACGGCCACCGCGAAGCAGGATCAACAGGCAATGAATCGGATTTTAGCAGAGGATGGCCGAGAAAACTTTATTCAAAAATGGTTTGAGTATAAAGGGTATGCAGAAGAATGGCAGGATTACAAGAAACGTTATTTGCGAAATGCTTAAAAGGTGTCCATAATGGACACCTTGCGAAGGAGAGGCGAAATTCAGATGGTGGATGTTCGTAAAAGCTTTATGACAGGACTTGTCGGGACTTTTTTGCTGGCATTACCCATGACGGCACAAGCGTCTATTCCGGTCATTGATACGGAGAATATTCTGCAGCAGATTAAAACCTATACAGAGACGCTTCAGGTCGTGACAAATACAGCCCAGCAAATTACCCTGCAATTAAAAGAGCTGGAGGCATTGCCGGAAACCGTTTTAGATAGTTATAAAGATGCTTTGAATAGCAGCGTGGCCTCTATCAATACAGCCATGAAAAAGTCTGGATTTTTTACGGAGACTGCTGCATGGAATCAATATTGGCAAAATACATTTCCTAAAATCGCAGTAGATGCCTATGCGCAAACTTCTTTGGCTGAGCAAAATGTGAAAACGACTTTGCAAGAAGTTTTATCCATGCGAAATCGGGATGACGTAACAGCGTACCATCAGCTCATGACGGAGCTGGATGTATCTAAAAAGCGCCTGTCGGGTCTTTTGGAGCAAAATAAAGCGCCAACAGGCAGCAAACAGGTGCAGCAACTTGCCAACGAAATTGCGGCAGAAAAAGCACATATAGATAGTATTCATACAACACTTCAAGCATTAACGGCACAAAATCAGGTGATGAAAAATCAGGCGGAGGTGCTAGAAAAGCAGAATCATCAAGCCGTTGTAAATGCTGCGATACAAGCAGAAGATGCAGCACTTACAAAAATGAAACAGGAAGTAACGAAAACCGTACCTGCACTTGATGATCCATGGCAAACGTATGGCAATGTAAGGTGGTGAATGCATGGATTTTTCAAGCAGTGACTTTTTGACGGAATTACTGAAGTTTTTTGAGCTGCACAGCATTACGGGTTTTTTAGCTTTGCAGCCCTATGCATGGCAGCTCGTTTCTGTTTTAGCCGTGATTGATATTTGTACAACATGGACGCTCTATAGCGCGGAGCTTCGGATGTCTGCTGTGATTAGCCGGGTGATGAAGGTAGGATTTTTTCTTTTCCTCATTTTGCAATGGGATAAAATCAATTCAGCTATCTTAGTTTCCTTCCAGTATGCCGGATTAACGGCTGCCGGAGTGACACCTTCAGGGGATTGGATGGCACCGAGTAAAGTGTTAGAACAAGGTTTTGAGGTTGTTGGCGGTCTATTAAAAGCGTTTAACGAGACAAGCATTATGAGTAATGGTGGGCTTGGAAAATGCTTTATGTACTTACTGTCTACGGTCATTACATTAGGCGCTTTCTTTTTTATTACATTGCAGATTCTGCTAACAAAGATTGAGTTCAACGTATTTGCTTCTATTGGCGTGATTTTATTGCCTTTTGGAGCCATTCGCTATACGTCCTTTTTGTTTCAACGGGTCGTATCTGCCGTTTTCAGCTTTGGCATAAAACTGATGGTGATGTATTTCCTGTTGGGATTATTTAATTCGCTGGCCGGGGATGTAAAAGCAATTCCGGCAACGGAATCGTTTGCAACGATGCTGCGAATGTCCTTATCTTATGCCGCTATGGCCTTTCTTACTTGGCAGCTTCCAAATCTGGCAGCTAGTATGATGAATGGACAACCTTCCATGGATGCAGGAGCCGCGATTAGCGGAGCAAGATCCCTTGGAACAACAGTCGTTGCTGGTGCGAGTGGTGGTGTAACAAAAGCTGCTTCTACCTATGGCAATGCAAGAGCAACCATGAATGCAGCTCGAAGCAGTCAGGCAGATCATGGTGGATCACTTTCTGGTAATTTTGCGAAAACCATGATGCGGCAAAAATTTGCCAACAGCACAATTGGCAGATCCTTAATGCGTGGTGCAAATAATGCTATTAACCATCATGAAGATTATAAAAACCTTCGGTCGGGCAGAGCCTTTGAAGAAGCACAGAGAAACCGCAATGACTATGGCAATAAGTAGGGTATGCTTATGAAGATAAAACAGATTTGTGTGCTGATAGGCTTTTTTCTATTACTAAGCATGTCTTCTGTTTTTGCTGCAGCGCCGTTTAGTGGAGGTGAAGTAACGGCTCCTTTTGGAGAAGAAAACCATATGGGACATACGCATAAAGGTCTGGATGTTGGTACTTCGTCTGGAACATCTATCCTGGCACCGTTTAATGGTACGGTCGAACATGGCGCAGGCAATGGTTTTATTTATTGGGTGCTTATTACCGGAGAAAATGGAGAATCGCTTCTTTTTGGAGATTGCAATCCGGATACCTTGATTTGTCCGGATGGAAACATATCGGAAGGTACTGTCATTGGTTACACCGGTGGAGATGCCTATGATGGAGATCTTGGGACATCGACCGGAGCACATTGTCATATAGAATACTGGCCGTCCGGTTATTATACGGGACCCGTGATTGATCCCTATTCCAGACTGATAGCGCTGGGCGTTAATCTTAGCGGTGATGGAAGTGTAAATCCAGGTGCCGGACAACGGGGAAGCGACAATATTTCGCTGCCTTGGGGTGTAGAAGCCATGTATCAGCTGGGCGATTCTTTAAATCAACTAATGGAACAAATGGTGAAGGCTTTATCCAAAGGGTATAGCGGTCTGCAGACAGCAGGACTGGCTCTGTTATTTGTTTTGGCGGTCATTGATTTGACGCTGCCGATACTTGTTGCTGGGCTTGAAACCTCTCTAAATCAGGTGATTACGAAAACTTTCAAATATGGTTTTTTGTTCTTGATCTTCACCAATTGGCAGAACATCGTCAACAATTTTTTCTTGAGCTTTGTAAGTTCGGTGTCGGGAACTTTTATCCAAGATCCAACGGTGATTGCCGACAATGTGTCACAGCCACAGCTTTTAATGCAAAAATGTGTGTATATGGTTACGCCGGGACTTAATAAAATTGCATCGTTTGGTTCAATGGATTTTGTCCGGAACTTTGGAACGATCCTGCCGATTTATCTTATTACCTTTTTGACCATGGGCGTATTTTTCTTCTTGTCCTGTTACATCATGCTTGTATATATCGAATTTTATCTTTCTGCTTCCGTGGCGCTTTGCACGGGACCCTTTGCAGCTTTAGGTTTTACAAAATTTGTGGCGGAAGGAAGTTTTGGACATCTGGTATCTACAACCATAAAACTCATGATTTTGTCTGTAATGGTTGGGCTTTGCGTTTTTTGCATCAAGGATGCCAAGCCGCAGGATCTTTTTACCATGAAAACACCGGCAATCACACAGACGGGATCAGGTAGTGTTTCCGGACCGGCAGATTTAGTGAGCATAGCTACAGGAAAAGCGCAAAAATATAACATTCCCGTTACGCTTTTCTTGGCACAGATTCAGGCAGAAAGCAGCTGGAATCCGCAGGCGGTTAGTGAGGTTGGTGCCGAAGGTCTAGGTCAGCTCATGCCTTCTACCGCTGCTGGGCTTGGTTGTGATGATCCCTTTAATCCGGAACAGAATTTAGAAGCTTCAGCAAAATATATGCAGGGACTCTATGAGCAGTTTGGCGATTGGAACTATGCCTTAGCAGCCTATAACGGCGGCCCGAATAGTCTTTCAAAGAATGAACCACTTCCCGGATGGGCGCAGGATTATGTGAATCAAGTCAATCGGAACTTATCAGGAACCTATACTGTAAATAACGGAATTACGGCAGAAGCCATGTCAAAATATGTGCTGCTCTGCTTATCCTTAATCGGTTTAGCGATATTAACCTTCCGAGTGCCGAAGTCCATTATGAATGCCTTGGGAGGTCGTTATGAACTTTCTTAAAGGTGGGCAGAAAAAACTTAAGATTTTCGTGGTATGTACGTTTTTGGTGATTGGATTTCTGGCCTTGGCAAGTATGTTTGCCGGAAAACTATTTTATATCAATATTACGGATTCTGCGCCAAGGGGAGTTTATCTAGTTTCTTTTAATCAGAATTTGCACTATGGCGATTATGTCATTGTATCGCTACCGGTAGATGTGCCAAAGCTTCATGTAGAAAAAGGTTTTTTGCTGTTAAAGCAGGTTAGGGGATTTCCGGATGATGAATATGCGGTTTTTAATGATTCTTTAGAAATTAAAGGGAAAGAGTATAAGATTTTTCATCAGGAAGGCTTACCAGAATTAGCAGTTGGAGAGCGGAAAGTGCCAGAAGACGAAATGCTATTGTTAAACGATGTGGAGCTGTCCTTTGATTCCCGGTATTTGGGCCCGATTCCCAAAACTTTGATTGTAAAGAAAGTAAATCTGGTGCTGCCCTATGAACCATTTACTTGTTTTATAAAGAAGGTGATACCAAATGAAAATTCGTAAAACCGCTGTTGTTGTTTTCACTTTGGCAGTACTTAGTGGATCTTCTATGATTGCACAGGCATGGTGGGGAGATTTGATCTATCCAGGAGCTCACGTCTTTGATGCCAAGCGCTTTGGCGACAGTGTAAAGGAAACAGAGCAGGCGATTGTTGCGGTGCAGAACACGTTGGAAAATCTCAATAACAGAATCTTGATGATTACGGGTCTGAATTCTGACTTGCAAAGTGTTTTCAAGGTTGTGCAGGGAGTTGGCGATATGCCAACAGGAAAAAGTGCAGCAGAGCTGGGTGCAGCTTTTCGGGAGATCAAAGAAAAAGCGGACAATAATGAAGCGTATGAAATTCTTCTCTATACCAGCTTGGAAAATGCGAATCAGAATGCGGCCAATGCTGCACAAAAAGCTTTTGAAAATCAGCAGCTTAGAAAAAATGCACAGGAAGAGGTTTTACAAACAAAAACAGATGGTATTTTAGGTGAAGAGCAAAAAAGGAATGCGACAGAAGTTTTGGGGGCTTTAGAGAGTATTGATCAAGCAGAAGTCAAGGGTTCGGAATTTATGAAGCAAGTGACTATGCAAGAAGCTGAATTTACGGCCAATCGCATAGAGAGAGAAAAAGCCAGAGCTGGGGAATTTTATGGTTATGATCCCTATCATCCAAACGAATATGATATGCAAAAACGGGTCGTGCAGACGAAAAGCCTTGGTTTTATGCAGTATGGAGAATGAAAAAGAGCAGGGCGTTTGCCCTGCTCTAAAGGTATACATTCTAATTTCCTTTGGTAAATGATGAGACAAAGAGCTCTAAACATTGACGGCAAAGTTTGAGCTTATCATGGGAAAGGGCATTTAAGAGCTTGTTGATGCGTGTCCGTTCCCAATCTGCTGCGGTATCTTCCAAGACTTGTTTTGGCGAAGTTGGCTGATTGTTTTCTCCATAGAGTAACCATTCAAGGGAAAACCCCATTTTACCAAGCTTTTGGATGACTTCTGCAGAAGGGATTGTGCCGTGTTCAATCGAGGAAAGGGCTGATTGACTGATAGATAAATCTTTAGCGAATTCTTCTTGTGACTTGTCATAATACACACGAATGACTTTGATACGCTGCGCTAAGGTATCTGCCTCTATATCTACTGAAGCATCCTTGGCAGGGGTTTTTCCAGCAAGATAATCCGTTGTCACATCAAAGATTTCCGCGACTTTTTCAAGAAGCTCTGGTGTTGGCTCATCCTTGCCGGTTTCATATAAAGAAATTTGTACTTGGCTTGTATTTAAAAGATCAGCCAGCTCGCCTTGCGTCATTTTACCTTTTCGTATTTCTTTCAGCCGTTTTGCAAAGTCAATCAACCAAATCACCTACTTATATATTTACCGTAAAACAAATAATATATTATATATTTTATCACAATAAAAATAAAAAGGAAGTGTTTCTTTTGAGTAAAGTTACGTATATAGCAGAAAAACCGGATATAGGAAAGGCTTTGGCGGCCTATTTGTGGCCGGATGGAAATTGTCACAAAGAAAAAGGGGTTATTCAGCAAGGGGATACCACAGTGACCTGGGCATTTGGGCATATTCTGGGGCTTGCTTCACCGGAAGAATATGGTGAAGAATATAAGGTTTGGGCCAACTACCCGGTAGTTCCGAAAGTCTGGAAATTGAAACCGGCAGCGGCTGCCGTTGCACAACTAGCCGTGATAAAAAAGATTTTAATGGAAACGGATGTTGTTGTTCATGCGGGAGATCCGGATCGTGAGGGCCAATTGCTCATTGATGAAATCCTTAATTATTTGCAGTTTAAGGGGAAAGTACAGCGGATTCTTATTAATGCCAAGGATGACGAAAGTTTGAAACGAGCTTTTGCACAGATTACAGATAATAAAAGATATGAAAATATGTATTATGCTGGATTGGGGAGAGAACAGTCGGATTGGCTGATTGGAATGAATCTTACACGTGCCTATACCGTAAATGCGAGAAAATATGGTTATGAAAATACCTTTCGCATTGGTCGAGTAAAGGTGCCAACTCTGGCGCTGGTTGTTAACCGGGAAAAAGAGATCAAAGGATTCAAGCCAACAAAATACTATGAACTCAAAGGGATCTTCGAAAAAGATGGTATTCCGTTTAATGCAGTTTTGAAACCAGCAGAAA
Organism: Pectinatus frisingensis; assembly: GCF_014076555.1. Classification (NCBI taxonomy): domain Bacteria; kingdom Bacillati; phylum Bacillota; class Negativicutes; order Selenomonadales; family Selenomonadaceae; genus Pectinatus; species Pectinatus frisingensis. The sequence goes on from NZ_CP045424.1 coordinate 2,291,337, forward strand.
ATTTGCCATTGGATGAAGAAAAACGTATCAAAGACAAAAATATTTTGCAGGCTATTAAGCTAAAAATCGAAAAAGCAGAGGTTATTGTCAGGGATGTACAGGGAAAGGATGCGGTGCAGCATCCGCCATTGCCGTATTCCTTGGATACATTGCAGGTAGAGGTGAATAAGAAATATGGCTTTTCGCCTAAAGAAGTATTGGCTACGGTTCAGGAATTGTACGAAAAGAAATATGTATCTTACCCGCGCAGTGATTGTAACTATATTCCGGTATCGCAAAAAGAGGATGCTGCAAGAATTTTGCCTATACTTGCAGCGATTGGGATTGCTGGAGCAGATGCTACTGATATAGAGATTACGAGTAAGGCTTTCAACGATCAGAAAATAATGGCGCATCATGCCATTATTCCCACGGGCATTCAGCCGGGAAAACTAACGGAAACTGAGCAAAAAATCTATGTACTTATAGCAAAACGGTATGTACTGCAGTTCTTTCCTCCCCATGAATATAAAAAAATTATGTTCAATTTGGCTGTTGCCGATGAAATCTTTACAAGTAGCGGAAAAGTCGTCTTACAGCAGGGGTATAAGGTGTATGAAGCGGAAGATCCAGAGATGGAAACAGCGGAATCTAACGTGAAACTTCCGTCGCTTGCTGTAGGTGACAAAATAGAAAAAGCAAATTATTCCATTGCTGATAAAGTGACAACTCCGCCAAAACGTTTTACGGAAGGTACTCTTTTGGCAGCTATGGCAAATATTTGGAGATTCGTCGATGCAGAAAATCCTAACAGGGAAAAACTGAAAGAGGTTAAAGGAATTGGTACTCCGGCAACGCGGGATACGATTATTGCGGAACTGCAGTCAGACACGATGAATGGTAAGCCAGTGGGGCCGTGTATGACGAAAATAAAACAAGAACTGGTACCTACAGAATTCGGTACCAGTCTGATAGAAAATGTGGATCAGTCGCTTACACTGCCGGATGCAACGGCGAAAATGGAGTATGCCTTGGCAGAAATTGCGGCAGGGAGAAAGAGCCTGTCTGAATATATGGATGAAATGATTACGATGGTGCACCAGAACATTCAGTTTGCCGAAAATCGGGAATTTCCGCTGCCGAAGGGCAAAGCATTTGAAACGTGTTCAATCTGTAATAAAGGGAAACTCCTCCGGCGCTATTCGCCAAAAGTAAAAAAATACTTTTATATCTGCAACAATGCGGATTGTGTTTCACTAATAACTGGCAGGAAGATTTTTTATGAGGATGACCATGGAAAGCCTGTTGTTGTTAAATGTCCGGACTGTGGAACAATACTTGTCCGTATCTTGAAAAATGGGTCGTTCTGGCTCTGTAGCAAATGTGACAAGACTTTTAATGATAAAGCTGGGAAACCGGATTTATCTATGAAGAATAAATAAAAAGAGGCAATTATGGATGAGAAAATGGATGAATCGTTAGAAGATGAATATGTGGCACAGCAGGAAATCGAGCCTCAGGAGCAGTCTGCAGAAGTAGACTGGGAGGAAGAGAATAGGCAAGAGCTAGAGAAATCTGTATCGGTTTTATTGGTGGATATCAGCGAAACTTTACGTTTTTTGAGCGAGCAGGTAATACGCCTGGATGAGGCAACGAAAAACCTGCCGAAAATGATAGATACCTTAACCGCAACAACTGCAACGGTGCAGTGCATTGCCAGTGAACTGCCGACTATGGTTCGTGAGCAATGCTTGGAAGAATATAAAAAGATTCTCGATAATGCTGTGAAGAACTACAAGCAGATGCAGAAAGCTACAGATAAATGGCAGAAGTCCGTAGAGCAAGAACACGCTGGGAGATTTAGACTGATTACTATTTCTGCAATTGTAACGCCGGTTTTGTTGTTTCTAAATATGATTTTTAAATAGTTTAACTGGAGCTGATCGCGGGTTTTGAAACTACGACCTGCTATTCTCTGTCAAGAAAAAGTATATAAATCATATTATTTTGATGTATTCTGTGGTAGTAGGAATGGGGCTGTCTCAATAACAAATTGATACGCTCCTCTTTTTCTGTCCCCAAAGTACAAGATGAGGGCGAAGTAAGGAAGGCACTGGCCCGCGTGGTATTCTTTAATAGATTGGGTGAAATGCGTGACCGCAGTTTTGGGAATCAGCGTTATCATGCCAACGGTTTTAATCTAGTAACAGTAGCCATTGTTCTTTGGAACACCGTCTATTTGGATTGAGCTATCCAAGCACTAAAAGGGATGGTCAATTAATTGATAAAAATTTATTACAACACACTTATCATAGTTAGGATGGGAATATAAATTTGACTGGTGATTATGTCTGGCAACCTTTGTACAGTTTTAACATTTTATATTTCGTTGCGTGATGTGCCCCCTCATAGTGCGCTAGATGTTATTTTGGCTAGCGTACGAATTAGGAAAGGTGAGCCATCGAAATAGTCCAATGTATTAGAAGAAATATAAGATTGACGAAAAAAAATAAAAATGCTAAACTGAAAGTGAAGTATAATTCACAATGTGAGGGATATTATGACCAAGAAGAAAACAACGGAAGTGCGGAGAGATGAAATTATTAGTGCTTCTTTACGACTTATCGAAAAAAACGGATTAGATAACTTAAGTGTTGCCGATATCGCTGCTGAAATAAATCTTGTTCCGTCAGCCATTTATCGTCATTTTGGAGGTAAAGAGGAAATTATCAACGTACTAATTGATTTTGTCGACAGATCATTACAAACTAATGCTGCAAGCGTAGCTGGAAGTTCTAACGACGCTGTGAGAAAACTTGAATCGCTGTATAAATTGCACACCGACTTCCTGAAAACACAGCCAGCTATTCCTAGAATTGTTTTTTCTTTGCTAGCTGCCAACAAGAATCCTACCTTGAAAAAGAGAATAATTTCAGTTATTACAGACTATGCATACCAAGTACAAAATATTTTAGCTAAAGGACAATGCAATGGTGATATCATTTCCACAATTGATCCTGCAGCAACAGCATTGTTGTTTATCGGTATGATGCAACCGCTCATTATTCTTAGTCAATCAGAGGATAGTTCAGTTGATATTCTTAAAAAGGAAATGTGGGCAGTATATGTGCGAGGAATACGAAACTAAATTTTTTGCAATTTAAGTGAATTATAATTCACAATGACTCTGCTAAAATAAATTGGATTGTTATGAATGATGCAGTTCTTAGCGAATTTTATTAATGGATGTATGTTAGAAGGCAGAGTGATTCAAAATGGACAAGGGTCTAAATTAAGATTTTAGAATAGGAAGTGTGATGATAGTGTATGACTGAGGGATAAACAAATAAATTTTTTTGCAACAAAAGTGAATTATGGTTCACTTTTGACTTGCTTAGGACCATTTGAATTACTAATAAAAAATTGGAGGAAAAAAATGTGGAAAAAAGAGTAAAGATACTTATTCCAGTTTTAATTATTGCTTTGGTGGCTGGTGGATATATGATGTACTTTAAAAAACAAATCGATCCAAATCAAATTAAGGTATCCGGTAACATTGAAACAACAACGGTAAACGTGGGTTTTAAGATATCTGGGCATGTAGATCAGCGATTGGTTGACGAAGGTGATTCTGTAAAAAAAAGGCAGTTAATAGCTAATCTTGAAACAAAGGATCTTCAACTCAATGTTGATAATGCTAATGCACAATTGCTGGCGGCACAGGCTACTCTTTCAGAATTAAGAAATGGATCTCGACGTCAAGACGTATCAGCAGCTCAGGCTGCAGTTCGTAGTGCCGAAGCGGATAAAAAAAATGCAGAAACCGAATATCAACGCATGCAGCAATTGTTTATTGATAGTGCGGTATCTGCACAAGACAGAGACCGAAGCCTGACTACGTATAAAACGGCAAGTGCACATGCAGATCAAGCCGCTCAACAGTTAAGTGTAATTGAAGAAGGGCCACGGTACGAAGAAATAGAATTAGCCTCAGCTAAAGTTGAACAAGCTAAAAAGCAATTTGAATTAGCAAAAACACAATTAGCATATGCACAAATTATGACACCGATCGATGGATTTGTATTATCAAAAAATATTGAACCTGGTGAATATGTTTCAGCGGGAACTCCAATTGTAACTATCGGAGATCTTGATCATGTATGGCTAAAAGCTTATATACCAGAAAACGATCTTGGCAGAGTTAAACTTGGACAAAAAGTATCAATAACTACTGATACATATCCCAATAAAAACTATAACGGCTATATAAGTTTTATTTCATCAGAAGCCGAGTTTACGCCCAAAAATATTCAGACGTCAGAAGAACGAGTGAAATTGGTTTATCGTATCAAGATTACGATTGAAAATACTGCACATGAATTGAAACCAGGAATGCCTGCCGATGCAGTGATTAATTTGGAAGGAGAATAGTGCTATGGATACCATTGTAACGACTGGGTTGACTCGGAATTTTGGCGATAATATTGCGGTAAATAATATATCTATCTCAGTTAAAGAAGGAGAAGTATTTGGTTTAGTGGGACCAGATGGTGCGGGAAAAACGACAGTGATGAGACTTCTTGCGGGTTTGATGGCTCCAACTTATGGTGATGCATGGGTATATGGTTGTAATACTATAAAAGATTCAGAACAACTAAAAGATTACATCAGCTATATGCCCCAACGTTTCGGTTTATATTTAGATCTAACTGTGCAAGAAAATATCGATTTTTATGCTGATCTTTATAATGTGTCACGAAAAAAGAGAAAGGAAAAGATTGCTGAACTTTTGGCATTTAGTAATATGACGCCGTTTCGTGACCGTCAAGCAAAAAATCTATCTGGGGGTATGAAACAGAAATTAGCACTTGCTTGTGCTTTAGTACATACTCCAAAAGTTTTGCTACTTGATGAGCCTACCAACGGTGTAGATCCTTTGTCGCGACGAGACTTCTGGCGAATTTTGTATCAATTGCTTGAAGAAAAAGTTACTATTTTCGTTTCCACTGCGTATCTTGATGAGGCAGAAAGGTGTAGCAAGATTGGCTTATTGCATCAAGGAAAGATGATAATCTCAGGAACTCCAGATGAAATTAAAAGCCAGATACCGGGGATCCTGATTGGAATCCGTTGTAAAAAGTCGAGAGAAGTTATTATGAATTTAAAAAAAGAATTGTCTCCATTATCGGCAAGCTTATTTGGAGACAAAATTCATGTAGTGTTACCTGGGGAATCAACACAGATATTACAGATAGTTAAGCAATTATTGACTGATATGGGGGTAAATGCGGAAACAGAGATTATCAATCCATCATTGGAAGATATTTTTATTTCAATGATAGCGTCTGATACGGGAGGGGTTTCTAATGTCAGCTAATATAGAAACAATTGAGTATGCAGTAATTGTCGAAAATTTAGAGAAACGATTTGGTGATTTTCAAGCTGTCAATAAAGTCTCTTTTAAGGTTAGAAAAGGAGAAATTTTTGGTTTTCTTGGACCAAATGGAGCAGGAAAATCGACTACTATTAGAATGCTATGTGGTATCATTATCCCCACATCTGGCAAAGCAAATGTAATTGGTTTTGATGTATTTAAAGAAACAGAAAAGATCAAAAATCATATTGGGTATATGTCGCAGAAATTCTCTCTTTATGAAGATCTTACAGTAGAAGAAAATATTGATTTCTATAGCGGAATATATCAAATTCCTGCCAAAGAAAAGCGGGAACGTAAGGAATGGGTAATTAAAATGGCTGGACTTGATAACCATCGGAACAGCCTGACAGCTATTCTTCCTGGAGGATGGCGGCAAAGACTAGCACTTGGTTGTGCTTTATTGCATAGACCACCAGTTATTTTTCTTGATGAACCAACCTCAGGCGTTGATCCAATATCTCGTCGTAGTTTTTGGGATTTAATTTATCAACTCGCATCCGAAGGGGTAACAGTGTTTGTAACAACTCACTATATGGATGAAGCTGAATATTGCGATCGATTGGCGATGATTTATCGAGGCGAACTGGTGGCACTTGGTACGCCAAACGAGTTAAGCCAGAAGTATATGAGCGAAGATATATTGAATTTAGAGTGTTCTGATCCGTTTGCAATGCTGAAAGTAATAAATAAAATTCCGGAAATTGAGGAAGCCGCTTTATTTGGACGAGGATTACACCTTTCTGTGATCAATGCACAAACGAAAATTTCAGCTATTATAGCGGCATTAAAGGAGCAAAAGGTTGAGTATATTGGGTTGAAAAAAATTAATCCTTCGCTGGAAGATGTATTTGTGTCGATAATTGAAGCTCGCGATAGAGAGGAGCAAGGAGGGGTTAAATGAATATTCATCGTGTAATTGCAATCATGAGGAAAGAATTTATTCATATCATTCGTGATAGGCGTAGCTTAGGAATGGCAATTGCTATGCCTATTTTGTTAATATTCCTCTTTGGGTCATCATTGAGCTTGGATGTAGATAATGTTCCATTCGTAATATGGGATCAAAACAGTACCAGTAATAGCCGTGAACTAATTAACCGATTTACGGCTTCACATTATTTTGGTTTAACTGGATATGTCTCTTCTTATGAAGAAATTGAGCAAGCGATTGATAAACGGGATGCAATTTTGGCACTTGTAATCCCTTATGATTTTAGTCGTAAATTGGAAAGTGGTCAGACTGTAGATATTCAACTGATTGTGGATGGTAGTGACTCTAATACAGCGACAATTTCTATGGGATATGCTCAGACGGTAGTAGATAATTATAATAGTGCGTTGTTAATTAAAACGGCGTATCAACAGGGAAAGAAAACGGTAAATGTTCCACTAGAAGCTAAACCACGAGTGTGGTTTAACCAAAATATGTTAGCTAAAAACTATATTATTCCAGGACTCATTGCGGTAATTATGATGGTTATTGCTGCGTTATTAACTTCCCTTACAATTGCTCGTGAATGGGAGAATGGGACAATGGAACAATTGATTACAACACCATTAAAACCTATGGAACTACTTGTAGGGAAATTAGCGCCTTACTTTGCTATCGGGATGTTGGATATTTTGCTAGCAGTTCTAATGGGGCAGTTTTTATTTAATGTTCCTTTACGAGGAAACCCAATGCTTATTTTTGGCTCAGGGGCAATATTCCTCGTTGGGTCGCTTACAATGGGGATGCTAATCAGTATAGTAACGCGGTCCCAGCTTCTTGCTAGCCAATTGGCTATGGTATTGACTTTTCTCCCATCATTTTTGTTATCAGGGTTTATGTATACTATTTCTAATATGCCAACAGTAATTCAGGGAATAACGTATTTAGTTCCAGCCCGTTATTTTGTGACGATATTAAAGAATATTTATTTGAAGGGTGTCGGTATATCAATTTTAATCTCTGAGGCAGGAATTTTACTCTTTTTTGCGGTCATCCTTGTTATCGTTGCGAATATTAAACTTAGAAAAAGGTTGGTATGAATCATGGTTTTTGAACGTTTACGACAAATGATAAAAAAAGAATTTATCCAAGTTTTTCGGAATCCTAAAATGAAGGCGATTATCTTGGTTATGCCACTAATTCAAAGCATGGTTTTTGGTTATGCAGTAACTACAGATGTTAAAGAAGTGGACATAGCAATATATGACCAAGCGGAAACACCAGAAAGTCGAGATTTAGTTGATAGATTTATTCATTCTGGATATTTTTCAGTCAAAGAAATAATAAAGAATGAACGTGAAATAAATGAGCTGATTGATAATGGAAAAGTTGCAACTGTAGTTCGTATTCCGCCTGACTTTAGTGGTGCAGTCAAAAGTGACGCAATTGCACCGGTTCAGATTATTGTCGATGGTACTGACTCTAATACCGCAAGTGTTGTTTTGAATTATGCCAGCAGCATTATAAAGAACAATGCTATAGAATTGTTGCAAAAACAAACTGGGGGAATTGGGAAAAAAACAGGAGAGGTAAATCTTCAGACACGAGCATGGTTTAATGAAAATCTTGTTAGTCGAGATTTTTACGTACCTGGAGTTATTGCTATTATTGTAATGCTGGTCACGCTTCTATTGACAAGTATGTCCGTGGTAAGAGAAAAGGAAATAGGCACTATGGAGCAAATTGTTGTGACCCCTATTACATCTGCCGAATTTATTTTAGGAAAGACTATGCCATCAATTTTTATAGGCTTTTTAAATATGATTTTTGTTGCTTTAATTAGCGTCTTTTGGTTTGATATACCAGTTCGAGGAAATATTTTTACATTATTTGTAGCAAATGCCTTTTTTTTAATGACTACAATTGGTATTGGACTGGTGATATCTACTATATCAGATACACAACAACAAGCAATGATGTCGACATTCTTCTTTTACTTTCCGGCAGTACTTTTATCCGGTTTTATGTTTCCTATTGCTAATATGCCAGATATTGTTCAATTTTTAACCTATTTTAATCCGCTTCGTTATTTTTTGGTAATAATCAGGGGGATATTTTTAAAAGGTGTGGGGGTAGTAATATTATGGCCGCAAATTTTGGCGCTATTTATTTTGGGGAATTTGGTATTAGCGCTGGCCGTCAAAAGATTTCGTAAGACTATTGCTTAGTTATATAAGTCTCAAAATAGTAGGAGGAGTATACATCGTGATATTCTATCAAAAATTTTTTGTGATAATTCTAGTAGGTATAGTTATGTTATTTTCTTTTAATGATACAGTATTGGCGGCATCAAACGAATTATCTCTTGATGATTGTATTTTCCTAGCTTTAAAAAACAATCAAGTTGTTAAAATTGCTACCTTTGATAGACAAACTTCATTAGCTGCGTTAAATCAGGAGGAATCTGGCAAAGGATTTACAGTTACTTTTACGCATAATGACAAGCGTTACGATACTTACAATTTGCATCAACTATATGTAAATGGCATAAAGGAATATGAATGGGATAATAAAGATGACAATCTTATTACGGTTTCTTTACCTATTTATACAGGGAATAAATTAGAGAACCAGATTGATGAAGCTAAGCTTAATCTTAAAATTTCTGATTTAAATCTTGAAACTGTTCGGCAGCAGTTAAAACAGAATGCTATTTCTAGCTATTTCAATGTTTTGCAATATCGTAACAATTTAGCGGTAAATCAATTGAGTGTGGATAATTATGAAAAACATTTGAAAGAGGTGCAACTTAGGTTCGAGCAAGGAACGGTGGCTAAATATGATGTTTTAGCAAGTCAAGTTTCATTGGCAAATGCTCAAAATAATCTTAGTAAAGCCAAAAATAGCTATAAATTTGCAATTGCTACATTAAATAACGTTATCGGATTTCCACTTAATAATGAGATGATATTAAAAGATGATTTGGAATATGAACCATATTCGCAGACATTGGAAGATTGTGAACAATATGCTATGGATCATCGACCAGAAATAGTGCAACATGAGACTAAAATTGCTATTGCTCATGATGATTTGGATATTGCCCAAAGTGGATATAGACCGTCTGTTAATTTTGTAGCGACGCAAAACTGGTACTATAGTAGTGCATTGCCAGGTTCTGATAACAGTAATTGGTCGGTTGGGCTAACAGCTTCTTTTAATTTATTTGATTCCGGTGTGACTAAAGCGAAAGTCGATCAAGCAAAATATGCGATAGGTGCAGCTGAAGAACAGTATTCTAAAGAACGTGACGATGTTTTATTGGAGGTTCATCAATACTATTTAAATTTACGAGAAGCGGAAACACGAATTGAAACAAGTAAAGTAACTGTAGAGCAAGCGGAAGAAAGTCTAAGAGTAGCCAATACTCGTTATGAGGCTGGAGTGGGAACTAATCTTGATGTTCTTGACGCAGTATTAGCATTTACTACAGCTAAAACAAATTATATTCAAGCCTTATACGACTATAACATTAATAAGTCACAGTTAGATAGGGCTATTGGAATGGCAGTAAAGTAAAATATCGTTTAATAAGCTTTTGTTTAAAAGAAATACATAATATGTCAAATGGAAATGCGAACTTGGCTGCATTATAAATTGATATATATCATAGGGGAGTGAGTGATTGTGGATATAGAAAATAGAAAAATTGCTGATAGGTATAATCAATTATCCAATAGGTACGACATGATTGATTGCTTCATTCCTCTGCGTTGGCGTCGTCTAGCGGTAAGCTTTTCTTATGGTCGTGTTTTGGAAGTTGGTGTAGGAACAGGACTTAACTTTCCTTACTATTGTAAGCAGTGTACTGAAATACTCGGTACAGATATTAGTACTGGTATGCTTGAAAAGGCCAAAGAAAAAATTTCGCTATGCCCAGTTCCGCTTAGATTGGAATGTATGAATGTTCAGGATATTACTCTGGAATCAGCAAGTATCGATTCTGTTTTGGCTACTTTTGTTTTTTGTACGGTTCCTAATTATTTACAAGGACTTCGAGAATGCCATCGCATCCTAAAGCCTGGTGGAAAGTTGATTTTGTTAGAACATATGAGCAGCGATAATAAGTTGTTTTGTTCATTGATGAATTTAGTAAATCCTTTTGCACTAAAATTGATAAATGACAACATTAACCGTGACACAGCTAAGGCAGTGGTGAATTCTGGATTTGAGATAGAAAGAATGAATAACTTACTAGGGGATATTGTGAGATTAATTGTAGCCCGTAAAAATATTATGATTGGTTAATGTAAAATTTGCTAGAAGGGTTGATAGTAAATGCAGTTAAAAGACAAAAGAAATCATTGTGATCATCATTGTGATGTCAAAAAAAACAGGACATGTGTTTCCTTAGTACCAATTTTTAACCATTTGGACGAAAATCAAATGATTGAGATTTCAAAAATAATTCAATCTATCCAATATAGAAAAGGAGAATTTCTTTACCGTTCTGGAGAGCAATCAGATTCTTTATATATTGTGCGTAAAGGGCGAGTAAAAAATTATAGGATATCTGAAACAGGAAAGGAACAGATATTACGTATCTTGTATTCGGGTGACTTTACTGGAGAATTAGCTTTATTTAATGAAAGTAATCATGAGTCATATGCGGAAGCAATGGAAGAAACTCAAGTTTGTTCTATGAAGCGTGCTGATCTACATAGTTTGATTGAGAGATATCCGAACATTTCATTTAAGTTTTTTTCTGAGCTTTCACGGAGACTCGAATGGTTAGAAAAACAAATAACACGTTTTGCAGGTGACAAAATGGATACACGAATTGCACTTTTTTTAGCGGAATGTGTTGATGACAAAAATCAATCCAATGAGTTTGTGTTGCCCATGAGTAAAAAAGATTTAGCTTCGTATTTGGGAACGACGCCGGAAACAATTAGTCGAAAAATGCATGAATTTGAAACTGCAGGATTTATTAAGCAAAATATACTCCAAAAAAAAATTGTGATATTAGATAGGAAGGGATTACTTGAAATCTGACAAATGAAGATTTCTTTTAGAATTTATATTTGGGAATAATTTTAATCAAACAGATCAAATTCTTGATTTATATCAAGGAAGTTATGATTAAACTAAATTATAATTAGAAAAAGGAAAAAATACTTTACAAACTATTGAAGATTTGTAAAGCAAAATTGTCAGGAGGAATAAAGGATGAAGACAGATGTTATGAAATTTTTTATGAAAAAATCATTATTGGGAGTTGTTGCTGCAGTAGGAATTATGCTTATAGCGCCGTTATCAGCCAGTGCTCATTGTGATACCATGGATGGTCCTACAGTAAAAGATGGAAGAAAAGCAATGGAAACAAATAATATAAATTATGCAATGAAATGGGTACAACCTAAATATGAGAAAGAAATAGAACAAATATTTGAACTTAGCATGAAAGTAAAAGATTTAAGTCCAGATGCAAAAGAGCTTGCTGAAAAGTACTTTTTTGAAAATTTGGTTAGGTTACATAGAACCGGAGAAAATGCACCTTTCGATGGATTGAAAGCATCAGGAACGCCTATTGATGAAAAATTATTAGCAGCAGATAAAAGCATTGACGTTGGAAATTTATCTCCTTTAAAAAATATGATAGAAAAAGAAAAGATGCCAGAACTAAAAGAAAGATTTAAAAAAGTAATGGCTTTAAAGAATTTTGATGTAGATAATCTTGAGGCTGGAAGAGAATATATCGAAGCATATGTGAAATTTTTCAAATTTGCTGAAGGCGAGGATGAAGTAGATCATCATGGTATGGAAAATGTTCATAAAAATTAAGTGTGTTCTTAAATGAATTTTTATTAGGCGTAAGGTGCATATGTTTTCGGAGGAGAAGAAGAAAAAATGGAGAGAAATCATATTAAAAATATTGAACTTTGTAAGGCATTAGAATTAGCTAATTTAATTAAGTATCAAGAAGGCCAAGTTGTTAGCACTACATTGGTTCAAAATAATGTAGTGAGTATTACCTTATTTGCTATTGCAAAAAAAGAAGGAATTAGTACACATATGGCAGCAGGTGATGCTTTGGTTTATATTCTTGATGGAGTGGCAGAAATTACGATTGGAGAAAAAATGCAAAAAGTGGAGAAAGGTCAAGTTATTGTGATGCCTGCAAATATTCCACATAGTTTGGTTGCAGTAGATAAGTTCAAAATGTTACTTACTGTCGTTAAATAATAATGTGAAATTGGAATTAATTTAAAGGAGAAAACACCATGGATATTAACAATCTTTTAAGGCAACATGATGAAGTTTTTGAGTTAATTACAAAAATTAATAGATATCAAAATCAAGAACAAGTGAAAGAAAATAGTTTTGAAATCTCTAAATCGCTTGCGCAGTTATCCGGAATTCTTAAAATACATCTAGGTTCAGAAGATAAATATGTTTATCCGGTGCTGATTAAGCATCAAGATGTCAAGATCAGAAAAATTGCAGAGAGTTTTTCCCAGGAAATGGGGGAGTTAGCTAAAGTATTTGATGCATATAAAATCAAATATTTAGGTGCATATAAAATTGCCGAAAATGCTGAAACTTTTTTGGATGAAACAAAAGTGGTTTTTTTTGCTCTTAAGGAAAGGATAAAAAAAGAAGATATATCTCTGTACCCTTTATTAAAGTAATTTTTAAAAATTTTAGTGCTCGAATAAAAAATAACAAATTGTAAGTAAGTTAGAAAGACTACTTTAGTTTTCTGAAATATGAGAATAAAGTAGTCTTTCTAATCAGCGCAATGCGGATTTTATGTGCTGAGTATGCGAATTGTTCAGCAAAGTATCTAAAAGCATTATACCTGATAACGGTTCTGGACTTGAGGAGTTTGCGAAGCTTTAGGATTGGGGAGTTGATATCACTTCGCCCATCCGTACTCATTCTGGGAGCAACCTGTAAATGAGCGGTATAACGATCTTTTGTGTCAATATATCCCTAGGTTTAAAATTGCTAACCGATATGTACATAGAGCCCTGAGTATGCAGGAGGGATTTTCATGGTAAAGCGTCCGAAAGTTATTATGAAATTAATTGATCGAAAAGGAAAGTATGGTTGTCATCATGGACATAAAATCGGAGATGTATTTGATTTTGATACAGAACGAGGAATTTTATGTGCTATGGCTGTTCATGCAGCCTTTCCTTATGCGGAAATTCTACGGTATGGTGGTGAAATTCCCCTGAGCAAAGAGTATGGAAAAATCGTTTTTTGCTGTCCCGATCCAGACGTAGTTAATGTGTTTCAGATCGAGTTATCTTCTGCAAAAAAACAGAATGTTGAAGAAATAAACAAATAAACGAGGAGCACCTGCTTCCTACCAAAGGTGGTGGGAAACAGGTGCTTTTTATTTGTAAAATTAACAAGAACATGAAAAAAGAACGTTCATGTATTCAAAGAGATGAAAATTGGAAAAGCAAACTGTTGAAAGAAGACCCTTATATTTATGCGAAAAAAATATCTTTATTTTTTTGCGGCAGCACATTTGAGCGTTGACATTAATACGGGGGCATTACCGGCAATTTTACCATTTTTTGTATCATATTATAGTATGGATTATAAAGCTATGACGGGACTTATGTTTGCATCATCCATCTTGTCATCGTTCATTTAACCACTTTTCGGTTGGCTTGCAGATCTATCTTTGGGGCCGTTTTTTCTGTTGGAGGTATTGTTGTGCCATGATTGGAATGGTTTGTTGATTGGAATGGAATTGAGGCCGTGATGACACTACTAGTTATTCTCGCTGTAATCTGTGTATTTGCAACATTGCTGCTGCCTGAACCAAAAGAAAAATCGGTTGCAAAAGAAGCTAATATTAAATGATATTCTGTATGAAAAAGTTTGCCATATAAACTATATGCTAGAATATTGTTTACTATAAAATGAGTTGTGGGTAATTTTGAAAGGGGGAGGGACGAATACAGTATCAAAAAGATTCTACTTGGATTCGATGCCCAATTTGTTATGGGAAAACACGGACCAAAGTATATGCAGATACGGTGTTGCTAAATTTTCCACTTTATTGTCCCAAATGCAAAAAAGAAACTAAAGTAAATGTAGTACAACTGAATATGACGTTAAGCGAAGAGCCGGACGCATAAAAGCGGAGAGCCTGTTTCCTATCAAGATGATGGGAAAGCAGGCTTTTTTTGCGTTATGCAGGTTATTCAATTTTTGTAGTCGTTTTTGCTCTCAGTACAGATAAAACAGATTCAAAGACGGAATTTAAGGCTGATGCCTCTTGTTCACTGCATTCTTCAATCGTTAATCGTAATTGACGAATCGCAGGATTTTCTCTTTGAAGTTCAGGATAAAAAATTTCTCGCGAATCTATTTTGAGTGCGCGAATCAAGGGGAATAGGACTTCCATTTTCGGGTTACCCTTGTAGTTTTCAATATTTAATACAGTGCGTACATCAACATCTATTTTGTCGGCAACTTCATTTTGAGTAAGGCTGAGTTCCATGCGAGCATTTTTTACAGCGTCCCCTAAAGAATGTACATATTCTAACATTGTGATTCACCTCAAAGAAATTCTACAATACACTTTGCTTTGTTTGAATTCATTGCAATTCATTATACATGTGTATCTTAATGATCTGATGGTATTACAATGCTGAGGAATATGTATTCTGGTTCATGTACTTTGAAAATAATAGGAAGATTATTTATTTTGATTTTATTTCGACTTATGGGATTGGTTAAATAAAAAAATGAAATTTTTTTCGCAGAGTTTGCCAAAAACGATGATCCAGATCGTTTTGGTTTTATGAAGGGCAAAATAAAAGAGCCTTTGCGGAAAATTTCATATAACAGCTATGACGCAGAGTCTCTTTTTTTAAGGAGGCAGGTGTGTTGGGCTGTGAAGAACAATTTGATAGTTTTTGTAAAAAGGTCTTGAAAAATTATGCACGCAGCTATGGTGTGTGTTTGGCTAGACACAGAGGGCGGGTATGTTTTCTTGAGGATATTTCTGAAGATGCTAGATTATTGCAATATTTTTCGACTCCTTCACATGAGGAAGCCTATATTTTTCGAGTAATGGGAATAGAGATTGCGGTAAAAAATTTTTTTTTGGGTGCGGCATTGGATGAATTGGAAGAAAATCGGCGGGATATTGTTTTGCTGGCTTATTGTCTAGAAATGACAGATCAGGAGATAGCTGAACACCTTCATTCAATTCGTCGCACGGTAACATATCGTAGGTCTGTTGCATTGAAACAGTTAAAAAAGTTATTGGAGGAATATATTAATGGCAAGAAAAAATCAGGCAAAAAAAATAGTATATGGGCATAAAAAACATTTATTATCAGAAAAGTTGATTTATGCGGCGATATGTGGTGAAGAAACAGCAGTGCAGAAAGTTATTAAATATTATGAAGCTTATATTAATAGCTTATCTTCGCGTGAATTATATGATGGCTATGGAAATGTTTACATTTATAGAGATCCCGTTTTGAAAACAGAATTACAGAACAGGCTTATCACGGGAATTTTAAAGTTTCGGATAAGAGAATAAGGTTGATTGTTAATATTGAGAACAAAAGTAAAATATCACAAATTGCCATTTTATGTAAGGAGAAAAGAATAGCATGAAATCTATAAAAAAAGAAGATAAACTACAGGACGATTATATTGGTCAGGAAATAGCAGAAGTTTTGGCGATTGATTATGATGAAAATCAGCTTTTAACAGCAGAGTTCTCTAATAAGGCAGGTCACCAAAGAAGGGGGACTCAGCCAGATGTCAAATGAAAAAGTTTTTGAAAGCCGCGATATTGTCAACAAGATTATTGTTGATAATTTGCGTGATTATGGCGATATTGAACCACCGGCACTATATGGAAGACATTATAACGAGGGGACGCGAACGAAATATCAGTTTAGTGCAGCAAACTATCTGAGGATTGCTGCTGCTCAACGTGAATATAGGTATCAGGATATTCGTTGGCTGAGTGAACAGGAAATTGCAGATAAAAAATTCACTGTAAAAACTAATGCAAAGCCTGTAGAAATCGAATACTGGGAAGGCATTGATGATGGGCAAAATTATGAAGGAAATCTTCGAAAGTTTTAT
Source organism: Pectinatus frisingensis (assembly GCF_014076555.1). NCBI lineage: Bacteria > Bacillati > Bacillota > Negativicutes > Selenomonadales > Selenomonadaceae > Pectinatus > Pectinatus frisingensis. The sequence goes on from NZ_CP045424.1 coordinate 2,307,821, forward strand.
AATGCAGCAGATATAGTGGAAATGGATGGAACGGAAAAGAGTATTTATGGCAGTGAAGAGACCGATGTGGAATATGCCTTAGATCTTCTGCAGGCAAATAGAATGGATATTAATAGAAACATCCATTCGAATGATCAAATTTTTTCATCTGTCAAAGAGTATGCGGCAAAAAACGGTGCAGATGAATTTGCTGCACCATTAACTTCGCAATTATTTTTTAAGACAAGCCATCTTAGCTATGATTACGTACAACATCCACTTTATACAGAAGAGCAAATTAATAAGCTTGCAGAAAATCCGAAGATTCTATTTCATGCGATGAAAAAAGCGCAAAAAGTAGTCAAATCTATGCAGATGAATCAAGAACTAGAACTGAAAAATATGGCAGATAAAATTCAGAATGAGTGGAATCAGCCGTTTAAAGATTTATCTGTTGATTTCTTTTGGAGTGAACGTTGTTTGAAAGATTTACAAGGCAAAGAATACCAAGACGGACAGCATTTTCAGGGAGAAGCTGCTTATCAATTTTTAGTGCAGCTTAATGCTGCAGATAAAGAGCAGTTCAATAGTAAATTGCAGGGATTTGGCAATTATGATAAAACAAAGCTTGCTATTAAATATGGAAATTATGATCATGGGGAAATGCGCATAGATCTTGGCGATTTAGAATTATCGAATAAGACTTTAATCTCAGATGCTCTGGTAGTGCGATTTAATGAGTATAGAAATTATTTGATGACGAATAATCAGGCTATGAATGCACATATCGGTTTTCAAAAATCACAAGGTGAAGAAGTTACAAGAGAACAGGTTATTGCTGAATGTGAAAAGGAAAATACGCAGTGTGAAAAGGCAATGCAACAGTTTGGCAAAGAAGAAAAGCAGTACATGGGAAAATATCCGGAAATAAAACAGATTAATGAAGAAAAAGCGGATACTTTTTTGTATTACTGCAAAGAGCAAGATATTAGCAAAGTACCGACCAATATGGTGTTAACAATACATAGGGCTGATGAATTTGATGGACTTATTTTCGATCAGCAAGATACTAGCAGAGCTTTATTTTCTGGAGAGAGAAAATTAGTTAAACCAGAGTTTAACGATATTATTTTTGAATCTGCAATATCGAATGATGAAATCAAAGGTGATATTCCTATTAAGTTAGCATTTTCCAGAGAAGATCAATTGGCTATGGAAAATTTAGAAAAATTATCAATTAAAATAGAGAATTACGGTACTGTTATGGAGCCTTTCGAAGCTCCTGTAGTTGAAGTGTATAAAGGAAAACAGGCCGTGCAACAGTTTATCTATGAAAAAAATTATGAAGTGAATGCTGTGCGAAGTATGAATTATGAAGAGAAAATAACACGTCAGCCACAACAACAGATGACTTTTTCCTATGATGGTAAGGAATTCTATAAATTAAAGTATGAGATTGGCAGTGGAACTCTTAATCAAGCAATTCCATCAGGATTACCTATATATAATGAAGAAAAAAATCCAATAAATAAAGAATTGCAGCAGGCCGTTTATACGCAAATGAAATATCAAGGGATTTATAGGGATAATGGTATCTATGCTCTAAATCGGAAAAATGAAATCAGACTTCCAGATCTTAAAGTTATAAGAGCTAAAGTAATGGAAAATAAACCGGATATAAGGGCTATCAATAGTAAGCAATTTGAGTACTATGCTGAATTAGCTACCTTGGATTTTAAAACGGATACGCCCGTTAAGGTCATGAGATCCATGATAGCGGAAATGCAGCAGGATGGCCTAAGTCAGAAGAAAATCAACAATATTATTAAGACAAATAAAAATTTCGACTTGTCGTTGATGGAGAATAACGAAAAAGTGACCACAATGAAAAAAAGGAAGCTGCAGGTAACAATGAGAACGTCGAATAGCCAGGAGCGTGGGATGGGTAGATAGGGATTTAGTGGGAGGCCGATGGTGCGTATGGAAGATGAAATGAAACGTGCAAAAGAATTAGAACGGTATGCAATACTTATCGGTATGCTGAATTTTCTATATGGAAAAGAAGGTATGGCGGAAGATGAACGAATTAGCGAAATCGAGTACAATGAGATCCGTAAAAAAATGAAGAAGGATTATCATATATTGTCTGATGTATATCCTTGAAATACAACAAAAAATAATTTATAATAATAAGCATAGTATTTCGTAGATATATTAATGAGGTGCATGCTATGCCAGATGTTAAAATCATAAAAGGGAAGCGTGGATATAACGCGAGCGAAAACAGTGTTTTCCAAGAAAGAATTAGAGTTGCTGCTTATTGTAGAGTTAGTACGGATGATGAAGAACAGTTAGATAGCTACAACTCTCAGGTGAGACATTATACAGATTTAATTAAATCGAAGCCGGAATGGGATTTTGTTGAGGTTTATGCAGATGAAGCTATAACCGGCACGATGATAGATAAACGTGATAATTTTAAAAAGATGATCAATGATGCAATCAGCGGAAAACTAGATGTTATTCTTACAAAATCTATTTCGCGTTTTGCGCGTAATACATTAGATGTTCTCAAATATGTTCGCCTGCTAAGAGAGCATAGGGTAGCTATTCGGTTTGAAGAAGAGAAAATTGATACTTCAACCATGGATGGAGAACTGTTGTTATCTGTGCTTAGTGCTGTATATCAGCAAGAAGTTGAAAATATATCGGCCAATGTGAAAAAAGGCCTGCGTATGAAAATGCAACGGGGAGAATTAGTTGGTTTCCAAGGGTGTCTAGGATATGATTATTATACTGACACAAAAGAGATCGCAGTTAATGAAGAAGAAGCAAAAACAGTTCGATTTATTTTCAAACAATATTTAAAGGGATATGGTTGTACTTCGATAGCTAGACAATTAGAAGAACAAGGAATCAAAACTAAGCAAGGTGGTAGTCGATGGACCAATGGGGGAATTATGGGGATTCTCAAGAATGAAAAGTATAAGGGTGACCTCTTGCTGGGGAAAACTTACACAGTGAATCCTATTTCGAAGAAAAGATTAAGGAATTTTGGTGAAGAGGATCGTTTTTTTATTCATCAGCATCATGAGCCTATTATTAGTGCTATTGAATATGAAAAAGCTCAAGAGATTCGAAACAATCGCAATAAAGGGAAAATTGGTGGTGCATTTTCACCGGGGATTCATGTTAGAGTGAGCCAACGATTTACATTTAGTTGCATGCTAGAATGTGGTTTTTGTGGTAAAGTACTTGCTAGACGTATTTGGCACAGTACTACTAAACATAAAAAAATCATGTGGCATTGTGTTTCTGCAACTAAAAATGGTAAGAAGGTTTGTCCACCTAGTAAAGCGGTTGCAGAGGAAGCTATAGAGAATGCATTTGTTCAAAGTTTTCAAATGACGATTCAACAAAATAAAGGAACAGTTGAGGAATTACTTGATCGTTTAAAAGAAAGCATAGAAGAAAATGCTCAGATTGATACGACTGGAGAACTACAAAGAAAAATTAATCGGTTAAATAGCAAAATCAATAAGTTGTTAGATTTAAGGCTAGATGGTGGGGTTGAGAAAGAACCTTACGAAGAAAAATATAAATCACTTTCTCGTGAATTAGAAAAGTTGAAAGCTGAAAATGAAAAAATTGATTTGCAATCGAGTCGCCAAAAAGATGTGCAAAAACGATTAGATATATTTCGCAGTGTATTAAAATCAAATATTGGCATGAAAAATTTTGATCCAGATGTTTTTAATAGTATTGTAGAAAAAGTTGTAGTTGGTGGATTTGATGAAGACGGTGAACCAGATCCGGCTAAATTAACCTTTATTTATAGAACGAATGTAACAGATGAACGAAGTGCGGATGATTTTAAACCACCACGTAGGCCAAGGGGGAAAAAGAATAATAGTTTAACTGAAGAAAATGGTTCTATATCAACGTCTGATACTGACTATGTAGAAATGGAACCACTTGCTGCTTCTAAAGATTGTCTATCAAGTTCGTCCGAGTTAACGGAAACCGCTTCTATTAAGGATGATCGGCACATGTTGAGTGTGTGGTATTGATGTCAAGGGTAAAAGAGTGAGTGTGTGAAAAGGCTTGATATAAAGGCTTTTCCGAGAGCTGGAAGTATTCTTCCGGCTCTCGGATTTTTTGCTTTTAGGTAGTGACCGAACATATCCACTGCCGTAAACCCGTAGGGTTGAGTTGATAAGATGATTTGTTATAGATTGTGTTGATAACTTTGTTAATGGTCTGCACATAGAAAACATTAACAAACAGTAAAAAACAATAAAAAACAGCATAAAACATTGATTTTCAAAAGTGGACGTGTTATATTGTTATTGGATTTTAATATCTACTTGTATTGTACAGAGGTGAGAACGATGAGTGAAAATATAAATGAAAAATGGATAAGTATCGAAGAGGCAGCAGAACATTTAGGCATTAAACCTGTAACCGTACGAGATTGGATAAAGAAAGGGAAAGGCATTCCGGCTCATAAAATCGGCAAGAAATGGAAGTTTAAGTATTCGGAATTAGATGCTTGGGTAAAGAGCGGACAGAGTGCCATAGAATAATTTAACAGGTAGGTGCAAAATGGAAAATGATGTGTTGATTAATGCATTGAAAATAACTAACGGATACTTAAATCAAAACTATAGCAATAATGAATTAAAAATAATCCGTGAAGAAATCAATGCTATTATAGGAGAACTATTAATCGTTGATAATTCTTCAAATAAGCCTTATTCATATGAGGAGATACAAGAAATATTATCAACTTTAAATGAAAAGGAAACTATAAGAAAAAATAAAGGTGTGTATTATACACCACAGGATGTTGTAAAATTCATATTGATTAACAGCGTGAAAATGGTATGCAAAAGGTTGCAACCTAACAATCTTCATGTGTTGGATTTGAATGGAATCCCTTACAGTACATTTTGTTATGATAAAACAGTGTATGACCCAACGTGTGGATCGGGTGTTTTCTTGCTGGCGGCATTGGAATTAAAATTGGATTTACTTGATTTACACCACACAGATGTCACAAAGGGAAAAATAAAAAAAGTTGTGGAGTCTATAAAAGGTAATGACCTAAATAAAGATTCAATTATTATTACAAAAATTCGACTTTTTCTTTGTGTATTGCATAGACATGGAGTGGCAAAGGCAAGAGGTCTTTCGGAAGTTCTTAATAATTGCTATGAATGTTATGACTATGTAGAACACAAGCCAAAAACAGAAAATAAATATGACATCATTATAGGAAACCCTCCATATGTGGAAGATGCAAAAAGTGAATCAATTCCAGAGAAAAGATACGGAAACATATATGCTAATGTACTTGAAAATGCGTCGTTGCAGTTAAGGCCGGGGGGAGTTATGGGATTTGTTATTCCATTATCGTATGTTTCTACTCCAAGAATGAAAAAGATTCGTAATGAGTTATACATCACAGTGCCAGAACAGTATATTTTAAGTTATTCTGATAGACCAGACTGCTTATTTACTTCTGTGCATCAGAAACTTTGTATTTTGCTTGGAAGAAATAAAAGCGGAGAGCGTGACGTATCTACAGGAAATTACAGATATTGGTATAAGGAAGAAAGGTGTGATTTATTCAATACGGCTGAAGTTGTTAAGAACAACTATGTGGAGGATGAATACATTCCTAAATTAGGAACAAGGCTTGATACTTCTGTATATAGAAGATTGACTGGATTTAACACATCTATTATTAATCGGCTTGAAAAGAATGGGGAGCCATTATACTTGAATATGAGAGCAACATTTTGGATTAAAGCATTTTTAAACGAACACGCAGGTGCTGAGTATAAGATTTTTAAATGCGAAAATCAGGATTATGCTAATTTTTGTATGTGCCTGCTCAACTCTTCTCTATTCTGGTGGTACTGGATTTGTGTTTCTGATTGTTGGCATATCACAAGAAAAGAATTACTTGGATTCAAGGTACCGGAAATTCGCGATTTCACAGAAGTGAATAGACTTGCGGCTGCACTTGAAAACCAACTGGAAACAACTAAACTGTATGTTGGTACGAAACAAACTGAGTATGAGTACAAACATAAAGAATGCGTTGATACGATTCATCAAATCGATGATTACATCAATGGTCTCTATGGTCTGACGGAAGAAGAAGGATTGTATATTAAGAATTTTGCATATCGATATAGAATCGGTGGAGGTGTTGAAGATGAAAGTAATTGACCTGTTTTCAGGATGTGGTGGACTGTCTTTGGGATTTATCAAAGCTGGATATGCTGTAAAAAAAGCGGTCGAGTTCGATGCGGATATAGCAAAGACCTATAAGATGAATCATCCAGAGGTTGATGTGATTGTTGACGATATTCGAAATATAGAGCAATCAGGTGTCTTTAAGGCTGGAGATGCCGATGTTATTATTGGCGGTCCACCTTGTCAGGGCTTTTCTATGGCAGGTGCAAGAATAAGAAATGGATTTATTAATGACCTACGAAATTATCTGTTTAAGCATTATTTCAATGTTGTAAAAACAGTCAAACCTAAAGTTTTTGTAATGGAAAATGTAAAGGGCATTATGACTATGCAGGATGGAAAAATTTTTGAAGAAATACTCAGAATTTTTTCAGACTCGGAGATGTTGAATGGTGAGCCTTATAAATTGCATTATAAGGTTGTCAAGGCTGTTGATTTTGGAGTTCCTCAAAAACGAGAAAGAATGATTATCATTGGTACAAGAAATGATGCTTTTGATTTCGATGAACTTTGGAATCAGACTAAGGAAGAGATACTTCGAGATTATCCTCATTATTTTGATACAGTTACTGTTCAAGATGCGATAGGAAATCTTGGTGGTACTACTGCAGATGGTGTGATAGAGAATCCAAAGCCAGATACTGAGTATCAGAGATATTTGGCTGCTGATGCAAATGAACTTACAAATCATACAAGGACAAACCACACGAAAATTACTGTAGATAGAATGAGTAGAGTTGCCAATGGCGAGAACTTTACTGCTTTGGAAGAAACTATTAATTCAGTTCACAGTGGTTCTTATGGAAGATTATGTTGGGATGAGCAAGCACCAACAATTACAACAAGATTTGACACCCCTGCTGGTGGAAGATTTATTCATCCTATTGAAGATAGAACCCTCTCTCCTAGGGAGGCAGCAAGAATACAAAGTTTCCCTGATGATTTTATATTCTATGGAAATAAAACATCCATTTGTAAACAAATTGGAAACGCAGTGCCGCCAAAGGTGTCTTATTTCTTGGCACGTTTGATAAGCAAAATAATAGGGTCGGAGGTATAAGGATATGAATTCAGTTTTACAAAACAAACTAACCGCATTGCAAAATGCAAGTGATTGTGAATGTTGGTATTTGGTGAAACAGCCGACCGCATTTGATAATATTTGTTACTTGGTTTCTTTTCTGAAGGAATTTAAGTCAAAAGAAGTATCGGATAATTTACAAGACTTCATAGGGAAAAAAGTAATAGAAGTCAATAGTAGTAAGCCGGATGTTGAAATTTCTAATAATTATAGAGCATTGAGGGTAGCAGCTTTTTTTGGACTTATTACGATGACTTCTACAAAATATGAAGAGGCCATCATCACAGAGGCTTTTGAGGAAATCAATAACCGTTGTGGTGGAGAATTTGAAAAGAAAGACTTGTATGAAGATATTATCCAAAGACAAATCGAAAAAATGTATATCAGTTCAACGGTGGACGAAGGACATAATGGCGTAAGACAGAGTTATCGCTTGTATCCGGTTATGTTGCTGTACAAAGTGCTTATCGAATTAGGCAGGGCGACAGGTAGTTACTCTATTAGTATGACAGAATACAGATATTTGGTTGCAACTACAGAGGTGTTTGAAAATTTCCTTGAAACATTGCTGTTAATCAAATTATTGAGAGAAGATTCCTCTGCAAATACAGAATTTGAACAGTACCGCACAAAATTTGATAACCGTTTGATTCAAGCATTAAAGCAGTTACCTACTTTAGTGATTGATAGAGATTCTATCAAATTAAATCCAGAAACAATTTCTGAGGTAGCAAAGAAAGTATTCATCTTTGAAAGTAATCCAAACATCTTTGCTACTGAAAATTATCTAGGTTTTTTGGGTTCAAAAAAATCTTTATTTGAACTTGATGAGTTCGAAAGTGAAAATACAACAGAAATAGAACAGAACGTTTCTCGTGTGGATTTGGATAAGGCGGCGCGTATTGAAAACGGCACAAATGTATTGTTGTATGGTGTTCCGGGTTCTGGTAAGAGCTGGACAATTGAACATGAGTATTGTAAAAAGGATACCAATGTGGAGCGTTTGGTATTCCATCCAGATTATACTTATTCTGATTTTATAGGTCAGATTTTACCGAATGTTGATGAAGATGGACAAGTAAGCTATAAGTTCACTGCTGGTCCATTTACCAACATCTTGGCTGATGCGTATGCGCATCCACAGGAAGAATATATTCTGATTATAGAGGAAATTAATCGCGGAAATGCACCTGCAATTTTTGGTGAGGTGTTCCAGTTACTTGATAGAAAGACAGAAATTCGTGATGTTGACGATGATGGCTATCCTATTGGTACAAGTGAATATGGTATTACTAGTGCTAATATTGCTGCGATTGTTTATGGAGACGCAAAGCATAAGGTTCAAATTCCGTCCAATCTTTCAATCATTGGTACAATGAATACATCGGACCAAAATGTATTTACACTTGATACAGCTTTCCAGCGTAGATGGGAAATGCGATTAATCGAGAATAACTTCGAACACGTAGATAAAAGATTGGCGGATGCACAGATACTTGATACAGGAATTACTTGGGAGGTATTCTGCACACAGATTAATAAAATCATCGTTGGAAATAATGCAAGAATGACTTCTGCAGAAGATAAGCGTCTTGGATCCTATTTTGTTCACTTGAGAGATTTGGCATATAATCCAAGCATGGGAAATCTGTCTGATGGCGAATATGATGCATTACGCAAAAAAGAACAGGATAAAACTATTACTGATACAGAAAAAGGTAGACTTGCAGAAATACGTGCTGCGATGAAACAAAACCGTAAATTCCCTGAAAAGGTAATCAAATATTTATGGGATGATGCGTTTAAATTTAATAGAGAAATTGTCTTTGAAACTACGACATATCAGAGTTTGGAACAGGTAATCAGAACATTTATGTATGCTGAAAAACTTGACCGTTTGGCAATGTTCAAAGATACTGTAAGAAACGCATTTATTAATCCTGAAGAGTAAGGTGGTGATTCTGTATGGATTTAGATTCAGCATTGTATATGGCAATGGTCGATGATGACATCACTAAGCACTGTCATGTAAATTCAAATGAAGATGGTGACCGTTTTGTAGGCATTAAAGCAGATTCTGATAATACGATGGTCTATTTCCCTATCGGATATCAGTTGCCTGAAACAGATGCTGAAATTAGAACAGACATCAAACATTTAATTCAAGTGTTGTCAGAGTTTACTACTAAAGGAGACCGCTTGCTTGCGATAAATAAATTTGCAGCGCCACAGACCGTTGATTTTCCTATTAATGCCTATAAAGGTGTTATAGAATATTATTTTTCTATTGGGGGAAATTATTATATAGAGGTTGACCCTACATATAAGACAAGTGCTACCGGAAAGCAGGACTGGCCTAAAACAGTGAGAAACCAAGTGCCTTTAGTACAGCAAAAAGGCAGAGTTAGTTCGTTTATTTATACAGAATTTACGGTAAGAGCAACTACTCCAAATGATTCTAAACTGATAACGCAAATCAATCGTTTCTGTGTATATGAAGCCTTTAAAAAGCTGGGATGGTTGTATGTTCCGTATATGCCGGAACAACCGGGACCTCATCCCGATGTTAAAACTTCATTGGCCATTCTCAATACCAAATTAGGAAATACCAATGATGATAAGAAACGCAATTTGTTTCAGGCAATGAAAGATATGCTCCAGTTTATGGATGAAAAGACATCTGATAAACAGTTTTATTTTGGAACAGATAACTTTGATCATGTATGGGAAAAATTGATTGATAAAGCATTTGGAGATAAGGATAAAGATAAATATTTCCCTCGTTCAAGATGGCTACTGGACTACGGCAAATATAAAGAAAAACGTCCGTTGATGCCGGATACCATTATGATTTACAATGGAAAGTACTATATCCTTGATGCAAAATGCTATAAGTATGGCTGGACAGGTATTCCAGATCATTTGCCTAATAGTTCTTCTATCAATAAGCAGATTACATATGGCGAGTATTTAGAAAAGTATAAAGGTGTCAATACCGATTCGCTTTTTAATGCTTTTATTATGCCATACAACATGGCAAAGAACTTTTTTAAGTTGGATACAGTTGTAGGAAATATTGGTGAGGCAGTCGGTGATTGGCGTGGTAATCAGAAATACTATGAACGTATCCAAGGGATTGTAATGGATACAAGGTATTTGATGTACCATTACACCGGAAATCCAATGAAGGAAAAGGTAGCCTTGGCGGATTGTATAGAAGCTGTATTAGGTAGAAAGCCTGTACCATTGGCAGCAGGAGCTGTTCCAATTACAACAACTCCGAATCCTGTGCTTTATGAAGATAATTCTTCAACAACAGTATCGATGGTTGCCGAAGAAAAAGCACTTTACGGTAATGACGTATAATCATGACCACCCGGAGCCTATGAAAAAATCTCTGTAAACAAACTTTCACTCGAAGTCATAAGATCTTCTATGGTACAATCTAATCATAGGAGGCCTTTTTATCATGGCAAAACAGCGGAAAGAGATTCACAAGGTTGAAATGACCGATGGGAAGCAGGCTATTATCCAGCAGCTCTTCCAAGAGTATAACATCGAGAAACCAAACGACATCCAAGAGGCCCTGAAGGATCTGCTTGGCGGTACCATCAAAGAGATGATGGAGTCTGAAATGGATGAACACCTGGGCTATAGCAAATCGGAACGCTCCGACAGCGAGAACGCCCGCAACGGTTATAAATCAAAGCAAATGAACAGCAGTTATGGCAGCTTTCAGATTGACGTTCCTCAGGATCGGCAATCCTCATTCAAGCCACAGGTTGTCAAGAAGCGTCAGAAGGACATCACGTTCGTTTCATAAACCGGAAAATAAATATTAACAAAAAAAGGAAATAAATGATATAATCCAAAGTAAAAAAGTATAGGTGAAAAAATGGATTATATCAAAGAAAAATTTGCAATAATAGAAGATAACAGACATTCAAGCTATGTAGAACATAGTTTAACAGATATACTTACTATAATAATGTGTGCCGTATTGTGTGGATTAGATGAACTGGCAGATATAACAACTTATGCACAAAGCAATGCAAAATTTTTAAAAAAGAAATTTAATATCACTAAAATCCCTTCTAAAGCTACTTTCAGCCGTATATTAAATATGATGGACGCAGATAAAGTAGCCAGTGTAATTATTGAAATAATGCATGATGCAGCATACTGTGACTTGGGCGATGTTATCGCTGTAGACGGGAAGGCAATCCGTAGTACCTCTAAAAAAGGTACACCGCATTCAGCACTGCAAATATTAACTGTATATTTAACACAAAGCGGCGTCGTTTTAGGGCAAAAATCTATACATGAAAAGACGAACGAGATTCCTGTATTCCAGCAGCTATTGGATAATCTAAACATTAAGGACAAGACAGTAACGGCTGATGCGATGCATTGTCAAAAAGAAACCTGCAAGAAAATTATAGCCAAGCATGGCAATTACGTTTTTGGGCTTAAGGAAAACCAAAAGACATTGCACGATGATGTTAAATTTTTCTTTGATGAAGAATTCGATAGCAAAACATTAGATTCTTATACGACAGTTGAAAAAAATGGAGGAAGAATTGAGAAACGCATCTGCAAAAAATGTTCAGATATTAAATGGCTGAATGGATATAAAGAATGGGCAGGACTGAGTTCAATATTTGCAGTTAAGCGTATTACAACAACGAACCGTGGAACCAGTGATGAAACTGGTTATTATATAACAAGTAAGGATACAGATGCCAAAGAGCTTTTACATATTTGCCGTGAACATTGGAAAATTGAAAGCATGCATTGGCTGTTTATAATGGACCCAAGGATTCAGACCAGTACTGAAAATTTTAAGAGCACATGATATAGTATAGGTAACAAAATAGGAGGTTGTTATCATGCCAAGAAAAAAGTACACTGCTGAGTTCAAAACAAAGATGGTTTTGTCGATTCTTCAAGGCGATAAGGAATTCAATGTTATCTGTTCTGAGAACGACTTGAATCCGAGCATGGTCCGAAAATGGAAGCAGGATTTTCTAAAAAATGCCCATCTCGCCTTTGGTATAGATTCTGAACGTAAGGCCGTTCAGAGAAAGGAGGATGACCTGAAGAAAAAGAACGACCAGATGCTTAAGACCATCGGTCAGTTGACGCTGGAACGCGACTTTCTTCAGGACTGCTTTTGCCAAGCTGGAGAAGCCATCCCACAAATCCCAGAATATGATTCAAAGGGATAATGAGCTCTCCATACGTCGTCAGTGCGAGCTGTTGAGGCTGAATCGCTCCGGCCTGTATTACAATGCCATCCTGCCGGATGCAACAGCTGTTGAATTCGAAGAGTCTTTAATGGCGCGTATCGACCATTGGCATACCAGATGTCCTTATCTTGGATCTCGTAAAATTATCATCAAGCTGCTGGAAGACGGCTTTCCCGTATGTCGTAAGACTGTGCGCCGGTTAATGCTGAAAATGGGGATCTATGCCGTTTATCCTAAGTCCAATCTATCCAAAAGAAATTTCAAGGAGGCTATCGTGCCATATCTGCTACGCGATTATACGGCATCATATCCTAATCAGGTCTGGTCTATCGATATCACCTATATTCCAATGCCGCATGGTCATATGTACCTGACAGCAATCATTGACTGGTATAGCCGACGGCTGGTTGGACACTATCTCTCTGACACATTAGATGCGACTTCTGTCATTTATACAGTAAAGGAAACCGTAAAAAAGTGTGGAATTCCCGCCATTATCAATTCAGATCAAGGAAGTCAGTTTACCAGCGATGACTATAAGGCATTGCTTCACAGTCTTAATATCCGACAAAGCATGGATGGTAGAAGCCGCTGGGCTGACAACATCATGATTGAGCGATGGTTTCGTAGTCTCAAGACAGAACAGCTCTATCCCAACGAATACCATTCACCAAGAGAGTTGCGTCAGCTGATTAACACGTATGTAGATGACTATAACAACATACGCCCCCACCAAGCCTTAGGTTATAAGGTCCCAAATGATTTCTACTTCGGCAGTTTTGCTGCGTAGACTTACTTTGTTTGATGACACGCTTAAAAATTTACGAAGTGGTCTTGACAAGGGGCCCATTATAGTTAGATGTAACCTTTTCGGAAGATGAGTGCTCTATTATATCTGAAAATGGGCAAAAAACTTTAAACAGCCTTAGAAAATTGGCATTACTGCTACATAAAAGATATTTAGCTAAGCAGCTTAAAAAATGTAGCATTAAAGCTAATCTGCTAAAATGTCTTATGAATAGCCAACTGTTATGTGAGGTAGCTGACTTATAAACTAACATTTCTTATTTAAGAACAATTATCTTGTTTATGAAACGAACGTGGAAGGACATCTCTGCCATTGACCAGAAAATAATTTCCATGTATGCCAAAGGAATGACGACCAAACAAATTTCTGAAACCATCGAGGATATCTATGGGTTTGAGGCATCAGAAGGCTTCATATCGGATGTCACTGACAAAATTCTGCCCCGGATTGAAGAGTGGCAGTGTCGACCACTTGCCAGCGTCTATCCTATTATCTTTATTGACACCATTCATTTTTCGGTACGTCACGACAGTATTGTCCGCAAGTTGGCTGCATATGTTGTGCTCGGTATCAATGAGGATGGCTACAAAGAAGTACTCGCCCTTGAAGTCGGTGAAAATGAAAACAGTAAATACTGGCTGGGTGTTTTGAACGGTCTTAAGAACCGTGGCGTGCAGGATATTCTTATCCTCTGCTCGGACGGACTCACAGGGCTTAAGGAAGCGATTGCTGCAGCCTTCCCAAAAACAGAACACCAGCGCTGTATTGTGCATATGGTACGTAATACCCTTAAATATGTAACCAAAATTTTGCCAGAGATCTTCGGACGAGATCTATACTGCTCCTGACGAAAAAACTGCTGTCAGACGGTTAGAGGAAGTAGATAAGAAATGGACGTCCCAGTATCCAGCAGCCATGAAACGGTGGCATGATCACTGGGATGTCATAACGCCAATCTTTAAGTTTTCGATAGACGTTCGTACAGCTTTCTATACAACGAACACCATTGAGAGTTTAAATTCTTCCTACCGCCGTTTAAACCGTCAGCGAAGTGTTTTCCCAAGTTCACAGGCTCTGCTTAAGGCTTTGTACCTGTCCACTTTCGAGACTGCCAAGAAATGGACTATGCCACTTCGGAATTGGGGAAAGGTAAGGGGTGAACTGGTCATCATGTACCCTGACAGATTAACTGGCATGATAGTTCTAGAAAAATGACTCTTTATTAACTATCATAGAAGACCTTATTTACAGACTTTTTTTCATAGCCCCACCACATTCATACAACGGTTAAACGGTTATAAAACACCATATGAGGCACGGTATAATTTATAAAGATTAGGTTAATGTATTACAAAAATACTTGACCATTACAACTCTTGTAACCTCAACACCGACAGCCACTTGCCCAGCATGCAGGCAATCCGACAAGCTTATCCCAATGTTCACACAATACATTGGTTCTGACTGCACTTGTAAGTCTTAACTATGCTTCTTCACTTTCACTCAGCTTTATAGCACTCAACTGACAGTTTTCCTACTGCTTTTTCCACATGCGCTCAGCACCATAGCTTTTGTCTACAACATCCATGGGCGTTTTGTAATCAATACCTGCTTATTGATTACGGAAGACCTACTTCCATCTTATAAAAAGCATTGCAAGAATTATTGTTACGTTTGCTTTTCTTACATTCAGGACACACTATGTGCTAAACTATGTGTGTCATTATTTTGTTGTTTCGACATTTAGTGGCATCTCCTAATGTATAATCTGTATTTTAAGCTGGCAGGCTTATTTACAGGTTAGCACATTAGGGCTCACCGCTTAAGCTTTTTTTAACCACGCGACTATCGCGTGGTTTTCTTTTATACAAAAAAAAATCCAGAACAAGTGTTTTCCAATCTTCTAAACCCCAAATTTGATGTGATCGATTTTAATACCATATGGCTTGCAGAGCTTACTTATATTAAAGTTGGCAACAAATGGTGTTATTTGGTAACGGCATTAGATTTTGCAAGAAGGAAACTGGTAGGCTGGGTATTGGAAATCGACCAACAACAAAATTAGCAACCTAAGCATTGAATATGGCTATTTTACGAGAGAGTCCACTCACGCTCTCCATACGGAGAGCGACATAAACTAAAAAGAGGTAATCAAAATGGAAACAAAGACTTTAATTCACGCTCTCCATGCGGAGAGCGACTAATTTCTATGATAACAGTAATGAGTTTTACAAAGCTTCAATTCACGCTCTCCATGCGGAGAGCGACGCATATAAAATATCATTTTGAAGTACTCCTATAAATGCTTCAATTCACGCTCTCCATGCGGAGAGCGACTATTATAACACGTGTTATAATACGTGTCAATGCAAGCTTCAATTCACGCTCTCCATGCGGAGAGCGACCTAAACTAAAGCCAATACTGGATGCGCTAAATTGAGCTTCAATTCACGCTCTCCATGCGGAGAGCGACCTAAACTAAAGCCAATACTGGATGCGCTAAATTGAGCTTCAATTCACGCTCTCCATGCGGAGAGCGACCTAAACTAAAGCCAATACTGGATGCGCTAAATTGAGCTTCAATTCACGCTCTCCATGCGGAGAGCGACGGTCATGCCAACTTTAAATACATTATCGCCGAAAGCTTCAATTCACGCTCTCCATGCGGAGAGCGACGATGGGCACAAGATCACATTTGGCAAAAGTTATGATGCTTCAATTCACGCTCTCCATGCGGAGAGCGACTAGGTGACTCGGCCAACAGCTACGGAGGATAAAATGCTTCAATTCACGCTCTCCATGCGGAGAGCGACGACGCTGATAATTGGTCAATAATATATAACTATTGGCTTCAATTCACGCTCTCCATGCGGAGAGCGACCTGAAATCCAGAAAATAAAGGCTGCTATGTATGACGCTTCAATTCACGCTCTCCATGCGGAGAGCGACTAGCATCCTTTCCCGATAAGGTTGTAAGGCTGTCAGCTTCAATTCACGCTCTCCATGCGGAGAGCGACTTTGTTATCATACACGATTGCCCCGGCGCTGGTCGCTTCAATTCACGCTCTCCATGCGGAGAGCGACTTAACTTTAACCCCCTATCAATACCGAGCGAAAAAGCTTCAATTCACGCTCTCCATGCGGAGAGCGACTGCAGCAAATATTACTATTAAACCTGATGTCATTTGCTTCAATTCACGCTCTCCATGCGGAGAGCGACGGCAGAAGATACGCTTTCTGGATTTTTGCATTTAGGCTTCAATTCACGCTCTCCATGCGGAGAGCGACTATTACCATCACGCACTGATACACGCTGGTTCCATGCTTCAATTCACGCTCTCCATGCGGAGAGCGACATTTACGGATACAGAGGATTCGCCATTTGTAATAGCTTCAATTCACGCTCTCCATGCGGAGAGCGACGAGGACATCAATAAGTATGTATATGCTTGTCTGATGCTTCAATTCACGCTCTCCATGCGGAGAGCGACGTCATAAAAGCTTTATGGATCAATGGCTAAACATGCTTCAATTCACGCTCTCCATGCGGAGAGCGACTGCAGTATCAACTTCGGTGATAGCCTGTTTTAAGCGCTTCAATTCACGCTCTCCATGCGGAGAGCGACTGGCACAGCGTCTGAACCATTTTCCACACTTGTGTGGCTTCAATTCACGCTCTCCATGCGGAGAGCGACTTAAGCGAATTATGGTATTACCATTTTTAGCAAGCAGCTTCAATTCACGCTCTCCATGCGGAGAGCGACTGGCACAGCGTCTGAACCATTTTCCACACTTGTGTGGCTTCAATTCACGCTCTCCATGCGGAGAGCGACTTAAGCGAATTATGGTATTACCATTTTTAGCAAGCAGCTTCAATTCACGCTCTCCATGCGGAGAGCGACTTCGACCGGATCATCATTAAACGCAAAACCGAATAGCTTCAATTCACGCTCTCCATGCGGAGAGCGACAATAAATAAGCGTAAACCTAAATATGCCGCGGCTGCTTCAATTCACGCTCTCCATGCGGAGAGCGACACACCGACAGCTTTTGATCTGCACGGAATCTTGAAGCTTCAATTCACGCTCTCCATGCGGAGAGCGACGTCAGTTAGGGCCTGTTCTTACACGTGTACAGCATGCTTCAATTCACGCTCTCCATGCGGAGAGCGACTTTGCGGGTCCAAAGCAATCTTCCCGTATACATGGCGCTTCAATTCACGCTCTCCATGCGGAGAGCGACAAAATTATGATGTCATAAGTCAAACACAAACGGAGGCTTCAATTCACGCTCTCCATGCGGAGAGCGACAATACACTTTTCCTGATTTAGATTACATGCTCATTGCTTCAATTCACGCTCTCCATGCGGAGAGCGATTAGCATCTACAAGTGCTTTAAATTCTTTATGATCGGCTTCAATTCACGCTCTCCATGCGGAGAGCGACTTCATCAGTTGATAACCGCCCGTCATCCTTATTCATGCTTCAATTCACGCTCTCCATGCGGAGAGCGACAGGTGTAGCATTGTTGGCATCATTAATATCAAATGCTTCAATTCACGCTCTCCATGCGGAGAGCGACTTGCAGTCCTTCAAGCATCCGGAATAGATCAACAAAGCTTCAATTCACGCTCTCCATGCGGAGAGCGACTCACCTACATGCTGATCACCTTTAAACTGGTCAGGCTTCAATTCACGCTCTCCATGCGGAGAGCGACGTAGTACTAAGAGGTGTCATTGCAGCACCATTATTTGCTTCAATTCACGCTCTCCATGCGGAGAGCGACGCCTTGCCAAGCCAGCTTATATTCCAGCATGTTCGTGCTTCAATTCACGCTCTCCATGCGGAGAGCGACCTTCAGCTATTTCAAACCAAATTTGGGAAGTAGCAGCTTCAATTCACGCTCTCCATGCGGAGAGCGACTTTCTGATATGTCCGATTTTATTGATGTCAGCGTCAAAGCTTCAATTCACGCTCTCCATGCGGAGAGCGACGTCCGCAGGTAGTAAATAACCTGTGGCAGAGCAAGCTTCAATTCACGCTCTCCATGCGGAGAGCGACGCACTAAGGCAATGGACTGGCTGACTAAATACTTTGCTTCAATTCACGCTCTCCATGCGGAGAGCGACCTAAGATAGGAAAGATAGTTAATGGTGATGCTACTGCTTCAATTCACGCTCTCCATGCGGAGAGCGACGTCAAATTAGCGACACCAGTAGCTGCTAATATTGGCTTCAATTCACGCTCTCCATGCGGAGAGCGACGAGTTGGGACGTGTTCGCAGGACAGGTATTCATAGCTTCAATTCACGCTCTCCATGCGGAGAGCGACTATTTAATGATGTGTACACTCCGTTCATCAATGATGCTTCAATTCACGCTCTCCATGCGGAGAGCGACTTCAAAGGATTTAACCAAGCGGATTTGCTCGAAAGGCTTCAATTCACGCTCTCCATGCGGAGAGCGACAATCCTGCCTTTTCTTTTTAGGTGGTGAATTTATGGCTTCAATTCACGCTCTCCATGCGGAGAGCGACCAAGGCAGATGCAGTGAGAGGGGGTGTCATAAGTGGCTTCAATTCACGCTCTCCATGCGGAGAGCGACCATATAATTTACCACCGTATTTTGTACCGAGTAAGCTTCAATTCACGCTCTCCATGCGGAGAGCGACCTAAAACCGTTACGACTGAAACGCAAACGCAAGCTGCTTCAATTCACGCTCTCCATGCGGAGAGCGACTTGGTTCTTTTTTGAGCAATTTACTGCAAAAGTGGCTTCAATTCACGCTCTCCATGCGGAGAGCGACGATGCGCCGTGGGAAGTCCAAGCTCAGTTCTGGCAGCTTCAATTCACGCTCTCCATGCGGAGAGCGACTACACAATAGATTACTCTGTTTTACAAAATCTAGAGGGCTTCAATTCACGCTCTCCATGCGGAGAGCGACATGTGGTAGTGGATGATACTACAATTACGTTTGAAGCTTCAATTCACGCTCTCCATGCGGAGAGCGACACCAAAATTGACACTGTCCTTACCTTTGATAGCTGGCTTCAATTCACGCTCTCCATGCGGAGAGCGACGCTATCAAATTATGTTTGCTGGCTTAGACGATGTTGGCTTCAATTCACGCTCTCCATGCGGAGAGCGACTAGACTGCAACAAACCAATAACATCTTTATCTGCGCTTCAATTCACGCTCTCCATGCGGAGAGCGACGCTATCAAATTATGTTTGCTGGCTTAGACGATGTTGGCTTCAATTCACGCTCTCCATGCGGAGAGCGACTAGACTGCAACAAACCAATAACATCTTTATCTGCGCTTCAATTCACGCTCTCCATGCGGAGAGCGACGATTTTCTATGGAGATACTGATATAGACGCTGGTGCTTCAATTCACGCTCTCCATGCGGAGAGCGACTTTACAGGACAATACAAAACTCGTTTTCTGGTGGCGCTTCAATTCACGCTCTCCATGCGGAGAGCGACAATTTGTTCGGATACTGGGCTTTTCTCTAACAGAGCTTCAATTCACGCTCTCCATGCGGAGAGCGACCCTATTATAGCCTGAAAGACGGGCAATTATATGGTGCTTCAATTCACGCTCTCCATGCGGAGAGCGACTGTAGTAAGAGATGCAGGTTATGACATTCAATCAGCTTCAATTCACGCTCTCCATGCGGAGAGCGACTGCTCAGTCAGTATGCGGTATATATCCGCGTGGAGCTTCAATTCACGCTCTCCATGCGGAGAGCGACAAAGATTATTCTGCACAGGTATTAAAGTCAAATATGCTTCAATTCACGCTCTCCATGCGGAGAGCGACAATATCCGCAAGCAGGCGGTGACGGAATTGGAGCGCTTCAATTCACGCTCTCCATGCGGAGAGCGACCCCTTCATGTTGATGCGCTCGTCTGTATCCGTTTGCTTCAATTCACGCTCTCCATGCGGAGAGCGACCAGGTAGTGCGTATCCAATACCTGTGACCAGTATTAGCTTCAATTCACGCTCTCCATGCGGAGAGCGACGTAGCCGCTTATATAATCTGCCAATCTTCAGCAAGCTTCAATTCACGCTCTCCATGCGGAGAGCGACGTGTGTCAAAAGGTGTTATAACAAATGTGCCAAGCTGCTTCAATTCACGCTCTCCATGCGGAGAGCGACTGTAACCAATGGGCCTTCAATTCGTTCACCGGTGGCTTCAATTCACGCTCTCCATGCGGAGAGCGACTTGATAAACAACTGATTCATTTTTATCAAAAATCGGCTTCAATTCACGCTCTCCATGCGGAGAGCGACTCTTTATGCTCTTTTGTGTCAGTCCTGAAGGTCATGCTTCAATTCACGCTCTCCATGCGGAGAGCGACCCAAAATTGACACTGTCCTTACCTTTGATAGCTGGCTTCAATTCACGCTCTCCATGCGGAGAGCGACCAAAAAGTGCTTGACGGTGTATCAGCTGCAGCTAGCTTCAATTCACGCTCTCCATGCGGAGAGCGACGGCCGGTAAATTTTAATGGAGCTAAGGCCGTACCAGGCTTCAATTCACGCTCTCCATGCGGAGAGCGACTGAAGATAACATTTTAACAATTATCAATCATGAAGCTTCAATTCACGCTCTCCATGCGGAGAGCGACATAATCGTTCGTTCACTTACATATTCTATGCTTAAGCTTCAATTCACGCTCTCCATGCGGAGAGCGACAAGGCTATTAATACAGCTGTCGGCCAAAATAAAAGCTTCAATTCACGCTCTCCATGCGGAGAGCGACTTGGATAACACCGAATGGTTTACCTGTGCAGCAACGCTTCAATTCACGCTCTCCATGCGGAGAGCGACATGCAAGTGTACGTAAACTTCAAAAATGCTTTATGGCTTCAATTCACGCTCTCCATGCGGAGAGCGACTGAATTTCAAACGGCCTTTTATAAATCTTATATCTGCTTCAATTCACGCTCTCCATGCGGAGAGCGACCTGACCTTGAAGATATCATG
This sequence comes from Pectinatus frisingensis, assembly GCF_014076555.1. Classification (NCBI taxonomy): domain Bacteria; kingdom Bacillati; phylum Bacillota; class Negativicutes; order Selenomonadales; family Selenomonadaceae; genus Pectinatus; species Pectinatus frisingensis. Next base: position 2,329,200 of record NZ_CP045424.1, read on the forward strand.
CCTTGCGATCTGACCGCTTCAATTCACGCTCTCCATGCGGAGAGCGACATCTGAAAACGCTGCTGTTATCGAGGTGATAAAATGCTTCAATTCACGCTCTCCATGCGGAGAGCGACTTTAAATCCCAATGTTTCTGCCATTTCTTGTTGTGCTTCAATTCACGCTCTCCATGCGGAGAGCGACTTTCTGAAACACAAAACGCCTTCACCAAATTCTGATGCTTCAATTCACGCTCTCCATGCGGAGAGCGACATAGCAGCCTTTATTTTCTGGATTTCAGAGCGATATGCTTCAATTCACGCTCTCCATGCGGAGAGCGACGAGTCACACTGATATATGTAAGCCTTAATTTCAAGGCTTCAATTCACGCTCTCCATGCGGAGAGCGACAGAAAGTTATTGCACAGGCTAATACCCGTCAGGCCGCTTCAATTCACGCTCTCCATGCGGAGAGCGACGTGCGTAGGTGTTTTTCGTGATGCTTTCAAGTGGTGCTTCAATTCACGCTCTCCATGCGGAGAGCGACACATTTGCGCATTACGTTGGAGAAATGATTTTGTCGCTTCAATTCACGCTCTCCATGCGGAGAGCGACATTGGGCAAACACCTTCATTGCTTTTGTTCATCGGGCTTCAATTCACGCTCTCCATGCGGAGAGCGACCTGTTCGCGATGGCGACACAGATCGGGGCGATGATGCTTCAATTCACGCTCTCCATGCGGAGAGCGACCAAGGCAGATTATTTAATATTATCCATCTGTGAGCGCTTCAATTCACGCTCTCCATGCGGAGAGCGACGACACCGGTGAGGGCGTACAGCTTGACGGCATAGGCTTCAATTCACGCTCTCCATGCGGAGAGCGACTATATCAGCAGATACCAATAATGCTGACACGTCAGCCTCAATTCACGCTCTCCATGCGGAGAGCGACCATGGCTGAAGTCCAAAAACTAGAAGGTTTGGATGCTTCAATTCACGCTCTCCATGCGGAGAGCGACTAGGAGTATATCACAAGGCAGGTGATTATTTTTGGCTTCAATTCACGCTCTCCATGCGGAGAGCGACTTAGTAAAAATATATCGACAGCGCAGATCATCATTGCTTCAATTCACGCTCTCCATGCGGAGAGCGACGACAGTTTATCCGGCAGGACTTTAGCAACACAAACGCTTCAATTCACGCTCTCCATGCGGAGAGCGACGCCGTATCCGGAGATACACCTTTAGTAGCTGAAAGCTTCAATTCACGCTCTCCATGCGGAGAGCGACTTTTATGATGCTGATGTTACCTATACTTTTACAGGCTTCAATTCACGCTCTCCATGCGGAGAGCGACGTCTCAACCAGTTTTTTTCGGACAGCACTTGTTTGCTTCAATTCACGCTCTCCATGCGGAGAGCGACTTGAAATGCCGGAAATAGATTGGCTGCAGGAGCAAGCTTCAATTCACGCTCTCCATGCGGAGAGCGACCGCGCAGGCTGGGAACCTTGCAGGAAACCAGTATTGCTTCAATTCACGCTCTCCATGCGGAGAGCGACGCGTGGATACATCGGATTTTTCCGCATCAAAGTTGCTTCAATTCACGCTCTCCATGCGGAGAGCGACGAGATTAGCTATCTTAAAGATTCATAAAGTACCGGCTTCAATTCACGCTCTCCATGCGGAGAGCGACCCTCCGTAAAGTAGGCAATGGTACCGTTTCGTACGCTTCAATTCACGCTCTCCATGCGGAGAGCGACGTTTTGAGCGCAATCAGCAAGCAGATGATCCTGAAGCTTCAATTCACGCTCTCCATGCGGAGAGCGACTAGACCATCTTCAAGCTTTCGTTCGGGGCTTGAAGCTTCAATTCACGCTCTCCATGCGGAGAGCGACTTAGTATTTCAATATTCATATATTATCATAAAATGCTTCAATTCACGCTCTCCATGCGGAGAGCGACGCTAAACTCGACATGATTATTTAAATTGTTTATCTGCTTCAATTCACGCTCTCCATGCGGAGAGCGACTTGCTGGATGAACCCTCCATATGGGCGTCAAATTGGCTTCAATTCACGCTCTCCATGCGGAGAGCGACCATCTGAAATGGGTAAGTATTGTCAACAGGATGTTGCTTCAATTCACGCTCTCCATGCGGAGAGCGACCAATTGGCAAACAGATAGCTGAAATCAACAAGTGGCTTCAATTCACGCTCTCCATGCGGAGAGCGACTTGGATAACACCAAATGGTTTACCTGTGCAGCAACGCTTCAATTCACGCTCTCCATGCGGAGAGCGACTACGACAAAATGATGTTATTTGGTCGAGACGTTACGCTTCAATTCACGCTCTCCATGCGGAGAGCGACCCTTATAGATGCGATTAGAAGCGTTTTGAAACACGCTTCAATTCACGCTCTCCATGCGGAGAGCGACCAGGAAAAGCCCCTAAAAGAAGCACTCAGCAGGGCTTCAATTCACGCTCTCCATGCGGAGAGCGACTAGACCATCTTCAAGCTTTCGTTCGGGGCTTGAAGCTTCAATTCACGCTCTCCATGCGGAGAGCGACGTTACTCGCCACCTGATACACAAAGTTGACGAATGCTTCAATTCACGCTCTCCATGCGGAGAGCGACTATAATAATGAGATTTATTGAAGTTAAAATAACTGGCTTCAATTCACGCTCTCCATGCGGAGAGCGACGTAAGTCAGCAGTAGAAGTATTCAAACATAATTACGCTTCAATTCACGCTCTCCATGCGGAGAGCGACTTAAAGTAGCTAAGCTCCCTTTTAAAGATGCAAATGCTTCAATTCACGCTCTCCATGCGGAGAGCGACAGGCGCCAAAAAGATACTTGATGCAGACTGTTCATGGCTTCAATTCACGCTCTCCATGCGGAGAGCGACAAAGTTATATCCGATTCAAACAAAGATATCTTAAAGCTTCAATTCACGCTCTCCATGCGGAGAGCGACAATGAATACAGATAATCAGCCGGATATGTCAATGAGCTTCAATTCACGCTCTCCATGCGGAGAGCGACTATGCACGCTATAATTCACTTGATGATGATACAAAGCTTCAATTCACGCTCTCCATGCGGAGAGCGACATAATTGTTTTGCAAATTTTCGGGCAGAACGCAGAGCTTCAATTCACGCTCTCCATGCGGAGAGCGACGGTCAGTTGCGTTAGCTTTAGCAGCTGTTTAATGAGGCTTCAATTCACGCTCTCCATGCGGAGAGCGACCAGGAAAAGCCCCTAAAAGAAGCACTCAGCAGGTTGCTTCAATTCACGCTCTCCATGCGGAGAGCGACGTGGCTTACAGCACTTTTCAGCTCTATTAAATGATGCTTCAATTCACGCTCTCCATGCGGAGAGCGACGTCCATTCAGATACTTTAAGGTTCATTCAGATAACTGCTTCAATTCACGCTCTCCATGCGGAGAGCGACGGCGCCAAAAAGATACTTGATGCAGACTGTTCATGGCTTCAATTCACGCTCTCCATGCGGAGAGCGACAGGTACAAGGTTGATCTTTGTTGTTTCCTTAAGAGCTTCAATTCACGCTCTCCATGCGGAGAGCGACCTCAGATAACTGGCATTATGGCAAATATCGGAGGGGCTTCAATTCACGCTCTCCATGCGGAGAGCGACTGTAAATACAACAAGTGATATGATATGCATAATAGCTTCAATTCACGCTCTCCATGCGGAGAGCGACTGTAAATACAACAAGTGATATGATATGCATAATAGCTTCAATTCACGCTCTCCATGCGGAGAGCGACCAGAGCACTATTTTGTTAGTGTACATCCAGTTACAGCTTCAATTCACGCTCTCCATGCGGAGAGCGACTTCATCTAGTAGTATTAAATTGTCTTTGCATAAGCGCTTCAATTCACGCTCTCCATGCGGAGAGCGACCCCTTAACAACATGCCAGTACAGCCATAAATGCCAGCTTCAATTCACGCTCTCCATGCGGAGAGCGACTGGTTATGCATTGGGCAATGCCAAATATACAGTAGCTTCAATTCACGCTCTCCATGCGGAGAGCGACCTGAACGTATGAAACAGATACAAATTCAGATAACTGCTTCAATTCACGCTCTCCATGCGGAGAGCGACCGGGTATAAAGTTAATCTTTGTCGTTTCCTTAAGAGCTTCAATTCACGCTCTCCATGCGGAGAGCGACTTTGTAAATTCACTACGAATTACATGTTTTTGCAGGCTTCAATTCACGCTCTCCATGCGGAGAGCGACGCCCTCGCAGCTATTACCGGATTTGTGAAATCAGGCTTCAATTCACGCTCTCCATGCGGAGAGCGACGAAAACCTTTGAGCGCCCTCAAGACCTTAGTGATGCTTCAATTCACGCTCTCCATGCGGAGAGCGACTAAAGTAGCTAAACTCCCTTTTAAAGATGCAAATGCTTCAATTCACGCTCTCCATGCGGAGAGCGACACTATCAGTTATCATGCTTCCACTGTCCCCATCGAGCTTCAATTCACGCTCTCCATGCGGAGAGCGACTATAACACCTTTTGACACTCAGCACGATGCAGCCGCTTCAATTCACGCTCTCCATGCGGAGAGCGACTGAGTACACAGAAGTCCATGATGATATTGAAAATGCTTCAATTCACGCTCTCCATGCGGAGAGCGACAATGTATCCCACGACAACAGCATGCATATATAGAGGCTTCAATTCACGCTCTCCATGCGGAGAGCGACGTGAAGCAGATTATCGGGATATGGAATTAAAAAATGCTTCAATTCACGCTCTCCATGCGGAGAGCGACGGTAACTAAAAGCGTGGGCTGTCTTATCACTCATGCTTCAATTCACGCTCTCCATGCGGAGAGCGACAGCTCTATCGCAGCGGCATTTTTTAGTAGTAGCTGCTTCAATTCACGCTCTCCATGCGGAGAGCGACCGAGTACCGTCGAGACCATCGAAACAACCGAGGTGCTTCAATTCACGCTCTCCATGCGGAGAGCGACAAGAAAATAATGTTAATTTTTCTCAATTATTACAGGCTTCAATTCACGCTCTCCATGCGGAGAGCGACTACAGAACGTCCGCTTATCCTATGCACACATTTGGGCTTCAATTCACGCTCTCCATGCGGAGAGCGACATACGGCATAAAGACAGACTATAAAGCGATCATCGCTTCAATTCACGCTCTCCATGCGGAGAGCGACTAGGCAGTAATGGGTTTGCCGGTAAAAGTGTCAGAGCTTCAATTCACGCTCTCCATGCGGAGAGCGACGGCAACAAAACAGGACCAGGCAAATATCGTCTGGGCTTCAATTCACGCTCTCCATGCGGAGAGCGACCTGATATTGAGGACTCACCGTTACTAACAGAGGTTGCTTCAATTCACGCTCTCCATGCGGAGAGCGACTGCCTGTTGGATAAAAGCAAGCAGCTGTTGAATGGCTTCAATTCACGCTCTCCATGCGGAGAGCGACTTTATGAATCTTATTTAACTCCTGCCTTGTGAGCGGCTTCAATTCACGCTCTCCATGCGGAGAGCGACCCCATGATGCCGCAAGATCGATACCGCCTATACCCGCTTCAATTCACGCTCTCCATGCGGAGAGCGACCCAAAATAAAAATCCTTTTGTATTGGGCGCAAAATGCTTCAATTCACGCTCTCCATGCGGAGAGCGACTTTAGTACTTTGGATTCCTCAACGCCTATATCAGTGCTTCAATTCACGCTCTCCATGCGGAGAGCGACTGCAGCAGGATATAGATGCTGCTAATGCTTATTATGCTTCAATTCACGCTCTCCATGCGGAGAGCGACGTGGCATAAGCTCAGATGATCCAGACGCAGTGCAGCTTCAATTCACGCTCTCCATGCGGAGAGCGACTTGTGAATCTTGTTTAACTCCTGCCTTGTGAGCGGCTTCAATTCACGCTCTCCATGCGGAGAGCGACTGTCTGTGCGATCACAAAATCGTTATCATTGCGTGGCTTCAATTCACGCTCTCCATGCGGAGAGCGACCGCTACATATAGTATTTTTTAATATCACATATAGCAAATATAGTACTTTAAAAATTTTTATACAAAATAACCAAATTTATTATACCTATTATTGGCAAATTATCCTATTTATAGTGCGAAAGCAGGAGAAATTATCCAGTACTTCCTACTCGCACTATAAAATAAGTGAACCCTCAATATCAAAAGCTTTATTCAACCCCATGCTTTCAATATTTTTTTTATAATTTTTCCCTAATCGATAAAATCTTAAATTATCAACGGTTTCATTTATTATCTCATATAGCTGATGTTTTAACAAAAGATATTGTCCTTCATCCACTTTACATTCAAATACAGAATTTTGAACACGCTGTCCATAATTCAGACAAATTTTTGCTGCTTTTCTGAGACGCCGTTTACCATCAGAATCTATAGTATTAATATCATATGACACAAGTATATACATAACTAATTCCTTTTTATTTTTTTAATAGACATGTCATTTCCAAAAAAATGGTGGATATGCATCTATATCATTTCTTAAATATCTTGCTAATAAATTTGCCTGAACAAAAGGAACTAACCCCCAAGGCATTTTTTCATTCAAATATGGATGAGTAATTTCTTCCTTTTTCCTTTCCTGCCATTTTGATATGACTTTCCGTCGCCCATCATCATTTAACAAGACTGACCCATTAGTTTCACTTTCAAAATCTCCTGCTGCTATTATCCTTTTATTAACCAGAGACAACACAAGCCTATCTACTATCGCAGCACGGAATTCCTCGACTAAATCAAGTGCCAGTGACACTCTGCCCGGTCTGTCAGTATGCATAAAACCAGCATATGCATCTAAACCAACAGTTTCTAAACAGCTGGCAATATCATTAGATAAAACAGCATACAAAAATGACAGTACAGCATTAACGCGATTAAGCGGCGGCCTTCGCGATCTGATCCCAAATTCAAAATCTTTTTTTTGATTTAAAATCATGTCATCAAAACAAGAAAAATATATAACTTGTGCGCTGCCCTCAAAACCGCGTAACATATCTACAGACTCAGCATTTCTGACCTTTGTCATCATTTCCGACATATTATGCGAAACATTTTCAAGATTTATTGTATCTATTCTTTGCTTATATTGCCTTATGTACCGTTCTAAAGTCCATTTCTCATTATAAATTTTTGCCAATATTATATTTTTAACAATTGCAAGTGACGCATCTTCATTATCAGCTACACGATATTGTATTCGGCGCAACAATATATTACCCTTACTTTTCCCCTGCATTCTTGCAATTAATCGGCCATTGGGTGACAAATAGGCTATCCCTATACCATATTTTACGCAACGTTCCAACAATTTGGGACTCATCCCCAAATAGGAAAATAGTACAATATCCTGCAAATTATGAAAAGGACAACGCGCTACTATACTATCTGCCTGTCGAATGACTATATTCTCTCCTTGCGTTGCTAAATATACATCAGGTTTAGTGATATACAGCGTATTAAGCAATTGTTTCATTCATTCAATCTCTTTTCCACATATAATTTCGCTGATTCAGTCTTTTTCATTTCCGGTAAACATATATCTGCAAGTGAGCACGAACGGCAATGCAAAGTTTTTTTTACTTTAGGAGTATACATACGTTGATAATAGTTATTCATTTCATCCACTGTTTCTTTTACTTCATCATAGAGTTCCTTTGTCATCGTAACAGTTTCTCGATGCCTGGTCGCAAAATAAAAAATTGCTCCTTTTGTAATAGTGACACCCAGCATTTCCTCTAAACACATAGTTTGAGCTGCCAATTGCAAAATATCACTTTTTATTTCTTTAGCTTTGCCACGTTTGTATTCAACAGGAATTATTTTAAAATTACTATTATACTTACTAAAATATTCTCCTTTACTATCTTCAATCAATTCCACTACATCACATATTCCTTGTATTTGCAGATTGTGCGATATTACATGCAAAGAACGCAAAACTCTCTTATTTCCCAATTTTTCTGTTACAGGACCCTCATCAACTTTTTCATGTTTCAATGTTCCGTCTAATGTAAAAAAATTTTCACTCCACTGCTGTTCAATATGAATTAATGCCCATTGCCGCCGGCAAAAAACAAAGTGCTGAATACCCGCAATTTGCAAATATTCTGTTTCATCCCGTTTTACTAATTTGTTCATTATTCACCATCTATAATTTCTATTTCTAATCCTTTTCCCTTATAAGAAACCGTCTGATCTTTTGCCAATTCGATATTATAATCAGCAAAAGATGTAGCAATATCTTCCGTGGGACTAGAAACTGTCACCAAATGCTGAATTTTAGCAGATGATGCAATCCCCAATTCATTAGGATGAACAAACCAATATAATCTTTCCACAGCCATACTGCCCTCTGGACGAGCTGCCGACATATCATTTTCAAATAATGTCAAAAGTGCTTGTTTTATTTTCTTGGCATCTTCATCAGAAAAACCTGTTTTTTTAGCAAAATAACAATTCATACTACCCGTAAGCTTATACACTCCAAAACCGACAAAATGTTTTACGCCCATCGTATCACTGGAACGTTTCCCTTTTTCAGAATCCATTCCATTTGTACTGCGCGTGATCTGCATCGTAATAATATCGATCGGATTTAAACTTTTAGCCAAACTTATCGAAACAGGGCCACGAATACCCAATGAACGGTTTTGAAAAGTCATGACTTGTCCGAAACTTCGCACATCAATCCATTTCTCACAGGCATCAGCTGCCACCAAGTCATCTTTCTGATTTTTATCAAAAACTGTATTGAATCTTTCTTCCAATGACCCCTTATCATCCGTGATTCGAGCATTAGATTGAACAAAAATTTCGTTTCCCATGTCCTGTAAACGATTACGAATCTTACGCTTAATGCAAACATCGGAAATTTCCCCGTATCCTTCATAATCGGTTCGTGGCATATTTCCCAATAACGGATCTCCATTAGGATTGGCATTATTCACAGAAACGAATAACACAAAATCAATTTTTTTCATTAAACTATTCATCTTTACCGTCTCCTCATAAAATGTATATTTTCATTTAACATAATGTTTATAAAATATTTATTGTTCGCTTTTCTTTTTATATAATAACTGCTGCTGGTAATAATACCCCAGGACAAAATCCTCGTTAGCAGGCCGTTGCCGCACTATTTCATCAGTTTCAAATTTTGCAATCTCATTATAAATATCCTGCCGTATTTTGTCATAGTATATTTTAAGACCAGTAGTAGTCCTATTTTTAGCTAAAGCATTTTGGTAATATTTAGTACGACTTTCCAATATGGCCGCTGTTTTTAAGGGACGATGAATCATAGCCGACCAGAATCGTGCCGCATTGGTTACCCGTGTATCACTCGCTTTTTTATCTTCCGTCAGTTGATTTTTTACTGCCATGGCATCATTTTCCAATTTATCATACACAGCCAAAAGTCTGCCATAAGCGAAGCTTCTATTATCCATCGGAATTATCTCTCCTTTTTCATTCAGAATCTGCCTGCTTCGATCCCAATTATATTTTTTTATAATTACACAGCCCAGTGTCAGAGCCTGCCGCCACTGCTTTTTAAACGAATTTCTATTTTGCAGTTTATAGAATGCCCTGCTTTTCATGTCCTCCGGTAGAATTTTCCCTTCAAGAATACACAACAACAATCTTTCCAAAGTATTTTGCCGCAATTTATCTGTTTGCTTGGAGCAGGTAAGAATACCTTTGTCATTTTCCGCACCGCATAAGAAATTTACTACCCTATTTATTGACGGAGCATCCAAAAACATTTTCTTACTCTGTGCAGACCATTTGGGCCATTGTGTGCTGTTGTACCAATTCTCAGCTCGTTGTTGTATATCCGAGCAGGCAAATGACCGAAAATATTTTACGGCTAATCTTCCATTATTCACTTTTTCTAAAATAAGTACACAAAAACGGTTATCATTATCCAATTTAGGAATATCTTTAATTCCGGCAAAATATTGCACAATACCATGGCTTCGCGACATTCCCATGTTTACTTCCTCTAAGACAGCTTTATCAGGTCTGGCATCGATCTCCTCACCAAAATCAGGCTCAAATGATTCTTCAACTGCACTATTACTCTGCCCGCTGGACAACAATGGTGCTCCCCCGCAAGATAAAATATCTGTCATCCATGAAACAACGTATGCACCGCCACCCAAATAATAGTTATAGTTTCCATTATCCAACAAATATTTCAACATATTATGGACTTTTTGCGAAGTTTCATAGCCAATGTGAAAAATCTGTCCACCCTCTTTAAATTGACTGCCAATGTAATTTTCTACATGATTGCTTATTCCAATTAATTTAGCATTTCCAATTACACCACGGTGACGGATTATACAATACATATGTTCCCCAGTAACATCACATTGTTCCTGTTTTTTCGATATATTTTGCTGCTGCACATAATTTATATAAAATTGATGAAACTGCTTATTTTGAGAAATAGTTTTAATACCTCTGGCATGTTCAACTGCAAATGTAATAAACAATTTTTCTAAATTCATTTTTTTTTGTTTTTCTTTTTTATTGACCAGTTCCTTCCATTTTAATTCTCCGTAGCATAATTCATATTCTACGCCATTTCTCCCTTTTTTTATTGTTTCAACAACATCTTTTTTTATAGTATTATTATTAATGTACCTGTAAATAGCTAAAAAATCATTATTAAAACTTTTGTCTGCATATTTCTTTAATTTCTCCAATTCCTGCAAATATAATTCATGTCTGTCTGTTTCATCTTTTTTAGCTGCTTTAACTGAATCAAATTCAGCCAAATATGATAATTCATCACATAATGGATGCGGAAAAGGTTTTGATGTACGGACTAAAGAATTTTCCGATATGGGAAAATTCGTAAATTCATTTTTATTTAAAAATCTGCCATGTAAAAAACAGCCCATATCATCAACAGTCAACTCCACTATATCTTCTCCAGTGCTACTTCTTCTATTAGAATGATACAGTGGTAAAATCGATGGTTTCATAGAGTCATTTCCGGCATCAACAATGCCCTGTTCCAATGCTTTATTATACGTCCGCAGCATTGCTTGTAAGAAATTCATTTTTTCTTATTCCTCCGTTTCATAATCTTCCCAAACCTTGTCAACTGCCGTATACATATTTTTATGGAATTCTTTTACCTTATAATCATGCAATTCATGACGAATACTGCACTCTTCCGGTTTGATGAACGATATGATGCCATTACTCATCGTTATTGGTGTAAATTGTGAATAGAGGACTCCTCGCAATGATTTCCTGTCTATCTGCTCCGAATATGAAAAAGAGTGGAACATGATACCAAAGGATACTTGTCCGGTAAATGCTGTTTTTAATTCATCATACTCCTGCCTATGCAGCCTGTCGATCGAACCTATACACTCCCGGGTTCCCAAAAATATATCATGTCTGCCGCCTCTTTGCATAGAACGCAGCAATATCTGTTCATGCTTCTTTTCATCACGATCCTGCAACAAATCAGGACGATTTTCCGCCCACTCAAAACGGAATTTTACGGCATATGCAACATCTTTTAAATATGTATAGTGGCTCAAATCTTTGTTACCATTCATCATTGGCAGCAATATATTTTTAGTTTCCGTTCGAATAGGATGTAATATTTTAACCTCTTCAACAACATATTTTATTGTTGGTTTCCAATAACAGGCTTCTATTATTCCCAGCAATGCTTGTACAGTGGGTACTTGATAAGTAAACTTCTCTCCATTGCCCTTGCTCATAGGATCAGTAAATAAAGCATACGGCCCTTCTATTTTCATGAAAAAAGAGTCAGATTGAAACATCTGCATCATCCTCCTGTTTAAATTGCGAATTGATCAATATATCCAATCATTCATTTCACCTTTTATTAAACCGAATTCTTCATCATAAGCATTTTTGTCCAACAAATAACACAATAAATATCCTTCCTTTTCTACAGGTTGAATATAATTCTCATATTTTTGCAGATTGTAAATATTGACCGTGTAGCGCTGTAATTTTTGCAATATTATTTTTACATCTTCCCAGTCATCTTCTATAGAATCAAGTAATTCATTGATAAGGTCATTATTTTCATATTGAACAATTACTGTTTTTTGTTTATTATCAATAAGTTCAAAATTTTGAGCAGCCATTTTAAAACTTTGCCGCAGTTTAAAATTAGTTTTTACACCACCAGGTATATGTTTGTCCAACGAATTATCCCTATTATATTTGGCTGCCATAACATTGTTGGTTGTGAGCCAATTCATTATTGTATCATTTTTTTGTCTTATCGGATAATTTAGCACATCTTTATTTTTAGTATAAAGATGTGCGTAATACATATCCAAACACTGCTGCATATCAATCTCACATATATCGTCAGCAGCATCAGGATAAATACAGCGCAGTGTTTCCTTGGCTGCCTCCTGTTCCAACCGAAATGTAGTGATCTTATCTGTTTTTTCAGCTTGATATAAAAACACAAATACTTTTCCCTTAAATTGTCTTTTCCCCTCCCGATTACAGCGGCCGGCTGCCTGCAATACACTGTCAATACTCGTAAGCGAACGATAAACAACATCAAAATCTATATTAATGCCAGCTTCTATCAACCTAGTGCTTATACAAATTAATGGCGTATTCATCTGACCATTTCGGATTTTATTTAATTGTAATTTGATTTTATTAATTCTTTTCAAACGGTGCACTGCACACAAATTAGTGGTCAAATAATAACATTCACCTCCCAATTGTTCATGACATTGTAAATATTCCTGCACAGCATTATATATAGTCTTGACTGCTGCACGGGTATTGACAATAACTAATATACTCTTTTCCGTCTGCAGCTGCTGCCCCAGATAGTCAATCAATCGTTTTGTATTTGTAACTGTCTCAAATCTGCTGCCCATTAATGAATAAAATTTCACTCGTGAAAATACTTCATTTTGTGTAAGTGATGCCGGTACAATGCAGCCTCTGATATATCTCGATTTTTCCCTCATCCCATATAGACAGGGGTAAATCAACGCATTTGCATCCCCTAGTGAAGGAAGCGTAGCTGTACAGTGGATAATCGTCACTCCCATGAAATGCGTGAGAAAATTCATCATCAGATTAAACAAATAAATCGTCCTGACTGGCAAAGATTGTATTTCATCAATAATAATAACGGTGTCAATCAACTTAGAAAAACGTCGCAGGCAGGCTGATTGTCCTTTAAACAGCGTATTACTCAGCTGAACAAGTGTTGTGACTATAAATGGTTCTTCCCAGCTTTCCTTGAGATAATTTCTTTTGTCATATTCATTCTCATTATTTTGATTTATTTTAAAATTATCATAGCAATCCATTGATATTTCATTTTCAATAATGACGTTACTGTGGTGTTCAAAAACATGTTCCGTTCCGATAACTTTTTCAATCTCATCGGCATTTTGTTCTAATACCGCCAAAAAAGCTGTAACATACAAAATACGCTTATTTTTAAAAATCATACTGTGTCGGAGGGCGTAACGCAAAGCTGTCATAGTTTTTCCTGCGCCAACAGGCATGGGTAATGTATAGCAGCCGATAGGGGTATCCTCAGCCGCATTGAAAGCCTCATCTGCTAATGCAGTGCGAATGCTATTTATTTTTCCGTCATTTTTATTACTGTTATGATATTCTTTGTATTTATTTTCAATTTTATCATTCATCTCATGCCAAGCTGTCAAAGTCTCATCCTGATCGTAAATATGCTGTTTTTTATCCATACACCAGTTCATTGAATCATAAATATCTGCTTCTTTCAAAATAGATAATAATAATCGTACTGCCGTACCGCAGTAAAAATCATACGCAGTCATTTTGTCAGTGGGCTTACCTGCACTTTTTGACGCAATTTCCTGCATCTTCGTCTGCCACAATAAAAACTCTTTATATCCCTTTATATATATATCAAGCAGAGACTGCTCAAACCATTGCTTGCTCCATTCATTCAGTATTGGGAAAAATTCTTTTAACTCTGGATGTTGCAAAATACTTTTTCCAGTATTTTCCATTCTCACATGTGTCCAATATTTATGCTGAGAATTTTCATTTTTTATCACATCATATAAACCATGGTGTGCCAAAATAGGGTAAATTAAAAATTCATTATATAAAGAATATTTTTTCGCTTCAATTAAGGAAATATCCTTCTTTATTTCAGGATATAAAAAATGTTGTATATAATACCCACCTACAGTGGAATGGTCTCCTGCCGTTGATATACTTCTATTTATATACTGCTGCCACGAGTAAGAAGCCTTGCCAGCATCATGCAAAATACCAATTAATGTGCCCATATATTTCAAACCAATATTACTGCCTATTTTTTTAGCATACACAGCCGTATTATACAAATGATTTTTCAGATATTGTCTATATTCTTTATTTTTAATAATTTCCTTATGGGCTAATAATTCATCTGCCTGTTTGTATTCCATTATTTTTCCCTTTTTAATCAAATTATAATCATATTTTTAATACTAATTATATTTTATTGAATATATTATATATAATATCATACAACAATATATAGTCAAATATTTTTTACTTTACAGAATTATATATTTTTGTTAATATATTCCTGTCACTTTTATAGGTGTGAATTGAAGTAATAATATATAGTTAGTAAGATGGCCATAGATTTGCTTTTATATAAAACAGCTCTATGGTTATTTTATATTCTGCCATAACAAAACAGCACTTCAGGATAAAATCCCAAAGTGCTTTATTTTTTAGTATCTGGTGCGGAAGACAGGACTTGAACCTGCACTCACGAGGAACTGGATCCTAAGTCCAGCGCGTCTGCCAATTCCGCCACTTCCGCATCGCTAACTATTATACGTGGTTTTTTACATATAGTCAATTAAATTTTATCTGTAAAACGGTTTTTACCGCCATTTTTGATTTATTGCTGTGTATTTTGATATTTTTCCCGTAAAATTAACTTTCTTTGTATAGCTGCAATAAACTGTCGTGCTTCTGCCAAATCTGTTGTATCAGGATGCTGTGCAGCCATCACCCAGCGTTTTTTATTGCGTTCCGTCGGTGCATGTGGATCATCTGCAGACAATGTTAACCGTTTATTTAAAAGTACAGGATTTATTCTGCCCTGACACCCAAAAGTTCCCAGCACTTCGCAATTATCCCCCAGACAGCTTGCTGCTCTGGCGAATGCTGTAACACTATGTTCACTATATTTATCCGTGCCGTGTGTCTGAAATAACACGACCCGTTTACCAGACAAATTATGCAGCCATTGTTGAACTGCTTTATCCGGTGCACCGCGTGTCAGCCAGTATCCCACTGCAATAATATCATATTGTGGCAGCTGTTCAACAGCCGGTGCTTCTTTTATTGAATAAATGTCAGCTGCTTCACTGCCCAATACCTGAAACATCGCTTTGGCTATCTGCTCAGTATTACCTGTATTGCTCGAATAAACAATAAGCCATTTTTGCAATTAATATTCCTGCTTTCTTTTCTGATTTCCAACAAACTTCATACAAGCAGAATAATTATCCCAATATTTTTTTCAAATCCGCTTCCGGTGTGCTTATTGGTGTAATATTGAAATGTTCTACAAGATAATCCAATACATTTTTTGATATAAATGCCGGTAAAGTTGGCCCAAGATAAATATTTTTTATACCAAGTGATAATAATGTCAACAAAATACATACGGCCTTTTGTTCATACCACGACAATACCAAAGTTAATGGCAAATCATTTACCCCACATTTAAAAGCATCTGCTAAGGCAGTAGCAATTTTGATGGCACCGTAGGCATCATTACATTGTCCCACGTCCATAATGCGTGGAAAGTCACCAATTTTGCCAAGGTCAAGATCATTAAAACGATATTTTCCACAGGCCAGCGTCAAAATAAGTGTATCAGCCGGTGTTTGTTTTACGAAGTCAGTATAATAATTACGCCCCGGTTTTGCTCCGTCACAGCCTCCAACCAGGAAGAAATGTTTCACAGCTCCGTTTTTTACTGCCTTAACTATTTCACCGGCAGCTGACAGAACCGCACCATGACCGAATCCGGTCATTACTACAGATCCACCATTTATTCCTGTCATTTTATGGTCTTCATCATAACCACCCAGCTGTAATGCCTTATTTATGACCGGTGTAAAATCTTTATCTTCCCCAATATGGACGATTTCTGGAAATTCTACTACTTCAGTAGTGAATACACGGTCTTTATAACTATCTTTTGGCGGCATCAAGCAATTTGTCGTAAATAATATTGGTGCCGGTATATTATCAAATTCATTACGCTGATTTTGCCATGCTGTTCCAAAATTACCTTTTAAATGTTTATAAGCTTTCAATTTAGGATAAGCATGACACGGCAGCATTTCACCATGTGTATATATATTAATACCCCTGCCTTCAGTCTGCTTGAGCAATAATTCCAGATCTTTCAAATCATGCCCGGTTACAACTATGAACGGACCTCTTTCAATTGTCATGCTGACTTTAGTGGGCTCCGGTATTCCATAAGTCTGTGTATTTGCTTTATCAAGCAATTCCATGCATTTTAAATTTACTTTGCCAACCTCCATGACCATCGGCAAAAGATAATTCATATCCTTATTTTCTCCCAATGCAAACAATCCCTTATAGAAAAAATCCAGCACTGTTTCATCCGTATAACCCAATGTGAAAGCATGATAAGCATATGATGCCATCCCACGCATTCCGAATAATATCAGTGCTTTCAGTGAACGTATATCTTCATCATTATTTTCCCATATGCTATTCATATCGTAGGCATCAACCTGTCTGCCAGATTTTTCAGCTATCCTATCAGTTGCTGCACTGACTTTTTCAACATATTCACCGACTGTTTTATCATCAAAATTAACATTCGTAACAGTTGTAAAAAAAGCCCCCAGCATCAATTTATTTGTGGCCATATCAGTTTTTTGTCCACCCATTGCCCGAGCCAGCCTGATCAATTCCCCGGTTAATCTGTCCTGCAATCTCGCTGTCGAAGCCGGTTTGCCACACACTCCGGCTTTACCCATGCACCCTGTGCAACCTGCCGTTTGTTCGCATTGAAAACAAAACATTTCTTTCTTCATCGTAATTCCTCCTGTTTAATAATTAATATTTATTCTAATATATTGCCATCAGTTGAAATAATATATACCTGCCATGGGATAAATTTTCCACTTTGCTGCAAAGCATTCCGGGCAGCGTTCTCTATCCCGCCACAACAGGGAACTTCCATACGTACTATAGTGAGGCTTTTTATATTATTATCCTTTATAATAGCAGTGAGTTTTTCTGTGTAATCCCCTTCATCAAGCTTAGGACAGCCAATAAGTGTTATATGATTATGAATAAATCTATCATGAAATTTTCCATAAGCATAAGCCGTACAATCAGCTGCGATCAGCAAATTGGCATTATCAAAATATGGCGCATTAGTCGGTACAAGTTTTATCTGCACCGGCCACTGTGTTAACTGACTGCCACTATTCACAGCGAAACTTTCCGACTTATCGGTATCATGTTTTAAGGATTTTGCCATAGATCCGGGACAAACAAACGCTCCTGCAGCTTTTCTTTTTTCTGCTTGAGCCTGTTTTGCCGCTTCTTTGTCGTACATCGGTGCCTCCCGTTTTTCAAATGATATGGCATTCATAGGACAAGCTGGCAGACAATCTCCCAGTCCGTCACAATAATGTTCATACATCAATTGAGCCTTGCCATCCACCAAACCTATAGCACCTTCATGACACGCATTTACACATATACCACAGCCATTACACTTTTCTTTATCTATTTTTATTATTTTTCGTATCATAACTGCTCCTCTTTCAATACAAAAATATGTTTATAACTATCTTTACGTACTTATTTTATTATAATATAATAAAATAATCGGTTGTAAATATAACAAAAGGTGAATTTCATGAAAACTTTTTTTTCCTTCAACAATAACGTTAAAAGCTTTGATAAAATACCAGAAAATTTTATCGAAGTTATAAAAAGCTCACCGCTTTTCATCGGCTCTTCCCAAAAAGAAATTTATTCCATGCTGACCTGCCTGGGCAGTACCATCACTGACTGTGAAAAGTCTGAAGCCATATTCCACGCCAACGAAAATATTACCAATATGGGCTTGGTATTATCCGGCAGTCTGCGTCTTGAAAGGGAAGATTACTGGGGAAATCGCAGTCTACTTACAATGATAACCAAAGGTGAATTATTTGGCGAAGTATATGCCTGTGAACCCCTGCTGTCCACTAATATAAGTGCTGTTGCCGCCGAAAAAACAACAATCTTATTTATGAATGTGCAGCGAATAACAACACTTTGCTCATCCAATTGTATCTACCATTCTCAGCTCATTCATAACTTATTGTCTATTTTAGCTAAAAAAGCTTATATGCTTACTTGCAAAATAAATCATATTACCAAGCGGACCACTCGGGCAAAGCTTTTATCTTATTTTTCCGAACAAGCACTGCTTGCCGGCAGCAGCGAATTCATTATTCCTTTTTCCCGACAGGAATTAGCCGATTTTCTTTCGGTCAATCGCAGTGCAATGTCTGCTGAATTATCTAAAATGCAAGACGAAAAGCTTATCCATTTTTGTAAAAATAAAATCAATCTGCTGGATAAATGTGCTTCTGTATAATTTTTTTTTGAAACATTACATTTTTCTAATAGCAATAATTTCTGTACGACATAAAAACGCTGCTGTCTTTTACGACAGCAGCGTTTTATTCAAACAATTAATTTTTAACATTTAAAAGGACGTGCTTTGACTCCAATTTTATCTATCAGCGAGTAAAAGTCCGGTGCATCAACAGTTCTTCCGGCCACTAAAGGAATTTTAGCGCATACCTTGGCATCATCCAATGCATCGTGATGTTTGAATTTTATCTTAAAAAATTCACCCATTGTGTTCAATTTATGATTTGTCAGCTCCGGCCAGACTTTTCTTGATATTTGCACAGTACAGCATGTATCAAATTTTATTTTAGGCAAATGATACTGCCAGATGGATGAACGCATAACACCCATATCAAACATAGCATTATGCGCTATGACCATACGATTTTCCAACATACTGCGCAGTTTCGGAAAAACCTCAGAAAAGATTGGTGCATCCTGAACCATATCAGCTGTTATTCCATTTATTGCAACGTTACCAGGATCAAAATTCATTACCGGCGGTTTGAGCAGGGTCGAATACGCATCCACCATCCTTCCTGACCGAATATCAACTACTGCTATACTGCAGGCGCTGTTTCTTTCGCTGTTGGCAGTTTCAAAATCAATGGCCACAAAATTCATCATATAAAAACCACTTCCCTTATTTTGAATCTGACAGTTGAGACCGGCACAAACTGCAATGAATTCTCAGCGGCTGCCACTGTGCCGATTTTTCATATCAAAACTCCAGTTTTATTTATATTTATCAATGTTTTTTATTTTTCAGATATTTGTCTATGGCTTCCGCAGCTTTTTTACCGGCGCCCATGGCCAAAATAACCGTTGCTGCCCCGGTCACAATATCCCCGCCGGCAAACACTCCCGGTTTTGTTGTTTTACCGGTACTATCATCGGCCATTATATTGCCGCGTTTGTTCGTCTGCATATCCGGCGTAGTTGACTGAACCAAAGGATTAGGACCCTGCCCGATGGCTATTATGACCGTATCCACATCTATATTAAACTCTGAATTTTCTATAGGAACAGGCCGCCGCCGACCCGAGGCATCTGGTTCTCCCAACTGCATTTTTATACAGCGAAGTTGTTTGACATTACCACTATCGTCCCCAATAACTTCGACAGGATTGACCAGTAATTTAAAGTCTATCCCCTCAGCCTTGGCATGCTGAATTTCTTCCAAACGCGCCGGCAGTTCTTTCTCACTACGGCGGTATACTATATATACCTGTTCCGCCCCTAAACGGAGTGAAGTACGGGCTGCGTCCATAGCAACATTGCCGCCGCCAACTACCGCGACCACCTTACCTGCTTTTATCGGTGTTTGATATGTTGGAAACCTATACGCCTTCATCAGATTGCAGCGTGTTAAAAATTCATTGGCTGAATATACCCCATTCAGATTTTCTCCCGGAATATGCATAAAGCTTGGCAATCCTGCTCCTGTTGCCACAAATACAGCCCCAAATCCTTCTTCATCAATTAATTCATCTATTGTATATAATTTGCCTATTACAGTATTAAGCGCTATTTTAACACCTAATTTTTTTAAATTTTCTATTTCTACCTGCACAACTTTTTCCTTCGGCAGACGAAATTCCGGTATGCCATATGATAAAACACCGCCTGCTTTGTGTAAGGCTTCAAATATAGTAACTTTATAACCCCGTCTGGCTAATTCGCCGGCTGCTGACAATCCTGCCGGCCCGGATCCTACAACAGCAACTTTTGAAGCATCTGCCGCATATTCTATTGGTTTAGTTTCATTTCCCGATGCCAAATCATAATCAGCGGCAAATCTTTCCAAACGTCCAATTCCTACCGGTTCACCCTTAATACCCATAACACAATACTTTTCACACTGATGTTCCTGCGGACATACACGTCCGCAAACCGCAGGCAGGGCATTAGATTTTTTAATTACTTTTATAGCTTCTGCAAAATCACCGGTTTTCATCTTCGCAATAAATCCCGGTATATCGACTTGCACCGGACACCCTTTTATACAACGAGGATTTGGACATGTCAGACATCGGCTGGCTTCTGCAATAGCTGTTTCTTCATCATATCCCAAGGCAACTTCATCAAAATTGTGGGCACGAACCTTCGGATCTTGTTCCGGCATTGCATATTTCATCATTCGTAAAGCCATGCTTAAATAGCCCCCTTGATTTTGCTTAATTTACAAACATGATTAGTTTCCTCTTTTTCTGCATCCTTATACATACGCTGACGCGACATCAGCCCTTTAAAATCAACTAAATGCCCATCAAATTCCGGCCCATCCACACAGGCAAATTTTATTTCATCACCAACTTGAACACGACAGCCACCGCACATACCTGTCCCATCAACCATAATAGGGTTGAGACTTACTACAGTTTTTATCTTATAAGGCCGTGTTGCTTCAACCACACTTCGCATCATTACGACAGGACCAATTGCTATTACCTCATCAATTTTTTCACTACGATCAATAATCTGCTGCAAAGCTGTCGTCACGAATCCCTTAATACCACATGAACCATCATCCGTAGTGATCAATACTTCATCACTTACAGCCCGCATTTCTTTTTCTAATATAAGAATATCTTTATTCTTGGCTCCCATTATTGATATAACCTTATTACCAGCTTGATGCATTCCTCTGGCTATAGGATAAATTGGCGCCACACCTATGCCGCCGCCAATGCACACCACAGTTCCCATACCGGGTTCGATGTGAGTTTTCTTGCCAAGTGGAGCCACTACATCAAGAATATAATCACCTTCATTCAGTTTACCCAGAAGTTCTGTACCTGCACCAATTTCCTGAAACACTATTGATACATATCCCTTTTGTCGATCAAAATCAGCAATAGTTAATGGGATACGTTCACCTTCCTCATCAGTGCGGACTATCAAAAATTGTCCCGGCTCAGCTTTTTTAGCAATGCGTGGTGCTTCAATGTCATACAGCCAAACACTGGGGGAAAGCAAGACTTTCTTCAAAATCTTATACATTATAATTAACTCCTCTAAACAAATATCTGCGGTAAACTATCTGATTCACCGCATCAACACACCTAATATTGTATTATAAATATTATCTTATTTATAGTTATTATAATAGCATAATTTACCATAAAATGAAAAAATATAATCTATATAATAACTCATATTATTTGTTAATTTAAGCAAATATTCCTTGCATATATTCGATTAAATTAGCCTTTATCGGCATAATATAAATATTGCCACCAATATTTTCAACAAATCTATACACCTTACGAGCAAAATCAATATTCCATCTCATAGTTGGTTCAAAATCATTGGGGAATATAACATTATTTTTTATTTCCCAATAGCTTACCGATCGTTCAGATAAAACCGGTGATATTCCCCAGTATACTTCTTTATCTGCTAGTTGTTCCGCATACATTTCCAAATAACGCAAATCAAAAAAAGGCTGTGTAAAAAAACCAGCAGCACCTGCCTGATTTTTCCGCCGTACATGGTAAAGTTCTTCTCTCATACTTGAGCGATACTGGTCAATACCAGCATAAATTTTGACATCAGACATTTCTTCACGAAACTTTCTAATTACATCTGTGCTCACTGTCGGATAAACTTTGTGCCCCATATCCTGCGGTGGATCACCTGTTATAACCAAGACCTTCTGCATGTTTTTTTGCTCAATATAGTCACGCATAGGCAGTTTCTCATCCAAATCTATATCCAGCGAGCGAATATGCGGCATAACAGCAAAACCATATTCTTGTGCTATAGCCGCTCCTTCCCACGCATGAATATCAAATCGCAAAAGTTCAGGCACATTTATTAAATCAATAGGAAATTTATTATTTTTCAATTGCTGCAGTTCCCCGCGCAATGTCTGCTCATTACGCGGCACCAGTTCGACAGAAACAACCATTTAGCTACCTCCTGCTTATTTTTCTAATCTATTGTACCTAAAAACCTTGCTAAAGTCCAATTCATTTTCAAATACTATTGTATAAAAGTCAATACGCGGCATAAATTGCCCGGTCAAAACAATTTTGTTATAATTAAATGCATATTAGTATATAAAGAGCATGATTATAAAATTACCCTGCTGAAATAAATTCTATTTCCACATTTAAGGAGCGATTATAATAATGAACACAGTCTATATTATTGGTGCCGGTCCCGGTGATCCGGAACTTATAACAGTAAAAGGACAGCATTTATTGCAAAAAGCTGATGTAATAATTTATGCCGGCTCACTTGTCAATCCGGCGCTTTTAAACTATGCCCCGTCAAATTGCAAAATATATAACAGTGCCTCGATGACATTAGATGAAGTAATAACCACCATCAAACAGTCTGTAGACAAAAATTTAAGGGTAGTCCGCCTACATACCGGTGATCCTGCTATCTATGGCGCAATACAAGAACAGATGGATGCTCTCCGTAAAGCAAATATCGACTTTGAAATAATTCCTGGCGTAAGTTCATTTTTGGCCGCTGCCGCGGCACTAAAGCAGGAATATACACTACCTGAAATATCCCAAACCGTCATTATCACCAGAAACGCCGGCCGCACTCCTGTCCCCGAACAGGAAAATTTGAAATCACTGGCCACACATAAAGCAACAATGTGTATTTTTTTAAGTATCCATATGCTCGACGAAGTTGTAAAAGAGCTGATATCCGGCGGCTATACTCCTGAAACCCCCATTGCCATAGTCCAAAAAGCTTCCTGGCCGGAGCAAAAAATTATCCGCGGACAGCTAAATAATATTGTCGAAAAAGTCAATCGGGAAAAAATAAATCGCACCGCAATGATTGTTGTCGGTCACTGTCTTGATTCCCAATATGCTTTATCACGATTATATGCTCCTGAATTCACCCATATGTACCGACAGGGCACGGACAAAAAGGATGATTGATCCATTATGAGATGTGCAATTATTACAATTACTCCTAACGGAGTATCTTTGGCAGAAAAATTAGCTGCCGCAGTTGATGACGCTATTACGATTTATGGCAAAAAAGACCGTTGTCCGGAAAATACATCTACAGTCATTTATGAAAAAATGTCCTTGCTGGTCAAGCATCTCTTTCCATACTGTGATGCAATAGTCTTTTTCTGCGCCATCGGTATTGCTGTGCGCATGATTGCACCATATATTGTCAAGAAGGATAAGGACCCGGCCATAATTGTTATAGATGAGCAGGGCCATTTTGCAGTCAGTCTTCTATCAGGTCATTTGGGCGGTGCCAATGAATTAACAAAAAAATTTGCCGGTATCATCAATGCTGTTCCGGTAATAACAACAGCAACCGATGTAAATGGCCTGATTGCTCCGGATATTATAGCTCGCCAGCTTGGCTATAGTGTCAAGCCAGTATCAAAAATCAAGCTATTTAATACTGCCTTGCTGCAGGGCCGGCCAATTTATTATTATGTGGATGATTCGCTGCCTGATGCCTCACAATGTGTAGACAAGCTGCGTGATTTATCGATTGACGCCCGGTCGATCAATAAAGTAACTGCCAATATAATAAACAAACCAGCTATCATGATAACCGACACTTATGAACAAACTGATGCCGCTATTTTATACTTCATCAAGCATCGATTAATTGCCGGTATTGGCTGTCGCCGCGGTGTTTCTCAAAAACATATCGAACAATGTTTGAAAAAAGCCTGTGCAATAATAAATTATTCTATCAATGATATCACTCTTATCAGCAGTGCCTGCATCAAGGCAAATGAAACAGGAATCCTGCAGACTGCAGCCAAATATACCGTTCCTGTCAAATTTTGGCCTAATACTGTCCTGCAGCAGACTATTTTGGATTATAAATTATCACAATCCCCATTTGTAAAACAGCAGATAGGTATCGGCAATGTTTGCGAAGCCGCTGCTCTTGCCGGCAGCAGCTGTAAAAAACTGGTACTGACTAAAACAAAATTTGAGAAAGTGACGGTGGCATTAGCATGGGAAAAATAACAGTTATTGGTATCGGACCAGGAAGTTTGGATGATATGACTCCGCGCGCCCGAAAAAGTATTGAAACAGCCGACACAATTGCCGGTTACAATACATACATAAAACTTATAAGTCCTTTATTAAAGGACAAAAATATCATTGGCACGGGTATGATGCAGGAAGTAGATCGCTGCCAAATGGCTTTGGATGAAGCGGTAAAAGGTAAAAATGTGGCCGTTGTTTCCAGTGGTGATTCAGGAGTTTACGGTATGGCCGGACTTGTGCTGGAACTTTTATTCCAGCTGCCCGCTGAAAACCGTCCTCAGGTTGATATCATCCCGGGAATAAGTGCTGTAAATGCCGCAGCTGCCATCCTTGGCGCACCGCTTATGCATGACTTTGCTGTAATAAGTTTAAGTGACTTGCTCACTCCTTGGGCGCTTATAAAAAAAAGGGCCGCATATGCCGCACAGGGTGACTTTGTCATTGCCCTGTACAACCCTAAAAGTCGCAAACGGGTTCAACATATTGAAGAAATTCGCGATATACTGCTTAAATACAAATCTGCCGATACACCCGTCGGTATCGTACGCTGTGCGACCCGTGACAACGAAAGTGTAACTATATCCAATTTAGACAACTTTACCAAAGAAGAAATAGATATGTTTTCACTGGTTATCATCGGCAATAGTCATACTTATGTAAAAAATAATCTAATGATAACACCACGAGGCTATAAATTATGATTTTTGTCGCCGCCGGAACACAAGACGCTAGGCAGATAATTGAACAATTATTACACGAAGGTCATACTGTTACCGCTTCCGTGGTCAGTGATTACGGAAAGATTCTCCTGCGGCACCATTCCCACCTCACAGTAATTGAACAAGCTCTTGATGAAACGGAACTGCAAAAAAAATTAAAAGATATAACTGCAGATATATTTATCGATGCCAGTCATCCATATGCTGTAAATATTTCCCAAACAGCTATGAATGTATGTGCACAGTTAAAAATTCATTATATCCGCTATGAACGCCCCACCATAGCATTACCGATTTATGACAAATTGTATACAACAGCATCTTTTGCAGAAGCTGCCCAAAAAGCCTTTGAACTTGGCAATAACGTTTTTTTGACAACCGGCAGCCGCCACTTATCGGAATTTACTGCTTTGCTTAACAATAAAAACCAAATACTTACCGCACGAATTTTACCTGTAGTGGAATCCATACAAGCATGTATGGCTGTCGGCATCCTTCCTAAGCATATAATTGCTATGCAAGGTCCTTTTTCTATAGGACTCAACAAAGCTATGTATGAACAGACCGGTGCTCAGGTTGTCGTGATGAAGAACAGCGGCAAATTGGGTGGATCCGATACCAAACTTACGGCAGCAATAAAAGCCGGCATTTTTGCAGTTGTTATTGATCGACCCCCGATCAACTATAAAAATATTTGTACAAACTACTCCGCTGTCAATCGCGAAATCAAGAAATTTTATCGTAACTATTAACAAAAAACAGTCAGGACATACTCTAAAGTTTATGAGTATATCCCGACTGTTTTTTGTTAACCATACTGTACCACAAATTTGAGACTCATTGCTTTATACATTAAAAAAGACTATTCGATCGGATCACTTTGCCTTGCCAAAGTTCCGGCACGGCCTGGTAAAGTCCCTGCATATACACGACATTTTCTTATCTGCGGTACTTTTTTACCTTCTTTTAAAAGAACAAATTCGAATTTCTGCTGCTTTGCCTTAGTGATAAAATCATCAAGTATTGATAATTTGGATAAACCTTCCATTTCAGCATGAATAGTAAAGACATTCCATTGTTTATCACAATTTTTCAACCAATAGTCAACAATATTTTCCTCTGTCACTCCCATGATTCCCAACACTTCATCCATTGTCAAAAGTGTGCCAGGAATCTGCAATGGTGAAAATTCCCTTCCATCCATAACCGGATAAAAAGGATAGTATCCACGTACATCAGAACAAAAATCAAACCCAAACTCCTGCTGCACTTTAAGGCTGTCAGCGGTTACCTGCCAACCTGGAGCACCACAAAAGTGCGGTTTTTGATGCGTTACCTTTTCAAATAAATTGCATGCCTTTGTCAGATGTTCCCGAATCTTTGCTTCCGGCAAATGAGATAATTTATCCTGCCAATAAACATGATCCCAGCAATGAATACCGCAATCATGTTCCTCCTCCATTGCACGCAGTAACGGTGCCGGATTTGGTTCCACGATAAGCGGCGCCGGCAACAGTGTTCCGTACAATATAGTTTTTAATCCATAAGTAGAAGGTGCCTTAGTACGAAGCATTTTAGTTAAAAACCCTTTACGGAAGATTCTCCGTATAGCCTTGCCGGAATTATCAGGTCCCATTGAAAAAAAGAATGATGCTTTCACCCCATGTTTTTGAAACACATCAAGCATATTAGGCACACCTTGCGTATAACCGCGCTTGGTATCAACATCTATTTTTATCGCAATTTTTCTAGCCATTTAACTATACCTTTTCCAAATGAGACGCATGCCAATCGAGTGTTAATTTAATTGCCTCACGCAAAGTAGTCTTAGGTTCCCATCCCAATATATCTTTTATCTTTTTCACTGATGGCAAGCGATCTTGCATATCATCATAATTTTTCCCATAATATTTTGCTGCCGGTACTTCATTCATTTTAACTTTCTGTGCTGCCTGGGCAAATTCTGGATAAGCTTTCATTTCTTCAACAATCATCAATGCCAGTTCCTTTATTGAATAATGATTTGCCGGATTGCCGATATTGAATATTTCTCCGTCAGCCTTGCCGTTTTCATTCTTAATTATCGTTATGAGTCCGTCTACCCCATCACCTACCCAGATAAAAGAACGTTTTTGCGCACCACCGCCAACAAGATTTATTTCACCGGTATACAACACATCATAAATAAATTGCGTTATCGAGCGAGCTTTATGTTCTGCAGCATCTTTGAATGTATCCAGTCCCGGTCCCACCCAGTTAAATGGACGAAAAATGGAAAACGGCAAATCTTTTTCCTGCCCAAATGCAAAAATGACCCGGTCCATCATTTGCTTGCTGCAACTATATATCCAGCGGGATTTTTTAATTGGACCTAAGGTCAAGGTACTTTCATCCTCAATCATCACCCTACTGTTTTCCGTCGGCATACCATAAACTTCAGAAGTAGATGGAAAGATAACACGTTTATGATATTTGGCACAGTTACGGACAATTTTTAAGTTTTGTTCAAAATCAAGTTCAAATGTCCACAACGGATGTGTTATATAATAAGCCGGACGAGCAATCCCAGCAAGAGGTAATATAACATCATTATCTTTTACAGCCTGTTCCAGCCACTCATTTTCAGCAAAAATATCTCCGGTTTTCATAGAAAACCGCGGATTATCTTTAAATTCAGCAAGATTACTGTCGCGCAGGTCAAACCCTTGAACACACCAATCCGTTTTAGCCAATATAGCACGCAATAAGTGTGTTCCGATAAAGCCATTTATCCCCGTAATAAAAATTTTCATAAAGTATTCTCTCCTTAAAGTTAATTTTCACAATCAAACCGATTGCCAGTTTTGAAAACATCAATAAATGTTTTATCAGTTGGAATATTATCAGCTTCTCCAGCCCAAGCGATAGTATGCAGCAATAAAGAATCCTGACCGCATTTTACAATAACATGCTCTTTCGACCTGACAATAGTACCTGCTGAATAATTCTGTAAATTTTTTGGTAAAGGAACCGCCAATTGATCAGAAAAATCCTCTGTTAGAGGGACTGCCCACCAAATAAAAAGTTTCTGCTGCCTATAAAAAGTAAACGCTCCAGGAAATGGATGTGTTACCGATCGAATCAAGTTATAAACAGCAGCAGCACTGTCATTCCAGTCAATAATACCGTCAGCAGGATGCCGCCGGCCAAACTTTGTCGCCTGCGATTCATCCTGTCTGAAACGTGGTGCTTTAGCAGCTTCGATTAAAGGCAGGTATTCTTTAATTATCTTTTTAACTGCCAGACTTGTCTTTAAAAAAACATCATGTGCAGTATCAGTCATCTTTATATCAAAAGCTTTCTGAGCGACAATATCACCCCTGTCAGCCTTTTCCGTCATAACATGCAAAGTAACTCCTGTGCGCGTTTCACCTTTCAGTACCGCCCAATTAATGCAAGCACGCCCTCTGTACCTGGGTAAAAGTGAACCATGTAAATTATAAGCCCCCAATCTTGGGACACTTAAAAATTCATCAGGTATCATGGCACGATAATATGCCGATAAAATTATATCAGGCGCCGCTTGATAAAAAAACTTTCGCGCAGATTCATCTATTTTTTTAGAACGATAGACTGGAATGTTATTTTTTTTTGCCAAATCATATACCGAATCAAACCATATTTCCTCATCATCAGCGTCAATATGGGTAAACACTGCTGAAACATTGGCACCGATTTTTATCAATTCAGACAGACAGGCAAATCCTGGCTGACTGTAGGCAAACAAAGCTATGGAAGGTCGACTCTCAGTCTGCTTGCTTATCATTATTTTCCTCTTCCCATATCTTTTTTATCACAAACCGCGGCCGCTTTTGAATTTGTTTATAAATACGTCCTATGTATTCACCGATTATCCCCAGACTCATAATTGATATACCTGTCAGGAAAAATTGTATTGCCATTAAAGTAAATAATCCCTGTGCTTCAGACCCAATAATAAAACGACGAATCAATATATACGCAACCAATAAAAAACTTAACGCTGATATTCCTATACCGCTCATTGTCACCCATTGAAGCGGTGACAATGAAAAACTCGTCATAAGATCAAAATTAAGCCGAATAAGTCGAAAAATACTATACTTGGATGTACCATATTCCCGTTCACGATGAGCCACAAATATTTCTATCGGATTAACCGCATACTTTTGTCCCAATGCCGGAATGAAAGTCGTTGATTCACCACTATGCGCAATTATATCAACTATTCTGCGGTTATATCCCCTAAGCATACAGCCATAATCATTAATATGCAGTCCAGTTATCCTATTGGTAATATTATTAACTGCCTTTGATGCAACCTTACGAAAAAGTGGATCATGACGATTCTTCCGACGAGTCCCAACAACATCATGTCCATCATCCATTTGTTTTATAAGCTTAGGGATTTCTTCAGGAGGATTTTGCAAATCAGCATCCAGTGTAATTATAAATTGACCACGCACTTTAGAAAAAGCCGCCATTATAGCCATATGCTGACCAAAGTTGCCATTAAAATCAATAAATCTTACATTATGAGGATGTTGTTTCTGAAAATCATATAGCATAGCAAACGATTTATCATGACTACCGTCATTAACAAAAATTATTTCGTAGCTTCGTTTAATGTCTTCCATTACAGGGTACAACTCGGCAAACAAACGAGGCAGCGATTCTTCTTCATTATAGACAGGTATTACTACTGATATTTCCGGATCCATTATTTCACCTTTTCGTGCATCTTATTATTTACAAACATTCTTTACGGCTTCTATTACATCCGCTACATCTTGATCTGACATTGCCGGGAACAACGGCAGTGAAACTATCTTTTCCCCGATCAATTCTGAAACCGGCATGTCACCTTTTTTAAGTCCGGTTATCCTGGCATACGCACTAAACAAATGTAAGGCTTGATAATGATAAGCCGTACCTATATTATATGCTTTCATTTTTTCCATAAACTCATCTCGTGTAAACCCAAGTTCGTCGCTTTCAATAAGCGGGGTATAAATATGCCAGGAATGAACACAATTTGTTTCAATCGGTGCCGGCACGGTCAACCCCTTTATATCGGCAAAAGCGTCATTATATCTTTCAACAATTGCCGTACGGCGGCTGTTAAATTGTTCCAAATATTTCAATTGATCCCGACCGATTGCCGCTTGTATATCCATCATCTGATATTTAAGCCCTGGTCTAAAAATGTCATAATGACTTTTCCCCTTAGCCCCAAAGCGATTCCATGCGCCCTTGTCCATACCATTTTGTCGCTGTACCGACATTTGATCAGCTGCCTTCTCATCATCGGTAGTTATCATACCGCCTTCTCCGGTAGTTATATTCTTTGTCGGATGAAAACTGAACACAGCAATATGACGGGCACCCTTACCCGCACCAATTTTTCTGCCATGATAGCTCGCCCCCAGTGCATGAGCACTGTCTTCAATGATAGCCAAATTATATTTGGCGGCAATTTTTTCAATTGCATCCATATCACAAGGCCGGCCGGCAAAATGTACCGGAATAATTGCTTTAGTCTTTGCTGTAATTTTTTCTTCAATTTTTTTGGGATCTATATTAAATGTAACCGGATCTATATCCGCCAAAATTGGCACGGCATTAGAATAAATTATTGCATTCACAGTACTGGCAAACGTCATTGGTGTAGTTATTACTTCATCGCCCGGTTCAGTGACTGCCATAACTGCAAGGTGCAATCCGGCTGTAGCAGAATTAACCGATATAGCAAATTTGGCACCAACATATCCGGCAAATTTTTTTTCAAAATCAACCGTCTTGGGCCCCATGGCCAACCAACCAGAACGAATAGAATCACAAACATCAGCAATAGCCGTTTCACTCACACTGGGCTTAGAAAATGGCAGGAAATCTTTTCTCATAATTAATTTCTCTCCTTATTATAAAATAAAACTAAACCATCAACAAAATCAATCTCTATTTACAATAAAATAATATCCGCCCTTAGGTGAACTGCTTTTTATTTTATCAGGAAAAAGTTTATTAATAGCCCGCTTTTTACTTTTATCAAAAACAACAAAAACACGTTTATCACTATTCCATAAATTCATCAGCTGCGCATCATTGATAAACCACCCCTGACCACTAGGATGTTTTGACCCAAATTCCAATTCACCCAGATAAGAGGCCACTACAACGCGCTTTTGCAGATAAAACGGCAGTCCCTGTATGTAATCTCCGTAGGACACAACAATATCCCCCGGTTGTTCTATCCTTCGAATATCGGTAGCAACGTAATCAGCAGTACGTTCCACAGCTACCTGTCCGTGAATTGACTGTAATCCGGCGGCAAACAAAAAAGCCACTACCACAAATGCTGAAATCGTGCAGCGTATCTGCTTTGTTTTCAGCCAAATGCATATCACCACTGCAAGGCCTACAGTCAATGATAAAAAAATCAACCAGCCTTTGTGAAATATTTCCCAGGCATTTAAATAATCAGCATGTGTAGAATACCAAATGAGCGCCGCGACAAAGATGAAACAGCCAACGCTATTCACTAATAATCCGTGTGCCATCCACCGGTCAAGTTTCACTGAGCGACGTATTGAAGCCGCAAGTAAAATGGCTAATGGTGATAAACAAGGCAGGATATATGGTACTAATTTGGAATCAGAACAGGAATAAAAAATAAACACAACAAAAAACCAAGTCAAGAGAAATATTATATCACGTTTATTATCATCTGACTCAGTACTGCGAATAACTCCCTGTTTGGTAAAAAGAGCCGGCAAAAATCCAAGCCAGGGAAACATTCCGAGGATTACCATTGGAATGAAAAACCAAACCGGTTGATATCTGTCTTCAATCTTAGTAGCAAAACGCAGAAAATGTTCTCTTATGAAGAAAAAGTAGAAAAAATCGCCATTAGCCTGACAAACTAGATAGAACCACGGAACACCAATAATGAAAAACAATATAATCCCCGGCAGATAAATAATGTCACGTATTATTGACCATTGTCTGGTAAAAAGCATATACCAAAAAATAATTCCCAAGGGAAGTACTATGGAAATAAGGCCTTTAGTCAGCAGTCCCAGTGCCATCGCTGCATACATCAATAAATACCAGCGTCGATTTTTAGTACGTCGTCCCTGGTAAAATGTAACCAGTGACAACGTCATAAACATCGTTATCATCATATCGAGGATATTGATGGAACCAACTGCAATATGCAATGTAGCCGTTGCAAGAATAGCCGCTGTCAGTAATGCCGTTCGATTAGTAAACATCAATTTTGCCAGCCACGCAGTGAGAAATATATTAACCACAGCAGTGACGGCAGGCACTACGCGTACTGCGCCCTCATTTTCTCCAAAGACAGTCATAGAAGCAGCTGTCAGCCAATACTGCAAAATTGGTTTTTCAAAATACTCCACACCGTTCAGGCGCGGCGTTATAAAATCTCCGGTAGCAATCATTTCTCGCGGTATTTCGCTATAGCGTCCTTCATCGGGATCCATAAGGGGATAATCATAAATATGAACAAGGTACAGGGCAATTATTGAAATTATGACAGCCGCTGCTGCCAGCTTTTTTTGCCGAGTGCTCAAGGTATGCAATGACATACTCCTCTCTATACAACTAGAATTATTATATCATTATACAGACATTACGCAAGATAACAGCCTTATATTTTATTATTTCAATTTTTAAACCGTTGTTATTGCATTTTTTACTGTATGATAATATTCTAATATATAGAAATGAAATAATTATGAAAGCCGCTGGTTCGGGTATTCTTATTGCTAATTTCAGAATAAATTCAGAGCCGTGCGCTAAAATCAAGATGATAAAATTTATTATGATTTTTTTACATTTCTATACTATAAATTATGAGGATATATTTATGAAGATATTGTTAGCTGAAGATGATATAAGACTTGCTAAAATGCTTGTTTTTTTACTCAAAAAAGAAGGATATAATGTTGATGTCGTTGACAACGGTGAAGATGTGCTGAATTATATAGCAGTCAAAGATTATGATATAGTACTGCTAGACTGGATGATGCCGCGGAAAAGTGGTATTGAGGCATGTGCAGTCATCCGCAAACAAGGTAAAAATTGCGGCATAATAATGCTTACTGCTAAGGACACATTGGAAAATCGTATTGAAGGACTGGACACAGGCGCTGATGACTATATTGTAAAACCATTTGAATTTCCTGAATTATTAGCCAGAATTCGTTCCGTACTGCGTCGGCATAATAAATCCTACCAAAGTAATATTATTCACTTTAATAATGGTATTACAATTGATAGAGTAAAATTTACCGCTTATTCAAATGGTCAAGACTTATTACTGACACGACGGGAATTTCAATTACTTGATTTATTATTGCAAAATGAAGGAACTACTCTGCCACGGGAACAAATTATCGGCAGTATATGGGATAGTGCCGACGGTATTTCATCAAACGCGCTTGATGCCTTGATAAAATTACTCAGGCGGAAAATGATTGATGCCGGTAGAAAAGATATAATAAAAACCGTACATGGCATCGGCTATAAAATCGAGGAATAACTATGAATCTGTTTTCACGCTTTCGTCAACGCTTAATCAAGCGTTATATGCAGCTTACCGGGGCAATAATTTTTATACTGCTTATCCTCATTTACGGATTTGTCGGATCGTTGGTCTATAACAATTTTATCGACCAGGCACAAATGCTCGCTACCGAAGAAGCAGAGGAACTCACCTATATTGTCAGCGACGGTAAAACCCTGCCCGATTTTCCTTCCGATGACAATCATACCCAAAAATATTTAAATAAAATATTTTATTATATATACGATCGAGATGGCAATTTAATCAAATATTCCAATAAAATTGACTGGAGTACTGCCGCTATCAATGAAAAGATAACAACCGATGCCCTGCTTAACGGACAACCAGAAATTCATTCGGTATTTACCCAGAAAAAAGATTTCCGCTTTTTTGTTATAGCCAGGGAAACTGCTTATTACAATGGCATGTATGCAGGAAAAGTATATGCCGGATTTGATGTAAGCAGGGATTTGATGTTTCTTGCCCGTTTATTGCTTTGGATAATACTGCTGTTAATCGGTGTATTTTTTATTATTAATAAAATTGCCAACTTTATGGCCAATAATGCAATGCAGCCTATTATAGAATCCTTTGAAAGACAAACATTATTTGCTGCCAACGCTTCACACGAACTACGAACGCCGCTCAGTGTATTAATGTCCGGATTAGATATATTAAAAGATGACACCGACAACAAATTATCAGCTTTTTCCCAGGAAATCATCAATGATATGAAAGATGAAATACTTAACATGCGGACATTGATCGGCAATCTGTTATTATTAGCCCGCTCCGACAGCAGCGCTATCAATTTGAAAAAAGAAGTTATCCCAGCCGAACAACTGATTACGAATGTATTGAACCGTTTTATGACTATCACTGCCGGCAAAAATATTGAACTTCTTCTGTCAGGAGATACACAAAATGTAAACATTTATGCCGATGCCAAGCATGTGGAAGAAATATTGACAATTTTGCTCGACAACGCCGTTAAATACACGCCCAAAGGCGGAAAAATATGTATAGGAACCACACTGCAAAAAAACATGGTCTCCATTTTTATCAGCAATACCGGACATGGTATCGCTGCAGATGACCTTCCTCATATATTTGACAGATTCTACCGCTCAGCTGATACACAAAAGTATGAAGGCAACGGCTTGGGTCTTTCCATTGCCAAGGCCCTGGCTGAAAAAAATGATGGCAGATTATCAGCAGCAAGCGAACAAAACAGCAAAACTGTATTTACCCTTTATCTTCCCCAGAAAGATTTTCCAATGTGACTGATGATATTTAATACTATATATTTACAATCCACATATTAAAGGGTATTATTATTAAGTATTGATAAATTAATATATGTATTTATAATTTATTATCATTTACTGATTAATTTGTCACATCCCGATAAAATACTATATATAGGAGGATTTTTATGAAAGAATCGGTTGATGTAATGGCAAACGAACTAAATTTACCCGAGCTTACTTTTCGCGGTATGATCTTAGGTATGATCTTAACAGGTATTTTTACAGCATCTAATGTTTATCTCGGCCTTAAAGTCGGTCTTACCTTTTCATCATCAATTCCAGCAGCAGTTATCTCTATGGCAGTCTTGCGAATGTTCGCCAAATCAAATATCCTGGAAAATAATATGGTACAAACACAAGTTTCCGCAGCAGGAACTTTATCGGCGGTCATTTTTATCATTCCAGGCCTTTTAATGAGCGGCTACTGGACTGAATTCCCATTGTGGCAGACCTTCATGATTTGTTTGTGCGGTGGTGTACTAGGTGTTTTATTCAGTATTCCGCTCAGAAGGGCAATGGTCGTGCACAGCGACTTAGCTTATCCTGAAGGCAAAGCTGCTGCTGAAATATTAAAAGCCGGCAGTGCTTCACATAACAACGATAACGCTGCTGAACAATCAGACAGCGGTCTGAAGGAAATCGGTCTTGGTGGTATTATCGCCGGCGGTGTAAGCTTATGCACCTCAGGTTTTCGTCTTCTGGCCGGTGACGTTCAGTGGGCTTTTTCCATTGGCAAGGCAGTTT
This sequence comes from Pectinatus frisingensis, assembly GCF_014076555.1. NCBI lineage: Bacteria > Bacillati > Bacillota > Negativicutes > Selenomonadales > Selenomonadaceae > Pectinatus > Pectinatus frisingensis. The sequence goes on from NZ_CP045424.1 coordinate 2,365,343, forward strand.
TTAATTTGACTGCCGGTCTTTCATTAGCCCTTTTTGGTGCAGGTTATCTGATTGGTTTAGCCGGTGGTATTGCAATGCTCGTCGGCATGATTTTGGCCTGGGGTGTTTTTACACCTTATTTCACAACCATTATACCGCCAAAAGAAGGTATGGATTTAGTCAGCTTTGCCTCTTCAGTCTGGTCATCAAAAGTCAGATTTATAGGCACAGGAACAATTGGCATTGCGGCATTATGGACTTTTTTAACCTTATTAAAACCCGTAATAAGCGGTATAAAAGAATTGATTGCCAATGCGTCCCGCAGTGCTTCTGAAAAGTCCACACACCGTATGGATACAGATTTATCATTAAAAGCCATGTCCGTAGTATTTGGTTTGGTATTAATCGGTCTTTTCATTACCATATATTCTTTCGTTGCTGCTGCCGGTTTTTCCAGCGGAACGACAATTGGATTTACCATTTTAGGGACCATCGTTGTTTTAATCATAAGCTTTTTAGTAGCTGCCGCATGCGGCTATATGGCAGGACTTGTCGGCTCTTCATCAAGTCCGATATCTGGTATTGGATTACTTGGTATTATAATAACTTCTATAATTATTTTAATAGCCGGCTCTTCCGAAGGAATATTTGCCGATCCCAATGGTAAACGTTTCGCCATAGCTTTTGCTATTTTTATCACGAGTATAATCCTTGCTACAGCTACCATTTCCAATGATAATCTGCAAGATTTGAAAACCGGTTTATTAGTCGGCGCCACTCCTTGGAAACAACAGGTTGCTCTTATTATCGGCTGTGTATTTGGGGCATGCGCCATAGCTCCGGTCTTAAATCTTTTATATCAGGCATACGGTTTTACCGGTGCGTTTCCACGGCCAGGCATGGATCCGTCCCAAGCAATGGCTGCTCCGCAGGCTAACTTAATGACGACAATTGCCCAAGGGATTTTCAATAACAATGTTGATTGGACTTTGATTGAAGTGGGCATTGGTATTGGTATCGCAGCTATAATAATAAACAGCTTGCTGCATAGGACAAACCCTTCTTGGAGTCTGCCCCCTCTTGCCGTAGGTATGGGAATTTACTTACCGCCATCTGCTGATGAACCACTAGTAGTCGGTGCAATAGTAGCTTATTTTGTCCACAAGTATTTAAAAAATCGCGCCCAACATAGGGATCTTGCCGCTGCCAAGGATTATATTGAACAGCATGAACGGCGCGGTGTACTATTTGCCTCCGGTATGATCGTCGGAGAAAGTATCATTGGCGTTATTGTTGCCGGTATAATAGTTGTATCTGTTACATCGGGCGGCAGCGATAATCCATTAGCGCTTGTTGGTAAAAGTTTCAGCTCAACAGCAAGCTGGCTGGGTATCTTAGTTTGTATTGCGGCAATGATTTATTTTGTCCGCCGGACAATTGCTGACCGGCTTAATAATAAATAAACCTATCTCATAATCATTTCTAAACGAATTTATCCTTCTGTAGTACAGTCAGATATATTAAAACTGCTCTGCAGAAGGTATTTTTTTAATTTCTTAATACTTGCAGAAGCTATTGTTTTTGCGTAAAATAAAGCAGAGATATAAAGGCTGCTTAAATAAAACAAAAAGTAGGGATTTTATTTGTATACTATAAAAAAAGCCAACAATGAACAATTATGGGGGATTGCTGCTGCTTTAATACGTGAACTGGCCGTTTACGAAAGCCTAGGAAATATCTGTACGGCAAAACCGGAGGATATTAAAAAACTATTTAAAGAAAATATCCTGCAGGCATTGATTGCTTTCGATGAAACCGGAGAACCGGCAGGATTACTTACATATTTTTATATGGTATCTACATTTAAAGGCAAAAAAGTTATTTATATGGATGACTTATTTATCCGGGAAAAACAGCGTGGACATAAACTCGGAAAAACCCTGATGAATGAATTGACATCTATTGCCAATAATACTGATTGTTGTAAAATAGAATGGAAATGTTTAGTGTGGAATGATCCGGCGCAGCAATTTTATGAAAAATTCGGCGGTAAAAAAGATGAAGAAAACTTTACTTATTATAAAATATTATAAAATCCCGGATGGGGAGACAGCATTATGAAATGGATAAATCATATGCTGGTCACCGGCAGTGTCGTGTATTCCGTTACTGGAGACCCGTTGCTGGCTCTTTACAGCACAGCCGGCAGTATTTTCCCTGACAAATTGGAAGGGCGTCCACCGCGCAATAACAAAAAGGCCTACTGGCAGTGGCGCCAAAGACACCGTACCTGGACACATTGGCCGGTACCATACCTGCTGCTCATAACTGCTGTTTTGATATTACACCGCATTGGCATTATTACTCCGTTAGTCTGGCCGATGGCGCTCATTGCCCTTTTTTTTCTGACAGGAGCGCTGCTGCACATTATCGAAGATGCCTTATGTGGCAAAGTTCCTCTTATTTCACATAATAGGAAAATTGGCTTTAAATTATTTACCGTAGATTCACCGGGTGAATATTTTTTTTCCATTGTTCTTTCCGTAATTTTATTATTCTATCATGGAAAATGGCCCTTTTAATAAATTTTAGTCAGAAGGTTAAACATGAATCTCATACTTATATTGACAGGTGTATTATTAAACGCTATTGCCCAGCTAGTATTAAAAAAGGGCATGTCGATCATCGGTGTTGTACAGGTGGATATTCCATCTATCATCACCATGATAATGAAAGCGGCTACTAACGTATACATTTATTTAGGATTGCTCTGCTATGTATTAAGCTTTGTCGTTTGGTTGATGGTACTATCCCGCAGCGAGGTGAGCTATGCCTATCCATTTTTAAGCATAGGTTATATCATCGCCGCATTTGTCGGATATTTTTACTTTGGCGAAAGTATGAGCTTATACAAATTGAGCGGCATCGCTCTTATTTGCATTGGTGTATTTCTGTTGTATCGTTCATAATAGATTATAGAATTTATCTTATTCATTTTATCAATGAAAGGGCCACATTATTATGAATGGAAAGAAATGCTGGCAAATATCAATCGCTATTTCACTGCTTCTTCATTTAATAATACTACTATTTGCCGCGTATCAGATAGCCTTATGGCTTCCCGCCCAACAGGCTGAGGAACAAGAAGATCCCGTTGTTACCGAGGTATATATGGATGAAGACACATCATCAGAAGATGAATCTGCTTCCGACGACGCGGGTGGTGCCTCGTCACAGAATAATTCAACAGTATCACTTCCGTCGGAGGCTGCTGTGACTATATCGCAGCGGCCTCCGACGGACGCGGGCAATCCACAGGATACAGCAGAAAATGATAATCCTGCCGATACTATAAATAACGGATCTGACAAGAACAGACCACCCCGTAATCATAGCCTTACAACCAATACCAGCAATGAAGACAACCTGGCATCAAAATTTGGCGATGGAAAATCTCCTGTCATAATAAATGAAATAAAAAAATTTAAACTGCCCGATTCTGTATTGCCGGTACAAGAATCCATATCAGTGGAAGTTTTATATCAGGCCGCTCCTGATGGCACAGTTTCCGCTGATATCAGCAAATCGTCCGGCAATGATGATATCGACGACAAAGTAATCGAGACAGTCCGCCAATGGCGGTTCGAACCTCGTAAAACGGCTTCTCCTGTTATGATCGCAAATTTTATCTGCCATCCTGGTGATGACACATTATTTTTGATACAGTAAAACCATAACAGCCACTTGACTGTTTTATCTCAAATCAGTCCAATTATAATTATAAGGAGTGTCTGCTGTGCCTAAATACAGCGAAACAAAAAATGCTACCAATCCGCAAAAAACTCAGTCCCGTATTGCCATAATAGTACTATTACTGGCAGCACTCTTTGTATTGCTGGCACTACGCTATATCTGGGTACAGACAGTCCTCCATCCGGATCTGCTCGCCAGAGTGCAATATCAAGCCGAAGATCAATATACAATTCATTTACCGCGCGGCTCGATTTATGATCGCAATGGTCGGGAACTGGCCGTCAGCAATATCACTAAATCTCTATATGCAGACCCGGTCCACGTGCAAGATCCGGATCAATTAGCAGAAGATTTATCACCGCTGCTAAAAATGTCTAAAACTGACATTTTACAGAAAATTTCTGTTGGTGGTGGTTTTGTATGGCTCAAGCGTCAAATGGAACCTGACGAATCCGATGCCGTGGAAAAACTCATAAAATCAAAGTCCTATGGAACTTGCTTAGGTTTTAAAAATGAAAGCAAACGCTACTATCCCAACAAAACACTTGCTGCAAATATTCTGGGATTTGTGGGAACCGATGACACCGGTCTCGACGGTATAGAACAATCCATGGACAAGGTAATTAAAGGGCAGGTAATAAATACGTCATTATTTACTGATACTTTAGCCCGTCCAATTCTTGATTCTGTGCTCAACTCAGCTAAACCACAGGAAAACACCCGTAAGAACGTAGAATTGACAATCGACAGTACTATACAATATATCACTGAGCAAGCCTTAGATGAAGCGATGGTCAAGTACGCTCCAGCCGCGGCCACTGCTATCGTTATGGATCCCAAGACTGCCGATATTTTAGCCATGGCGTCAAGGCCTTCATATGATCCTAATAACTTTACGGCTTATCCGGCTGCCAACTGGAAAAATAAAGCAATATCATTTGTCTATGAACCGGGATCTACCTTTAAAGCCGTTGTTGCAGCTGCAGCTTTACAAGAAAAAATTGTCAGACCAAATGATATCTTTGTTGACCCTGGTTATTTGATGGTAGATGGCCGCCGTATCCAAAACTGGAGCGACGACAGTTTTGGAACTGTTACCTTTACAAAAGTTATTGAAGAATCAATAAATACTGGCTTTGTCCATGTGGGACTGCAGCTTGGGGCAGAACGTCTTATGGATTACGCCCAAAAATTTGGCTTTGGCAAAAAAACCGGTATCGAATTACCTGGTGAGGAACAAGGCATACTATTTAATCCTAAGGATATGAGTGAAATCAATATTGCAACAACTTCAATAGGCCAAAGTATTGCTGTTACTCCGTTGCAAATAGTCACTGCTATGGCAGCCATAGCCAATGACGGCGTTTTAATGCATCCCCATATAATAAAAGGCATATATAATTCTGATGGTGCGGTTTATGAAGAAACTAAACCACAAGAAGTCCGTCGGACAATTGATTCTTCTACTGACAAAACACTGGTCTCTCTATTGGAAAAGGTTGTTGCCGACGGCGGTGGCGGCAAAGCTGCGGTGCCAGGTTACCGCATAGCCGGGAAAACCGGTACTGCCCAAAAAATTGATATGCAAAACGGTGGTTATTTACCAGGACGCTATATTGCTTCATTTTGCGGTTTTGCTCCCGTCGAAGACCCCCAATTTGTCGTATTAGTTATATTAGATGACCCCCATAAGGTAAATTATTATGGCGGTCAAATTGCCGCGCCAATAGCCCATGACATTTTCTCGGCAATTTTCCGTTATCTTCATATAGAACCTTCTGTTCCGATAAAAGACAACAATCCCATTGTCTCTGCAAAAAAAGCTGTACAAAATGATACTGCAACCAAAAATGTTCCGGCAGGAATGGTTGCCGTTCCGGATTTACGCGGTAAAACCATACGCGATGCAACTGCGGCTTTGGCATCACTTAATTTAACAATAAATGTATCTGGCAATGGCATCTGTGATACTCAATCACCGGTTGGAGGCAGTTTCATTGCTCCCGGTAATAAAATAAACGTACATTTTTCACCGTAAATGTGATAAAATAATACATAAATTGTTTTTATTTAAAATATAAATCTTAACAACTATTATGATAAATTGATAAAGGACGGGTATACTATGCTGGATATTAAATTTGTCAGGGATAACATGGATAGGGTTTTAGAAATGCTTAAGAAGCGTAATAATCCAATGCAACTTGACGACTTTAAAAGTTTGGAAGAAAAACGCCGTGCAATCATCGGTGAAACAGAAACCTTAAAAGGTCAGCGCAATAATGTCTCCAAACAAATAAGTGAAATGAAAAAAAAGAAGGAAAATACCGATCAGCTTATCATTCAAATGCGCCAGGTTGGCGAGAAAATAAGTAATCTGGATGGTCAGCTACGTGATATTGAAGATAAGCTGCGTGATATTTTATTGCATATCCCCAATATGCTAAATCCGACAGTGCCTGTCGGTAAAGATGACAGCGATAATCCGGAAGTTCGTCGGTGGGGACTGCCGCGTCAATTTGAATTTACACCAAAACCTCATTGGGAAATAGGTGCAAATCTTGATATTCTTGACTCTGAACGAGCTGCCAAAGTATCGGAATCACGTTTCACATTCTATAAGGGGTTAGGTGCACGATTGGAACGGGCCGTTATAAGCTTCATGATGGACACTCATTCTAACGAACATGGCTATACGGAAATGCTGGCACCATACATTGTGAACAAGGACAGTATGACCGGAACAGGTCAGTTACCAAAATTTGCTGAAGATATGTTCAAAATTCAGGATGCAGACCTCTATCTCGTCCCTACCGCAGAAGTTCCGGCGACCAATTACCATCGGGATGAAATATTAGATGGAGATAAATTACCCGAACATTACTGTGTTTACACTGCTTGTTTCCGCGAAGAGGCGGGTTCCGCCGGACGAGATACAAGAGGTCTCATCCGCCAGCATCAATTTAATAAAGTTGAATTGATTAAATTCGTCAAACCAGAGACTTCATATGATGAATTAGAAAAAATGGTACGCGATGCGTCCCATATCTTGGAATTATTAGAAATTCCTTATCATGTGGTCACACTGTGCAGCGGTGACATTGGCTTTACCGCAGCCAAAACTTACGATATTGAAGTGTGGCTGCCAAGCTGTAACATGTACCGGGAGATCTCATCATGCTCTAATGTCGAAGACTATCAGGCTCGTCGCGCCAATATACGTTTTCGCCGTGATAGTAAGGCAAAACCCGAATACGTACATACTCTAAATGGTTCAGGGCTTGCCGTCGGCAGAACAGTTGCTGCTATTTTAGAAAATTATCAACAGGCAGACGGAAGTGTTCTGATTCCTACTGCACTGCGAAAATATATGAGCGTCGATGTAATAAAATAACCCTCAAAAGGCAGTCCCTCGTCTGTTTACAGCTGGGGGGCTGCCTTTCTTATATCAATATTCAACAGAACGCACATGAGGATTATCTTTAAACAAATCCATTAAATGTGATATATCATAATCAGCAGGCATCTTCACATACAACTCTACATCAAGAAATCCTTTATTGGTTCTTTCAACTTTAATATTGATAATTTTAATATTATTATCAGCAAATCTTTTTTGTACAAAAGAAATAGCATCAGCATTTTCACTAAACTCTATATTAATCTGTTCCGAATAAGGAACACTAAGCCAGCCAAGATTTTTATGCATAATAATTTGTACTAACAAAATCAATACAGTTGCTGAAATTCCCATAAAATACAATTTGGCTCCGATAGCCATGCCGATACCGGCAGTCGCCCAAATACCGGCTGCTGTTGTTAATCCGCTTATTGCCTGTTTTCTAACAAAAATAATCCCTGCACCAAGAAAACCTATTCCGCTGACTATTTGAGCTGCAACACGTGATGGATCTAAAATATAATTATGCAGCAGCAACACATCGGCAAACCCATATTTTGAAACAATCATTACCAAAGCACTTCCTAATGCCACAATCATATGAGTGCGGATACCAGCTTCTTTTAATCTGTTTTTCCTTTCATAACCAATTAATGATCCACATATACCGGCTACTATTAATCTGACCAATAACTCCAACTGCGAACTTAATATTACACTCATTTTTAACCACTTCCTCAGCAATTAACCAAAAATAAATATGATGACTATTATAGGATATTATCACAATTTAATCAATGAATTAAATTTCCTATCACACAGATAATGTAATACTTCTTACACTTTACGTTATTATCCATATTATGTTAAAATAGGCATATTATTTCTTCATCAAAAACTTAAAATCATCCGTATGCAATGTTTACCAAACAAGGAGAAAGTATTTAATGCGTAATCAATTTATGCAAAATAAAATTTTTTTAACATTTACATTTGTTTTTTTACTATGCTATACAGGATTCATTTTTTTTATGTATACCCCATGGTACACTGCTGCGCAGCTTAAGTTTGCTTACAAAAACCACAATATTGTAATGCTGACTAACAGCGTCAATATAGACTCAGTTGTTTCCAGCGGCTATGACGATTTAACCGGTGATTTATTTACATATAATAGTAATATTCCGCCTAAAGTGAAACAAATTTTTAATCAATTTTATCAATTAATAAAAACCCCTGTTTGTTCCGGGACTTTAAAAATAATTGATGACTATTTAAAAAATAATGTATGGAACGATCCTACAGGAACTTCTGTACTAAAAGGCCGCGAACTTGGTATTGATTATGATGAGCTTGTAGAACGTTCAATGCTTCGTAATACGGCAATACATAGTTTTGGCAAACTTACAAAAAATGAAAACGGTGACTTTATTTTACCATTAACAGTAGCTGACCGTTACACTGATACAGACTTCACTCTTGAATTACTGCTGCAGAAAACTGCTTCCGGGACCTGGCAGGTTACCAAAATTATTAACTATCATGAATATTTACTCCATGTGCGTGATTTATGTGATAATGATATAGTTGCTTATGTGAAAGACACCAAAGATAAAACTGCTGAATACAACCGTGCATTTCAAAGTTTACAAACACAGTTTCAAAACCTTACAAAAAATATAAACTCCAGTATCAGTAAAACACAACGTCAGCAAATACAATATTTCATTGTAAACAAAATCATTCCAACTTATAAAACACATGAAGCTTATCTACAAGATGTAGATGTCCCTTCCGGTGCACTTCACTTACACATTCTACGTTTGCAAAGCAATGCTAAAACGATACAAGCTTGGCAGTATTTTGCCCAAGGAATAGCTGACGATTCACCTGCCATGCTGGCAAAAGCAGAAAAAAACCATCAAGAAGCTTTAACCTTAGAACAAAAAGTATCTGATATCATAAATAAAATGCCGGCTTTATTTGTTCCGGAAATTCCATAAAAATAGTTATATGACTGCCACACATAACTATTTTTTATTCATAAATGTACAGGAAATCACACAGTGGTAATGGATTGCATCTTTGAAAAACAATACTGCTTGTGTAACAGAGCTCTATCTCTTAATACAATTCCGGGAAAAAGATGCGTTTTACCTTATCCGTTGGCTCTTTTGTCAACAAGCTTCCCAAAATAAACAAAATCAACCCTGTACCGATACCAATTACAATATTGTGAAATGAAGCTATTTTTATCCCCAAAGCCATTGTCACACAATAAGCCGCCAATCCACCAACAAGTGATAAAACGGCTCCCTGTGAATTGGCTTTATGCCAAAAAAAGCCAAATAACAGTATCCAGAAAAATGCTGTTTCTAAACCACCAAAAGCAAATAAGTTTATCCAGACGATGACATCTGGCGGACTTATTGCCAGTATAACCGGAATCATTCCCATTACAGCAGTAACCGTCATACTAATACGACTAATATTTTTTTGACTTTTTGCACTGTCTTTATCCTTGGCATAAAAAAGATATATATCCTTAACCACTGCCGATGAACCAGTAATCAATAAAGAAGATATCGTCGATAATGTAGCTGCTAACGGCCCAATAATCGTTATTCCTGCCAGCCATGGATTCATATAACCTGCAATAAGCATAGGGATTATCGCATCAGTTGTTTTACCTATTTCACTGAGCGGCTCAGTTATTACACCATGTGCCAATACTCCTAACAGCGGAATACCAATCATCATTGCACCACATACAATTGTTCCTATTATCATTGCCCGATGCACTGATCTGGTATCCTTATAGCTTATGCAGCGAACGGCTGACTGCGGTAATCCTACTGTGCCAATACCACATAATATCCACTGACTGATTAAAAGCGGTACAGGGATTTTCCCGCCGGCAGTGGGAGAGAACATGTCAGCATTGCCGGCTGTGCCTGAGACATTATGTATCGTCTGCATTATAGCAGCCAGGCCATGACCGCGGTCAAATATTGTGTAAGTGAGAAATGCCATACCTATCAGCATCATAATTGCACAAAGCGTATCTGTTATGGCGACAGTGTTGAATCCCCCTATTGATGTATACACAACAACAACTACCGCAAAAAATAACAGCCCTGTAGTATAATTCATTCCTGTTACCGCAGCAAAAATTTGGGCTCCTCCGATAAATTGAGCTATCATACGCGTAATAAAAAATATTAATATAACTAAAGCACATAAATTAGCCAGCAAATTGGAATTATAACGGAAACGAATTAAATCTATTATTGTAATAGCATCTATCTTTCTGGCAATTACTGCCATTTTTTTCCCTAATAATCCTAATATCAAATAAGCTGCCACAATCTGCACCGAAGCAAATAACACCCAGGCGAACCCCACCTGCCATGCTATGCCTGGTCCTCCTACAAATGAACTAACTGAACTATATCCGGCAACCAGACTCATTGCTAAAACAAAACCGTTCAATCGTCGACCACCAATAAAATATTCTTTAGAAAAATCAACACTGCGATTATGCCGTTCTCTGTTTTTCAAATAAAAACCAATTGTCAATAATAAGGCAAAAAATATACTTGCTGGTATCAATATTGCAAAATTCATTTACTATTTTGCTCCTTTTCAGGGGCATCTTCATCTAAACTAAAATCGACAAAAAATTTTTTTATAGCAAATATTAGTAAAACAACAGCCAAAACATAGGTCCCAATACACGAAACAATAAGCCATAATGGTAAATAAAACAATGTGATATATTCATTAATGCCAAAGGCTGTTAACCACCAAAAAGCAATTATAACAGCCGTAACGATACAAATAACACGAGCTTCACGATTCATCTGCACAAACTTTTCTTTATAAGACAAATTTTTCATAGCCAATGCTCCCTTTTACCATCCATAATTAATAACTTGCTGCCAAAACTAAAATAAACGCCTTTCGAAAAAACGAAAGGCGCACTCATATTTTACTATATAAAACTCCCTTCTGTCTTAGTCGCTGCGGATCCAAGCAGATATAAAAACTTACAGTATGGCTCCTTCAGAATGCCATCTGGTTGTACAAGGATGTCTTTTGAATAGTATCACATAGCCGAATAATTTACAAGTTATAATAAATTATCATTTTATCCAGTTAACAAAAATCATTTATATGTATATAATATATATTGCATGTTAGATATAAATCTATTAGGGAGGATCATCTATGAAAGCATATGATTTGTTTATAAATGGTAAAAAACTATCCACCGCTGAAACTCAAAATGTCTATAATAAAGCTACTGGTGAAATAATCGCAACTGTCTGCACTGCCGGGAAAAAAGAAGTAAAGCTAGCCGTTGACGCCGCTCAGCACGCCTTTGATGCAATAAAATTAACACCATATAAACGTTATGAAATATTGATGCAGGCTGCCGCTAACATGATGCAGCGGCAAAGAGAATTTGGTGAAACACTGTCCCTGGAAGCAGGCAAACCAATAAAAGATGCCATGGGTGAAATTGCCCGTGCCTATCAAACACTAATTTTATCAGCTGAAGAAGCCAAACGCCTTACCGGTGAAATGGTTCCCATACAAGGAGCACCTGGATGTGAAAATCGCATTGCCTATACCAAACGAATGCCATTAGGTGTAGTTTGCGCTATAACTCCATTTAATTTTCCAGTAAATCTTGCCTGCCATAAAATAGGTCCGGCTATTGCTGCCGGTAACACTGTCATATACAAACCTGCCTCAGCTACACCACTCACTGCTTCATTGCTCTGTGAAGCATTTGCCGATGCCGGTTTACCGGCAGGATTTCTGAATCTTATCATGGGACAAGGTTCAGTTATTGGTAACTTGCTTACTGAAGATAATCGAATAAAAATGTTCTCCTTCACCGGCAGCGTTCCTGTTGGCAAGGCATTGCAAAAGAATGCCGGCTTTAGGAAAATAGCTTTAGAACTAGGTTCAAATTCAGCCAATATCGTTCATGGTGATATCGAAGATGTTAAAAAAACAGCTCAGCTTTGTGCCAAATATGCGTTTACCAATGCCGGTCAAGTCTGCATATCATGTCAACGGGTCTATGTGCAACGTAATATATACCAAGAATTCTATCAGGCCGCGGTAGATTATACCAAAACTTTAAAAGTTGGAAATCCTGCCGACGCAAATACCGATATCGGCCCGATGATTGCCGAAAAAGAAGCCATTCGCATTGAAAAATGGATAAAAGATGCCATCAGCAAGGGTGCTCACTTGTTGATCGGCGGCAAACGCAATGGCACTTTTTTTGAACCGACAATATTAACTGACACTACTGATAATATGGATGTAATCTGTAAGGAAACTTTTGCACCTGTATTTTCCATCATACCTTATGATAATATAGAAGAAGCCATCACTGCTGTAAATAATTCCACTTATGGCCTACAGGCAGGTGTATTCACCAAATCATTAGCAATTGCCCATACTTGTGCCGAAAAAATTGAAACCGGCGGTGTCATTATAAATGATGGTTCAACATTCCGAATGGATAATATGCCATATGGCGGTGTAAAGGACAGCGGTATAGGACGGGAAGGACCTGAATATGCCATTCGCGAATTAACAGAAGAAAAGCTCATTGTATTCAACTACTAAATAATTAATCTCATTAATAATGATATTATAAAAGCCCTGTCACAGTCTATTAATTGTACTGTAGCAGGGCTTCGTTTATAATCTATACATCTTTTACTATTTTTGACAAAATTGAAACAACATCTTCAATACAACCATCACAACTGCGCAATACTTTTTTATTATCCATTCCTTTCAATTTACGACAAATAGTTGCACTGTTTTTTTCACGAAAAAGTTGTGATATTCTCCGCACTATCCCATATGTATCAGCTTTTGAATAAGGTCCATCCAGATTACCACTGCTGTTAAGTAATCCTATGATAATTGCCGCACCAGAAAGAGCCCCGCATGTTCCGTAACTATCCCCCATGCCAAAACCAAACGCTTCACTCACACGAAATAAAGATTTCTCATCCATGTCAACTTTATCTACAAAAGCACAAGCAACCGCTTGTGCGCAATTATATCCTTTGTGGTGATTGCCAGCAGCCCGTTCTATTCTATCTATATTCATATAATTATCTCCTCTTCTGTCAATTTACAGCATAATACAACAATGGAACTATAATTGCCGGCAACATATTGCCAACTCTTATATGAATTATCTTACCAAGCATGAGATTCACTCCAATGACAAAAATTAGAACTGAACCAACGGCAGACATACCATTCATCATTTGCGAAGTAAGATAAGGTGCGATTGAAGCTGCAGCCAATGATAATCCTCCCTGGTACAAAAATAATGGCCCAGCTGAAAACACTGCACCACTTCCCATAGTTGAAGCAAAAATCATAACAAGTACACCATCTAATATAGATTTTGTAAATAATATAGTAGAATTTCCATTTATCCCATCTTCAAATGATCCTATTATTGCCATAGCACCGACACAAATTACAACCGTAGCTGTCACAAACGCCTCGCTAAATTTATCATTTTCGTCCATCTTCAATATTTTTTTTGCCTTATCCCCCAACAATCCCAAGTCATGCTCAATGTCTACAATCTCACCAATAACAGTGCCAATAATCAATGATGCTACCATTAACATGATACCATCAGATTGTAATTGTCCGCTTTTGATAACCAATTGTTTACTTAAAACCCCTGTCAATCCAATAAATAACGTAGCAACCCCCAACGCCTGCAGCAAAATTTCCTGCAATTTCAATGGTAATCCCTTTTTTATAACCAATCCGACAAGTCCGCCGCCAACGACCGCTGCCGTATTTACAACAGTTCCTGTTAAAATATCGTTCACATCCCCATCAATATAATATATCTTTTATATTGTAACATATATTACTCTATTTAAACTAAAGAATATGTGATTTTAACAATACACTAGATAATAATTATCGTGACCAGTTACTTATAAATTACTTTTGTTAACGACCAGTCCATATATGCCTATTAGTATAGTATAAGCTTATTGTTATTTTTAAAATATTTTTCATATATTTTAAAAGGTAAATTATATTATTATTGACAATTATATATACATATTATATAATCTAAATACAGTCATTCATAACTAATTTATATAACGTTTGAAACTGAACAACCCCCTTGTTCATTATTAATCCCACTCCCCCTTTATTTTATATGCATGTTTTATATCCCTTAAAAAGTCGCTTAAAATTAAGCGACTTTTTAATATAGAATTACAAAAATTAAGATACATTTATTTTAAAATAGCAAAAATATTATTATTTTGCATATGAAAGATGCATATGTTATACTTGTAAAAGGAGGTTGTTTTATGAATGACAGACATGCTCAAATTCTAGATTTAGTCAATGAATACAAAAAAATCGAAGTTAATCGTCTGGCTGAAATACTTGATGTGTCACAAGTTACCATTCGTAAGGATTTAGAACTTCTAGCGGAGCGGGGATTATTAGCCAGAGAACATGGTTATGCTTTATGTCACAAAGCTGATGACGTCAATAATAAAATGGCAATTCATTACGAAAGCAAAATGAAGATAGCTGCCAAAACCGCTGAAATGGTTGCTGATGGGGAAACCATAATGGTTGAATCTGGTTCCAGCTGTACACTTTTAGCTGAACAAATTGCCAAAACAAAAAAAGACGTCACTATTGTGACCAATTCTGCTTTTCTCGCATCTTATATAAGAGATCGGGGTAATATACGAATTATCCTGCTTGGTGGGGAATATCAGCGAGAAACACAATCGATGGTGGGGCCATTGTTGAAAAAGTATGCCAGTGAATTCTTCGTAGATAAATTATTCATTGGCATAGACGGCTTTATTCCCAAAGTAGGTTTTACCAATGGAGAAATGATGCGTATGGAAGCTGTACGAAACATGACGGAATCAGCCCGTCAGGTAATAATATTAACAGATTCCAGCAAATTCCAAAAACAAGGTGTAGTCTTACAATTTCGTTTTTCAGAAGTAGACAAAGTCGTGACCGACAGCAAAATTCCCGATGAAATCAGAAAACTATTAGAAAAGAATCATATAAATCTCACTATTGCCTATTAAAGGGTAGAAAAAACCCCTTAACCATAAAGGCTGAGGGGTAAGTAAGATATAAGTCCTTGCGAATATCTATTGTAGATACTCCAGGCAGCTTTGTCAATAAGTTTATTTAAAATTTATTAATAGTTATATAAAAATCAGATATTTTATTAAATTGCTGGTCAGATCATAGACAAAAAGTTTCCATTTTATTTTTATCAGGCGCTTTTATTTAAATTATTCACAAAATTCACTTTTAAAATGATATATATGGGGCTGTGACAAAATGAGAAATCATTTTGTCCACAGCCTCTTTTTCTATACAATTTGAGGCAACAAGCAGGCAATTACTGAAAAAATGGCATAGTCCCCCTTTCCCCATAAAAACTGCTTTTCTACAGTTTATGCGGCTTTCTTCAAGCGTAGTTTTTTATTGTGGTATTTATAAAGATTGTGCCCAATGGAAACCAGGAAAATCTCTAAACGTACCTGTTCCAGGCCTTTTCGAATAATTCTTTTGTACCAGCGGTTATTTTTCATAATCCCAAAAGTACCTTCAGATTGAATCGAGCGATTCATACGAAGAAGCGCTCCTTGAATGCTTTCTAAGTTGTTCACAACTTCTTGATGCATAGAGGTTAGTTCCTGGTTAAGACGAATCGTCCTGTTTTTGTCCGTCTTTTTACATTCGGCACCATAAGGACAATCTGTACAATTTTCGCACTGGTAAACTTCTTCCTGACGTCCGTATCGATTTCCTTTTACATTTTGTCTGTATTGCAGATGAAATGCCTGTCCTGCGGGACAACGCAGAGTACCTTCTTCATCAATCTTGAAATTTACTGGGCGAAACTGATTCTCTCGATACTTCGCATTTGTGGTTTCTTTCTTGTACATCGTGAATTTCATGTATTTTTCCATCCCGTGCTGCTCACAGTAAATATAATTGTTGTATGAACCATAGCCTGCGTCAGCTACGGGATACTTTGGATAAAATCCGTAGGTATTATGAAATTTCTCCAGTAAGGGAACAAAACAATCCATGTCTGCACGGTATTGATTTACATCAGCTACAGCTATGTATTCATCTGCAATACCAAATTGAACATTGTAGGCTGGCAGGAGCTGGTCGTTGCCCATATAATCTGTCTTGATCCGCATGAATGTCGCACAATGATCTGTTTTGGAATAACTGTTCCGGTCTGGACCACAAATAGTTATTTTTTCAACATATTCTTTGAGTTTGGCTGTATATTCCTGAAGCCGTTCGTAATAGCGCTGCCGGGGTGTTTTTCGATGGCCTTTTCCATGGACAAATTTTGTTTCATCTATTTCATAGATTTTGGCATACCGATCTGTTACTTCATTCAGGTATTCAGGAACATATTCGGAATTCGTATCAATTTTGATATTAAATCCGGCAAGATCATCGTTGATTTCATCAAGTAACCCGGTGATTTTTTCAAAAAGCCTGTATCTGGACTTTTCAGTTGCTTTCTTCCATACCCAGCTGTATTTATTGGCATTTGCCTCAAATTTCGAACCATCGATATACAGATGGCTCAAATCCACATGATCTTCGGCAAAGATTTTCTTATTGATATCGCTGAACAATTCCTCAACCGATGGATTGAGCATATTTTCGATGAAATATCCGAAAGTTCGGTAAGAAGGTGTCTCATGATCCATAAGGTACATAAAGCGAAGATTGACTTTACAGCAATCTTCCAGTTCGCGCAGAGAGATATATCCATTTGTCATAAATCCAAATAAGATTGTTTTCAACATACTGGTCGGGTTGTATCTGATGCGTCCGGTAACGTGTTCCGGAACATTTTTCAGGTACTTCTCCAAGTCGATTCCCTCCATAAATCGGTCAAAAACCAGCACGGGATCACAGATATTCAGATAATCTGAAATAAATAGTGGCAAAACTGCCTGTTTTACTTTAGAATGATTAGGGGTAATGTTTTTCATTGGTACGTAAAATTTTACCACAAAATGAGGACCACCGGCTATTTCCAGCCAGTGATCCTCATTTGTTTTTATTGGGACTTTATTTCACAGCCCCTTTTTTCATATATTGTCTGCTTCTTTAAATTGTGCATGAAAAATGAGCATTGCAGTTTATTTTTATAATTGAACGATGAAAATTGCGGATTAGACAGCAAGATTTGCGTCATTCATATCAGTAAATTAATGGGGCGTTTGTAAGACTGAAAAAATCATATGGCATATTTATAGAATAGACTGATTCACAGTCTGAGTCTCTTAAGCAAAGCAATGATGCAGTAACTATTATCCGCTTATAAAAAATTGGAAAGAAAGTTTTGGTATATCATTAATGACAAGTTACTCGGATAACAGCCAACAAATAGAACAATCTTATCTTGACATCTAACGACATATTCTGTCGTAAGGCACGGTTATTAATGGTATTCATTTACTATTTTTATTAAATACAAATGAGATATCATATGCTGTTCTGGAAAAATACATCAGGTGCTTTGCCTGCAGGACAGCACATCAGCTTATATTGATGTTTTTCAATTACTGGAGTACGTGTTTTTATCACTTGTAGTGATAATTTCATTTTTTCCGTTTGAATCGAAAGTAATATCTCAAATCGAATAATTGCTTATTGTATTTATTAATATTAAATGATAAATTATCTAGTAGTATAAATTTAATATTAGCGGATAATATTTTAAAATTATTTATTAACCAGTATTTTTATGGAATAAATTCTATATTTAAAACTGATTGAGCAGATTATCAGGTAAATAAATTAAGTTAAATAAATTCAAGGAGTAATTTTATGGAGATTTCAAATGATATAAAATTAACCAAAGGACAACCAGGTGAGTTGTGTCCGATAGCAAAAACACTGGACATTATAGGAACAAAGTGGACTTTTTTAATAGTGCGGGATTTACTGTTGGAAGGTACAATGCGATTCAGAGATTTACAAAAATCTATGAAAGGGATAAGCCCAAAAACACTTTCATTACGGCTTCGTGAATTAGAAAAAAATGATATTGTTAAAAGAAAAGTATATCCTGAAGTTCCGCCCAAGGTTGAGTATTCACTTACTGATAAGGGGAAAAAATTAGAAAAGATTTTTATAGAACTAAAACGCTTCGGTATAGAATTATAAAAAAGTGGTAAGCTTTTTTTTATCTGTTGTACAATACTTTACTTGAGGTAACTATATGATGTTTTTTACACTACTTTACATATGGAAGTATTGCCAATATAATGAGCTTATCAGCTGAAAATTTGATATATCAAATATTTATTTAGGAGGGAAATTTATGAAAGTAGTCGGAATAAATGGCAGTACTAGAAAAGATGGAAATACAGCAATAATCATTAAAAAGGTATTTGATGAACTAAAAAAAGATAGCATCAATACAGAATTAATACAGTTTGCCGGTAAACCACTGCACGGTTGTACGGGATGTGGTGCTTGTTTCAAAACGAGAAACAATAGATGCATCATGCAGGATGATATGTTCAACGAATACATGCAGAAATTGATTGAAGCAGATGGTATAATATTGGGATCGCCGGTTTATTTTTCTGATGTTACTGCTGAAATGAAAGCGTTTATAGATCGCGCGGGAATGGTAGCTAATGCTAATGGTGGATTATTGAAATACAAAGCCGGTGCGGCAGTAATGGCAGTTCGCAGGGGTGGAGCTACACATGCTTTCGATACAATGAATCATTTCTTACATTATATGCAGATGTTTTTAGTGGGGGGCAGCTATTGGAATATGGTGTACGGACGAGAAATCGGTGAAGTAGAAAATGACAAAGAAGGTCTGGAAAACATGCGGGTCATTGGTGAAAATATGGCTTGGCTCTTACACCATATAGCAAAATGACATCCACAGTCGTTATTGCATGAACATTCTTGATCTCACAAAGATGCCATTGACCATAGCTATATGCTCCTCATCTTTCCATGAACGTAATATTGCATATTTGGTAATATAAAAGTGCGACAGCCTTTTTTGAGGGTTGCATATTATCGTTTTTTTATTCGTACATGAAAATCCCTTTCAAATATAATTCAACATATTTGGAAGGGATTAAAATTGTCAGCTATACTCTAAGGAACTGCACAAACACCATTTATTTCATAAAAATGCCGACTACAACCATACCATTTCTATGCTTTTCTAAGGGTTAGACGAAAGAAATAAAAGATTACATAATTTCTAAACGAAAATAGGTGCATATAACAATCCTTTTTAAAATTTTGAAAACACTATCATCATGATTGCAGCCTGCAACAAAGTAACTTTTCGCTTATTTATGTTGTCATATAATATCGATACATATACACTGGATTTACCAATAGCCTAGGAATTTCCACCAAACACCGCCTAACCCCAGCCAAATTACTATATGTAATAATGATACACCAAAGCCGATGATCCACCATGTTTTTTGGTCAATATATCCTGCTCCAAAATATACAGGAGCCGGTCCTGTCCCAAAATGGGTTAAACAACCACAAATATTTGCAGCGATAGCCACAACAAAAGCAGAAACAAATGCCGGTGCCCCAGCAGCTGCACCTAATGTTATCAATGCAGCATACATGGCCGTTACATGTGCCGACATACTAGCAAAAAAGTAATGGCTGTATAAGTATATTACAAATGATAATATCACCGCTGTCATAGCACTTACACCAACCATCTGATTTTCTAATATATTTGCAAACCATGGAATAAATCCTAATTTATTTAAATAATCGGACATGACAATTACACCGCCGACCCATATTAATGTATCCCATGCCTTTTTTTCACTTATAACATCTTTCCATGTCAGAACTCTTCCGATTAAAAGTACACACAATCCGACAAAAGCAATTAAAGTTGTATCCAAATGAGTGATTGTCGTTGTCGCCCATAAAATAAGCAGCATCACAAAAACAAACAAAAGAATTTTTTCTTTCATTCCCATAGGACCCATTTCTATCAAGGCCTTATTGGCGATAATTTTTGCTTCGGGTGTCTTTTTTATCTCAGGTGGGTACAATTTATACAAAACAAATGGAATTATAATGAGTGCAGCGATGCCTGGAACTGATGCCGCTACAAACCAGCTTATCCATGTAATATCTACATCTAAAACTTTTTTTGCCAATGCCACAGCAATAGGATTTCCTACCATGGCAGTTAGAAACAACGCCGATACGACTAAATCAAGATGAAATACACAAGCCATTAAATAGGCACCAATTTTGCGTGGATTTTCACCGGCCTTAGAACCAAATGCATCAGCAAGACTTTGAACAATAGGAAAAATGAGCCCGCCGGCCCGCGCAGAATTAGATGGAATTGCCGGTCCAATAATTACATCACTCAGTGCCAGGGAATAAACCAGTTTGAGGCTGCTGTCGCCAAATGCCCGCATTGCCATATATGCAATTCTACGGCCAAGACCAGTGATAATAAAGGCTCGAGCCAATAAAAATGCCGATACTATAAGCCACACCGTATTCCCACTAAAAGCCGACAATACCTGTGAAAATTTCATTGCTCCTGTCAAAGCACACAGTACCAATGCTATTAAGGCTATTGTTCCTAACTCAATAGGCTGTAAAATAAACCCAACAACCGTACCTAAAAAAATTGCGAACAAACGCCACGCTGCCAAATTTAAACCAACCGGTGGTGGTATCAAAAACAATATTCCCACCACACCTACCGTAAGAATAGAGCTAATACATTTTTTCTTCTTTTCTTGTGACACAATATCACTCCCCAATAGCTATTCCTAATTTTATGAAGATTCCATCCAATAAAAAAAACTAATTATATAATATTAAAAATATATAAATATGTAAAATTTAAAAATATGATTACTGACAATTAATTAATTAATTAAATAATACAAATACTATTTTTTATTGTGTGTGAACAAGTATAAATAAAAAAATATAAATGGTTGATGATAAAATTTCTTTATTTTATTTAAAAATAATTGTGATTTATAATAAAAATGACAAATTAAGAATATCCCATTTGGAAATAATTGGAGGAACGATAATGGCAAAAGTATTAACCAGCCCCGCTGAAGCCGGGTTTGAAGAAAAAAATGATTTACTGGTTAAGGTTTTTCCGCTGAAGTCTGGCAGCGGCTTAACCATAGATTTACAGACACCTGTAAAGAATCAATATGGCAGGCACATAAATGCTTTAATCAAAGAAACTGCAGAGAATGAAGGATTTACCGACGTCAAATTTATTGTGTCAGATAAAGGCGCATGGGATTATACAATAAAAGCAAGAGTAATCGCCGCTCTTGAAAGGGGGATACAATAATGACCGAAATGACTGATCCCAGAACCAGACTGCGTCGTACCATGATGTTCGTTCCCGGTAATAATCCTAAAATGATAAATTCTGCCGATATTTATGGTGCAGACAGCTTGATGTTCGACGTCGAAGATGCCATAACAATAACAGAAAAAGATACTGCACGCTATCTTGTTGCCAATGCCCTTAAGGCGCTGCAGTTTCATTCAGAAACAGTCGTGCGAATAAATCACCCAACCCAGACACCTTTCGGTATGGATGATTTAAAAATCATTTTACCAGCAAAACCGAATATGATCCGCTTACCTAAAGTCGAAGATATTTCAGAAGTCGAACTTGTAAGCAACGAAATAGAACGAGTAGAAAAAGAAAATAACTGGCCAAAAGGTACCATTAACATCATCGGTGCAATAGAAAGTGTTAAAGGACTTTATAATGTCCAGGAAATATGCAAACATCCTCGTATGATGGCAATTGCACTCGGTGCAGAAGATTTTATCGCCAATCTAAAGACACAACGAACCAAGACCGGCATTGAACTTTACTATGCGCGCTCGGAAATACTGATGGCCGCGCGTGATGCAGGAATACAATGTATGGATACTGTATTTTCCGATATTAATGATATGGAAGGCTTTGATCGCGAAGTAACCAACAGCCGCGATATGGGATTTGACGGTAAATCTGTAATTCACCCCAAACAAATCAATGAAGTCCATCGCATCTATACTCCAAATGATAATCAACTGCACCATGCCCTTAAAGTTCTCGCCGCTTTCGAAGATTCCACCAAAAATCATAAAGGTGTACTAGCCGTAGATGGCAAAATGATCGACGGACCAATAGTAGTCAGGGCGAAACGTGTTGTAAACCAAGCCGAAGCGGCTGGTATTGATATTGAAAAGAAGAGGGAAGAATTATGAAAAATGCAGCAGGACGTGAAATCCCCGCACATATTGCAGGAATCAATAACGTAAGATTATATAATGGTCCTTTTTCATATATACCACAAAATACAGGTGTTGGGAAAAAAATTCATGCAGGTAAACCTCATACCAATAAAATATTAGCTTCTATCAGTGAGGCAATTGATAAAACCGGTCTTAAAAACGGACAGACTATTTCTTTTCACCATCATCTGAGAAATGGTGATTATGTAATGAAAATGGTAGTGGAAACCATTGCTGATAAGGGCATAAAGGATATAACAATAGCATCCAGCTCGCTTAGTCCATGTCATGATTTTCTTATAGATTATATAAAAAATGGCACAATAACGGCATTAGAATCAAGCGGCTTGCGCGGGGAATTAGGCAAATATCTGACAATGCATCCCCAAGCGCTAAAAAGGCCAACAATAATACGTTCACATGGTGGACGCGCTCGGGCGATAGAAGCCGGGGAGTTGCATATCGATGTAGCTTTTATGGCCGCTCCTGCCTGTGATTACCAGGGTAATGCCACCGGTCGCATCGGTAAATCAGCTTTTGGATCTATGGGCTATGCAATGATCGACTGTGCTTATGCCGATAACGTCGTGTTAATTACAGATAATTTATCGACCGACCCCATCTATCCATGCAGTATTCCACAAACACAAGTGGATTATATCGTTCCTGTTGAAGCTATAGGTGATCCAGCCGGTATAGCTTCAGGCGCTATACGTATGACTAAGAGCCCTACCCAACTGCTCATTGCAAAATATGCAGCCCAATTAATGGATGAAACAGGCTATTTAAAACAAGATTTTTCAATGCAGCTTGGCAGTGGTGGTGCTTCACTGGCCGCAGCAAAATTTATTAGAGAAAAGATGACCGCAAATAATATCACCGGTAGATTTGGTATTGGCGGTATAACCGGTATTTTTGCCCAAATGTTAAAAGATGGTTTATTCAAAGCTTGCTATGACACTCAAACATTTGATACTGTTGCCGTAAAATCATTGGCAGAAAACCCTAATCATCTTGAGATATCAGCTTCTTTTTATGCCAACCCATGGAATGCAGGACCAATAGTCAATAATCTCGATGTAGTCATTCTAAGTGCTACTGAAGTTGATCTCGACTTTAATGTAAATGTAATAACCGACTCCAACGGTATGTGCATGGGAGCATCAGGCGGGCACAGTGATACGGCAGCCGGAGCTGCTCTCACGATAATAGTAATGCCTCTTGTGCGCGGCAGACTGCCAATGATCAGAAATCACGTGCAAAACATAGTTACTCCTGGGGATTTGGTAGATGTTATCATCACAGAACGTGGTATTGCCATCAATCCAAAAAGGAAAGATATCATCAAAAAACTACAACACAGTAAATTGCCCATTATGAGCATAGAAGCACTGCAGAAAATTGCCTACAGCTTCGTCGGTGAACCCGATTCCGTAAGACTCAGCACTGCAGATAATGATATTGTTGCCGTAATAGAATACCGGGATGGCAGTATTCTCGATGTAATCCATAAACCATTGATTTAATATCATTTTTTAAAATGACCGTATATACCATAAGCGCATCTTTTATCTGAATGTAACACAAGATGCGCTTTATCTTTATTTTATGACATTTATTTCCAAGCAACCCATTAATATTATTTAAGGATACCATAAAAAGGATATTTCACTTTTAATGCCGAAAATTAAATATATAATACTCTATTTTAAAAGGCAGTGAATATCAATGGATGACCGTGATTGGCATATAATAAAAAAGCTGTATACCGAAAAAAATATAACTAAAGCAGCTCAGGCTCTTTATATGTCGCAGCCGGCTCTGACCTCCCGATTGCAGCATATTGAACGCGAATTCAGTGTCTGTATCGTTCATCGGAGCACTAAAGGCATTCAATTTACCGCTGAAGGAGAATACCTTGTAAAACAAGCCGTAATCATGATTGAAAAAATGCACCATATCAAAAATGAAGTCCAGGAACTGTTAAGTGAAAATTCGGGGACTTTGGAAATAGGTGCATCTAACTATCTGACAATGTATATTCTTCCAATATTACTAGAAAAATTTAAAAATAAATACCCAAAAGTAAAGTACCGCGTAACTACCAATTGGAGTAAAAACATTTTTACACTTATTTATAATCAAAAAATACAGGTAGGTTTTGCCAGTGTCGATTATGGCGGCTGCAAAAACAAATACCTGCTTTATGAAGAACCGATCTATGCTGCCTATTATAATCCATTCAAGCTTTCCGATCTTCCTGCACTGCCCAAAATAGAATACGATAGTGATTATCTTCTTAAATCACAATTGGATAAATGGTGGCGGGATAACTATAAACAACCACCTCAGGTAAGCATGCACGTTTCCAATTTAGAAAACTGTAAGCAAATGGTAGTGCACGGCCTGGGCTACGCATTATTACCGGCACATATAATAAAAGGATTTAACAATCTTCATACTTTGGGTATTACAGATTCCTCCGGCACTTCGCTTGTCAGAAAAACCTGGCTGCTTTATAATGATTTTAATAAAGATATCCCCATAGTAAAATTATTCGTCAATTTTGTAAAAGAATATAAATTTTAATAATAAAGCCTTATGCCGGCATGTTGCAATGTCAGCATAAGGCTTTATTTCACAATCCTGAACGTTTTTTTATTACATAACCGATTGTCAGCAGTATTATCCATATTGGCAAAATAATAACTGCTAAACGCATGTCAGGAATCTGTGTCATCATAATAATAACAAAAATGAAAAAAACAATGCACAGATAATTGTCATACGGATAAAAATATGTCTTAAACGCGGTTTTTTCTCCTTGTTTATTTTTTTTGCGCCGAAAATTGAGATGCACCAAAACAATTGTGAACCAACTTATAACTATAGCAATGATTACAACTGACATTAGATACATAAATACTTCCTTAGGAAATAAATAAGTAAGTACGACTGCCAGCAGCGTTATTAACGAGGATAATAAAGTTGGCAGCGCCGGAACACCGGAGCGCGTCAAATGTGAAAATACTTTTGGTGCATTATTTTGTTTAGCCAAACTATACAGCATACGGGATGTGCTGTACATAGCACTATTATATACAGAAACGGCTGCCGTCAAAACTACCACATTAAGTAAATTAGCTGCTGCCGGAATTCCCATTTTAGAAAAAATTTCTACAAAGGGGCTGCCGGATAAACCGACTTCATCCCAAGGGTAGATGACCATAAGTACAAACCATGCCCCAATATAAAACAGCAATATGCGCCATATTACATTATTAATGGCCTTAGGAATGGTAACTGACGGATTTTCCGCTTCACCGGCCGTTATACCGACTAATTCTATACCACCAAAGGAAAACATGACAATGACTAATGAGATAGAAAATCCCCATAACCCATGCGGCATATAACCTCCATGCGCCCAAAGATTACTAAAATTTTCTGGAAATGGACCAAGCTGCGTTGCAATAATAATACCGCCAAAAATCATCATTGCTATTATCGCTGTTATTTTAATAATGGTCATGCCAAACTCTACTTCACCATACGAACGGACATTTACAAGATTGACTACAGTAATAATACCTATACAAATCAATGCCGCAATCCACTGAGGAAAATCCGGCAGCCAAAAGTTGACATAAATACCGACAGCCGCAAGTTCTGACATACTGACTAAAATATAGCAAAACCAATAATTCCAACCAGATAAAAAACCCCAAAACTCTCCGCAATATTTATTGGCAAAATAACTGAACGAACCGGCTATCGGTTCATCAACTACCATTTCACCCAACATCCTCATCACACAAAAGATAATTATGCCGCCAACAATATACGCCAATGATAGTGATGGCCCTGCAGCCTGCAATGCCGGCGCTGAACCATAGAAAAGGCCTGTTCCAATCGAACCGCCCAATGCAATCATCTGCAAATGGCGATTTTTTAAACCACGTTTCATTTTAACATTATTTTCATCCATACATTGACCCCTTCGCGCAACATTAAAAAATCCGTATTTATTATAATCAAATCATCTAATAAATTCGGATTTTAAATTCAGTATCATTTTTCACCAATCAATCGTACTTCCGGATATAATCTGACACCATGTTTTTCATAGACACGTTTTTGTACTTCTGCTATAAGATTCAATACATCAGCCGCTGTAGCATTACCGGTATTAACCACAAAACCGGCATGCTTCATCGATATTTGGGCTCCACCGACTTTCAAGCCTTTTAATCCAGTCTGATCTATTAAAGTCCCCGCATAATACCCAGCCGGCCGCTTAAAAGTTGAACCGGCACTTGGTAATTCCAAAGGTTGTTTATTTTCCCGTCTTTGTGTGTAATCAGCCATTGCTGCTAATATCTCAGACTTTTCTCCCTTTTTTAAACTGATTTCCACTTCACAAATAACATTGGCATTTTTTTGAAAAATGCTTTGACGATAACCAAATCCTAATTGTTCTTCATCATAACGCACTATCTTACCGTCAGCTGTGACTGCAGTAACCGCTGTAACTACATTTTTTATCTCACCGCCATAAGCACCCGCGTTCATAAATATTGCTCCACCGATACTACCAGGAATACCAACAGCGAACTCGAATCCCGTAAGTAAATTTGAGGCGGCAAATTTTGATAAATCAGCTAACAATGCCCCACAGCCCGCAATCATAAAATCATCGGTACAGCGTACATACGACATCTGCCTGCCGAATTTCAAAACAATACCGCGTATTCCTTTATCAAGTACTAATATATTAGAACCATTACCAATTATTGTGCACGGCACATCATATTTTTTAGTCAATCTGATAATTTGTTGTATTTCTTCAATTGAGCCGGGAAAAATAAGGCAGTCAGCCGGACCGCCAATTTTGAATGTAGTCTGTTCCGACATTGGCGCCTGCAGCAAAATATGATCCACTGGTAAAATCGATTTTAATTTTGTTATACAATCGTCAATACGTGACAATAAACTCATTCCTTATATTTAAATCAATTTTTTTCAAGATAATCATTCGTCTTTTTCAAACCAATAAAATTTTGCTGTCTGAGCGCTTCATAAACCACAATAGATACCGAATTAGACAAATTCAGCGAACGAGCTTCATCTATCATCGGTATCCGTACACAAGAAGACAAATTCCCTTTCAAAATAGTCTCAGGAATACCAGCATCTTCCCGTCCAAACACCAGCATATCATTTTTGCCGTAAGAAACATCAGTATAAGTATTCGGTGCTTTAGTCGACAAATAATGATATATATTCTCCGGATATTCTTGTAAAACTTCAGCAAAATTCTTATGAAAATGGATCTTAAGAAAATGCCAATAATCAAGTCCGGCTCGTTTTAAATGCTTATCATCAGTTGAAAATCCAAGAGGTTCAACCAAATGAAGCTCACAGCCGGTCACCGCACACAGGCGGGCAATATTGCCTGTGTTTGGTGGAATTTGCGGCTCGATAAGTACTATATGCAACTTTATTACCTGCCTTATAATAAAACCTTGTGAGAAAGATTTACTCGTCCCTGGCTGTCAATTTCCGTAACTTTTACCTCAAGTTCGTCACCGACACTGACAACATCTTCTACCTTACCAACACGTTTTTTATCAAGCTGTGATATATGGCAAAGACCTTCTTTACCCGGTAAAACTTCAACAAATGCGCCAAAATTCATAATGCGGGTTACTTTTCCTTTATAGACTGCACCGACTTCTACTTCCCGCGTCAAATCTTTTATTATATCTACGGCTTTTTGCGCAGCATCAACACCAACAGCTGTTATATGAACAACACCGCTGTCTTCTATATCAATTTGCACGCCGGTTTCATCAATGATTTTTTTGATGATCTTTCCGCCCGGCCCAATAACATCGCGAATCTTATCAACAGGTATCTTAATGGTTGTCACCCGCGGCGCATATGGTGATAATTCTGCTGCAGGTTCACTGATTGTTTCCATCATCTTACTCAGTATGTGGGCCCGGCCTCGTTTAGCCTGTTCCAAAGCCGCCGCCAATATTTCACGGGTAATTCCGGTCAGCTTTATATCCATTTGAATGGCAGTTATACCATCTTTAGTCCCTGCAACTTTAAAATCCATATCCCCTAAGGCATCTTCCATACCCTGAATATCCGTGAGAATGGTGTAAGCATCACCATCTTTAACTAATCCCATAGCCACTCCGGATACCGGCTTTTTAATAGGAACACCTGCATTCATCAACGATAACGTACTGCCGCAGACACTTCCCATAGAACTTGAACCATTCGATTCCAAAACTTCAGATACAAGACGAATTGTATAAGGGAACTCTTCTTCCGACGGAATCACCGGAACAAGCGCCCTTTCTGCCAAAGCGCCATGCCCAATTTCGCGACGTCCAGGGCTTCTCATAGGACGAGCTTCCCCCACACTATAGCCGGGGAAATTATAATGGTGTATATAGCGTTTTGTTGTTTCCGTACCTAATCCATCAAGTATCTGTTCGTCACCAAGCGAACCCAATGTTGTTATTGTGAGAATCTGTGTCTGTCCACGGGTAAACAAGCCTGAACCATGTACACGCGGCAATAATCCCACTTCACAGCTTACTGGGCGCACTTCATCTACTGCCCGTCCATCAGGACGAATTTTTTCATGTGTAATCATTTGGCGAACAATTTCTTTCACCAATTTATGCAAAACAGCATTTATTTCCATAGTTGATTCCGGATATTCTTCCAGAAAATGCTCAAGAACCGCAGCTTTAACTTCAGTTATATGTTCATCACGACGCAGTTTATCACTGTCACGCACGGCTGTATTCAACTTGTCATAAGCATATGCCTTGATTTTATCAATGAGTTCTTCCTGCGGCTGAAATAGTTTTACAACACGTTTTTCCTTGCCGCATTCTTCAACCATTTTCTGCTGAAATTCAACTAATTTCTTAATTTCCTGATGACCAAATAAAATAGCTTCCAAAATTACATCTTCTGATAGTTCATTGGCACCGGCTTCAACCATCATGACAGCATCATGCGAACCTGCAATAGTAAGATTCAAATCAGATTTTGCCCGTTCTTCAACTGTTGGATTGACAATGAACTGCCCATCGATACGACCGATACGAACACCAGCAATAGGGCCTTTAAAAGGTATATCAGAAATTGACAGTGCTGCTGAAGCCCCGATCATCCCGGCTATTTCTGGTGGATTATCCTGATCAACAGAAAGTACTGTTGCAACTATCTGAACGTCATTTCGAAATCCATCAGGGAATAATGGTCTGATTGGTCTGTCGATAAGGCGGCTGCATAAAATAGCCGATTCAGCCGGACGCCCCTCCCGTTTAATAAATCCACCGGGAATTTTCCCTACAGCATACATTTTTTCTTCATAATCAACAGTCAAAGGGAAAAAATCAATTCCCTCACGCGGTTCAGCAGAAGCCGTAGCCGTCACAATAACCACCGTTTCACCATAGCGAACGAGCACTGCACCATTGGCCTGCTTAGCCATCTTGCCGGTTTCTATGACGAGACTGCGCCCGCCAAATGTGGTTTCAAAACTATGCATCATTTTACCTCCTGAAAAATGCGGTAACCGTGCACAGTAAACAGTGAAATATCTGCTTGCCTTAAAATATTGCAAACAAACATTTCACCATCCACTGAACACACCGCAAATAATTTATTTATAAATATAAAACACGGGACTGGTCCATTATACAAATAGACAACAGCCCCGCTTTTCGATAATCACTAATGTCGGCTCGTATAACTAAATTTCATTTCGCTAAAAATCGAATAAAATCAAGTCTTATCGAATTATCTTTTGTTAGCTTTTCCGATATTTAATTTCTTCAAAATGGCACGATAACGTTCAATGTCTTTATTTTGCAGATAAGCTAACAGTCTGCGACGATGTCCGACCATTTTGAGAAGACCGCGGCGTGAATGAAAGTCTTTCTTATTAGTCTTCAAATGTTCTGTCAAATAAAGTATGCGTGCAGTCAACAGTGCTATTTGCACTTCGGGAGATCCTGTATCTCCTTCATGAGTAGCATTATCCTGCATAATTTGTAACTTTTGTTCCTGTGTAAGCATCAAAATCCTCCTAAAAATTATATAATTCCTATTAGCCAGGCAACCGATGGAGTGGCTAGTAACCGCGCTAAAGGATATAGATTATTCTTACAAAGAATATCACAAAAATAGTCAACTGTAAATAAAAATATATCAGATATCCCATTTTAATGAAGACGGTATAGGAGTAGCTTGATCAATTTCCCGCATTATCCGCGGTGCGTCATCATCTGTTGCACTCATAATATTTTCCAGTATTGCCATATTTTTTTGTGGCACTGCCATATATGATAATGCTTTTTTCATCATTTCTATTGTATCGACCGCGTGAAAGTTAGCTGCAGCTAACTGTGCCAAAAAACGATAACCATAATATAAGTAACTTATATGTTTTATAGGTAATGCTCCATAAGCGGCAATTTTATCTTCCACCTCATCGGCAACAAGGTCAGTCCTGCGCTGTCGTGCCAGTATATTCCATCGATCAGCCCACAGTTCACCGCGCAAAATATATTTATACAGAAAATCGTGCTCTTCTGCCAGTTCAATTGCACTATTTATATAATTCAACGCATCATCAAGTTTGCCTGCATCACGCAGCACCGTACTCAGATGCTGTAAAGCATACACTTTTTCCTCGATATCTTCTGACTCATTCTCATCAACATCTGCCTCAATAACAGAGCGAAAAAGTTCAACT
This sequence comes from Pectinatus frisingensis, assembly GCF_014076555.1. NCBI lineage: Bacteria > Bacillati > Bacillota > Negativicutes > Selenomonadales > Selenomonadaceae > Pectinatus > Pectinatus frisingensis. The sequence continues at coordinate 2,396,680 of NZ_CP045424.1, forward strand.
GCCGCTGCTGTTTTATTAAATTCCGGCAAAACAAGGAAATGAGCCAGCCGGGCTCTCACATGCCAATCATCAAATCCTTTGGCAAACAACGCAACCGGTGGATGTAATTTTGAGTCAAGCACCAAATGTGTCAATTCATGAAATTCATTATTGTTCATAAAAACCTCGTTATTAAAATCATTATTATTATCTATGCAGAGTATTACATTTATTATATATAATAATCTGCGTACTATCAATTGCAAATTTAATATATACGTTGTAAAATAAAGTTGTTAAGCTATATTTTCATCGTATTAAGCTTTATTTACAATTACAATTATTTACTATAATTCCAACTTTTGATACGATTTAAAACTTCTTTTCGAAGGATTGTGAATGAAATGCTGACAATATTTTTAGGGGCAGCGTTGTTAATAATCTCAGTCAGTGTATTTCTTATATACCATTTCACTTCATTTTGCAGGTTGGGGTTAAATTTAAAGGCAATATTATTGGCTGCTGTTTTGGCATTTGCCGTCAATTTTCTGCTTTGGCCCGTAGAAAAATATATCACCATACCTTATTATGTGATTATTATACTGACTGTTTTGACAACATCGCTTGCTGCTACCCTTTACAATAAAAAACTTTTAGTTACAACCTCCTGTATCACTGAGACTGTTACTAAAAGCAGCATCACAACTGTAATTGCCCCGCTTTCTATACCGGATACAGCTTCAAACGAATTATCCATACCTGCCATGCTTATTCGGCCACAACGTCTGCCTGCCATTATTATTAATCCGACTGCACCAAAATACCTGCCCGTTGTTTTGGATAAGACAGACAAATATTTCATATTTGCAATAGGTTCTATTTCTACCACTAATAAATTTTTTCTATTTTTTCATAACGATATTTTACTGCCGGCCTTATCTCAGTCAACGCAGAAAAACTTTATTAGCAGCCCGTCTGTCAAACGATATTACAATTTGCCAGTTCCTTTGGCAATAAGCAATATTTATGGCATGGCTTTATATCTATTAGACAGTGAAAAAATAAAAATAACATTTTTGTTTAATAATACTCGGTCTATCGATGATCTTCTCAATTATATATATGATGAAAAAGAACATGGTCATTATGCCTGTGCTTTATATGCTTTAAAAAAAGGCTTACGCAAATATAATGCCAGCTCTTATGCACCCTTTATCTGCATTGAAATGAGCAACATTTACAAAAAACTTGGATTATATACCAATGCAATAGCGCTGCTGCGTACTGCTCTGCGTTTACCGACTGTCACAATATCCGTGAATGTACAACAAGAATTTATCCGACAAATAAGATATTTGCAGGATATTATTACTATTCCTGCCAATAATGACTTATCAATTATATTATCTGACCGCAATTATATCGGTTACTTTGAAACAGGAGAAAACTATTACAGTCTCTAGTATAATTTTATCTTTCACTACAGACAGACTTATTATCAACTTATTTTGGTGCTTCATAGATTTTTATCTATTGACATAGAATGGAAGGGGCTTTAATTTAAATGAAAAAAAATGAAGAATTTTTGGGTTTACCTATTATCAGTATTACTGAAGGCCGTGAACTGGGGGTAAGTAAATCTTTATTGATCGACGCAGAACATGGTTGTGTCGCGGCCATTATCATTGAAGATGAAGACTGGTATCGCGGTGTAAAACTTTTACCTTATGGCTCAGTTGTAGCTATTGGTCATGATGCCATCACCATAACCAGCAGTGAAAATATTCTGGTACTTGATGACGCTGTGGAATTTGAACCCTTTCTTGACCAAAATATCCGTGTTATCGGCACTAAAGCCATAACCAAGGGTGGTACAATACAAGGTATTGTTTCCAATATTTTCATCGATGATGATGGCAAAATCGCCAAGATTGTTTTGTCTGCGCAAGATACAGAAGAACAAAAAGAACTATCTGCCGACGAAATATCAATATTTGGTAAAGAAGTCACAATAATTGACAGTGCTGTCCCTGACAAAGTCAATAATAAACCCGTCGATAAAAAGACATTTTCTGCTGCCGAACAAATAAAACCGGCTATTAGCGTAAAAAAAACCGAACCATCTGAAACAAAACCTGAAAAAAATACCGAACAAGTAAAAAATACTGCCAATATGACTAAAAACGATACCAAACCGATCAAATCAACATCTGTTTCCGGTACAGCTTCAACTAATGATACTACTGCTGAAAAAACAGATTCCTCAGTTACAGCAAGTTCTGCCGAAGACAGACATCGTCGTTTTCTGCTTGGCAAAAAGGCATCCCGTCGTATAACTACCGACAATGGCATTGTGATTGTTGAAGAAGGTGCTGATATAACAGAAGAAATTTTACAAAAAGCAAAACTCGCTAATAAATTTATTGAGTTATCAATGAATGTAAAATAAACAATGCGTCTGTTTCATGAAAGCTCCTGCGAATACAGGGGCTTTTTATAATCCATATTATTGCCTCGATTATATTAACCAAAATATTTATCAGTTGATTTTATCATGAGGGGGCGTGTCGCTTTTGCCGAGACTGCACAAATTAACTATCATATTTTCTATTATCTCTTTCATTCTTGTCGCTGCAAGTGCATCCATATTAGCAATAAAAAACGCTCCCGGTATCACTACTGGTGTTCATTCCGGCAATGTCAATTTGTCCGGACTTGATATTTCTACTGCACAAAAATCTCTAGAAGACAATTTTAATCAAAACATAACAGGGAAAATACTGATTCTAAATTATGACAATCAAGAACAGTCTATAGCAGCATCTGATATAGACTTAGTCTGCGACAGCGAAACGACCGCCCGGGCAGCGGCTAAAATAGGTCACAGTGGTAATTTTTTACGTGATGTGTTTAGTAAGCTCCATTGCCTATATCAAGGCAATGATATCCCGCTGGCAATAAATTACAATGAAGCCAGTCTCACTTACATCTTGAATCAAATTATTCAAAAAGCTTATATTGCCCCGGTTGATGCTTATTGTTATGTTGATCCTGCCGGAGTAAAACTAGTACCGGAAAAAATTGGTAAAAGTATTGACCGTGAGCAGCTGTTGTCAACTGTCAAGGCAAAATTAGCCACAGCGACCTACCCACAGGTAATCAACATAAACTCTGTTGATATAAAACCATCCGTCACTGCCAGTAATCTAAAACATATTAATACCATATTGGCATCGTACACAACTAAATTCAATGCTGGTGCTGCCAATCGCAGTGAAAATGTGGCATTGGCAGCCAAAAATCTATCCGGCACGCTGGTCAACCACAACGAAGTTTTTTCCTTCAACAATGCTGTTGGCCCCAGGCTGGCAGCCAGCGGTTATCGTGAAGCTCCGGTAATAATCGATGGTAAAGTTGTTCCCGGTATCGGCGGTGGTGTGTGCCAGGTCAGCTCTACCCTTTATGATGCGATACTATTGGCAGGACTGACGCCGGTCGAAAGAACTGCGCATTATTTTCCCGCTGACTATGTACCGCCTGCTTTTGATGCAACAGTGGCCGATGGCGTTATTGATTTCAAATTCAGAAATAATCTGCCGCACAGCATATATGTCTTCACCAGAACGACCAACGACACACTTTCTATTTTCATTTTAGGCAGCAATACGGATAAGTTACCGTATACCATAACATTAAAAAGTTCTTATAATAATGGTGCCGCTTCTGCTTATCGTGTCTTCAGCAAGGATGGGACAATAATAAAAAATGAATTTTTGCATACTGATAAATAGTTTGTCCCATGTTGTGCTAATTAATAAAAATCACCAATATACTATTTTTAATAATAACTTCTTTGAAGGGAGCCCCTCATATGCATACTGCACGAGACTGGAAAGTAATACTGGCAATTTTGACCTGTAATGTTGTCTTAATGTCGGCCAGTTATACTATGTTAATTCCATTCTTACCTCTCTACCTGATAAAAGAGCTTGGTGTTGCCCAAGCTAATGTAAATATGTGGAATGGGGCAATATTTTCAATTTCATTTCTCATTGGTGCAATAATGGCCCCGATATGGGGAAAAATATCAGATAAAAAAGGCCGCAAGCTCATGGCTGTACGCTCCAGTATCGGTCTGTCAATAACCTATTTTTTAGGCGGTTTAGTAACTTCCCCGGAACAATTGTTCATGGTACGTGTTCTGCAGGGTTTAGCCGCAGGATTATGGGCATCTGAATTGGCTATCGTGTCATCATCTGTCCCCAGCGAAAAACTGGGTTTCAGTCTTGGTGTTATGCAAGCCGGTCTGACCAGCGGCGGTGTTATCGGCCCACTGTTAGGGGGTGTATTAGCAGAGGTATTCGGCATGCGGGCATCGTTCATGATTGCCGGAATTGCTCTATTTACAATATCACTTATTACAATCTTTTTCGTACCGGAACCACCTCATGACGAAACCGCCAGGGTATCTGCAAAACCTTCACGGCAAATTGATTTATTAAAAAAACCCGTCATAAAACAAATGCTTATTTTAAGCGTATTAGTCCAAATGGTAATTCTTATATTGCAACCGATAATAACTTTATACGTTGCCCAGCTTCGCGGCAGTATGGAAAACATTATTTTAATAGCCGGTGCCGTATTTTCACTTGGGGGCATTGCCTCATCCATATCAGCACCATTTTGGGGCAGGTTTGGTCAAAAAGATTCTTTTGGACTGACAATGTATTTAGCAATGGGTGGTGCCGGCGTCTGTCTGTTACTGCAATCAATTCCAAATCAATTGATCTTATTTGCCGTAATGCAGTTTGTCACGGGATTATTTTTTGCCGGCATTAATCCTTCTATTAGTGCTGTTTTAGCTAATAACACAGAAAGAGCCATACAAGGAAGTATTTTCGGTATGCTTTTTTCTGCTCAGCAGCTTGGTTCTATGGCCGGCCCACTCTTAGGCGGACTTGTCGGAACATATTGGGGGTTGAAAGAAGTTTTCATTGTAGCCGGTGCAATCATGATAATGACAAGTATTTTTGTAAAAAATACTCGCGGCAGCATATATTGAACTAATCGCATGCATATGCAATTAGTTTGATTAACCCTACAAAAAATGGTAAAATATAAGGTATATAAATTAGAAGGATGATGTTATGAGCTTAGATGATAATAAAATTGATTTAGTTGATTTATCCGATATCAAAATAAATCATGAAGAAATGAGCAATGATGTAACTGCTGTAAAGAGCAAATATGATGCCAAGCAGATTCAGGTATTGGAAGGTCTCGAAGCTGTCAGAAAACGCCCCGGCATGTATATCGGTGATCAGTCATCACACGGCTTGCATCATCTGGTATCGGAAGTTGTTGATAATAGTATCGATGAAGCTTTAGCAGGATATTGCACCCATATTGAAGTCGTTGTCCACAAAGATAACAGTATAACTGTTTCCGATAACGGACGCGGTATTCCGATTGATATGCACGTCAGCGGCAAACCTGCCGTTGAGGTCGTGCTTACCGTACTTCACGCTGGTGGCAAATTTGGCGGTAACGGCTATAAGGTTTCCGGCGGCCTGCATGGTGTCGGTGTGTCCGTAGTCAATGCGCTCAGCCAAGCGATGAAAGTTCAAGTTAAACGCGGCGGAAAAATATATGAAATCACTTTTGAATATGGCATCACCAAGACACCTTTACGTGAAATAGGCACTACCGACAGTACCGGCACAACAGTATGGTTTAAACCGGATAATACCATCTTCACTGAAACAACCTACGATTACGATATTCTTAAACAGCGCCTGCGTGAATTGGCATTTTTAAACTGCGGCATTCATATAACACTGACCGACGAACGTGATGAAACAGAAAAAAAAGAAGTTTTCTATGATAAAGGCGGCATCTCATCTTTTGTAAAATATCTCAATCGCAATAAAGATTTACTGAGTGAAGAACCTGTTTATTTTAATGGTCAAAAAGATGATACTATTGTTGAAATAGCACTTCAATATACGACCAGTTACACAGAAAATATTTATGGCTATGTGAACAATATCCATACTGAAGAAGGCGGTACTCATATCGCCGGCTTAAAAAGTGCCCTGACTCGTGCCACTAATGATTTTGCCCGCAAGCAAAATATTTTAAAATCTAATGATCCCGCTTTAAGCGGCGAGGATGTACGTGAAGGAATAACCTGTGTAATAAATCTCAAGGTGCGCGAACCACAATTTGAGGGCCAGACAAAAACCAAACTTGGCAATTCTGAAGTGAGAGGTATAGTTGACTCAATTGTCACAGAAGGACTGAGCGAATACTTTGAAGAAAATCCGGCAATCACTAAAAAAATAATTGAAAAATCAATAATGGCTTCACGTGCCCGTGAGGCCGCCAGAAAAGCCCGGGATCTTACCCGGCGGAAAAATGCTCTGGAAGTAAGTTCACTACCCGGTAAACTTGCCGACTGTTCGATAAAAGATCCAATGCAGGCTGAAATATACCTGGTCGAAGGTGACAGCGCCGGCGGTTCTGCCAAACAAGGCCGGGATCGTCGATTTCAGGCAATCCTGCCACTGCGTGGTAAAATTCTCAATGTTGAAAAAGCCCGGCTTGATAAAATTTTAAATAACGAGGAAATACGCACAATGATAACAGCCTTTGGCAGCGGTATCGGAGAAGATTTTGACATTACCAAAAGCCGTTATGGTAAAATCATTATTATGACTGATGCTGATGTTGACGGTGCCCATATTCGTACATTGCTGTTAACCTTTTTTTATAGATATATGCAGCCGTTAATTAAACAAGGACGTGTATTTATCGCCCAGCCGCCTTTATATCAAATCAGAAAAGGCCGCCAACACTGGTATACGTATAGTGATGATGAATTATCACAAAAGCTGACTGAAGTTGGCCGTGATGGAATTACTGTACAACGTTATAAAGGTCTTGGTGAAATGAATCCGGAGCAGTTATGGGAAACGACAATGGATCCTACAGGAAGAACTGTATTACGTGTTGATTTAACTCAGGCAGAAGAAGCTGATGGTATTTTCTCGGTTCTCATGGGCGACAAAGTTGAACCACGCCGCCGTTTTATTGAAGAACACGCTGATTTAGTACGCAATCTCGATTTATAATTAAAATCATAAACTCCATGCGGGCAATCACGTACCCGTATGGAGTATTTTTATTCAAATCCATTGCTGGTTTTATATTTTTTGTTATGCTATACTTTTATGAGTAATATTTATCGCATTTTCACACTAAACGGCATGTTTCTGCAATGCCGCCATATTCTATATTTTATTTTTTTGGGGGGTTCAGTTTGAACTTTATAAAAGAACCAATGGATATTGAAAACCGCAGCATGGAAATAATTGCACCATATTTATCCCTGCTTAAACTGACTGATGATGAAGTGAAATTATATTCACGTATGATTCATGCCTCAGGTGATGTTGATTATGCCAATGTAATAAAAATAGATAGAAACACTATTCCGGCAATGAAACAGGCCTTATGCAAAAGCTGCAACATATTCACTGATGTGGAAATGGTACGCACCGGCATCAACAAAAAAAAGCTGGCCTCTTTCGGTGGTAAAGTTTTTTGCCAAATTGCCGATGAACGCATTGCTGCAATTGCCAAGCAAGAAGGCATAACCCGATCAATGGCCGCCATGCGTGATTTTGGTACTAAGCTCAATGGATCTATAGTTGCCATTGGTAATGCCCCTACAGCACTTTTTGAAGTGATCCGCCTAATGGATGAAGAAGATATAAGACCGGCTGCAGTTATTGGCACACCAGTGGGTTTCGTCGGTGCCGCCGAATCAAAAAAAGAACTTATAGAGCATTCCAAAGTACCTTACATAACTGTTCAAGGTACCAAAGGCGGCAGTCCAATCGCCGTATCATGCATTAATGCTGTAATGTACCTGATAGATAACAGCAGGTAATCATGAAATACTGCAATATTCCCCGCATTGTTTTAGCAGCACCGCAGAGCAGCTCCGGTAAAACCACGGTAGTTACAGGAATATTAGGTGCTTTGTACAAAAATGGACTCACTGTTCAACCATTTAAAATTGGTCCCGACTATATAGATCCATCATATCACACTATTGCCGCTCATCGACCGGGCCATAACCTTGATACATGGCTAGTTGACGAACAAAGAATAAGCCAGTTGTTCGCTGAAGTTTCAGCCAATGCCGATATTGCTATAATCGAAGGAGTCATGGGGCTTTATGACGGCGGCAAAAATGGCATAAGTTCTACAGCTGAATTAGCTAAAAAATTAAATGCGCCAATTATCTTAGTTATAAACTGCCGCTCCATGGGTGACAGTGCTGCCGCCTTAGCATTGGGTTTTCGTGAATACGACCCTGATATCAATTTAAGTGGTGTAATTTTAAATTGTCTAGGATCCGCAACACATGAACAAATGATCCGGGATGCCATGGGGCGGTTAAACATCCCTGTTTTGGGGGCAGTGCGGCGCGATGACGCTTTAAAAATGCCGGAACGGCATCTAGGTCTTACACCGGCCGGAGAAAAAGATACAACCAAAAAAATAGCCTATATTACTGAAAAAATTTCCAGGCAGGTAGATTTAAAAGCCCTGATACAGACAGCAAAAACAGCTTTACCTCTGCCATATGAAGATTTAATAATAGATGCACTGCCGTCATCCGTGAAAATAGCTGTGGCCAAAGATGAAGCTTTTTCCTTCTACTATGCTGCCGGCCTTAATATATTAAAAAAACTTGGAGCCCGGATAGAATTTTTCAGCCCTATTCATGACACCAGCCTTCCTGAATGTGATGCTGTAATATTAGGCGGTGGCTTTCCCGAATTATTTGTCGATTGTTTGGCATCCAATACCTCTATGCTGAATTCAATAAAAAAAGCTGCAGCCGACAAAATACCACTTTATGCCGAATGCGGTGGCTTTATGTATCTGATGCGGCAAATAAAAGACTTTACCGGAAAAACCTGGAAAATGGCCAATGTTATACCGGCAGATGCTATTATGCAGGAAAAACTGCAGACTGTTGGCTATGTTACCGCACAAGCACTGACTGATAATATCATTGCCACTAAAGGACAGATATTACATGGTCACGAATTTCATTTTTCCATGCAGGCTGCTGCCGCTGCTGCTTTCCCCTGGGCATTTCTTCTCACTAAAAACCGCACAAACAGTCAATATAAAGCTGGCTATTATAATGATAATATTTTAGCTTCATATTTTCATTTACATTTTCTCGGTTCAATTAAGGCAGCTAAACGCTTTATTCAAAAAGCTGTTGAATACAAAAAACTAAAAACAAACCATTATAAATAGTATCATTATTTATAGCTCCGAATCCGCCAGTGTTTTGGAGCTGTTGTTTTTTATTTACTGACAATGATTATTCATCACAGTTTTCATCCGGGTTACCTTATATTTATTATTTAGGAGAATTCAGTATGACAAAATACATAATGCTGCAGGGAACATCGTCACATGTTGGAAAGAGTATCTTAACAACGGCTCTCTGTCGTATATTCTTTCAGGATGGTATAAATATAGTACCATTTAAAGCACAAAACATGGCTCTTAATTCCTATGTTACTGAAGATGGCCGGGAAATGGGACGAGCTCAAATAGCTCAGGCTGAAGCCGCCGGATTAAAACCATCTGTAGAAATGAATCCTGTGTTATTGAAACCAACTGGAAATGCCAGCTCCCAGGTAATTTTAATGGGACGGCCTATTGGCAATATGTCCGCTAAACAATATCATCAGGGATATTCTTTAAAAGCTTTTGAAACAGTAAAACAAGCTTTAAATTCACTACAGAATAAATTCGAAATGCTGGCTATAGAAGGAGCTGGCAGTCCGGCAGAAGTTAATCTGAAAGCTAATGATATCGTAAATATGCGTATCGCCAAGTACCTAAACGCACCCGTTTTACTCATAGCCGATATTGACCGCGGTGGGGCATTAGCCTCATTAGTCGGTACTCTGGAGCTCCTTGACGATGACGAACGCGACTTAGTAAAGGGTCTTGTCATAAACAAATTCCGTGGTGACATCAAACTCTTGGCACCGGCAATTGATTTTCTGGAAAAAAAGACCGCCAAGCCAGTATTAGGTGTTATCCCTTATTTAGAAAACTTAGGAATAGACGATGAAGATTCAGTATCCCTGGATGATAAAATAACAACAAATAACAACGCTCCTCTCAAGATAGCCGTCATCCGCACACCTAAAATATCAAATTTCACTGATTTTGCTGCTCTAGCCCAAGAAAAGGATGTATTCCTTTACTACGCCGCAAAACCTGAGCAGCTAGGAAAACCTGATCTGATAATACTCCCCGGCAGTAAAAATACCACCGAAGACCTATTACATTTACGCGCATGCGGTATAGAAAAAAAACTTCAGAAAGCTCATGCCGATAAAATTCCATTAATCGGAATCTGCGGAGGATATCAAATGCTTGGCCAAAAAATCTGTGATCCCTACCATACCGAATCATCACATAACACAATAACGGCATTTTCTTTTCTGCCGATGATCACCACATTTGCACGAAAAAAAATAACCTCACAGGTAACTGCCCAATCACTCGACTGGCATTTCTTAGATGAACAACACTATTTTTCCTCACTGCACGGCTACGAAATCCATATGGGATTAACCGAATTTACTGCAAAAACTGCCCACCCGTTCGTGATAAAAAAACACAACGGTAAAAAGGTTGACAAAATTGATGGTGCAATTTCCTCTGATAATCTCATAATGGGTTCATACATCCATGGCATTTTTGATAACGACGAATACCGCAGAACCCTGCTCAACATGCTGCGGCGACGCAAAGGACTTTCTCCCTTACCATTGCAGCAAAATTATGCTGCACAAAAACAGGCTGCTTTCAATCGTTTGGCTCAAACTGTCAGAAATGCTTTAGATATGGAAAAGTTAAAACAAATAATCAACAAAAATTAGCTGCAAATTTTACGAAGGGAAATAACGATATGCAAACAAAAATTACTTGGCAACAAGCATGGACACATCTGCAAAAATATAACCAGGAGAATTTTCATCGAGTTCATGCCGTCACTGTATCAGCAGTTATGCGTTGGTATGCGCAACAACTTGGTTACACCGATGAGGCCGATTTTTGGGAAATTGTCGGCTTGCTGCACGATATTGATTTTGAAAAATACCCTGAACTGCATTGTCAAAAAGCCCCTGAAATATTATCCCAAATCAATGCCGAACCGGAGCTTATACACGCTGTTTGTTCACATGGCTATGGTATCTGTTCAGACATAAAACCGACCCATCAAATGGAAAAAGTCTTGTTTGCCTGTGATGAATTGACTGGTCTTATTGGAGCCGCTGCTCTTATGCGCCCATCCAAAAGCGTGCAGGACATGGAACTAAAAAGTTTGAAAAAAAAGTTTAAAGATAAAAAATTTGCAGCCGGCTGTTCCCGCGATATAATAAAACAAGGTGCTCAAATGCTTGACTGGAGTCTTGATGATCTATTGGAAAAAACACTGTCGGCAATGCGCGATAAAGAAGCCTATATCAAAAATACTATCCAATAATTAAATGGGGTTGTTGCACACAGTCATTTTCATTCATAAACATGCAATATTCCGCTTCCTTTGTCCACCCTTAAAAGGGTGGATACCCGTGCAGCGGTTGTGAATTGCACCTTATGAGGTCAATGTTGTTCATGTGACAGCCCCATTATCATACAAATCTTATTGTGCTTTGATTTCATGCACCATTGTATCAAGCGAATAATTAGTCATTTTAAACCACTGTGCCGTATCATCCCAAGATAACACCAAATTTTCCTGCAGGACATTGCTGCTTCCAGAATCCGCGAAACCTTGTAAAACAGGCCATGCATCATCAGATAGTTGAACCACTTTCATATGGGTACTGTTCCACCCCATAGTGACAATATTATTCATGTCAGCATAAGTAGTATAATAATCAGAATATGGCCCAATCAAATAAAAATCATGTGTCAAACCACTGTCATTACCAGTACCATCCTTGACTATCCAAAACACCATATCAGGATCAACTGCTTTAAATTCAAAGATTTTTATTACTCCACCCGGTAAAAAATCCAAATTTATATTATTGGCATTACCGGAAACTAAAAAGCTGCCGTGTATTTTCCCATTATAATTATCCGGTACATAAAAAGTGAATCTAATATATTCATTCCATTGTCCCACTGTGCGGACACTGGCCGTGTTTCCCCATAAACCGCTGGTATCAAAACTAGCAATTTCCCGGCTGCTTACAACATGCATCGCCTGACAAACCGGCTGGAAAAAATATAATATAGACAAGAATAAAATACTAACAACAGTCAATTTTCTCATAAAATCACTCCTTACAAAAACAGCTGCATAGATTTATTATCGTAGCTTTATAATACAAAATTACTGAATTAACCATCAACAGCTTGAAACATATATTGCTGAAAAATACTTTATACATAAAATATTTTATCATAAAATACTGTCTATTGTCTAAAAAGCAACCGTTGAATCCACTGTAAAAACTTTTTCCATCTTAATCATGTCAATCTCTAAAAAAAGCCATTTAATCCAATATATGGTGTTGTAATATAATTTACCATACAATATCTTGTTATATCATCATGGATTAAAATTGCGCCAGCAATATTTTTCCACTATAATAATTGCATCGATAATAAATTATCTTATTAGAATTATACATATAAGGAGCGAGTTTTTTGGAAAAATGGTATGAAAATGATATTGGCAAAAATATTCTAAAATCAAAATACTATCATGTTGGTGAAGACGATCCACAGGCATTTATCAATCGGGTAGTGTCAATATTTTCCCCTGAAGTCAGCAATCATATGCATAATTACTTGGAAGACGGTTCAGTCTGCCCTGCCGGAAGGACTTTATATGCTGCTGGAGCTAAAGGCAAATTTAAAGCCAGTTTAAGCAATTGTTATATCCTTCCTTCTCCTAAAGACAATATAGAATCCATCTTCAAAGTTAATACTGAAATCGCCCGGATTTTTTCATACGGCGGCGGTATTGGCGTAAATATAAGCAATTTACGGCCCAAGGAAAGTATCGTCAACAATGCTGCCCGTACTTCCACCGGTTCAGTATCTTTTCTCAAAATTTTTGACTCCACCGGAGAAGTCATCAGTCAAAACGGCCGTCGTGGTGCGATGATGGTTGGGCTCAACTGCGATCACCCTGATATTTACGAATTTCTTCATATGAAACAAAACAATGAAAAACTAGCCTCAATGAATATATCCATTTTATTCAAAGATGATTTCATGAAAGCTGTTATCAACAATGAAGATTATGAATTAAAATTCAATGTAGAAGCCACTGGCGAAAAAATCAGAAAAAGAATCAATGCCGCCGACTTTTTTGATGAATACTGTCAAACTCAGTGGGACTGGGGTGATCCTGGTGCATTATTTGTTGACCGGCTCAATGACTACACTTTACTCAGCGGTTATGATGATTATAAAATCGAAATAACTAATCCATGTGGTGAATTTGGTGGCAATGCCTATAATTCCTGCAATCTTATGAGCATAAATTTATATAATTTTATTGATGATAAATTTACTGATACTCCGCATATAAATGAAACTGCTTTCAACACAGCCGTTGAAACAGCCGTGCGCGCTCTCGATGAAGTGCTCGACTATGGTTATGACACACAACCACTTGATGCAAATCGCAGCTGTATTGACGATTGGCGCAGCATTGGTCTGGGACTCTTCGGTGTAGCTGATGCACTTATCGCCATGAAATTGAAATACGGCAGTCAGGATGCCAACCAATTTGTTGCTGACATTATGCGTACTATGCTCATCGAAGCTGCTCGCACGTCAGCCCAACTGGCAAAGGAAAAAGGAACTTTTGGCCGTTATGACTGGGAGAAAACTAAAAAATCACCATTAATACAATTAATACGCAGGGAAGCACCTGCTGTTTATGAAAGTATCAAAGAATCCGGTCTCAGAAATGGTACACTTTTATCCATTGCCCCCACCGGAACCATCTCTTTACTCATGGGAGTATTTTCCGGTGGCTGTGAACCGCTTTACAAAATAAGTTATATGCGCACCACTCATAAAATGGAAGGTGACAAAAAATCTTTTAAAGTGTACGCGCACTCAATAAGGGATTTACTTGACTACCACAATATGAGTTACGATACCGAAGACAGTAAAATAAAAGAATTATTCCCCTGGATCATTGAAAGTCACGATGTACCTTATCTGCATCGAGTAAAATTACAGGCAGCTATGCAACGTTATGTGGATAATTCTATTTCCTCAACCGTAAATCTACGTCATGATGCCACCCCGGAAGAAATCAAAAATATTTATATTGATGCTTGGAAAAATAACTGTAAAGGAATAACGGTATTTCGTGACGGCTGCAAACGCGGTAATATTCTAGGTGTTGATCCCAATGAAAAAACCAAAATAAATTATGATAGTATTCAGCCAATGAAACGCGACAACATTGCCCGCCTGGATGGTTGTACCTTGGTCCGCCATACCTCCTGTGTAGACAAAATGTATATAACTATAAATAAAACCTTAGACGGACAGGTTTTTGAGGTCTTTACCAACGCTTCCGGCGGCTGCTCCAGCAATATTGCTACTATTACCCGCCTGACTTCATTGGCACTGCGTTCCGGTATCAGTGTTAAGCATATTATTAAACAACTGGCCGTAAGCAAATGTTCAGCCTGTCAGGCCTTGATCCGCGGTGGCCGCCGCGATATGTCTCTTTCTTGCGGTAATGCAATTGCTTCTGCCCTCATGGAAATCTATAACGAAGCACAGAAAAAAAGAGATGCCGACGAATATGTTGATAATTCTGAAGACCGCTCAATAAACAAAAAATGTCCGGAATGTGGTCATTATACATTAAGACCAGAAGGTAATTGTGTGACATGTACTTATTGCGGCTGGTCAAAATGTGAATAAGTTTTTACTCAAACGCATGCACACTGCCCATATAAATAATAACGGCAATGATGATTAACATCATTATTGCCGTTATTATTTATATGGGCTATTTTTTCTCGCAGGAAAAACCATTATGTATGTTTAATTAGGAATAATGATTCAACAATATATAAGAGGAGTAGATTCTATGGAAAGATTAAGAAATCTAAAAATCATTTACAAAGCAATGGCAATAATTGCCGTTGCTGCTATTGGCATGATTATAGTGGGATATACAGGCTATTCCTATTTAATCAAAGCCCAGGCAGCAATGGAAAGTATCTATTCACAAAATTTACAGTCTATAAACTACCTTAGCAATGCAATTGTCGATACCAGGATAATTCAAAGCCGTGCTTTACAGACGTCCATTGAAACTGATCCGGCTAAGCTTCAGGCACGAAAAAATGATATAATGAAATTTATCGGTGACTATGAGCAGCAATGGTCTCAATACCAGTTATTGACTTCAGCCGGTAAAAACGATTTAACACAAACAGATGATGCCTGGAAAAACTATAAAAACACAATGCTGAACATCATGCAATTGAGTTTACAAGGAGATCGGCAACAGGCAGCCGCTCTTTATGAAGACAAGGGTGCTGCCGATATGATAAAATTACGTGACAGTTTGAACACCCTGCAAAAAAAAGAAGATGACACCGCCAAAAATACTAATGCACAAAATGCCAAAGATATACAGACGGCAATCTATACTATGCTCATAAAAACACTTATTGTTTTTTTGGTTTTATTTATTGCCTGCATGTATTTTATAAAAGAAATAACCCGAATGATAAAAGAAATGATAAAAGTATGTCAGGCCCTGCACTCCGGTGATTACCGGGAGAATGGTCCCAAAACATCACGTCGTGATGAATTTGGTGAAATGGCCGCGAGCCTTTTTGATGTTCGCAAAAGCATAGCTGATTTTATGAGAAAAATCAATGATTCGACCGAACAAGTTGCTGCCGCTTCAGAAGAGCTCACGGCAAATTCTACCCAGTCATCACATACTGCTGTACAAATAGCAGAATCTGCCACTCACACAGCTGATATCACCGAGCAAAATAAATCTGCTGTAGACAAAGGGAAAAATGCCGTAGAACAAATTACCCGTTCCATAGAAAATATTCGTGATGAATCCAACAAAGTAACTAAAAATGCTACTAATGTTGCCAAATATATTACCGAAGGCAACAGCTCAATAGATGCCTCTGTAAATAAGATCAAAACTGTAGAAAACACTGTGCAATCTTCGGCAGAAATTGTAGAAAAACTTGGCCAAAGTTCTCAGGAGATTGGTCAAATAATCGACACCATATCCAATATTGCCGGCCAAACCAATCTACTGGCACTCAATGCTGCCATAGAAGCTGCCAGAGCCGGTGAACATGGCAAGGGTTTTGCCGTAGTTGCCGAGGAGGTAAGAAAACTTGCCGAACAATCGCAGGATGCAGCTACACGAATAACTGAATTAATAAGTAATATTCAAAATGAAACTTCCAGTGCAGTAAACGCCATGCAAAAAGGCCGCACGGAAGTCGTAGAAGGTGCACAATCCGTAGAAAATCTGCGTGATATGTTTAGTCAAATAGATACTCTTGTTGATAAAGTATCTTCGCAAATGACTTCTATGGCACAAGCTGTTGATAAAGTAACTAAAAATGCGAAAAATGTCGATGATGATGTTAAATTGATTGACACTCACAGTAACAGCATATCAGCCGAAATACAGTCAGTGTCCGCTGCCACCGAAGAACAATCGGCTGCCGCGGAAGAAATTGCTTCAGCCAGTGAAGCTCTGGCAAAACTGGCACAAGAATCGCAGGCTGAACTGCACAAATTCAAATTTTAAAAAATATAACAATACCTTTCTTGTCTATTCAGTCTGTCTTCCTCCAGGTGATTTTTTGTATCTACAAATTTTAAAGGGGTCGTCACACGTAAACATTTCCGCTCATAATATGCAATATTTCTTTCTTTTCATCTGGCCTTAAAAGGACAGACTGAATAAAAGATGAATTGCATTTGTCAGGTTAATGTTACTATGACAGCCCCTTTTTATATCTAATTATTTATTTTTCGGCAACTGTCTGAGAATTTTTTAATGTTCCAGACAGCAATTCTCTGCCACAATGTCTAACCACTGATACTGCCAATATCATAAGAGCCAGTGCCAAGATCAGCTGCAGCCCATCGCTCATAAATACAAAATTACCATCGACCAGTTTATTTATAATATGGTAAACAGCCTGACCCAAAGCAGTAAATGTCACTACAAACATAATTCCCATAGGAATGTACAACATCCAGCCTTTACGGTTGGTCATGCGCAAAAACACCGCCATACATATCAATACCAATGCACTTAAAAGCTGATTGGCAGAACCAAACAAAGGCCAGATATTCATATAACCGATACGGCAAAGCAAATAGCCAACAGCTATAGTAAGAAAGGTGGCAACATATTTGTTGGCACATAATTTCTGGATTATATTCATTGATGCGGCATCATCTGATTTGCAAAGTTCCTGCAGTGAAAGCCGCCCCACTCTCACTACCGTATCTAAGGTCGTAAAAGCCAATGCTGACACACACATAGTAATAATACACACAGCGTACAGCTTAGGTAATCCAAACATACTCAAAAATCCTGCCACAGCACCTGAAAAAATCTGAAATGGTGTACCTTCCGGCATCTGCCCATTTGTTGCCGCTGCGCACACAATTATCAAAGCTGCAATACCTAACACACATTCCACTAGCATGGAACCATACCCGATAAATAACATATCGCGCTCATTGGCAACTGTCTTGGATGATGTTCCTGACGATACCAGGCTATGAAAACCCGATACGGCACCGCAGGCTATCGTTATAAACAAAATAGGGAACAGACTCTGCCCATTCACTTCAAATCCTACAAATGCCGGCATATTTATTGCCGGATTAGCAATACTAATACCAACGACAGCGCTAAGAATCATCCCAATAAGTAAAAACGTACTTAAATAATCCCGCGGCTGCATTAACAACCACATTGGCAGCACTGAAGCAACAAAAGAATAACCAAGTGCCACAAAAATCCATATATCACGTGAAAAATATAGGGGAAAAGCGATCCCCAAACAAATCATCCCTGCCATTAACAATACGGCAACTACAAATCTTAATTGTTCTGTCGGTTTGATTTTTTTCACAAAAATCCCAAAAATCAAAGCACCGACAATATAAAGCATAGATATTGAAGCAGCGGCAGCTCCTGGCAGTGTCCTGCTGCCATCTTTGGCAAACCCATTAAAAGTATTGGCAACTATATCGGCAAAAGCTGCTATCACAAGCAATGTAAACAACCAGCAAAACAACAAAAATAATTTTCTACCCGTTTTACCTATATATTGCTCAATAAGTACTCCCATTGATTTCCCATCATTTTTCACTGATGCATATAATGAGACAAAATCCTGCACACCGCCAAAAAATAGTCCCCCCAGGACAATCCATAAAAATGCCGGCAGCCAGCCAAACATTGCTGCTATAATCGGACCGGTCACCGGTCCGGCACCCGCCACAGAAGAAAACTGATGGGAAAATACCATAAATTTTGATGCCGGTGTATAATCCTGACCATCTTCATACTTGTAAGCCGGTGTCTTTGCCTGCGGATTAATTCCCCAGGTGCGTGCCAGCCATTTTCCATAAGTAAAATATCCTGTTATAAAAATAATAATTGCTAATCCAAGCATAATTACGCCATTCACATATATTAACTCCTCTCATAAATTTTTGATAATAATAAAATATATGTGCTCTTTAATATAACACTTATGCTTATCGTAGTCAATTAATATATGTTAATTTGTAATTATATTTTTTTTGTTATTTTATAATCATAATGATTTTTATTATCATTTTTATCTAAATTCAAGACACTTTTTCAGGAAAATTTCACATTTGTATTGTAGCATGAATATATAAATCTAAAAAACTATATCAGGAGTGCTATCTATTTTATGTGGAAACAGAAGAAATTTTATTTTATAATATTTTTTCTTTTAGCAGCCGTTTTTTCTATCAATCGCTTCATGAGCAAAAGAGAAATACCTGTCCTCAATTATCACGAAATAAACAATACCAACCACACAGTATTGGCTTTAAGTACCCAGGAATTCACTACACAAATGAAATATCTCAATGATAATGGTTATACCACCATCACACCAGATCAATTATTCAATTATCTGCAAAACGGTGTCCCATTACCCCCCAATCCGGTATTAATAACTTTTGATGATGGTTATGAAGACAACTATACCAATGCTTATCCCATACTAAAGCAATATCATCTTCAAGCTGCGATATTTCTCATTTCGCACTATATTGGCTATAATAATTACCTTTCATGGCAGGATATAAACAAAATGAGAGATACCATTACTTTTGAGGGACATACATTTAATCATCCATATTTGAATAAAATAAATAATGATAATGAACTTCAAAAACAATTATTGGATTCCAAACTGGATCTGGAAAAACATTTGGGCTATCATATTGACTGCCTTGCCTATCCTTATGGGGCTTACAATCAACATGTAATTTCCCTGCTGAAAAAAGACGGTTATCGTGCTGCTTTCACCGTTAATCTGGGAGATGATGCCAAGCGCGACGATATGTATGAATTAAACAGGATACCTGTCTTTCAGGCATACAGTCATACTTTCATCCGTTTTTGGCTTGATTTACACTTTCCATATTTTATGCGTATTGCAGCGAATACACACTTAACTTTCCCCATATAATAAGTAATTAAAAAGGACATTTGCCAATGAATCGCAGAAAATTTTTACTTTATTCGCTTTATACTTTAGGAAGCTTTTATCTTGCACCGAATCTGCATTTGACCAATATTGCCCACGCAGCAGACGGTCATCATGTATCTCCACCTTATATAAAGGAAACTTATCTTCAGTTTGCCCAGCCCCTGCAGGACCGTCCCAGTACCAATATGATCATAATACATCATGTCGGTGGAACGAACCGCGATGTTTCTGCTGCTGAAATCCATCAATGGCATCTTGCCAACGGCTGGGCCGGAATAGGTTATCACTATGTTATCCGAAAAGACGGCACAATAGAACGCGGTCGTCCCCGCACAACGATAGGTGCCCATTGCTACGGATATAACCAGACTTCTATCGGTATCAATATAGTCGGTGATTTTGAAGAAGCCTATCCTACTGATCCGCAATTACAATCTGGGGAGCAACTTACAGCATTTTTATGCGAATTATATAAATTGAATCCTTCTAACAATGTCATATACGGACACCGTGACCTCAACAGCACATTATGTCCGGGGAAAAATCTTTATTGCCAGCTTGATGATTTTCGCCAAAAAGTCATCGCACAAATGTAATATATGTATTATCCTGCATTATTGATGATCATCATTGACATCTATCTGTCATTTATTGAGTAAGGTGACTGTCATGTACTTAGCTGATTATTTAAACCATATTCCTATTCCTGCCGCATTTTCATTATTTATTCAAAACATTGTTGAAAACACTAACCGTACCAATGAGTTGTGCTTAACACATAAATTTTGCAATAAAAAGGCATTAGAATTACTCAAAAACCCTTTTATCAAAAAAACTGTCAACTTACATATACTGCAGGAAAATTTTTCTGCCCTGCAAAATGGTGTCGTATGGGCAGATCTAAACTTTAAGAATACCTGTCATTTTTTCAATCCTGCTACTAACCACGGTTTATGGTTTCTTCCGTCAGCCCGCAGCATCTTTTTTTCTTATTTGAATAAAGCGGAACGAGCCAGTAAAAGACATAATTTCCCCAGAACATTTTTCTATCTTGGTGCTGCTGCCCATCTACTGCAGGATATGACCGTTCCCCACCATGTATGTGTTCATTTATTTCATGGCCACAAAAAATTTGAGCGATGGGTGAGGGCTCATCTCAGCGAATTTACTGTCCTGACAGATAATACTCTACCAATCTGCCAAAATCCCATGAAATTATTTGTCGAAAATGCTAAATTTACCATTGCTTTTATGCCATTTATAAACGGGTCCGCTTCAGAAGACATTTATTTCCACTGTGATCAAATATTGTTGGCGCGCGCTCAAACCAGTTCTGCCGCTTTTTATCTGTGGTTTATTAAAGAAAACATATATGACTAACAAAAAGGCTGCCGCATGAACACGACATTGACCTCATAAAAATGCAACCTGCCATCATCCTTTCAAGGACAGGCAATGAAAATTAATATGCATATTTATGAATGAAAATGTTTACACGCGGCAGTCTCTTTATTTTCTTATTACTACTTTTTAAATACTATCAATAAAATGTTCCATAACGTTTAATATATACTTTTTTTACGACAGTAACTAAAAACATATATACAGCAACCGTGCCTAAGAGAATTGTCCAATAAATACTATTTAAAGGTGCCAGTCCGATATCTGCACCAAATGACGTATATGGTATATATGAAAGCACTGCAATCCCGATACTAGTGAGCGTTATCACAGGAAATGATGCGCGGCTTTGAAGAAATGGGATTTTAGGTGTACGAAGCATGTGAATAACTAAAGTCTGTGTCCACATTGATTCAATAAACCAACCTGCCTGGAAAACTGCCACATAAAGAGCCCGCATAGCTGTATCGCCTTCCGGAATGGCTGAGTACAGCAGTCCATTCGATACAATCATTGGGCAAACGATAAAATACATAAATAAATATGTCGTTATATCAAATACTGAACTTGTCGGACCAAACCACAACATAAAAGATTTTACAAAAGAAGCATCCCACTTGCGGGGAACTCTTAAAAACTCTTTATCGACATTATCCCAGGGAATCGACGTACAAGACAAATCATAAGTAAGATTTAATAAAATTAAATGCAAACTTTCCATGGGTAAAAATGGTAAAAACGTACTGGCAATAACCACAGAAAACACATTGCCAAAATTTGATGAGGCAGTCATTTTTATATACTTAATCATATTGGCATAGGTTTTACGACCTTCGATAATGCCTTTTTGCAAAATCATCAAATCTTTTTCCAATAAAATAACATCTGCAGCTTCTTTAGCTATATCAACTGCTTCATTTACGGAAATACCTACATCAGAAGCCCGCATTGCAGCCGCATCATTTATTCCATCTCCCATAAAACCTACCGTATGTCCATTAACCCGCAGTGCAGTGACAATTCGTGCTTTTTGTTCCGGTGACAGTTTGGCAAACACATTGCTTTTTTCTACGGCACGATTTAATTGTTCATCAGTCATACCATCAATATCACTACCCAGCAGCAAGTTCTTCGTTTCAATTCCGACTTGCCTGCATATACATGACGTTGTTTCAGGATTGTCCCCAGTGAGTATTTTAGTTTCTACACCACAATCCCAAAGACTTTTTATAGCATTAAATGAAGATTCTTTTGGTGGATCAAAAAATGCCAAATAACCAATTAACACCATATTGCATTCATCTTTGACACTAAACTCCCCAGCTGGTGCCGGATTCGTTTTTTGTGCAACAGCTAATACACGCATCCCATCCAAATTTAATCTTTTGACCGTTTTCTTAATTTTATCGCGTAGCTCCGCTGTTATCTCTGATACATTTCCATCATATTCTACATAAGAACAGATAGACAGCATTTCTTCCACTGCACCTTTAGTTATTATCTGACGTTTTTTTTCTTGATCTTCAACAACTACACTCATACGACGGCGTGTAAAGTCAAATGGTATTTCGTCAACTTTAATATATTGCCCAGGATAATTTTGCAAATGATCATCTTTTTTTGCTTCTTCATCCATACGATTGATTATAGCAATATCCATAAGATTTTTTAAACCGGTCTGAAAATAACTGTTTAAAAAAGCGTGCCGCAATACCCGAACATCTTCCTGTCCTTGTACATTAAGATGATATTCCAGTACAACGCGATTTTGTGTAAGTGTCCCTGTTTTATCAGTACAAAGAATATCCATTGCGCCAAAATTTTGTATGGAATTCAAATTTTTAATTATCGTTTTTTCCTTGGACATAGATACTGCCCCTTTGGCCAGACATGTCGTAACAATCATCGGCAGCATTTCCGGAGTCAGTCCCACTGCAACAGAAATGCCGAATAGAAATGCATCAAACCAGCTTCCCTTGGTAAATACGTTAATGAAAAAAATAACCGGAACCATCACCAACATAAACCGAATCAACACCCATGATACGGAATTTACCCCTTTTTCAAAACTAGTTATCGCCGGTTTTTTAACTACTGCCTGAGCCATAGTGCCAAATAACGTATCATTGCCTGTAGTCACCACCACAGCTTTGGCTGTGCCGCTTAAAACATTGCAGCCCATAAAAACTAAGTCTTCGTATTCCGTCATACTTCCCTTTTTACCGGGTTGTTCTACTACAAATTTTTCGACTGGTTCACTTTCACCGGTCAATACTGATTGACTGATAAATAAATCTTTTGCCTGCAAAAGACAAACATCGGCAGGAATCATATCCCCTGCTGATAAATGTACAATATCACCAACAACTATATCGTCAATGGGGATTTCTGCCAGCCCTGTTTCCTTTCTTTCCACAGTAGCTGTTGTCGTAATCATTTCCAATAATTTCGATGCGGCAGCGCCGCTGCGTGATTCTTGTACATATCGCAGTAACCCTGAAATGATAACCATCGTCAAAATAATTATTACGGAAGTAGGGTCCACATCATCAGGTGAATTTTGATATATTGGAATAATTATATCTGTAAAAGATGATATAAGCGCTAAAAATATCAAAATGGACGTAAACGGATTAATGAAAGCTTTCGTTATCTTTTTTAAAAACGACAGCCTTTTACCATGTACTATTTTATTATTACCATAAAGCTCACGATTATTTTCTATTACTTCCGATGATAATCCATCTATATCCGTGTTCACTGTCCGTAAAAATTTTTCTTTGTTGTTAACTGCTGATAAAAGCCTTTTTTCGATTTTTTCTCTTTGAACCTTCATTTTTAAATTTTCACTTTTTTTCATTGTCTTCCCTCCATATTTTGCTATGAGGAATTTATCTTTTCAGATGTATTGATAACTATTCTTTTTATATAAATAAGATATTTATCAATACATCTGAATTTTTTATTATTTTCCCCAAAGTTTATCCTGTGATGACCACCAGCATCATCCATTGTCCTCACCCCTTTCAGTTCGATACAATTTATAAATTTTTCCATCCGACCCCGATTACCCCTTTATTAATACTCAAGCGGGCAATCAATTTTTCTGCAATTACATTTCTTTGTTTGCCATAACACGAAACCACTGCTTCAATTTCCACTTTTTCACCAATAATATCACCACTTTCCAGTTTAATGAGTTTTAATTTTGTATCTGCGATATAATTCATGATTTTTTCTCGTATGGTCAATTCCTCTCTTTCCATGCAAGTCACACAAATATGATATACATTCTCCGTTTCATCAAAACATTCCAAAGGTTTCAGCCAATTAGCAAATGGCCGCAACAATAAATTAACCATAAGCAATACCCCCGTAGCCGCCAAAACAATAGCATACTGTCCGGTACTGGCAAGTACGCCAATCGCAGCTGAACACCAAATAGTCGCTGCCGTATTTAATCCGCGTACACTAGTACCTTCTTTAAAAATAATTCCACTGCATAAAAAACCAACTCCCGAAACTATCTGCGCTGCCACTCTGGACAGATCCGCCGCATGCTCCGGTTCAATTATCATAGAAAACAACACAAAAACACACGCTCCCAAGCTGACTAGTGTATTGATCCGAACTCCGGTCGGATGCCCTGTCAGCTGACGTTCTATACCAATCAAAATACCGGCTAGCACCGCTATTCCCAATCTCATCAAAAACATCGTAAACACTGTGTCCATCCCCTTTTCATAATGGATTTTTGCAGATCATTTAACCATTTCCACTTAAAAAAGGGCGCAAAAAATCCACAGTCAATTCAATTAAGAAAAATAATTCATTTTATTGTTTTTCTTAATGCCTGACTGTGGAAAATATTATTTATATTAACTCATTGATAAAAATCTATGCTTAATATCACTAAAAACCAATTAAATTTCCTCAGTCCGGCATTTTTCGAATACTTCCATCATCCATCATACATTCATCTCCTCAAATAAAACAAAAACCCATGTCCCGGTTACAAACCGCAGACATGGGAAAATATCAAATAATATTTTCGCAGTGCAAAAACACCACGCCACCGTTTGAGCTTTAACTTTGCAAGGCGGTGAAACTGTATTAGATGATACCTTGTTTTTCGATATCACCTGTTCAAACCTTCTCATAGTGTCTCCACCACTCCGCGGCAACAGTCCATATCCTTGCAGTAGCCTTACTTACCGGAACAATATTTAATTCCTGTTTATTATATGACTCATATTTTCACTTGTCAATACTTTTCTATCAGCTTCGCATTATCATGATTAATAATTATCATTAATCTTTTAGCCTTTTCTGCTTTATGAATATTTATACAGTCCTCTATCATTGATAATCAACTGTCTTTTAACAAATGGGACTGTCAACTTAAAAGCAAGATTCAATATCAATACAATTAACCAAGATTATATCACACTTATATCCGGTCTCAATTTTCTTGCCCCACCCAAATAAACATGTTCTATTTCCGACTGTTTTTTAGAACTATCGGTTAAAAGCAGCACTCTTATACATTTTTCGATGCTATTATCCACTGCCATCTGCTGAGCATCAAAAAGCGGCACTAAATTCCAACCTGGCAGACAGCGTGCCGCTGCTGCCGGAAAAGCCGCTGTTACATCATGTGTCGCTGAAAAAATAGCCGCCCCGATATCATCCACAGTCAACTCATTTTTTAACATTATTACCCTTAACAATTCCTGAACAGCCTCATATATTTCTGTTTTATTATCTTTTTCTACCGTTATTGCCCCGCGTATGCCACGCAACTAAATCGCCTCTTTCATATTTTTGCCACAAAACAAATTATACTGCTTCTGCATTTGATTTTTAACGATGTCGCCAAATACTTATCAAAAGGCGGGCGCATAAAATAAGCGCTGCCAAATATCCCAAAACGCCTAAAAAAGGAATTTCCAGAAATTTAGGTGTCATATTGGTTGTACAAATAATAGAAGATCCCAGCAGCAGAGCTGAACTTATAATGCCGATTATAAGTTTATTTATCATTTTGTCAAAATTTTTCAACGGTTCCTCTGAACCGGTCAAATCAAGATTGACCTTAGTCTGCCCACTCATCGTCATTTTTATCATATCCGACAGCTGTTCTGGCAGCTGCATTGACCGATACATAAGAGAATAACCATCTTGCCGTATTTTCTTTAGCTCGTCGCGCCAATTAAAATTCTTTGAAAAATCACTTTGCATCTGATCTTTTAAAATATCTACAAAACTAATCTTGGGACAAGTTATACGCATAATCCCATCTATAGTCATAATACCTCGAGCAAACATGCTAAGTCCCGGTATTATTCCCAGATTATGCTGCCGTAACACAGCAATTATATCTTGAGATAATTGACCCAAATGCAATTCATCAAATCGCATATTATTATATCTCATCATTAATGTGTCTACATCTTCATACAACTTTATATGATTTATTTTGCCTCTGGCTATACCCAATGACAATATTGCTGATTTCATAGCAAAAGTATCATTATGAGCCAATGCATATACAGCTTTTTTTAAAGCACTTCTTTCCTGTTGCGAAAGACGTCCCATCATTCCTAAATCAAGCCAAATTATCTTACCGTTTCTCACCCATATATTGCCGGAATGAGGATCTGCATGAAAATAACCGTCCTTTATAATCTGCTTAATATAATTTTTCCCTAAATTGCGACCAAGCTGTTCAACATTATATCCGGCCTGTTTTAATTTATCTATCTCATCTATTCGTATTCCATCAATATATTCCATTACCAAAATCCGTGCTGTTGTCAACCGTCGGTAAACCTGCGGACAACCGACATTAGGATCATCACTGTTCAGATGGCGGAACTCATCCAGATGGTCAGCCTCCATCATAAAATCCATTTCCTGTTTTGTAATGCTCCACATCTCATCAAGTACTGCCATGAAATCAATCACACCACGAGACTTACTGAATAACTGCAAAAGACTCACCGTACGTTTAAGAAGCATAATATCTTGTGCCATTACATCATAGATTCCCGGTCTTTGAACTTTTATAACAACCCGTTCGCCATTTTTTAACACAGCACTATGGACTTGAGCCATTGAAGCCGACCCCAATGCGGTTTCATCAATTGATTCAAAAATATTAGTCCATTTTTGGGCATATTCCTTTTCAATTACGGTTTTTATTACCTCAAACGACAGTGGATTAGCTTTAGTCTGTAATTTACTTAATTCATAAACATACTCACTGGGCAGAAAGTCAGGCCGCATTGATAACACCTGACCAAGCTTCACAAAGGTTGGTCCCAATGCTTCCAATATCAAACGCATCTTGAGCGGATTCATGCCCCGTACTATATCATACTTACGCAATACTGACAGCATTGCCTTTAATCTGAGTGATGAACTTATATAACCATATTTATTATTTTCCCATATCCCATTCAGCATGCCTTGTCCCTGCCCCAATCGAACTCTTGCCTGTTATAGTGTATCCCTTGTTATCCACGTGCACGCCGCCATATGATTAAGCGGTCCGGTTCCCCGGCCGATATTTAATTTATCCGCCAACAGTAAATTAATGTATTTTTTAGCATATTTAATACTTTCATGCAACGTCATTCCGTCCGCCAAATTACATGCAGCAGCGGATGATAAAGTACATCCGGTTCCATGTGTATTGGAATTATTTATCCTTTTCCCGTGATATATATAAGTCAGTGATTTATCGCGCATAATATCATCAGCACTGCCAATAAGATGTCCACCTTTTATCAACACGCCGCAGTCATCATTGCGCCCATCAAAAACTGTATCATGTATTGCTATAGCGGCTTTCTCCATTTCCTCATCATTGCGGGGCATGAATCCGCACAATACTTCTGCCTCACAAATATTAGGTGTAATCAACCTTGCCAAAGGCAATAATTCTTTCTTTAATGATTCAACAGCAGTTTTATCAATCAATTTGCTGCCTGATGTAGAAACCATAACCGGAT
This sequence comes from Pectinatus frisingensis, assembly GCF_014076555.1. Classification (NCBI taxonomy): domain Bacteria; kingdom Bacillati; phylum Bacillota; class Negativicutes; order Selenomonadales; family Selenomonadaceae; genus Pectinatus; species Pectinatus frisingensis. The sequence goes on from NZ_CP045424.1 coordinate 2,424,953, forward strand.
CAATCACTATATTTTGAGCATCATATTGCCGCAACTTTTGCGCAATTGTTTTTATGATATCATCATTGGAAACCATCCCAATTTTTACCGCATCAGGAATAATATCGGTAAATACTGCATCCAGCTGCGCTGCTACAAAATCAGCATCTACTTCTGATATATTATATACACCGGTGGTATTTTGCGCTGTTAATGCCGTGATTACACTCATTGCATACATTCTATGAGCTGTAATTGTCTTGATATCCGCCTGAATTCCCGCTCCGCCGCTGCAATCCGATCCTGCAATAGTCAAAACCTTTTTCATATAAACACCCATTTACATAATTAATCACACAAATTGCACTTTCCAATGGGGCACAGCATTAACCTCATAAAGATGCAATTCGTCACCGCTACACGATTCTCCACCCTTCTAAGGGTGGACAAAAGGAACAAAATATTGCATATTTATGAATGAAAATGGTTGCCTGCGACAACCCCTGTTTATATATTATATTATTTATAATAGTATAGCAAATATTTCCGCTATTTATTTTATAAAATAAATAAGTTATAATAACCGCAGTACAACTTATAAAAAAATTATAAACCAACCACTATATTTAATAATCTTCCATATCATGAAAGATATTATATTTTATTATTCATTGCTAAAGTAAATCATAAAGGACGGATTTTTTACGATGCCAATAAAGTTAATTGCTACTGATCTAGACGGTACTCTGCTCAATGATGAAAAAAAAGTCAGCCCTGCCAACATAAAAGCTTTTCAATCAGCTTATGAACAGGGAATAAATATCACCATAGCAACCGGCCGTATGCATTTTGCTGCTGCTTTTTTTGGAAAAGCAATAGGGGCCAATGTACCTGTAATATCCTGCAATGGTGCTATGATACGTGACATTAATACAGATGAACCAATATTCGAAACATATATTGACGATGCTGCCGTAGAAGAACTATTAGCTTTTTTCTTCGAACATAATATCTATTGCAGCTGGTATATTGGCACACAAAAATTTGCACCTTATTTTTCCTGGGACATGTTTTCCGGTTACCATACTGTAAAAGGATTCAACATGACTGAAGTTGGCCATAATTATAAACCTTATACTAAAAAAGTCACTCAGGTAGTCATCAGGAGTAATACTAAAATACCACTCGAACTCACACAAATGCTTGAAGAAAGATTTAAGTCATTTGTTAAATTCCAGCAAAATACCGGTTATACTATTGATATAACACCGCCTGATATCACTAAGGCAGTCGGTTTAAAATATTTAGCCGAATACTTGAATATCCAACAGGAAAATATAATGACACTTGGTGATGGCGACAACGATGTTGCCATGCTCGGTTATGCCGGTACTTCTGCAGCTATGGGTAATGCTATTGTTCCCGCCAAAAAAGCAGCAACCTTTATAACTGATACCTGTAACGCTGACGGTGTTGCTAAAGCCATAAACAAAGTCCTCAATAACAATAGGCCTATTAATTGATTATTCTGATAAGACCTGCTTACCCTTTATCAAGGGCAGGCAGGTCTTATTTTATTTGTTATTAAATTTTATATAGGAAGGATATTCCCATTTTTTTAGTTCTTCATCAGATAAAACATGTGGTTCTTTATTATTATTCATTGTCAACGTCCTGTAATAAATTTCTGCTATTTCCTCCACATATTTAGCCTTAAGATAAGTTTCTTCAATACTTTCCCCCACAGTTATAACACCATGACTTTCCAGCAGGCAGGCATCTGATTTTTTCAATGGTTCAACTATCGATTTAGCCAGTTCTTTAGTACCAGGCCGGCCATACGGTGCCACATATACAGTCCCACCGTAATATGCCGCTTCATAAACTATTGGCGGTATCGGTTTTTTCAATACGGCAAAAGCCGTTGCAAAACGAGAATGTGTATGCACGACTGCTTTTATGTCATTTCTCGACTTATACGCATAAATATGCATAAGCACCTCACTGCTTGGTTTTAAATCATGTTCGTTCTCAATTACATTTAGGTGAGAGTCCATTACACATATATCTTCCGGTGTTAAATCTTCCCTGTCAACACCTGAGGGAGTTATCAGTATATAACCGGTGATTTCATCCCTGATACTGAAATTTCCTGATTTATGCTTACACAATCCATCATTGCTGTTTTCCTGCCCGACTACTTTAATATTTTCTGCAGATTTTCTTTAAACGGCGGATACACTATTCCCTTTTCCGTGACTATAGCCGTTATATTTTCATGTGGTGTAACATCAAAAGAGGGATTATAAACTTTAACATCTTTCGGTGCTGTCCACACACCAAAGCGACATGTTACCTCTTTAGGATCACGTTCTTCTATTGGAATATCCAGTCCCGCAGGTGTATTCAAATCTATACTCGGTGTCGGAGCCGCAATATACATTGGTATACCAAAATATCCGGCTAAAATTGATACCCCAAAAGTCCCTATTTTATTGGCGGTATCTCCATTGGCAGCAATTCTGTCACAGCCGACGATCACTGCATCTATTTTATGTTGTGCCATCACCACTGCCGCCATATTATCTGTTATCGTAGTGACATCAATTCCTGCCATCTGCAATTCCAAGGCCGTCAAAGTAGATCCCTGCAACCTTGGACGTGTTTCATCAGAATAAATTTTCAAATGCCAGCCTTTTTCCTTGGCCAGATACATTGGTGCTGTGGCCGTACCATATTTCGATGTAGCCAGCTGGCCGGCATTACAATGTGTCAGTATTCCCATATCATCTTTAAGCAAAGTTATAAGATTTTCTCCTATTGTCCGACAGATTTGTTCATCTTCATGATGGATACGAATTGCTTCTTCCCGCATTATTTTTTTGATATCAGTTATTTTATACTCCTTCACATCATCAATTTTTTTCAACATTCGTTTAAGTGCCCAGGAAAGGTTAACTGCTGTGGGTCTGCTTGAATTGAGATAATCGGCTTTACCTCTGACATATCCGTAAAAATCTGTGAAAGATGTTTCCGGTGCATTCTTTATACCAAAATACAATCCATAACCGGCTGTAACTCCTATAGCCGGAGCTCCTCTTACCACCATAGTTTTTATAGCATCATAAATACCTTCCACTGTATCATATTCTATATACTCTATTGAATTAGGTAATTTGGTCTGATCAAGCAAAACCAATTTATCATCAGCATCTTTCCATTTTATTGCAAACAATTCCGACATAATATATTTCCTCCTCTAAATAATCCTGTTTTCATGTAAGAATCACATTATTCACACTTTTAGTGAAACAATTTCTCTATACGACAATGCGTTTATTAATTAACTGCAGCTTCAATTATTTTCACAAAATCAATAATAGATTCTACACTTTCCCTGATTGGCACTGATACAAATACTTTTTTAAAACAATATAACACCAATAAGCTTTTTCTTTCGGGAAAAGCTTTATCTTTCAAAGACGGCCTGACTGATGTCAATGCCTTTGAAATAGAAGCTAAAAAAGCCGCCATGGAAAATACCGAAGAAGTTATTTTATTGCTGGACAGCACAAAACTGAATAAAACTTCTTTAATTAAAGTGTGCGATATAACTGATATTTCCAAAGTTATTGTGGATGAGTCAAATAATTTTTCCCCAGAACAAACCACAGTATTAAAAATGATAAAAAATAATATATCTGATGTTATAATAGCAAAATAAATCATCTCTTTTATTATATTTTACATATTGCCAAACGAATACAGGGTATAAAATGAAAGTACAGCTTCCATTTTTATACCCTGTATTCGCATTAACTAATTAAACATTTTTTGTGTTTGTCTGCAATCAATATCAATTAAAAGCAAACTTTATTTCCGCTGCGGTATCAGCATAATTATCCGAACGTACGATAACCTTTATTTTAGCATTTTGCTGCGCAGGATAAAGCAGTACTGCACGGCTGAGCGGTAATTCAAATTTCATTTCATTACCGGCAGGAATACTTATATCACGGCGACATTCCACAGCCCCGGCCAAATGTTTAGTTATCGTATTGGGTGGATCACTAATCTGGGATAAATCAATGTAATACGGGACAAATTTTATCACCGGGTTTTTTATATCACTATCAGTGTTATTTTTGATTGTCAAAACTAATTTTGCCTTATCGGGAAAAAACACAGAATCTTTCCCCTTTGCGTCTCCCGCTTCCGACAACCCCGCTGCCTTTCCCATATTTACCACAATACTGCCGGCATTTTCCTCCTGCGGTTTACCGGGAAAAGCCAAACTAAGACTTAACTTTCCCTTTGCCAATCCATTGACTCCGACATCAGTACCATCTTGTCCATCACTGTTCCCCATGCCTTTTTCCAATTCAGCCTGCTCAGTCTCCTGTCTAGCACTCTCCTGTTCCTGAGCAAACGCCTGCTGCGCTTTTATTTCCTTCATTGGATCATACCACTTATTAAAAGCAAATAACGCCCCAAATATAATGATATATACTGCTGCGCAAATGCCTCCTATTTCCACCAATGATACCAACCATGCATTTTTAACTGCTTTTTTTAATTGTGCCCCATCTTTATAACGCTTGTCAGATGTTTTTTTACAACGGCGCAGGATTCTTGCATATTTCCCCTTATAGTCAGTTCCCAGTAAATTCTGCATTGTCATTCCCAGTGAATAAACGTCACTACGAAAATCAGCTTTTCCTGAAGTTGTCTGTTCCGGTGCGGCAAATCCGGTCATGCCTTTATATAAAGTCACTTTATCAACGTCATCACTGGCAGTACAATGATCAAATCCGATATATTTTACTTTACCACTCATTATCATAATGTTTTCCGGACAAATAGCACGATGCACTATATGTGCAGCATGAAGTTTTTGCAGTCCATCAGCCAACTGCTCAAATATCAGCTTTGCCAGCGTAGCATTTACCGGTTCCAGATCTCTTTGCTCCATCCATTCGACCAATGTTATTCCTGTTATATATTCTTCAACAACAGTAGTTACACCAAATGCCTTATTTTCGCTTACATAATAAATGATTGGCAATACCGAACTGGTGATATTACGCAGCTTATCATAAGCCAGACCCGTACTATAAATATGCTTTAGTACAAAAAGAGCTCCTGTTTTTTTTGCTGCTACGAGTATAGTTTCGCTGGTATCAGTCCGTTTCAACAGTTTTACTGTCCTATATGTGCTTTCAATTATTTTATTTTCAGATGGTTCTGCTGTGCTGTCAGCCGTATCCGTTCCAAGCTGTTCTTGTTCCATAAATTTAACCTGCTTCTTTATTAGGAAATTTTTATCAAAAAAATCATATCATATTTATAATTTGACATCACTAAATAAAATCCCTGTTTTCAAAAAAATAAAAGACAAATAATACGACGATAACTTATCGACCATCAAATACCACCTTTAACTCACACATATTGTAATTACACTGCCACTGCATAATCAATTTATAAATTAATTCGCTGGTAAATAAAAATACTGTGACTTTGATGAAAATCACAGTATTTATCAGTAAAGTGCCTATTTTTTTTAAATGATGTCATATTTTCAAGCGTTAAAAACCACAATAAATTTTTTCAACACCTAAACTTTAAAAACACCCACATCGTCACTAAAATATTGCGCTAATTTCTTAAACTCACCTATCTTATCACTAAGACTTTGAATTTTTTCATTATATAGATGTATGGATGAATTAATTTCTTCAGTAGCCGCAGAGTTTTCCTGAGTAATATCAACAATAGAACCTATTTTGTCATACACTTCATTCATTCCATTCATTTCTCTTTCAAGCTGTGTTATCATTTCCAATATGCTATCAGATACAGCCCGTATTTTTTTCAAATGAGCCGTATTTTCATCCACAACAGATACCAAATTAGCATTTTCTTTGGAAAGAATGCTGTATTCCGTATCTACATGTTCTACAACCTCTTCTATGGTCTTGGTAATAGTCAATACATCATCAGAAATAATTTGGGACTGTTCTTGAGATTGTTCGGCAAGTTTTCTTACTTCCTCAGCCACAACAGCAAATCCTTTACCATGTTCACCTGCACGAGCAGCTTCTATCGCAGCATTCAATGCCAGTAAATTTGTTTGTCCGGCAATTGCTGCCACAGTATTAGTAATTTCTGTAATACGTTTAGTCTGATCACGCAGCCCTTCTACTGAAGCATTAACTTTAGAAAAGTTAGCCATACTGGAATTTATTTTATCGCTGGAATCACGTACATTATTAAAACAATTTTCAATTTCCCCAACGGAATTTTGTAGATGTGAATTATTATTGACCTGTTTTTCAACAACATTTTTCAAGGTAGAAATATTTTCATTTAAAATATTTACTGCCTGAGAAACTTTTTCAGCCGCTTCAACTGAAGATTCCGCCCTGCTGTTAACAACTTGAGCAATAGTATCAGAAGTACTGCCCATATGAGCAGCCAATTCATTAAATGAATCACCATAATGAACAAGTTCATCATCATGTCCCTTTATACTGGTGAAGCGTTTGCGCATACTTATCTTATAAGCTTCCACCTGCTTTGCCAGCATCTCAAAAATGTCCCCGGATATGATTTCTACCGTGGATGCATACTTATGCTCTTGAATATCGCTTAAAATATTATGCAGGGAGTCAAATGGCCTAAGAATGGCTGTTGTAGCCAAATAAGAAATAAAACCAGCTGCGATAGGCAGCCAAAGTGGAAATACAACACTGACAGTTTTAGCTAAAAAAGCCACAATGAACAAAATAATAGTCGTTAAAACTCCGGATTTAGCGGCTAATGATGGTAAGAACCGCAACAAATTATTTAAACGATAGATTTTTCGATTTCTGATTTGATAAGGAAATTTCAATTTCAGTTTTAAAAAATCATCACCCTTTTCAGCAACTGTAATCGTTATTTTTTCATGATAATGTGCTGCAGCGCCATCTAAAAGTCCACGAAAATAATTAAATTTTCTTCTCTTAGAGCGATAAATAAACAACGCCTCATCAGAAGAAACATTTTCAATAGCGATCCCTGGTGGTTTCGCTCCTGGAATAAGTCTGGTTATTTCTACATGAATATCGTGCAGAGAACTCAAAAAAGAATACAAATTTTCTCTTTGAAAAAATCCCGGATAAAACTCATAAAAAGTTTCAGCATTATCCTTCCCTATGGAATGCCATACTTCAGCATTCGTCTTGCCCAACTTCTTGGCAATAGTATCACCGAGTGCCTGTGCCGTTTTATCATCAATATCTTCACTGGGTAAAAATATGTGATTAGCTTTTATGCCAATCTCATCCATGACATTTTTAACGAGTTCATCACCCCAGAGCTTTTTGCAAGTGCGAACCCATGTAGCAACTATAGTACCCTTCATATTGAGGCTCCTCTTCTTTTATTAACTGTCCTTATTATATAACGTTTTTAAACATGAGTAAACGATAATAGAGTTAATTATAATAGCCTAAGTTCAAAAATTTCTGTAATTTATCAGTAAGTCATGACCTCCAGTAAACTGGAGGCTTGTTCTAGCCCTGGAAGGGCATATTACTAACATAAGCCCCTCAAGGGGCGTCCGAAAGGTCTAACCAACGTTTTTCTTTTTCGGGCGACCCCTAAAGGGGTTTTTTTTTGCCTTTTACTTCTTGCTACCCGTAAACGGGTCTACAAATTCCCTTAAACTTATCTGATCTGTTATTTGATCTTGTTGTAACTGATTTCTAATGTAATTCTCTATCTGCTTCTTATTTCTTCCTACTGTATCTACAAAATATCCTCTTGACCAAAAGGTTCTGCTTCCATACTTATATTTTAAATTTGCGTGCCTATCAAATATCATCAAACTGCTTTTCCCCTTTAAATATCCCATAAAACTTGAAACACTATACTTTGGGGGAATACTCAACAATAAATGTATATGATCTGGACAAGCTTCTGCTTCTATAATTTCAACACCTTTATCCTCACACAGTTTTCTTAATATCCATCCTATATCTTTTTTCAATTCTCCATAAATTTCCATTCGACGATATTTTGGTGAAAATACTATATGATATTGACATCTCCACTTTGTATGTTCTAAACTTTGTATATCTTTATCTTTCATGATAAAGTCCTCCCTGTTATTTTTATGCGGTTGGCTAGACCTGCATTTATTATAACAGGGACTTTTTTTCGACTAAAGTCAAAACCTTCGATTCCGCCGGCTGAGCCGGTGGATTATTTTGAACAGTTATATAAAAATCTCCGTATCAACTGTAAAAAGCAGCTGATATGGAGATTCATCCCGCTGTTAGCGGCCGACTTAAAGATTAATAATTTATTCGATTGCAATATGTTTTGCCGTGTCCTGAGGCGTAACCTTTGGCAGACGTATATTTAAAATACCATCCTTAAATTCCGCCTTAACCTGACCTTCATCAATATTATCAATATAGAAAGAACGTGACATACTGCCACTCCGGCGTTCGCGACGAATATATTTCCCGTCGCTGTCCTTTTCTTCTTTATTATCACCAGTACTGGCCTGTATTGTTAAATATCCACTGTCATAACTTAAAGAAATGTCTTCCTTTTTTACACCAGGAAGTTCGGCAGACAATTCATAGGCATCATCCAAATCTTTTACATCCACTTTGAAAGAAGCAAAACCCGACATTGCAGTCTGCATCGGAGCAAATGCCGAATTAAAAAAAGGTTCATTAAAAATATCAAACACCCGCCCAAAACCATCATCTTTCTTGCTGACATTATTTTTTGTAAAAGGAACCAAACCAAACATTAGGAAAACCCCCTTAAATAATTTATTTATAATTTTATTTTTATAAGGCTCTCTGACTGCTATACCAATCTTCAATCCTTACAATTATTATTATACTCCAAAAAGTCAAAAAGTCAATAAGTCAAATTTATTTTTTTATTTTATATATCATTACCTATTGGCAATGGATATTTTTTTTGCTATTATATAAAGATATTGTAATTATGATAAGAACAGGTGATACTATGGATGTTAATTTGACACAATTGATTACTTTTCCTTCTTTTCGGAAAAATAAAATTATCCGTCTCTACAGCAATGCCGTCAGTGATCCTTACAACATAACGCTGCAGCATTCTTTCCTGTCTGCTCTGGTTCAGCAGAGTGAACAGCTGGGCCTTTCCGGTCAATTATTTTCCGCATACATAATTTATTTACTATCAGAAGGAAATAATTTAGCTGCTGCCAGCATCCGGCAGGGGAAGTTTCCCGATAAAAGTCTTCAGAAACTATTGAAAATTGATATGGAAGTTATTTATCCTTATTTAAAAATTGACTTATTGGGTGACAATAAAATCATTGATATAGTAAACGCCTATTCACCGGTGAAAACTTGTTCTAATGAACTTTACGCCTTATTATCTCAGGCATTGTCACAAACTCAGTCAGCTGAAGAGGCAACGCTTTGCCTGCTTGATCATTATAAGAAATTTGGCTCTGGTAAAATGGCCCATTATCGCGCTTTTTATTGGAATAATAACAGTGGCCTCAACGGTATTAAATACTTTGAGTCCATAAAAATGTCTGATTTAATAGGATATGATCGACAAAAACAAACACTTATTGATAATACAATTGCTTTTATTAAAAATAAACCTGCTAACAACGTTTTGCTTGTTGGTGCCCGCGGCACAGGAAAGTCTTCCGGTGTTAAAGCGTTAATCAATGAATATTATGAAAAAGGTCTGCGCCTCTTACAAATAACCCGGGATCAAATAAAATTACTGCCGGATATAATGGAACATCTGCGCCAATTGGCCGGTTATAAATTTATTGTTTTTCTTGATGACTTATCATTTAATGAAACAGAAACGGAATACAAATACCTGAAATCAGTTATTGAAGGAGGTATCTCATCAATTCCGTCCAATGTAGTATTATATGCCACATCAAACCGTCGACACCTTATCAAGGAAACCTGGAATGACCGGGAAGACACACAAGATGAATTGTATCGCAATGACAGTGTAAATGAATCAATATCATTATCCGATCGTTTTGGCATAATTATTGTATATGACGCCCCAAATCAAGATGAGTACCTGCAAATCATCGATAGTTATCTGCAAAAAACCGGCATCAAATTGGATAACAAACAGCTGCGTATTGAAGGCCTGCGCTGGGAACTGACTCATTCTGGCAGAAGCGGACGAGTGGCACGGCAATTTGTCAATTGGTATTTGGGCCAGTATAAATAATTTAGGGGTTATCCTCACTTCATATTCATGCTAAAATTAAATTATAGTTTCAAAATCAATAAAAGTGAGGATATAAAAATGTCAATACTAGTGTGTGGCGGAGCTGGCTATATTGGTTCGCATATGGTAGATAAGTTATTGAAAGAAAATGAAATTCCCATCGTAATAGATAATCTCAGGACCGGACATCGCCAGGCAATACCTGATAAGGTAAAATTTTATAATGGTGATATACGCGATGCTGTTATATTAGACAGGATATTTACAGAAAATGACATAGATGCCGTTATCCATTTTGCAGCCTGCTCATTAGTCGGTGAAAGTGTAGAAAAACCACTCTTGTATTTCAATAATAATATATATGGCATGCAGATATTACTTGAAGCCATGGTTAAACACCATATTGGCAAAATTGTCTTTTCTTCCTCTGCTGCAACTTATGGCGAACCTCAACGAATTCCAATAAAGGAAAGCGATCCCACAGAACCTACTAATCCATATGGTGAATCAAAACGCACCATGGAAAAAATGATGAAATGGGTAAATTCCGCACATGGTATCCGTTATATTTCTCTGCGTTATTTCAATGTAGCCGGAGCAGCAGAAGATGGTCATATTGGTGAAGCCCATACTCCGGAAAGCCACTTGGTTCCCATCATACTGCAAGTTCCTTTAAAAAAACGCGCTGCCATAACTATCTATGGCAGCGACTATCCGACAAAGGACGGTACCTGTATAAGAGACTATGTCCATGTGGTTGACTTGGCAGACGCTCACATGAAAGCTCTGAATTATCTGCGTCAAGGAAACTCTAGTGATATTTTTAATTTGGGCAGCGGCAATGGATTTTCTGTTAAAGAAATGATTGATTCAGCAAAAAAAGCCACCGGTCAGGATATCAAAGTTATAATTGGAAAAAGACGCGCCGGTGATCCGGCACGGCTTGTAGCATCCAGTGAAAAAGCAGAAAGAGTCCTTGGTTGGCAGCCTAAATATACATCTATGGAAGCTATCATAAGTACTGCCTGGAACTGGCATAAAACGCATCCCAACGGATTTAATGACTAAAACATGTCAATATAAGTCAGCAAAATCCACTTGTTGCAATGCCGGTTTAGAAGTAATCCCAGTCGTACATACTGCTATATGGTATTCGGTAAATTCATATTCAATAAATTGATACGGCAGTAGTTTATTTTCCTGATAGGCAGCTGCCCCATCAGCTAATATTTTTATAGCAAATGTGTCAAGCATACCAGCGATTCCCCTGCCTAAAGCTTTTATATAGCTTTCCTTTAATGTCCAAATGCGAAAAAATGCTTTCGTTTGTTTTTCCGTTGGCAATCCGATCAAATAATCATACTCATCAGTATGTAAAAAACGTTTTGCTAAATCCATATGACATATATTACTTTTTTGAATATCAGCACCAAGTTCATTTTTATCTACTGCACACAAAATATATTCACCGGAATGTGAAAGATTAAAATACAGCAATCCACTTCTTAAATACGGTTTTCCATAACCATTAGTATATATTTCAGCGTTTTCGCCATATATTTCATGTTTTTTTAAGATATAGTCAAGTAAAAGTCCGGCTCCGGCAGATTGCATACGAGTTTTTTCTGCCGTGCCGGACTTCAGCTTTTTCTGTCTTCTCTCAGGCAATAACTGTATTGCCCGGGAAAATAATTTACTGTTTTTTAAAATATTATTATCAGCTATATAAATTTCCATACTGCTATATCTCCAGCCTATAAATCAAGCATTTTGCTCAATGTAGGCGGCCAATAAATTCAAATAATCATTCGCAAAATTTTCTATACCGTCTTTATCACATTCTGCAGCCAAAGCAGGATCAAGCGGGATCTGCGCTGTTTCATGAATATTATAAAAACCAGCCAAAGATGCCACATTGCTTTCACCAAATATCTTGTGTTTTTCACCACAATTGGGACATTTGAAATAGGCCATATTTTCAACTATTCCTAATACAGGTTTATTCATCATTGAAGCCATCTTTACTGCTTTTTCAACTATCATTCCGACTAAATCCTGCGGTGAAGTCACGATCACAATACCATCTACCGGTAACGATTGAAATACGGTTAATGGAACATCACCAGTTCCTGGCGGCATGTCAACAAACATATAGTCAATGTCACCCCATACTACCTCGTTCCAGAATTGTTTAACGACGCCACTGATTATTGGCCCACGCCATACAACAGGATCAGTAGCATTCTCCAGCAGCAAGTTGACTGACATCAATTTTATACCTGTCTTAGTCGTAACCGGTAAAATTGTTCCCTTGGCATCGCAGGCAGCTTTTTTATCAATGCCAAAAGCTTTTGGTATTGAAGGTCCTGTAATATCAGCATCCAGCACCCCAACATTAAATCCCCGCCGCCGCATGATTACTGCCAGCATAGATGTGACAAGGGTCTTTCCTACACCGCCCTTACCGCTGACTACCGCGATGACTTTTTTTATGTGGGAATCAGGATTTCCCTTTTCCATAGGAATTTTTGTACGTTCCTGACAGTCTGAAGTTGCACAGCTGCCACAATCATGTGTACATTGTTCACTCATTTTTTTCATCCTTACAATAATTTTTTTAATACATGCATATTATAACATAAGCTTGCCTTATCAGTGAACGCATTATTCTGTAACAATATCTCATTAATCTTTTTGTTACTCAGCAGACAACATTATTTTCTGCATTCATTACGATGTTCATGTCTATTACATACCGAACCATCCGAAACCAGCTTACCTGCAATATATTGTTCAATAACTTCTTTCACAGTGCCCGTGACACCGGTAATAACTTTAATATCCTTTTGTTTGCAAATTTCAACAGCTCCCTGACCCATACCACCGGAAATTATTACCTGTACACCCATATCATTCAGGTATACCGGCAGGAAACCCGGTTTATGTCCAGGATTATCTATCAATTTGTTTTCTACAATCTTTCCATCATTTACATCAAAAATATTAAACGTGGAACAATGTCCAAAATGCTGGGCAACCATATCGTTTTCACATGCAATTGCTATTTTCATTTCATATGTCTCCTTACACAAACACTTTATTAACACACTATGTCAATAAAATTATCTATATAACACCTATTATAATGTAATTGTTATATTAATTTATGACATATGTCATTTATATGATAACATATTATTATCATATGTCAATAACATTTCAAAAACTAATTTTCACTTTGATCCCGCGAAGCTAATGCACATCTGTGTTTATGACATCTGCTGCATATACAAAAATTCTCCATGCCGTCACAAATCTCGTATTCTCCACCAGCTATTATTAATAGCTTTCCATTCACCAATGAATCGGCTAATTTTTGTCTTGCACCATTATATATTTTTTGTACAGTAGTCCGTGCTATTTTCATCTGTTTGGCACAATCTTCCTGTGTAAACATTTCTAAATCAATTAACCGTATTGTTTCATATTCATCAATGGTCATATTAATAGTATCTTTGGGTAATTTTCCCTCCATCAAAGGTCCGAATCTATTTTGTTTAGGTAAATAGCATACTTTTCTCCATTTTTTCGGTCTAGCCATATTTTCACCTCTGTATCTAGGTTATTGATACATATTTTCAGTCATTTCCGTTGCACAATGCACTGCTTCATTATAAAAATCGACCAATTTGCGTTCAGAAAAATGGTTCAATCCGCACCAGTCACGCACGCCATTCCATTCGCCTCGTTCATAGTGTATCACCATCCGCAGCAATTCTCCAATTGGATTTTTTTTATACAGCAATGCTTCTTTAATTTCGTCAGCAAGTCCCAATTCATTAACAACATGTTCCATCGGCTGATCCAAAATAACATCCGACAGTGACAACATCCCCACTAAAAAAGCTGTCTCACTATTCAACACCGGATTTTTCAACGCCGCCGCCACAATTTCACAAAGCTTAGCCCGTACAAGCAGCATAATAAATAATTCATTAGGTTTTTCTGCTGACAAATCCCTTAAACATATCAAATTGACCCAGTTACGCGTGCCATTGAGTCCCAGCAATGCAATAGCCTGCCTGATATTATGCACCTTATTACGAATACCAAGATAAGGTGAATTTATATATTTCAGCAGTTTATGAACCAATGATACATCTTGCTTTACTATTTCTTCTACAGATTGTATGTTAATATTAACACGATTAACCTCCCGCAGAAGTAAAAACTGTGATGCTAAATTCACATGAAAAGCTTTTTGTGAAATAATAACCGGTCTGCAAAAAAAATATCCCTGAAAATATTCATAACCCAATGATAAAGCCTGTTTATATTCTTCTTCAGTTTCTACTTTTTCTGCCAGTAATTTAACATGTGCCGGAATTATTTCGCGCATTTTTTGCCGTTCAGCCTCTGTATTAGTAATGATAAAATCAATCTTTATTATATCAGCTAAATCAATAAACGGCTGATATTTAGGATCAAAAACAAAATCATCCAACGCAAATTTATAGCCTTTTTCTCGTAAATGTTTACATATGTCAATCAATGATTTTGTCGGTTCTGTATTTTCCAATATTTCTATATAAACCATCCCTGGTGGCAATAATAATACATCACCATTTTTTATATTTTTTCCGGTAAAATTTACAAATACTTTTTTTCTGTTGGCTATTTTTTCTAGGCCAATAGTAACCATGCTGTTGTATAAGATGCTTTGGGTGGCATCATAGCCGTTAATTTTATCACTCATGGCATTTTTAAACCCATCACGAAACAACAGCTCATATGCCACTGTTTCTTTATTTATATTTAAAATCGGCTGTCGTGCCACATATACATCCATAAAACAATCATCCCTTCTTGTACCAAATAATTGACAGTAAATTATTATTGACGAATTCTTACCTGTTAATAATTATAATAAATTATTCCAAATAATGTAATACTTTTTCACAAAAATCATTACTTAATTTGTAAAAATCATTACTTAATTTAAAACAACTGCTATCTTTTATTGATAGCAGTTGTTTTAAATTAAGTGATATTTTACTGTAATACGGCTCCTGTACTGGCTGAAGTAGTCAGTTTAGCATACCGGGATAAATAACCTGTCTTAACTTTTGGTTCGGGTTTCACCCAGCCTGCCCGACGTTTTTCCATTTCGGCCGCATCTACCTCCAGTTCCAGTTTACGTCCCGGAATATCAATATTAATTATGTCGCCTTCCTTTATAAGCGCTATCGGTCCTCCTGCCATAGCTTCAGGTGAAACATGCCCGATACAGGCACCGCGCGTTGCCCCGGAAAATCTTCCATCAGTAATAAGTGCTACTTTCAATCCCATACCTGTAATAACAGCTGTCGGATTAAGCATCTCCCGCATTCCCGGACCACCCTTAGGGCCTTCATAACGAATAACAACTACATCACCATTTTTTATCTTTCTGCCGGTTATCGCAGCAATAGCTTCTTCTTCAGAATTAAACACCCTGGCCGTTCCCTTATAACACAGCATATCTTCAGTAACAGCGCTTTCTTTTACTACTGCATAATCCGGTGCCAGATTGCCTTTCAAAACCGCAATACCGCCGGTTTTACGATATGGCGCGTCAACTGTTTTTATGACATCCGGCCGTTTTATAGCAGCATTGCTGATTCTCTCACCAATTGTACCATCGACTGTCAGTGCATCTAAATGAATGAGATTTTTACGAGAAAGTTCTTTCATTACAGCACAAATCCCGCCGGCTTCATTAAGATCCTGCATATGATGCGTACCGCCAGGACTCAATTTTGTTATATATGGTGTATGGGCACTTATCTCATCAAACAAAGGTGTCGGCAGCGTAATACCTGCTTCATGAGCAATGGCCGTCAAATGAAGTACTGTATTGGACGAACCACCAATTCCCATATCGACAGTCATTGCATTTTCAAAAGCCTGTTTCGTCATGATATCACATGGTTTTATATCATTTTTTACCAGGTCGATTATCAGTTCACCGGCTCTTTTTGCCAAAAGGCGTCTCTGTCCAAAATAAGCTGCTGGGATTGTTCCATTTCCCGGCAATCCCATTCCTAATACTTCAGTCAAACAATTCATCGTATTAGCTGTAAAAAGACCGGAACAAGAACCACAGCCCGGACAAGCATCAGCTTCCAGCGAAGCCATTTCGGCTGCGTCCATTTTCCCTGCAGCAAATTTACCGGCAGCTTCAAAGGTCGTGCTGACGCTCACATTTTGTCCATTATGGCGACCGGCAAGCATCGGTCCGCCGCTTACTACAATACAGGGAATATTAAGGCGCGCCGCGGCCATCAGCATTCCAGGAACTATTTTATCGCAATTGGGAATTAAAACCAAACCATCAAAAGCATGTCCGGCAGCAACGGCCTCTATCGAATCAGCAATAAGTTCCCGGCTGGCTAAAGAATATTTCATTCCCTGATGCCCCATAGCTATACCATCACAAATACCAATTGCCGGAAATTCAACCGGCATGCCGCCTGCTGCTGCAACACCCAGTTTAGCCGCTTCAGCAATAGTCCGCAGATGAATATGTCCCGGAATTATTTCATTGAAAGCATTTACGATCCCAATCATCGGTTTTTTTAAGTCTTCCGGCCCATATCCCATGGCATAGAACAGTGCACGATGTGCCGAACGTTCCGGTCCTTTTTTTGCTAAATCACTTTTCATTTTTATAACTTCCCTTCAATAATTAAATATTACCTTATCACGCATGGATCGTTGTTTTTCCAGCAGCTGCCGCATTACCTTTATTTACAATGTTTTTTGTTCGCGCCGCCAGAATATTAGCCAATAAAGAGCCAGAGATATTATGCCATACACTAAATATAGCACCCGGTATAGCCGCCGCTGCACCAAAATGCATAAGTGCCAGCGATGTAGCCAAGCCCGAATTTTGCATTCCTACTTCAAATAACACTGCCTTACGTTTTGGCATATCAAATCCGGCAATTTTGGCCGCCGTGTATCCCAACAAATAACCACAGATATTATGTATTATTACAATACCGATAATCAAAAGCCCTGTCTGGATAATTTTTTGCGCACTGGCAGATACCACCGCCCCGACTATAAGCATAATAGCAAGCACGGATATCAATGGCAGCACCTTAACCGCTTTTTGCACAAAACGGTCAAAAAATCTATTAACTACAATTCCTAATGTTATCGGTAACACAACTACCTGAAAAATTGAAATAAACATCGCTTCCAATGATATAGATACCCATGCTCCAACCAAATACCAAGTAAGCAATGGAGTAATAAATGGTGCCAGCACCGTCGTCGTTATTCCAATAGCAACAGACAACGCTACATCACCTTTAGCAAGAAAACACATCACATTGGATGATGTTCCGCTTGGACATGTTCCTACCAGAATAACGCCTACTGCCAGTTCAGGCGGCAGCCCGAAAGCCTTAGCCAATCCCCATGCCAAAGCCGGCATTATTGTAAAATGTGCTGCCGAACCGATAAACACATCACGCGGTCTTGTAAACACAAGCGCAAAATCTTTCCAGCGCAGAGTCATCCCCATACCAAACATGACGATTCCCAGCAAATAAGTTACATATTTAGTAGCCCAAGTAAAAGACCATGGCTGCAGCAATGCTATTATTGCAATCAACAAAACAAGTGCTGCCATATATTTAGTTATAAAACCACTGACATTATCAAAAATCTTCATTACTCTTCTCCTTCAATTTCTATTGACTATATCCGCATATTATTGTTGAATTTAACCACTGTCCTTTTACTTTTCAGCACAACTGACAACTATAATTTCCACAACAAAAATCCGCCCCTTAAAAATAAAGGGACGGATTTTCCGTGTTACCACCCAACTTCATTCGTTAGTTTACAACGAATGCTCTCACAGCGCACCAACATACGCTTTTCCTGTAACGGGGAATACCGTCTCCACTTACTCTTTTCAGCGTTGCTTTTCAGAGATGATTTTCCACAAAAACCTGCCTATCGATTTTCACCGCCCATCGACTCTCTATAAAACAAGATAAATGTGTACTCTTTCTCTTCATAAAATTTATTATCGTCATATTATATTGTAATTTTGTAATTGTTAAGTGCTGTGACATTTATTCTATTATTTTAAAAATAATTTGTCAAGTAATATTATATATTTACCGAATAATTCATACCTGAACGCACCATAATCAATCAAACAATTCCCCGCAAAATTGCAAAACAGACGATCCCTTTATTAAAATATTTAATTATCATAAAAATAATTTATTTCAATACCATAATGGTTTTTATCTTAGCCATTTTATTCACTGCACTCAGCAGAGCTTTCACCGAAGCCGTTATAATATCAGTATCCATTCCCGCTCCCCAGGAAGTATTATCATCTTCGTCAGCTATACCAATATAAGCCATAGCTCTTGAAGTGGAACCTATTTCCATAGCGTGCTCACTATAAATCAAATTACTGTATCTTATTCCCAGCTGTTCTTGCAAAGCATTGCTTACTGCATCCAACCGTCCGTTACCGCGAGCCGGCAGCACTTTTTCCTGTCCGTTAACATATAAATGCAAATGCCCATCCCGCATGCCATCTGCTGTTTTATTCAATTTAAAATCTATCAAAGATAAGGGATTTTCAATATTGACATAGGCTTCTTGAAAAATGTTATAAATTTCATCCGGTAAAAGTTCCTTATGCTTATGATCAGAAACACTTTTGACACAGTATCCAAAATCCTCCCGCATCTTTTTAGGCATATCAAGGCCATATTTTTGTTCCATAATATATGCGACACCGCCCTTACCCGATTGGCTATTGATTCTGATAACATCACCATCGTACTCCCTGCCAATATCCTTAGGATCAATAAGCAAATACGGTACAGTCCAATGTTCTGGTTTTTCTTCTTCCCGCCATTTCATTCCTTTGGCAATAGCATCCTGGTGCGAACCAGAAAATGCCGCAAAAACGAGACTTCCTGAATAGGGTTGGCGTTCATATACATGCATACGCGTAACATTTTCATACATACTGATTATCTCGGGCATATTACTGAAATCAAGTTTGGGATCAACACCAAGAGCATACATATTCATAGCGATAGTAACCACATCTGCATTACCGGTGCGTTCTCCGTTACCAAAAAGTGTGCCTTCAATACGATCAGCTCCAGCCAGTAACCCCATTTCTGAATCAGCTACTCCTGTACCCCGGTCATTATGCGGATGCAATGACAAAACAACATTATCACGATAACTTAAATTCTGTGACATATAGGCGATTTGTGCTGCATATATATGCGGCATTGACATCTGCACAGTAGATGGCAGATTGATAATTGCTTTCCTGTCAGAATTTGGCTGCCAAATATCAAGAACCGCATTGCAAACCTCGCAAGCGTAGTCCACCTCGGTTCCGGTAAAACTTTCCGGTGAATATTCAAACCGATATTTTTCCCCGGCTTCTGCGGTTAACTCTTTGAGCATAACGGCCCCATCAACAGCAATTTTTTTGATATCTTCCCGTGATTTCTTAAAAACCTGTTCGCGCTGAGCGACTGAAGTAGAATTATAAACATGAACAATCGCATTTTTTACACCATCGAGTGCGGCAAAAGTTCTTTTTATTATATGTTCTCTTGACTGCGTTAATACCTGCACAGTAACATCATCAGGGATCAAATCTTTTTCAACTAAAGTTCGCAAAAAAGCATATTCAGTCTCAGAAGCCGCCGGAAATCCGACCTCAATTTCCTTGAAACCAATCTTTACCAGCATCTTATAAAATTCTATTTTTTCATCAATACTCATCGGAATAACAAGTGACTGATTACCGTCCCGCAAATCAACACTGCACCACACCGGTGCTTTAGCAGGATATTCTTTCCTGGTCCAGCTCATATCCACTATTGGTGGTATGAAATAATTTTTAGTATACTTCCTGCTGCTCATATCATACATGGCAAATTCCTCCTGTTTATTTTTGAAAAATGTCTCAACCAGATAACCAGTCAATTGCATTACCGATTTTTACCGTGTTTTAAGCTGCCTAATATAATAAATTTTTTGGATACCACAATTATTATACATTTGTAACTTAACAGGCATGTTATTTTACAAACAAAAAAGCCTTTCGTCTCTTACAAAGAGACGAAAGGCTAAGCTTTCGCGGTACCACTCTAATTTACATTGCTAAGCAGCAATATACACTTTTACAGATACGTATTGTTTTAATTTAAAACAATATTATATCGTTCCGTTTTAACGGCCGGATCCCGTCTGCGCCTACTTTTAACATTTCAGCGAGCTGCTTCAAGGTGAGTTCATACTTGGTCGAACTATTGCTTTTCATCAAACCGCAATTCTCTGTGAGTTCTAATAAATACTACTATTCCTCTGCAACGCATTTTTCGTATGTCTTATACAATATCATATAGTAAAGTAAATTGCAAGTGTTTTGTATACAGTTTTACATTTTATTTATTTGATAATATTATCAAACGATGTCATAATATTTAATTTTTTTACAGCAGGCTTTATATAATTGCAATGCATTGCATTGCAATTATATCTGTCTTGTCATATGTAAAATTATCTGCTATACTGCATTTAATATCTGTTACTCAGATAAATAAAAAACTGCCACTTTTAATATTTTGACAGACAATAGGAGAAAATTAATGGTTGACCACGAAAAATTATTGAAATTAAAACGAGAGCAAGATGCCGTTATTTTGGCGCATTATTACGCCTGCCCGGCAGTACAGGATATAGCTGATTATGTCGGTGATTCTTTTTATTTAAGTAAAATTGCTGCCAAAATAAAATGTCGCACTATAGTTTTTGCCGGTGTAAAATTTATGGGAGAATGCGCCAAAATACTCAATCCGCAAAAAATTGTCCTAATGCCGGATGCACGGGCCGATTGTTTCATGGCCCATATGATTGATAATAATTTTATTCGGGAAAGCAGAAAAAGATACACTGATTTAGCCGTAGTATGTTATGTCAACTCAACGACTGAGACCAAAGCCTGCTCAGATGTCTGCGTAACATCGGCCAATGCCGTAACCGTTGTCAGTAAACTGCCTAATAAAAATATTTTATTTATTCCTGATAAAAATTTAGGACATTATGTAGCCCGGCATCTGCCAGATAAAAACTTTATTTTCAACGACGGTTTTTGTCCAATCCATGAGCATATAGATGTACAGGAAATAAACAGATTAAAAAAAGAACATCCATCAGTTAAAGTTTTGGTTCATCCCGAATGCAATGCCGCGATAATAAAAATAGCCGATTATATTGGTTCCACAAGCGGGATTATTAAATTTGCCGCTGAAAATACCGATCGTGAATTCATCATTGCCACTGAAATCGGTATAAAGCACCGGCTTGAACAGACCAGTCCCAGCAAAAAATACTATTTCCCCGACACAACACCCAAATGTCTCAATATGAAACTTAATACTTTGGAAAATGTCTTGTCTGTCTTAAAAACTGGTAAAAATGCTATAACAGTTCCGACAGAGTTGGCGGTATCTGCTCGGAAAGCACTGACAAAAATGTTAGAATTGGCCTAAGCTGAAAGGAATAACAAATGGAAAATTACAATTACGATATCATTATTGTTGGCTGCGGAGTTGGCGGTTTGTATACCGCACTCAATCTTCCCCATGACAAAAACATACTTATAATAACAAAATCCGATATTCAAAGCAGTGATTCCATGCTGGCTCAGGGTGGTATTTGTGTATTACACGATGCAAATGATTACGATGCTTATTTTGAAGATACTATGCGGGCCGGACATTATGAAAACCGCAAGGAAAGTGTTGCCATAATGATTCGTTCCAGCCGCAGTATCATTGACAATCTATTAGATTTAGGCGTACGTTTTGCCAAAAATCCCGACGGGTCTTTACAATACACTAAAGAAGGTGCCCATTCACGCCCGCGCATTTGCTTTCATGAAGATGTCACCGGTAAAGAAATCACTACCACACTGCTGCGGCATGTGCAAAATTTGTCTAACATAACAATGATGGAATATACAACAATGACTGATATTACAACCTGCAATAACATTTGTACCGGCATAAAAATGGCCTTGCCTGATAATCAGGAAATACTTGTTGCTGCACCATTTGTCGTTATGGCTACCGGAGGTATCGGTGGACTTTATGAACATTCCACCAATTTTCCACATCTGACAGGTGACAGCTGTCGTATTGCCAAAAAACATGGCATCGAACTAGAACATATGGACTATGTACAAATACATCCGACAAGTCTTTACACACAAACACCAGGACGCAGTTTTCTGATATCAGAATCGGCACGCGGGGAAAATGCTGTCCTATTAAACAATCATCAGAATCGTTTTGTCAATGAATTATTGCCGCGAGATGTAGTTTCTAATGCTATCTACGCTGAAATGAAAAAAGAAAATTCCAAACATGTCTGGATGTCCTTTGAAAAAGTTCCGGATGACGTTATTTTAAATCATTTTCCACATATTTATGAAAAGTGTAAAGAAGAAGGTTACAATATTTTACAAGAGCCCATTCCCATAGTACCGGCACAGCATTATTTCATGGGAGGAATACACGTTGACAGCAATTCCGAAACAACTATGCCCAATCTTTTTGCCGTCGGTGAAACAAGCTGTAACGGCGTACACGGCAAAAACCGCCTGGCAAGCAACAGTCTGCTGGAAAGTCTTGTCTTCGCCAAACGAGCTGCAACAGAAATTACCGGAAGGATGTTATAGAAGGTGACAATATGAATACAGTAACGCTCCAATTAGTTGCGGACAAATATATAAAACTGGCTTTACAAGAGGATATAACTAATGATGACATTTCGACAAATTCCGTGATGCCGCATTATAAAAAAGGATCTGTGGAACTTATTTGCAAACAAACCGGTATAATCGCCGGATTAAAAACATTTGAACGTGTCTTTCAATTATTAGATCCAGCTACTGAAATAAAATTTTACACTAAAGATGGCAGCAAAGTATCATCAGGGGAAAGGCTTGCCGTGATAACCGGAGATGTACGAGTGCTGTTATCAGCTGAACGCACAGCCCTCAACTATTTACAGCGAATGAGTGGTATAGCAACTTATACAGCAAGAGTTGTCACATTATTAAAAAACTCTCCTACCAGACTTTTGGACACACGTAAAACTACACCGTGTATGCGTATTTTTGAAAAATATGCCGTCACTGTCGGCGGTGGTTTAAATCATCGCTACAATTTATCAGACGGCATATTGTTAAAAGACAATCACATCAATGCTGCCGGTGGTGTAAAACAGGCTATTGCGGCAGCAAAAAAATATGCTCCTTTTGTCCACAAAATAGAAGTAGAGACTGAAAATCTTGCTATGGTCAAAGATGCCGTTGAAGCAGGCGCCGACATTATAATGCTGGATAATATGTCAATAGAAAACATGAAAAAGGCAATAAAAATTATTGCCGGACGGGCACAAACCGAGTGTTCCGGCAACGTAACGAAAGAAAACATTGAAAAACTATTGTCAGTTGGTGTAGACTATATATCTAGTGGGGCATTGACTCACTCAGCACCAATATTGGATATAAGTATGAAAAATCTGCAGATACTTTAAGCGGTAACTGCTGGTTAAGCTATTTGAATGTTAAAGCGGGAGGGAGATTATGACCGGAGAAAAACGCCGTGAGCTTATCATAAATGCCATAAAAAACTCCAATGAACCTTTATCAGGAACTGCCTTAGGACGACTTGCCAATGTCAGCCGCCAAGTGGTTGTCCAGGACATTGCATTATTACGAGCACAAGATTATCCAATAACATCAACTAACCGCGGCTATATTTTCAGCGATACACATCGTTTTACTCAAATTTTTAAAGTTCATCACAGCAATGCACAAATTGCTGATGAACTATATACCATAGTGGACCAGGGCGGCACTATTATTGACGTCATCATAAATCACCGGGTATATGGCAAAATGCAGGCCAAACTGAACATCAAAAATCGCCGTGACGTAAATAATTTCTTAAATGATATAAAAGCAGGCAAATCCACACCATTGATGAATATAACTGCCGGTTATCATTTTCATACAGTTTGTGCCGATTCTCCGGAAATTCTCAATGACATAAAACTGGCCCTGCAGAAAAAAAATTATCTGGCACAGGTTCTTCCCTACGAACAGCAGATATAACTTAACAATATATTTACCAGTTCCTTAATAATATAAGTTTAGTATATTTTTATTGACAACATATTAATGTCGTGATAATATATCCATTAATCGATAACGCATATCTGGCTGATCAAAAAAATTGAAGGCTAAGTGCAGTATTTTTACTGTGCTTGGCCTTTTTTATTTATTCATGAAAGGAGCTGATAGTTTGGATTGGGCATTTATGCAAAAGGTTATTCCAATGTACGCAGCTGCTGTTACATTAACTTTACGACTGGTTATCATTGGTATAGTTTTAGCAACAATAACCGGCCTTGCTGTCAGTGTGATTCGCTACAAAAAAGTCTTTTTATTATCTCAATTGTCCGCAGCATATGTGCAGCTTTTCCGCAACACTCCTCTTTTAGTACAGCTGTTTTTCCTTTATTTTGGTTTACCCAAACTGGGAATTCACATTTCCAGCGAGGCCTGTGCTATTATCGGACTCACCTTGTTGGGCGGCAGTTATATGGCCGAAGCTTTTCGTGCCGGTCTCAGTTCAATATCACCATCTCAGATAGAATCAGCCCAGGCATTAGGTTTTTCTCCTATACAGATAATGCGTTATATCGTTATACCTCAGGCACTTGCCGTTTCCATCCCACCGCTGTGTGCCAATGTTATCTTTCTCATCAAGGAAACTTCCGTATTCAGCGTGGTTGCTCTGGCCGACCTTATTTATGTCGCCAAAGATTTAATTGGTTTATATTATAAGACTGATGAAGCTTTATTACTCCTTGTAGCGGCATATCTCATTATACTCCTACCAATTTCTCTTATGGCAGCGGTATTGGAAAGGAGAATCCGCTATGCAGGATTTGGGGATTCGTGTACTTTTTGATGGGGAAAATGGTGTCCGTCTTTTATTGGGATTAATAGTTACTTTAAAACTATCGGTTATAACTATTATTGCATCCTGTTTACTGGGCACACTAATGGGACTATTGATGACACTGCGCAATCCAATCATTCATACTATCACACGTGTTTATCTTGAATTTATCCGCATTATGCCACAGCTTGTCCTTTTATTCGTGACTTACTTCGGATTGACCCGGGCTGTTGGCATAAATTTATCAGGTTTTACCGCGGCAGTCATTGTATTTATACTTTGGGGAACTGCCGAGATGGGTGATCTCGTACGCGGTGCTTTTATTTCTATTCCAAAAAATCAATTTGAAAGCGGCACTGCCCTGGGGTTCAGTAAATTGCAGCTCTACAGATTCATCATACTTCCCCAGGCACTGAGGCAAATAATACCGCCGGCGATGAATCTGGCCACACGCATGATCATGACTACTTCATTAGTGGTATTGATTGGCGTAGTCGAGATGCTTAAAACCGGCCAGCAGATAATTGAAGCAAATCGTTATACGGCACCATCAGCAGCTTTATGGATATATGGTACAATATTTTTTCTATATTTTCTTTCCTGCTGGCCACTGACAATACTTGCACAACATTTGGAAAAAAAATGGGAGAAATAATATGGAACAAGAAATATTGCTAAAAATAGAGCACCTGCAAAAAGCATATGACAACCATACTATATTAAAAGATATCTCTATGGAAATAAAAAAAGGTGAAGTCATCGTGATAGTAGGTCCTTCCGGCTGTGGTAAATCAACTTTTCTCCGCTGCATCAATGGATTGGAAAAAATCAACCACGGCGCTGTTTATTTCAAAAATGACTGCATCAGCGATGAATCATTGCCGCGCTCACGAATCTGCCAGCAGATCGGTATGGTTTTTCAAAGCTATGAACTATTTAATCATCTGACGGTTATAGACAACATTACTCTGGCTGCACTACAAGTACAGCGACGAAAAAAATCCGAAGTACAGCAGACAGCACGCAAATTATTGACAAGAATAGGCTTGGCTGATAAGGAAAACTTCTATCCCCGCCAGTTATCCGGCGGACAAAAGCAGCGTATTGCCATGATCCGGGCACTTATATTGAATCCGGAGATAATGCTTTTCGACGAAGTTACTGCTTCTTTAGACCCTGAAATGGTTCGCGAAGTCCTTGACGTAATAATAGGATTGGTACGGCAGGGAATGACAATGCTGATTGTAACACACGAAATGTCTTTTGCCCATGCAATAGCTGATCGAATTTTTTTCTTTGACGATGGTGAAATTGTCGAGGAAAATACCCCGGAACAATTTTTCACTCAACCTTCAACGACCCGGGCCAAACAATTTTTAAACAGTTTCGAATTTAATTCTGTAAAATAATCGCAGAAAAAGGAAGAGGTAATTGAAATGAGTCTTAAAAAAATCCATTTACTGTTTTTAGCAGCCATTATTATGACAGCAGCTGTATTCATCAGTGGCTGCGCAAGCAGCCCAGATACCTCCCAGCAGCAAAACAGCACTTCTCCGACTGCTTTTCGTTCACTTGACGACATTAAAAAAAGTGGTGAAATAACCATCGGTGTATTCAGTGATAAAGCTCCGTTTGGTTACATAGACCAAAATGGTGAATACCAAGGCTACGATATCTATTATGGTAACCGATTGGCCAAAGATCTGGGTGTAAAAGTCAAATATGTATCTGTAGAACCGGCAAATCGCGTAGAATATTTAAAAACCGGCAAAGTCGATGTCATTCTTGCCAACTTTACCGTCACACCTGAACGTGCTGAACAGGTAGACTTTGCCCTGCCATATATGAAGGTTGCATTAGGCGTTGTTTCTCCGGATGGCGCACTTATTACAAGTCCTGACCAATTGAAGGGAAAAACGTTGATCGTCGCCAAAGGAACAACAGCCGAAACATATTTTTCCAAAAACTATCCTGATATAAAACTTTTGAAGTTTGACCAATATACCGAAACTTACAATGCTCTTCTCGACGGCCGCGGTGATGCTTTTTCCACCGATAACACAG
Source organism: Pectinatus frisingensis (assembly GCF_014076555.1). Lineage (NCBI taxonomy): Bacteria > Bacillati > Bacillota > Negativicutes > Selenomonadales > Selenomonadaceae > Pectinatus > Pectinatus frisingensis. The sequence goes on from NZ_CP045424.1 coordinate 2,452,354, forward strand.
AAGTCCTGGCATGGGCTTTAAAAAACAAAGGTTTTACCGTCGGCATTACCTCACTGGGAAATATTGATACCATCGCTCCGGCAGTCCAGAAGGGTAACAAGGAATTATTAAATTTCATCAATGATGATATCAAGAAATTAGCTTCTGAAAACTTTTTCCATAAAGATTATGAAGAAACATTAAAACCTGTTTATGGCAGTGCCGTCAATCCTGAAGATTTGGTTGTCGAAGGTGGTGCAGTAAACAATAAATAATTTTCCCCTGTAGACAACTGTTATCCATTATAATTGTATATGTTAACTCTTATTACGAGAGGCTGAGGGACTGGCCCGATGACGCCCGGCAACCGGCAATAATAATGCAAGGTGCCAATTCCTGCAGGTATAACCTGAAAAATGAGAGACTAAGGCAGGTTCTTTCATTTTTGAAAGAACCTTTTTTTATTATAAGGAGGTCCACAATTATGCATTTAGAATCAAAAATCGTTCATATTGGTGTCAATACCGACCCGCAGACTGGTTCTATCAGCACACCAATCTATAACACGGCATCTTTTGCTCATCCAGCTTTAGGCCAAAGTACCGGCTATGATTACACCAGGAGTAAAAATCCGACGCGTCAAGTAGCAGAAGACGGGCTGGCTTCATTAGAAAACGGTACAGCAGGTTTTGTTTTTCCGTCGGGTATGGCTGCGATAGCAGCCGTTTTGTTACTATATAAACCTGGTGACCATATTTTGCTCACAGATGATTGTTATGGAGGTACATATCGCATATTTCAAAATATTTTTGCCAAATTCTCCATAGATTTTTCAACAGTTGATACAACCTCCTTATCTGCAATCGAATCAAGCATAACCCCCAGCACCAAAGCCATATTTATCGAAACTCCAACTAATCCACTGATGAAAATAGCGGACATTGCCGCTATTGCCAAACTTTGCCGATGTAACAACATGCAGCTCATTGTCGACAATACCTTCCTAACTCCCTATTTCCAAAGGCCCTTAGACTTAGGTGCAGACATTGTAATCCACAGCGGTACTAAGTATTTGGCCGGACACAATGATCTGCTCTGCGGAGTTGTAATTGTACACGGTGAACAGTTGTCCGAAAAAGTGAAATTTATCCAAAATGCTGCCGGCAGTATTTTAAGTCCTTTTGACAGCTGGCTGCTGATTCGCGGTTTAAAAACGTTGGCATTGCGGATGCAGAGGCATAATGATAATGCCAAAAAAATTGCTGCCTGGCTGCAAAATCAAAAACATATTACACAAGTTTATTATCCGGGGCTGCCCACTCATCCCGGTAAAACAATTCATGATAAACAAGCCTCCGGCTATGGCGGAATAATTTCTTTTGCTGTTGACAATGCAGCTCTCGTACCGCAAATACTAAACAAAGTAACTTTTATCCAATTTGCCGAAAGTCTGGGTGGTGTAGAAAGCTTGATTACATTTCCGGCACGCCAAACTCATATGGATATCCCCGAAGCAGTACGAGAGAAGCTTGGTATTACTGATAAATTACTGCGATTATCCGTCGGCATTGAATCTAGCGAAGATATTATTGCCGATTTGAAACAAGCCCTGCAATAAAGATATATTTTAAAACAAAGGAGCATACATATGATAAATTTTGATGAAATTATTGACAGAAAGAACAACTTTTCTGCCAAATACGATGAACTGACCGAAAAATTCGGCAGGAATGATCTTGTTCCCTTGTGGATTGCCGATATGGACTTTAAAACAGCTGCCCCCATCAGTGAAGCACTGCAAAAAAGAGCCATGCAGGGAATATTTGGTTATACTTCAAGACCGCAAACATATTTTAATACGGTAGGCAGCTGGTTGATGCAAAGACATGACTGGTCAGCAGATCCAAAGCTTATGCTTCATACTCCGGGTGTAGTCACCGCACTAAGCTTGCTTATACGAACCTTAACCTGTCCAGGCGATAAAATAATTATCCAGCCACCGGTATATTATCCTTTTTTCGATGTAATAGAAAAAAACCATCGTATTTTAGTAGAAAATCCTTTAAAAAATATTGCCGGACATTATGAAATGGATTACGAACAGCTGGAAGAAAAAGCTAAAGCCGGTGCCAAACTGTTACTTTTATGCAGTCCGCACAATCCTGTCGGACGAGTATGGAAAAAAGATGAGTTAATAAAACTCGGCAACATCTGCCTGAAATACAATATACTGATAATTGCCGATGAAATTCATTGTGATATAACTTTCAATTCCCATAAACATATACCTTTAGCCAGTATATCAGAACAATTTCGCCAAAACACCGTCACCTGTTTATCCCCAAGCAAAACTTTTAATTTAGCCGGATTACAGGCATCAATAGTGGTCTTCCCTAATGCTGGATTAAAAAATACTTTTGCTAAAGTACTGGATACTCTCGATTTACAGCGCAATAACTGTTTCAGCCTCATAGCCGTCGAAGCAGCTTACCAATATGGCACCAAGTGGCTTGAAACCGCATTAAATTATATCGAAAACAATTTCAAGTTCATTAATGAATTTTGTGCTAAATACATTCCCGCTGTCAAACCCAATTATCCTGAAGGGACATACCTTGTTCTGCTGGATTGCCGAAAATTAGGGCTAGACAAAAAGCAATTGCACAATTTTATGGTAAATAAAGCACATTTGGCTTTGGATGATGGCTGCTGGTTCAGCAATTCACTGTCACAATATGTTCGTCTCAACGCTGCCTGTCCAAAACCAATATTAAAAAAAGCATTGTATCAATTAGCGGATGCCGCACAACAGTTGAATTTGTAGGCAAACTACATCGAGCTCATCAATACTTTCTCCCCAATTTTAAAGCTTTATCGGGAAAAATACCGTATGACAAAATTTTTAAAAATATTTGTTATAGGTGACATATAACGTCCCTTGATCCAAGACAGCCAAATAGTTCGTTGGCAAACAGGATTTTCAATATGAAGCTGCACCGGCAGATGAGAAATATCACTTTGGCGCCAATAGGCCGGTAAAAAAGTAACACCCAAGCCTGCATTAACTAATGTAGCGATTGCTTCCAAGCTTTCGATCTCGAAAACGATGCTAGGTTCAAACCCCGCCTGACGACAAAAATTATGAGTAATATCCCAAAGCTCTGAATCGGCAGTATAACTGATAAACGATTCGGCAGCTGCTTCCCGCAGCTGAATACTTTTCCTGTCAGCTAAATGATGTTTCGGCGGCACGGCTAAGAATATTTCTTCATCGATTAACGGTTCCGAATGAATTTGCGGATGAATTATCGGCAGAAAAAAAATACTTAAATCTATCTGCCCATTAAGCAGCTGCTCCTGCATTTCTGCCTGTCTGGCAAAATGTCTCAGGCGAAAGTTCACCTGAGGATGCTCTACAAGAAACCCATTCAAAAGATTAGGTAAAAATCGTGAAGAAGATGCTCCCAATGTAACATGTTCCTGCCCGATGCCGGCCAAGTCCGCCAATTCCCGCTGCCCGGCATCCAGTTCATTAAAAACGCGCTCTACTCTTTTAAGAAAAAGCTTTCCGCAGTCATTTAACTTTATGCGTTTTCCAACACGATCAAATAAAGCCACTCCCAAGCCTTTTTCCAGCCGAAGAATGGTCTTGCTCAGAGATGGCTGCGCTATATGCAATTTTTCAGCAGCCTTGGTCATACTTTCCGATTGGGCAACTTCACGAAAATATTTCAGTTGTAATATATCCATAATCATTCTCCCAATAAATTGATTATAGCTTACAAGGAATAAGCAATATAGTTAATTATATATTTTAACATATAAAGATTCAATGTTATAATAAAAACCGTCTTACATCACTTTTATAAAAATTAAGGATGGTAATGTTAATGAGTGAAGCACGATTATGGACGAAAAATTTTACAATGGATTCAGTAGCCAATTTTTTTATTTATCTTGTATACTATACACTCACTGTAATCATTGCAATTTACGCAATGGATACACTTCAGGCATCCCCCGGAGTTGCCGGCCTGGCTTCAGGTATTTTTATTTTAACCGCACTCTTTTCACGTATATTCACCGGTAAAACCATTGAACAAATTGGCCAAAAAAAAATGCTGCTGATAGGATTGGTACTTTATTTCGCAACTACATTTTTATATTTTGAGGCTGATAACATTTCTTTCCTGCTATTTATTCGTTCGCTGCACGGAATCGGATTCGGCATCGCAGCCACAGCCACGGGAACAATAATTGCCCATATCATTCCGGCATCACGTCGCGGTGAAGGTGTTGGATATTATGCTATGAGCGTCACACTGGCGTCGGCCATAGGACCTTTTCTCGGTATATACATGAGTCAGCACATAAGTTTTCAAATAATTTTTGCCATCTGTGCCATAATATTAGCTGTCAGCATTCTATCAGCATTACTGCTAAAACTTAACGCTGAACCTCTTACCACTTCTGTAAAAGTCGACCACGGCAATTTCGCCGTCAATAACTTTATCGAATTTAAAGCCCTACCTATAGCTGTTATCGGTGGACTACTGGGGTTCTTTTACTCAAGCATAATCAGCTTTCTGGCCCCCTATACCAGAGAAATCGATTTAGTCAGTGCCGGCAGTTCCTTTTTTATCGTTTATTCCATCATCATTTTATTTTCTCGCCCAATAACCGGTCATCTTTTTGATAAAAAAGGCGAAAATTTTGTCATGTATCCCGCCTTTCTTGTTTTCGCCATCGGTATGATTCTTTTAAGTCAGGCCCATAACAATTTTATTCTCTTAGCTGCCGGTGGACTTTTAGGGCTTGGGTTCGGTACCTTTATGTCAAGTGGTCAAGCCATTGCAATAACATTATCACCACCCCATCGTGTCGGACTGGCGACGTCAACATTTTTCTCTCTGACCGATGGTGGTGTAGGTATTGGTCCGTTGTTTCTGGGACTTTTAGTGCCAAGCATTGGATTCCGCGGCCTATATATGCTCATGGCCGGTGGTGCCATTTTCAGCATGTTTTTATATTATTTGCTGCATGGCCGCAAAAAAAGACAGCAAGAGTCAGTCGTCATCAATTGACATTTAACTGACAATCTGCTCTTGGGGTTGTTATACATAAGCATTTTATTCATAAATTTGTAATATCTCATTTTCTTTGCCTGCTCTTAGGAAGGTGAGTACCCGCATAACGGTGGCAGGTTACATCTTTAAGGAGCCGATGTTTCTTGTGTAACAACTCCATTTTTATGTAAATACACATACATTATGGATTTGTCTCCAGAACTTTTATTATATAACATACTTCATCATCATTTACTTTGATATCATAATTTGAGGCTAAATTGTCTGTCGCCAGCCGAATAGTTTCAAAAAGAGGTTTATGACTATGAATATAACTTCTAATGTCATCAAAATAAATTGCATCCTGATGTACACAGCGGTCGAGCATACAACCAAGATGAACGACTAAATTCAATCGTTTATCCTCCGATTCAAGTGGATAATTAATATCTTCTACAAATTTTTCTATATCTTTAACAGCTGTTTTAGGATTGACGTATCTGACATATTGCTCTAATAACAGCTTTGCTTTTCCATAAACATTCAATTCAATTGGTTCTTGTTTATTTTTTTTGCACCCACTATCAATAAGCTTAAAAAAGCTCTTTTGACTATCCTCATTAAGCAATTGTCCAATAGGAAAATATGGTATGCCAAGCTGTGGATCTATATTACCAACAACAGCAATAAATGTGTTATTCTTAAGTAATCTGGGATAGTTAACTTTTATATCAAAATAATTTGTTACGATTATATCAACTTTCTCATAATATTCCGGCGGTAACATTTTTTTTATAACCTCATATGCCATTTTACTTGCACCCTCACCTGTCATGCAAAGAGAAAGTATTGCCGGTTTCTTATCTGTATCCGATTCAGATGGTGTTATAGTAAATTGATATATTGAAGAAAGATCATTTGTTTTGTAAAGAACTTTTCGTAATAATTCAATAGCTAACGGTGTAGAAATATTATCAACGACTTTAGTCATTATGCCCGTTTCCTGTTGCAATCGTTCGCCAAAGTCGTAGAGTGATCCCATATCCACAAGTAATAAAATTCCTTTATTGCGATGTACGGAAACAGCCATACTGCGAAATTTCATATAAGTTTTATCAATGCTGGCTGTTAATGGCATGTCGATTGCTTTCAACCATGTAGTATTCAACAACATATTAGCCACATTTGCTATACTCGAGGCTGTTGTATCACCATGGCAGCAAATTATTATTCCTATTCTATCCTGCTCACCACTATCATTTTCTTTATTTTGAACCAATAACAATGCCAAAAAACATTGTTCATAGCTATTTATTGGTGTATTAAATTTTATTTCAAGTCTTTTTACCATTTCATGTGCTATCTGAAGCTCTTTGGGATGTTCTTTTTTTATCTCCGATAATTGCGGTATCGGTAATTTCTGTGTTTTATTAGTTCGTTTTAATAACGCATTGATATGAAAACAAAGCCCAAATATAAACTTATTCTTAAAATTTATAGATAGATGATGCTGGGCAAATTCAACAAGTTTAACCGTTGCATCTACTATTTCACGTGGAACGACCTTATAAAGCGTATTAATATCAGTTGTTGAATCATCGACTTCCCTCATAAGATTGCTGAAATAATTATCAATGTCGTTTTGCAGCAAATCATGAATGACGTGCTTATTTATGCCCTGACTACGCAAAGTGGTTAATCGATTAGTAATCTGATTGTATAATTCTGTCGGATGATCAAGTAGTGTATCATCAATTTTTTTATGCGGAGTTATAATTACAGTTTCAGAAAACATATTTAAATATTGTTTTGTTTCTTCATCCAGTTTAGCAATATCAAAAAAACTGGATTTTATTTTGTCATTCAATGCTTGAAAATCTATATGAAATGATTTATTATCCTGCAAATTCTGCAAAAAAGCATTGGCACATAAAAGTTTTATTTCTGAACGCAGCTGACCTATATTGCCTGTACTAAAACTATAAACCGCCAATGCCTTCAGAACTTCTGGAGCAAGACTAAGTGATTGCTTAAGATTCAAAGATTCATATCGGAAAAAATAATCGATAATTTCCACACGTTCACTTATAGGTTTTTGCATAAATGATGGCAGTTTTATAGTTACCGGAATCCGTCTGATAAAAGTTGACAATAATATATTTTCCGGGTTTTCCGTGGTAGCCCCGATAATTAACAAATCTGCCTTATGTCTTGCTGTATTTTCACCCAGACGACTGTATTCCCCCTTATCCATAAGATAAAAAAGCATTTCTTGCCCATTAGGCGGCAGGCGATGAATTTCATCAAGAAAAAGTATCCCTCCGTTTGCCTTTTCTACCAATCCTATTTTATCTTCATCGGCCCCTGTAAATGCATTTTTAGTATGCCCAAATAGCTTTGCCAATAATAGTTGTGGATTGTTAAAATAGTCTGCACAATTAAATGTAATAAAAGGATATTCTTTATCTGTTTTCTTGCGAATATATGCACCATATGAATGCATTGCCGCGGCAAAAGTGGTTTTTCCGACACCACTTTGACCTAATATTAACGTATGTAATCCCTTTGGCGGATAAATAATTGCTGCTTTAGCCTGCCTAACTTGCTGCATAAGACTGCCGTCATGTCCCAATAATTGTTCAAAAGGGTCATTGGCTGCATTGGCTGATATTATCTCAAAAAGTTCATCAGGATTATAAACATCCTTTAATGACACATGGTATTCTTCACAAAATCTATAAATAAAGTTTTGTGGTACAAAACATACCGGACGGGTATTTAACTTGGTTAACATCTTTTTTTTATGCAATTGATTTAAAAATGTACTGCCATTATTGCGCACTATTCCCAGTTTATCTTGAATCTGTTCTGCATTGATTCCTGGAGTCTGCCTTAATTGTAATTGTTCAATAAATTTTTCATAAGATAGATTATTTTGAATAAAATGAAATATAGTATCAATATTTTTCATTAAATGTATCCTCCTTTTAAGATTTGTATTATAAAATTGAGAATATAATATATATTATAACTTATTGTGCATAAAAATAAATAAATTATCATATATTTAACTAGTTTTTTTATGCAATAATAATTCTTTTTCATATAGTGCATAGTATGAACTTAATTAATATCATTTCATATTAATATAAATAATATAACCATAGCCATTATTCAACAAAATCACTGTTTTCCTGATTATAGTAAGTGTTATGCACTAATTTGGCACATGATTTGCTTATATTAACAGATAATAAGGAGGAAGAAAACATGGATAATTCAATATTACATAAAAATCTTATTTTCTTAAATTATGAAGCAACAGATCAGTTAAATTTGTTGAATAAGTTTTCTGGAATTTTATATGCAAATGGTTATGTGAAAGACAGTTATGCTCAAGCCGTTATTAAACGTGAACAAGAATTTCCTACGGGGCTTAATACTCCTGGTATCAAAATAGCAATGCCTCATACATACCCAGCGCATGTCTTAAAATCAACAATTTTGGTTGCTACGCTGAAAAACCCAGTTACTTTTAAAGAAATGGGTAATAGCGATAATAATGTAAATGCCCAGCTTGTATTTATGCTGGCTATCACAGATCCTAAAGGACATTTATCGATATTAAGTAAATTGATGTCTATTTTTTCTGACAAAGAAAAATTATCTGATATATATTACACCGATAATAAAATGGACATGATCAAAAAACTTAACAAAATATTATTTTAAAGGAAGATGATTAAAATGAAAAGAATTTTCGTAGCCTGCGGTTCCGGTGTGGCAACATCACAAACAGTTGCCTCAAAAGTACAGTCAATGTGTGAAGATGAAAATTTGGATGTTTCAGTTGAAGCTGTTGACTTCAAATCTTTGGAAAACATAATCGACCAATGTGATATTTATATTTCAATTGTTTCCGAGAAAGATAATAATTGGAATGTACCTACCATCAAGGGAATACCTTTTTTGACAGGTATAGGAATGGAGGAAGAGTTTGAAAAGCTTAAAGATCTGATTAAAGAATAAAAAAGCTCTCACAGCTATATAATAAGCTGCAAGAGTTTTATACACACACATTTATTATACACTCAATCAAAAAAATAATGCAATATATTTATTGATATAAAGGAGGAGTCATTGTGTTTAACGACATTATACAGTATATACTGGGTCTTGGTGCTGCCATTTTTCTTCCTGTAATCATGATAATACTCGGTTTATGCGTGAAAATGAAGATAAAGAAGGCCATCATATCAGGTATTACTCTAGGTATAGCTTTTACAGGAATGAACGTAGTTTTAGGGTTTATGTTCAACAGTATTAGTCCTGCTGCACAAGCATTAGTGCAAAGGACCGGTCTTCAACTCACGGCCATTGATGTTGGATGGGCACCTATATCCGCTATAGCCTGGGCCTGGCCATTTGCTCTTTTTATGTTTCCTGTGCAAATAATCATAAATTTAATAATGCTGGCATTGAAATTTACAGATTGTTTAAATGTGGATTTATGGAATGTTTGGGGAAAAATTCTCACGGCTACGCTAGTAGCTTATATTACGGGAAGTGTTGTATTAGGCTTTGTTGCTGGCGGCATCCAAGTTATATTAGAACTCATTAGTGGTGATCTTGTGCAAAAACGTTGCTATGAAGCTACAAATATTCCTGGTGTTACCTGTACACATCCAATGTTTCTTCAAGGTCCATATCTCGCATTGATCAATAAAATACTTGACTTTGTACCTGGGATCAACAAAGTCAACGTTGATGCTGCTGAATTAAAAAAACGCATCGGCATATTCGGCGAAAACAGCATAATGGGATTCATTGTTGGCGGCCTTATAGCATTTTTAGGTGGCTATGCTATAAAAGATATTTTAATAACAGCTATGTCAGTAGCTACAGCTATGGTTTTATTTCCTATGGTGGCAAAATTATTCATGCAGGCACTTGCCCCAATTGCTGATGCTGCAGGAACGTTTATGAAGAGCAAATTTAAAGGACGTGACTTTTATATAGGCTTGGATTGGCCATTTCTAGCCGGATGTTCAGAAGTATGGGTAATTGCCATTGTCCTAGTACCTATTGAGCTTATTCTTGCTTTCGGATTAAGTCAAATGGGTCTCAATAAACTCATTCCACTTGCATCTATAATAAATATTGTTGTAACTCCTCCTGCTATGATTATTGCCCGTAAAAATTTACTTCGTATGTTTATAATGTGTATTATAGCTACTCCTTCCTACTTAATAGCAGCTACTCAATTCGCACCTCAAATTACCCAGATGGCCGCTGATACTCATACTTTGCAAACTCAAACCGGCCAATTAATTTCTTGGATGCAAATAGAAGCTCCTGAATTCAGATGGTCTATAGTTCATGCTCTAAATGGTGATGCAAGCGGCATTGCCGGAATAGCTATATTTGCCATTTTATTCGTATGGTATTTTATGTATATGAAAAAAAGCAATGCTCAGTTGAGTAAAAAAGAATAATATTATTCATTACTGAAAGGATGAAAAAAATGTTAGAAGAATTAAAAAAACAAGTTGTCAAGTATGCTCTGCAGGCAGATAAAAGCGGTCTTTGTAAACATAGATCCGGTAACTTCAGTATTCGTGATACTAAAACAAATTACGTATGTATTACACCAACTGGTATGGATAGAGAAGAAATGACTTATCACGATATAATAGTACTTGATTTAAACGCTGTAGTCATAGAGTCAGAAACAAGTCAGCGCCGCCCCACAAGTGAAAGTTTAATGCATTTGGAAATATATAAGCATTATGCAAATATAAATGCCATTGCCCATACTCATTCTCGTTATGCCACTGCCTTTTCCGTTTTGAAAAAACCTATTCCTGCTATTGTTTATGAAATTTTAGGTCTCGGATGTAAAGAAGGATTTGTTCCCATTGCAGATTACGGCAGACCTGGAACCCTTTCATTAGCCGAAAATACTGCAAAAGCACTCAAAAAATCAGATGTTGCTCTTATGCAGGCGCATGGAGTGATAGCTGTTGACACAGTTTTAAAAGAAGCCTTGTTAAAAGCCAGCTACGTTGAGGAATTAGCTGAAATATATTATCATACCTTAGTAATTAATAATGGTAAAGAACCTCCGTATGTTCCAGACACAGAATTGCAAAAATGGGAATATCCAGCAGAAATAACTTTATTGGATAAAAATGTACGAACTTCAAAATAATTTCTTATATTATTGCCAAATTTTAAAGAAAGGTGTAATTTCTGTGAAAAAGCTTATAAATAATCCTGAAGATTTTGCTAAGGAAACTATAGAAGGCATAATTGCCGCCCATCCCGAAAGCTTGAAATTAGTTAATGATAGCTGGCATTGTGTTATCCGCAGTGATGCCGGTACTAAGCCAGGCAAAGTAGCTATAGCTACCGGTGGTGGCTCCGGTCATCTGCCTGTATTTTTAGGCTATGTTGGGCAAGGGCTGGCCGATGGTGTAAGTGTAGGCAATGTGTTTGCCTCACCAAGCGCTGAAGCGATGCATGAAGTGGACAAGGCCATCAATAATGGTGCCGGTGTTCTGCATCTTTATGGCAGATATGGCGGTGACATAATGAATTTTGGCATGGCCTCTGATTTAGACGAAATTGAGAATATAAAAGTTACAGAAGTATTAGTAAGTGATGATGTGGCATCCGCGCAAAAAGGCAATGAAAATAAACGTCGTGGCGTAGCCGGAATGCTATTCGCATATAAAGCTGCCGGCGCTGCCGCTGAAAAAATGTTACCTTTAGAAGAAGTAACTCGTATAGCCCAAAAAACCGTTGATAATACCCGAACCATGGGAGTTGCCCTCACATCCTGTACTGTTCCTGAAGTTGGTACCCCGACTTTCGCAATTGCCGATGATGAGATGGAAATTGGCATGGGTATCCACGGAGAACCCGGTATAACCAGAACAAAGCTGCAGCCTATTGATAAAATAGTAGAAAAACTTACCGATAAAATTTTAACTGATTTACCATTTGCAAGTGATGACACTGTAGCTGTTATAGTCAACGGCTTAGGTGCAACTCCAAAGGAAGAACTATATATTGCTTACCGAAAATTGAAACAGATCCTTAGCAGCAAAAATATTAAGATTCATCGGAAATATATAGGCGAATATGCTACATCTCTTGAAATGGCCGGCATGTCTATATCTATATTAAAATTAGACGAAGAACTGCTGCCTCTTATTGATGCTAAATGCTATTCACCTTTTTTCGAACAAAGCCGCTAAGGAGTCACAAACTTATGGAAACTATTAATAAAGACACACTAAAAAAAATTTTTGAAAGCATTCTTTATTCTATGAGTGATGCCAAGGAAGAATTAATAGCACTTGATGGTTCAATGGGTGATGGTGATCTTGGTTTAACTATGTGTAATGGCTTCAAAGTCATATGTGATGAATTTGATAATATTACTGATGATGACTTAGGAACACTCCTCATCAAATTAGGCATGAAAATGAACTCTGCCGTTCCTTCTACAATGGGGACTTTAATTGCAACATGCATTTTAAAAGCAGGTTCCAAAGTGAAGGGAAAAACCTTTCTTGATTTAAATGATTTATCAACTATGGCCCAAGCTGCTGCAGATGGTGTAATGCAGCGCGGTAACAGTAAAGTTGGCGACAAAACAATGCTCGATGCACTTTATCCTGCTGCTAATGCTCTAAAAAATGCCGCTGTTGAAAACAAGGATATGTTTTCTGCCCAACAGGATGCTTATAAAGCAACCTGCCTAGGTGTCGAAAATACTAAAAACTTAAAGTCTGTACACGGACGTGCTGCTTATTACAGCGAAAAATCCATAGGCCGGCGAGATCCTGGTGCAGTCGCAGTGATGTATATATTTCGCGGTATAGCTGCTGTATTTAATAAATAATACACCAAATCCAAATTCTATTGTTATAAAAACATGACATAATATCCCCATATAAGCTATTAAAATACAAAAAGCTTATATGGGGATATTTAGTTTCATCGAACAGCCCCTTATTATATATCAAATTAACCTGTTGATTATAATTTACTTTCCATCAATATGACATCTTCTCCCTGCTGTTGCCGCATCTTTATATTCTCCTTGCCCCAAGAACACATTACATCAATAATTTTATTAGCTGTAATACCATATTCTGTTACATAGTATTCAACTTTTGGAGGCATTTCATTATACACCTGTCTTCCTACGATACCATCTTTTTCAAGTTCGCGAAGCTGCTGTATAAGAACTTTTTGAGAAATACCTGGAATAAGACGTTGCAATGCTCCTGTTCTCTTAGTCCCGGACATAAGCAAGCAGACAATCAAAGCTTTCCATTTTCCGCCAAGCACTTCAAGTGTTGCCTCAATACCTAAATTATATTGCTTCATAATTTCTACCCCACATAAAATAGAATCCTATAGTTTACACTGAATAATTCTATTATACACATATTTTCAAATGCGTCTAATACACACAATAAAGTAACCAAACACTTACTTTATTGTGTGTATTTACTAATTGTACGTATTGCATGATAATAAATTCATACAAGCAAATGTACATTGAAAGGAAAGATGTCTTATTATGAAAACCCTTATAATTTTAGCTCATCCCAGCATTGATAATTCAAGAGTAAATAAACAATGGGAACAAGAATTAATTCAATTCCCTGATAAAATCGAAATCCATGAGCTTTACAAAGAATACCCTGATTGGAACATTAATATTAAATACGAACAACAACTATTGGAAATGCATGATCACATTATTTTCCAGTTTCCTATATACTGGTACAGCTACCCACCTTTATTAAAAAAGTGGCTGGATGATGTCTGGACTCATGGATGGGCATATGGATCAAAAGGTCATAAATTGAAAGGGAAAAAATTTGGAGCAGCCATTTCAATAGGGGATAAAAAAGAAAACTATCTGCCCACAGGTTCCGTCTCATTTACAATTAATGAATTAATCGCACCGTTTAAGGCCAGTGTAAAGCATGTCGGCGGTATCGTATTACCTTACTTTGCCATATTCGGAGCTTCATTTCAGGCAAGTGATGAAGAAATCAGGCAAAGTGCTAAAGATTATATCAGCTATATATTCACCAATAGCAAATAATTATAAACTTGCATATTTCATAACTTTTCCAAGCAAAAATATTCCTAACATCTCGAATTATTGCAAATCTATTTGTACCGTTATTTTATTGCTTTGATATGTAATGAAACATATTAATAAACTGGCAGTTTTTTATAGATCAGCACACCTGGCTTCACTACTTAAGCTTTTTTGAACCACGCGGCTATCGCGTGGTTTTCTTTATACAAAAACATCGCCAGCCCATAGCAGACTGACGATAAAAATTACTATTTTCCTAAAAACTGTATTTTTTTTGCAATCGGCACAAAACGTCAACAAAACGATTAATTTGTTCTTCTGTATGATGGGCATTAAGCATAATGCGAATAAGTGCATGATCCGGTCTTACCGCCGGATAACGAAACATTGGTACTATCATCTTTTCTTCTAAAAATTCCTCATATACTTTTACAGCTTTTTCATCCTGTCCAATCAACACAGAAATAATATATGACGGGTCTTCATTTAGCTGAAGTTTTCTTTCTGCCAGCCGCTGCCGTAAATCAAGTGAACGGGATAAATAAGTATCCATAATTTCCGGCTGAGCAGTAAGTTTATACATTATATAATCAATGGTGCTGGCCGTGGGAGGCTGAATAGCAGCCGTAAAAAGTGATGTTCCTGACAACACTTCAAAAGCATGTATATATTTTTCCGGGCCGGTAATAGCTCCGCCTTCCATTCCAACAGCCTTGGAGAAAGAAACCATTTTAAAAGTAGCGCGTTTCATCTGGTCAAATTGATTTACAAACAAACGATTTTGAGGACCATATATCAAAAAGCCATTGGCATCATCAACATAACTCAACGCATGATATTGTTCACAAGCATCAAATAATTCTTTCATTGGAGCAATAGAACCATCGGCCGAATAAACACTTTCAAAAACAACAACAATTTTATCATGTTTTGCAGACAGTCTTGCCAGTAATTTCTGCAAATCTGCCGGATTATTGTGTTTAAATGAAAATAGTTGTTGCCCAAATCTTAAATGAGAAGCCCCTTTCCATAAGCTCCAATGGCAATCACGATCAAGCACAAATATCGCATCAGAATTGTCAATTTCACACGTTTCACTAAAATGAAATTTACAAGACATTGCATTGATAAAGCCTAAATTTGCCAGTAAACCGCTGGCAAATGATATAGCCCGTTCCTGACCGTTTAATAGACAAAGATGATTTTCCATTTTTTTATGGGCTTCGCACACACCCTGAGTGACTCGTGAGCCACCTGTTGTAAGGCCATAAATATCAGCAGCAGCGTGAAAATGTTCAAGTACGTCCTTAGTTTGATGAAGATCAAGGATATTGATGCTGGCAAAATTTATGAATTCATCATCATTATAAGTAATTGTCGGTCCCACCGGTTTCGTCGTTGTTAAAATATCATAAAAAAATCCTTCATTGACAGCGGCATCAGTAAAATTATTAAATCCCCATAAATCTGTATCACTTTCATATAGGGAATTTTTTGAAACAGCCGAACTAGTCATATAAGCACCATCCTCAAAATAAGAATATAAATATTAGCATTGCGTCAAATGTTAATTTTTAACCCAATTACACCAGCAATAATCAACATTATACAAACCAGCCGCGTTGCCTGATGTGGCTCTCCAAACCAAATCATACCCATTATCGCTGTACCGGCGGCCCCTATTCCGGTCCAAACGGCATAAGCAGTACCTATGGGAATGGTCTTTGTCGAAAGATCCAATAAATATACACTGCCAAGCATGGCAGCACCGGTAAACAGCGATGGTATTAAACAAGTGAAACCTTCTGTATATTTTAATGATATAGCCCATGTTATTTCTAAAAAACCAGCTATTATCAAATAAACCCATTCCAAATCAGTCACCCGCCAAAAATATATTTATAAACTAGACTAACTTATATTTTATCGCTTTAATATGAAATTAATATGAAAATAATGCATATAAATAATATTTTTATACATTATCTACCTTTTCACAGACATAACGCCTTGACAAAATATTTAATTATGTACTATCATTGCATACAGGCATGTTTACATTTTTACAAACATTTGATTAGAAATACTATTATAATTTTATTATTCCAAACTAATCTCACAAAACAAAAGCTGATATTATGCATTTGTACGAAAAATTTAAAATGATTAACTATCAGGAGGATTTTTATGGGAATGAACATGACAGAAAAAATTCTTGCCGCTCATGCGGGTGTAGAGAAAGTATCAGCCGGGCAATTGATAACCTGCAGCCTTGATATGGTGCTGGCGAATGATGTAACAGCACCACCGTCATTCAAAGAATTCGATAAAATTGGCGGACCAGTTTTTGATAATACAAAAATAGCTTTGATTCCGGATCATTTCACCCCAAATAAAGACATCAAATCAGCTCAATTGGCTAAGTCAGTACGCGAATTTGCTGATAAGCACAACATAATAAATTATTTTGAAGTAGGCCGGGGTGGCATTGAACACGTAATTTTACCGGAAAAAGGCATTGTCGCACCAGGGATGCTGACAATCGGTGCCGACTCACATACCTGCACCTATGGTGCATTAGGAGGTTTTTCCACCGGAGTAGGAACTACTGATCTGGCAGTAGGACTGGCGACCGGCAAGGCATGGTTCAAGGTGCCCGAAACAATAAAGGTAGAATTATCCGGAGAAAAACCACACGACATAACCGGTAAAGATGTCATTCTTACACTAATCGGTATGATTGGTGTCGATGGTGCTCTTTACAAAGCACTGGAATTTACGGGAGAAGGCATAAAATCATTATCAATGGACGATCGTTTTACCATTTCTAATATGGCGATTGAAGCCGGTGGTAAAAATGGTATTTTCCCAGTGGATGAAACGACTCTGACATATATAAAAAATCGGGTTAAAGCTCCTTATAAGATATTTACTTCTGATCCGGATGCCCAGTACTGCCGAACAGTACGCATAAACTTATCTGATTTAGTTCCAGTAGTGGCTTTTCCCCATTTACCGGGCAACACAAAAAGAATTGCGGATATTGGTAATATTCCAATTGATCAGGTAGTTATTGGTTCCTGCACTAACGGACGTATTGAAGATATGAAAATTGCAGCCAATATACTAAAAGGACATACCATTGATAAAAATGTGCGCTGTATCGTAATTCCCGGCAGTCAGCAGGTATACAGACAATCTATGCAGGCAGGTTACATTGACATCTTTATTGAAGCAGGTGCTGCCGTCAGCACACCAACCTGCGGCCCATGTTTAGGCGCCCACATGGGTATATTAGCCGCTGGAGAACGCTGCGTATCAACAACAAATCGCAACTTTCGCGGCAGGATGGGTCACATCGACAGTGAAGTTTATTTAGCTGGTCCGCAGGTAGCTGCCGCTAGTGCTGTTCTTGGTAAAATAGCGCAGCCAAGCGATTTAAAATAATAACCGATAAAAATGAAAGGCATGATATTATGGCATTAGAAGGAAAAGTATGGCGTTATGGAGATAATATAGATACTGATGTTATTATTCCGGCCCGCTATTTAATTTCATTTGATCCACAGGAATTAGCCACACATTGTATGGCAGATATAGATAAAAGTTTCGCTGAAAACGTAAAAAAAGGAGACATGATCGTTGGTGGTAAAAATTTTGGCTGCGGTTCATCGCGTGAACATGCTCCAATTGCCATCAAAGCCAGTGGTGTACCGGTAATCATAGCTGCCAGTTTTGCCCGCATATTTTACCGCAATGGTATAAACATCGGTTTACCGCTTTTAGAAATTGGTGACGATGTCAACAAAATCAAAAGCAATGATACATTACGTGTAGACACATCAACCGGTAAAATAGAAAATCTTACCAGCGGTGATGTTTTCCAAGCCCACCCGCTGCCAGGATTCGTCGAAGACATTGCCAGGGCCGGCGGCCTCATCAATTATATCAAGGAGAACAAATATAATGACTAAAAACATCGTCGTTATTCCCGGTGATGGAATAGGTAAAGAAATAACTACTGCCGCCGTAAATGTATTAAAAAAAATAGCCAGTAAATATAACTGGCTATTAAATTTTTCCTATTATGACGCCGGTGGAACAGCCTATGATAAATCTGGTGTACCGCTGCCTGATGAAACACTTGCCGCCGCTAAAGCTGCTGATGCAGTGCTTTTCGGTGCTGTTGGCGGTGACAAGTGGGACGATGTCGCCCCTGCCCTGCGCCCGGAAAAAGCTATCTTAGGTTTACGACAGGGATTAGGCTTATATGCCAATTTAAGACCGGTAAAAGCAATGGAAACTTTACTGGAATATTCTCCATTAAAACCCAGTATAATACGCGGCACTGATATTTTAATCGTGCGGGAGCTTATCGGTGGCATCTATTTTGGTGAAAGATGTGAATCCGAAGAATATAAAGGCACCACACGCGCCTGGGATCTGGAAAACTATAGTATTCCTGAAGTCGAAAGGATCGTTGCCTTAGCCTTGACTGCCGCCCGCAGTCGTAAAGGCAGGGTGACTTCCGTAGACAAGGCCAATGTACTGGCTACTTCGCGCTTATGGAGAAAAACAGCTGCTGAAACAGCCAAAAAATATTCTAATGTACAGCTCGACAATATGTATGTCGATAATTGCTCAATGCAGCTGGCAATAAATCCGACACGCTTTGATGTCATTGTCACCAGCAACCTCTTTGGCGATATATTGAGTGATGAGGCTGCCGTTCTGAGTGGCTCCATTGGTCTTATGCCGTCAGCAAGCATCGGCGAACGGACTAGTCTTTATGAACCGATTCATGGATCAGCTCCTGACATTGCAGGAAAAGGCATTGCCAATCCCCTTGGTACTATTCTATCGGCCGCGATGCTGCTGCGTCATTCCTTTTCAGCTGAGGCGGCAGCAGCAGATATAGAAATAGCAGTACAGAAAGCTTTAGCAGATGGCTATCGAACAGCCGATATATACAGTCCGGAATTTAAAAAAGCTGACACACTTCAAATGACACAGGCTGTCATTGATAATATAGGATAAAAATATATTCTCACAAAAATAGACTGCCCTCCATAAGTTAAATTTTAAAATCTAATTTATGGAGGGCAATTTTTAACTATATTTCAAAAGCAAATGTATATTTTTATTTTGAATTATTTTGCATCCGAAGCCAGACCAAAACGGGTTATCCCGGCGCCCTTAAGCTTGTCGAGCAATCCCATAAGCTGATCATAATTCATATCCTTATCCGCACGTATCACAACAGCGAAATTAGGATTTTGCTGCTTTGCCTTTTGTGCTTGTGCCAACAAATCTTTTTCGGTAATACGCTTATCCTCCAGATAAAGCGAACCATCTTTTTTTATTGTCACCAGATAATTCACTCGTGCCTGCATCTCAGCATTTTCGGTTTTGGGCATATTCACCGGCACTGTCTTGATATTCACCATATACAACGTACTAAGCATAAAAAATACCAATAAAAAAAACATTATATCGATCATCGGTATAATCATTACTTCCGGTTTAGAAAAAGAACGGCGATTACGCAGACGCATCGGAATCACCTCTGTTGCGATATGCTTCTACCAATGAGAAAGACTGCTCCATATCGGTTACGATATTATCCACACGCTGCGTAAAATATGCATGAATAATCAATGATACCACAGCCACGCATAACCCCATCGCTGTCGCGATTAAAGCTTCACCTACGCCGCCGGTTATCGCATGCGCCTGGCCTTCCTGAACATTAAAAATACTGAAAGCCGATATCATGCCACTGATAGTTCCCAAAAGTCCAAGCAGCGGCGCCATTGTTACTATTACATTAAGATAATAAAGACGCGATCGAAATTTAGCCAGGGAAATTCCTGATTGGATTTCAAAGAAAGCTGCAATATTAAAATTATTATCGGTTCTCGTCATTCCGGAATGCAAAAGCATTGCCAAATCACCCTTTGTTTGTGCAGCCAGTTTCTTAGCTTCCTCAATCTTATTATTAACCATCAGCCGATAAAAATTATCGGCAAATTTTCTTCCTGAGTCAGCCTTAGAAAAATAAAATACCCTTTCAATGGCAATTGAAATAACAAAAATCGAACATAAGAGCAGTATATACATGACGAATCCGCCCTTATGAAAATAACCGACACCCTGCATAATAAAATCCATAAATATCCCCCTCATAGTTGCCTTTTCAGATGCATTAATGCAAACGAAAAGTAATTGGCTGTGTATAATAGGATTGCACTGATTCGTTATAAGCATTAAGCCCGGGTGAAAAAGTAAATTGTCTGCCCGCTGCCAAAGCCGCCTGTTCAAATTCTCTTTGTCCTGACGACCCCACAATAGTTACACTAGCCACACTGCCATCTGTATTTACAACAAACTGCAATACAACATAGCCTTCTTCATCCGCTTCACGCATGTCTTCCGGATAATACGGTTTCGGTGTATACTGCGGCCTGGGCGGAACGGTGACTTTCAATCTGCTTTCATCATCTCCGGAACCACTGCCATTACCGCTGCCGGAACCATCACCGGAACCATTGCCAGTTCCATTACCAGAACCACTGCCAGAACCGGATCCGCTGCCAGTTCCAGTTCCATTGCCGGTTCCTGCCCCACTGCCAACAGCAATACCTGTTGAACTACTGGGGCCATTACCGGCGCCAATCGTACCTTCTGTATGTTTAAGCAGTTTTTCCTTTTGGAAATTATTATCAGTCTCCTCTTTTTTTACAGTTTTATCAATTTTGTCCGCATCATTATTTGACAAGACTATATCACTGCTGGAAAAAGAAGCTTCCCCGCCACCGCTGACACCACCGCCGCCGCTATTTCCACCGCCGGCTGCCCCATCACTATCATCAATAGTATAGATATCATCATCTGTGGCATAAACATGGTGCAAATTCGAAAAGAAACCTCCGAATGCTAATAGCATAAATAAAATAACATGTATTGTCAATGACCATAACAGGCCTGTTTTACGATATTTTGTTACCCGCATACAGATTCCCCCAACTGAAAAAAGCACACTCCCAAAGGAATATGCTTTTTAAAGGCAAAATCTATACTGAATTTATTGCTGCCCAAAAATAATCCCCTCCCTATCACTCGCAGGTTAGATGGTGATCTTCAAACAGGCAGTTCTTCTGGCTCTGGATCATTACCACGTTGCGCCTTCCCAGTTTCCCAGTGACTTTAATTACAACATGATTTCCCTTTACAGCGGCGTGACCGCAGCGGCGTATTACCGCACTTCTCTATTAAGCGTATCCGCACCTGTTCACTATATTTTATTATTAAATAATTATAGTTTATATACAAACCTATATTACATGATATAAAGCTTTGCTCTCCTTGTCAAGAGCGAAGCCTCATATCAAATATTGATATTGTAAATCATATTATTGATAGCAGCTATTGATTTTTACTTTATTATATTATAATATAAAAGTGTTTCAGAAAAATTTCATATTTCAGGAATGAGTGTCCTATGGGACTTAATAGAAAAACCGGTATGAAGCCGGTACGGTCACGCCGCTGTAACAGGGAGCAAAACCAAAAATGTCATTGGAGAAATCCGAGAAGGCTGGTCTAGCGATGAACTGAAGTCAGAAGAACTGCTTATTCAACAGTCACCATTAAAACCTGCGAGTGATAGGGAGGGGAATTAAGTGCAATCTTGTTGTACACTATTCACTGGCTTTTCAAGCCAGCTTTTGTTGTGTTTAAGGCTATTTTCTCACTGGGAATAGCCTTATTTTTTTGCAAATTTAAATTTTTTTATTGTAGGGGGAAAAAAATTGAAAAAAAGTTTTATATTTTTAACTACTGTTTGCGCTATAAACAGTTTTTATCCAAATGCTTATGCTGACACAGCTGCCGATAGCAGTGCTGATGACAACGCTGCTCCGGCAGTTACATTAGAAAACATGAGTGTAACTGCCTTGCGTTATCACAAGAAAAATATTGACATTCCCGCTGACACAGAAACTTTGACAGCTCAGCAACTGGCTAATACTGGTGCAAATAATTTGCAGGAAGCACTCAAATATACTGCAGGTATCGTTTACTTAGATTATGGACCCGGTGGCAACAGCATGGGTAACATGCGCTCAAAGATACTGATTCGCGGTTCAGAAGCATTGATACTGGTCAACGGTGCTCCACTCAATATAAGAGGCTCATATAATTTATCAGACATTCCTCTGGATGATGTGGATCGTGTAGAAATAGTACGCGGCGGTGGTTCTGTTTTATATGGCAGTGATGCAGTGGGCGGTGTCATAAATATTATTACCAAAAAACAGCGAAACAACTCTGTTAAAACCAGCTGGGGCAATATGGGCCAGCAAGAACACAGTATTAATATACAACAAGATAAATTAGGAATTGGGTACAATTATCAAAAATGGGGACATATAAACAATATTGCTTCTAACGACAAAGAATTTAATGGCTCAGAAAAAAATAATATGTCCTTAAATTACACCATTGATGATAACTGGTCACTATTTTACAACCACAACAATTCTCGTGTGGGATATTTCACTCCATTAGTAGGTAAAGGTGCAAAAAATCAAACCGATAATTATGATACAACCCGTGATTTTTTTCAAATAAATTATAAAAATAACGGCCTGTCAGGTAATTTTTATTACAACGGACGCCGTCATAATTCAAAATCATTTTACAATAAATCCGCCAAGGGTATAATCGGTTATGAAGCTGATGACAGCAAAGAATCCAATTATAATATGGGACTTGATGTAAATAAAAAATGGCAGTTCATAAATGACAATCTGTTGTTTGGTCTGAGTTACCAAAAAGAAAAATATAGTAAGACAGAGCATGATTTCTTTTCTGTACCCGGCAGCTCATCTCTTTCTCAAAATTACTATAATATTTCCCGGAACAATTATTCTGCCTACGGCCAATGGGAGCACAAACTGAGTAATAGTGATACTTTACTTTTAAGCGGCCGGGAATCATGGACTGCCGGTGGCCCTGATAAACAAAACTTTACAAATTTCAGCGGTCAAAGTCAATTCATCCATAAATTAAATTCTAATGAAAGTATATACATCAGCGCGGGGCAATCTTTTAAAATGCCAACTTTAAACCAATCCGGCAATACCCTGGCCGGTACTGCTGACCTTAAACCACAAAAAGGATTGCATTATGAAATCGGTTGGAAAAAGACACAAGGAATCCACAATTGGCAGACTGTATTATTCCACCAAAATATAAAAGATAACATTACTGCCACCATCGGTACCTCCAAGGTCACTTATTCCAATGAAGATGCCCGTAATACCGGTATCGAAATAACCGATATCATCAAGGGAAATGGTGGCTGGAATTACAACTGGGGAATTGTCTTTAGCAATCCGGAAAACAATCCCAAAGGTACCAATGCCATGGGACGGGCTTTACGTGGAACCTGGGCACGCGAATACGGCAGATGGCAGCTTAACGGCGGAACAAATTATCATAAAGATAAAATTACTGCCGGAATAAATGCCGTCTATTTATTTGAGCGGGTAAATTCACCTGATAATGCTTATCCTACTGACTGCAAGCCATATTTATTAACTAATTTCAACTTTAAATATGCGTTTGATTCCAATCAGACTGCCACTCTCACCATAAATAATATTCTCGACCGAGATGATATCGTAACACATTCAGCTTCCACTCCTTACTATTCCACACCGATAAATTTTATGATCGGTTACGAAATGAATTTCTAACTAATAACTGCCAATTATTTATAACCTTTTCAGCGGAGGATTTCATTACAATGAAACTGTTCCCGGACGCACATACAATATAAATCCGTACTGTAATTTTTCTAAATTTTGCACTTTATCGCAATGTGTGCTATATTGCAGTAAATAAAAAGATCAGACATTAATATAATTTCTTAAAGGATTTACAGCATGAATACAATTATTGATATTAAAAATTTAAGTATCGGATATAGTAATCGACAAATAATAAAAAATATTAATATAACCGTTTCCCCCGGTGAAATTATTGGCATAATCGGCTGTAATGGATCTGGTAAAAGCACCTTATTAAAAACTCTGCGTGGATTACTGCCATCACAAAAAGGCACAATCAAATATTTTGGTTCCGATATAAGCAATTTTACAGAAAAACAAATGGCTCGAATGGTTGCTTATCTGCAGCAAAATATTAATATAGATTTCGGTTATACAGGCAGGGATATTGTTCTCTTAGGTCGCTATCCTTATCTTAAATGGTGGCAAAAAGAAAATATGTATGATGAAGATCTTGCAACGGAATGTATGTCCTATACAGGGACAGCTGATCTGGCCGATGTTCCCATCAGTGAAATATCCGGTGGACAAAGGCAGCGTATTCTACTGGCAAAGGTACTGGCACAACAAACCCCATTGCTGTTTTTAGATGAACCGACAGCCGGTCTTGATATGGTTTATCAGGAAGAAATTTTTCGTCTCACCAAAGAATTGGCACAGATGGGAAAAACAATCTTAATGGTTGTCCACGAATTGAGCCTGGCCGCAAAATATTGCAGCCGTCTTTTATTACTGGGTAAAGGACAAATCATTGCCGATGGAAATGCTGAACAGGTCTTTACCGAACCATTGCTGGGATATGCCTACAATGCCGCTGTACAGATAATAAGAAATCCTATCAGCGGCAATTGGGAAATCTCTACCAGAATAGATACCGATGCCCGAAAAAAAGGACAGCAGTTATTATCCAAAATATGTCCTTCCCATACTATGGGAATCACACCTAAAAAATGACTTTGAGGCTGCTTTAATCTTGACAATATATGTACTATATGGTTTATATTAATGCGGTGACTATTATGAAAAATTTAATAAATTATTGTGCAACAGATTACTATGAACTCAATCTAAAAAAAAATGCACTTACTTTGTCTGATTACTTAAAAAGCTTTCATTTAGATGGTATAGAACAGCTGATATATGATACCAAGATTCGATCACATGATTATTCTACCGTTTCAATTGGTGTTCATTTAGCTTATTGGCCATATTGGCTGGGATTTTGGTTAAATAATACTGTCAGTATAAAAAAACAATTTGCAGCAGTATACAATAAAACCGATTATTTTGGCGGTGCCCGCAATAAAAACGAATGGCTCAAAGTGATCAAAGCCAATATTGCCGCAGCCCTCAGTCAACATCCCGAATATCTCGTATGGCATGTTGCCGACTGCAGCACGCAATCGGCGTTTACATTCAATTTTGAATATAATGATGCCGAAGTGCTGATGGCAGCTGCTGATATTTTTAATATAATTGCTGACAGCATCCCTGCTAATGTCACTGTTTTATTTGAAAATCTCTGGTGGCCGGGACTGCGTTTACTGAACAAAGATCTGGTCAAAATGTTTTTTGATTTGATAAAACGGCCAAATGTCGGTATCATGCTGGACACAGGTCACCTACTCAATACTAACTGTGATCTGCAAAATCAGCAGCAGGCCGTAGAATATATCTGCCGGATCATCACAAAACTTGGCAGTCTTGCTTCACTAATCAAAGGAATTCATTTAAGCTGTTCACTTTCCAGTAAATACCAACATTCGTTCAACCATCAGGTTCCACCTCATGTCAATCTGCGAATACTGCTGGAACACATAGTAAATATCGATCAGCACCGTCCCTTTACTAATAAAGCCGTCCGTAAAGTATTAGATTTATTACAACCTGATTACCTCGTTCATGAACTTTATTATGATGACTTTCCGCAGCTGTCTGAACTGCTGTCTCAGCAATTATCAGCCTGTGGCCTGTCACATCAATAGTAGGAGAAATCATGTCGAAAAAACTTTGTACACTCTCGACTGGCGATACTGTTTATCTATACGATAAAAGTATTGTTGCATTTTTTAATGGAAACCGCAAAGTACTAAGTACTTCTATTTACAATGGTGGCTACCATGAAAATTTTATTGCTGTTTACAATCATGATGCCAAGCAAGGTGCCGGCATGCCATGTGAAATGCTTGCCGACAGTTATATTGAACATATGAAATTGATATCAAAACGTTTATCATTAGAACCGGAAAAAGTCAGCGGCATGGGGACTGCCGCCAGTATGGAAAATGCTGTCATTGAGGGCATGACCTACAAGGAATTAACAGTGACTGCCATCGTCACCGGCGGCATAGAAACCAATGGCGGCAGAGTAGGTGATCATGCTGATTATTATCGTCCTGTTGAAAAACCTGACCAATTTGGCACTATCAATATTTTGCTTTTTCTCGACAGTGATATGCCACCGGGAACTTTAACACGGGCTTTAGTCACTTGTACTGAAGCAAAAACAGCGGCTATTCAGGAATTGCTCTTTGGCAGTAACTACTCCATGGGATTAGCCACAGGTTCAGGTACAGATCAGACTATCATCATAGCAAATTCTGATAGCGGTTTGTATCTGGAAGATGCTGGCAAACACTCCAAATTGGGTGAACTTATCGGTAAAGTTATCATCAAAGCTGTTAAAAAAGCTTTAGACAAGCAATCCGGCCTTAATCCCGCCCGGCAGCATGACGCCTTACGCCGCCTAAAACGATTTGGTGTAACCCCTGCCATGCTTTGGGAAAAATATAGCAGCCACTTTAATAATTTATTAAAACCCCAGTTTCTGCTGTGTGCCGAAGATTTGGCACAGCAGGATAACATGCTTGTATATACATCACTATATGTACATATTTTGGACCAATATTTCTGGCAGCTTTTAAAAGAAAAGGAAGCCACTGCTGCCGCCAATGAAATTCTCAATATATTAAAACAAATTTATACTGTTACAGCCGTTGACGTAAAAAAACCTGATGTGCAAAATATGGTAGAAGCTTGGTGCGAAATCTTTAATGCCATTATTTACAAAAATACTGCCATGGAGGAAGATACAGTTGCCAATAAAAAAACTTCTTTATAGCTTTTTTAGCATACTACTGTGCAGTTTATTATTTATCGGCTGCAGTAATACACCGCATCAAAATGATGCCGATAATGCCTATTCCGTTACTGACGAGCAGGGAAAGATAGTACACTTTACCCAAAAACCGCAGCGCATCATTACCCTTTCTATGAGCACAGATGAAATTGTATTAGGACTCGTAAAAACGGATAAATTAATTGCCATAAATTATCTTCTCGATGATCCTACAAGCTCCAATATAGTTCCTCTGGCAAAAAAAATTCCCACTAAAATCAAGCAGCCTTCTGCCGAAGAAATATTTGCCATGAAACCCGATTTAGTAATAATTCCCGACTGGAATAACATAGAAATAGCCGACAGCCTGCGTGACATGGGAATAAAAGTCTTAGTTGTGCCCGGTGCCAAGGACATTTCCCAGGTAAAACAAACTGTACAGCTTATTGCCGATGCTCTGGGAGAACATGACAAGGGACAAAAGCTTATCAGCTTAATGGATGACAAACTTGCAGAAATAAAAACTAAAGTAGATACAATTCCCCCCAATAACCACAAAAAAATTGTCTTGATTTCTTTGATGACCACTTACGGCGGCATTGGTTCTTCCTTTGATGATGCCTGTAAATATGCCGGTGTCATCAATGGACTTGATACAATCGGTATTCATAACGGACAGGCACTGACTAAAGAGTCACTTGTACAAATAAATCCCGATATCTTACTAATGCCCGCTTACAACGACCATAACACCTTCGATGTTGATTCATATAACCGCAATTATTTAAATGACCCTTCACTACAGACCATCACTGCGATAAAAAATAATGCTTTGATCACCCCACGTGAAGGATATCTGTACAATGTATCTCAGGATATAGTTTTTGGCGTACAGGAAATAGCCCGTTGTACATATGGCAATGCATTTGATTTTCCTGATAATATGCACCTGTCAGTCTCCGGTGAAAAAAACCAGTGATTTATCTGCCATTAATCTCTAAAATACCCCGCTTCTCACGATTTCTATCAACCGGATGAAGCGAGGTATTTATAATTTTAATCAATAAAATTTATTTTTGTTTATTCTGGAGAAATAGCCTGCTTAAACAGCTGCTGTCCATCCTTAAATTCAATTATCACTGCCTGTTTAACAGGATTATGATTCTTATCTATGGTGATTTTGCCTGATACTAATTGCAAATCCTTGGTAGCCGCTAAAGCTGCATTGATTTTTTCCGGTTCAGCACTGCCGGCACGTTTTATTGCATCGATTATCATCGTAGCTGCATCATATCCCAATACAGCCGCCGCATCCGGTTCCTGCCCGTATTTATCCTTATATGCACTAATGAATTTATCTGCCTCAGGTGTTTTATTTTGTACAGAATAATGATTCGTAAAATAAGTATTATTAAGTGCATCCGGTCCGGCAATATCGACTAGCTTACTGCTGTCCCAGCCATCACCGCCTGTAATCGGAACAGTTATTCCCATATCGCGTGCCTGTTTAATTATTTTACCGACCTCTTCATAATAACCCGGCACATAAATCATATCCGGATTGGCAGCCGCCAGTTTGGTCAAAGTAGCCTTAAAATCACTGTCTTTTTGTAAATAAGCTTCCTCAGCAACAATTTGTCCGCCATTTTTAGTGAAGCTTTCTTCAAAGAAATGCGCCAGACCTTTAGAATAATCGGAGCTATTATCAATATAAACCGCAACTTTTTTTACTTTTAAGGTATTAGTCGCAAAATTTCCCATCACTGTACCCTGGAAAGGATCAATAAAACAAACACGATATACATAAGGATTCACACTGCCGTCATCATTGACAGTTACTTTGGGATTAGTTGAAAATGAGCTTACAAGCGGTACTTTTTGATCATCTGCTATCTGTGTCATAGCCATTGTATTTGATGAAGTACAAGCACCCAAAACGACAGAAACTTTATCCGAAGTGGTCAATTTGGTTATTGCATTGGCAGCTTCAGCCGGTTCAGATTTATTATCTGCCTTAACAAATTCAATTTTCTTACCATTGATTCCGCCGGCAGAATTAACTTCGTCAAAAGCAAGCTGTGCACCATTTGCTGTTGAAGTACCATAAGAAGCATTATTCCCGGTTAATTCCAAATCACCGCCGATTTTTATGGTATCAGAGCTGCCTGCACCGCAGCCCGCACCGAGCAAAGCAAAAAATAATGCCCCAGACAATGCAGCTGTTTTCAAAAACCTACTTTTTAACATAATTTCACTCCCTTTAATTTTCCTGAAAAAGAAAAGCCTGTTAACAAAGTAGCAATATTTATTGCTACTTTGTTAACAGGCTTCGTCGCACCGAGTACATTTATTCATTTTCAGTAAAATAAGTATAGCATCACTAATAAAAAAATGCAATGAAAATATATTTAATAACAAAATTAACTATTTAACATTATTGACATACTCCCCAATGCCCGAAAACAGGAGATTACAAGATAACAAAAACTGCGACCATTTATCCTGCATACCATTTTTTATCTATTATGATGCAACCAAACCTAATCATCATTGAGAATTTTCCCTTGCTGCAGATTCCGCATAGCCTCACTCATAATTATAAACTACCTGTTTGTAATTAGTAAGAAATAACTTCTTTTGCATTTTTATTCTTCGTCAATAAGAATGTTTCTGCATTTTTTTCAATAAATATAAAAAATATGGTGTTCCCACCAGAGCTGTCATAATTCCCACCCGTATTTCTATCGGTGGTGCTATAATACGCCCCAGTGAATCGCAAATAACAAGAAAAGCCGCTCCTGCCAGGGCACTTGCCGGTAATAATGTCCGATGATCAGGTCCCAGCAGCAGCCGCATCATATGCGGTATTATGAGTCCGACAAACCCAATATTCCCACTGACACAAACTGACGTTGCCGTTACCATCGCTGCCACGAATAACAATCCCATCCGAAACGGCATAACCGCCATCCCTACTGTCCTTGCTTCAATATCCCCAAGCACCAGTACATTTAAATGCCTGCCCATCAACATCATAATGACTATTCCCGTTGTTATCGGCCCAATTGCCATATAAACATGCTCCCAGCGGCGATAATCCAAACCACCAACTATCCAAAATAAATAGTTTTGCAGTTTTTGTTCGTCCATGATTGTTAAAATACCTGAAGTAATCGCTCCAAGCAGCATTCCGACAGCTACCCCTGACAGCAATAACGTCATTACCGGTATCTTACCATTATTGATTGACAAAAACACAATCAGGATAACAGCAAGCAAACTGCCGCACAAAGCAAACAGAGGCATCATAAATACATTTTGTGCCGCCAATCCCAGTGCAATAGCAATTACCGCTCCCATTGAAGCACCGGCAGAAACGCCGATTATACCAGGATCAGCCAACGGATTACTGAACAATCCCTGCATCACAGCACCGGAAATCCCCAGTGCAGCCCCGACCAAAACCCCGACCAGCATCCTTGGCATGCGGATGAACCATATTACGGCCTCCTGCTCCCGAGTAAAAGAATTATCCCCAAAAACTGACAACCCGATTTGATGGGCAATGACAGCCAAAGTGTTTTTTATAGGAATATCTATCTGTCCACAGGTCAATGAAATACAAGAAACGACTACTAAAAAAACCAATAATCCCAGTAATACAAATTTACTGTTCTTTTTTGCTGTCAGCATACTTTACCCCCTTAAAATGAAGTGGTAATACTATTCTTTATAAAAGCATTCCATAACCGCTGCTGCATGTGAAAGCTTCCTCTAATTCCCGCAAAAGGTACCTGTGTCAACAATACTTCATCATTTACCGGATACGCTACATTGCAGCAACTGACCATTTTATTATGGCGCATAAAAATTGCTGTCTCATTACTGCTGCCTGCAAGCAATATACTTTTTCCCCCGCACAGCACAGACTCCAATGCTGTCTTAATTTTTTCCTTCGGATACACTTTATCAGCCATCACAGAATACAAATCTTCAGATATCACATTATCCCGGCAAACCACCTGCAGCCGCTGGGTATTTATCCATTCACCGCGAACGGCTTCAGCCATGCATAGGGCCATTGTGCCCGGTGCGCATATTATCGTTTCGTCAAACCACGGTTCACCCCAATTACAACTTACATCATTGCCATATGCTGTAAGCTTCTTTTCAGCCGCATCACATTCAATAAATACAGCTTTTGCATCCGTAGAAACAATTTGGGTTATCCTGCTCAGCCATTTTTTACTGCCAATAACTCCGTAAGGCACACCGGCAATTACATATGGCATGTCATACTGTTGCTTAAGAAATCTTGCAAGCGGAAGTCCCAATTCCTCATTGATCACTACATTCAGCTCAGCATCAGTGAGCCCGGTAATACATTCCAGTGTACTGCCGCCACCTGGAATAGCACCTATCAGATAACCGGCATCGTGTAAAATACGCACAATTTCTCTGCTGTCGGCAGCTCCGTTATAATAAAAATCTGTCAAGCCCAACAAATTTATTTTTTTATGTACCGGTTTTCTGACTGCCAGCGGTAACACCTGCAATAATTTCACACCAGCTTTAGCATATCCTTCAGCAAACCCACCCAGCAAGCCACCGCAATCCATCGCCACTACCGGACATTCCAAAGCTGCCTTTCCGGCAATACCGGCAATATCATCACCAATGAGACTTATAGAGCAACTGTTTTCTATTAATAATATCGATGGCTGACACTCAGACTGCTGCATTCGTTCTAATGCTTTCAGTAAAAATTCTTCCGTACCGTAAATCACAGCATTATTATCTGTCTGTGTGCAATGAAATCGTTCTGCCATATTATACTCTGCATGCTCCAAATAACGCAAGGCATAAAAATAACACCACAGTTGTCCATTTGCCAGTATCTGGGCCTTGGGAATGCCGGCAAAAAAAGCTGCTGCTCCAGCCAAAGCACAAGTGTCGATACTATTACAAATATCATCCCATTTACCAGACATAAGTGATCCCCCCACGACTGCCGCGATGGCAAAAAGCACGATATATTTCCCGCATGAAATCAATCATTCCACCAATACCGGCTTTCGTCAGCATTGGCAAAAAAATTTGTCTCACAGGACACTCTTTCAATTCATGTGTGGTCAATATCAAATCACCGTCCAGCCGGACATCCAATGACTCACTTTTACAAATCAATATGTTTGTAGAATGTCTTATTGCTTCCCATATCAACTTATATTCCTTGTTTGAATAATCATCCAACAATATTACTTTGATTAAATTCATATCTAACACTTTGATTATCTCAATGACCAAGGCCGGGTTGAAATAGTCCAGGGGACGGCCTATGCACAGTATGACCCGCTTACCGGAGGTAACCGGAAGGAAATTTCTGCCTGCACTTAATAAACGATGCCCTTCCATTGCCACCAGTTGCTGCGCCGCTTCCCGGCAATTGAACAATTCCCCCAAGGCTAAAATCCATCGCTGTGTATTTGTCCAGCCTATCGGATATAAACCCTTTGGTAATTGACCAACGCCAAACTGTCCAAACAATTCGGCCAATTTTAACAATCCTTCATCTGCCTGTCCTGCACTGCCTAATACAACAACAGCCTTAGCACTTACTAAATCTTTTATTTTTGCTATTGCCGTATAACCGGGAAACTGACCCAAAATTTTTATACCAAGCGAATTGAGTAAATATGCTACTTCCTGAGCATAATGGCCCCACGGGCCGCCATTATCTCCCAATAAAACAACCGTTTTTGTTTTTCGACGGCAGGGGCGAGCAAAAGTTCTCAATAACTTTTGTGCCATTTCAAAATAACCCTGGTAATATTCCCCATCCAAAAATCCATAACAACTGACTGTTATAATCGGTATTTTAAATTGTCGGGCGGCCGCGTCACCAATGGTTTCTACATCATCGCCAATTACACCGGCAATACAGGAATTGCCAATTGCAATACATTCCGGCTGATATTTATCAACCACAAACTGTATACATTCAAGCAGTCGCTCCGTCCCACCGAAAATGGAATCCCGTTCCTCCATCTGGGTAGATATAAGCGGTACAAAATCATAGTGCCGGTCAAATTTCCGACCGTATGAAAACACACGATATTGAGCATTTACTTCCATACTTCTGACAAGCTGTACACAGGCGCGCGGACTGTGAAATATGACCACCGCCCCTTTACAGCAGACAAGAGCCCGCCATACACCGGGCATACTACAGCTGCAATTTTTTCCTTTCATAATAAAACGTTTAGTTTTTACTCCCATATTTTTCTGCTAATGCCTCCAATTCCTCAAAATCCATCGGTGTAGGGACTGTCATTTTAGCATTATGCAAAACCATGTTTGCCAATTTGCGGTAAACTTTAGCCTGATCACTGTCAGCTGCATATTGAATAACCGTCTGACGTTTATTTTCAGCTTCATTAACAATACTATCACGTGGTATAAAGGTTATAAGATACGTATTCAATCGGGCGGCAAACTCCTGCAGCAATTTTTTTTCATTGAGAGTATTTCTGCTGTTGCCTATAATTCCACCTAATCGTACCACACCACGCAGCGCAAAACGCTTTATTCCTTTGGCTATATTGTTGGCTGCATATAAACTCATCAATTCTCCTGAAGAAACAATATAAATATCTGTAGCATACCCTTCCCGTATTGGTACAGCAAAACCACCACAGACAACATCCCCCAAAACATCATATAAAACTGCATCCATATCGGACAACACGTTTAGTTCTCTGACTTTTTCCAATGCTACAATTATGCCCCTGCCTGCACAGCCCACGCCAGGCTCCGGACCACCTGCCTCTATACAGCTTATTTGGTTATACCCTGTATGGACAATATCTTCACTTGTTATTGCATCATTGTCTCGTACAACATCTAATACTGTTTTACGGCAAATATGTCCCAGCAGCAAACGTGTGGAATCATTCTTCGGATCACAGCCTACCTGACAGACTTTCAATCCCATTTCACTGAATGCTGCTGATAAATTAGCTGTTGTGGTGGATTTACCGATACCGCCCTTACCATAAATTGCAATTTTTTTCAAAAAAGTACCCTCCGAACAATTGATATATGTTTTCATAATTTTAAACTATATACTAAATATATGGTCAAACAATAAAGGAGCCGCCGTATATAAACATTTTCATTCATAAATACTGCGATGCTTCGTTTTTTGTATCCGCCTTTTAAAAGCAGATCACCACATAACGATAGTTAGCTGCATCTTTATGATGTCAATGCCGTTTGTGCGGCAGCTCCTTTATTATTTATGCATCATTTTTTGTGTGAGCAGGTTGTTGTTCCTATTCCATTTTTAACTCTGCGGAATATTTCATGAACCTCATCCATACTTTTTCCCGCTTCCAATGCCTTTTTAGCATGGATAGCTGCACTGCGATACTCAGCATGAGCAGCATCAGTGGGAATAGCGTCAATATCCATCGGATCAAATGCCATTATCTTTTTAAAAACAGCATGAATTTCTTGTGTTGACTTTCCCGCTTTTTTAGCTGCTTGTGCATGCCTCATAGCACTTTCATAACGAAACTTGCCATGCGGACTGTCCGGTATCTCAAACTTGGGATGTGCACTACAGGTCATATTCATCACCTCATACATTTTTATCTTTGTTATACTATACACCCTATTGTTGCCATATAGTCAACATTTAAATAAACACAGCCGATATCATTAATTTTTGATCGGCCTAAAAACTTTTTTCATAAACAAAAGTCACATTCGCGGGAAGTGCATAATATTCATAGGTGTTAACAACATCTTTTCTATTAAACAAATTGCGGCCAATGATCTTAAAACTATCTGTATCTGTCGGTTTATAGCCTAAAGTCACTGTTAAATCACAACTATTGGACAAATTATGATCCGGTGTGCTCGATGAAGTTCGTTCATAATTGTAAAATGCCGGTTCACGATCCAAATTAGCAAATATACGAGCGTCTGCCATAAATTTATTTTTGTTATAATCAGCCCCGACATTAATTATGTATTTAGCTGAATCCTGTACCCATTTTGCGCTGCTATTGGAATATGCCTTTGGATTTTGTAAAGTTAAGCCAATATTAGTTGATAAATTATCATCTATTTTTTGTTTATAATTAATTTCCAAACCAGTATTTTGCCACTTGTCATGGTTTTTCATGATACTCTGCCCGCTTTGTGTCTGTGCCCAATAAAATTTATCCTTAACCGTCATATAAAATACATCAGTAGTTATACTGCTCTTGCCATTTTCAAACTTATGTCCCAATTCGTATGACCAACCTGATTGAGGTTTTAAATCAGGATTAATTGCAATCGAATCACCATACCAAAAACTTGAAGTAATATCCGGCATTTCAAAAGATTTGCCGATATTAAAATAATATGATGATTTATCATTTACCTTATATAATCCTTGAAACTGGGGTAAAAGCTGGAAATCACTATCCTGAAATGATGATTTAGTCATATAATACTCTCGCATCCCGGCTATAAAACTTAGTTTATCTGTCGCTTTATAATCATATGACTCATATAGAGAATAACTGTTCCTGCCGTTATCCACATCATTAGCATAAGGCGGATAGTTCACCTTCATATATTCCCGATTCATGTTGGTTCCTAATATAAAAGTATCTTTGTGATCACGTAAATCAAATTTCTTTTGTATATCAAAATTGGCATTATAGCCCCATGATGTATTATTTGATCCCTTAGTTCCAGTCATATTAATAGTATTATATCCGGCTACAGCCTTTACTCCTGTTTCCTTTGAATCATATATCAAAGAATAGTCATTAAATGTCGTATCATAATATCCATATTTACTCATAATAGGCACATAATTATTAAATTTCCCTGATTCAAAGGCCACTTCATTGCTTGTCCGGCCATAGTTAAAGACCAAATCTTTTGCCATATTCACCGACAAATACAACTGTTCAGTATTTTTATCCCTTATATCCAATGCCGGTCCAGAACCGGTAACGCCGGGATGCTGTATGCCATCATAATCTTTATAAAAAGTTTTTCTTACACCTAAATTAAACACATCAGTCTGGACATTTACTGCGGCACTTTTTTCCCTGCTGCCAAGTGCACTGGAAATATTACCGGTAACTTTGCCAGTTTTCACCGGCTTCTTCGTTATGATGTTTATTACCCCGCCGATAGCCTGCGGGCCATATAAAGCCGAATTGGCCCCCTTGACTATTTCAATACGTTCCACTTGATCTATCGGAATATTATTCAATGTAGCGTGGTTCATATAGTTACTGGGGTTTCCATTCACTAAGACCAATGTTCCATCGTCAATACCGCGTAACTTGATTCTTGACATCATCGAACCATAATCACCGCCATCCTCTTGAAAAGCGAATGAATTTGCCTGTGCTAATACTTTTACCGCTTCAAATACACTGGTATACCCACCCTTTTTAATATCTTCCGCCGTAATAACTTGTGTATTGGCCGGAACATCCAGCGCATCCTTTTCCGTTCGTGTCGCTGTTACCACAATATTGTCAAGATTTACCTTTTGCACATCTTCCGCTTGTACCACTGTCATCCCCTCCAGCAATACACCACTCACTGCCATCACTGTCACTACCGTTTTCTTTAATGTTCGCTTCATAACCGTTTACACCGACTCCTCTACAGAAAATTTTTCGTAAAAATTTTTCTCTATTATGTAATAATTGCAAATACTTTGTCAGCATAAACTATATAGTATCCATATAGTCAAGTCTTTATATATTGTATGCTCCATTTAGCAAACTAAAGTCAAAAATAAAAAGCTTGCCACGCGAACGATATTTTTTCATAAAAGTGAAATCTACCACTGCTGTGCAGTCATCCTTCTGAGGGTAAACAAACAAAATGGTATATTTGATATTTATAAATGAAAGTGATCATGTAGAACAACTTATAGTAAAATATCCGCATAGTCCGACTCGACACAAGCTAGCATCAATCAATTTTGGCAAATCAATACAAGGTACAACCGCATTACCCAGGAGACCATTTTCCCCATTTCATATAATTAAGATATTATACCAAGTTAAATTTTTTCTTTGTCCATCTGCCTATTTATGGTAAAATATTATATATTTATTAATTAGCAGGTGAGTAAGTGATTAAAAATTATGACAATTATTTCACAAGTGGTGAATTGTCATCACTTTACCAAATACCTAAACAAACTCTTTTATATTACGATAAAATTGGTCTTTTAAAACCGGCCTTTATTAGCAGCAACAGTTATCGTCACTACAATATAGACCAATATTTAAGTTTGGAAATAATTCTTAATTTACGCCGCTTAGATATTCCTATAGCAAAAATTAAAACCTATCTGGATAATAAATCACCAGCAGCCTTTTTAGCTTTGCTGGAAGAAAAGGATAATGATTGTCTCAATACCATCGCAGAACTGCAAAGAATACATAAAAATATTTCTATCGTAAAAGAAAATATTGTGCAAACTCAAAATATTATTTTGGAACAAATCCTCCTAATTCATGAACCAATGACGCCTCTTTGCTATACCCCCATTGAAAAAGGAACGACCGGTAAATCCATAATCAAAATGATTGCCCGCCACGTATATAAATTGTTTACCCAAAATCAGTTCAGCGGCAAAAACGTCGGCTGGGTAGTGGATAAAACTGATTTTTTTTCTGAAAATTACATGCGCTCTCTGGCATTTTATTCTACCTATGATGACAGCACAAACCTTCCAAAATCAACTTCCTATATCAGAGCTGAGGGAGTTTATATGACAGTAGCCTTTAAAGGCACCTACTATCAGCGTGCCGGGGAAATAAGAATCATGCTGGAAAACTTTATGCAGGTCAACAGCCTTGAACCAATTGGCAACATTTTTATTATTCCCCTGCGAAATCATTGGCTTACTTCGAATACTAAAGAATACATCAATAAACTAATCATCCGGGTAGCAAACAAAACCTCAGTAAAAACATCAAAAAACATTATTTCCATATAATTGTTCCATACTACAAACAATTCCAATTTATCAATATCAACCGATAACTGCTTTATTCTTCAGCTTAT
This sequence comes from Pectinatus frisingensis, assembly GCF_014076555.1. Taxonomy (NCBI): domain Bacteria; kingdom Bacillati; phylum Bacillota; class Negativicutes; order Selenomonadales; family Selenomonadaceae; genus Pectinatus; species Pectinatus frisingensis. The sequence continues at coordinate 2,490,607 of NZ_CP045424.1, forward strand.
ACAGCAACAATCATTGCCCAGCCGCCAATTTAAACACAAAAAAACCGGATGATTAATATCATCCAGCAACTTAACAGTATGGCGGAGAGTGAGGGATTCGAACCCTCGGTACAGTTTCCCGCACACACGCTTTCCAGGCGTGCTCCTTCAACCACTCGGACAACTCTCCAAATGCTCTCTTAAATATAAATGAAACCTTAGCAACGAAATATAGGATATCATTTTTTCATATGTTTGTCAATTACTTATCTATATATCACTTTTAATATAACAAGATAAATTTTTTCTACTAATCGATAACTATTATTTTATACGCTGAAAAATCCATCAATAAAACATTGACAGATTTATGTGTTTTTATTAAAATAATACCGTAATGTAATTTTATTAATAATGGCTATTACTTGAAAGCTATTTTATTATTGAAGGAAGGACACATAACGCCATGATGGACTCTAAAAGGGTAACAGCCTTGTTGCGCAAGGAAGGGTTTAAGGTAACTCCCCAACGGCTAGCTATATATAATGTGCTTTGCAACACCAAGTCTCACCCTAATGCCGAAATGATTTTCAATAAATTACAGCCTTATTACCCGACCATGAGTTTGGCAACAATTTATAAAACAATTGACATATTAAGAGAAATTGGACTCATTCAGGTTATAAACCTCGGTGATGACAGTCTTCGCTACGATGCTGTTGTTGAATCTCACCCTCACATTCGTTGTACCGAATGTGGTAAAATTGACGACATAATGGACTTTGATTTCACAGCTTCACTCAAAGAAGCTGCTACCAAGACTTCCTACGAAATCTCCGGGCAACAATTTTACTTTTATGGAGTATGCCCGGAATGTCAGGCAAAAAATAAGCTTAAAATAAGCTGACAATTTATTACTGTGCATCAATTGCTAAACTTCAGCATAAAACATTAATTAATGTTTTATGCTTATTTTTTTATCTTTTACACCAATCACTACAGCACATTAGATAAAAAAATCAATTTTAAACCTAAGCCACACATAACTATTGACAATAAAATTACAATTACCCGGGGACGTGTTTTTTGGGAAATCACAGCACCGATCTGCGCCCCTATAACAGCCCCAAAACCGATACCAATAGCCGGTTTCCAAACAATATGCCCTAAAATGAAATGAGAAATGCACCCGACAAACGATGACACCGCCAAAACGAAATGCGATGTAGCTGTTGCCACATGTGGGGGAAACGACAATACATAAATCATTAATGGCACATGAATTATTCCGCCTCCAATTCCCAGTACACTAGATAAAAATCCAACAAAAATACTAATTAAAATTCCCAGCTTTTTAGGATAAACAAAATGTTTCGGATCAAATTCTTTTGCTAATGCTTTTGGTGCAGACGATTTCCAATACATCACTCCGGCCAGCATAACCAACATTCCGCCAAAGACGAAATCAAATATGCCCCCGGAAAAATATTCATCAGCATAACTCCCCAAAAACGCTCCTGGCAAAGTAGCTGCCGCAAAAGGCAGGGCAGCATCGAAATACACTCTTTTCTGCCTTATATAAGCAAATGAACCCGATAAAGTATTTAAAAAAACACCAAACAATGAGGTGCCAACAGCTTGCGAAACATTGTGAAATGTATTAAAAAAACCTGCAGGTGCAGCCGGACTACCGGTCATCAACAGCACAAACAAAGGAATCATAATCAATCCCCCGCCAATACCGACAAGTGTACCAAAAGCGCCTATTGCTATTCCTAATATAAATAAAATCACCATTTCCATTGTCGACTGACACTCCGTATTCAGTTTGATTTATTGCCAAACGCAAAACATGAGCCTGTTGCACGGATAGCATTATCTCCATAAAAATACCACTATCGCTTATACAGTCCACCATTCTCCCAAAAGTGGACAAAAAGCAATAATTTTCACATTATAAATGAAAACAAGTACGTGCGACAGCCTCATATTTACAATTACTTTTCACTAAAACCAAACTTTTCAGCTATTTTTATATACCATGAAACAGGTACCCTATATTTCCGAGCCATGCGCACCACTTCAAAAATCAATCCATCTATTTCAGAATTTCCGCCTTTTTTTAAGTCTTTCTGCATTGATGCCGTCGTTTCCGGTGTAAGTGCATCCAATATTGCCAGATTCTTTTCCACAAGATTATCATCCAACTGCAAGCCGGCTGCCTTTCCCACACTTATTGCCTCTTTAACCAATTCAATAAATGTCATACGTTCCCTGCCGTCTTTTTGCATAGCAGCAGCTGTTATATCATAATAGGCACCGGCCGCTGCCATCGGTGAAACGAACGTAAACTTACGATACGTATCGACAGCTATATTTTGCGAAACCACCGGAGTAATCCCCGCCGTTAACAAATCAGTCGCAATCTGATCCAGCTGCGTCTTCAGATTAGTTTCACCGCGTGTCCCATAAACCACCCTAAAAATATTGCCGCGCTGCGTTATTTCTCCCGGTGCCGATATCCATGCAACAATATAAATACAACCTTCTGTTACATTTTTACCCGGTAGTTTTTCAGCTAATTTCAAACCGGTCCCATATATATTCAATATGGGAATAATAATGGTATGCCGGTCTGATGCTTTTTTTAAAAAAGGAATGACATCTTCTATTGAATATCCCTTTACACTTACAAAAATAACATCTGCCTTGCTTTTGTATTCATCAGCATTCATTGCCTTTATAGCCGGCAAATGAATTTCTCCCTTTTTATCAGAATGTATAGTAAGGCCATTTTCTTTCAATGCCTGTAAATGCTTACCTCTGGCAATTAAAGTAACATCTTTGCCCGATGCAGCCAAAAATCCACCGATACTGGCTCCTGTCCCACCAGCTCCCAAGATGACATAATCCATATCCAAATACCTCCCGTAAATGATATCAAACTTATAAAGCAGGTATAATCACCGTATTTTCATAATTACAAAATGTGCAACATTAATACATAAAACTTATTATTATTATAACATATCATAAAAATAAAAAACAATTTTATCAGTATAAAAACGTTTATTTAATCATATATATTTTCATTTTATAAATATGTCCATCTGTCTAGTGTCATTAGGTGCAAAAAACTTCTCCAAAATATCTTCAATAAAATATTTTCTTACAAAATTTCCGCATATTTAGATAATCATTTTAAATCACATCGACAGCGTATATAATAAAATAAAAGGAAGGTGCTGCAATGCCTTATATACAAATTGGCGATACACTATTTGAATATATCCAAAAACGACAAAAGCGAAAGACTGTATCCATTGCCTTGAACGATCGTGACAGCATACTGATAAAAACTCCCTATAACGTTTCCACCAAAGAAGTATCACATATATTGCACCACCATTCCAATTGGCTGAACAAAAAAAATCATGCTTATAAGACATTGGCCGATAATGCTCCTATAAACGATAATCATATTACTTATAAGGGGAAAAATTACAACATCCATCTGCAATACGGCAGCACTGTCTCCATAAAGCTTACTGATGATAATGTATTCATCACTTATAACGATACACTTTTCCCCTTGTTAAGTGATATTCTCATTCCTTGGTATAAGCAACAGGCACAAGTCTATCTTACACAAAGAACCAATTTCTGGGCATCCCAATTGAATGTTTTTGCCAACAGAATAACTATCCGCGACCAAAAAAGCCGCTGGGGCAGCTGTTCATCACGACGTAATATAAATTATAATTGGCGTATTATGATGGCAGCCCCGACCATCATCGACTATTTGGTCATCCATGAAACATCTCATCTCATCCAAATGAATCACTCTGACAAATTTTGGCATCTGGTAGAAACTTATGATCCTCTTTTTAAAGAACATCGCCTTTGGTTAAAAGAAAACGGAACTATATTATTCAATACTTTACGCAATTGACAGTATGGTGCCGCAACAGTTTATCACCCTCACTGCATAAACTCCTTCACCACTTTAAATACTTTAGCTTCTATTGCAAAATAACTTTAAAGATATTATTATTAAGATAATAAATGTATATTTCATCTAATTTAAGGAGGTTTTATTATGGATCAGAAAAAATTGCAACGAGCTGCTGCGGCAAAGGCTTTCATTGCCGCGCTTGACCAAAGTGGCGGCAGCACTCCCAAAGCGCTGGCAGCATATGGTGTTGAAAAAAGTGAATACAGCACTGACCAGGAGATGTTCGACAAGGTGCATGAAATGCGTACCCGTATTATTAAAAGTCCGGCTTTCACTTCCGAACACATCTTAGGTGCAATACTTTTTGAAAATACTATGGAACGGACAATTGACGGCGAATTGACCGCCGACTATCTCTGGAATAAAAAAGCTATTCTTCCTTTCTTAAAAGTTGATAAGGGTTTGGCTGATCTATCCAACGGAGTGCAATTAATGAAACCGATTTCTGGATTAGACGAACTCTTACAACGCGCTGTCAAAAGAAATATTTTTGGAACAAAAATGCGCTCAGTAATAAAAGAAACTAATCCTTCCGGCATAAAGGAAATAGTCCGGCAGCAATTTGAAATTGGTAAACAAATCGCCGCTGCCGGTCTTGTTCCTATTATTGAACCAGAAGTTGATATCCACAGCCAGAACCGTGCCGAATCAGAAAAATTTCTTAAAGACGAAATTTTAAACCAGACTGCCCAGTTACACTCCGACACAAAAATTATGCTGAAATTGTCAATACCGGTTGTTGATAACTTCTACAGCGATTTGATAACCGGACAACCTAATATTATCCGTGTTGTAGCTCTTTCCGGCGGATTCAGCCGAAAGGATGCCAATGAAAAACTGGCTCGCAATCATGGACTCATTGCCAGCTTTTCACGCGCTTTAGCAGAAGGTCTGTCAGTACGGCAAAGTGATGAAGAATTTAATGCTTGCCTTGCCGCCAGCATCAAATCAATTTACAACGCATCAATTACCTGATGGGCTGCCTTGCAGCATAAAAAGGCTGTCATACGTGACATTTTCATTCATGAATAATCACACCATATGGTGAATTGCATCTCCATGAAGTCAATGTCGTTCGTGTGACAGCCTTTCTTTATTTTCCATTACAACATTTAGCGGGTTTTATAGCCGTTATAATCCTTATTATGCGTATCTTTTTCCAATATATCTCTTATGCTCGCACCCGCTTCCAGATTCTTAACCACATCATCAGCCCTGTCAGACAAGAACACCTTACTTGTTTTTCCCAATAACAACGTCTGATCATCGGGCCAAAGAGCTCCCGTATTTTCATTGCGCCCTTGCAAAATAAACTTGGTATCTCCATCCAGATTGGCCTGCTGCAAACTAATATCATGTTTCTTTTGATATTCAGCTATCCCCGCACACAAAGCCGCATCATCTTTACGCCGGCGATTCATTATAAGTACAGCTCTTGTATCTTTAAATTCTGTGGTAAAATTGAAATCTCCTTGTGAATCCATTGCTGTAAATATCGGACCGTGTCCTTGATATAAAGGAGCAATAACTTTCTTTATCGCCAGCGATTTACCAACTCCCTGCGTCTGGGCATGCAAATCATAATTATAAGCATTGATATATCTTCCTTTATTATCTGTTTGATTGGTCATTGCCACTATTCCTTTAACATCCGGGATGGCAAAATAATCCACTGCTGCCCGCACAACATCAATATATGAAGCCGAGTCTATCCATACATCAATACCATTTTGATACAGTGCCCGATATAATTCCTTTACTTCCGGTGTCACCGTAATACCTTGATTATACGAAACCGTGACGCTGCCGGCTTTTGTATTTTCAGCAGGACTGATGTATTTTCCTTTGGACCATGTCTGTCCCTTGGCCGGATCTCCATAATAACTATCACAGGCATATGCCAGAGTATACACCTGTCTGGGTGTCATACCAGTAAACCAATAAGTCACCCACGGATAAGAAACAGAACTGTCCATCGTCTCAGAAATTGCATCATACAGCCAACGCATCTTAGCAACAAAATCCTGATAAGTTAAATCCTGCTTAACTGTTTCATCAAGCATTTTCCCTTTAACCGAAATCAATCCCTTTTTATAAAGCACCGCATAATCAGCCGCTGCATCACTTATGGCATCCCTGACAGTTACCTGGCGGCCACTGCCGTCATCAGCACCATAAGTCATATCTAATTTATCTGTTGGAATGCCTGTTTCCAGCACTTTTCCCATATCATCGGGAGCAATTGCAAATGCCAGATGTTCCAACTGCCATACTATCAGCTGTTCCTCAACATCCATTATCGATGTAGTATTATCAAAATCAAAAACAGCATATGGTCTTTGTTTTAAATCATATGTTGATGAATACTTTCCATATGTCACCAAAAAATCATTTAAAGTTTTTTTAACATACGGATCCCAATCAGCGCTTTGTATTAATGTCCCGCCGCGCTGTTGCTGAACAGCTTCGGGCATTTGAAACGCTGCCGCATTGATCGGTGCTGGACTAAATAAAGTAAAGCTAATGGTACTTCCTAAAAGGACTGCAATAACACAGACTTTTTTTGAAATATACATCCTGGCTCCTCCTCAATAATTATATATTTATAATATACTTAACCAGGCTGCCTGACGTTATCGAAATGTTATTTTATTCAAAATTAATATTTATTAAAAGTTAAATTTTTATTTGACTAATTAGCTGTCATATGCTATTATACTAATTGATAATGAATATCATTCCTTTTAACTCTCCAATAATATGTATTGTGGTATCCACTACACACCGGGATTATCACACGTAACCATTTTCATTCATAAATACGCAATATTTCATTCTCCTTCTCGCTTTTATAAAGGGGGGTAACCGCGTAGCGGTAATGGGTTGCATCTTTGTGAAGTCAATGCTGTTCGTGTGACAATCCCCCTTTTTTTATTCTAAAATTCAAATTGCTAATTTACCCATAAAATTAATTCTAATTTACCCATAAAAAAACTCCCGCTTTTGGCGGGAGTTTTTTAGTCACATATTTAATCTTCGTATGCAGTTACAATTTCACCAAAATAAAGTGTATGCCAATCATTATCACCATACCAGCGTTCAGCCGTCACCTTATCAAGGTTATCTGCTATCATATCTTGTTTATACAAAACCTTACACTCAAAATGCATTCCGGCACCAGCAATAACCGGCGTCGTTATCAATTTCCCTTTTTGTGCCGTCAATCCTGCTGCTTCAAATTTATCAATATCACGAGCCGACTTCGTACCACACAGCTTTATAGCGGCACTCATATCATGAGTTGGCACACTCACAGTAAACTCATGACTTTTTTCAATTACTGACCAAGTGTACCGAGATCTTCGCACCATTACTGTAAACACCGGTTTACCCCAGATAAAACCGACTGATCCCCAGCCGATAGTCATTGTATCTGCCTTGCCATCAACTTGTGTAGTCAAAAACACTCCTGTTTTTAAGGTTTGTGTAACCTTATCCGCCACTGTTAGTGGATTAATCACTGGCATTATATCTCCCCCTGGTCTATTTATTTTTCTGATAAAATTTTTCCATGAAGTCCGCCAGACTTTTTACGCCTTCATACGGCATTGCGTTATAAATGGAAGCACGCAGTCCTCCTACGGAACGATGCCCTTTTAATCCACAAAGTTTTTGTTCTTTTGCTTCAGCAATAAATTTTGCCTCAAGTTCCTCCGTAGGCAGCCGCAAGGTGACATTCATAAATGAACGACTATCTTTTTGCGCATGACCACGATAAAAATCGCTGTAATTATCAATAACATCATACAATAAAGCGGCCTTCTTGGCATTCCGGTCAGCCATAGCAGTCAGCCCGCCTTGTTTTTTTATCCATGCAGCCACTTTCCCCACCATATATATACAAAAAGCCGGCGGTGTATTATACAAAGAATTCTTTTTGCTGTATGTATTATAGCGCAACATTGTTGGAATGTTTTCCGGACTGTTTTCAATAAAAGATTTCTTAGCTACGACCAATGCCACACCGGCTGGTCCAAGGTTCTTTTGTACACCAGCATAAATAAGTGAAAATTTACTAAAATCAATTGGCCGTGAAAGCATATCTGATGACATATCAGCAATTAACGGCACTCCGTTTGTTTCAGGAATATAATGATATTCTGTTCCATAAATCGTGTTATTATAACAAATATGCAGGTATGCTGCGTCATCACTTAGTTTGATCTCATCTTGTTTGGGGATATTGCGAAAATCATTAGCTTTACTGGAACCAGCAATATATCCGACTCCCTGAATTTCAGCTTCTTTATAAGCTTTTGTCGCAAAACTGCCCGACAAAACATAATTTCCCCTCTTACCCTTAATGGCAAAATTCATTGGCACCATAGCGAATTCCATGCTGGCACCGCCTTGAACAAACAGCACATCATAATCATCACCAAGCTTCATTAATTCCTTAATATCAGCTTTGGCCTTATTATGGACTTCTTCATATTCCTTAGCGCGATGGCTGATTTCCATGATGGACATGCCGCTGTTACTAAAATTCAATAATTCTGCCTGTGCTTCTTTAAGAACTTCTAACGGTAGAACTGCCGGTCCTGGATTAAAATTATATACACGATTTGCTTCCACTATGAAAAACCTCCAAATATTTGCAAATTACACTCATAAAAAACTAAGTATCAATATTTGCGCATTTATTAATAAATAATTTTAAGCCTATAAAGTAATATCGTCAAGAGACAATCCCAACGTTCTTTATAATAACAGGCATAAACCATGAAGGTCCATCGTGAAAACAGCAACCTGGTTTCAACTTTTGATGATAGAACTATTATCAACACCACATCAAAAGGTCTGAAGTGTAACCAGATAAAAATCAATACTCCCACTAAAATAATAAGCTTCAATCTGTAAATACTGCCAAGATAACCTCAATGCTATTTTGCAATAATAAAGATTAATGTATAATAAAAGACGATAAATATTTTATTATACATTAATCTTTTCTATTATATGATATAGTGAAAGAGGTAAACAAATGAAAACAACACAAAAGTCCCCGGCATTAACATTATTAGGACAAAAAGATGTCAAATATGATTATGCCTATACTCCTGAAATTCTGGAAACCTTTAGCAATAAACATCCCCAGCGTGATTATTGGGTCAAATTTAACTGTCCTGAATTCACCAGTCTTTGTCCGATAACCGGCCAGCCTGATTTTGCCACATTGTATATCTCATATGTGCCTGATAAACTTATGGTGGAAAGCAAATCATTAAAACTTTATCTTGTAAGCTTCAGAAATCACGGTGCCTTTCATGAAGATGTTGTCAACATAATTATGGATGATTTAATAAAACTGATGTCACCACGTTATATTGAAATCTGGGGGAAGTTTCTGCCGCGCGGCGGTATTTCAATAGATCCCTATGCCAACTATGGCCGTATCGGTACCAAATATGCTGAACTTGCCCAGCTGCGCTTCAACCAGCATGATTTAACGACAATGGACCATGTTGATAATCGTTAGAATGAAAACAAGGCTGTCGCATGAACAACATTGAGCTCATAAAAAGGATGCAGCCGGCCGCCACGCAATTTCTCACCCTTTTAAGGACTAAGGACGGATAAAAAGAGCGAAATATTACCTATTTATGAATAACAATAGTTGCGACAACCTCATTTACTTTTATTTTGGATTATATTCAATTATTTTTATATTATCCGTATTTTCTTCATTGAGATCGATCACGGTGTTATCATCAACTCTTATAATCGGCAGCGATGAATAACCAGTCGGATAATAGACCACTCTTCCGCGCCGTCCATCATTCAATCCAACGGTCGATCCCAGAAATGAATTTTGAATATTAGAAATAAATGGCACACATATCCGCGGATCAAGAGTAGAAAACATATTGCCGCTAATAATTTTAATCGCATCGAATGGTGTATATTTTACTTCGCCTTCGTGTTCAGTCGTTATATTGTCATAAAGATTAGCGACCATAACAATGCGGGCATATTCATCAATATTGTCCCCACTCACATTAAACGGTTCACCAGAACCGTCCATAGCCTCATGATGCTGTAATGCCGCGGCTCTCACTCCATCGGAAATATTGGGTTTATCCGCCAGTATTTTCTGACCGTTTATCGTATGCTGAATATAAATATCATAATCCGCCGGTTTTAATGTCTTGGGACGGCTGCTGATAATTCGTTCCGGCAGCAATGTCTTGCCAATATCATGTAAAAAACCCGCCAGTACAAGATCATTAATCTTGCCTTCACTAAAACGCAGCCATTTGCCGATGACGCCGGACATTATAGAAACACGTACAGAATGATGGCAGATATCATCACTTATATCACTGAGTGTGTATAAATAATCAATTATGCCACTTTCTTTTATCGTAGGTACCAATGAATTTTTTATATTGTCACTACTGGATTCAAAGGTTGTATTTTTCCCCTTGGCGACACTGGCAAAAAGTTCATTAGCCTCTGATACAATATCATTATACTTTTTTACAAAGGCATTTTCTTTATTAAAAACTATATCAGCTATTTGGTAATTACTGTTTAGTTCAAAATCATCTTTTATGTATGCCGAAGCAATATTCAGATATTTCAGCCGTATGATATGTTCCTGTGTCAGCATGGTCCCCGCAGATAAAATAACGATCATTTTATCATTGAGAATCGTTCGTCCCAATGTCATTCCAGGCATCAATTTCTCAGTAGCTACTTTTTTCACTTATAAGCCCCCTTAATTATTATCTAATCATGTAACTATATATATTCTTGATAAGAATAATAAATCCTACCTTAATTACAATTCTTTGCTGTATAATTGTGTTATCATTTAAATTTATCAGATTGGAGTGTTATTATGTTACAAATATATACAGGCAATGGAAAAGGAAAAACCACTGCGGCGATCGGCCTGTCCATACGGGCTATTGGTGCCGGTATGAGGGTATATTTTGCCCAATTCATGAAAAGCCTGGCTTATAGTGAACAAAACGTTTTACAACGTTTTTCACCACAGCTTGTATTAAAAACCAGCGGAAAACCATATTTCATAGCTGAAGAAGGAATGATTGACCCAAAAGCTGCTGCCGCCCTGACTGATGATGTTGTCATCTATCCCAAAGGAAATCCGCCTGCCGACTACATCAAATTAATTGAAGAAGGTATTATAGCTGCTGAACAAGCCATAATATCCCAGAAATTTGACATTGTCATACTTGACGAAATAAATACAGCTCTTTTTTTCGGACTGGCAAAACGCCGACTTATAGAAAATTTACTAAAAAATGTACCAAAAAATACAGAAATTGTCTGCACCGGGCGAAATGCTCCGGATTGGCTTATTGCCAAAGCAGATTTAGTAACCGAAATGAAATTAATAAAACACTATTATGACAAGGGTGTTCCCGCTCGTAAAGGCATTGAAGATTGATATTTTTTTATTTTTGCAATGCCTCTATAAGATTATCCCGCAGCTTGATATTATTATAAAGAACAGCTTCAATAGGTGTTAGCTCCTCAGTATCATCAGCCGCTGCAAAAGAAGCCGCCAACTGTCCCCGGGCATTATAAACAGTATATGTGATCGCCGTGTAATAACTGTTTTTTGCATATTTTTGTCTTTCCACCGTCACGTCTGTGTGCACCACATATTTATAAGTTCCCGATGTGACCAGCCGATCATCATCAATCCAATCAGTATTTTTTATATAATGGGTAATGTCATCCTGTATGACACGCCGCATATAAAAATCATTTTTTTCTTCTACCTGTTCAGATGGCAAATGAAAAACAGGTCGGACAAACAGTATTCCTGCCCCATTTTCTGCATACACAGCCTGGTCTTTTACTTTGCTGTCATAATATCTGCGCAGGCTCATATCCACATATAGCAATATTTTATGCCGCAGTTTATCATCATATGATAATAATGATGGATATTTAATCTCTGTACCAAACAATTTATAATTGGAATTAAAAATTTGCGCTAAATTACGAATTGGATCACCCGCCATTACTATTCTTGCCAAATCTAGTTTCTCTCCATAATTTTGGGCAAATAGTTCATTTCCAACAGCCGGAGCACCAAAAGTAATCACACTTATCTGCTCAGGCCTGCTGCCAAGGCTAATAAAACGGGCAGCTGCCAGAACGGCTGCAGCTCCTCCCAGGCTATGCCCAGTGATATAAAGATGTGCCGCCGGATTATTTTTCAGAATATGTGCCAGATTATCTCCCAGCATCACGCCATTAGGCAAAGCCGTAAAAAGTGCCGTCTGGACGTAATTATTAAATCCGCTGTGAACCATTGGCAAATCAGGGGAGGGTGAACGCATAGCAAAATTCATAAATTCTGCCGGTGTTTTCCCGCCAAATGGAACTAATGATATCTTGACATCGTTCGAAACGTCACGTAAATCACTCGTACCGCGTATCGCCAGTAAATAAGAATCTTCTCCCGGAATAAATTTTTTATTATGTGCTATAAAAAATTTTGCCGACGCATTATTAGATTTTTCCTGAAAAAATTCAAATTTCCAGCCGTATGTTGCCAAAGTATCCTTGGCAATATTGCTGAATTTATCATCATATGCTGTCATTGACATCAGTGCGCTGACATACTGTATCTTTGCATCATTATCCTTTTGAGCAGACACAATTGATGTAAGGACAAAAATAAGCAAAGCTAGCAGTATTAAAACCTTACTATATCGTTTCATTATTCTACCCCGGGCGAAATAAATTTTATTTTCTTTTTGCATTTTAACATATTCCCCATACTAATAGAAGGCTCTTTTACTCCCATCAATAATGTTGCAACAACTAAAGTGGTGTGCTATAATTAGGAGCTGATAGTTTAGGAGAAATGAGGTGCATTATATGAAACAAGGAATACATCCTGATTATAAAGAAGCAACAGTGATCTGTGGCTGCGGCAATACTTTCAAGACTGGCTCGGTAAAAGAAGAACTTCGTGTGGATGTCTGCTCAAAATGCCATCCGTTTTATACGGGGCGTCAGCGTGAATCTGCTGCCGGTGGTAGAATTGAAAAATTTAACAAACGTTACGGGAAAAAATAATATTTGTTATGGGCGGCAGAGCAGAAATGCTCTGCTACATTTATATATAAGACAAATTTTATCATTTGATACATATATCTATCAGAAAATCCCCGCAAAAGGAGTGTTATGATGGGGCAAAAAGACTGCACTAAAATGACCGTGGGCGGACAGGCTGTCATTGAGGGTGTCATGATGCGCGGTCCCAAATACGTGGCTACGGCAGTGCGTGAACCGTCCGGACAGATCAGCATAAAAAGGAGTCCGGTAAATTCATTTGGTGACAAATATCCTATTTTAAAAAAACCTTTTCTGCGCGGCATTTTGTCATTGGCAGAATCCTTGGTGATTGGCATGCAATCATTATCATACTCAGCTAAAATGGCCGGTGAAGAGGAAGAAGATAAGCTTTCTGACAAAGACATGGCCGTCACCATCTTAGTATCATTAGCGGCAGCAGTTATTTTATTCATCGTAATCCCCACCGCCGCTGCCAAATTTTTCCCCACTGATAACCCAATTTATCGGAATCTTGGAGAAGGAATACTGCGCCTGTTGATATTTCTTTTATATATTTATGCAATATCACGTATAAAAGACATTTATCGCGTGTTCCAATATCACGGTGCTGAACACAAAACTATATTTGCTTATGAGGCCGGTGTCCCGCTGCTGCCAGAAAACATAAAACCATTTCCACGCTTTCATCCGCGCTGCGGTACGTCTTTTTTACTTATTGTGATGCTTGTCAGTATCGTGGCATTCGCTTTTCTCGGCTGGCCTGATTTATTATACCGGATATTGTCCCGAATAATTTTATTGCCGGTCATTGCCGGCATATCTTATGAAATCATCCGCCTTTCGGCTCGTTCAGACAATCGTATAATACATTTAGCAACGCTGCCAGGCCTTTGGCTGCAAAGACTTACGACCAGGGAACCTGACTGTGCGATGATCGAGGTTGCTGTCAAGGCGGTGGAAGCTGTTCTTGTCGAAGAAAAGGCAGAAACTTCCGAAGCATCCAATGCAGCCAGTCCATCATTTGTCTGCCCCGCCGATAATAATTGATTTTATAAAGAAAGGATTGTAGTCTGTGTTCGACAAGTTAGATGCCATCGAAGGAAAATATCGGGAATTAGAATCACTCATCAGCGATCCGACGATTTTAGCCGATATGCCCCGTTGGCAAAAATATAGCCAGGAACATGCCGCCTTAAGCGAAATTGTCAGCAAGTATCGTGATTATAAGCGGGTAATTCGTGAATTAAAAGAAAATAAGGCCATGCTGACTGAAGAAATCGATGATGAATTTAAACAACTATTAGAAACAGAAATAGTTTCATTAGAGATATCAAAAGAATCTTTCGAAACGGAACTGCCTATATTACTTCTCCCTAAAGATCCCAATGACAACAAAAACGTAATAATCGAAATACGCGGTGGTGTAGGCGGTGAAGAAGCGGCATTATTTGCCGGTGATTTATTTCGCATGTATTCCAGATATGCAGAATCAAAAGGCTGGAAGGCCGAAATTCTGGATTCCAACCCCACGGAACTTGGTGGGTTCAAGGAAATATCTTTCAGTATCGAAGGCCATGGTGCTTACAGCCGGCTGAAATACGAAAGTGGAACACATCGTGTCCAGCGCGTACCCGCAACCGAATCAAGCGGACGAATACATACTTCGGCTGTTACGGTAGCTGTCTTGCCGGAAGTTGAAGATGTTGAAATTGATATAAAACCAGCTGATTTACGGATAGACACTTACAGAGCCAGTGGCGCCGGCGGCCAATACGTAAACAAAACAGAATCGGCCATCCGTATAACCCATCTCCCCACCGGCATAGTAGTACAGTGCCAGGATGAAAAATCACAATTAAAAAACAAAGAAAAAGCCATGCGAGTGCTGCGGGCCAGATTAAATGACGCAGCGCAGCAGTCCCGTCATGACCAAATAGCTGCCGATAGGAAAAACCAGGTCGGTTCAGGTGACAGAAGCCAAAGAATAAGAACTTATAATTTTCCGCAGGGACGTGTGACAGATCATCGTATCGGGCTTACACTACACAAATTAGACAGCATTTTAAACGGTGAACTTGACGAGATAATAGCTGCGCTCATAACTACCGAACAGGCAGAAAAACTGCAACAGGTTAAATGATTATGACAAAAACCATAAGACAGTCCAATAATTCTAAAGTGTGGACTATTGGCAGTATTTTAAAATGGACCCAGGCTTATTTCACTGAAAAAAAAATTTCCTCGCCACGTCTGGATGCAGAAGTTTTATTAGCATATTTACTGCAGAAAGAACGCATATACTTATATGTACATTTTGATGAACCCTTACAGGAAAATGAACTGACAGCCTTTCGCAACATAATAAAAAAACGGGCTGCCCGGATACCGGTTGCTTATATTACCGGTCAAAAAGAATTCATGGGACTGACCTTTAAAGTCAGCAGTGCTGTCTTAGTACCGCGCCCTGAAACAGAATTATTGGTAGAAACTGCAATAAATAAATTTTCTGATTATAAGACAGTTAATTTTGCCGACATCGGAACAGGCAGCGGTGCTATTGCCATATCACTGGCCAAACTGCGCAATAACTTTTCCGGTTGTGCCGTCGATATTTCAAAAGAAGCATTAACTATAGCAAGAACCAATGCTGAAATTTTTCAGGTCAGTGATAAAATCAAATTTCTTCAAGGAGATTTATTAGCTCCATTATATGAACAGAACGATTTTAATAAACTTGACCTCATCATTTCAAATCCTCCTTATATCCCACTCAGTGATATGGACAAATTAGAACCGGAGATCCGCAAGTACGAACCGGCTAATGCTTTAACTGACAATAATGACGGCCTTGGTTTTTATCGCCGGCTTATAAATGACAGCAGCCGTTTTCTTACTGATAATGGAGCTTTGGCTTGTGAATTTGGCATCGGCCAGTCTGCTGCCATAAAGGAAATGGCACAAAAAAACGGTTGGGGAAAATACGAAATATTAAAAGATTTAGCAGGAATCGAGCGGGTGATCATACTATGGAAACAAAAATATTAAAAATGGATACAGCGGCAGATGAAAAGTTGTCAGTTGCCGCACAAGCGATAAAAAATGGTGATTTAGTAGCTTTCCCTACTGAAACAGTGTATGGCCTCGGTGCAAACGGGCTTGATGAAAAAGCGGCAGCCAAAATTTATGCTGCCAAGGGACGTCCTTCCGATAATCCACTTATACTGCATATTGACAGTATCAAAATGTTAGCAATGATAACTGATAAAGTTCCGCATATGGCAATGGAAATAATGGCTGCTTTTTGTCCCGGACCAATAACGATGATTGTTCCCAGAAAAATTGCCGTTCCTGATCGAATAACCGGTGGCCTGTCTACAGTGGGTGTTCGTATGCCTGATAACGACATTGCCAGAAAGCTGATCACATTATCAGGCGTGCCGATAGCCGCTCCCAGTGCCAATCTTTCCGGCCGTCCCAGTCCTACGACAGCAGCAACAGTATATGATGATTTGAACGGACGCATACCGTATATTTTGGATGGCGGCCCTTCTGATTTTGGTGTTGAATCTACTATCGTTGACTGCACTGAGTCAATACCAGTCATACTGCGGCCCGGAGCAATTACTAAAGAAATGTTGGAAGAAATTTTCCCCGAGGTCCGTGTTGACCCTGCTTTGTCCGGTAAAAATTCTGTTCCCAAAGCTCCCGGCATGAAATACCGTCACTATGCGCCTAAAGCCCCAATGATTTTACTTAAAGGCCGCAAAGAAAACATGCTCGCAGCCTTTACCAAAGAACTGTCCAAATGCAAAAAGGCCGGCCAATCTGTCGGTATAATAGCCAGCCATGAAGTGACGAATCTGCTCCGGCACTCATATTCATATGATTATGGAAGCCAGAATGATTTATTTCATATTGCCGCTGATCTTTATAATGCCCTACGTTACTTTGATGATAAACCTGTCGATATACTTCTGGCTGAAGGCACCACGGAAAAGGGCATTGGGCTTGCCATTATGAACCGCTTAAAAAAAGCCAGCGGACAGAACATACTTTCAGTATAATACTTTCAGCATATAAAAATAATTAATAATAATTGCCAGTATTTGCTATTAGCTAATCGTTTATGTTAAAATTATTTTAAAAATGATAGGTGGTGTAAATATCCTTCGGGATATTGGACTATGAAAATTGTTATTGGCTGTGATCAAGGTGCACTGGAATTAAAAGAACACGTAAAAGAAGTATTGTCAGAATTCAAGGATATTACCGTCGAAGATGTCGGCACATATAATACGGATTCGGTGGACTATCCGGATATTGCTGAAAAAGTCTGTTCAAAAATAACTTCAGGCCAGGCAGACAGAGGTATTGCCCTTTGCGGTACCGGCATAGGTATTTCTATTGCCTGCAATAAAATAAAGGGAATAAGGGCAGCGCTCTGCCATAATGTCTTCACAGCGCGTATGTCCCGCCAGCATAATAATGCCAATGTATTATCTATGGGAGGCCGCGATATAAGTTTCGGGCCGGCTTCAGAAATTGTCCGTGTATGGGTAACAGAAAAATTTCTGGGCGGCCGTCATGAACGCCGTGTCAATAAAATTACTGCTTTGGAAAATGGGCAGTGAGCTTAAAACTTTAGGAGGATGTACATGAATCTCACAGATGACTTATCGAAAGTAGATTTAGAAGTAAACAATGCTATCAATGCCGAACTTGCCCGCCAACGCAATAAATTGGAATTAATTGCCTCAGAAAATATTGTAAGCCGCGCTGTCATGCAGGCTCAGGGCAGCGTACTCACAAACAAATATGCTGAAGGATATCCTGGCAAGCGTTATTACGGTGGCTGCGAATGTGTCGACGTCGTTGAACAGCTGGCTATTGATCGTGTAAAAAAACTATTCGGCGCATCTTATGCCAATGTGCAGCCACATTCAGGCGCACAAGCCAATACCGCAGTTTACTTTGCTCTTCTAAACCCAGGTGATACAATAATGGGAATGAATCTCACCGATGGCGGCCATCTCACCCATGGCAGCCCGGTTAACATTTCCGGTACATACTTTAATATTATTCCTTACGGTGTAAATAAAGAAACTGAACGTATTGATTACGATGCATTGCACGAATCAGCCAGAAAACATCATCCTAAATTAATAGTTGCCGGTGCGAGTGCTTATGCCAGAATCATCGACTTCCAGCGTTTATCGGAAATAGCCAAAGACGTCAATGCCTATTTAATGGTCGATATGGCTCATATTGCCGGGCTAGTTGCTGCCGGGCTGCATCCCAATCCAATCGAATATGCTGATGTAGTGACATCAACGACCCACAAGACTCTGCGCGGCCCACGCGGCGGAATCATATTATGTCGTGACGCTGAATTTGGCAAACAATTCAATAAGGCTATTTTCCCTGGTACTCAGGGCGGCCCTTTAATGCATGTAATAGCAGCTAAGGCCGTTGCTTTTAAAGAAGCACTTAGTGATGAATTTAAAGAATATCAACGTCAAATAATAAAAAATGCCCGTGCATTATCCGAAGCTTTGATTCAAAACGGGTTTCGCATCGTTTCCGGCGGAACAGACAATCATTTAATGCTCGTTGATCTTAGAAGCAAAAACATTACCGGCAAAGAAGCCGAAAAAATACTTGATGATATCGGAATCACCGTCAACAAAAATACCATTCCATTCGAACCACTCAGTCCGTTTGTAACCAGCGGCATACGACTGGGCACCCCGGCTCTTACAACACGTGGTTTGAAAGAAGACGATATGCGTGAAATAGCTGCTATCATCGGCATGGTGCTCGATAATCCTACTGACGAAAATACAAGAACACAAGCTGCCGACAAGGTAAAGTCTTTGTGCGAAAAATATCCTTTATATTGATACAAAAGGAGCAATAAAATGACTGATCACTTGAATGTAACTGTTATTGACCATCCGCTTGTCCAGCACAAATTGACCTTAATGCGAATGGAAGAAACCGGCACCAAAGATTTCCGTGAATTACTGGAAGAAATATCTATGCTGATGGCTTACGAAATAACCCGTGACCTGCCTTTGACCGATATTCAAATCAAAACACCGGTCTCAACCTGCACATCCAAAACCCTTGATGGTAAAAAAATGGGACTTATTCCCATTTTACGTGCCGGTTTAGGAATGGTTGACGGTATTGTCAAGCTAATTCCTACCATAAAAATCGGTCATGTTGGCATGTACCGTGACCCTGCAACGTTAAAACCCATCGAATATTACTGCAAACTACCTACTGATGTTGCTGAACGCACTTTAATAGTGGTTGACCCGATGCTGGCGACCGGTGGTTCGGCGGCTGCAGCCCTTTCGTTGTTAAAAGCAAAAGGTGCTCGTCACATTATCTATCTATGCTTAGTTTCTGCACCCCAAGGTATAAAAGCCATCAACGACATGCATCCTGACATCAAAATTTACACTGCCTCAGTAGACGAACGCCTCAACGAACACGGCTACATCGTACCGGGACTCGGTGATGCCGGTGATCGCCTATTTGGTACATTATAATTTATCATTTATTTATAATTGGAGTAAACAATGAATCAATATCATCGGCCTGACTGGACCGAATATTTTTTAGATATCGCCAAGGCTGTAGGCAGACGTTCAACTTGCTTTCGCCGTCGTTATGGAGCAATTATAGTAAAAGACAAAATAATAATAAGCACCGGTTACAATGGTGCACCGCGCGGCGAAGATAACTGTATTGATACCGGAATATGTGAACGTGAGCGCCAGCATGTCCCCAAGGGACAACGCTATGAATTATGCGTTGCTGTCCATGCAGAACAAAACGCCATAATAGCTGCCGATCCGGTGAAGATGCAAAATGCCACGATTTACATTGTCGGCTATAATGAAGATGGTACGCCGGCTTCCGGTAAGCCCTGCCTTTTATGCCGAAGAATGATCTGCAATGCAATGATTGCCAGGGTAGTATATTTAGAAACAGACGGTTCAGTCGTAGAAAAAAAACCTCAGGAAATCTGTTAATTTTTAGTGGCCTTTTGCGCTGTCGATTGATTTATCACTTTTTATGTTAAATAACCGACAGCATAAGGGGCCATTTGGTTCTTATTTTAGAAAAACTAATTGATATATTTCTTGTATTGGGGTAAGATAATAGCAGTGTTCGGGATTAATTGCCAGCAATTGCTCATATAGACAGAGCCGTTGCCGCAGCGAATTCTCTAATACATTTTATTTTCTGCCATATAGTGAAGGAAGTGCGCTGTAAAGATGCCGAGTTCGGTTTTGGCCTTTATTATTGCTTTAGTGATTGTTCTGCTGATAACACCCGTTATAATAAAATTTGCTATCAAAACAGGAGCGATGGACGCTCCCGATAAAAGAAAGGTACATCACCAGCCTATTCCGCGTTTAGGAGGACTGGGCATTTATATTAGTTTTCTTATTGCGGTCGTCTTTATATCTCTTACCACTGATATAACAGCCGGGCACATAAACGAATTATTAGGGCTTTTGATAGGTGGCACGTTCATTGTAATAGTGGGAATAATTGATGATTATACTAACCTGCCTGCTAAAATCAAACTTATCGGCCAGATAGCTGCTGCCTGCATATTAGTATCCTTTGATGTGCGTATTGATTTTTTATCCAATCCATTCGGTGATTGGATATTTCTGGAATACTTGTCTTTACCATTTACTGTTTTTTGGATCGTCGGATTGACTAACACAGTTAATTTAATCGATGGACTGGACGGATTAGCTGCAGGTGTATCTACAATAGCCTCTATCACTTTGCTATTGGTTGCCTATCAGCAGGGTGATATGTTCACTGTGTTTATTACCGCAGCATTAGTAGGTTCAGCCTTAGGGTTTTTAAAATATAACTTTAATCCTGCCCGTATTTTCATGGGAGATACAGGCAGTATGTTTTTAGGGTTTATTTTAGCGGGCGTATCTATTATCGGTGCCGTAAAGAGTGCTACTACAATTGCCCTTATCGTTCCCATACTGGCACTTGGCCTGCCGATATTAGATACAGCCTTTGCCATTATCAGGCGTTACCGTGGCGGCGTACCTATTTTTAAACCTGACAAAGGACATCTGCATCACCGTCTTTTGGATCTTGGCTTTACACAAAGACAAGCTGTCTTGTTGATGTATGTTTTCAGCTGTTTTTTGGGAGTGAGTGCGATAGCACTTACCCAGGTCAATGAATATGTCGGTATTATAATATTGGTATTTATAATATCGGTCATTATTTACGGGGCAAAAAAAATCGGTATATTCCATCCCAAAAATAATTTGCATGCTTAATAATATTCAATAAAATATTTCCGTGCCGGATTAGTAATGAATGCATTCTCCGGTTGTTTACCGACAGGAGGGAACCTTTATGAAAAACAAAATCAAAGTAATGACGGTTTTTGGTACAAGACCGGAGGCAATAAAAATGGCCCCGGTTGTATTGGAACTAGCGAAACATTCGGAAATAGAACCAATTATTACTGTCACGGCCCAACACCGTGACATGCTCGATCAAGTATTACACTTGTTCTCGATAACGCCGGATTATGACCTCAACATTATGGCTGCCGGTCAGACTCTATTCGATATAACCGACAAGGCCATGCGGGGACTGGACAAGATTTTTACCAGGGAAAGTCCCGATATAGTGCTTGTCCACGGTGATACAACCACGACTTTTGCCGGAGCACTGACAGCCTATTACCACGAAATATCCGTAGGTCATGTTGAAGCCGGATTACGGACCGGTAACAAATATTCTCCGTTTCCCGAAGAAATGAACAGGAAGCTTACCGGAGCATTGACAGATCTGCATTTTGCCCCCACACAGGTATCTTATGAAAATCTGCTGCGTGAAAATGTCTCCGCAAAAAACATTTTCATTACCGGTAATACTGTAATTGACGCATTACATAAAACTGTTGGCAGCAATTATGCTTTTACTGATAAACTATTGCAAGACATTGATTATAATAAACGTATTATTCTAGTGACAACTCATCGCCGGGAAAATTTAGGTGAACCGATGCGCCATGTTTATAAAGCCATGAAACAACTCGTTACGGAATACCCGGATATAGAAATGGTATTCCCCGTTCATAAAAATCCACTGGTACGCAAAGTTGTCAACGAAGAATTAGGCGGTTTAAACAGAGTGCATTTAATAGATCCACTGGATTACGAACCGTTTGCTAATCTGATGCATAGATCCTACTTAATATTAACAGATTCCGGCGGCATACAGGAAGAAGCTCCTTCACTAGGCAAACCGGTACTGGTGCTACGCGATACTACCGAACGTCCCGAAGCGATAAAAGCCGGCACAGTAAAACTTATCGGCACGGAGCGTTCCCGTGTATATAATGAAGTCAAATCTCTGCTGGAAAATAAAGATGAATATATCCGTATGTCCAATGCCTGTAATCCATACGGTGACGGTAAAGCCGCTCAGCGCATAGTTCAAGCTATATTGTATCATTATGGTTTCACTAAGGATCGACCTGAGTCATTTCTTTCCAAGGCATAAATTTAAAGTTCATCGGTTTAATACCGATGAACTGCCTTTATATAACTTATTTTCTCTGACTTAATTTTTACGACAATATTAACAATTTTCTTTAAATATATTTTCGTGTTATATCACTGATAATTTAGATATATTTCTAATTAGAATAATTTATAAGTAAAGGATGTCAACGCAATGAACTTAAAAACCAGAATGTACGCTTCATATGCAGTAGTAATAGTTCTGACTGGAATTATCGGACTATTCTCACTGTATTCATTAGCTAAGGTGGATGCCCACCTGACCGAACTCGGCAATCAGAGGATCCCGCAATTAAACATAGTGGCTAACATCGACAAAGAACTCAATGCATACATAGCTGCGCAGCGCAATGTCATGCTGCGGCCTGCTTCTAATGAAGGCATAAGCCAAATGCAAAGCACCGAACAAATAATAGATGACAACCTAAATAAACTGCATGATGATCCACTCTCCGAACATAAAGACCAGATAGAACAGATAATGTCGCTTTGGCAGGATTATAAAAAGTTATCCAATGACCGCATAAAAATGTTTAGAGCCGGACAAACATTGGAATCTGACGAAGTAGGCACCCAAACCGCAAAAACAAGAGAAATTCGCAATCAACTCAACGACAGTATAGCCAACTATATTAAAGAAGCAAATACTGCTACAGAAAAGACCGTAGCCGACGGACAAAGCGAATATGGTAAGAGTAAGATCATGACTGCTGTCGGATTATTCATTGTCTTGATATTGGCAATGGTCATCGCTACACTGGTAACAAAATACATGAGCAAATTCATCAATTCCTTTTTAAGCGTATGCCAAAAAGTATCTGATGGTGATTTGAAACAGCAAATTGATTTCAACGGCAGTGACGAATTCGGTGAAATGGCTGCTGTCTATAATAAAACCATAGCTGACATAAAAACCTTGATCAAGACCATCCAGACTACCACGGGAAATGTTGTCAACACTGTTTCACAGGTGGCAACGGGTGCTGATCAATCAGCCAATGCCATCCAGAATATTGCCCAGTCCGTAACCGTAGTTGCCCAATCAGCCGATAAACAATCCAAAGGCATCAGTAAAGCCACTAAAGATACAGCCAGTATGACAAATTATATGAAAGCAGTGTCCCAAGACGCCAAGACAGCTGCCGATGATGCGGAAAAAACACTCAATATCGCTAACGAAGGTACTCAGATAATGTTCTCAACGATAGAACAAATGAAAGTCATCGAAAAAACGACCAAAAATTCTTCTGCAGTTATATCCGCTTTGGGACAAAGATCAAAAGAAATCGGTCAAATTGTCGACACGATATCCGGTATCGCCGGACAGACAAACCTCCTGGCCTTGAATGCTGCTATTGAGGCAGCACGTGCTGGTGAACAGGGCAAGGGATTTGCTGTTGTTGCTGAAGAAGTACGTAAACTTGCTGAACAGTCACAAGATGCAGCTCAACAGATAGCCGAATTAATAAGCCGCATCCAAAAAGAAACCCAGGAAGCAGTGGATGCCATATCCACAGGAACTGGTGAAGTGCAGCAAGGAATAGAATCAGTCAACAAATCCGGTGAAGCTTTTTCCAATATAATGCAGACAACCGCTTCAGTGGCAATGCAGGTACGTGAAATGTCAGAAACCATGGTGGAAGTTGCCAAAAATGGCGAAAATATTCTTGAAAAAATGCAGAATGTCGACAAAGAAACCAAAGTGGTGGCCGGAGAAATGGAAAATACATCTGCTGCCACAGAAGAACAAACAGCATCTTTAGAAGAAATATCTGCATCATGTCAAAATCTGCAGCAAATGTCTGACAAGCTGCTCAATGAAACCAAAAAATTCATTATGTAATTTTTAAGATTTAATTTATATATCAGCTTTAAGGCTGTCACACGTAAACATTTTTATTCATAAACAATGTAATATTCCGTTTTCTGTCACCTTTAAAAGGGTTTTAATAAACGGTAATATTTTGCATCTTTATGAGGACAATGCTGTTCGTGTGACAGCCTTCTTTTTATCTGCCAACTGAAAAATGTAAATAACATTGATTTTTCTTCCAATTCTTAAATAAATGAAAAAAACTGGCCGCTGATATTGCAATTGTATATGTCATTTACATAATTACAATATTATATTTATGTTATTTTATATTTTTGTTAATTAAGTACTGTTTGACAGAACCATCCATTCAATATACTATAAAATATATTTATCAGCTGTGGTTATACATATGGCTGGCAATTATTTCATTTATGATAAGAGGTTATTACTATGAAAATTGGAAAAAGTCTTATGTTTGCTGCCACTTTGATAGTCAGCATATTAACGGCAGCAGGGTGCGGACAGCAGCAAAATATTAACCAGACATCATCTTCATCTGATACTGCCCGACAAAAAATAATCATCTCAGCAGCAGCCAGCCTCAAAGATGTAATGAATGCCCTGGCCGATGAGTACAAAAAAGACCATCCCAATGTCGACCTGACATTCAACTTAGGTGCCAGCGGTTCATTGCAAAACCAGATAGAGCAGGGTGCTCCTGCCGATATATTTATTTCAGCGGCACAAAAACAAATGAACGCCTTGGCCGATAAGGGTCTGCTTGCCGACAATACCCGCCAGGATCTGCTCATAAATAAAATCGTACTTGTCGCACCAAAGGACAACAGCACCGATCTAAAAGATTTTTCTGACATCACTACTGATAAAGTGCATAAAATAGCCATAGGCGACCCCAAAAGCGTACCGGCCGGTCAATATGCCGAACAAATATTCAAAAATCTTGGTTATAGTGATGCCGTCACCCCCAAAACAGTTTATGCCAATGATGTACGTGCTGTTTTAGCCTGGGTTGAAAATGGTGATGCCGACTGCGGCCTGGTCTACAAAACAGATGCCGCCATATCAGATAAAATCAAGATTATCGCCGAAGCCCCTGAAGGTTCAAATAAACCTATAATATATCCCGTTGCCATCTTAAAATCATCCCAAAATATCGATGCAGCCAAATCCTTTGTCGATTTTCTGCAAACACCGGCGGCCAGTGCAATATTTGAAAAATACGGTTTCACTCCCGCAAAGAAATGATAGATTACTCCCCGCTTTTCATATCGGTTAAAACCTCTTGTATTGCCACTATAATAGCCTTTTTTACCGGAATATATGCCGCCTATATAATCGTTAAGATAAAGCGCTTTAAAGGCATACTTGATGCCATATTGACACTGCCGCTGGTACTCCCCCCTACAGTCGTCGGTTTTTTACTGCTGATTGCCTTCGGTAAAAACAGCATAATCGGACAGCTGCTGTTAAAAATGGGATATTCGCTGGTTTTTTCATGGGAAGCGACTGTTCTGGCAGCCGTGGTCGTATCATTTCCTCTGATGTACAGGACTACTCGCGGTGCTTTTGAACAGATCGATAAAAATATAATCTATGCTGCCCAGACTCTCGGTATAAGTGAATGGAAAATATTCTGGCACATTATGCTTCCCAATACCCGTCACGGTCTAATTGCCGGTGTTATACTGACATTTACCCGCGCATTGGGAGAATTCGGTGCAACTATAATGGTGGCAGGCAACATTCCCAAAGTCACACAAACAATTTCCACTGCCATTTATTCAGCTGTCCAAGCAGGTGATAATACCGCTGCCGTTTTTTGGGTAGGCATTATCATAAGCTTTTCATTCATTGTTATCGTACTGATGAATTTTTGGCTGAAATACAATGAAGACAGCAAAATAAAAGTTCCCGCCGGAAATGGGGGCTGAATATGTCACTGATAGTAAACATCACCAAAAAGCTCAACAATTTTACACTTAATGTTGACTTTAATGTGGAAGATGAGATTTTTGCAATTTTAGGAGCCTCCGGCTGCGGTAAAAGCATGACATTAAAATGTATTGCCGGCATAGAAACTCCTGACAACGGTCATATCGAATTCAATAAAAAAGTCCTCTTCGACAGTAAAAAATCCATAAATTTATTACCGCAGAAAAGGCACATCGGCTATTTATTCCAAAATTACGCTCTATTTCCCAATATGACTGTCCGGGAAAATATTCTCTTTGCCGCAGACGGCAATAAAGCTGAAAAGAATAAAATTGTAGAAAAAAATATCAAAAGATTTCATCTCCAAGGTCTGGAAAATAATTATCCGGCCAGTCTATCCGGCGGGCAGCAGCAAAGGACAGCTTTTGCGCGGATACTAGCCGCACGGGCAGAGCTGCTTATGCTGGATGAACCTTTTTCAGCACTCGACAGCTATCTGAAATGGCAGCTTGAGCTGGAACTGAGCGAACTACTCGAACGATACAAAAAAACAACACTTTTCGTATCTCATAACCGAGATGAAGTATACCGTTTATGCAGCCGCATAGCCGTGATGGATCAAGGAAACATTGAGGTAATAAGTGATAAATACGAACTATTCAATAACCCCCAGACAGCAGCCGCTACTATTCTTACCGGCTGCAAAAATATATCCCATGCCAAAAAAATAGATGCGCATCACCTATATGCGTCTGATTGGCAGCTGACTCTTACCTGTCGGAGGGAAATACCGGACAATTTAACCTATATAGGCTTCAGGGCTCATTTTTTTACGATTGAAAATGAACCGGATGCCGCTAATTGTTTTCCCTGCCGAATAGATCGTGTAATCGAAGATACCTTCTCTTTCGTTATCATGATACGGTCTGCTGAAGCAGACACCTCTGCCAAAACCATGCGCTGGGAACTTTCCAAAAACAGCTGGTTGAATTTATCAAAGAAAGCTATTTTTTTATCAATACCTGAAGAAAAAATTATTTTACTAAAGAAATGAGGTGATATCTATGAAATTAAGCGCCAGAAATCAATTGAAAGGCACTATATGCTCAATCGATACCGGCAGTGTAAATGACATTGTCAAAATCAAATTGTCCAGTGGTGACATTATTTCCGCCACCATCACCAAGCAATCAGTCCAGGAACTGGGCCTGGAAGTAGGCAGACCGGCATACGCCGTCATAAAAGCCAGCTCCGTAATGGTAGCTGTTGATTAATGATTGCACAAAAAAGCTGTCGCACGTGACCATTTTCCTTCATAATATGCAATCACACTCCCTTTACCGTCTTAAAAAGACGAAAAGCAGGTGTTTGCCCGTTTATGAAATAAATACCGTGCGGCAGCCTTTTTATTTTGCTGTATGACCATGGATATACTCCTCATGGCACCGGACACTAAACTGCGGTGTCGGCAGATAATGACAGATAACTTCATCTCCACTGCACTTCAATAGAAATGTATCAACAAACGGACTTTGACTATAAACCAGTCTTATACTGATTTCATTCTCGGCGATATTACAGGCAGCATAAGCGTTATTATAAAAAATAGTCGCACAGGAATCATAGTCCAAACTCTCACCGGTGATATTTTTTTCCCAATGGTCATATCCCGCCCGTAAATAAAACTTTTTAGTCATTGTTTCCAATACTAAAAAAATTTTTTTAGCTCCGGCTGCCCATTTAATAAACATTGATTGCAATCCCAGCATGTTATTATCAAAAATAATTTTTTCATTTACCGGTACCGCGCCCTTAGTTTCTCCATGATACGGTCTGCTGATTTCCCAGATCCTGCCCGGCTGCGGTCTTATTGATGATTCATGCTTATCCGGCAGCAAAGAACCGGCAAAATCCCACACGGCCGACAGCACCGCCGGTGCAGCTTCCTGCTCAGTACCGCCGGTGATGGCAATGACCATGTTCTCATCCGGCAGAATAATACAATACTGCCCAAATATTCCTGCGGCCCTGAAAGCGTGTCTATAGCTGCACTTCCAAAAATAATATCCATAACCGCACGCATCATCAGTATTGGTACATCCCGTTGTATCTATATGGACAGCGGACAATTTGTCCACATATTTTCTTTGCAGCAGTTCCTTTCCACCATAGATTCCTTTATTCAGCAAAAACAGACCAAATTTTGCAATATCCATTGTTCTGATATTCAATCCATATGACCCGGGATTATATCCCTGCGCATTTTTTTCCCAACTGACGTTATTCATCCCCAGCGGCACAAATAATCGTGGTCGAAGGTAATCAAATAAATCCATGCCTGTCAGTTCCTTTAACATCGCTGAACATAAAAACGGACAACGATTGTCATAAAAGAAACTCGTTCCCGGTTCATTTTGCAGCTGTAACTGTAACGCCTCCCTTATCCAATCACTGCAAAGATAAAATGACTGGATACCCTGCTCAACATATCCAAAGGTCATAGATAAAAGATTACGCACAGTTACTTTACGCATTCGCTCACCCGGAAGAAAATCTATTTTATTTTTCAATACGTCGCATACTCTTGTATCTTCTGATAAAATTCCCTCCTGCATGGCAAACATCATCGCTGCCGCAGTAAAACTCTTGCTTATTGAATAAACACTTTGCCCTTGATTCTTATTATAAGGGTACCAGTAAGCTTCGCCAAACAGTTTATTATCACGGAAAACTACTAATGAATGGCTGCCCAGCATGTCAAGTTTATCCAATAAGACTGCCAGACCCGCTGAACCATTTACCGTAATATTTCTCATATGCTCCTCTTTCAGTCGGGCAGTATTCTCCGTAACTGCACACCTATATAAGCTGCCAGCAGATCCTTAATCACATCACCTATTATAAAAGGCAGTACACCGACAACTACTGCCTGCATAACAGAAATTTTAGTTGTCAGACACAGCCCCAGCACTCCGAAAAAATACGAAACCGGGATACTGACCAATCCGGCTGCGAAATAACGAAAAAGCACCGGTTTTTTCCCCTTCAGCTGACTGCACAGCGGATATCCCGCTATAAATCCCCAAAGATAACCGCCGCTCGGTGAAACCAGCACACCAGCACCGCCGCTGCCACCGGCAAAAACAGGCAATCCTACCGCTCCCAGTAAAAGATAAACCACCATAGCGACAAATGTCTGCGCCGGTGTCAGCACAAAAGCTGTCAGCAGCATTGCCAAGGTTAAAAACGTGAAAGGCACAGTCGTAAACGGAATAGGGAAAGACAGATATGCCGATACACAAATAATTGCCACACAAACAGCTATCTTAGTCAGGCCGCGCGTCGAAGCCATAATATCAGTCCTTTATATAAATATTCAATACCGTTCTTATTACTACTTTAATATAACACATTGCCCAATATAGTCAACCTATTATATACATCAGTTAACAAATTATACGTTTTTTGACAAAAAAATAAAGCGTATGGCATATCGCCTACACTTCAGCTTTGCAACATTAATGGTGGGCAGGGATGGATTCGAACCATCGTAACCTCACGGTGACAGATTTACAGTCTGTTCCCTTTAACCACTCGGGCACCTACCCATTAATGGTGACCCTGGCAGGATTCGAACCTGCGACCTTTTGATTCGTAGTCAAACACTCTAATCCAACTGAGCTACAGGGCCATATATGAAATTGTGTTGGTGGGCAGGGATGGATTCGAACCATCGTAACCTCACGGTGACAGATTTACAGTCTGTTCCCTTTAACCACTCGGGCACCTACCCATTGATGGTGACCCTGGCAGGATTCGAACCTGCGACCTTTTGATTCGTAGTCAAACACTCTAATCCAACTGAGCTACAGGGCCATATTCTTTTCATAACTGCGATAACTATTCTACCATAAAGGAAATACAGTGTCAATGATTTTTGATAATAAAAAACCTGCCCTCATTACCGAAAGCAGGTAAAAAATCACTTAGACAATGCATTGACCTTATTGGCTAAGCGAGACTTACGGCGAGCTGCAGTATTCTTATGGAAAATATTATCGGCAGCTGCTTTATCTATTTTTTTGCAGGCAGCGGACAAAAATGATTTTGCTTCTTCCGCATTACCGGCTTTAACTGCATCATTAACCTTACGAAAAGCGGTCTTAACGGTTGATTTAACCGCTACGTTTTTAGCACGGCGTTCAGCATCAGTTTTTACACTCTGTATTGAAGATTTTATATTTGGCAAGTAATTCACCCCTTTATAAGCCATTTCATTTAAATATTCTATCACGTAATAATACTTAATGCAAGAAATTATCCTGAATAAATGATAATATTAATTCAAAAAGAAGTTCTTTGCCATTTACCAATATATTTCATAATAATGTCACGATAATTTCACATATGGTCATATCCTATCGTGCTATAATCCGGTTGTAAGTAGTAAACAAACATTTACTAAGGAAGTGTTGTAATAATGTTTAATTTTAAAACCAAAAAAGTAACCGCTTTTATTCTTTCATCCTGTATGGCGGTCTCCGTACTTGGTACCACTGTTGCAGAAGCCAGTCCTTTTGACCACGGTCCAGATTGGGCGCAGCATGACTCGGATTGGCAAAATGACCACGACAGGCAATGGCGTGACCATGACCAGGAATGGCGCGAGCACGACAGACAGTGGCGCGAACATGCCAATGATCGCCATTGGCGGGAAATACATGCGCACAGATGGCATGAATGGTATAAGTGGCACCATGAAAACGGTGATGACGGCTATGACGCTTTTTTAATGGGCATAATTGCCGGCACCGTGCTTTCACAATGAACATCCGCTGACAAACAGGACTGCCGCACGCGGGCATTTCATTCATAGATATTGCCGTATTCCGTTCTTTCTGTCCGTCTTTAAAGGGCAAAAAGCCGCGGTGGTATACTGCAACCCTTTATGAGATCAATGCCATGCAGGCAGTCCCTTTTGCATTGGTTTAGTATTTAATTATATTTATGCAGCACCATCAAAATGAATATTCCAGTGTCATATAGAAGGTCCGTCCCTGCTGCGGATAGGGAATGGTACTTCTTTCATTATCACTATAATTTGTCATTTGCTTTGGTCCTTTATTGCCGATATCATTGACACCGGTTATCAGTCTCAGCTGCTTGTCAAAATTATACTTCATCCCGATATTCAAAAGCCCAAGCGGTGTATAATACATACAACTTGATTGGTTATACCATGGCAGTTTATCAGTCCAGTTGTATTCGCCGAAGATACTGAGCTTATCTCCCGGGAAACGGTAGTCAAGCCGGGCATTGACGGTCCAGGCCGGCGTCCATGGCAGCGGCTGTCCCTGCCAGACCGTATTGCTCATATTGGCTCCCGGCGTATAACCCTGCTTTACCAAAGAATTCTGCCAGGTGGCCGCCAATGACAGATCATAGCGATGCCAGTGCAGCTTGCTGTTGAATTCCACACCATGCACTTCACCGGCTCCGTAGTTGGCATACCATGTGGCGCCCCATATAGGATTGAACATAGTCGTCATCGTATTTTCCGAGTTGCGGCGGAAATAGGTCAGGGTTGTGTCGCTGTCCGAGCCGAGCAGCCTGCCGGTCCAGTTGAGCGAGGCATCCCAGTTTTGTCCATGTTCGGCAAACACATCCGGGCTCCAATTTGAATTGGAGCGGTAATTTTGCCATCTGGATACCAGATTGATACCGTCACCGAAGATTTCATACCAGCTGGGCAGGCGATAGTAGGTGCCATAGGTGACTCTGGCAGTCAGGTGCTTGTCGAATTTCTTTTTGAGTGCCAGGTTATAGCTGTTGAGCCAGCCCTTGCCATTTTGTATCTCGATTCCCATGTCGGAACGCTGCGACCGCACCAGCGGAGTAAAGGTCAGGCTGCCCGAATCGTCCAGCTTCATCGTGTCCTGCAGCTGGAAGTAATAGTTGCTCATATTGTATTTTGGCAGGAAGTAGTCCTTATATCTATCAATGTTGTATCCGGTGGAATAAGTATAGTTGGTGGCAAAACCTACATCCATAGTTTCCTTGCTGCCACTCAGCAAGAATTCCAGCAGATGGTTGCCCATTTTCCAGGTACCGTCGACAGAAGCATTATAGATGTTATTCTTGAATGTATTGGTGCCGAACATCAGCCCATCCATAAGTTTTTCGAACAATGCCTGTTTATTCTGGTGAATGGCGCCCAGCTGCCAGCCCCATTCCAGATTGCCCGCCTGCTGGCGGCGGCCAAAGGACAGTTCCGTTTTTTTGGTATCTATAGTACCGCCCATTATTACAGATTGATTTATCCAGCCACCACCATAATCTTTATAGCTGTCCGATGAATCTATCCGGGGAAAATCCATACTTATTGCCTGCGGGGTATGGGTGACATTATCGGTGTAGTTCAGCTTGACAAACCAGTCCTTATCCTGCCACTTGAGCAGGATGTTTTTATCGTTATAGCCGTTGTTTTTGCGCCAGCGCTTATCGGGTACACCGGTAGGCGTTATGTGTTTCTTCCCGGTAGGTATCTCAGTCTCGGACCAATAATTCGGCACCATGTTATATTGGAAGTCATTTTCCGCCTGTTCTTTATTGAGCGCCAGCAGCAGACTGCCGTCGCCAAGCGGTGCCGTGGTTTCCAGATTGAACTTCTGGCCGCCGAAAGAACGGATGCCGTAGCTGACCTTGCCGCCGGTCTTGGTCGGTTTTTTGGTGACTATATTGATTGCCCCGCCCATTGCCGCTCCGGCAAAACGGGCCGGGATATAGCCGCGGTAGACCTCGATGCGCTGGACATTGTCGATATTGAGGTTTTCCAGGTTGACTGCCGCTTCACTGCCGGTATTGACCAGTACGCCGTCCATATAGATGCTTACCTGGCTGGCCGAGGAGCCGCGTACGCGCACGGTCGTATAATGGCCGGTACCGCTCGACAGCCGGTCGATGTAGACGCCCGGTACTGTCTGCAGCAGATCGGCCAGCGTTTTTTGCTCGCCTTTGTACTTCGGCACGTCGATTACCGATACTGTACCCGGTGACAGCTTGCTTTCCCAGTCGGGACGATCGGCTTCGACAAGCATCGGCGCCAGCTTTGTTTTCCCCTCATCAGCCGGTACTGCAGCATCGGCTGCTCCGGTATCAGCAGGCGGCTGGGTGCTTTCTGCCGCTGCGGCAGAAGTCCGGTTGTTTTCAGGCACCGGCACTGATACCGGCTGTCCGTCGGCAGCCGGTGAAGCAGCCGCCGTATCGGCGGCAGGTTTCATTTTCCTGCCGGTCTGCTGCACGGCAGTCTTGTTATCGGCCGGCCGTACTGCCGGTGTCGCACCATTGGCCGTACTGCCGACCGCCGGTTCATTCCTGCTGACGGACTGGGTGGGCTGGCTGTCCGGAACCGCTGTCTTCGGGGCAGCTGTCCGTGCCTTTTGGGGCTTGGCCGGACCGCCCCAGTACCAGGTAACACCGCCGTTTACCTGCCATTTGGTATTGACATTGCCGCCGAAGGATTTGTTGACACCGATCCAGGCGTCATGGCTTTCTCCCAGTTTGATACTGCTGCCCAGGGACACATCATACCAAGTGTCCCGGCCTTCAAGATTATCGATTTTCTGCGAAGCGAGAACGGGATCTGCCCCGACTTCCAGTTTCATTGACTCAGGCTGCATGGCATAAAACATGGCATCATTGCTGCTAAAGTCATGGTTGGCTGCCAATTTCAGGTAGGCTTCACCGCTGTGGCTGCCCTGTCCGTATTTTCTGCCCAGGGTTATCCCGGCATGGCCGGTCAGCATGCCGGTCTTGTCCTGCATGTATTCAAGGTCATTGGCCGTGCGGAAATCATAGGCCCGTGTGACGCCATAAGACAGCCCGATCTGCGGTTCCAGGAACCAGCCGTTGTTTCTTGTTATATAGCGGCCATAGCGGGCACCGATGCCGTAGCTCTTGCTGATAAAGTCCTTGGTATAGGTATTATCAAAGGAATCGGTATAGGCGTAGTTGTTGTCGACCTTGCTCCAGCGCAGCATGGTATCAAGGTAATGTCCCTTCTGCCCTTCCCAGAGCATATAGGCACCAAAACCGAGGCTGCTGATATTGCCGGAGCCGCTGTTGTAGTCGGCACCGCCGGCACTCTGGGCACTGAAATCGGCGCCGGAATTGAGCTTGCTGACAAATACGCCGGTATGCACCCGCCCGTTGAACAGGTCACGGCTGCGCAGCTTGTCATAGCCGACCTGGATTCCGCTGTAGCTTTGGTCGAAGCTTGAGCCCTGGATACCGCCGAAGGTGTACCTGCCCTGCCAGTTATTGACATAAAAACCTTCCGGTGACTTGCTGCCGGTACGGTCGGCAAAGCGGATATCGTCACCGTGCTTCCATAGTACATCATCTTCGATACGCCACATATTGCGGCTGGCCAGTGCCGCATTGGCCGCCGAGTAAGCCCCCTGGGAAAGATAATTCTGCCGCCGGGCTGTCCAGACCAGGCTCCACATTCTAGTTGTAGTATAGTCAAGTTGCGGATTAAGGTCATCCTGCTGCACCTGTGTCCACAGCAGATATTTATTGATGGCACCGTCAAGATGGTACTCGCCGCTGCCCGACACATTAAATTTATCCATTGTGGCAGTATCTGAATTGGTTATACCAAAAATATCAGGTATTTTGTTCTTCAGCACAGCTGCTGTCTGGTGATCCCATGGATAGTAAAGAGTAGTGCCAGTCAAGCCTTCGCCAAAATGACTGCCGATGATATAATGCAGTGTAACATTTACAGTTGGATATTCAGCTGAATTAATTATCTGCGGTGCATTCAGGAATATAGAATCATTACCACCCATGGAGCCATAAGTGCTTCGGTCAAAAACAGCTGTTCCCATATTAAGCCGAAAAGCAATATTGCCTTCAAATTTGCCATTATCTATTTCCACAAATCGGTTTGTATTAATAGAGGTTGCTGCCGACCAGGGATCATAGCCGTTTTCCTGAGTATAACCGTTGGCAGCACTGTATTTATATGCCAGATCTATCATGGAACCGGAATGCATGGTTAAAGCACTCGCAAAAATTGTAGACTTAGCATCCAACGGACGCCATATTCCTCCATTTAAAATATTAATAGGTTCATTATATCTGGAAACCGGTGGTCCGCCGGTCTGTGTATCTCTGGCATAGGTAGTATAAATGCCTCCACTCGTGATATTATAAGTTCCGCTTGGGTCGGCATTTATTCCCCAATTTATGTAATTGGCGTTTTCTCCATTTATTACCAGCTGATCCCATGCCTCACAGGGTGCGGTATAAGTAAGCAAAAAAAACGCCAGGGGACATGATATTATATATTTATTATTCCTTTTCAAAATGTTTCTTCCTTATTGTTATTATAAAAATAAACAGGGGCAAATCCTTTGCCCTTGCGTTCAGTCAGTTATCCGGTTATTTGCCGGCGTAGGAACTCATAAAGTCATCATATTCGTCCTGGCTCATACCGGCACGGGATACCAGCACCGGATGGACAAAACCACGGACAGACTTAATGGCACGCCTGCCGCGGCGGGTAACGGTCGGCATCGCCAGGGAGATCGCATTAAAGGCTGCACTGCCAATTGTTCCCCAGCCAGAGGCTGTGGCGGCATCGATAGCGCTGCCGGAAATACCGCTGGTATCATAGACACCCAGTGTATCACCCAGCATGCCCCAAACCTTGCTCAGTTCGTCGGCCGGCAATAATGCCCACAGATAACCGTTGACAGTTGATATGCTGACACTACTAATCAATGTAGCTGTATTGGACAATAAATCATCACCCGTCAAATCGGCTATATTGGCATGCCATAAATGACCAGTGAAAGCAAAATTATTGTCATAAGAACCATTTATGATATAAGCCGTACCATCCTCAAGAATGGCCAGTGACCGGATATCAAAAGTATCACTATCAGCAGTAGTTCCACTGACAGCGGCCTTAACTAAATCGGTAACAGCCAAACTTGTGGACACCTTTTGAATGCGCGAAGCCGGGTTCCATTTGATTGGATACTGGTTCCACTGCGCCCCACCCAGGGCCGTCACATAGAAGCTGCCGCCATAGTACTGCAGATCAAAGACATTCGGTGCCAGGCTGGCACTCGGACCGCCGCCGCTGACCGGTGTCAGCGTACCGGGGTCGAGCTTGACAATGATACTGTTATAGTAAGTATAGTTTGCCGGATTAGAGGGCGAACCGGACAAACTATACTGCTGGGCTGCGGCATAAACGTAGTCAGTGCCTGATTCAGTGTTAAATACCGAGTCGACGCTGTGTGCCGTGGCACCCGAACCCGTCGGTACAAACTGATAATCATGGCTGTCCAATGTCAGGGTTTCCGTACTGCCGGTCTTGCCATGGATAAGCTTAAATATGCGCCCGTTGTCATTATCAGTACCGGTGTAATCAGCACCATAAAGTGTGCCGGCATCAGTCCCGCCCGGTGAATTGATGCTGTAGACATTTAACAGATCTTTACCGTCGCTGTATTTTTTGGTACTATCAGTAATCACAGGTGCCGACCAATCATTTGGATCATAGACACTTAAGAGGCAGGGATCTTGTACCATATTTCCACTCGAATCATAATGATATACTCTTTTTACCAGCAATACCCTGATGCCGGTGCCGCTGCCGCCGTTAAAGTAAAAGGCGATAGGATCGGTATTAGTGAACTCAGTCCCGCTCCCTGATACAGGAGTATACGCCGGCGTGCTGGTGCTACTGGAAGTAATCAGGCGCAGACGCCCCTTGTTTGACAGTGATGTAGCAAAATTATAAAATGTTGCTACTACCTTTGATATTGACATAATTAATAAGCCTCCTTAAACAAAATTGGTTCTTATACCCCGGCAGGACAGCCTCACTGCCCTGCGACATTTGAGACGCTGCACCTCCTTTATCCGGATTACTGTATTAATAACTGCACCGGCGGTCAGTTATTGTCGTCCGTGCAGACAACAGCCTGCTTAAAATGGCAATAAAAAAACTCCCTTGCGGGAGCGCACTACACAGACAGGCCAAAAAAGCCCGGATGTGTAATCTCCTCCCCATACCTCGCAGGTCAAGCGGTGATTGTACAACAGGCAGTTCTCCTGACTCCGGGTCATTGTTTATCCGCGCCTTCCCAAAGCATTGCTCCAGTGACGTTGTCTGCGGATTTACTCTCCGTTACAGTGGCGGGACCGTGTTGGCTTTGCACCAAACTTCCCTATTAAGCCCCGAAGGGCACCTGTTCCGATTTATTAAGTTTTTATTTATGCAGCCATCACCACATTGCGCGCGATTGTCCGCCCTTTTAAGGGTGGATAAAGAACGAGATGCCTGCATAACTGTCAGTTTGCCCTTTATCCGCTCTTAATTTCTGAGGGCAGATAAAGCAAAAATGTCTTACATAGCTATATTGATAAAACAAAAGCGCCAGTTATCCCGACCAGCGGAATTACCGACGCTTTATTTTCTAAAAGCCGCCTGCTTTTGCCGGGTCAAGAACGAAAGCTGTTCCCAAAAACAGCTCACCTAAAAATCTGCAGTCAAATGCACCACATAAATCATGCATATACCTGCAAATGTTCCCAATCCCAGACCTGTACATCGCAGGCTATATACGGATATAAAAACCAGGCAGTACCCTGACTTAGGTTCATTGCTGCATTTTTCCTTGGTAAGAGGGAAACAAAAATACAGCTCTCCTTCACAGTTGCGAGACAGCGCCGGACTTGCACCGGACTTCCCTATTGAATCCATCCAGATAATGGATACCTGATTTCATAAAAATTATCTAATTGTTAATATTATCTTAATTTAATAAATAATAGTTTTCACTTATTACGATAATGCTATTTTACAGATTTGTCAACTATAATTTTATCAGTTTTTAGCTTTTCATCGAACATTTTAAAATATCAACTATAATAAAGACAAGCGGGGCGGCATATCTTCTGCATTCCAAAATCACTATATCCAAGCATATCAATCTTTGCATCTCATCAATTTTCCCAATGTCATTGATAGCTCATTTGATTTTTGAACGAATTATTAAGTCAGTGTTTCAACATAAATGAATTGTTTTAAAATATATCCGCTTTGAAATTTGGTCCAATTGAATTCCGCAAAATCTTCTATATCCGAATAATAGATTCAAAAGCATTTCCATTATTAAAAAGTAATGTTATACTAATCATAAAAAAAGGTGATATGGATGAAAAGAAAAATTCTTTTCCTGATTTGTGTATTTATGAGTTTTTTAGTAAGCAGCATAGCTCTCGCCGCTGCATCAACTGCTGATGCCGATTCATCGGCATTGACCACTACATCCTCCGGCAGCACAACTGATAACTCTGCAACTGCCGAAAAAAAAGCTACTTTTCATGTGGTATGTGCATATGACCATAATACACCTATCACAAATCTAGATATCTATTTCAAAAACCCGAGTAATGGAGAAATGGTATCTGGTACAACAGATGCGCAGGGAAATATTTCCTTTAGTGAAATGAACGGTGGTGTCTATAATGTTTATATGACAGACACCTATGGGAACTATGTATCTGCCGAATCATCCGTTTCTATTACCACAGATGAGCCGGAACCATTAATGGTTCCTGTCCCTTTAGCAAAATTACAGGT
This sequence comes from Pectinatus frisingensis, assembly GCF_014076555.1. Taxonomy (NCBI): domain Bacteria; kingdom Bacillati; phylum Bacillota; class Negativicutes; order Selenomonadales; family Selenomonadaceae; genus Pectinatus; species Pectinatus frisingensis. The sequence continues at coordinate 2,529,756 of NZ_CP045424.1, forward strand.
TATTTATCAAAATTCCAGTTTGGAAAACTATCAGGAACCATCCTACACTGTGTCGGGAACTTTTGATAAAATTTATAAATTAGCTCCATTGGCAGCCGGTACAAGTGTCACGAATGAATCCGGCTATGTTGCGACCGGAGCTTCCTATCTAGTGACGGTCAAGTCAGAAAAAGGCATCATTGGACAATCTTATTTTGCAATACCGTCCAAAACGGGTAATTTCTATATTCAAATTTATGATCGAAATCTCAATATATTTATGAAAAATATAAGATTATTTTTGTAATAGCTCTCATATGAAATCAGACTGTTATGGTAAATCAACGTTATGGCAAAAAACCTTAAATGCAGCCAAGCTGATAATGAAGTATACGCCCCCGATAAAGGGTCACTAAATATTAATTCAAAATACCCCAAAAGCGATACACTATAGCTGCACACAATTATTGACCTGTAAGATTGTTTTATAGCTGCTGCACTGAACGGTGTACAAGCTTAGTATGATTGTAGCTGGGGTGGTTGCACGTCTGCAGCAGTGTCCGGACAGCGACTCAAAGTCTTATCCCGGATGTCATAATTTTGCCTGATTACCATACTTTTTATACTTTACAAGTGTTGAATTTTATTATATACTATATCCAATAATTTAATAAGAAAGTACGTTTTTAGCAGGATGCTAATTAAGAGAATTCAAGGGAATTATTTTAAAAAGGGGTCCTGCTTTGTGTTATTTAAAAATAGTTCTTTTTTACAAATTAATCTCAAATATCTGTTTTTTTCTTTGACGATGTTTTTAATGCTTGCATTCCCATTTGCCCGGGTGGAAGCTCAAGAATCTTTGAGCGTTTTACCGTTTAAGAGCATTGCCGGTCCGCGTGAATTGGGATCGCTGTTGACAAATCAGCTTATGGCTGATTTATCCGGAGACTCAGCTATTTGTTTGGTTGACCGTGGTAATATCAAAGATATTCTGGATGAACAGGGACTTGGGAAAACCGGTGTCATTGCCAAAAACACAGCGATACAGATGGGAAAAGTTCATGGCGTTGATTATCTTTTGACCGGCGGTGTTTTTAGTCCGCAAAATGTATTGCCGAGAAAGGGAGTCAAATATCCGGCGACCAGATTCAATGTATCATGGAAGTTAATTGATACGACAACCGGTCAAATTGTCCTTGCCGATACTAATAGCAAGGAAGTTCCGAAGATTCTGATTAAGCAAGATGGCCGGCGTGTATGGATTACTCCGTCGGATGCAGCCGGAAATGCTTTACGAGATATTTCCCATGATATCAGTCAATTGATCCAACAAAAGATGGCCAGACATACAGATACGACCCATGTTGCTTTTGTAGACGGAGATACCGTTTATATTGATGGCGGGCGCAACAAGAATGTCAGTGTAGATGAAATTTTTTCTATTGTACAGGATGGAGTTGTGATTCGAGATCCTGAAACGGGAAAATCTTTGGGATATCAGCAAAAAGTGATATGCAAAATTCAGATCGAACGTGTTAATGACGATTTTGCCTATGGTAAAGTTATAGCCGGCAGCAGCAATAACTTACAAATCGGTAATGTGGCGACAGCATCATGAAAATATTTTTACGCGTATGGTTAATTTTTATATTGTTTATGGTAACCTGCTCATCACCGTTATCGGCAGAACAGAAATCGTATAGTGCCTTAGGTTCCGGCCCTACAGAACGTGCAGCAATTCAGGATGCGTTCCGTAAAATATTAGAAAATGCGCAAGGTATAGATGTGGAATCCAATTCTTACCTGACCAACAGCATGATTGATCGTGATAATATTCATTCTTATACGAACGGGCATATAGAAAGCTACACGGTTTTGGATAGTCATTTTGATGGCACTGTATACAATGTTGAAGTCGAAGCAAATGTCGCTCCCGGTGAAGGTCCGGCCTCACCACAGGCTGCCCGATCGACAGAGCATCTGGGGATAAGTGACTTGATAATTGGCTTGAATGTCAATGCAGCGGGAAATCGATCAGCACTATATGGTGTAAAAAATGACCAGACTGTTGAGGCAAATATAACCAATCATCTTACAGATGCCGGTTTTGCTCATATTTTTTCTGCTAATGACATCAATGCAGGGCCATTTGATTATACGATCAGCGGAACGCTTACATCAAGGGCCATGCCGATGAATTTGTCGACAGATATCCCGCTTTACACCAATCAGGCAGTGCTAAGCATCAGGGTTACTCGTTGCGATACGGGTGAAAGCCTGCTGACTGGAGAATATCTGGGGAGCAGCATCGACATTTCCAAACAAAATGCTGAGACAACTGCCAAATGTGTAGCTAGTAATAAAGCTGCGGAGGCAATCGTTTCGGTTTTGCGCAATGTTGCTGTTAACGCACAAAAAAGTTATACGATTACGGTCCATAATGTAAAAGATTATCATCAACTCACCGCACTAAAGGATTATCTTAGTTATGCCTGTAATGCTGAAAATGTAGTTATCAAAACTTTTGATGAAAATAACGCCGTACTCACTCTGAACTTTACGGGTGAAAATGATGATCTTGCCGATATGCTCTCACAAAATCCAAGCTATTCGACAGTTATCACAAAAATAACGACGAGTACGATAGAGTTGACCTATTGACAAAATTTAAACCGTTTAGAAAGAGGATGATGTTGTCTTATGAGTAAGGTAAAATATCTAAAGGAGCTCTTTTTTTTATTTGTGTTTTCAGGGCTTTTTGTATTTATAGCACAACCTAGTTGTTCAGCAATAGGGGTGGATTGGGATAGCAATATCATTACAGCGATCGGCGTTGGAAGTGCGCCCGAATATGCAATTAAACCGGGACAGGCCAATGCCTTAGCGCGCCGGGCAGCAACTGTGGACGCATATCGGAATCTTGCCAGCATTATTTATGGAATAGAGGTTGAAAATCATACCACTATCGAACAATTAACAGTTAAGAATGATACAATTAAAACCGCTGTTGAAGGTGCTATCCGCAATGCACGCGTTGTAGATGAAGAACAATTGGACGACAGCAACTATCAGGTAACGGTAAGTATGCCGCTGTTTGGAAAAAACAGTCTTTCTTCTGCGGTTTGGCAGAATAATAATGAAAATACCGGTACAACAAATAATGTGCCAGTAGTTAATTCAACTGTTAATCCGGTGCAGGAACCGTCAACGACGAGTCCGACAATTCCTGCGACTATGGCGGCAACACCTTCCAGTACAGTTGTGCCGCTTCCTACCGGTGCTTATACAGGATTGATCGTTGACTGCAGAGGATTGGGTCTTGAACGTGCTATGACACCTAATATTATTGATACCAGCGGACGCACATTATATAATTCACAGAATGTGAATAATCAGCAGATTATTCATAACGGACTGGTTTCTTATGTAAAATCACCAAATGATGAAGCCGCTAATATAGCTGGTTCTAATCCATTGATTTTAAAGTGTGTATCTTTGACTGATTTTCATCGAAATCCAATTATCAGCAAAGAAGATGGTGACCGGCTTATCAGTGCTGTACAACAGTATGATTTTTTGAGAAATGGTTCAGTGGTCTTTATTCAGTAAATTAATATTATTTCAAACCAGGCAAAAAGAGGAGATTGTCATGCGTTAACGAAACGCGTGACAATCTCCTCTTTTTGCCTGATGGCTGAATTCCATATACTGTAATCGCATCATTATAATGATACTACTCCTTTAATCTCTTTAAGTTTGCCAACAGGTTGATCATAGATACTCTTTTAAAATAGCAGAAACTAAACCCGATTTTGTAAGCGTAGACTTCAAAGCATCTAACTTTGTTTCTGCATTTTTGTATGTTTTCAAACTGGAATTTAAACTGTTTAAACTGATTTTTAATTCGGCTATCTCTGTGAGAGCACTTGTAAAATCAGCCTCTTCATCTAAATCGATTGTTGATGAAAGTTTCGTCATAGTTTTTTCTAAAGAAGTAAGCTGCTTCGTCAGTGTTGTTAACTGTTCAGACGAGCTTACAGTGGAAGAAGCCGCATATCCTGTCTGATGAAAAGATAATCCGTACAAAATAACAGCGATAATCAAAAACGATATTTCCTTATTCATTTTGGAAGCCTCCTTTGCTGCCTGTCATGTTTTCATTTTCTAAGAGCTGCTGTTTATGTGAATTCGCATAGGTCATAATCGCAAGACAAATCTTATCACTGTCACTATCCGGCGTAATTGTTTCCCATATTTTTGTTGCCGGTCGATTTGTTTCAATCAATATATTATTTGCATCGTAGGCATCTAACTCATAAATAGCTTTTGTATGATTTTTTATATCGAAAATACGATCTTCAAGAAAATAAGAAACCTGTAAATTTTCATCTGAAAAATTTAATAGTGCAGCAAATTTAGTAGCTGCTGATGAATTGAATGCACATTTTTGCCAAAACCGTATTTGATTTTCATTGCCATCAGCAAAACGAATTGTATCTGTGTCGAAAAATATTGTAACACCATCTTGAGAAGAAAGGACCTGCCAGCGGTTTTCCGAACTATCAGCAGCAAATCCATATGCTGTTCCGGTAAAAAATACAACACCTATTGAGAACATGAGAAAAATATATAAAGGGGAATTTTTTTTCATAATATCATTTCCCTCCTGAATTCAAGCTTTTGTTGATCACTCGAAGTAATTAGCTGTTTTTGCTTGTCAATCTTTCATGTTTACTTTATAAAGCCGATACTTTATGTAAAGCTATATCACCTTTATACAACTTCCCATTAGATATTATAACATAAATAATATGGATAAAAATACATTTTAGTAAAGTATAGACAAAGGGTAAAGTACTAAAAAAGGCTTCACAGCAAAATGCCGTGAAACCTCGAATTTCTATGGAGCGGGCGAGGGGAATCGGACCCCCCTCTTAAGCTTGGGAAGCTCACATTCTACCAATGAACTACGCCCGCAAAACCGACTTAATAAGTGTACCATATTAAGTTTTCAGATGCAATATTTTCTGCAAAATCAGCTAAATTATTCTAAAATTTCCCTTGCGCAAGCGCCATCAGATTACTTCGCAGAAGTGTCATGGCACCCCGGGATAATTCATCTTTTGTGAGCAGAGCATGAATAAGTGTATGATACTGCGGCAAGGTATCTGCATTCCATAATAATTCAATATTTAGGAATTTCTTTGCTATTTTACTGAGATTTATACCGAATGCGTCAAGTGAATAGCGCATTTTTTCCGGTCTTCGACAGGGTTCATTTTTTATCCGGCTGCACCTGCAGCAAAAGTCACAGCCACCCGATGACAAAGAAATGGCTGTCGGAGTATATTGTTCTGCCGCTAATAATATCTCACTTACTTGTTTTTTAACAGTCTTAGTGGTTTTTAAAGAAGTATATCTTATCTTTTCTTTTGTATTGGCTGCTGCAATAATCGCGGCATCATAAAAAATCCGAATGCCAATAAGATAGCTGTATTTATACGGTGCCAGATATTCATTAGGATCAAAGTCAAGCGGCGGGCACGACCAACGTGTATTATATTTATGACAGTCTTTACAATACCGAAGGAATCGTTCTCTCTCCTGATATTTCCCCAGGACATCGGTCAAGACCACCTGTTTTATACAGGTTTCAATTCTATACATCATGTTCTCCAGTCAGCTGTCATCCGGCAGCGGCAACAATTATAAATTTTTCTCAGTCATTCACCATCATATGACGTAAATCTTCTTCCGATACAGCTCCGACCAACTGGGCTGTCGATTGTCCGTTTTTAAAAACTATTATGGTAGGAATGATAGTTATGTTATAACGTTCAACCAGTTTTTGTTCCTTGTCCACATCTATGCAGCCAACTTTATATTCACCTGCTGCCATTTTTTCCATTTTTTCAATTATCGGTGTAAATCTATGACATGGTGTGCACCATTCAGCCCAAAAGTCGACTAACACTGGAATTTTCGATTGCAGTACCTCCATATCAAAATTGTACTGTGTATATATTTGCGGCATAATCTTTGCCTCCAGTCTCCTTTAATTTACTAATATCATTATACAATAATATATATTTATTTAATAGCTTCTGCAATGTTGACAAAAAAAGTTCCCGGTGTTATTATAAAAGAAATTAATATTGAAGGGTTAGGCGTCAGCAATGACTTAATAGGGAAACCGGTATTAGATAAGCCGGTGCGGTCCCGCCACTGTAACACTGAGCAATCCCGCATGTCATCCATTGGAATTATATTCTGAGAAGGAGCGGTAGAGCAATGATGTGAAGCCAGGAGAACTACCTAATCAGCAGTCACCGTTATACATTTATTGTATAGTACCCGCGAGCGATGGGAAGGAGATTATTGAATAAATAATTCTGGTATTTTATACCCTCTTTTTAGCGTTCGCTTTAAAGAGGGTTTTTATTTTGCTTTTTCAGCCCCTTTATATCTTCAGCTAATATAAAGGGGATCATGCTCATAGAGTTTTACTTCCTCTTAAACACTGCAGTAGCAGGACCTTGCATTCGCAAGGTTTTTTTGTTTTTATTCCCAAATACTGCCGTTTTATTTTTGTAATCGCATAATTGTTGATAAGATAAACTTTACTATCATTCCGGTAAGCAAGGCCGATATGATCGTGCCTTCACGAATTCCGACAATAGTTTGTGAGCAGACAAGGGACAGCAAACTGGCTGTCAAAACCAAAAAACAGTCAAAGACCACCTTTGTCCTGCCAAAGTCCAGATGCCAATTAATGGCAATGGCATTTACTATTCCCTCTCCCGGCAGCATGACGACTCTGCCAAGTATTTCACAGGTAATGCCAATCCCCATCGACAAACATCCCAATAAAAGGACCATCAGATAAAGCATATATATATCAGGAACGGGTATCTGTTCCAGCAGCTGCATGGCATTATCGATGAACATGGCAAAAATAAGCGTCATCGGTACCTGCAAAATCTGCATTTTTCCAAGACGGTCACGTAATATTACCCATTGCAGAAAAAGGAAAAACATATTTACAACAAAAGTAACTTCTCCCAGACTAAAAGGAACATTAGTACTGATCACATATGGCAGACTGGATATTGGCGAAGTTCCCAGTGAACTTTTTATTATCAAATCAATTCCCAGAGCCATAAAAAACAGACCGATGATAAAAGTTAGATAATTTTTGATTATTTTCATTACTGCATCATTCACCCCCCACCGTATTAAAATATACTTATATTGCCAGATATTACGAACCCCAGCTCTACTCAGCTGGGGTTCGTAATTTTCCCGACTTTTTTATTTAAAGTTCATTCATGACCCGCTGCAGATGTTCTGTAAGCTTCATATTTTCACTGTAATCCACACGGCAGTCGATAATTACCGGCGCATCAAGTTTAAAGGCTTTCTCCAAGGTGGGAATAAGTTCTTCCGCTTTCTTTATCCTAAACCCCACAGCATGCATGCTTTCTGCAAATTTAACAAAATCCGGATTGGTGAAATCAACTCCGTAAGTATGATTATATTGAGCCTGTTGTTTCCATTTTATCAACCCATAACTGCAATCATTGAAAATCAAGGTCACAAAATTGGTTCCAAGCCGCATGGCTGTTTCAAATTCCTGGCAGTTCATCATGAAACCACCATCCCCGGTTATTGCCAGCACCCTTTTATCCGGATGCACCAATTTGGCTGCTACTGCCCCTGGAACTGCAATTCCCATTGTGGCAAATCCATTAGAAATGATGCAGGTGTTAGGTTTATAGCAGTTGTAATGGCGCGCTATCCAGACTTTATTAGCTCCCACATCGGAAATTACGATATCATCAGGTCCCATGACTTTGCGGACATCATTTAAAATACGCTGTGGTTTCATCGGGAATGACTGATCATAAGCATAGCTTTCATGCTCGCTGACCATCTTTTCCCGCAGTGTCAAAGCCTCTTTTGGTTCCTGCAGCCGTGCCGCCCGTTGCATTATCCGCTTCAGGGCATCAGGAATGTCTCCCACTACTTCTACATTAGCCTGGTACAATTTATTTATATCGGCTGCCGATGCATCTATATGGATTATATCAACATCGCCGTTCTTGTTCCATTTGGATGGAGCATATTCTATAATATCATAGCCAACTGCGATTACCAAACTGGCTTTTTCCAGTATCTTATTTTGATAATCAGGAAATGGTATGCCAATCGTCCACATGGAATACTTATTATCAAATGGAATAGCACCTTTGGCCATCATCGTATTTATCACCGGTATCTTTAGCTTTTCGGCAAAAGCTGTTAATTCTTTTGAAGCATGTGAGCGAATTACTCCGCTGCCCGCTAAAATAACCGGATTTTTAGCATATGAAATCAACTCGGCTGCCTCATCAATAGTATGAACTGAAGCATATTCACTGACCGGATACTGCTTTTGCAAAGGACGTTCTTTATCCGCAATAGGCATCAATCCGATATTTACCGGCAGATCAATATGACAAGCGCCCGGTTTTTCCCGTTCAGCATATTTAAACGCCAGCCGCACTATTTCATTTATTGTATCCGGACGCACAACCATCTTGGTGCGGCGCGTTATCGGTTCAAACATTTTAGTCAAATCAAGAAATTGATGCGATGTAATATGCATGCGGTCTGTTCCAACCTGTCCGGTTATCGCGACCAACGGTGCCCCGTCGCTGTCAGCGTCAGCTACACCGGTTACCAGATTGGTGGCACCAGGGCCGAGCGTAGCCAGGCAGACGCCAGCCTTACCGGTAAGACGACCATAAACATCAGCCATAAAAGCAGCACCTTGTTCATGCCGAGTAGGAATAAATTGTATTTTTGAATTTTCCAGTGCATTCATTATTGCCAGATTTTCTTCCCCGGGGATGCCAAAAATGTACTTTACACCCTCCTCTTCCAAACATTCTACCAGCAAATCGGCAGTACAACGCTTACTTTTCTCATTCATGATGGTTTAAGCAAATCCTCCTAAAAAATTTAATGTTAACACATATTCAATAATAGCTATTTTAATAAAATTTATCAACAAAAATTTGTAAATATGCTGTAATAATGAAATAATTTATCTATACTTAGGCGGCAGATAAAAATATATACTATGAGCAAACATAAGTTTTTGACTTTCTGCTCTGCGGTTATCAGCTGCCATCGTGGCAAATCATCGATACTCAGACGTTAAAAACAGCCAATCAACACTCTAGCCGGCAGCATGCAAACGATTCTTACCTTTTGTCCGCCCTCAAAAGGGCGGGGAACCGCGCAAAAGTGATAATGTATTGCATAATTTATTTTGCCGGCATACCGATAGTTTCTCCTGCCCATGTTATAATAAAATAAAAAGCTTATCCATTATGTCAGGAGGAATGCATATGAAAAAGATTGGATTTATTGGAACCGGTATAATGGGCAGTGCCATGGCCGGACACCTGCTCAATGCAGGCTATGAAGTCAGTGTTTACAACAGGACCAAAGCCAAAGCTGACAGTTTACTGCAAAAAGGCGCCGTATGGTGTAACACTCCGGGACAATGTGCCAAAGGGCAGGATGTTATCATAAGCATCGTAGGCTATCCCAAGGATGTTGAAGAAATATATCTCGGTAAAAACGGTGTTCTGGACAACGCATCTGAGGGTGCTTATCTCATTGATATGACTACGTCCTCTCCACAGCTTGCACAAAAAATATACCGGATGGCAAAAGGCAAGGGCATCTTTGCGCTTGATGCTCCTGTAACCGGTGGCGACAGCGGTGCCCAAAATGCCTCTCTTTCCATTTTGGTTGGTGGCGATACCGATGCTTTCACTGCTGTTAAACCATTACTTTTAAAAATGGGGACCAATATTGTATATGAAGGGACTGCCGGAGCCGGTCAAAAAACAAAAGCTTGTAATCAGATTGCCATTGCCGGTGCCTTAGCCGGGGCATGTGAAGCGCTTTCCTACGCCAAAGCAGCCGGACTTGATGTACAAAAAGTCTTTGATGCCATTTCACAGGGTGCTGCCGGCAGCTTCCAAATGAGCCATGTTGCCGTCAATGCTTTAAAAGGAAATTATCAACCGGGATTTATGCTTAAACATTTTATCAAAGACATGAAAATCGGCGTACAGGCAGGAGACTCCTGCGGCCTTAATATGCCAATCTTAAAACAGGTATTACAGCAAGCTGAAAATCTTGCTGCTAAGGGTCTGGAACAAGAGGGCACACAATGTTTAATTAAATATTATCAAGATAATTTTTAACATTTGCCGGCCATATGGCAATGCTGCAAATTGTCTTTTGTAATATTATCGTTCCACATGGCATAAAAATGTTCCGGTTTTGTAACATTTTTATGCCATGTAATAAATAAACATCCATGATGCTTATCGCTCATTTGTAAATAAACCAATGTTTTTCTTAATAAATCATATAATATTTTAATTATTAAGTAAGTTAATAATTAAATAGTTTATTCTTTCTCTGTTATACTTAATTTCTCAATACTCCCATAAAAAATTGGCACACGGTTTGCTCTGATAATTAATCGGCTTTATAAATTTGAAGGGGGTCATATTATGATAGTAAGTGTAATCAAGGAAATCAAGAATAACGAAAACCGCGTTGGTCTGACACCAGCCGGCAGCGAAGCTTTGGTAAAAGCCGGACATACTGTCCTGATAGAAAAATCGGCCGGAATTATCAGTGGTTTTAGTGATGAATCCTACAGTCAGACCGGTGCTCAGATAATCACCGACAAGAAACTTTTATTTGATAATGCCGATATGATCATAAAGGTCAAGGAACCCTTACCTGAAGAATACGATTATTTTCACGCGGGACAAATTCTCTATACGTACCTGCATCTCGCCCCCGCCCCAAAGCTCACCGAGGCATTGCTCAAACACAAAGTCATCAGCATAGCTTATGAAACAGTCGTTGGCCACGATGGCCACAGTCTGCCGCTGCTTTCACCAATGAGCGAAATAGCCGGCAGAATGTCTGTGCAGACAGGTGCACATTATCTGGAAAGCCGTTTTGGCGGCCGCGGTATACTTCTTGGTGGTGTCAGCGGTGTATGTCCGGCTCAGGTTGTCATCGTCGGTGGTGGTATTGTCGGCACTAATGCTGCTAAAATGGCCGCCGGACTTGGTGCCAGAGTTACCATACTTGATTTATCAATAGACCGGCTGCGTTATCTTGACGATATTTTCGCCGGACGAATAATCACCGAAATGTCCAACAGTTTAAATATCGCAAAATGGGTCAAACGGGCTGATTTACTGATTGGCGCCGTATTAGTTCCCGGTTCCAAAACGCCGAAACTGGTATCTGAAGCAATGGTAAAAACCATGAAACCCGGTTCAGTTGTGGTCGATGTTGCTATTGATCAGGGTGGTGCTATTGAAACATGTGATCATTGCACTACCCATGATAATCCCACTTTTAAAAAGTATGACGTCATTCATTATTCCGTAGCCAATATTCCCGGAGCTGTTGCCAGAACATCAACTCTGGCTCTCACCAATGCTACTTTACCATATGCCCTGTCCATTGCCAATAAGGGCTATAAAAAAGCATTTTTCGATGATCCAGGTTTGCTGCAAGGGTTGAATACCATCGATGGAAAACTGACCTATAAAGGTGTTGCCGATGGGCTTGGTCTTCCCTACACTGACAGCAGGGAGTTTTTAAAATAATTATACACTGATAAAGTAAACGGGGCTGTCGCACAAACGGCATTGACCTCATAAAAACACAATCTGCCACCATCATGCGATCCCGCCCTTTTAAAAGCGGACAAAAAAGCGGCATACTGCGTATTTATGAATGAAAATGGTTTGTGCAGCAACCCCGTCTTTTTATTTATTACCGGCCAAAAGACAATCCGTACTTTTTCATTTTGCGCAATATACTGGTATGTGAAACTCCTAAGGCCATCCCCAATTTCCGCGAGGTTTTGTATTTTTTCATTGCTCTTGCAAGAATATTACGCTCAGCCTGAGCAACAGCCTCGTCAAGATTTTCCGGTAAAATCTCTGTCGGCAACTTATTTACAGGTATTGCCCTGCCAGTATCAAAAACTATATCATCCGGCATTATCTCATTTGTTGTGGCAATATTTACTGCTCTTTCAATAATATTACCCAATTCACGGACATTTCCTGGGAAATCATAGTGTCTCAGTTTCTGAAGTGCCTGGACATTAATCGTCTCAATATCAGGATTTATGTGCTGTGCCGCAACCTTCATGAGATGTTTAGCCAGAATTTCTATGTCCTCAGGGTGTTCGCGCAGTGCCGGCAGATTCAGTGGAATTACATTAAGACGATAATATAAGTCACTGCGGAAACAGTTAGTCTGCATCATGTATTCAAGATCCCGGTTAGTTGCAGCTATTATACGCACATCTATCGGTATTTCGCTCACTGCCCCGACACGTCGCACTGCATGTTCCTGCAAAACCCGCAGCAATTTAGCCTGAAGTGCGAATGAAATATCACCGATTTCATCAAGAAACAATGTCCCGCCGTCAGCCAGTTCAAACAATCCCAGTTTACCGCCCTTATGCGCTCCGGTAAAGCTGCCTTCTTCATAGCCAAACAATTCACTTTCCAGTAATGTCTCCGGAATAGCCGTACAATTTATCGCCAAAAAAATATTATTATGCCGCAGTGACGCATTATGTATGGCGCGGGCAAACAATTCCTTACCGCAGCCTGTTTCACCGCGCAGCAAAATAGTTGAGGAACTATTAGCATAGTGTCTGGCATTTTTCACCAGCGTATCCATTATTTCACTGCTGTACAAAATATCAGTAAAATTTGCGGCTGGCTGTTCTGTCAGCTTTTGATAGATCTTACGTACAGCTTCTATACTGCGTACTAAGGCAATACAGCCCGAAACTGACTGTGTTTCATCAAAAATCGGTTGGCTGCTGACCATATAATGAACATTGCGCTCCGGAATAAAAACCTCATGATGCGAAATAATCTGACCGGAGGTTAGTGATTTTTTCAGCAGTGAATGAAACGGCAATACCGTATCAATATTGCCGCCAATACTATCCGTGTTGTTTAACTGGAGCATCTTCGCGGCAGCTCGATTTATATAAGTAATTAATCCTGATTTATCAGTGGCTATAACTCCCTCACTAATAGTATCAAAAACCGTTTTCATTTGCTGGTATTGTTTATTGCGCGGCATTATTGCTATCTGTTTTATATCTGTTATGTCAGGCAGTCTGCCGATATCGGCCACAATCGCATTCTCTTTCATCAACGGCAGCGCCGGCAGTTCCAGATAAGTAATATTCTTTATGACTTCCATCGAAATAATATTGACATGGTATTTCAACATAATGCGTGATATATCATACACAAGGCCATGCCTGTCCTGATTTTCAATCTGTATTTTCAATGTTTCCACCTCAGTTTGCCAATAAATCATACCATTTTTTATTAATTTTTATTTATTAATAATCGCACATTATAAAATATTTATCAATGGTGCCGTAAAAATACTTTAATATCATTTTCATCTTTACTATTTTTTACATCCGGCCAAATTTGTTTTCGTGAGTGCTTTGCGACAAAAAACTGCCGCAGCCGATAACAAATATAATCGGCTGCGGCAGTTTTTTATTTTCATTTATACTTTTGTCGTCAATTTTTCTGTTATAACAGCCGTGACCATGGCATCACTTACATTTAATGCCGTGCGTCCCATATCAATCAGTGGTTCCACAGCGATCAAAAGTCCTACCAATCCTACCGGCAGCCCCATTGTCGATAAAACCACTAATGCAGCAAATGTGGCTCCACCACCAACGCCGGCTATCCCGAGTGAACCGAGCGCTGTCACAAATACAAGTTTCAACAAAAAAGGCAGGGTAAACGGATCTATTCCCACTGTTGGCGCAATCATAACTGCCAGCATTGCCGGATATACACCGGCACAACCGTTTTGTCCTATGCTGATGCCAAATGATGCAGCAAGATTGGCAATCCCCTTCGATACTCCCATCTTACTTTCTAATGCACTTACTGTCAGCGGCAGTGTCCCTGCACTTGTCCTTGACATAAATGCAAAAGAAAGGACTGGAAAAGCTTCATTAATGTAATGCAGCGGATTATATCTGACCAATGCCAGCAGCAGCAAATGAATGACGAACATCACTATTATCGCCGTGTACGATGCTGCCACAAATGACACCAGCTTTAGTATACTGCTGATATCACTAGTCGCGATAAACTTTACGATTAATGACAAGATACCATATGGTGTAATACGCAGTATCAGGTCAACGATCTCCATTATGATATCCTGCGACGCCAATATTATTTTTTCCAGAAACTCAGCCGTTTCCGGTTTATATTGTCTTATCTTTAAAATACTGATGCCGATGAGTATGGCAATAAATACCACTGATAATGTGTCAGCACTGTGCTGACCGGTAAAAGCATAGAACACATTTGTCGGAATTATCTCGATAAGCTGTTCTTGAACTGATTTTTTCTGAAATGTATCCAATTTAGTTTCAATATTCTGTCCCGCGATTATTTCACTGTCACCGGCCGGCATTCCCACTGCCGACAGATGATATCCCAAGGCTGAAGCTGCTCCTACTGATGCTGCTATGACCGTGGTAAACAAAAGTATGCCGATGATCAATATACCCGTAGTGCGAAAAGTCTTCATATCTTTTATCTGCAAAATAGACGATGTTATTGATACCAATACCAGTGGAATGACAATCAGCATCAGCATTCTTATATAACCTGTGCCAACAATATTGAGCCAGCTCAATGTTCCTTTGACTACCGGAGAGTCAATTCCATATGAGCCTTGATAAACTGCTCCTATTATAATACCGATAACCAGCGCAAATAATATCCGCTTGCCAAATGAAACACCCTTTCGTTCTAAATAAAACAAAAAGGCAAATATTAAAACAATGACCAATAAATTAAATAATACCATTATGCCCTTTCCTCCCTGTTGTCACTTTATATAATCTAAATCCTTACTTAATAAGTATTAATTACAATAGCTATACTTTATCATAAGTTCCGTAAATAATCAATAATTATTACTGCTATACTAACCTAACAGAAAAAACATACTATATTATCAATAATTTATATATAAAAATACTGCCGCATATAGTACCAGGTCAAATAAACATGCAAGCTCTACAAACATCGCTGTTAAAACCACAATCAGACTTCTAACAGGCCGATTAATTTACTATGCTGCATATTTACTGCCAAATGCTACATGCGACAGTTTTTTAGTTTAATCTATAATAATATGGGCTTTATGATCAGGCTTCCGGTTTTATCAGCCGCTGTGGATCTATATAAAAATCGTAGTCCTTTTCTGAAACATACCCCAGCGCCAATGCAGCCTGCTTGAGAGTTGTGTTTTCCTTAGCAGCTTTTTTACCGATTTCAGCTGCTTTATCATAACCAATCAATGGCACCAGTCCTGTTACTAAAATCAGTGACTGATTCAAATGTTCCTTAATTCTTGGTAAATTGGGCTGTATACCCGTGACACATTTATGATTGAATGATTTAATCGCGTCTCCCAGTAAACGAATGCTTTGAATCATATTATAAGCAATGACCGGCATAAATACATTGAGTTGAAAATTGCCCTGGCTGGCAGCAAATCCGATTGTTGTATCATTTCCCATAATCTGTACCGCAACCATAGTCATTGCTTCAGCCTGGGTAGGATTTACTTTTGAAGGCATTATCGAGCTGCCCGGTTCATTTGCCGGTATGGTTATTTCACCAATGCCGCAGCGTGGTCCGCTGGCCAGCCAGCGCACATCATTGGCAATCTTCATCAAATCGGCTGCCAAAGCTTTCAAAATTCCATGAACTGATGCCAGTTCTGATTTACTTGACAATGCCTGAAATTTATTGGGTGCCGTTTCAAAATTTTCACCAGTAAGATTGCTTATTTCCTTAGCCACTCTCACTGCAAATTCAGGATGAGTATTTATGCCAGTACCGACAGCCGTTCCTCCCATTGCCAAATAATGAACATATTCAAGTGACCGATCCAATATTTCGCGGTCACGTTTCACTATGCCACTCCAGCCGCTTATTTCCTGCCCCAATGTCAATGGCGTAGCATCCATTAAATGTGTACGTCCTATTTTAATAATATCTTTGAATTCATTTGATTTTTCATCTAAAGCAGCAATAAAATCATCCATTATCGGCAGTAAATGTTTTTTTATCAGCATCAAAGTGACAACATGCAAAGCTGTGGGAAAAATATCGTTGGAGCTTTGCGAATGATTCACATGGTCATTGGGATGAACCTTAATAGTTTTGCCTTGTTCCTGCAAAATCTGCATAGCCCGATGTGCTAAAACTTCATTCACATTCATGTTGAACTGTGTCCCACTGCCTGTCTGCCAGACTGCAAGCGGGAAATTATCATCCAGCTTACCGGCATGAACTTCATCGCAGGCTGTCATAATAGCTTCGGCTCTTTCTTTGTCAATCAGTTTTAAGTCCAGGTTCACCCTGGCAGCTGCCTTTTTTAACCGGGAAAATACCCGCACCAGCTCTATAGGTATTTTTTCCGTACCTATTTTAAAATTCTGGTAACTACGCTGTGTCTGTGCACCCCATAATTTATCAGCCGGAACTTTTATTTCTCCAATAGAATCCTTTTCAACACGATACTGCATCAAAATCCCTCCTACTATCTATCTTAAATTACATATTACTATGTTCTAAAATGAACTATCTTTTTTATTCTACGTCAACCGAAAAACTCCCTGCATATTTTGAAAATGATTTTCATTTAATTTAGATATTTTACTGCAAAAAAGAGTTTTTTATTCCAAATCAGGCCATTGCCGCAATTAATCCCACACAGCTGATAGACAATGCTTTATTTCTAATGTAAAATATTAATGTATTATTATATTTTTGTTACACTGCTATCAATATTTATTGAGTTATTTCAATATGGAGGCTGGATAATGTCAGTTAAGAGAATTTATGTGGAAAAGCGTCCCGGATTTTTCGATACTCCGGCGCAAAAACTTTGTGCCGATTTAAAAAGTATGTTTACCGTGACAGATTTGAGATTTGTCCGTATTTTTCGTCGGTATGATATAGAAGGAATGACTGACGAAGAATTTAGCAAAGCCAAAAATGTTGTTTTCGCTGATCCCCCTGTCGATGTAATCTATGATGAAAATCTGCCATCCATGAAAAACACACGTATGTTCGCTATGGAATTTCTCCCCGGCCAATTTGACCAGACTGCTGATTCAGCCGCACAATGTGTGCAGCTCATCACCCAAAAAGAACGTCCGCTTGTCCGTACGGCTAAAATTATTGCCCTGGTCGGTAATGTCGATGATGAGACTTTTTATGAAATAAAAAAATACTGCATAAATGAAGTAGAATGCCGTGAAGCTTCTATGGAAAAACCGCAAACACTGTCCATGACTGTACAAAATCCTGCCGATGTGCAGATCATCACTGGTTTTTCCGCAATGTCAAATGAAACAATAAATACCCTTCATGACAAATTAGGTTTAGCAATGAGTTATGAAGATTTTTTGTTTTGCCGCAAGTATTTTACTGAACAAGAACAGCGTGATCCGACTATAACTGAAATACGTGTTATCGATACATATTGGTCTGATCATTGCCGTCATACTACGTTCACTACAGCAATTGACTCAGTCACTATTGAAGATGATGAATATACCGCCGATATAAAGGATTCATATAATCTATACCTTCATGATCGCACTGATTTACACAGGGAAAACCATCCTGTGACTTTGATGGATCTGGCTGTGATTGGTATGAAAAAGCTCAGGCAGATGGGTAAACTTGGTGACCTTGACGTGTCAGAAGAAATCAATGCCTGTAGTATCGTCGTCCCAGCAGTAATCGACGGTAAAAAGGAAAACTGGTTGGTCATGTTTAAAAACGAGACCCACAATCACCCCACGGAAATTGAGCCTTTTGGCGGTGCCGCTACCTGCCTTGGCGGTGCAATCCGCGATCCGCTGTCGGGACGTGCCTATGTCTATCAGGCAATGCGTGTAACCGGTGCCGCCGATCCGCGGCGCAGCCTTGATGAGACTATCGAAGGCAAGCTGCCACAGCGAAAAATCACTCGGGACGCTGCCAGTGGCTATAGTTCCTATGGCAATCAAATAGGTTTGGCAACGGGACAAGTACACGAAGTTTATCACGAAGGTTTTCTTGCCAAACGATTGGAAGTTGGTGCCGTTATTGCCGCTGTACCACAAGAAAATGTCGTGCGTCAGGAACCGCAGCCTGGTGACCAGATAATTCTTGTAGGCGGACGAACCGGACGTGACGGTATAGGCGGAGCTACAGGTTCTTCTAAAGAACATACATTGGAATCATTGGAAACCTGCGGTGCCGAAGTACAAAAAGGTAATCCACCGACAGAACGCAAACTGCAGCGCCTGTTCCGCAAAAAGGAAGTCAGCCGCCTGATAAAACGCTGTAATGATTTTGGTGCCGGCGGCGTAGCTGTTGCAATCGGAGAACTTTCCGACGGCTTATATATAAAATTAGATAACATAAAGAAAAAATATGACGGTCTTGACGGTACTGAACTGGCTATTTCCGAATCACAGGAACGAATGGCAGTAGTAGTCACCGCTGCTGATGCACAAAAATTTATCGACTATGCGGCTGAAGAAAACCTTGAAGCTGCTATCGTCGCGGCAATCACTGCTGACAATCGGCTGCGAATGGTTTGGCGCGGCAAAAACATTGTAAATATCAGCAGAACATTCTTACAGACAAACGGCATCCAGCAACATGTATCTGTCAAGATAAATGCCCCCAATAAATATGACACCTACTTTTCCCAATTGCCCACTCTTGATTATGGAAAAAATTCTGTTGAAAAACTCTGGTTAAGAAATCTCGAAGATATAAATGTCTGTGACCAAAAAGGTCTTGTTGAACAGTTTGATTCTACTATTGGAGCCGGTACTTTACTGATGCCTTACGGCGGCTATACACAACGTACTCCTTCCGAAGGTATGGCTGCAAAGCTGCCGGTAATCGGCGGTAAAACTGATACGGCAACGCTTATGGCTTTCGGTTTCGATCCTTACCTCATGGACTGGAGTCCCTATCATGGTGCTGTTTACTCAGTCATAGCTGCTTTAGCCAAAATCACCGCTATGGGTGGCGATTATACGCTTGCCAGATTGACGTTTCAGGAATATTTCGAAAGCTTGGGAAAAGATGCAGCAAAATGGGGTAAACCATTTGCCGCCTTGCTGGGAGCGCTGCGTGCCCAGCATGAATTTGGCACCGCCGCCATCGGTGGAAAAGATTCCATGTCCGGTACCTTTATGAATATGAATGTACCGCCGTCACTACTAACTTTTGCAGTTTGTCCTACACTGTCCAATAAAGTTGTTTCATCTGAATTTAAACTAGCCGGCAACCGTGTTTATGTATTACCTGCCTTACGCGACAAACACGATCTGCCAATATTTAATAAACTGAAGAAAAATTTTGCTGCGGTTAATAAATTGGCTGAAAACCACAAACTGTTTTCAGCAATGAGTGTAGGTAAGGGCGGTATCGCCGCTACTATAAGCAAAATGTGTCTTGGTGAAAACCTCGGTTTTAAATTTAATGAAAATATATCATATGATATTCCCAAAATGTTTGGCAGTTCTTACGGTACTTTAATAATCGAATTAGCCAATAATGCTGATCTGACCGAATTAGAAAGCACCGGTTTTTATTTGCTCGGCCAGATAATCAATACTCCCACCGTCATCTATGGCAATGTAACAATAAGCATCAATGATATTGCTAAATCTTACGAAAAGCCATTAGAAAAAATTTTCCCCACTCAGATAAAAACGACTGTAAAACGCGATAATGATTTACCCGTACTTGACAATTCCATCGGTTTTGAAGCAGAAAAGCTTTTTACTGATACCAGCCTTAATATTTCACTGTCCGGCAGCCGACGTTACAATAAAGCTGTAAGTATGATATACAAGGCAAAAAAAATTATCAATCGATCTGTTCCTATTGCCAAACCGCAAGTATTTATACCCGTATTCCCCGGTACCAACTGCGAATACGATACTGAGGCTGCTTTCCTTAGAGCAGGAGCCAAAGTACAAACCCTGGTGGTAAAAAATCTGACACCGACAGCCGTTGAAGAATCTGTTCTGGCAATAGAAAAGGCTATCAATACAGCCCAAATAGTGATGCTGCCCGGAGGATTTTCCGGTGGAGATGAACCTGACGGCAGCGGTAAATTCATTGCCGCTACTTTCAGAAATCCCCGCATTGCCGATGCAATAAATAAACTGCTGTATCAGCGTGATGGTTTAATGCTCGGTATTTGCAATGGTTTTCAGGCACTGATAAAGCTGGGACTTTTACCATACGGTGAAATACGCGACTTGAATCTTGATTCACCAACTCTTACTTACAACCAGATTGGCCGTCATGTCTCCAGAATAGTACAAACAAAAGTTGTTTCTGATCTTTCTCCATGGCTCGCCAAAACATCATTGGATGATATTCATACCATGGCTGTTTCTCATGGCGAAGGCCGATTCTTTGCCACTCAGCAGGTAATCAGCGGTTTACGCAAAAAAGGTCAGATTGCAACTCAATATGTCGACCATGAAGGCAATGCTTCTATGGATATCAATTACAATCCTAATGGTTCCATCGATGCAATTGAAGGCATCACCAGCCCTGACGGACGCATTTTTGGTAAAATGGGCCACTCTGAACGTATAACTAACGATTTGGCAATAAATATTCCCGGTGAAAAAAACCAATTATTATTTGAATCCGGTGTTGCTTACTACAGATAATGAAGTCTGTATTGCAAACTATTTCATAGTATAACTAAAATCCCCCCATCAGTACAGGATGGGGGGATTTTAGTTTTTCACATAATTTTATTTTATGATTACGACAGGACATTTGGCATTTTCCACTACATATTGACTGACACTGCCTAGAAGAACACCCTTTACGACACCGAGGCCACGGCTGCCCATTACAATCATATTATTTTTATTTTCTTCAGCAAATTCCAGAATAGTTACTGAGGGAGAGCCTGTTTCTGAAAAAGCCTCTGCCGGAACATCATGTGGGACTTCTGCCAAAGCCTTATCCAAGATAGCATCTCCTGCTTTGGTGACAGCATCCAAAATAGCATCTGACAAGCATGCATTTATTGCCATCTGATTAATATTTGCAATATAAAGAAACTCTAATTTGGCTTTATATGCCTGCGCCAAGGTAATTGCAAAATCAACTGCCTTATTTGAACCCTCGGAACCATCCACCGGGACAAGAATTGTTTTTATGTCATCCATATGAATTCCTCCATTTTCTTCTTGTGCTTCTATAAATAATTATAATATAATTATTACGGATTGTCTATAATTGGCCACGGGAGCCTGCCGCTGCAGGAAAATTTTATTACTGATATTTATTTGCCTGTCCAGCTGCGTTTGTTCACAAAAAACTGCTGAAGGATGCTGCGGCATTCATCTTCTCTCACACCTGCCCTTATCTCAATATCATGATTTAAAGCAGGATGTGTCAACAATGCAAATAATGAATCGACCGCCCCTAGCCGTGAATCGGCAGCCCCATAGACCAATCGCCCAATATTGCTCAGCAATATTGCACCAGCACACATAGGACATGGTTCCAATGTAACATAGAGCGTCATATCATTGAGTCTGCGGCGGTCCAGCACTTTACAAGCTTTTCTTATCACTAAAATTTCGGCATGCGCCGTGGCGTCCCGTGAATGTTCCTGCATATTGTAGCCTGTCGCAACCACATTCCCTTTTTTGTCCGCAATGACAGCACCTACCGGTACTTCATCCGCTGAAAAAGCCAAACGTGCACATTCCAATGCCCGCAGCATCATTTCCGCATCAGGTTTCCCTATCATTCAACTCCACCTTATATGGCATATCTTCTTGTTGGTTACTGGCGTCATGTAAAATTTTTTTGAAAGAGAGCGGCTTCTTTTTTTTATTTTTTCTCAAATCTCTATCATTTACAAATGATTTACCATTCCAATAATTCATTGTTATCTTACTGGTTCCAGTAATTTTTTCAATACGCGGTACCATAAAAAGCCCTCCTTTTTCCAATAAATCATGACGTTCAGTTTTTCCCACTGCTGACTAATGTCTAAGTGTTTATATCGCTCCTATATATTATATCGGCATTATATATGCACAACTAAAGTTCTCTGACGATTTAATAAAAAATTTTTATCCGTTGTTTTTTTTATATCCATGAATAAAATACCACCGGTAATATTACCAGTGGTATTTTTCTCCGCGATTTATTTTAAATGCCCTGTATATTTGTTCAATCAGCAACAGTTTCACCATCTGATGTGTAAAAGTCATCCTGGAAAAACTAATGCAAATGTCGGCCTTTCCCCGTAATTCATCAGATAAACCAAAAGCTCCGCCAATTACGAAAGCCAGATTGCTTTGTCCCTCAAGTGTCACAGTCCGTATCTTCTCTGCCAGCTCCTCAGACGAGAACTGTCTGCCATAAACATCAAGCACAAACAAAAAGTTATTTGCCGGAACTTGTTTCAATAATCTCTGCCCCTCAATGGTAAGAATCTTCTTCTTTTCGGCTAATGAAGGAGTCTCTGGCATTTTCTCTTCACTGATTTCCACTATATCCAACTGTGTAAACGGATGAAGACGTTTTGTAAACTCAGCAATCCCTGCGCGCAGATAACTTTCTTTTATCTTTCCCGCGCTAATTATCGTTATCTTCATTGATTATTTGCCGGCATTTCTTTCAGCTGTGCTGTTACTGTCATTTCACCGCCATTTCTCAATAATACAATTGAGACATTATCAGAGATTTTATGTGCTGCTATGGCATCGCGTAAATCACTGACTGTATTAATTGCCTTATTATCAATTTGTTCAATGATATCGCCACGCTGAATGCCTGCCGCAGCCGCCGGTCCATCTGCCGCCACTTGGGCTACATATACCCCTTTATCGATATTCAGCAAATAGCCATTCTTAGCTGCCGTTTCCTTATCAAAAACTCCTACACCGAGATAAGGACGAGATACATGCCCATTTGCTATTATTTGATCTACAATTGAGCTGACGGTATTTATAGGAATGGCAAATCCCATTCCTTCCACTCCATTAGCCGCAAGTTTAGCACTATTTATACCAATTACCAACCCGTCAGCATTTACCAGCGCACCACCTGAGTTGCCCGGATTAATGGCCGCATCAGTTTGTAGAAGCTTTACTCGTCCCTCACCAATATCCAATGTTCTATTCAAAGCACTTATCACGCCAGCGGTAACACTGCCCTGAAATTCCAGCCCCATCGGATTCCCTATGGCAATAGCCGGTTCGCCTACCATTATATCGTCTGAATTACCAAATTTAGCTGTAGGCAGATCTTTGGCATCCACTTTTACCACAGCAATATCTGTTACAGGATCCGCTCCCACTAATTTCCCCGGCAAAGTACGACCGTCAGAAAGTGATACGGTGATTTCCTTAGCTCCATCAATAACATGATTGTTGGTAACTATATATCCATCACTTTTAAAAATTACACCGGACCCAACGCCTTGGCTGACTTCTACCTGATTATTAAACCAATCACGTGCCACAGCCTTATTGGTTATACCTACTACCGCTGGTCCCACAGCCTTAGCGGCACGGACAATAGGTGTGTTTCTGGCATCAGAAACAGGTCCTGATGCTGTTTGAGCCATCTGTGAAGCTGTACCGGATGATGATGGACTGCCATTTTTTGCCGTTCCCAGTGAACAACCAGCCAATAAAACAATAGCAACAACCAGTATGCCTGCCAAAAAAGAAACCCCATGTGACAAATAAGATTTGTATTTCGGATTTTTTATCATATAACATCATCCTTTCATTACTGACCGTAAACAATATTTATTTTCAAACTCAAGATGATTTTTTGTCTGCCGACATCGTAACTATTTCGTCCTGCTTAGCCATTTTGATATCTATATCTTCTCCTAGCTTAATCCCCTGCTGCCACATGATATCAGTTATCGTTTTTTTAGCAATATCCGGTCGATTGTTTTCTTCGCTCATATGAGCCAAAAAAACATATGAATGCTGTTTTTTCATTCTTACCAAAGCCCACGCGGCATCACTATTAGAAAGATGCCCTTGTTTCCCCATTATGCGCCGCTTTAATGCCAGCGGATAATCACCGTTTTTCAGCATATCAATATCGTGGTTGGCTTCTAATACAAGTACATCCGAGTTGTCGATAGCTTCCTGAACATTACTTGTGACAAATCCCAAATCAGTTGCCACTGTGCATTTTTGCTGTCGCCCTTTTATACTGTAACCTACCGGATCTGCAGCATCATGCGAGATATTAAAAGCCTCCACAACAAGATTACCAATAGCAAATTTTTCCTTTATCGGATGCAGACATTCCAATGGTAGCTTATCAATACAATACATCGATTTAAAAGTAGCTAATCTGGAATAAACAGGCAAACCATACTTTTTACACAATGTCACCAACCCACTCACATGGTCACGATGTTCGTGAGTGACTACAATCCCCTCAATATCGCGGATATCTACGCCGATATCGCTAAGTGAATTAGTTATACGACGGGCACTGATTCCCGCATCCACCAATATAAGTGTATTATTTATTTCTACAAAAATTGAATTACCCTTACTGCCGCTGGCTAAAACAGAAACGTGCACAATTTAAGCCCCACATTCTTTATTATAATTGATTATATTTCAAAGAGATCAGCAAAGCTTAAAAGCAATTCCTGAACTCCAATGATTTTAATTATAACATTAAAAAAGCAGCCGCGGCAATTAAAGATGACAGGAATTCTTCTCCGATATATCAAGACATCTATCTTGATGCAACAAATCATATCAATAAATTATGACAAAAATATGACAATACACTATAAATTTGCACACGAAAATACCGCTTGACAAAATTGCCAAGCGGTATCGCTAAATTTGTATTCCTATATGATTAATTAGGCAACGCAAACATTAACAGCACGCATTTTGCTGCTGTCGCGGCTATCTGGTTCAGCATCGAAAGTTACTTTCTGGCCTTCTTCAAGGGTTTTGTAGCCATCAGCTTTGATAGCAGAGAAATGTACGAATAAATCGCCACTTCCATCATCATTAGTAATGAAACCATAGCCTTTACCAGCGTTAAACCATTTAACTGTTCCTGTCATTATATGAGTCCTCCTGAGAATAAAAATATTATATATTCAATAGAACCAAACAAAAAGCACATGCTCTTGTAAAACATCGAATTAACCAATCAATGACTTACAAGAGCATGTGAGTCCGTTGCCAATCTCTGAATACAGTCTTACTATATCATGCAGTAATCAAATTGTCAAATAAATATTTACTTATTAATATAAGTTTTAATCAATATTTTACATAATTATTGAAATATATTGTATATTGTATTTTTTATTCTCATTAAATTCCAACGACTGCTGCACCTTAATTACGCAAACAATTATGCAAACGTTCAATATTACAGTTATTACAAATCATCCTGTGTTGCCAAAAACCTTCCTATATGTTATCATCGAAATAAGAGCTGCAAATCGCAGCTCTTATTTTGTCTAAAGATTTACGGAGGTAATATGAAACAAACATATTCGTATCAGCAAAAGGCCCTGCAGTTTTTTGCTGTATTGCTGCCTATTTTTATAACACAGCTCTCCATAGTTTCTATCGGTTTTTTTGATACTATAATGTCCGGGCATGCAGGCGAACGTGAATTAGCCGGTGTAGCTATCGCCACTAATTTGTTCTTTCCTTTTTTCAACAGTAGTTTAGGAATTATTTCCGGCCTGACACCGACTATTGCTTACTTATACGGCGCAGGTCAGCATGAAAAAATACGTTTTGTTGTACAGCAGGGAATCTATTGGTCTTTCGGGTTAGCGATATTGTTCATTATCTTAGGTCTGTTGCTGGTAAAGCCACTTGCCCCGCTGCTTGGATTGGAACCGCGCGTCAACTATGTTTTTACTCATTTTTTAGCAATCATTGCCTTTGGTGTCTGTCCTATATTCATAGGCGCTGTACTGCGAAATTTTATAGATGCTCTGGGATTCACCAGATTAACCATGTGCATCACCATATGCACTGTCCCTATAAATATATTTCTCAATTATCTTTTCATTTTCGGTATCGGTGGTTTACCCGCACTGGGCGGCATTGGTGCTGGTGTCGGCACTGCCATCACTTATTATTTAAATTTACTATTTAATATAATCGTAGTTACCTGTATATCTCCCTTTAAAGGTTATCACATATTTCGCAAGCTCCCCACTCCATCATTGAAGGAGTGGCATCACCAATTATCAATCGGTATTCCTATCGGCAGCACTATTTTTTGTGAACAAAGCATCTTTGGTGCCGTCGGTCTTTTAATGACTACTTATGGCACCGTTGTTATCGCTGCCCATCAGTCGGCAATCAACTTCACTACGATGGTATATATGATACCTTTGAGTATCAGTATGGCTCTGACCATACTGGTTGGCTATGAATTAGGCGCAGGTCGTTTCCCTGACGCTAAAAGGTACAGCAGACTGGGACGAATACTTTCCTTGACTTTTGCCGCGACTTTAGCTTCTGTCTTAGTGAACTTCCGCATGGAAATAGCTTCATTATACACCAATGATCCCGCTGTAAAGAGTCTATTGATATCTTTTCTCGTTTATGCCGTCTGTATGCAGCTTACCGATGGTATAAATGCCCCTTTGCAAGGGACTTTGCGGGGCTATAAGGATGTTAAAATCACATTTTATCTTGCTGTCCTTTCATATTGGCTGATTGGCCTGCCGTTCGGTTGGATACTATCCACTTTCTTTAATATGGGACCTTATGGTTACTGGGTCGGACTCATCGCCGGTTTGCTCAGCGGAGCTATTTTGCTAATGCTTCGTCTAAGAATAGTAGAAAAAAACTTTCTGCAGAAAAATTTTGAATAACGGACTTCTAAAGAACTATTTATTCATTTTACCGGTTTTAATATACCATTTTTGTATAGCAGCATCAGATGATACAGATCATTTATCTGTTCTTGTATCTTTTCACCCTCGTCAGTATCGGCGATTGTCGTTTGATAACTTTGCACTTCAATTGATTTGGAAACTGATTCAATATCTTCATTATCCATTATTGCCGCTTTTACATTAGTGAAGTTACGATGTTCTATCAGTCTTAGCCCACGTGAATTGGATACCAGTGTAAATCCCGCGATTCCTGTCTTCTTATGATAAGCCTGACAAAATCCCCCGTCGATTACTATGGCCTTGCCATTTGCCTTAATCGGACTTTCACCGTCTTTCACCTTAATAGGTACATGTCCGTTTATTATATGTCCATGTTTCGCATCAAGACCAAATTCTTCTAATATCTGTCGACAGAACCATTCTTTGTCATAATAATAAAAATAGGCATTTGATTCTTCTTCCCAAAGCGCCTTATCCAAAGTAAATGTCCGTTCAAAGATCTTCATTCTTCGTCCTGATACAGGTGAATTTATACCACACCACAAATACCACATAAAGTCTGTTGCTGCCTGGTTTCTTTCCCCAAAGTACGCTTGACGTATTTTTTGGTCTACACAGTCAAGATATGCACGCCCACTGTAATTTTTTCCATCCAGGCGAATTGTTTTCAATCTGCCTTCCTTATCGACCGGAACACAGCCATGAAATAGTAAATTACCATTATAACATTTATAAAGACTCCCTTTTTGATAAAGGAATTGTATATGACGCCGTAACTGCGAACTTTCTATAAAAGATGAACGCAGATTTTTAATTATAGCACATTCATCTTCAGTCAGGGCAAACGGGTCCTGCGGATCGATAGTCGGAAAATCTTTAATACTGAGTTCATACTTTTTACCATTCAAAACAAAGTATTTATTCTTATAGTCTATTTTATCAAGTAATATTCTCGATTCCATACCAAACTCCGGATTACGTTTAATTAACCGGTATTCTTCCTTGAATAAAATAATGGCTATTGCCTTTTGCGCCGCATCGTTAGGATTATCATCAGGATAAAGTCTTGCCGCAAATAGAAATAACGGACGCACACTTATTGCATAACCTCTTTCTAAGACATCAACATTATTATATCTCAGGGTTATTCGCACAACTTCGGCTATGCAAGTCTCACTGCCGCATGCTGCTCCCATCCACAGCACATCATGATTGCCCCATTGGATGTCCACACTATAGTGTTTCATCAACATATCTAAAATGGCATCCGGGCGCTTACCACGATCAAAGAAATCTCCAACTATGTGAAGCCTGGCAACAGCTAGTCTTTTAATCAATACTGTAAACGCGAAAATAAAATCGTTGCCGCTGCCGATGCTTATAAGGGTATCGAGCATTTTCTGCCGATATATCCTCGGTACATAATCAGCATCAGGCCGGCCGCGCAGTAATTCATCAATTATGTATCCATAGCCTTGTGGGATGGCTGTATTAATTTCCCTTGGCTGGTATTTGTGTGACATAAATTTGGCTAAATCGAGAAGATTCAAAATAGTCTTTTTATAGTATTCAGGAGAAAGCTGTTTATTTTTTTTCATCGCTGCCAATTTTTCTTTAGGATAATAAATAAGTGTGCAAAAATCAGCCATTTCTTCTTCATTCATTTTTTCAGCGAACACTTTTTCAACTTTTTCCTTAATTACTCCTGAGCAATTATTAAGAATGTGAAAAAAAGATTCATATTCACCATGCAAATCACTCATAAAATGTTCTGTAGGTTTTGGCAGGCTTAGTACCCCGTTTAAATGAATAAGTTCCGCATAGACCGATTGACGTGTAGGATATTTTTCTGCCAATAGTTTGAGATATTTGTACTTTTGATCTTGATCATTCATGCTTATTCTCCTATTCAGTTTTCTATTACAATAAAAGCAGTCTAAAACCTTTCTTATTAAACATATCATTTTCCAGCACTGATGTAAATATTAAAGATATATATTGATATTATATATCATATTTTTTACAATATAATATGGTTTCATTTAAAATATAACCAAGTTTATTTTTCTTATATAATAACTAAATCATTGCAAGATACAATCGTTTAATGGTATTAGTAAATGAAATATATAATATTATTTTTTATCTGGCATATAAGTAACGATTAAAATAATACTATATTCATAACGCTTTCACTTATTTCTTTGTTATTGCCTTAAATTGCATAGTGTGTATGCTATAATGATAAATATAAAGTTTTAAAAGGATGGTATCAGATGCTCACACCACGATTAAAAGCTGTGGCCGATTTTGTCCCACTGAATGTTCGCCTTGCCGATATTGGTACTGATCATGCCAATCTGCCGATTTTTCTGATGAATTTACATAAGATCACTGCCGCTATTGCTGTCGACGTTCGTGAAGGTCCTTTTTCCACTGCCCAGTCAGCTGTAACACAGCACAATCTTACCCGGCAGATCGAAGTCCGACTTGGCAGCGGCTTATCTGTCATACATCCTAATGAAGTCGATATAGCAGTCTTTGCCGGCATGGGTGGCACACTTATCACCAATTTATTAAAAGCCTCTTCGGCAACGGTTGCTTCTCTTCACGGCCTTATTTTGCAGCCGCAGCTCGCTGCTGAAAAACTGCGGCGTTATATTTATGAAATTGGCTGGCATATAGAAGCTGAAACATTAGCAAAGGAACAGCACCATATCTATCAAATCATCTATGCCATACCCGGCAGACGAGAAATGCCTGATAGAGTTTCTCTTGAAATAGGTCCGATGTTATTAAGGGAAAGACCGCCCTTATTTTCCCTTCACCTTGATGTATTATTGCACCGCAATAAAAAAATAGCAGCTGAACTGGCAAATTCGCAGCTGCCAAAAAATAAACTTGCCCGCAGAAACTTATTAACCCTGATTAATGATTTGGAGTTGAATAAATATGATAAAATGCCAGGTTA
Source organism: Pectinatus frisingensis (assembly GCF_014076555.1). Taxonomy (NCBI): domain Bacteria; kingdom Bacillati; phylum Bacillota; class Negativicutes; order Selenomonadales; family Selenomonadaceae; genus Pectinatus; species Pectinatus frisingensis. Next base: position 2,559,832 of record NZ_CP045424.1, read on the forward strand.
TAATGGATGCAATGGAAAAAATAGCTCCTCGCATATTAGCTGAAGAATGGGATAATCCCGGCTTGCTGCTCGGCAGTCCTTCCCAGACAATAAATAAAATCATTATCTGCCTTGACGTCAATTCCCAGGTGGTAGAAAAAGCAATCACCGAAAAATGTGATTTAATAATATCCCATCACCCTTTCATCTTTCATGCCATCAAAAAAATACGGACTGATTTGCCTCAGGGACATTTAATACAAAAACTTCTGCAAAACAATATCGCCGTATTTGCAGCGCATACTAACCTTGATAGTGCACACGGTGGCATCAATGATTTATTATGTGAACTGTGGAACCTGCATGATGTTGCTCCACTTGACATAAGTTTTCAAGAGGAGCTTGTCAAATTAGTTGTATTCGTTCCGGAAGCCCATGCCGAAAAAGTTCGCCTTGCACTTGGCAAGGCTGGTGCCGGTTTCATTGGCAACTATTCCCATTGCAGTTTCGTGAGTGAAGGTACCGGACATTTTTTACCACTTGAAGGCACCCATCCGTTTATCGGTAAAATAGGTAAAATTGCTGCCGTAAAAGAAATAAAAGTAGAAACTATTTTACCATTAAAAATAAAAGACAGGGTAATTAAAGCCATGTTAAAAGCACATCCTTACGAAGAACCAGCTTATGAAATATATCCCCTAAAAACAAACGGCGATATAACCGGACTAGGAAGAATCGGTGAATTACCCGAAGAAACATCTTTTGTCGATTTTGCCGCTGCCGTAAAGGCTAGTCTGCCGGCTAATAACGTTCGTATCGTTAAAGTCAATGATAAAAAAATCAAAAAAGTCGCTTTATGCAGCGGTGCCGGTGCAGAGTTCATCGACAAAGCAAAAATGATGGGCGCTGATGTCTATATTACCGGTGACGTTAAATATCATGAAGCACAGCGGGCTCAAGATTTAGGCATTAATTTAATCGACGGTGGGCACTTTGGAACCGAATACCCAATAGTCAGGGCATTATCTGCCGAGCTTCAAACCCTTGCCCAGGAAAACGACTGGCAAATAAAAATTATTTATGACCAAAATGCCCGTGATCCGTTTGAAACTTTACAATAATTTATGCCACTGGACAATTTTTATGATATAGTATATTATGTTGTTTTGATCATGAAAGAACTTATAAAGGATGATTCGAATTATGCGTATACTGGCAAAAACTTATCAAGTGAGGAGTCTCAACTTTTTCTTATCTGCTTTAATTTTTTATATCTGCTTAATTGTATTTTATATAAATATTGGGGAAGATATGGCTCCAATTAATTATCTGGTATATTTTTTACCGACTATAGCAGCTTTATGTCTTATGCAGTACGCAACAGCTGCCAGCATGTTTTCTCTTGATTATCTGCCGCATCTTATCGTCGGACTGGCATGGTGCATTACCTTCCCGCTGCTGTATTCCTGGACATACCATACAGCATGGTATATTTCGGAAATCCGCATTGACTTTCTCTTTGGTACAGGATTATTCGTTTTGCTCACCACACTTCAGACACTATGCTATTTTCCCCGTCACTACCCCAGAGTCATAGCTGCTGTTTTTGCTATTTTAGATATCCTTTGTTTGTTGATTCCTTTTTTAGAAATTTCATACTATTGTATTTACCAGCATTGCCTCTCACCTGCCTCTTTGATGGCATTATATTTAACCAATCCTCAAGAAGCGATTGATTTCCTGCAGTCAAACGTCACTGTCCCTGCTTTCATCGGGACTGTTGCCGGTGTCTGTTTTTTCTTTTATTTAGCTTATCGGGCAAACAGAGATTATTTAATAAAAGCTCAATCCGTCACATATAGTTTAAAAAAACGTATTATCTTGTCCGTCACGGCAATATTTATGTTTGGTTATTTATTTTTCTTTCTCTTTTCACAGACATCAATAATAACCAATTGGACAGAAGTATCTGATTATGTGCATCAAAATGAACGTTACAGTACTAATTATGTAGAACGATTTAACGATTTAAAGCTGAATAACAGTACTGCCACTTTAGCCCAAACCAATCCGGGTACGGTCATAATGGTCATTGGTGAATCTGCTTCCCGTAACTACATGAAAGCTTATACCCCTGATTTTCCTTATGATGACACCCCCTGGCTGCAGCAGCGTATGCAAGATCCCAATTTTGTCGTATTTCGCAATGTTTATTCGTCATGGGTTCAGACAGTGCAAGTGCTGCAGCGTGCCTTAACAGAACAAAGCCAATATAATAATAAACAGTTCTTTAACTCAACTTCGGTAATAGACGTCGCTAAAAAGGCGGGTTATGATACTTATTGGTTCAGCAATCAAGGCCGTTACGGGCAATACGACAGTGCTATTACGTTGGTTGCCAAAACTGCCGATTATGCTAAATGGACTGATGATTCCTACGTGTTTACCGATAAGTTTGACGATTCCCTGCTTAATTTTTTACCAGAAGTCGACCCCAATAAAAATAACTTTGTTGTTTTACATCTTATGGGAAGCCATATTTATTATAACAATCGTTATCCGGCTGAATTTGAAAAATGGCAGGATGAAGAAGGTAATCCTAATCAAGCCTCTTATGCCAACAGCATACTCTATACCGACTATATCTTATCCCAAATCTATAACTATGCTAAAGAACATCTCCATCTACAAGCAATGATCTATTATTCCGATCACGGTGAAGATATCAATATCTCGCATAATCCTGATGTTTTTCGCTTTGATATGGTTCGAATTCCTATGTTTGTCTATCTGTCGAATGAATATCAAAAATCTTATCCGGTGCAGACTAAAGCACTTAAACACAATGAAAAACAATTTTTTACTAATGATATGGTTTATGATACTGTCTGCGGTATTTTGAATGCACCTTCCAATCGTTATGATGTCGGGCAGGATTTTTCCTCTCCACAATATCGTTTCAATCTGCAGAATCTGACTACTATGTTAGGTGAAAGGAAATTGACTGATGACCCGTATTTAAAATAAAGCTTTTTATATACAGCAAAACAAGACTGTTATACATAAACGACACTGAATTTATAAAAATGCCGTTTATATATGACAGTCTTTTTTATCATATAATATTTTCTTAATGGGGCTGTGACAAAATGAGAAATCATTTTGTCACAGCTCCTTTTTGTATCCATTTTGAAATTTTCACAAGATAAATCCGAAAAAAGAGTATACTTCCCCTTTCCCCATAAGAACTGCAATTTTTCAGCTTATGCAGCTTTTTTGATTCTCAATCTTTTATTGTAATATTTATATAGATTGTAACCGATAGAAACTAGGAAAATCTCTAAACGTACCTGTTCCATGCCTTTTCGAACTATTCTTTTGTACCAGCGGTTGTTTTTCATGATACCAAAAGTACCTTCAGATTGAATGGAGCGATTCATACGAAGAAGCGCTCCTTGAATGCTTTCTAGGTTGTTCACTACTTCTTGATGCATAGAGGTTAGTTCTTGATTAAGACGAATCGTCCTGTTTTTATCCGTCTTTTTACATTCGGCAGCATAAGGACAATCTGTACAATTTTCGCACTGATAAACCTCTTCCTGACGTCCGTATCGATTCCCGTTTACATTTTGTCTGTATTGCAGATGAAATGCTTGTCCAGCCGGACAACGCAGAGTGCCTTCTTCATCAATCTTGAAATTTACTGGGCGAAACGGATTATCTCGATACTTTGCATTCGTGGTTTCTTTCTTGTACATTGTAAATTTCATGTATTTTTCCATACCGTGTTGCTCACAGTAAATATAATTGTTGTATGAACCATACCCTGCATCTGCAACAGGATACTTTGGATAAAATCCGTAGGTATTATGAAATTTCTCCAGTAAAGGAACAAAACAATCCATATCTGAGCGGTATTGATTTACATCAGTTACAGCTATGTACTCATCCGCAATACCAAATTGAACATTGTAGGCTGGCAGAAGCTGGTCGTTGCCCATATAATCTGTCTTAATCCTCATGAATGTAGCGCAATGGTCTGTTTTGGAATAACTGTTCCGGTCTGGACCACAAACTTTTATCTTTTCAACATATTCTTTAAGTTTGGCTGTATATTTCTGAAGACATTCATAATAGCGCTGCTGAGGTGTTTTTCGATGGCCTTTTCCATATACAAATTTTGTTTCATCTATTTCATAGATTTTGGCATACCGATCCGTTATTTCATCCAAATATTCAGGAACGTATTCGGAATTCGTATCAATTTTAATGCCAAAACTAGCAAGATCGTCGTTGATTTCATCGAGTAAAACCGTGACTTTTTCAAAAAGCCTATATCTGGATTTTTCCGTTGCTTTCTTCCATACCCAGCTATATTTATTGGCATTTGCCTCAAATTTGGAACCATCGATATACAGATGGCTTAAATCCACATGATCTTTGGCAAAAATTTTATTGTTGATCTCACTGAACAATTCCTCAACGGATGGTTTGAGCATAGTTTCGATAAAATAACCAAATGTGCGATAAGATGGAGTCTCATGTTCCATGAGATACATAAAGCGAAGATTGACTTTACAGGAATCTTCGAGCTCTCGGAGCGATATATATCCATTTGTCATAAATCCAAATAAGATTGTTTTCAACATGCTGGTTGGGTTGTATCTGATGCGTCCGATAACGTGTTCCGGAACATTTTTCAGGTACTTCTCCAAGTCGATTTCCTCCATAAATCTGTCAAAAACCAGCACAGGATCACAAATATCTAGAAAATCCGAAATGAATAGTGGCAAAAATGCCTGTTTTACTTTAAAATGATTAGGGGTAATGTTTTTCATTCGTACGTAAAATTTTACCACAAAAAGAGGTCCATCGGCTCTTCCGAGCTGACGGACCTCTTTTTTATTTGTCAGGGCGTTATTTCACAGCCCCTCTTGTTTGCATAATAATCAGATTATATAATTAACTCAAGAAACAAAGAACATTATTCCTACAATATTTCTAAACATGCGACCTGATAATATGTAGATTTTATAAGGGAAGTGATTTATATCATCACGAATGAACGTCGTCAAAAATTACTCAAAATACTAAAAACCACTTTTGATGATGCCCCGATAACAATATTCAAGCTGTCTACACTTCTTCAAGTCTCTGCCCGCACTATCCGCTACGATCTGAATTTTCTAAAGGATGATATAACTGCTGAAGGTTTTGTACTCCATAAAAAATCACGCAAGGGCATCTGGCTGGAGCAGCCACTTACAGCCATAAAAACCACAACCGCATCCTCTAATAATGATGACTATATACTAAGTCATAAAGAGCGCTATGACATGATAATTGTAGCCTTATTGGACGAAACTAACGTTGCCATAGATGATTTAGCCAATCATATCAAGGTCAGCAGAAATACTCTGCTATCTGATCTAAAAAATGTACAACAAATTCTCATAAAACGAAACCTGCAATATAATTCTAAACGTGGTTTAGGTATTTGGGCCCAAGGCAAAGAACAAGATGTCAGGGATATGCTGATTCATATCTTTTCCAAATATTTATACGATTTTCGCAAATTCAATGCAAAAAAAGAATATTTTTGGGGGATACAAAAAGTTTTTTGTCAATATACCGCAAAACTCCCTGTACAAAAAACTGCCATACATTTTCTCAGTATTATAAAAGAAAAAAACATTGTGGAAAACGATACTTCTACTAACCGCATGATTTGCGCTTTAATAGTACAAATCAAACGACTGCAGCAAAATCACCTGATCCCCGAGGGGCAGCCTATCGACTTTCTTTCAGATGAAGGTGAACAGTTAAAAGAACTATCCCGCACTATTGCCGATGAAATGAAAATTTATGATTCCCGCATAAATACTCCGACAGAAATTGAGTTTATTATGAAGGAACTCCTTCATAGTCGAATATACTTTCCCAACAAATTGCCTAAACAAATTCTGCCGAACGACTCCAGCTTAAAAGCTATCAGTATGGCTAAAGATTTTATCAAATATGTGCAGGTATGGCTGGGTGATATCTATATGGATGATGATGAGCTCATTTATAATCTGGCAGTTCATTTGCAACCGGCTATCGAGCGGGCCCATTGTGGTATTGTCCTTACAAATCCCCTATTACTGCAGATCAGGACACAATACAGCGATCTTTTCATGATAGCGCGCAGGGCTGCCATGCAATTGGGGAAAAAAATGCACATCAAGCTTTCTGAAGACGAAATAGGATATCTGACCATTCATCTGGGAGCAGCAGTAGAACGGCACAAAATACGACGCACAAAAAAATTATCAGTTTTGTTGGTGTGCGGTAACGGTGTAGGTACGGCCAATCTTTTGTCAAATACTTTGAAAAGCCGTATTCCTTATATTTATATAAAAGAAATACTTTCGTTATACAAGCTGGATGAGCAAAACCTCTCTGACATCGATATCATTATTAGTACCGTGTCGCTGGACATCACCGGCAAAGCTGTTTTACGAGTATCACCGATTCTTACCGAAGCTGAAATAAGTGTCATTGAAGGACAGCTTAATTATTTTTACAACAAAAAAATTACACCAAAACCTGTAAATGCAATATCTTCATCTCAAAAAAATGGTTTGGCATCATTACTTACAAAAAACATGATAGCCCTCGATGTAGCCGTTCCAGATTGGCAAGCAGCGATTCGGGCGGTCGGTGCTCTGTTAGTAAGAGCCGATGCAGTTACTGAAGAATATGTAAACAAAATGGTTCAATGTATCAATGATATAGGCCCGTATATTATAGTATGCCCTGGTGTAGCTATGCCGCACGCCCGCTATGACGACGGTGCGAAAAAAGTCGCTGTAAGTTTTATAAGACTAAAAAAGGCCGTGTATTTTGACGCAGATTGCCAAAAACCTGTAGATTTAATATTTGCCTTTTCAACAATAAATGAAAAAGATCACCTGCACCTGATTACAGATTTATGGAAAGTATTTACAAATAAAAAAATCCTGAAGCAGTTACGAATTGCCAATACTTATCTTGATATTCATCATTTTATTCAAAATTTTCTTAACTAAGGATGTGAAAACATTTGCTAAACGACTTAATCAATGAAAATACCGTAAGAACAAATGTTAATGCAAAAGACTGGGAAGATGCTATAAGAATAGGAGGAAATTTATTAAAAAAATCGGGTATCATAGGACAGGAATACATTGATGCAATGATTCAATCTGTTAAAGACATTGGTCCATATATAGTTTTAGCACCAGGAATAGCCATGCCTCATGCTAATCCCCGATTTGGGGTGAAAGGCCTCGGTATGAGCTTGATAACACTCAATACTCCGGTATACTTTGGCAATAAAGATAATGATCCCGTATCTATAGTCATATGTTTATCGGCAACTAAAAATAACGACCATCTAAAAGAGTTATCCGAATTAGTCAAAGTATTGGGAAATGATTCTAATGTACAGCAAATAAAAAGTGCAACCACCATCAAAGCTATATTAGACATTTTCTCTAATGTCAATTAAATAATTTTATGCAGGAGGTAATAATTATGCTAAAGGTTTTTACAGTGTGTCCTCAGGGACTCGGCAGCAGTATGATAGCCAAAATTCATGTAAGAGCAATATTAGACAAATTAGGTGTAGAAAACGAAGTAGAAACAGCCGGAATCGCCTCAATAGTTGGTGAAAATTTTGATTTAATAATCACCATTGAGGAGCTAAAGGATTCCTTAAAACACATTGATCCACAGAAAATTATTTTTATCACTAATTTTTTTAAAAAAAGTGAAATTGAAAAAAAAGTCGTAGAAAAAGTTGAAGAATTGCGCCAAAGTGGGAGGGATATATGATGACACTTATCAACTTTATAGTTTTTCAGCTGCTTTCGCAACCCGCTATTTTACTTGGTATTGTTGCATTGATAGGTCTGTTACTGCAAAAAAGACCTATCAACCAAATTATAATGGGGACATTAAAAACAATAATCGGTGTTTTAATAATTGGCGGTGGTGCCGGAATAGTCGGTAATTCACTTGCCCCATTAGGCGATATTTTAAATGCCGGTTTAGGAATAAAAGGAATTATTCCCACTAATGAGGCTGTCTTACCATTTGCTATTGCACACTTTGGTTCAATGGGCGCTTTAATAATGGTAGGCGGGTTTATAACAAACATTATATTAGCTAAAATCACCAAATTTAAATTCATATATTTAACTGGTCACATCATGTTATATGTGTCTTTATTTGTTACTGCTATTTATATGTCATTGGCTCACTTAACCGGGATACCTCTTTTTATTGCAGGTTCTATAACAATGGGCATTTATTTTACCTTCATGCCCGCCTTGCTTAATCCATACACACAAAAAATAACTGGCGGTGAAGATTTCACAATTGGGCATACCGGTGACGTAGGCTACTGGTTTTCTGCCTGGTTAGGCAAATACATCGGCAACCCGGAACATAGCGCTGAAAAATTTAAATTACCCAAAAGCTTAGGATTTTTCAGGGATTCAACGGCGAGTATGGCTGTGACAATGGTCATCATATTCTTAGCCGCTGTCCTAATAACCGGTCCGCAATATGTCCAAGAACATATCAGTAAAGATTCTAATCCGTTTATATTTGCCTTTATGCAGGGCTTAACCTTTGCCGGCGGGATAACAATCGTATTGGCCGGGGTACGTATGATGTTATCTGAAATTATACCTGCCTTTTCAGGTATTTCCGATAAATTCATTCCCGGTGCTATTCCCGCCATTGACTGCCCTGCCGTATTTCCCTACGCTCCTACGGCACTTATATTTGGTTTTGTGGCAATGTTCATTGGTATGATTATCGGTATGTTTATTCAATTTGGTACCGGTGCTGCCTACATTATTCTGCCAGGCATCGTCCCCGCATTTTTTGCCGGCGGTACTGCCGGAATATTTGGTAATAGTACCGGCGGTTGGAAGGGAGCCATCGTCGGTCCGTTTATAATTGGTGTAATACTAGCAATAGGAACAGGTTTACTAATACCAAGCACAGGTGCATTAGCCGACACAGGCAGTACATTTGGAGATCCATTCTATGCCACTGTTGGATTAATTTTTGCAAAAATAGTCGCTTTATTTAGTTAATAATGAAAAATTTACACGAAATATATTATTAACAGGAGACAAACATCATGGATATTACCGATTTAACAGAAATGGCCAAGAGGATCCGTCTGGATACTATCAAAGCCATCTATCATGTAAAAACAGGCCATCCAGGCGGAGCTTTATCTATAGCCGATATTTTAGCCGTACTTTATTTTAATGAACTCCATATTAACGTTCAAAATCCCACATGGCCGGATCGTGATAGGTTTATATTGTCCAAAGGACATGGATGCACTTCGCTGTACGCTACTTTAGCTGAGAAAGGTTTTTTTCCAAAAGAACAATTATCAACTCTACGCCAATATGGTTCTATATTGCAGGGACACCCCGACATGAAATCAACACCTGGACTGGATATGTCATCCGGGTCTTTAGGGCAGGGATTATCCATTGGGAATGGAATGGCATTGGCAGCAAAATTGCAGAATAAAAGTTATCGTGTCTATGTATTGTTAGGTGACGGTGAATTAGAAGAAGGGCAGATATGGGAAGCTGCGATGACAGCATCAAAATATCATCTGGACAATCTCATAGCAATAATTGATGCAAATGGTCTGCAAATCAACGGTCCTACTGATGAAGTGATGCAGGTGGAACCCATTGATAAAAAATTTTCTGCCTTCGGCTGGAATACCATAGTTATTGACGGCAACGCTATCCCACAAATATTAACCGCTCTGAAAAAAGTAAAAAGAGTAAAGAACAAACCCTCGGTCATTATTGCAAAGACAATAAAGGGAAAGGGAATCTCATACATGGAAAACAATATCAAATGGCATAGCGGTGTGCCTAACCCGCAGGAATATAAAACAGCCTTACAGGAACTTGGAGGTGAACTATAATGGGGATTGCTATGCGTGAAACATTTGGCCGTACACTGCAATTGATGAAAGATGATCCGCGGCTCGTCGTTTTGGACGCCGATCTTGGTTCTGCCACAAAATCATTAATGTTTAAAAGTGTCTGTCCACAGCGCTATATAGATGTCGGTATTGCCGAACAGGATATGGTTGGTACCGCTGCCGGCCTTTCTGTATGCGGAATGATTCCAATTGTCTCAACCTTCTCTGTATTTTTAGTTGGACGGGCACTGGACCAAATCCGCAATACAATTGCCTATCCAAACCTAAATGTGAAGTTAGCAGGCACTCATGCCGGTGTCAGTGTAGGCTATGATGGCGCTTCTCATGAGGCCGTGGCCGATTTGGCTATAATGAGAGCTCTTCCCAATATGACCGTATTATGTTCATCTGATGCACCTGAAACAGCCGCTATGCTAAAAACGGCTTATAATTATCAGGGACCAGTATATATGCGTATAAGCCGGATTGGTGTCAATGATTACCATGACGAAAATTATAAATTCAAAATTGGTCAAGGTGAAATAATATGTTCGGGAACTGATTGTAGCGTCATAGCCACGGGTATTATGGTACCAGAAGCCATTACAGCAGCAAAATTACTGAAAAAATCCAATATCAGCCTTTGTGTCATCAATATGCCATCTATAAAACCCATTGACCGTAACCTTATTATTCGTGCCGCAAAAGTTACCGGTGCTATCGTCACTGCAGAAGAACACAATATAATCGGCGGACTTGGTTCAGCCGTATCAGAAGTTCTAAGCACAACGGTTCCTGTACCTATGCAGTTTGTCGGTATCAAGGATTGTTATGGGACATCAGGCGATTCCAACGTCTTATTACAAGCTTATCATCTAAAAGCCACTGATATCGCAGCCGCTGTAAAAAAAGCTATTACAATGAAAAACAATATGTAACTTTCTCCAAGGAGTAAATACATTGATAAAAAAATCGACTTTACTTGTAATCAACGAACTCATGGAACGATATAGTGCTTTATTTATATGTAAAAAAGATATTACAAATGCGCTAATAGCAATTTGCAATACCTACCGCCACAACCACAAATTATTGATTTGCGGTAATGGTGGCAGTGCTGCTGATTCCGAGCATATTGTAGGCGAGTTAATGAAAGGATTTTTATTGTCAAGGAAATTAAAACATTCATTATATCAAAAATTAAAAAATCTTTATCCTGAAAATGCTGCATATTTTTTTAACAATTTACAAGAAAGTCTTCCTGCCCTTTCTTTAGTAAATCAAGTTGCCCTAACTACTGCATTTTCTAATGATCAGTCAGCTGATTTAGTATTTGCCCAACAAGTATTAGGACTCGGCAATGAGGGTGATATACTATTAGGAATTAGTACTTCCGGTAACTCTGACAATATTATTTATGCTATGCAAATAGCTAAAGCAAAGCATATGATAACTATCGCTCTCACAGGTAAAACCGGCGGTAAATTACAAAATTTTTCTGATATTTGCATTAAAGTTCCTGAACTAAATACTTACAAAATTCAAGAATTACACCTGCCAATTTATCATGCACTATGTATAGCCATAGAAAATGAATTTTTTACCTAATTGTCATTTTCTTTCACATTTATCATTGGAGCTGTCACATAAACAACATTGACCTTACAAAAATAGTTGCGTGCGACAGCCCCATATGCTCCAAAACAAACATGCCTATTTGTCTTTCATCATTCACCCTTTATAACAATCTTCAATCCCTGCATGCTTATATTCATTTCCATAGCATCGTTAATGTCCGCCAAATTGTATTTATGTGTTAGTAATTCGGTAACCGGTAGTTTGCGTTCCTGTGCTTCTTTCAGAAAATCCATTGCCTGCAGCCAGTCTTTAGCCTGATAAGTCCATGACCCGGTGACTTTTATTTCTTTATTGCAGATATCAAAATGAGGATTGTAGGTGGTTTCACCGTTATTAACGAAAAATCCCAATTCGCACATTGACCCGCCACGTCTCACATAATGCCATATCGTCGACGCCGCTTTAGGTGAGCCTGTGCACTGAAATGCCATTTCCACTCCATACCCGTTTGTCAATTTCTTGACTTTGGCTAAGGCATCTTCTTTCATAAAGTTAATAGTAACTGCAGCTCCCAGTTTCTTAGCCATTGTCAAACGCTTTTCATCTCCATCGACGGCAATGATATTACGCACTCCCATAGTACGCACAGCAGTCAGCAAAAGCAGGCCAATCGGTCCGCAGCCCTGAACCAGAACATATGAACCATGTTTAAAGTCAAATATTTCCTTTGCTTTTTCTATCGCATGAATAATAACGGCCGATGGTTCAATTAATGTTCTTAAATCAACGTCCATATCACTTACATTAAAAATAACACCTCCGGCATTTATCTTCATATATTCACCAAACCATCCGTTGAAATTTCTGTAAGCCGCCTCGCCCGGCAGCAATCCGAAAATTTCACCGTGATCACAAAGATGAATTATCTCAGGATGTTTAGTGCATGTTTCACAGACACCGCATGGTTTTAAACCTGTAACGACCTTATCCCCGATTTTTAATGGTTTACCCGAATAATCCTTGGTGACATTCTTACCAATTTTTACAATTGTTCCTGTCCCTTCATGCCCCAGTTCCACAGGAATATAACCAAATGGATCTCCTTTGTATTCATGAACATCCGTACCGCAAATCCCTACTTGTTCAACTTTTACCAATACCTCATCATCATTAATAGAAGGTACTGGTAATTCCATGATATCGATTTTTTTAGTTCCCGTGAGAACGGCAATTCTTGCCTTTTCCGGAATTGTGCTCATTTCCAAAACTTCCCTTCATACATATGAGATTTTTTTCACTAACTCAATTATAGTATTATTAACTGAAAAGTTCAATATATTATAATTTTAAATTTATTTTTAAAAATAAAGATATTATTAAAATGTTAGACAGCAAAATTTATATATCTGCTATTTAACATTTTTTTCAAAAATCTATTTTATTTTTTTAATCTTAGCAGTAATGCCGCCAAAAAAGCTGTGAATATTATAATCGTTCCTACACTTATAGCATAATTGAAACCACTATACAATGCTTGAGTGTGTACTAATGCAGTATCCAACTGCTGAGAATTCATTAAATAAGAATTTTTACCTGCTGTCATAAGACCGACAAACAACGGCGTTCCCAATGCTGACCCTAATTGCACAAAGGTGTTGATAATTGCCACACCATGTGCCTGGCTGCGTGTTGACAATTGTTGCAGCGCAGTAGACTGAACCGGTGCCCATGCCAAAGCTATGCCAAAATATATACCTGCATCGAGCAAAGCAATTGTCAAAACCGAAGTAGTGACTTGCACCCTGGATAAAATAAATAAAAAAATCCCCATTAAAAATATTCCCAATGGAATTAATGTTTTTCCGCCAAGCCTGTCATACATTCTACCGGATACCGTCGTCATAACGCTGCATACCAGCACCGCAGGAAATAAAATCAATGCTGCCTGAAGTGAAGATAGTCTCAACCCATCTTCAAATAGCATTGGTAAAATTATATTCATAGAAAATTGTACCATTTGAATTATAATAACCAATATAGCACATAAAGTAAAATATGGTTTTGCAAATACCCTGATATTAAGCATTGGTTCTTGTAGTGACAATTGTCTTTTAGCAAAAATTGCTAAGGATAAAACACCTACTATAAAGATCGACGTTATCACAATCATATCGGCACTCGAGGCAATCACACTCATACCATAAACCAACGCTGCAAAACCAGTTGTCGAAAAAATAATTGATAACACATCAATACGCGGATGAGTAATTTTTATCACGCTTTTCAGACAAAACCAGCTGCCTAACATACATGCCGCAATAATCGGCATTAATAATATAAATAATGCCCGCCATGGGAAAAATTGTAATACGATACCGGAAACAATTGGTCCGACTGATGGTCCGACCAAAATGATACATGTACAAATTCCCATAACATAACCGTATTTCTCACGCGGATAAATAGCCAGCGCTGTATCAATCATAATAGGTGCCAGCAACCCGGTTCCCGTAGCCTGCAGCATTCTTGCCAACAACAATACTATGAATACAGGAGCAAAAACAGCCAGAATCGTTCCCGCGAAAAAAAGTCCCATTGCTCCTAAGTATAGCTGTCTGGTCGTAAAAGTATGTATTAAAAAAGCTGAAATTGGAACCATCACTGCTACGGTCAGAACATATCCCGTTGAAAGCCACTGTACTATTGCGGCGGTAACATTCATCTCACGCATGATTGGCGTCAAAGCTACATTTAAAATTGTTTCATTAAAAAGTGATAAAAAACCACCAAGCAATAAAACCAGCATCATTGCTTGGACCGAATATTTGCTATGTTTATCTTGCATACTAATTGCTTCCTTTATATAGACTAGTTGTTATATATTATGCCAAAAAAGATATTATCTCTTTAACTATTTTCTTAATTATTTTTTTAATAAAATTTCAATTTGTTTTGCAGCCAATCCCAATGCAGTTGTATCGTGATGTGTAACAGAAAGTAAAATAGCTCCTTCCATAAGTGATTGGATTACTATACCCAATTGTTCTGCCCGTTCCTTTGGTACCCCACTATCCAATAATTTTTGGGCATAAATATTTTCCAAGGCAGAAAACGATTCACTACAGGCTGTCCGCAATGCTTCACTAGATAAATAAGTTTCCAATGCGACCAGACTCAGCGAAGTGTTTTTTAGTTTTCCATCTTGTTTCAATGCGGTTATCATATCTTTTATGACTGCATTAATTGCCAATATTGGATCGGTATATCGATCTAAACCATCCTTAATTTTTTGCTGGATGGATCTGCCGGCAAATTTAACAGCAGCTACACCAAGTTCTTCTTTTCCCTCGGGAAAGTAATAATATAATGATCCCTTAGGTGACCCGCTTTTTTTAATTATTTCATTCAGACCTGTTGCATAGAATCCCTTGGACTGAAATAAATCTGATGCCGTTCCCACAATCTTTTCACGAGAATTGTTTTTTGCATTCATATATATATTCTCCTTCTATAAAATTAATTATATCAATCGGTCTATATATTATAAAACAATCTCATGCTTATGTAAACAGTTTTATAAAATTACCTTCGATCAATAAACTGATTCACTTCATATTCAAATACCAATCACAGGTTTTTATGATAAAATATATTTATTCCATTTACCGGCAAACATGTTTTATAGGAGTGAACTTTAATTGGAAAAAGAAAACATCACAAAAAAGCTGTATATATTTTTAGTTATTTTATTAGCTGCAGCAGCCGCCGTATCTGTGCAAAACGGCAGTCTGAAACGGGGACAACGAAGATTTAACTCATATATAAACGACATAGGCCGCAGTCCGGACAGTCCACCTTATCTAAGCCTGCATTATCGCATCCGCAAAGCCTACTTTGCTGTGGAACCGCATGAAAAAAATCCCATAGTATTTCTGGGAGACAGTATGACTGATGAAGGTGATTGGGCAAAACTGTTCCCCGACAAAAATGTAGTCAATCGCGGTATAGGTGGAGATACCACACTCGGTGTGCTTAACCGTATTAATCAGATAATAGCACTCAAACCGCCTAAAAT
Organism: Pectinatus frisingensis; assembly: GCF_014076555.1. Classification (NCBI taxonomy): domain Bacteria; kingdom Bacillati; phylum Bacillota; class Negativicutes; order Selenomonadales; family Selenomonadaceae; genus Pectinatus; species Pectinatus frisingensis. The sequence goes on from NZ_CP045424.1 coordinate 2,575,461, forward strand.
ATTTTTAATGATCGGCACCAATGATCTTTGTTACAACCGCTCCATATCCGACACCGTAAATAATTATGACGAAATCCTATTTTTATTACATAGAAATTTACCGGGAACAAAAGTATATGTGGAAAGTGTCCTTCCTTTTAATGATGACATTTTCCCATCAGTGTATTTGAGAACAAATGCCGATATAAAATTATTAAATACCTATATAAGAAAATTAGCTAATAAATATAATTATCCTTATCTTGATATAACAGCCCCATTTACAGGCAATGATGGTAAATTACCATCAGATGAGACCATCGACGGGCTTCATCTAAATAAAAAAGGTTATAATATATGGCGCGAACAAATACAAAACTATGTATATGAATAAAAAAATATACTATTCTATATAAAATGGATATTATTTAATTCAAACATAAAATATTTTTTATTAATTTTATTTTAAAGATTTTGCAAGAACGCGCAAAATCTTTTTTTATTACAAATAATTGTATCAGATAAAGCGCTGTATATTTGACAATACATATATGCATATGCTAATATGACAATATTAATATAAATACTTTTAGGGAGATTGATCATGCTGCTACACCATGCACTGCTCGGTTTGCTATCACGTAATTCTATGACCGGTTATCAAATAAAACAAAAATTTGCATCATCAATTGTTTTTTTCTGGGATGCACACATAAGCCAAATTTACCGTGAACTTTCCGGCATGAAGAAAAAAGGCTGGGTCAGTTGCAAAATACAACCCCAAAATGGAAAACCAGATAAAAAAATTTATTCTATCACAGATACCGGCAAAAAAGAATTTTTAAACTGGCTCAGGGATTGTTCAGTCCCATCGTCGGAAACAATAAAAAGTGAATTTTTGACAAAGATTTTTTTTGCCGATAATATGGATATCACTCAGCTGATATATCAATTAAAAAATTTTATAAATAAAAAACAGCACGAACTTGACACTTACAATGACATCAAAAAACATATCTCGGCAAATCTAAATGAGAAAATATGTTTTTTCGGCAATATGACACTTCAGCGTGGCATCAGCTGCTGTACCGCTGATATAAAATGGGCCCAGAAATGTCTTGATGATATTGATAAATACCTGAAAAAACAAGTCAACTTTTAATTACTGTTATCCATTGATTATTTTATAAGGGAGACTTTAAATATGAAAATAGCAGCCATAAATGGCAGCCCGCGAGGTAGAAACAGCAACACACACCAAATGGTAAAATCGTTTTTAGACGGTGCCCGGCAAGCCAATGCCCAAACCGTCAATATTTTTTTAGCAGAAAAACATATTGAACATTGCCGCGGCTGCTTTGCCTGTTGGTTAAAAACACCTGGAAAATGCATTATAAAAGATGACATGGAGGCATTAGTCCAGATATGTACTAATGCAGATATTTTACTTCTGGCTTCACCTCTTTATGTTGACAATATTACAGGACTGATGAAAGATTTTGTAGATCGGTTTATTGTCACTATCGATCCTCATTTCAATAAAGACACTAATGGTGAATGCCGCCACCCCAACAGATTAAATAAAAAATTTCCAAAGTTGATTTTTATGTCGAATTGTGGTTTTGCAGAACATTCTCATTTTCAAGTGGTTTCTCATTGGATCAAGCGAATGGCCTTAAATATGAATACAGAATTGTTATGTGAATTATATACGTCTCAAGGTAGTTTACTGCAAAATAACACACCATGCGTAGAATCAATAATGACTGAATACTTTGATTATATGTCCAAAGCCGGTAAAGAAATCGTAACTGATAAAAAAATTTCTACCGAAACACAACGGGCATTAAATAAAAAGTTTCTACCGGATGATATTTTCATAAAATATCAAAATGATTTCTTTGATGCTGCTTTATCACGACTTCAGCAACAAAGCTGAATATTAATTTCTAATATTGAAGGTGCAATCTCATGTCTATTACGATTTACTATTTGTCGGCAACCGGTAATTCTCTGCATGCAGCCAAAAAATTAGCTGAAAAATTATCACTTTCCGAAACGAACGTATCACTGTATTCAATTCCTGACATTATAAAAGAAACCGCAATTACTCCTAAGGGCAGTGTTGGTTTAGTTATGCCGCTTCATTTTTTTGGCCTGCCAATATTAGTCGAAGAATTTTTATCTAAGTTAGATTTATCAAAAACTGATTATGTTTTCACAGTAATTACCTGCGGTTTTCATTATATAAGCAACGCATTTCATGAATTAAAACAAATCGTCGCAAACAGACATGGTAAATTACATGCCGCGTTTTATGTTGATATGATTTCCATATATTTACCGCTTAATGATTTACCGTCCAGATCTAAAATATTGAAAAAATTATCATCTGCCGATGATAAATTGGACTCTATTGCCGAAAAAATATCATCACACCAAACAGCATCTGCCCATGAATATTTCAATCTTATTTCTAAAATTATTCACAACAGATATAATAACCATCCCGAAAAACTGGATGAACAGTTTACCCTGTCCGGCAATTGTTCTAATTGTGGTTTATGCGCAAAAGTATGTCCGCGGAGCAATATAATTATTGAAACAGGTTCGCTGAAGTGGCTGCACTCTTGTACACAATGCCTTGCTTGCCTGCATATATGTCCGGAAAAATCTATTGAACTCGGTACCCGTACCAAGGGCCGCAAACGCTACCATCATCCTGACATTGAATTAAAAGAACTATTCAGCAAAAGATTTGTTTAATATTAAAATTGAATATGCTGTATTTCAATGGCACAATTTATAAATTGATTTTCGAGGTAAAGATATGATTGTTTCGCAAAAAAAATATGAGTTGACTGACTTTGAATGGCATAATATAGAATCATATTTACCAAAACAATTAAAAAAAGAGCTTGGGCATTCTCATCGACAACTGCGTAAATTAATAAATGCTATTGTCTGGGTCGCACGCAGCGGCTCTGACTGGCAGGATTTGCCGACAAAATTTGGCGACTGGCGCACAGTATATATCAGATTCTTAAAATGGCAGAAAAAGAAATTACTGAATGCTGCTTTTAAAGAGCTTGATGAGTCGATTGATTTGGAAAAGTTGCAATTAAATAGGGAGTGTATAATAAACTGTGTAAATAGGAAAGAAACAGTTTAGATATACACCCCAGTTGGGGAAGTCAAACACATGCGGAGGTAATAAATTTATGTCAAAGAAACAACCCACACGTGGCGAATCCCTGGCTAAAGCGATTATCAGTGAATATAAGCCAAAAAACGTCGAAGATATGCAAAATGCGCTTAAAGATGTTTTTGGGCCTATGTTCGAGGCCATGCTGCATGGTGAAATGGAAAATCATCTCGGCTATGACAACAATGAACGTGGTGAAAAGGAAACCGCCAATCGCCGCAACGGCTACAACCATAAAACTCTCAAAACATCCGCAGGTGAAGTCCCGATTAATGTCCCTCGTGATCGTGACGGTTCTTTTGAGCCGCAGGTTGTGCAGAAGCGGCAGACCGATGTTTCCTCGATTGAGGGCAAGGTGCTTGCTATGTATGCTCGTGGCATGAGCCAGCGTGACATTTCATCGACGATCGACGACATCTATGGATTCAAGCTATCAGCTGGACAAATTTCCAACATCACAGATTGTGTCTTAGATGAATTGAATGAGTGGCAGAATCGACCGCTGAAAGCTTTTTATCCCTTTATCTTTGTGGATTGCATATACGTTTCTATGCGTACGGAGCAGGGCGTTTCTGACCAGGCTGTCTACGTTATTCTGGGGTATGATCTAAACGGCGGGAAAGATGTACTGGGCTTATGGACGGGCGATACAGAAAGCAAGCATCGCTGGATGCAGGTGTTCGATGAAATAAAATCCCGGGGTGTTCAGGACATAGGCTTTATTTCTATGGACGGTGTAAGTGGTCTTGAAGATGGCGCTAAAGCGATCTTCAAAAATGTTGTGGTGCAGCGCTGCATTGTACACCTCATCCGCAACTCTCTGAAATACGTACCCAGTAAGGATTACAAAGCCTTTACAGCGCAGCTAAGGAAAATCTATGGTGCCATCAACCTGAAAGGAGCACAAGCTGCATTTGAACAGTTCTGTGACGCGTGGAGCAAATATCCTGGTGCCATCCGCGTGTGGAAGGATAATTTTCGGCACGTGGAACAGCTTTTTAACTATGGTAGTGATGTGCGTCGGGTTATGTACACGACCAATGCCATAGAAAGCGTTAACTCGAGCTTCCGCAAGGTTACGAAACAGGGCGCTTTCAGCAATGAAACAGCTATTTTTAAAGTGTTTTATTTACGGATTAAGGAACTTTACCAAAAATGGCGCGGTCACTCCATTCGCAATTGGGCCATGGTGATGAATCAGCTGGTTATTGACGAACGGATCGGCACCATGGTACAAAAATATCAGGCTTCAACTTAAAATCATTTACACACTTTACTTGACAATCCCATTAAATATACATTCCGGCAGTGAACTGCTCTGGTGCCACATTCCATTTTTTTAATACCATCTATACAAAGGAGTATTATAAAGATGTCTAAACTACCCGGTCTTAATGGTATAAGGGCTTGTGCCTGTCTCATGATTATCCTGCATCATCTTTCCCAGACATATAATACATCCTTCACAAATCCCGACATTGAATTCATCCACCACCTATGCCTGTCTTCACTGCAGTCATGTGTGACTATTTTTTTTGTGTTGAGCGGTGCATTATTATCACGAAGATTTTGGCTTCAATATCTTGACGATAAAGTAATGCCGAATCTTCATGTCTTCTTTATCCGCCGGGCCGCGCGAATAATCCCGGCGTTTTACTCAGTCCTGGCTATTACATTTCTTTTAGAATTGTTTATCATTCCTGAACAACCAAATAGGTTTTTAAGATTTTTCAGTGCTTTTACCTTTTTATCCGGTTTCAACTACAAAACATTTTTTCCTACAATGCTGGATGGTCCATTATGGTCAATAAGTTTTGAGGTTGTTACCTATATTTTGCTGCCTGTATTCATGTTCGGATTATTTTTCTCCCAAAAACATTATAAACATCACGCGGTATTTTACTGGATTCTGGCATTAATCACAGTATTGTTAATTAATAATGTCATTCAAATATACTGCCAACCAGATGATATAAATCGCGGCTGGCAGTATGGTATAGTAGGTGGTGCAAAGTATTGGATGCCTAACTATAATCCTATAGGCTTCTTTGCCCAATATATGCTGGGTATAGCGGCAGCAGGCATAACCATATGGCTTGAACGTGCCTCAAAAATACGTGGATATATGCAAAAGCATAATTTATTCGATATTTTATCTCTATTAGGCATATCTGCTTACATTATCATGTTGTTTTTCTTTTCAACTATACCTGAATTTGCTATCAGTATGCAAAACCAGCCTTATCATTATCCGCTTTTTTCCGGCTGTGCCGCTCTTATTATCACAGTGATGCCGCTTTCAAAACATATTGGTCATTTATTTGACAATCCATTTTTTTCTTATACAGCCAAAATTTCCTTTGGTCTTTATATCTGGCATTACATCTTTGTTGCCGCGATATTTTACTCTGGCGCGACAAGGGGAACCGGCAACATTACCGATTGGTTTATAGGAAGTTTGGTAGTTATAATAGCAGCTTATACTGTGGCTTCTTTATCTTGGTTTTTACTGGAAAAACCTATTTTAGACAGAGTAAAAAATTACTGTCACTGATTTCTCACCTCGTTATATTGCTTTGGATCATCCGGCACGGGTGCAGAAATAATAAAACAAAAATTACAAATTTGAAATATAAAATCCATCTGATATAATTATTTATATGAGATGGATTGATGTTTAAAATAGGTAAATTTTCGAAGTTGGCACAAATATCTGTACGCATGTTAAGATACTACGATAAAGTAGGGCTTTTCAAACCCGCCCAAATCGATAAATGGACGGATCATCGCAGATATCCCGTTGAGCAAATTTCTATACGGTCATGCAATTCATTATGATCAAAGCTATGAAAAATCCAACCACACTTAAACACGCAAGGAGTGAGTAAATGCACTTCGTGACAGCAAAAAGCATACTATCTTCAAAGAACGGAATGAATTTGTATCGTGGTTGTTCCCACGGATGCATTTATTGTGATTCCAGGAGCAGGTGTTATCATATTGACCACGCTTTTGAAAATATTGAAGTTAAGGAAAATGCACTTGATTTGCTAAATTATGCCCTCGCACATAAACGAAAAAAATGTATGATAGGTACCGGCTCCATGACCGATCCCTATATCCCTTTAGAAATAGAACTAAAGAATGTCAGAAAGGCCTTGCATTTGATATATGAGCAGGGATTTGGATTCACAGTAATTACGAAATCAAACCGTATTTTACGGGACTTAGATCTTTTGCAGAAGATAAATAATAAAGCAAAATGCGTTGTACAAATGACACTGACTACTTATGATGAAGATTTATGCAGAAAAATCGAACCTAATGTGTGTACAACAAGGGAACGTTTTGAGGTTTTGAAAAAATTATATGATATTGGGATACCCACCATTGTATGGTTATGTCCTATTTTACCTTTTATTAACGATACCAAAGACAATATTTCCGGTATCTTAGATATGTGTATTGAGGCCAAGGTTCGTGGCATTATCTGTTTCGGTATGGGATTGACACTTAGAGAAGGAAATAGGGAATATTTTTACCGTCAACTGGATTTGAATTTTCCTCGCATGAAAGAAAAATATATACGAATCTACGGAAACCAGTATGAAATAAACAGTCCTGACAATAGTATCTTAATGAAACTGTTTCATCAAAAATGCAAGCAACACGGTATACTACACGACAACAGGAAAATATTTGACTATTTGAATGCATTTGAAGAAAAACACTCTGCCAAACAGCTAAGCTTATTCGACTGATATCATAATCCTTGACATAACAGCAAGCATTATCAAATTAATAATTTTCTTAGAAGAAGTTCCATATTATAAAAATGAAGTCTACAGGGTGTTACCCAGACACACCCGTTTTTTAATGTACTATGAGGTGAATATAGATGAAAGCATATCAGATAAAGATAGAGTTGGTTGATTCGAAACCACTTATTTGGCGCAGGGTCATTATCCCGGCAGATGTCACCTTTAAGCGGCTGCATGACACGATCCAGTTTGCTATGGATTGGTGGGACAGCCATTTATATGAGTTTGAATTCCCGCAGGAAAAGCTTCGCATCACAAATGATAAAGAAGCCTATGAAGCGTTTAAGTTCTATCAAAAAAAATTTAAGGGAAAGACACTGACCAAGCACAATGATCCACACGGGTTTATTGCCCGGACATTGGAGACAGTTATAAGGCAGCCACAGACCATTAAAATTGATCGATATCTGGAGGAATATAAAACACTTACTTATATTTACGATTTCGGCGATGACTGGCAACACCAAATAAAACTTGAAAAAATCATTGCTGAATATCAATTTGGCTATCCGACAATTCTAGAGGGTGAGGGTGCTTGTCCACCTGAGGACGTAGGCGGGATTCCTGGATATGAGAAATTTCTCCGTGTCTGGAACGATCCTAAGCATCCCGATCATGAAGAAATGCACCAATGGGGCGAAAGTCAACATTACCGGGATTTTGATATTGCTTTTGAAAACAACCTGCTTAAAACCTGCTTAAAGATTAAAACGATGAAATGAGGCAGGCGTAAATCAGCCGACTTGCATCTTATTCCCAAAATATCTCCGCTCTTAAAAGGACAAACAATCGCGTAGCGATGGTGAGCTGCATCCTTATAGGGTAATTCTATTTATGCGATAGTCCCATTTAAATATCTCTGTCTGAAATATAGATACACTTGACTTAAGTGAATCTATTTATTATGCTTTTCGAAATTTCATTCTAAATAGTACCAGTAATTAATTTTTATTTGCAGAACCCGATAGGCTAATGTAATTTCTTATAGTTATAATACTTTCCCTTTCAGTTTTCGTTATTAAATCGAAAAAGTTGATGGCAGGGTCTTTTTCTAGGGCTTTTTTAGCAGCATCAGTATTTGCCGTCATAAAATCACCCCCTACATTAATTTTATTGATACCATATTTGACACATGTTAAAATATTTTTCTCTCCTGAACCAGAACCACCATGCAATACCAAAGGTATATTTACCAATGACTTTATTTTCTGCAGACGTTCAAAATCAAAATCAGGAATCATTCCATCCGGATATATGCCATGTGATGATCCAATGGATATTGCTAATGCGTCTATATCAGTGCTTTTTATAAACCTTTCAGCCTCGTCTGGGTCTGTATACATAGAATTGCTTGTATAATTTTCTCCAGCTACTGCACCAATACAGCCAATTTCTCCTTCAACACTTACTCCTCTTGAATGTGCATAGTTAACAATACCTTTGGTTATGGTTATATTCTCTTCTAATCCATAACGCGAAGCATCTACCATCACAGAAGAAAAACCATCATCAATTGCTTTTTTTATATCAATAACTTCTTGACCATGATCAAAATTTAAAGCCACATTTATTTTAGATCTATATGCAAGTGTTTTAACGATAGGTGTTATCAGTTCACTGTCACAATGTTGTAAAAGATGATCATTGTATATATCAATTATGATAGGAGCGTTTTCTTGTTCTGCGGCAGTTATTACACTCCGTACTGTTTCTAAATTAAAACAGTTAATTGCCATAACAGCATAGTTTTCAGCATTTGCTTTTTCGAGCATATTTTTCATAGAAACGTACATTGTATTACTTCCCCCTCGAATTTCATTTGATTTGTATGTCACCTAAGTCGAGCTCTGCTTCTTCTTCCTCTATAGGTTCTTCTTCGACAGCATCCTTTTTTAATAAAGTAAGCAAAGCTGCCGTGATGACTGTTCCAATCCCAAGTGCTATAAGGAATCCTATTGGATTATTCATTGCAGGGACGATAAACATTCCCCCTGAGGGAACAGGTGATTGTACACCCAATAACATAATGATAGCTCCACCAACAGCTGCACCTGCCGAACAGGAAAATACAACACGTAAAGGATCTACTGCGGCTATTGGAATTACTCCTTCGGTAATCATGCAGATCCCCAGGGGAAAAGCAATTTTGATGTTATCAGATTCACCTTTGCTATATCTTTTTTTACGCATTAACCATGAAAGAGTTACACCAAACGGCGGTATCATGGATGCACATATTTTTATTGCTTCTGGTCCGCATACTCCCTGCAATAATAAACCATCAGCAAATAATGAAGCGACCTTATTAACCGGCCCGCCAAAATCAAATGCAGCCATCGCTCCCATTATTGCGCCAAATAATGCGGCTGAACCGCCTTGCATATTTTGCAGCATATCCGTAAGAGCAAAAGATGCTGCAGCCACAGGTCCGCCAATTATGAAGAACATTATAAAACCAATAATAACTGATGCCAGCAGTGGTAGAATAAGCATTGGCATTAAGGCCTGAGCCCAATTGGGAACCTTGACAACTTTTTTGAGAAAGTTTACACACCAGCCAGCCAAATACCCTCCAAGCATCCCACCAAAAAAACCAGCACCGATAGCATTAGCAATCATGCCCATTAAGAGTCCGGGAGCTATTCCGGGCCTGTCTGCAATAGAATACGCAATTGCAGCTGACATAATTGCCGGTATAAGCTGCATACCATAAACGCCGAGCGTGACCGCTGCCTGCCATATAGAATAAGAACCTTTATAATTTGAAATCAAAGACGGATTACCACCAAAAATATTTCCTATTGCAATTAGTAAACCTGAAGCTACAACAAGCGGCAGCATATAAGATACTCCTGTCATTGCATGACGTTTTAGTTCACTTAATCTAAGTTCATTTACCATTTATTTTGCCTCCTTTTACGTTAAGCCAAGTTCAGCTTGAATTTTGTTAATAAGTCCTTTAGGAGATTTAATTACAACACTGGTTGGAACTTCAACAATTCTTTTGCCTGTGAAACGTTCTGTTCCATTGATTTTAATATCGGCAGCGATGATGACTACATCAGCAGCAGATATGTCATTGGCAGTTAATTTATTTTCTGTACCTATCGTACCCTGCGTTTCAATATGAATATTGTGTCCCAATGCTTTTCCGGCCTTCATTAATTTTTCTTTAGCAATATAAGTATGGGCGATACCAGAGGTACATGCAGCAACACCGACTATATTCATCACTATCTTCCCCTTTACTCAGTAAAAACACTTTACTTTATCACTATCATTAAATAAGGCTATTTTTTCTTCAATGGTATTTCGACACATACGAATGCAAGATGGATAAATTACATTTGGTTCACGTTCAAATCCTTTTTCTTGCAAATATTTTTCTATCCCTTTCATAAAGCTGAATTTAATATCACTTGATATATTAATTTTGCAAATTCCTCTTTTTATGGATTCAGCGATTTCGCTGTCTGAATTACTCGAACCGCCATGTAAAACCAAAGGTATATCAACAATGTTTTTGATTTCTGATAATAATTCTAGTTTTAGTTTTGGTACAAAACCTTTCGGATAAATACCATGTGCCGTGCCGATAGCTACAGCTAAAGAATCAACTTCTGTTTTTTCCACAAAAATTTTTACATCAGTCGGTTTAGTATAAACTATATGAGTAGTACCGCCTTCTATGGAGTCACCTGTTTGTCCTATAGTGCCCAATTCACCTTCAACTGATACTCCAACAGAATGAGCTGCATCTGCAACTTTTTTAGTCAAAGCAATATTTTCTGTAAAAGGCAGCAGCGAACCATCAATCATCACCGAAGTGAATCCCAACTGGATAGCATGGATGCATTGCTCATAGGTTGCACCATGGTCGAGATGTATTACCACCGGTATTCTAGTATGGTTGGCTTCATAAATAACACTGCTTATAAAACTGTCTCTTAAAAATTTCAACTCATCAGGATGAATTGCCATGATAACCGGTGCTTGTTTTTCTTCAGCACTTTCCATCATAGCTGTAAGTAACTGCCCTGTTCCGGCATTAAAAGCAGGAACGGCAAACTTATTTTTTTGAGCTGTTTCAAGCATTTCTTTCATAGTAATTAACATAAATAAAAACCCCTTTTATATTTATATATTAAACAATTGTTTAATTAGCGCTGATTAAAATATCAATTCATTTCCTGTGACAACAATCTTATTATTTCTGTTTTGTCATTTGTTTTTAACAGCTTATCCAATGTAGCATCATCTGCCAGTGCCATTGCTACTTGGGATAATAGTTTTAAATGCACTGTGGTTTTATCTACATTACGTACGGCAAATAGAATCACTACATGTACTGGTTCGTCATCCGGACTTTCCCACGCCAGATCATTTTTAGTTCTTCCAAATGCTATAGATGTTATTTTTACAGCATCAGATTTACCATGTGGAATAGCAATATGATTTCCTATTCCTGTTTGTCCCTCATTTTCTCTAAGATAAACATCATCTACAAAAGCCTTACAGTCAATGATATGTCCTTCTTTGTAGAGACTGTTGGTTAATTCTTCTATTGCCTCTCTTTTGTTAACTGATTTCATATCCAAATCAATAAGACGTTCATTAAAAATTTCTCCAACTCCGGCTATATCCATTAAAAGGCCCCCATATTACTTGTTTTCTAATATCCAATAATAAATTTTTTTTATAACGTCTTCAGATAACTCATTTTTATTAGGCAGATAGACATTTATATTTTTATCATAGCTGCCCTCGGAAATCACAGTATTATGAATCTCAACTCTCGTTTTCGCCATTAGACTATTTTCATAAACTGTTACATGAAGATATGGTGTTATAGTACACTGTGCTATGCACATATTATCTATACTTTTCTTTGTATATACATTTTCATTTTGTTTATAAAAACAGCCTTTTGAAAAATCTTTTTTGTCATTGTCAGGCATAGGAAACTGTTTCATAAAAGATTTTTGCAGATTTTGGGCATCAGTTTCATTAAACAATGCACTCACATACGCAATTGGAATATTTGTTTTTATATTTAATTTTACGGTGGCAATAATTAAATCAATCTGTTTATTTATAATAATATTGTCAATTTGCTTAGCCGAAATTACATCTACAATGTGCCATTCCGGAAAATACTTTGCAATGCGTTTTTTTAGGAGATGTGATGTACCTATACCACTGGAGCAAACAATAACAACATTCCTTTTGTTTATGATTTCTTCTACAGCGTTTTGAAAATATACAGCTAGATAAGCTATTTCATCTTCACTCACCATTGGCAGCTCATATTTAATTTGTATTTTAAGCATAATGAGTTTTAGTAAAATCATAGTTTCGGGAAATTCAGATTTGACTTGATCCAAAATAGGATTTTTAATATAAATTTTATAGTTTATACGATTCAGCATAGGTCTTAAATGTAGTAATAGTGCTTTATATAGGCTTTGACTGAAAGCAAATTTTAAAGGATATATTTTTAGGCTCATTTCGATAATATCGGCAGCGATCGTCTGGACATCATCATTAAGAGAATTATTTGAATCAGCCACGCTGCCTATTCCACCTGAAGATGTCAGATATTGATAAATGTAAAAAGTCTCAGCAGAATTCAAAGAAACTTTAAAATCGTTTTCTATATACTGCCGCATTGATTTTGCCGCTATATAAAATTTACTGTCATAATTAGGCGAATCTGAATTAAATTCAGAAAATACAGTTTTATTATGTTGTATTCGTCCTATTAGTATCAAAATATGGGTTACAAGATTTATATAATAAGGTTCAATAATTTTATAATCCAAAAAGCTTTCTATTTTTTCAATCATATTTTCTACTTTTTTTACATTATCCTGACCAAAATGCTGCTCAAGTTCTCGTAATGTGTCATAATCTATTCGTGAATAGTTGTTTAGTAGATTGGTTTCATTCGTTTTTACAAATTGATTAATCATATCCACCAATGCACGGCGTATATTTGTCTCGGAACCAGCTAAGGATGTTCCTTTAACATCTTTATGCAGGTTTAGATCATATGGGGCTATTTGTGTTTCAATCATTTGCAGGTCATTCACAATAGATGTTTTACTTACAAAATATTTATCAGACAAACCTTGAATAGATAAATGCATCTGTTTCCCTTCAAGCAGCTCAAATAATATTTTCATACGACGTTCCTTGGTAGATATACTGCTGCCTTGTTTTTGATTTAATATATCATTTACAAGGTATTTTTGCGTATCAGCTATTTTTATTCCTTTACCTGTTATTTTTTCTATTGTGATGCCCCGGCTTTCCCAATAATTTAAATCATTACGAATGGTCTTATCAGAACATGATAAGTTTTTTGCGAAAACTTTAACGGGTGTAAAATCATCAGTCTCCAATAAGTATTTTATAAGTAATCTTTGTCTGTTATATAAGTCTTCCATCTGACCTCCCCCTGTTCTTTTTGTATTTTTATAATAACATTTTTTTAATATTGCAAAAATACCAAAATGTTTCTACAATATATTCCATAAATTAGTATACTATTTTTTCTATGAGTAATATGGAAACTTGTGATATACCTTGGTTAATAAATAAACCTTGGCAGATATAAACGCCAAGGTTTTTACAACAATTTATAAATTTCATTTAGCCTGATATAAAAGTTCTATTTACGCCCTTTATCAAACATATTGTAAATATTAATTTTCAATATGTTTATTTCGATAAATATTTTCCCTATATAGTTGAGTCTGGTATCATAAAAATCATGACTATACTTTAGTGATTTAAAATGACGGCAAAAACGGCTTAATTGACTATTGACAACTAAGGCAACAAGTACCTTTTCAGCATATATACACATGAAAATTATACAAAATGGCTTACACTCTCATATTTTCATCTTACTCAAATACCCTCCCACTGACCTTCACCAAATGCGTTACTATCCTCATCCCATTTCACATATCTCCAGTCTTTACCATAATTTCTGTACGTATACTTTTCAACCTAATTTATAAATACGGCCCGAACCGCAATTTTCTTCTCTAATAAGCCTTGCTCCATAAAGTATTACACTACCATAATCATATTTTCACCTACTTTAATTTTATAATTTTACCATGATATTCATTTATTGTTACGTATTTGAAAAATACATAAGCATCAGACCTTTTTATAATCTTAATGAACCGGTTCAATCGGCTGGTATATATCCAATTCACAATAATTATCTGCTGCTATATTGCTATCAATTAATTCAAATCTAAATGGAACCGAAAAACGATATCCTGAATTATAAATCCATTTGTTATACATATGCACCAATAATCGTCCTATCTTTCGCCCATTAAGATCTTCCGGGCGAAAAAATCCGACAAAACGAAAAACAACATATTTACCTGCAGGGACTTCAATTCCAGACATTCCTTCAGGTATATACTGTAAATTTTCTACCTGTGTTGCAGGCATATAATAGATATAGCCATTTTTGCTATTGCTCCAGTCAGTATACCCATAATATATATTTTCATTTAAGACATTTTTTATTTTTTGCCGCTCACCATAAAAAAATTTCTTTCCAAGTTCGTTTGCTGCACGATCACCTGACTTATACATAATTTTAGTTTTCGGTCCTATCAAATATGTTTTTGGTCTAAACACAAAAAAAGGTTTATAAATTGCTGAATTTTCTACTCCGTAAATATCATTTATGTTCATTTTTTCAATAATCCGCAATGACACCTTTCTGCGACGTGCCTGCTGAGGTGTACAATTGAAACTTTGCTTAAAAGCACGAATGTATGACTGCTCATATTCAAAACCATATTTTAATGCGATATCTAAAATACGCAAGTTACTGTACATTAAATCAGATATACTCTCTGACAACTTTCTTGCATGAACATAGTCCATTAATGTTTCTCCGGTAAGTGCTCTGAACATACGATGTAAATGATACTTCGATATTAAGCTATGCGTTGCTATTTTATCCAGATTAAGCTTTCCTGTAATATTTTTTTCTATAAATGAAAGGCAACGGTTAATTGTGCTTTTTGTATCAACCATAGCTACGACTCCTAACAGTTATTTTGACTTTTAAATCTTACGAAGTACCAATACAGCATTTTGCCCGCCAAACCCAAAAGAATTTGTTAATGCAGTAGAACATTTCTGATGTCGTCCATTATTGGGAACATAATCTAAATCACAATCCGGGTCTTTCGTTTTATAATTAATCGTCGGCGGCAAATACTGCTCTTGTATCGCTTTTGCCGTTAATATAGTTTCGATACCTCCTGCCGCTCCCAGTAAATGTCCTGTCATTGATTTTGTCGAGCTTATTGCTATTTTTCTTGCATAGTCAGCAAAAATCATTTTTATTGCCGCAGATTCATTTTTGTCACCTAAAAGTGTCGATGTTGCATGTGCATTTATATAATCAACTTCATTCGGTACAATTTCTGCATCAGCCAGTGCACTTCTCATGCAGTCAGCTATTCCCTCTGGTTTATTAGCTGTAATATGAAAAGCATCGTTATTACAACCATATCCAATTATTTCTGCTATTATATTCGCTCCACGGCCACGGGCATGTTCCAATTCTTCTAAAACAATTATTGCCGCACCTTCACCTATAACAAATCCATCTCGCAAAAGATCAAACGGGCGACTTGCAAGTGATGCTTCTTCCACTTGTGACATAACTTTCATTGCCGTGAAACCTGCTATAGTCAACTCAGTGATTGGTGCTTCTGCTCCTCCAGCCAGCATAAAATCCATTTTATCATCACGAATCAATTGATATGCATCACCAATAGCGTTATTTGAGGACGCACACGCGGTAACAATACATTCGGAAAAACCTTCCAGACCATATTTTATCGCAATTTGCCCATTCGCCATATTAGGAAGCATCATTGGAATAAGGAAAGGACTGATTCTATTGATACCTTTATTTTGTAAAATTGCATATTGCCTCTCAATCGTTCCTATGCCGCCAATACCAGTACCAATAATAGAACCTGCTCTTCTTCTGTCTATATCAGTCATATCAAAACTACTATCATTCATGGCTAAATCAGCAGCAGCTAAAGCATATTGTATAAATAAATCCATATGATTCGCATTTTTTTTACTAATAAAATCCTGTGCATTGAACATCTTTATTTCCGCGGCATTTTTACATGGAAATTTTTCTATATCAATTTTTTCAATTCGGCTAATACCAGATATACCTTTTTTTATTTTTTCCCAGATTTCGGATACACCAACACCTTGTGAAGTAATTGCTCCCATGCCTGTAATAACAACTCTCCGCTTTATCATTCTTTAACCCCATTCATTACTAAATTTAATAAAAACCCTTATCGGTCTAAAGTAAATATATCATATAACTAAATTTAGAAATGAACATTCCTTGCTTTTATTTAAGAAAGGTCCTCTTTAGCAACTGAGTTATTATCAAAATACAGAAATATTTTAATAATAACTCTGCAAATCCTAATATGTCATCTATACATATAATAATGAAAAAGACATTGTCTCATCTGGAGGGATTGTATTATTTTTCTGCAAGAGTGTGACAGCTTTTTATAATGCATTAACCATGAAAGAGTTACACCAAATGGCGGTATCATAGATGCACAGATTTTTATTGCTTCTGATCCGCATATTCCTTGCAATAATAAACCATCAGCGAATAATGAAACGACCTCATTAACTGGCCCGCCAAAATCAAAGACACCCATCGTTCCCATTATTACACCAAACAATACAGCCGAAAGTGGTTTGACGGACAAATCCTAATCGGTAAGAACAGTACGGAATACTTGCAGAGATGTTTATACATTTATCTTGACACTACCCACTATACTTTATAGTTACTAAATATCAAATAAGTGCGTACTTATATATCCTCATATATTGATATATAATTTATTATATAAAATTTATTATATTATGATGGAGGTTATTTTATGCATATACTGGCTATTAATGGCAGCCCCAGAAAAAATAACAACACTGCTATTCTACTTAAAAAAGTCCTTGAAGGGGCAGCCTCTAAGGGGGCTGCTACAACCATGGTAAACTTATATGATTTAAACTACAAGGGCTGTATAAGTTGCTTTGCCTGCAAATTAATCAATGGTAAAAGTTATGGCAAATGCGCACTAAAAGATGATTTGACTCCTATTATGGAAACAATTGCTAATGCTGACGCTATTGTGCTTGGATCACCTATATATCTACATTCTATTACCAGTTCCATGAAAGCATTTTTAGAAAGACTTATTTTTCAATATCTTGTTTATGATCAAAAGCACTCAACTCTTTTCCCTAAAAAAATACGCGTAGGCCTGATTTACACTATGAATGCAACGCATGAACAATTTGCAGCATCATACGAAAATGAACTAAAATCAATAACTCTTTATCTGACAAACGTTTTTGGTTCATGTGAAAATTTGCTTTCAAATGATACCTATCAATTCAATGATTATTCCAAATATTTTGCTCCAATATTTGACGAAAGAAAAAAACACGCCGTAAGAACAAAACAATTCCCGCAAGATTGTAAAAATGCATTTAATATGGGGGTTCGTTTTACTACCTAAATAGCATTGCCTGGAAAACAACCTTTTAAAGTGCTTGTATTACCTTACTCTTGTCCTGCATCTATTCCTGTGGTGCAGAACTTTTTTATTTCTACGTAACTTTACTTTTAGTCGCGTCTTATTTTCACCTTTTAAAAACTTGCTAATAGTAAAATATTGGTATTTATTAATAAAAAAATAAAAGGCTCTGCAAAATTTGCAAAGCCTTGATTTTACTATGGCAGAGAGGGTGGGATTCGAACCCACGGTACCTTGCGGTACAATTGATTTCGAGTCAATCACCTTCGACCACTCGGACACCTCTCCATCGTCAAAAACAATCAAATTATATCATATATACATCCAAAATTCAACTTATAATCATCTTTGACCTTATCATGGGAAAGATTTTAATTATCCATCTATCCATCATCGCGGGGAAGTCTTACAATTGCCCTTACCATTTTTTCGAATTTGGGACGTGGCATCATGACAAAATGTCCACAGCCGCAGCATTTTATGCCAAAGTCCATGCCTACCCGCAGTATTTCCCACTCGTCACTGCCGCAAGGATGCTTTTTTTTCATTTTTACTATGGTGCCTTTTTCATATTCAGCCTTATCCATTCTATATTCTCCCCACTTATTTAGTAAGCTTGACTTTACAAGTATTTTCCACTACCAGTTCCACCGGTTCAGGATGAATCACCACATCAACAGTCGGTCCCATACTTTTCTTTATTGCCAATTCAATTTTATCACAAACAGCATGAACATCGCCCAGCTTCATACTGCTGTCAAAATTCAAGTGAACATCAATCATTTTATAAGCTCCCGCTGAACGTGTCCGCAGATTATGATAACCAAGCACTTCTTTGTAGTTCATAAATATAGCACAAATCTTTTTTTCATATTCTGCCGACAAACTGGCATCTGTCAGATCTCGGGCACTTTTCACGATCATTTTATATCCGGCCCGAAATATTATTAAAGCCACTGCCACAGCTACAACAGGATCCAGCCAGTACCAGCCCAATATCTGCATGCCAAACAATCCGGTCAATACACCGACTGATGTCCATACATCCGACTGTAAATGCAGTCCGTCAGCTTCTAAAGCCTGAGAGTCGGCTTTCTTGGCAACATAAATAAGACGGCGGGAGACAAGTATATTTATGGCAATTGATATACCCATTATTGCTATACCATATTCCAGGTTTTGCATAGCAACCGGTGAATGCAGTTTTGTAAAAGCCTCATAAATTATCATCAAGGCCGCCCCCACTATCAGCATTGCCTCTATTGCTGATGACAGATTTTCATACTTGCCATACCCATAATCATACTTTTGGTCAGGCGGTATCATAGCTTTACGCACCGCCCAAAAAGCTATCAAAGCCGCTATCAAATCCACTCCGGAATGCATTGCCTCAGATATGAGACTCATTGCTCCCACGTAAATTCCAACAAGCAATTTTAATACTACTAATACAGTATTCGATATTATTGATAAATACGCCGTACGACGTTTAAGTGCATCACTTTCTGCCAAATCCATAAAAAAACCTTCCCAAATTATGCTAAATATAAAAAATTAATCTGCGGAATAGCAAATCCGCAGATTAATCGACATCTCCTGTATCTTATCACGTAACCTTACAAATGTAAAGTTTTACTTATGGGACCCTCCCAATTCAGTAACATGGCTGACTGTGTAACCGGCTTTTTCCAAATCTGCCTTTATTTCATCTACATTAGAAAAAGACCCACGTATTATAGCCTGAGAATCACCATTCGGTGTATTAAATGAAACAAAGCTGTCAATGTTGAGGTTATGTTTGGCAAACACATCTGAAATTTCTTTTGTTGCACCGATCTTATCTTTAAAATCAAGCGTAAACCGTGTCTTCCCGCTGGCCAGTCCCATTACCTTCACTAGTACCCTAAAAATATCGGTTTCTGTAATTATCCCCACCAGGACCCCAATACTGCTTACAACCGGCAAGCCGCCAATTTTATTATTACACATGAGCAATGCTGCTTCTTCGACCGTAGCATCATCGCAGACCGAAACAATCGGTGTTGACATTATATCATTGACCGTCATTTGCGCCAACAGAGAGTTTATTTCATATTTAGCCAGAGTAGTAGCCGGTGACGGTGCAATACGGGAAATATCACGGTCACTTATAATACCGACCAAATTTCCATCTTTTAGCACCGGAAGCCGACGAAAATGATTCATTTTCATAAGACCTGCTGCTTCATCGACTGATGTAGCCGGAGAAACAGTAATCGGATTCTTAGTCATATAATTTCCTACAAACACATTATTACCCCCTTCATTAATCACTGCCAGCTATCCACCAAGATATGCCTTACGTACTTCTTCGCTGGCTGCGAGTTCTTTTGCATCACCGCTTAATGTGATTTTCCCCGTTTCCAAAACATAAGCACGATTGGCAATTGACAATGCCATATTAGCATTTTGTTCTACAAGCAGTATCGTAGTTCCTGCTTCATTGATGTCCTTTATTATAGCAAAAATTTCTTTTATTAAAAGTGGTGCCAGACCCATTGACGGTTCATCCAGCAACAGCAAGCGCGGACTGCTCATAAGGGCACGCCCCATCGCCAGCATCTGCTGCTCGCCGCCGGAAAGGGTCCCGGCTTCTTGTTTTTTACGTTCTGCTAAACGCGGAAAATGTTTGAACACTCGTTTTAAATCATTTTGTATCGCATTTTTGTCTTTTCTGATATACGCGCCCAGTTCCAAATTTTCCATTACTGTCATATTAGCAAAAATTCGTCGTCCCTCTGGTACCTGTGATACACCGCATTCAACGATTCTATGAGCCGGCATGCCGCTTATAATTTTATCTTCAAAAGAAATCTTACCGGTGCGCGGTTTTAACAACCCGGAAATAGTGCGCAATGTGGTTGATTTACCGGCACCATTAGCTCCGATAAGCGTTACTATTTCCCCCTTGTCTACTTCAAGACTAATTCCTTTAATTGCATGAATTGCACCATAATAAACATTTATATTGTCAATTTTCAACATTATACCCATTATTAAGCCTCCCCACCAAGATAAGCACGGATGACTTCCGGATTTTTCTTTATTTCATCAGGAATACCCTGCGCTATAATCGAGCCGTACTCCAGCACATATATGCGTTCACATATCCCCATTACAAGACTCATATCATGTTCAATAAGAAGGATTGACAGTGCAAAATCTTTTCTTATCCATCTGATCATATCCATAAGTTCTTTAGTTTCCTGAGGGTTCATTCCTGCTGCCGGTTCATCAAGCAGCAACAATTTGGGTCGGGTTGCCAAAGCACGGGCTATTTCCAGACGGCGCTGCGCCCCGTAAGGCAGGTTTTTTGCAATTTCACCAGCCTTATCTTCCAGCTTGAATATTTTCAACAGTTCCCTGCCATTATCCTCAATTTCCCGTTCTTGTTTCATATATCTACCGACACGCAGTACAGCTTCAATTAAATTATAATTTAAATGTGTATGATAGGCAATTTTTACGTTATCTAATACTGTAAGTTCAGAAAACAACCGTATATTTTGAAAAGTACGGGCAATGCCGCGCTGTGTTATCTGAGACGGTTTCATACCGGCTAAACTCTGCCCGTCAAGTGAAATTATTCCTGTAGTCGGCTGATAAACCCCGGTAAACAAATTAAATGCCGTGGTTTTACCCGCTCCATTCGGTCCTATCAACCCAACGAGCTCACCTTTGTCTATCGTCATATTGAAATTACTGACCGCTTTTAAACCGCCAAACATTTTTGACACATTCTTAGCTTCTAGCAATACACTCATTTTTGTTTACCTCCCTTAAAGCGCTTAAAAACAGGCAAACTGGTAATTTCAATATTACCAAACAACCCCTGTGGGCGATAAAACATAAGTGCAATCAAAATAAGTGCATAGATGCTCATCCTCAGTTCAGGCCAATTAGACAGCAGTGCTGAAACCGTAGTCAAAATAAACGCCCCTGCTATAGACCCCGTTATTGATCCCATACCGCCCATTACAACCATAATTAAATAGTTGAATGACGCCAGGAAAGTGAATGAAGACGGATGAATAATATAAAAAGTATGGGCAAAGAGACAGCCAGCCACTCCGGCAAATCCGGCTCCAATAGTAAATGCCAGTACTTTATATTTAGTTGTATTCACACCCATGGCTTCGGCAGCTATTTCATTTTCACGAATTGCCACACAAGCACGTCCATAAGATGAATTGACATAATTCTTTATAAAAAACAGTACAAACAACATTACAAAAAAGGCCCAAGCAAAATTAGTATGCCTTGGTATCCCCATAAAGCCAGCCGCACCACCGACGTAGTTGACGTTCATTATAACAATGCGGATTATTTCTCCCAGCCCCAATGTTGCTATTGCCAGATAATCTCCACTCAGCCTCATCGTTGGCAGACCAATCAGGCCCCCAATAATTGCCGCTGTCACAAAAGAAGTAATTAAACTAACAATAAATGGCATATGAAAATTAACCGACAATACTGCACCGGTATATGCTCCTATAGCCATAAAGCCCGCATGTCCCAAGGAAAATTGTCCGGTATAGCCATTTATTAAATTAAGGCTGACGGACAATATTATATTGATGCAAATCAAAATTATATTGAGCTGCCAAAAAGCATCCAGAGAATTTGTTGACAGCAATGCCTGTAACACCACAAAAACAACTAGGCTGATAATTATTGCTTTTAAATCCGCTTTACGCAATGCATTCATTTATCACACCTACACTTTCTCGTTCGTATTCTTGCCAAGCAGTCCTGACGGTTTAAACAACAGCACCAATATTAAAATGGCAAATGCTGCGGCATCACGGAATGTAGACGAAATAAACCCGCTGACCAGTGCTTCTATTATTCCCAAAATAATTCCACCGGCGGCAGCCCCCGGTAAAATTCCTATTCCGCCTAATACAGCAGCAACAAACGCTTTTAAACCAGGCATTATACCCATCAGTGGATCTATAGAGTTATAATAGATACCGACTAAAACACCGGCAGCAGCCGCTAATGCTGATCCAATACCAAAAGTTACCGAAATTATTCTATTGGCATTTATCCCCATAAGCTGTGCAGTTTCAGTATCAAATGAAACTGCCCGCATAGCCTTGCCGACCTTAGTATACTGGACTATATAAGTCAATATAGCCATAAGAATTATCGTTATCGCAAAAATCATTATCTGTTGGTTGTTTACCACAAACGGGCCAAAATGATAAGCTGCATCTTCCAGCACGCTGGGAAATGTCCGCGGCTGTGGTGTAACAAAATACATCATCGTATATTCAAGAAAAAATGATACGCCGATCGCCGTTATCAGCACCGATATACGCGGTGCCGAACGCAGTGGACGATAAGCAAATCTTTCCACAAGCATCCCCAAAATACCTGTCAATATCATCGATGCCACCAATGCTGGCAGCACCGGCCAATGAAGTATAGTTATGCAAAAAAAGCCGATATACGCACCAACCATATAAATATCACCATGTGCAAAATTTATCAGCTTAATAATTCCGTATACCATGGTGTATCCTAATGCAATTAATGCATATATGCTGCCCAATGATATTCCGTTAATCAGCTGTTGCAAAAACTGATCCATGATACCCATAAAAAATCCTCCATTCAATATTTAGATTATCAAAATATTTGACCTTAATTAATTTTTACCGATAATTCGATAAACTGCCATCTTAATGTCATCGGCCTTACTTATAATAAATCCGGGCAAAAATAAAACCCTTAGCCGACCAGCTAAAGGTTTTATTCAACCCGTGCTTCACCTAAAAAGCTCACCGTTGAGCGCGCAATAAACATTGTCAATTATAAATATTATAGTTAATATTATATGTTAAATTTTGTATAATTGTCAACATATCTGACACGTATTCTTCTTGGTAAAATCAGATTTGCTGCTGTCAACGGATCCGATTTTTATGGGCTTAATTAATTTTCCGGAGCAATTTTTTCCTTCATAACTTTGTTGCCGTCTTTTAATTCTATTATTACTGCTGATTTTATTGGATTATGATCTTTATTCATACTGATGATCCCTGTACCGACTTGAACATCCTTCAAGTTTTCCAATGCATCACGTATTTTTTGCGGATCAGCACTCTTAGCCTGTTTAATAGCTTCAATAAGCATCTTACCAGCATCATAGCCCAGCGCTGCAAAAACGTTTGGATCCTTACCGTCATTTTCTTGTTTAAATAGTTTTATAAAACCTTGTACATCCTTATCCTGGTCAGAATAATGAGTACTGTAGAAAGTATTATTAAGAGCATCTTTTCCCGCTATATCAATTACTTTACTATCATCCCAGCCATCTGTTCCCAAAAGCGGAACAGTTATTCCCATTTCACGGGCCTGTTTAACAATTTTGCCAACTTCTTCATAATAAGCCGGGATAAATACAACATCAGGATTAGCTGCTTTTATTTTTGTAAGTGTTGTTTTAAAATCCTGATCTTTTTGCACAAAAGCTTCTTCGTCCAGAACCTGACCACCGTCTGCCTCAAACTTTTCTTTGAAAACCTTGCTTAAGCTCTTAGAATAGTCAGTACTGGAATCGGCATATATAACAGCTGTTTTGGCATGCAGTGTTTTAGAAGCGAATGTGGCCATTACTTCACCTTGCTGCGGATCAATAAAACAGCTGCGGAAAATAAACGGCTGTACTTTGCCATTGTCATCAACTGTGACTTTGGAACTGGTAGCAGCAGGTGCAATAAGCGGAATTTTGCTGTCGGTAACTATTGGTGAAGCCGCCAGAACATCTCCGGTAGTAGCCGGTCCAACAATGGCAACGACCTTATCAGTCACCAACTTAGTAGTTGCATTAGCCGCTTCCGAGGCTTCCGATTTACAATCGACTTCATCCAACTCAAGTTTTTTACCGTCAATACCGCCGGCATCATTAGCCTCTTTAACTGCCAAACGCAAGCCATCCAGCGCTGACGAACCATAATTAGCTGCATTCCCGGTAAGTTCAAAATTAGCACCGATTTTAATTGTATCACTATCCGCAGCACTCTTTTGATCACCACAACCGGCAAAGGCCGTTGCCATCACAGCAGCACCCAAAAGCACACCGGCAATCTTTAAGCG
The DNA here is from genome assembly GCF_014076555.1 of Pectinatus frisingensis. Classification (NCBI taxonomy): domain Bacteria; kingdom Bacillati; phylum Bacillota; class Negativicutes; order Selenomonadales; family Selenomonadaceae; genus Pectinatus; species Pectinatus frisingensis. Next base: position 2,600,252 of record NZ_CP045424.1, read on the forward strand.
CTTCATTTTTAAATTCATAAAATATCCTCCTAAAAATATTCCTCTATTATTGCGATAAATACATTATAGTTTGCAAGTATACACTAGTCAAGAAAAAAGTTTAGGATTTTATCGATTACTATTAGAAAAAACGGATGTTTATTTTGTTTTTATAATAAAAAAATATGTTTTTTGTTATAAATTATTTAAAATATGGAAATAACTAATACTAAAATAAGAACTTTTTATTCATTAACTCATCACAATATAATTTATATCTAATTATTATAATATTTTTATTTGATAATGTATTTTAATTTTATTATTTTAGTTTACACCTGAAAGAATAGCTGCTCGTTTTTTATCTTTCTGTGTAATTATTATAGACCAAACCGATTATTCGTTGTATTATGTATATATAAATTATACGAGGTGAATGATCATGTTATATCCATTAAAATTGAAATCACCCCTAAAAGATTACCTATGGGGCGGTACGCGTCTGAAAACCGAGTATGGGAAAGAAACATCATTGCAAAAAGTTGCTGAAAGCTGGGAACTTTCCTGTCATAAGGCTGGTGCCAATACAATTGAAAACGGTTCTTTTGCTGGTAAAACATTGCCGGAATATCTTGAAGCATCCGGTAAGGAAGTCATCGGTAGCAAAGCTGCCTGTATTGATTATTTTCCATTGCTTATCAAGCTGATCGATGCCCATGATAATCTTTCCGTACAGGTCCATCCCGATGATGCTTATGCCCAGGCTGTAGAAGGTGAACCGGGTAAAACAGAAATGTGGTATATTGTTGATGCTGAACCTGATGCCAAACTAATATATGGGTTTAAAAATGAAATCACTCGTGACGAATTTGAGCGCCGCATCAATGACAACACTTTACTAGATGTATGCAATCAGGTTCCTGTCAAAAAAGGCGATGTATTTTTTATCAATTCAGGAACACTGCATGCTATCGGCAAAGGCATTTTAATTGCTGAAATACAGCAAAATTCCAATACCACTTATCGTGTTTATGACTATGGAAGAGTGGGAACCGATGGTAAACCGCGTGAACTGCATATTGCTAAGGCTTTGACGGTGACCAACCTTAAACCGCCAACACATAAGATCGGCGAAATAGGTACTGTTGATATTTTTTCGGATTATAAAATAGATTTATTGTCGCAATGCGCCTTATTTTCTGTTTATCATTTCGACTTATCCGGCAATTGCAGTCTATGTGCCGATAATACTTCATTTCATTCATTGATCATTCTCAACGGTGAGATATGTCTCGATTCTCCACATGAAAGTATGACATTAAAAAAAGGCGATAGTCTATTTGTTCCCGCCGGTCTGGGTGACTATCGCATCAATGGCATGGGAGAATTTATTCTAACCACACTTTAAATATTTTATTATTACCAAATCAACGGGACTACTGCATGCGGTAGTCCCGTTGTCATATATTTTACTGTTTTGGCTGCAACTGCCATGGTGGCTGCTCTGGTATGTAATAAATCAGTAACGCCCCCGCCAAAGGCATCAGCACCGTTATCAGCAATGCTGCCCTCAATCCTATATATTCAGCGGCAATTGCCGTTAAAGCAGCGCCAATTCCTCCCAAACCGAAAGACAATCCCAACATTAGGCCCGATGCCAGGTTAGGATTATCCGGCAAAAACTTTTGGCACCATATTACTGAGCAAGGATGTGCTGCTTGAATAAAGAAACCTGTCATTATAAGAGCAAAAATTGACACAGCATCAACAGTTTCTGCTGTAAAAAAATATATTGCCGGAAAAACAGCAATCAGCATTGATGGTCCAATGACTTTTTTCTGCCCGATATGATCATTTAAAATACCGCCGAACATACCGCCAACTGCCGCGCCTATAAGAAAAAGTGTCAGCAGCCATCCGGAAGTTGTTTTATCATATCCCTGTAAAATAAGCAGTGTCGGTAAAAACGTGGTCACGGCACTGTGCGCCCATGTTCTTATTGCCATGGCTGCATTTAATTTTATCAGTGGAATATTCTGCCATAATTTATGCCAGTTCAATTTATACCTTATATTCTCACTTTTATTTACCGTACTAACTTTATATAGCCTTGACTGATAATAAAATATACTCAGGATAAGTGTAGGAATAACTAACAGCGGCAGCATTTTCAATGAATAATATTGTATAAAATAAACCAATAATATCGGTGCGAATGCAAATCCCAGATTACCGCCGCTGATAAAAAACGACAATGACAATCCCATTTTTTTCTTATTAGCTATTTTCCCCACTATCCCTGTAGCCATTGGATGAAAAACAGATGCAGCCAATCCGCTTGCAGCAACGCACAACAATAATATATAAAAACTTGCCGTAAAACTGGTAAGACAAATGAAAGCAGCTCCAAACGGTAAAACGATCAGCAGCAACCGATTAAAATTGTATTTGTCCATATAATAACCAAATATTGGCTGCAAAACATTTGCCGTAATAGCCATAGCCATGACCAGAATACCGCTCAATGCCAAGGATAGTCCCATATTAACGATAAGAAGCGGTATCAATATCGGTAAAAAATTGCAATAAAAATCGCATAGTAAATGCCCAATAGACAAAAGTGTCACATCGTACCCACTATGCTTATTCACCGCTGAATAATTTCCTTGCGCAATCGACGTCACAGCCATAATATCCCACCTTATAATAATATGTATAAATATAAAAAAAGCCTTCTTCGATGGGAAGAAGGCCTTGTATGCAATGGTGGCTCACCCGAGATTCGAACTCGGGACACCCTGATTAAAAGTCAGGTGCTCTGCCAACTGAGCTAGTGAACCTTGTAGATGTACAGCTCATTGAGCCGACTATGATATTATACTAAGTATGATAATACTTGTCAATAGTTTTTTATTAATACTACTACAACAAAGATAAAAAAACACCGCTGCTGCGGTGTAAAATTCATCTGGCTGGGGTAGCTGGACTCGAACCAACGAATGCGGGATTCAGAATCCCGTGCCTTACCAACTTGGCGATACCCCAATACTTTTGCTGACTTAAATATTATATATACTTACAAGTACAATGTCAAGTAAAATATTACATATCAAACATTCATGACTAATTTTTTAAATAAGGCCTGTTTCATTTTTTGTCATGCCTATCCGCAAGTTCTTTATTTATCCGTTCAATATCAAAAATAGCCTTATTTAAGTGTCCTGCATGATGTGGCCCGGTTGATTTTCCTCGCATAAAATCGGGAAGTTCCGGACTTTTTGTCTGAGCAGCCCTATCTGTATACGATCCCTTTTGATTTTTATCCATATCATCATCTGTAGTAAAGTCAGTGGCAATAACTGTGGCCCGTACTTTACCCTTTAATTGTGAATTTATCACCGTGCCCAATATTATATTCACTTCCGGACTGGTGTTATCATAGATAAATTTTGTTGCTTCATTTACTTCATACAGACTTAATGACTCATCTCCGCTTATATTTAAAATAATTCCTCTTGCCCCGCTGATCTGCCGTTCAATCAATGGACTTACAATAGCTGCCTGAACAGCTTTAACCGCTGTAGCACCTTCACCTATTCCCAATAAAGCATCAGCATTATTATTTTGCTGAAAAATCGATTTGACATCGGCGAAATCTACATTTATCACTCCTACTGTAAGAATCAGCTCAGAAATACAGCTGATGGCCTGCTTTAAAACACCATCAGCCAAATGAAAAGCATCAAGCAACGATATGCGTTTATCTTTAGCCTGAAATTCCATTAACTTATCATTTTGAATATCAATCAGCGCATCCAAAAACGGCCGCATTTGTTCAATGCTGGCCAATGCTGTTCTTTTTTTTCGTGAACCTTCAAAAGGAAACGGCATGGTAACAATACCAATTGTTAATATGCCCATAGAATGAGCCATCTCAGCAATTACTGGCATAGCACCTGTTCCCGTGCCGCCGCCAAGCCCTGCTGTTAGAAAAATCATATCGGCACCTGTAATGGCATTTTTTATCAATATCTCATCTTTTTGCGCTGCCTGCTGACCTAATACTACCTTCCCTCCACTGCCTAAACCTCTGGTCACGTTTTCACCAATGGGTAAAATCTTCATCTGCTGGTTATCAAGTGTATGCAACTGTTTTTTATCAGTATTTATGGCGATCAATTCCATCCCCAGACTGCCTTCACTGGCTATCCGCTGCAGAACACTGTTTCCACCGCCGCCAATACCAACTACTTTTATATTTACATCTGCACCCTTTATAATTTTCTCTTGCAATGCGACCACCGCCCTTATAATAACATTTTCCAGCCGTATAATATGGTCTTTACCGTCTTATATATAAACGCAATAAAATTTAACAACAGCTAAATTCATACTATTTCTATTATGATAGATGCATTTATTTATCATTAATATTATTCGTTACATACCTCGGCAATCCTGCACTGTCAACTATTTTGTTTATTATATTATTTTATTTAATAAGTCAGCCAATTGCGCAACCCGATTACCCTTGAACCGTTGAAATGTTATTTGTTAATTTTAATATTATCATTCCCAATAATCCTGACAGGCATGATGCAATAATTATCCCTACCTTGGCCGCTGTGAGATATTCAATTGAACCGGAAAAAGCCAATGATGCAATAAATAAGGACATTGTAAAACCTATTCCTCCCAGACTTCCTGCCCCTAGAAAATGGATATAAGATGTTTTTTCCGGCATTTTTATCACTTTAAACTTAAACAATAATGCTGTTACCCCGAAAATCCCCAAAGGTTTGCCTACTGTCAATCCCAATATTATTCCTGCTGCAATTGGCAAAAATGAACCTTCCATATTGGCAAAGTTGCTCATATCCAATTTGACTCCGGCATTAACCAGCGCAAATATCGGCATTACCACCCACGTAGAAAAAGGTACCACTTTATATTCTAATTTGTGTAACAGCGATTTATCTGCATTCTGACTTTTATCAGCAGGAATCAATAGTCCCAGTATCACTCCGGCAATGGTCGGATGTACTCCCGCATTATAAAAGAAAAACCAGGCAATTACTCCCCAAAACAAATATATAAAAATATTTTTAACCGCCAATTTGTTTGCCGCAAGTGCCGCAGCCAAAGCCGCCAGTCCATATAGCAACGCTGTTAATGAAACACTATTACTGTAAAATAGTGCTATCACAATAATAGCTCCCAAATCATCAACTACTGCCAAAGTTGTCAAAAAGACCGCTATACTACGTGGTACATTTCCGGCAGCCATCGATAATACTCCTAATGAAAAAGCAATATCAGTGGACATTGGTATTCCCCAACCGGCCAATCCTCCGCTATCAATATTTACCGCCGAATATAATAGTGCCGGAACTATCATCCCCGCAATGGCTGCCACGATGGGTAAAATTGTTGCCGATATTGACTGCAATTCGCCAAAAAGAACTTCCCGTTTTATTTCCATTCCCACAGTAAAAAAGAATACTGCCATAAGACCGTCGTTTACCCAATGCAGTATAGATAAATTAAATCCCATCAGCGAAAACTGCATATGCAGGATCTGTTCATATGTTTTATTTAATGCTGTATTGGCAATAATCATTGCTAATACAGCACAAAGTAATAAAACAAAACCACTTGCTGCCTCATTATTAAAAAAATGATTAAACGGACGCAACAGTTGTTCTGTCTTCTTTTTTATATCACCTATTGTCTTTTTCATCAAAAACTCCTCTCGATCTTTATTATATACAAGAGAAATGACACATAGCAAGCCACAGATTTTTATTTTGTTTTTTTTACTGCTTTGTTGTACAATATTATAATATATGATTATAAATTTAGTTACGTATTGATTATCTGCCGCCATTTTCAAAATATTTGATCCGGAGCCAATTAGCTGCTAAAAGTTTATCGTAACAGGAGGGAGTTTTTTTGCCCAAATCATTATGCTTTTTTACTATGACTCTTTTTTTATGTATAATCTTATCCTTTGCCAATATAGCTTATGCCGGCAATTTTGCAGCTGAAAAATCTTCATTGGCCAAAATTACTGCTATCCGCATAAGCTCAAATAATGACAAAGTCCGTATTGTTGCCGATGCTAATAAAGAAGTCGACTATGAATCATTCGGTTTATCAGCACCTAACAGGATAGTTATCGATTTAAAGGGTGCATGGCTTGATCCTTCTATACAAAAAGAATATACCGTCGATAATAAAAACATCAATCGTATTCGTGTCGCTCAATTTGATCATGCTACAGTTCGAATCGTTGTTGACACCTCGCTCAAACGTGATGCATATGACGTATTTTCACTTGCGTCCGGTAATATCTCTTACCGTGTCATAATGGATTTTGGTAAATCTGCTGACCGCCCTGATAATTCTGCCGTTTTGCCTGTCAAGCCTGCGTCGCCAGTGCCGCCGGCCGTTCCGTCCGCAGTCAAACCCACAGTGCCATCACCGACAAAAGTTTTTACTACTCCGGGAATAAAAGGTAAAAAAATTGCTATAGACCCCGGGCACGGTGGTAATGATTCCGGTGCCATCGGCTATACCGGACGAAAGGAAAAAGATGCTACTTTACAAATTGCCCTTAAACTTAAACGTCTTTTGGAAAATGCCGGTGCTACTGTTATAATGACCCGTACCACTGATACATCCGTTGCTTCCCCTACTGCCAGTGATGTAGATGAATTACAGGCTCGTTGCGATATAGCTAATAAGGCAAACGCTGATATTTTTATCAGTATTCATAATGATTCTTTTACCGACAGTGCCGCCAATGGAACTTCCACATATTATTACGGCAATGGCAGCAGCTACAGCAGCCAGCTGGCCAACGATCTGCGGCAGGGTATCATCGAAAAAGTTCATACACCTGATCGAGGTACTAAAAGCTGCAATTTTTATGTTGTAAAACATACTGATATGCCTGCTTCCCTAATAGAAGCAGCCTTTATTTCTAATCCTGCCGAAGAAAAACTCTTGACCTCTGATGACGGTTCTGAACAATTTGCCGAAGGCATTTACAACGGAATTAATAAATTTTTTGCAGCAATAGGATAAGTTCCCTTCTATTGATAAATTTATCAATATTTTTTATGAACGGATTTAGCTTATCTCTTGACGATACAGTTTTAATGTGTTATTATCAGCTTCATAGTTATTTTTTATCGTTTCATAGTGTTATTGTGTATAGTCTTTATAATAATTACTGGCTGATTAGAAAACTAAAGGTCAGAGGAATTAATTAACATTGTTAAATTAATTCCTCTGACCTTTTTTTATTTTATAACAGGAGGGCATTTCATGAACAAAAAGTTTATTCTATTTGCTATTTTTATTATTATTTCGTCAGTTTTAGCAGGATGTAAAAGCGATGAACAATCTGCCTCTTCCAATAATCAGCTCATAAATGTATCATATGATCCTACACGAGAACTATACGCTGCCTATAACGCAGCCTTTATCAAGCACTGGCAGGAAAAAACCGGCCAAGCTGTCACAATAACCCAATCGCATGGCGGTTCCGGGGCCCAGGCCCGCTCTGTTATTGAGGGTAATGATGCCGATGTGGTTACCCTGGCACTGGAGTACGATATAACAGCCATTGAAAAAACCGGTCTCATAAAAAAAGACTGGCTCAGTTCCTTTCCACATGACAGTTCACCATATACATCAACCATTGTTTTTTTAGTACGTAAGGGCAACCCCAAAAATATAAAGGACTGGAATGATCTGATAAGACCTGATATCAGTATCATAACACCCAATCCTAAAACGTCCGGCGGAGCACGCTGGAATTATTTAGCCGCTTGGGCCTATGCCAACAATGCCTATCAGGGCAATGAAGAACAAATGAAAAAATACATGAAAAAACTCTTCAACAATGTTCTTGTCCTAGACTCCGGTGCGCGCGGTGCGACAACCACCTTCGTAGAAAACAGTCAAGGGGATGTGCTGCTGGCTTGGGAAAATGAAGCATATCTGTCTTTAAAAGAACATCCTGATGAATTCCAAATAGTATCTCCGTCAATAAGCATCCTTGCCCAGCCTTCTGTTGCTGTCGTCGATAAAATTGCTGATGAACACGGAACCCGTAAATTGGCTGAAGAATATCTTAATTATCTTTACTCTCCGGAAGCACAAAAAATTGCTGCCGATAATTTCTACAGACCGACCGATGAAAATATTTTAAAACAGTATGCCAATACATTTGATTTAAACATCAAGTTGGTCACTATAAACGATCCACTATTTGGCGGCTGGAATAAAGTCCAGGAAACTCACTTTAAGGATGGCGGTATCTTTGATCAAATTTATCAAAAAAAATAAACACCGGGTATCAATTATCCCCGGTTTTAATCTGTCATTGGGTATAACTATTTTTTATATAAGTTTTATTATTCTGATACCGCTTATTTCTATTGCAGTTGTCACTAATGATATAACATGGCAAAAATTTACATCTGTTATCCTTGACAGCCGCGTCATTGCCAGTTATCGGGTAAGTTTTATCTGCGCATTCACCGCAGCAGTCATCAATTGCTGCTTTGGGAGTATACTGGCGTGGGTTCTTGTACGATATGAATTTCCCGGGAAAAATCTTATTGATGGACTCATTGAACTGCCTTTTGCCATTCCTACAGCAGTTGCCGGCATATCTTTAGCAGCATTATATTCTCCGGCCGGTCTTATTGGTCAGTTTTTGGTGCCAATAGGCATAAAGATTGCTTATTCCCCCATTGGCATCAGCATGGCTTTAATCTTCGTCACTATTCCTTTTGTAGTCCGGACAGTCGAGCCTGTTTTAAAAAATATCGACCCGGTCTTCGAAGAAGCCGCTTACACGCTTGGTGCAGGTAAATTCACAATCTTTCGCCGCATAATTTTACCGGAACTCATACCTGCTTTATTACTTGGAGGAGGACTGGCTTTTGCCCGTGCAGTAGGAGAATATGGCAGTGTCATATTTATCGCCGGCAACATGCCGTTTAAAAGTGAAATTGTCCCACTTCTCATAATGATTAAACTGCAGCAATTCAATTATACAGAAGCAACTTCCATTGCCATAGTAATGCTGCTGTTTTCATTTCTTATCATGTTTGCGATTAATTCATTGCAAATATATCAGCAGCGCTTTATCAGGGGAGGTCGATAATAAATTGTCAAAAATATTTTCTGTCAGGTATCTATTGATAGGCATCAGCATTATCTTTATATTTATCATGCTGATATTACCCTTATATGTTATTATCAGTGAAGCTTTTCATAATGGTCTTTCACCATATTTTACCGTCATCAGTGATAAATTCACGCTGCATGCCTTAAGTTTAACTTTATTGGCTGCCGGGACAGCAGTGCTCTGCAACACCATCTTCGGTCTGTTCGCTGCCTGGTCATTAACACGGTTCCATTACAGCCACAGCAAGCTTTTGACCACACTTATCGATATCCCTTTCACAATTTCTCCTGTTATTGCCGGGCTCATTTTCTCCTTGACTTTTGGGCGTATTGGCTGGACTCAACCAATATTGAATTTTTTCCATATAAAAATCGTTTTCGCCGTGACCGGCATTATTTTAGTGACCATCTTCGTAACGCTGCCTTTTATCGCTCGAACAATAATGCCTGTTTTACATTCACGCGGTACACAGGAAGAGGAAGCCGCCGCACTAATGGGAGCCAGTGGCCTTACCATTTTTCTACGGATAACATTCCCACACATCAAATGGGCATTACTTTATGGTATTATTTTATGTACTGCCCGTGCCATGGGAGAATTTGGTGCCGTATCAGTTATTTCAGGCCATCTGCGGGGAAAAACCGATACTCTCCCATTATTAATAGAAATTTTATACAATGATTTCAAAATGACAGATGCCTTTGCTGTATCCACAATCCTTGTTGTTCTGGCAATAATTCTGCTGATTTTGAAAAATGTCGTTGAATATAAATGGCATCAGGTTGAGGAGTAACAAATATGTATATTGAGTTTAGAAATGTAAATAAAAGTTTTGGTACATATAAAGCTTCGGATAATGTCAATTTTTCTTTATCCAAGGGTTCATTATCAGCTCTTTTAGGTCCGTCAGGCAGCGGAAAAACAACTATCCTGCGAATTCTGGCCGGCTTGGAAACACCTGACAGCGGTGATATATTTATCGACGGTCAGCGTGTTAATGATATTATTCCCGCCAAACGGGGCATTGGCTTCGTCTTCCAAAACTATGCTTTGTTCAGGTATATGACAGTGTTCGATAATATTGCCTTTGGCATGCAGGTAAAAAAGTTTCCTCCTGAACAAATCAAGCAGCGTGTAAATGAATTACTCAAGTTGATCGGTCTTGACGGTTTAAGCGGGCGATATCCGGCTCAGTTATCCGGTGGGCAAAAACAGCGCATAGCTTTTGCCCGTGCCATTGCTCCTGAACCCAAAGTACTGCTGCTTGACGAACCATTTGCCGCTATCGACGCCAAAGTTCGTCATGAACTCCGCCAATGGCTTAAAAATACTATAAAAGAACTAAATATAACCAGTATTTTTGTCACTCATGACCAAGAAGAAGCCAATGAAGCAGCTGATGAAATTCTAATTGTCAACAACGGAAAAATTGAGCAAAGCGGCTCCCCTATCTCCATTTATAAAAAACCGGTAACACCATTTGTTGCCCAATTTATTGGCGAAAATTCACTCATTAATGATTATGGCAATTTTAAAGGTTTTCAATTTAATAAAAATTTCCCGGCAGCAATAATCCGTCCGGAATTTATCAGCCTGTTCAAATTACAAGAACAAATCCAAAATACCTATAGTGCCGAATCCGGTATCATAAAAACAATAACATTTCGCGGTTCGTATCTGGAAATAATAGTCACGCTGAATAATATTGACCTTAAAACAATATGGCCCAATGACAGAGAACTGCTGCAACCGAAGGAAAAGGTCATCGTGCTTATAAGGAAAATGTATCTTATCAATACTGATTCGGTTCGCGAAGTAGAAAACACTGCCATCACTACCGATAATTCAGTAATAATCTAAGAAGGTGCATCAATGGATAAGCTAATTTTGCAATATCTTTATACCGATGTTTTAATTGCCGGCGGTGGTACAGCCGGCTGCTATGCCGCCTTAAATCTTGCCCGAAGCACTGAACTGCATATACTGATAGCCGAAAAAGCTCACATAAAACGCAGCGGCTGTCTAGCTGCCGGTGTAAATGCCCTCAATGCTTATATAACCAAAGGTAATACCGTTGATTCCTATGTTGATTATGCCGAGCACGATGCTGCCGGTATTGCCCGCGGTGATCTGCTGCTCACCATGTCGCAGCGCCTCAATGATTGTGCTGCCGATTTGGAACGCTTAGGCTTAGTTATTTTAAAAAATCCTGATGGCAGTTATGTTGAACGAGGTCCGCGCAATATAAAAATCAATGGAGAAAATATAAAACCAATTTTAGCGGCAGCCGTCACTAAATCACCGTCAGTCGAGGTTTACAACCATACCAGCATTATTGATTTTATTGTCAAAAATAATACTATTTATGGTGCTGTTGCTGTCAATGTCTTAAAACCAATACTTTATATCATAAAGGCAAAAACGGTGCTTTGCTGCACTGGCGGTGCCTCCGGTATCTATCGTCCCAACAATCCCGGTTTTTCTCGTCACAAAATGTGGTATTGCCCATTTAATACTGGTGCCGGTATGGCTGCCGGTATGCGCAGTGGTGCCGAAATGACTACATTGGAAATGCGTTTTATTGCCTTACGCTGCAAAGATACAATTGCCCCTACCGGTACCATTGCCCAAGGTGTCGGTGCCAGACAAATAAATTCCCGCGGTGAAATATACGAAAAAAAGTATGGAATGGAGACCTCAAACCGATTATACGGTACAGTAGAAGAAACCATTGCCGGCAATGGGCCTTGTTACCTGCAAACGAGAGGAATATCTCCGAAACAAGTATTGGATTTAAAAAAAGCTTATCTGAATATGGCTCCCGCACAGACTCTCAGATGGCTGGAGCAGGGCACACCTGATCATAATAACGTGGAAATTGAAGGAACCGAACCATACATAGTCGGTGGTCACGCAGCCGCCGGTTTTTGGATATCTACTAAGCGACAGACAACAATAAAAGGATTATTTGCTGCCGGGGATACAGCCGGCGGCTGTCCGCAAAAATATGTCACCGGTACGATGGCGGAAGCTGCCATTGCTGCTGAAAATATCATTAAATATCATCAAAGCTCTGCTGTTTCTGATGATAATGCCATTAATTTCACCCAAATAGCCCAGTATTATCAGCAAAAGGAAGAAAAATACCTGACTGCGGCACCAGGTATTTTTACGATACAGGATATTGAAGATGCCATGCAAAAAAATATGGACAATTATGCCGGCGGAATAAAAACCAATTATAAATATAACAGTGCTGGTCTTACTATTGCCTATAAAGCAATAGCAAAACTGTATGAAACAGCTCAAAATCTCTCCGCCGGCAACATACGGGAACTAATTCTCATTCATGAGCTGCTTGACCGTCTTACAATATGCCGTTTCCTTATCAAACACTTGACAGCCCGCCGGGAAACCCGCTGGCACAGCTTTGCTGAAAACAGCGATTATCCTACTATCGACAATTCTTTTTATAAATACGTCAACTCGCGTCTGGAAAATGGAACAATAAAAATCATCTACCGACCGATAATAAAGCGAGGTCAATATTATGAGCATACTAATTGACCGACAGCGATGTATCGGCTGCGGTAAATGCAGTGATATCTGCCCCGGTTCATTAATCAAAACCGCCCCCGATAAAAAAGCTGTTATCATCTATCCACGCGATTGCTGGGGCTGCACCGCCTGTTTGAAAGAATGTCCCACCGGCGCTATCAGTTTTTACCTTGGTGCCGATATTGGCGGACAAGGCAGCTGCATGCATATAGAAAAAAATGGCTGTATCACCAGATGGATAATCCAGCAGCCAGATAAAGAACCAATAACCATTGAAACTGATAGCCGCACGGCTAATAAATACTGATAATACTAAAAGGAGAATTATTATGCTTTCTCATTTAGATAAACTCGAAGCAGAATCTATTTACATAATACGAGAAGTCGCTGCCGTCTGCGAAAAACCGGTGATGCTTTATTCTATTGGTAAAGACAGTTCCGTAATGCTGCATTTGGCATTAAAAGCCTTCTATCCCGAACAACCGCCTTTTCCTTTTTTACACATCGACACAACCTGGAAATTTCATGATATGATCGCCTTCCGTGACAGAATTGCCAAGAAGCATCATCTGACTATGCTCGCATACACTAACCAGGATGGTGTGAAGCGCGGCATCAATCCATTTGACCACGGAGCTGCTTATACCGATATTATGAAAACACAGGCATTGAAACAGGCTCTGAAAAAATACCAATTCACTGCTGCATTTGGCGGTGGACGACGTGACGAGGAAAAATCCCGTGCTAAGGAAAGAATCTTTTCTTTTCGTAACGAAGCACAGATCTGGGATCCCAAAAACCAAAGGCCGGAAATGTGGAAGCTCTATAATCCGCGCATAAAAAAAGGAGAAAGTATGCGCATTTTTCCCATATCAAACTGGACCGAAAAAGACATATGGCAATATATAAAACGGGAAAACATTGAGATTGTTCCGCTGTATTTTGCCAAAGTCCGTCCCATTATACGACGCGACGGCATGATTATAATGGTTGATGACGATCGCCTGAAACTTCGTCCCGGTGAAAAAATAACCCAGGAAAAAGTTCGGTTTCGCACCCTGGGGTGTTATCCATTGACCGGCGGATTCGTTTCCGAAGCTGATACACTTGACAAAATAATCACCGAAACATTGCAGGCTGTCACTTCGGAACGTGCCAGCCGGGCTATCGATAAGGATTCCATTGGTAGTATGGAACGGCGCAAGAGAGAAGGATATTTCTAATGAGCGGATTATTGAAATTTATAACATGCGGTAGTGTTGATGATGGAAAATCAACCTTGATAGGTCATATTCTATACGATGCAAAGCTATTATATGCCGACCAGGAAAAAACTCTCGAACTGGAAAGTCAGGCCGGCAGCCGCGGTGGCAAGCTTGATTATGCATTATTGCTTGATGGCCTTCTGGCAGAGCACGAGCAGGGCATCACTATTGACGTTGCGTATCGTTATTTTACCACAAATCAACGCAGCTTCATCGTTGCCGACACTCCAGGTCACGAGGAATATACCCGTAATATGGCGGTCGGCGCATCTTTTGCCGAGCTTGCAGTCATACTGATAGATGCGTCAAAAGGAGTGTTGGTTCAAACTCGTCGTCATGCCCGCATCTGCCATCTCATGGGAATAAAGCACTTTATCTTTGCCGTAAACAAAATGGATATCATTGATTACGATGAAGCTAAATTTAAAAAAATACTTCAACAAATAAATGAACTTGTCACTCAAATAGGTTTAAATAACATCACTATTATTCCATTATCGGCAACCGAAGGCGACAATGTAACAACAAAATCAACCAATATGCCATGGTATAGCGGACAGCCGCTGTTAAGCGAGCTAGAAAATATAAAAATTAATGAAACCGTATCTGCCGATTTTTATATGCCAGTGCAAAGAGTATGCCGCCCGGATCGAACTTTTCGCGGATTTCAAGGACAATGTGAAAGCGGCGAACTATATGATGGCGACCAAGTAACTATTCTGCCAAGCGGTGAAACGGCCGCTGTCCGCGCTATTTACAGCGCCGGCACTCTAACCGATCATGCTGTTGCCGGCCAGGCTGTCACCATAGCGCTTTCCCGTGAAATAGATATATCTCGCGGCTGTATAATCAGCAAAAATTTATCAGCATCGCTCACTAAATTGCTGACTGCCGACATCTTATGGATGGATGATGAACCACTGCGGCTCGATCATGAATATATTTTTCAACTTGGCACCAGCACTGCACTTGCCGTAATCAAGCGAATAAATTATCAAACAGATGTAAACGATGGTTCCCGACAATCAGTCTCTCTGCTGAATAAGAATGAATTAGCCAGCTGTGACATTCTTTTGTCAAATAAAACTGTTGCTGCTTTATTTACTGTTTATCCCGTTCTGGGTAGTTTTATTCTTGTCGATCGACTCAGTAATATGACCGCTGCCTGCGGCGTCATCAAAGATTTGCAGACTGCAGACTTGTCAAATTATAATTTTATTTATAATGATATCAAAATATCCGCCGACTTATTTGATGAATATTATTATAATATGCGTGATATGAAGCTTGCCCGAACAACAAAAGAACATGCCGTATTTACACTTGACGATAAACTACCGCTTAAGGGAAAAACTTATAGGTATCCATCCACAGTTGATATAATTGCTCTTCCCGAAAAAGCGGTTATACAGGTCCGCCGCGATAAAATCAAAGCTATCCTCGCCATCGATCATTATAGTTATGATGAACTGTATAATATACCACTCCTGGACAGCCGCGGCTTTGCCATCAATGTACACAGTCAGTACGATTTTAAACGCTTTTACAGTGAATATCAGATTAATAAAAAAAATGCCGACTTTTGGAATAAATGGATAGACTGTACCAAATGGCGTCATATACTTTTTAACGACAATTACTGGATAATATGAATAAGACCGGAACATTACAACATAAATAGACAAGCGCACCCATTTGATGCGCTGTCTATTTATGTTGTACTTATTTCATATTCATTTTTCAGATATATTTTTATTGACATGGTGTTAACTCTAAGTGATAGAATTAATTTGTAATAGATTTATTGCTATTTTATTTCAGAAGCTGCCAGGAATATACCCGCCCTAACGGCAGCTTGCAAACATTGAAACATGGCAGGTCAATACAAATTGGAGGAAATAAACATGACTGCAAAAAAACTTGGTTTCGGCTTTATGCGTCTGCCACTGAAGAACCAAAACGAACCGACAAGTTTCGATATGAATCAAATTGAAAAAATGGTCGATTTATTTTTGGAGAAGGGTTTCACCTACTTCGATACAGCATGGATGTATCATGCCTTTCAAAGTGAAACAGCCGTGCGTGAAGCGCTTGTAAAGCGCCACAGCCGCAGCAGCTTCACATTGGCGACGAAGCTGCCGACGATGATGCTCAAGGTCCCTGATGATCAGGAGCGTATTTTCAATGAACAATTGAATAAATGCGGTGTTGAGTATTTTGATTATTACCTTTTGCATAACCTGGGAATTGAAAATTATAAAACAGCTCAGAAATTTAACAGCTTCGAATTTATCACTGAAAAGAAAAAGGCCGGCAAGGTTAAAAATATCGGCTTTTCATTTCACGACAGAGCGGTTTTGCTGGATGAAATCTTAACGGCACATCCGGAAATTGACTTTGTTCAACTGCAGATAAATTATCTGGATTGGGAAAACGAAAGCATTCAATCACGAAAATGCTATGAAACGGCCAAAAAACACAACAAACCAATTGTTGTCATGGAACCTGTAAAGGGCGGTATGCTGGCAAATATACCAGAAAAAGCAGCAGAGCTGTTCCGGCGGCACCGTCCGGAACTGTCGGCGCCTTCCTGGGCAATCCGCTATGCGGCAAGCCTACAGGGTGTCATAATGGTGCTTTCCGGCATGTCAAGTCTGGAACAACTCAAAGACAATGTTAGTTATATGCAGGACTTCCAGCCAATATCAGCTGAAGAATACCATGTAATAAATGAAGCCGTCAATATCATCAACAAATCTATTGCCATTCCCTGCACAGCCTGCCAGTACTGTGTGAGAGGCTGTCCAAAAAATATTGCCATCCCCAATTATTTTGCGCTGTACAACACCAGGAAGCAACATTCCATGATGCCGAACAAGCCTGCATTCAGCATCGAATCCGTATATTACAATAATTATACCAAAACCTTCGGCAAGGCCTCCGACTGCATCGACTGCCGGCAATGCGAAAAAATGTGCCCGCAACACATCGAAATCACCAGCTGGCTCAAAGAAGTGGCCGCTGTTTTCGAATCGGCAGACCCAGCCTGACGTTTTACCGACTCTAAAAAGCACTGCCGCCCACCATTCCAATTAAAGTGTGTCTCCCACAGCAGCTGCCGGCAACAGCTATTATAATGAAAATATAATCCGGAAAATTACAAATGAGACTACTATATTATGACTGCTTTTACGGTATAAGCGGCAACATGAATTTAGCCGCGCTATTCCGTCAATATCCCGACCGAAAGGCCGGACTGCCTCCTTCAATGAATAAGTTCCTGCGGGCTGGTTTAATCAAAATTTCTTATACCTTGTCCTGTGCAGAACCGGTGGAATGCACCCAATGCGCTATAATAACGCAGGACATCCTTTATTATTTTATACATTTTGCTGATTTCCTAAATATTAATTTTCCCGGACCTCCCCTGTCAATAACATACTATATAATATTCTCAATAAAAAAACTTCACGGTATGCCGTGAAGTTTTTTTATATATGGTGATTCCGTCATGTGATATCTCCGACAAATCCGGCATGATACTCGAGTATCATATGCGCCGTTTCCTCAATAGCACGATTGGAAACATTTATTACTGTACATTGCAGCTGCCGCATAATAGTCTTTGAATACTCTATTTCTTCAGAAATACAGTCTAGTTTGGCATAGCTGGCATCCGGCATCAGGCCAATCGCCTTAAGCCTTTCCGTACGAATCTCATTAAGCTTTGCCGGATCGACAATAAGTCCTACTATTTTCTCCGCTGGTATGTGAAACAACTCTTCCGGCGGAGCAATACCTGGTACAAGTGGTACGTTAGCTACTTTGAGGCCTTTATGTGCTAAGTACATACTCAAAGGTGTTTTCGAAGTACGCGACACTCCTATAAGTACCAAATCTGCTTTTAACAGACCAAAGGCACTTTTCCCATCATCATATTTCACAGCAAATTCAATAGCTTCAATACGCCGATAATAATCCCGATTTAATAAATGTGTCAATCCTGGTTTATTTTTCGGCTGCATTCCGGAAAGCTTTTGTACTGCCTGGAGCATCGGTCCTAAAATGTCTACTGTAATCACATTATACTGCTCAGCTAATTTACTGATTGTCTGCCTTAATTCCGGAGAGATAAGAGTGTGGCAGATAAACGCGCAGCGTTTTGCCGCTTCTTTAAGTGTATTATCAATCTGCTCCGGTGAATCGACATAGGGCACGCGAACAACTTCAAAATTTCCCGAGTCGAACTGACTGGCAGCAGCCCTGACAACAGCTTCCGCCGTTTCTCCCAAGGACTCGGCAACAATATAAATAACCGGTAATCCCGCTATGATGAGTACCCCCTTTTACCTTCAGACAAATCTACTATCAAACGTGCTAAATTTGTTTTTGTAAGACGACCGACTATTTCATAGGAACGTTCAATGCCGGCCGAAACTTTTACAACCGGCAAGGCATCAATTTCATTATCAATAATTTTGCGGGCAGCCATCACAACTGACTCACCCGGTTCAGTGACAATCAGCTTGGTTAACGGCGTCATAACCATCTGAACCGGTATTTTAGCCAAATCATCTCCTGGTCCCAGGGAAGCCTTCAATAAATCTTTTCGCGATACCACACCAATAAGCCTGCCTTGTCCTTCGACAATAAAAACGCTGCCGACATCTTCCACAAACATCGTTACCACCGCATCATATGCCATAGCGTTTTTTGTCAATACGACCGGTACAGACTGTATGTCACGCACAAGCATAGAATTTAACTCTTCCGTAAAAAGTGATAGCAAATTTTTGCCGGTATAAAAATATCCCACTTTAGAGCGTGAATCGAGTAATCCGCTCATAACCAAAACAGCCAAATCGGCTCTTAGTGCAGCTCGCGTAACATGCAGGTGTTCTGCCAGTTGTTCCCCTGTAATCGGGCCTTCTTCCTTAGCTATATCAACAATTGCCTTTTGCCTTTCTGTCAGTGAAATATCTATTCCCCCCAAAGTCATTTATTATATTATAAACTTTATATCATCATATTTCATTTTATTTAACAAAATTCATTAAAATATTCAAAACAGTTTTATAATAATCATTCATTACCATATATAATTTTCTTTTTCCACTCGCTTTTTCCCCAGAGCTGCATCCAGCATGATGCGCTGCTCAATCTGCGCTGCATTCTTTTTAGTGACTTTTAGCATATCAGGATTTACTGAAATGGAATCTATACCACTTTGAATTAAAAATTCCGTAAAATCAAGATAAACACTCGGTGCCTGTCCACATATCGAAACTGTTTTACCATCTTTATGTGCCGTTTCAATTAAATGCCGGACGGCACGCTTAACCGCCAGATTTCTTTCATCAAATATATGGGAAATAGCATCATTATCGCGGTCACACCCCAATATGAGCATAGTTAAGTCGTTAGAGCCGATGGAATAACCATCAACAAATTGATTAAACTGATCTGCAAGAATAATATTAGCCGGAATCTCTGCCATCAGCCACACCTTAAAATCTGCCTGCCGCTGCAAACCCTCTGCCGCCATAATTTCCGTTACTTTACGAATCTCATCAATTGAGCGACAAAATGGAATCATTACATTTAAATTATTCAGCCGATATTCTTCACGTACTTTTTTTACAGCTTTTATCTCTAATTTAAAGGCTTCCGTATACTTAATATCATAATAGCGTGACGCACCGCGCCATCCCAGCAGCGCGCTCGGTTCACTGGGTTCATATTTGTCACCGCCCTTTAAATTCCTATATTCACTTGATTTAAAGTCACTAAAGCGCAGTGTTACAGGTCTTGGAAACATTGCCCGACAAACTTTACCTATTCCCGCAGCCAGTTTGTCAACAGCCTCCTGCGCCCTATTATCACCCAGCATATACAACGGATGTTCATGAATATATGTCGTCCAGATAAACTCTTCCCGCATCAAACCGACCCCATCGCAAGGCAACCGACTATATTTTTCTGCCAAATCAGGATCACCTAAATTAATGTATATTTTTGTACCGGTAACAGGTATTATTTCCTGTGGCAGCTGAACTTGTTTTCCTTCAGTATCAGACGATTTATCTTTAACTTCAGCGGGCGTGCCGGCATAAACGACTCCGTGCACAGCATCCACCGTCAGCATCATACCATTTTCCACAGTTGTTGTCCCTGCATCACCACAGCTTTTCGTACCAACTATACACGGTATCCCCAATTCCCTGCTGACTATTGAAGCATGGCAGGTCATTCCGCCCGCATCTGTTACTATTCCCTTTGCTTTTTTCATTACCGGTACCCAATCGGGTGCTGTCATTTCAGTTACCAATATTTCGCCCGGTTTAAAAAGATTTATTTCATTTGGATGATTTATAACTCTTGCCCGCCCTGAAACAATCCCGGGGCTTGCCGGCATTCCTTTCACCAAAATCTTACATTCATCGGTTAAATGACTGACATCAATTACCTTCTTTCCTTTTTTCCGCGACCAGACCGTTTCCGGACGGGCCTGTAATATCCATATTTTATCTGTTTGTTCATCAATTGCCCATTCAATGTCCATATAACAACCATAATGTTTTTCGATTGCCATGGCATAACCAGCTAATTTTTGTATCTGTTCTTCTGTCAAAACAGACTTTTTCACCAATTCTTCGGGAACTTTTCTTTCCTCACAGCCGCCTGCCAATAAACGGACATATTTTACCTTTTTTTCATTGATAATTCTACGATCAACATGTCCTGTTTCTTTATTTATCAAATAACTATCCGGTGTGACCACTCCTTGAACAACATATTCTCCCAATCCCCATGATCCTTCAATCATCATATGCGTATCATCACCGTTAGTAACATCAATAGTAAACATCACACCGGCCGCCTTAGAAAAAACCATCAGTTGTACAACAGCACTTAATGCCACATCCATATGGTTAAATCCCTGTTTGTTACGATAATAAATAGCTCTATCAGTATATGTAGAGGCATAGCATTCCTTGACTTTAGCAATTACGTCTTCCACACCGGTAACATTCAAATAAGTATCTTGCTGTCCGGCAAAACTGGCATCCGGTAAATCTTCTGCCGTAGCACTGGAACGTATAGCCACAAAAGGAGCCGTCTGTCCAATTTTTTTTGCCAGTATTTGATATGACTGTTTAATAGCCTGTATTAAATTGTCCGGCATAGTGGCATTCATGATCTCATGACGAATTATCGCACCGATTTTTTGCAGCTGTAGATTATCATCGATATCTGTAATCCGGGCTAATAACGCAGTTATTTTTTCTGCCGTACCGCTTTCCTTCATAAAATATCTATAAGCATATGCTGTAACTGCAAAACCATAAGGGACAGGCACTGACGTCTTTCCTGTCAATTCTCCCAGAGAAGCTGTTTTCCCTCCGACAATTTCTACATCCTGCCTGCCAATCGTTTCAAACCAGAGTACCAACTGTTTTTCCTTATTCATACTAGCCCTCCATTTAGTGTATGCTGATATTTGAAAATTTATTTATAGTATATACTAATATTGGCATTAAGGAAACATTTTTTTATAATTAAACATTTATCGCAATCATTACCACTGTTATTTGCCGTCAAACCATACGTTATATAACTATTTATAAGAATTTATTATAAAATAGCATTATAGTATAAAATAACAATACTTATAATGCTAATGAATTTCATCAATAATTTTAAAATAAATCTAAAAAAATAAAACTGATATGTACATATTAAAATAAAATAATTCTAAAACTAATTGGATTGCTTCATCCTCTGAAAATATCTTCAATAGAACAACTTAACAACTTTGATAGAGCAAATATCTTTTCCACGCGCGGTATTGATATACCTAATTCCCATTTACCAACAGTTGTTCTATCAACACCGATCATTTCCGCTATCTGTTTTTGTATTAAACCAAGTTTCAATCGTTTTTCTTCAATGATATTCATGTTCCCGCTCCTTCGTTATATAGATAATATGTTCCCACAGATTTAATTATATGAGAATATGTTCTCTTTGTCAATATTGTCAGAGAATTTGTTCTCATATACACGTGAAAATATGTCTCTTATAATTAATCTAGAGGTGAATCACATGCTAGGAAGCAGATTAAAAGAACTCCGCATAAAACAAAGAATCAGCCAGCAAAAACTTGCTGATTTGATTGGTGTCAACAGAACTACCATAGGGAAATATGAACTAAAAAATGTGCGTCCTTCTTACGAAGTGCTGGAAAAAATCTGTCGTATTCTCAATACCACCCCTGAATATCTGAGTGGGTCTGCCAGCAGTTATCCCTTGCATAAGGAAAATCCCCCAGAACTTATTAATTTTATCCGAGAAGCCGATTATACTTTGTATGGTTCCCCAATTTCACAAAAAGACAAACGTCACCTGTCAAAAATTATTGAAATTTTGTATTATGACAACGATAATAGAGAAAAAGGAGAGTAAGCAAACAAAATACTGACAATAACACCGAAGCGTTCTATCACTTGCACCTTACTTCGTCATGTTCTATAATTTATCTGGTAACATATGGCAGCAGTCCTTCACTCCGAAACGAATCACTTTTAGAGTACTATTAATTACTGAATTTTATAAATCTACATGTACTATAATCAGTACTAAACTATTATGAGGAAACATCCAGCCAATGATAAAAAAAATGAAAAACGGTTATACTACAGGCTCATGTGCCGCTGCAGGAACCAAGGCCGTGCTTTTCTATCTATTAAACAAGTCAATTGTTTCAGAAGTTGAAATTGATGCACTAAGTGGTGAAAAACTGCATATACCAATAAAGCAGATATATATTTTGCCGGAAAAAGTAACTGCTGAGGTAATAAAAGATGCCGGTGATGATCCGGATATAACACATGGTATCTCCATTTTCACACAGGTAGCTATCAATAAAAATGGCGCTATAAACTTTTTTGCAGGAAAAGGCATAGGCAAAGTCACAAAAGAGGGAATGTCTGTTCCTGTTGGTCAGCCTTCTATAAACCCGGGGCCACGAAAAATGATGACAAATGTCGCCCGGCAATTATTATCCCCCGGGCAAGGCTGCGATATTACGATATCTGCACCAGCCGGTGAAAAATTGGCACAACGTACACTAAATCCAATTCTGGGCATTGAGGGAGGTATATCAATAATTGGCACCAGTGGCATAGTTCGTCCCATGTCTGAGGAAGCTTTTAAAAATTCACTTACTCCGCAAATCGATGTGGCTTTTGCTGCCGGTCATTCCAGTCAGATCTTCGTTCCTGGAAAAATAGGTGAAAATATCGCCGTTACTTTAGGATTACCTCAACAAGCCATCGTTCAAACCAGTAATTTTATCGGATATATGTTGGAATATGCTGCTGAAAAAAAACTAGAAAACGTTTTATTGCTTGGTCATCTTGGTAAACTGGTTAAAGTGGCAGCAGGTAATTTCCATACTCACAGTAAAGTCTCTGATGCCCGCTTGGAGACCCTTGCCGCTTATTCTGCTTTATTGGGTATGGATCAGTCTGGAATAAAAAGGATTTTCGCCTGTGCAACCACAGAGGCAGCTATGAGTGTCATTAATGACTACAAATTAGGTGAAAAACTTTACCCTTTATTGTGTCAGCGGGCCAGTGAGCGTTCCATGCGGCATGTATACAACGACTTAACCGTAGGTACTATCATGGCTACACTAAAAGGAACTATTTTAGGAATGGACGAAAATGCAAAAAGAATAGGCAGGAAATTACATTGGAACATAAAATAATTATCGTTGGTATAGGACCTGGTTCAAAAGAGTACATTCTACCGATTGCCTTAAAAAAAATAAGCACCGCAAAAATACTCGTCGGAGGTAAAAGGGCTCTGTCCGATTATGCGGCTCCGAATCAATTGACAGCCCCCATAACAGCCGACATTCAGGCTGCCATTACCTTTATTCGTGAAAAATCGGCAACAGAAGAAGTTGTTGTAATGGTATCTGGTGATCCCGGTTACTACTCATTACTACCTGCCCTGCGTGCTGAATTTCCGGCAGAAAAACTCGAAGTCATCCCAGGCATCAGTTCAATGCAGCTGGCTTTTTCTCGTATTGCCCGTCCATGGCAGGATGCTGACCTAATGAGCCTGCATGGCCGACTACCGGACTACGCTTCATTATCATATGAAGCCGGACGAACTATCGGTATGCTGACTGATGATGAACATAATTCACAGCGTATCGCAATGCTGCTGCTTGATGCCGGATGGCCGCAAAACACTCCAGTGTATATAGGTGACCGTCTTTCATATCCCGATGAAAAAATTGTCAAAACGACGCTCATTATTGCCACTGCAGCACCGGCTGTAAATAATTGTATAATGGTGGTGTTAGGATGACACATACCCCCGGTATAAACGATAATTTATTCATCCGCGGTAATGTTCCTATGACCAAAGAAGAAGTCCGTATAATTTCTTTATGCAAAGCCCAGATAACTCCGGAATGCATCGTACTTGATGTAGGCGCCGGTACCGGTTCATTTTCCATTGAAGCGGCATTGATGGCCAATAAGGGACATGTATACGCTGTAGAAAAAAATCCTGCCGCATTGGACCTAATAAAACAAAACACAGCAAAGTTCAATGTAAGTGATCGCGTATCAGTAATTTCCGGAACTGCACCAGATGCACTAAACAATATTGACAGTTATGATGTTGTCTTCATCGGTGGCAGCGGCGGCAACCTCATCGAAATTCTTGATGTAATCAGTGCCCATATTAATCCTGGCGGCAGAATAATTGCCAATGCCATAACTTTACAAAATGCCGGCACTGTCATAGAATACATGAAACAAAATGATATGTATGATTATGAAGCCGTTCTTATCCAAGCCAGCCGTCTAAAACAGACCGGCAACTATGACATGATGCTTGGACTCAATCCTGTCTATATCATAACTTGCAAAGTAAAATAAAAAATGAGGTTATCGCATAAACAGCATCAACCTCATAAAGATGCAACTCACCACCCCCTTCTAAGGGCAATCAAAAAAGTGGCATATTGCGTATTTATGAATGAAAATGATTACGTGCGGCAACCTCTTAACTATTACTATCAAATTTTATATTTATATTGGCTTTTAACGTTTATACAAAACTTAAAAAACTCTCCATTTTTTATTACAGTCGGGCAATTTATCCTTCAAACAAGCATTAAAAATGATTTTATATCATCTTTTTTCTGATGCATTGCTTTTTTTTAATAAAAACATTTCTTTATTAAAATCATTATATTTATCCATCGATAATAACACCACATTTTTACCATTGGCACGCTGTACTACAAAAATTTCATCATTATCAACTGCCCTTTCAGCAAAAAGTGTAAACTCCCGTAATAAGTCTGATGATGCTATAACTTCCATAAAATTCTCCTGTTCAACAAGAACTATCACCCAAGCGCGGATGTACAACCGGTTTAAGACTCAGTTTGCGTACAATATCCAAGGCTTTACCTACACTCACATCTAAGCGCTCACCATTTTTCTCAAAGATACACAGGGGCGTTTCCATACCTATTTCAGATGCCGGTATATAAACATATTCCGCATTGATATTATCCCCATAAATAGTACCATTATATAGTGCTGCTTCCGTCATTGTCAGCATAAATTATTCCTTTCAAAACATATGCCGCCGCCATAAAAATACCACGCAGCAACCGGTCATAAAAATAGCAATTAACGATATATAAATAACACCAAACGGATCATCACTAAACGGCAGCGCAACATTCATTCCAAAAAAGCTGGATATAACTGTCGGTATTGCCAGAATAATTGTCATAGCCGCTAAAAATTTCATTACCAGGTTAAGATTATTTGACATTATTGAAGAAAAGGTATCAGCCATACGCGATAAAATGGTACTATACATATCACCCATTTCCCTTGCCTGTTTATTTTCAATAATTACATCTTCCAGTAAATCTTCATCTTCCTCATAAACTTTTATTATCTCCTGAAAACTATGATTAAGCCTCACCCGCATCAGTTTATCCAGTACTGCAGCATTTGACCTCAGCGATGCATTAAAGTATGTAAGGCCCTTTTGCAATTCCAACAGTCGTAATATTTCACGATTTCGCAATGAATCACGTAATTTCAGTTCAATCTCATCAGATAATTTATCGATTTGCCTAAGGTACCGCAAATAATATGTAGCCGATTTATATAAAATCTGTAGTAAAAACCGTGTCTTCTTAAAAGTCCGGAAAGTACTGCTCTTTTGCTGACTAAACTCAGAGATGACCGGCGTTTCTTCCAAGCAGACAGTTATAATATATTCAGATGTTATAACAATGGCCAATGGCAGTGTATCATACATTTCCGGACCGCGCATAACAGGCAGATTAGTAAGAACCATGACAGAATTATCCTCTATGTCAATATGAGAACGTTCTTCATCATCAAGTGCCGACCGGAGAAAATCCGGTTCTACTGCCGTTAAATTACTTACTACCTTTAACTCATACGGCGTAGGGTCAACAATATTGATCCATGCGCCCTTTTCCAAAGTTTTTAAACTCAGTTCTCTTAATGGTCCTGAATCCAGGGATTTATATATTTTTAACATAACTTATGGCGAATTCTCCCTTCCAACAGAAGCTATATCCGCTATAATCTATCAAATCAGCAGAAAAATATCGTGCAGACTTCCGTCGTTTTATATTTTATTGTACAAAACCGTTGTCGCGGATGGTCTGCATCCATGTTCCCGCCTCTTTCTTCTCTAGAAAATTAATATCCATAATACCTGCTTGTCAATCAGGCAGCGTATTACAGATATAAACAAATACTGAATATTAATAAACAATCCATTAAAATATTACTCCATGACAGACCATAAGTCAATAATTTAATATTTAATATTCCATAATATTTGACAATAATCCTATTACTTGATATAATATTTAGCGTCACGTTGGAGAGGTGTCCGAGTGGTTTAAGGAGCTGGTCTTGAAAACCAGTGATACGGCAACGTACCGTGGGTTCGAATCCCACCCTCTCCGCCATATAAGTAAAGAGGTTATAGCTTATCGAAAGATAAGCTATTTTTGTTGTCCGATGATTTTTGATATCATGTATAAAGTAAAACTAAACATTTTATTTTAATAGTACATAAAAAATCACTTCATGACTTGTAGAATACACTTTTATACTGATTATAAATTTAAATTTAATTAAAGCGGCAGATATTGTGTTAAAAAAAACTGTGATTATTTTAAGCTGTTTATTATTATTATCAAATACAATCTGTTTTGCGAAGGAAGGCAAAACAGAACATTTTGCAAAAAATACACCTCGGACAGCTTATATTTTCCTGACACCGAAAAATTATAATACTGAAAGAGAATTATTAAACGAATACCATTTGTCTTATGGTTCAAAAGGTAAAAATCATAACGATTCCTGGAATATATCTTATGATAGTGATGACAAATATTTTTATTATTCCCTGGAATTACTAAATGATTATAATAATCTTTCCTTCACTCAAAGCATTAACTATACAGGGACTCATTCATATGGATTGACTTTCGGTATTGCCTACAACTTCTAAAAGGACTCAACCTGCACTTGATTATATGTACATGTAACAGATTTGCTATTCCTCCAGAATTAATATCAGAACAACCATTAATTCTGGAGGATTTATTATATCCGGATATATTATTCAACTGACTTTTAAAAGCTGTATCAGTATTAACGAGAGTTCTCCAAGTTTTGTGTAAACGCTAAAAGCTAATATAAATTTAATAGTAATATATTTTAAGGAGCGTGTAACCCATTCTGTGTAAACTCCATGGATTAATGCTGGAAATTCAAAAATCACGAAAAATATATGCCAACATAATGGCATTTGTTGCCTCGGTTGTCAATCAGCAGCCGAGCTATTTTTTTGCCATTATTCCAAATCATCCGGTTCGATACGGTCATCGAAATAAATGCAAAGCTGAGAAATAATTTTATTCCAGTCACGGTTGCGGCCGCTCCGCTTCTTGGTAATCTCTATGGTCGCCAGACAAGATGCTCATCCATCTCAGCTTCCAGCATGGTTTGCAGCGTATCTCCGAAGGGATCCTTGAGCATGTTCTAAACATACTGCGCATCTTCCGGCTGATATGCACTCAGAAGTTTCTGGAAAAATTCTTTACGTTCTAGGAAAGTTTCCTTTGTCTGTCCATAATAAAATCCTCCTGAATTAATATTTATTCTGACAACAATCCAGGAGGAATAGTTCATTTATCCTATTTACACATAATTAGTTACAGTCTCCAGAAATGCGTGAAAATCAGAATAAAACAGCTGTTGTAGAAACCGTAAGGTTTCTTAAACGACAATGGCTGTTACCTGATACATTTTCTGAAGTCTGTACCTAGCTTAAAAAACAGGTACTAATTAAGATGTATTAAAGTTTGCCTTTTTTAATATGAACCAAGTTTAAATGTTTTCACGCTATCCCTCATGACATTTTTAACATCTGCACCATCATGAACATTGGTATTAGTATCTTTTAAATAATTTTTCATCATTTCCCGCATTACTGCTTTTTGGGTACTTTCATTTTTCCTGCTCATAAATAAAACCTCCAAAATGATTTTATATCACATCAGCTTGAAGGTTTACACAATTTATGAAGAAGTTACCAAAATACACACAGCAATCTATTAAAATATCACTATTAAATTTTACATTGGCTCTTAACATTTACACAAAACCTGAAGAACTTTCTCATATGTATTTTTTATATAATATGCGTACTGAATTCAAAACACAAAGCATTGCCACGCCAGTATCAGCAAATACGGCACTCCACAAAGAAGCATATCCCAAAATACCACAAAGCATTACTAACAGTTTAATTCCCAGTGCAAATATCACATTCTGAATCGCAATATTGCGCACTGATCTGGCTAAAATTATTGATTGGGGAATTGCTGTTACTTTTGCAGTCATAAACACTATATCAGCAGCTTCTATTGCCGCATCCGCCCCTGATCCCATAGCAGCTCCCACATCTGCATTGGCCAAGACCGGTGCGTCATTAATACCATCGCCAACAAATAATACTTTCCCATTTTCATGACGTATTTTTTGTAAAGCTGCTAGTTTATCTTCTGGTAAAAGCTTGCTATATATCTTTTTTATTCCAACTTTTGCGGCAACAGATAATGCACCTTCCTCAGCATCACCTGTAAGCATAACCGCAGTTACTGATAACTGCTGCAGTTTTTTTAGTGCCGCCCCCGCGTCATCCTTCAACTTATCTCCCATAATAATACAGCCGGCATATACACCTGATACTGCCAAATAAACTATTGTTCCTTCCACTGCATTTTCAACATCAATTCCTTTTTCCCTCATCAACGCCAGATTACCGGCAACTATTTCTTTCTTTTCCACCTCAGCCACAACTCCTTTTCCTGCTATTTCCCGCACTGTAGAAGCTCGCTTTTCTGCTAAATGAAGCTGTTGTGCCGCTTTCACAATACAACCTGCAAGCGGATGCACCGACGCATATTCTGCCGCTGCACCCAGTCGCAGTACCTCATCTGATGAAAATCCATTATATGTTTGTATCTGCTGCACAGCAAACACACCTTGCGTAATTGTTCCTGTTTTATCCAGTGCCGCTGTTTTTACTTGCGATAAAGCCTCTATTGCTGCCCCATCTTTAAATAGAATACCTTGCCGTGATGCCGCCCCTATACCAGAAAAAAATGCAAGCGGAACACTCAGTACCAACGCACATGGACAGCTTATTACTAAAAACGTCAAGGCAATATATACATATGTATGCCATTGTCCGGTTATCAAAGAAGGAATTACTGCCAGCATGACAGCCGCTCCCACAACAAACGGTGTATATATCTGGGCAAAACGTGATATAAAACGCTGAATTCGCGGTTTATTAGCGGACGCACTCTGCACAGACTCCAGTATTCTCGAAACCATTGAGTCCTCAAGTATCTTCTCAACCCGTATCTTTATTACTCCCGATTTATTTATACAGCCTGACAAAACATCCTTGCCGCTATAAACATCCCATGGTTTTATTTCACCGGTCAACGGTGAAGTATCGATCTGGCTGCTGCCTTCGACAATGCGTCCGTCAAGTGGTATCCGATCACCGGGTCTCACCAATATAATATCTCCAAGTTTAACCTGCTCAGCCGGCACTGACCTTGCAGTGTCATTTTCATCCAGCAGCAGAACTGTTTCGGGACGCATATCAACAGCTGCTATTATCTGTTTGCGACTGTTACTGGCCGCTTTTTCTTCAAAAAATTCCCCAATCCGAAAAAATAACATCACACCGACAGCTTCAGGATACTCACCAATGGCAAAAGCCCCAAGTGTAGCAATACTCATTAAAAAATTTTCATCAAAAATGTGTCCCTTTAAAATATTTGTTACAGCAGCTAACAATATTTCCCGTCCCAGTATAAGGTATGCCATAATCAATAAAATCAATTGATATAATAAGCTATACGAAACTATCCACTGCGCTGTAACAAATACTATCGTCCCCAGCATAATTTCATAAAAATCACGATTTTTATACCATTTCTTTTCATATATGAACCTACTGTCATGATGACAGCATGAACATCCTGCCGCTCCGTTTTCAGAATCTATGAAGCAGTTTTTTTTCACTTCTTTCTCTGCTGACATATTGATCGCCCCGTTATATATTATTATATGAATACTTGTTCATATGAAATATTATAGCATCCATTTTGTTAGTCCACAACTAAATATTATATAAATTTGCAAAAAAAACAGCAATATACGGAATTATACCAGCTGTTGTCATACGCAGATGTATCAATTCCTATATTGCTGTTTCAAATTTTAAAACGCATTTAACTATTTATCAGCATCAGTCACCGCTTTTACATCAGCAGTTTCCTTAAAAGACAGTAATCCGTTTTGGTAATCAGTTATATCTTGCTTACTCATTTCCCCTGACTGGAAAAACACAATAACATAATTCGTTTTTTTGCCTGGAATGTATGTTTCTATACGCTGACTGGTTTGCTGTTTTATATCAGTCTTATCGTTTTTATTAGAGTCCACATATACATCTGGTGCCCCCACAGCATACAATACTTTATGTCCATGCAATGGAATAAATAAGGCTGTCTGATAGCCTCTATTTTCAATCAACCCAGCTGCATATTTTTGCGAATCCTCAGCTGTCATTTTATCAAAATCAGGCACCTGATTGCTATCAAAAGCATTTGTAGCAATTATCCAGCCTTTTAAAATATTATATCCTTCATTTTTGAATACGAGTACTTCGCCTTTTTGTTCTGGATCTACTAGGGGAATAACTCCCAATGGTTTTTCGGGACATTCTATGCTATAACCATATTCCTTGCTCACATAGGTATAAGCCAGTGCCTGTGCAGGTAAAGCCATTCCCGAAACTATTGAAACAAGGAAAACACCAGCAATTATTTTCATCATATCTACTATCTTCATTATTGTTCCCTCCTATCACATTTCTTTATTATAGCTTATTTACGCGAAAAAATATAGGGACGCCACAGCATCCCTATATTTTTTGTATTACAGCTTACATGTATTCATCCGGATTTTTCTTTTTATGACTTTCATGTTTTTTCGTAAAGAAAGCAGCTGCTTTTTCAACTACTACAAACATTACCGGTATGAGAAATATGCCAAAGGTCGTGGCAATAAACATCCCACCGACAACAGCGATCCCCATGTTATTACGGGCAGCTGCCCCGGCACCGCTTGCCACTGCCAGTGGCAGACAACCGATGATGAACGCCAATGATGTCATCAATATTGGCCGCAGTCGAAGCTGCGCGGCTTCCATGGCTGCCTTTATCACCGGCATGCCTCTGTCAACCCTGACTTTGGCAAATTCAATAATCAATATTGCATTTTTTGCTGACAGTCCAATCAGCATTATAATACCTATCTGCATGTAAATACTATTTTGCTGATTCAACAGCATCCCTGACAGCAATGCCCCGAATATTCCTGACGGAACAGACAAAAGCACCGCATATGGAACGCTCCAGCTTTCGTATAAAGCTGCCAAACACAAAAATACAAATACTAGCGCCAAAACCATAATCTGAACCGTACTGCTGCCTGCCTTTTGTTCTTCACGGCTTTGTCCTGACCATTCGGTTTCAAATCCAGACGGAGCAATTTGCTTCGTTACCTCTTGAATAGCTGTCATTGCTTGTCCGGAACTATAACCGGATTTCGCATTCCCCTGTATAGTTATACTTTTAGCCGCATTGAAACGTGTTACTGTAGTAGGTGCTGATTCCAATTTGGGTTTAAGCAGTGTATTAAGCGGAATAAGCTGTCCTGATGAACTTTTTACGAAAATAAACCGTGTTGAGTCCACTTCACCACGAAAACTCGTATCAGCCTGGAGCATAACTTTATAGGTCTTGCCAAATTTATTAAAGTCATTGACCGGATACCCACCAAAGTTAATCTGCAATGCATTAAACACATCATTAAGACTTACTCCTAATTTTTTAACTTTTTCACGATCAATATCAAATTGATAATTTGGCGTATTTATTTGGAATGTTGTATAAACACTTTGCAGTTCAGGTCGCTGATTAGCGGCTGCCGTTATTTTTTGGGCAATTTCATTCAATTCTTCATCAGTATGTCCGCTCATATCTTCCAGCTGCATATTAAACCCGCCGAATGCGCCCAGGCCAGGCAGGGCCGGCGGATTCAACGCAATAATAGAGGCCTGCGGAAATCCCATTCCCAGTTTAAAAGCATTCCCTATTTCTGCATTAATCTGCGTCTGAGGTGTTTTTCTTTCATCCCAAGGTTTGAGTCCGACAAATACAACGCCACCACTCGATTTTGTTGAACTTGTCAATATATCAAACCCGGTTACATCCATTACGTCCGCCACTCCGGGAATTTTTTGCAACTGATCCGCATAATCGTCAACCGTTTTCTGTGTCTGATTAAGCGATGTACCTTCCGGTAAATTTATCGAGGCTATAAAGAACCCTTGATCTTCATCAGGTACAAAGGTTGACGGCAGCGTCTTGAACAGCCAGCCCATAAGCCCAATAATAATAACTAAAAATATCAGACAAAATTTGGCCTTACCAATAAACAGCCCAACCTTTTTCACGTAGCCACGGGTAAATTTTTCAAACCAATTATTGAATGCATTGAAAAACCTTGTCAGTCTGCTTGGTTTAGCATTGTCATCATGCGGTTTCAAAAGTATACCGCACAGAGCCGGTGTCAGGGAAAGTGCTATGAAAGCCGACAAGCCCATCGAAAATGCTATGGTCAATGCAAACTGGCGATATAATATCCCCGTCATGCCGCTTAAAAAAGCTACCGGGACAAATACCGATGCCAGTGTAAATGCTATTGCCACTACCGGCCCGGACACTTCATCCATCGCCCGCTGAGTTGCCTCTTTTGCTCCCAGTTTATCTTCATTGATATGCCGCTCGACGTTTTCTATAACGACTATAGCATCATCGACAACCAGACCAATGGCCAGCACCATAGCAAACAATGTCAGTGTATTTATCGAAAAATCCATCACAACAAATGTGGCAAATGTACCAATCAGCGATACCGGAACGGCCAGCATTGGAATCAATGTTGCCCGCCAGCTCTGCAGAAATAAATACATAATTGCCATAACTAAAATCAATGCTTCCGCAAACGTTTTTGCCACTTCAACGATTGATTCATGAATGTAATTAGTATTGTCGACTACTGTTTTATATTCCATGCCTGGTGGGAAATCAACTGCCGATTCCGCCAAAATTTTCTTTACTTCAGCGACTGTCGTCATTGCATTGGCATCGTTGGTAAGCTGAACAGCCATACCGACACCATTGGCCCCATCAAATTTACTGGTAACACTATTATCCTTCGGACCTGTTTCTATACGAGCCACGTCACTTAGTTTTACCAATGAACCATCTTTATTGGTCCGTATTATCACATTTTTAAAGTCATTGACATCACTAAGCCGACCTTTGACCTTACCGGTGTATTGAGTTTCCTGATTCTGTGGTGACGGTGCGCCACCGATATTACCTGCCGGAGCCTGTTGATTTTGTTCTTCAATAGCCGTTACGACATCAGATACTGTCATGCCTAATTCAGCTAATTTTGCCGGATTTACCCAAACCCGCATTGAGTAGTCAGGACCCCATACAGTTAAATCCCCAACGCCATGCACACGTTTGATTTTATCTATTAAATAAGCATCAGCATATGTTTTCAAAAAAGTCCTGTCATATTTTCCATCCGGTGAGTACAATGCAAATATCATTGCCATATCGGTAGACGCTTTTGTCGTCGTGACACCGTTTGTCTGCACATCACTTGGTAAGCTGGCATTGGCTGCGGCAACCTTATTTTGCACTTTTACTGAATCTATATCGCCATCGGTGCCTAATTTAAAAATTACCTGCAGGCTATATGCACCAGTGTCGCTTGACGTCGATGACATATAGTCCATGCCATCAACACCATTGACCTGTTCTTCAATTATCTGGGCCACCGTTTCATTAATGATACTGGCACTCGCCCCATTATACGTAGCACTGACACGTATCGTCGGTGGTGATATCTGCGGATACTGCGCCACCGGCAGATTAAACATCGAAATAAGGCCCACCAGCACTATTATAAGCGATACAACGATGGCAAAAATCGGTCTGTTAATAAAGAATCTTGCCAAATTACATCACTCCTCACTGATTCTGTCCGGAACCGGAAGAATCGCTGTCTGCATTGTTGTCTGTTCCGGCATCAGCACTGGTATTATCACCTGATGTCAAGGACAGTCCTAATTGATCAGCAGTCACCGTGGTGACATTAAGCGGCACGCCTTCACGCAATTTCGTAAGACCTTCAACGACAACATTATCCCCTGGGTTTATACCGTCCTGAATAATATAATAACTGCCTACCTTAGGTCCCAATGTAACTACTCTCGACACAGACTTACCGTCGTCCCCGACAATCATTACAAACGATTTATTCAAAAGCTGCTGTACTGCCCGCTGCGGAACAAGTATAGCATCTTTTACTGTTTCACCGGTCAATTTCACCTGGGCAAACATCCCTGGCATTAACAATGTATCTGGATTATTGAACAAGGCCTTCACTGTCAAAGTCCCTGTTGATGTCCCATTACCCATTGAACGATCTACCTGCGCAATCTTACCGGTAATAGGATAGTCACTGCCATCACTCAAAGTCAAGGTTACTTCTTTGCCAATAAAATTACCATTGAAAATTTTATTAAACTTCAGATATTCGTTTTCACTT
Organism: Pectinatus frisingensis; assembly: GCF_014076555.1. NCBI lineage: Bacteria > Bacillati > Bacillota > Negativicutes > Selenomonadales > Selenomonadaceae > Pectinatus > Pectinatus frisingensis. The sequence goes on from NZ_CP045424.1 coordinate 2,635,642, forward strand.
ATGCTAAACTGTACATAAACGGGATTTACTGTTCCCAAAGTGACTAAAGTAGTGCTCCCTGCCGTCGCATATACTCCGGTCGCCACATCATTGACATCAAGACGTCCATCAATCGGTGCCCGCACTATAGTATCATCGTAGTCTTTTTGTGCTTTATTAACCTGCGCCACATTAGCTTCAACTACTGCCTGATAAGCAGCGACTGTCTGCTGCTGATTCGTATATGTCTGATCTGAAATAGCATCACTATTTATCAGCTGTGTATACCTCGATAAATCCTGCTGAGCATTACTTAGCTGTGCCTGTGACTGTGCCAGCGTGGCTTTTGCCTGATTCAAGGCACTTATATAATTTCCCCCATCAATGCGATATAATGCCTGCCCGGCAGAAACTTGTTCACCGCCATGGATATATTTGTCCACAACCGAACCGGAAACACGTGATTGAACTGCTACTTCATTAGTTCCCTTCACCTCACCAGCATATTCAAAAATCAATGGCGTATCCTGTTGGATGGCAGCCATTGCCTTCACCTGTGCGCCTGCAGCTGGTTTTTGTTGTTTAGCGCCACAACCAAAAAATATTAAAGTAGTCGTTGATACAAGTGTAAAAATGCAAATGATTTTAAACCAGCCTTTTGATAACAATTTCTTTACCTCCACATATGGCAGCTTTACTCACCATATTAAAATTTTGAACAAAACCATTGCTGTATCAACAACGGCTTATTCCTCCGTTCAGCCAAGCCATCTGAAAAACTATGATTCATATTTATAATATCTTCTATATATCTGCATAATATTTCCATAAGGCACAGCTATCTATAGTAAATAAATATTTACTATCAATGAACATTATAGTATAGTATATTTATTGAAAAGTCAAGAATTTATCAATAAAACGAAAGGATACTACAATGACTAGCAAGCAGAAAATTTCCAATGATTTTCTTGAAGTACTTTTTTTGATGTGCCATCGCGTTTTCCGTCATATTGCCATACCACTGCCTATTAATCAATTTGCCATTTTAGCAATTCTATCTGACGAGAAAAGCATGACTTTTTCCGAAATAGTGCATAAACTATCAATAATAAAACAACAATTATCTCCTTTATTAGATTGCCTGGAAAAAGATGGTTTTGTAAAAAGATTTCCCGACACTAAAGATCACCGCCGTATAAGAGTCAAAATAACTATTAAGGGCCGCCGGTTTATAACAGCCCATCAAAATAAAATAAAATCCCATTTAGAAACAACATTATCAGCTCTAAGTGATGAAGAAATTAAAGAATTTGACAATTCATTGCAGACATTAATCCATTTATTTGGTAAAATATCAATATTACATTAAAATTTTTTTTCATTACATTTAGAGGAGATAATCATATTGCAAAAGCACAAATTAGTAATTATTGGTATGGGTAATGTAGGATCAGCTGTACTCGTACAGGCTGTGGCACAAGAATTAGCTGCAGAAATAGTCTGTATTGACATCAATAAGAAAAAAGCACATGGAGAAGCATTAGATATGACTCATGCGACACCTGCTGCTTGCAGTCCCAATATTACTATACGCTCGGGCGGATTCGAAGAATGTAAAAATGCCGATGTTATAATCTGCGCCGGTGGACCAAGTATCATGCCCGATGAAAAATTAGACAGGCTGATACTGGCCGAACGCAATATAAAAGTTATTGGTGAAATCATGCAGGAAGTCACCGCTTACACTCGTGACGCTATTTTTATCATGATAACAAATCCACTGGATATCACCACCTATCTTGCGGCTACCCGTTTTGATTACGCTCCGGGAAAGCTCATGGGCACAGGTACCACATTGGAAACGCTTCGCCTCAAACGTATTATCGCTAATAATTACAACATCAATGCCAAAGATGTACAAGGTTTTATGCTTGGTGAACACGGCAACACAGCTTTTCCTGCCTGGAGCACCGTCAGCATTGGCGGTATACGTCTGCCTGATCTAGATAAATATTATCATCACCAGATGCCTTTCAATAAAGCCAAAACAGCTGACCTAGTTGTACAAACAGCCTATGATGTGCTCAAGTCAAAAGGCTGGACAAACACCGGTATCGCAATGGGTGCCTGTTATTTAGCTAAGTCCGTATTTTTCAATGCCCGCTGTATAACCCCTGTATCTGCCCCCTTGAACGGTGAATACGGTCTGTCAGATGTTGCTTTAAGTCTGCCCAGTATCATTGGTGAAAACGGTGTTGAACAACGCCTTGCCATCCAAATGCCTGAAGAAGAAATTGAGGCCTTATATAAAAGCTCCAACAGTATAAAAGAAGTCCTAAAAGCTAACAATCTGATTTAAGTTTTTATTATATCCAATCAGATAGGTCACAAAGTCATTATCATTACTATAATATAATAGTATAATAACACATAGCAATACGTAAAATAAAATATTACTTTTCAACATATTATATACACAAATATTTTACTTGCAATTAATCACATAATGTTTTATAATATTTTTCAGTGTCAAGAGGTTTTCGACAAATGTGGGGATGTAGCTCAGCTGGGAGAGCGTACGGTTCGCATCCGTGAGGTCGAGAGTTCAATCCTCTTCATCTCCACCAAAGTTTTGGGGACGTAGCTCAGTTGGGAGAGTGCTTGAATGGCATTCAAGAGGTCGAGGGTTCGATTCCCTTCGTCTCCACCATAAGGAAGCAATAACCATGCAGGTTTTGAGGACTGCATGGTTTTTTAGTTATAACAAAATCAATAAGGTGGGCCATTTATAAAAATAAGCGATACCATTAGAAAAATTACTAACGGTATCGCTTATTTTATTATGCATTTTTATTTTTTCGGATGGTATCTTCAAGATCGAAAACTGGTTTGTCTAATTCTCCACGAATCAGAGGTCCGAAATCTTTAACGTCAGCAACATACATATTAAGCAAGTTCTGACACCGTATAATATCATCTTGTGTTTTTAAATATATATCACCGTTTTCCACCTGTTTAAATGTAAACATATCGAACATAGTTCGAAAATATGCTGCCATCGCAATATAAGATATGTTAGCGCGTTGACCCAACGAATAATTTTTTCGTCGTTGCTTAATATTTAGATATTCATTTGGTATGAAAGGACTCAGAGGCATGGATAAGAGGTCGACTGTATGTTGTACCTCCAATGTTGTTAGAATCATTTCATTATATGGCTCATCAATTCTGCCCAGCAACCAATCTATTGAAACTGCAAATAAATCAGAGATGTACACCAACATAGATTCATTAGGGAACGATTTTTTTGCCCGAATCCACTCGTTTATTGTTGATTTACCGCATGCCCCGAGTAAGCTGGTTAATACTGGATATGTCAAATCATAGGTATCCTTAAGCATAGTAAATCGTTCAACAAAATTATCTCGTACAATCAAAAAAAATACCTCCATTTATTTCAACTCAATTTTTTTTGGTTTATAATGTAAATAACGTAAGCCCAAAAAAATTGGGTTTACGTGAAAAATACTTAATCTATTACAGATTATATCATCTTTTTTTAGGAGGACGCATTATGGAAAAAAAGAAAATGTACTGGACGCCAAGCGAAGTACGATCGAAGATTTTTGATAACAATGTTAGTAAAAGTACGCTGATATCACTTATTAATTTACAAAAAATTCCGGCAATTAGGCTTGGGAATCGCTGGTATATCCCTACTTATTGGGTTGATAGGCAAATTCGCATTGCACAAGGAGTTATAGAGGAAGTGAACGCATGAGGCGTGATTGGGGGCAAGGAACAAAATATTTTGATGCCAAGCGTGAGAGGTATGTTTACGAATGCCGCTATAAGACAACAGATGGACAACGCAAACGTAAAAAGATTGTTGCCGTGTCAAAAAAAGTTTTGGCTAAAAAAATAAAAGAATGGCAAACACAAGTTGACAATGGTATCTACTCACCTCAAAACGATATGACCATAAGTACTTTGGTACCAATTTGGCTTAATAGTATAAAAACATCATTAAAAATCAATACGTATAATCAGTATGCTATATTACCTTTGCAAGCTAAAGAACAAAAATACGTTCTTATTAATGAAGCAAATCTTACATGTATACAACATGTATCCAAAAGTTATACAGGGGTTAGGCAAGCGCAAGATAAGGCTAGTTTAGATGAAAAAGCAGCAGCTAATATAGATATTGATTTGCTGAAATTAGCAAAGATGTTAAGCGTAGATATAAACACTATAAACAATGATATATCAAAATAGCTTGTATAAAAAATATGCTGGAATTCTATGAGTGATAATCTCAATCCTAATAAGTTTCAATTTATTATAATAAGTGCATAATGCTTAAATAGGATAATACTGATATTATGTGCAAAATTACTGTTTTAATTGAAAACAACAATAAATTGATAAACATTGCATTAAAAAGAGGAAATTCTTATAATAAAGTATAAATTCATAAGTACGTGAAACTGATACTGCATATGAGAGTGGGCGCTTTGTATGGAATATAAAAATAGTAAACTTACAGAGGAAGACGTAAAACTACGTTTTATTACACCAGCGATAGAACAAGCTAAATGGGAAAAGCCGCAGATTCGCATGGAATATTATTTTACAGATGGACCTGTTATTGTACGAGGTAAAACTGTTGCCAGAGGCAAACCTAAAAAGGCTGATTATCTTCTACATTATAAAGATGGACAAATACCTTTAGCTATTGTTGAGGCAAAAGATGAAGCACATACTGCTGATAATGGTTTGCAGCAGGCAATGGAGTATGCTGAAATATTGCATGTGCCTTTCGCTTATTCATCAAATGGTCATAGATTCATTGAACATGATTTCTTAACTGGTACAGAAAAAGAGCTTTCATTATCTCAATTTCCAACACCATATGAGTTATGGGCCCGTTTTGTTAATAAAAACCAATATAATGAAAAACAGGTACAAATTATTACAGAGCCTGACTATTTTGATAGCTTTTCTTCTAAAACGCCCAGATACTATCAGCACATAGCTATTAACACGACAATGGAAAAGATCGCTGAAGGCAGAAATCGTCTACTGTTGGTTATGGCAACTGGCTCAGGTAAAACATATACAGCTTTTCAAATAGTTTGGAAGCTGATAAAAACAGGTGTAGCGCATCGTGTGTTATACCTGGCGGATAGAAATATACTTATAGATCAAACTATGCAGCAGGACTTTAAGCCATTCGAAAAAACGATGACCAAAATTCAAGGCAGACAAATGGATAGTGCTTATGAAATTTATATGAGCCTGTATCATCAATTGGCTGGTGATGAAGGGAATGAACCGTTCCGGGAATTTAAGCCAGAATTTTTTGACCTTATTATTATTGACGAATGTCATCGTGGCAGTGCTAAAGAAGAATCACAATGGCGCCGAATATTGAACTATTTTAGCGGAGCAATTCAAATAGGAATGACAGCTACCCCAAAAGTAGAAGAAAATGTTAACAACTATACTTATTTTGGTGAGCCAATTTATACATATAGTTTAAAACAGGGAATTGATGACGGCTTTTTGGCCCCATATAAAGTAATCCGCATAAGCTTGGATAGAGATGTTGAAGGATGGCGTCCATATAAAGGACAGATTGACTTAAATGGAAATGTTATTGATGATAAAGAATATGATGTAACTGATTTTGATAAAAAACTGGTTATTGATGAACGTACACAGGCTGTAGCTCATTGCATAACAAAATGGCTGAAAGGAAATGGACGTTTCAGCAAGACGATAGTTTTTTGTGTTGATATTGATCATGCAGAACGTATGTGCAGAGCATTGAGAAATGAGAACCAAGACTTAGTGGCAGAGAATCAAAAATATATTATGCGCATTACTGGCGATGATGATATCGGAAAAGCACAGCTTGATTATTTCATTGATGCTGATGAAAAATATCCGGCTGTTGTTACTACTTCAAAATTAATGTCTACAGGTGTAGACTGCAAAACTTGCAAATTAATCGTGTTAGATAAGGATATCAATTCTCCTATTGAATTTAAGCAGATTATCGGCAGAGGAACACGGTTAAATCCTGAACATGGCAAGGAATATTTTACTATTATGGATTTTCGTAATTCCTGCCGCTTGTTTGCTGATCCTAATTTTGATGGTGATCCGATTGACATTATTGATGGCGATCCAGATGGGCCCTTACCAAAAGATCCAGAAGAACCTACAACACCAGAATCACCGGAACCGCCAGAATATCCAGAACCACCAGATGAGCCGCCTAATTCTGCTATTAAATATCATGTAAATGGCGTGGAAGTCAATGTTGTTAATGAACGGGCACAATATTATGACACAGATGGAAAACTCATCACAGAAAGTCTTATTGATTATAACAAACGTAATATATTAAACCAATATGCTACATTAGATAATTTTATACAGTCTTGGAATAATGCCGATAAGAAAAAGGCCATCATAGAAGAACTTGCTGAAAGAGGCGTCCTTCTTGATGAACTGCATAAAGAATCAGGTAAAGAAGGTATTGATGATTTTGACCTGATAATGCATATCGCGTTTGATCAAAAACCATTAACTAAACAAGAACGGGTGAATAATGTAAAAAAACGCGGCTACCTATATAAATATTCGGATGTATGCCAAAAAGTATTAACAGCATTACTTGATAAATATATGGATGAAGGAATATTTGAAATTGAAGATACTCGTGTTTTAGATAATTCTCCATTTAAAGAATTTGGCAGCCCAATGAAAATCGCTGATTTATTTGGTGGAAAACAACAATATATGTATGCAATGCATGAACTTACACAGCAAATATATGCACAACTTTAAATGAAGGAGCAGTTCTTTTATGAGCATAGGAAATTTTGTCAAAACGATACAGAATATCATGCGCGGTGACAGCGGTATTAATGGTGACGCCCAACGCATTGAACAAATGACATGGATATTATTTTTAAAAGTATATGATGCCAAAGAACATGATTGGGAATTTCATGATGATAACTATAAATCTATTTTACCGGAAGAATTACGGTGGCGTAATTGGGCACATGATAATAAAGACGGGAAAGCTTTAACAGGACCGGTATTACTGGAATTTGTTAATACGAAGCTGTTCCCAAGTTTGCAAAACATACAAATTGTTCCAGATATGCCTATTCGTAAATCAATAGTCAAATCTGTTTTTGAAGATACCAACCAGTATATGAAGGATGGAGTACTTCTACGAAAAGTAATTAATGAAATAGATGTTATTGATTTTGATGAATATAATGAACGGCATGCTTTCGGTGATATTTATGAAACAATCTTAAAGAATCTGCAAAGTGCTGGACATGCTGGTGAATTTTACACACCTCGTGCTGTGACCGATTTTATGGTTAAGGTGACTGCACCAAAACTTAATGAACGTATTGGCGATTTCGCTTGCGGAACAGGTGGTTTTTTAACATCTACACTTAAAGTATTAGAACCGCAGATAAAAACAGTGGAAGATAGAGAAATATTCAATAACAGTGTGTATGGCATTGAAAAAAAGCCGTTGCCATATTTACTATGTATTACTAATTTACTGCTGCATGATATAGAAAGTCCAAAAGTTTATCATGGAAATTCATTGGAACGTAATGTTCGTGAATATAAAGATAATGATAAATTTGATGTCATTATTATGAATCCGCCTTATGGTGGGACGGAAAGTGATGGCGTGAAAATAAACTTTCCTCATGATCTGCGCAGCAGTGAAACAGCGGATCTTTTTATAGCAGTTATTATGTATCGCCTGAACAGCACAGGTCGTGCGGCAGTTATTCTACCGGATGGTTTTTTATTTGGCACTGATGGACCTAAACTTGCCTTAAAAAAGAAGCTATTAGACGAATTTAACTTGCATACGATTGTTCGTATGCCGGGTAGCGTTTTTGCGCCTTATACAGGTATTACGACCAATATTTTATTTTTTGATAAAGCTAAGAAGAAAACAGACCATGTATGGTTTTATCGGGTAGATATGCCAGAAGGATATAAACATTTTTCTAAGACAAAACCAATGAAACTGGAACATTTCAATGAATGTATTGCATGGTGGAATGACCGCAAAGAAATAGCTGATACGGATACAGAAACATACAAGGCAAAATCTTTTACAACACAGGAATTGGCTGATTTAGAATATAACTTTGACCAATGTGGATTTCCAACAATTGAAGAAGAAGTTTTATCGCCAGAAGAAACGATACAAAACTTCCATGAAAAACGAGATGCGTTGAATGCTAAGATTGATAAACAGCTTGCTGAAATTGAAAAAATATTGGGAGTAGAATTATGATTGCTGATAAATTACGTAAGTCTGTTCTCCAAGCTGCTATACAAGGAAAGCTGACAGAACAGTTATCATCAGATGGTAATGCTTGTAATCTTTTAACAGAAATTCAAATTGAAAAGAAACGGCTTATTAAGGATGGAAAAATAAAAAAAGAGAAACCATTGCCGGAAATTACAGAAGATGAAATTCCATTTGATATACCTGATAATTGGTGCTGGGTAAGATTTGGAGAACTAGTAAATATACGTTCGGCACAACGAGTGCATCAAAAAGATTGGCGAAACAAAGGAATACCATTTTATAGAGCCAGAGAAATAAGCAAGCTTGCTGATTTTGGATGTGTCGACAATGAACTATATATTAATATAGATTTATATAATGAGTTTAAACGGGCTACGGGGGTACCTCAAAAGGGAGATTTGATGGTTACTGGCGTTGGCACATTAGGTAAAACATATATTGTAAAAAACACAGATCAATTTTATTATAAAGATGCTAGTGTTCTCTGCTTTGAAAATTTTGCTAAATTAAATTCGAAGTATATAAAATATTTAATGGAGTCCCCATTGATGCGCATGCAAATAGCTGCTAATTCTGATGGGACTACAGTTGCAACATTAACTATGGTCAGAATGAAAGAATATATAATACCACTTCCACCTTTTCCAGAACAACAGCGTATTGTAGAACGATTAGAAGAAATTCTTTCAGCTATTTCTGCTCTTAAAAAAGACGAAAATAAATTAGAAGTTATACAACAATCATTCCCTAAGAAAATGAAGGACTCTTTGCTGCAGGCTGCTATCCAAGGAAATTTGACAGAACAGTTACCATCAGATGGTAATGCCCGTGATCTTTTAGCGGATATTCAAGCTGAAAAGAAACGACTTATTAAGGCTGGAAAAATAAAAAAAGAGAAACCATTACCGGAAATTACAGAAGATGAAATCCCATTTGATATACCGGATAATTGGTGCTGGGTAAGATTGGGAGATATTTTTCAAATTAATCCAAGAAATACAGTTGAAGATGATGTGGAAGCATCTTTTATTCCAATGACAATGTTGGACGAAGGGTATATTAGTAAATTTTGTTATGAAAAAAAGTTATGGAAAAATATAAAATCAGGATTTACTCATTTCTCCGATGATGATATTGTTTTTGCAAAAATAACACCTTGTTTTCAAAATTTAAAATCCGCTGTAATGAAAAAATTAGTAAATGGTATTGGAGCAGGAACAACAGAATTACATGTTTTAAGACGATTTACTAAAGCTGTTGATTTATTTTACACATTATATTTTTTGAAGAATCCAATTTTTATACAGGATGGATTAAATACTGTTCAAGGGACAGCTGGACAACAAAGAATTGGTAAAGAGTATATAAAAAAATATTTATTTCCACTTCCACCACTAGCTGAACAAAAACGTATCGTAAGACGATTGGAAGAATTATTACCAAAGTGTGATGCATTAAATTATGACAATTAATATTAGTCCAAGCTATGTATATTTTATTATGAAATGTAACCTTGTATTTAAAATCAAAACATAAGGGGGTATGTAATTTGAAGAAATTGTTATTGTTTATGATTAGTGTTTTATTGTTAACAGGAACAGTTTGTGCTCATGGTACGATTAGTGAAACAGAAATGAATATTGGTGGGATCAATATAGGTGCGTCTCTTGATTATGTTGAACAAATTTATAGGCAACCGACTAAGAAGAGCACAGTAACATACCGTAATGGAGTTCAATATATAACATATGATTATAATGCCCTTTTTAGTGTTAATGCATATTGTACATTAAATGGATTTAACGGCGGTACATACGTTGACGGGATTGTTTGTCGTGAAGATAATTCATCAACACCAAGTGGCTTTGCAGTTGGCATGCCCTTTAAAAATGTTACAGCAAAATATCCTAAAAGCAGACTGATGACAAATCCTCAATGGGTTTATGGTTATAGAAAAGATTATGCATATTATGAATATGAATATTTTGCCGAGATGCTGATATTCGCTGTAGATAAACATGGAATTATAAAAGAAATACAGTGTATTAGTAATGTTAGCGGAGAGTGAAAATGGTTCAATCTATGCATCTGAATATGCTGATTATAATCTTAAGTTAAAAAATATTGTATGCGATTCTATTATTATAGTTTGAAATCATGCGTCTGATGTGGACTGTTCAATAATATAAGTTGACAATATAATAAAAATTCTTTCTTAATATGAATTTATTGTATATGTCCGTGATACCAAACTTACGATTATAGTCGAGCCTGTAACGGATTTTAAAGACGAACTACTATATAGTTATCAGAAATATAAAAAGTACCTACAAGGAAAAAATTTAACAGTTGAACGTCCTGAGGGAGTTTTTGAGTATGTTGCACATAAGTAAGGGCGCAGCAGATGTAGCATGAAATTTATGACGTAACCATCAGGCAAAAACACCGAGAAGCAGCTTTATAAAATATATGTGAAAGAAGTAAATGGGATAATGGAACCTTTAGCAGTTGTCTTTGTTTGGAATAAAGAGGATAATGAAGTCGTTCAAAAATATATAAATTATGCGTCTGATTTGCTTACAAGAAATTTAGATAATCCTTTTTCAAGGAATCTAGATTTACCAATTTTTTACTATACAAGTACAGATGATCAAAATACTCCGCCAACAATACCTATTAAAGCTGAAAAAGTAATAACATATGTTTTCATTGGCAAAAATAGTGTGGCATCTAACCATTGGGAAGATTATATTAATAAAATGGTTGAGAATCATATTTTAAATGTGATTCCAATTGCGTTGGACAAGACTGCCTTTAATATTGGATCGATTAGTACATTAAATTATATTCGTGAATACGAGTACAAAGAAAATAAACAGCAACAGTTCTTTATTTCTTTGGCGCATGAAATATACAGATTGGGATTTAATGAAGAACGAAAAGACATTAGTACGAATAGCTCATTGAAGATCTTTTTAAGCCATGCGAAAGATGATAAAAATGGAATAAATGCCACTAAACAGTTAAAGCAGGTAATTGATGAGTCAACAATGAGTCGTTTTTTCGATGCAAGTGATATTGCACCAGGATATAGATTTGATGAAGAGATAATTAATAATATTAAAGAATCTTCCATTATTATTGTAAATTCAGATATATATTCAACTCGTTATTGGTGCCAGAGAGAAATACAAGCATCAAAGGAATTTGAAAGACCGATTATAGAAGTTGACTTAATACAAAAAGGAATGGATAGAAAGTTCCCATACGCGGGGAATATTCCGGTTGTTAGAGCCGATATAAAAAATGATAAAATAGGGATGGATGATTTATATAGAATATTGGAAATGGTTCTTATTGAAACGATTAGGTACAACTATATAAATATAAAATTAAACGATATTCAGAAAAATATAAAAGTACGAGTGAAAAGGATGAGTAGACCGCCAGAAATGTTTGATTTGCAAAAGATAATCAAAAAAGATGGAGACACTATTACTTTGAACTATGATGATATTATATATCCTGATCCACCGATCTATTCCGAAGAAATAGATTTTTTTAGGCGTTTAGGAATTAAGATATATACACCAGTTGAAATGCATCCTGAAGATCTTTCGGATAAAAATATAGGAATGTCTATTTCGAATCCCGATGATAGTGATTTAAAAAAAATTGGACAAAATGATAAACATTTAAAAAAACTAGCTCAAATATTTTCGAAATATCTTTTGGGAAGTGGAGCAAGTTTAATATATGGTGGAGATCTTCGAAAAGATGGTTTTACAGAAAAATTGATATTAGAAGCACAAATATTGAAAGATAGGTTAAAATCACACGATATTCATATAAAAAATTACTTGGCATGGCCTATATATTTAAATGATTCAGATGATGTAAAAAAGTGGAAAGCAGAATATAAGGGCATATTAGCAATGATAAATGTTAACATCGGAGATAAGGTTGAAAATATGGTTACCTCAAAAGATAAGTTCCTTTTTCCAGATTCGGAGACAAATTGTTATATATGGAGTCAGTCCTTAACGAAAATGCGTGAAACTATGATTGGTGATTGCAATGCTCGGATTTGTGCAGGCGGTAAGGATAAAAATTATAAAGGGAAAATGCCAGGAGTTTTAGAAGAGATTATTATTGCAAGCGAAAAGAAACTTCCAATATATTTATTGGGGGGGTTTGGAGGAATTGTTCATAGTGTTTGTGATATTATTGAAAATAATCACGTTTCCGATAATTTATCTTTGAGCTGGCAAATTGAAAATAACGTAGGGTATAGAGGGCTCTTGGACCTATACAAAAAAGGGGGAGAGAAAATCAGTTATATAGATATTGTCAATAAAATAAAAAATATTAAACTTAATAACGGATTAAGCAGGAAAGAAAATATACAATTATTTAATACAGTATATTTTGATGAAGCTGTACTTTTAGTATTAAAAGGGTTACAATCTTTATAAAAAGGAAGAAGGTATTTATTATGGCACACAAAGTATTTGTAAGTTATCATCACGATAATGATCAGGCAAAAGCAGATTATTTAAGAACACAATATGGTGAAAATAATACTCTATTGGATAAATCATTGGACGAAGCATATGAAGATATGACAGACGATGAAATATTAGCAGCTATAAGAACAGAACATTTAAAAGACTCAACAGTAACTATTGTTTTGATAGGAAGCGAAACAGCAAACAGGAAATGGGTGGATTGGGAAATCTATGCATCTTTGAGACCATATGGTGACAGAAGTCGAAATGGATTATTGGGGATATACTTACCAACAGCTGGAGATGCACCTGCAAGATTACAAGATAATATAGATTCAGGGTATGCAGTTACTATGAAATGGGAGAATATTTCATGGCAATTGGAAAGCAAGATTGATGACGCTTATGATAATAGGAATAAGTCAGCGTTAGTGAAAAATAGCAGAAAAAGAAGAGAGAGAAACAGCTAAATATAATTTTATATATATAACGATTATCATCCATAGTATTGATTATATGCAATCGTTTATTATTTTGTATTTGACGGATGCCATATGATATAATAAATAGTATTTAGATTAAAGTGTATTGGGCAACATAATTTTATAAATTACATATGTGGGGCTATGAATAAAAGTCTGTAAATAAGGTCTTCTATGATAGTTAATAAAGAATTAATAAATCGTCATTTTGCTAGAACTGTCATGCCAGTAATCTGTCAGGGTACATGATGACCAGTTCACCTCTTACCTTTCCCCAATTCCGAAGTGGCATAGTCCATTTCTTGGCAGCCTCGAAAGTGGACAGGTACAAAGTCTTGAGCAGAGCCTGCGAACTTGGGAAAACACTTCGCTGACGGTTTAAACGGCGGTAGGAAGAATTTAAACTTTCAATGGTGTTCGTTGTATAGAAAGCTGTATGAACGTCTATCGAAAACTTAAAGATTGGTGTTATGACATCCCAGTGATCATGCCACCGTTTCATGGCTGCTGGATACTGGGACGTCCATTTCTTATCTACTTCCTCTAACCGTCTGACAGCAGTTTTTTCGTCAGGAGCGGTATAGATTGTCCGAAGATCTCTGGCAAAATTCTTCATGTCCTTATTGGCTACATATTTAAGGGTATTACGTACCATATGCACAATACAGTGCTGGTGTTCTGTTTTTGGGAAGGCTGCAGCAATCGCTTCCTTAAGCCCTGTGAGTCCATCCGAGCAGAGAATAAGAATATCCTGCACGCCACGGTTCTTCAGACCGTTCAGAACACCCAGCCAGTATTTACTGTTTTCATTTTCACCGACTTCAAGGGCGAGTACTTCTTTGTAGCCATCCTCATTGATGCCGAGCACAACATATGCAGCCAACTTGCGGACAATACTGTCGTGACGTACCGAAAAATGAATAGCGTCAATAAAGATAATAGGATAGACGCTGGCAAGTGGCCGACACTGCCACTCTTCAATCCGGGGCAGAATTTTGTCAGTGACATCCGATATGAAGCCTTCTGATGCCTCAACCCATAGATATCCTCGATGGTTTCAGAAATTTGTTTGGTCGTCATTCCTTTGGCATACATGGAAATTATTTTCTGGTCAATGGCAGAGATATCCTTCTGACGCTTCTTGACAACCTGTGGCTTGAATGAGGATTGCCGATCCTGAGGAACGTCAATCTGAAAGCTGCCATAACTGCTGTTCATTTGCTTTGGTTTATAACCGTTGCGGGCGTTCTCGCTGTCGAAGCGTTCTTATTTGCTATAGCTTAAGTGTTCATTCATTTCAGACTCCATCATCTCATTGATGGTGCCGCCAGGGCATCTTGGATGTCATTTGATTTCTCGATGTTATACTCTTGGAAGAGCTGCTGGATAATAGCCCGCTTTCCATCGGTCATTTCATTATTGTGTCACTTTCAAGAGATTTTTGTAGCCGAATTTTGTGCCATAGGTAAATATCACGTTCGTTTCATAAACCGGAAAATAAATATTAACAAAAAAAGGAAATAAATGATATAATCCAAAGTAAAAAAGTATAGGTGAAAAAATGGATTATATCAAAGAAAAATTTGCAATAATAGAAGATAACAGACATTCAAGCTATGTAGAACATAGTTTAACAGATATACTTATTATAATAATGTGTGCCGTATTGTGTGGATTAGATGAACTGGCAGATATAACAACTTATGCACAAAGCAATGCAAAATTTTTAAAAAAGAAATTTAATATCACTAAAATCCCTTCTAAAGCTACTTTCAGCCGTATATTAAATATGATGGACGCAGATAAAGTAGCCAGTGTAATTATTGAAATAATGCATGATGCAGCATACTGTGACTTGGGCGATGTTATTGCTGTAGACGGGAAGGCAATCCGTAGTACCTCTAAAAAAGGTACACCGCATTCAGCACTGCAAATATTAACTGTATATTTAACACAAAGCGGCATCGTTTTAGGGCAAAAATCTATACATGAAAAGACGAACGAGATTCCTGTATTCCAGCAGCTATTGGATAATCTAAACATTAAGGACAAGACAGTAACGGCTGATGCGATGCATTGTCAAAAAGAAACCTGCAAGAAAATTATAGCCAAGCATGGCAATTACGTTTTTGGGCTTAAGGAAAACCAAAAGACATTGCACGATGATGTTAAATTTTTCTTTGATGAAGAATTCGATAGCAAAACATTAGATTCTTATACGACAGTTGAAAAAAATGGAGGAAGAATTGAGAAACGCATCTGCAAAAAATGTTCAGATATTAAATGGCTGAATGGATATAAAGAATGGGCAGGACTGAGTTCAATATTTGCAGTTAAGCGTATTACAACAACGAACCGTGGAACCAGTGATGAAACTGGTTATTATATAACAAGTAAGGATACAGATGCCAAAGAGCTTTTACATATTTGCCGTGAACATTGGAAAATTGAAAGCATGCATTGGCTGTTAGATGTAACCTTTTCGGAAGATGAGTGCTCTATTATATCTGAAAATGGGCAAAAAACTTTAAACAGCCTTAGAAAATTGGCATTACTGCTACATAAAAGATATTTAGCTAAGCAGCTTAAAAAATGTAGCATTAAAGCTAATCTGTTAAAATGTCTTATGAATAGCCAACTGTTATGTGAGGTCGCTGACTTATAAACTAACATTTCTTATTTAAGAACAATTATCTTGTTTATGAAACGAACGTGGGTAAATATCACGTTCGTTTCATAAACCGGAAAATAAATATTAACAAAAAAAGGAAATAAATGATATAATCCAAAGTAAAAAAGTATAGGTGAAAAAATGGATTATATCAAAGAAAAATTTGCAATAATAGAAGATAACAGACATTCAAGCTATGTAGAACATAGTTTAACAGATATACTTACTATAATAATGTGTGCCGTATTGTGTGGATTAGATGAACTGGCAGATATAACAACTTATGCACAAAGCAATGCAAAATTTTTAAAAAAGAAATTTAATATCACTAAAATCCCTTCTAAAGCTACTTTCAGCCGTATATTAAATATGATGGACGCAGATAAAGTAGCCAGTGTAATTATTGAAATAATGCATGATGCAGCATACTGTGACTTGGGCGATGTTATCGCTGTAGACGGGAAGGCAATCCGTAGTACCTCTAAAAAAGGTACACCGCATTCAGCACTGCAAATATTAACTGTATATTTAACACAAAGCGGCGTCGTTTTAGGGCAAAAATCTATACATGAAAAGACGAACGAGATTCCTGTATTCCAGCAGCTATTGGATAATCTAAACATTAAGGACAAGACAGTAACGGCTGATGCGATGCATTGTCAAAAAGAAACCTGCAAGAAAATTATAGCCAAGCATGGCAATTACGTTTTTGGGCTTAAGGAAAACCAAAAGACATTGCACGATGATGTTAAATTTTTCTTTGATGAAGAATTCGATAGCAAAACATTAGATTCTTATACGACAGTTGAAAAAAATGGAGGAAGAATTGAGAAACGCATCTGCAAAAAATGTTCAGATATTAAATGGCTGAATGGATATAAAGAATGGGCAGGACTGAGTTCAATATTTGCAGTTAAGCGTATTACAACAACGAACCGTGGAACCAGTGATGAAACTGGTTATTATATAACAAGTAAGGATACAGATGCCAAAGAGCTTTTACATATTTGCCGTGAACATTGGAAAATTGAAAGCATGCATTGGCTGTTAGATGTAACCTTTTCGGAAGATGAGTGCTCTATTATATCTGAAAATGGGCAAAAAACTTTAAACAGCCTTAGAAAATTGGCATTACTGCTACATAAAAGATATTTAGCTAAGCAGCTTAAAAAATGTAGCATTAAAGCTAATTTGCTAAAATGTCTTATGAATAGCCAACTGTTATGTGAGGTAGCTGACTTATAAACTAACATTTCTTATTTAAGAACAATTATCTTGTTTATGAAACGAACGTGGGTAAATATTTCTTTTTGATGACTTTTGAATTCTATTGAAGTATAATCATTTATTAAGCTTGATTTGTAAAGGAGTCGATTCAAATGGATATTTTAAACGACAACGTAGACTACACAATCACTTACAAAGACTATAAAACAGCAAAAGATTACAAAGAGGGAACCATTACCATCAATCTCAGAAAATATTATAATAAGTATGCTGAAGATACCATACGTGATGTAGACCCATATCAAACAAAACGTGCCTTTGTTAAAAGTGTATTTGAAGCAAAGTACCTTGCCCCAGCTTTCATCTCTGAAGATAAGTTATACAGGGTAACTCAAGAAATAGATTCAGATATTGATGACAGGCTTGATTAAAATATAGATCGTGAAGAAGAGGCAGAGCAATCCGTCTTTTTTAGAAAGGAGTAATTTAAAATAATGAAGCGAATTATAGTTTTTTTTATTTTTATTAGTGTGTTTAATTTTGGTGGTTTTATTTTAAACAATCAATCACCTTATGTTTATGCTGAAGAAAATGCGCATTATATTTGTGGTTTTGATGGTGGTGTTGTTTATGTTGTAGGCGTAAAACGTATTGATGATAATCATTTTGATACTGATGTAAGATTTGATCTTTTTGATTCAGGAAGAACCGAATATACTCATTATGAATATATTCAAAAGAATAGCGAGTGGATTTATCGAACACACAGAGCTGAAAATGGACCTTGGAGACCAGTAAATCATGATAGAATTGCTCAATCTATTTTTGATTATGCATATTATAATAGTTAAAAATACACAAATGTCTATACAAATTTGACTTTTTGACATTTATATGATATAATATAAGAATATTCAGTATTTTTATATTAAAATAATTTGGCAATCACTTTGTTGTGGTTGCCAAATTTTAGTTTTAAGTAAATGTATTGACAATTATTATAATGAACTAAGAAAAGGAGGATATATAAATTTTGATTTATAGTTTAATGGAATCATTTATTTTTCAATTATTATCTAGAATTTTATTAAAAATTTTTGAACGTTGGCTTAACAAAAATTTTTGAGAATTAAGGGGATACACTAATCTTATCAGATAGGAGTCTTTTTCTTTCTAAGCATTTGCAGTTAGGAGTTTCTCTACCTGAGAAATATCAAAATTTCACTTCTGCCAGTCTAAACTTGTAGAAGAAAAATCATGTTAGTCGCTTTATTCGTTAGTGTCAATAGTAGTTCGCAAAATTCAAGGTAACTCCGAAGAGGTTAAGCGACCGATTTTTGCCTTTTTTCTTGAACCTGTTGTAGTGTATCCGGCTTAATGTAGCAGTGACTCATTGACCAGTCTTCGCTGTACTCGATCAGGTACATCGTAACCAGCCGGATATAAGAATCCATACTGGGAAAAATCCCTACGACGGTTGTCCGGCGGCGAATCTCCCGATTCAGTCGTTCCAGCATATTGGTAGAAGTAATTTTACGAAAGTCTATCGGTGTAAAATCATAAAACTGCAGTGAATCGTCCAGTCCATCTTCTAAAACGGCTGTCTGATATTGTCAATATCTCTTTACACTTTTTCCTCGAGGATATTGGATCTACGCTGCATCCTTCAATGAGCGGTAATACTGTTGTCTCTTAATCATTGGAGGTAATCCTCCATTGGTGGAGCAGATTCTTCGGTTATTCCAGTAACTAATGAAATATCTCCATATAATTGTTTTCATATGTTCAACAGTTGTTTTTGAAGCATTATATCGATTATAGATTAATTCTTCCTTTAATCTTGCCCACATGCTTTCGCAACGGGCATTATCATGGCATCTGCCACCTGCACTGTTCATACTTTGTACTATTCCGTATTGCTTAATTGCATTACGGTACAGCTCACTGGTATAATCGACTAAAGAAAAGGGATTGCTCCCTTTTCCTCGTCTAAGAACCGTACGTGAGAGTTTCCCGCTCATACGGCTCAAGCATTTCTTAACCATTTCTGGCGGCAAACAGTGATTGTAACTGGAGCTTTCTTTTTGTAAAATATGCTTCGTCTATGAAGGGATTTTTAGAAGTCTGCAGTTTGGGATGTCGGACGATATCTATTCTTCTTAGGTTTATAAGACTAGATTCATCTGTCATGAACAGCCAAGGCTTGCCATTCTTTTCATGCCAGTATTTGTTCAACCGCCACCATTTATTTTTATTAGGATGGCGATGTTTTGCCCATTGTTGCAGTAAAAGGTAAATTGTGTTATTGACGTAAGAGAAGGCTTTGCTTGCAACTACGTGTCTGTGATAGTTTGACCATCCTCTAAGTACTTGGTTTAATCGACGGATTAGGTCTGATTGGCTTGTTGCTTTTCCTTCTTGCAGGATGATAGTGGCACATTTTCTGATCAAGGTTTTTATTGAGGTTTTTGATGGTTTAATAATTAACTTTCCTTTGAATTTTCGAAATGTCCAGCCGAGAAAATCGAATCCATTGTCTATGTGAGTAATTACTGTTTTCTCTTCAGACAAAGTTAGCCCGCGTGTTTCAAGAAATTGACTGACCAGATTTTTAACTTCCTCAGCTATTTCTTTTGTACCCGCAGTGATGACAAAATCATCCGCATATCTCACCATGTTTACTTTGGTTTTGGCACGATAATGATTTTCTATTTTCCCTTTGGAATTTCGGTGGTATTTATCTTGGATTAGTTTTTCAATTCCATCAAGTGTCATATTTGCATATAGACTTGAAATGGCCCCTCCTTGCGGGGAACCGTTGTTGGTAGGAAATAGATTGCCTTTATAAATAAACCCTGATTTCAAGAATTGCATCATGATTCTTTTGTCCATTGGTATATTTTCTTGGAGCCACTCATGATTGATATTGTCAAAACAACCCTGGATATCGCCTTCCAATATCCAGGCTGGTGAGCATTTTCTTGATAATACACAGAATATTTGCTCACAGGCGTCTTTGGCACTTCTTCCTCTGCGAAAGCCGAAGGAAATTGAGTCTGCCGATATTTCAGCTATGGGTTCAAGTGCTAATGCGTATAATGTCTGCATGGCTCTGTCGTACATGGTGGGAATACCCAATGGACGCAATTTGTTTTTCCCCTTCTTTTTGATGAACACTCGTCTGAGTGGCTTAGCCCTATAGTGCTTGTCTGTGAGTGCCAACACAGCTTTCATCTTGGCTGCAGAGGTTGACCAGAGCTTTTTATCGATGCCAGAAGTACCTTTACCTTTGTTTGATGTTACTTTCTTTACTGCATAGGCTTTGGCATAAAATGAATGGGTTAATAAGTATTGTAGCCTTTTAGCTTTGTTCTTGTTACCTGTCACTGTTGCCTTGGCGATTCGGGTTTGTAGCCTATTAACATAGTTTTCGACTAGTACCCAGTCAGTAGTTTCCCATTGGTTGGTTAGTTTTCTTGTGTTCTTTAGCCTCTCGGTATTATCCGTCGTTGAGTTACTAAAGTTCATAGGGTTACCATCCTTTCTTGCCAAGAAATACCACAGGATAAGTCAGCACTTTTTCAAGTTAGGGCAAAGGTTGAACCCTTATCTTCTTTCATTACAAAAGCAGCATTCGCTTTTTATCCTTTTCTTCTGCCCTCTATGCTGTTTCATCCCCTTGCGGTTTGATACCTCATTTGCATGAGGGGCATATAGGGGTTACCAAGTTCCGCATGATATATAATGTTGAAAGCCTTAGGAGCCACCTTTAAACCGGGAGTTCTTCATCCATCCGCATTGGTTTGACAGTTGGCCTTTGCTTGACTCCTTACCATTTTGGTCGAAGCGTTCCAGCCTATTTCGCTTCCTCCAGCGTAACGATTCCTACGGTGGTTCACTTTACGTTCTCCATAGCTTTCTTACCCTAGCAGTTGCCCCAGTTTTAGGCTACTCGGACTTCCACATTGTCTTGTGAGCTTTCTAACCTAAATGTTACCATTCACGCTAGTCACAATAGGGTTACCCCGAATGGATGGGGTAGCCTTTCGGCAATATATCATGCGACTTCTTGTCGCACCTGTGTTCCCCTATCACTATGCAGGATACAGCCCCGAATTTCTGGATATGCTTTATATGTATTAATTATTGTTTGTTCACATAACGTGGCTTTCATATTTGTATCCATTGCTAATCCCAGTACTGCAGAATCGAAGCAGTCAAAAACTGCGGATACATACAGTTTTCCATCCAGACACTTTATTTCAGTCATATCTGTTACGCACTTGCTTAACGGTTTATCAGAATAGAAATCACGTTTAATTAAGTCATCAGATTTTCTGGCTTCTTTATCAGTTTTTGTGATTCCATTAGGTTTTCTTTTTGGTCTATGGCTAATACCGATTTCTTCCATAACACGGTATACAGTCCGTTCACTCGGAATCTCAATACCAGCAGGTTTTTTTAGCTCTAAAGCTTGATGCATTCTGATTCGTCCGTAAGTATCATTGCATTCATCTTCAGCACAGATATCTAACATAGCATCTGCAAGAGACTGATATTTCCAAGGCTTATCTTTATATTTAAGATAATTGTGAAATCCCTGTCTGGTTACGCATAGGCTTTTACAATAGAATGAAATTTTACCTTTAATAGTGCCGTCTTCAGTTTTTACTGCAATAAATATCAATCTCTGTTTTTTGTTGACTTCCGACGGCTGGCGGCGAAAAAAGCGCTTGCTTCCTCAAGAAATTCATTCACTTCTTTAAGATGGTGATTCTCTTTGTCCAGTTCTTTAACACGCTTTTTAAGTTCAATAAGTTCCTCGTTAAGAGATAAGGCATTGGAAGGAGTATGAACAGCGTCTTTTGCCTCCAACCTACCTTCTTTGAAGGCTTTAACCCATGTATAGATAGTACTATCAGGAAGCCCCAGTTCCGTTGCGGCTTTGTGTCCACCAATCTCCTGAGCTAATTTTACAGCCTGTGATTTAAATTCTTGGTCATAAGTTTTTATAATTCGTTTTGCCATCTTATTTCTCCTATTCTCTATCAATTATATATCACAATCCTTGAGAATAAGGTGCCAATTTTTATTGTACAACATCAGTCGCTTCCGGATAGGATTTTTCAACAGATTCTATGAAAGAATGAGCATACTCTTTGGCACTGTCATAATCAGGCTGTAGCCAGATTTGCTTCAGCCGTCCGGCAAACCATGCCTTTTTCTTTGCCGGAATATGAGCCAGAATATTTCGCATGAAATGGACTTTACATCGCTGCCAAGCACATTGTAAAAAGGATTCATTGATTGCTTTTACCAAGCCCTTGTGGGCATCGGAAACGACTAGCCACACATTTGCCAGGCCTCGTTGTTTGAGCTTTTCAAATACGGCTTTATAGGTATCGGTGGATTCTTCCTGCATCGGCTCAACGGCTAACACATCGCGGTGACCCTTTTCATCTAGACCAATCACGACAGCTACCGCCATATTTTGTACCCGGTGATCATAGCGGATTTTCTCATACAAAGCATCCACCCATAACACCGGATAGGCTTTCTGTAGCGGTCTGGTTCGGAAAGCCTCAACCTGATCATTCAGCTCTTTGGTAATCTGTGATACTTGGCTACGGGAAATCGAATCAATCCCTAAACTTTTGGCTAACTTTTCGATTTTACGAGTGGAAACGCCGTTGATATATGCTTCCTGAATAACCTGCAGGAGCGCCACTTCCGAGCGCTTTTTCTCCGTAATGAAAAAAGGAATATAACCGCCTTTTCTTAGCTTTGGAACGAACAAATACATGGTTCCCAGGCGAGTGTCGTAGCGGCGAACGCGGTAGCCGCTACGGTATCCAGACCGTTCATCGGTTCTTTCCGACTTGGCAGCATTAATCTTTGCATCCACTTCGGCTTCCATGAGCTTTTCACAAAGCCACTTGAGCATAGCGAGCAAGGGATCGTCTTCGGTCATGAATTGTAATAGCATTTTTTCCAAAGGTACGTTAGAATGGGAGTAAGCCATCGGTTTTCAACTCCTTTTGGGTTTGTTTGGTCACTTACCTTTTTCGGAGTTACCGATGGTTTTTCCTATTCTCTTTTGCGAACTTCATTATATGCTATCCTTTATTCCTTGAACTGCATTATTTGAAATGTGAAATTTGAAAACTCCTACGACAGGCTGCATATTTGTAAAAAAACCATCGGAAAAAGTATTAGTTGATAATGACATAAAGGCTAATTGCAAAAAAGACAAACATGTCACTCATGACCGTATCACAAACCTTGAGAACGTTGATAGATAGCAATTTTTTACAGAAAATCAACTCTGGTGCATATCGTGTTAATCCAAATGTGTTGTTCGAAGGCTGTAAAGCTGATCAACTAAACGTTTTAGTTAAATATACCGATACAGCAAAAGAAGTAGCACAAGACAATAAACAACAGCAAAAAGCTATTTGACTTTTCCATGATAATTTTGATAAAGTGACTTCTTTAACTGTTAATCCAAAAAATTGGATCTGGCAGCTTTATTTTTTTCTATGTCAAAATTTTACGCCAAACGTCCAAATTTGAGTTTTAAGCCATTTTTATGTTTTTTGAATAAAACTCTTTGAGAGTTTTTTAAAAAATTAATAAAACTGCAATATCAAGCTCTTACACCTTCTTTATTATTTTTAAAGAGGTGCGCTTAGGCATTTCGGATTTACCGAAACGCAAAATGCGCATTTTTGACAAAACTACTGCCAAAAAAGTTGCCAATAAATTTTTAAATTTATCTGAACTGCGTTGCTGTAAAAATAAAAGGATAACTAGAAAACTATTCTAATGACATAATATTAAGCTATTCTGCTTGAAAGCGTATCTTTTTTTCGTTTTCATTAGTTGCAAATTTGTGAAATAATATTAGTCATTTTATGAGATCCTCTTTACTATTTAATAAATTTTAATTGTTCTAAGTGGACTAATTTCATTACAAAACATATTATAAGTATAATCATTTTCATTATATTTTTATAATAAAATTCGCATTGTGCTAGTTGATAAAATAATTAACTTTACAAAAAGGTTCAACAGGCTATCCTTCTAAGTATCTAACCAAAAAGAAGTGTAGCAAATGTTGAACCAATTTAAAATCATTTACACACTTTACTTGACAATCGGGGATGTGGACAAAAAGTTGGACTCTAATGGAGGAGATCTAGATGCAATTTTCATTAGAGCAGAAATATAGAGCTTTGCAGCTGTACGATGAGAAAAAATCGGTTACCAAGGTAATTACTCAATTAGGATATCCAATGCGCCAAACTATGTATCGCTGGTTATGGAAGAAAACAGTTCCACCTAAGCCACCAAAGAAACGGCGTCAATTCATCAATACAACAGAACATCCACTGCATCCTTCTTTGGAAGCAAAATTGGAGATTCTTCACCGTTGCTTTGAGTTAGGAGAAAATGTAAAATTAGTGTCAGAAGAAACCGGTTATTCAAGACCGTCTATATATTTATGGCGGCAACATTGCCGTGCCTGTATTATTTCTTTTTCAGTTGATTGAAAAAGGCAATCGCAGTATTTATTTCCTTAAATTTCGCAGCTGCAGGTGCAGCTGAAACTAAGATTTTGATTCATGCAAAGAGGGAATAAGCTGGTTCCTGAAATAGTAGAGAAATTTCAATTGAGAGGATGAATTTGAATCATATAGAGAAGGAGAGACGAGTAAGTGATACGAGAAGCTGTTTTGGATGATGCTGAAGAAATATGCAGGCTTTGTTCGAATGATTTAGGATATGACTGCAAAGAAGATTATGTTAAGGCGAGATTGACCCATTTGAATAGGGATCGCGAATGTGTATTTGTCGCGGAGATGGAGCAGAAAATTGTTGGATTTATTCATGTAGAGCGATATGAACTTCTGTATTTACCGGTTATGGCTAATATATTAGGTTTGGCGGTTTCGAGCCTCGCGCGTAGGCAGGGCGTAGGCGCGAAGCTAATAGATGAGGCGAAGCAATGGGCTGCTCAAAACGATATTTCTACCATGCGATTAAATTCAGGGAAAGCAAGAACTGAGGCCCATGAGTTTTATCGGCGTAATGGGTTTGACCACGAAAAAGAGCAGATACGATTTATTGCGAAGATATAACGTGTCATTTGATATATTTTTTCCACGGAGGAACGGTATATTAGGTTAGTAGAGACATACAAAGAAAGCGTGAGCATCTTATGAAGAAATGTAGTGGTCAAGCTTTTTTGTAACACTTGTGGCTTAATAATTGCTAATTTCTGTTCTGGCTTCAAACGGAGTCTTGTATCCGTTATATGAGTGCGGTCGCACATGGTTGTACCAAATATAGGCAAATTCATCGACAGATGCGTACAAGATAGTCATGCAGGTAAATTAATTCGTTCTTCAACGTATTGAAATAGCGCTCCATAGGAGCGTTATCGTAAGGATAGCCAGCTTTACTCATGCTCTGGGTAATCCCCATATATAGAAAAACAAACCTGTCAGTAAAAATAAAATTAATATTGGCAGCATATAATAACTAAGCAGCGTATCAATAAAAATTTTATCAAAAGTAAAATAACTATCACTATGCATCAAATCATACTTATTGATAATAGCAATATCATTAGCTGTTAAAGTACGTATATTTTCCAAAACATCTTTTTGATCACTCTTAGACAAAGTATTATAAAATTTATCACTCATAGGCTGCCATGTTTGACTACCTTCAATGCCTAACTAATATGCATAATAAAAAACCTTATTATGCATATTATATGGATTACTAAAAAGCAACGAATATGGCATAATGCAAGCAATAATAATTGCAACAATTGATGGCGTAATTCTACTAAAAGTAAATAAAAACAACAACAATTTTTCATTTTTAAAATGTAAAAAATACATTTTGGATTATAACTAAGACTCCTAGTATGCAAAATTTATTTGATAAGTATAGTAATAATAATATGTATGCTGTAAATAGAGATAAATATCGCTATCAGCTACAAAAGGCTTGTATAGCAAGTGGGCAGAGGTGGCAAGGTACGCATGGTCTACGGCATAATTTTGCTCAAAATTATGTCGGTAAGCTTACAAATACAGGTATTGATAAATTTACTGCGTGTAAGATAGTAAGCAGCTCAATGCAGCATCATCGATATTCCATTATTGATACGTATTTGAGATAAAAAAAGATAAGGTATAATATTTTTCGCAAAAACAAATAAGGAAAGACATGGTAACGGTCATTTGTTAGAATAAAGTTGCTGAACAAAACTCTACAAAGGAGACCGATTACCATGTCCAACAACATTATACAATTAAACGAGGATTTGATCAAAACGGAATTAAAAACCTTGGTTAAGCAGAGTGTTGAAGACACTTTGAATTCTCTACTTGATCAAGAGGCCCAACAGTTAACCAAAGCTGAAAAGTATGAGCGTACTGAAAAACGTAATGGCTATCGTTCAGGCCATTATACTCGCCAGTTACAGACTACTTCTGGTGAAGTAACTTTAAAAGTGCCTAAATTGAAAGGCATTCCTTTTGAAACGGCCATTATTGAGCGCTATCGTCGCCGT
Source organism: Pectinatus frisingensis (assembly GCF_014076555.1). Taxonomy (NCBI): domain Bacteria; kingdom Bacillati; phylum Bacillota; class Negativicutes; order Selenomonadales; family Selenomonadaceae; genus Pectinatus; species Pectinatus frisingensis. Next base: position 2,662,478 of record NZ_CP045424.1, read on the forward strand.
GAAAGCAGTGTTGAGGAAGCACTAATCGAAATGTACCTAGCGGGTGTTTCTGTACGGCGAGTTGAGGATATAACTGAGGCGCTATGGGGATCAAAAGTATCACCAGGAACAATCAGCAATTTGAATCAAAAAGCGTACGTACATATCGAAGAATGGCAAATCGCAAGCTTACCAGTGAAAAATATCCTTATGTTTTTGTTGACGGAATTTATCTCAAACGTAGTTGGGGTGGCGAGTTTGAAAACATTGCTATCCTTGTTGCCATTGCTGTAAACCGCGATGGCTATCGCGAAGTAATCGGCGCAGCTGAAGGTATGAAAGAAGATAAAGAAAGCTGGAAAGATTTTTTGCGTTCACTACGCGAACGTGGCCTAAAGGGAGTACAGCTTGTCATAGGAGATAAATGCCAGGGTATGTGCGAATCCGTTACTGAAATATTTCCAGAGGCTAAATACCAGCGCTGCAGCGTACATTTTTTTCGTAACATTTTTTCTGTAGTACCAAGAACCAAAGGAAAAGAAGTAGCTCGAATGCTAAAAGCAATTCATGCCCAAGAAGATAAAGCCGCGGCTTTGGAAAAAGCAGCACATGTGGCAGAAAAGCTCAAGGAAATGAAACTGGCAAAAGCTGCTGAAAAATTAACGACTGGAATCGCTGAAACCTTAACCTATATGGATTTTCCTGAAGAGCATTGGAAGAAAATCCGAACTAATAATACGATTGAGCGGCTCAACCGTGAAATTCGCCGTCGAAGCCGTGTTGTTGGTACTTTTCCAGACGGAAACAGTGCGTTAATGTTGGTTTGTGCCCGCCTGCGGCATGTCGTTAACAGCCAATGGGGTAGCAAATTATATATGAACATGAAACACTTAGACAGCTATAATGCTGAGAAAGTGTTAGGCTAATTCCGACTATGACGGTTACCTATGAATTTGCGAAACAATATTGACAGTACCATATTTCGTTATAGTTTTCGTATTTTCCCCTACAGTATCAACATAATATTCCTTACACCAAAATTCACGCTTTTTATATGTGAATTTTGTATTACCAAATTTCTAAAATATCATTAAACCGCTTTCCCCTTTTAAATGTCCCATAGCCTATTCGGGGTGATATACTATCCAGTAAATGTTTCTCTTAGTATTGAAAACAGTGTATGCACATCCTATAAAGCAAAAACACGGCAACAGCGGCAAAAAATATATCAAGACTGGCACATGTGATATGATGTACTAGATAAAATTAAGGAGTGGTTTAGTAAGAATAAATATTGTCATTTTTTTATTTATCTGATGCTATTTCGTCTAATTTTTCGGCAATTTCCCTAAGTAACAAATCGTGATGCACCTGATGCTGCATCATAGTTCTCAATTCTTTTTCTGATTTAATGTTAATATGATAATCTGACTCTGCTGTTAATCTATCCTTCGCTGCCTGCCTATTTTGACTCATCATTATGATTGGTCCTGTATAAGCTGCTTCAAACGACAGCATTAAATTCAACAAAATAAATGGATATGGATCCCACGCAAGAAAAAAACTGCGATTTTCCGCATATTGGTAAACTAAATATGCATTTATCCCCATCCACGCAATAAACAACATTGTCTGAATGATAATAAAAGTCCAGCTGCCTACAATTTTAGCTACCATATCGGCCGCTTTTTGTCCAAATGTTAAATTTTCTCTGAATTTCTTATTAACATTAACCGGTTGATGATTTTCGTGCGAATATCGGCTCGACGGTCCTAAAAAATCCACATTATCATCTCCTAAAATTAAAAATAAATATTTATAATTTTATTATTCTATTTTTTTGCATACTAGACCTTTTATAGTCGGCAAAAACCATCCCTAATGTTAATAATGCTTCTCGATATACATAGGTTCTATATTGTCTAAGATACCTTATACCTTATACATCATACATATACTTATATTATTTATATATCAAAAACCGCCTGAGCAAGTGTATTTATGCCCAAGCGGCCGGTTTAAAGCGACGCAGTTTCCTGTGCGGTAACCCACAATTCCACCAGTTCTGCGTTTAATGATTGTATTGACAAAATCGTTATAAAAATTCTGTTTATCCTGACAGCAGAATTTTTATCCAACCTTTAGTTTATTGCTGCTGCGGCATTTGGTCATGAGCCAGGTTGCCAAAGCGGGTAAATTCCTTCTGGAAATACAGCTGTATTGTATCGACCGGTCCGTTACGGTGTTTAGCAATAATTACATCAGTGATATTCTTGTTCTCTGTATCGGGATCGTAGTAATCTTCCCGGTACAAAAACATCACTATATCGGCATCTTGTTCTAATGAACCAGATTCACGCAAATCACTAAGCATCGGTTTTTTTATCTGCCGGGCTTCAACACTGCGGCTAAGCTGCGATAGAGCAACTACCGGAACATTCAGTTCACGTGCCAGTGCCTTCAGTGAGCGTGAAATTTCCGAAATTTCCTGCTGACGATTATCACCTTTCCCGGCACTGCGCCCTTGCATTAATTGCAAATAATCAATTATCAGCAGGGAAAGTCCCTTTTCCAATTTCAGACGGCGAGCCTTAGAGCGAAGTTCCATTATACTTATCCCTGGCGTATCATCAATAAATATCGGTGCTGAAGATAAGCGATCAGCAGCGCTTATCAAGCGCTGCCAATCATCATCTAAAAGACCGCCGGTACGCAGTCGCTGGGAATCAATAGCTCCTTCCGAGCATAACATTCGCTGTACCAATTGTTCCTTGGACATTTCTAAGGAAAAAAAAGCCACCGGTTCTTTTTTCCGCACAGCCGCATGAGTGGCTATATTTAATGTAAATGCCGTCTTCCCCATACTCGGACGGGCAGCTACCAATATTAAGTCAGACGGTTGAAACCCTGATGTGAGCTTGTCAAGGTCTTTAAACCCAGTCGATAATCCCGTTATCCCGCCTTTAGCTTCGTGCATCTGTTCAATCTTACTGAAAGTATCCAATAAAATAGTTTTTATCGGTATAAAATCACCCACAGTACGATTAGAAGCCACATCCAGAATCATTTTTTCCGACTTATCAAGTACCGTATCAACTGCTTCATCATCTTCATAACCCATGGCTGCAATCGAAGTAGCTGTATTTATCAATGCCCGCAGCTGCGCCTTTTCCTTGACTATCTTAGCGTGGTAGGTAATATTGGCTGCCGTGGGTACATTATTGGACAAAGCCGTCAAAAATGTAATACCGCCGACCTTTTCCAATTGATTTGACTTTCTAAGCTGTTCCGTTACTGTTATTAGATCTACTGGATCATTACGATTAAAAATTTCCAACATCGTTGCAAAAGTTATGCGATGTGCTTCCCTGTAAAAATCAGTGTCGATAAGAATTTGTGCTGCTTCTGCTATAGCATCACGGGAGATCATCATCGCCCCTAATACTGACTGTTCAGCCTCAATATTTTGTGGGGGAACTCTATCTATCAATCTGTACACTCCTTCCAATCGATTTCATCACTATCTATGTCTTTCACTAATCAACCAGCAGTTGATCCAAAGCATCCTGTGCCGTCTCAATAGTATAAATTTCCAATCCCAGCAGATCAGGCGGAATATCCTTTTCATTTTCCTTGGGAATGACCAGTCTGGTCATTCCTGCCTGCTTTGCTCCATAAGCTTTTTCAAAAACTCCGCCAACCGGTCTGACTTTTCCTTGTATTGATATTTCACCGGTAACAGCAGTATCCTGCCGAATTTTTTTACCGGTTAATGCTGATATCAAAACTGTTAATATCGCAGTTCCGGCAGAAGGTCCATCAATATTACCGCCGCCGATCACATTAATATGAATATCATAATCATGTACATCCTTACCAGTCAATTTACGTACAACAGCAGCTGCATTAAATACCGAATCCTTTGCCATACTTCCTGCCGTATCATTAAACCGCACAGTACCGCGACCTTTTTTCAGACAGGGAAATGCTACTGCTTCAATTTCAATAACGGACCCGATAAAGCCCGCTACCCCAAGGCCAAATATTTTTCCTACCTGCGGTTCATCAGAGGCTTTTTTTGTGATAAATGGCGATAAGCGGCTGACTTGTGCAACATGATAAATATCCTCCATAGTTATGACAATATCTTTAACTGCATCAGCATTTTTCTGCAGTGCCAGACTGTAGGCATCTGCTAAAATATTAATTGCCTTGCGGCCTTCTATAGTATACTCGCTTATCGTTGCCGCAACATTATCAGACAATGTCACTTTCAATTTATCAGCAGCATTTTTTACTATTTTTTCGATATGCTTAGGAGTAAGTGGTTCAAAATAAATCTCAGCACAACGCGACCGTAATGCCGGATTGATATAAGCCGCATCTCTGGTAGTCGCTCCAATTAAGACAAAGTCAGCCGGAGCTCCTTCCTCAAATAATTTACGTACATATTTGGGAACAGCCGGATCTGTTGGATCATAATAAGCCGATTCAAAATAAGCCCGCTTGTCTTCTAATACTTTCAATAACTTATTTTGCAGCATCTCATCCATCTCTCCAATTTCATCGATGAATAAAATACCACCATGCGCGTCTGTAACCAGACCCGGTTTAGGTTCAGGTATGCCACTGTCAGCTAAATCTTTACGTGCCCCCTGATAAATAGGATCATGTACTGAACCCAGCAAGGGATTAGTCATATCACGTGGATCCCAGCGCAGTGTAGTACCGTCAGTTTCTATAAAGGGAGCATCTTCGGTGAAAGGTGTATATTTTTCCTTGCAAGCTGCATCCAGAACTAAACGGGCCGCAGTGGTTTTACCTACTCCTGGTGGTCCATAGAGTATCAAATGCTGTGGATATGGTGAACTTAGTTTTGCTTTTAATGCATTGACCGCTCGTTCCTGACCAATTATTTCCTCAAGTGATTGCGGACGAAGAAGCTCCATCACCGACTGAGTAAGATGTATTTTCTCCAGTGAATTAAGTGCATCATATTTTGCCTTAGACTGTGGTGAATCTTCATCAGTTTGCTCCTCCTTAAGCACCTGCATACGAATATCTTCCACATAATCTTGATGATTTTCTTCTATTTTTTCTGCAATACGCTTTTCAATCTTGTCCTCCATATTGCGCCGTGCAATTATATCGGCAATCTTTTCCGTCATTGCCCCCAAAATTCCCGGGATTTCCTTGTCAGACGGCAAGGTATCCAGTGTTGGGTCCTCATAGACAATTTTTTGCAGTGCCAACACTCGTTCATTGTATTTTTTAGAACGCAGTAAATTAATGGCATCAAGCTTGCCTGCCTTTAATACCAACTTTTCCGATCCCATTATATCAACAAGTATATTATACACAGCATCAACATCTTTAGCGGTAGTGTTTATAGCAGATAATTTTCCGGCGTTTTCTTCCTGCCTCGTCTGCGAAAAATCTGCATTTTTTTTGCTGAAATGTTTTTGCCAAAATTTTTTTAATGACATAATCTTTCCTTTATCAAAATTTAATTTTCTGAATGAAGTTTTTATGATGCTTTGAACCTAACAATCACAGCAATATTTTTTTCATCATTTCGATAAAAATATCCGCTCTCATTGTCAATATGACAGCGGATATTCTGACTGTGATTTTTATTTAGTAACTATATGAACCTTTATATTGGCCGTTATCGTTGGATGAATTTTTATCACTGCTGTATAATCACCCGCACTTTTAATATCACCCTTTATTTCAATTTTGCGTTTATCCATGTCAATGTTAAAGTCCTTTTTTAATACATCTGCAATATCTTTACCCGTAACCGAGCCAAACAGCTTCCCATTTTCACCGGTACGCACAGGAATACTAATTTCTACCTTTTCAAGCTGTGCTGCCATTAAGCGGGCTTCATCCGCAGCTTGCTGCTGTTTCCTCTGCTTAGAAGCTTTTTGGGCTTTGGCCACATTCATATTTGCAGCAGTGGCTTCAATCGCAATATTTTTCGGCAAAAGGAAATTTCTGGCGTAACCTTCTGATACCTCAATGATATCACCTTTTTTGCCTACTTTTTTCAGATCCTGTTCGAGGATTATTTTCATCATTATCAACCTCTTCTATTATTTTTTGTGCTAATTCAACAGCCTTAGCCTTTATTTCTTCAAGATTACCATCTTTGACCTGGGCTCCGGCAACATTCAAATGCCCCCCGCCGCCAAATGCCTCCATGAGAATTTGCACATTGAGTTCACCAAGCGAACGAGCACATATTCCCACAGTATTAGGCGGCAGATGAAAAAATACCAAACTCATTCGTGCCTGATCAATGCTAAGTAAATAATCCGCTATCTGAGCCGAAATTATTTGTATATTAGGAGCATCATCCGGGCATATGGAAATTACTAGTCCGCCATCAAAAAATTTCGATTGTGACACTGCTCTGGCTTTAGCCAGATTAGTAGTATAATCAGTGCGGAAAAGCTGGCTCACCATTTGCGGATCAGCACCATTGCGTCGCAAATAAGCAACTGCATCAAAAGTCCGCACCCCAGTTTGAATCTTAAAATTTTTTGTATCGACAAGAATTCCTGCATATAGGGCTGTGGCGTCTATATTGGAAATCAGCGGATCATCGCTGAAATACATCAACAGTTCTGTTACGAGTTCACTCGTAGATGATGATGAAGGTTCAATATATATCAACAGGGAATTTTTTATTACGTTTTCCGAGCGGCGATGATGATCGATAACTACAACATTTTTAATATCATTTAACAATTCCTGTCCAGCCACAAGATGTGGTATATGTGTGTCGACCACGAATAGTACCGGATTTACCGCTATGATTTTCAAAGCCTCTTCTTGAGTTATGAATACACCTGCATAGTCAGCACTATCTTTTATTAAATCCGTAAACTTATCTATTCCTTCATTCATATCACTTAAAATGATATGAACCTGTTTTTTCATAAATTTTGCCATAGCTGCAACCCCTATAGCTGCACCCAGGCTGTCAAAATCTTCATTATGATGTCCCATTACAAATACGACATCAGCTTTTTCAATTATTTCACGCATAGCATGAGCTACAATGCGTGATTTTACCCGTGTATGTTTTTCAATTGCTTTTGTCTTACCACCAAAGAACTTAACTTTACCATCTATATTAACCGCGACCTGATCTCCACCGCGTCCTAACACCAAGTCAAGATTTGACTGAGCCAGAGCACCGAGATCTTCCATCGTCATATCTTCTCGTGCTTCGACTAAGCTGATGCTAAGTGTTATGGGAAACTTATTAGGTCCGCGCATAGCCCGCACTCGATCTAGAACATCAAATTTACTGGATACGGCCAATTCCAGCATATGGTGCTCAATAAGTATAACATACAGATCATCATCTAAACGCCGCAAAAATCCATTTAATGAATGTGCCCATTTATCGAGTATACTATTAGCCTCAAATAAAATTGAAGTACGCTGTGCTTCGCTTAATCCCTGCATAGCATCGTTATAATTATCTATCTGGATATAACCGAACAGCACCATATGTGCTGCTGTAGTACGCTTAAATTCTTCTGGTTTTGTCACATCGGTTATATAAAGTGCCATTAGTCCATTTAAATCTGTGTTAGTAGATACAGGCCGATACTTTAGCAAATAAAATTTGTTATCATTATTAAAAACGGTTTCACCAATTTGTCCCCAAAACGGTTCAAGACTCAGGCTTGGCCAGAATTCGTGAATCACCGTCCCCAGTTCCGGTTTTTTCCCCAGCCATCTTTCCAATTCATTGTTATGCCATTCCAAGCGACTGTCACGGTCAACTATTAAAATCACCTGCGGTAAATGTTCCAATGCCAGATTTGACAGTTCATTAACATTTTTTATCACATTTTGATAGTAATCAGCCAGTGATTTTTGGCGGTCATTATTGCGTTCCCTCAGAAACAACAGCAGACAAACCAATAACATCAAACCGGCCACGGCCAAATACACATTGTAGCACAAAATAGTAAGCAATAACCCGGCAATAATAACCAGTGTAATACAAATATCTATCCATGAAGATAATCTGCGCGGCATAACTATACTCCTTATTAAATATTACGCCCTTTAGTAAAGCGCGCCCTATAATCAAAAATCATATCAAACAGGCCGACATACATGAAAATTTCCATAAAGGGTGTAAATATGACAAGAACCATTATCATTATTTTAGGTGCGGTAGGTAATTTAAAGTGCTGTAATGCACAATATAACAGTGACAACCCTTGTAACCGACAAAACATGGATGAAAAATAATTTATATTAAATGACACATTATATAATAAACTTATGTCCCGGGTACTTCCCCAGTACATTCCTACCAAAGAAAATCCGAATAAAAACAAAAATATTATCGGCATATGCCATTGTGCAAAAGCAGGCAGACCGGCCAGTGTTCTTTCTCCTAATCTTTTCAAAAGACGCTGCGTCAAAATAAAATTGACAAAGGCACTGCCCACTGCTGACAGTGCAATTCCTGCTGGCAACGACAGCATAATAAGCTTGACAATTTTTTCTATTTGCCCGGACTGAGATTGAATATCAGCATCCGTCAACCCCATTGTCTTATAAATCTCAATTGATGCCTGTGTTGCCGTGTTCAACGCGGTTTGAAAATCTGTCAGAAAGTTCACTCCCATAATTAAAAACGCTGCGCCAAGGGCAAGTGCTATTGAAATCAATGATGCTGCTATAGTTATTATCAAATTCTTTGTTGGTGAGAAACGGCGAAAACCAATGCCCAATGCCGGACTTACAAAAATCGTCACAGTTATAACTGTAACTGCCGAATAAATGCCAAAAACACTGCCAGCTATCAAGGCAGAAGCCGCTATAGAAATAACGCCCCAACGCAACCCGTGACGAAAAATATTTACTGCAATAGGTATCGGCAATATATACAGCAAAAAAAAGAACATCGGCAGGGCCGTGCCCATTATCGCCATGATGATGGTAACAGCTGTCAGCATGGCACTTTCAACAAGCGGGCGTGTCGTACGATTTATCATTATACATTCCTCTCGGGATGAAAATATGAGGGATAATAATTCCACATAAGATCATCAAAATATCAGTAATCTTTATAAATAAAACTATGCCATATATTCAAACATTTATTATAATATACTTTTGAAACTTATGCAAAAAACGAACCATATTCCTCTTAAATTATCATTATCATGATACGACATGGATTTTTAGCCTTCGATCATAACGATTTTTCCATATACACTGATAGCGTCAGTACCAGCCCCACTTTGTGCAGTCAACTTGTGCGCACTTTTTTTATTTTATAGCCAATATAAATAATCAAGAGCCAAATTGGGCAAAGATAAACCGCTAAACGATAATCGGGCATAATAGCCATCGTTATGCCAATAGCAAGAAAATAGATTATGCCGGCATAATTCAGCCAAGGGAAAAGCGGCATTTTATATGACAAATCATTTACCCGACTGCCAATTTTCTGCCGAAATTTAATCTGTGTATATAATATCATTATCCAGTTTATCAATGCAGCGATAGTCGCGATTGACATTACATAATTAAATACCTCTTTAGGAGCGAAATACGTAATAACCACAGCTATACCGACAAAAAAAGAAGAAAACAATACCGCCGTCCACGGAACTCCATTTCTGGAAAGTTTTCCCAAAAAAGCCGGCGCATTATGCTGTATAGCCAAACCATGCAGCATTCTGGCGTTGCTGTATAAACAACTATTATAAGCAGAAAACACACCGGTTAAAACTATTATATTTAAAACTGATGCCGCTGCAGGAAACCCGATAGCAGAGAAAATTTCCACAAACGGACTGCCATTCAGTCCCACTTTATCCCAAGGATAAATAGTTACCAGAACAAACATTGAACCGACATAGAATAATAAAATACGTCCAATAATAAGATTTATTGCCTTAGGAATAGTTTTTTTCGGTGTTTCGGCTTCTCCAGCCGTTATGCCAATTAATTCCGTACCACCAAAGGAAAAAGTGACAACAACAAAAGACAGCATCATCCCCCACAATCCCTTAGGCAAAAAACCTCCATTGTCAAATAAATTATGCAGTCCTATAGGCGCACCGACACCGACGCCAAAAAATATCATGAGTACACCAAAAATTATCATTAACACTATTGCTGCGACTTTTATTATCGCTCCCCAAAACTCTATTTCCCCGAAAGACCGGACATTTGTCAGATTTATGATATTTACCAGTATAAATAAAACCGCCCCCGATATCCACATCGGTAAATCGGGGAACCAGTGATTCATGTAAATACCAATTACTGAAACTTCAACCATTGATACAGCTACATAATTAAACCAATAATTCCAGCCGGACAAAAAACCAGCAAAATCTCCCCAGTAATCATAAGCATATGTGCTGAATGATCCCGAAACCGGATTATCAACCGACATTTCCCCTAATGCTCTGACCACAAAATAAATGAATATACCGCCTATTAAATAGGATATCATTACCGCCGGGCCGACCAATTGAATAGTACTGGCCGAACCATAAAACAACCCTGTACCGATAGCACATCCTAAAGCTATCATTTGAATGTGACGTTCCTTCAAACCTCGTTGTAAATTATTTTCCTCCATCGAATTTATCAATCCTTCTCTTAATAAAATTACTGTTCGGCACTGATGATCTGGTCATAAATATAACCTTCCCGCATTCCCGTGTCACTATACGTCAGTTGTTCTGCCTGAAAATACCGGCAGATAATGTCTATAATTACCATCCCCGGTACAATTGTCTGCAGTCTATCCGGCACAGATTTCAAAAGCATTATTATATCTTTTTCCTGCACAGCTGTATCCCGCATATATTTTTTTATCATCGTAATAAAATCTGCCGTTTTTAACATCATATTGTCATCGTTACACTGAAACAGATGATTATATAAAATCCGCATGCTTTTTATTGTACCGCCTATCCCGCAAATATACGGAGCAGGTGGTACTATAAAACCATCCGCCTTCTTTAAGGCATCTGTCACATATCTTTCCATATCATTGACTTCCGCACTGCTCGGTAAAAAATCTTCAACAAAATCAGTGTGTAAGGAAAGTGCCCCTAATGGCAAACTAATTTTTTTCTCTATATTTTTATCTATATAATAAATAAGCTCCGTACTGCCACCGCCCACATCAATAATCAGGCCTGTCGGAACATCCACTCCATGCATTACACCAATAAAATCAAAAGCAGCTTCCTCATCACCGGTTATCACCCGTATTGCTATTCCGGTACGTTTTTGCAGTTCATCGACCACAGCCCGGCTGTTTTTTACATTACGAATTGCTGCAGTAGCAAACGCTGAAACATTTTTTATATGAAAATCAGCCAAAAAATCACGAAATTCATTCAAACTGCCACAAGCTTTATCTATACCCTGCTGCTGCATCAAATTATTTTTAACATAACCTGCCAGCCCTATTAAATACTTTTTTTTCGTAAGCATCTCAATTTTTCCATACTCAATATTATATATTGCCATTCTTATCGTACTTGAGCCAATATCAATCACTGCATACAGCATTTTATTCTCCCCCAGGCATTATCATCATATACTAATTCATTATTTAAACAAATCCCATACTTGCTTGCCAATCAAAGAAATCGTCATAATAACAAACAACGGCTTTACATAAACCGCTCCGCGTGACAGTGCCGCTTTAGTACCACAGTATGCCCCGGCTATCATTGCTATCCCCATTGGGACAGCATAATGAAAATAAACTTGACCAAAATAAACAAAGGTAATCATTGCTGCGAAATTACTGGCAAAATTCAGCACTCGCGCATTTGCTGCCGCCCCAACAAAATCAAGCCCTATATAAAGAAATGCAAACATCAAAAATGACCCTGCTCCCGGTCCAAAAAAACCATCATAGAACCCTAATATAAAAGCCAGTGAAGTACTGACAAGAAGGATTTTTTTCGTCACACCATTATAAGAAACCGATTGCCCCCAATTTTTGCGGCACAACGTGTAAATGGTGATCAGCACCAACAAAACCACTACAAGCGGTCGTAAAAAATCAGCCGGTATTTGCCGTACCACAATTACCCCACAAAAAGACCCCACTAAAGACAAAGGAAATAAGTACTTTATAAGTCCCGTCGTCACTTTTCCGCTTCGCATGTAAGTCACAGCACTGGTAAAAGACCCCATAACCGATGCCATTTTATTAGTTGCCATGGCCGCAACAGGATCAATACCCGTAAGTAAAAGTACAGGCAGCGATATTATCCCTCCACCGCCGGCTATTGCATCAACAAAGCTGGCAATAAATCCACCGCATATCAAAAATAATATTGTATTGAGATCATCCAAAATAAAATACTGCCCCCATATCATTTATTAAATATACTCCATTTACTAATTTGCTCCCAACAGTATATTTCCTTTAAAATAAATTTTGTTAAAATTAATTTGAAAAATACATTGACAAGCATCTATAAATTTAATATACTATTTAACGTTCGGGGCATGGCTCAGTTTGGTAGAGCACCTGGCTTGGGACCAGGGGGTCGCAGGTTCGAATCCTGCTGCTCCGACCAATTTTTAAATATAATGCTGTAAGCGCAGTTTTTTGTTTTACCCTCTTGTCAATTTGGCAGGAGGGTTTTTCATTCATAAATTTATTTGTCCATTATACTGCCGGAAAAACCTGTCAGTGTGGCAAAATAATCATCTATTGTCTCTGCCCGGCGGATCAGTTCAACCGTTCCGTCAGTTCTGATTAATAATTCAGCACTGCGCAGTTTGCCATTATAATTAAATCCCATTGAATGCCCATGTGCCCCCGTATCATAGATGATAACCTTATCACCAATGGATATTGGCGGCAATTTACGGTTAATAGCAAATTTATCACAGTTTTCACAAAGTGAGCCTGTTACATCATATGTGCATGTACATGGTTCATTTTCCTTACCGACAACAGTCATATGATGATATGCGCCGTACATTCCCGGACGCATTAAATTGGCCATTGATGCGTCAAGACCAATATAATCCTTATATGTCTTTTTTTCATGCAGGACAGTAGCCACCAAATAACCGTACGGACCCGTTATTGCCCGGCCTGATTCAAAAGCTATCTGTGTCTGTACTAATCCGGCGGGAATCAATATTTTTTCATAAGCTTTTTTAATGCCTTGGCTTACAGCTTCAATATTTACTTCCTTCTCTTCTGGTCTATAAGGAATGCCTATACCGCCGCCCAAATTGATAAATTCCATTGCTATACCCAGTTTTTCCTTCAATTCTACAGCCAGCTTAAACATCATTTCAGCCGTGGCAATAAATGCACCGTCATGCAGTTCATTGGAAATTACCATTGTATGCAGGCCAAATCTTTTTAATCCCTTTTCCTTCATTATTTTATAAGCGGCAAACAATTGTTCTTTCGTCAAACCATACTTTGCTTCTTCCGGTTTTCCGATTATGTCATTGCCCTCAATTACGGGACCCGGATTATAACGAAACGAAATTACTTTTGGCAGTCCGGCATTTTTTTCCAAGTACTCAATATGTGAAATATCATCTAAATTTATTATTGCCCCGAGTTCGATAGCTTTTTGAAATTCATCTGCCGGAGTATCGTTAGATGTCAACATAATACTCTCACCGGTGATCCCCGCTTTATCAGCCAATATCAGTTCAGGTAAAGAGCTGCAGTCAGCACCGGCGCCTTCCTGTCTTAGTATTTGCAGCAGCCGTGGATTTGGTGCTGCCTTTACTGCATAATATTCGCGAAATCCCGGTGCCCAGTCAAAAGCTTTGAACAACCGTCTAATATTCAAACGAATCGCTCTTTCATCATAGATATGAAATGGCGTTGGATATTTTTTTATAATTTCTTCGAGTTTCTCCGCTGTTAATGGGAAATTTTTTTTTGCCATTAAATGTTCCTCCATTTTAATAATCTTTACTGAAGCAATTACTCGGTCTGTTTTACCTGCGGCAGCAACTCACTTTAGTTAAACTGCACCTTTTATATACAACAGCCACAAAACACCGGGATCTGCCGTACGAACGGCAGCGACCTCATAAAAACGGCTGCATATGACGGTTCCGTCATACCGATGTGTTGATAATTATAACATTGTGCAAAAAAAACTGTCAATTTAAAATGACAGTAGCAGCACAAGGAAATTGTCATATTGTAAATTTATCCCAATATCGTAATGTTAATTGGCAAAAATTTTTTCAATTAATAATTAAATATATTGCGTTAAATAAAAACAGAATTTATAATAAGAACAACATTTTTTATCACTGTGTTTGATTAATTCACACAAATTACATGATTATTGGAGTATTGATATGCAAAGAAAGAAAAGGAAGTATTCCCCCTTAATTATATTACTGCTGGTATTTGCCGCTGCTGCTGCCTGCGGCGCTGTTTTTGCAGGCTTTTTTGATGATACACCTAAAGCAGCTAAGCAAGATGGTATGCTTGTAGCATCCGACAAGGCAACGGTCATGATAATGGGCGTTGATTCAAGAGACGGTGATGTCGGCAGAAGTGATACACTGATGGTTGCAACCATTGATCCCAAAAAAAAGCAGGCCGCTTTACTATCTATTCCACGTGATACACGCGTCAAAATCCAAGGTCACGGCTGGGACAAAATAAATGCAGCTTATGCTTACGGTGGTCATAACCTTACCCGGCAGACAGTGGAACAGTTTTTGGGGGTTCCAATGGATCATTATGTAATAATCAATATGGAAAGTTTTCAAAAAATAATTGACGCCATCGGTGGTGTCGACATTGATGTAGAAAAACGCATGATATATAATGATCCCTGGGATGACAACGGTGGTCTGCATATTGATTTAACTCCCGGCATGCAGCACATGGATGGAAAAACAGCTATCACCTACGTACGTTATCGTGATGAAGAAGGGGATATCGGCCGGATAAAACGGCAGCAAAAATTTATGAAAGCCGTTATGGATAAAGTACTTTCCCCATCAATCATTCCCCGCATACCGGCAATTGTTGCTGAAATATTTGAAACTGTAAAAACCGACATGTCAATACGTCAGTTACTTGCTTTTTTTGGTTCCCTGCGCGAGGCCCAAAACAATGGATTAAAATCCGAAATGGTTCCTGGTATTCCTATGTATATTGATGGCATAAGCTACTGGATACCAGATATAACTAAATTGCGCAGTGCCCTGGCTGATACACTTGACATCGACATGACACCATCCATGCGTGCATCTATGGAACGGACCAACAGTGAATATAAGGATTCCATCCCATCAACGGCCCGGGAAATTCCTGCTGATGATCCGGCAATAGGCCGTTTACCGGATACACCACATATCACCAAATCAACCGGTGATGAAAATAAATTAAAAAAATCCGACAAAACTTCTACTGTCCCTAAAAGTGAATTAAAAGAACCTTCTGCCGGTCAGGACGCAGCAGACCATACCCAACAAAATTCACCAGCCGGAACTGCGCCTTCTCGCGGCAATCAGTCGATTGGTAAAAACTAATCAATTAGTAAAAAAATCGACAAAACGCTTGCATTTTATTTTCAATTATGATAAAATCATTTTTGCTCGTAACTGATAGTTCTATAAATAAGAGTATCGGCGCCTTCGTCAAGCGGTTAAGACACCGCCCTTTCACGGCGGGTTCATGGGTTCGAATCCCATAGGCGTCACCATATTCGGGCGATTAGCTCAGCTGGGAGAGCGCTTGCCTTACAAGCAAGATGTCAGCAGTTCGATCCTGTTATCGCCCACCAATCACGGCCCGGTAGTTTAGTTGGTTAGAATGCCGCCCTGTCACGGCGGAGGTCAGGGGTTCAAGTCCCCTTCGGGTCGCCATTTGAATATAAATAACATGGCTTGCCATGTTATTTTTTATATGCCTCGGTAGCTCAGTCGGTAGAGCAGGGGACTGAAAATCCCCGTGTCAGTGGTTCGATTCCGCTCTGAGGCACCATCTGTTTGGACAATTTAGCCGGCCTGCCAGTTTAAAATTGACATGGTAGTCGGTCAATGCTATGATATACGGGGATAAAGTCCCCGTATATTTTTTTGTCATAGGAGGAACCCTGCCAAATGATTGAACGTTATACCAACCCAGAAATGGGACATATCTGGACACTTCAACATGAATTTGAAGTGATGCTTGACGTGGAAATAGCAGCTTGTGAGGCAATGGCTGATCTCGGAGAAATCCCTAAGGAAGCAGCCAAAAATATTCGAGCCAAGGCAAAATTTGATCTGCCACGCGTAAAAGAGATTGAAAAAGTTACCAATCATGACATTATTGCTTTCCTTACCAACGTTGCTGAATACGTAGGTGATGATTCCAAATATATCCACAAGGGACTTACTTCAAGTGATGTAAAGGATACCGCACTTGGTATTATGATGAAAAAATCAGCTGACATAATTATTGAAGATATCAAAAAATTGCGTGAAGTCTTATTACGCCGTGCCAATGAACATCGTCATACGCCCTGTATCGGCCGCACTCACGGCATCCATGCCGAACCGATGACTTTAGGACTGAAATTTGCTCTTTGGTATTCGGAACTGGGCCGCGACTTAGAACGTATCGAACATGCCCGCAAGATTGTATCGGTGGGTAAATTATCAGGTGCTGTAGGTACATATTCTAATATTGATCCCCGCATTGAAGAATTGGTGTGCAAAAAGCTGGGGCTTACACCTGTACCGCTGGCTACACAGGTGGTACAACGTGACCGTCATGCCGAATATATGACAATGCTTGCCATTACTGCCAGCTCTTTAGAAAGATTTGCTACAGAAATCCGTAATTGGCAGCGCACCGATATTCGCGAAGCTGAAGAATATTTCAGTCCCGGTCAAAAGGGATCTTCTGCCATGCCGCATAAACGCAATCCTATAACCTGCGAAAGAATCTCAGGTCTGGCCCGGCTGGTCCGCGGCAATGCATTAGCATCAATGGAAGATATAACATTATGGCACGAACGCGATATTTCTCATTCTTCCGTTGAACGTGTAATACTGCCTGACAGTACAATTATCGTTGATTATTGCTTACGCAAATTTACTAACATAATAGATAAATTACTCATCTACCCTGATAATATGATGAAAAACATGAATAAAACCGGTGGTCTTATCTACAGTCAGCGTATCATGCTGGCAATTGTAAATAAGGGTGTCCTGCGCGAAGATGCTTACAAATGGGTGCAGCGCAATGCAATGCGCCGTTGGCTGGAAGGCGAAGATTTTCGCTCCAACATAGAAAAAGATCCTGATATTATGCATTACCTCACCAAAGAAGAAGTGGACAGCTGTTTTGATTATAAATGGTTCCTGCGTCATGTTGATATGATATTGAGCCGCTTTGGCATTTAATACCAACACTTTAATTTATCCAAACTATTCTACCATGAATGACTATTTGAATGAATTTTAAACCTGCAGTTTTACTGCTATAGAAAGAGGGATTCTATATGTCAACAGTCGTTGTTACAGGCACACAATGGGGTGACGAGGGAAAAGGCAAAATTGTTGATTATCTTGCTGAACAATCTGATATCGTTGTGCGTTATCAAGGCGGCAGCAATGCCGGACATACTGTAAGCGTCGGCGGCAAAGAATTTAAATTACGCCTCATGCCTTCAGGTATATTATACAAGGGGAAAAAATGTATCATTGGTGATGGTGTCGTTTTTGATCCCGAAGTGCTTCTATCCGAAATAGAAAACCTAAAAAAAGAAGGCATAGAAATTGCCGACTATCTGATTTCCAATCGGGCACAAGTAGTTATGCCTTATCATCGTTTAATGGATGGTTTGGAAGAAGACAACCGCGGCCATGCCAAGATCGGCACCACTAAGCGTGGTATTGGTCCTTGCTATATGGACCGTGACAGAAGAATCGGTATCCGCATGTGTGATCTCATCGATGATGAAGTATTTGCCGCTAAACTAAAAACTAATCTTGAAACCAAGAACCGTGAACTGGAGATACTTTACGGACAACAGCCACTCAGTTATGAAAAAATATTAAAGGAATACCGCGGCTATGCGGATAAACTTCGTCCCTTTATAATCGATACTCCTTCATATCTTAACAAAGCAGTCCGGGACGGCAAAAAAGTCCTGTTTGAAGGAGCCCAAGCCACAATGCTTGATATCGACTATGGTACATACCCTTATGTTACCGCTTCACATCCGATTGCCGGTGGCGTATGCGTGGGTGCCGGAATCGGTCCAAGAAACATCAACACTACGGTCGGTGTTGTAAAGGCTTACTGTACCCGCGTTGGTGAAGGTCCATTCCCAACAGAACAACTCAATGAGATTGGCAATAAAATCCGCAATGTAGGTCATGAATTTGGCACCGTTACAGGGCGTCCCCGTCGTACCGGCTGGCTCGATGCATGTGTTGTAAAATACGCCGGATATCTAGGCAGTCTGGATTATCTTGCCATCACCCGGTTAGATATTCTGGATCATTTTGATGAAATAAAAATGTGTGTAGCTTATAAATATAATGGCAAAATAATTGACGAAATGCCCGCCAACCTGCGTATTCTCGGTAAAATAGAACCGGTATATGAAACTTTTGCCGGATGGAACACCGATACATGCGCTATCAGGAAATACGAAGATTTGCCTAAAGAAGCGCAAATATACCTAAAACGACTGTCCGAAGTCACTGATGTAAAAATCGGTTTTGTATCAGTTGGTCCTAACCGTGATCAAACAATTGTCTGTGCTCACAATATATTTTAAGGATAAAACGGCATTGCATATTTTTATACAGTGCCGTTTTTTAGCAAAATGATGAATACTAACTTCTCTACTGAAACCCGTCTTACCAAACAGCTTTGTTTTGCTGCTGCCAGATATCTGATATGGCACAACATCGTTTTTCAATTATTTTTCGTCTTAGGTATTATTTTGACTGCTATATGTCCACTTTACATCATAAATGGTTATTCCTTCATTCAGGCATTTTGGGCTGACGTTGCTTTTATTCCCGGTATATTCCTTATCGCTGCACTCGGAACTGCACCGTGGTTTATCGGCAAAAATTTCTATAAAAAAGACGGTGACTGCATCATTAAAATGACTTTTAGTGATACCGGCATCGTCGTCAATAAGAATCATGAAATAATTAAATTGAACTATACGGATATAAAAAAATATCATCAAACCAGCCAATACTTTTTTATCTGGACAAGGGAACTTGATTCGATCATGTATGTAATTGCCAAAGACACTTTTACAGAAGGTACCCCCGCTGATTTCACCCTATTTTTGCGTACAAGACTTGGCCAAACCAAAATTAATGATTAGGACTAATGACAATGAATGAAAATTTTATTACGGAGACCCGCTTTAATCGTAAACTTTGCCGCGAATTTATTAGTTATGTAAACCTTCATAAACAGATATGGTTATATGCCCTGCTTCTCGTACTTGTAAGTATTCTTGAATACAGGAACAGCCATTCCATAGAACGTATCGGCTTGTTTGTCCTGGCAATGTTTCTGATGTATTTTGTTGCCAGCTATATCAGTATGCTTATTCTAGTCAAACGCAGCGGAAAATCCTTGAAAATACGTTTTTATGAACATCACATGTTTATAGAAACAGACACTAAACGAGAAAAAATACCATATAACACCATAAGTAAAATAGTTGAACGAGATACTTGTTTTTATCTGTTCCTGAAAAAAAATAAAGGTTCATTTATAATTGAAAAAAAAGGCTTTTCTAAAGGCAATGTCACCAAATTTTATAATTTTATGACAGATCATTTGTCAATAAAAGCCACATAAAGGGGTATCGGTATATGAGTATTGTCGATAAAATCTTAACTGCCAATAAGGCATTCATGAAATCTTCCCATACACCTATCAGCAAATTTCCCCAATACCATGCAGCAATTGTTACCTGTATGGACACGCGTTTAGTTAATTTTTTGGAACCGGCCGCGGGAATAGAGCGGGGTACTGTGAAAATCATAAAGACAGCCGGTAATACTGTAGGCAGTGATTTTAATGATGTAATAAAAAGTCTTATGATTTGTGTTTATGAACTCCAAGTAAAAGAAATAGTAGTTATCGGACATTATCAATGCGGTATGGAGAAAACCACTTCACAAGGTCTTGTCGATCATATGCGCATCCATGGCATCAACGATAATATTATCAATGATATTTTGCCGGATTTAAGAAACTGGGCCGATGCATTCCACACATCCTGCCAGAATGTTACGGAATCAGTTGCCAATATCAAAGCCAGTAAGTATTTACCCGATGATATACCTGTGCATGGCCTTATCATTGACCCGGACACCGGAAAAATTGATTTAATAAAATAATATTAATATCAAATAAAATCCTATAAAAACCCACTGTATCTATTTTGAGGACAATCGTAGTCTGATAGTGCAGCGGGCTTTTTAATAATGTTTTACCTGATCATTTGCCAAAATTGGACTTTTAGTTCGAAAAATGGTAATATATATGTGAATATTTATGCTCTCAAGCGGCTATTCTGCCGTTTATTATACATTTGAGGTGAGAAAGTGGCAGACGATTTTGATAAAAATAACGAGACTCCAAATCAAGATCAGGGAGGATCTAACCAACTGGGAAATTTAGGCAAGGTCATTCCTGTTAAACTTGAAGAAGAGATGAAAACCTCTTATATCGATTACGCTATGAGTGTTATCGTTACGAGAGCGCTGCCTGATGTGCGCGATGGATTAAAACCGGTTCACCGTCGTATACTGTACGCCATGCAGGAAGCAGGTATGGCATCGAATAAACCTTACAAAAAATCAGCACGTATTGTCGGGGAAGTTTTAGGTAAGTATCATCCGCATGGTGACACTTCGGTATATGAAACAATAGTACGCATGGCACAAAACTTTTCCTATCGTTATATGCTGGCTGACGGACATGGTAATTTTGGTTCCGTCGATGGTGATTCGGCGGCGGCAATGCGTTATACTGAAGTCCGTATGTCTAAAATAGCCGAAATAATGCTGTCCGACATTGATAAGGACACTGTCGATTTCATGCCTAACTATGATGAATCCTTAAAAGAACCTACTGTACTGCCTTCCAAAATGCCAAATCTTTTAGTTAATGGCTCTGCCGGCATTGCTGTGGGCATGGCGACTAACATTCCACCACACAATTTAGGCGAAGTTATTGACGGCATCTTGATGATGATCGATAATCCTGATGTGACTATTGCAGAATTGATGACCGCTATCAAGGGACCTGATTTCCCTACCGGCGGGTTGATTATGGGTACTGAGGGAATCATTTCCGCCTATACAACAGGCCGTGGTGCGGTAAAAATGCGAGCCTGCACCCATATCGAAGAAAAACCCAATGGTAAATCACGCATAATTGTCACAGAATTGCCCTATCAGGTAAATAAAGCCAGGTTGGTGGAAAAAATAGCGCAATTAGTCCGTGATAAAACCATAGAGGGAATTACCGGATTAAATGATGAATCTGATCGCAACGGCATGAGCGTTGTCATTGACCTGCGCCGTGATATCAACCCCGACGTAATTTTAAACCAGCTTTACCGTCATACTCAATTGCAAGATACTTTCGGCGTGATAATGCTGGCTTTGGTAGATGGACATCCACGGATACTGACTTTAACACAAATACTTAATTATTACATCAAGCATCAAGAAAGTGTTGTCCGTCGGCGGACACAATTCGACCTTGACAAGGCAAAAGCCCGTGCCCATATATTGGAAGGACTGACCATAGCCCTTGAAAATTTAGACGCAGTTATCTCCACTATCAGAAATTCCCGTACAGCCGATATTGCCAAGGAAAGTTTAACAGCTAATTATGGTCTCAGTGACAAACAAGCCCAGGCAATTCTGGATTTACGGCTGCAGCGTTTAACCGGTTTAGAACAGGAAAAAATTGAAGAAGAATATAAACAGGTTTTACAAACAATCGAAGAATTAAAAGATATTTTAGCCGATGAACAAAAAATCCTCAATATTATTAAGGAAGAACTTATTGAAGTAAAACATAAGTTTAATGACAAACGCCGTACTCAGATAACTCAGGACCTTTCGGAAATCAATCTGGCCGATTTAATTGCCGAGGAAGATATCGTAGTAACTATGACGCATAATAACTACGTTAAACGCCAGCCTGTAGCTGTTTACAGGAGTCAAAAGCGCGGTGGGCGCGGTGTAACAGGCATGGGAACCAAAGAAGAAGATTTTGTAGAAAATATGATAATAACCTCTACGCATAGAAAAATCCTTTTCTTTACCAACCGTGGCCGCGTATATCAATTAATGGGTTATGAAATTCCTGAATCAGGCCGGACTGCCAAGGGAACTGCCGTAATAAATCTTCTGCCGGTCGAACCAGGTGAAAAAATAACGGCTGTCATCCCCATAGATACTTTTGATGACCATAAATATTTATTTATGACTACTAAAAATGGTATCATCAAAAAAACTGTTCTCAGTGAATATGATACGGCCCGGAAAAAGACTGGTCTTATTGCATTATCCCTCGACGATGATGACGAATTAATTGCAGTAAAGCTGACCGACGGCGATCGCCAGGTGATTTTGGGTACTAAAAAAGGCTATGCTATTTCCTTTAAGGAAAGCGATGTACGTTCTATGGGACGCAATACACGCGGTGTCAAAGGCATTTCTTTACGCCCCGATGATGCCGTCATCGGCATGGATAATGTTCACAGCGGTGCCGAAGTCCTCACAGTAACACAAAACGGCTATGGAAAGCGCACTTCCGTTACGGAATATCGTCGTCAAACCCGTGGGGGTAAAGGTATAATCAATATTAAGGTTACTGCAAAAACCGGTGAAGTCATCGGTATAAAAGTGGTCCGCCAAGATCAGGAATTTATGTTGATAACAAATGAAGGTATCGTCATTCGTTCTGAAATCAATGGAATTTCCGTGATCAGCCGTAATACCCAGGGAGTAAAACTAATGAAAACAGAAGCTAATGACAGTGTCGCAGCCATGGCTGTATTTGATTCTGAAAATGATGCTTGATTTTCGTTATTTTAAAGGAGCATCCTGATGAATGATCTAGGAAAACTGATGATATATGCCGGTCTGATATTGATTATCGCCGGACTGATATTTCATTTTGGCGGAAAGTTTCTGCCGCTTGGTAAACTTCCCGGTGATTTCAAGTGGGAAAGCAAGGGGTTCGGTATATATTTTCCTCTGGCTTCCTCAATACTCATAAGTATATTATTAACTATCATTTTAAATTTATTCTCAAAGCATTGAACAATGCCCGGCAGTGTGAAAACATACTGCCGGGCATTTACTTACTGTTATTATCAATAAAAATATGATAGAATACTCGTATAGTTTATTATAAATTGCTGTTATATAATTCATATTTATTAAAGGGGCGATTATCCATGCATATTCCTGACAATTATCTGAGTCCTTCTACCTGTGGTGTCTTCACGGCAATAATGATTCCCATATGGTATTACTCGATTAAAAAGGTAAAAGAAGAATTGCCCAAGGATAAGCTACCGCTTATCGGTGTCGGCGCCGCCTTTTCTTTTTTATTAATGATGTTTAACCTGCCTATCCCCGGCGGCACCACAGCACATGCCGTGGGAGGCACTCTCGTAGCTATTTTGCTTGGTCCTTATGCCGCTTGTATTGCCATAAGCGTAGCCTTGCTTATACAAGCCGTAATTTTTGGTGACGGTGGCATCATATCATTTGCCGTAAATTGTTTTAATATGGCTTTTTTGCTTCCTTTCAGCGGTTATTATATTTTCCGGTTGATAAAAGATATCCTGCCAACTTCTTTGGGAGAGAAAACCGCCATTGTCATCGGCTCATACATCGGCATCAATATTGCTGCCTTTGCTGCCGCCGTTGAATTCGGCATACAACCACTGTTGTTTACCGATGCTGCCGGTCATGCACTATACTGTCCATACCCGATATCAGTAGCAGTTCCGGCAATGATGCTTGCCCATTTGCTGGTGGCCGGTGTTGCTGAAGCAATTTTCACTTTGGCAATTTACGAATTCATCGTCAAAGTATCTCCCGGTATAATACACAACGGACAAAAGATAAAAACTAATCCTGTTTTCGTATTGATGATCGTTCTTGTAATTGCATCACCCTTGGGGCTTTTAGCTGATGGTACAGCCTGGGGTGAATGGGGTGCCGATGAAATAGCCGGAGATACATCATTAGGAACTGTACTGGGTTATATTCCTGATAAAATTGCTAATGGTTTCAACTATCACGCTTTGCTGCCAGACTATACGATGACCGGCATGCCCGACATCATCGGTTACATTTTATCTGCTGTCATCGGTGCAGCTGCCTTGATAATAATTTTTAAACTAATAGGATCACATAATGATACAAATAAAGCCGTCTGATGACCACTCCGAAAAGCTATTGACCAATATGCCGGCATGGCTTGGTAATAATGATGATTATCAACCGGTCAACGATAATGAAAATTTTCTCAGCAAAACAATTTTAAGTGTTATTACTAAATTAACAGCATTGCGAGAAAATTCTACCGCCCATACTGATGTTTTTTTTACCGCTTCGTTTAAAATTTTCCTTACAATCCTACTAATTTTATTTATATCTTTATCACATCAACTATTATTCTTATCTATTGTACTTTCCGGATTCTTGATTTATCTGTGCAGTTTAACCGGCTGTACTATTCTCAGAATATTAAAACCGGCCGCATTTGCCGCCTTATTCTCTCTTTTAATAATATTACCGGCCGCGCTTTTTGAGCGGAGCAGTTTTTTCTTACTGCCATTCAAAGTTTTTTTAACCACCGGTGCAGTCACTGCTTTGGCATTATCCACACCTTTTTACAGTATTACCAAAGCATTGGGCGGGCTGCATATCCCCGGCCTGTTCATCATGATACTTGATCTGACCGTCAAATATATTGTACTCCTGGGACATACCGCCCAGGAATTACTTACGGCACTGCATCTGCGTTCAGTAGGAAAAAACCGCCAAAAATATCAAAGTCTGGGGAATATTCTGGGCATGACTTTCATAAAATCACAAGAATATGCATCAGCCACCCATGATGCTATGTTATGTCGCTGCTTCACCGGAGAATACCATATTTCGCAGCAGCACCATATGGAAATACGCTATATTGTCTATGTTATGATAATTATTATCTTATCAAGTATATATTTTTTTACAGAGGGATATCTATAATATGACCGCTCTAATAAAATTGTCTCATATAAATTACAGTTATGAAAAGATTCCTGCCCTCCATGATATTTCTCTTGAAATTAAATCTGGTGAATTCATCCTGCTTACCGGACCTAACGGATGCGGCAAATCGACTTTATTTAAACTATTGAATGGCCTGATATTCCCCTCTAGTGGTAAATATTTTTTTGACGGACAGCCAATCACCCCTTTGTCCTTAAAGGACAATCTGACTGCCAAAAAATTCCACAAACGCATTGGTTATGTATTCCAAAATCCCGATACCCAATTATTTAACCCAACTGTTTACGATGAAGTTGCCTTTGGTCCACGGCAAATGGCTTTTACCGAATCTGCAACAGCTGCACGGGTAACCGAACTGCTTGATTTTTTAAAAATAAGCCATCTAAAAAACAGGGCTCCTTATCATCTAAGCGGCGGTGAAAAGAAAAAAGTATCTATCGCGGCAGTTTTAGCACTCAATCCTGATGTCTTGATGATGGATGAACCATTAAATGGGCTCGACGAGAAATCGCAGATTTGGATAAAAGATTTTATCTCTGCTTTCTCCGCTGTCGGGAAAACCATGCTTATAACTAATCACGAGCGGGATTTATTAAATATAAAAAACAGCCGAATAATTCAATTCAACGAACAACACCAATTGATTTAATGGTGCTTTAAATACCGTCTAAATTTATTCGCATCAGTATTCACCACTAACTCCTCTGGAAAGTCAGATTGCTGCAAAATCTCATAAACGTATTTATGATTTCCTACATCAGCATCAATGTGGGCATCACTGTCCATGATGACACTGACTTCATATTTTTTACAAAGCTCCAGCATTATCAATGCGTTTTCCCGTGAATGAATGCGTCCACTATCAGGCTTATAGGAACTATTATTAAGTTCCAGCAATACATTATTTTTCTTTGCTGCCTGCACCACAGCCAAAAAGTCAATCGGATACATTCCATTATCCGGATGTCCGATTATACTGACATAAGGATTTTCCATTGCCCGCAAAAGTGCTCGGGTGTTATCTGCAGCATTTCCTGGTTTTATACATTGTTCATGCAGACTTATTATGGCATAATCAAGTTTTTTTAATGTTGTCACAGGCATATCAACACTGCCATCATAACTCATTACATTAACTTCTGCCCCCATCATCAGCATCATACCGCATTGATTTCGATCAATAACTTTAAAATTATGAAAATACATATCATGACAAGTTCCCGGTAATGCCGGTGCGTGTTCGGTCACTCCGATAAGAGACAGGCCTTTTTGCCTGCCCGCTGCAATCATTTCAGACAGACTGCTGTAAGCATGTCCACTCATAATTGTATGCATATGCATATCCAACACATCTTTCATTATATTTACTCCTTTTTTATTTAATTTTATGCTTTTATTCTGATATAGATATCACTGGATGTCAATGTTCACAAATCTGATAACTTTTATTGTATAATTAAAGACTTATTAACAATTTTACACATATTTCGCACACAGATATGGTATAATAAGCATAAATGTTATAATAATTTTTTATAGTGTACGAACGGGGAGGTAATCTTATGCTGCTCAGAGATATAAAAATTATTGCTGCTGAAAAGGGCATCGATACAAAGCGATTACGTACTAAACGAGATGTCATTCACGCTATTCAAAAGCTTGAGGGTAATCAAGAATGTTATGGTTCAAATGAGTCATGCAATAATGCAGTTTGTTGCTGGCACTCTGACTGCATTAAACCCAAACCCCACAATACAAAAAAACTTTAATCCATAAGACCATCAATAATATACATTATTGAATAAAACGGCTTCACGAAAATCAAAAGATTTTGTGAAGCCGTTTTATTTATGCCCATTATATCAGGAACGCAATGCAGCATTGTAATTTTTTTGCAGCGCTGTCACAATCTCTGCGAAACCAGCATCCACTTCCTGGTCGGTAAGAGTCTTTTCATTTGCTTGGAAAATCAGGGCAAAAGTCATACTTTTCTTGTCCTTATCAACCTGTTTTCCTTCGTATACGTCAAACAAGTCCAGCCTGCTCAAATATTGTCCGGCCGCCTTATTTATCGTCTTTTCAACTGCCGCAGCAGCTGTATCCCGATCTACAATTATTGATAAATCTCGCGTAACTGCAGGATATTTGGGTAAAGTTTTACTCTTTAATCCCCTGCCCGCATATTTCATCAACGCTGCCACATCAGCTGCGAAAATATAAACCGGTTTTGTAATATCAAATGCAGCTGCAACTGAAGGATGTAACTCACCTACAATAAATATTGTATCGCGTCCTTTTTTAAAAAATGCCGTTTTGCCCGGATGCATAGCAAAATGCTCACCGTTTTCCACTGTATAATGTTTTATCGATAATCTGTCTAATAATATTTCAATAATACCTTTTGCATCGTAAAAGTCGACAGGTTCCGCATCTTGGTTCCAGCCAATAACATCTCTTCTGCCGGAAACAGCACCAGCAATTTTTAATTTTTCAAGCGGTTGTTCGGTTACAGGTAATGTTTTAGGCTGAAATACCGTGCCAATTTCAAATATTTTTATATCATTATTCTTACGAGAAAAGTTACGTGTCAGGTTTTCCATTACGGAACTGAGCAGACAAGTCCGCACTAGTGGATATTCATCAGTAAGCGGATTCATTATGGGAATTGCCTGACGGGCATGATGATCTGCCGGCATATTTAATTTATCAAAAACTGACGGATGCGTGAAACTAAATGACACTGTTTCACAAAGGCCCTGGCTTACCATGATCTGCTTGATTTTATCAACAAAATCCTGCTGCTCCGACTGCTTTCCCTGTAAAGCAGTACCAGACGGTAAAGTTGCATCTATTTTATCAAATCCATATATACGGGCAATTTCCTCAGAAATATCCTGCATACAATTTATATCATTACGCCAAGACGGAACATCCACTGTGATGTATTTTTCTCTGTCAACTGCATTTATTTCCAGCTTCTGCAAAATCTCCAGCATGGTTTGTTTACCGATGTTTGTTCCTAAATGTCTATTTATCGCTTCAACAGTAAAATTCACCGTAACCGGATTTTTTTTAGTTGGATAAACATCCAAAATACCTTTACATACAGTACAGGCTCCCATGCTTTGCAGCAATTGAGCTGCACGATCAAGAGCACGAGTGGTATTTTCAATATCCGTACCACGTTCAAATCGTCCCGAAGCTTCTGAGGACAAACCACAGGCCCGTGCTGTGCGACGAATATTAGGACCGTAGAATCTGGCGGCTTCCAAGATTACATCAGTAGTCCCAGCGGTTATCTCTGTTTCCATGCCACCCATTATCCCCGCCAATCCGGCTGCTTTTTCTTCATCAGCAATAACCAGCATATTATCACCGGCTTTGCGGGTTGTATCATCCAGTGTGTGCAGCAATTCGCCTCTAATCGCCCGGCGGGCCGTCAGTTTATGCCCTTCCACCATATTATAATCATAAGCATGCAGCGGCTGCCCCAATTCAATCATAACAAAATTTGTTACATCTACAACATTATTTATCGACCGTATGCCCGCGCCATCCAAACGCTGCCGCATCCATTCCGGTGACGGCCCCACTTTTACATTTTTAAACATACGGGCAGAAAAACGTTGACATAAATCCGCATCTTTTATATCAATGGAAAGTACGTCTTTTATTGCCGTCGGATCATCTTCCTGTACTGTGATAAGCGGCCATTTTATCGGATTACCGGTTAAAGCTGCCACTTCACGCACCAATCCATATACGCTAAAGCAATCGCTACGATTGGCTGTCAATTCAAATTCTAAGACGACATCATTAAGCCCCAGTACATCTTTTACATTTATTCCCACCGGGGTGTCATCTGGCAATATATATATACCAATCTTTTGTTTTTCCGGTAACATTTCCAAATCCAGTTTTAACTCTTGGGCCGAACACAACATGCCCCATGACATCACACCGCGCAATTTTCCTTTAGAAATTTTCATACCATTGGGTAAATGCGCCCCAACCATTGCCACCGGCACTATTTGCCCCTCGGCGACATTTTTTGCTCCGGTCACTATAATCAAATTTTCTGCCATTCCTACATTTAGCGTACAAATCTGCAAGTGATCAGAATTTTCATGCGGTACTATTTTTTCTATCCGTCCGGTTATTACTTTTTGCAGCCCTTCACCAGGATCAATGATGCTTTCGACCGGTATCCCGGCCATTGTAAGCATGTCAGCCAATTTTTCCGGTGTTTGAGTAAAATTGATATAATCCTTAAGCCATTTTATAGATACTTGCATACAAATACTCTCCTCCTATAACAACATCAGCAAAATTGTTTTAAAAATCGCAAATCATTATCAAAAAATAACCTCAGGTCTTCTATTCCGTAAGCGAGCATAGCTACGCGTTCAACTCCCAGACCAAAAGCAAACCCGCTGACCTTTTGGGGATCATATCCGCTCATTTCCAATACATGCGGATGAACCATTCCAGCCCCCAATATTTCCAGCCAGCCAGTGCCCTTGCATACCCGGCATCCTTTGCCATGACACATTACACAACTTATATCTACTTCAGCACTTGGTTCGGTAAATGGGAAAAAACTGGGACGAAAACGCAGTTTAAGATCATCATTAAACAACTGCTGCATGGCCATAGTAAGAGTTCCCTTCAAATCGGAGAATTTAATATTTTCGTCAATGCATAATCCTTCCACCTGAGTAAACATCGGTGAATGAGTCGCATCATAATCATCACGACGATATACACGGCCGGGTGCTATTATCTTTATTGGACTATTCGGTTCGTGTGACTGCATTGTACGGGCCTGCACCGGTGAAGTCTGCGTACGCATAAGAATTTCATCAGTAATATAAAATGAATCCTGCATATCACGTGCCGGATGATCTTTGGGTAAGTTCAATGCTTCAAAATTAAAATAATCTGTTTCTATCTGCGGTCCTTCCGCTATAGAATATCCCATGCTGCGGAAAATATCCTTTAGTTTATTCAGTGTTAATGTCAACGGATGAAAATGACCCAATTCCCGCTTACGTCCGGGCAGAGTCACATCAATTTTTTCCGTGGCCAATCTGTCGGAAAGTTCACGCGCCTTCAATGCTGTCTGCTTTTCTTCAATCAATGATTCAATATCTGCACGCACTTTATTGACAAGCTGCCCGATTCGCGGCCGTTCTTCCGGTGCCAATTTCCCCATACCGCGCAGTATAGCCGTGAGCGAACCTTTTTTACCAAGATATCTTACTCTTTGTTCATTAAGAACTGTCAAATCATCGGCTGCTTTTATGGCTGCCAATGCCTTTTCTTTAATTTGTATTAATTCCTGTTCCACAATAAATACCTCCGATAAAATCAAATGATTAAATCCACCCAAAAATAAAAAAACTCCGCCCCTGCAAGGGGCGAAGTAAAATCCGCGGTACCACCCTAATTGATACTCAATATGACTTTAACGCAGCCAACGCCACAGTTACACAGAAAACCTTCACAATGGAACTCAAAAGTGAACTTCTGCCCATACTTTTAATATCCCTCTCAGCCTAAACGATATTCTCTGTATAAAAGAATGAACATACTCTCTTTTTCATCATTAATTTAACAATATATAATTTTAAGCACCGATAAGTATAGCATAAAATATCTTCATTATCAATTGTGCTTCTCAGGTAAAACCGAACTGTTTCCCGACAGACGCAGATAATAATAAACTGCCAGAATACCACAAAAGATCCAGCCAATAATCAATGATGTTCTGGTATCATCATTGATCCACATACCGACCGTCACAAAGACCAGAAATATCAGACAAAAGTAATTACTGTAAGGATAAAGTGGTGATTTGAAAGGATGTTGATCCATTATTTTTTTACCATAACTTTTGCGGAAATTTTTCTGTGCTATTGCTAAAACAAACCACGCAATCATTCCAGGAAATACACTGGCGCTATAAATGTACAAAAATAATTTTGAATCCGGAATCAGGTAATTCAAAACAACACCTAAACTCAATAGTGCCATTGTAATAAATATTGCATTACGCGGCACTCCGGTTTTTGACAATTTCCCCAGCCATTTAGGCGCCTGATTGTTTTCCGACAAAGTATACAGCATCCGTCCGGCACTGTAAATACCGCTGTTGCATCCCGATAAGGCCGCGGTCAAAACAACAAAGTTTATTATACCGGCCGCCGCCGTTATACCTATTTTAGCAAATATTGTCACAAACGGACTACCCAGCATACCCAGTTGATTCCAAGGATAAATAGTAATTACGATAAAAATCGCCCCGATGTAAAAAATGAGTATACGCCAAACAATTCCCTTAATCGCTTTTTGCAATGTTTCCCGTGGATGTTGAGCTTCACCGGCAGTTATCCCGATTAACTCCACCCCTTGGAAAGATGCCGTCACTATACATAATGCTGCCAGCATTCCGCTAAATCCATTTGGGAAAAAACCGCCATGAGTCCAAAGATTGGAAAATCCTATCGGTTGTCCCCCGTTTCCTATACCAAATAATATAAGACCAAACCCAACGACTATCATCACAACAATTGTTGTGATTTTTATAATAGAAAACCAAAATTCAAATTCACCATAATATTTTACTGCCGCCATATTGGCAAGTGTCACAACAAGCAGGCCGCCAAAAGCTGAAATCCACTGCGGCATAAAGGGAAACCAATATTTTACATAAATACCGATTGCCGTTATTTCCGACAAGCCCACAGTCACCCACAAAAACCAATAACACCATGCTGTAAGATAACCAGCAAACGGGTGAATATATTTATATCCATATGAAGCAAAAGAACCTGTCACCGGCTCAAGATACAGCATTTCCCCCATAATGCGCATTACAAAAAAAATCACCAGTCCGGCCACACCATAACACAGCAAAACTGATGGCCCGGCTGTCTGAATAGTACTGGCTGACCCCATAAACAGGCCTACACCGATCGTTCCTCCCAATGCTATCATTTCGACATGACGTGCCTTTAAATTACGTTGTAAATTTTTTTCTTCCATATATTTTATTCCTTCTCTTATTATTCGATAGGACATGGACTAAGCCGATATAGCCATGCCCTATTACCACTATATTTATCAATAGCAGCCGTTTTTATCCTATTCACCGAATAATGCAGACTGTAAATTTATCTCAGGTTGAAGAAAATGAAAAAACGGCCTTAAAAGCGTAGCTGTATCTTCTATTTAAAGGACTATCCTGCTGAAATCAGCTGTTTTTTTCACTAAATTATCTATATTTTTCAACAAGCCCAACCGATTATTTTTTATCACTTCATCTTTATCCATTACCATTACCTTATCAAAAAACATATCAATCGGTGCCGTCAATTTTGTTAACTCATCAATTACTCCCGCATAATCATACTTGTATTCGGCAACGGCTTTTTTTACCGTAATATAACTGTCATAAAGCGCTTTTTCTTCCCTACAGGTAAACAAGGCCGCATCCATTTGCAAATTATCCGTTTTTGCAATATTACTGACTCTGATGAAAGCCTGTATTGCTGCCGACAAATCTCCTTCAAGCACCTTAGTATTGATTACCTTGGCTTTTTTATATGCTGCATAAATATCATCAATAGTTCCACTGACAGCATCAATAACATCGTAACGAATACCATCCGCAGTGAGTACCGTATTAAACCGTGATTTTATAAAATCGACAATACTATTCAATAATCCGGTTTTTTTATTAGAATTAATATCAAGCAGACTCATTGCCTTATCAATGAACTTTGCCAAAGATATATTTATCTGTCCCTCAATCAATATATTGACAATTCCCAATGCCTGTCTGCGCAAGGCAAATGGATCCTGCGACCCAGTCGGAACAAGACCGCGGCTGAAAGTTGCCGTAATATTATCAATTTTATCGGACAGACTGACCAGTCGGCCGGCTACTGTTCCCGGTAATCTATCCCCGGCAAATCGCGGCATGTATTGCTCATCTATCGCCGTTGCCACAGCACCACTTTCACCATCCAAAAGCGCATATTCACGCCCCATAATTCCCTGCAGTTCAGTAAATTCGCAAACCATTCCGGTAACAAGATCAGCCTTGGATAAAAAAGCTGCCCGTTTGGCCGCATCCAAATCAACCGGAGTCGCATCAACTGCCCTGCCCAAATATTGTGCCAACTGTTCCAAGCGCAGGGTTTTATCATAAACACTGCCAAGCCCTTCCTGAAAAACAACAGCCTTTAATTTTTCGAGATAATCAGCTAATTTCTTTTTCCGATCTTCATCAAAAAAGAATTGTGCATCAGCCAATCTTGCTCTCAGCACACGTTCGTTGCCATGCTGCACTGTTGGCAATGATTTAGTGCCGCCATTTCGCACCGTAATAAATAAAGGCAACAGCTTCCCAGCAGCATCTACAACCGGAAAATACCGCTGATGTTCACGCATCGGTGTAATTACAGCTTCCTTAGGCAGCTGTAAATATTTATCCTCAAATCTGCCGCATAACGCTGTGGGATATTCAACCAAATAGGTGACTTCCTCCAGCAATTCATCTGTTATTTGCGCAATGCCGTTATTTTCTTCCGCCAGTTCTTTAATTTGCTTTTCGATCATTGTCCGACGTTCAATTTGATCAACTATAATATGGAGATTTTTCAATACTTCTTCATACTCTGAAGCATTAGGGATAATATGCTCACCATCGCTTAAAAACCTGTGTCCACGTGTTTTATTACCCGATTTCACATTTGCAATAGTAAAATTAATTATTTCATCACCAAACAATGCCACGATCCAGCGAATCGGCCGGACAAAATGAAAATCCAAATCAGCCCAACGCATGGTTTTAGGAAAATTTAAATTTTCTATAAGTTCCGGTAAAATCACTGACAGTAATTTTGCTGTTGCCTTTCCCTGCTCATGAACGACAGCGTATACATATCCGTCTTTCACCGTCAATTTATCCACCGGAATATTTTTGCCCCGGGCAAATCCTACCGCAGCCTTAGTCGGATTTCCTGCTTTATCAAAAGCTATTTTAGTCGACGGTCCCTTGTGTTCTATAGAAATATCCGCCTGTTTTTCCGCCATGCCTTTTATCAGTAAAGTAATACGGCGCGGCGTTCCCAGCGTTCTTATTCCAGACACATCAATATGCAGCTGGTCAAACTTATCAGCTGCTTTTACTTTAAGCTGCTGCAGAATCCCGGGCATAAAATGTGCCGGAACTTCCTCCGTGCCTATTTCTAATAGTAAATCCCTACTCATCATTTAACACCTCGATTTAACATTGGATAGCCAAGCTCCTCACGCTGCTTTAGATAGCATTTTGCACATTGCCGTGACAAATTCCTAACTCTGCCGATAAATGCCGTACGTTCAGATACACTGATTGCACCTCTGGCATCAAGCAAATTAAATGTATGTGAGCATTTCAAAACATAATCATACGCAGGATGGACAAATCCCAGTTTAATTATACGCAAAGCCTCTTTTTCATATTTGTCAAATAAATCAAATAACATCTTTGTATCGGCTAATTCAAAATTATACGTAGACTGTTCGAATTCATTTTGTTTAAATACATCACCGTATGTGTAATCGCCTGACCAAACTATATCAAAAACATTTTCCCTGCCTTGGATATACATAGCCAGACGTTCCAATCCATAAGTAATTTCTGAAGCCACCGGTCTTATATCCACACTGCCCACTTGTTGAAAATATGTAAACTGTGTTATTTCCATACCATCCAGCCAGACTTCCCAGCCAAGACCCCAGGCACCCAAAGTCGGTGATTCCCAATTATCTTCAACAAACCGAATATCATGGTCTTCCGGATGAACCCCAAGTTTTTTTAAACTGGCTAAATAAAGTTCTTGAATATTATCAGGTGATGGTTTCATAATAACCTGAAACTGGTGGTGCTGGAACAACCTATTGGGATTTTCCCCATAGCGTCCGTCAGCCGGGCGGCGTGATGGTTCAACATAGGCAACATGCCATGGCTCAGGTCCTAATACGCGCAAAAAAGTCGACGGATTCATTGTTCCGGCTCCTTTTTCTACATCATAAGGCTGCATTAATATACAGCCCTGCTCAGACCAAAAATTTTGCAAAGCCAAAATAATTTCTTGAAATGTCATAAAATAAAAACCTCCTCTTGTTGTTTCGGCAATATTTTAATAATAAACTGCATAAATAAAAATAAAACCGTCCCTGTGATATTAACAACATCACAGGGACGGATATAAATCCGCGGTTCCACCCTGATTGGCATAAGCCCGCTTTAAATATTAATTTTTCACAGCTAACAGCCTGCCGTCAGTCCCAACAACGCCTTTCACCACCGCGCCTCGCTTTACTACAGAACTGAATAATACTGCTCATCGCTAAACGTATATAGTCTACCAGATAAAATTTTTTTTGTCAATAAACCATAACATGTTTATCATCTGCACAAAACAATCATTTAAATTAAATCATAATAAAGAACTTTCTATGCTCCACTAAAATACATTTCTTTTATTATTACCTATATATTTATATTTCCATATCACTTTTAAACTAAGTCCGGGCTGCCCGGTATTTTTGCCTCACATGTTATTTTCATCATGCGTGCGTTGCAAATCATAGCACAACGATTCCATCGCCCGCCGGGCAACAGCCACAGGACACTGGCTGCTGCAAATGGAACAATGTCCACAAAGCTTATTGATTGCCCGTATAGCTGACTCGACGTTTTTTATATCATCATTTTCCGGCGTAACAATCACCATTCCTCAGAAATTTTACACAAACTTGTCCTATTTACTATAAATATCCGGATAATTTTTTAATAGTGCCTGTCCGATAGTTGACCCGATTATTTCCTTACCGATCATATCAGGATGCAGTCCATCAGTCGTAAAGTCATTTCGCAGCAATCCACTGTTATCAGTCAAAAGGGACGCAACATCTATTGAATTTTTGTAGGACATTATCCAATTATTAACCGTATTTAACTGAGACTGCCAGTCATCAGGCGGATTTCTGCCGACAATTTGCATCTTAGCCGGTTCGACAGGTGTAACTGTTACCAATACCGGTATAATATTGTTATCAATACACAGCTGTCGTATCTGTGACAAATTATTTATGACCTCCTGAGCCGTTATTCCGGTTCGGATGTCATTTACACCGCCCATTATCACCAGGACCTGCGGCTTAAATGGAAGTACGTCGGACGTAAAACGTTTAAGCATTGCACTCGTGGTATCCCCACTATAGCCAATGTTCAATACCGGAACCGGGCAATATGTCTGCCAGTCATATATAAGATACCCCGGTGGCGTACTAATTGCCCCGCCGCCATGTGTAATACTATCTCCCAAAGCTGCTGTAATAATATTTTTATTGATTACAGAAAAATATATCGGCTTTGACCAGTGGCTTATTGGACGATCATTAACATTTCTCGCCTGAATAGTCCAATAATATTGTCCAGGCTTTACATAGGCTGACGGATCATAAAAATCAAACCCTGTATCCGTCTTATATTCATGTAATAAGGTATCTGCCGTGCCAAATCTG
Organism: Pectinatus frisingensis; assembly: GCF_014076555.1. Classification (NCBI taxonomy): domain Bacteria; kingdom Bacillati; phylum Bacillota; class Negativicutes; order Selenomonadales; family Selenomonadaceae; genus Pectinatus; species Pectinatus frisingensis. Next base: position 2,699,375 of record NZ_CP045424.1, read on the forward strand.
CCACTATCACTGTGATAAACACGTATCGCATACTTGGCTGCATTCAAGTATGGTATCCATGAGTATGTGGGATAAACCGGTGTATATTTCATCTTGTCAAATTGTGTTGTCGCAATAGGACGATCACTGTTTATTATTGCATTCGACAAAGGTTCCGGCTTGCTGTATTCACTTACCGGAGCGCCGTTATAATCGAGTCCTTGTACCTGCCAATCCAAATTTTTAAAATCAACAGACAAATCCTTCACATCCAGCTCACATCCAGCAGCATATATAGGCTTAACTGTTTTCAATATCACTGTTTTATCGGTGATATTAAGCCTGTACTGAACAGCACCAGCTATTGGTGTCCACTTAATACTTACCTTATTCACCGAGTCACTTATTGTCCCTGTATAATCCGCCTTATCATGCATAGGCGCCGCCACAGCTGTCTGCGACAAACAAACCAATGACAATATTCCCATAAACACAATACGCAGCAATATATGCATCCCCCTTATCCATTTGCCTAATCAAATAAATTACCAAACAAAACCATTATAACACAAAAAAAAAGCATCAAATCATAAAGTAAATGATTCGACGCCTTTTTATTATATCAAGTTTTTGTTCTAACTGTTACGTATTGGAATCGCGATTATCCGGAATATTGGTAATAATACGTCCCAATCTTATCCCTGACAGCCAGTTCCAAGCCCACTTCAAGGCAACTGTTATATTGGTATGGGCTCCCGCCAAACGTATCAAATGTACAGTCAGCCAGGCACTCCAGGCAAAAAAGCCCTTCATTTTCCAGCTGCCTTTACACATGACTGCCTGGCCCCGGCCGATTGTTGCCATGCTGCCAACATCATGATAAGTAAATTCCTGCAGTTTATTTTGTCCTTTAATAAGGCTTTTTACATTTGCCACACAAACAACAGCCCCTTGTGTTGCAACAGGTGCTATTGTCGCCAACGGATGTCCATCTTGTTCAAGATGAGCACAGTCACCGATAGCGAAAACTTCCGGATGCCCAGGAACCTGCAGTGTTTTTCCAACGATAATCCGACCAGCCCGATCAACTTCGGCACCAAATTTGGCAATCATTGGTACTGCTTTCACCCCTGCCGCCCAGATTACAGTGCGTGTAGCTATTTTGGTCCCGTCTTTTAATGTAAGACCATCTTCATCACAATCTACCACCTGAGTATTAAGACGTACGTCAACCCTCTTCTTTTTCAGAATTCGCACTGTTTCATCACGCAAATCAGGTGGCATCATCGGCAATACCTTATCAGTAGCTTCAATTAGAATTATAGACACTTCATTTAAATCAAGTCCATGATACTCATCTTTCATTGCTATATAGACTAACTCAGAAAGAGAACCAACTTCTTCAATTCCTGTAGGTCCACCGCCCACACAAACAAATGTAAGCATTTTTTTACGTACATCCGGATCTTTTTCACGTTCAGCCCGTTCAAACATATGCAACACATGATTGCGTATATGAATAGCTTCCCGCAGCGTTTTCATGCCATAAGTGGAATAAGCCAACTTATTCATGCCAAAATAATTAGTAGTAGACCCAGCGGCAAGAATAAGATAATCGTACTTAACATGCCCATAAGGTGTAATTACTTCCTTATTTTTCGCATCAAATCCCTGTACATGTGCCAACATGAACCGCACATTTTTGTTCTTACGGAAAAATGTTCTTATTGGATACGCAATTTCATCAATTGACAGCATTGATGTAGAGACTTGATACAACAACGGCTGAAATAATTGAAAATTATTGCGATCAATCAATGTGACATCCACATCTTCCCGAGCGAGCAATTTTGCTGCCTTGATTCCCCCGAATCCGGCACCTACAATCACTACATGAGGTCTTTTCCCCGACATATTTCCCACTCCCAGCGTAAAAAATCCACTTGGCATAATCTGTCAAGCAATGTTTTAGTACAATAAGTATGTACTTTTTATCACAAAGTTATTATAAACGATTGTGAATAAAATAACAATAGTATTAATGATAAAAATAAATTTTTTTTATTAAAAATTTATTTTATCATATGAATAATTAATTGTTTTATATTATGTTGACTTTTTATATTTAATAAACTACAATCAATTTAATGCAATTAATGCCAATATTCATACAAATTTATTAACATCTTAGAGGAGATCATATAATGAATTATCCGGAAAATATAAAAAGCGATACTGATATTTTCAATTCTTTCAGTTTTACTATTCCTTTGGTAAAACAACTTTTGCCAAATATATCGCTTATCGCAATATCCGATTTGACACAATATCTTGCTTGTGAAAAAGAAGCACCACTCAATAATGACATCCAAAAAGGCGGTGCCATTAACTCAGATGTCAAAGAATGTCTAAACAACAAAACCCGTATCAGTAAAACCAGTTCCGACGGCAGACAAAAAATTACCGTGATTCCCCTATACAATGCCAGTAATGAAATTATCGGCACATTAAGTGCCTTCTGCACCAGCGCCGCTGCCAATGACAATTTAATAAAAGCTGTAAAAGACGTAGTTTCTTCCACACAAACAGCTTACCAATCTATAGAACAAGTTGCCAACAGTGCCGGTGAATTAGCCAAATCAGGCCAAGGTTCCATAACGGAAGCAACCAACTTAAAACAAAAAAGCGGTGAAACAGCAAAAGTAATCGAATTCATTAATAATATTGCCCAGCAAACCAATCTTTTAGGACTGAATGCAGCTATTGAAGCAGCACGTGCCGGCGAACACGGCAGAGGATTTGCCGTTGTTGCGGAAGAAGTCCGGAAACTTGCTGATCAATCCAAAAATGCCACCGAACAAATCCATTCTATTCTTGAAGAAATGAATCATGGCGTAGCCGAAATTTTTAAATCCATAGAAGCTGTCGGTGCTATAAGTGAACAGCAAGCTGCATCCACCGAAGAAATAACAGCTACTTTGGCGCATATAACCAAAGCTGCAAAAAATTTAGAAACCGCCATGGAACAATCCGATAATTAATTACTAAAATTAATAATAATAAGTCCGGTACTGATACTTCTGCAGCAGAAGATCATCAGCACCGGACTTATTATTTTATCCAATATAATAAAGCAAACATTATATATATTGTTTTCTGGCCGTAGAAGACTGATAACCCAATTGTTCACGGTATTTCATAACTGTACGCCGTGAAATATCGATAGCCTGCTCCTGTAGTAAATCACAGATTTTCTGATCGCTTAATGGTTTTGCCGAATTTTCCCCTTCAATAAGGTTTTTTATAACAGTTTTTATCTTGGCAGCTATCATTTCTTCTCCGGTAGTCGTAGATACAGCATTAGCCGGAAAAAATTTACGAATGCTTATTATTCCATGTGATGTTTCCATATATTTATTGGCGATAGCCCTGCTGACCGTTGATTCATGGATTCCTAATATCTCGGCTATCGTTTTCATAGATAACGGCCGCAAATATTCATAACCATTATCAAAAAAATCTTTTTGCTGCAAAACTATTTGTGAAGCAACATTAAACAATGTTTGGCGGCGCTGTTCAATGCTGTTAATCAACCAAATAGCTGAATTAACACGCTGTTCTACATATTTTTTCGTCTGCGCATCCATATTATGCGTGTTGCGGTAAAGTTCACTTATTCGAAGACTGGGAACCGTATATTCATTGACCAGTACTACATATTTACCATCAATTTGACGCACTGTAACATCAGGGATAATATGCTCGATCTGTTCGTTTCCATAAGCTGCGCCCGGTTTTGGCGTCAGCTTCTTTATAATTGCCACTGCTTTTTGAACATCAGTAATATCTGCATTTTCGGCTTGAGCAATTATCTTTAATTGATTTTTAGCAAGCTGCAGCAAATATTTATCAATTATCACTGCCGTAAGTCCATTGTAAATAGCTAATCGCCGTGCCTGCAGTCTTAAACATTCCGATAAATTGCGTGCCCCTACTCCCGCCGGTTCAAAAGATTGTATTATCTGCAGTATTGCTTCAATTTCATCAACCGGATTTTGCGTTAAGGCAGCTATATCTTCAAGTGTAGCCGTAAGATAACCACAGTCATCGATACAGCCGACGATATAATCAGCAATATTACGCTTTTTTGTATCTGTAAATGTCCATCCAACTTGTTCATACAAATAATCAGCCAGATTTTTTTCTTCTGCCGGTATAGTAAAATCATACTCGTCATCTGCCGCTGTTGACGAATGATGTCCTTCTTTGCCATTATCCAGAAATTCAGCCAATTTTTTTATATCATCAACAGTAAGTTTCTGTCTTATGTCACTATCACTATCCGTCTTAAGCTCCGCAAATTCCAAAGTAGGGTTTTCATTGTATTCTTCTTCAATGGCAGCATGCAGATCTTGTGATGACATCTGCAATATTTTCACTGACTGCTGCATTCTTGGTGTCATGATCAATTTTTGCTTTATATTTAAAGCCAAATCCTGCTTCATCTTATGGTCCTCAATCTTATTTGTTCATAGCCGCAGCCACGGCAGCTCCTAAAACAGAACCGCCATTTTCTAAAACCAATCTTACATTGGCCGATTCGTCACCGAGAATTTCATTTAATGTTCTATACATATTATCAGTTACCAGCGGCATCTTCTCAAATACTGAACCATCAATAACGATGTTATGTGCCGGTATGTTTTCCGGGAAAATATGCCACAAAACACCGCAGAAACTAGCAGCAACAATATGTGCCGAACGACTTACAATAACGGCCGCCAATTTCTTGATATTCTCAGCTTCCTGCCGTGTTATTTCAACACCAATGCGTTCAATAATCAACTTCCGTATAACAGGCAATTCTGTTTCTTCATCATTTAAAATAGCCGATAAATCTATACTGCTAAAATGTATTTTACCCACAGCCGCAAATAAATCCTGCATACAATAAGTGAACAGTTCACCGATGTAACGTCCGGAAACCATTTTTTCCATGCGCTGCTGATCAGGTAGTTCCGAATCGGCATTAAGGCGATTATCATATTCATTTACCACCAATTTATTGAATCCGCCAATTTCCAAATTAATTATCATCGGTTTGCCGTCAGATCCCTGATACGTTTCAAAATAACATGTATTATGCCCCGTTGCATATATTGAACTAATATATGTATCAGAAGATTTATAAGCTGCTGCCAATAATACTGCAACTGTATCATTAATGACCGCAATTGGTTCCACATTGCCGAATCCCTGACGAATCAATGCTTCCTTTAGCAAATCATTAACCACATGGCCTTCCACCCCGCTTGTGGCAAATTCCTTGGTCCATGTTATAAGCCGGGCATTATATATATTAGTCTGACTGGATGGAAAAGAAAAAGTATGCCCAAGAAAATACTTTTTCTTTTTGTCCCCATCTATTACTTCTGCAATTATCCCAGCAATAAAATCAAAAAGATCCTCAGCCTTTGCCTGTGCCCCGATAAAATCATATACACCAGGTACTTTAAGCGGTTTAACTATTTTTTTGATAATACTATATTTGCCGTTTCCGTCCAGGCGAACCAAAACAACCCGCAGATTAGTACCGCCAAAATCCAGTGCTAAATATTCACCAGTCTCAGCTCCACTGGGAAGTCCAATATACGATTTAAGCATTTTCAAAGATGTCGGCTTATTTTTGAGTCCCTGCTCAATATCATAACGCACACAAGCCGCCGTTTGTTTAAGATCATCGATGGTAATATTAAACTCGCAAAGCATTTTTTTTAATTTTTTATCATCCATTGGAATTGTATCCCTTTCATCATTTTTTAGGAATTACTTCCAACCAGTATCCGTCAGGATCTGACACAAAATATATTCCCATTTTTTTATTTTCATAACAAATACAGTCCATTCTTTCATGAAGCTCATGTGCCGCAGTAAAATCGTCCACCGCAAACGCTAAATGAAATTCATTATCTCCTAGATTATATTTTTCCTTACGGGCTTTTAACCATGTCAGTTCCAATTCGTGGCTGGTCTGACCATCACCCAAATACAAAAGGACAAAATCTGCTGTTTCCTTACGCCGTACTTCCTTCAAACCAAATGCCTGTGCATAAAAAGCTGCTGATTTTTCTAAATCAAGTACGTTGAGATTATTATGGGCAAATCTGAATTTCATATGCATACTCCCCCTATATTAATTATGACATCCACTATTACATCATTATATCAAAAAATCACAAAATTGTTTAGATTCAATAATAATACCTTTTATGTATTATGCCTTATTAATAAAATATTCTCTGTCACCCCGGCTGTATGCTATAATAATAAAGTAACATTTTATTTTAAGAAAAAGCTGATTTAAGCTGTAAAAAGTTTTGATCTAATATATTGCTAGTGAGGATGGATATATATGGTAGGAATCGTAATAGTATCACATAGTGTAAAAGCTGCTGAAGGCATAAAAGATATAGCTGCTGAAGTAGGCAAACCCAATCAGCCAATTGTCGCCGTTGGTGGCTGCGAAGACGGTTCTTTGGGAATTGACCTGGATAAAGTTGAACTTGCTATTGAAGAAGCTGATAATGACGATGGGGTTATTCTCTTTGTTGACCTTGGCAGTGCCATAATTTGCGCCGATATGATCAGAGGCAATAGTCATTTCACGGAAAAGAATGTTCATATTGCTGATGCCCCGATCCTGGAAGGAGCAGTTATCGCCGCTATCGAAGCATCCCTGGGCAGCGATGTAAAAAAAATACTTGATGTAGCCGCAAAGGTCGTCCAAATTCATAAAATATAATAAAAATAACCATTGCCGTTCATTATATGCAATGGTTATTTTTACCCGTGCATCGCTGTCATATCAAACTTTTATACATTGACATGTCAAGACATTCTCTCAGCACTGATGCTGCCGGGCCGTAAATCAGCATTTAAGACGTCTTGCCATTCTCCAACTATCTGTCGTGGAATTACATAACGCACTTCACTAATTTGCGAACTTTTCTCTAATTCTTTTTTTACATAAACCTGCTTCCACTCGCCATTTTTATCTTTTTGATAACTTATATTGGTTCCATTCGTTATCACAGGAAAAACAATTTCAACTTTGTCAGCATCATAAAGTGGTATCAGCTCAACCGGTTTAATTTTAAATGAAATAAAATATTGGTCGTTATAACTAATTTTTTTAAGCATCAGTTTTTTTACCAGTCCCGCTTTAGTGTATTCGATACGCGGCGGCAGTTTAGAATCTAACAATAAGTCTATCGTCTTTGAATTAGACATTACATCTAATTCCTGATGGGCTCGAAAGTTGGTCTTATTCCGATTATAAAAACGCGTTGATTTTACATAAATCGAAAAAATATTTTCTTTGGCAGCTTGCTTCTTACTATTTGAAACATCTACCGGCTTTTTTTCAGAAACTAATGCCGGTTGACTGTATGTAAATGCACTTTCTTTTGCTATTACTGTGCCGTTTTCTGTTTGGCGTATTTCTGCATTAACTGACTGTGGAAGTATTATCAGGAAAGAAAACATCACAGCTAAAAATATTTTTTTCATTTTGGCTCCCTTTTTAATTTTGTTCTATTTTAATCACGTTGTATCCTTCATCACTGATAGCTGCCCGTAATGTTTCTTTGTCAGTGCTGCAGTCCACAACAACATATTTTTCAGCAAAGTTCATCTCTTTTATTTCATGCATTCCCTCTAAATCCCCCAGTGCCGCTTTCACCCGTGGAAGACAACGCTCATTGGTCATACCTTCAATATAAATTTTCAACATAACAGATCCCTCCTAAAATGAATTTTAATTCTGTTTAGGCCGCGTCATACAACTATTGCGCCCCATGATTATAACAGCTATGACCCACCCTGCTGCCAAAAAAGTAACAAAACCAAACAGTCCGTCATAATAAAAAAGGCCTGTTGCTGCTATGACAGCTAGAATATTATATAAAACAGCTATAGCTATATTTTGTTTCATTTGTTTTGACAACTGGCGGAAAAATTGAAACATTGCAGCGACTTGCCGAAGATCAGCAGCAGGAACAATGATATCGACAGGTTCATCTATACTAATACTGCCTCCAAGCATTATTCCAATATCAGCAGTTTTTAACAAGGCTGCATCACTTTCAGTATTGCCGACAGCCGCAATCGTAAGACCATGTACGTGCAGCAATGCTGTTTCTCTGGCTTTATCATTGGCAGTCAATCCTGCCCGGTATTGATTTATTGCCAATTCATCAGTGATTGCCCGCAGTGTATTTTTATCACTGCCACTAAAAACTACCACATTTATTGCCATCTTCCGTAAACTGCTGAGTGCCGTGCGGACTTTGTATTCTATTGGATCCGTCAGCATAATCAAACCATGGCAGTACCGGCCTAAGGCGATGTATATTACCGTGTTGCCGGCCTTAGCTGATTGAAAAGCTTTCATTCGCATTTGATCACTTATGTCAATATTTTCTTTTTCCAGCCAGGCGGCCGTACCTACACGAACTATTTCACCATTGATTAATGCTTCTACTCCACTTCCCGGAACTTCCTGCATTGAGGAAATTCTCCTTATATGTGCTCTATTCCGTACAGCAGCAGTAACTATCGCCTTCGCTATCAAATGATCACAATTTTTTTCGGCACTTGCTGCCAGGGAAAGCAACATCTGAGGCATAACACCTTCTGCTATTATATCTGCGACCACTGGTTTGCCCTTAGTAATTATTCCTGTTTTCCCCAATATGAGTGTATCAATATGCTTTACATATTTGGTACTGTCAGCATTCTTCACAAAAATCCCTGATTCACTGCATTTTTTTAATGCCGCAACAACTGCATTACGCCTCATCATCATGATTATCTGCGGATATCCGACCACCAATACAATTGCACCGGCCAATATAATCATCATTACCGGCTTATGTAGATAAATACCAATTCCAGTACTGACTAATGCGGTAAAAAAAGTGAAGACTGTCATATATTTGGTAATTGTGTCAATAATTTTTTCCATAAATATTTCATCAGACTGCGCTTCCCGAACCGCTTTCAGTAATCGGTAATAAAGCGACGCACCGCTTGTGCAGGCGGCTCTGTACTGAAAAGTCCCTGATTTATTAAAAGTGTGAGCATAAACCTTATCGTCAGTGATCTTATGAACGGGTGTTTTTATACCGGTAAACAACCCCTCATCGACATCACCCTTACCCCAAAACACAATACCATCAGCCGGAATTCTTTGCCCCGGCTTAATACTTATGATATCATCCGGTTTTATTGCGGTTATCAAAAGTTGTTTTTCCCTATTATCTTCAAGATCCAATACAGAAGCATACTCAACCTGATCAGGCTCAAAATCACTTTGCTTTATCAGCATTTTACCATTAAAATATCGTTCGATAGACTTTTCTGCTGTCAGTAATGTCAAAACAGTCCCAATCACCTCAAAATACGCGCCGCCTATATCAGATGAATATCCCATCAGTACCAAAATAAAATTATATATTCCCAGTCCGGTAAAAAGTAGTGTTCCCAATGCTACAAGAAGTTCCGCCGAAATCTTCCCCTTGAAAACTCCGCTTGCAAAAATATAATACTGATAGTTAATGAATACAATTGGCAAAAATAACAATAACCGCAATGATACAAGCGTGCTTGGAACGGCACCTGCAATAAATTCCGGCAAGGGCAGAATAAATATCGGTGCAAAAAAAATATAGAGGAGAAGTATATCAAATAATATTGATGTACTTGTCACTATTGCTAAATGCTTAAAATCGTAAAATTGATACGTCATAGAAAATCCTCCATAACAATAAATCATTTATCATTTATTGCCATAGTCAAAATAAATTACTGGAAAATGCACTATTTCATTTAATAATTTTAATATATTGCAAAAACCGCCCCAATGCGCAATATAAGTCAGACTATAAATACAATATATTACTAAATTAATTTATTTTAGCTTAATTATGCGATTTCTTACCAATCTTGTCAAGAAGAAACACCCAAAGTATTGCCGTTTGCCTAAAAAGTTGCTACAATCTTATTATATTTATCAGGGAAATGAGTTGACAAATTGGTTACAATTACAGCTAACGGCAAAATCAATCTTACCTTGGATATTCTCGGCAAAAGGCCCGATGGTTATCATGAGGTTGAAATGATAATGCAGGCGATAAACCTTAGTGATATAGTCACGCTTGAAAAAATTGCTATTTGCGATATAATACTTGATTGTGCTATAGACGGAATTGAAAACAAAAAAGACAACCTTATATATAAGGCAGCAAAATTATTTTTGCAAACTTATAAAATAACTACCGGTGTAAAAATATCACTGCAAAAAAACATTCCTATAGCTGCCGGATTAGCAGGAGGCAGCGCTGATGCAGCAGCTACACTACATGGTCTCAACCGTTTATTTATGCTCAATCGTCCTGATGAAGAATTATGTGAGCTTGGCACCCGGCTCGGCTCGGATATTCCCTTTTGTATCATGGGTGGCACAATGCTGGCTAAGGGACGCGGTGAAAAAATCATTCCGGTGCAATCCCTGCCGGAATGTGCACTCGTTATTCTCAAACCCCAAATGGGTATTTCTACTGCATGGGTTTATAACAATTATCATGCCGCTGCTGTAGTACATCATCCCAATACCCGGGCAATGCTGCATGAACTCACTAAAAAAAATCTCAACGGCATTTGTAAATTATTAGAAAACGTATTGGAATCGGTTACCATTAAAAGATATCCCCAGCTGGCCGTTTACAAAGAAAAGCTCTGTAGTTACGGTGCCAAAGCCGCTTTAATGTCTGGCAGCGGTCCCAGTATTTTTGCTATCTGTGAAAATTACCAATCAGCACAACAAATAGTATCGCAAATGCGTGCTGATTATTCCGATATAGATGTATACGCGGCAAAACCCGCAAATACCACCAGGTAAGGGGACGATGAATATGTTGAATGATAAAAAACTGATGCCAATAAAATTAGACAGTTACCAACCACTGCGCGAAGTTGTCTTTGAGACACTCAGGAATGCCATACGATCCAGCATATTAAAACCGGGCCAGCGCCTGATGGAAATACATCTGGCAGAAAAACTGGGTGTAAGCCGCACGCCCGTACGTGAAGCTATCCGGAAACTGGAACTGGAAGGATATGTAATAATGATGCCGCGCCGCGGTACGTATGTCGCTAATTTGTCAATTCGTGATGTCAACGAAGTATTTGAAATACGCACTGCTTTGGACTCCCTTGCCAGTGGTTTGGCAGCGGAACGAATATCTGATGACGAACTGGAAGAATTACAGCGTCTGCTGGTTCAAATTGGCGAACATATTGAAGAAAATAATATGGATAAAATTGTCGAAACTGATACTAAATTTCATGATTTACTATACAAGGCAAGCCGCAATAATCGTTTAGTGGGAATTATTTCCAATCTGCGGGAACAACTCACACGCTTTCGCACCAAATCAATGTCATACCCCGGACGGTTACGAGAAACACTTGAAGAGCATCGTCGTATCGTTGACACTATCGCGCAGGGTAATGTGCTTGACGCTCAAAAAGCAGCTGAAAAACACATGGAAAAATCAGAACAGACACTTCTAAAAAGTATGAAGGACATCCAACAAAACGGAGAATACGATAAAAAGGAAAGTGAACATTAATTGAATACAAAAGGATTTTCTACCATAATATTAGCCGCTGGTAAGGGTACCCGCATGAAGTCTTCTCTGCCCAAAGTGCTGCATCGTATTGGTGGTAAATCAATGTTGCAGCATGTTATTGACGCTGCCGAAGATGCCGGTGCCACCCAAAACATCGTGGTCGTCGGTTTCGGCCGCGATAAAGTTGAAACGGCTATCGGCAACACCGCCCGGATAGTTGTCCAACAAGAACAGCTGGGTACAGGACATGCCGTATTACAGGCGGAACCACTTATTACCAAGAATGATACCGTCATGATATTATGCGGTGATACTCCGCTTCTGACCACAAAAATACTTAAAAATTTTTATGAGTCACATATAAACACTGGCGCTCAGGCTTCAGTGTTGACTGCTGTCATGCCCGATCCCGCCGGCTATGGACGAATAATCAGAAATTTTAACGGCGAATTCAAAAAAATTGTTGAACATAAAGATGCCAGTATTTCAGAAAAAGCCATAACTGAAGTCAACACCGGCATTTATTGTTTTAATGCAGCGTCACTTTTCCCGGCTTTACACCAAGTTGGACATGATAATGCTCAGGGCGAATATTATTTGCCCGATGTATTGGAAATACTTCAGAAAGAAAATGAAAAAATAAATGCCATAGCTGCCGATAATTATGAATCTACCCTGGGGATAAATTCCCGTGAACAGCTGGCACACGCGGAAAAAATACTTCATCACCGCAAAAATCACCAACTAATGAACAGCGGTGTTACCATAATGGATCCTGATACGACTTATATCGACAGTACTGTAGTAATAGGACAAGATACTGTCATTTATCCATCAACATGGCTGCAGGGAAATTGTATAATCGGGGCCAATTGCGAAATAGGTCCATGCAGCCGTTTTTCCGATACAGTTATCAAGGACGGTGCAATAATTTCCTTTACCTATGCCCATGATTGTGAAATTGGGGCCAATGCCACAGTTGGTCCATACGTGCATTTACGTCCTCATACCAAAATAGCTGCTAATGTTCATATTGGAAACTTCGTTGAAGTAAAAAATTCTAATGTTGGTACCGGTACAAAATTACCTCATTTAAGTTATATTGGTGACAGCGACATCGGTTCAGGTGTCAATATGGGCTGCGGTTGTATAACCGTAAATTATGATGGAAAAAACAAACACCGCACGACTATAGAAGATAATGCTTTTATTGGCTGTAATTCCAATATGGTAGCACCGGTAAAAATTGGCAAGAATTCCTATGTAGGAGCCGGTTCAACGATAACCAAAGATGTCCCGGATGGTTCTCTTGCTGTCGGGCGGGCCAGACAGACCAATATCGAAAAATGGCATGATAAACGCAATTAATCTTTGATATGTCCTATCATTTTACTGGCAGTTTATGATAGAATCAGTTTATAAAGAACAATATCTTGTTCTTTTATAATAAAAATTTATTATTGCATATAAATTGCAGGAGGAAAATTGATGATTTTGAACACAGACAAATTATGTATTATTACCGGTAATGCCAATCCGCAGCTGGCACAAGAGGTAGTAGATTATATTGGTGTAGAATTATGCCATACGTTTGTGGGACACTTTAACAATGGGGAAACCCAGGTAATGATCAGCGAAAGTATTCGCGGCAAGGATGTATTTATTATCCAACCGACCAGTCAGCCGGTAAATGATAACCTGATGGAACTCTTAATAATGGTCGATGCTTGTAAACGTGCTTCAGCACGTAATATCACTGCAGTCGTTCCATATTATGCTTATGCCCGCCAAGACAGAAAGACACGCGGCCGCGAACCTATCTCTGCTAAATTAGTAGCTGACTTAATGACTACCGCCGGTGTGAACAGGATGGTCACAGTAGACTTGCACGCTGGACAGATACAAGGTTTTTTTGATATTCCTGTCGATCATTTGGCAGCTGCCCCGATTTTGGCAGAATATATCCGCACAAAAAATTTATCAGATATTGTCGTTGTCTCACCTGATTTAGGCGGTGTTACCCGGGCACGCAATCTCGCCGACAGGCTTAACTCTCCCATCGCTATTATCGAAAAAAGACGCCCTATGCCTGGTAAGGCTGAAGTCATGAGTCTAATCGGTGATGTAAAAGGTAAAAACGCTATAATAATTGATGACATTGTCGATACTGCCGGTTCATTATGTGAAGGAGCCAAGGCATTAAAAGAACGTGGTGTAGAACAAATTTTTGCCTGCTGCACGCATGGTATTCTGAGTGATCCCGCCGTTCAGCGTATCGATGATTCACCGATCGACCAATTGATTATTACCAACACTATTCCACTGCCTAAGGACAAACATTCCAGCAAAATAGTTTCTCTATCGATAGCACCGGCAATCGGCGAAGCTATTGCCCGTATCTACACTCAAACTTCTGTAAGCAAATTATTTGACATGGCTGACGCTGTTCAAACAAAAGTCTGATTCTCATTTATATGCATTTATCCTGCGGTCTTTCCCTCCCGGGGAAGACCTTTTTCATAAATATACAATAATCTGCAATCCACAAATTACAGATTACAGGAGGTATAATATTTGGATTTCATTACCATTGTGCAAGCTGCTGTCTTAGGTATCGTTGAGGGGCTTACCGAATGGCTGCCGGTAAGCAGTACCGGCCATATGATTTTAGTCAATGAATTTATTAAAATGTCTGTCGACAAAAAATTTATGGATATGTTTTTGGTAGTCATTCAATTAGGTGCTATTTTATCAGTTGTAGCACTTAATTTTACAAAACTCAATCCATTTGCCGCCGGTAAAACCATTCTGGAAAAACGTCAAACAGTTTCCCTCTGGCTGAAAGTTATTTTTGCCTGCATACCTGCGGCCGTTATCGGATTATTAATCAATAACTATATGGAGCAGCATTTTATGAATGCCCATGTAGTAGCGTTTACATTGATTTTATATGGAATTTTATTTATCATCGTAGAAAATTATAATAAAAACCGCTATCCCCGCGTAACATCTTTAGAAAATCTGGACTATAAGACCGCCTTTATCATTGGTATTTTTCAGGTTTTAGCATTAGTACCCGGTACATCCCGCTCCGGGGCAACTATTCTCGGCGGCATTATTTTTGGAGCATCGCGTTATGTAGCAACAGAATTCACTTTTTTTCTCGCCATACCAGTCATGTTTGGTGCCAGTTTACTAAAAATCATCAAATTCGGTTTTAATTACTCCACACAGGAAATAATCATATTGCTCGTCGGCATGATTGTGGCTTTTATCGTTTCTATTATATCAATCAAATTTTTACTTCGATACATCAAGAATAATAATTTTAAAATATTCGGCTGGTATCGGATAGTACTTGGCATTCTTGTTTTTGCATATTTTGTGTCAATCGGTTAAAATATAATTGAGTAAGATAAAAGTTTTCATTGTATAATGAAAACTTTTATTTTTTTATTTGCCTGCTTTATAAAAATTACATATGACAAATAATACTGTTTCATCAATAGACACTATCAGATTTTTGGAGGAAAACATTAATGAAAATAATTACGGGTCTTGGAAACCCCGGTCAGGAATATAATAATACGAAACACAATGCAGGATTTATGTTCATTGATGCCTTGGCTAAGACTCTTAATGTTGACAGCTGGCAGGAAAAATTCAATGCTATTGTGGCGCAAACTATAATTGGTGGGAATAAAGTCTTATTGCTCAAACCAATGACATTCATGAATTTAAGCGGCAATGCCGTGGGTCCCGCATTAAAGTGGTATAAAATCGCACCGCAGGACCTTATCGTCGTACATGATGATATGGATCTGCCTGCCGGAATGATCAGAATACGCACCAAGGGTAGTTCTGGTGGTCATAATGGCATAAAATCCATTATTACCT
Source organism: Pectinatus frisingensis (assembly GCF_014076555.1). Classification (NCBI taxonomy): domain Bacteria; kingdom Bacillati; phylum Bacillota; class Negativicutes; order Selenomonadales; family Selenomonadaceae; genus Pectinatus; species Pectinatus frisingensis. The sequence goes on from NZ_CP045424.1 coordinate 2,714,944, forward strand.
GCATCGGCAGCAATGAATTTACCCATGTGCGAATTGGTATAGGACGGCCGCTGCCTAACTGGCGGGTAAACGACCATGTTTTATCAAAATTTTCTCCAGCTGATAAAACGGCCGTTGATACAGCTATTAAACAATTAATCCCGGCTGTCAAATGCATAATCACTCAATCTGTAGATATCGCCATGAATAAATACAACCCCCGCAAGGATAAACATCATAAAAATGCTCCTGTAAAACCAGCAAACGAGGCCATTTACAATGGATAATGAAAAAATAACATTACTTTACGCCGATGAAAATGGAGAAATATTTGATGCCCCGGGTATAGCTGCCATGGGCAGAAGCGGTAGCAAAAATATATTGCTTAAAAAACATGACCTGATACCTTTACCGGAAAGTGCCGATCTTATGTATCTGCCAGACCGTATGCCGTTAGGACAGTCAGGTGACGAAACAATGCCCATATCCGGTCAGGCTGTAGCAGCATTACTTCCGGTTGGATATACCAGACTTTACCTGCCGGCCTTTCGTAAAGAACATGATGCCCAGCCACTGCCTCTCTATGGTTATACCGCTGTTGCTTTATATAAAAATAACATATATGCAGCGGCCGTATACACTGACAAAAATGATAAATGGGATCCTGTCCGCTATAACACTGCCGACCTTCCCGAGCTGATCAACAAAGTAAAACAATCTTTACCGCACAATCGTCTGGTAGATCACTTAGCAGACTGCTCCTTGCAATGGCACTGCTGCACGGCGCAAAATTTATTTTATCATCGCTGGGAAGCAGGTATTCCGGTATCACCGATATGCAATGCTGCCTGTCTGGGCTGCATATCATTGCAGGCAGCTGAATGCTGTCCATCACCACAAAGCAGAATAAAATTTTATCCTACACCCGACGAAATATCCCAAATTGGTATATATCATCTATCGACTGCCCCTGATGCCATCATAAGTTTCGGTCAAGGCTGCGAAGGTGAACCTTCATTGGCGGTCGATACGATTGTACCGGCAATGCGTATCATCAGAAACAAAACATTTAACGGACAGATAAACATAAATTCCAATGCCGGATTCACCGATGGAATAGCCCGCTTGACCGATGCCGGTTTAAACAGTATGCGTGTCAGTATTATCAGTGCCGTACCAAGTAACTATCAGGCATATTACCGCTCTAATTACCATTTAAAAGATGTCATGGCTTCAATTAATTATGCTAGGAAAAAAGGAGTTTATGTATCATTAAATATGCTTTACTTTCCTGGTTTTAACGACAGTAAAAACGAGGCAGCCGCCTGGCGTGCTTTTTTGCGCCAGTGCCCTGTTGATATGATACAGGTACGCAATTTAAATATCGATCCTGACAGCTTCACCGCTGCCATGCCCGATTTTGAACCGGCACTGGGCACAAAGATGTTTTTCGGCGGCTTAAAAGGTGAATTTTCTTCAATACAAATCGGCAGTTTCAGCCATTATAGAATTCAATAGTTTTCATTTCATACCTATATCTTTAATAAACAAATTATGATAAAATTACAATAGTTTTATAATAATAATTATTATGAGGATGATGGGTATGGCCAAAGCTAAAATATGCCATAATCTGAAAATAGATACTACATGGGGTCCACCCATCTATACCATAAAAAATGACCAAAGAGGAGCGATTATTAAGGTGGATGAACTAGATTGGCGTACATTTAAACAAAAACTCAAAACAAAAACAGGAATAGATCTTGATTTATATAAAGAAGCCCAAATGAAGCGTCGTATAAATAATCTTGTTACACGTAACGGCTTTCAAAGTTTTACGTCTTATTTTGAATATGTCGAAAAAGACAGGGATCTTTTCGCCGCATTCATTGAATATCTAACGATAAATGTATCGGAATTTTTCCGTACTCCAGAAAAGTTTTCTGAATTAGAAAACATTGTCATTCCCGAATTATTGTCCCGAAATTCCAAGCTCAATATTTGGAGTGCAGGTTGCTCCATAGGTGCTGAACCATATTCCATTGCTATGATTTTAGATGAAAAAACCCCCGGGGTGCAACATCGCATTCTAGCTTCTGACCTTGATATCGATATCCTCGAAAAAGCTAAAACCGGTGTTTATACTGAAAATGAATTAAAATCTATCTCTTTAAACAGAAAACAAAAATATTTCACCAAAACAACTGCTGACAAATATACGATCGACCCTAAAATAAAAGCAAAAATAGAATTTAAACGACACAATCTTTTAAAAGATCCGTTTGAAACAAATTTTGATCTTATTCTCTGCCGTAATGTCGTTATCTATTTTACAGAAGAAGCCAAAAACACATTATACCGCCAATTTTTTAATTCACTGAAACCAGGTGGCATGCTATTTGTCGGCGGCACCGAAGCAGTTTTAAATTATCGCGAAATGGGTTATGAAAACTATCGCCCATTCTTTTATCGACGTCCCAGCAACCGCTGAACCCAATTATTCCCACCAATTTTCTATCATATGGATAACACTATTTTATTTTCAAGATTTTTGGTATCATTCAGCGGCATTGTGTCGTTACAAAAAGCGGAGTTGCCGCCCCATTATATGGCAGCTCTTTTTTAATTGGAGGACAAACATGAAATTTATTCATTTAGCAGATTTGCATATTGGCAAACGTCTGAACGGTTTTTCTCTGCTTGATGATCAAAAATATATTTTAACCCAAATTTTGAAAATGATTACTGACAATAACCCGGATGCTATATTCATTGCCGGTGATATTTATGATACACCGCTGCCGCCGGTCGAAGCAGTAAGAGTATTTGATAAATTTCTAACTGCCCTGGCAGCCTTAAACCTTAAGATTTTTATAATCAGCGGCAACCACGATTCAGCTGACAGATTAGCATTTGGAGCCAATCTGCTAGTTAAAAGCAACGTATACATTGCTGCTGCATTCACCGGTGATTCTTTCCCGCTGGAACTACACGATCAGTATGGTAAAATAAATATTTATATGCTTCCTTTTATTAAACCAATCCATGCCAAGAAAATTTGGCCAAATGAGGAAATACATACTTATGAAGACGCAGTCCGCATTGCTGTAAAAAAAATGGACATTGATCAAAGCTTGCGCAATATAATAATTGCCCATCAATTTGTCACCGGTGCAAAAACCAGTGATTCGGAGGAAATCTGCGTAGGCGGACTCGATAATATTTCCGCCGATCTTTTAACCCCGTTTGATTATGCCGCCATGGGGCATATCCACCGACCACAAAAGATAGGGTTTGACACTATACGCTATGCAGGAACACCTTTAAAATATTCTTTTTCTGAAGCTGCCCACAAAAAAGTCCTTACAATCGTTGAACTCAAGGAAAAAGGTGATCTGCACATAAATTTAATACCGCTTACTCCTCTGCACGACATGCGGGAAATAAGCGGCAGCTATGCTGAACTGGTAAACAGAAACAATTACATCGGCACACCGGTAGACGATTATCTGTCAATAACACTCACTGATGAAACAGAAATTCCCGATGCCATCGGCAAGCTGCGGACAATTTATCCCAATATAATGAAAATAAATTATGATAATGCACAAACACGAACTAACAATCCTATCATTAATAATGATATTACCTTCGCCAAATCTCCTGCTGACCTTTTGGAAAGTTTTTATTTACTGCAAAATAATCACCCACTCAGCAGCAAGCAGCAACACTTTGCCAATGACTTAATCAAACAAATCTGGGAGGCAAAATAATGCGTCCATTAAAGCTCACAATATCCGCATTTGGTCCATATGCAGAGGAAACAGAAATTGATTTTGCTAAATTGGGAGAAAAAGGTATTTATCTTATAAGTGGTGATACCGGTGCCGGAAAAACGACATTATTCGATGCACTCATTTATGCCTTATATGGTGAAGCCAGCGGACCAGTACGCGAATCAACAATGTTTCGCAGCAAATATGCCAATAGCCAGACACCAACATTTGTAAAATTATTATTTACATATAACCATCAGCAGTATTCATTATATCGTAATCCAGAATATGAGCGTCCCGCTAAACGCGGTGATAAGTTGGTTTCAGAAAAACCGAATGCCCACCTGGAAATGCCGGATGGCAGCATAATAACTGGATTGAAAGAAGTGACACAAGCCATTGAAAACTTGATTGGCCTGGATAAAACACAGTTCACCCAGATTGCCATGATTGCCCAGGGTGACTTTTTGCGCCTTTTACTGGCTTCAACCAAAGAACGTAGTGATATATTTCGCAAAATTTTTAACACTGACTTATATCAGCTGCTACAGGAAAACATTAAAAAATCTGCTGAAACGACTGCCAAAGAACTTGAATATCTGGATATGAATATTGGTTATGCCAAAAACAACCTGCAATTGCCTCCAGGAACCATATTACCTGAAACTCCCGTAATAGATGAATTTCTCGTTGCTGTGCAGCCATATATGGAAAAAGATGCGGCTGCCCTCAAATATGTAAACCAGCAGCTGCATATTAATGAAAAACAAATTGCCCAGAACAATTCTCAGCTTGGCTATGCCGCTTCACTAATTAAAATTCAGGAAGAAATCAAATTATGTGAAAAAAACATTAAAAAAACTCTTCCTTTAGTCAAAAATTTACAAACGGTCTATGACAATGCCCAGCAAAAATATAAAACCGATTATGCCGGCAATATCAGCGAAATAGTCAATATAAAGAATAAACTCACTGCTTATGATGAATTGGACAAAATCATTCTGCAGGAAAATACCTGCCATACTGCAAAAAGCACGCTGCAACAAAAACTGACTGCACTTACCAGCCAATTGACCCGACTTACAACAAAAATAACTACACTTAAAGCCCAACAAGTACAGCTGGAGGATATACTTGTCAAACAAGAACAACAAAAAAAATTACTTGCCGACATAAACACTCAACAGAAAGAACTGCAGGAATTACAACTGAAAATGGTTGAATACAATCAATTGCTTACTGCCTATAAAAAAGCTCTCCACAATTATCAGCAAGAACAAATCGACCAACAGCAATTGCATCAAAAGCATGACCGCCTGGAAAAACTTTATCTTGATGGACAGGCCGGTATTTTAGCTGCCTGTTTAAAAGAAGGACAACCTTGTCCTGTATGCGGTTCCAAACTACACCCGCAGCCGGCCGAACCAATGGATTGTGTTCCCTCCAAAGAACAAATCAATCTTTTGAAACAGGAAAAATTGCAAAAAGATTCCTGTGTTACCAAATTAAGCATGGAAGCCGGCAATTTAAAGGGACAATTTAATTCATTGGATAAAGAAATAATTAAAAAAGCTGTTTTATTACTCAATTGCAATGAAAAAAGTGAAATACGTTCTGCCGCACAATTACTGCAATGCCAATTGGATAAAGATCTTGAGTCAGTGCAAGCAGAAATGACTGCTACCAGTAAATCCATTTCCCTCAAAGAAAACCTAAATAAAACTATCCCCTCATTGGAAAAAGAATATGATAACCTTAGCCAGGAAGAACGGTCAAATCAGCAACAGCTAGCTGTCGTTACGGAAAACATCAAAAATATCGCCAACAAAAAAGCTGAAAAATCCGCTCAGCTTACATATAAAGACAAAATAACAGCTCTGCACATACTACAGCAAAAGGAAAATTACAGCAAAAATCTGGAAAAAAATCTGCATGACAGCCAAACTGAACTTATCGACAAAAACACTTTTATTAATAATGAAAAAGCTAAACTAGCCGCATTGACCACTCAGCTGAAAAACACCACCGATATCGATATTGACCAACTACAAAAAGTGCAGAAAACCCTTACCGGGCAAAAAAATCTTTTGATACAGCAGCAAAATAAACTTACTTTGCGATTTACCAATAACCAAAAAACTTTGAATAATATAACTGAAAAAAAATCTGCCTATGAAAGGTTATCAGAAAATTATCGCTGGCAGCGCGACTTGGCACAAACGGTCAACGGCACGCAGACGGGCAAAGAAAAAGTAACATTGGAGACATATATCCAAATGCATTACTTTGACCGAATAATTGCCCGCGCCAACACCCGCTTCATGATGATGAGCGCTGGTCAATACGAACTCAAGAGACGTTTATCCGCAAACAATATGCGTAGTCAAAGTGGCCTTGAGCTTGATGTTATCGATCATTATAACGGCACTGAACGAAGTATAAAAACCTTATCCGGTGGTGAATCTTTTAAGGCATCATTATCATTGGCTTTAGGATTATCAGATGAAATACAATCTGCAGCCGGCGGTATAAAACTCGATACAATGTTTGTCGACGAGGGATTTGGCTCATTGGATGAAGAATCATTGGAGCATGCCATAAATGTTTTGCATACCCTCACTGAAGGTAATAAATTAATCGGCATAATTTCACATGTAACAGAACTCAAGCAACGTATCGATAAACAAATTATAGTCACTAAAACACCACACGGTGGCAGCCATGTGGAAATAATTACTTAAAAATATAGTGGCCGGGAATTAATCAATAATTCCCGGCCACTATATTTTATAATATCAATTTTTTAATACGACAAATCCTTTTTTACGGGTTTCATTCATATCAATAATGCGCTGATTGCTGCTGCCCCGAAACTGCAATGTCAAATCACGCTTTGCTGCAACAAAAGGACCGTCTATCAATACATCAGTTACAGCGAGCAATCCACCTACATGCTTATTTCCCATTAACTGCAGCTGTTCTAAGGTATAACCCGTATAAGTAGTTATATCCAGTCCACAGGCATGAACTTTTTGACCCAATAAAGCAAGTGGCTCAGGCTGCATAAATGGTTCTCCGCCACTAAAAGTCACCCCTGACAGCAGCGGATTTTGCCGAATGAGTCCCAGCAATTCATCCACAGTCATTAATCTGCCGCCATTGCGGTCATGGGTCTGTGGATTATGACATCCCGGACAGTCATGCGGACATCCTTGTGTAAAAATAGTAAAACGATACCCTTCACCATCGACAACTGAATCATTGACAACCCCGGCTACTTTAATTAAGTCCATGTTTAACACGGTCATGTTCTTCAGCCCGCTTAGCATTATTAAAACGATCTGTAGTACCTACCAAATATCCGGTAATGCGGCGAATACGCTCAAAGCTTGCTGGCTGAAGCCTGTAGTCAATAGCCACGCTGCCATTTCCGGCATCGGAAAGATTTAAATACTGTAATCTTTTTGTTGTGCGTTTCTCAATCAGATTGATATAATTTATCACTTCATCCAGCGAAACATCTGCCAGTCCGTTCACGGACACTTCAATTCCCTTTACAAACATAAATCCACTCCCTTTAACTTTTATAAATTTCAATGACACTGCATGCGCGGCAAAACAACATGATGCATGTGTTCTTCTTCTGTACGTCCGCACTTAGGACAAACATTGTCAATAATCCCCGTATATCCACAAACCGGATCACGATCTACCGGATGGTTCACTGAACCATATCCAATGCCGCTGTCATGCATACAACGGATAATTGATTCAAAAGCTTTAAGATTTTTCAGCGGATCCCCGTCCATTTCTACATAACTTATATGTCCGCCATTTGTCAATGCATGATAGGGAGCTTCCAACTGGATCTTCTTATAAGCACTTATCGGATAATAAACCGGTACATGAAATGAATTGGTATAATAAGCACGATCTGTCACTCCCGGTATTTTCCCATAACGTTTGGCATCTATCTTAACAAATCGCCCACTGAGACCTTCTGCCGGTGTCGCTATCAAAGAAAAATTAAGCTTAGTGCGCAGAGATTCTTCGTCCATTCGTTTTCGCATATGCCCGACTATTGCCAGTCCAAGTTTTTGTGCTCTTTCACTTTCGCCATGATGCTGACCAATAAGAGCTTTTAACGTTTCCGCCAGACCGATAAACCCCACTGTTAATGTACCATGTTTTAAAATCTCCCCAATCTTATCTTCAGCACAGATTCTATCCGAATCGAGCCAAATATGTTCCCCCATTAAAAATGGATAATTACGGCCATATTTGGCTGCCTGCACCTTGAATCTATGCAACAGCTGCCTGATAACCAAATCAATCATCCCATCAAGTTCGTGATAAAATTTATTTACATCACCTTGAGCTTCAATACCCAGGCGCGGTAAATTTATGCTGGTGAAACTTAAATTACCGCGTCCGCAGGTAACTTCACGCGCCGGATCATAAATATTGCCCATGACTCTTGTACGGCAGCCCATGTAGGCTACCTCAGTATTATAATCTCCCTGTTTATAATATTTTTTATTAAACGGAGCATCAAGGAAACTAAAATTAGGAAACAATCGTTTTGCTGATGTTTTTATTGCTAATTGAAAAAGATCATAATTAGGTTCACCCGGATTGTAATTCACACCCTCTTTGACCTTAAATATCTGTACCGGAAAAATTGGGGTCTCATTTTTCCCTAAACCATCTGCAGTGGCCAGTAAAAGATTTTTTATAGCCATCCGTCCTTCAGGTGAAACATCCGTACCATAATTAACTGAACTAAAAGGTACCTGTGCTCCGGCCCGGGAATTCATCGTATTCAAATTATGAATAAATGCTTCCATAGCCTGATAAGTTGCTGCGTCCGTTTCATGCAAGGCAGTCTGTTCTGCATAGGCGTGTGCCGCTTGAACGGTATGACCAGAAATATTTTGTCCCTCAATTATATTTTGCCGTACAGCAAAATATTCAGATATCGCCTTACCCAATTCCGACGCATTATTCATACCTATCGTTGTCGTAATATTATCTGAAATTTCTAATACCAGAGCCCGTGCTGCTTTGCCAGACAAATTTACTGTAATTGTAAAATATTGAGCAAGTGCCTTTAAATACTGTTTTTTAAAAGTTTTTTGTACTCCGGGTGCCATTGAATAATCAAAATTGGGAACAGACTGCCCTCCATGCATTTCATTTTGATTAGCCTGAATAGCTATACAAGCCAATGCCGCATAAGATCTTATGTCATTAGGTTCACGTAAAGCCCCGTGTCCTGTAGAAAAACCATCATGAAACAATTTCAGCAAATCAATCTGACAACACGTTTCAGTCAACATATAAAAATCTTTATCATGAATGTGAATGTCACCATCGATATGAGCTGCAGCTATATCCTTTGGAAGTATGTAATTGTCAATAAAATACTTTGAACCTTCCGATCCGTATTTCAGCATCGTCCCCATTGCTGTATCGGCATCAATATTGGCGTTTTCTCTTTTTAAATCAGCGTCTTTTGCCTGTTTAAAAGTCAATTCATCATATATGTCCATCAAATCAACTTTTGCTTCACGTATTTTTGTATGTTCCGCTCGATAAAGAATATAAGCTTTAGCCGTGCTGGCCATATTGTTTGCAATAAGCACACGTTCAACGGCATCTTGTATTTGTTCAACAGTGGGAACCGGAATATTTTCCATTTCTTTGATTACACCGTTTGTCAGTGTTGCCAGCATATCTGATGAAAAAGTATCATCAACTGATTCCAAATTAGCTTTTTTTATTGCATTGGCTATTTTCTGCGAATCAAAGGCAGCAATTTCTCCATTGCGTTTTTTTATGGATTGTCTGGATTGCAGGATCATTTTGTTTCGTCCACCCTCCTGAGATAAAACACATTTCTCAAATAATAATCAGATTTTACTATATATAGAAGTTTATGTCAATGCTGCATACAACATATAGTAGGTATATAGTTAATAAGAAAACTGCGTATCTTAATCAGCATGCCAAATAAAATCGTAGTTTTAGTACTATAAATAAATTTTTATCTATACAAATATTTTTTTAACAGACAAAATACCGTTAAGGATCAATTCTCACTTAACGGTATTTATAATTATATATATATTGTTGTTTATGAGTTCAAAATAGCCTGATATATGCGTAATATATTCTGCCCATAAATATCTCCCGGTACAGCCCAGCGGCCATTTAAATCCTGCCACGTTTTCAGGGTACCTGTTTGATAAATCGACCGCACCAATGAATAACGCGGATCAATTATTGGCTCTTTGGGAACATTTGTTGAAGCATATGCCAGTAAATGTTGAATATGCGCTCTGACGCCTAACTCGGAGGTAGGGAAATAAGCCCCCTTGACGATGGTACTTGTAGTGCCCAAGCCACAGTAATTATTTTGATCCGGTGTTACCGTGCCGCCATAACGAAAAAATCCAGTTTCAACCAAAGCTTGTGCAAATGCGACGTCCGGGCGCACACCCTCACGGCTGCCTTCCTGATAATAATAAGAGACCAGTTCCTGAGGTGAAACTGAAATCGACGGATTAGGATTTACCCGCAGCAAATAACGTACACATTGTTCAGGTGTGGCTGTAGCCGTCCCCATAATCGAATCCGGTGATGTATAAATTTGCGGCTTAATTTTTTCCGGTTTATTATAATCGGTCAGTATTTGCTGTATCTTATCGGAAAATATTTTATGTGATGCAGCATTGTTCACCCGCATAATAACATTCTTATCGTGCTCACGGGGAAGGCTTTTTGCCAAACAAGTATTTGATGCAGCAGTTACAAATAAAATCATACTTAATATCAATACATTTAACCAGTAAATTTTAACTCTAAACAATAGGACTCGCCCCTTAATCAATGATTCATCATAATAAACTGTATTATGAACAATACCATAAAAATATATAAAAGCGGATGAACCTGACGGAATTTACCACGGAATATTTTAATCAGTGGATAACTGATAAGCCCGGCACCGACACCATTGGTTATACTGTAAGATAAAGGCATCCAGAACAAAACAAAAAATGCCGGCAATGATTCTTCCACATTATGCCAATCAATCTGGTTAAGACTGCCCATCATTAAAAAACCGACAACAATCAATGCCGGTGACGTCACTGCCGGTACAGCAGCCAACACTTGGGCTATCGGTGCCAAAAACAGCATGAAGCAAAATAATACTGCCACTACCACTGAAGTAAATCCCGTACGACCACCGGCTGCTACCCCTGACCCGGATTCGACATATGCCGAGGTTGGCGAAGTTCCTAACAGTGATCCACAGGTACTGGCAACAGCATCTGCCATAAGTGCACTTCTGACATTGGGAAATTTGCCATTTTTCATAAGTCCGGCCTGACTGGCGACGCCAATCATCGTACCCGTAGTATCAAATAATGTAACCAGGAAAAAGGTAAATATTATAGCGAACAAATTAGGTGAAAACGCATCGGCCAAGTCCATCTGCATAAATGTATTTTCAAGTCCTGTCGGCATGCTAAAAACAGCTGACGGCAAAGGAATAAACCCCATGAGAAACGAAACTACCGCAGTTATCACCATTCCTAAAAATATTGCCGCCGGTACTTCGTTAACAAGTAAAACTATCGTTATAAAAAGCCCTAAAAGAGTCATATAAGCAACCGGTTCGGAAAAATTTCCCAATGTTATTATAGTTGCCGGTGACGGCGCTACCAGATGGGCATTCTGCATCCCGATAAAAGCAATAAATAATCCAATACCTGCACTTATCCCTGCTTTTAATGAAGTGGGGATAGCATCTATTAATGCTTCCCGAAAACTAGTAAGCGACAGCAGCAGGAAAACTACTGATGCTATAAAAACACTGCCCAATGCCGACTGCCATGGGATACCCATTCCAAGAACGATAACGAAAGCAAAATACGCGTTCATACCCAGCCCCGGTGCTATGGCAATAGGATAGTTCGCCACCAGTCCCATTATCAGCGTACCAATCACAGCAGCCAGGATAGTAGCTATAAACACTCCGTTAAAATCCATGCCGGCTTTATTCAAAACACTAGGATTTACAATAACTATGTAAGACATCGTTACAAAAGTAGTAATACCGGCAATGATTTCCGTGCCCAATGTAGTATTACGTTCACTGAATTTGAATTTTTCATTCAAAGACATTAAAGATCTACCCCCTAAAATGATAATATACATTAACTATATTGACTTTATAATTGTACTAAAATGAAACTAATTAAGCAAGGCAGCTGTACGGATAGTTTTCTCCAATACTTAATTTTATTTATTTTTATCATCATTATATATTAACTTATTAAGTTTTATAGCAGTATAGAAAATAATTTATTGTTATTGCGCAAAATATGTTTATATTTATTGTGGTTTTGCATTTAATCTCATCCGCCGGTTTTCAAAAAATAATAATATGCTATAATAACAGCAGGTCAATTATTAGGAGGTATGTAAAAAAGGTGTATAAAATAATTAGCTTTTGGATGGCATTTCTCTTTATATTGGGAAACAGCCTGACGACAGCAGCGGCACAGCCAATACCGGATGATATCTACCAATGGGTTCAGGCTTCACCGCGCATCGGGTACTATTTCAACAAAGCAGAAATGAAGTATGCCGTCGGCAATGACGGTTTAGCTGATACCAATATTCTGGAAGTTCCAATTTTAGAACAATACGACTGGATAGAAATGCAGGATGTCGTAGAAAAACGACGCTGGAATGATGAGGACCTCAGCGGATTCGATAATTTATGGGGCTATGCGGGTATATTACATATCGACACCAAGGCTCGTATAGTAACTTATGTCTCTGACGAATACCTTAACGTCTGGTGGAGCCCTATATCAACATTCAATTCCAACCGGGTTGACAGCATCGATAAAATGTCCACCAAAAATTTGGATCGAACTTTTTATGAATCAATAATTGCGTATGCCAATGATCATAGGCAGGAATTGTTGAGCAGGCAACGTGATCAGATTAGTCCCGCAGAATTAAAAGCCGCTGGTTTATGGAACAATTCCCAGTCAAAAGAACAATCAACTATTTCCACTGTGAAAACATCCCATACCGAACAGCAAAAGGTTCAAAAAATCATTAAAAGTTACGAAAAAACAAATACGCAAAATAAATCCTTGTAATAAAACATGCCGTATGTCATTTTTGACATCCGGCATGTTTTATTGCTATCCTGCTGCGCAATTTATTTAAGCATACTATGTAAAAACAATTTTGTTCTTTCTTCTTTAGGATTACCAAAAAATTGTTGTGAATCACCCTGTTCAACAATACCCCCATCAGCCATAAAAATAACATTATTGGCCACATCATGGGCAAAACCCATCTCATGTGTCACAACGATCATTGTCATATGTTCCTGTGCCAGCTGACGCATTGTATTCAATACTCCGATCGTAAGCTCAGGATCAAGTGCCGATGTAGGTTCATCAAATAACATAATATCCGGTGACATACACAATGCCCTGGCTATAGCTACACGCTGCTGCTGGCCGCCCGACAAACGGCTGGGATAAGCATCTTTTTTATCAAACAAGCTTATTTTCCGCAGCAATTCTTCAGCTACTGGCAATACCTCGGCCTTTTTCATATTCTTAACATGAACCGGGGCTTCCAGTAAATTATCAAGCACCGTCATATGTGGGAAAAGATTAAACTGCTGAAACACCATCCCCATATACCCCAAGATTTTTTTTTGAGTATCCTTATCGGCGTATACGGCTCTACCTTGTCTGCTTTGCACCAGATAATCCCCTTTTACCTGAATAGAACCGTCATCAATAGTTTCCAAATTGTTTAAACAGCGCAAAAGAGTTGATTTTCCAGAACCGGACGGACCGATAACTGCCAACACTTCACTTTTTTTAACAGTTAAATCAATACCCTTAAGCACTGGTACCCCGGCAAAACTCTTACGTATGTTTTTCATCTGTATAATAATATTATTTTCCATAAAATCATACCTCATATTTTCCATAATGTGCTTCAAGGAGTTTAAACAACCATGTTAAAACGAATGTCATTACCAGATAAAAAACGGCCGCAATAACAAATGGTGTCATATCAAATTCACGCTGCACAATGGTTCGCGCTACACGCAATAAATCATTCATTGCCAAAATATAAATAAGTGACGTATCCTTTACTAAATTTATTGTCTCATTACTTATCGGTGGCAGGACCCGGCGGATAACCTGAGGCAGTATTATTCGCTGCATTGTCTGCGGATAACTCATACCCAAAGTCTTAGCCGCCTCATACTGACCACGATTTATCGACTGTATACCGGCGCGAAATATTTCTGCAAAGTACGCCGCATAATTTAACGTAAACGCGAACAAAGCCGCTGTCAAATCCGATAATTTTATTCCCACCATCGGCAGGGCAAAATAAACAAACAGCAGCTGCAGCATCAATGGTGTACCGCGCATTATCCATATATAAATTTCCATCAGCCTGCTGATAAGTCGTAACGGAGACAATCTAGCCAACGATATAAGCAGTCCGAGTGGTATTGATAATATTAATGTAATGGAAAATATCTGCAGGGTAGTCTGTGTACCTTCCAGCATTAACATGAATGTATTGGCAATATTATGCATTAATTTACTCCCGCCTTATATAAATTTATAACTATTGTCATGACAAGACAATCAATAATGGGTCCGTGCGATGACCCGGTGCAACTCATCAACTTCTTCTGTGCTTAATTGGTAATTAATGCTGTCAGATGTTATTACAACAGTCTGAGCATCTGCAAGTTTATCAACTAAATCACTTGATAAGATGAATTCATACCTGGCGGCTGTCTGTACTGATGGAAAATTTCTGATTTGCCGTGAAAAAAATCGTACCGACGGATAAAAAGACTGCCCATCCACTGTGAATGTCACCGTTGATCCGTCTGTAAAAAGACATCTCCATGTATTATCATAAGCAGTAAACGCATAAAATACCGGTGTACCGTCAGCCGGAAAAATTTTCTGTATATACAAAATAACATTATCTGTCCCCGGATGAATAGCGCTGCTGACAGCATATCCGTCATGCAGTTCATCATAATTTTGGCTGAACTGGGCAAAGACTGTGACCGGCACTGCCGCAGCTATTAAAAAAGCTATTATATTAATCTGTAAAAACAGTTTGATATTGCATCTTCCTTTCATCGTTTTGCTTTGTAGTTTTTTATTGCAATAAAGTAAAACATAAATTATAATATATATTATTACGCTTAAGGCGTTATAAAGCAAGTATTTTATAATTACATACAGGAGGCTGCCGCAAATGAAAAGAATTATCCTGTCTTGTCTGCTCATTGCTGCATCAGCATTGCTCATTGCCGGATGCGGACAAAAAAATCAACCAGTATCATCCGGTTCCGGCGACACCGGCGGAAAAATAATAGTGGGTCTGGATGATAATTACCCGCCGATGGGATTCAGAGATGAAAATAACGAAATAACCGGATTTGACGTTGATCTGGCAAAAGAAGCCGCTAAAAGACTCAATCGTGAAGTTGAATTTAAACCCATAGACTGGTCCAGCAAAGAAGCCGAACTTAAGAGCGGCCGCGTTAATGTTTTATGGAATGGTTTAGACATCACGGAAAAACGTAAAGAAAATATGTTATTTAGCGATCCTTATATGGACAATCGCCAAATAGTATTTGTAAAAAAAGATTCCGACATAAAAACCATTGATGATTTAAAGGGCAAAGTAGTCGGCACTCAAAGCGGTTCCACCGGAGAGGAAAATATTAATAAAGATCAAAACCTCAAAAACTCTTTTAAAGAAGTAAAGTCATATCCTGACTATATAGCCGCTTTTATGGATTTGGAAAATGGACGCATAGATGCTATTATCGGTGACGAAATAACCGGAAGATATTATATGAATAAACACCCCGATAAATTTGCTGCCCGCGATATCGTCATCGGTGAAACAACAAGCTTTGGCATCGGATTCGCCAAAGATAACCAAAAATTGCGTGATGAGGTACAAAAAGTACTTGATGCAATGAAAAAAGATGGTACAATGGCCAAAATATCCGAAAAATGGTTTGGAAAAGACATTACTAAATAATCAGTAATCCTCGACTTATCCCACTTTTGATACTTGACAACTTTTATCATTACACTCTACATGAACAAAGCCGCGAGACCGATACAAATATGTATTGGCCTCGCGGCTTTATCAAACATCAAAATATTATTTTCCCTTTTGTCCTTGCTTCTGCTTCATATAAGAAAAGCCCCATTCCTTAAGCTTTTGCTTAATAAATAATTTGGGATGCCTAAAAAACATGCCCTTTCTTGAATTTTTCATTATCTTGCGAAACTCTTCAGTTTGTTTTCGTCCGAAACAAGGTGTATCACATATATGGCAAGGCGGTTTCGTTATGCCATATGGACAACGTTGAATTTTTGTCATAGCCGTCATCAATATCGCATTGCACTTAGGACATAACGCTTTTCCGCTGGTTCCGTGATGTCCATGGCAATACACGCCAAATGCTTTTCTTATTGTTTTTCTTTCTTCTGGTACAGTATTTTTAATCGGTACCTGTTGTTTAGCGCGCTTATTAAAAAAGCGAGAAAAAATTCCCATTATAATTCCATCCTTATTACAAAATAATTGCTGCCAACTTTATTTATTGTACGTTGTATCAACTTTAAAGTCAATCCTCACCAAACAAACACTCCGAGGGTTATTTCCCTTCATTATAGAAACAATTATTGATATGGTCAGCCAAATGCCCATAATTGACAGCAAGCATTTTTTATGCTAACAATGTATAAGTACATATACTATTGTAACAAGAAAGGAAAGTGCAATAAATGATAAAACTTTCCCATATAAAAAAGATATATGAAACACCATCGGGACCTTTGCAGGCGCTCAAAGATGTCAGCCTAACCATTGAAGACGGTGATATTTATGGGATTATAGGACTTTCAGGTGCAGGAAAATCCACCTTGGTTCGCTGCATTAATATGCTTGAACGCCCTACATCTGGAACTGTCGAAATTGATGGCCATGATCTGACCAAAATGAATAACCGACAATTACGCGAAATCAGAAAGAATATCGGTATGATTTTTCAGCAGTTTAACCTGCTGTCATCGGCTACAGTATATGAAAATGTGGCCTTTCCTTTAAAATTATCCGGTACCGATAATAAAATCATAGAAAAAAAAGTAACTTCATTACTCCAATTAGTCGGTTTGCAGCCAAAAGCCGGCCAATATCCTTCACAGTTATCCGGCGGGCAAAAACAGCGCGTCGGCATTGCGCGTGCACTAGCCAGTAATCCTGCCATCTTGCTGTGTGATGAAGCGACTTCGGCGCTTGATCCGCAGACAACCCAATCTATCTTAAAACTGATTCGTCGAATAAATGAACAGCTCCACCTTACCGTTGTTATAATAACACATGAAATGCAAGTCATAAAAGACATCTGCAATAAAGTTGCTGTCATCGACCACGGTGTCATTGCTGAAACCGGCAGTGTCATTAAAGTATTCACTGAACCGCAAGAAGCTATCACTCGCGAATTTATCAGCGTTTTATTGAGTGATGAACTGCCGAGTGCTTTTAGAAATCAACCCATTTCTCCTACACCGATCGAAGCCGGCTACCTGCTATTACGATTGACATTCATTGGTGAAAATGCAGATGAACCGGTAATAATGCGGCTTATAAAAGAGCATCCCGGCATTGATGTAAGTATTTTGTTCGGTGACCTTGACCAAATCCAAATGGTACCTTATGGACGTATGATAATAGGTATAAAAGGGCCTCAGGCCGCTGTTACAGCTGCCAGTAAGTGGCTTGAACAACAAGACCTGAAAGCGGAGGTGATTGGCTATGTCAAGCGACATAATGATGCTGTTGATTAAATCATTAGGACAGACATTGTATATGGTCATTATATCAATGTTAATTGCTTCTGCACTGGGTATTCCCCTGGGTATTTTACTCGTTACCACAGCTAAGGAACAAATTCTGCAATGTACAACTTTCAATCGCATTCTTGCCGGAATCATTAATGCCGTTCGATCAATTCCATTTATTATCCTGATGGTAGCAATAATTCCCTTCACCCGTTTAGTTGTAGGAACATCTATTGGAACCACAGCAGCTATGGTTCCGCTCACAATCGCCGCTATTCCTTTTATCGCCCGTCAAGTAGAAAATTCCATAAAAGAAGTCCCCTATGGTTTAATTGAAGCCGCACTTTCTCTTGGTGCCACACCGGCGCAGATAATCCGCCATGTATTGCTGCCGGAAGCTTTATCCAGCATTATATCGCAGCTGACCACTGTTATTATCGGACTTATTGGTGCATCAGCCATGGCTGGTACCATCGGTGGCGGCGGCATCGGTGATTTAGCAATACGTTATGGTTATCAACGTTTTCGTCCTGATATCATGCTCATAACTGTAATAATTTTAATCATATTAGTTCAATTAGTACAATTTATTGGTAATTACATTGCATTCAGGTTAAATAAAAAATAATCGCTGTGTTATATTGTGCTTTATTTTGTTATAGTGTACAATGGATAGTAAATTACTTATAATTGAATGGAGGACTTTTTGTGAAGAAATTATTATTAATATCATCGGCACTTATCATTATGTTATTCGCTTTCACCGGCTGCGGCAGCAATAATGAACAGGCTGCCGGTTCCTCTTCCAGTGCTAAGACAGTCTTAAAAATCGGTGCTACCCCGGTTCCGCATGCCGAAATTCTGGAACAAGTGAAGGATGATCTGGCTAAAGAAGGTATTGACCTGCAAATCCAGGAATTCAATGACTATGTCCAGCCGAATATGGCGCTTAATGATAAAGAACTGGATGCAAATTTTTTCCAGCACATACCTTACTTAGAAACCTTTAATGCTGAACACAATATGGATCTTGTAAATGCCGGCGGCATCCACATCGAACCAATGGGACTTTATTCTCATAAGGTAAAAAAACTCGACGAATTAAAAAATAATGCAGAGATTGCTATTCCCAATGACCCCAGCAATGGTGGACGGGCATTATTACTTTTGCAGCAGGCAAAACTCATAACACTCAAAGACGGTGTCGGTGTAAAGGCCACTGTACAGGATATTGTTGACAATCCCAAAAATCTCAAAATCAAGGAAATTGAAGCAGCTCAATTACCACGTTCACTTGATGATGTTGATGCGGCTGTCATCAATACTAATTTTGCCGTACAGGCAAATTTGGTTCCAGCCAAAGATGCTTTAGTCATTGAAGATGCATCTTCTCCATATGTCAATATAATTGCCGTTAGAAAAGGTGATGAAAACCGACCGGAAATCAAGAAACTGGTTGCAGCTCTCCAGTCAGAAAAGATCAAGAAATTCATTGAAGAAAAATACAAGGGTGCCATAGTTCCAGCCTTTTAATATTACTTTATAACTTTTATCATAAAATTACAGTAAAAACACTCTGCAAACAATAGCAGAGTGTTTTTTACTAGTTGACTTTCCCTTGTTATATCTGCACTATTCATTTAAATTCACCATCATCTGTCCAAGTTAAAAATAATATTGCCGAACAGTCAAATTAATACAAATTTAAATTGATTTTTTGCCGTTATCGTTATATATTAATTACAGTCTTAAAAAAATATCCAATTCAATAATAATAAGTACATCCATTGTGCGTAAAGAATAAGGGGAGTGTTATGAAAAGTTTCAAATTAACAAAAAAGCAGGCACTGGTATTAGCCAATAAATACCCTACACCATTCGCGGTCATTTCTACTGAGCAAGTAGAAAAAAATTATCGTTTTCTAAAAGATAACATGCCGCGTGTCCGTGTATTTTATGCTATGAAGGCCAACCCTTCACCAATCATTATCAACAAAATGACGCAATTAGGAGCCAGTTTTGATGTAGCTTCTGATGGAGAGATACAAACACTCACAGCCATGGGCATCACAGGTGAAAATATGATTTACGCCAATCCCATAAAAACGACTTCAGGTCTTAAAGCAGCTGCCGCTGCCGGAGTAAATAAATTTACATTTGATACAAAAGAAGAAATTTATAAAATGGCTGCATATGTTCCCGGAGCAAAAGTGTTGCTGCGTCTTCGCATAAAAAATGCCAAAGCACTCGTTAATTTGAACGAAAAGTTTGGCGCCGAACCGCAAGACGCTGTACAATTATTAAAAACAGCTCAACAGCAGGGACTCGATCCGATCGGATTAGCTGTTCATGTCGGCAGTCAAACATTATCAACAGAACCTTATCATGAAGCTTTTTCAATTTGCCACACAATTATGGATCGTGCAAAGGGAATCGGTCTGTCACTCAGTACCCTTGACATTGGCGGCGGACTACCCGTTCCCGCACCCGATACCTGTGTAAATTTAGAAAGCATGGTCAAAGACATAAATAAAGGCTTAACACAATTTCCTCCCGACATTGAAATCTGGGCTGAACCCGGCCGTTATATCTGTGGAACGGTAATGAACGCTGTCACGCGTGTTATCGGCAAACAAACACGCGCTGGTATTGTTTGTTACTATCTTGATGATGGTGTATATGGAACTTTTTCCGGTGTGTTCTTCGATCATTGGGAATACGAACTCAACAGTTTTAAATCTGGCAAATTGATCCCATCGACTTTTTTTGGTCCCAGCTGCGATTCTTTAGATGTCGTTGCCAAAAATTATCCGAGTCCTGATCTGCAAATAGATGATATCATTGTCGCAACTGACTGTGGTGCTTACACTTCCGCTTCAGCAACAACTTTTAACGGATTTGCTAAAGCTCCATTGTTACATTGGGAAAAGGAACGTGATGCCATAGCAGCCGAGGCTAAGCGTTCCGATACCTGCGAAGCAGTCATTTAAATCAGTGGAGGTGGTAATATCGCAAGTATAATAAATATATTCATCTTGACTGTCATATTAGCATTCCTTTATTTCACCATGTTTGACAAAACCGAAACTGGTTTTATCAGCATTCTGGTATTCGCTGCAGTATTGGCTGCGATGCTATTTACAGTCGGTAGAATATTTTTATCCCGCCGCCGGAAAAAATAGCATTTCAATTATGCCGTCTAAAATTATTTTTTGATTTTATGACGGCATTTTCCGTCAATAAGGAGCAATCATATAAAATCATGAATCAAAATACAGCCCCGCTTTTCGAAGCTTTAACCAGATATATATCTGATAAAGCTACTGCCTTCCACACCCCAGGCCACAAACAAGGCCGAGGTATTCCCCCAATAATGAAAGAAATGATAACTCCATTGGGTTTGAAAATGGATGTATCCCTCATGTCCGAACTTGACGATTTATTCGAACCAACCACTTGTATCAAAAAAGCTCAGCAGCTCGCAGCCGAACTTTATGGTGCCGATGATACGCTTTTCATGATAAACGGCACTACCGGAGCTATTCATATCATGCTGCTGGCGGCACTTTGTCCAGGGGACAAAATAATTTTGCCGCGCAATGTACATAAAAGTATCATGAGTGCGATCATATTATCCGGTACCCAGCCAATTTTTGTTGATCCTGTCATCAACAATAAACTTGGCATTGCTATGTCGGTTGAAACAAATGCCATAGAGAATGCTATTTTGAAGCATCCTGACGCCAAGGCTGTATTATTAGTTTATCCCACTTATTATGGAATTGCCTGTGACATCAAATCCATTGCGAAACTTGTCCATTCACACAAAATGTTGTTATTGGTCGATGAAGCCCACGGCCCCCATCTGAAGTTCTCCAGACAGCTCCCTATACAGTCACTCGATGCCGGTGCCGATATTTCGGCCCAGAGCACTCATAAAATCCTGACCTCACTTACCCAGACCTCTTTACTGCATGTACGCTATACTCGGATAAAACCAGAACGCGTCAAACTGGCCAATGCCCTGATACAATCTACCAGTCCCAACTATATTCTTCTGGCTTCATTGGATGCAGCCAGAAAACAAATGGCACAAAATGGGCCGGCTCTCCTTGACGCTGCTATCGAACTCTCCCAGTCCCTGCGACAGGAAATAAATAAAATTGCCGGATTATATTGTTTTGGAATCGATTTAACAGGAACACCCGGCTGTTTTGCTCTCGATTACACAAAGATTACCGTAAACGTGAAAAATCTTGGCATTTCCGGTTATGAGGCTGAGCATATTTTACGCTTTACCTATAAAATACAATGCGAACTTGCCGACATGTACAATGTCTTATTCATTATCTCTTTGGCTGATCATGCAAAAGAAACGACAAAACTTCTTTTCTCACTGCAAAACTTGGCAAAAAACTTTGCCAAACACTCGGAAAAAAGCACAACAATAAACACACCACCAGCTACACCACCGGCCAGACTCTCCCCCCGTACCGCCGCCTTCGCCGAATACGAAACCATTGCTTTTATAAACAGTCAAAACCGTGTCTGCGCCGAAACGATAACTTTTTATCCACCGGGTATACCTTTGATTTATCCAGGTGAGGTCATCTCCAATGATTTAATCAAATATGTAAAAGCTCAACAAACTGCCGGCGCAAAAATTGTCGGACCGGCGGATGCACACTTAAATACGATAAGGGTGATAAAATGAAGGGAAAACTGATAACAATAGAAGCAGGCGACGGCTCCGGTAAAGCCACACAAACGACCCTTTTATATGAACGCCTCTCAAATGAAAGCAAAAATGTCTATAAATTTGCTTATCCTGATTATAATAGTGAATCTTCCTCACTGGTAAAAATGTATCTTCGGGGTGACTTCGGCCAATCCGCAGATGATGTCAATGCTTATGCAGCATCGACATTTTTTGCTGTTGACCGTTATGCTTCTTATCACATGTATTGGAAAAAATTATATGAAAACGGAGCCACAATTCTGGTTGATCGTTACACCACTTCCAATATGGTCCACCAAGCTGTAAAAATATCTGATCCCGACAAACGCCAAGACTTTCTCGATTGGCTGTGTGATTTGGAGTTTATTAAAATGGGGCTGCCTGAACCAGATCTGGTGATCTTTCTTGATATGCCGCCACAGTTGAGTAACCAGTTACTCAGTCAGCGTACACCTGCAGTAAATAAGCGTGATATCCATGAACGCGACAGCCGGTATCTTTATCACTGCTATAATGTCTATAAGCAAATGGCAAAAAAATATCATTGGCAGACAGTAACTTGTACTGAAAATAATACTCTGCGCACGGTAGACTCTATCCATCAAGATGTATATCAATTGACTAAAAAATTCATTTACTGAATTGTATCGCCAACTTTATTTCTCTGTCAAAAGGCAGCAAGATTAATATGCGCTCCTTTTGTGTTGAAAATTATATCTTTTTATATTATAATTTAAATATGTATCAGTTGTTTTCTACTAAAGCGATGGTCTGTTTTTGGCAAACATAATTTGTTGGAGGGCAGATTACGTAAATATATATTCTATATTAATCATTCAATAATAAATATTTGTATTATATTAGGGTAAAGTCAAGTAGTGGGCTGATTGTTGCTTGGGCTATGTGGACACCTGTATCTTTGTGATATAGGTGTTTTTTTTATTAAACACATAATAAGTTTAAATAATGGAGAAATAAATTAAAATGAATTAATCGCTTTGCGCAGCAACCAGCTATAATTTTGTGCCCAAATCACATTATGCGAAATTATGGCTATAAAAACAATAAAGGAGCAATATTGTGGTAAAAAAAAAATCATTACTTGCAATCTATTCAATCAATTACAAAACATCAACTCAAATTACTGGATGATGTCTGTGAAGCTTACAAATTTCCCAAACTGGCCCAGATAAAATATTTGATGGTAAATCGACAGGTGGAACTTGTCGTCTATGTCAATTATTTAACAAAATGGGAACAAATTTTACTGAAACAGGAAAAAAATTACAGCCAGCTTAACTACTATCATCCATTATTTCTGGATTTTATGGAAAAATGTATTGTTCCCCAAAAAGAAAAAGCCTATGAATCCAAAGTACATTTTTACCATCTCTTTCAACCTTATAATAAACCCACTTTATCTTACAGTATAGGTTTAACCGTATACAAAGAAAACATCTTTAAATACATCTCCAGCAGGCGTGGCAATACTGATGATGCCATAGCTGCCGATATATCAAAATATTACCGCGAGCAAAATCTGCGCGGTCCTGAATGGGTAACTGTTGTCAGTCTTGATCCGGCCTTTATTGCTGTCATAATCAGCGGTGTATCCTCTCCTTTTTGGAAAAGATATCAGGGATTATCCGTCGATACACGGCATTTTTTCAAAGAAGCTACCTGCCAATTATCAAGGGAAGCTGTAATACACTCTTTCAATAATCATAATATTTTACAGGGTGATATCTTATTTTTAGATTTTAATTGGCACAAAGACACTATTTTTATTGTTGCTGTGCGCAATAAAAATGACTGGCAAAAAATATTATATACATGAATAGAACTATTATTTCAAATCTGCTATAAAGGGAGCGATTCATTTGTATTGGCTAAAAAATCTAAAAGTAGGCACCAAAATCAGTTTATTAATCATCGTATCAATTATCATTTTAATTATCGTAGGTGGAACAGGCTGCTATTTTTTACGCTCTGCCAATAAATCTTTGGATGATATGTATAATAACAAATTGACCGCCGTTCAGCTGGTCAATGACGGTCGAATACAAAATCGCCAAATAGAATCTGATATATATGCATTGCTGGCAGTAAAAGATATGGCCCGCAAAAAACAATTTTTCGAAGAAATAGGTAAAAATGCCGCTGCTTTTGACAAGGATTCAAAAACATTCACTGCTTTACCCATGTCTGAACACGAAAAAGCTAACTATCAAAAAATAACCGATGAATTAGCCGCTTATAGACAAGTCAGAAACCAGGTAGTTACTCTGGCTATGAATGGCGATGAAACTGCTGCTCTCAATCTATTTATGGAAAAAGGTAAACCTTTGTCAGATAAATTTTCCAATGATCTACTTGATTTTTCCGTTGAAATCAAGCAATCAGCTGATAATATGAATACCCGCAGCAAACAACAATCCACCACTGTCACTGCACTATTTATTGGTATTATTTTATTTGCAATCATCCTCACTGTTTTTTCCGGTTGGTTAATAATAAAACAAATTACTTCCAGACTAAAAGATTTCATTCATTACCTGACCATATTAGCTGACGGTGATTTTTCCCAGGATATCAGCCACAAAAGTCTCACTGATAAAAGTGAATTTGGCGACGTATCCAGGGCCGTGGACAAAATGAAAACTAATGTCAAATTATTGATCAAAAATCTATCAGAGGTTGCTGAACAACTTGCCGCTTCATCAGAAGAACTTACAGCTAACGCAGAAGAATCGGCGCAAGCCTCTGATCAAATTGCCGGGACAGTTGCTAAAGTGGCAGCAGGATCAGAAAAACAATTAGAAGCTTCCGACAATGCTGCTAATATGGTAGAACAAATTTCTACTGCGATTAACCAGGTGGCCGCCAATACCGAAATTGTGGCAAATTCTGCTGAAGATACGGCGACAGCAGCTAATAATGGTGAATCATCAATAAAACAAACCGTGACACAAATGAACACCATAGAAACAAAGACAAATGCTACCGCTGCTGTCATGGCCGATTTAGAAGAAAAATCTAAACAAATCAGCCAAATTGTCGATGTAATTTCTGCCATATCAGGTCAAACCAATCTTTTAGCCCTAAATGCCGCAATAGAATCCGCCAGAGCCGGTGAAGCCGGCAGAGGTTTTGCCGTTGTTGCAGAAGAAATAAGAAGACTTGCTGAACAATCACAGGATGCAGCCAAACAGATTACTGATCTCATCAATGAAATACAAACCAAAACTAATAATGCCGTAAGTTACATGAATGACAATAAAGCAGAAGTCAGCCGCGGTACCGAAATCGTTTCAGGCGCCGGGGACAGCTTCGGCAAAATATTGACAATGGTCCGTAATATGACCAGTCAAATTCACGAGATATCAGCTGCTGTGGAAGAAATAACCAGCGGCACACAGGATGTAGTAACCGCAGTAGAGAGCATTGATAACGAAGTACAAAAAACATCTGAACACGCTCAAACTATTTCAGCATCCGCCCAGGAACAATCTTCGTCAGTTGAGGAAATAGCCACTGCCAGTGAACATTTAGCAAAAATGGCAGAAAAACTTGAACAATCCATCCATGTTTTTAAAGTTTAACTAATTTATTTGATTTATATTAAAAGGCCCGGATTTATTATAAAATAAATCCGGGCCTTTTAATATAAATCAATGTCAAAATTCTTTCCCCCGTCATAATCATTACATCTGTTTCATACCGCAAAACTTATCATAACATTTACCTAATAATAACAAATACAGTTATCATAAATCTTACAATAATATTATCTTTTTAATTATGAGGAGGTCTGTTTTATGCTGATTTATGCCCATCGCGGTGCCCGTGCCTATGCCCCGGAAAACACTATGTCTGCTTTCCGATCGGCTTCAATTCTAAAAGCCGACGGTATTGAACTTGATGTACAAATGACTAAAGACAATGAATTGATCATCTGTCATGATCATACTGTAAATCGTACCAGCAACGGCAGTGGCTGGCTGCGCGACCTGACTTTGCAGGAATTAAAACGTCTGGATTTTGGCAGCTGGTTCAATAATAAATTTACTGGCGAACCTATATTAACCTTTGCTGAATTTTTCACCTGGTATGTAAAAACACCGCTTCTGCTGAATATTGAAATAAAAAATGGACCCGTTATCTACCAAAATATTGAACAGCACCTGATCGATACCATAAAAAACCTGTCACCTGATAATTTTAACTATTATAACCGCATCATAATATCGTCATTCTATCATCCATCTTTATGCAAAATAAAAACTATTGACAGCCATTTCAAAACCGGAGTACTTTTTTCATCAAGGCCTGTAAACGTATTGGAACAAATAAATAGTACAAACGCCGATTACCTCCATTCCAACTGGCAGTATCTTGACTGTAAATGGGTCGATCAAGCCAGAAACAGCGGCATCGGCATTAATTGTTATACAATAAACAATAAAGATGAGCTTGCTTTTATCAATAGATTTCCATTAACCGGGATTTTCAGTGATTATCCGGACTGCTGCAAAGCGGACAAAGCCGCGCCACACTGTTTCCCGTCGTTTCATCAAACACATGAACCAGATTAATCGGTCTCACCGTTATGATTTCTCCCTCCCGCAGTACAGTTCCCATTCCAGTGAGTTTCATTGCCAGCTGTCCATCACCGACATTGAAATGTACTATTGATTCAGCACCAATATTTTCTATAATTGTAATTACACCGCTTATTGAACAGCTTTGTTCGACGCTGCATAACTCCAAATCTTCAGGACGAATTCCAATGCAGGCACGTCCGATAAACTGACATTCCCCCTGTAAAATAAGCCGGCAGTTTTCATTTTGGAATATGTTGTTATTGCCTTTTCGGCTGATTTCTCCGTTCAAAAACTGCATTGGCGGAGTTCCCATAAATGCAGCCACAAAGCGATTGACAGGTTTTTGATAAAGTTCTATGGGTTCACCTACCTGTTGAATTACTCCCTTTTTCATTAAAACAATACGCGTTCCCATAGTCATTGCTTCAATTTGGTCATGAGTCACATACACTATTGTTGCTTTCAACTTTTTATGCAGCTGAATAAGTCTTGTGCGGGTCTGCACCCGCAGTTTTGCATCTAAATTACTCAATGGTTCATCCATTAAAAAAACCTTTGGCTGGCGAACTATTGCTCTTCCTAATGCCACGCGCTGTTGCTGCCCGCCTGATAACTGCCGTGGATATCTTGCAAGCAGGTCTTGTAAATCAAGCATAGCAGCAGCTTTGTTAACTGCATCTGCTATGCTTTTTTTATTAAATTTACGCAGCTTCAGAGCATACGCCATATTATTATATACCGTCATATGTGGATATAACGCATAATTTTGGAAAACCATTGCTATATCACGATTTTTAGGTTCCAGTTCAGTAATGTCATCACCATCTAAAAATATCTGCCCTTTAGTTGGTGATTCCAGCCCTGCTAACATTCGCAAAATGGTTGTTTTACCACACCCTGATGGTCCAACCAGTACTAAAAACTCTCCGGTTTCGACAGTCAGCTCGAAAGGTGCAACAGCAGTATAATCACCAAATTCTTTATTAACCTGATAAAAATTTATAGTAGCCACACTATACCCCTCTATTTTTCCACTGATGAATTGTATCTTGCTACTGCATCATTAACAGTATCCGCTGCTTTTTGCAACGCATCCTGCGAAGAAGCCTGTCCGGCTAAAACATGTTCAATCGCATTTTCAATTTCCTGCCGTGCCTGAGTGAACACACCAAGCAATCCACCCTGAGTACTGCGATTAATTGGTGTATTATGCAACTGTTCGATTGCTATTTTGAATTGAGGATATTTAGCATCATATTTTTTTAATTCGTCATCATCATAAGCTGCCGTCGTAACAGGGAAATAACCTGTTTTTATATGCCAAAAAGCTTGCTGCTTGGGGGCTGTCATAAATTTAATAAATTCCCATGAAGCTTTTTCTTCCGCATCGCTATGCCCGCTGAGCATCCACAATGACGCTCCGCCTATTATAACGCCTCCATTGGCAGAACCTTCCGGATGCGGCATAAATCCCGTTCCTACCTCAAACTTGCCATTAACGCCATCCATTATATCGCCCAACACACCCGTTGAATCGATAGTCATCGCAGTTTGTCCTGATACAAATGCCTTCATTGTATCTTCTGTCTTGCGTCCCATATTAACAGCACTGCCATTTTTCACCATATCGGCCCACCAGTTGAGTACTTTTTCTCCTTGCGGCGAATTAAATGATACTGCAGTCGCCATCGCATCGCGGCCATTTCCATTATTAGCATACTGCGCATTCTGCTCTGCCAAAAATTGTTCAAAAAACCACCCGTAAATAGCCATAGCCATTCCCGGTCTGGTGACTTTGCCGGAACTGTCTCTTTGAGTTAATTTTTGAGCATCGGCCGCCACTTCTTCAAACGTCTTCGGTGGATTATCAGGATCAAGGCCCGCTGCCTTAAACATGTCTTTATTATAATAAAGTAACGGTGTCGACGTATTGAATGGCATAGAATATAATTTGTTATCCACTGTATAATAAGCCAATATATTTTTTTCATAACTCGACGTATCAAAATTTTCTTTATCTATCCATTTCTGTACAGGCACAACTGCCTTGCTGTCAATCATGAAACGCGTACCAATATCATATACCTGCATTACATTTGGTGTCGATTTAGATGCTATTGACTGTTTCAATTTATTTATTGCTGAATCGTAATCACCTTGGAAAACCGCCTCTACCTTGATATCCGGATGCGTATCATTAAATTCTTTTACAAGCGTTTTTGTTGCTTCACCTACTTTTCCCCCTACGGCATACCAAAACACAATTTTTGTAGGTTCTTTACCTTTACCGGCTTCATTGCTGCTGTCACCGCAGCCAGTAATAGACATGGCCATTACTCCCAATAACAGCAGTCCCGCTATCCTCTTCCATAAAGATTTTTTTTGCATTTTATATATTTCTCTCCTTTTCACCCTTTTACTGATCCTGCTGTCAATCCCTTGACTAACTGTTTTTGTCCTGCAATAAGCAGTATTACTGTGGGCAGCGAAACAATTACTATTCCGGCCATTGTAGTATTCCATGATATTCCCTGGTCCCACTGCAGCATAGCAAGCCCGATCTGTACCGTACGCATTCCATCTGTATTCGTTATCAGCAGCGGCCACATATACTGATTATATGTTGTCAAAAAGGCATATACTGCTAAAGTAGCAATAGCCGGTTTCGATAAGGGTAATACCATAGTTAAAAAAAATCGCAGCCTACCACAGCCATCGATTCTAGCCGCATCATATATTTCCCGCGGTAAGGTCTGAAAATACTGCCGTAATAAAAAAGTTCCAAAAGCAGATGCCATAAAAGGAACAGCTAACCCTTGATAACTGTCCAACCAGCCTAATGAGCGTATTGTAAAATAATTAGGGATAATAATACTTTCAGCTGGTATCATCATCGTCGATAAAAATATAATGAACAACACTTTTTTAAACGGAAATTCTAAAAAGGCAAATGCATATCCGGCAAGACTGCACGTTATAACCTGCCCGATGGTAACCGATAGTGACACCACAAAACTATTTATAATAAAAATAACAAGCGGTGC
This sequence comes from Pectinatus frisingensis, assembly GCF_014076555.1. NCBI lineage: Bacteria > Bacillati > Bacillota > Negativicutes > Selenomonadales > Selenomonadaceae > Pectinatus > Pectinatus frisingensis. The sequence goes on from NZ_CP045424.1 coordinate 2,745,043, forward strand.
TGTTCTAAATGCTTCAAGATAGCTTTTAATATATATTTTCCCCGGAACAAATACCGGAGGAAAAGCCAGCGTATCTTCCGCAGACTCAAAACTGACTATGACCGCATAAAAAAACGGTGCCAATATAATAAGACCCATCACAATCAGTATCAAATAACGCACGCAATTTTTTTTCATCTATAGAACACCTTTTTCTCCAGAAAACAAAATTCAAATAAAGTACATATTAAGATAAGCAAAAATAAAACTACGGATTCTGCGCTTGCATAGCCAAAATTAGTATTGAAAAATGCTTCCCGATAAATCGAATAAACGATTACATTAGTAGCTTCCATCGGTCCACCCTGTGTCAAAATATTAATTTCCCCAAAAGTCTGCAGAGCATTTATCACCGATACGATACACACAAAAAATAATGTTGGCGACAACAACGGCAATGTTATATCAATAAACTGCCGCCAAGAAACAGCTCCGTCAATACGGGCACTTTCATATATTTGTTCGGGAATAGCCTGCAATCCGCTCAGCAATACAATGGTATTAAATCCTACACTGCGCCATATACTGATAATCGCTACCGACAATAATGCCCAATGCGCATCCGACAACCAAAATACCGCTGGCAGATGTATCAATTGCAAAAAGTAATTAAATACACCTGAACTGGGATTAAAAAGCATCATAAATATCATTGACGCACCGGCAACTGCAATGGATAATGGGAATGCAAAAATCGTGCGAAATATTGCTATCCCTTTTAATTCACTATTTACCATACAGGCTAAAAACAATGCTATTAATATACCAGGAACCACAGTATAAAAAGTAAATAACAGCGTTACCAATAAACTATGCAAAAATTGTGATGAATTGAGCATCTCGCTGTAATAGCTGAATCCGGCAAAAGTAGTCTCCCTGCCAACTAAATCGCTATTAAAAATACTTAATTTAATTGATTTCAATAATGGATAAAAAATAAATACGATAAATAATGATAAAGAAGGTATTAAATACAATGCTGCTTCCTTAAAACCAGAAAAAACATTTAAAAATCGCCAATGCAAAAATTATCACTTCCAGTATGGTTTAATAATGTTCCTAAAACTAAAATAACATACTATTAAAAACATTTTGTTATGGCACTGTAAAAGTGATATTAAATTTATCTTTTTGTGGTTATCGCATGAACAGCATTGAACCCATAAGAATGCACCCCAACACCATTACATCATTTTCCACCTTTTTAAAAGCAGAATATTACATATATTCATGAATGAAAATGGCTGCATTTAACACTCTCATATTGTTACCTCATTTTCATAGTTCTATAATCGTTTTTTACAAAAAAGCGTATGAAAAATCATACGCCTGATAATTATCAATACTATATAAATTATAAGATTATATTTCCAGCCTGCGTTTTTCCCCTGACATTGTCTGCAGTATTGCCGTTGCCTCATTCAAAGAAAATATTTCAAAAACACCATCTCCGACAGAATATATATTACCAAGGGATGGCATAACTTGCAACGCCTTTTGCTGTACAGTACTGTTCGTACAAAATTCAGCTTTTCCCTTAATTCTCAAAAAATTATAATCAGCATCAACACAGCATATTTCAACCTCGGGATTGGCTATGAGTTGTTTATACATAGCTTTTTTATTTGATGTACAGAATGTAAGTTTACCATTATATTCCATAATAAACCCCAAAGGCCTGACATGCGGCACATTGTTTACTGTAGTCGCCAGATAAAAAATCTTATTTTTCTGTAAAAACTTCAATACTTCACTCATACCAATATCCCCTTTATTTTTTATATTATGCTGATATAATTATAGTACATCCTTTCCAATACCGCCATAATCTTCTGCCACAAAAAATCATGTCATGTTTTCTTAATCGGATCAGGATGAATGGTAACTTCTATACCCGACTCATAAAGGGATCGTTCGATATCTGCCATAATATGATGTACAGTGGCAAATGATACATTTGTCGGAAATTCAACATGAACTGAAACTACGATTTTATTTAAGCCGTAATCATGCACAACAAGATTATGCCAGCCAGCGACATATTTATTGCTGATTAAATTCGTGGTAATAGTATTGACTACCGCCGGATTGGGAGACTCGCCGATCAGCGCATCTGCCGCTTTTTTCATTATTTTTGCACCAGAATAAATTATCACTCCGGAAATTACGATCCCCAAAATTCCATCCAGCTGAATATCAGCGAATTTTGCTGCAGCAAGTGAACCAAGGGCAGTCAATAATGTAAACACATCAACAATAGTTTCCCAATAATTGGCCTTTAAGGCAATGGATGCAATTTTTTCAGCGCAACTGCGGTTAAGCAGGCTGTATCCCAGCTTAAGAACAATTGCTAACATCATCGTAATAATAGCAGTCCCATTAACAAGCATTGGTTCAGGATCGATGATTTTCTCCAAAGAAACCCGGCCAAAAAATATCCCGATTGCAGTTAACCCTATCCCCATGCAAAAAGATAATAAATATTCACTGCGGCCAAAACCAAAAGGATGTTTGTTGTCTGCCGGCTTACCAATAAGAAGAAAAGCTGCCGCTGTTCCAACCGAAAAACCGGCATCAATAAGATTATGGAAAGAATCGGCCATTAAGCTGGTACTATTTACCGCTAATCCAGCTGATAATTCTATTAGAAAAATTAAAAAATTTACCAAAATTCCTGTGCAGCCAACATATAAACCGATATTATTGTGTTTCATCCCAGCAGGAAAAATACTGAGTAAAAAGGTATTCAAACTTATCACCTCACCTGAACCGAAACTAAATCAAGAGCTTCAAGACATTTTTTGCAAATTCCATAATAGATAATATTGGATGACGTGACAGCAAAACCGTAATCAGCTGCAATTTTTTGTCTGCATGCAGCTATCTGCAGCAAGATCCCAGAATCCAACACGTTTATGGTTTTACCACACTTCCTGCACACACAGTGTGGATGTACTATAATTTCATCAGGATTAATGAACTCATAAAAATAACGTTCATCCTCAGCATATACTTTGCGGATAAAATTATTCTGCTTAAGAAAATCAACGACTCTATATACAGTAGTCAAAGAAATATTACTAGTTACTGATTTTGCATGGTCATAAATAAATTCCACTGTCATATGATCATGCTTATGCGCCAAAATTATCTTTATGACTATGCGCCGCTGTTCAGTTAAACGACATCCGTTATTTTTTAATTGTCGTAAAATATTTTGAAGTATACTTTCACTCATATCAAAAACCTGCTTTTTTTATAACAACCACACTATTCATCACGATGATGATGTCCCATCATACGTCTCATCCGCTGCCCAAAACCACCGTGCGAACGATGCATGCAAATATCCGGTTCCATTTCTGTGGTACTTTCCAGATATGCACAAAGTTTTTCAGTAAGACGCAGCATCTCTCCTACTTCTTCTTCCGTAAGTCCCTGAAAAAAATTATCGGTTAATTTTATATCTTTTTCTCTTGATTTAACAATTGACTCTTTACCTTGTTCTGTTAAAAACAAATGCATAATCCGTTGATCCTTTTTATCCTGCTGCCTGATAATCAGGCCTGCTGTCTCCATTTTAGTCACCATTTCTGTCATTGAGGATGGTCTGACATCCATTTTTTCCGCTAAATCGCGCTGAATAATTCCATCATTTTCCGCAATGAGAAACAATAGATGCGACTGCTCGCGATAATGTCCGTTATGATGGTTGCCACGATGGTAAGCCCGGTGCAGCTGCCGCCCTAAACGATGCAGTGCAATTGATAATTCATAAGTATTATTCATTATAATATCTCCTATAGTTATTAATCATTTCAATATAATTAGGTTCCTAACTTAATCACAGTATAGCATGCGTTTATTTTTTAGTCAATAAGTAATTAGGTTCCTAATTTTTTATTGACTTAGCATTTCCCTAATGTTAATATTAATTAGGGCCCTAATTATATTAATATTAAGGAAGTGTTCAAAAATGTCATTCACAATTACTGCCGCTTGTCGCGCCTGCGGCAAATGTGCCCGCCATTGTCCTGCCAATGCCATAGCTTTATCAGGCTCATTCTACCAAATAGATCAGGAAAAATGTATAAATTGCGGCAAGTGCATTTCCATCTGTCCGGTTGGAGCCATTACAACTGGCTCAAGCGGAACCGACATCACACCGCCGGCTTCCCATAACCCCGAGACTGACAGCACTACGGCCAAAAAAGGATCTTGCCATCAAGAGCATTCCCAACACCGCCGGATGATGAATTTTCATCATCATATGCATCATCGCCGCCATCGATTTATGCATGATTAAAAACAAGGGGGTTGTCACACTTAACCATTTTCATTCATAAAGAACAATAATCCTCTCTTTGTACACCCTCAAAAGGGTGAAAACCCGACAATAGCGGATTGCATCTTTATGAAGTCAATGCTTTTTATATGACAGCCCCTTTTCTTAATATCTTAATTGCGTAATATCTCTTCACCAAGTTTACTTTTTTGTTCAAGTACCGCAATAACCTCATCGAGCAGTTTGAATATTTGCTGAGATAATTGTTCCGCTTCCTTGATCGCACTACCGGCTGCTGCTGAATCATGCACCTTCACAGCAGCGATTACCTTATCACCAGTCTTGTGAAATTGTTCATGCACCGGATCTATTGCCTGCCATTTTTCTTTTATATCGGGATGATTGAGTGTTATTGCATGGTAAAAATGTCCGAAAGCGCATCTTTGCGAGTCAGTCTGAATCGGATGCAATTTCATTTCAGAAACGATCTTACGCAGATTGTCCAGCCAATTAGCATGTGCCTGTTTAGCTGAATAGAGTTTATCAATAATCTCTTTATTGGATAATGCATGTGCGCCGCCGTTTAAAGCCTGCATCATATTTCTAGCCATATTGCTCAGTTCTTTATCAATCTGCGATATTTGCCCGGCTTCATTTCCTGATTCAATAGAATTATTTTTAATATCCTGCGTCATATTATTTAAATTCTGTGCATCCTGTGCCGATACATTCATCGCCTGATTTACCTGTGCGACAGCTTCTTTTATCTGTGCCATAATTTCAGATGAAGAATTCACTGCACCAATAGTATTCTCCATTGTAGTTACATTTTCCTTAATAGTTGCAGATATTGCATCTATCTTTTGATTCATTAACTCTGTGGAATCCAGTGTACTGTTGATACCGGCACGGCTTCCATTAGCCGCTGTGTGGATATTACCGACAAAAGTACTCATATCATTGAGGTTGGCCTTCGTACTGTCGGCAAGTTTGCGTATTTCTTCAGCAACCACGGAAAATCCCCGACCGGCAGCACCGGCACGGGCTGCTTCAATAGATGCATTAAGTGCCAATAAATTAGTCTGTTCAGCAATAGCCGCTACTCCATCGAGAATGTCATTTACCTTATCGGCTAAAGTGCCCAGGCTTTCTATCTGCACCTTCATCGTCTGCATATCAATGACGACCTTTTCTTTTAATGCGCTGATTTCACTTATCTGCTTGAGGCTCTCATCATTTTTTTGAACCAGCTTTTGTGAATTATTTGCTAAATCATCCATTTTACTCGAGGTATCGGAAACATTTTTATTTACATCACTTACATTAGCAGTTATTTCCTCAACAATCGCCAAATTCGATTCAGCAAGCTCTGCTACCTTTTGGGCAAAATCAGCTGTATTGGCTGCAGTATTATTCATATTTACGTCAAATTGACTGAGTGAAGCCGCAATAGACAAAATATTTTGACAAGCCTCAGCCATTTGTGCTTCATTTTTTATTAATTTATCAAACTGTGCCAGCATTCGTTGGTGTATAGGATATTCAGCCTTAGTTTCTTTTAATGATGCCGTATTCTTACCATTCATCATCGCCTCAACAGCGTCCAATATTGATGTTGCTTCAGCGCAGGGATGCTCTTCTTTATTAAAAAATTTAAACATGGCACGTCCTCCTTGAACAGTCAAATATATCATATAGTATACATTCATTATTAATGTAAATCCAGTCTTAACTAAAAATAATATTAAATATCACAAGAATAAAACTAATATATTATTAAATTGAAAGACAGCTTATTTTATAGTATAATAATTATGTTCAATGGAGTTAAGGGGAGTAGCTTAGCAGCCGACTATCGTCAATACGGGTATTATAAACCCCGGTACGGCTGGCAATTATTGTATGCAAGACCTTATCTTACAGTTTTTCTGTAAGGTAGGGTCTTTATTTTTTTATGAAAGCGAAGTTTTATTATGACAACTATATTTTCTGCTGATTGGTTGATAGCATTGAGCAGTATATTGCTTATTGATCTTGCTATGAGTGGTGATAATGCCATATTAATAGCACTCGTTTGTAAAAACCTGCCGGCAAAGTACCGTTTCAAAGCAATGATCATTGGCTGCGCTGGTGCCATAATTATTCGCGTTATTTTTACTATATTTGCCGTAAAAATATTGTCGATAGCCTTTGTGCAATTTTTAGGCGGACTGCTCCTGCTTTATATTGCTGCCAATCTTCTGACTGCCCATAAGCACCAGACCAAAGACAATTCTCCATCTACTTTATCAAGTGCCGTCCGGACTATTATGATTGCCGATTTAATAATGAGCATAGACAACATATTATCTATGGCCGGTGTAGCCAGCACTGCCAATGCAGACGAATGGAGCCTTATCATCTGTGGTATTTTGATAAGTCTGCCGATAATTATCTGCGGTGCAAATTTTTTCTTAATAATTTTGCAAAAATTTCCCGTGGTAATTTATGCCGGTGGTGCCGTTCTTGCCTTTACAGCCGCTAAAATGGTCACTAATGATAAAATGACTGCAGCCTGTTTATCTCCTTTTAAGACTCATATTGAAATAATATTTGTCATAGCGGTACTGCTTTGGGGTATTATTAAATCGTATGGTATTTCCCCTCAGCACAAATAACTTTATCATTATTTATGCTGATTATAAAATAGCAGTCATGTAAAAAATAGAAGGTTTTTCTTAAATAGGTGGAGAATTTATTCATTGCATATTTTATCATAATAGTTACCAATAAATAATTTATAATATGAGGATAAACAATGAACGGATTCATCAAAACCGATAGAGTAGAGCGTATTTTTAATCTAAATAATATTCGCACTCGTCTTTTATTGATAATGCTGCTGTTTATGATTACATCACTAAGTATACTGACTGCCGTAAGCTATCATTTTTCTAATGATGCACTCACTCAAAGCATCAATAAAACAGCTCAGGCGATCGGCACAGATTACTCCCATCGTACCTCTGCTTTTATTAATAATTTAGTTGTATATGTACAGGACCTTGCCAATTGTCCTGATATTGTCCATCCCGCCGGCCGCACCGAAATAATCGACACCCTCTCCGATGCACTGAACAGAAATCCCTATCTGACAACCATAAGCTATGGTGATTTAGCCGGCAATGTCATCCGGGCAACCGGTAAAACTGATTTTTTGGGTAATCGTGATTATTATCAAAAAGCCGTACAAACCAGACAATTAGCTATTTCTGAACCAATCATATCAAATGAATCCGGTAGATTTTCTATCTCTATTGCTGTGCCTGTATTTACTAACGAAATGCTTACCGGTATTGTACAGGCCACAATGCCGCTTGACAGTTTAATGAATATGGTAAACGGCATTTCTTTCATGAATAACGGCTATGGATTTATTGTTACACAATCAGGTACTATCATTGCCCATGGTACTCATCCCGAATTTAATGGAAAAGCAAATCTGTTGAATAATTATCCGTCAACAACCAGCACAGCAAAATTACCCGAATATAATTCCAGTCTGATAAATTTATTTCATACAGCAATTAATAACGATTCACCCACACAAGGCGTTTATAATACATCAGAAGGCAACCGTTTTGTTGTTTTTACCCCCGTCCGGCTGCCGGATAACAGTCGTTGGCTGGTAGCCGTATCAGCTCCGCAAAGCATTGTTACCAGTAATGTTTCTGAACTCAATATGATTTTACTGATAACGGCTTTAATCTGCCTTTTAATCGGTACCTTAATAATTTTCCTCTTAGGTAAACACTTTGCCCGTCCTGAGGAAAAATATTTTAAGGCATTTCGGCATGTTGCTGACGCCGTCGGCATTGTCAATCTCAGTAACGGCAAAATAATTGAGGTAAATAACGCTTTTTTTAATGTTCTGGGATATAACCGTGAGGATATCATTGGGCGCAGATTCGAAGAATCAGGCTTGTGGAAAAGCGCTGATAAAAAAAAATGTCGTGATATTTTACTCCAACATATGCCGCTCCACAATATTTACACCACTTGGTATACTAAAAATAATGAACAGCGTATTGGTATATTATCGGCAGAATCCATGCTTTTAGGGAAAAGTCTGTACGCCGTTTTTATCTGGCATGACGTCACCGAACAGCTGCAGGCTGAAACGGCATTACACGAAGCATATGGGAAAATGGAACAAGAGGTAGAAAAACGAACTCAGGAGCTCTGCGCAGCCAATCAGGAACTTACGGCCATGAATGAAGAAATATGTTCTATCAACACAAAAGTACAAAAAGCTAATGATAATTTACATGAAGAAATCCACCTGCGCCAGCAAGTTGAAAACAATTTATTACTGCGTGAAAAACAATATCGTGCTACTACTAATCTTTTTACCCGTCCTTCTATAGGTACGGATAAATTGGCCGAGCTTATTTTATTCAATGCCATCCAGCTGGTCGGCGCAATGGATGGTTTTATCGGCAAATACGATCGTACCGGTACTACTTTTTCTCTTGAACATGGTATCGGCATGTATGAACAATTTGCCAATACTGATATCAAACTTCAGGAAGGACCACTAAAGTCAGTATACAATCAGGGGCTCATCATCCGTGGACGGGATCGCTGGCAGTATCATGATTTTTATGATTCCACCTCGGCTCCTTTAGTAAGCATGATTCTGGTTCCTCTAAAGCAGGAAAATACTGTGCATGGTGTTCTGGCTGTAATATGGCAGGACGACCACGACATATCTGACGAAGATATCACAATTCTCCGGCAATTTGCTGATTTAGCTTTTCTTGCCATAGAACGGGTTCATGCCCAGCAAAATGTAGAACGTGTCGCTTTTTATGATTCCCTGACCAATTTACCTAACAGAGCCAATTTGCATATGCGTCTAAAGGGAGAATTAGCCAAGGCAGCCACTAACCAATCCGAAGGTATTATATATTCAATAGATCTCGATGACTTTAAGGCTGTCAATGATACTTTCGGACATTCGGCCGGTGATAAAGTAATTACCGCCACCGGTAAAGCCCTTTTGGATTTTTTTGCGGGAAATGCTTTTGTTGCCCGAATCAGCAGTGATGAATTTGCTGTCATTGTTCCCGGAAAGACCACAAAGCAAAAAGCCGCTGATATAGCGACCCGTCTCTCAGCCAGGCTTTGCAGTGAATATGATATAGATAGTGACCATATATTGCTATCGGCCAGTATCGGTGTCATCTTATATCCGTCGCAGGGAAAAACCGTTGAAGATATACTGCGAAAAGTAGACACCGCAATGTACTCCGCCAAACAGGCCGGTAAAAATTGTTGGAAATTCTTTGTTCCTGAATTATTACATAAAAATGTTGTTGATACAGTAATGATTAACAATCTCCATAAAGCCTTACCGAGAAATGAGCTTTTTCTGCAATATCAACCGCAATTCTCCACCGATGGTAAACGGCTTATCGGACTGGAGGCTTTACTACGCTGGAAAAATCCTGAACACGGCTTGGTATCACCGGCACGTTTCATCCCTTTAGCCGAAAGGAGCTGGCTGATTTTGGAAATTGGTCAATGGGTGTTCGAGGAAGTATGTAAATTTGCCAGGTTTCTCGCTAATAATGGTAAAACAGATCTACGTATAGCTGTAAATATATCACCGCGACAAATAAAACAGGACAATTTTATCGAATCCATATTTTCGATAATTAACAAAACAGGCGTCTCTCCTCAGCAAATAGAAGTGGAAATTACGGAAAGCGTATTAATGGAGAATTTTGACGATGTCATCCCTAAACTAAAAGCACTTCAAGATAATGGTCTCAGCCTGGCTCTGGATGATTTTGGCACTGGATTTTCTTCACTTACTTATTTGCGCAATCTCCCTATAAATTGTTTAAAAATCGATAAATCCTTTATCGATAAAATTACCATGGATACTGTTCAACTCGAATTTGTTTCTTCAATTATCAACTTAGGACATATCTTAGCAATGGATATTATTGCTGAAGGGGTAGAAACACAAGAACAGCTTAATAATTTACGTGATTGCAGTTGTGATTATATCCAAGGCTATGTTTTCACACGTTCGTTTCATAAACAAGATAATTGTTCTTAAATAAGAAATGTTAGTTTATAAGTCAGCTACCTCACATAACAGTTGGCTATTCATAAGACATTTTAGCAGATTAGCTTTAATGCTACATTTTTTAAGCTGCTTAGCTAAATATCTTTTATGTAGCAGTAATGCCAATTTTCTAAGGCTGTTTAAAGTTTTTTGCCCATTTTCAGATATAATAGAGCACTCATCTTCCGAAAAGGTTACATCTAACAGCCAATGCATGCTTTCAATTTTCCAATGTTCACGGCAAATATGTAAAAGCTCTTTGGCATCTGTATCCTTACTTGTTATATAATAACCAGTTTCATCACTGGTTCCACGGTTCGTTGTTGTAATACGCTTAACTGCAAATATTGAACTCAGTCCTGCCCATTCTTTATATCCATTCAGCCATTTAATATCTGAACATTTTTTGCAGATGCGTTTCTCAATTCTTCCTCCATTTTTTTCAACTGTCGTATAAGAATCTAATGTTTTGCTATCGAATTCTTCATCAAAGAAAAATTTAACATCATCGTGCAATGTCTTTTGGTTTTCCTTAAGCCCAAAAACGTAATTGCCATGCTTGGCTATAATTTTCTTGCAGGTTTCTTTTTGACAATGCATCGCATCAGCCGTTACTGTCTTGTCCTTAATGTTTAGATTATCCAATAGCTGCTGGAATACAGGAATCTCGTTCGTCTTTTCATGTATAGATTTTTGCCCTAAAACGACGCCGCTTTGTGTTAAATATACAGTTAATATTTGCAGTGCTGAATGCGGTGTACCTTTTTTAGAGGTACTACGGATTGCCTTCCCGTCTACAGCGATAACATCGCCCAAGTCACAGTATGCTGCATCATGCATTATTTCAATAATTACACTGGCTACTTTATCTGCGTCCATCATATTTAATATACGGCTGAAAGTAGCTTTAGAAGGGATTTTAGTGATATTAAATTTCTTTTTTAAAAATTTTGCATTGCTTTGTGCATAAGTTGTTATATCTGCCAGTTCATCTAATCCACACAATACGGCACACATTATTATAGTAAGTATATCTGTTAAACTATGTTCTACATAGCTTGAATGTCTGTTATCTTCTATTATTGCAAATTTTTCTTTGATATAATCCATTTTTTCACCTATACTTTTTTACTTTGGATTATATCATTTATTTCCTTTTTTTGTTAATATTTATTTTCCGGTTTATGAAACGAACGTGATGTTTTCAGCAAACCAATTGACAGAGATGCTGCTGTTAAGTTATGCTTAAATAGTATACAATAATTTAAATATTTACATACCATGTAACTTTACTATTTTCAATAAACAGGTATGATAATCTTCTATCCAGGTGTGTGGCAGACTTTTCAGATAATTTTTATAGTCCCATGCACCAATGAATTAAAAAGGAGCGAACTAGTATGAATATTGATACTAAATGTGTAAATGCTATCCGTGTATTATCTGCTGATGCAGTACAAAAGGCAAATTCAGGACATCCCGGTCTTCCTCTGGGATGTGCCGCAATGGCATATGAATTATGGGCCAATCACATGAACCATAATCCACAAGATCCCACTTGGAAAAATCGTGACCGTTTCATTCTTTCCGGTGGCCATGGTTCAGCGTTGTTATATTCACTGCTGCATTTCTTTGGTTACGGGTTGACTTTAAATGATTTAAAGAATTTTCGCCAAGATGGTTCTCTCACACCGGGTCATCCTGAATATGGACATACCGTTGGTGTAGAAGCAACAACCGGCCCGCTCGGTGCAGGCATGGCAATGGCAGTCGGTATGGCGATGGGGGAAACCCATTTAGCCGCAGTATTCAATAAACCCGATTTTCCTATAGTTGATCACTATACCTTTGCCCTTGGCGGTGACGGTTGTATGATGGAAGGCATCTCATCCGAAGCTTTTTCTCTTGCCGGAACATTGGGTCTGTCCAAATTGATCATCTTATATGATAGCAACAAGATATCCATTGAAGGCAATACCGATATCGCTTTTACTGAAAATGTACAAAACCGCATGGCTGCTTTTGGTTTTCAGACCATTACCGTCGAAGATGGCAATGATCTAAACGCCATTGGTAAAGCTATCGAAACGGCAAAGGCCGACACCATCCATCCCTCTTTCATTACCATAAAAACTCAAATTGGTTATGGCTGCCCGGCAAAACAGGGTAAGGCCAGTGCGCACGGTGAACCACTTGGTGAAGACAACGTACGGGCATTAAAAGAAAATCTCCAATGGCCTTCTTTAGAACCATTTTCTATTCCTGATGAAGTTTACACTCACTATCAAAAACTTGCTGAAAAAGGTGCGTCTGCACAAGCAAAATGGCAAAAGCTGTTTAATGATTACAGCAGACAGTTTCCACAAGAAAGAAATTTATGGGATAAATTCCACACTACTGCCGACAGTACGGCACTTCTGGAAGATAAAGACTTCTGGGCTTATGAAGACAAACCACAGGCAACCAGAAATCTTTCAGGCATAATGATAAACCGCATAAAAGATTTTCTGCCGCAGCTTATCGGAGGCAGTGCAGATTTAGCACCTTCCAACAAAACCCATATGAACAATGAAACTGATTTTAACAAAGACAATTACGCCGGTCGCAATCTGCATTTCGGTGTCAGAGAATTAGCAATGGCTGGCATAGCCAACGGATTATTACTGCATGGTGGCCTGCGGCCTTATGTTGCTACCTTTTTCGTCTTCAGCGATTATATGAAACCAATGATCCGTTTGGCGGCATTGATGAAAATACCGACTACTTATGTACTCACTCATGACAGTATCGGTGTCGGTGAAGATGGTCCAACTCATGAACCGATAGAACAGCTGGCGATGCTCAGGGCTATGCCTAATATCAATGTATTCCGTCCGGCTGACGCCACAGAAACTGCTGCCGGATGGTATTTAGCCATAACCAGTGAACATACACCTACAGCATTAGTTTTAACACGACAGAATTTACCTCAGCTTGCCGGCAGCAGCAAAGAAGCTCTTAAAGGTGCTTATATCATTGCCGATGCCGACAAAAAAACTCCGGATGGGATTATTATTGCCAGCGGTTCAGAAGTTTGCCTGGCCATAGAAGCCAAGGAATTGCTAAAAAAACAAAATATTGATATACGTGTTGTCAGCATGCCTTGTATGGATATTTTTGAACAACAAAGTGATGAATATAAAAATAATATCTTGCCACGCGCCGTAACGGCACGCGTTGCTGTTGAAGCCGCCGCTGATTTTGGCTGGGGCAGATATGTTGGTCTTGATGGTACAACCGTCACAATGAAAGGTTTCGGCGCATCGGCACCAGCCGATAAACTTTTCAAAAAATTTGGCTTTACTAAAGAAAATGTTGCTGAAACAATGCGGAAATTACTGAAATAAAAATCTTATACTATAGTCTTTACGGGCAGGTTTTGCTGTCGGGCAATAATCAATGGCAGGTCCTGCCCTGTTTTTATTCATAATTAACTACCCTACCTATAGATCCATTTCCCTTTGACTGACTTAATTGACTTTATTATAGCGTTAGAATATCGTATTTATATAAATGATATATGCTTAATCAACAGACAGGAGAATTTATGAGAGCTATCAGTGAATTATATGAAGAGGCGTTAGGGAAGGCATCAGATAAAAGTTCGCTTGCTGATATCACAAAACAGCTGGATTGCCTTTTTAATCCCCTTCAACATTTTCCCCATCCGAAAGCAGCAGAAATAATATCTTCCGCCGATAAAACCAATAATCAACAAAAGATAAGCAAAGATGTCCTTGCCGTCCTACGGGCACTAAATGATAACCGCGACCATCCGGCGTTTATTTTGATAGCGCCGGCATTTATGGGGCAATTCAGTGATGATGTACATCCTGGGATGGTCAGAAATGCTTTCAAAGAACTTGGTTTTAGTGGTTTACTTGAAGTAGCTGTATTTGCTGACATATTGACGCTCAGGGAAGCTTTAGAATTTGAACATAATATCCACACTAATAAAGATTTCATGCTTACCAGCTGTTGCTGCCCGATGTGGTTGGCAATGATCAAAAAAATGTATTCAGATCTGGTTCCGCATATGCCGCCGTCAGTCTCTCCAATGATTGCCGCCGGACGTGTTGTAAAAAAATTCCAGCCCGAGTCCTTAACAGTATTTGTCGGACCATGTGTAGCGAAAAAAGCTGAAGCCAGAGAAAAGGACATCGTTGGCGCTGTAGACTACGTACTTACTTTTCAAGAAGCACAAGAAATGTTTGATTTATTAGGTGTTAATCTCTTAGCCCAAAAAGATACTATCAAGGAACTTTCATCCGAAGCAGGTCGTATATATGCCCGTACCGGTGGAGTAAGTGCCGCCGTCCAGGCAACTTTAAAAACTCTTAATCCCCACCACGACATTGAATTAACTGCTCAGCAGGCTGATGGAATTCCTGCATGCCGGCAAATGATTGATGATTTACTGACAGGTAAAAGCACTGCCAATTTCTTTGAAGGTATGGGCTGTGTCGGTGGTTGTGTCGGCGGTCCTAAATCATTATTAAAAAAAGACACTGCACGTGATCTGGTAAACACCTATGGTAAAAAAGCCTTATATAAAACACCACTCGATAATCCTTATGTTTTAAAACTACTTTACCGGCTTGGTTTTGAATCACTGGAAAGTTTACTCGAAGATGAAAATTTATTTGTCCGCAGTATTTAACAAAAGCGCAATAAAATGATTAAAAATTTTATTGCGCTTTTGTTGTTCTTTTATTGCAAAAAACTATGACATTTGCTATAATTCATAGATGTTACTTATTAAGCGATGGGGTTCGCTTTAAAATACACCATGTATTAATGACTCCTACCATACGGTAGGGGTCTATATTTTTTTAGAAAACACTTAAGGAGTATTTATGTTTAACTATCAACAAATCTTATTAGTATTTATTGGCGGCGGAATTGGATCTATCACTAGATTCATTGCCACCAGTTTAATCGGGGCACGATTTGGAACTGTATTTCCTTTTGGCACACTCTTTGTCAATATTGTCGGTAGTTTTTTTATCGGATTTATTATGTTTTTTGCTATCGATGAAAACTTTATTCTTTCTGAGCCGCTGCGTCTTTTATTAGTTATTGGTTTTATTGGTGGATTTACAACTTTCTCGTCTTTCAGTATGGAAACTTTATTATTATTTCGTGGTACCTCAATATTTTATGCTTTCGTTAACATAGCAGCCAACCTGATCATTGGACTGGCAGCTGTTTATTCCGGTATAACACTTGCCGGCTTCATGAACTCTTAAACACTATATGCAATGTTTACAAATATTTTTACTTTTAGGTGCGTTGACAATGTATATAAATTGACATACAGTTAGTTTATATACATTGTCAAAGGAGTTGATTTCATTATGCACATTGTTATTGCTCCTGATTCTTTTAAAGGCAGCCTTACTGCCGGTGAGGCTGCTTCGGCTATTGCGATGGGCGTTAAACAGGTTTTCCCAAAAGCTTCGATCAGCAAAGTTCCTGTCGCCGACGGAGGTGAAGGCACTATTGATGCCCTGACTCAGACAACACATGGAAAAATTATGACTAATGCAGTAATGGGGCCATTAAATGAGCCAATAAATGCTGATTGGTATATCTTTTCCGAAAATACGGTATCTGTCGCTGTTATTGAAATGGCCAAAGCATCAGGATTATTAATAACGCCGGAAAATAAACGTGATATACGGCATGCCAGCACTTACGGGACCGGGCAGCTGATAAAAGCTGCTTTAGACGCTGGTGTCGGCCGTATCATAATAGGTATCGGCGGCAGTGCCACCAACGATGGCGGTGCCGGCATGGCCGCAGCCCTGGGTGTAAAATTTTTTGATAAAAACCATCAAATAATACCTGCCGGAGGAGCTGCTCTATCTCAATTAGCTTATATTGATACAACAAATATTGATAAGCGCATTTGCCACACCGATATTTGTATAGCCAGTGATGTAGATAACCCGCTTTGCGGCCCCGCCGGTGCCTCTGCAGTTTACGGACCACAAAAAGGTGCCCGACCGGAGACAGTAACCGAACTTGACGCAGCTCTTCTTCACTACAGCAATATTGCCAAACATGATATTGGTATTGATGTCAGTAATATACCTGGCAGTGGTGCCGCCGGCGGACTCGGTGCCGGACTCATGCTTTTTACCAATGGGCGGATAATATCAGGCAGTAAACTTATTTTGGATACCATTAATTTCCCAAAAATCATTGCCGGTGCTGCTTTCATTATCACAGGCGAAGGTTACACGGACGAGCAGACCATCCAGGGAAAAGTACCGATTCGTATTGCCGAGATTGCAAAAAGGCAGGACATTCCAGTTATCTGCCTTTCCGGTGCACTCAGTGAAGCCGCTCATAATCTTGCAAATTACGGTGTCAGTGCCGTTGCGGCTATACCTTATGCTCCATGTTCTCTTGACTATTGCATGGAAAATGCAGCATTACTTTTACAGCTTGCTGCTGTACGAACCTGCCAGCTGATAAAAATTGGCAGCTTGATGGAAAAATGATATGAAAATACTCTATGCAGAACCTGCATAGAGTATTTTCATATCATTTTTTTTAAATTAAATTAAACCAAATAATTGTTGCCAACTCAATTTTACTGTAAAATATTAAAAACCATCATCATTCGCAGTAAACATGCCCTTATTTTTATATAACTCCACCAGTTTGCGCTTAACTATTTTCCCCGTGGATGTTTTTGGTAATTCATCTAATTTATGAAATTCACGCGGCACTTTATATAAAGCAAGATTCTTTCGTAAATATTTTTTTAAAAGCGGAACAGAAACTTCCTGCATCTTATTTACACTAAAAAAACAGCATCCAGCCTGACCACGCAATCTATCCGGTACTCCGATAACAGCCGCTTCATCGATCCCCGGATAAGCATACAACAGCTCTTCAATTTCCCGTGGGTAAATATTTTCTCCCATACTTATTATCATATCTTTGATCCGATCAACTATATAAATATATCCGTCTTCATCCTGGCGGACTATATCTCCTGTATGCAGCCAACCATCAACAATTGTATTTTTTGTAGCTTCCGGCAAATTCCAATAACCGGGCATGACATTATCACCGCGCACTAATAATTCACCTGGTTGTCCTGGCTCCACTTCAGTATTATCCGATTGAATTATACGAATCGCAATTCCTGGTAAAGGAATACCAATGGAGCCGATTTTTTCTTTACCCGGCGGATTAACCGCAACAACCGGTGAGGCCTCAGACAAACCGTAGCCTTCAGCTATAACCAAACCAAATTTATGTGAAAAAGCATTTGCAACCGATACCGGCAATACTGTTCCTCCGATTACTACCAATCTCACCGAAGCAAGCTCTTCTGCCGCTGCCAATTTAGTCAACAACGAACAAATAGACGGTACAACATACAATACTGTGATTTTTTCCCTGTTAATAACATCAATTGTTTCCTTGGGTGTAAAACTTTCCATTACAGTAACACAGCTGCCACCATAAAAACCATTAAGTATACAGCATGTCCATGCAAAACAATGATACATCGGTAATACGCAAAGAACATTATCAGCCTCATCCACATGCAGGACTTTTTCAAACATTGCAGCATTACTGGTCAAATTTTTATGGGTAAGCATTGCCCCTTTAGGTTTTCCTGTAGTACCCGATGTATAAATGATGACACATACATCGTCTTCACTAATTCTATCATTCTTAGCCGGAGCATGTATTTGTGTCACTGCTTCACCGCATTTTGTAATAGGATATTGCGGACAGTCTGCCGCAAAAGCCTCTTCCCGCCGTCCCTTATCAAATATTATCGGGTTTTCAGTCAATATACAGACACAATTAGAATCACTCACTATATAAGCTGTTTCCGGTGGCTGCAATTGATAATTAATCGCCACAACAACAGCTCCCAACGAAACCAATGCAAAATAAGCATAAATATAATTATCATTATTATGGGAGACAATAGCTACCTTATCACCTGTTTTCACACCCTTACCATACAAATAATCTCTGCAATCGGCAACTTTTTGCTGCAAAATTTGATATGTAATACGATGTTCCCTTGTAATTATAGCCGTGTGGTCGGATTTCCCGCGCAACAGCAGCTCATGAACCAACATAAAAACACTCTTTTCCAATTTTATTATTGCATTTTAATTATCCTTTGATTTTATACTAATATGGATAAAAAAGTCAAAGTTTATTATTTAAAAAGCTTCTTATCCAATAAATTTAAGCGTAATTGATTTTATCTTATATTGATTCTGCAAAAATAATCACATCTAAAAATATATAAAAAAATCGATAATATATATTGTACTTTCCTAAATTACTATATAATATATCCAAGTTTTTCTGTAAAAAAGAAAAAAAGTAAATTAAATTATTTCTGAAAATTAGAAAAAAAGCATATTAACACAATCCTTCCGACATAATATACTGTATTTGTCGGAGGGGAAAGGGGTATTTACAATGAATTGGTTTGATGCTGAAAATCGTTTAATTAAAATCATCCGTCTGTTGGAAAATAAATCAGAACTAAGTACCGATGAGTTAAGCAAACGATTAGATGTAAGTACAAAAACAATCCAAAATGATATCAAAGATATCAATTCCGACCTCAAAGACAGTGCATTAATCGATTTAAACCGTTCTGTAGCTCGCCTGTTCATAACTGATTTTCCTCGTTATAAACAACAGCGCAATGGCATTGAAAGACGAAATTCCAATTTTGATTCACCACAGATGCGAATGGCTTTCATCATTGACATGCTGATGTCCTCCGACTCTCCCTACTTAATCGATGAGTTAGCTTATGCCATGAACATCAGTCGCTCAACTTTAATAAAAGACATGACCAAGTTAAAAACCATTTTAAAAAATTATCATCTTACCATTGCCGGACAATCAAGTATCGGTATCAGCTTAATTGGTGACGAACTAAATCTGCGTTTTTTTGTTCTCGATAATAATTATAATATCATTTGTGCTGAATCGACACTTTCCCCGGAAATCACTGCAAAGGTTAAACTGGATCTTGCTCCCTTAAAGCTAGACAAAGTCGTAGTAGAAAATTTTATCCGCTATATAACATTGAGCCTTAACAGAACTGTACAGGGCCATGGCCTGGTAAAATTGGATAGCAAATATCAGGAATTAGGCAATCATTATTATTTTAAGTTTTTACAAAAAAGTCTTGACAGTTTGGAGCGAATTCTAAAAATTAATTTTCCCCGTAATGAACGATTATTTCTGATTATCCCGTTAATCAGCATGCGTACACCTTATGATATTTCCTCCCTTGAATCCAATATCATAGTCTCCGATGACATTTTACAGATAACCAAAGAAATAATTTCGACTATACAAGACGAAATGGAAATTACATTAGACGAAAAAAACAGTGATATTATTGATGAATTCGTCTATCATAATTATTTTCTAACCAACCGTCTTCGTTATGGCCTGCCAATACAGAATCAAACAAATGATGATATCAAAGAAAAATATACTGTAGCCTACCATATGTCCATGATTGCCAAAAATGTCATCGAAAAAAGAATGTCAGTCAAAATTCCCGAAAGTGAAGTAGATTATCTGACAGCATATTTTCAAATATTTTTAACCGAACAAAACCATATCAGGCATCCATACAAAGTTGCATTAATATGTGGGACAGGCCGTGCCAGAGCGAAACTCATCATTGCTCAACTGCAAAAAATATTGGCTCGTGAAGCAGTCATTGATATTTTTGTCTATAATGAACAATTCTCAGAACAAAAATTAATAAATCATGATTTATTAATTTCCACGGTAAAAATAGATATATCAATACAGATCCCTATTATTTATATAAATGAAGTAGTCGATGAAACATATTTACGCAACAGTATCGAACGCATATTTTATGCACACCAGCTGCAGATTCCCATGCTGCACGGTGTAAAATCAATAGTTTTCAGCCTGCTTTCTCCTGATAAAATAACCATCTTTGATTCCAGTTTTAATTATCTTCAGGCGGTACACCACATGGTCAATAAATTGATTACAGCCGATCTAGTGGAAAAAAAGTTTTGGCAAAGAATATTATCCCGCGAAGAAAAATCTTCAATGGTTCTTGACAGCCATGTGGCCTTTCCTCATGCCAGATATGATAATAATACTGAAGTGGTGATTTCTTTAGGACTTATTCCCAATAAACTTAACGATTCTTTATATCCCGACTTACAAATTATTTTTCTGGTTGGTATCCCGGCCGACTCGGAGGATGATGGTATTTTAGTAAAAATTTATGACGAAATCATCAGCATGTCTTCACAAAAAAAGATTATCGGGGACATTTCAAAAATGAATAGTTACAACGATATACTGATGTATTTTATTAAGGATTGCAATATTTTTAATTAAGGAGGCTGCTATGAATAGTTTCGTTATCATCATATTGGGATTTTGCGCTTTCATACTACAATACATTCTGACATTTTTACAAATGAACCGCTTCACCAAACACTATCGTGAATTTCGCCGCAATGGCCGGGTTGCAATCGGGAAACATGACGGCATACTGCGCTCGGGTGTAATAATAATGTTTCTTATAGATGATCAGGGAATCATCAAAAAAGGAAAATATATTCAAGGTGTAACTGTTTTCGCCCGTTATAAAGATATAAATCACTCATTCATCGGTAAATATATAGGTACCTTAACACAAAAAGACTGCAAACAGATACATTATTCTAAAACGCTGTCTTTAGCTATCATTGATGCCCGCAATAATTACAATATAATCACTGCCGGCGGCACTTTACCGGAAAAGAAAAGTCCCTTTGGGCGTCTGCTTGATATGTTCAGATTCAGTTTCGCAAAAAAATAATTAATTAGGAGGACGAGATTATGGATTTTGTAGTAAATTTAGCAGCAGGTTTTATGAATTTATTCACACTTGGCGGAGAGACTTTTGTTTCCTGGGTAACCGGTATTATCCCAAAAGTATTGTTACTGCTTATATTTATGAATTCTCTTATCGCTTTCATCGGCCAAGAAAAAATCAATAATTTTGCTAAAGTCTGTTCAAAAAATGTCATTCTTGCTTATGGGATTTTACCTTTTCTTTCTGCTTTTATGTTAGGTAACCCTATGGCTCTTTCTATGGGGAAATTTTTGCCAGAACGCATGAAACCAAGTTATTATGCATCAGCTGCTTACCACTGCCATACCAACAGCGGTATTTTCCCGCATATCAATGTCGGTGAACTTTTCATCTGGCTTGGCATTGCCAACGGCATCACTACTTTAGGCCTAGATGCCACACCATTAGCTCTTAGATATTTATTAGTCGGTCTCATTATGAACTTTTTCGCCGGTTGGGTAACTGATTTCACCACAAAAATTGTCATGCGCCAACAGCGCATCGAGCTTAGCAACAACTTAAAAACAGAATGATCATAAAAGGAGGAGCATATCATGACAGAATATAAAGCCATTCGAATTGTAAAAGGCAATGCCGGATTTGGCGGGCCCTTACTTGTACAACCTCATGAAGGTAAAGATGTTCTCTTATATATAACTGCCGGCGGTGCTAAACCAGAAATAGCCGATAAAATTGAATCACTAACTGCCTGCCGGGTAATAAACGGTTTTAAAACTTCAGTACCCGAAGAAGAAATTTTCTTGGTCATTGTCGATTGCGGAGGTACTCTGCGTTGTGGGATTTATCCACAAAAACGCATCCCTACAATCAATCTGAATCCCGTCGGTAAGAGCGGCCCACTGGCAAAATACATTACAGAAGATATCTATGTATCCGGTGTCACTCTCGATTGCATAACATCAACTGATGACATACCTGCCACTGAATCACAAAATAAACCCGAAAAACAAGAACGTAAATTC
Organism: Pectinatus frisingensis; assembly: GCF_014076555.1. Classification (NCBI taxonomy): domain Bacteria; kingdom Bacillati; phylum Bacillota; class Negativicutes; order Selenomonadales; family Selenomonadaceae; genus Pectinatus; species Pectinatus frisingensis. Next base: position 2,767,416 of record NZ_CP045424.1, read on the forward strand.
AAATATTCCGCCAATAAAAAAGTTTCTCAGACAATGGGTGAAACTTCTTCCAATACTTTTATCCAAAAAATCGGGATGGGTGCCGGTAAAGTTGTATCCATTTTCTATCAGGCCGGTCGCGATGCCGTCAATTCCATGATTAATACAATACTGCCGTTTATGGGTTTTGTCGCCATGTTGATTGGTATCATTAACGGTTCCGGATTTGGTGATTGGTTTGCCAATCTGCTCGTTCCCTTAGCCGGTAATGTTGTTGGTTTAGTAATTTTAGGTTTCATCTGCTCTTTGCCATTTCTTTCTCCATTGCTTGGTCCCGGAGCGGTTATAGCCCAGATCATCGGCACACTGATCGGTGTAGAAATCGGTAAAGGCCATATTGATCCTAACCTTGCGCTGCCGGCATTGATGGCCATAAACACCCAAAATGCCTGCGATTTTATTCCAGTTGGATTAGGGCTTGCTGAAGCAGAACCGGAAACAGTTGAAGTCGGCGTTCCATCCGTTCTTTATTCGCGTTTTCTTATAGGTGTACCACGTGTCTTAGTCGGCTGGTTGTTCAGTTTTGGCATGTATTCATAATATTAAATAAATCTTGCAATAAATTTTATCTTTAGGTGGGAATATAATAATGAATGTAATTTATACCAATAAAATAGTCAATACCGGCAAAGATGTAACTGCCTTCGGTGATGAAATGATAATTCTTTTCGGTGATAATGCCCCTGCTACATTAAAAGATTATTGCTATACTATTCCCATCGTACAAACCAGCGCTCATATTTCACCCGGTCAGTTTTTTTCAATAGATGGTGAAAAATTTAAAATTATGTACGTCGGTAAAATTGCCGAAAAAAATCTCAATGAACTCGGCCATCTCACGATAAATTTTACCGCATCGGAAAATTCTGTTCTGCCAGGTGCAATTGTTGTAGAAAAAAAGAAACCGCACCCAATGAAAATAGGTTCCGTGGTTGAAATAATAACGCCATGATCACACACAAGCTTCTAATAAAAAATCCATTTGGCCTGCACGCTGCCTATGCTGCTGAATTAGCCAATGCCGCCCGAAAATATAAAAGTGTTATTTATCTGCGGAAAAACCACAAATTGGCTAATGCCAAGGATATGGTAGCAATATTGGGATTATTAGTTAAATCAGGCGACGAGCTGGAAATACTGGCCGACGGATCAGAAGAAGCCAAAGATATAAAAGAATTCATTAAACTCATCCACAGCTTAGACAGATAAATCAAAGGAAGAAGGATTTTCATGAGTTGGTTAAATATTGAAAACAAAGTAGTTATCGTCACCGGTGGTGCCTCAGGAATAGGCAAAGCTATAGCAGAAGCTTTTTTAAAACAGGGCAGTAACGTTATAGCAGCAGATATGAATAACGAACCGCCTGAGATAAAAGGCAGTAATTCCAATAACTTTCTTTATGCCATTACCGATGTCACTAAAAAGTCATCCGTGGATGCCATGATAGCCAAAACACTGAAAAAATTTAATAAAATTGACATTTTAGTCAATAATGCCGGCATAAATATTCCACGTCTCCTAGTTGATTCCCAGAATGCCGGAGGGCAATTTGAACTCGACGAAAAAGTCTGGGACCTGGTCTGTAACGTCAACCTAAAAGGTGTATTCATCTGCGCTCAGGCAGCTGCCCGCCAAATGGTCAAACAAAACAGCGGTGTCATTATCAATATGTCATCCGAAAGCGGTCTGGAAGGCTCAGAAGGACAAAGCGTTTATGCCGCCACTAAAAACGCCTTGAATTCACTTACCCGTTCCTGGTGTAAGGAACTTGGCAAACACAACATCCGTGTAGTCGGACTTGCACCCGGCATCATGGAAGCCACTGGTCTTCGCACCATCAAATATGAAACCGCTTTGGCTTACACCAGAGGCATAAGTGTTGAACAATTACGTGCCGGTTATTCCCAAACGACTACCATTCCGCTTGGCCGCTCCGGTAAATTAAGCGAAGTCGCCGACACGGCATGTTTCATCGGCAGTGATCGAGCCAGTTATATTCATGGCATAACACTTAACATCGCCGGCGGAAAAACACGTGGTTAATACCTTAAAGTAATATTTTACCAATAAGCAGAAGGGCCGGGTATTTATAAAAATACCCGGCCCTTCTGCTTGTATTCACAACAAATACTGCCAATATAAAATATTTATAAAACAATACCAAGCCATTTCCAATAAGTCCCCGCCAGCAATAAAATCAATAAATATGCCACAATAGTTATCGGTATTCCGGTGCGTATGAAATCGCGCGCTGTCACTGTTTCGGTACTAAATACCACCAAATTCTGCGGAGCATTAACAGGCAGAATAAAACCAAAACAAATGACGTACTGCAATATCATCGTCATTCCAACGACATTCAGGGTATGCACCTGTGATGCCCCCTGCAAAATAGAAATCATTATAGGAATCATTGCCGCCGATAATGCTGTTGCACTGGCAAATCCTAAATGTATAACAATTAAAAATAAGCTTAACACGGCTAATATACCAAACGCCGTCATCGCATATAAGTCAAACTTATTAACAATACACGATGCAATCCAGTCAGCCGCTTTGGTTGCCAATATAGTCGTTCCCAGACTTATTCCCGTTCCGAAAAGCATCAAAGTGCCCCAGCTGACACGATTTTGCACATATTTCCAATCCATAATACCAATCTTAGGCAAAAGCATGATTGTTATCGCCAGCAAAGTTGTCGTAGTAGTATCAAACGGATGAACAATTTTTTCTGTTGCCCATAAAAACAACAATATCAAAGATATACCCATTAGTTTTTTTTCATCCCCGGACATTGGTCCCAGTTCATTTAATGCTTTAGCTACCGCTTCTTTACCACCCTTAATCTCCTTAGTTTCCGGTGGTATCATTTTCAATAAAATAAAATAGAGTGCTACCGACATAATAGCCGCAAACGGTGCGGCTGCTATAAACCATTCACCCCAGCTGATATAATAACCCAGCTGTTTTTCAATGAAACTTAAAGCAATCATATTTTGCGCTGCCGCCGTTTTAATTCCTACATTCCAAATACTGTCAGCCTGCGCCACTGCGATCATCATTACTGCCGCAAAACGGCTTTTCATTGAAACACCAAAAGAATGTATTATTCCTAAAATTATCGGCACCATACAGGATACCCGGGCAGTAGTACTGGGTACAAAAAAACTTAAAATAAATCCTACGGCAATTACCCCTATCAAAACACGATTTGTTTTGGCACCTATTTTCGATAAAATCAATAATGCTATCCGCGTATCAAGTTTTGTTTTAACCATCGCCACAGCGATAAACATCGCACCTCCCACCAAGGCTAATGCACTGGTGCTAAATCCCGATAAGGCGAATTTCAGTGCCCCTGTTGTGCCCAATATTTTATCTGGCTGTGCCGGGTTTGGTGACAATCCCAGTAATAACGCCATCAACGATACTATCAATATTGAACTTACCGGATAAGGGACTGCTTCCGTCATCCATATTATTACGGAAAATATCAATATCCCCAAAACCCTTTGACCGGAAACCGACAATCCGTCAGGTGTCGGTAATAATATTATTACAAACAAAACCAAAGCTCCGATAATAAGACCATACTTTTTACCCATATAATAACCTCCCTGCTTATTATATTTATATGAATATTTATTAATTATACATAGTTTTGCATGTAATTATGCAAATACTTTTTTATAAAATAACGAAGCCTCAAAACACGTTGTTTTGAGGCTTCGTTGCCTACAAAGTTTACTTAATTATAATATAAAGCAAGCTTACTTTCAATAGTAAAACACTATTATATGCATATTATTGCAAAATAACATGCAATTTACAGTTATATTATGACACATGTGCAATAATGATATACAAAATTTTATTAATTTGCATATATATTCTTTCTATGCTATTATATGCGGGTAACAAACATATGAATTGAACAGCATCGTCGTGAGCTGTATCACGAACCTGGTTTGTTGACATCATCTATATCGCTTGGATCACCGTGACCGAGACGAAGGCATAAGATATTTCTGCGCACTTGTCCGTCAAAGTGCGCTTTTTTATTATGTCTCTCACTTTTCCTGTTTGTTACAAAAATAAGAAAAGAGGCTGCATCATGATTTTATGTACAGACATCAAACAATTGCAGAGATTATCTGCCACTGCCAGACAAGCTGGCAAGTCTGTTGCCCTTGTTCCAACAATGGGAGCTTTGCATGAAGGACATGTTTCACTCATACATGCCGCTCACACAGAAAACGATCTCACCATAGTAAGTGTTTTTGTCAATCCAACACAATTTGGGCCCCATGAAGATTATGAAAAATATCCCCGTAATTTGGCAAAAGACTGCAAGACTGCAGAAGCAGCCGGTGCGGATATCGTATTTGCGCCGCCCGCCGATAAACTATATCCCCATAAAGATCCTGTCTGGGTCGAGGTCACCGGCAGTATAAGTAAAGTACTATGCGGCCGCGCACGCCCGATCCATTTTCGCGGCGTAGCTACCATTATAACCAAGTTGTTTCACATAGCTGCTCCCGACAATGCTTATTTTGGTCAAAAAGATGCCCAGCAGACAGAAGTTTTAAAACGTATGGTCGATGATTTATTTTTCCCCGTCCGGCTGCATATCATGCCAATCATCAGAGAAGCCGACGGTCTTGCTAAAAGTTCTCGGAACATTTATTTAAATCCTGCTGAAAGAAAAGCTGCGCTGGTACTTTATAAATCGCTTAAACAAGCACAAAAACTTTTTCTTCAGGGTGAAAAAAACAGTGATGTTATTTCAACTGCCGTACGCAGTATGATTGCTGCCGAACCCTTAAGTACAATCGACTATGTCGAAATGTACACATTGCCCGGATTGATCACTGTCGGAAAAATACTGGATAAACGCACCTTATTAGCAGTTGCCGTAAAATTTGGTGCTACGCGGCTCATTGATAATACTATACTGGAGGTTGACGCCTGATGATTTATAATATGCTTCATGGTAAAATTCACTGTGCCACAGTAACGCAAGCCAATCTTTCTTATATGGGAAGCATTACTATCGACGAAGCACTTCTCGAATTGTCAGGCATTTTGCCTGGTGAAAGAGTCCAAATCGTCAACAATAATAATGGTGAGCGTCTTGAAACCTATGTTATAAGCGGCGAACGCCACAGCGGTATTATCTGCCTAAATGGTGCTGCTGCCAGAAAAGCTGTCATCGGTGATATTGTCATCATCATCGGTTATGCTTTAATGGATGAAGCTGAAGCGCATAACTATATCCCCAAAATTGTAATGGTAGATAAAACAAATCGACCTATACAAATAAAAACCAAAGAACAACAGCAAGAGCTGCCTTTGTCAACCTGATCATTCACTATAATCATATTTTGTATTAAACCGCCCCTGTGAATTAGAATTTGGATATAATTCACAGGGGCGGTTTAAAGTGATGCATAATTTTCATCAAATATTTTTAAGAAAATTTTCGATACGGTTTAACGCTCCGGCTATTTTATCTACCGAAGTGGCATAAGAGCAGCGAATAAACCCCTCACCGCATTCACCAAAAGCATTACCCGGTATGACTGCTACATGCTCACGTTCCAATAAATTTTCGACAAATTCCTCTGATGTCATACCTGTTTCCTTGATACTGGGAAATATATAAAAAGCCCCTTTTGGTTCAAATGTCTTTAAACCCATACGACAAAATCCTTCATATATAAGGTGCCGACGCTGATCATATTCATTGATCATTTTATGCATGTTTTTTTCACCGTTGCGCAAAGCCTCTATCCCAGCTACCTGAGCTGTCACCGGTGCACAAAGCATCGTATATTGATGGATCTTATTCATGGCCTCAATAAACACAGGATTGGCCATGGCATAACCCAGACGCCAGCCGGTCATTGCATACGCTTTAGAAAAACCATTAAACAATATTGTCCTGTCTTTCATGCCTGGTAATGTTGAAAAGCAAATATGTTCCAATCCGCCATATGTCAAATCCCCATATATTTCATCGGACAAAACAATCAAATTATATTTCTCGGCAAATTTGGCTAGTCCATTCAATTCTTCTTCAGTCAGAATTGTTCCTGTAGGATTATTAGGATAGCCTATCAGCAATGCCTTAGTGGCAGGTGTAACAAATTTTTCTAAATCAGCGGCAGTAACTCGAAACTCATTTTCTATTTTAGTCGGTACCGGAACAGGTTTACCTCCGGCCAAAATAACACATGCTTTGTATGATACGTAACACGGTTCAGGAATCAGCACTTCATCTCCGGGGTTCAATATTGCCCGCAAAGCCAGATCCACAGCCTCGCTGACTCCCACCGTCACAATTATTTCCTCTGCCGGATTATAATCTATGGCATAATTTTTTTTATACAGATTGGCTATTTCCTGCCGCAGCGGCAGCATACCCTTATTCGTGGAATAAGAAGTATATCCCTTTTCCAATCCGTAAACGCAACTTTCACGAATATGCCATGGCGTAACAAAATCAGGTTCACCTATACCCAATGTTATTACATCATCCATACTGGCCGCAACATCAAAAAACTTTCTTATGCCCGAAGGCGGTACCAAGTCGACTGTATCAGATAGTGCCTGTTCCCAATCATTCATGGTGTCATCACCAGCCTGCGGTCATCTTCCTTGTCATCGATAATCGTACCATCTTTTTTATAAGCCTTAAGCATAAAATGGCTGCGCGTTGACGTCACCCCTTCAATGGTAGATAAACGTCGAGCCACAAAATCAGCCACTTTATTCAATGACTGCCCTTCAATGATGACCAGCAGATCAAAACTTCCTGACATAAGAAAAACTGATTTGACTTCGTCAAAACGATATATGCGTTCAGCGATAGCATCAAACCCGACTTCTCGCTGTGGTGCGACATTGACTTCTATAACTGAAGTAACATTATGATCCCCAAACTTTTCCCAATCAATAAGTGTATTATAACTCATTATTATTCTGTCATCTTCAAGTTTTTTTATTGCTTCTTCAATTTCAAATTCCGGTTTATTAAGCATCGCCGCCAATTCCTTCACTGGACGGCGGGCGTCATGTTCCAGCAATTGCAATAATTCTCTCATAACTAATTTCTCCTTTACAGTCACAATTTCGTCTAAAACTGTATTACCATCCCTTAAATACCATCCAATGCTGCAGTCATTTTCAAGACAGGGAAAAACCGACAATACAATCAAAGGGATAAAAAAAAGCCCTCATCCGAAAAGGACGAGGACATTGTTCCCGTGGTACCACCTTAGTTAGCAAAATGCTCACTTTCAGTCCGATAACGCCGAACCACCCGGTCAGTTTTCACTGACAGCTCGCAAGCAGCTTTCCGCTATATTAATTTTACGGTTTGCACCCACCACCGCTTCTCTGAAAAATAATATAACGTACTTTCTTGTTCATCACTTACTTTGTATGTGCTTTTTATCATAGCACATACAAATCCTTAAATGCAAGTAAATTTTTCAGACATCATTCGATTAAAAAACATATTTACCTGCCTGCTGCTTTGTATATAAAAATAATACATCGTTTAATCTGCTTTTTTTAATTTGTTTCCGGGCATAAATAGCGCACTTATTGCTAAGGTCAATAGCACCACAGCAACAAAATCATACGTATCATGAAAAGCTAAAATATCAGCCTGATGAATCAATTCTTGATAAATATGCCCCATGGCACTGATTGGTGCCTGCAAAGCCGGTATTCCAGAATTTATCGCTGCCTGCATATAATCAGCAATTGCCGTTTTATAACCAAAATTATCAACTGTCAAATGCTGCACGAGGTTAGACTGTTCTATCTGCTCGCTGTGTGCGAGCTTATTCATAACTATAGCAATACCAACACTGCCTCCCAGGTTCCGCATCAATGAAACAATAGCCGAGGCATTGCTGCTGTCCGCTGGTGCTATTTTAGAAAAAGCAAGCGTACTGGCTGGAATAAATAAAAATGGCAATCCTATTGTCTGAAACACTCGCATTATGACGAAAGTTTCATAATCAGTCTGCGGTGTTACCATTCCTGTCAACCACATGCCAAAAGCATTCAGCAGCATACCGATGGCAATTAAATATTTTGCCTGAACTTTAGTCACCAATTTACCCACTATCGGCATCATCAGCATTACAATTACTCCGGCAGGCGAAAGTACTAATCCTGCTAAAGTAGCATCATAACCAAAATTTGTCTGTACCAGCATCGGTAAAAGCGCAGAACTGGAATAAAGCGCAAATCCAACAAAAAACAGCATAATGCATGGCATGGAAAAACTTGGCAGCCTGAATAAACTCAGTTTTACTATCGGATTCTTCTGACGAATAATCCAGCAGATGGCAGTTATAATGCCGCAGGCAGCTATGCCGGCAAATAGCATAATAAAGGTACTGTCAAACCAGTCTTCCTGTTGTCCTTTATCAAGGACGATCTGCAATGCCCCCAATCCCAAGGCCACCAATCCCAGTCCAATATAGTCTATTGAAGCGACTTGTCTCTTTTGTGCACTTGGCGGATCACTTACCAATACCTTTACTAAAAACACTGCCAAAAAACCTATTGGTACATTGATAAAAAAAATCCAGCGCCAGCTATAACTGTCCGTTATATATCCACCCAAAGTCGGTCCAAGTATTGGTGCTATTACCGTAGTAATTCCTGTAATGGCAAATGCCATTCCCAACTTTTCCGGAGGAAAACTATCCTTTATTATCGCTTGTTGGCTTGGTTGAAGTCCACCGCCTGCCAATCCTTGCAACAATCGGCAAATGATCAGCATCGGCAGTGATGTAGCTATACCGCATAAAAAAGATGCCCCCGTAAATCCTAAAATACAGAATATAAAAAACCTTTTGCGTCCCATAAATGCTGCCAGCCAGCCGGACAACGGCAATATAATCCCATTTGACACTAAATAAGACGTAAGTACCCACGTACTTTCATCTGTACCGGATCCCAACGAGCCGGCAATATGTGATAATGCCACAGTCACTATCGTCGTATCCAAAATTTCCATAAAAGCGGCCAGACTAACTGCAGTAGATATCAAAAATGGATTTACCACCTTACCTGCCATAATCATTTTGCTCCAAATAAATGTACAGTAGGAATAACCGACATTCCCAGACCCAGCACAGATAATTGCTCATTATTTATGTCATTAAATACTATTTTTACCGGAATTCGCTGAACCGTTTTAACAAAATTACCTGTGGCATTTTCTGCTGGAAATAATGAAAAATACGAACCTGTTCCCGCCTGAAAACTATCAACGACTCCGGTCAATTTCATATTGGGAAACGCATCCACAGATATATCCACCTTATCTCCCGGGCGCATACCCTTAAGCTGATTTTCCTTAAAATTTGCTGTCACCCATAAGTTTGAACTAACCAGAGAACACAATTGCGTTCCAGACTGGACATAAGCTCCGGCTTCAACACTCTTTTTCGTTATCCGTCCATCTATTGGTGCAGTTATTTTTGTATATTGTAAATTAGTCCGGGCCTGTTCAAGTTCCGCCGCAGCTTTTTCTACCTGTGCTTCAAGCTGTTTTACACTATCATTGCTTTTGGCAATCACACTTGGTGCAGAATTAGCAGAGTTCAGCTCCGCCTGCATTTGCTGCAATGCCGCCCGTGCTGACTTTTCTGATTCGACCGCCTGATCATACTCCTGCTGCGAACATGCACCATTTTCTATCAGCATCTGCATACGCTGCTTATCAGACGCAGTTTTTTCCCACGCCGCCCGGGCAGCATTAACTTTTTCCTGTGATGCCTCTACTCCCGCCGGAGCTGTTATTAAAGTAGTCTCAGCATCATCTTTTTCCGCCGCCAATGCTGATTGAGCGGCCTGCAAAGCCGCTTGGGCATTTTTAACCTGCAAATCATAGTCCCGACTGTCAATTTCCATAATGACATCACCAGCTTTAACTATTTGGTTATCTTTTACATATACGGTTTTTATATATCCCGCTACTTTCGGGCTTATTTCTACTACATGCCCGTCAATCGCTGCATCATCTGTAGATACTTCACCACGGTATAAAAAATAATAAATACCTGCCCCAGCTAATAAAATAAGAACAACTGCAGCCGCTTTTTTCATCTTTGCATTAATTTTCATTTCATCACCTTTTATTTTTAACTGCTCCCGCATAATAAAAAAACGTTGTTTGTCACAATCCTTCAGACATCATTTTTAATTTCACATTTTAACAACGCTTTGGCAAACAGCTGTGTAGAATTTTCAATATAAGTTTTTGTAGATATATCAACAAATCTCCTGTCCAAAGTTATTTTCGAATAAAAAAAACCGAAATTCATAGTAATAAATGGTAAAGCAGCTACTTCTATATTAACGTCTGCCGACAATTTCCCCTGTGATTCCAAATCCTTCAAATATGCTACCATAAATCTCTTAAAATGATATGGTGGTAATTTCTCCCAGTCTTTTGCCGCAAGAAAAGTTTTTTCCTTTATCAGCAATATTACAGCATTTTTATTTTTTTCCATTATTTGATGATAAGTACTGCTTATCATCAATAAATCTGTCCGTAGATTTCCAGTTAATTTATTTTCGAATATTTCTTTTAAAGAAGGAACAAAAGAGCATCTTTCTATAACTGCCTCCAATACTCCCTGCTTACTGGAAAAATGTCTAAAAACAGTCATTTCACATGTTTTGGCGGCAGCTGCTATATCTTTCATCGACACTGCCGCAAATCCTTTTTCAATCATTAACTTCAAAGCCGCCTGAATGATCCTATCCGCAGTGCTCAGATTATCTTCCATGCTTTAACCTCATTTCTACGCAATATATAATCATTAATTATGTTAGTTATACTAACTAACATAATTATCACACCGGCAGGAAATTTTGTCAAACAAAACATCATTGTTAAAAAATCAGCTGCCTTCATCAACACAGCAGTCAATGAAAACAGCCTTTTATAAAAGTCAACATAACGTATCTATGAACAAAAGTCGCACGAATAAAATTAATAAACTTGACAATATCCTCTTAATTATTTTTCTCTGATAATATACCCTGCAGTATTTCAATTTGGTCTTCATATGCCAAAATATACAAATAATCACCGACCTGCAGGCGTGTCTCTCCGTCTGGAACAATTTCTTCTTCACCGCGCCTGATATCTATAATCAGACTATGCTTCGGCCATTCAATGAATTTAATGCATTTGCCATCAGCATTACTGCCATTGCCCACTACCCGTTCTATTATTACACGTTTATAACGCAAAACTTTTTTTATCCGTGCATGCTTATTTAAAGAACGACATAATAATGCATCATACACAGCTCTTCCTTTAGCCATATCAACTGCAACATATGCTGCCATTGATACACATATCAAGGCCATCATATGCTGAAATGACCCAGTCATTTCCATAATCAAAATACTGCCTGTAATCGGTGCCTTAACTACCGCTGAAAAATATGCCGCCATCGCAAAAACGATAAAATTGACCTCATAAGCAGAAATGTCCACACCAACAGCTATAACAATATGGCTGAATACACCACCAGCCAATGCTCCCAAAACCAGCATCGGTAAAAATATACCTCCCGGAACACCTGAACCAAATGATAACGCTGTAAAAAATATTTTCCCCAGATATAATATGCACAAAAAAGCTAATCCATAATGTTCCTTCACTAATATATCAACCAAACGATTACCACCGCCTAAAACTTGCGGTAAAACAAATCCCAAAATAACTGCTACTGCTAATGGCAATGCCGGTTTCCACATTTTTTTTAAAATTTTTTGCCCGTCAAACCAATCCATTGCTTTAAATAATAAACGGTTAAATCCCAAACCTAAAAAACCAACAAACAATCCCAATAAAATCAACAGGCCATACATTTTCATCGGCAACACCGGCAGATTACCGATATGAAACACCGGTATTTCACCAAAAAAGATGGCCGTAACGGCCGTTGCTGTCACTGAAGCCGTTGCTGTTGCCATCAGCACAACAGGAGAAAAATTGCGGTATAATTCTTCAAACCCAAAAATAATTCCTGCCAGCGGTGCATTAAAAGCAGCTGCCAGACCGGCACAGGCTCCGCTGGTAAGTAAAAACCTTTCCTCCATACGTGAGCGTCTCCTGCTACGGCTTATACCTTGTGCCAAAGCCGCTCCCAGCTGAACACTTGGTCCTTCACGCCCCAGCGAAAGTCCCGAACCGATAGCAATTACCCCTCCGACAAACTTGTAAAATAAAACGCTGAACCAATTCATATGCATTTTTCCCAGCAATATTCCCTTAATCTGCGGTATCCCACTACCAGATGCCATCGGTTCCTTCTTTACAATATAGTACAATAAAAACGCGAACAGCAACATCAACAAACAATATAATAAAAATATTGTCCAATTATCCCATGAAAAATGTTTATATACCCAAGGACGCAGTTCCTCTGAACCTTCTAAAAGGCCTCTGTAAGCCGATACTACCAGCCCGGTTGCAACACCAATTAAAATTCCCTCCAGACATAACTGCAGACGGAAATACCTGGCTTTATCCTCACCAAAAGCAGTCACAGCTTTTGATAAATATGTTTCTTTCATATAAATTCTCCCGCAGGAATACCCCTCCACTATAAAATTATTTTTATATAAATTTAATGTCATTAAAATATTACCACATTTATCAGCATTTCCCAAATTTACCTTTAATCCATTCATAATAAAAAAACGGGCAGGGCATTTAGCTCCCCACTCGTTTATTATATGGCAATATGCTGTATTCACATCGATTTATTGAGTTTTTTCTTAGATATCGGCGGCAGGAAAAACGTTCCCAGCGCACCTACTCCTGCAATTAAAACAATTAATTCCATTACAGCCGGCAATCCATAACTATCAGCGAACCAGCCCAAAGACGGAACCACTATACCACCGACACTGAACGATAATCCCAATGTTACACCAGAAGCAAAACCAATATTTTTTGCCAAATAACTTTGTCCCAATACCACATAGGAACTATATGAAGCAAATGCCGCAAATCCGAGTGGTATCAATAACATATACAGTACGATAATATTTCTTGTCATTACCACTGCTACCAATGAAATTACCAATCCTGCCATGCAATATTTTATAACTTTGATATAACCAAACCTATCCGCCAGTACTCCGCCAATAAGTGTCGTTACCACCCCGATCAATGATAATATTGTCAGCGTTGAACTGCCAACGCCATTTGACTGAAGCAATACATGTACACAAAACAATGGTAAAAAACTTTCCACTGCACAAAAGACTATGGAACGGCAGACAATAACCACTGTCAGCCGAGAAAAAGCATGCCAATTATTTTCACCTTGTACTGTTTCCTGATTACTCGAGATTTTTACAGCATATTTTTCCATTCTATCAGCTGCTTTTTTTATCCGCGGTACCAGGAAAAAAAGTGCTCCGCTCATCAATATTGCAATAGCAGCAAAGGAAATTATCCCCTTCATGCCAAAAGCAGTAACCAATGCCACCGCCAATAAAGGCCCTACTCCGAATCCGCCATTACCGCCAACGGAAAATATACTCATACCCAGGCCTTTTTTACCGCCTGAAATACGATTTACCAATCGGGCGGCCTCAGGATGAAAAATCGAACTGCCTATTCCCATAAAAGTAACCGCTGCGAATATTGCCCAATAGTTTGTAAATAAACTGGTAGCTCCCAAAGATACACCGCACAATAATACCCCAAATGACATAAACCATGGTCTCGATACCCGATCAGCCAGATAGCCAAAAATTGGCTGCACTATTGAAGACAGAAAACTGCCGGCAAACATAAGCCCGCCCACAGCCTTATAATCCATGCCGTAAAAAGTCACGAAAAATGGCAGTAGTGCTGGTAAAGCACCTGAATTTATATCATTACATAAATGTGCTGCCGCCATAAAATACAAATACTTATTTTTCAAGAGAACACTTCCCTTATATGTTTTTTCAACAACTTTATTTTTATTTATTTATATCATCCCAGGAATGGACAAGTTTTTCCAATATCCTATGTAAATCCGTCAGCTCCTCATCAGATAATGCACTAAACATCTTATCAAAAATTCTCACATGTATCTGATGATGCATCACCGCCGCTGTCCGTCCTTTTTCTGTCAATCTTATCAACATTCTCCGTCTGTCTTTATCATCTTTTATTCTTTCTACATAACCATTCTTTTTTAATTTTCCCAATAGCTCACTTAATGATCCCGGTCGTATAGCCATCTTTTTAATTAATTCATTTTGCGCTATTTCTCCACTTTGAATTAAACAATGCACTACTCTGCACTGCCTCAATGGCATAACTGAACCTTCACTAAACTGATGAAAAAATCTTTCCCGCAAATTTCCCATTTTATGGAATAAATTATGCAGTTCACTAATTTCTTTTTCGCGCATAAAAACATATCCTCATATTGTTTTATTAAGGTACCTAACTATTATGTTATAACAAATTTTATTGCGACTGTCAACTAAATTCTATGCGTTGACAACTTACTATGTAAGTTTTATAATGTACACTGTCAGTTTAAGGAGTGATATAATGCGTTCAATTATTAATCTTTCAACTATTATCATGACTGCAGCCAATATTGCTGATACGGAGGGTCTCGACGCAGTTACCCTGACCCGCACTGCCGAAAAGTTAAACATAAAAAAACAGTCTTTATATAATCATATTAAAAATTTAGCCCATTTGAAATGCGAACTAATTATTTACGCAAATGCCCAGCTAAGACAGCATCTGATACAAGCAGTCATCGGAAAAGCCAGAGAAGAAGCTATTTTAGGAGCTGCCGAGTCTTACCGTAATTTTGCCCATGATCATCCAGGCCAATATCAAGCAATTATTTCGTTATCCTGGGAATTTAAAGACGATGAAAAATTCCAAGCTTCTACCCATGCACTCATGGAAATCTTGTTTAAAATTTTATCTGCCTATCAACTGCATGAAGATTACCTGACCCATGCTGTACGGGGACTCCGCAGTATAATGCACGGTTTTATTTCTCTGGAAAATTCGGGGTGGTTTCATCAGCCTATTGATAAAGACGAAAGTTACCGTTTATTGCTCCAGACATTTATCAATGGCATAAAATCAATCGAAAAAAAATAATTTTAAGCAGGTGCTTCTATGGAAAATTGGAAAAGAAATTTAATTATCTGCTGGCTTGGTTCTTTTGCCACCTCGTCAGCATTAAGCCAAGTAGCGCCAATATTACCATTATTTATTCAAAAACTAGGCGTACACTCACTGCCCGACATCGAAACATGGTCTGGTATAGCATTTGGCAGTACTACATTCATTATGGCTTTTTTCTCACCTTTCTGGGGAAAACTAGCCGACAAATATGGCAGAAAACCTATGCTGCTGCGTGCCAGTTTGGGTATGTCAATAGTAGTAGGCAGCATTAGTCTTGTCAGTTCCGTATACCAATTAGTAGGACTGCGCATGCTTATGGGAACCATTTCAGGTTTTAACTCCGGCGCCATAACGCTGATTGCCACACAAACACCTGAAAATAAAGCCGGCTGGGCATTGGGAACGTTATCTACCGGTTCTGTCAGCGGTATGCTTTTAGGCCCCCTTATTGGTGGCTATCTCGTAGAAATTTTAGGTATACGTAAGGTTTTTATTGTAATGGGCCTGTTATTGCTGATTGCTTTTTTATTAACACTATTTTTTGTCAGGGAAGATTTTATCCCGACCAGAAAAAACCTTTTATCTTTTTCCGCTATCTGGCGGTCACTCGCCAACAAATCTTTAATCATCAGCATGTTTATAACGACATTCATCGTACAGGTGGCCTTGTTCTCCATTGAACCCGTTATTACTGTATATATTGGTACTTTGACTCCGCATACTGAGCATTTGGCATTCATTTCCGGCATGGTTTTTGCCTCTTCGGGACTATCAAGCATACTGGCTGCCCCCTGGCTGGGCAAACTGTCCGATCATATTGGTGCCCATAAAGTGATTTTAGCTGCCCTTATATGTGCCGCAATATTATTTATCCCCCAGGCTTTTGTGCAAAATGAGTGGCAGCTCATGGGACTGCGTTTTCTCGTCGGTATTGCCACCGGGGCAATGCTGCCATCAATAAATACCATTCTGCGGCAAAATATTCCCTCGGAAATCGCCGGACGTATTTTTAGTTACAATCAGACTGCACAATTTCTCGGTGTATTTTGTGGTTCCGTTTTTGGCGGCCAAATCGCCGCATATTTTGGCATCAGAAATTTATTTTTCTCCACCAGTTTACTGTTATTTATAAATGTTATCGGTGTCCGTGAATTCATTTATAAAAAAGCCGACCAAAAATTCTCCCACAATATTTACTCACACTGATATCAAACTGGACAGGGCTGTCGCACGCAACTATTTCCCCTCATAAATATGCAAATCTCACTATTTTCACCCGTCTTTAAGAGACAGAAAAACTACGAAATTTCATTTTTATGATGTCAATACTATTTGCGCGACAGCCCCTATTTATCTTATTAATGCCTCCATATACCGGCAATTTTCCTAATTGGTGCCAACATATTTTTCAATGAAAATTTTGTCTGGGCAAAGTAAACAAACACCAATGGTATCACAATCAAAGTGAAAAAAGTAGAAGACAACAGTCCGCCAATTACGACCCAAGCCATACTCACTCTGCTTTCAGAACCCGGTGTCACCGCTAATGCCGTAGGCAGCATACCCGTGACCATCGTTATAGATGTCATAAATATAGGTTTTATTCTTGTTTTTGCAGCTTCGACCACTGCCACTTTGGCATCTTTTCCACGATGCATGAGAGTTAACGTATAATCAAGCAATAATGTACCATTTTTAGCCACCAGTCCATCCATTACCAAAATCCCCAGCAATGAATATAAATTGATTGTATTTCTTGTCAGAGCCAAAAATGCAAACGCTCCTATCAGTCCAAATGGTAACGAAAGCATTCGTATTACAGGAGTTGACAATGATTCATACAAAACTGCCAATAAAATATATACCAGGAGAAGTGAAAGTGCTATGGCCTGTCCCATTTCGGTAAAAGTGTCATGCATATTATCAGCTTGTCCGGTAAATCTATAGGTTACATTATCTCCCAAATTTTCTTTCGACAGATTCTGGGAAATTTTTGCGATCATATCCTGTAGTGAACGCCCATCATCAATATTGGCAGAAATATTTATTGCCTCCCGCTTATCAACCCGCCTCAGCATAACCGGTCCCGCATCATATTTTATATCTGCGACATCCTCCAATCTAATCAACCCGGTATTAGTACTTACCGGTATGGAACGGATATCGGATACCTTAAACCCATCACTGCCTTTTAACCGTACATAGATATCTGTATCCTGATTATCATTATTCGGATCATTCATCATGTATCCTGCCAGTGATCCTGCTATAGCACCGGAAAAAACATTTTGAATATTATTAGCCGTAGTATTAAAATACCGCAACCTTTCCCGGTCAACTACCAAGCGCAATTCCGGTGCCCCTTCAGTATATGAACTGCGCACATCCTTCAAGCCATCAGTTTGATTCAAAATATCCTGCACCTTATATGATGCTGCAACTGTATTCTTTAAATCATTCCCACTTATTTCTATTTGCACCGGTGCTGTATTTCCGGCTGAATTTCCCGTACCTGTTCCTCCGGAAACTCCCGGCATAGAGCTGGCCGACGGATTCACCTGGACAGAAGCCTCAGGAAATTGCTTTCTTAAATAACCCCGCACTTTATCGGTAAACTGCCAGATATTTTCACGTTTACTCTTATCAATCAATTGTACACTCACTGATCCATAATTTCCTGCCGGCTGCCCCACGCTCGATAAATAAGTTTTAATCTCCGGCTGCTGCATTAAATATTCTTCTACCTGCCTGACCTTATCGTTTGTCGCATCAATATTCTGTCCTACCGGAAACTGCATCATTATCCTAAACGAACCTTCATCAGTTTTTGGCATATATTCTCCGCCGATAATCCCCAGCGGATAATACAAACTTATGGCTGCCAACAGCATAATTGCCACGGACATTGTAATTTTTTTAGTATGAAAAAAACTCCAATGTAATAATTTTTCGTAATATACTAATGTCTTATCCCCCACAGAGTCAAAAAAATCCCATAATTTCCCCTTGGGGGGATTTCCTAATCCATTTTTATAAAATCGTGATGCCAGCATAGGTGTCAGCGTAAAAGATACTGCAAGTGAACAAAGTGTTGCAAACACTATTGTAAGACCAAACTGCCGGAAAAACTGCCCCGTCATGCCGTTCATAAAAGCAATCGGCATAAATACAACAACATCACACAAAGTAATTGCTATAGCCGCCGTACCTATTTCATTACGTCCATCTTCTGCAGCCTGATCCGCCGGCTTTCCTCGTCTCAAATGCCTGTTAATATTTTCCAATACTACAATTGAGTCATCTACCAGTATACCAACACATAATGACATCCCCATTAAAGACAGCATATTAAACGTAAATCCTGCCGTATACATCATAAAAAATGTCGTTATCAGAGAAGTAGGTATAGCGATAAGAACAGCTACAGTAGAGCGCCAGCCGCGCAAAAACAGAAACAAAACCAGTCCTGTGGTAAACAGCCCTTCAATTAATGCTTCCAGTGTATTATGCAAAGCATCTTCCACATATGTAGAAGAATTGGTAATTACTACAAACTGATAATCCGGATAGTCCTTGCGCAGCAATTCCAGCTGCGCCATCACAGCTTTAGTGGTATCAACAAGATTTGCATCACTGTTTTTATATACAGATAAAGATACTGTATCCTGACCGTCTGTCCTTGCATAGCGTGTAACACGCTGATCCTGCTCTTGCACATCTGCTATGCTCGACAGTGGAATAGCTGTCCCCTTGCTGTTATTTATATGTATGGAGGCCAGTTCCTCAGGTGATTTATACTGAGCTGTCAGCCGTACATTCGTTTCCGATTGCGGTCCGTAAACAGAACCGGCCGGTGTCAATATATTTTCCTGTTCAATGCGTGATACAATCTGCGACAAGGATAATCCAAAATATGCCAGTTTATCTTTATCTACATTGACTGCAACTTCCTTATCCCGGCCGCCGCCAATCTGTACGTCAGAAACACCGCCCGCCCGCTGTAGTCTTTCAACAAAAGTATCATTAGCCACAGTATAAACATCACCCAGCGGCTTATTAGACAACACCGATATTTCTAAAATTGGCAGTGCATCTACATCTCTTTTTAAAACAGTAGGTGTTTGTATTCCATTTGGCAGTTTATTTAAAACAGCATTAACATATTGACTGGTATCAATAGCAGCCGTATCAATATTGGTCCAAAATTGAAATTCCAAAGTGATCTGCGCTTTTTCTGGTCTGGCAACAGCTGTCATGTGTTTCAAGTTTGTCAAAGAAGAAAGTGAATTTTCTAACGGTTTAATTACGTCTTGTTCTATTTCCTCTGAATCAGCCCCCGGATAATTAACAGTCACTGTGACATAGGGAATATTTATCGCCGGCAGTAATTCCACTCCTATTTTATAAAAACTAAACAGTCCCAGTACAACAAAAAATAAAACTATCATCGATATACCAATAGGTTTTTTTATACAATAGCGGGTGATGTTCATGCCGCATCACTCCCGTCAGTCAGTACATCTACTTTTAATCCATCGCGCAAACGTGACAAATTATCAACAGCAATATTTTCTCCGCCCGATAATCCGCCGAGTATCTCAACAGCATCATCACCGGCGGTGCCAACGGTAACTTCCCTTCGTTCTGCCGTATTATCCGCTTTAATTACAAAAACATAATTTTTCCCATTTTTAGCCAATACTGCTGCTTTGGGCACAGCCAATACATCACTCCGCAACACGCTCTTCAATGCGGCACGGGCAAACATTCCTCCCTTTAATGCTCCATTGGCATTATCCAATGATACTCTTAGTATATAAGTCATTGAAGTCGCATCAATAGTGGGACTTATGTATATTACACTGCCATTGAATGTGTCATGCAACGATTCAATATTTACCGGAAGTGACATTCCAACTGAAAACGCCGGTAAATCTTCTTCAGAAACCTGATAATCAACATATATGGAACTATTATCATATATACTCATGAGTTTTTGTCCCACCGTTACCATATCACCCGCTTCAACCTGCCTATACCCTACTGTTCCATCAATTGAAGATATCAGCGTCATATCATTTTCCTGCCTTTGTGCTGCCGTCAATGAACTTCTTGCTTTCGCCATATTTTCCTGTGCAGATAATACTGACGAAGCTGTTCCTGCATTCATCTGGTTTTCTATAGCAGACAATGCTGCCTCAGCATCCTGCATTTGCTGTCTGGCCGCATCCATATCATCAGCTGAAATCCCGCCTACGGCATATACCTGGCTATTACGCTGATATGTTGCCAATGCCTTATCATAATCTGCTTTGGCCTTATTATAATTGGCATCCAATTGTGCCTGTGCTGTTTGTTCGTCTGCTGCTGCCTGATTATATGCATGTCTGTTTACATCTACCGATAATGCAGCATCATTACTGTCTTCTCTAATCAACACCTGTCCGGCTGTAACTTTTTGCCCAAGTTCGGCATCTACACTATCTATTCTTCCCGCATATTTGGCTGCGACATCCACCTGTTCTTTTGGTATGGTCTGCCCCACTAAAGATATATTCTTTACAATGTCTTCTTTTTTTACATCTATAGCATGTATCGCAGTGACCAGCTTTTTATCTGATACTACTCCTTTTTGATAAACCAGCCTGTATATGCCTATTGCCAATATACATATAATCATGATAATTCCGATAAATAACAGCCGCTTACGTTTAGTTTTTAACACATTGTCCAATATTTTTATCACAATTTTCACCTTTTAATTTTTATTGGTGTATCAACAATGTATGCCAATTATCTTATCCTCACGGCACGATAAACTCCTAAAATATCGATAAAAATGACAACATTTAATTTTATATTATATTACTGATTCTACTACAATTTGTTACAAAATTATGTCATAAATGCAATTTTTACCATATTATCGGTTAAATATTTGTTTTATTTTCAATATACGACAAAAGAGTACTTCAAATGCAATAATATCTGCATTTGAAGTACTCTTTTATTCTCAATCATTATCTCTGCTATTTTTAAATTTTAAATTTATTTACGGCATTTTGCAAATCCTGTGCCATTTCAGCCAAGGATTTACTGGAATCGGCTATTTCATTCATCGAAGCCGTCTGTTCTTCAGTCGCTGCTGAAACTGTTTCTGCCTCGGAAGAAACACTACGGCTCATAGTATCTATTTTCTTAACTTCTGTTGAGATTTCACCTGCCCCCTCAGCCAGTCCATTGACAATCTTTTCCATAGCACTAGATTTTTCCGCCACCTGTTTCACCATATTCACAATATCGGCAAAACTATTACCGGCGTTATCCACTGCTCCCACACCATCCTCAACTTGACTGACACCGCTTTGCATCACATCAACAGCATTTTGTGATTCTTTTTGTATAGAACCAATCAATCCTGCTATTTCAGCAGCTGCTGTTTGTGATTGTTCAGCTAATTTTCTAACCTCTTCAGCAACAACGGCAAAACCTTTTCCATGTTCTCCGGCACGTGCTGCCTCAATTGCTGCATTCAATGCCAAAAGGTTGGTCTGACCGGCTATATTACCAATTGTATCAACAATAACACCTATTTTTTTCGATTCTTCACCAAGTCCTTTAATCACTTCAGCTGATTGACCTACCGATTCTTTTATCCGACTCATTTTTTCAATGGCAGCGGCAACTTTTTCATTCCCCGCTTTAGCTGTATCATTAGTATTTTTTATATTACGCCCTGATTCTTCGATAGCATTCATAAAGTCCTGCATATGTGTTGATAATTCGCTTGTTCGTTTACCCGCTCCTTCAACTGCAGTAAATTGATCACTACACAAATTAGCCACATTGACCATTGAATCAGCCACTTGATGACTGGCTGTAGCCGATTGTTCTGAACTTGATGTCAGCTGCTCAGAAGATGCCGCCAAATACTCTGCTGATTCAGCAATTTTCTGCAGAAGAGTTCTCATATTATCACGTAGTTTCTTTAATGAACGGCCCATTATCCCGATTTCATCCTTACGTTCCAAAATGTCCCCATCTATATCTTCGCCAAAATCACCGCCCGCAAGTATGTCCATTTTTTGCGTGACAAATCTGATTGGATTTGCCAATGTCCTGCTGATATACACTGCACCAACAATTAATACTATCTGTAAAAGTACCATATATAACAATATTTTTATAATACTGCTTTTAAGCATTTGATTTTGGTAAACTTCCTGCTGAGCTACTTTACCATCAATATAATCTATCCATATGCCAGTACCTATAACCCATTTATATGGTTCAAAATTCATTGTATAGTTACGTTTTGGTAATGCTTCCTGTTCATTGGGCTTAGGAAACATCAGATCAGTATATCCGCCGCCGGCTTTGCGTCCATTTTCAATCATTTCCTTTATGTAATGCCTTCCATTTGGATCAACTGCATCTATCCGGGATTTTCCTTCTGTATCCCGCCCTAATAAAACTACATTTATCCCATCATATGTATCAATCCAAAAATAACCTTTGCCATCATCATAACGCATATTACGCACCAATTCGGCAGCCTGCATTTTTGCCTGTTCTTCCGTCAAAACACCCGCCTGCTGCTTGGCATATATTGTCTGAACGGCCCCCAGCGCCACTTCCGTTTCTGTTTTTAGCTCTCGATCAACACTATCCTGCAGAGATTGTCGATACTCTTTTATCTGCGCGGCACTGTTGGCCAAAATAGTATAGATAAAAAATCCTCCTACACAAAGGACACTGATAACCGATGCTGATACTATAGTCATAATAAGCTTGCCCTTTATAGAATGCATCGTCCTTACCGAGTTGAGCGCTGTCATAGATTGTAGTGTTTTCATATAATCCTTTGTTTTCATAGAATGGAACCTTCCTTTCTGTAGTCGTACATATATGCTGCATTTATTATTTGGTATATTCTTATAATTCAATATTTTATTTAATTATCCTCTATTTTTATAATAATTATTGTAATGATAATAATAATCCCCTATGCAAAACACAAGTGCTTTACATAGGGGATTGTTTTATCAGCCAAAAATCAATCTATTAATTTTTCAATTGCCGTCGTCATTTGAAGTGGTGTAGTTGTTGGTTCATAACGTCCAACGACATTACCCTGCTTATCAACCAAGAACTTAGTAAAATTCCATTTTATTGAATCTCCTTCCATAAATGAAGGAAATTTTGTATTAATTGCATTCTGCAGTCCTTTGGCATTAGGATGATTTTGATCGAAACCTTTAAAAGCCTGCTGTGAAATCAGATACTTAAATAATGGCTGTGCCGTTTCACCGCGAACATCATTCTTTTCAAAAATAGGAAAGGTAACGCCATAATTAAGCTTGCAAAATTGTTCAATTTCCTTAGCGCTGCCCGGTTCCTGCTGAGCAAACTGATTACTGGGGAAGGCTAATATTTCAAATCCCTTATCCTTATATTTTAGATAAACTTTTTCCAGTTCTTCATACTGTGGTGTAAATCCGCATTTACTGGCGGTATTAACAATAATTAACACTTTACCCTTATAATCAGCCAATGATTTTTCTTCACCGTGATTTGTTTTTACTGTAAAATCATAAATAGACATTCTATCATCCTCCTATATTCGATTATTACCATTAATTATTGCTATATATACAGCTCAGGCATATATCCTTACCCGACTGCCTATAGTCATTTTTTCAATTGGTGCTGGTGCCTGCAATGGCTGTCCGAAAGGCATCTGAGCAATCAATTTCCAACTGTCCGGGACACTGAAGTCTGCCTTTATTTTATCGTCAATCAAGGGGTTGTAATGTTGCAGATTAACACCCAATCCCATATTGGTGAGCGCTGTCCAGATGGCAAACTGCAACATACCATTTGCCTGCTGCGCCCATATCGGAAAATTATCAGCATAAAGGGCAAACTGCTTTTGCATTGCCTTGACCGTTTCAGTTTCATCAAAATATAAAATAGTACCATATGCCGCTGCAAAACCAGCCAGTTTTTTTTCTGTAGGAGCAAATTTATCAGCAGGCACAACTTTTTTTAATGCATCTTTGGTATCCTGCCAAATAGTATCATGCTTATCCCCCATAGCTACTATGACTCGCGCTGACTGCATATTAAAAGCCGATGGCACTTCCCGTGTCATTTTTTCCACTACTGCCACTATCTGCGACGGCAGAACATCAATATTTTTTCCCAGTTCATAATTAGTACGGCGGTTACTCACCGCTTCTTGAAAACATCTCATTACAATCAACTCCCCTTATACATATCTATTATATGAAAAACGTTCTCAATAACTAATTATTATTATATTACTTAGTTATTAAAATATCAATGCCAATTTATCAATTTTATGTTTTATATTCATAAATATCAGCTTGAATAAAAACTGCCCTGCGTCTCACACAGAGCAGCTTTTATTACATAAATGCTATATATAATTTCTGATTTATTTGAAACTGCCGTTTATTTTACCAAAGCAGCAGCCTCTCTTACTATGTCATACTTACTATCGTCCGACCTTACGAATCCATTGATATGTGTCTTATTGCATCGTGTCTGCTCCTCATTAAGTTTAGTAAATGCTTCCGTTAATTTTTTTACCAAAGTTTTATCTAATACAGCCGACGCAGCGATAACATCCTTAGGAATGGGTTCTGTCTGTGCCACTTGATAGATATCTGCATCAGACAAAGTACCATTCTTTTTAGCCAGATCCAGTGCCTCTGAATAAGTGGCTCCCGCATCTATTATACCATTTTGCACTGCTTCAATGACTTTATTGTGGCTGCCAAGAAAATGAATTTCGCCCAAAAATTTGTCTGGATCCTTACCTTTTTTAATCAATAAAGCCTTAGGATAAATATAACCTGATGCTGATTTTTCATCAACAAACCCAAACTTTTTCCCCTGTAAATCATCCATTGATCTTATTCCACTGTCTTTTTTGCTGATTATGAATCCCAAATAAGATGTAGCTTTATTTACTACAGGCGTCACCATAGGTATCACATCAGCATTTTGCTTAGTAGAAACATACGCAAACGGAGAAAACCAGCCGACATCAATAATATTTTCCATTATAGCCTTTCCCAGTGCATCATAATTTGAAACAATTATCACTCTCGCCTTATAACCGATATCGTGTGCAACTTCTTCCAATATTGGCAAATATGTTTCCTTAATGACAAAAGGTGACACGAACGGATTGACTCCAAAAATTATTTCATCCGGTTTTTTATAACGACTGGCCACTTTTTGCACTTGTGAAGCGATAGCCAGCATAGACTTTGTATATTCAAAAAGTTCTTGAACATTCTTTTCTTGTTTAGTTACACTATCTAATGAAGTCTGTGTATTCGCTGCAATATTAACAGTTGACCCGCTGATTTGTTCTATAACGTTAGCAATTTGTTCAGTGGAGTTTCGCTGGCTATCCGACAGTGAGCACAAATTATGCGCATTTGTTTCTATGTCCTTTACATCATTTACTATGCCATTGATTGCCTCCGCTGATTCCTTGGCAAGCACTTCCATATTCTGTAATTTTTTACTGCCTTTTTCTATCGTAGTTGTCACACCAGTTATATTGTTGGTGATATCCAGGACTATATCTTCTACTTCCTTCGTAGTTGTTTCGCTTTCTATTGCCAGTTTTCTTACTTCTTCAGCGACAACAGCAAATCCCCTTCCATTTTCACCAGCCCGGGCTGATTCAATAGCAGCATTAAGTGCCAAAAGATTAGTCTGACTGGCAATATTTCTAATTTTCCCAACAAAATCCTTTATTTTATCAGAAGCCGCGTTCAAATTATTTAATTGATTGATAGCATCCTGCACCGTATTGACTATATTCAACATAGATGTGCTCATACTTTCAATCTGCTGATGATGCTCCAAGGCGATTTTTGAAGATTTTGCACACTGGGTAAAACTATTTTCGGAAGCCTTATAAACATCACTGGCTGAAGATGCTATTTCCTCAATTGAAGCTGTGGCTTCCTCAGTCTGAGCTGCATTTGTACCGCTATGCAAATTTATTTCCTCAGAAAGTTTTTGCAGTCTGTGCAAAACCTCCTGATATTCCGATACTCCCCAGCGAATCTGCTGCGCTGTAAATCCCAATTCTTCAGCAATTTTCAATAGATTAACATCTTTACCAAAGTCATTATTTGCCTCCTGAGTCTTTGTCACTTCAGCAACCGGTTGATTTTTCTCCCGGCAGTTATCGCGCTTTACCAATATGACACTAATAATTATATTTACCAATATCCCACCGGCTAATGCTAAAAATATGTTTTGTTCTACAGCATAAATAACACCTGTCAATATGACACCAATACTATAAAAAATAGTTTGCCATACTTT
The DNA here is from genome assembly GCF_014076555.1 of Pectinatus frisingensis. Taxonomy (NCBI): domain Bacteria; kingdom Bacillati; phylum Bacillota; class Negativicutes; order Selenomonadales; family Selenomonadaceae; genus Pectinatus; species Pectinatus frisingensis. The sequence goes on from NZ_CP045424.1 coordinate 2,794,048, forward strand.
ACAATTCATTTTATTTCATCCTCTTATAATAATATTAATTTATTTTTCCAAATAATGGAAATCTTCTTTCTATCTATAATTATTGATATACTTTTTTCATAATATCATTATTATTTTTTATAGTCAAGCATAATATATTACTTATCAGGTTAATAACGCAAATAATTTATGTATTCACTGCATAGATAAAAAGCTGTCACCACAACAACAGCTTTTTATCTATAGTATGGTAAATTCCAGAATTATCAACGATCAAATATATCATCCCAAAATGTATATACAATCATTGCACCCAATAAAATAAAAATGAGAATATCACCAAATCCCATAATTCATAACCTACATTTCTACATTTTCCAGTCGTTCATTAGGTAAATAATGACGCCCTGTTTTAGCACACGGTTTTCCGTCAAGCAATACCACGTCCGCAGTAAAATCAACATTAGTGGCAAAAATACTGCTGCCCACAGCATATACATCAACCGGAACTTTGTTTTGTTCAAACAAACGAATCCTGTCAGGATTGAATCCGCCTGATACAATAATCTTCACATGATTAAACCCTTCATTATCAAGTGCCGCTCTGACATTGCGCACCAGCTGCTCATTTACCCCGGTAGGTTTAAAATGCCCCATCTGCCCGATCAATGATACATCGACCATCTTATCCGAAGTGTCAAGCCGCACACCTTCAAGCTTATCACCGAGTTCCCGTGCAATTGCCAAGCTGGTATTGACACAGTCATTATTAAAATCAACTAATGCTATCCGGCTTATTTGGGGATCCATATATTTATCAAAAGCCCTTGTCGCTGCTAAAGTATCTCCGTTAAATGCTGCTATCAGAGCATGCGGTATCGTTCCAGCCGCCTCTACTCCCCAACACATAGCATTGGCCGGAGTTGATACATTGTCCATACCGCCCACTTTAGCCGCATAACCATCGCCCTCCTGAACAGTGTATTCATCAAAACGTGATGGGAAAAACAGCACCGGTTTGCCATTGGCTGCTTCAACTGCCCTGCTGCAATTCGTGGCTATCTTTGTTCTTCTGGCCAATATGCCCAGGTATACCGTTTCCAAATGAATAAAATCAGCCAGATTGCCTTCTATCGTCATCACTGTTTCCCATGGTGCCACTTTATCGCCGTCGTGAAGTGCCATAATTTTCAATTTTTTAGGATTACGTGAACATTTCTTGATCAGAGCAATGACCTCATCTATACCGCAAAGCATTGCGTAATCACGTTGAAAAATTTGTACAGTAACGTGAGGTGCCATATCAGCTTGTTCTAAAATTGCCTGCGTCCGCAAAAAATAAATATCACTATAAAATCCCTTTTCTATTTTTTCCACCGGAAAATCGAATGAATCCGGATCCAATCTCTTTTTCATCAGACATCCTCCTAGATTTATGGTATCTATTCAGTTTCTCTTATTATACTCAGCCGACAAATTAATAAAAATACACCGGGCCATATAATATATAAATAAGACACCCTGCTTTACCACATACTATAACCTTATAATAAAACTTGCGTTTATTATAATATTTTTAAGCTGTATTGTCTACTGACAAGCACATTGCAAGCTTTTTCTGAGTATATTCAATGTTGGAAGAAACATTTAATTATGTTATATTTTATAGTAAATAACAATTTTAGGAGTATTATCACTATGAATCAAAAAAATAATAAGTTTGTTATAATCGACGGCAGTAGTTTAATGTATCGGGCTTTTTTTGCTCTGCCACTCTTAACAACTGAATCCGGCAAATACACCAATGCCATTTTTGGTTTTGTCAGAATGCTCGTAAAGCTGCTTGAAGAACTGCAGCCACAATATGCAGCAATAGCTTTTGATAAAAGCCGCCAAACATTCCGTACAGAAATGTATAAAGACTACAAGGGGACCCGAGAAAAAACTCCTGATGAACTCAAAAGCCAAATTCCTTTATTACACGATTTCAGTAATGCCATGGGCATAAAATTTATTGAAATGGATAACTATGAGGCCGATGATATTATAGGAACACTTGCCACTAGTGCCGCTGCCAACAATTATGAAACAATAATAGTTACCGGTGATCGTGATGCCTTACAGCTTATCCGTCCTAATCTAAAAGTAATGATGACAAAAAAAGGTATCAGTGAAACCGACATTTTTGATGAAACAGCTTTTATGGCGAAATACGGTATCGTACCACAACGATTGATCGATCTTAAGGCATTAATGGGTGATAAATCGGATAATATTCCCGGTGTATATGGTATTGGTGAAAAAACTGCCTTGAAATTACTGACCCAATATCAAACCTTAGTTGGTATATATGAAAATATTACCGCTATTTCCGGTAAAAAATTGCAGGAAAAATTAATTAATGACAAAGAAATGGCCTTTCTTTCCTATAAATTAGCTACGATAAAATGTGATATGCCATTATCTTTCAACACAACAGATTTCACTATTGCACCAGATGCAAACTCAATAAAATCTTTTTGCACCGTCAATGAGCTTAAAAGCGTCTGGCCGGCTTTGAATCGGCTCTGCGGCAGTGATGCTCCCACTGCTGTTCCCGCTGCCGCCAATGAGTATATTACGCTGGTGCCAGACAATATTGCCAAACTTGCCCGGCAAATCAAAACTGATAAACATTTTATTTACCTGCCGATAATCTCCGGCAAAGTTCCCCATATGACATGTAATGGCTTTGTTCTCAAAACAATGGTCGAAAAACAACCGGCTTTATATCTGCCCAATCAACCCGAATTTGAGAACTTCATCAAATCTCTTTTTCAGGATAAAAATCTGACCGTAATAACCTATGATTTAAAAAACACTTTGCACTGCGCGTTTAAACCGCAAGGTAAAATCATCGACTTGTTGCTTGCCGCTTATATGCTTGATCCGGCAGCCGGCGATTATAATATGACCAGTTTAGCTGCTAAATATCTTATTGAAGAACCGCCTGCCTACAAACCTGATTCAAGTGACAGCCTGCAATCTGAAGCCGTTTATTACATAAATACCATTTCATTAAAAAAATTGGCTGACATCTTAACAGATGCCCTGCAAAACAAAGATCTTTACAGTTTATATGAAAAAACCGAATTGCCTTTGGAAGATGTTCTTGTATCGATGGAAGAATACGGCGTATATATAAACGACACCAAATTAAAAAATATGTCCGACGAAATCGGCGGCACCATCTACAAACTACTCACTGAAATATATCAGCTGGCTGAAACAGAATTCAATGTCAATTCTCCTAAACAACTTGGTGAAGTATTATTTGAGCATCTAAAATTACCTGTGCAAAAAAAGACTAAAACCGGTTATTCCACCAATGCCGAAGTATTGGAATCCTTACGCCCTTATCACCCCATTATTGAGAAGATCCTTGATTATCGTATGTGGAATAAACTGAAAAGTACTTATTTAGATGCGATTCATGAACTGATTGATACAACAACACATCGCATACATACTACTTTCAACCAGACAATTACTGCCACAGGCAGATTAAGCAGCTCTGACCCCAATCTGCAAAATATTCCTGTACGAACCGATGCCGGTAAAAAAATTCGCAGCCTTTTTGAACCAGGCAAGGGATATGATCTATTTTTATCAGCCGATTATTCTCAAATAGAATTGCGCATTTTAGCACATATGTCCGATGATAAAAATTTTATTGAAGCTTTTCAGCTGGAACAAGACATCCATTCCCGCACTGCCTCAGAAGTTTTCAACGTACCGCTTGATGAAATAACACCGGAACTGCGCCGCCGTGCCAAGGCAATTAATTTTGGCCTTGTATACGGTAAAAGCGACTATGGCCTGGCACAAGAGCTGCACATTTCCCGCCAGGAAGCCGCCGACTATATCAGCAATTATTTTGCTAAATATGAAGGAGTAAAAAAATACCTGGACAACATCGTTAACCAGGCACATGAAAAAGGCTATACTACCACGTTATTCGGACGCCGCCGCTATCTGCCCGGCATAAAAAGCAGCAATCATAACATTCGCTCACAAAATGAACGAATGGCAATGAATACACCTATACAAGGCACCGCTGCCGATATCATTAAAATGGCTATGATTGCCACTTGGCAGGAATTAAACAAGCAAAACCTTAAAAGCCGCATTTTACTACAAGTTCATGACGAACTGGTCATTGAATGCATCAATTCTGAAATACCTGTCCTAAAGGATATTTTACATAGAACAATGCAGGATATCGTCAAATTAAAAGTTCCCCTGACCATAGACATAAACACTGGTATCAATTGGGCTGCAACTAAATAGCTGTCTGCTATAAATAATAAAAAGGGGTATCACACATAATCATTTTCATTCATAAATTGCAATGTTTTGTTCTTTTTATCCACTCTCAAAACAGCAAGCGGCGGATTGCATCTTTATGAGGTCAATGCCTTTCATGTGACACCCCTTTATTATATTTCTCTGATACCATTTCGCCATGGTGTCGAAGTATTTTTTAAATTTGCCAGATCATATGGCGTTTCCTGATATACATAATAGTTCAGCCAATTAGCAAAAAGCAGGTTAGCTACACTGCGCCATTTCACAACAGGCTGTCTTTTAGGATCATCATTAGGATAATAATTACAGGGTATTTGAATATCCAATCCTGCTTTTACGTCGCGGTCATACTCCCATTTCAATGATAACGGGTCGTATTCCGCATGTCCGGTAATAAAAAACTGACGATGCTTCAAATTGGCAATGGCATAGACTCCGCAGCGACTATCCGATTCAGCCATAATCGTCAATTCCGGGACTTTTTCAACGTCACTGCGCCGCACTTCAGTATGACGTGAATGCGGTACATAAAATTCATCATCAAACCCTCTGAACAATTTTTCATGTTCTACCAGCAGACGATGTTTATATACGCCAAAAATCTTTGGTTCCACTGCATATTTAGGCACTCCATAATGATAATAAAGCCCGGCCTGAGCTCCCCAGCAGATATAAAATGACGAAAACACATGAGTCTTTGTCCATTCCATTATTTGGCAGACTTCATCCCAGTAGGCTACATCTTCATATTCCAGCTGTTCCACCGGAGCTCCCGTCATGATAAAACCATCATATATATTATTTTTGACATCCGCAAAAGTACCATAAAATTCAGTCAGGTAATCCATGGAAGTGTGTGCCGGTGTATAAGACTGCGTATAAATAAAATCAACTTCGACCTGCAGCGGAGTATTTCCCAGCAAACGCAGCAATTGTGTTTCCGTTACCGTTTTCAACGGCATAAGGTTCAGTATGAGGATGCGTAACGGACGTATATCCTGCTTATACGCACGATCTGTATCCATTACAAATATATTTTCTTTATCAAGTATTTGCGCTGCCGGCAAATTATTAGGAATTTTTATCGGCATATCTTCACTTCCAAAATTTAGTTATATTATATCAATGACCGGTTGGTAAAACATTATCACCATTAAACTCAGGGATAAATCTTTTCGAAGAACTGGCCCGTTCTTGTACAAAACAATTTTTTATTCCCAAGTCCAAAGCCGCATCAATAACTTTTTGATATTCAAATGTAGTCAATTTTCTATTCAGCTGAGGAATTTCCGCAGCTTTGTATGCCGGAGTATATTGATTCATCAAACTTAAATAAATATTATCACCAAATGTCTTCCACAGCCATTCCACTATTTTTATGCTATCCTTATACTGCCATGGTAAAATCAAGTGTCTCACCAGTACTCCCTTTTTCAGCATATTACCTGCCATAACTGCCGGTCCCGCTGCTTCATACATTGCCCTTATTGCTGCCGTTGCCGTTGCCGCATAGTTTGGCGCCTGCGAATATTTTCGTGCTATCGTTTCATCCCAATACTTCATATCCGGCAAAAATACATCGACATATGGTGCCAGCATCTTTATCGTTTCAATTGTCTCATAAGCATTTGTATTACAAACGACAGTCAATTTCAATCCTGCTGCCCGGGCCGTCTTCAACGCTGCAGCTATCACGGCCGCGTACTGTGTTGGTGTCACAAGCTCAAGGCATTCCACGCCCCTTGCCTGCTGCTCTAAAAATATTTCGGCCAAACGTCCCGTATCAACGGTAATCCCATACCCCAGAGCACTTATTGCATAATTCTGGCAAAATATACACCGCATATTGCAATTAGAAAAAAACACTGTTCCAGCGCCATTCTTCCCCGATATACAAGGTTCCTCCCACTTATGAACACTGACCAGTGCCACTTTTGCCTTATTACCGGCCCGACAAAAACCTGTTTCACCATTTTCTCGCTTAACTTTACATTGCCGCGGACACAATGAACACTTATTATCTTCTACGATAATTTATCTCACGCCCTATAATACAAATTATCCTATAGCTTTATTCAATATTTTTAATGATTGGCCATTTTATACATATTAATGGCATCCTGTCTGGTTATTGGTTTAAAATTACCGACGGTTTTCTTGCCATAGTCAGTGCACATATCAGCCAAATATTCGAGTATTTCATTTGATTGTACACCGATACCCAATTCCGTGAAGTTGACCGGCAGCCCGATTGAATGAAAATATGCTTCCATTTTGTCAATGCCGCCAAGCGCTGCCTTTACCTCGTCACTTTCATTAATATCCCACAATACTTTCGCTAACCGGGCAAATCGCTTCACGTCAGTTTTATAACTATACCGCGCCCACACTGCCCACATTGTTGTCAATGATGCTCCATGTGCCACATCGAACTTTCCGCTGAGTTCATGTCCAAGCTTGTGAACACTAAAATCCTTGCGTCGTCCTAATCCCGTCAGATTGCAATGTGACAGACTGCCGCAATACATTATTTCACTTCTTGACAGATAATCATGATCTTTTGCCAACGCATCCTTGCTGAAATGGATTACATTCTTCAACAATCCTTCCGCAATAAAATCTGTCATACAGTTATCGCTGTTTTTATCAAAATAACGTTCCAAAGTATGCATAAGTATATCCCCTATGCCACAAGCTATCTGAAACCTCGGCGCACTATAGGTCAATTCCGGATTCATAAAAGCAACTTTAGGACGGTTCAGCACAGTACCCAAGCCGCGTTTTTGACCTGTAGCTTCATTGGTAAGAACAGCAGAATCGCTGGTTTCACTACCCGCAGCAGCCAAAGTAAGAATACACCCCATAGGTGTAGTCTTAACAGGTTTAACCTTATTTTGCCAGATGTCATCCCATATGTCATAAGAATTATTAGCCAGACCAATAGCGATCGCTTTAGCCGTATCAATGACACTGCCTCCGCCCACAGCCAGTACAAAATTCACTTTTTCACGCTGCGCCAGCTTAATTCCATCACGGACAAATGAAACCACTGGATTTGGTTTAACACCACCTATGACAGTATATTCCAGTCCCTGCTCTTTTAAATCAGTACAAACAGCATCAAGTAATCCCGTTTTTTTTACGCTGCCTCCGCCATAAACCAGCAAAACCTTATCGGTTCCATATGACTTTATTTTACTACCTGCTTTTTTTTCTGCATCTTTGCCGAAAATGATCTCTGTCGGACAACAATATTCAAAACTATTCATTATATTTATACCTCCCCAAACTCAATACCTCTGCACCAGCAGCCTGCCAATATCAATATCATTCAATGAGTCTACCTGCACATCAGCTGCCGAAACATTTTGACCGCAATCCCTATAATCAGGATTACAATATGCCACACAATAATTCCCGGCCCTTTTCGCCGCTGTCACACCCGCTTCAGCATCTTCTATCACAGCACATTCCTGTGGTTTAATACCCAGTTTTTTTGCCGTCAATAAATAAATCTCAGGATTTGGCTTACTGTGCAGCAGTTCTGCTCCGCTCATAACTACATCAAAACAATCGTATATGCCAAATCTCTTAAGAAACATTTCAATATTTCGCCGCACCGACGAAGAAGCCAATGCCAATGGCACCTGTCTATTATGAAAATCCTTAATTAAAGCGATAGCCCCTTTAACCGGATGTACAGCATCATTATCTGCAATATATTCTAAAAACAACTGATGTTTGCGTGCGACAATTTCATCTAAAGAAATACTGGAAGCTGCCTGGGTGATAAAATCACTAAAAAAAGCCCTTGATGACCGGCCAAAGTAAGGTAAACAATCCTGCCGAGTACAATTTATACCATATTCCCTCAGCGTTTGCATCTTAGTTTTAATATGGATGGCTTCGCTATCGACAATTACCCCGTCCATATCAAATATTACTGCTTTCATTCTTATCATCCTCAAAAAAATATACTGATATTATAACATTTTTTATTTTGCCTGTCATTTTGTCCTTGACCAGAAAAATGTTTAACATTTCTCCTATTATTTACCAGCAAAAAACACTTGCTAAATTCCTTCTTATAACGTACACTTGTAATAGTTTCATTATCATAAAGTAATAATTTGACAAATGGAGGTCAGTATCATGAACAAAATTTTCAGCATTGTTTTTGCGGCTGTCTTTGCAATAAGCATTTATGCCTTCTATTCACCGGCACAGGCATCTGCTGCAGGGTTAGGTTCCATAAATCTTGGTGAAGTACTTTCCAGCTATCCCGATATGCAAACAACCAATGCTGCCATTGATCTTGAACGCCAAAAGACTCAGGACGAATTCAACAAAAAATCTGCTTCCCTTGATGACAAGGGTAAAAAAGAACTTTTCGACCAATTAAACCAGAAGCTTTCTGATCGCCAGAATGAACTTATTAAACCGATTCGTGATAACATTCAAAAAGCAGTTGAAGCCGTAGCTAAGGAAAAAGGTCTTGATTATGTGATAGATGCTTCTGTCGCTATATATGGTGCAGAAGATATTACTAAAGATGTTATTGCCAAGGTAAATGCGCAATAATTAAATGAAATCATTACTTTTACCTCACTGATATATTCATTAATACATCACTTGACAACAAACGACAGTTCTTGAAACAGGTTTCTGCCAGAGCAGTTACTTTTCTCATGAATTGCCGTTTTAATATTTTCTTGACAAAAATTGTCCTTTCCAGTATCATAATATACGTTATTGCTGGCATAGCTCAGTTGGTAGAGCAGCTCATTCGTAATGAGCAGGTCGTAGGTTCAAATCCTATTGCCAGCTCCATATGTAAATCAAGGCTTCCGAGGTTTTCGGAAGCCTATTTATTTTGCTTAAAAATAGCATTTTGTCCTTGTCGTAAAGAATATGCCTATTTAAGCTATAAACTGCCCCCAAAAGTTAAGATACATAAATGTACGTCAATTTTTTTATGCAAAAATTTCATAGAATGTTATGTTCTCTATATACCCCATTAATTCAATTAGGATTTTTAAGTCCCTTTAATAAAAGATTTATAACAGATTTTATATCTTGCTTTCTATCAGGATCTTCGAACGTCTTGGGGTTGATAAAAACGTGTGTTGCAAGATATACGGATTTTGCTGTTTGATGGGAGGATTCTGCAAAAAATATACCTTCTGCAATTCCTTGCAATATAACTTTTTCAATTCGATTGATTCCAACTTCTATGGCCTTTTCTATTACTTCCATCGAATTACTGGCTAGTTTTAAGTAATTTGCAAACATTTCTGGGTCATTAATGGCACTGAGACGTTTAGCTTCTGCAAAATTTTCAAGTAAATGACAAAGTTTAATATCAGCAGGACTATCTTCTTTTAAAATGTCATTTGATGAAGCATGCAATTGAGTGAGCCATCGTTCGGTAACTGCATTCCATAGAGCTGCTTTTCCATTATAATATCTATAAATAGCAGCGTGGCTTACTTTTAAAGATTTTGCCACGTCAGAAATGTTCGCTTTATCCGGCCCATGGCGGCGAATGACTTTTTCAGTCTCATTAAGAATTGTTTCTTTATCTAATGAAATTTTATTCAAGTTAATCATCACTTTCTCGTTTTTATTTTTCATTGTATCATGTTTGTTTTTTTGTTTCAAATTACATTAATTGTAACTGAGCAAAAATAAATATCTATAAAATCAGACTTTATTTAAGAAGAACACCAAAATTTCTGACTATAGTAGTTCAATTGTCAAAACAGAAATCTGAAGATTTCATAATGAATCTTAAACCATGCACAGTCTGGCATCGCTGGATAGTACTGTGTAGCTGGTACCTGATAAGTAATTATTAAGTAATGCCGTTTAAAATTGTGGGTTTAGACATAATTTATTCATTATTCGATGCGCCTTTTTTAGGTTAGCATACTCAGTCAAATAAGCCTCTTCATACTCCAGACTTCGTAACCAATATCCAATTCCGTAACTTGTACAATTCATGCTTTGGTGAATAGTATTTCCCTTGAGAAGTTCAATATACTTATATCTAGTGAACTGACAGCCTTAATTTGAGTTTAAAATCAGCGGCTTTGGCTAATATTAAACGCTTTTTGAACACATTGATGACTATCCTTGTATCTAATGTATACAAGTTCTTTATTTTCCTTATGTAACTTTTTGATTTTATATGTGCAGTTAAAAAGCGCGTTTCCATGCCCTGGAAACGCGCTCTCACCATATTTATCGTATTCATTAATCCAGCAGCGCAGGCTGCTGGTACCGTTTCTTAGCTCTTCAGCAACTTTGCTTCCATCTTATCTTTCTGCCCAATTTATTATACACCCTCCATAATTCAGTATATCTCATACTACCTAACTTTGAGGATGCAGTTCATATTGACGATTTTTCCTGCTAGAGTTGGAGCGTAATTCATCATTTAGTTTGAATTATATTAGAATTTTCTTCTACAAATTTTTAAAGATATATCTAGATCTGATCAGTTATCAGTGTAGTTGCACTTCATAATCGGTAACGATTTTTCCATCAAATTGAATCATCTGACCATTGTGGTTTTCCGTGTCAAGAGCGAGTTTTGCAATGAGCTCACCCGCTTCTTCAGCCGATTTGATAAAACCATTAAGCGCACCAAGTGCACCAGCGGCATGTCCGTTGAGATCCGTTGCTACACCACCAGGCATCACACCAAAGATCTGTTTGCTGCTACCTGTATTTTTGAACTCAAGTGCGTAAGTCATCGCCATCACATTTTGCGCGGCTTTACTGGTTTGATAAGCGAGCGGATGCCAAAAATTATTGGGTTGAATCGGGATTGTGATGTTTACGATTTTTCCATTTTCAGCAAGTTTTGGCAGGAAACTTCTAATCATCTCATACGTCCCGAAAAAATTAACTTTCATTGTCTCACGGAGGTCGTCGGTCGTATAGTCAAACGTTGCTTTTTTCTGATCAAGATCGGGACGGTCAGCTTTGTGGCTGTCAGGAATTCCTGCATTATTGACAAGCAAATCGAGCTGATCAATTTCTTTTGCAGCATTGTGAATCGTATCAAAATTGTTCAAATCAATTTTGACAAAACTAGCTGTAATACCTTGTACTGATAACTTTTTAACTGCTTCTTGTCCACGGTTTTCGCTGCGTGCGCCAACCAAAATTTCAATGCCTGATTTTCCGAGAATTTTTGCAATAGCAAAGCCAATGCCTTTATTTGCGCCTGTGATAAGTGCTTTCATAAAATTATTTCTCCTTTATCAAGTTATATTTTGCTAATTTCATAACTGTCTATTTGTGTCATAACCATATTAAGTCATCTACGGCTTCAGACATTCCAATTTTCGATATATTTTCAATATTATCAAATTTTTCTATCATAGTTTTCATAATTCATTTGGCTATTATCACCTGTGTTTGTACTTTTCATACCAATAGTACAAAAATATTATCTCCAGATGACTTGCAATGGATTCCTATCAACCAATCGCTGATAAGTATATTTCGGATATCCCGCCATGAGACCGCCTGTAACCTGCATATTTTCCGGCAACTTTAAAATTTCTAGTAATGGTTTATATCCAGAAGCAGCGCATCCGTCAAAGAATCCGGTAATGCAAGTTCCAAGACCAATAGAAGGCGCATATAATTCTGCGTAAGCCAGCGAATAGTATGTGTTATCTTTACCGACTGTCAAATTTTTATCAACGATTGGTATGATCAGGCAGGGAGCATCCCGTAATATAACATCTCTACCTGTTTTACGATAGTTGGCTATGTGTGCTTTCAAATGCGCTGCATAAGGTGTTTCAGACCAAGGCGGCTGTTTTAGTGCTTCTTCTTCCCAATAATCAACTATAACCGCTGTAATACTACTCAATGTTTGAGAATCATCAATTACAAGGTAAGAGACTCCTTGAGAATTCGAACTTGTCGGAGCAAATCTTGCTATGTTTAAAAGTTGCTGAATCGATTCCCGCGCAACGACCTTTCTTTTAAACTCTCTAACGGACCGTCTACTCCGAAGAAATATAGCTGCCATATCTTCGTCCAAAACTGGTACTTTTTTTAGTGATATTTGATTAACTAAAGGAGCTTTTGCATTGTCGAGTGCTGCCGTGGGACAAATCGCAACGCAGTGACCACAGGCAATGCAAAATGGTTCTATGGCCTTTGGACCATTTTCATCCAAACCTATAGTGCCAGTTGGACAAACTTCAGCACAAATTCCACACTTAATACACTTTTCTTGATTTACCTTTATTAAATCCATATTTTCCCCCCTGGTTTAATGTAATAAAATCTAATTATAAATTACAAAAAATGATTTTTGTAATTTATAATTAGATTTTATCACTCGGCAATCATGATTACAAGTAATTAATTTTGTAACTTGAAAAATAAATTTGTAAGCATCTATCAAGGTTTTTATATTTCTAGTACCATGTTAAGTTATATTTGGTAGTTTCTACTCCCTCTGCCCCGTCAGCTATCCCCAGTTCTGCTCCTAGCCAGAGCATTCCCTGCTGGAAATAGAACATGCCATTCATTACACTGTCACCAATATACTGCCGGTTGCATTGCCTACCTGATAATCTGTGGTTTAAGATGCTGCACCTGCAGTTCCTCTCCGTCAGCAAAGCTTTCTATCGTCTTAATATTTTAAGCGATAATTGTGTGTTTCTTGTCTGATCACGAGATACTACTTTTGCAGCTCGAAGTCTCATGTAGTTGTTCTGTCACTTGATTCAAATGGTACCATTGACGGTACTATCTGGTTGAAATCATTATAATATCTCATTCGTATGCTTTATGACTGCGATGAACGATCCAAATATATAATTAAAGGAACTGTTAAAGCTGTGTTAGAACCGCAAGATAAGTAATCAAAAACAAAGCTGATATTTTTTTAATAATTCTAAAAACTTTAATTGTTAGTTTAACATCATATATAAAAGCGGATACGGCTTTCCCTGTTCATCGTGTTCTGTTCTTTTACAGACTTGAAAGCCCATATGTTCATAAAAACCTTTTGCAAGGGGATTTTGTTCATTAACAGCTAATTCGTTGATTGAGTAATTGTCAATCCCGTGTTGAATTAACTTTTTCCCTAAACCATTCCCTCTTTCTTCGGGTGTGATAAACAGCATTTCAAGTTTTTGTTCTTCCACCCCCATAAAAGCAATAGGACATTTGTTATCCTTCTCTGTAACGATCAAATGAGCGATACCATTTAGTGCTTGTGGGACATATTTTTTAATGTCTTCTATTTCGCTATCTGATAAAAAGAGATGTGTTGTTCGAACGGATTTTTCCCATACTTCTGTTAGTTGGTCTATAAGCAATATCGTTCTTTCTTTAATTTCTATTATTCTCATGTTTATTCTCCTTGCAATTATTTACGCATTGTAAAGTTAAATGACAGTTGAGGACTCGTCAGCCCTTCTGGTGCAATAGTTTTATCACAAACACTGTACCTACCGCAAGAAGAGGAACATCAATCTGAAAATTACCATAGCTGCTGTTCATTGCTTGGTTTTATAACCATTGCGGGTATTCTCGCTGTTGGAATGTTCTGAGTGAATCTCTTTTTCCACTTTGCCATGATAAAAAAGGTCTCCTATGATTATGATTAGATTGTATCATAGAAGACCTTATGACTTCGAGTGGAAGTTTGTTTACAGAGATTTTTTCATAGGCTCAAAAAATCAAGTGATACATCATATATTTTAGCCAGCAATATAAGATTGTCAGTATCCGGTGATGCTTCACCGCATTCCCATTTACTGATTGCCTGACGACTTACACCCATTTTTTCGGCCAATGCCTCTTGGGAGTATCCTTTTTCCTTACGTAATGCAACAAATCTATTAGCTAATTCAATATTCATACTTTAAGCTCCTCTTTATAAAATTCAAATCGCTTAAATTTTAACCAACTTTGCACGATTGCACTATATATACTGCTTTGCATTTCCGCAACTATTGGTTGCGGATGGATAAAAGGATTATTCTTTGCTGATGCTGCACAATCAAGAATACAATATATATTGAAAGTCTATAAGAAAAAACCTGCATTTATTTATAGCGGGTTTTCTCTTTTTGCTATGTTTGGGCAATGATTGACTTTACATAATTTTATTCCCGGGTAAATTCCACAATTTTTTCTTGCAGCAGTAAAAATACCTTCGCCAATAGGTAACCGTCAGCTGCTGCGTGGTTCAAGCGCACACTCACCGGCATTATCAAACGTCCATTTTCTTTGTGATAGCGTCCCCAGTTTACAATTGGCATAAAATAAAGATAACCATCCGGTAATTCAACATGCAGTGAATCATAGGACAACCATGAAATATATGAAGCATCGAACCAATTTGGATGATTTCCCATATCCAGTGCGTATTTTTGTGATTGTTTTGCCTTTACTATGTCTTTTTCGCACTCGCTATAAAAACGGTCATAATTATTATGATACTCCGTATAGACCGGTGTACAGCTTTCTACATCCTCATGAAAAACATATTGTGCTGGATTAATCTTGTCATATACAATAATCTGCTGTGTCTGCCAAAGGTATCCCATACGATAATCTTCCCTTGAATTTAAAGCTTTCGCCAACATATAAAGGAAATTAATATAAAACTTTGTTCCTGTACTACGCGAATAGTTTTCTAATTTTGTCACATCTAAACGACTGGTCATTGAAATAGAACACTTGCAGTCTTGCGAAAAATGCCTAAATACATCACGTCGATAATATTTATCCATATCAATAATTTTATAATTCATATATTTTGCCTTCTTTGCTCTAATTTCTGCTAAAATACAGCAAAACTGGCCTCAGCGACTTCTGTCACTTCATACAATCGCCGCTGTGCCTGCTTTGTATGAAGTTTCTGCAATACAAAGAATCATGTTGTCACCTCCATATTTATTTATATAAAAACCAATAATAATTTCCCAAAAATCAATTTATCATTTTAATTTTACATTATAACTACGAATATCTCAAAATTTACTTAATTTATATTTTAAATTGACGATAATATATATAGTATAAAATGTTAATGTTCTAATTTTAAAAGGAGGTTTCTTTATGTCTATTATCAATAATTTATCTAACGGTATATTGTCAAATCTACTTTCAAACAGCGCCACTTCGTCATCGTCAGAGGCTGCCGACAAAAATACCAAAACAGCTTCAAGCACAAACACCAATACAGATTCTTCCACCACCAACGCTTCTTCGGCAACGCAGGCTATGGATCAATACATATCTTCATTGCAGATGCAGAATAATTCTCTGGCAAATTACCTATCTGATGATGGTGCTTCTGATTCAGGCCTTTACAGTGTATTGACATACGGACAAAATGCCAAAATCCAAAACATAATTCAACAGCATTTCTCCAAAGCTACTCCTCTTAACACCCCGTCAACTGCAGATTCTACCAATAAATCAGATACATCAGATTCAAAAGCTGCCAGCAGCAAATCTTCAACAGATACGGGTACAACTGAAAGTTAATTTTATTTCTGAATGATATCAATATCATTCAGAAATCAGGCTAAAGACGAAAGCACCTGCATTTATCCACAGCAGGTGCTTTCATCATATTTATCCACAAAATTTAATCTTAAAATGAATTTTTTCATTAAAAATGTCAAAGAAGAGGAAACTGCTGGTGGTAGTTTCCTCTTCTTTTTCTTCCACATTGCCAGCTTCTTTAAATTCATGCATGCGAAAGTGAGCGTTACCTGTAGTTTAATTTTTTCTAGGCCGCTCATTCTTGTATAACGCATTGCATGTTTTTCTTTTGCATCAGCAAAAACGCGCTCTATTGTTTGGCTTCTTAATTTATAAATATCCCTGTATTTAGGAACATACCGGTATTCTTCTGCAAGCTCCATATATTTTGACCATACATGCGAGGTTATGACTTTTACACAATTTTTACTATTAGTACACTGACTTAAAAGTGAACAGTTTTTACATGTTTTAGCATCACTTTTGTATTCACGGTAGCCTTCTTTATTGGTGGTTGAGTACTTTAAAACTTGGTTTGCTGGACAAATCATACAGTCATAATATTCATCATATACATACTCGTACTTACGAAAAAATCCCTGCTTAGTCATTGGTCGTTTATAAGGAACTGATGGTATTTTTCCATTTTTTATAATCTCTCTCATAATAGCAGGGGTTTTATAGCCGGCATCTAGCGCAACTACTTCATTTGTGTCATTGTATTTATCTAGTTTTTTATATACGCCATGAAACATTTGACTGTCATGGATATTGCCGGCTCCAACAACAAAATCCAATATGAAATTATTTTTATCACAAGCTGTATTAGCTACATAGGCAAAGCAACGTTCATGTTCTCCTTTTACAAATAATCCACTTTCTGGATCTGTCTTACTTTTGCAGATGCTTTTCCCTGATGGTGGCTTAGGCCCTTTTTTTGTAGGTTTTTTACCATGCTTTTTTCGATCAGCATCTATTTCTTTTTCCAATTCTTGCTGGTAATTTTTTATTGTTTGATCAACTTTTACACGTTCTTTTTTATTACGGTTAGCATTGGCCTTTATGTGAGTTCCATCTATAAAAATTGCACTGGTATCTACGAAACCTGCTTTTTGTGCTTCATCTAAAATCCTATAAAACACTCGTTCAAATATATCTGTACCTTCAAATCTTCGTTTGTAATTTTTACCAAACGTTGTAAAATGGGGGACTGACTCCATTAATCCGTAGCCTATAAACCAGCGGTATGCAACATTAACATCTATTTCTCTTATTGTTTGACGCATGCTTCTTATTCCAAACAAATATTGAATAAATACTATTTTAAATAAGGATACAGGATCTACTCCTAAATTGCCTTTTTGTGAAGTTGAGTACATTCCTTCCACTTCATCATAAATAAAACTAAAATCTATTGCTTCATCTATAGCACGAAGTATGTGATCTTTGGGAACTAAATCGTCCAGTGCTACAAATTGTATTTGTTTTTGTGATTGTCTATTTTTCTTTTCATACATAAAAAATTCCTCCCCAATATAATTTTACCATATTGGGGAGGAATTTGGGGTTATTGTCTACACTCTGATTTCTGAATGATATCAATATCATTCAGAAATTTTTTTAATGCATTATAATATTCACCAGGATTACTGGCGATAGAAACAGCGTGTTGTGCATCCGGAAAAACATATAATTCTTTATATGCCGGACAGGCATCATATAGTTTTTGCATAGAAGCTGCCGGTACCAGCATATCAGCCCCGCCATGCAAAAACAACATCGGTTTTTTATCATTATGTATGGCCTTCAACGGAGACAGATCCGCCATCGTTTCACCAGTATGCCAATACATAGATACCTGACAATAAAAGCTCAATATTTTAACAACAAAAGCGTCGTTATCGTTCAACTGTAAAAATGACTGCAGTTTTTCTTGATATGTACTAGCCAAATCAGCATACGCACTGTCCTCTACATAAAAATCAGCTTTTGTCGTTGCATATGCCCCGCTGTGCAGCACGGCATACGCGGCTCCCAATGATATGCCGTGTATTCCTATAATACTATTGCTTTCCTGATTCTTGAGATATGCTATCCATTCATCAATATCAGCAGTCTCACTTTTGCCCCAAGTCATTTGCCCCTGACTTTCTCCGTGCCCACGTAAATCTACCAATAGAATATTAAATCCCAATTTTTGATAAAGCGGTACATAATTTATCGACATTGATCTATTTTGATACAATCCATGCAAAATAATAACAGCTTTATTAACCGATGAGCTATTTTTAATATATGTTCCAGTCATCTTGGAACCATCATCGGCATTTATAGTAATCCGTTTCCATTTTTTTTCATTCTCATATTCTTTTATTTGAGCGACATTTTGGGAATAGTCAGCCAATGCCGGTACTAAATTATCCAGCCGCTGCTTATTAAGCATAAGATATAACATATTACCAATGGCTATTCCTATTATATTTATTGCTATGAAAATCCCTAGTATAATACCGACAAAAAAAATTATATATTTATGAAAGATACGCATTAATGCCATCACCTGAATCATTTATATTCTAAAATTATCTAACTAAAATAAATTTCTGCCACATAACCGTTCAGGTTATCATCCTAGTGCCAGTAATAATCTGATGCAGATCAAATACATCTAAGCCATTCGTGAGCTGGCAGTCATAAACAGCAATTTTTTCAATATTTTATTTTATATTGAGATCGAAGGTGTATGAAATCATAATGCCACATCCGGACGATATCCTCCCATCCCCGTAAATTTCAAAAATTGAGGCATTTTATCATTACTATCCCATTTCCCCTTGAAAATCTCAATATAATCAATTTACAAAAAGTATTTGAAATATCTATTTGTCACATAAAAATTATACCACTTTTGTGATTGATCTCATCACTGTCTATATATAACTTTTATACATACATCGAAAAAATACCATTTATTACCTATTTGTCTGACCTTCCCCTCCAAAACATCCCGGACAATTAAAAATTCTTCTCCGTTTTTTTCTTTACCGACTTTATTATATCGATGAATTACAGACAAATTACATCTGACAGTTGCTTCTTTACTTGTTATAAAAACAACTAGTAAATCACTGCTCATATGGTGTGTAGATTCAAATTGTGATAATAAAGTCCTATGCAAATTCATTATTGTATCGATATCACCGCAAACACTATCAATCGAGGGTAATTTTACACCGGCCTGAGCTGCAAAAATTGTTTCAAATATTTTATTATTAAAACATTTTTCATCTAATGCCAATATATATCTGCTTACTAAGTCCTGGATCTCCCGCTTATTAACAAAATCTAAAATACCATTGGTTACAGTCATAATTACACATATCTCCCCTATATTATTTTTATTAATAAATACTCAAGGCTTACAAATAAAATAAGCCCCAGCCAAAATAATTGACTAGGACTTATTACTGAAATTCAGTGCCTTAAATTTTCTTAAGCAAAGTGTAACATATCCATGAATCATTATCAAGTGACCTATCCCAACAATAAAACTTGACTAATGATTCTCAGTTACTATAAAATAAACCAAAATACTTATAATTTTATTTTAGCCAAAGTCTGCATATTAATACATAATGTCAATATTTAAAAATTTATTCATACCGACAAGTTTCTCCAAAGGAGATTTTTTATGGACGATAACATATTGAAACAAAAAGTTCTCGATAAAATGACCAGAGTCTGTCTTTGCAAAGTAATTAATCGCGCTGCAATGAAAAAAGCTATTGCTGCCGGTGCCGATACCGTAGAAAAAGTAAAGAAAGCAACCGGTGCCGGCTCAGGTCCCTGCCACGGCCGCCGCTGCACCCCAAAGATTGAAGAGCTTTTGCTGCAGGCCAAACAGTTAAAGGAGCATACCAACTAAGAATTTATTTTCATCAATAGTGCCATTTTGCAAACTATTGGTCATTTTCATACAGCTGAGTTTGATTACGGCCATTTTTTTTACCCTTGTAAACAGCAATATCAGCAAATTTAATTAGTGAATCCAATGTCATTTTCCCGTCATAGACTGCGATTCCTAAAGTCAAAGTTACTTTTATAGCAATTTCTCCACATAGAAAATTATGATTTTCAATATTATGTCTGAGTTTTTCGGCTATACCAAAAGCTCTTTTTTTATCGAATGATGGCAATAAGATGAGAAATTCTTCTCCTCCCCAGCGAGAAATATACCCATATTCTCTTATACATTCCTGAAAACACTTTGCCACCTCCTGCAATACAAAATCTCCACAATCATGTCCGTATTTATCATTGATTTTTTTAAAAAAATCAATGTCCATCATTATAATGGAAAGTGTTTTATTTTTCTCATCGCATTTTTTTATGATTTCTTCCATTTTTTCTATCAGGAAACGTCTATTATACAAACCCGTCAAAAAATCTATCTGTAAAGAGTGTTCCAATTCTTCCTTTGTTTGCGATAATATCTGATTTTTTTTCTCCAGCTCATTAGTCCGCTCCTGCACTTTTTGTTCCAGATTATTAATCAGTATAGCCAAATGTTCCGCCATATTATTAAACGCTGCACCCAAAATTCCGATTTCATTTTTTTGAGAAGTTTCAGCTTTTGCTTTAAAATTACCCGCAGAAAATTTTTTTGTAATTCCAATAAGATCATAAATCGGCAGTAAATATTGGTCTATCTTCTTAGCCGACATATATATTGAAATCAATAATATTATTGTGGACAATGCTATTGATATCCAAATACTTTTTTTAATAGCGGTTACATAATAATTTTCCTGTACGGCAATCACAATGAGCCACTTTATACCATGATTTCGATATTCAGTCATTCTTATATAAAAATTTTCTCCATTTTTAACTTCCTTTGTACTATTCCTTTTATAATTTTCATAAATATAATACGCATTTCTTATTATGCCATCATTTACATTTTCTATACCTACTCTATGAAAATCACCAAATTTATCAATTGTAAAATTAGCCACATTTTCTGTATTAGCTACAATTTTTCCTGATTTTTCTTCAAATATATAAACTTCTGCCCGACGGTTTTTTACTATGTCTTTCAGTTCATCATTGAGTTTATTGAGCGTTATATGCGTCCCTAAAACACCCATAAATTTTTTGTCTTCATCAAAAATAGGGTAAGATGCCGATATGGCCAGATCTTTCATAACAAAATGCTGATATATATCTGAAAAAACAGGATATCGTTCTTTTTCTGCGGCAACGTACCAGTCACGCGTACGCGGATCAAATTTACCTAATCGTTGTGTTACATTTCCTAACTCAAAATTATCATCCAGCAAATAATAAACAGAACTGCCATTTGTCTGTCTATTGCTTTTCATAAATTCAAGCTGATTATCTACATTTTTTCGCACTCCATAATATTCACCAGATGTTGCCCCAAAGCTATATAATGGACCCAAGGATTCAGACCAGTACTGAAAATTTTAAGAGCACATGATATAGTATAGGTAACAAAATAGGAGGTTGTTATCATGCCAAGAAAAAAGTACACTGCTGAGTTCAAAACAAAGATGGTTTTGTCGATTCTTCAAGGCGATAAGGAATTCAATGTTATCTGTTCTGAGAACGACTTGAATCCGAGCATGGTCCGAAAATGGAAGCAGGATTTTCTAAAAAATGCCCATCTCGCCTTTGGTATAGATTCTGAACGTAAGGCCGTTCAGAGAAAGGAGGATGACCTGAAGAAAAAGAACGACCAGATGCTTAAGACCATCGGTCAGTTGACGCTGGAACGCGACTTTCTTCAGGACTGCTTTTGCCAAGCTGGAGAAGCCATCCCACAAATCCCAGAATATGATTCAAAGGGATAATGAGCTCTCCATACGTCGTCAGTGCGAGCTGTTGAGGCTGAATCGCTCCGGCCTGTATTACAATGCCATCCTGCCGGATGCAACAGCTGTTGAATTCGAAGAGTCTTTAATGGCGCGTATCGACCATTGGCATACCAGATGTCCTTATCTTGGATCTCGTAAAATTATCATCAAGCTGCTGGAAGACGGCTTTCCCGTATGTCGTAAGACTGTGCGCCGGTTAATGCTGAAAATGGGGATCTATGCCGTTTATCCTAAGTCCAATCTATCCAAAAGAAATTTCAAGGAGGCTATCGTGCCATATCTGCTACGCGATTATACGGCATCATATCCTAATCAGGTCTGGTCTATCGATATCACCTATATTCCAATGCCGCATGGTCATATGTACCTGACAGCAATCATTGACTGGTATAGCCGACGGCTGGTTGGACACTATCTCTCTGACACATTAGATGCGACTTCTGTCATTTATACAGTAAAGGAAACCGTAAAAAAGTGTGGAATTCCCGCCATTATCAATTCAGATCAAGGAAGTCAGTTTACCAGCGATGACTATAAGGCATTGCTTCACAGTCTTAATATCCGACAAAGCATGGATGGTAGAAGCCGCTGGGCTGACAACATCATGATTGAGCGATGGTTTCGTAGTCTCAAGACAGAACAGCTCTATCCCAACGAATACCATTCACCAAGAGAGTTGCGTCAGCTGATTAACACGTATGTAGATGACTATAACAACATACGCCCCGGGAGTGTATAATAAACTGTGTAAATAGGAAAGAAACAGTTTAGATATACACCCCAGTTGGGGAAGTCAAACACATGCGGAGGTAATAAATTTATGTCAAAGAAACAACCCACACGTGGCGAATCCCTGGCTAAAGCGATTATCAGTGAATATAAGCCAAAAAACGTCGAAGATATGCAAAATGCGCTTAAAGATGTTTTTGGGCCTATGTTCGAGGCCATGCTGCATGGTGAAATGGAAAATCATCTCGGCTATGACAACAATGAACGTGGTGAAAAGGAAACCGCCAATCGCCGCAACGGCTACAACCATAAAACTCTCAAAACATCCGCAGGTGAAGTCCCGATTAATGTCCCTCGTGATCGTGACGGTTCTTTTGAGCCGCAGGTTGTGCAGAAGCGGCAGACCGATGTTTCCTCGATTGAGGGCAAGGTGCTTGCTATGTATGCTCGTGGCATGAGCCAGCGTGACATTTCATCGACGATCGACGACATCTATGGATTCAAGCTATCAGCTGGACAAATTTCCAACATCACAGATTGTGTCTTAGATGAATTGAATGAGTGGCAGAATCGACCGCTGAAAGCTTTTTATCCCTTTATCTTTGTGGATTGCATATACGTTTCTATGCGTACGGAGCAGGGCGTTTCTGACCAGGCTGTCTACGTTATTCTGGGGTATGATCTAAACGGCGGGAAAGATGTACTGGGCTTATGGACGGGCGATACAGAAAGCAAGCATCGCTGGATGCAGGTGTTCGATGAAATAAAATCCCGGGGTGTTCAGGACATAGGCTTTATTTCTATGGACGGTGTAAGTGGTCTTGAAGATGGCGCTAAAGCGATCTTCAAAAATGTTGTGGTGCAGCGCTGCATTGTACACCTCATCCGCAACTCTCTGAAATACGTACCCAGTAAGGATTACAAAGCCTTTACAGCGCAGCTAAGGAAAATCTATGGTGCCATCAACCTGAAAGGAGCACAAGCTGCATTTGAACAGTTCTGTGACGCGTGGAGCAAATATCCTGGTGCCATCCGCGTGTGGAAGGATAATTTTCGGCACGTGGAACAGCTTTTTAACTATGGTAGTGATGTGCGTCGGGTTATGTACACGACCAATGCCATAGAAAGCGTTAACTCGAGCTTCCGCAAGGTTACGAAACAGGGCGCTTTCAGCAATGAAACAGCTATTTTTAAAGTGTTTTATTTACGGATTAAGGAACTTTACCAAAAATGGCGCGGTCACTCCATTCGCAATTGGGCCATGGTGATGAATCAGCTGGTTATTGACGAACGGATCGGCACCATGGTACAAAAATATCAGGCTTCAACTTAAAATCATTTACACACTTTACTTGACAATCCCTACGCCCCCACCAAGCCTTAGGTTATAAGGTCCCAAATGATTTCTACTTCGGCAGTTTTGCTGCGTAGACTTACTTTGTTTGATGACACGCTTAAAAATTTACGAAGTGGTCTTGACAAGGGGCCCATTATATTTTTTTCATTATTTATGTCCAACAGCCCTTTTTCCAAAAAATATCTGTTATTCTCATTTAACTTAAGTGGTACATCGACAAAATTTTTTATCCCTTGCAAAACAGCCTGAGCCGTCTCCTCTTGTGCATACTGCATAGCCCCGTCTATTGATATTTTCCAATAATAAAAAATAATTACACTTATTATACACATTGTTATCAGCAAACTGAATATAAACAAATTCCTTATTTGATTTTTGATTGATCGATGTAGTAAACGGGACATGGTTTCCATACCCTCCCAACGCACGATCTTAAATTCACTAAAACGTTTAAAATGCAGTTTTTGAGAAATAATTTCTCTCAGGTGGCAATATAATCCATCAGAAATAATAATTTTTCTGCCATGATCACTTACTGCAAAACTTTATTATGCACAGTACATTATCCTGACTGATATCTCAATATAGCATATCAATATTTTATAAGTTATATGATACTTAATTATTTGCAAAAGTTCTGATATCATTTAAGTAAGTTTTTATATCCTAAATTTTTGAATAGCATTTTGCAGTCCAGCGGCCATTTTAGCTAAATGCGTACTAGCTGAGGCTATTTCTTCCATTGAAGCCGATTGTTCTTCCGTAGCGGCTGAAATAGTCTGAGTTTCTTCCGATGTTTTTTGACTTTGTACTTTTATGTCCATGGCAGTATTTACTACGTCTTGAGTACCTGCCGTCAACTGTTCTGCCGTTGCAGAAATTGTAGTGATTTCTTCAGAAATCTTTTTTATCATTTCAACAAATTCCGTAAATGTTTGTCCAGCGGTATCAACCAAATCCTTGCCATTTTCAACTTCATGCCGACTTTCCTTCATAAATGTAACCGCCGTTTGTGTTCTTACTTGCACATCATGAATCAATGTCTGAACATCTTTAGAAGCAGCCGTTGATTGTTCGGAAAGTTTTCTTACTTCTTCAGCTACTACTGCAAAACCTTTGCCATGTTCCCCAGCCCTGGCTGCTTCAATAGCAGCATTTAAAGCTAAAAGATTTGTCTGATCCGCAATACTCGATATCAGCATTACCATACTGTCTATATCTTTAGATTTTTTTTCTAATTCATCTACGACATTAAACGTATTTTCTGTTTTTTCTTCTATTTTTACCATCTGTGCCACAGTATTTTCAATAACCTTTCCGCCTTCAGTCGCTGAATTAGCTGTTGCCTCCGATTTGCGTGCCACACCAACGGTACTTTCTGTAACCTGTTGTATTCCTTTAGCCATTTCTTCAATTATATGTTCAGTCGTTGTAGCCATTTCCAATTCTTTGCCCGTTCCTTGGGCTACTTTAGTAATCGACATCGCGATCTGTTGTGATGCACTGGCCGACTGTTCTGCACTTGCCGTTAATTGTTCCGATGATGCCGCCACTTGTTCCGATGTGTTTGTCAAATGCCGAATCAAAGTACGAATATTCTTATTCATTATATTAATAGATTTAGACAGATCTCCAAATTCGCTATGATCTGCCAAATGTTTCTCACTTACATCATTAGAAAAATCACCTTCTGCAATTTTTCCCAAAAATTTAATTGAATCATTTAAACGATTGTCAATTTGTCTGACTATCATTATTCCAAGAAGTATGCCCACGACAACTGCAATTACTGTAATTACCAATGCTTTTATTACAGCACGCTGAACCATTTCTATGGCCGATTGATTAGCTTTATCAGCACTTTCGTTAGCTTTATCCGAAATTGCAATTAATTTATCAAACATTTGGGTAAATACGGAATCAGATTCCTTTTGAAATAAAACATATGCCTCTTCATTTTTATTTTGCATAGCCAGATCTATTACATTAGCCGTACTATCACTATATTTTTGCACCAATTGTTTAAGTTCATTAAGATCAGACCGATCCTGCTGATCCAGATTCATATTTTCATAAACAGCGAGATTATCCGTAAAAGCTTTTCTTTGCTTATCTATATCATCACGCAGCATTTTATTTTCATTACCATCATTTGTTACCATCAATCGATAAATGTCTGCCTGAGCCTTTCTCAAGGCCAGGCGATTCTCATAAACTATATCAGATATTTTAACATCCTCATTATATAGTTTATTAATTTTCTGCCTGCTGTCCTGTAAATTCAAATAACTTATTATTCCTACTATAACAATACCTAATACAGTGTAACATCTAAATGTTGATGACAGGGTATAAATGTTTAAGTTTCACCCTTGCGTCTTCTAATGTAAATTGCCAGTCAACACCACGTTGTTTATAATTTCGATTCTTGCACCATGGAACCAGAAGTGCTTGAAGTGTTTTGATATCAGGAATTCGCTGCGAACCGATACATTGTCTTCCAAGTGCAGATAATTCAATCTCAGCAATATCCAGCCAACTGCCATGCTTTGGTGTAAAGTGAATTTCTAACCTATTCGCAAGTTCAAATGCATACTTGGGCTCAAATGTTTGATACAGTGAAGCTATTGTGTGCGTATTGAGATTGTCCATGACAATAACCACCTTTTGCGCATGAGGATATTGCTTAGTTAGCAACCATTCAATCTGTTTTGCCCAGTCTTTTCTTGTACGATGTTCCTTGGCATTAGCATAACGCCAACCGCCAAGTGGCTCTGTAAACATAAATATTGCTGCTGTACCATTTCGTATATACTCATTATCCTCATACTCAATCCGTCCATCCCTGGAACGGATGCTCTTTCGAGCAGAAGCAAAAAATTGCACAGGTTTTTCGTCCATACAAATTACAGGCATATTTGCATTGTATGGCCTGCTATATACAGCGAGAACATCTTCCATCGCTGCGACAAAAGCAGCATTTTGTTCTGGTGGTATACACCAGCATCTTTTCAAGTGCGGTTTAAATTCGTTTTTTTTAGAACACGTGAAATTGTCATATGTGATATAGATTCCACATAGTTCAATTCCACACATCGCTCGGCGATAAGACGTACCGACCATTTGCGATAACCTTTTGGTGGATTGCCGCAAGCAAGCGCAACAATATGAGCCTCAACATCACCAGTAACTTTTGGAGCGACCGGAGGAGTTATACGCTTTTTTCGTTGAATTGTAGCGGTTAATCCGTTATTGGCATATGAAGTTCTTACTTTTTGTACGGTGGTTGCCGATGTGCTGAATGCAACAGCTATTTCTGCTACAGTCATGTGTCGTTTGTTATTCTTATCTGAAGCAAGTAGAATATTAGCTCTCAATATAGCTTTTGCTGTTGTATTACCTTTGGTAACCAAATCATGCAGCATATTTCTATCTGAATCGCTAAGTTCAATTGAGTATTTGACTGATGGCATGGTATACCCACCTTTCTTATTATAGGTATAGCATACCACTACAAACGTTTATATGCAATTTTTAGATGTTACAATATACTAAACTAAAAATACCAATCAATAAATAAAGTTTCCGACTTACCTTGAGATTATTAAAGCTCTCCATCTTGTTCCACCCCTTTATGATTTAGTTTTATGTGAGATAATTCTACTCTATTCGTCTAAATCCTTGCGAATATTCAAAATTTTTTTATTCATAATTGAATTTTTATATTATCCGGCTTTCTATAAAATATTTTTTCAGTTAAAAACAGGCCGTCAACAGAATTTTAAGGCCTGCCGATTATCAATTTTACTAAATTTCCTTTTACATTTTTTACCTGTAATATCTTAATATTTGCCTTTTCAACATTTTCAACTGTTTTCCTATTAATATTTGACCCGATCAAATGCAATGACAGTGGATTCAAAATATCCATCAGTCTGCCCAAAAAAGGATTTTCACTTCGCACATGCTCCAAAAGAATTATTCTGCCATCCGATTTACATACACGTCGTGCTTCTTCAAGCCCCTTAACAGGATTTGGCACTGAACAAAACACACAGGTTGCCAACACTGTATCAAAGCTATTGTCTGGAAACATCATATTTTGCGCATCCATTTCCAACAGTTTTATCGGCATCTGTCTTTGTCTAACCACTTTTTTGGCTTTTGCCAGCATACCAGAACTAAAGTCTATGCCGGTCACTACACAATTTTTATAATATGACAAATTTTTCCCTGTCCCTACACCGATTTCCAAAACATTACCGCTTGCCAATTCCACGATCTGTCTGCGCAGTCGCTTTGAAATCATTTTATCCATAAAATTATAAAAACGAGCTGTACGATTATATCTTTGTTTTATAACTTTTGTTTGATTTGTTATCATTTTATTCACATTGCCCCCTTTTAGAAAATTACAACAATTAATTTTTTACTTTCAGATATGTTTTTTTTAATCACAAACTAAAGCCGATCAAATTATAATTAATCAATTATATACTGATAATCAGCTTAAAAGGCAGGAAATTTACCATCTGCAACGAACTTTTAATCTATTACAGATTTTCAACAATGATCAATATATAATTTATTATGTAATTATATACGCTATTTTAAGTTAGGAGATTAAATTATGGAAGCAAGTCCAATGAGTCTATTTGAGAAATTTATAAAAGAGGCTTATGGCTCACAATATGTGATTCCGGTATATCAAAGGAATTATACCTGGAAAAAGAACAAACAGGTCAAACAATTATTATTTGACATAGAACGAATATTAAAGGGTGAAACCAAACGTCATTTTATTGGTACTATCGTATACGTCATTACCAATACAGACTTTATTGTGCGAGAAAGAGTTGTTGTCGATGGACAGCAACGCCTTATTACAATGTTTTTAATCGCCTATGCCCTAAAAAACATTACTGAAGAAAAAGGCGAAACAGAGCTTTCCCAAATATTGGTAACCAATTATTTAGAAAATGCCAACCAAGATAAATACAAATATCGTCTTCAACCGGCAGTTTCTGACGATGATGCCTATTCACATATCACCGAAGGGACAATGGATGAATATGAAGGTTCATCAATCGTCATGGACAACTACAAATATATTTATAATCGTCTGATCGATTTAGTAAATAAATATTCATCCATGCGTGTGATAAATGCACTGCGCGAATTGTATATTGTTCGAATCGAGCTCGATGAAACTGATGATGCCCAGCAGATATTTGAAAGCATAAATTCAACCGGTGAAAAATTAACTGCAGCTGATTTAATCCGCAACTACATCATGATGAACAAAACTAATGACATACAAGAAACTATTTACAACAAATACTGGTTAAAACTGGAACATATTTTCCCACAGTCAAGAAAACTTGCTGAATTTATCCGGCTTTATCTTGCCAGTAAAAGTTATATTCTTGTCACTGAACGGGATTTATATGAAGAATTTAAAAATTATTGGAATGAAAGACTAAGTTCATCGGACTTTAATGCCATCCTGACAGAAATGCTTAATTATGCCAAATATTTTCAACGTTTATACATAAAAAATACTATTGACGAGTTAGGGGATGTACTAAAGGACTATCGTAAACTGCAAAGTCTCATGCCCGCACCATTTACCATGTGTTTATTAGATTATTACCAGAAAAACTGCATTAGTAAAGAACAAACTATAGCTGTACTGAAAATCATAAATACTTACCTGGTAAGACGCTATATAAATGGACAGGATACCAGCGCCATTTCACGATTTTTCCCGGGATTTTTAAAAAATGTACAAAATCAACTGGCTAAAGATGGGCATTATGATAAAATAGTGGATATTTGTATATATTATCTCATAAATATAAATAAAGGCAAAGCTTCTTTTATGCCGGATGATAAACAGCTGCGTGATTATCTTCTGACAGCTAATGCCTATTCTTTGGCAAATATCCGTTGGATACTAGACAAAATCGAAACGCATAATAACCCAGTATCAGTCGATTTAGAAATGCTGAATATCGAACACATAATGCCGCAAACCCCGAATGTCTATTGGAAAGAGGTATCCGGCTTGGACGATGACGAATATATCGATATAGCCAATCGTTTAGGTAATTTGACTCTGGCGGCAATAACAGATAACAGCAAAATGGGTAATAAGGATTTTGAAGCAAAAAAAGAAATCCTAAAAAGTACAAAACATCTCCGGTTAAACGAAGATATTTTAAATAAAAAAAACTGGCGCCCCACAGATATCAATAAACGGACCCAAAAAATAACAAATGAAATCATAACGATTTTTCCATATGTGAAAACGACCTATACTTTGGGTATCAATGAACAAAAACGTGATATATTTTTAAAGGCAAAGGGAATCATTGCCCGTGGCCATCTAAATAAAAATAACAGTATAACCGTTTATGCTGACAGCCAGGTACGTTTTGATAAAAAACCCAGCAACGAAGCCTTAAGAGAAAAACGTGATGAATATTTGGAACAAGAAATTCTCATCAACAAGGATGGCAAGTATTTGTTTTCACAAGATTTTACTTTCAAAACCCCAAGTGCTGCAGCCGACTTCATCTTAGGCGGATCTAATAACGGCTGGCTGTATTGGAAAGACAGCAACGGTATATCTATCAATGAAAGTCTGCGCAATAAAAACTAACTTTCTGATCTTATGGTTTTTATTACAGAAAAACGCTTATTATGTAATGAAAACTAATACTTTCCAGACTATTGACTTTATATTGCACATTTATATATTTCTCGACGGTTTTTCACATTTTCCAATATATGTTTTTCTATATATATTATTGTCAATTTTCATTTACGTATGCATATTAGTGCGTTAAAATAAATATAAGAGGTGACACGGTTATGAATGATAAAACGAATATTAAAAATATTATTGAACAAATAGCCAGACATAATAAAATTACCACACTCGAAACAAAAAATGGTGCTGTCGTGGTAATGAGTGCCAAGGACTACAAAGATTTGATGGAAACATTATATCTTCTTTCCACACCGGATATAAAAAAAGACTTGATGGAAGCCAAAAAGGCTTCCGACAAAGATTTTTTTAATGAAAATGAGGTGGAATGGTAAATTGTATAAAATACAGTGCTATAAAAAAATTTCTGCCGCATTCAATAAACTAAAAAAATCCAACAAAGAAATCCAAACCATAATCGATAATCTGCGAAATGATCCATTTGCTGACTCTGCATCATATGAACGTCTTTTGGGTGATTTATCAGGTTATTATTCACGCCGCATTGGCTCGCAGCACCATCTCATTTATTATATATTAGACAATCAAAAAATTATCCGTATCGTACATATTTAGCTATAATCAATGTTTTTCCCCACCGGTTCTTTAATACTTGTTGCAATAACAGACATATTTTATTAATAGCTATTTTCATAATATTTTCATAATATTTTAATATTTATTAGAATTATACTTTTCCTTATAGTAATATGCTAACAAATATTATTTATGTACTGATTATATTTACACATATTGTAAGTTAAACCGGGGTGATAAAATGTTCTCACTTCATTTGGAAATTGATGATAATTTTGCAAAAAAAATTGCAGCGATTGCCCAACAACAAGGTTTCTTATATGAACGAGCCATTTGCTGCGAACAATTATGCCAAAAAATCTGTGAAAAAAATTTTAATTTGCTGATTATCGATGAAAATATCAAAGAAATACTAAATACTGATTTAATAAAAAATTTTTTAACTACCAGTTTGGTTTATCCTCCAATTATTATAATAACCAAACAAAATAGCATTCCAATAAGAAACCTCTGTTTCGATTCAGGAATAATAGCTTATTTTCAAAAAGATGATTTTAATGAATTTCGATTTATTCAGTATCTGCAGGCGATAAAAACTGAACATAACTACGTTACGTTAATAAAGACAATTAGAATTGCTGTTATTGATGATGATTATTTTTCCCTAAAATTTCTCAAAAGTTTTTTTTCTATGCTTGAAGCAAAAAATGTAAATTATTATCAAAATTCGACTGATTTTCTAGATAATTCATCACATTTCATCTATGATCTTTTTTTAATTGATTTGATAATGCTGGATTACACTGATGAAAATATTATCTCTCATATCCGTGAACAAAATCAACAGTCTGCCATTATTCTAATTACTCCCCATAATAATAGCATAATGCCGTATTATCTAAGTGTCGGCACTGATGATTTTATTTTCAAACCAATTGATTTTAAATCATTTATGGCAAAAATGATTTTTTGTCTAAACCAATATTCATTAAAAAAAGCTTTGGTCCAAAAAAATGTAGATTTGCCCACTGAGCTAAAAAAAGATTCTCTGACAGGATTATACAGCCGCGTGTATTTTATAAAAATCTGTAAAAAAAAACTTATGGAAATTTCGCAAACTATGCAGCCAATAGCTTTCATTTTACTAGATATTGACAATTTTAAAAACGTCAATGATGAATATGGTCATTTAAGTGGTGATTATGTTCTAAAAAATCTAGGGCTGATATTAAAAAAAACTTTGAGAAAATCTGATATAATCTGCCGCTGGGGTGGTGAAGAGTTCATCATCTTACTAGCTGACAGTAATCTTGCTGATGCTAAAAAAATCGCTGAAAAGCTTCGCCTGACCATTGCTTTTCATTATTTTGAAAATATTGGCAATATCACCGCCAGTTTTGGTTTAACAAAATATTACCCGGCTGACACTAATGAAAGTATTTTTAAGCGTCTCGACCAATCGCTCTATCTGGCTAAACTAACCGGACGTAATAAAGTTGTGAGTGACAATAAACTTCCTATTTTTATTAATAAAAAACCTATCAGCATCGAATGGGGTCCATTCTTTAAAAGTCATAACAGCATCATAGACGCAGAACATCATATGCTGATAAACTTATCTAACGAATTCATCCACACTTGTTTCACTCAAAATAAAACAACCGTACTTTTAAGCTTATTTGAAATGATATTATCCAAACTTATCATTCATGCTGCACACGAGGAAGAAATACTGTGTCATAATGTCTATCCCTTTTATCTTGAACATAAAAAAATCCACAAAAATTTATTAACAGAAATAACCACTATACTAAATAATCTGCAATCTGAAAAACCAAGTTTTACAAGTGCTGGACGATATATAATCCAAAATATAATTGTTGAACATATAGTAAAAGATGATTTTGATTTTTATTACCTTTTTACTAAAAAACCTCATTCAAAACCGATTCCATAATCCTTATCAAAACAATACTAAAATTGTATTGCTTTTTTCAACAACTTTAGTATAATATAAATAGACAATTGATTAGCAGTCTTTGGGGCAGGGTGAGATTCCCTACCGGCGGTAAAGCCCGCGAGCCTTTGGCAGATTCGGTGTAATTCCGAAGCCGACAGTTATAGTCTGGATGGAAAAAGATTGTGTGATTTTAAGTGGGTTTAATAAAATTATCACAAAAATTCATTCCTTTAAAATATTTTATTCCGCCACACAGGCTGTTGAATACGTAGTGTATTTGGCAGCTTTTTTTATTTGTCAAATCGGTTGAATAATATCTCAATGATGTCAATCTTTGTATAATAGATATATGGAGGCGTTTTAAAATGAATGATGACGAGCGATATATGCAAACAGCAATTAATTTAGCTAAAAATGCTGTTGGACGGACAAGTCCTAATCCGATGGTCGGCGCTGTCATCGTAAAGAATAATCGTATTATCGGCTGTGGCTGGCATAAAAAAGCCGGGACCCCACATGCTGAAATACATGCCTTGCAAGCTGCCGGTGAACTTTCCCAAGGTGCCACACTCTATGTTAGTTTAGAACCCTGTTCTCACTTTGGGCGGACACCGCCTTGCTGTGATGCTGTGATAAAAGCCGGTATTAAGCGCGTCGTTGTAGCAATAACTGATCCTAATCCTAAAGTATCAGGCCGTGGCATAAAAAAAATGCGCGATGCCGGTTTAGAAGTCGTGACCGGAGTTTTAGAAAACGAAGCAGCAAAACTTAATGAAGTATTTTTCAAATGGATAGAAACAGGGTTTCCTTTTATCACCATTAAAAGTGCTATGAGTCTTGACGGTAAAACAGCAACCGCCAGCGGTCAATCAAAATGGATAACCAATGAAGCATCACGTACTTATGGTCATCACCTTCGCGATATAAATGATGCTATAATGGTCGGTATCAACACAATTATAGCAGATAATCCCACATTAACCACCCGTTTAGCAGCAGGCGGTAAAAATCCGATCCGAATAATCGCCGACAGCACAGGACGTATCCCTTTGGATGCAGCAGTATTAAATGATAATGCAGCCTTAACGCTGGTGGTCGTAACCGCAAAGGCTTCACCGCTTAAAATTGCCGCGTTAAAAGCAAAAAAGAATGTTGATGTTATCATCGCAGATGCTGCTGAGACTGCCGGAATTAATCTGACTGATCTTTTTAAGCAACTGGCACAAAGAGAAATCTGCAGTATCCTGATAGAAGGCGGTGCGACTTTAATAGGCAATATAGTAGAAGAAAAACTTGCCGATAAAGCTTATTTTTTCATCGCTCCTAAAATTGTGGGTGGCAAATCAGCCAAATCGGCAGTTGAGGGACCCGGTATCAAAAATCTTGCTGACGCTCTCACACTCGCATCTCCCGTGATAAAAAATCTTGATGGTGATTTTCTCATAAGCGGTAATTTAAATAAGGGAGGCACACCACATTGTTCACAGGAATAATTGAAGAAATCGGCAGCATCCGGCAAATGCACTTTGGAACTGCATCAGTGCAGCTTGTCATCAATGCCAAAAAAATTTTAACGGATGTCAATATTGGCGACAGTATTGCTGTAAATGGTACTTGCCTTACCGTTACTGACTGTAACGCTCATTTTTTCTCAGCTGACGTCATGCCGGAATCAGTGCGAAAAACATCACTATCCGAGTTAAAAACCGGCAGTCCTGTCAACTTAGAACGGGCCTTGCAAATAACTTCCCGTTTAGGCGGTCACATTATGAGCGGTCATATCGACGGCACTGGTAGAATTATACAGAAAAAATCTGAAGATAATGCCATAATAGTCACCCTGTCTGCCACCCCACAGCTACTGCGCTATATCGTAAAAAAAGGTTCGGTTGCTATCGATGGTATTAGTTTAACGGTAGTCGATGTTGATGCACATAAATTTGTGGTTTCACTTATTCCTCATACTGCAGCAGTAAGCACTATCGGGCAAAAAAAAATTGGTGCAATAGTTAATATTGAAACAGATATAATAGGCAAATACATAGAAAAATTATTATCTGTAGATACCGACAAAACACCAGCAATATCTACCTTAAATACTGATTTTTTACAAAAAAATGGTTTTTATTAAATTGTTACGCCCAATATTTACAATAAAAAACTATTTTATAATAAAATAACTTGAAAAGAGGGCTCTTTGTGGAAATAAAATTTGATCCTATAGAAAAAGCAATAGACGATTTTAAAAATGGTAAAATGGTTCTTGTCGTAGACGATGAAGATCGGGAAAATGAGGGGGATTTGATTGCCCCGGCAGAAAAAGTAACACCAGAAATAATGAATTTTATGGCCACACATGCCAAGGGACTTATCTGTATGCCTATGGACGGAGCGCTTGCTGATAAGCTTGAACTGACCCCCATGGTTGCCAACAATACAGATAACCACGAAACAGCTTTCACCGTAACTGTTGATCACGTTGACACCACCACCGGTATCTCGGCTTTTGAACGAGCACTAACTGTTCGTAAAATGGTCGAGTCAAATACCAAACCAACCGATTTACGCCGTCCCGGCCACATTTTCCCACTGCGTGCTGTCGAAGGCGGTGTGATGCGCCGTACCGGTCACACTGAAGCGACTGTTGATCTTGCCAGACTTGCCGGTTTGAAACCAGCTGGTATATGCTGTGAAATAATGAGTACGGACGGACATATGGCTCGTACACCTGAACTGTACAAATTTGCCAGGGAAAATAATTTATCTTTCATCACGGTAGCCGAACTAATAAAATATCGCAAAAACACCGAATGCTTTATAAAAAAAGCTGCTGAAGCTAACTTTCCCAGTAAATACGGCATGTTTAAAATAATTGCTTATGAAAGCCAGCTTGATGGTAAATGCCATATTGCTATCATAAAGGGTGATGTGCGCGGCAAAAAAAATGTTCTGGTGCGTGTTCATTCCGAATGCCTTACCGGTGATGTACTTGGTTCAATGCGCTGCGATTGCGGTGACCAACTGGCAACGGCCTTACGCCGCATCGAAAAAGCGGGTGAAGGTGTTGTCCTTTATATGCGTCAGGAAGGCCGCGGTATCGGGCTTGCTAATAAAATACGCGCTTATGCCTTGCAGGATAAAGGTAAGGACACTGTAGAAGCCAATGTTTTATTAGGATTTGAACCAGATATGCGTGATTATGGTATTGGAGCCCAGATTTTATCCGATCTCGGATTGACCAGCATCAGATTGATGACCAATAATCCTGAAAAAAGAGCAGGACTTGAAGGATACGGCTTGGAAATAGTTGAAAGAGTACCTTTGGAAATTCCCGCCAACGCTTTTGACGCCAAATATCTGGAAACTAAAAAGGAAAAAATGGGACATCTTCTCAAAAATGCCTGATAACGATAAAATAATTATTTATAATATATTGGAGGAATAATGATATGGCAAAAATAATTGAAGGTCATCTGTCTGCAAAAGGGTTAAAATTTGGCATCGTCGTCGCCCGTTTCAACGAATTTATAACCAGTAAATTACTTTCTGGAGCACTTGATACACTAACACGTCACGATAGTGATGAATCGGCTATTACTGTAGCGTGGGTTCCCGGTGCATTTGAAATTCCTCTCATCGCCAAAAAAATGGCCCAAAGCAATAAATATGACGCTGTCATTTGTCTGGGATCTGTCATTCGTGGTTCGACATCGCATTATGATTACGTCTGTAATGAGGTTTCTAAAGGTGTCGCAGCAGTTGGACTCTCAACTGGCGTACCGACAATATTCGGCGTGCTGACCACGGAAAATATTGAACAAGCCGTTGAACGTGCCGGTACCAAGGCTGGCAACAAGGGTTCTGATGCTGCCATGAGTGCCATCGAAATGGCTGATCTATTGAAAAAATTATGATCTACTATCTTTAAAGGGGCTGATACTTTTGAAAATCGGTATTATAAGCGACACACATGGCTGCGTCGAACGTTTCACACTTGCTTATGATAAATTTTTCAAAGATGCTGACATGATAATTCACGCCGGTGACGTTCTTTATCATGGACCGCGCAATCCTATATTACCGGATTATAATCCGGCTAAACTTGCCGAAAAAATAAACAGTCTGCCTATGCCAACAATCATCTGCAAGGGCAATTGTGACAGTGAAGTTGATACATTAGTTTTGAATAGTCCTATTCAAGCTCCATATACTTATGTTGTAATCGACGGTTTTAAAATCGTCACTACACACGGTCATCATGTAATGAGTGACCAAGAAAAGGATGCTATGGCAGCTCATTTCAAAGCCGATTTATTTGTAAGCGGTCACGTCCATATTAACGTATTGGAAAAACGGGGAAATACTATATTCCTTAACCCCGGTTCACCCGCTTTAAGTAAACGTACTGATCATCGTCAAACTGCCGCCCTTCTAACCGACACCAAAATTTATATTGTTGATATTGACAGCGGTGAAACCATACTTTCACTGGATAAATAAAATTTACTAAACCTACGCATTATAAAAGGCAGCGGGATATTTACATTCCGCTGCTTTTGTCTTAGAATATAAAGCGAAACTTAATTCAGCAAGTTTATTTTACATTCCACCATAAACAACAATATACAGGAGGCAATTAGGGCACAATGTTTACCAACAGCAGACTTTTCCGCCGTATAGATGTCCCTTTGATCATAGCAATCATTATTTTAATATTAATCGGCATCGTCATTATAGGCAGTGCCACTCACATAAATACCCCCAGCAGCGAACGTTATTGGTACGTTCAGCGGCAAAGCATATTCGCACTGGTAGGTGCAGTTTTGGTTTTTTTTATGATGAAATTTGACTATCGAATGTTGCAGCCACTGGGCAACAAACTGTACATCTTCAATGCACTTTTGCTTTTAGCCGTTGATATTGCCGGACATTCAGCCTTAGGAGCACAGCGTTGGATTCAACTTGGCCCGATCAGCTTTCAGCCTTCAGAATTTTCCAAACTAATAATGATAATCTCTCTGGCTGTTTTACTTGAAAATCGTGTTGGCAAGCTAAATACTTTTAAGGAATTACTGCCAGTTGCTTTATATATGGTAATTCCATTTGCACTTGTCGTCACCCAGCCTGACCTCGGAACAGCATTAGTTTTTTTGGCAATTTTTTTCGGAATGATATTTGCTGCCGGTGTCAACATGAAAATAATCGGCGTTATATTTGGTGCCGGACTTTCATGTCTGCCAATCATCTGGCATTTTTTAAAAGAGTATCAAAAAATGCGCATCATGGTATTTATAAATCCTAATATTGATCCTTTGGGCTCCGGCTATCACATAATTCAATCAAAAATAGCTATCGGGTCAGGTCTTTTATATGGAAAGGGGCTCTTCCATGGCACACAAAGTCAGCTTAATTTTCTTCCAGAAAATCATACTGATTTCATTTTTGCCGTTATCGGGGAGGAAACTGGTTTTATCGGAGCAACGATAGTCTTGCTGATTTTTCTATTTATCCTATGGCGCGGAATAAAAATTGCCCGTGAGGCAAGTGATAATCTTGGTATGCTTTTGGCTGTTGGAATAAACTCAATGCTGGCCTTCCATGTATTAGTGAATGTAGGTATGACTATCGGTATCATGCCTGTCACAGGTATTCCGCTTCCTTTTATCAGTTACGGGGTAAGCTCGCTGATAACCAATGTACTGGCAGCGGGATTATTGTTAAATATTTATAACAATCGGCAACAGCTCATGTTTTAATATTAGAATAATTACACATCATGTGTCACTTATCAATTTATAAATATTATTTGTTACTGGTTACTGAACGGCATTGTCCTCGAAAATGCATCCCACCATCACTATATGATTTACAACCATTTCTAATAACGGACAGCAATGACAAAATATTGCATATTTATGAATGAAAAATGGATTACGTGCGACAACATCTTCCCCTAAAGTGAAAAATAATAAAAAATACCACTGCATCTATATTTTATACAATTATATTTATAAAACAGATTCAAGATAATTCTTGATGTTTTTTATTATTAATATGGCACATTTATTGTTTACTATTTTACTCATCAAATTTCCATATTTTTTCCACAAAAATTTCACAATATCATTATATAATGATATCATCTAAGAAAGAGGAGGTGCATCAATATGATGGGATATGGTTTTGGCGGACCGTTCGGCGGCGGTATGGGCTGGCTGGGAGCAGGCTTCGGCCTGATAACTCACCTGGCATTCACTATTCTCATAATCATGGCAGCAATTTGGCTTTTCAAAGCTGCATTTCGTGGCAATTACCATAACTTTAACCAACAAAATGATGCCATAGAAATATTAAAACAACGTTATGCCAAGGGTGAAATCAGCAGTGAAGAGTTCCAGCGGATGAAAAAAGAACTGGAATAAATGTTGTTTTTATATAACTAGTTCAAATAATCGGGCAGAGGGCGGCTAGTTATTATTTAAATAGCCGCCCTCTTGCACCGCCATACGGCGGGTTCAATAACTTAACGTAATGTGAAAAACACCTCGTATTTCTTCGCTATGTTCATATAGCCAGAGATCCGAGGTATTTATCTGTTAGTGTACTGTTAAGGATTGAGCTCCCAGCTACACGCCGATATGCCAATCTTGTATTTGTATATTTCCATGCTTTGCCCTTGTCTAATTTCCATTTTTCAAAGTTTTCTGGTCTTATCGCAATTTTCTTCCATTTTTCCCATAGATAAATCCTTATTCTTCGCCTTATCCATTTATTAATCTCCTGCATTTTCTTGAGCATATCGGCTATGAAAAAGCAATTCAGCCATCTGGTCGTGTACTTTCTTAATTCCAGCAAAATTGCATCTATTGACTGTCCGCAGCGGCTATATACTTGGCACTATTAACCCGTACGCGAGACTTTCACCTATTAGACTGCTTCATGCCGGGCACGCTATCAACAATAATGCCCTTGGTATTTATAACCAAGGGCATTATTTATCATATTATAATACTTCTGAAAAATATATAACGGTAACGGTATCATCCATAGTAATTCTTTTTTTATAAATACCCTCAAAATCAGCAATCAAATCTTCACGTGTCGCAATTTCCGGATTTTGGTGATCAAGATCTTCCGATGTCAATTCAGACATTTTTTTAACTTGGACTTTATCTAAAAAAGCCACAAATAATTTCTTTTTGTATTGAAATTTTGCCCCGGTAGTTATCCAAACCAATGAATTTTCCGGATATTGTTTACTTACATCTCCCAACCATATAGTACAATTTTTCTTTCTAGCCATTAAAAGTTTTTCATGCTTGGGGGCTTGAAAATTTAATGCCATCATAATTATCTCTCCTATCGTAGGATAATAATATCCTCTATGTATAATATTTAATAATGATATGTTTTTTCCCTTTGAAAAGCGCGCCGCCGCAACCAATAAATAATAAGACAGCACGCTATTAATATCAGCGCAAAATATTGACCCGAATGCAAAATTACTGATGTATTGCTTGAAAGATACATAAACCCGAAAACAAAACGGCATAGAGCGATCAACACCATGCATGACAAAAATATATTTCCCTGCTGAATTCGTGAATATTTCAACTGCACCGCAGTAAGTAATAAAGACACTAAAAATATAACACCCAATACCACTGCCTGATATAAAGCCACCGGCCTGAAATATAAATATCCCTCAAAACCGGTAGGCCTCTGTTTAAAATCAATGTACTCTGCAATACTATGATCATTGTCATAACTTACCGGTAAAGGTGTTCCTATCGTATTTTGCATACAAAAATTACCTATCTGATAAACAATTAGGCAGGCAATCATCCCGGGTAAAAATATATCCATCCAGTACCAAAAATTTCTTCCCGTCAGATATAAATAAAATACCGTGCCGCATAAAAAACCGATAAAAGCTCCATATATTGATAAGCCACCGCCACTAAGCAAAAAAATGTTCAAGAGCCTGTCACTAAATATCTGCCAATGAAAAATAACATACAGACCACGCCCAAACACTATCCCCAATGGTATACACCAAAGCAGTATATCAATAACTACAGAAAAATCCTCATGATGTTTTTTGACATTACCCCATGTTATCAATAATCCAATAACTATAGCCAGGCTAATGGTTAATCCATACCAATATATATGTACAGGTCCTAATAAAAACATAGCAGTATAGCTTGATACCGCCTTTCTCATTAAATAGATAAACTTTATAAACTATTATTGTAATATTTTAACTCGAATAGAAAAATTTGGCAAACGAAATATGAAATGTGGTATAATAATATCGTAGTTTATTACTTATTAGGGAGGTAATGATTGTGACTATCACTAAAGATATGAGCATTATGGAAGTAGTACAAAAATATCCTGAAACAGTCGATGTATTTGCTATGTCCGGCATGGGCTGCATTGGTTGCGCTGCCGCCCATTTTGAAAATATTGAACAAGGTGCCATGGCACATGGTATTGATATCGAAAAATTAATGGCAAATCTCAATGAAGTTGCCGATGCCCAAGCTTAACTAATACTGTTATTAGTAAAAATACTCTTGCTGTAATATAAAATCTATGGCAAGAGTATTTTTATTGCCATTCACAATAATGATTTAAAAATTTACCTTGTCTGTATCTGGTTTTTTATTACTGATAAGTAATCCGCCTCGCCCGCGCCGTGAAAATAAATATCCATCCTGTTTTAATGATTCAATCATCAATCTAATACGATTTTCTGGTTGATGCAATTTTTCAGCTAAAGACCTTCTCCCTATTGAAATATGCCATCTATTAGCTTTAGCTACTTCGTCATAAATACTTTCTTTCAATTCTTTTACTGTAATACTTTTTTGTTCTTCTCCCCACGGTTTATTTTCATGAAAAACATGGAATTTAGATGGTAAAATCCGTTTGTCCGGTGGCATATCAGGCGATAACGTTGTCAAATATTCTACTATATTCTCTAATTCTCTGATATTACCCGGCCAACTATAATTAAGAAAAATAGGATCAATCATCTGAAAATATTTTTCTGCTGTACATTTTATGTTCTTATGCTTCATTGCCTGTTGTTGATAAAAAGCTTTAGCTAATATCAAAATATCCCGGCCGCGTTCCCGTAAAGGTGGCATTCTAATTGGCAAAACATTCAGACGATAATATAAATCCTTGCGAAATTTTCCCTTGATCACCATTGCTTCTAAATCTTTATTAGTTGCTCCGATAACGCGCACATCAATTGGTATCATTTTATTTCCCCCGACGCGACGTATTTGTTTTTCCTGCAAAACCCGCAGCAATTTTACTTGAAAGGGCAATGGTGCATCACCAATTTCATCAAGAAAAAGAGTACCATGGTTGGCTTCCTCAAAAAGCCCCGTTGCTCCTTCACGTTTGGCCCCGGTAAAAGCACCTGGTACATATCCGAATAATTCACTTTCTAAAAGGCTTTCAGAAAGTGCTGCAAAATTAACTGCGACAAATGGGCCTTTATTATATAGCGAAGCATTATGTATACTCTGTGCCATAATTTCCTTACCAGTACCACTTTCTCCTTCGATCAATACTGACGAATCAGACAATGCCATTTTTTTTGCCCGGTCGATCGTATCTAGTACCACTGCACTTTTTCCCCAAATTTTATCAAAAGTATATATTGCTATATTGTTATTTTCTAATTTTTTTTGATAAACAATCTCCCTTAGTTGTTTAATTTTATTTACCGCATGATAACTATCCTTAGTCAATCTGATAATATCACGCACATAATCCGCTGACAGAAAATCTGCATATAAATGTAAAAAACCTAACTGCAAAAGCATTTCGACAATTGTCGTTATATCTATCAAACGTGTTTTTATATCTATTATGTTCTCAACAAAATCCGGTACGAATTGCCGTTCTCCCGGAGTAACTGCTGTTGTTAAGCGCGGATAATCAGTCATTTGAGGGCAGCATGGATGATAATTAATATGATCTATACCTATCATTTGCAGCAATGCTATTGTCCTATTTGTGCTATCCGGTAAGTCATTTACCAATAGCACATCAGTCCCTGCCGGTATTGAAAAAAGTTTACCGACTTCATGATAGTTTATTGAACGGCGAGCTATTAAAGTTACGGTTTTCTGACAATATTTTTTTGCATGAATATATGCCTCATGACTGGCAAAAAGTACCAAATCAGCTTTTATCTGTACCGGTATACTAGGAGCATCAACAGTATATGCTATTATATTTACTCTGCTTCCGAGAATTTTATGCAATTGTTGTGTACATGCTGCGGCTGTATT
This sequence comes from Pectinatus frisingensis, assembly GCF_014076555.1. NCBI lineage: Bacteria > Bacillati > Bacillota > Negativicutes > Selenomonadales > Selenomonadaceae > Pectinatus > Pectinatus frisingensis. The sequence goes on from NZ_CP045424.1 coordinate 2,837,486, forward strand.
TTCTCCCATAGCAATAAATACTAAAGTCTTCAAATTTTAATGCCTCCACTTAATGCAAATTCATTGCCGTAAAGGGATATTAAAGGTAATATTATCCCTTTATATTTTTATTTCCCCTTTAATATTACAAATTCCTGCTACAATGGAATACATTCATTATTAATGATATTTTTATAATTACAAATGGCAGCTATGATGACTTTTTATTCTAAAAAAGTTGGCATGAAAATTGCTTATATATAAATATGTATTATTACTTTAGGAGGTATAACAAAATGAACAAGCAGGAAAAGCCAACTCTAAAAGTTGGCTGGCAGGGTTATGCTGCTTTGGCAGTTGCCATAATACTTTTTTCTGGTATTTTCTCATCCTGCCAAGGTTGGCTCAAGGTTTTTGATTTCAACACATTAAACGGTACATTTGGTAAAATTCAGGGAACAGCACAGGCTTTTACGTTTCGTGGTGCAGGCGGCAGCGGTGCACGAGACGGTTTTCTTTTTTCAATCGAATTAATACCGGCCGTTATATTGGCATTGGGAATTGTAAATATTGTTGACGGGCTTGGAGGATTAAAGGCCGCACAAAAACTCATGACACCAATCTTAAAACCGTTACTTGGCATACCAGGTATCTGCATGTTATCGACAATAGCCAATATGCAAAGCACCGATGCTGCTGCCGGCATGATTAAAGAGCTGGCTGACGAGGGAAAAATAACCGATAATGAACGTTCCATCAATATTGCCTACCAAACAAGCGCCAGTGCATTTATCACTAATTATTTTTCCTCCGGGGCAGCTGTTTTTGGTTTTATGCTCACTCCAATTATCATTCCTATATTGGTTATGTTTATATTTAAAATAATCGGTGCTAATCTTATGCGTTTGTATTTACGGATGGTATATAAAAAAACTTTAGCAGGAGGTACCAATAATGGCAAATAACACTGCTCCCGCAGAACCCAAGAAGAACATACTAGACCTCTTTGTCAACGGTGCCAGACGAGGTTTTACCATTGGTACCACCAGTCTCATGCCTAATGTAATTATGGCTTTTGTAATCATCCGCATACTGGATGTAACCGGACTATTGCAACTTATCGGCATTGCTTTTTCTCCAATAATGGCTCTTTGGGCGCTTCCCGGCCAGGCTGCGATGGTAATAATAACTTCTTTACTGAGTATGGGTGGTGCCATCGGCATTGCCGTTAGTTTATATACCGCCGGTTCACTGAATGCAATGCAGGTCACCATGCTTATTCCTGCTATTTATCTAATGGGCAATCCCGTACAAAACGTTGGCCGCTGTCTTGGTATTGCCGGTGTAAACGCTAAACACTATCCGGTTATTATCGGTATTTGTATTATCAATGCATTAGCTTCAATATGGGTAATGCATTTCATATTACTATTTTTTTAAATTGAAAGGAGTCTCATTATGACAAAACCATTTTTTACTCTATTATGCGGTGCCAGAGTATTTGCCCCGCGGGATATGGGAATACAAAACATACTTATTGCCGGCGATAAAATTGCTGCTGTCTGTCCTACTGCTACGGCACCAACTAATTATCCCTGTCAAATAGTTGATCTAACAGACTGTATCCTCATGCCGGGCTTTATTGACAGTCATGTACATATAACCGGCGGTGGCGGGGAAGGCGGTTTTGCAACCAGAACACCGGAAATTCTTTTATCACAAATCACTACATCCGGTGTTACTACCGTCGTCGGTTGTCTCGGTACAGACGGCACAACTCGCAGTGTCATCAATCTTTTAGCTAAAACACGCGGCCTATGTGCCGAAGGAATATCGGCCTATATGTATACCGGTGCCTATGAACTTCCTACTCCCACTATAACCGGCAGTGTGCGTAGTGATATAATTATAATTGATAAAATAATCGGCACTGGTGAAATTGCCATGTCCGATCATCGTTCAGCGCAGCCGACTTGTCAGGAATATAAAAATCTGGCCGCACAGGCACGCGTCGGCGGTATGCTCAGTTCCAAAGCCGGTATTGTAGATATGCATATAGGAGACGGTAAATCAGGGCTCAGTATGCTTTTTGAAATAACGGCTAATAGTGAAATACCAAAATCACAATTTATTCCTACTCATATCAATCGTAATCAACAACTTTTAATTGAAGGTATTAAGTGGGCAAAACAAGGTGGCATTATGGACATAACTTCCGGCGTAAGTCCGGAATCCGGTTCAGTACAGGCAGTAAAACCCAGTCAAGCTGCTAAGCGTGCTTTAGAAAACGGCGTTGCTACTACCAATATCACTATGAGTTCCGATGGCAACGGCAGTGTACCATTGTTCGATGCCACCGGCAATACCATCGGTGTAGGCGTAGCCAGTCAAAAATCCATGCTGCAGGAAATTCGTGACATGATAAAAACAGAAAAAATTGCTCCAGATACCGCTATAAAATTTGTCACCAGCAATGTCGCCGATATTCTTAAATTATCACAAAAAGGTCAGGTAAAAGAATCGTTTGATGCCGATTTCACTGTTGTAGACAAAGATTTTCAGCTGAAACATGTATGGGCTCGTGGCCAACATATGGTAGATAACGGACAAGCTATCGTATTCGGTACATTTGAACAAAATAGTCTATAATCCTAAAACCATTTTTATAAATAAAAAGTGTCGTTTGAACAAATTCCAATATATTTTTTGATGTTCAAACGACACTTTTTTTACGCCAATATAGATTTTATTGCTTTACGTACTATTAGTTCACTGACATTATCAGACAGATGTACCTTACCTATTTCATCTAATAATACCCAGTTTATTTTCTTTCCTATCGTTTTCTTATCATGAAAAAGGTCCCGATAAATCCCATCTTCAGTACACGCATGACATGTTTGCGGCAAATGGCATATTTCCAATATATGATGAATTTTCTGTACTACTGTCGGATCAAGTAATCCTAATTCACGGCTTATTATTGATACCCCTACCATTCCAATAGCTATTGCTTCACCATGATTATAAACATCATATTTAGTCTCCCTTTCAATAGCATGTCCGATAGTGTGCCCGAAATTCAAGATTGCTCTCAATCCCATTTCCTTTTCATCCTTGCTTACCACAGCAGCCTTAATTTCGCACGATTTGGCTGTAATATATGTGAGCACCTCATTATTTAAAGCAAAAATTTCCTTAACGTGACTTTCTATATATGCAAAAAATTCCTTATCATAAATTAATCCATATTTTATCACTTCCGCCAATCCGGTTGATATTTCCCTGTTTGGCATGGTTTTAATCATATCAAGATCTATAAACACAGCTTCAGGCTGATAAAAAGCACCAATCAAATTTTTTCCCATTGAATGATTAATAGCAACTTTTCCACCTACTGATGAATCAACATAAGCCAATAAGCTTGTCGGAATTTGTACAAATGGCACTCCACGCATATAAGTAGCTGCAATAAATCCTGTTATATCCCCAACCACTCCGCCTCCAAGGGCAACTATCGGGGATTTTCTATCTAAACCACTTTTAATTGCTTCAGTGTAAAGCTGCTTTGCTACATCCCATGACTTAGATGATTCTCCTGCTTTAATAAAAAACATCACCACGCAAAAACCGGCCTTTTCAAGCACCCTTTTTATTTTATCACCATATAGCGGACCCACATTACTGTCAGATACCAAAAGCGCAATATGGGAAAATTTACCTTGTAAAAAAAATTTTTCTATCGTTTTATTTAAATTATTACCAATATGAATATCATAACTATTTTTTCCCAGTTCAACCCGCACCGTTTTCAATTCTTCATCCTCCGCAGATATAGTATTATCTCATTAACTATTTGTAATGGTGACAGAGCATCTGTATCAATTAAAAAATCCGCCTGAGCATAAAAAGGCTTCCGTTCGTCCAGCAGTGATTGAATCTTTTCTTCTTGTGAATTAAGCAGTGGTCGATTATTACGTCCTTTTGTCCTGTGCATTATCGTTTTAACCTCAGCACGCAAACAAATAACAGCACTATTTATTTGCAAAACATCACGATTTTCCTCAAACAATGGCACACCGCCACCGGTAGCTATAACTGTGCTGGGCTGCATTACCGCTTGTTTTACCGCTTTTTTTTCACATTCTCGAAAATAAGCTTCACCATACTGCTGAAAAATCTGTGGAATAGTCATCTGAACCTGTTGTTCGACCAGCAAATCAGTATCAATAAACGAAAAGCCAAGTTTTTCCGCCAGCAATTTACCAACACAGCTTTTCCCGGTTCCCATAAAACCTATCAAAGCTATATTCTTCATTGTTTTGCCAATCTACTTTTATAACTTGCCACCGCAGCTTTAATATCAGTCATTGCATGACCACCGAACTGCTCTAATACCGCATCAGCTATGGTTATTGCCGTCATTGCCGCTCCTACTATGGATGCTGCTGGCACAGCACATACATCGCTGCGTTCTTTACAAGCCATAACTTCCTGTCTGCTTTCTATGTCAACAGAATGCAGCGGCGTCATAAGCGTTGGGATAGGTTTCATAACCGCACGAACAATGATATTTTCACCATTTGTCATACCGCCTTCTAAACCGCCGGCATGGTTAGTTTTACGATACACTTGTTTTTTATCATCATAAAATAATTCATCATGCATTTTACTGCCTGGATTATTGGCATATTCCATTCCTGCTCCTATTTCAACTGCCTTTATAGCTTGAATTGACATAATTGCCTGTGCCAGTTTGCCATCGAGTCGTTTATCCCACTGAATATGAGACCCAAGTCCTTCCGGTGCCCCTTCTACGATAATTTCAAACATGCCGCCCAATGTATCTCCATTCTGTCCGGCAATACGTATTTTTTCCCGCATTTTAATTGCAGCATCACCATCCATGCAATTTAAATCCGAATCATTAACTGCTATTTGTGTATAATCGATCTTATTTCTGTCTGCTTTTATTCCGCCGATGTTTACCACATGTGAATAGACTCTCATTCCCAAAGTTTCCAAAAATTGCTGGCATACTGATCCCATAGCCACCTTAGCAGCAGTTTCCCGTGCGCTGGCTCTTTCCAAAATATCACGAATATCTTTCCTATCGTATTTATGTACTCCTGCTAAATCCGCGTGTCCCGGCCTTGCTGCTGTCACTTTATCACCAAACGGCTGCCCGTTTACCGACATCTCTTTAATCCAATTTCCCCAGTCACGATTTTTTACCTGCAAAGTAATCGGATCTCCCATAGTTTCACCAAAGCGAATTCCTGATAAAATATCTACTTTATCAGTTTCAATCGTCATACGTCCACCGCGGCCATATCCCATTTGACGACGAGCCAGTTTATTATTTATTTTATTGATATCTATCTTTAATCCAGCCGGTATCCCTTCCAAAATAGCTGTCAAACATTGTCCGTGCGATTCTCCTGCCGTTAAAAACCGTAACATAAAAACAATCCCTTCTACATTATATTATTATTTAATGCGTTGCCATCCACTGATTCCATACTGGAGGGACAAAAATCATATTAAACTCAGCGACTGCATAACTATCCGTTAATCCAGCAATATAATCAACAATTGTTTGCTGTTTGCCCCAGCGTTTTTCTCTTTGTTTAAATTCCAAGGGCATCTTATCAAAATGCTCTGTATAATATTTAAACAACTGTTCGATTATAAAACAAGCCTGCTCTCTTTCTTTAGCCAATATTTTGGAATAATAAATTTTTTCGAACATGAAATCCCGAAATGCCTGCATTACGTTTTGCATATGACCTGATAATAAAATATCATGTTTACCTTCGGATGACAATATCATATCACTAACCATTCCGGTTATCATGCTGGAATGATTTTCCCCCAATGTATCAACGACTATCTGCGGTAAATCATTCCTATGAAGCAATCCGGAACGCAGGCTATCATCAAAATCATGACATAAATAAGCTATCCTATCAGCTATTTTAACGATACGCCCCTCCAGAGTCCACGGTGCCTTTTTCCCGGTGTGATTCAAAATCCCATCTTCTACGGCATCTGTCAGATTTAACCCCTGCCCATCTTTTTCCAAATATTTTACCATTCGCAGACTTTGTTCGTTATGAGAAAAATGTCCTACTAACGAATTCATTGTCGCTTCACCCGCATGACTAAATGGAGTATGTCCTACATCATGTCCTAATGCTATCGCCTCTGTCAAATCTTCATTTAATCGCAATCCCCGCGCAATAGTCCTTGATATTTGTGCTACCTCTAAGCTGTGTGTCAGGCGTGTTCGGTAATGATCGCCTGCCGTAATGTATACCTGAGTTTTATGTTTAAGACGACGAAACGATTTAGAATGCAATATTCTGTCACGATCTCTTTGATAAGCCGTACGAAAAGGACATTTTGCCTCTTCTTTCGCACGGTTTGCCTCACGGCTCTTTGCTGCATCAATCGATAATATCCTGTATTCCAATTCTTCCGTCCGTTCTCGGACATTCATGTCAGCACCACCTTAATCTATCCACAAAAACATTATTACTAACTTTTATATTAAACTTATCTATGTTAATTCCTGCATTTTTAATTAAATACACCAGTTAAAACCATATACCATCTATATTGACACTTTGTCATCTTTATAACATATATGTTATAATGTGTGTTATAAAATTTAATTTTTTACTTGATGGAGGATTGCTATGCGTATATTAAAAACGTCACTGTTTCTGTTGGCAATAATGCTATTTAGTACATATACTGTCTTTGCTGCTCCCAAAGTCACAGCCGATAACACCACATTCGATATTTTATCGGGAACATATAAACTAAATGGCAATGTTCGTGTTGAAACCGGCAGATATAATATAACTGCTGATCGGGCTCAGGTAAATCTTACATCCTTAGAAGTATGGGCACAAAAAAATATAACCTGTATTTATAATGGGGATGACAACGCCACACCGATAAATTTTACTGGTGATGATCTTTATGGGTCATGGTCCAATAAAACCATAACCGTAAAAGGCGGCACACATTTTACCTACGGTGATTTAGCCATTGATTCAGATCAAGCTTCCTTTAACTGGGAAACCAAAATTGTCGATTTTACCGGCAATGTAATAGTTCAGCAAAATGGAAAAACCACAAAATATAGTGATGTAAAATACAATGTCATTGATAAAAAATTTATAAATGATACCGGCAATTCCGCATCACAATAATAAATCCAACAAAATCAATAAAGGCTGTCACACGAATAGCATTGACCTCCTAAAAATGCACTCACCGCCACTATGTATTACCCGTTTTCCTGCGGGTGAGCAAGGGAAATGGCATTATTGCATATTTATGAATGAAAATGGTTGCGTGCGGCAGCCTTTTTTTACATATTTTTCACAGGAATTATACCGCGTGATAAAGCGATTGGCCCGGTACGTGCTATTTCTAAAATTTCATAACAATTAAGCATATCGATTAGTGCTGCCAGTTTATCTTGCTCTCCTGTCAGTTCAATCACCACATTTTCGTGCCCTACATCGACAATATGAGCTCTGAATATACTGGCAATATTAACAATATCAGCCCGTATTGCAGAAGATGTCACCTTAACTTTCACCATAACCAATTCTCTGTTTATTGATGCCAGTTCACTTATATTAACTATTTTTATTACGTCAATCAATTTAGCCATTTGATGGATTACTTTATTGAGTTCCGTTTCATCATTGGCATCTACTACAATATTTATCCGCGTTACATCGGCATCCTCAGTATATCCCGCATTTATTGTTTCAATATTAAAAGCCCGGCGACTTATAAGTCCGGATACATGCGTCAATACACCTGGTTTATTTTCTGCCAGAATGGCGATTTGATATTTCATAAGCCGTCTTCTCCCATTACCATCTGATCAAGTCGCTTGCCGCCGGGAACCATTGGGAACACATCTTCTTCGGCAGGAACAATAATATCCAGCAAAACAGGACCTTGTTCATGCAGGAGTTGCTGTAAACCGTTTATCAGTTCCTCTTTCACCTTTATGCGAAACCCCTTAATTCCCATTGCTTGTGCTATTTTAACAATATCAGCCTTACTATTTAATAACGACTGTGAGTAACGTTCACCGTAAAACATTCTTTGCCATTGTGTCACCATTCCCAGTACATGATTATGAATTACAATTATTTTAATGTTGATATTATAATCGGCCAGTGTAGCTAATTCCTGGCAATTCATCATAATACTGCCGTCACCGGAAAGCAATATTACATTCTTATCCGGCCGGCCTAATTTTACACCTATTGCTGCCGGAAGACCAAATCCCATAGTTCCCAGCCCGCCTGAAGTTATAAAATTACGCGGTCCGTATACTTTAAAAAATTGCGCGGCCCACATTTGATGCTGTCCGACATCGGTTACAATGGCAGTATTATGTGTAACTATATCTGATAATTTTTTTATAGCATCCTGTGCTAAAATATTATTCTTATCATTTTTATACTTAAATGGCCTGGCTGTATGTATCTTTACCACATTTTCGTACCATTTTTGTATGTTTTCTTTTATTATATCATTATATGGGCACAATTTTTCCTGAAACAACGGTAACGACCAACGCAAATCACCGACTACACTTAAATTTACAGCAATATTCTTATTAATTTCCGCATAATCAATATCAAAATGAATTATTTTTGCTTTCGGTGCAAATTCACTGATCACACCGGTGACTCTATCATCAAAACGCACACCTATTCCCAGCAACAGATCACATTTCATGATAGCCATATTTGCCGCATACGAGCCGTGCATTCCAGCCATTCCCAAATAGCCGGCACTATCAGCATCAGCTGCTCCTAATCCCATCAATGTACTGGTCATGGGGATATTCATTTTTTGGACCATTTCGCGTACAAGTTGGCTGGTTTCAGACGTGATCACTCCTCCGCCGATAAAAATAATCGGCCTTTCAGCCGCCCGCAACATATCTACAGCTCTGTCTATTTTCCTCTCATCACCTATATACTTGCCAGTGTAGCCGCGCAGACATATCTCAGCCGGATATTTATATTCTGTTTCAGCGGCAAAAACATCTTTGGCAATGTCAACCACAACAGGACCCGGCCGCCCCGTTCGTGCAATAAAAAAAGCTTCCTTTAACACACGCGGCAGATCTTTTATATGCCGCACAAGGTAATTATGCTTTGTTATCGGCGCTGTTATACCGCATACATCCGCTTCTTGAAAAGAATCCCGCCCAATAAGCGGTGTAGCTACTTGCCCGGTAATGCATATCAATGGTATCGAATCAATATTCGCTGTAGCTATCCCCGTTATCAAATTTGTAGCACCAGGCCCTGATGTAGCGATGCATACTCCAACTTTACCAGTTGCCCTGGCATACCCATCAGCTGCATGTACTGCACCTTGTTCGTGTTTAGTCAATATATGTGGAAAATTTGTCTTATAAATTTCATCATATAAGGTTAAAACTGCCCCGCCCGGATAACCAAAAACAAATTCCACGCCTTCATTTTTAAGACTTTCAATAACAATTCCGGCTCCATTCAAACGCACAAAGTTTGCCTCCTTTACTTAAGTTTTACAATAAATAATCAATTAGTATGAAAAAGCGGTAAGACAGACTAATTAGTCCATCCTGCCGCTCCTAAATATATCTATCGTTAAACTATTAATCTTCTTGTTTTTTGCCCAGCCATGACATCATCTTACGAAGTTTAACACCGACTTTCTCAATTTGATGTTCTGCATGTCTGCGGCGCATTGCATAAAACTGTGCCCGTCCTGCTTTATTTTCCGAAAGCCATTTAGTAGCAAAGCTGCCATCTTGTATGTCAGTCAAGATATTTTCCATTTCCTTTTTAGTTTTATCGGTAATTAAGCGGGGACCTGCTGTATAATCGCCATATTCTGCAGTGTCACTGATTGACTGACGCATATTTGCCATACCGCCTTCATACATTAAATCTACTATAAGTTTCATTTCATGAAAACATTCAAAATATGCTATTTCCGGCTGATAACCTGCTTTGACTAAAGTTTCAAAACCGGCTGTTATCAGATGGGTAATACCGCCGCATAGCACAGCTTGTTCTCCAAAAAGATCTGTTTCAGTTTCTTCCTGAAAAGTCGTTTTGATCACACCAGCTCTGGTTCCGCCAATACCGCGTGCATAAGCAAGTGCTATATCCCAAGCTTTACCACTGGCATCCTGATAGACTGCAAAAATATCCGGTACACCACCCCCTTCAACAAATGTACGACGAACGAGATGTCCCGGTCCTTTCGGTGCAACCATAAATACATCTACATCTGCCGGGGGTTTTATCTGCTGAAAGTGAATGTTAAAACCATGGGCAAAAGCAAGAGCACTACCTGGTTTTAGATTAGGTCCAATCTGGGTTTTATATATTTCGGCTTGGATTTCATCAGGAATAAGAATCATAGTAATATCCGCACCTTTGACAGCATCAGCGACTTCTGCCACTTTAAGTCCTGCATTCTTGGCTTTCTGCACGGATTTACTGCCTTTATAGAGTCCTACGGTTACATCAATACCACTTTCCTTTAAATTCAAAGCATGTGCATGGCCTTGACTACCGTATCCAATAATGGCAACTTTCTTGTCACTTACTGAACCCCAATTAACATCCTGATCATAATAAACCTTTGCCATAAATAAAACATCTCCCAAATTTTGATCGGCACTACAGTTGCCAATCTTTGATTTACAATGTTACAAGAGAACATTGTATACAGGATACACTTCAAAATCAATTTTGTCAATATTAATCTATAATAAATTTTACATAAATACATTTGTTAAAATTTAATAAATGTATTTATTCCACAATCCATTTTCGTCATTGGTTCAACAAACTCTTTATCAATATTGACAATTATTGCCTTCGGCCTATTCTCAGATATTGCATTACTTAACGCTTCAACGAATTCATCCATACTATGAACATCATAAGTATCAATTCCAAAGCTATTAACATACTCAGCGTAATTCATTCTGTATTTGAATTCACTGGAAAAATATCTCGTACCATAAAACACTTTTTGCAGTTGACGAATCATACCAAGTGATTCATTATTAATAATAACTGATATTATTGGTAAATTTAATGCTGCAATTGTGTAGTACTCACTACCAGTCATCTTTATACCACCATCGCCTGCAATATGTATAACACGCCTATCATGTTTATAGTAAATCTGAATTCCCACAGCTGCCGGCAGACCAAATCCCATAGTACCCAGTCCACCAGATGTAAACCAGGTACGCGGTTTGAATCTTTCAATATGCTGCGCTGCCCACATCTGATGCTGTCCAACATCGGTAACTACCGCATAATCTCCCCTATTTATTGTTTGTGAAATATGATGCATTACATTTGGAACATCGTATGCTCCTGTATATTCAAAGTCATCTTCTTTCCGCAGCTCATTCAACCTATTCCACCATTTTGCCAAATCATCCACTGCTTTTTGCTGCATCAGCAATGCTAATATAATTTTAATATCCCCGGCCAGTCCGATACTACTGTGTACATTCTTATCTATTTCAGCAGGATCAATATCTATATGAATAAAATGTTTGTCATTTACATACTCAGTAATATTTCCTGTCTGCCGATCACCAAAACGACTGCCTATCGCAATTACTAAATCAGCTTCAGCCACTGCACAATTAGCTGATTTTCTGCCATGCAAACCGGCAAATCCCATGTATAATTCATGATCAGCAGGGAATGATCCTATTCCCATTAATGTCACCACTACCGGCAGATTATATTTTTCGGCAAATTTTCTCAATTCATCAGACGCCTGTCCAAATATTACACCACCGCCTGCTATTATAATAGGTTTATGTGACTGCAATATCTTCTTTTGTGCCTCTGCCGCACAAATCAGAAAATCGGCATCCGGCCGGTCTGTTTCCCGTTTTTGTAAATTATATTTTGGATATGGCACATCGCAAAAAAATAAATCTTTAGGAATATCCACTAATACCGGGCCTTTGCGTCCTGTATTAGCCAATTCAAATGCTTTTCTCAATACAACGACTAGTTCATCTGCCTTCCTAAGACGAAAACTATATTTTGTAATCGGCATCGTTATACCAAAGATATCTGTTTCCTGAAATGAATCTTTCCCCAGTAAATCGCTGTCTACCTGTCCGGTTATTATTATCATAGGAACCGAATCCATAAATGCCGTAGCAATTCCCGTTACTAAATTAGTTGCACCCGGGCCCGACGTTGCTATACATACTCCTGGCAGACCACTGGCCCGTGCGTATCCATCAGCTGCATGAGCTGCTGATTGTTCATGTGTAGATAAAATAAATTTAATACTTTCGTCACGTCCCAAAGCATCAAAAAGCGGTAATATCATCCCGCCCGGATATCCAAATACTGTATCTACATTATTCTCTTTAAGACATTTAATAATTGCTGCTGATCCTTCCATATATATCTACCTCAATATTTTTAATACATTATTATTAACCTGATTAAAGCAAATTTTTGCTGTAAAACGCTGTTTTCCCTGCACAGTTAAAAATAGTCTTTTCTCCCCGTTCCAATGCTACTTGTCCGGTCCGTATCACCTCTAAAATCCCATACGGCGTCAACAATTGCAGCAATGCCGATACTTTTTCGTCCTGTCCGGTTATTTCAAAAATCAACGTTGTTTTTTGTACATCAATTACATGGGCACGAAATAGTTCGGCTATTTTTAATACATCCAGCCGATTAGTATCATCAGCCCTTATTTTTATGAGTGTCATTCCCCGATACACAGCTGTTTCAGGATTATGTAATTGTACTGCTGCCACATCAGGAATTTTGCCCAACTGTTTGATGATCTGATCAACAATGTAGGATTCTCCCTGGAAAAAAATTGTAATCCTTGAATACTTATTTGGCTGTGTAACTCCTACCGATAAACTATCGATATTAAACGAACGTCGTGAAAACATACCGACTACACGTAACAACACACCTGGCTGATTATTCACTAGAACTGAAAGCACATGCTTCATAATTATTCACCCTGCCAATTCACTTAATCTATAAGTTTATATTAATATATGATTTTACATTAAAAAATAAAATAAATCCAGAAAAAAGACAATAAATTAAAACAAAATGTCTTTTTTCTGGATTTATTTTATCAAAATTATTATAATATTATTTTTGTGCTAATATAAATACTGTACCAACAATCAATATACTGCCAATTATTTCCGGCCAGCCAAAAATCACATTCATAAATATAACCGACAATACCACAGAAGAAAAAGGCTCAATAGATGCCATCGCGGCGACCTCTGTGGGATATAAATATTTAGTACTTTCTATATATGACCAAAAAGATATCACCGTACCACAAATTACAACAAACAACACCCCTGCAGCCGCCTTAAAATCAAAAATCCCCTGAAAGGCGAATGGTGACTGAAAAAATGACAGCAATACTCCTCCTATGAACATTCCCCAGCCAACAACCAATGAAGAGTGGTACTTTTGCAGCATTTTTCTTGGCTGCAGCGTATATATGGCAGCCGCAAAAGCTGAAATCAATCCCCAAAACAGTGCAGTTTGCGAAATCGCTAAACGACTAAAAGTTCCCTTCGTAACCAATAAAAAAGTTCCCACTAGTGCCATAATCAGGCATAAACTTTCTCTTATCATCGGCCTGCGCCGTTCGACTATTAAAACATACAATAAAACAACTATAGGCATAAGATACTGCAAAATTGTTGCCGTAGCCGCATTACTATAGCTAATAGCACAAATATATGTATATTGTGTCATTAGCATTCCAAATGCACTAAAAATAATTATATCCTTTTTATATGGGCTCCACCATATAGACGAAAGCTGACTATGATAAATCATCTTATCGACCGTCAGCAAAACTGCCCCACCGCAAATAAGTCTGATTATTGTCAGCCAGCCCGCTGCAAACATTTTTTCTTGCAGTAAATACTGTACCACTACACCGGCAGCGCCCCATAATACTGTTCCCATAATAATAAGCAAAAATCCTTTTAACCGGTCATTCATAAAATATGATTCTCCTTTAAAACAAATAATACATTGCTATATTGTAACACATAACCGTCCCATATTCATCAGCAATAATTACGTATAATTCATTTGGCGATTTCATATTCTTTAACCGGACAAACAATAACCATATCAGCTATCCAACGGTTTTAATACCGAGCTTAAAAATGCCTGTGTTCTTTCATTGTCCGGATTTGTAAATATTTTATCCGGTTTATTTTCCTCCACAATATAACCATCTGCCATAAATATTACCCGATTGGCAACTTCTCTGGCAAAATTCATCTCATGTGTAACAACTACCATTGTCATACCTGATTCTGCCAAAGAACGCATTACTTTTAAAACTTCTCCGACCATTTCCGGATCAAGCGCCGACGTTGGTTCATCAAACAACATTATACTGGGATTCATCGCTAATGCACGAGCAATGGCGATACGCTGTTTTTGCCCGCCGGACAAAGTATCAGGGTAAACATTTCTCTTTTCCTCCAGACCGACTTTTTGAAGCAGCTCTCCTACTTTTTCGGCTGCCTGATGTTTATTTAAAATTCCCAGCTGAACCGGAGCCAGTATTATATTTTTTTCGACATTATAATTGGGAAAAAGATTAAATAACTGAAATACCATGCCAATTTTTTCCCTAAACTTATTTATATTTTTTACTTTAGTAAGATTTGTCCCAAATATTTCTATGTCACCAGACTGTATCTCTTCCAAGCGATTCAGGCAGCGCAGCAATGTACTTTTACCCGAACCGGAAGGTCCGATAATACACAGCACTTCTCCCTTTTCCACCGAAAAGGAAATATCCTTCAACACTGATAAATCTCCATAAGATTTAAACAAATTTTTTACTTCAATTATTTTTTCCATGCTGCAGACTCCTTTCCACATATTTGGCCAAAATCGACAAAAGAACTATTACTATCAGATACATAACAGCAGCGTAGGAATAAACCTCAAAAGGACGATAATTGCGGGCAATTATTATCTGTGAATTCATTGTCAATTCACGTACGCTGATAACCGAAAGGATTGAAGTATCCTTGAGTGTAGTAATAAACTGATTTATTATTGGCGGGATCATTATTTTTACAGCCTGTGGAATAACTACTAAAGCCATAGTACGGAAATAGCCAAGTCCCAAACTCCTGGCTGCTTCAATTTGCCCTACATCAACAGCCTTTATCCCACCGCGGAAAATCTCTGCCAAATATGCACTGGCATTAATTGTCAAAGTAATAATACTGGCCAGCAGCGGGTCAAACTTTATATTGAGCAATGCGCCTACGCCAAAAAACAAAAACAACCCAAAGATCATTACTGGTATGCCTCTCACTATATAAACATAGGCCGTATAAAAAATTTCCAATATTTTTATTTTTGACAATGCAAATATCGCCAAAATCAAACCAACGATAAATGCTAAAATAAGTGAAGCACCAGCCATTATCATCGTAATTTTAAGGCCAGCAAGTAAGGATGGTAAACATTCAATTAATAAAGAAAAATAGTCATTCATATTTTATCCCTCATAAGTAAAAAGCAGCGGATGGATTCCTCCATCCGCCGGATTTCACTATTTATTTACTATGTTTTACTGATATTGTTTTATAATTTTATCATATGTCCCATTGTCCTTAATCTTCTTTAATCCTTCATTAAACATTTTAAGTAAATCAGCATTGCTTCCCTTTTTAACTGCAAAACCGTACTGTGGCGGATTATCATTAACATCTTCAACTGCGACACGAAGCTTGGCTTGTTCACCTATTTTTATCTGATAAGAAATGACCGGATAATCTTCCAATAAAAAGTCTGCATTACCATTAGCAACTGCCATCATCATTCCTGGTGAATCATCATAGTAAGTTATATTTAAATTGTATTTATCCTTGTTATCTTCAACAAACTTAGCCCCAGTGGTACCTTTTTTTACGGCTACCGTTTTACCTGTTATATCAGCTAATTTATTAATACTTGTATTATCCTTGTTTACTACTATAGATGAACCTGATTTGATATAAGGATCAGAAAAATCCACTGTTTTTTTGCGTTCATCAGTAATTGTGATACCTGCTATAGCACCATCAAGCTGGCCTGATACAAGTCCCGGAATAATTCCGCTGAAATCCATTGGTTTTAAATTATATTTAAAACCTTCTTCTTTAGCAATTGCATCTAATAGCTCAACATCAATGCCTTTATATTTTCCATCAACTTCCATTGAAAACGGTGCATACTTAGCATCACAGGCAATTGTATAAACTTTATCTGCCGATGATTCAGTACTTGATGCCGACTCTTTTTCCGTACTGCCGCAACCGGCCAGCATTACCACGGCAAGTGCCGATACAGCTAATGCCGCCATGATTTTTTTTACTTTCATTAAAACTCCTCCTTAGTATACTTTGCATAAAAAAAGCCGAAAAACACTTAATTAATTAGTATTTTTCGGCTGCATTGCCTCAATCGAACTATCTTTGGCATTATAATATCATAGAGGTTTATAAAGGTCAATACTTATATTTAATATTTTCTATAAAAATTTATTTTTTTATTTAAATTTATAAAAAGATAGTGCAATTATCCCTAAAATAATGAAGTTTATCAATAAAATAATAGCAAAAACTCCTATTATTTTTTAATTCTCCAGTATAAGTATTTGACAAAACCATTTAATCGCTTTACAATGACCCTAATAGAATATCAGCAAGGGAGCCTCTATGCAAGTGGCTGAGAAAGGACTGTTAGTACCTGACCTTTTACCTGATCGGGATAATGCCTGCGGAGGGAGCTTTTCGACTTACTAACAAGTATGCGTCTATCCTTATCAGGATAGGCGTTTTTTTATTCTAAATTTAAAAGGGAGATTTATTATTTTGCAAATATTAATTAATGGCAAATCTACATCAGTTACTGACAAGACCACTATCCTCACTATAATGCAGGAGCGCAAACTCAGTAATGGACGTGCCGTCGTTGAACTTAACGAAATGATCGTAGATAAAACAGCTTGGTCTACAACATTTTTCAAAGAAAATGACACTCTGGAAATCGTAACTTTTATGGGGGGCGGTTCAAAATGATTCAAATGATGAATGATGATAAACTAATAATCGGGAAAAAAATTCTTAAAAGCAGATTGCTCATTGGTACAGGAAAATTTCCCAATAACAAAAAAATGCCTGCTATCATCCACGCCGGTGATGCAGCGGTGGTAACAGTAGCATTAAGACGTGCCAATGAACATTCCCAATCAGAAAACATCCTCGATTATATTCCTGATGATGTTATTTTAATGCCAAATACCTCCGGTGCCAGAACTGCCGATGAGGCTATTCGCATTGCCCATTTATCTAAAGCCATGGGCTGCGGTGACTGGATAAAAATTGAAGTTATTGCTGATAACCGCTATCTTCTGCCAGATAACCAAGAAACACTCAAAGCAACTCAACTACTGGTTAAAGAAGGATTCACTGTGCTACCTTATATCAGTCCTGATTTAATGACCGCCAAACATTTAGCTGACGCAGGGGCAGCTGCCATAATGCCGTTAGCCGCTCCGATCGGTTCAAATCGAGGACTGCGTACCAAAGAATTACTAAAAATAATCATTGACGAAATCGATCTTCCTATAATTGTGGATGCCGGTATCGGCAAACCATCTGAAGCTGCTGAATGCATGGAATTGGGCGCCGCCGCTATTTTAACTAATACGGCTGTTGCCACTGCAAATGATCCCCAGCAAATGGCAGCCGCTTTCTCTTTAGCCGTTAAAGCTGGAAGGATTGCTTTTCTTGCCGGTATGGGACGCACATCATCCATAAGAGCAAGTGCTTCATCACCGCTTACTGGTTTTCTACGTAAGGAGGTAAATTAAAATGTCTTCCGAAAATTTTTTAGCAGAAAAACAATTTTACAATCATCTTGATTTTAAAGATTTTTTTGCCCATGTCACACCGCAGACTGTACAGCAGACATTGTCCAAGGAACATCTAACACGCAAAGATTTTCTTGTACTATTATCTCCTGCGGCACAAGATTGCTTGGAAGAAATGGCACAGCGTTCGCGTTATGAAACAATCAAAAACTTTGGCTATACCATGCAGCTATTCACACCAATGTACATTGCTGATTATTGCGATAATCTTTGCGTTTATTGTGGATTTAATCACAAAAATACCATTAACCGCCGCTGTTTAAACATGGATGAAATAAAAATAGAAGCCGCCAATATTGCCCAAACCGGTTTACGCAACATATTGATATTGACCGGTGAATCACAAAAATACAGTCCAGTGGATTATATTCTGGAAGCTGTACAGGTTCTGCATGATTATTTTGACAGCATTGCCATTGAAGTATATTCATTTTCCCAAGCCGATTATAATCGTGCCGTACAAGCCGGTGTAGATGGTATGACCATGTTTCAGGAATGCTATAACAAAAAAGTTTATCAATCACTTCATCCAGGCGGGCCAAAAGCAAATTATGAATTTCGCCTTGATGCCCCGGAACGTGCCTGTCGAGCCGGCATGAGAAATGTCAATATTGGAGCGTTACTGGGACTTAATGAATGGCGCGAAGAAGCCTTTTTTACAGGTATTCATGCCGACTATCTCCAACATAAATACAAAGAAGTAGAAATAGCTGTTTCTACACCGAGAATTTGTCCTTGTTCAGCAGATTATAAACCACTCTCATTAGTTAATGATCATGACCTTGTCCAATATATAACGGCTCTGAGAATATTCCTGCCGCGTGCCGGGCTGACACTTTCAACCCGTGAAAAGCCACAAATGCGTGATAATCTTATTAAAATAGGCATAACAAAAATATCCGGCGGCGTTACAGTGGCTGTAGGTGGCCATACAAAGGGGGATGATGGCGGACAGTTTAAAATTTCTGATGAACGTTCTATCCCGCAAATGGCTAAAATGCTTTACGCGCAAGGTTATCAGCCGGTGTATAAAGATTGGCAGACCTTAATTTAACCACAATTGATCAAAAGCAGTATTTTTTAATTCTGCCTGCATAAATAATGAATATATTTTTCTGCAAATAAATTTCATCGTTTTTATCATTAACACGATAAACGTGAAATGATTGTATTAAATCAAAATATATGCAGGAATATTTCTCCTGTACGCGAAATATAAAAATATTATACAATTTATCATCATATACTATCAAGTCACCCAGGAGGATATTTATATGAATTTAAGAGCAGGTATGGAAACTTTCTTTAATACAGGAATTTACGGAATAACTGCTGAAAATCTATCAAATGGCCGTGATAATATTGAGGTTGTCCGTGAAATGCTTGATGGAGGCATAAAATTCATTCAATATCGCGAAAAAGAAAAAGATGCACTTTCGCGATATGAGGAATGTCTCATCTTGCGTGATATGATAAAACAAGCCGGTGGTATTTTTATCATTGATGATTTTATTGATTTGGCACTAGCTGTTGATGCTGATGGTGTACATATCGGCCAATCTGATTTACCTGCACGAACTGTCAGAAGAATACTTGGTAATGATAAAATAATCGGCTTATCAACGCATAATTCTGAGCAACTCGAGCATGCCAATGGATTAAAAAGATATATTGACTATATCGGTGTCGGCCCCATTCATTCCACATCTACTAAACCCAATACCGAACCAGTAGGTTTGACATATCTTAATTACTCCATAAAGCATTCTGAATTGCCCTTGGTAGCAATTGGTGGAATAAAAGAACAAAATATCGACGAAATCATCCAAGCAGGGACAAAAACCATAGCTATTGTAAGTGATATTGTAACTACTGATAATATAAAAGAAAAGGTCAAACGTCTACGGGGAAAAATTTTTTCTCACATGTTTGATTAACAAAATATTCAAGTATCTGTTGATAAATAAAGCGGACATCAAAAATACAAACTCAATTTTTGATGTCCGCTTTATTTATATAATTACGTTCGTCCCCATCAGATATATTATATATCGTACAATTGGGCTTTATCATTAAAAAAGCTGCGATAAGCCCAATAACTGGCTGAAAATCCGGCTATAGTAACAGAACCGGTTATCATGAACATTACCATAATTTGATATTTAATAGCTATTTCCGGTGCTGTTCCTGCCAATATAAGCCCTGTCATCATACCCGGCAGCTGAACTATTCCCATAGTCTTCATTGAATCAACCGTTGGTGCCATAGCCAATTTAATACTATTTCTGATAAGTCCCCTGGCTGCTTCACGTGGCTTTGCTCCTAAACATAATTTAACTTCAACTTCGTCACGTCTGTCAAAAAAACTGTCAGCTAAATTTTTATACAAAACACCTAACGCAATCATTGAATTTCCGACTACCATACCACTTATCGGTATGGCTTCACTAGGTGTATAAGAAATAGCTTTTACCAATATCAGTGCTCCTAACGTAATTATAAGAGATAATAATATTGATACGAAAGATATTCTTTTAGCATGAACTATTTTTTCACCTCGTTTAGCTGCCACTAAAGTAGCATTATAAACCATTATCAATAAAATTAAACTAGTGATAAAAACATTATCTAAACTAAATATGAACTTCAGAATAAGACCTATTATTGAAAGCTGGATTACAGCCCTTATACTGCCAATTATAATATCTCTTTCCAAACCCAGTCTTTCTCGATAAGAAATAATTATCGCTATTGTCGGCAATATATATGTCAATGCCAATGCCCAATTACTCATTTCACTGCTCCCTGGAAGAAAAATATTTTTGTGCTGTACCTTGAAAATCAATTTGTCCATCTTTTATACAAATTACGTTTTGTGCTAAACGCCTAAGTTGTTCGATATTATGTGTAATAAAAATAATTGTAATATTTTTTGTTTCAGTCTGTTGACGAATAAAATTTTCCAAGATTTCCGTATTTGCTTCATCCAATGCGGCTGTTATCTCATCAAGCAGCAACACTTCCGGCTTTACTAATAAAGATCTGACAAAAGCCACTCTTTGCTGTTCTCCCCCTGACATCTCATTACGCTTTTTGTCTAAAAAATCAGGCGTGAGATTCACTTTATCCATAAAAGCCAGCATCTCCGCTTTATCTGGCTGCAGATTTCTCACAGTATACGAGTAAGCCAGATTTTCATATACTGTTCCCGCAAAAATATACGGTTTTTGTAGTACATAACCGATTTCCCGCCGCAGCAGCATAGGATTATAATCTAAAATATTTTTCCCCTTATAAAAAATATTTCCTTTCGTAGGACTTTGCAACAGATTTACCAAACGCAGGAGTGATGATTTTCCTGAGCCGGATGGGCCGGTAATCCCCACTATATCTCCTTCACCAACTACAAAAGATACATTTTGCAAAATAGTGTTGCCATTTTTTACAAAAGCGACCTTGTCACATTCGATAATATTCACTTATGTCACCTAATCCTTAATTTATCGCAGATAGTTTTATCATAAAAATTCCTCAAATAATCCGACTATTATTATACCATTATTCTATTATATTAAACAAAATACTATACTCTCTTATTTTATAATATTACTTAATATTATAAATAATGCTGCCCGCAAAGTTCCGAGCAGCACCCTTACTCAAATATTTATTACAAAGCTTTTATCATTTTTTCCTTGATTTTTGCTAAATTACCTGACTGCAATTTTTTCCCTTTATATTTCAATACCAATGCAATAATGAGATTCAATATAAAACAAACTGAGAAGAAATAAAGCGTTATTGAATAACTATTAGTGGATTCCCGCAGCCAAGATACAAGAAATGGGCCTACTACCCCTGCTATTCCCCATGCCGTTAAGATTCGTCCATGAATAGCGCTAAGCTGTCTGGTACCAAATATGTCACTCAAATAAGCCGGCATACAAGAAAATCCTCCGCCATAACAAGTAATAATCAAAAAAATCAATGCCTCAAAAGCCATCATACTGCTAACCTGTGCCAATTGCCAAAACGCGACTATTTCTATTGCAAAAAACACCGCATATGTATAACCGCGCCCCAAATAATCCGAAAGCGTCGACCAAAAAATTCTGCCCAGTCCATTCAATAACCCAATAATTCCCACCATTGAAGCAGCAGCTGCAGGTGTCATTTTTACTACATCTTGTGCCATTGGTGACGCTACTGCCAGCAAGCCTATCCCGCAGGTAATATTTATAAAAAATATCCACCATAATGCTCCAAACTGCCATGTTTTTAAAGCTTCATTAGCGGAAATACCCCGGCTGCCCCTTATAACCGCCAAACTGCTTTCGGAAACATTATTTACCGGTGGTTTCAAATAAGCAGCTGATACTGCCATTATGATCATATATATGCAGCCTAATATCAAAAAATTATTGATTAATCCGTACTGTGCCGTAAGATACTGCATTAACGGCCCGGCAATAAGACTGGCAAAACCAAACCCCATTATTGCCAGTCCAGTGGCAAATCCACGATTATTGGGAAAATACTTAACTAAAGTAGAGACGGGAGTTATATAGCCAATACCTAACCCAACACCGCCAATTACTCCATAAAAAATATATAACAATGATAAATTATTCATTTTAATTGCTAAGGCCGTACCAAACATTCCACTTACGAAAAATATCATTGCCGTCAAACCACTTTTTTTAGGTCCATATTTTTCCACAAAACTTCCCAAGAAACCCGCTGACAAACCCAAAAATAAAATTGCCAGAGAAAACGCCCATGTTGTTTGCTTAAGGGATAATCCCATTTGCTGCATTATTGGTTTCGTTAAAACACTCCAAGCATAAACACTGCCAATACAGATATGAATTCCAATTGCTGCTAAAGCAATAAGCCAACGATTTCGCATAATATCTCTTCTCCTTTTTCAATAAAAGATATATCAAAGAGAACTATTACCGAACGCAAAAAACCGCCCAGGCATAATAATTCTCTTGCCCAGACGGTCGGCTTAAACTACAATACAGTCCATGTGGTCTATTCCACATTATCCGTCAGTCCTGTACTGCAATATTAAATTGCTGATATGTGCATATTATAACAAGCAGCTTTTCCTGTGTCAACACTTTGCCACAAAATTAGAAATCGGTCTTCCATAATCCATGCAAATTGCAATATTCATACACAGTACCATTTTGTGCAGTACAAAATTCAGCCTTAGGTTCTTCGCCCGGCTGCAAAAATTGAATGCGCACACGTGAATCAGCGGCCAAAGCAATCCACTGAATATAATGTTCCGGCTGCATCGGATGCAATGTAGCTCCCACTGCAACTTCGATTTTCCCATCTTTTTTAGTCACTACAGGAACATGCTTTTCCTGGGCAGCATCGGTCGTATTGGGATTGAGCTTCGTCATCGGCTGACCACAGCAAGAAAGCGTACCCCCGCCATTATTAATCAAAGCTACTATATTACCACATTTTTCACAACGATAAAAAACAACCTTTTCCATCTTCATCATACCTCCATATACATAAAAATACATAATTTATATATAAAATGCTTTTTACTGATACTAATTCATTTTATACCCTTACTGAAAAATGACTATAGACTGCGGCCTTTTTATTCTAAGACGAATTGTTTCCAGAATGCGGAATTTATGATTTAAGTCGATTTGTTCCAAATAAGCTGTTTTCATATCCTGACCGACAACCAAATCCACATTACGACTGTCGGCGCAGACTAATACAGCCTTTTCCCTGCCTAAGACAGGTGAAACATATATTTTCTTATTCAATAATTTTTTTATCCGATCAGCCTCTAACATTCCCGTACCTGGCTGTAACCGTTGCAACTGCAAATATAAATCGGGACTTAATGCTAAACAATAAGCTCCATATATACCCTTTCCCACCAATATATTAATGGCACCAGATATATCACTGAAAGCATTTTCGCCTGTTTTCCAATCTGATTTTTTAATAGTATTAGCCCCTGCGACACTAAATAATCCATCAATAGCAAAATCACTATTACCAAAGAAAACAAGCCTGTCTTCTTTTAATGCACAGCCTTCCGCCGCACTGATCACCCTTGATAAATCAATAGGATACCCCGCATGGAGTGAAGACTGCATGTCTTTTGCCAATAAAGTAAAATCTTCATACAATGTTGGAAGTTCAACTAATTTTCGACCAGAAGTCATCATTACGCCATTTTTAGCAACTTCTTCCAATTTATCTGCATCATCAACAGCAATATCAGTAACTCCTATACCCAGTGGTCCAAAAACCGGAATAAATCTTCGTCCGTTTAAGATTCTGCTGGCTGTTTCCACAACAGTCTGATCTATTTGCTGCCAAAGTTCAGTACTCAATGCTGCCGCATCTCTAGACAAATATTCCATATAAACATCCCTCCCAATTTTTTGTTTAAAATAGCTTGCTCATTTTATCAAACTGCCTATAGTAGTTTCTGCCTCATTACCATGGCTAACTGGTTTCTGTGCATTTTCTTTTGCAAGCTCTTCCATTAATTCCTTAACTTCAGCCTCACCGGATGCAAAATGATCTGCCTCTTGAGGATCAAGAATACGCAGCAATGTCATTAATTCACCCACATGTGCTTTTTCTTCATCGCGTATATCCGCAAGAATTTTTTTAGCTGCCTCATTGTCTGTAGCCTGTACATGGGCATCATAAAGATATATTGCCTCAAGTTCCGAAGAAATATCCAAACGAACCGCCTGTACCAATTCCTCCTGTGTCAATTTACGATTAACATTCCCATTAAAGGGATTTGCAAATTCAGCCATCACCAATCCTCCTCACAATAAAAAGTTTCACTAATAAAACTAAATGAATTTATTTGTATGTGTAATTAATGCCATACACTTAAATCATTTACTCAATGTTAGGTATATTCTTCGCTAATGAATAAAATCCTTCTACAGGCTGCAACTCATGATAAATATATCGAAAAACATGATTACCCGTAAAATTCATTATAAATAAAATTATTTTATCTTCAATGCATCATCCAAATTTTTTATGGCTAAGTTTAATTGTTGTTCTAAAAGCCTGAGCCTATTAGCCAAATTTATTTCATTTTTCTGTCGATAAATAATTTCATCTGTCCTCACATATAATAATATATTTTCTAATTCTTTTTTTTGTTTTTCTACATCGGAAAATAATTTTAAAATAACAAAAACTCCTTCGTAATAACAATTGATTCTGTATATATTATATCCGATAGTGAGGATAATTTATACAGTTTGGTAAAAATTTTCTCTATATTTTTAATAAAATTAAATTTAACCATAAAAATACCTTGCAACAACTGAAAAAAAGCCATTATGATAAATTCTTATCATAATGGCCTATCATAGATCAAAGCAGTATTCTATTCTTCATACATGTATTTATTAGTCATCGGCAACGTATTATTGACACCCTTACTTAAAAGGAATTGCACTACATCAATATTTCCGGTCCTAAAAGCAGCAGCACAGCCGGAAAGATACAGTCCCCACATTCGTTTGAATTTTTCATCATACTTTTCCGGTAAAATATCCCTACAAGTCATAAACCTTTTATACCATTCATCCAACGTAAACGCATAATGACGCCGCAGACTTTCCAAATGAAGCAAATAAAAATTAAAATCGGGGAAATATCCCACTGTTTCATGAACTGTCGGAACATATCCGCCCGGGAAAATATATTTTTTCATCCAACTATTTGTCGGTGCTTCAGTAAAGCCCATTATGGAATGAAGTAAAAACAGTCCCTGTTTTTTCAATAATGTGTTGACCTTATGCAGATATAACGGTAAAAATTCCTTTCCAACATGTTCAAACATGCCAATGCTTACTATTTTATCAAATTGATATTTTTGGGGATCTAAATCCATATAATTCAATAACAGTATTTCTACCCGGTCTGACAGCCCTAATTTCTTTATTCTTTCCGTGGCACCAATATACTGTTCTTCACTCAAAGTTATACCTGTAGCTTTTACTCCGTATTTTTGCGCCGCACGAATCACCAGCCAACCCCAGCCACAGCCAATATCCAATAATGTTTCATCTTTTTTAAGCAGTAGTTTTTGTAAAGAATGATCTATTTTATTTAATTGAGCATCCTTTAATGTATCAGTGGTATGCTTAAAATAAGCGCAAGAGTAGGACATCGTTTCATCCAGCCATTTAGAATAAAAGTCATTGCCGATATCATAATGACTGTGTATATTTTTCTTTTCTTGTTCTTCAATCTTTTCTTTTTTCTGTTCTTCAATTCCTGCAAACAGCTTTTTCCGTAAGTCATCAATAGCATGTTTTTTTATATCATGTTCCTGATTTTGAAACATCACCGCAATAACATCATCGATAGAACCTTCAAAATCTATACTACCATCCATATAAGCTTCACCTAATGTCAATATTAAATCCGAGCTTATATTTTTAACATCTTTCAAATTAGGTTCCCGACTAAAAATTATTGTAAATTTGGGGGGTTCCGTACCATAACTTTTTTCTTCACCATCCCAGAATCTAACACTAAATCCGCCCTTGTTCCAATGGCTGAGCGCAGCCTTCAACGCAGCTTTTTTTAACATAAACATCGCCTCACTGATTAATTCAATTCATCGGCCGGGCAGTATAACATATAATTCCACCCACCAAACCGATTAACAAAATTAGCCCATATTCCAGATAATAACATTTTAAAAATAAACAATCCTGACTTTAATAAGCATTACTCATGGTTAAACTAACCATACCCCGGATGCATACTGTTTTTTGTAAAAACCATAATACATTACTCTTACTTATAATAGTAGTATATATATTATTAATTATAAGTTTATCACTATATTTTCAATATTACAAGCATACTGTAATTATATACTGCATACTTTCTTCCTGGAGTAATACAAATTCATTTTAATAAAACAATCTTCAATATTTTCTGCAAATCCCTCAACAGCAATCGTCTTCGTGATGCAATATCATATATTACGCCATTATTTTGTATTTATTTTTCAACCAATCAGCAAAAAAAATAAGGCCGGACAAAATATCCGACCCTGCCACTTACTCATTTAATGACACATCATTGCCTTATTTAAAGCTTCCTGTTCTTCGTCAGAAAGCTTATATGTAGAATTTCCTCTGTCGATTGGCTTTAAGTATGTGTTTGAGCTGCTGCGGCTGAATATACTTGACAATATTATCCCTGTATTTGTTTCATCCAAGAGAGCGACTGCATAGCTCAAATCACCCCCAACATCCTTAAATGCTGAAAATCTTACTATCCCAACTTTTTGTATAACCGTTTTTAAAACATTATGAATATGTCTATTGTCCGCTTCTATCTCAGCATTTTCTTCCATTACTTTTTCTACTTTATCAATATGCTCCATCAGCATTTTTTCAAGATCAACCGAATTACTCCCCGTCATCATTTGTTTATATGTTTTCTTCATATTGTTGATTCTTACCACCAATACCACTGCGATCACATATGCCAGTAAAATCAATACAGCCATTGCAATTATAATATATAACAGCATTTCATTATTCAGGCCATTTATTGTCCCGTACATCATTTATTGCTTCATCCTCTCACAATGACATAAGGTATACTTATATATTCATTTGAAATATTCCTTATATCAATTATTTATTAATAAGTACGCCATATTATACCATAAAAATATTTTTATTATCAAAGATTAAACAAAAAAATCTCCATTATTTTTTTCCTGTATATATTTTTTTTCCACTGGCAATAATGTCTCAATTATCTGATTAAGTTCTTCTACTGAAGTAAATTCAATCTCTATTTTACTTTTTTTCTTTCCTTTCCTTATATTGACTTTAGTTCCCAAAAATGCTGTCAATTTATCCTCTGTATCATTTATGAAAACATCTTTCGCTTGTATATTATTAACCAACTTTTGAGAAAGATACTCGGGATTATTTAATAATTTTTTCACCAGCATTTCTACATTTCTCGCTGACAAAGATTTAGCTATGATATATACAGCTGCCTTTATTTGCAGTTTTTCAGTATTAAGCGAAAGAAGAGGTTTTGCCTGTCCCATATTCAGTGCCCCTTCTTTAATAAACTGCTGCACCATTTCCGGCAGTTGCAACAGTCTCAAAAAATTAGCTACATGACTACGGCTCTTCCCCACATATTGTGCTATCTCACTTTGTTTTATTCCTGTTTCTTTAATCAATTGCCCATAAGCTGCTGCTTCTTCTATAGCATTAAGATTTTCTCGCTGTAAATTTTCAATAAGTGCTATCTGTGCTGTCTCACTATCATTATAATCACATAATATAGCCGGAATTTCCGCCATATTATTTTTCTTGCAAGCCCGCCACCGTCGTTCACCTGCTATAATTTGATAAATATTTTCTCGTTTTCGCACCAAAATTGGCTGCAGCACACCATGCTTTTTTATGGACTGAGCCAATTCTTCAATAGCTGCGTCAGCAAAATCCATACGCGGTTGAAAAGGATTAGGAACAATCCTGCTGACAGCTATCTGTCTTATACTTGTATCATCAGTAATCTTCACATCTTTTAAAAGTGCATCTAGTCCTTTTCCCAAACCATTATGTGTTTTTTTAACCATTTTTTATCACCTCTTTGGCTAATGACTTGTATGCCGCTGCACCTTTTGACAATGGATCATATTCAATTATTGAACAACCGTAAGAAGGGGCTTCACTTAATCTCACATTACGTGGAATTACTGCATTGTACAATTTATTGGGAAAATGGCTTCGGACTTGCTGAGCCACTTGTGCCGATAAATTAGTTCTGGCATCATACATGGTCAATACTATTCCTTCTAACGAAAGTTCTTCATTAAGATTTTTTTGAACCAGATTTATCGTGTTTAAAATCTGTGTCATTCCCTCCAACGCATAATATTCGCATTGCAATGGCAAAATGACAGAATTTGCGGCTGCCAAGGCATTTATAGTCAGCAATCCTAATGACGGTGGACAATCAATTAAAATATAATCCCATTTCATTTTTATTTTACTTAATATTTTTTTTAGACGTGTTTCACGTGAAAACATTGATACCAATTCTACCTCTGCTCCCGCCAAATCTATCATAGCTGGTATAAGATAATTACCCGCACTAGTACACAATATAGCATCATTAACATCCGCATCACGCAGCAACAAATCATACAATGATTGTTTGATATGACCCTTGTCAATACCACATCCACTTGTAGCATTTCCCTGCGGATCAGCATCAACTAATATGACCTTTTTATCCAGACCGGTAATTGCTGCACTCAAATTTACCGCCGTTGTTGTTTTTCCAACACCGCCTTTTTGATTGGCTATAGCGATAATCTTAGCCATATAATCACTCTCCTATCATAAATATCATATAGTTTATTACAGCAGGTTACCTTCATACTCATTTATTATTTACTATGCAAATAGTAAAACCCAAACATATTAGTCTGCATTTTTATAGATCAGTACTCAATTAATACCATATGAAATAAATATATGCAATAATCAATAATCTTTCATGTTTATATTGTAATAGAAACAATTTCCACAATATAGATTTACTTTCCTGCTTTATTCGAACAATTATCATACTAAAATTTTTATATCATTACCAAAAAATATATTTCATGCTAAAATATATTATATTTCATAAAATTGTTATACTATATAATATATAAATAATCTAATTTCTGCCTGTGAGGTGATATTATGCCTATATACAACGCTCCCTTAAAAAAAATTGATGAAACACAAACGCGTCGCTATGCCGGACTGGCAGCTGCCGATTTCAGCAGCAAAGCTATCCATGATGCTTGTACTGAAATGCTTTATACGGCCGAGCCACACGGCAGCTGGGAAATATATGATTATGACACGCTTACTTATACCATATTGTCAGCTAACCCCTTTACACTAAACGGCAATAAAATTCGTCAGCATCTCACCCACTGTAATAAGGTTATTGTTCTTGCTGTTACGATTGGCAGCAACATAGAACATATAATTGAAACCACCTTCCAAACCGGTAAATACACCCATGCTTTACTTTTAGATGCCGCAGCCACGACTGCCGTAGAACAAACTGCTGACAATTTAGAAAAAAATATTGATCCTTTTATTACCTCCATGGGATATAAACGTATATGGAGATTCAGTCCCGGTTATGGTGACTGGAATATAAGCTGCCAACCCCAGATGCTAAAACTGGCAAATGCTGCTGCCATCGATGTTTCTCATACTTCTTCCATGATGCTCATACCAAGGAAATCAGTTACTGCAATAATTGGACTAATTCCACAAACAGATAATTTTTCTCCTGAAAAACCATCATGCAACAATTGTCAACAAAAAAACTGCCTTTCTCGAATAAAATTCCATAAATAATTTATCGCATGTTTCACGTGCAACAAAGAGGTAAACCACATGATCAATCTATTTGACGGTGCTATGGGAACCATCCTGCAATCACAAGGAATTTTACAACCCAGTACCTGCCCAGAGCTGCTAAACATAAAAAATTCTCAAGCTATAATAGATATACATAAAAAATATATAGCAGCCGGTTCTACTATTATTGAAACCAATACTTTTGGTGCCAATCGTATAAAATTATCCCACTATGGATTAGAAAACGATATCCGGCTTTTAAACAAAGCCGGAGTAAAAAATGCAAAAACTGCTATGCAGGGACATGGTAAAGTTGCCGGCGCTATGGGACCGTTAGGTCGATTTATTGAGCCGTTAGGTGATATTAGTTTTGATGAAGTATATGACATATACTTTGAACAGGCACAAGCTTTAGCTGAAGGGGGCGCAGATTATATTCTCATCGAAACCTGCATTGATATACAGGAAATGCGTGCCGCCTTATTGGCAGCTAAAGCCGCAGCACCTCTTTTGCCCATTTTCTGCCAAATGTCCTATTCCGAAGATGGCCGAACCGTAACTGGTACCGACCCGCAGACTGCAGCCATTACATTGACAGCTATGGGAGCTGATATAATAGGTGCCAACTGTTCCACCGGACCTGAAGAACTTATTCCTATCATCAAAATTCTGTCAGAAAATACACATTGCCCCATAAGTGTCCAACCTAATGCAGGCATGCCGCATTTGATAAATAAAAAAACTGTTTTCCCGATGACACCTGCCGATATGGCCAAGTGGGCACCCATGCTTATAGCTGCCGGAGCTACTTTTATTGGTGGCTGCTGTGGTACAACACCTGATCATATAGCTGCTATCAATCGATCTATCAAAAATATTGCTGAACCGATACGGCATCAGCAATTTCCCAATGACTTAGTTTTAACCAGCAGAACAAAAACTGTATTCATAGGTTCAAATTTCCCGACACGTCTCATCGGTGAAAGAATAAACCCAACCGGTCGAAAAAAACTCGCTGCTGAAATAAAAAACCAGTCTTTCATTTCAGTAAAAAAAGAAGCTGTAGAACAAACTAACGCCGGTGCCGATATTCTCGATGTAAATATGGGTGTGGGCGGCATTAATCAATCTGCAGCTATGGAAAAAGCAATAAAAGAAATAGCACAAATAGTCGACGTTCCTTTATCTATTGATACTAGTGACCCTGCTGCACTAGAAGCCGGGTTAAAAGTCTATCCTGGCCGGGCTCTTATAAATTCTGTATCAGCAGAACCTGACAGATTAAAAAAGTTCTTACCTCTTGCCAAAAAATACGGTGCAGCTATCCTCTGCCTTCCCTTATCAGATAAAGGGTTACCAAAAACGGGCAGAGAAAGAATACACATAATAAAAAAAATTATTGCGGCAGCAAAACAAACGGGACTGCATGATAATGATTTTATACTTGATTGTCTTGTAATGACCATCGCTGCCGAAAAGAATGCCGCAACGGAGGTATTACAAGCTTTATCTTTATATCGTCACGAACTGGGATATCCATCCACGATGGGACTATCGAACATTTCATTTGGTCTGCCTAATCGGGCACTCATAAACAGCACCTTCTTTGCAATGTGTTTAGCTAATGGCCTTGACGCCCCAATAATGAACCCTTATGATGAATCGATGAAAAATACATTAACTGCCGCAGCAGCTTTAATTGGAAAAGATCCCAACGGCAGACATTACAGTATGTCTGTTTCTCAACAAGATACCCCTACTACAAATAAATCGGTCACTACCCCAACGAATGTACTGCAGGCAATAAAACATTCTATTATCACCGGTGAAAAGGAAAATGTTGCTGCCATGGTTGAACAGGCTTTAAAAAATGGCTATACTTCAAATGAAATAACCGAAAAAGCTTTAACTGAAGCAATGAATGATGTAGGAAAAAATTTTGGAGCCAAAAAGATTTTTCTGCCACAAGTTATGCTATCAGCCGAGGCTATGCGCGAAGCTTTTATAAAAATAAAAGAAGTTCTTCCTTCAGCTGAATTAACTGACAAAGGTACCGTTGTCATTGCTACGGTCAAAGGTGATATTCATGACTTGGGAAAAAATATTGTTGCTGCATTATTAGAAAATAATGGTTTTAAATTAATTGATTTGGGCAAAGATGTAGATGCTGAAGAAATTGTCAGGGCTGCTATAAAAAACGACGCTGATATTGTTGGTTTATGCTCATTAATGACCACTACTATGTTACAAATAGACAAAGTGATCGCTGCCCTTAAAAAAGCCGGTGCACGTGCTCACGTGATAGTCGGCGGTGCCGTATTAACACAAGAATATGCAGATGCAGCTGGCGCTGATGCTTACGCGCAAGATGGTGTAGTTGCTGTAAAAATAGCTAAAAAGCTAATAATTTCAAAAACACCTATGTCTTAATTCGGCAGTTATTCATTGAGTATTTTATAGGGTTGTCGCACGTGGTTAAAAAAGTGCGGCAGTGTTTTTTTATAAAGAGTGCGCCCAGACTTTAAAATATCTGGGCATACGTGTAAAATTTAAGTTTCAAAAATATTTCAGGAAAAACGGACACAAGATTTGGAACAGGGTACTTCCAAAAATGGAATAAAATTGTGTTTAAATAGGACTATATAATCTGAAGGAGTTTTTGCCGATGTGAACGTTGGCCTTGCCTTTAAACGATTTTTCAGCCGTGGGAGCGTATTAGTCGAAAACATATTGCTGGCTAGATGCACAACATTAATAAGTTACAACATAAAATACAGGCGGATCATCAAGGAAGATATATTTTCATATTAAATATGGCAGCTAAACTAAAGAAAAAGCGCAAGAAATAGATGGTTTTAGAACCATCTATTTCTTGCGTCCTTTTTTTAGTTTAACCAAATGTTATTTATTCTAAAATATGTTTAAAACTTAAAAATGAGACTGCCAGTGAAGTTTAAATCATCTTAATGCGGCAGCCCAAAATTAACATAATATATCAAGTTAATATTTTAGCAATACGAATATATTCTCTATCAAGTTCTTTCTTATTTTTAACTACATCATCCAAATTTATTGAAACAATATCGCCTTTATTATAACCAAATGCAACATTATAAAGTCCGGACAACAGCGCTATTGCTGCTTTTTCTCCCAGTTGACTGGCTTTTACCCTGTCTTCTACCGTAGGAGAACCACCGCGTAAAATAAGATCTAAAACTGATATACGTGTATCCAATTTTGTTTTTTCTGACACTGTTTTCCCTATCTTTACCACACTGCCGTATCCGTCAGCCACTACTATAAGACTGTAAGTTTTCCCACTTGAATGCCTTTTTATTAAACTTTTTACTAGTTCATCCATGTCAGTTTTATACTCCGGTACCAAAATATACTCTGCCCCACCAGCTATTCCCGATACCAGCGACAACCATCCACATTTTTTTCCCGCAACTTCTACGACAATTACCCGACGGTGTGATGATGCTGTATCCCGTAATTTATTAAGTGCGTCAACAATTGTATTTGCCGCTGTATCACAGCCTATGGTATAATCCGTTCCCCATATATCATTTTCAATAGTAGCCGGTATTCCTACAACAGGGAAATCAAATTCATTATTAAATACTTTGGCACCTGTCATACTGCCATCCCCACCAATTACAACAAGCCCATCTATGTCATGGCATTTTAGATTATCAAACGCTTTTTTCCGCCCTTCCTTAGTTTCAAATTCCGGACAAAAACTTGTTCCTAAGAAAGTGCCACCGCATTGTATCGTATCACTCACTGATACTGAATTAAGCTGATTTATTTGATCATGTACAAGACCATAAAAACCATCATGTACACCCCAAACCATTGCCCCTTCAAACAAGGCTGTGCGTGTCACTGCCCTTATTGCAGCATTCATTCCCGGACTATCTGTCCCACTTGTTAAAACAGCAATACTCTTTATCATTATGGTTATTCCCCTCCATTAATCAGCTTTGTAATAATATTATACCTTCAAAAAATATCTACGTCTAATATTATTATTTTATATTTTATACTCCAAATTTCATAATGCTTTACTAATATTATTTAACTTGACAAAGTAACCGGCAAAATGATACAGTGAGCTCGTAAATATCTTATATTAACATACTTTTAATAAGCTCCATAATATACAAAGGAGAATACATATGAATTCTTTAGAATTAAAATATGGCTGCAATCCAAATCAAAAACCTGCTAAAGTGTTTATGCAAAAAGGTGAGCTTCCTTTCAGTGTATTAAACGGACATCCTGGTTATATCAATTTACTGGATGCGTTTAATAGCTGGCAGCTGGTGCGTGAATTAAAAGCAGCTACCGGACTGCCGGCTGCTGCTTCTTTCAAACATGTCAGTCCTGCCGGTGCTGCCATTGGTCTGCCTCTTTCTGACCTGCTAAAAAAAATGTATTTCGTTGAAGGGTTGGATATCACACCATTAGCTGCTGCTTACATACGAGCACGCGGTGCCGACAGAATGTCATCTTACGGTGATTTTGCAGCATTATCGGATGAGTGCGATGCAGCAACGGCTTCATATTTAGCACGAGAAGTTTCTGACGGCATTATTGCTCCTGCTTATTCAAAGGAAGCATTGGCCATATTAAAAAAGAAACGCAAGGGCAATTATCTTATTTTACAAATTGATTCATCATATATTGCCCCGGAATTCGAAACAAAAGAAGTATTTGGTGTAACATTTGAACAAAAGCGCAACAATTTACAGATTGATTCAACACTTCTAAAAAATATTCCTACTGATAATAAATTTTTACCACAAGATGCTCAACGTGATTTGATCATTGCCTTAATAACACTCAAATATACTCAATCCAATTCTGTTTGCTATACTGAAAATGGGCAGGCTATCGGTATAGGCGCCGGACAGCAATCACGGGTGCATTGCACCAGATTAGCCGGTAATAAGGCTGATACATGGCATCTGCGCCAACATCCTAAAGTACTTAACCTGCCTTTTAAAAAAGATATCCGCCGCCCCGATAGGGACAACGCTATCGATGTATACATATCTGATGAATATATGGATTTATTGGGAAACGATAACTGGCAGTACAGTTTCACTAAAAAACCAACTATCTTGACCAAAGATGAAAAAACAGAATGGCTTCATCATATATCCGGTGTATCACTTGGATCTGATGCATTTTTCCCTTTTGGTGATAACATAGAGCGTGCTCATAAAAGTGGTGTAAATTATATAGCACAAAGTGGCGGATCCATCCGTGATGACAATGTAATCGCAACCTGCAATAAATATAATATCACCATGGCAATGACTGGCATTCGTTTATTCCATCATTGATTTACAGATTCACATTATATAATTAGCTTAATTAAAAAGAAGAATTATCAACAACTGTTACTAACATTGTTGATAATTCTTCTTTTGTTAATATTAAACTTTCTATTTCTCAGTTATTAACATTTTATCAACAACTATTTGATTAATAATAATAGTTATCCACAATATCCACACATATTTCTGTGGATATTGTGGATAACTGAATATTTTTTTTCAGATATGCAAAATTATATACTTACATTTAAGACCCGGTCAAGAAAATCACTTGCTTTTTTATCAATCCCATCTTTTTTCACATCAATACCAACTAAATTATCCTTTGTATTTATCACACCGTTAAATATAGTTTCCTCAACACTTCCCGGTATAATATCCTCCCAATTTTTTACAGAATAAACATTTTGTTTAACATTATTAGATGGTTGTCCCATTACTTCCAGTTCACATAAAAACTGTATCTGACGCTGTTTTGGCCGTATATAATAATGATCCAGCAGATATGTCTGGTTATCATTATCACTTGCATATGTACCGGAGGGAATATCAGCCTTATTTGCATCAACAAGTTTAACCCATACATCAATTATTTTTTGTTTACTATTTGGCTCCAGTATCCAGCGCGCCGATTTACGATCAAGATAATAAAAAAACCTTTCATCCTTAGCTATTAAAAAAAATCTTTTTTTATCAGTTTCATTTGCTTTTTCAATTTTCTTGAAAATCTGTGCATCCTTCTTATCCATATCAGATCCATTACTCACGACCATTCCATCTGTCTGTCCCTGCTGTCCGCCTGATTCAGCTGCCGATTTTACTGCTGTGTCTGATGATGTGGTAGTGTTGCTGCCGACCACAGGTTCCGAATCAATTGCTGCAGAGGGCAATGCGGCAAAACAAATATTATTCAAAGCACCTCCTAACAATAATATAGTTATTACATAACGCCACATACACATTCCTCCCATTAATAATGTCTTCAAAATTATAACGGCTTTTTTTCCGGATTACCTGCCTTACGAGGATACATTGGTGGTAATTTACCAGTTTTTTTTATATAAATTATTGCCCTGACATCATCCAAGCCCGGTAATTTTACAGATTTTATTTTATCTACCGATGCCTTCAAAACTTTTAAAGCATTTTGTGCCATAGCAATTTCAGCTTCATACTGCCTGCCCTTAAGAGCAATAAAATAGCCTTGTATTTTTACAAATGGTAAAGCATATTCACACAATACCGGCATTCTTGCTACAGCACGAGAAAACACTACATCATATTTTTCCCGATAATTTTTTTGTTTTCCTAATTCTTCTGCACGGCCATGAATAATCTCAATATTCCTAAAATCCAATTTATCAGCTACTGTCTGCAAAAATTTTACCCTTTTATTCAATGAATCAAGTAACGTCAGCTGCATATCCGGATACATTATCTTAATTGGTATACCGGGAAACCCTGCCCCTGTTCCTACATCTATTGTTTTAGATGAATTATTGATTATTTTTTCATCACAAACACTCAGCGAATCAACCATATGTTTTACAGCCACTTCACCCGGATCAGTAATTGCTGTCAAATTTATTTTTTCATTCCATTCAACCAATAACTGATAATATATATCAAACATTTTTAACTGTTTATCACTTAATTCCAATCCAAATTCAACAGCATACTTTTCCATATACTCAATAAATTGCATTTATTCACTCCTCCGAGTGCGTTGCTCCAGATAAATTAATAAAATAGATATATCAGCTGGTGAAACTCCTGAAATCCTGCCGGCCTGTCCTAATGACACCGGCCTTATCTGTAACAGTTTTTCTCTGGCTTCATCACGCAAATTATCAATCTGCTTATAATCAATATCTGCCGGAATCTTTTTATTTTCTAATTTCTCCATACGTTCTATCTGTTCCTGCTGCTTATTTATATATCCCTCATAAACAGCATTAATTTCTACCTGCTTCTTCACTGCAATGTTCACCACTGGTAAATTAAAGATATTTTGTAACCGCCCATAATCAACATTTTTTCTCTTTAGTAAATCATATAAAGTCAAACTTGTATGTATTTCATCCAATCCATTTTCTTGAAGAACTTTATTTATTTCTCCACTTGGATTTATTTTCTTTGCCCTCAGCAATTTAGAAATTTCATTAATTTTATCACGTTTCTTTGTATATACAGCATAACGTTCATCGTCGACCAAACCAACCTGCCGTCCTTTTTCAGTCAATCTCATATCAGCATTATCCTGCCGCAAAATCAGTCTGTATTCTGCTCTTGATGTCATCATACGATATGGTTCCTCAGTTCCTTTAGTAACTAAGTCATCTATCAATACTCCAATATATGCCTCCGATCTTTTTAAAATAAGCGGCGGCCTTCCTTTTATTTTCATAGCAGCATTAATTCCCGCTATAAGGCCTTGAGCTGCCGCTTCTTCATATCCGGAAGTTCCATTGGACTGACCGGCCGAAAAAAATCCATTGATATTTTTATGCTCAAGTGACGGCTGCAGCTGCAGCGGATCAAGGCAATCATATTCAATAGCATAGCCTGGCCGCATTATCTCAACATTCTCCAGGCCAGAAATTGTTTTTAAAAACTCAAATTGAACATCTATCGGCATACTAGTTGACATTCCCTGCACATACATCTCATTAGTATGCACACCTTCCGGTTCAATAAATAACTGATGCTTATCCTTATCAGGAAATCTGATTATTTTTGTTTCTATTGACGGACAATAACGCGGCCCAATACCTTCAATGATACCATTTGCCATTGGTGCTCTATCAATATTGTCCCGCAATATTTTATGAGTCTTTTCATTTGTATATGTGAGCCAGCAAGGCACTTGTTCACGAGTTGATATATCGCTCATAAAGGAAAAATTATGCGTTTCATCATCACCATTTTGTATCTGCATTTTACTAAAATCTAATGTTCGTTTATCAACACGAGCTGGTGTTCCTGTTTTAAAGCGCATCAACTTAACACCATTTTTTTTAAGTGATTTCGACAATTCCATAGCTGCCCTTTGTCCGACCGGTCCACCCTCATAAGTTTTTTCCCCAATTATCACCCGCCCGCGCAAATAAGTGCCTGAAGCTAAAACAATGCAATGACATGTATATACTTCACCTGTTTCAACCTGAACGCCAGTGACTGCATTATCTTGTGTCAATATTTTTTCAATCAATAATTGCTTTACATCTAGGTTTTCCTGATTTTCACAGGTTTCCTTCATCAATAACTGATAGACCTTTTTATCAGCCTGTGCGCGCAATGCCTGTACTGCCGGTCCTTTACTAGTATTAAGCATTCTATACTGTATACAAGTTTTATCTGCATTTATTCCCATTTGTCCACCCAATGCATCAACTTCACGCACCAAGTGCCCCTTAGCGGGTCCACCTACCGATGGATTACACGGCATTAAAGCTATATTATCAAGATTCAATGTAGCAAGTAACGTTTTACAGCCAATACGTGCAGCAGCAAGACCTGCTTCCACGCCAGCAT
The DNA here is from genome assembly GCF_014076555.1 of Pectinatus frisingensis. Taxonomy (NCBI): domain Bacteria; kingdom Bacillati; phylum Bacillota; class Negativicutes; order Selenomonadales; family Selenomonadaceae; genus Pectinatus; species Pectinatus frisingensis. The sequence goes on from NZ_CP045424.1 coordinate 2,876,847, forward strand.
GACCTGCTCCGATAACGACTATATCATAACTTCCGGCAATAAACACTTTCGTTCCCCCAAAATCTTTATATTACTAACAAAAAGTATATTTCATATTTATAACAATTTTTATTTTCCTATACAAAAACGGCTAAAAATTTCATTTATTATATCTTCATTTACTGTATCTCCTGTTATATCACCAAGCTTTTCCCATGCCGAACGAAGATCAATTACCACTAAATCTTCAGGTATATCATTATCAAGTCCCTTAAGCGCATCACTTAAATGACTGTCAGCTTTTTTCAAGGCATCTGCCTGCCTCACATCGTTTACAAATTCACCCTCATTACTGACTATGTTATCATTGTAAACCATTTTTTTTATAATTTGAATAAGTTCTGTCAAACCATCCTGTTCAACAGTGGACATATGGATAATTTTACTATCCGGGCAGTTTATTTTCATACAATTTTCATCGAACGCCTGCGGTAAATCACTTTTATTTAAAACGATTACTGCATTTTTATTCTTCAATAAAGCCATTATTTTCTGATCATCAGCATCAAGTTTTCTAGATGCATCAAACAAAGCTAAAATCAAATCAGCTTTTTTTATATATGTTAAAGACTTATCAACACCAATTTTTTCTATTCTATCTTCAGTTTGTCGTATACCAGCCGTATCAATTATTCTCAACGGTATTCCATCTATATCCGCGTATTCTTCAATACTATCACGTGTTGTACCTGGAACATCAGTAACTATCGCCCGTTCATCGCGTAATAATAAATTTAATAGGCTCGATTTACCAACATTAGGCTTACCCACTATTGCCGTCACAATTCCATCGCGCAATATCCGTCCTGTATTGGCACTGGCGAGCATATTGCCTATTTTACTGCGTACTTCACCGATCTTTTCCATCACTTGAATATTATCAATTTCATCAACACCCTCTTCAGGAAAATCAATGACAGCTTCATAATGTACAATAACATCCAGTAACAACTCACGCATTTGATTGATTTGAGATGAAAAATACCCCGACAAATGTCCGGAAGCCATTTTTAATGATGCTTCTGTCTTCGCCCTTATTATATCCATCACAGCCTGTGCCTGCGCCAAATCAATTCGCCCATTTAAAAAAGCCCTTTTTGTAAACTCACCTGGTTCTGCCAAACGTACGCCATTTTCAAGTAAATTCGCCAAAATATTTCGTAAAACGACCATTCCGCCATGACATTGCACTTCTACAATATTTTCTTTAGTATAAGAATGTGGTTCACGCATCAACAAACAAATGACTTCATCTATTACTTTTTTGTCATGCAAATCATAAATTTTCCCATATATTGCCCGATGCGAATGCCGTTCTGATAAAGCTCTTTTGTCCCCTGCTACAAAAATTTTATCAACAATATTTATAGAATTTTTACCACTGACGCGAATAATTCCTATCCCGCCTTCTCCTGGTGGAGTAGCAATAGCTGCTATGGTATCATTTATTTCTTTATTTAACAATTTTTCCTCCATCAAATATAAATAATATTTAACTAATATTATAGCAGATAATTAAAAAGCTGCCCCGCAAATTTGGACAGCTTTATGGAAAATTCCGGCAAGTATAAAAATAATTCTGCTAATTACATGATTTAGCAGAATTATTTTTTCTTATTTTTTTCTCTTTACATCAATTACAATACGGCGATGTGGTTCCTCACCATCGCTATACGTAGTAATGTCGTTTTCATCTTGCAATGCCATATGGATTATCTTACGTTCATGTCGATTCATCGGTTCTAATGTGATTTTTCTATTGTGATTTCTAACCTTGTCAGCCATTCGCCAAGCCAAATGCTTAAGAGTATCCTCACGGCGTTCCCGATAGTCTTCAACATCCAAAACAACGTGTATTCTATTTTCAATAAGTCCCTTATTAGCAGCCAGATTGGTAAGATATTGCAATGCATCTAATGTTTGCCCATGTTTACCTATCATTATCCCCATATCATCATCACTGCTTAAATTTAATACATAACCATAATCCGTTGTTTTAGCATTAATATCCACATCCATTCCCATTGTGGAAAATAATTCATTCAAAAATTCACTGGCTTTTTCCTCCGGGGAAAGTTCTTTTACACTGGCACGTATTTTAGCACCCTTACCGCCTATAATACCAAAAAAACCTTTTGACGGTTCTTCCAACACCTCAAAAATTACCCTATCCTCAGATAAATCCAATTCACGCAGTGCATTTTGTTTTGCCTCATTGATGTCCTTTCCCGACATCTCTATAGTCTTTGTCATTTTCAAAGAAGCCTCCTCTACTTAGTTGGCTGTTCTTCATTACGATACATCCACCATTGCTGCAATACCTGCATAATATTCATTACAACCCAATATAATACCAATCCTGCCGCAAATTTAATACTGATCCAACCAATAAAAATCGGCATGGCAACCATCATTATCTTCATCTGGGCAGCTTGCGCCTGTGCAGATGATTTAGATGTCTGCCATTGAGTGACAAATGTAGTCAATGCTGATAATATAGGAAGTATAAATAATGGATCTGGCATGGCCAAATTGGGCACCCATAAAAACGAAGGATCATTAGTAAAATGAACACTTTGCAATGCATAAAACATCGCCATCAAAATAGGCATCTGTGCAAATAATGGCAGGCACCCCGCTAAAGGATTCACCCCTGCCTCCTTATACACCTGACCCATTTTTTGTTGCAATTCCTGCGGCTTACCTTTATATTTTTCCTGCAGTTGTTTTATTTTGGGCTGCAAATCCTGCATTGCCTTCATCGATTTTACTTGTTTTGCTGTAAGCGGATATAATAAAACTTTAATAACAATAGTCATCAAAATAATGGCTAATCCATAATTGCCAATCCCCAAAAGCTGAGTAAAATCATAAAAAAACCCTACAATAATCTCTAATATCTGTACTATTGGGTGAAATAACGAAGCAAAAAATTCACTCAACTCATCACATCCTAAATGTTATTCTATAATAAATTATTTGACCGGATCATAACCGCCCTTATGAAAAGGATGGCAGCGCAATATACGTTTTATTGCCATAATCCCGCCTTTTTTAACACCATATTTGTCAATAGCTATCACCGCATATTCCGAGCAGGTTGGAATATATCGGCAGGACGGCGGAGTCAAGGGGGAAATAAAATTACGATAAAAATAAATAATATTAAGAATTACCTTTTTCATCATCTTTTAACACTGCTTTCCACACTCCGGCTTTTTTACACAAACCAACAAAAGCTTTATTTACTATCTGGTAATCAGCCTGTACTGCTCCAATGCGTCCTACTAGCAAAATACAACAATCAGCTTTGACATTTATTTTATTTTTTCTATATACTTCGCGTAAAATTCGCTTTATTCGGTTGCGCATAACTGCATTTCCAAGCTTTTTGCCCGCCGCAAAACCGACCCTATGATTAAAACGATTTCTGCTATTATATTCTACATGCATTACTATATAACGATTAGTAAATACCCGGCTCTTTTTATAAATTGCCTGGAACTCCTCATTATACTGCATTACTATTTTTTTATTTAATTTCTGATTCATATAACTCCATGCTTTTTATAGGGTCAGCAGTCCCCGCAGCGTCTGCCCGGGGCTCCTTCCCTTTATGCACGATTTTTTTAAGACTACACAAAACTTCAGGCAATCTATATTATACTTCGTGCTTATGCAGATAATTTTTTTCTGCCGCGCGCCCGTCTCCTTTTAATTACTAAACGACCGCCCTTTGTTTTCATGCGTTCACGAAATCCATGCGTTTGTTTTTTCCAATGGTTGTTGGGTTGAAAAGTTCTTTTCACTATATGCACCTCCTTAGCTTAATAAACAGAGAATTTGCTATCTGAAATTATAGACTACACAGCTTATAGTGTCAACAATACAAAAAAATTATTGATAACTTTATTAGCTTTTGATAATATTGTATATACATATCCACATGTTTATCCACATATTTTTCATTTATCAACAAATTTATCAACAAACCTAAAAATCAGCAAATAACGACACATTTTTTTCAGCATATTGCTCTATTCTCTTTATAGCAGCTTTTTTTAAAAATTAAAGTTATCAACACCTGTGCATAATTTTGTGGATAACTTATTTATTTTGCCAATTTATTTAAATATATCTTTATTATAGAAAGGATCTTATTTG